>NZ_VUMG01000001.1 GCF_009696315.1 Cutibacterium porci
GCCTCCGTCTCACCCCACAGCAGCGCCACAACTGCAGTATTCCCCGCTTATGCGGGGGTGAGCCTACACGCCGTGAGCCATCGACGCCCCAGCAGTAGTATTCCCCGCTTATGCGGGGGTGAGCCTATCCCCAAAAAACAGTCTCCGCGGAACAAAAAGTATTCCCCGCTTATGCGGGGGTGAGCCGGATCATCGAGCGCGACGGTGGTCGCTGCACCGGTATTCCCCGCTTATGCGGGGGTGAGCCATGCTGAGCAGGCCTCAAAATACTGTCCAGTATGTATTCCCCGCTTATGCGGGGGTGAGCCGAGACGACTACTCATCCAAAGAATCCGCTATTTGTATTCCCCGCTTATGCGGGGGTGAGCCGGGCGGAGCGACGCCAATCAAGTTTCGGGCTGGGTATTCCCCGCTTATGCGGGGGTGAGCCGTATAGAAATAGGCGGGCGGGGTGAATTTGTGGGTATTCCCCGCTTATGCGGGGGTGAGCCGACACCCAGGTCTCCGCAACCTCGGACGAGTGGACGGCCGTGTATTCCCCGCTTATGCGGGGGTGAGCCTAGCGTTTTTCCCATTCTGGCGCGGAACAGCTAGTATTCCCCGCTTATGCGGGGGTGAGCCCATGGACCCGGCGTTTGCTGCGGCTCAGCGAACGTATTCCCCGCTTATGCGGGGGTGAGCCTGACAGGGTTTGTCCTTTGAGGCCCTTGGACGGGTATTCCCCGCTTATGCGGGGGTGAGCCGGGGTTCGGGGAGTGGGGAGCCCGATGTAGGGCGTATTCCCCGCTTATGCGGGGGTGAGCCGTAGTTGTGCATGGACAGGTTGGCCCGGTTGTAGCGGGGGTCGTGGAGACGAATGTCGGCGAAGGGGACATTGCCGATTGTGGCGTCGAACGTGCCGTCTGGGACGCTCGTGGCGGCGAAGGACTCGGCGCGGATGTTGGCGTCGGGGTACAGTGCTGCGGCAATGGAGGCAGTGGTGGGGTCCAGTTCGACGCCGGTCATTTGTGTACCTGTCGGGGCCAGTCCGATAAAGGTTCCCGATCCGCAACCGGGTTCAAGAACGCGCGAGTCGGTGGGTAGCCCTAACTCGGTCATGGTGTGCCACATCCGTGACGCGATGCGCGGATCGGTGTAGTGGGCGTTGATTGTGGATCGTTTTGCTGCAGCGAAGGCGTTGGAGTCGAGGAGCTCGTGAAGGGTTTCCCGGCGGTGGGCATGATTGGCTCGGCTCTCATCGAAGATGGCTGACATGCCTGAGGCTCCCCAACCTGACCACCGGGCGAGAACATCCTTCTCGTCAGCAGTGGCTACGCGCTGTTCACGCTGGAGAGTCTGCGCCACTCGGATTGCAGCCACATTCGCGTCGAACCGGGCCACTGGGGTAGCTGGCACGATCGGCTCTTGCGGGGCCTGCCACGACGTCAGTGACTCATCTTGTCGGTTTCCTCCGGGTACTGGGCGTCGATCTCCGCGTTGTCCCTGTCGATCTGATCCATCCGTTCTGCCCAACTCCGCAGAGACTCTGGGCTGCCGGCCTGTCCCCACATCGGGTCCGAGTCGGGACGACTCGGGTCGTTCAGTTCCTCGTCGTCCTCGATCTCGGGAGGTGCCAGAATCTCGGCTCGCACTATTTCCTCGGCCTGCATCCTCGCTCGGTTCAACCTCCCAACTTTGTGAAAATAGGTCTCCCCCGGTTCGTCCGGTCCGGCCAACTGAGGTGTCAACTCGCTGATCATCATCGAGGCCTGCTGGCCCAGATTCTCGAAGAACTCCTCGGGATTGTTCATCTGTTGCACGTGGCTCGGACAGGCTATCTGCCACGCTCTCCATGTCTCGCTGGCGTATCTGTTCATTGCTGACCTCCTCTTCCTGTGGCTGCGGTTGCGACCACCATTCCTCAAGGGTCGGCTGAAAGAATCCATTGTCGGCACGTCGACGTCGAACCACGGTCCACTCCCTCCACGAAAGTTGACCTAAAGTCAACGGTCTTGTGCGATCACTGAATCCTAATATCCGCCGCTACTTGTATCTTAGCATTCTTAAATTCAAAAACGGGATGCAGTCATGCTGTTTTGACGACATGGATGCATTAGGGCTTGTTTGCTGCCGTATGTGGGACTGGTCTTGGTGGAAGCGGTGGGCTTGTATTCCCCGCCTACGCGGGGGTGGCTTTATTGTTTTCGGTGAATCGTGTCCAGCACGCACAAATTCCTCGCCTACGCGGGAGTGGCCCTGAGCTGCGAGAATCCATCCCCCGCCATGACGGATAGTCCCATACATTCAGGAAGACCTAACCGTCATTCTCAGAAAACTGAGAAAATGGCAGAACCGGACCAGATATTCCAATCTCCGCCGGATAGGAACGTGAATGAACGTCTGCTTTGGAAGCAGGAGACCGCAGACTCCCGTTGACATCGGTCCCCAGCTGACCAGGAGCGCAGTCCCCACTCGTCGTGGCCCCAGCGTCTCCTGATCACCGCAGTCTTCTCGGCACCCCTCCAAGCCCGACAACCAGTCAGTGACCGACGGCGGGGCCAGAACCACCCGGCAAGCCCTCCTCGACCGCAGCACTTTGGCCTGACCTGACTGGGTTGTCCCAGCTCCCAAGTGAGCCACCCCCGATGGCAGCGAGTACCTGGGTGAAGCCCCGTGGATGACGCCAAGAAGAACCTGCACGCAATCTGGGAATCGAGCGGACGAAGCGCCGGCCGCCACACCTTTCGAGGGGGGTGGCCGCGGAACGTCGGCAGGCAACGCATACCATCGATGAGCATGGACGCTGCCATGACGCAGCGTAGACCACTCGTAGTGGAGGCACTCCCATGACCAACGACACCGCACAAGTCCACGGGGCGAACAGGCTGCTGACCACCCCCTTCACGATCGGGTCACTCACCATTCCCAACCGAACGGTGATGACCCCGGTAGGCACCAATCTCGCAGACCCTGACGGCACGCCTGGCAAGCGGCTGACGGCTTACTGGATGGAGCGTGCGCGAGGCGGCTGCGGCCTCCTCGTCTCCGAGATCATCCGGGTCAACGAGGTCCACGGCGCAGGGTTGCCGCGTCAGCTCGCCCTCACGCGCGACGAGCACGTCGCACCCCTGCGGGAAGCGATCGAACAGATCCACTCGACCGGCACGAAGTTCCTCGCCCAGCTCCACCACCCGGGCTCGGAGGGCATCCCCCCGCTGTGCGCCGACGGGGTGACGGTGTCGCCATCCGGGGTCGTAGTGCGCACCACGAAGGCACCCACGCGCGAGCTCACGACCGACGAGGTGGAGGGCCTCGTCGGTGACTTCATCCAGGCCGCCCGCCGCGCAAAGGAGGCGGGCGCCGACGGGGTCGAGATCCACGGCGCCCACGGCTACCTCGTGTGTCAGTTCCTGTCGCCGTACACGAACCGGCGCACGGACCGCTACGGCGGAGACTTCGACGGCCGTATGCGGTTCGTCACCGAGATCATCGAGGGCATCCGCAAGGTATGCGGCCCCGACTTCCCGATCTCGGTGCGCATCTCCGCGTCCGAGATGATGGAGACGATCGGCGAGCCTGGCGTCGGCATCACCGTCGAGGAGGGCGCCCGGATCGCGCGGCGTCTCGAAGAGGTCGGCGTCGACCTCATCTCGGTCTCGACCGGCACCTACGAGACGGGCACGACGATCATCGAGCCCATCAACACCCCGCGCAACTGGCGTGACCCGATCATCCGCGCCGTCCGTGACGCCGTGTCGATACCCGTCATGGGCACCTCCATCACCCGGATGCCCAGCCAGGCGGAGCAGATGCTGCAGGACGGACTCGTCGACCTCGTCGCCATGGGCCGGTCGTGGCTGGCCGACCCCCAGTGGGGGGTCAAGGCCATCGAGGGCCGCGACGACCAGATCGTGCGTTGCATGGGATGCATGGCCTGTTTCCAGGCACTCGGGAGCGGACCCATCATCTGCGCCCTCAACCCGCGGTGCGGCCATGAGAGTGAGTTCCCGCCGCTGCCAGCGCGGGACTTGGAGGGACGTTCCGCTCTCGTGGTGGGCGGCGGCCCGTCGGGTTGCGAGGCAGCCGAGCAGCTCGCCCTCCGCGGCGCCGACGTCGTGCTGACCGAGGCCACCGACCGGATCGGTGGCCAGGTGCGCCCCGGGTGCAACCCTCCGGGCAAGGAGCCCATGAGCTGGGTCATCGACAACTACGAACAGCGGCTGCGCCGTGCGGGCGTCGAGGTACGACTCGGCACGGTGATGACGGCCGACGCCGTGCGCGGGTTCGGGGCTGACGTCGTCGTCGTCGCGACGGGCGCGGTGCCGTTCCGCCCCGCCTTGCCCGGCATGAACCTACCGCAGGTCGTGGAGGCGATCGACGTCCTGCGGGGCGATGCGGAGGTCGGCCGGCGCGTCGTCGTCGTCGGGTCGGGGATGACGGGCCTGGAGACCGCCGAGCTGCTCCACCAGCGCGGCCACGAGGTCATTGGCGTCTACGAAATGGCTGACACGATCGCCCCCGGAGCCTTCCGTCAGAACGTGGAGTCCGTTGCCTCCCACCTCCGTGCGGCGAAGATTCCGCTCCAGACAGGGCACAAGCTGCTCGAGGTGACGCCCGATCAAGCGATCTTCGGCACCGCGCAGGAACGTGTCGAGGTTCCCTGCGACACCGTCGTGACCGCGATCGGCATGCGCCCGAACGCCGCCCTCGGCCAGGAACTTGCAACCGAAGGGGTCGAGGCGGTCCCCGTAGGCGACGCCACCGGCGTGGCCCGGGTCGCCGAGGCCGTGGCCTCGGGCTTCCGAGCGGGCAGGACGGCCGCAGTGCACGCCTGACTCACGGTGCCCGAAGTGGGGTCGTGGTCGGTTCGCCGACCACGACCGCATCGGCCTGCTGCTCAGCGGCAACCGCGTCACGGTCACGGGCATCTCTGTCAACGGCTGAGCCCCGTCACCATCGACGGACATCCAGCGTGGGTCTGTGCCCGTTACCTGACGATCCGTCGGCGCTGCAGGCCAGGCACCTCCCAGAACGGCATGTTCGTCGGCGACGTGGTATTCCCCGCTTATGCGAGGGTGAGCCGATCCATCTTGGTCATGAGGTGGCCGTCAGTGATCGTGGCCGGGTCAACCGGTATCGCGTGACCGATATCACCGTGACGCCGAAAACGAGGCTGCCCGACTGGGTGTGGGGCACCTCTGCTGGTCCTCGTCGTGTGATCCTGGTGACGTGCGGTGGCCGCGAGACTGGTCGTGCCGGTCATCGGATGTGGGACAGTAATGTCATTGTGACCGCAACAAGCGTTAGGAACCAATAATGCGTAAAGCTTTTCCGACCCTGGTGGCGGTGATTGCGGTTGCTGCTACCGGGTGTACCCACCAGCAGCAGTCCGGGGTGCCCGCAGGCACGGTAGCCTCGTCACTCCCGTCGGCCTCGCCCTCAACGCTGGCACGCCACCGCTCACTGTCACCTTCCCCGTCGGCCTCGTCGAGTCTGGCGACGTCGGCGGGCAAGGTGGGTGCGGCTGCGGCTGTGACGCCTCGCGCATCTGAGCATGGGCGCTCCGTGAGCGAGCGGCAGGCAGGGATGGGTGGTCGTCCGTCGGCCTCGTCGCGCCATGACGTGGCTGCTCCTGACCGGGTGCGGGCCACCTCTCACGCGGTAGCGGTGCATCGGGCGCGATCGTCGTCACTGTCTCAGGCCAGCGAGTCCCGGCGTGCCCGCCCTCGTCGTAGTGCGACTCATGCGGCCACATCGACGGTGTCGGTGTATGCGCCGGGTACGGGTGTGTCGGCGCGTACGTCGCAGCAGGTGATGGTCGCCGATCGGACGTCGGGGTCGCGGGGCACGTGGATTCGCTACGAGTGGGAGGGCCCTTCACGCGGATGGAGGCAAGTATCCGTTGGGGGTGTCACGGTCCATTTCGGTAAGCATGGGGTGAGGCCGGGGTCTCGTCGTGTGGAGGGGGATATGACGACGCCCTCGGGCACGTATGGGTTTGTGATGGCGTTCGGCTCGGGTGATCCGGGGACGAAGCTGCCGTATCGGCGGATCAATGCGTGCTCGTGGTGGATCGGGGATCCTGCCGCGAGTGACTATAACCGGTGGCGGCAAGACTGCGGCTCGCTGTCACGGTCGAAGAATGAGCACTTGGCCGACTATGTGGGCAAGCAGTACATTCAGGCTGCCGCCCTGGACTTTAATTACTACTCGCGGGTGCGTCATGGTGCGGGCTCAGGTTCGGCGATTTTCTTGCACTATGCGACGAGCTATACCGCTGGGTGTGTCGGGTTGGACTCACTATCGGAACTGACTCACACACTTCGCTGGCTTGACCCTGCGAAGAATCCCCGCATTGTTATTCGAGGGTGACGGTGATAAGCACAGCCGATTCCCGTAACCCCTATTTTTCGACCAGCCTTTGCAGCTTGTCCTCATGCCCGGCAGCCGCGTCAGCTGCAGCCGCTGCTTGCGGCACGGCAACGTGCACCACACCCACATCCCAGGCTGAGCCCATCGGAGAAAGATTGCGTGCGGAATCAGCCAATCACACCACGTGCGCCCAAAGTACGTCTCGGACCAGTACGGAATCCTCCGGAAGTACACAACTGACGCCAGATCAGGAAAACCCTTGTCCAACCCAGCTGGGCATTTCGTTTCCCTAAGCCGACCGCGTTCTTGGGTTTTCCATACTCCCCTGGTTGATCTTGGCCGTCATCAGCCAGCGGCTCGACTCAACCACATAACGCTCCCCGTACCCCCGTTCGGTCTCTGCACATGCAGGCAGGCCGGGATCGTCGTCAAAAATGTCAAGCTTGACGGCCAGTTCCTCCATCAGTTTGATGCACAACACACACGGACGCGGTGCTGCCCCCATAACCAACTCTTATGACGCCCACCATCACGCGACAGCGCCAACGAGTCAGTTCACACGAGGGCATTTACTTCTTCCACCTGAGACGACCATCTTTGGCTGTCTTGCAGGTCAGAACCGTACCTTTTGAGCTCACTCCCTGGGCACCAGTGTCAGAGCAAAATGACCCGCCATGGACGTGAGATAAGTCGCCACTGTCATTGCGGGGCTGCACCTTACTGGTGTGCTGCTGTTCGGATTTCCTGGTGGCAGTCTTTTTCGGGGCTGCTTTTCTGGCCTTAGGCTTAGCAGCCGACTTAGCTGTGGCCGTCGTCGAGGCCGGACGAGACGTCCATGTCACCGTTGGCGCGACAGCCGCTGGCACCATCTGGTTCTTGCACCCCGCCAGAGTAGAAGCGATCGCATCGTGCTCCGACTGAGTCACCCACAGCCGATACTGACGTTTCACCGCCACCTGACGGGCCACGTACTGGCATCGAAAAGCTTTATTCGCGGGCAGCCACGTCGCCGCGTCACTGTCACTCTTGGCCTGATTTGCGTGACCATCAACAGCAAACAAATTAAGCGGATCATTAGCCAGCCGAAGACGATCAGCGGCACTAGTGTTCTGAGCACCCTTTTGCCAGGCATCAGACAGGGCCACAACATGATCAATCTGGACCGCCTCGGACGTGCCATTGCCCTTACGGAAACTAATCGTCGTAGCCGTATACGGGTCACGCAGGACACCGGAAGTGACCACACAGTCATGAGTGCCAGCTTTATGGGTCACACGAGCCAGATCACGATTAAGGATGTCATCACGGGTGCCGCATCCATTACGATCCGTGTCCGCCCAGCGTTGCCCGAATTGTGCGCGGCTATAACTCGTCTTAGGGGCCCGTCCTTTCACCGGTAACGCCTGCAATACTGCCAATGCTGTACCAGCGGCATGCTTCATGGCCGATGCACTCGCGCTGGGGGACGGAGTGGCTGTCGCCGTGGGCCTAGGCGTCACCGTGGCAGTTACCGCATGACGTGACGCTTGAGTGCTGACAGCTACCGAAGGGCTAGCGGCCATGTGCGCAGCGTCACCGACCCCACAAGCAGACACTGCCGCCAGCGCGACCGCAACAGCTAGCAGACCACCTGACCGCCTCCATAGTCCAGACCCCTTAACATGCTCACGATGACCCGCCATGAGACTCCTACTCGGTCGATGAGGCGCCCTAGTGCTAGCCGGTCTCATCATAAGCACCTCCGGTTGGTGCGCTTTTCTCACCCCTCACCATAATGGCGTGTTGAACAGCCGATAATGTCTCGCCCAAACCACCGCGAATAACAAGGTCGGCTGCTCGGTCGTAACCGGTATCCTCGCGGTTAATAAGAACCAGGTGACGGCCACGGAAGAACCTCAACAAGGCTGCGGCCGGGTAAACGTTGAGCGACGTCCCTCCAACGATAAGCAGGTCAGCGGTACTGATCGCGGTCATGGCGTCGTCGAGATCCTGGCTCCGCAGGGATTCCTCATACAAAACCACTTCAGGACGCACCATCCCCCCGCACGAGCACCGCGGAATTCCGGGAGTGTCCATAATCACCGAAAGTGAATGCGCGCTCCCACAATTCACACAGCGGTTACGATGTATCGACCCGTGTAACTCAATCACGTGACGGGACCCAGCCTCCTGATGCAGGCCGTCAATATTCTGAGTGATAATCGCCGATATTTTCCCGGCCCGTTCCAGGGCAGCCAGCGCACGGTGACCGATATTGGGCTTGGCCTCGGGATGGACGAGGTAGGTGCGGTAGAAGTCGAAGAACTCCCCCGGATGCTCAACCAAGCACCCGTGACTGAGCATGTATTCCGCGGGATAAGGCACGTCGTGCCGGATAGTGTAAAGCCCGCCAGCCGAGCGGAAATCCGGAATACCCGACTCGGTGGACATTCCGGCGCCGCCGAAAAACACCGTCGACGTCGATTCGTCGATCCATCCTGCGAGTTGTTCCCCGGTCATCGTCGGGCTTGCCTCAACAAGGTTCGAACGAGGTCAGGATCTCGGCTCATGTCGAGGCTCGCGAAAACATTGGAGACGTCAACCTCCGGCCGCTGCCAGCCGATCGTTGCAGCGTGAGCAGCCAGGGCGACGCAGATCTCCTGGCATCCGTCAATGATCCACTCAGGATCAACATCGGGGTTGACATATCGACTAAATTCCTCGGCGTCACGACGCTGGGCTGCGAGGATCGCTGACAGACCGCTACGCAGTTGCTCGACGGCCTCGTCGCCCATAGTGGAGACGACAACCGGGTCAGCCAAGTCACGACGCACCCGCTCGACGAGCAGGCCGGGAACGTCGGCGGCGGTGAGGCCGTCGCGGTCGAAAAGCCAATCTGGCAGGTAAACCTCAACCGCGTCGTCGTCAACCTGTTCGACCCGCTTGACGGCAGCCTCTAGCACGCTGACACCGAGCATAACGGCACCCTCTAGCTGGCATAGTGGGGTCAAGGCGATAGAAATTGCGGCCCGTCCCGACTCCAACGGATCAAGCTGTTCGCCCCGCTCTTGAGCTCGCAGCTCCTCCTCACTGACCTGACGCAATACCTCAAAGGACTCTGCGGGCGGGATCTGCACGGTTTGCGGATCGGCTTCCACCTCGTCAGTCTCGGGAAGCGGAGCTCCGAGGGCCTCGGGATCGCACCAGGAAGTGCGCGCCTTAGAGTTCATGGTCGTTCATCCTTCTTATCGTCGACCCAGGATATTAACCCGATATCATCTAGCAATCTCGCCGTTCGCAAGCTTGATCAGGCGATCAAGCACCGCTCCGCCCGACGCATTTGACCCGTTGTGCTCGTATTCGGTCGTCACCCAGGCGTGCATTTGAGGCAACAAGGCCGCCGTTTCCAGAGAAAACTCGCGCGGCACATACGCGTCGTCGTGATACACCGCCGCCGCACACGGCACCTGCGCACTCTGAAGCACGTCGCGGTCATACAGCTTCGGCCACGGATGATTCGCGATGAGGTTTGCGACCTCCTTCCAAGGCCGCAGTTCCTGGTCGGTGTCGAACCACTCCGGCATCACGTGCTCGCCGGTCAGCAGAGTCGGGTCTTCCTGAAAGTCCTCCGGCAGCATCCGGGCAGCCGACCAATCGGTGACAACACCGTCGGCATAGGACGACTCATGGATGACGGCGTATAGCGGGTTACGCCCGCCATAAGGCAATAGCTCAGCCAGATCATGGCGGAACGCCCTCGACGTGTGCGGGTATTCCAGCAGATAGTGCAACTTCTCAGCCCCACCTGAAGCGCCCAGCAGATGTCCTAGCGACCGCAACCGCGAGGGGCACACCACGTCACCATTCGGGGTGGTGATCTCCCCTTGTTCAGCCAATGTCATCAACTCAGCGAACCGCGCCCGGTCTGCAGGGAAACGCTTGTAATACTCCAGCGACTTGGCACGCAGCTGGTGGTAGCAAGCAGTGTAGATGTCGTCAGCGGATCGCCCGACCGCCGACAAACCACCCGTAAAGTAGCCAGCCGATAACGACTCTGGATGGGTGGACAAGTATCTCAGCAAGGTAAACCCACCAAAGGACTGCCCCAGCGCCGCCCACTTCCCAATACCGAGGTGGCGTCGAATGTCTTCGCAGTCTTCAACGATCTCGTCGGCTCGAAGGTGGGTGAGGTATTCGGCCTGGCTGGCGGCATCCCCCACCGGCTCATTCACCGGAGACGACAACCCTGTGCCGCGCTGATCGAGCAGGACAAGCTGGTAATCCTGGAGGGCGCGCGACAACCATCCGGGAAACCCTGGGTCCGCCAGCGTCGGGCGAGGGGACTCACATCCCGGTCCACCTTGTAGGAACACCAGGTAAGGCTTGTCGGTGCCGTCGGGGGTGGCTACAACACGCGCATAGACCTCAATAGTGCGCAGGTCGTCGGGGTTGCTGTGATCCAGCGGGACTCTCAGGCGGACGTCGTCGGTAAGAAGGCCAGGGATATTGCGATTCCACGTCATGGGATTAGCCTAAGAGGTCTCGACGCCCAGCCCCACCACCTCGTGAGGTCATCTACCGAGGACTCGGCCATGGCTTTGCCACAACCACTCCAGCCGAAAGGCAGTTGACCATGGCCGACGGCACCCGCGACGAGGCGGCAGCCGTCACAGAGTCCAAGAAATGAGACCACACCCTCAGTATTTTCTCAGTTTTTCATCACATGCGCGCCGATGTGGGACTACCGTCGTACCTTGTCACAGGGCTCCAGGGGCGTCTTCAGCAGAAGCTACCAGGCGTCAGCCACTCACTAAGACTGAACGGATTTTGAGAATCTCTCAGGAACACGTACAGTTCAACAAGCCCTTGAACCTGCGGCAACGCTCGGAAGGAACATCGCATGACCAACACCTCGACCAATGCCGGGACGACCTTTAAGCGCACAGTCGCCCTGACTGCTGCGGCGGGTCTCGCCGTCATGGGCACCATCGCCGAGGAGGCACACGCCGCCCCCACCGGCACCCCTGGGGCTCATGCTGAGAAGGCTCCCGCCCAGCAGACCAAGAAGGCGCCGACCAAGCAGGCCAAGCGCGCCACGCCTTACAACGCCCAGTTTGCGCTCTCCCGCGTTCACCTCAATGTTCGCTCTGGCCACAGCACTGACTACAAGCGTTACGGGCTCATCCATCCCGGCGACAAACTCCTTATTATCGGTCAGGATGTGCAAGGTTGGACGCCGGTCAACTACCGCGGTAAAACCGCGTGGGTTGCTACCCGTTTCATCACTAAGGTGACCCGTCCCGTCGGCATCTACGCCCAGCGTGGTGACCATAACGCCCGCTCGAAGGCTGTCCAGCGCGATCTGTCGAGCCTCAACTACTTCCCGGCCAAGTGGGTCGGTCTGCCCTACGGCCCGTCCACTACCAACTCCGTCAAGGTCTTCCAGCGGGCCAACGCCCTTAAGCAAACTGGCGTCACCGACGCTGTCACCCTGAGCCTGCTCAAGTCGAAGGCCGACGCCCAGCGCGCTGCGGAGGCCGAGAAGGCCGCCGCCCGCAAAGCCGCCGATCGTAACACCGAGGACAGCCAGGATGAGGCGACGCAGCGTCACTCCTCGAGCACCTCCCGCTCAGCGAACCGTTCGACCCGCAATTCATCCTCCGACGTTTCCACGAGTGGTATCGCCGGAAGCTGTGAGGCCTCCTTCTACGACGACACTCAAACCGCATCCGGTGAGTCTTTCAGCTCGTCGGCCTTGACAGCTGCTTCTAAGACCTACGCTTTCGGCACCCGCCTGAAGGTCACAAACAAGGCCAATGGGCAGTCCGTTGTGGTGCGCATCAATGACCGTGGTCCCTACGTCTCTGGGCGCTGCCTTGACCTATCGCCAGCCGCTTTCTCCCAGATCTCGTCGCCAAGCGCTGGTGTCGCCGACGTGACCTACGAGAAGGTGTCCTGACCAAGCCGATGTGACGACGTGAGCCCCGGGGATCACCCCCGGGGCTCACTTAGTTACGGCTTTGTCGCATCAGCCAGCTGGGGCGTCAGGGCCATCGTTAAACCACCAGGTCGCCTGCCCCGGAACTCCAACCTTTTTAGCCTCTTCGGGGGCCTCGACTCTGTCGAGCTCGTGAATATTGCCCTCGGAGTCCTCCCAGCACACCACCTCGCGGCGCACCGGAATCTGCACAGTCACCACATCGGTGACGACGTAACGACGCAGTTTGGCACCCGCAGGCAGCCCCATCGTTGGGGCGGTCCCGGCAAGACGAACCTCCTCGTCATGCTGGTCGTCGCTGGGCACCTGGCCATCGCTGGGCACCTGAGGACTGCTATCCTCGTCGCCATTGTCAACACTCGGCGCCGACTCGTCAGAACCAATGTCAGCCCCAACGATCGGGGTAATGACGGTGTCCTGATGAGCCTCGTCGTCGACCACATCGCCGGGTTCAACCACATCCGCCTCGACGACGTCGCTTACGGCGCCGCGTCCAGGCTGAGCGATAGTTGAGTCATCGTCAATTTCTAGACCAGAACGACGAGCAGGCTCCATGCCGTAATGCCCGTAGACCTCAGCCTCACGGTCGCGCGAAAGGTCGTCCTCCTCGGATGCCTCGGGAGCGGTCTCAATGAGGTCACGAGTAAACGGGACATTAACTTGGCTCGTCGAGTACTCGGCACCTCGCACCGGAATGAAATGCTCGCGACCCTCCGAAAGCACCGTCACAAAGGTCACGGCTCCGGTGACCTCGTCGGCAAAGATCTGCTGGACCGTCCCGACCTTCTCACCGTCTGGTCCAACGACCTCGGCATCAAACAGTCCGGGAATGTCCTTGGGATCCATGGCGCTGATGTCCATGTATCGACCTCTCGCTAGGGGGCGTCCACGCATACGCGTGCTCTTTCCTTCAGCTTGTCATACCGCGCCGGGCAACTGTCGAAACGCCGCCGGGCGCGTCTCGAACTAAGTGTGCTTTGCGTGGTCAATGTGATTCATCTGCCGTCAGCGTGCGCTCATCGCGGCAATCATTCTGTCGACGGCCTCCTCAAGCAGGTAGCGCGGGGTGGCAAGGTTGATACGCGCGTGCCCCTCACCGCCAGGGCCGAACGTTGGCCCATCATTGAGACGGATACGGGCGTGACGCAACAGCCACTGCCCCGGAGCGGTCGGCAGCTCGTAGGCGCTGAAATCAAGCCAGCCCAGATAGGTGCCCTCGGGTATCCGGTAAGACACCCCCGGTAACTCGTCCGCCAAGACTTGCGATAGCCACACCGCATTGTCATGGATGTAACAGTTGACGGCATCGAGCCATTCCTGACCAGAATCAAAGGCAGCTTTGTTGGCCGCCATCCCGATCGTGGTGACACCCTCAGTATCCAGCGGATGAACCTTCTCATCCCACATGTGCGCCTGATCGTCGGTAAAGAGCGTGACGAAGGCTGTCATCAGGCCCGGCACATTGAACGACTTCGACGCCGACGACACCAGCACCGAGTGGGAGGCTGCCAGCTCGCTGACACTCGCGTACGGCACAGAGGCCTTGCGGCTGTCACAAACAGGCACCAGCGGTCCATGGATCTCGTCGGAGATGACGAAACCGTGATGACGATCGACGACCTCGGCAAGCCCCCGCAACTCGTCGGCGGTAAAGACGCGGCCGAGTGGGTTGTAGGGCTGACACAAAATGATCGATTCAGCTCCCTGAGCGAAGGCATCGTCAATGCCGTCAAGGTCGAGGGTCCAGCCAAAGTCGGAATCCACCATCGGCACCGACAGAATGTCGCGGCCCTCCAGCCCTGGCACATCCCAAAAAGGCATATAGGCCGGCGAAGGCAGCACAACTGGGCTACCGGGGCTGCTGTAGGTGCGAATGGCCAACTGCACACCGGAAAGGACGTTGCGGACATAGCGCACTTTCAGCGGGTCAATGGCCAGGCCTTGCACCCTATGCGCCCACGCCGCCCAGGAATGACGCAACCCGTTGTCGCGCGGATAGCCATAGGCATGGTTCGCGACGGTGGACTCGATGGCCTGCTGCACCGGTGGGGCAACCCGAAAGTCCATTTCGGCTACCCACAACGGGATGACCCCCTCAGCAACGTCATGCCACCTCGCTGTGCCTCGGGAGCGCAGCCACTCGACTGTGGGGCTGTCAAAATCAAAGCCAGTCATTGCCGTCCTTCCATCTTCCTTGCCTGAGGCGGCGCTCGGTGACGGCGACGCCCTGCCGGTGTCTTTCCCAGCCTGTCACATACTCTCCAGGCCTGTCTGCCGGGATCGCGCAGGAGGAGCTTGTAGGATCGGTGCGTGATCTTCAAACGTGTCGGTGACTCTCGTCCATACCCTGACCACGGGTACGCGCAGAAGCAGTGGTCCCAATTGGCACCCGTTCAGGTGCGCCTGGACCAGCTGGTCACGACGAAGAGCACCCTTGATTTAGCAAATCTCCTCGAAGATGACTCCACCTTCTATGGGGACCTCTTCGCCCACGTCGTGGCTTGGAATGGCGACCTCTACCTCGAAGACGGCCTGCACCGTGCGTTGCGCGCCGCGTTGCAGCAGCGCCAAACCCTCCACGCTCGTGTTCTCGACCTGAACGGCCATCATGACTTCCGATGAACGTCGCCATTATGTGAGGATGGCGGGGACCCCGTTAACCCTGCTAGCCCTCGTCATCCTCATTGCGGTGGCCATCCGCGTCGGATGGAAAGCTGTGAGTGCTCCCGTTCCGCCGCCGCCTATTACCCCTTGCATCACGCAGGACGTCAAGGGCAAGTTGACCACCCAAGACGTCACAGTCTCGGTGTACAACTCAGGGCATACCCGAGGGCTGGCAGGTAGCGTGTCAAAACAGCTTGCCAATGTGGGTTTCATCATCGACTCGGTGGCTAACCGTGATCCGAGCGTCAGGACGGTCACGATCATCGGGCAAGACGCAAAGAACCCCGAGGTCAGACTCGTTGCCGGTTATTTCCCGGGGGCAGTCGTGAAATCGGATCCCAAACGCGTCGACCATGAAGTCGAGGTGGTGATCGGTGATCGCGACCCAAACGTCAAAACGAATGCACCGAAGTTCGTGAAAGTCGACGGGCCGGTATGTCTGCCGTCCCCCTCCCCGGCACCATCCATGCTCGCGACCCCGGGGCAGCAGCCCTCCTAAACACCTCGCAGCTCAGTCGCTAGCCTGCACTCGCAGACCGTTCCAGCGTGCCAGACGACCTCCCCGACCAATCTCGGTAAGCCTCTCGACGACAGTGCGACGCTGCCCTTGAGCGACGACGATAAGCAGCTCATCGCCCTGTTCCAGCGTCGTTCCGGCGTGCGGAGTGAAGGATCGATCCGCGCGAATGATGAGGGAGACCACACAGTTACGCGGCAGCCTCAACTCGCGGATTGCCACCCCGGCCAGGCGCGACCCCTCAGGAACGTCGGCTTGCAGTAAGTCGGCAGCGATCTCGTCGAGGGGCGCAACCTCGATCGAGACGTCTTTCGCCAGCTGAGGATCGACGACGCCGAGAATATTTGCTGCGGCAGGCAGGGTCGGGGCTTGGATACAGGTGAAGACGACGACGAGTACGAGGATGACATCGAAGAATTCGTCGGCACGATCCATGTGGGCCGCCATAGGAATGGTGGCCAAAATGATCGGCACGGCGCCGCGCAAGCCAGCCCATGACATAAAGAGCCGTTCGTTGCGACGGAACCCAAACCACGTTGTGCAGGCGGCCACCGCTATCGGGCGCGCAACGAAAGTGAGCAGCAAACCGGCAGCAACACCCACCCCAATCGAGCTCCAGGTGAGGCGATCAGGGTTGGCCAACAGGCCGAGCATGACGAATAGGCCAATTTGGCAGATCCACGCGATGCCTTCTGAAAACGACCGTGTGGTGTGTTGGTACGGAAGATCGCCATTGCCGATCACAACGGCAGCAACGTAAACCGCCGAAAACCCGGAGACGCCGATCCACACGCCCATGCCATAGGCGGTGACGGCCCATGCCATAGCGGCAATGGCGTACAGGTTTGCTGATGGCAGGCTGACGCGGCGACTGACCTTGACGGCTACCCACCCTACAAGCAGCCCTACTGCGATACCGCCGATGAGCTGGACCGCTATTGACCCGAGGAGAGGAAAGACGCCAGCGCTCGACTCCCCCGTGGCGACCCCTGTCAGAGCAATGACGACGAGAACCGTCGGAGCGTCATTAAGGCCTGACTCAGCCTCCAGTACAGACCTCAGGTGATCCGGCAATGAGACCCCTCGCAGCACAGAAAAGACGGCGGCGGAATCAGTGGGCGCGGTGGCTGCACCGAGCAAGGCGGCGACGCTCCAATGCAAGCCAAGCACGTAATGGCCAAGTAGCGTCATGACACCAAAACAGACCCCGACTCCCAGGGTTGCTAGCAACGCTGCCGGGCCCAATGCCGGTCGGATGTCCTTCCAGTTCGTCGAGAGTCCACCTTCGGCAAGGATGAGCACGAGAGCGGCAAAACCAATGGCGTGTGCGGAAGCTAGATCGTTGAAGTCGATTCCAAATCCGATCGGGCCAAGCAGCATACCGACCAGCAGGAATAGCAGCAGTGCCGGTAGACCGAGGCGGGTACCGATCCGGGCCGCGAAAGCAGCGAGCAGAACAACGACGGCGCCGAGGAACAGTGCGAGGTCGGCAGGCTGCATAACTCCTATTATTGCAGCCGGGCAAAATGACTCCTTGCGCCCAGTCGAGAAGGAACCCGTTGACGGTGCCGCTACATGGCGAGATCCCAGAGATATAGCGAAGTCCCGGAGATGGTGCATCCCCGGGACTGACATGGCGGTGACGGAGGGATTTGAACCCTCGGTAGCTCTCGCTACACCCGCTTTCGAGGCGGGCACTTTCGGCCGCTCAGACACGTCACCGTAAGCAAGGGTAGCGAATCGGCCACGGCACACCAAAATCCACGTATCACGCGTCGTCTACGTGTCAGGACCGGTTGTTCTCATCCTCGCATGCGATCTCGGCCTCTTGCGCAGCCTCGACCTCGCCGTCGACCTTCGCGTTCTTTCGGTCGTATCTCTTCGCTACCACGAGGGCCAGCCCGATGTAGAACACCAGGAGCCCAGCCATGATGAAGGACATCTGGTAGATCGTCCCGACAATCGACAGCGTGCTGAGATTCAGGTAGGTCAACGGCACCACCGCGTAGATAATCGCGAAAATCAGCGCAATGGCGTTATTTCGAGTCACGATAAACATGTTCGAGATCGGCGAGGTGACGAAATTGACGAACAGCCACGGCACCAGCGCCACCGCAATGTCAGCCGACTGGTGGAACTTTGCACCCAGCAGCCACGGAAGCACCGGCGGGATCAGCAGGTACAGCAGCCCGAAGGGCACGATGCCGATGAGGAAAGACCTCACCACCGACTTCTTGACAGTCTCATAGAACCTGCCGGCGTCAGATACCGACAGTTTTTGAAAGAACACCTGGGATAGCGCCTGGTTGATGACAGACGCCGGCATCTGCATGAGCGTCCACGCGATCGAGAACCGTCCATACCCCGACGTCGAAAACTTGACCATAATGATCATGTTGACGCCCTGCTGACGAATAGCGTCGACAATGACGTTAGGTGCCGTCAAAAGTGGCAACTGCCGATACTTGCGCATCAGGGTGCGCAGCGGAATCTCGGCTTCCTCGACGCTACGCAAATCCGGGCCCAGCCGTCGTCGGAAATTGCTGAGCGCCAGACACTTGCCCAGGAAGGTGGCGATAACCTGACCAAAAGCCCCCAGGGAGACCATGCAGGACGCAATTCGTCCCACAGCCGTCGTCGACTGGCACCACAACGCGTTGGTTCCGATGACACCGAAGTGTTTGCGCCGGTTAGCCCAGTAATTCACGACGCTCACCTGGGCATATGTAAAGACGATCGGCCCGACCGCCAGCAGCCACCACCGGGCCTCGGGTTTGCCCAACAAACCACTGAGGTAGGGGCCGAGCGGGATCATGGCCAGCATCGCGAGCGTGGACACAATGACGTTGATACGGGTGGCCAGTCGAAGCACCCGTTTAGCCTCCGAGTCGTCACGCGGCAGCACGATGGCCATGTCGTAGCGCAGGGCGGCAGCGGGAATGACAAACTGAGACACCGCCATGATGGCGCCGTAAATGCCCCAGTCCGACGGGTCAATGTGGTGGGTGACGTAGAGGGTGGCGAGGGCAGCAATGAGCTGAGCCGTGCCCGTGCCGCCAATAACCTTTGTCACCGATGCAAGGAACTCGTGGCGCTGAATGTACGCATGAACTCGGGGGAACCGCACCCGCTTGCCACCTGCGGTTGACGTCACCCCGGATTCCGCTGGCGTCGGTTCCGTTGTCGTGTTGGTCACCCGTCCACGGTACAGGCCCGATGCCCCTCAAAGAATTCACGCAACAAGGTGGCCGACTCCTCGGCCATCACACCTGTGACCACTTCGGGCCGGTGCGGCAACCTCGGATCGCGCATGACATCGAACAGGGAACTCACGGCACCAGCTTTCGGATCGAAAGCCCCAAAGACCACCTTTGGAATCCTGGCAGCAACGATGGTTCCGGCGCACATAGTGCATGGTTCTAGCGTGACGACGAGGGTACAGTCACCGAGCCGCCAGCTGTCACGAACCTCGGCCGCACGGCGGATAGCAAGGACCTCGGCATGGGCCGTCGGGTCGCCGGTAAGCTCACGTTCGTTGCCTGCCTGAGAGAGGATCTCACCGTCAGAACCGAGGATCACGGCACCAATAGGGACATCACCCCATGCGGCAGCGCGACGAGCGACGTCGAGGGCCTGGGCCATAGCGTGCCGCCAAACCGGCATCGGGACAGCCACAGGTCAGCGCACCGACGTGTTAGCGGCCCGCTCGAACTGCGGCCCGAAATGAACCCGGGCAGCAATGTCGGCCAGGATCTCGTCGGAGTCCTCGTCGGTGTCAGCGAAAGCCTCCATGTCAAACTCCCCCACCCCGGCGTCGGCAAACATGTCGCCGTCACCCATGGTTTCGGGATCGTCGTCGGGATCGGGAATGTCCTCACCGAGAAAATCAGCAACATCGCGGGCTATCGGCCAATCATTGGCCTGGGTAGCGTCGGAGAGGAAAGCCTGCACGTTACGGCCCCGCACCCGAACGATGACATAGAACTGGTGGTCGATGGAGACCATGCCCACGGCTCCCGCATCACCAGGCAAACGCCTCAGCTGGGTGATGAGCTCATCAAAGTCGTTGGCGAGCATCGGTTCCATCGGAACTGCCACGCGCTCGCCGTCATCGTTATAGAGGGCGACGACAAGGTCAATCTCGTCCTCGCTGGCGTCTTCGAGGTCGTCATCGTAGTCATCGTCGTCGGCATCCTCATCGCCGTAGTCGTCCTCATCATCGGACAACTCGTCGTAATCGTCGAGCTCGTCATAGTCATCGGCGTCGAAGGGCTTGACGCCATCGTCGGGGACAAACTCGTCATCGTTGAACCGGGACATGACGACCTCCTTGGGGCGGCGAACGTCTCCATCGTTGCAGAGATCGGGCCGGGGAGATAGTCGCATGGCCGATTTACCCATGACATTCTCGTTTTGCCACCACGTTCTCCAGGGTGCAATGCTCCTTCACTCGCCCGATATGCCAAGGTTGGAGTTGTGGAACTCAATGTCATGGATCACCCGCTCGTCTCTCACAAGTTGACCTTGTTGCGCTCGGTAGACACCCCTAGTCCGGTATTCCGCCAGCTCGTCGAAGAACTTGTCACCCTCATGGCTTACGAGGGCACCCGCGAAGTGCGCATCGAACCAACCACCGTCACGACGCCGCTCGCGACCACTGAGGGGGTAGCCCTGGCCCGCCCGAAACCCCTCGTGGTTCCGATTCTGCGCGCCGGTCTGGGAATGCTCGAAGGCATGATGCGCCTCATCCCCTCCGCTGAAGTCGGCTTCGTCGGCATGACCCGCGACGAAGAGACCCTTCAACCAATGACCTACGCCGAGCGCCTTCCCAAGGACCTCTCGGGCCGCCAGTGCTACGTCCTCGACCCGATGCTGGCTACCGGCGGTTCCCTTGGCGGTACCGTCGAGTTTTTGGTTCGTCGCGGCGCCGACCACATCACCTGCCTGTGCATCCTGGCCGCCCCCGAGGGCATCGAGAATTTCCGCAAGCTCGTCAGCGACCTTGACGTCCCCTGTCACCTCATCGTCGCCGGTCTTGACGATCACCTCGACGAGCACGGTTACATCGTCCCAGGTCTCGGCGATGCCGGTGACCGTCTGTACGGCCTGGCAGAGTGACGCCCAGCCCCGTCCGGTTTTGAGCAGCCCCACTAGTAGCGCTCCGCGAGATCGCCGCGCTGGCAAGCCAGGATCCCCCAGCACAAATCCCTCGAGCCGATGGGGCCGCAGCCGCTGCGATGGACCACCTCGGTAACCTCGCAGAGGGAACCTCAGTTCGCCAGTCCCTCAACAACCTCGGCACCGGGCAGACGGACCAAATCGGCCCCACTGACGATGAGCTTGGAACTACGCAACCCTGATCCAATGCACAGCGCCTCAGCTCTGGCCACTCGCGGATCGATCCAGATCGGCCATTCAGCGGGCAGCCCTACCGGGGTAATACCGCCGTATTCCATTCCTGACATGCTTACTGCCTCGTCCATCGGGGCGAAGGACGCCTTGCGGACGTCGAGCTTCTTACGCACGACCTTGTTGACGTCGACCCTTGTCGTCGCCAAAGCCAGGCATGCAACGTACTTCTCGACGTCACCGCGCTTCCCCTTGACGATGACGCAGTTGGCGCACGTCTCAGGGCCCTCACCGAACGCCTCGCACAGCGCATCGGTGTCAGCAATTGCGGGATCAATACTGAAAACGACTGCCGACGGCAACTCGGCGGCTCGACCGGCAACCGTCGCAGCCAGCAGCTCGGGGTGATCGGCAGCAGGCAGGTGTTCTACGGAGTCGTACATATAGCCCACCGTAGCCACGGTCGCCCCGTTGACGAGGCCATCTCTCACACCGCGGACGGATACCGTTAGCTGTGGTTGCTTTCGACGACAAGGAGAACGATGACCGACGACACGACCGCAAACCGCGCCAGCTCTCTGCCGAACGCCAATGATCCCATCCCCACTGACTACGCACGCCGCGCCAAAGGTATGGGCGTCTGCCTCATCAACGGCGGAGCGGCCTTCCGGGTGTGGGCCCCGCACGCTGAAGCCGTCGCCGTCACGGGGGCCTTTGACGACTGGCAAGCCCAGCCAGTGGGCGACAAGAGCGACGCCGAGAAGGTCCGATCAGCACAGTTCCAGCTCATCAGCGAAAACAACGGATACTGGTATGGCCATGCCGCCGGAGCGAAGGTCGGCGATGAGTACCGCTTCGTTCTCGTCAACGGCGAGCAGGTGATTTCTCGGATCGATCCCTACGCCCGCCACGTGACCAGTTCGATCGGCAACGGCATCATCACCGACCCCGACGCGTACGACTGGGAGGGCGACAACTTCACTCCCCCGACGATGAACGAGCTTGTCATCTATGAGATGCACGTCGGTACGTTCTTCGACAAAGATCCCGACGACAGCAAACCCGCAGATCTGACCGACGTCGAGTCTAAAATCGACCACCTCTCCCACCTGGGCGTCAACGCCATCGAACTCATGCCTCTCATGGAGTTTGCCGGCGACTATTCGTGGGGATACAACCCTGCCCACATTTTTGCCGTCGAGAGCGCCTACGGCGGCCCGGAGAAACTACGCGATCTTGTCAAGGCCTGCCACAAGCACGGTCTGGCGGTCATTATCGACGTCGTCTATAACCATTTCGGCCCCTCAGACCTTGACCTGTGGCAGTTCGACGGGTGGAGCGAGAACAACAAGGGCGGAATCTACTTCTACAACGACTGGAGGTCCTCTACCCCGTGGGGTGACACCCGCCCCGACTACGGCCGCGGCGAGGTGCGCGAGTTCATCCGTGACAACGCCATGATGTGGCTGGAAGAGTTCCACGCCGACGGTCTGCGCTACGACATGACGCCGTACATGCGCAGCGTTGACGCGGGCGACATGAACATCCCCGAGGGCTGGAGCCTCACTCGCTGGATCAACACCGAAATCCGCGCGAAGTTCCCCCAGGCGATCACTATCGCTGAAGATCTGCACGGTGAGCCGAAGGTTGTCTCGACCGCCGACGACGGTGCCGCGTTCCACGCCCAGTGGGACAACCACTTCGTCCACCCGATTCGCGCGGCCGTCATCGCAGCCTCTGACGAGGCCCGCGACATGGATGCCGTCCGCGACGCCGTCGAATTCTCGTATGGTGACGCCTTCTCCAGGGTCATCTACACCGAATCCCATGACGAAGTTGCGAATGGTTCAGCCCGCGTGCCACAGGAGGTCAACGACGACGACCCCACCGGCTACTACGCACAGAAACGTTCCACGTTGGGAGCAGCGTTGGTGCTCACCTCGCCAGGGCTGCCGATGATTTTCCAAGGCCAGGAGTTCCTAGAAGGCGAGTGGTTCCGCGATACCGTGCCGCTGCACTGGGATCGAAACGCTCAGTTCAAGGGCATCTTCCGGATGTACCGCGACCTCGTCGCCCTGCGCCTCAACGAGCAGGGCCATACCAAGGGCCTCACCGGCCAGCATGTAGAGACGTTGCATTTGCACCCGGACAATCACGTCTACGCCTTCCACCGGTGGGCTGACGGCGGCCGCCATGACGACGTGGTCGTGGCAGTGAATCTCGGCTCCACGACGTGGGGCGACTACACCGTAGGCATGCCGGCCGCTGGCCGCTGGGTAACGAGGTTCAACTCCGACGCGAAGGTGTATTCGGATGTCTTCGGCGGGGTAGATGTGCCCGAGTGGTTTGACGCCATCGAGGATGACTATGACGGCCATCCCGCCTCAGCTACCCTCGTCTTGCCACCGTATAGCGCCGTTATTATGTCGCGGGCGTAACGGCGTCATCACATCTTAAAAGTCAGACAATATAGCCGGGGAAGTCACAGTAACTTTTCCCGGCAATAAGTCTGACCCTTTAACCAATTTGCACTTGAGACTATTGGGTCCATACTTTCTTGAGTGATTCGCAGCCATGCACGGCAGACGGTGGTCAAAACCACCCAGCCAATCGCAGATCGTGAACCGATCCGAGCCATGAAGCCTGGACTAGCCCTAGCCGCGTTGGGAGTCGTCTTCGGCGATATCGGCACCTCGGTCCTTTACTCTCTTCAAACAGTGTTCTCAATGGAGAACCATGCAGTGCGCCCAACCCACGGTGACGTCATGGGGATTATCTCGATGATCTTCTGGTCGATTTTGCTCGTTGTGTGCGTCAAATACGTCATATTCGTTATGCGTGCTGATAACGATGGCGAAGGTGGCATCCTCGCTCTCATGGCCTTAGTACGTCGACTCATGGCCAGCCACAAGGGCACTGGCGTTACCGCCCTTTTCCTTGGCATCGTCGGGGCCGGCTTATTTTATGGCGATTCCTTCATCACCCCAGCAATCTCCGTCATGAGCTCGGTGGAAGGCCTGACGGTGGCTAACCCGAATGCCGAGAAGATCGTCCTGCCAGCCTCAGTCATCATCCTCACCCTCTTGTTCCTGGTACAAAGACGGGGGACGCAGGCCATCGGCAAGGCCTTCGGGCCAGTCATGGCGATATGGTTTCTCACCTTGGCGGCCTTGGGTATTCCGTGGATCATCCGCCATCCGGTCGTCATCACAGCCTTGTCTCCGCATTGGGCGATCCTGTTCGCCGTCGAACGCCCAGGCATGTCCTTCATCGCGATGGGCGCAGTCGTCTTGACGATCACCGGTGCCGAAGCACTCTATGCCGACATGGGCCACGTTGGGGCGCCGTCGATCCGACTGGCGTGGTTTGGCCTTGTGCTGCCCTGCTTGCTCCTCAACTACCTGGGTCAAGGCGCCATGATTCTGGTGCATCCCGACTGGATCGATAACCCGTTCTTCCGTATGGCCCCCGGCTGGGCAACCATCCCACTGGTGGTCATCGCCACGATAGCCACCGTCATTGCCTCCCAAGCGGTCATCTCCGGGGCGTTCTCAATGAGCTCGGAAGCTGCCCGCCTAGGTTTGCTGCCGCGTCTAGGGGTGCGTCATACCTCGAAGTCCGAGGGAGGCCAGATCTATATTCCGGAAATCAACTGGATCCTTTTCGCCGGTGTGTTAGCCCTCATCCTCATCTTCCAGACGTCGTCGAAGCTGGCTACGGCTTACGGACTAGCCGTCACCGGCACCTTCTTGTTGACGACGACCCTGTTCCTGGTACTGGCTCACCGGGCATGGCATTGGCCGATGTGGGCCCTCATCCTCTTTGGTGTCGTCATCGGAGGCGTCGAGCTGTCGATTTTCTCTGCCAACCTGCTGAAGATCGCCTTCGGCGGCTGGATTCCACTACTGTTTGCGGCTGCCGTCGTCACCATCATGACGACGTGGCGGCGCGGCACCGCCTACATCTCCACGCAGCGGCAAAACGACGAGGGGTCGCTAGACGACTTCCTCGACTGGATGCACGAGGCACAGCCCACTCGCGTCCCTGGCTTGGCCGTGTACCCGCATCCAGGCCGGGCGACAACCCCATTAGCCTTGCTCAACAACCTCAGGTTTAACCATGTGCTACACGAGCACAATGTCATCATCTCGATCGTGGTGGAGAATGTTCCGCACGTGCGCCACGTTAACCGGATTGAGCTGGTAGATCTCGGCAGACCGGCCGACGGCATCATGTACATCGCATGCCACGTCGGATTCGCCGATTCCCAGGACGTCCCAAAGGCGCTAGCCCTAGCCGCAGCCACATGCCCTGTCCTCAAGGACCATCTCGACGAAGCGATCTATTACCTTTCCCTGGTAGACGTCAAGCGCGACGAACCGCGGCAGGGTGCACGCATGGCCGGCTGGCGGAAGATGCTTTACATCGCCATGTCGCGCAACCAAGCCGACCGTACTCGCGTCTTTCGCATACCGCGTACTCGCGCAGTGGTGATGGGCGAGGCCGTCAATTTGTGACGGCGACACCTAGCGTGATTCCCGAGGCCCAACCGTGCTTCGGGAATCACCGTTTCTCGGGGTCCACAAGCTCTAAGAATCGCGCCGCGAAAGCTGTTCCAACGGTGGCAACGTCGACGTCGTAGCGCACCGCCTCTGCTGCTGATACGGCATCTGCCCAGGGCAGGCGCTGGTTCCAGCCCTCCTCGGTGTGACCGATAGTCCAGCCGTCAAAAATGTCAGGGGTGCACTCGGGATGAAACTGAACTCCCCATGCGCGCTCGGCAAAACTCACCGCCTCAACCTGACCAGAGGGATCGCTCGCCAGCAAGACAGCGCCCTCGGGCACGACGACGGCAACGTCATTGTTGAAATGAATCCCGCGATGTCCCTGATAAACCGACAGCAGTGGGTCTTGTTCGCCATCGGGGGTCAGATGCATCTCGGCTGGCCCGAGGCACAAGTGGTCGCAGGTGCAAACCCGTCCTCCTAGCGCAACAGTGGCGAGCTGATGGCCCAGGCAGAAACCGAGAAAAGGCGTGCCCGTCTTCACCGTTCGGGCGATGAGTCTGCGAGTAGGGGCGAGCCATGGAGCCTCAGCGTCGTCGTGACAGCCCATCGAGCCCCCTAAAACCACGAGCGCGTCGGCCTGAGCAACCGGTGGCACCGGCTGAGTCCAGGCGTTGACTTCAATGACCTCTGCCCCGGCCCCGCGCCAAAAATGTCCAAGTCTGCCTGAGCTGCACGAAGGCTCGTGGACGATGACCAAGATCCGCGTCATGGCGAAAACACTACGTACGTTGTGTAACTGCCGTGTGTCGGAATTGTTGCCGGGCACATTTCTGTCGGTCAAAGGCCGGCTGCCGCAAGAAAATGCCGGGCAGGTGAGGGTGGCGTCAATTTTCGTCACGGACTTGTTGGGCGGTGGCGGGGTCGTTGGTGATGACGGTATCGACGCCGAGAGCATAGGCGGCACGCAGCTCATCGGGGAGGTCGAGCGTCCACGCACGTACCGCCAAGCCGGCGTCATGAAACGTCGCGACGTCATCACGATCTACGAGAAGATGCGCCCCCGGATGTACAGCTTGGACGCCAAGGTGCCGGGCGTAGTCCCACGGGTCAACGATGTCATCGGCGTAGAGGATGGCGCGAGCGACGCGATTGTGGGTGCGTTCAGCAACCTCAGCCATGCAGCGGTGATTGAACGAGGAGATGACAATGCGGTCGGCGATGTGGCGACTATTAATGGCGCGAACAACAGCGTCGACGAGGCCCGGATAGCGTTCCACACTGTTCTTGAGCTCAATGTTGAGAGCAAGCGAGGTGGGAACAAGAAGGTCCAGGACCTCGTCGAGGAGGGGAATGCGGGCACGAGGGTGACTCGTGCCGAAGGCAGCATTGAGGCGACGAATATGGTCAATGGTCATGGCGACGATGGGTCCATGACCATCGGTGGTGCGATCAACGGTCTCGTCGTGGCAGACGACAACGTGGCCGTCGCTGGTGAGTTGGACGTCAAGTTCAATACCATCAGCGCCGAGATCGATGGCATTGCGGAAGGCGGGAAGGGTGTTTTCCGGGAAATACCTGCTCGAACCACGGTGGGCCCACACGGTCGTCATGGGGCCATGATGCCACCGGTATTGAGTCGCTCGACGGCATCGGTACGCTGAGTCACATGATTGCGAGCAGTCTCTTCTTGATCTTGTTTGCTCTGGGAACCGTCATTTCGGGCATCGTGTTTGTGATGTCCCTGCTGTCGATTCTCAGGGCAGACCACCTAACGGGGACGGGCAAGACGATCTGGATCGTCATCTGCTTCTGCTTCCCGGTAGTTGGGCCTGTCGTGTGGTTTATCGCCGGTCGGAACGCAGCGCTCAGTTAAACGGCAGATAAGACAAGCCGATAACAACGAAACCCCCGCCATCGTGGCGGGGGTTTCGTTGTTATCACTGTGCGCGCCCGGAGGGATTCGAACCCCCAACCTTCTGATCCGTAGTCAGATGCTCTATCCGTTGAGCCACGGGCGCCTTTCGCTGTGCGCGTTGCTAAACATTACAGCCCTCGGGCTTGCAATGCAAACTCGAATGGATCACCCCCTGAATTTCCGCCAAATACCTGGGTTTCGGGCCATCATGGGGCGGCTCACTTGCCCCAGCCCTAGGAGATCTACCTGACGGCTAACAGCGTCACCATCTAAACGCACAGGCCCGGCACCCCATATGTGAGGCGCCGGGCATCCGGCGGAGGTGGCGGGATTTGAACCCGCGATGGGATTACCTCCCAAACCCGCTTAGCAGGCGGGCGCCATAGACCTGACTAGGCGACACCTCCAAGTGCCGTGTCAGCCTACCCTCTCAACCCCTAACCCTCCAATTCTGAGCGCAGGATTCAGGCACGAAAAAAGCACTACCCTGCCTCCAATACGCTTCTGACAAGGGACGCTTCTGCCATAACGACACAGAACGGACGTCATCACGGGCATAGCCCAGCCAGCCGGTACAGCCTCATGTTGCGGGCAGAGGTTAACATGGAGTCCGCCCTATCGGGACCCACGGAAAGGGATGAGCATGGCTGACGCGTCGTACGGCGCCCATTCGCCGTCTCCACGTCACGCCGCCCAACCGGATTGGATGAACGACCCGGAAGCCAACGAGGACACCCACGTCCTGCGGCGGGCAGATCTTGAGGCAGCCGCCCGACAGCCGACGCCCTATCCGCGTCCACGGCGATCCGCAGCCGAACCCCCCGTGAACACTCCGCAACCCGCCAGGGCGCCGAAATCCCGTCCCACCCCAGCCCGACGAGCTGCCGCCGCTAACGCGTTATCAGCTGGCCGCAGTCACCGCACGCCATCGAGGTGGAACGAGGAGGCCAAACGTAACCATGCTTTCCGCGCCTGTCTGGGATGGACCGTCCTTGGGGCTTTCATCCCCGGCCTAGCCTTGTCTCGCAGCCGCATTCCGCGACGCCGTGTCACCGGACTGACGATCATCGGTCTCATCCTCATCGTGCTGACCATCTCCGTTTTCTTCGTCGTGGCGAATCCTTCAGTTGCAGCATCGGTTGTCGTGCGGCCACGGTTGCTCACCGCTTTGACATGGGGCTTGCCGATTCTTGCCGTCGCCCTCGTGGCGCTGCTGACCTTTTCCCATCTGGACCTCAGGCCTCACGGCATCACCCGCGGACAACGCTGGGGCTCGACCATCCTTGTCACCGCGCTGTGTACCACCGTCGCGACCCCGTTAGCCGTCGCTGGCCGGTACGCCTATGACGAAGCACACATGCTTGGCCAAATCTTCACAGACAAACGCTCCGTCACCCGCCCGTCCATCAACTACAACCAGGACGTCAAGGCGATTTGGGCGTCCAAACCGCGAGTCAACGTCCTGCTCGTCGGAGCTGACGACACCAAGGCTCGCAATTATCGTGCCGACAACACCATGAACACTGACACGATCATGGTGGCGTCGATCAACACCGCTAACGGTGACACGTCGATCTTCCAACTCCCCCGCAACACTGCGAGGATGCCATTTCCACCGGACTCGCCACTACATGCCATATTTCCTAACGGGTTCGTCAGCGAAGACGGCGACGGTGAC
The DNA here is from genome assembly GCF_009696315.1 of Cutibacterium porci. Lineage (GTDB taxonomy): Bacteria > Actinomycetota > Actinomycetes > Propionibacteriales > Propionibacteriaceae > Cutibacterium > Cutibacterium porci. The sequence continues at coordinate 28,960 of NZ_VUMG01000001.1, forward strand.
AATGCCAACTACATGGCGAATGAAATCTGGTCAACGGTGTCAGCTCACTACGCCGACCGCATGGGAGCAACCGACTCTCCCGGAGCCGATGCCCTGAAACTGGCCACCGGGGAGGCCTTCGGTCTCAAGATCGACTACTTCGTCATGCTCGACATCGACGGTCTACAGAAACTCATTGACGCCCTTGGCGGAGTGTCGGTAAACATCAACGAGCGTCTACCCATCGCTGGCAACACCGAAGGCAAGAAACCTGACGGTTACCTCGAAGTTGGCCCTAACCAGCACCTCGACGGCTACCACGCTATGTGGTATGCCCGCTCGCGTTCGGAGAGCACCGACTATGACCGCATGGGCCGTCAATCCTGCCTTATGAAGGCTGTTCTCGATCAAACGAGCCCGCAGACTGTGCTGACCCGATTTGAATCGATCGCCGACGCGTCCGGACAGATGGTGGTCTCTGACATCCCTCAGGGAATGCTGCCAGCTTTCGTCGACCTCGCCATCAACATGCGCGACGCCAACATTAACCGTGTCGTTTTCACCAATGGCCAGCATGATTTTGTCTCGTCCCATCCGGATTACGGTCTCGTCCGCAAGCAAGTACAAGCCGCTATCCATGGCGTCTCTCAAGCAAAGAACAAGAACAAGCCAGTGACCGGGTCCTCGGCTAGCAAGGCCACCAAATCCACCACGCCGAAACCCCGCACGTCAAAGGCGCCCACACGCACGACTCCACGCACTTCACCTAGCAGCCACGACGTCTCGCAGTCAGTGACTGACGCCTGCGCTTACAACCCGCAGCAGCCCTGACGCCCTACCGCGTGCGAGGTGACGCGGCTCATTTCTGCGGGTCAGTGTTGCGGAGGTGCGGTACTCGCCCGAACGACCAGAGGAGCCGGTACCATCACCGACGTCTTCGGGGCACCCTGCAATTGGGCCAGGAGTTCTTCGACGAGACGTTGACCGATCGCCGCGAAGTCCTGCCGCACCGTCGACAACGTCGGCCACACTGCATCGCCAAGGACGTCATCAAAGCCAACCACCGATATGTCGTCGGGAACTCTGATACCCATGTCGAGCAGGCCAATGATGACCCCTGCTGCCATTTCGTCGTTGCTGGCGAGCACAGCGGTCGCCCCGGTGGTCTTGAGGTAACGCGCCGCATCGCGTCCTGACGAGGCCGTCCAACCCCCTGTAATGACATCGGGGATCTCGCAGTTGTTAGCCTCCAAGCATTCTTGCCACGCCTGACGGCGCACGGCAGCTTGATGCGAGTAGTCCGGGCCGCTGATGAGGTGGACAGTGCGGTGCCCCAATGCCAAGAGATAGTTGACGGCAGCACTCACGCCAGCAGCCTGGTCGCACCCAACAGTCGAGAAACGGCGGCACGGAGGGCCAGCCACCACGACTGGAGCCCCGGGCGGCACCTCAAGTTCCTCGGGATGGCTCAGTTCAAGCCCCTCAACGATGAAACCGTCGACCCGTCCTACCATTCGCTTCATCGCGTGCCGGTATGCCGTGACGAGGTCATCAGTGGGTTCAAGGCAATCAAGGACGACGGCGAACTCGCTGCGTCGGGTTGCTTCAACAATGGCTTGGACCGTCCGCAACTCTCCAGTACGCGAAAGGTCTGTAACAAGGACGCCGACGGCACCCATGCGCCCCAAGCGCAAACTCCGAGCCGCCACGTTGGGTGAATAACCGACGTCGGCCATCGCCTTAAGGACCTTGTCAACGGTTTTCTTGCGCACGGCGTCGGAATTGTTGACGACCCGCGAGACGGTCTGTTGGGACACCCCAGCCGCCGCGGCGACGTCACCCATCGAAGGCCGCGAAGACCCTCGACGCTGCTGGTCGGTCATAAGCTACATCCTCTACACAAGCACGTCAGCAACCCGCATCCGACTGCGGGCATCGTCCGCCGTTTACGTGCGGCGAATCCTGCCCCACATCATTGCACCCGTAAGGCGGCTGGACCGGGGGTAACGACGTAGAAGTCGGGGTGGGAGAAGCTGGCATCACGGAAGGTGTCCGCGATCTGCGTGGCAACCTTGTTGCGAACGTCGCGATCAACCAACGCGATGGCACAACCGCCGAATCCGCCACCGGTCATCCGCGCACCGAGAGCACCGGCAGTTCGGGCCGCGTCGACGGCAGCGTCCAGCTCGGGGCAGGTGACTTCGTAGTCGTCACGTAGCGAGTCATGGGACGCGTTCATGAGGGGTCCTACGTCGCGGATACGACCGTCGTCGAGGAGTTTGACGAATTCGGTGACACGATCATTCTCAGTGACGACGTGACGGACGCGACGCGCCATCTCGTCGTCATCGAGAGCAGCCAGGGCAGCCCCCAAGTCGGCAACCTCACGCAAACTACCGACGCCCAGGATGCGAGAAGCGTCCTCGCAAGATCGGCGGCGCGCCTCGTACTGGCCGTCAACCAGACGGTGAGGGGCTCGGGTGTCAATGACAAGCAGCTCCAAACCCGCGCCATCAAGGTTGAAGGGGACTTGACGGGCCGACCAGTCGTCACAGTCGAGGAGGAGGGCATGGCCTTCGGTCGTGCGCAGCGAGGCGGTCTGGTCCAGTCCACCGGTCGGGGCCTTGGCAACCTCGTTCTCAGCGGCACGTGCAACATTGACAAGGTTAGTACGGTCGGCATCGGCGAGGCCGAGGTCGTAGAGGCCAGCGAGGGCAAGGCCGACGCCACATTCGACGGCTGCCGACGACGACAGCCCAGCGCCGAGCGGCACGCAGGTGACCAGCGCAGCTTCGAATCCTCCTACCTCATAACCAGCCTGACGCAGCGCCCACGCAACGCCCCCGGTGTAGGCCTTCCACCCCGTCACCGATCCGGGAGCGATGTCGTCAATGGCTCCCTGCCAGGTCACGACGCTGCCGTCAAGCTGGGAGACGAGGGTGACGCGGTCATCCTCGCGGCGTCGAGCAGCAACATAGGTGCGATGAGGAAGGGCAATGGGCAAACAAAAACCGTTGTTGTAATCCGTGTGCTCGCCGATGATGTTGACACGCCCAGGGGCCGCCCAGACGCCGTCGGGGCTGCCCCCAATGTGCTCGGCGAAGAGGTGACGTGCGCGCGTGGCACCTTCCTCAGCTGACCAGGCTGTACGAATCGTGGGGGTCTGGTGTTCTGCCGCCATGTCGTGGGGTATCTGCGACATTAATGGCTCCTTTGCCGGTCGAAATCCCTTGTCAACAGAGCTGAGCGTACGACGAAGGCTGCGACGACGTCAGCGCAATGCCAGCTTCGCTCACTCAAAATGTTTACGTACTCAAAACTAGCGGGTGCGGGTGAGTTAACGCCACACCGGGGGTCTATGGTTCCCCACGGGGCGACGCCAACGAGGCCGTTCCTTCCCCGTACCAACCGAAAGGACATCCCCACATAATGCCGTTGGAGACACTCATCAATGCAGGGTTCGTTGATTATCTGATCCTGCTCATCTATTTCGTGTTCGTGCTCGGAATCGGGCTGGCCGCCAGACACCAGGTATCCGACTCTCTCGACTTCTTCTTGTCCGGTCGGAGCCTACCGGGATGGGTGACAGGGCTGGCATTCGTGTCAGCGAACCTTGGCGCAGTCGAGATCATGGGCATGTCAGCCAATGGCGCCCAGATCGGTATTCCGACAGTCCATTACTTCTGGATCGGCGCTATCCCCGCGATGGTGTTCCTCGGCATCGTCATGATGCCCTTCTACTACGGCTCTGGCGTGCGCTCAGTGCCAGAGTTCATGCTCAAACGGTTTGGTCCGGCGGCGCATTTAGTCAATGCGATCTCTTTTGCGCTGGCCCAGCTACTTATCGCCGGTATCAACCTGTACCTTCTTGGAACGATCGTCCATGCTTTGTTGGGATGGCCATTGTGGGTCGCCCTCATCGTCGCGGCGGTCATCGTGCTCGCTTACATCAGTCTTGGTGGCTTGTCGGCAGCCATTTACAACGAGGTGCTGCAGTTTTTCGTCATCGTCGCTTCTCTCTTGCCCCTTGTCATTATTGGTTTGCACCGAGTTGGCGGCTGGAGCGGCCTCAAGGCCAAGATCACCGCTGCCGCTGACGCTCATCCCGACGTCGTGACGCCCGCTGCCCAGCAGCTTCATTCCTGGCCCGGCCAAGCACTATCCGGGTTCAGCAATCCGGTGATGTCTGTCATTGGCATCACGCTCGGCCTCGGATTCGTGCTGTCCTTCGGCTATTGGACGACAAATTTCGTCGAGGTACAGCGAGCAATGGCATCTGATTCGCTGTCATCTGCGCGCAAGACGCCCATTATCGGCGCTTTCCCGAAGATGCTCGTGCCTTTCCTGACGGTTTTGCCAGGCATGCTCGCAGCGGTGCTCGTCCCCGAGATCGCCCGTATGAAGGCTGGCGAGAAGGTTGCCGGCGGCGCATCAGGCGGCTTCGTCCAATACAACGACTCCGTGCTGTTCCTCATCCGAAGCCTGTTACCTACTGGACTGACGGGCGTGGCAATAACGGGTCTACTGGCTGCATTTATGGCTGGCATGGCGGCGAATATTTCGGCATTCAATACCGTCTTCAGCGTGGACATCTGGCAGCACTACGTCGTCAAAGACAAGTCCGACGACTACTACGTCAAGGTGGGACGCATCGCCACAGTTATCGCAACCGTCATTGCCATCGGAACGGCGTTTATGGCGTCAGGGTTCTCCAACATCATGGACTACTTGCAGACGTTGTTTGGGTTCTTCAACGCCCCGCTCTTTGCGACGTTCATCCTTGGAATGTTCTGGAAGCGGTCAACCCCTCATGCTGGTTGGTCGGGCCTCGTCGTCGGCACTCTGAGCGCTGTGACAGTGTGGGTTATGAGCCTGACGGGAGTGTTTACCTTGCCAGGTCAAGGCACGGCGTTCCTTGCTGCCACGGTAGGGTTTGTCGCCGACATCATCGTCAGCATCGTGGTGTCGCTGTTCACCGAGCCCAAGCCCGCCGAGGAACTGGTCAGGCTGGTGTACTCGGAAACCCCAAAGGAGCACCTCGTCGATCCGCAAGAGAAGAGTCTGCCGTGGTACCGCCGCACGGTTCCGCTCGGCATGACCGTGTTAGCCATCACCGTCGTTCTCAACATCGTCTTCTGAGGAGCTTGCCATGTCGAACGCAACTGCCACCTCTCGCCGTCGTGTCGCTCGCGCGATGGACATTCGGACTGTCATTGGTGGATTACTCGGACTTTACGGGATTATTTTGACGATCACTGGGCTGGTCAAGGGTTCTGACGCTCACGCCGACCTATGGTCGGGAATATGCCTGCTCGCCGCAGGAACAGTGTTCCTGGTGTGGGTGAAGCTTCGCCCGGTCAAAGTACCGGAGGCTAAGGATGCCGACGGGTCTGCTGCAGGGGATCGCACGACGACGGCCTGAACCTTCCGGTATTAATTGCTAGCTAAGGCTAGCGGTACATTTCAAGGCAGTGGTGTTCCGAGGATGCTTCGGAACACCACTGTGTTATGTAGCCCAGTTATGTAACCATTGACTCAGATGTCTTGACGATACCCGCGTGACTTGTCGAGGCGATGTGCGACATCGACGGCGAGGTCATCCATCTCTTGGGGGTCCCCCATTCCGGGACGGACGATATGTGTACGCCCAACCCGGCCGTGGTAAAGGGTGAGACGGGATCGTGACTCGGTGAGCGCAGCCTTCGTGACCTTGCTCCAGCTCCCGCGACGGTCTTGTCCGGCACCGTGGATGTGGTAGCCCTCGTCGTCTAAATCAACATAGAGCTTCATGTGAGCCATCGACCATGCCGCCGTGACGGCCAGGGCAATACCGCAAGCGAAAACAGCGATAAAGAGAATGGTCACCAGCTCATGCCAGCCCTTAGCGATGCTGACGATCATGAGGACAGCGCCGACGATGGACAAGATGCCAGCAATGATAAAGCCACGAATAGGGGGCTCCGGAGACATGACATGCCTGGTCGTGCCGGGTGGAAGATCCGTCACGTCCGTCCTGGGCATCCCAATCTCCCATCACTGCTAAGCCGATATATGAAGGGCCTGACCCTCAGATATCGCACCTGGGAGCCAGGCTCCGTGGCGGCGAGAGTGGGATTCGAACCCACGGAGGTTTCCCTCGGCCGCTTTCAAGGCGGCTGCACTCGTCCACTATGCGATCTCGCCAACCGGGCACGACCCGGTGATCACATCTTAGCCATGATTTGCCGATCATATTCACTCACCCAGAGACATGCTCATACATCAGCGTTGTCATCCTCGGGCGCGGGTAGCAGCGCCTTCGGAGCTCAGGCGGCCGACCTCATCGCCCTCCAGACGCTGTGAGTACGCCAATGAGTTCGTTGACCTTCAACGGTTTAGACGACGATCGCTTCGCGACGATTACACCTGACTGGTCCCCTGACCGCCATCCCACGTGCCATACCTCAGTCATGCGCAGGGTGTAATTTCCCGGATGCTGATAAATGTAACCACAATCTGGAGACTGCGCCCGAGGATCGGCGTTTTCTGGGCGTGGAGTTGAGTGTGCACAATGGATGGTTTTCTCTCCGGTGTCATAAATTGTCTCAACTCGTTCAGCATCTAGGGATACGGTAATTCCGTGCGATGATTCACTAGCGGTGTGACGTTCTGCCCCTGCATTGTGAAACCACAACGGCTGCCCCACCGCAGTGATGCCCCATTTGTTAGCGGAAGGCCTCGGCTCAATATCGACGACTGGCTTAGCGAGATGAATATTCGTCGCAAGATTGATCGACCATTCTCGGACTTCTTCTCGAGTCGGCACGTGAGGCTTAGCAGGAGATGGAGATGACGCCGACCGGTGAAGCTTTGATTCCTTAGAGCGAGGGTTAAGCCCAGGCAAGTAAGGAATTTTAGACATAGACAAAATGGAGGAATCAATATAGGCATCACTTCCCCATCGCCTTACCGGTTCGGACGGCCCAGGATGAGCAGGGGATCGACGACTTCCCGCGTGCGGACTGCGGCGCTTGCGATGGGAACCGTCGAATCCCGGCGTGCCATGCTTAGCCCCTCCGCCAATTTTGATCCCGGGTTTACGGTGAGAACCACGCAAATGTTTCTCAATGCTTATGACGCCACTCTCCTCGTTATCAACGACTCCCCTGGACCGAGAACTCCCATCTGCTTGCGGAAATCCGATCCCTTGAACGGCAACTAACACCGCCACCGCGAGCGTCAAGATTCGCATTTGCTAACCCTTTCCGAGAGTCCATCTACGATCACCATCCGACCAGCAACGTGGTCAAGAAACACTTCGTTGTGCTTAATAATTCCACGTGAAACTACATTACCTTCAGAGTCAATAAACTCCCACCCCCTTTGGTCAACACACGAATTGATGGCAATTTCATGCCCCTCGCGATCCGCACGACGACCAATGTTAACAAAGCCGTATCCCGCAGATTCAGGGCGTACTATATGGCCGCGCTCTTTTACCTTCTCGTAGTATTCTGAAATCATCTCTTGCCATACTCCGCCAACCACGCTTTCTAAGCCTAGTGGAAGATTCTTACCCCCGCCTTCTTGCTCAAACAATAAGGTTTGTTCCAGATACGTCTCATATACCTGCTTCGCCTCTAAAAACAACGCGTCCTGCTTCGTCCCAGGGACTGGGGTTGCCGAAACCTTGACAACCTTTGGCGTCTGCGCACTGGGCGGCGGCGTCGACCTGTGTGTCGAAGTCGCCCTCGCAACCGGAGTTATCCCTCCTGTCGCGTCAGAAGAATTTCCGGAAGTTCCACATGCCGCCACCCCTAAACCAGCCACGACAAGGGATGCCACCATCGCAACGCGCCGACGACAGCGTCTTGCGCCTTTACCATTCATCACCATGGCGACAATCCTGAGGGTGCGCGAAACTCATGAGAAGCCTCAGATCCAAAATCTGTGGATAAGTCCCAAGATCTGTGGACACTCCCCGTCCCTCCACGTGAAATCTTGAGGCTACGGCGTGGGGCCTTACATCTCAGACAGCCCAGCTGAACTCACTGTGGCAGGCTTGATACATGCATGCGATCACCGTCCGCCCTACTGACAAGACCGATTCCAAGGGGCGCCATCGTCCCGGCCCCGAGTGCATTGAATGGACCGAAGTTCCCACACCCCAACCGGGCCCAGGAGAGGTCCTTGTCAAAGTGAGGGCAGCGGGTATCAACCGGGGCGACCTGCTGCAGCGCCAGGGTCTTTACCCGCCCCCGAAGGGTGTTTCGGACACCATGGGTCTTGAAGTCACGGGCACAGTCGTCGCCCTCGGCTCTGACGTCACTTGGCCTAAGGGGGACGAGGTCGTCGCTCTACTTGCGGGCGGTGGCTACGCCGAATACGTCGTCGTCCCTGCTGGCCAGCTTCTGCCAATTCCCGAGGGCATTGATCCAGTCACGGCGTCAACTCTCATCGAGGTCGCGGCCACCGTCATCTCCAATATGGATCACGTCGGGCTAGCCAAGGGCGAAACCTTCCTCGTACACGGCGGCGCAGGCGGCATCGGCCAGTTCGCCATCCAATACGCCAAGGCGCTCGGATGCACGGTTATAACTACCTGCGGCACCGTCGAGAAGCAGGAGTTTTGTCGCAATCTCGGCGCCGACATTGCCCTCGACTACCACGGTGACTGGGTTGCCGCAGTTAAAGACGCCACCGAAGGCCGCGGCGCCGACGTCATCCTCGACGTCATGGGCGCTAAGTATCTCGGTCTCAATGTCGATGCACTCGCCACGGGCGGACGTCTCGACATCATCGGAATGCAGGGCGGCGCCAAGGGAGAGCTCAACATTGGAAAACTCCTTAACAAGCGCGCCTCTATCACCGCTACTAGCCTGCGACCCCGGCCCCTTGACGAGAAAGCCGCAATTTGCCAGCGCGTCCGCGAGGTCGCGTGGCCCATGTACACCAACGGCGATATCAAACCTGCCCCGGTCGAATCCTTCCCCATGACTGAGGCTGGCAAGGCTCACGAAAAGCTCGAATCCGGTGCGGTGCTCGGCAAGATCGCGCTCACTCTCTGACTGAGGCAATACCAGCACACCCCATCTCAAGCAGCGACCTGCCATGACGTCAGTCTTGGCAGGTCGCTTCATACTGCCCGGCAATCGTTCGGCCCTGACGGCAGACTGCCAACCCTCCACGCGTCATCAGGTGGTCCCTCAACCCAACAGACCGCATATCCATTTGGATGTCTGCATATATATGCGCTAGGGTTGTCGACGTGTCCAAGGTCATCACTCATCTTCCCGTCGGCGAGCGCGTCGGCATCGCATTCTCCGGAGGTCTCGACACCTCCGTCGCCGTCGCGTGGATGCGCGAAAACGGCGCAGTGCCATGCACCTACACCGCCGACATTGGCCAGTACGACGAACCCGACATCGCGTCAGTGCCGGGACGCGCCCTTGACTACGGCGCTGAAATCTCCCGACTCGTTGACTGTAAAGCAGCGCTCGTCGAGGAGGGCTTGAGCGCTATCGCGTGCGGCGCATTCAACGTTCGTTCCGCCGGACGCCCCTACTTCAACACCACTCCCATCGGTCGCGCCGTCACCGGCACCCTGCTGGTACGGGCCATGCATAACGACGACGTCTCCATCTGGGGGGATGGCTCCACCTACAAGGGCAACGACATCGAACGGTTCTACCGCTATGGCCTGCTCGCCAACCCACAACTGCGAATCTACAAGCCGTGGCTTGACGAAAACTTCGTCGCCGAACTCGGCGGTCGCGACGAAATGAGTGCCTGGCTCTCAGCGCATAACCTTCCATATCGCGACTCCAAGGAAAAGGCATACTCCACCGACGCCAACATTTGGGGCGCCACCCACGAGGCCAAGAAACTCGAATCCCTGCACGTCTCCCTCGAATCCGTCGACCCGATCATGGGCGTCAAGTTCTGGGACCCAGACGTCAATATCGACGCTGAGGAAGTGACGGTCTCCTTCGAACAGGGTCTGCCCGTCGCCATTAACGGCAAGGAATATGACGACAAAGTCGCCCTGGTTCTGGAGGCCAACGCCATTGGCGGTCGGCACGGCCTCGGCATGAGCGACCAGATCGAAAATCGCATTATCGAAGCAAAGTCTCGCGGCGTCTATGAAGCCCCAGGCATGGCCTTACTTCACATCGCCTACGAGCGTCTTGCCAACGCCATCCACAACGAAGACACGCTGGAGACCTATCACAATGAGGGGCGTCGCCTTGGGCGGCTGCTCTATGAGGGGCGCTGGCTCGACCCACAGTCGCTCATGATTCGGGAATCTCTCACCCATTGGGTCGCCAGCGCCATTACCGGATCGGTCACGCTTAAGCTGCGTCGTGGCTGGGACTACACCATCCTTGACACCACCGGGCCGAGCTTCTCATACCACTCCGAGAAGCTGTCAATGGAGCGCGTTGAGGGTGCCGCTTTTGGCCCCACCGATCGCATTGGTCAGCTCACCATGCGCAACCTTGACATCGCCGACACCCGCGACAAGCTTGAGCTCTACTCTGCCCAGGGCCAGCTCACGAGCCACGCTGACCTCGTCGGGCAGCTTGAGGCCGGTGGTGCAGCAGCTATTGCGTCCAACGACGATGATGATGACGGGGATGGTCAGAAGGCTCTCGACGCTGCTGCAATGGAATTTGGCGTCGACTGATCGCTGGGAAATATCCCTGATTCTGCGCATCATTTTGTCGTTACCTTGTGGCTTTCGATGGTTTTTGCTCCATATTCCTTACTTCATATGCGTTATATGACAGCAATATCGACCCCTTGACGATCACCGCCGGTTGGATTCCGTCATTTCCCGTGAGCGTTTGCGGCGATGACGAGTCGTCGCAGATATCAAGACCAGTGAGAACTCGGCCACTATCCGCAATGCGTCGACGGCGTTATCTGGGTGGGCTGCGTATCGTCGCCTAGCCCACTCAGACTGAGGCGGTAGTGAGGCGCTAATACATCGTGAACGTTATAGAGTGCTTAGATGCACGGTTACCGGGATGTTATCGCCATTCGGGAGGTATGGACGACCCTCCTGTTATCGGCCCTTATCCGCATTCCGATTTTCAGCCTCGGAATCGTCATGAGTGTCCACGTGGTGAGTTCGTTACACCTCGACTACGTGCGCGCCGGAGCGGTAACGACCGTGGTCACCGTCGCAACAATGGTCTCTGGGCCCTGGCGCGGCAGCATGGTCGACCGCCGCGGACTGCGACGCACGATGTTTCCCTCACTCATTATCACGACTGCCACGTGGGGATTGTGTCCTTGGCTAGGGTATTTTCCACTCCTAGCGCTGTGCGCAATCGGTGGGCTATGGAATTACCCGATCTTCACTATCCCGCGTCAAGTCCTTATGGCCGCCGTGCCCTCATCACGACGCCGTGCCGCATTGTCACTTGATTCTGTAAGCGTGGAAATCTGCTACATGATCGGCCCGACCGTCGCTATTATTGCCGCCACGACCATCGGGACCCAGATCACGATCACAGCGTGCGGATTCGTTGCCGCCATCGGAGCTGTCGGTCTGATGGTCCTCAATCCTGCGACGACAGAACCATCAGAGGACAACCCAGTCCCGCCCGCCGCTCGCACCCCAGCCTCAGCTGCGCCAGTCGTCCAGGCGCCTCGTAGTCGTAAGGTGGCGTGGTTGTCGCCACGGTCAGCGTCCATCCTCTTCACCGTCGTCGCCACCGGGTTCTGTCTTGGGGGTATTGAGTTGACGACCGTCGCTGCCATGAGGTCGATGGGGTACCCCGAAATGATTGGTTGGGTGCTGGCTGCATCCGGGTTCGGGTCAGCTATTGGCGGCGTCCTGTACGGAGCTTTGCCTCGAGGAGCGTCAACTGCGCTTCTCTTGCTATTTCTGGGCGCCCTCACCGCTTTAGCGGCCTTATCGAACGGCCCGGCGTCATCGGCCATCTTGCTCTTCGTGGGCGGAGTGTTCTGCGCTCCGACGATCACGTCCTCGGTCGATGCGCTGACCGACCTAGTGCCTCCAAGCTCGCGCGGCACCATCATCGGATGGCAGGGATCGTGTCTCAATGGCGGGACGGCCATGGCGGCCCCGCTCATCGGCGCCATTATGGACGCCAACGGCTGGCAGTGGGGATTCCTCGTCGCCGGAATCGCAGGTGCCGTTATTGGCGCCGCCATGTGGACGACGGAAAGGGCGATCCGCAACCGTCGCATTGCGTAGCAACGTGATATTGCGTAGCAACGTACGTAGCGTAGACCCGATCGAGTATTTGGCCCTTCACCACTCATTCGGTGAATCAGCCGATACCGGCGACGGTCTGCCAGGACTCAACTCACCGGATCGTGGCTGTACTGGCTCCTCTTCTCGCCCATGAGTCTGCACAACATGCTCAGATTTCCCGCCTCTTTCACCATAACCAGACGAGTCGTTACCTACCGCATTGTCAGCAGGTTCATCCTTCGTGTCAGCCGCTTTCCGGTCGGCGTCAATGCGATCTCGCACTGCCTCCTCTGAAGACGGAACCGACATCGTCTGTCGACTCGGCTCCTCCTCCTGTGCGACAGCGGGCTGTGGAACGTGTTTCCACTCGTCTCCCAGGTAAATGATGGTGTCGTCCTCTTTAGGAGCGCTCATCTCATTATTGGCAACACTGACCGACGACGGCTTCACGACAAACATCACCACGGCGTCTGGCATCGCGTCCCGGAATTCGTCCCAGCTGAGGTCCTCATCCAACGTGACGCGGCGCACTCGTTTGCCATTACGCCACATTTTGTCCATGGCCGAGTGCGAGGTCGGCGGATCAAAGGCCGTTCTCGCTTTGAGGATCTGCGCGGCACCAGTAGTGGCGTCACCGTCATCTCCTTCATCCATTCGCTTTAATTGGAAAACATTCGCCCGCCCCAATGCACGCCGATAATGCACCGACGCAATGGAATTAGTGTCGTCGTCTGACGTACACGCCACCATCGAGGCGATGCCTGCCAAGTCCATATCTTCGGTGGCGTATTCGGACAGAAAGTCGGCAGCCTCACATCGCAGACCGGCTTTGCGCGCTGCGTATAGGTCATAGGCGCGTCGAGTGACGATGAGGGTCGGCACGTCGAGGTCACGCAATGTCTTGGCAGTGTCGATCGTCCAGGAGGGCGACCCTGCAAACATCACTCCCCGTGGGCTTGCGGAGGCGAGCCCGAGTTTCTCGGCAAGTCTTCCGATACCCAACCCGTAGATGGCGACGGTGCAGACGATGACCAAGAAGACTAGCGGCACGAGCCTGTCGACCTGGCTAGCCATACCAGCGATCTGATTGGCGAAGGAGAGCAGTTGCTTGGAACGCTCCGGATCAGATTGCGCAATCTGCGTCGCCTGCTCCCGTACGTGGTTAGCGGATTCACTGAACTGCAGCGCAAAAACTGACGCCACCGACGCCGCCACGATTCCTCGGGGAGCCATAAACGCCATCAGCGTGCGTTCTTGGCGCGTCGTCTCGGTACCAACCAACCCCAGAAGCACCGAAGCGGGACGGATGACGAGCACCAGAAGCGCGACGAAAATGAGGCCGGTAGGCAAGATGTCGAGGATCTGGGATGGGGTGACGCGCCCGGCAAGCATGATGAACAGCACACCCACTAACAGCACCTGCAGGTGCTCCTTGAACTCGACGACGGGTTCAAGCTCAAGATTGCGCTGATTAGCCAAGTAGATGCCGAGCATCGTGACGGCGACCAGGCCCGACTCCTCCTGAAGGACGTTTGCGCCAACACATGTGCCAACCGCAGCCCCGACAAAGATCACGCCTTGCAGGAAGTCGGGAATGAGGTGCCGCCTCATCATCGCAGTAAGAATCCAACCAATAGGGCCAGCAAAGAGCAGCCCTACTAGAAGGGTGAGCCCTAAGTTCAAGACTCCCCGTCCAATGGACGATCCGTCGATGCTAGTAATGGCCTGGTAGACCAGCAGGGCCAGAATGGCACCGAGCGGATCGACGACGATTCCCTCCCACCTCAGTAGGGCACTCACTCGTCGGGTGGGGCGTAACTGACGCAAAATCGGGTTAATCACCGTTGGGCCAGTCACTATGAGGATGGCACCGAGCAGCAAGGAGACTCGTCCATCGAACCCCAGGAGCGTCGCCGCGACGGTAATGAGAACCCACGCCAACCCTGCGGTGAGAGTGCACAACCGGAAGATCGGTCGTCCGAGATCCCGGACTTCGCGCAGTTTCAGTCCAAGTGACCCCTCGAAGAGGATAATTGCCACAGAGAGGTTGACGCCGTCGAATAACAGCTTCTTACCGAAGATCTCATCGGGGGTAACCCACTGTCCGAGAGCGAAACCAATGACGAGGAGGAACAGCAGCGCGGGCAGGCGTAACCGCCATCCGAGCCACTGGGCACCGACTGCCAGGACAAGTACAAGTGCCATGTATGTTGCTGCATCCACCCAGGCACTCTAACCGGGACGCCGCCACTTTCCCACGCGGGACCGGCAGGTGACGGGTCCTGCCGCGAGTGTAAACACCGTATGCACATAGACGAAAGTCGAACGCTCCAGTCGCGCACTGTCCAAAAGTACACTCTCGGCTGTTCTGATAACCATCCGTCCGCCTCGCCTTTCGCTGCGAAAACTCGATTATGTGTACGTGCACATCAGCCCCACAAGCAAATTTGGACGTCCAATTTGATCACCGTCCACGCCACATTGCGCTCTGCAAAGCACTTGTAGCATCTCTGCCAGCTGACGTCGCACACGCCGCCTTGGCCCATTGGAAAGGAGCCATCGTGAATCGGACGAATGATCGTAATCTCCCGTCCTGCGCCAACCTCAGAGCGGTCTTCCAGCATCCCCTGCTCGAAGGTGACAGCACTGCTGCTACACCTGACGAACAGCGCCTGGAGCGCACACTGCAGGCCCGCGCTCGCGCCGCGTGCTCTAGCTGCCCACTCTTTGAGCAGTGCCTCGAGAATGCCATCCTCGATCACGACGTCGCAGGATTCGTTGCCGGCACCACACCGCGTCAACGCTCGCGCATCCGCGCCTACCTCGGCATCAAGGTGCGTCCCGACGATCTGGGATCCTTCGCCGGAATCATCGGCAGCGGCCACCAGATTGCCACCCAGGACGTCATACGGCTTCGCCGGGCTCACCCGGACCAGCCGCTGAGCTTCATCGCAGACCGTCTCGGTTGCTCGCTGTCCACCGTGAAGCGGCACCTGCGTCGGGCCCGCGACGCTTCGCCAACTCCCCATCACAAGGATCCGTCAAAAGTCGCGGCGCCCCGCCTGCCTGCCGCCTACGAGTCAGTGACTGGTCGTCCTCATCCGAGCCGTACACGGTTGGCCGCCTGAGAACGTCACGCATTGTTCACCGCGTGATCATCCTGTGGTGGCAAGCTGGCTGACATGACATTCACTCCTCGCATGGTGGCCCTCGATATCGACGGGACCCTCGTCGACCATCAAGGAGAACTTCCCGACACGATCCGTGAGGCGGTCGCCACGGTTAACGTTCCCGTCGTTTTGGCGACTGGGCGAGGGTTGTTTGGGGCAGTCCCCATCCACGAGGCACTCGGCCTACAGGGCGGACACGCGGTGGTATCCAACGGCGCCGTCACCGCATCAATGTCTCCCCTCACAGTTCAAAATGAGGTCACCTTCGACCCGCGGCCGATCATCGACCACGTCATGGAGGTTTATCCTCAAGCGCTCATCGCCGTCGAAGAGGTTGGCGTTGGGTACCGGCTCAACCAGCTCTTTCCAGCCGGTGAACTGCAGGGTGAACTCCACATCGAAACGATTGACGAGTTGGCATCACGCCCTGCACCGCGAGTCATCATCCGTGACCCAAATGGTTACGCTGATTCGTTCAGTGATCTAGCGCGCAGCCTCGACCTACATAGTGTTTCCTATGTCATCGGGTGGTCGGCGTGGCTCGACATCACCCCGGAGGGCGTCACGAAGGCTTCCGCCCTTGACGCGCTATGCCGCCTCAAGGGAGTCGATCCCAAGGACGTCCTGGCCATTGGCGACGGTAACAACGATGTTGAGATGCTGCAGTGGGCCGGGCGCGGGGTAGCCGTCGGGGATGCCCCTGACTCCGTCAAAGCCGTGGCTGACGACGTCGCGCCATGTTTTGCCGACGGTGGCACTGCGGTTGAGCTGAAACGCTGGTTCTGAGGCCAGGTTGCCAGCACGGCGTCAGGTTGCCAGCACGGCGTCAGTCGATCCGACCAGCTCTCAGCACCCCCGGTTCGACGTGGCACTGCGCACCCAAGTCCATAGCGGCAATCCTCCCAGCTGACCGAGCCTCGAACAGCTTTGGCATCAGCATGGCAGCTAATGCCGTCGGCGAGATGGTGTTGACGTAGACCTTCGTCCCGCCTTCAAATCCGGCCAGGGTCGAGACCCTCAACTTGAGGATGATCCGCCATGGCACCGCCACCCCGGTACCCACTGGGCGGTAATGCCATTCCTCATTGGCAGGCACATCATCGCCCACCGCCACGTGCGCGGCATGGAGGAGATCTGAGACGGCGTCAATACCATCGTCGCCAACCCGCCAGGGCTGATCGGCTCGACTCGTGGACCACACCTCCACCGACGGGTACCGGTGCCCGAACCCAACCGTCATGACGGCACCCTCATTGCGGGCCAACACCAAGCCATGCTTCACTGCGAAGTCGGGGCCCCACCGGTTGAAAATATCCGGATCAAGAACGGCCTTCGGCAGCACGGACTCGTTATCGGCACCGATCTCGTCAATGGCCACCAGCTGCTTATGCAAGTGGTCAAAGGAGGCCCCCGCTGCCTTGAGCCAGTTCTGGAAAACCACCACATACCGCACATGCTTGTTGTGGCGATGTAGCTGAGCCATCGAGTCGACGGTCAGCGCCATAAAGGCCCGATGCTCGTCAACCGTAAGGCTCGCCGATCCGGCAATGTCGGCGGTCGTCGTCCCCTCGTCGGTGTAGTGACGGCGGGCGACGATGACGTCATGCCCACCAGCAAAAAACGCCGCCGACGCTTGTCTCAGTTCTTGAGGCCCAAGGTCCTCAGCGCGCTGGTCCGACCCCACCGCCTTAAACTTCGCGTTGAGGACTGACCTCACATGGGCCTCCCCCGCCGGATGAGATAGGTATTCCTCCTGCCACTGCCGCGACACCCGAGGAAGGTCCATCCCCCAATTGAGCTGCCAGTACTGCCACGACAGAATTTCGAAAAGGTTGGGGATGCGCCGAAATTCTGGAATGGTCGAGTCAAGTTGATCTGCCGGAACACAACGAATGAGATCGTGACCGCGCACCAGGCCGCCTTCGCGTTTCACCAGCCGGGACTTCTCCGGCGGTGTCAGCACGTGGTTATCGGGGCAGAACGCGCAGGCGGCACGACGATCACGCTCAGTCAATTCCCGGGCGTGCTCGACCGGCTTACCCAATGGGCGCGCTCCCCGGCCCGGAACCGTCCACACTTTCGTCCCGGTGAACGGATTGACCTGCTTGATTGTGCCGTCGGGCAGCTCCCGGTAGTACAGGTCGTCGCTCACTTCACCGGCTCAATGATCTCGCGACCACCGAGGTAAGGACGCAGGGCCTCCGGCACCCGCACCGAACCGTCGGCCTGCTGGTGATTCTCCAGCAACATGATGATGATGCGTGTCATCGCGCACAAGGTGCCATTGAGGGTAGCCAAAGGTTCGACTCCGTCAGGCCCCCGGTGGCGGATGGACAATCGACGCGCCTGGAAGGTCGTGCAATTCGACGTCGAGGTGATTTCGCGATAACGATTTTGGGTCGGCAACCAACCGTAGCAATCGTATTTGCGAGCAGCCGACAGGCCCAGATCACCGGAGGCGACGTCAAGCACCTGGAACGGGATGTCTAGCGCGGTAATGAAGTCTTTTTCAAAACTGAGCAGCTTCTCATGCCAGGTCTCGGCCTCCTGCGGCAGGCAGTAAACAAACATTTCGACTTTGTCGAACCAGTGGACCCGGAAGATTCCTCGGGTGTCCTTGCCATAGGAGCCTGCCTCACGTCGATAACACGGCGAGAAAGCGACGTAACGCTTGGGGAGCTCAGCGTCGTCGAGGATCTCGTCGGAGTGGAAGGCTGCCAAAGCCACTTCGGAGGTTCCAACCAGGTATTGATCATCCTTGGGCAGGTAGTAGACGTCGTCAGCAGCTTGGCCGAGAAAACCGGTACCCTCCATGGCCGACGGCTTCACCAGGGCTGGCGGGATCATTGGGGTGAATCCCCACTGGGCTGCTTTGGACATCGCGAGGTTGAGCAGGGCGAATTCCAACTGAGCGCCAACACCGGTGAGGACGTAGAACCGGGAGCCAGAAATCTTCGTGCCCCGCTCCATATCAATAGCGCCGAGAGCTTCACCAATTTCAAGGTGATCCTTGGGCTTGAATCCTTCAGCGGCGAAATCACGCGGAGTTCCGATGGTCTCCTTGATGACGCCTTCGTCCTCGCCGCCTGCGGGGACCCCGTCGATGACGATATTGCCCAAAGTCTTGGCAAGCTCGACAAACTTGGCGTCAGCCTCGTCTGCAGCCTTCTTGAGGTCAGCAACGTCACCGGAGATGGTCTTCGTCCGCGCCAGCAGCTCCGCCTTCTCGTCACCAGATGCCTTGGCAATCCGCTTGCCGAGTCCCTTCTGTTCTGCGCGCAAATGCTCGTGAGCAGCAATGGCTTCACGACGAGCCTCATCTGCGGCGACGACGTCGTCCACGACCGAGGGATCCTCGCCGCGGGCGATCTGGGAACGACGAACGGCATCCGGATCCGTTCGCAGGAGCTTGGGATCGATCATGAAACTGATCCTACCGGGCTAGATGCACACATGGGTGAGGCCCAGGTTGCAGACAGCCTGGGCCTCACTCGTCGTCAAGGCATCACTTGGTGCGCTTGGCGTTATCGATGTCGATCTGCTCCTTGGCAACCTTGTCGGATACGGTCTCGGTGTCCTGCACGGCTTCTTTGTTAATTCTGATCTTCTCGACGCCGACGGTCTCCTTGTTGACGACTGGACGCTCTTCATGAGTCACGATGTCGTGGGTACCCTCGGACAGTTTGACGTCATCAGCGGCAACCTTCTCATCAAGAGGAACACGCTCGACGTGAATCTCCTCACGCTCAACCGGAACCTCAACGGTCTCGGTGTCGTGGACGATGTGCTTGTGGATACGCACGCGACCAGTCTCGACGCGCTCCTTGCCTACATTGAGGCGCTCCTCGTGACGGACGACGGAGCCGTCCCCAGCAACTGGAGACTTGTGGTCGGTGCCGTGATCCTTGGTGTCAGAGACCGTCTTGTTGTCGGCAACCTGATTGCCCCCAGCTCCACCAGCGGCGACTCGACCACCCTGGTTGACGTTCTTGTCTGTGGTCTCAGTCTTACCGGTGGTCTTGCCCGAAGCGAAGGCGTCGGAGTAGTAGCGGTAGAGCTCCTCGGTTTCATCTTCAGACAGGTGACCGTCGGGGTCAACGTTCGGGGCGTCCTTCACCTTGTCCTTGGTGTAGATAGTGCGGATCTGGCCACCCGAGGTTTCCAGGCCCTTGAAGGGGACAAAGGTCTCATTGCGTCCGAATAGGCCGGTCTTGACGGTCACCCAGGCCGGCTGACCTGATGCATCATCGAGGTAAACCTGACCGATCTCGCCAATTTTGTTACCGGACTGGTCAACAACCGTGCGGTCGTAAAGAGCGTCGATCGTGGCGTTTGTAGGCGTCTTGTCAGTCGACATTCTTGTTTCCCTTCGTTGAGATTTCCACCAATCTCGTCGGGTAACCGAACGAGATCGGCTGATGTCTTCGACGATACGGGACAAAGGACCACATGCAAATCGGCCAGAGAGCAGGATTTCCGTTAATATTTAAAACCCTTGTTTCTATACCATGCCTATGGTAAGGTGCGCTCATTATCGCAGTGGCGAAGGTGGTGTCATTTTCCGGTAACCCGCGCAAACCATTCCTCCGCCGCGGCGTAGTCCTCGTCACGGAAGCCACAGCCGACACCACAACCTTCTGACGGCGATGAGCCCGTTATGAAGCCGTTTGGATAGGACCCGAGAAAGATCACCTTACGGCTGATCCGATACAACCCTTTGAGTGCGGCAGCCATCCTCGCATCCTCAATATGGCCGATGGCGTCAATAGAGAAGCAGTACTCACCCAGACGATCCTTCGTCGGGCGAGATTCAATTCTCGACAAATTAATTTTGCGGAAAGAGAACTGCTGCAAGATTTCCAGCAACGCACCGGGATGGTCATTCGGAGGAACGACGACAACAGTAGTTCGATCATCGCCAGTTCGCGCCATCATCTGACCGTTTCTTGCAACAAGGATGAATCGCGTCACGGCGTCGGGATTATCGGCAATTCCCTGTGCTACAGCTGTGAGTCCGTACATTGTTCCGGCAACCTCTGCACATACCGCGGCATCAAATCGAGACCGCGGGTCGGAGACCTCCTTAGCGGCCGCAGCCGTTGAACCACCCTGGGTGATCTCGGCATGGGGCGAAAGGTTGGCAGCCAACCACTCCCGGCACTGATTCGCGGCATGAGGATGGGTCAAGACGTGGCGAATTGACGACAAGCTCGTTCCCGGACGCACATAAACGTTGAACTGCACCGGAATGACGACTTCACGGACGATCTGCAACCCACCAAGCACCGCGAGGGTATCGAGGGTGGCACTCACTCCGCCTTCCACTGAGTTCTCGATGGGAACCAGTGACGCCTCAACGTCGCCGTCAACGACCCCCTGGAGAGCACCTCCCACTGTCGCGTAAGGGCGAGCGTCATCGTAGTCGAGAGTTTTGAGAGCCTGATGGGTGAAGGTACCCGCAGGGCCGAAGTATCCATACACGTCGCCAGACTATCCGCGAGGTCGCAAATGTGATCGCGACTCCGTTAAGCGGGCATTTTTCGCACCCGATCGAGAAGGCAGACACCATTCCACGCCGGATCATCTGGACTCGTCCATTGCGGAGCGGGGCGCTCAAGCGCATCAGAGAGAAGGGCGAGGTACTCACCACGGTCGACCTCAGTAACACCGAGGCTGGCCAAATGCGGGGTGCTCCATTGAACATCAAGGAGCCCACCGCTGAGTTCGCAGACCAGCCTCATCAGAGCCGTCTTGGAGGCATCGCGGCCATACTCTGGATCATGAAACATCGACTCGCCACTGAAGAATCCCCCAACATTGACGCCGTAGAGGCCTCCTACGAGGCGGCCTTGCGTGTCCCACGTCTCGACTGAATGGGCCCATCCGCGATCATGAAGGTATTTGTAGGCGTCCATGACCCGGTCGTCGATCCAGCCGTAAGGGCGAGTTGGGTCCGCACACCGCGCGATGACCTCATCAAACGCGCGGTCGATGGTCGTCGTGTGATGTTTAGTCGTTTTGCGCAAGCTGCGGGCGACCTTGAGGTGGCCGGGCAACAGGATGCCACGGCGCATAGGAGACCACCATGCCGTCGCACCATGAAATTCCCGAGGCACCTCGTTGTCGGTAATGGGCATGGGGAAGACGCCTTCGTGAAGGGCCGCCAACACTAAGTGAGGACTAAACACTCCCGTAATCGCGATGAGATCATCGTCAGGCCACTGATCCGGGTCTCCGAAAAGTTCTGGCACCGTCACTGACTTGGCCTCCTGAGAGTTCGCTGCCGGTCTATTGTCCACCCGGCGGTAACGAGACTTCCCCGCGCTCCGCCTGGACGGGCATCGTTCTGCTACTCGGCGGTATTCATCCCGGCCAGGCATTCGCGTGCCCCGCCATCGGCTTGACATTTTTCTCGCACCGCACGACCTGATGGGGCCCTACTGCCGGTACGAGCGTAACGGTCCAGATGCTGTCGGCCGTCTCGGTGGCCACATCGAGGGAACGGGTGATCGTCGTCGCGCTTCGACGGCTGAGACAGCGACCCAACCGTCGCCGCAATCACACAACGAGCCAGTCTGGGCTCCGAGCTGGTCCCGGCTCCGCTCCCTCCGTGCGGCGCCACACGCGCCGCAGAGCACAGGGCCGCCGCCGTTCACTGGCCGGTCCCACAGCACAGTGCACTGGCCTTGTCAGGCGCGCCCTTATCACGATTGACAACCGCCGTTCACTGGCCGGTCCCACAGCACAGTGCACATTTTTGTCACGCAAGCACGGTCACGAGCACCACGGTGCTTTGTCCCCCGGTGAGCTGACAATTTCGTTCGGTGACTGTGAAGTCAAATGAGTAGGCGATGGCCTCAGGGAATCACATCGGCCGAAATTACATCTATGTGAGTTGTCCCCAGTTGGTGGATAACCCTGTGGATAACTCATGGAGGCACCTAGCAGAAACAGCCAGGTACCCAGCGCTCAGCGGAGATCTCCCCCTAGCTGTTTCGTCAATGCTGCAGCATGGCGCCACACCCAAATACTCGGCCCCACACGGACCTGGGGGGAAACATCATCTTGTTGGTGGGGGTACCCGTGTCCGGCACGGTCCGCTATGACATTTCGATCGACTTCGAGCGGTATGTCACCCGTTGTCACCGACCAGGCCACAATCGTCGCAACAGGCCCTCGCGACGCTGCCACCACCCGACAACCCCGCACCCAACAACCCCACACCCGTTCATGGAGAGGCCGCCATGGTTCGTCGCCACATCGGACGATGACGTGGGTTAGCCCAAGACCGTGCTCAAGTGCCAGTCCATCGGTTCGCTGATCATGGCACCGACAGTTTGCGCGCCCATCAATCGCTCAATGAAAGTCGAGAAAACACGTGCCTGAGCATCCCTGGCACCGAGCTAATAGCGCTAGATCAGGCAGTGACGACGTTAGTCAAAATCAAGCCCATCATAATGATCCCTACCGCCACGCGGTACCAAATGAACCCGGTGAACTTATTCGACGAGACAAACTTCAGCAGCCACGCGATAGAGACATACGCAACGACGAGGGAGACCACAGTCGCTATGATCGTCGGCCCCCAACCGATTGCGGCAGCACCACCTGAGGCGGTGGAAATGTCACCAGCGGCGGAGACGGTCTCGTACAGCCCGGCCGCAACCAGCGCTGGAATGCCCATGAAGAATGAGAGTCGAGTGGCCGTGGCACGGTCAAACTTGCGGAACAGGCCAGCAGAAATCGTCGCACCCGATCGGGAGATGCCGGGGAAGAGCGGGGCTAGGGCCTGGAAACATCCAATGACGACGGCATCAACGACGCCAACATCCTTCATACCCCTGTTGAGACCCGACTGACGATCCCCTAGCCACATCACACCGCTCCAGAGGATAAGGGCAATGGCGACTACCCACAGAGAGCTCAACGTGTTTTCAATGGCGTCTTTGAACACCAACCCCACGACACCCACTGGAATCGAGCCCAGGATAATTCCCCAACCGAGGGTGTAGTCCGGATCATCACGGTCGTCCTTGTGGATCAGCCCTTTACACCATGCAACGACAATGCGCACGATGTCGGACCAGAAATAAATGATCGCAGCAATGATCGCGCCGACCTGGATGATCGCGGTGAAGGCAGTGATCCCGGCACCTTGGATGTCGTATCCCAGTAGCTTCTCAACAATGCGCAGGTGACCAGTGCTGGAGACAGGCAAGAATTCGGTGATGCCCTCGACTATGCCGAGGATGACGGCGTGCAGCCAGTTCACGGATGGAAACCTCTCGATTGGGAGCCAAGCGGATGCGAGGGTCAGCGCATCCGGGCCCCAACATTAGATGCTGGCAACGACAACTTCCGCGTCGTGGCCTCACATTCGTGACTGCGGTAGGGTCTAGGTTCCTCCAGCTACGACCGCGGTCGTTATTCCCGCCGCGGGCTCACCGCAGACCACAGGTCCGCGATGCGTTCCCTCAGAGGTACTCCACGGACCCAAATTCGGTGTGTGAGCAACCCGGACCGCCGTCTGCACTGAGTTCACTTCGACCGGCACTCACGCTAACGGTCGACTCTTCGCTGCCAGTAGCCCCGAGGTTGAGTGTTGAAAAATGTCGCCTCCGAGAGCCCGACATCATTGTCGTGCCTCACACCTCTGCGAGGCGATATTTTTCGCACTCACACGCCGCTCACTCCTGGCTGCGGCCCCCGAGTTCGGCATCGAGAGCACTCAGACCTGCGACGTCGGCACCCTGGATGCGCGCAATAATCCCCCCGACAGTGGACTCCTCCTCGTCTTGTTCCTTGAGGAACCAGTCCACAAGCGCAATGGACTCCTCGTCTCCGGCAGCGACACACGTCTGCTTGAGGTCGTTGATCGCTGCGGTGACCTTTTTCTCGTGGGCCAAGGACGCGTGAAAAATATCCAAGGGGGAAAGACCCACCCCTACCTGGGGCGACTCAATGGCCTCAATCTGGGGACGACCGCCGCGCTCAAGGACATGGTCGGCGAACTTGTGCGCATGGGTAATTTCCTCATCAGCTTGCGCCCGCATCCACGCAGCAATGCCCGGATAGCCCTGGTTAGCGGCCTCGAAGGAAAGCTGACGGTACGTGAGATCGGCAATGAACTCGAGCGTGACCTGGTGGCTGAATGCCGCCGCGATATCGTCTGGAATATCCATGTCAGTATTTTACGGTCGACCGCCGATTTTCGCCGCCGAATCAGGGGAACAGGCGGTACGTGTAGCCGTCACCCACCCGCCATACTGAGACCCCGGCCACCCCAACGTCCAGAGGCACCACACCAGCGAGAATTCTGACAGCTCGGCCCTGTAATTCCGGCAGAACTTGGTACCCCATTGTGACGTGCGGGTTCCACCATCGAGGCCCGTAATAGTTGAACGCAATAACTCCAGCCGCAGCCA
The DNA here is from genome assembly GCF_009696315.1 of Cutibacterium porci. Taxonomy (GTDB): domain Bacteria; phylum Actinomycetota; class Actinomycetes; order Propionibacteriales; family Propionibacteriaceae; genus Cutibacterium; species Cutibacterium porci. The sequence continues at coordinate 53,742 of NZ_VUMG01000001.1, forward strand.
ACCGACGGTGCAGCAACTCGTGGGGCCGCTGGAGGGACTCCGGCAGACACTGTGACGCGCGAAAATTACCGGCAGGGGCAGTGGCGGTGCACAATTCGGCCCCTCCCCCTTGTGTGGCGTCAGAAATTGTCACGGGATCATTGGGCGTAGGGTTGTGAGGGCATAACGCAACGACGCCGTCAGAATTGGGAAGGCGGCATGACGTCGTGAGAAGAATCTTGGCGGGCCATCCAGCATCAACGAGATGGGAATCAACACCCTCCATGGTCGAAACAGCCGCGATCGTGATGTGGGCTGGCTGGTGCAACACAGGTACGCCAGCCGCCATGAGCCGACTACGGATACCTTGTAGGGTCTCTTGCGCTTTGTCGTCAAGGGTAAGGGACAAGGTGTGGGTGAACACCACGCCGGGCTGCCAGTCGATGCCGTCTGTCACAACTTACCCCCAAACGTGTTACGGTTTTGTGAATTTTGTCACTACAACCTCTCAACATAGGGCATAGTTCCAACCACGATGCCGAAGGAGGCGCCAATAGTGACAAGCGAAACACAACTAGTCCGCGAGGAACACAACCTCGGACGAGCTGCACTCAACACCCTGAAGGGGTGCCTGGGCAACCTCGTCGAGTGGTACGACGTCTACACCTACACGGTCTTCGCGACATACTTCCAAAACCAGTTCTTCAGCCCCGAGGACAAGAACTCGCGCATCTACGTCTATGCCGTGTTCGCCATCACGTTCCTCATGAGGCCATTAGGGTCGTGGTTTTTCGGGCGATGGGCAGACCGTCACGGACGCCGCTCTGCCCTCACTTTTTCTGTCCTCGTCATGGCTTTCGCCTCGCTCGTGGTAGCAATCCTGCCGTCACGTGACCGCATTGGTATGTGGGCCGCTGTCTTGCTCATCATCTGCCGCATCGTTCAAGGCTTCGCAACCGGAGGCGAATACGGCACCTCGGCGACTTACATGTCGGAGGCGGCCGTTCGTCACCGGAGAGGATTCTTGTCGTCTTTCCAATATGTGACCCTTGTCGGCGGTCAGGTCATCGCCCAGGCTGTTCTCCTCATCGAGACCGCCACCATGTCTCACGATCAGATCGCCACCTGGGGTTGGCGCATTGCTTTTGGTATTGGCGGCATCGCAGCAGTCGTCGTGTTGTGGATGCGACGCACCATGGATGAATCCCTCACGGAGGAGCACCTGAAGAACATCCGCTCCGGCCTAGACCGGGATTCCGGCACGATGCGTACCCTGCTGGTGCAACACTGGCAGCCCCTTCTGTTGGTGTTCCTCATCACTATGGGCGGCACGGTCTGCTTCTACACCTATTCGGTCAACGCTCCAGCCATCGTCAAGTCCACATTCGAGGATGATGCGATGACAGCGACCACTATCAACCTCATCGCGCTCATCATTCTTATGTTCCTACAGCCCATCGGGGGCCTCATTTCCGACAGGATCGGCCGCAAACCGTTGCTAGTCTTCTTCGGAGTCGGCGCCATCTGCTACACCTGGGCGCTCATCACCTTCCTACCGAAGACCACGAATCCTTTCGGTGCCTTCGGTCTGCTGCTGGTCGGCTACATCATCTTGACCGGATACACGTCGATCAACGCTCTAGTGAAGTCCGAGCTCTTCCCAGCCAGCATCCGTGCCTTAGGTGTCGGCCTCGGCTACGGACTTGCCAATTCCTGTTTCGGTGGCACTGCCCCACTCATCTACGAGGCCTTCAAGGAACAAGGCAAAGTAACGTGGTTCATCGGCTATGTCACGACTTTGACTTTCATCTCAACCCTCATTTACATCTTCGGGTTGAAGAACAAAACCGCAACGTATCTTGATCACGAGCAAGGACATGCGTGGGCCCATAATGAGGGAGGGACTCCGCCGGCCGCCATATGACACGTGGGGCACGTGGTGAACCCCTGAGGCGCAACAATGAGGTTGCCTCGTCATTTACTTTCGCCGGTGGTGACGCAACAAGGGGGAGGATGCCCAGTGGGCACCTCCCCCTACGTCTGCGTGTGCGTCACGCGGCGGGAACAGTCTCGACCGTGACGTGGCCCTTAATGGATTCATGCAGCTTAACGCCGACGGTATGCTTGCCGATGGTCTTGATCGGCTTGGTGATCTCGATAGCCCGCTTATCGAGGGCGGGGCCACCAGCCTTCTTGACGGCCAAAGCGATATCGCCAGGAGTCACCGCACCAAACAGACGACCGCTATCCCCGGCTTGGACTGTCACCTGGACGACCAGATGCTCCAGCTGCGAGCGGATCTGCTCAGCCTCCTCCTTGGACTTGATCTCCTTGGCCTGGCGAGCGCGCGTAATGTCCTTGATCTGGGCCTCAGCGCCACGCGTCCACTTGATGGCGTAATTCTTCGGCAGCAAGTAGTTACGGCCGTAGCCATCCTTAACCTCGACGATGTCACCAGGGACACCAAGCTTCGCCACCGGGGCAGTGAGAATAAGCTTCATGTCTTTCTCCCTTCTCAGCGAGCCGTCGAGGCGTACGGGAGCAGTGCGAGTTCGCGTGCGTTCTTGATCGCGATAGCAACCTTGCGCTGATCCTGAACAGACAGCCCGGTAACGCGACGAGCGCGAATCTTGCCCCGCTCAGAAATGAACTTGCGCAGCAGGGCGGTGTCCTTGTAGTCAACCGCGCCAATATGCACGGTCTTGATCGGAACGACCTTCTTCTTGTTCACAGACTTGCGCTGTGGACCGGCCATTGTGGTGCTCTCCTTCGTATGAAAGCCCGGCTTTTGCCGGAATGTGCCTTGTCCGCAACCCCCGGATGGGGGCGCCGAACCTGATGTTTTTTGATGACGCTTTGCCTCAGCGACCTATTCCTACCGATCAGAACGGAGGCTCGTCGGTCTGGGCTGAGGCCCACGGATCGACTCCGCCACCACGGTTGGCGTCACCGTTGTTATAAGACCCCTGGTTCCCGGAGTTCCCACCCCAGTTACCTCCCTGACCACCCGACCAACTGCCCTGGCCACCACCGGAGTTTCCACCCCAGTTGCCACCCTGACCGCCGCCAGCATTGCCGCCCCAGTTGCCTCCACCGGAGGACTGGTTACGCGAAACCTTCGCCGAAGCGAACCTCAGCGACGGGCCAACCTCGTTGACGTCAATCTCATAGGAGGTGCGGCGGTTACCGTCGCGATCCTCGTAGGAACGAGCCTTGAGATTGCCGTTGACGACGACGCGCATCCCCTTTGAGAGGGACTCAGCAACATTTTCGGCAAACTGACGCCACACAGAGCAGTTGAGGAACATTGCCTCACCGTCACGCCACTCATTGGTCTGCCGGTCAAAAGTTCGCGGGGTCGACGCCACCGTGAAGTTCGCGACGGGCACCCCGTTGGGGGTGAAGCGCAGCTCAGGATCAGCAGTTAAATTGCCGATCACCGTAATGGGTGTTTCGCCAGCCATGTCAGTCTCCAGATCGCAGCGGTTCTCTTAGTTTGCAATCAATGGTTCCAGTGTGCCGCTCGCCCCAGACAGTCTCCCGGGCATCGCCTAAGAAACAGAGCGAACAGCCTTGTGGGGTCTGAGATCGTCAGTGGATCTCGGGACGCATGACCTTGGTACGCATGACCTTCTCGTCGATGGCGAGAAGACGATCCATCTCCTGGATGGTCGCGGGCTCACAGGTCGCGTTGACGACGACGTAAATGCCTTCCGACTTCTTCTGAATGTCGTAGGCCAAACGACGCTTACCCCACACGTCAACGTTATCGACGGTGCCCTTCTCGTCAGTGATGACCTTCAGGTACTTCTCCATAAGGGAATCGACCTGACGCTCTTCGACGGTCGGATCAATGATGATCATGACCTCGTACTTACGCATACGCTGACTCCACCTCCTCTGGTCTCAGCGGCCACGAGTACATCCCGTGGCAGGAGGGCGAATGCCACCGGTCAAGATCTTCCCGACCGGCCAGCCACCATGACAGGCAGCCAATTGAGTACAATACCGGGCGATCGGCCGTTCTCCGAATTCAGCTGATGCGCACACGGTTATGACGGTATAGCCACACCACCCAATCAGCTAGCGCTCAATCGTCTAGCATCATTTGACTGCGGTCGCGCCTGGAGGCTGTGAGCCACAGGAGCCATACACAGTGCTACGAGGCGCTTAGGCCACCCTAAGTCATTAGTAACAGTTTCATCACGTTTTTGCCACAGGGACTCGCGCACACGCCCACTTATCCGACAGAGTTCTCCCCAAAGTGGCATAACTGCATCCGTCGATCCGGTATGTGAACACCGCTTATTCCGTGCCGGATCTTTGGACAATCTGTGTGCTACCTATGCGAGCCCGGGAGGTCCGGCCGCAGTGTCAAGGAAAGACGGTCACAAAGTATGCACGCATTTCGAGGAGGGGGGCTACTCGCAGGAATCGTTGCGCTGGCGCTAACAGCTACCCCAGCCGCGATGGCCGCGCCGAGCCCCACCCCACCGACTCCCTCTCCCACCCCTGTGACACACAAGCAGTCCGCGAAGGTCAAGGTCATGGTGCTTCTGACCGGCCAGCCGTCGGGACGCGGAGCTGAAAAAACTAATCTCGCCGAGCTGAGCCGCACTATTAGTGCTATTCAATCCAAAGTTCCGATCAAGGTCGATCGCCGCTTCGGCATGCTCCTCAAGGGCTTTTCGGCCTGGGTCGAGACTGCCGATATTCCCACACTCCGAGCCCAGCCAGGCGTCGCATCCGTCAAGCCAGTGCGCGCTTATCAGCCAGTTGACGACGACACCAACCTCGCTACCGGAGCCACTGCTGTCGGCAAGACAGGTCTCGACGGGCGCGGCACCGTCGTCTCCATCGTTGATACCGGTATCGACATCAAGCACCAAGACATGCGTCTTGACGCCGACGGCACATCCCACGCCAAGCTCAAGGCCGTTAACGGGTTCACCGACAAGGTGCCCTACGGTTACAACTTCGCTGACCGCAACACCAACGTCAAGGACACCACCGACTCCCAGCACGGCATGCACGTGGCCGGCATTGTGGCGGCCAACGGTGGCCCCACTGCCAACGCGGCAACGAACGGGCGCGTCAACGGCGCGGCTCCCAACGCTCAGCTGCTCGCCATGAAGGTGTTCTCCAACGATCCGGAAAAATCCGCGTCTGCCTACACCGACGACATTGTCGCAGCGATTGAAGAATCAGTGCGTCACGGCGCAGACGTCATCAATATGTCGCTTGGCTCGCCCGACGGCGTCGATTCCTCAGATCAAGGCGAGGCCTTAGCCATCGCCAACGCCCAACATGCCGGAGTTCAAGTCCTTGTCGCCGCCGGCAATGAGGGGGTAGCGACGTCCGTCAACGGTGACGAATACGACACCGTCGAACGCCTCGACAACGGGTCATTGGGTAGCCCGGCTACCGCCCCTGCCGCCTGGTCTGTCGCGTCGATTAATAATTCCCACAAGGTGGTTACCGCCGCCAACGCCAGCTGGGATGGCGGCTCCGCCGTCGTCGGCTACCAGCAGCAAGCTGGCCCGGTCGACCTCAACGTCCATAAGCTGATTGTCGCCGGTACAGGTCAGCCCGACCAGGTTCCCGCCGAGGTGAAGGGCAACTGGGCACTCATTGAGCGCGGCGACATTACCTTCGCCGATAAAGTCAAGAACGCCGCCGCCAAGGGCGCGACGGGCGTCATTATCTTTAATAATGCCAATGGCGGAAACGACATTCCCGGTATGGCAGGCATCGAGGCAGCCACTATCCCCGTCTCTGGCATGGGTCACGACGATGGGCAAAAGCTCGTCGACGTCGCAAAGTCCGGCAAGGACGTGTCGATCCAGCTCACGAAGTCCAACCAGCTCGTCGACAATCCCGACCCGCTACTTGCTTCGAGCTTCACCTCATGGGGGGCTACCCCGGACCTCAATTTCAAGCCAGAGATCGCCGGCATCGGCGGATCAGTGTATTCGACGGTTAACGACAACAAGTACGACGTCAAATCTGGCACCTCCATGGCCACCCCCAATGTCGCCGGGCTCACGTCGCTCATGCTGCAATCCCTGCGGAGCAAGGAGCCCGGATTATCGCCCGTTGACGCCGATACTCGGATTCGCACCGCCTTTTCTAACACTGCCGTCAGACCGACGACCTCCGACGGTGTACCTCAGGCGCCCCGCCAAATTGGAGCTGGGCTGGCTCAAGTCGACCGCGCCGTTGCAACCAAGGTGCTTGCCACGGTGAACGGTAGCCCGAACGCAGCTCTCAAGGAGATCACCTCACCGCGGAAGGTCAACGTCACCCTTACCAACATTGGGGATAAACCACAGACGCTCACGACCGGCCAGACCTGCGTTATCAACGAGAGTCATACGCCGGGGCAGCCGCTGACTGAATGCTCAACCACGGAACATGCGACGACTGCGACGAAGACTGTCACCGTCCCGGCCCACGGCACCGTGAACGTCTCGTGGACTGTGACGCCGAATCCTGGCCAGGCCCACTGGTTGGAGGGCTGGCTCACTTTCTCATCTGCCGATCCATCCCAGCCTGACGTGGCCGTTCCTTACCTGGGATTCGTTGGCGACTGGAACGCTGAAAACATCATCGACACCCCGGTCTACGCCAATACCCCGTCGCTGATGTCACAGGTTTTCGGCAAAGACACACCGCACAAGACCGTGCTTGCCAGCGACATACTCGGGTCGACAACTATTGAGCGTGGTGTCGGCGCGAACTACTTCTCCCCCAACGGAGACGGAGTAGTCGACACCATTTTCGCCCGGACGATGCTGCTGCGCTCGGCCCAAGAACTCAAGTTCTCTGTGGCGGATGCCCACGGCAATACCGTCCGCGAACTCGGATCCGACCGCGATCTGCAGCACATTGTGCTGAACAAGCTCCCCGGAGAATTGCGGAACGCCGCTGACGAAGACATCGATCGCTCCTGGGACGGCACGGTGTGGGACGCCAAGAAGGGCACGTTCGTCACAGCTCCTGAAGGCAACTACACCTTTAAAGTACAGGCTCGGCTATCGCCGAACTTCGGCTGGCAGACCGTCACTATGCCGTTCGTCCTCGATGTGACGGCTCCGAAACTTGCTACTTCGGTGCGCAAGAACACTGACGGCACCGCGTCAGTCATCGTCAAGGCCACCGACTCCGGATCAGGCACCGCCCGTGTTGTGGCTCAGGACGGCTCCGGCGCAACGCTGACGGCCGACACGAAATCAATGCCCGGCGCCACAGTCTTCACGGTGGCCGATCCGACCGCGGCCAAGTACGTTCAGGTGACCGGCGTCGACCGGGCCCTCAACACCACTACGTCCATCGTCCTGCTCGAGGACACGGTTCTCACGACTCCCGATCGGCTCTCCACGGGAGCCGTCGTCAACGCTGAGACACCTGATTCCTCAAGCGTGTCCCAGGTCAAGGCCCAGCCCTTCCTACGCGACGACAAGACGCTGCCGATCCGCGGGGTCGCATCTGCTGATGTGGCGAGAGTCCTCGTCAACGGTGTCGAAGCCGTCATCGACGCCGACCATCACTTCACGGCGATGGTCGGATGGGACGAGGGTCACAATACGTATGAGATCGTCGCTCAGGATGCTGCCGGCAAGGTCCTCGGTCGCTCGACGTCATGGGTTGACGTCGATCTTAAGGGGCCCCAGTTGACCGCTGATGCGGCCCGTAGCTCTGCGAACCTTGCCACTATCGCCAAAGACGGCAGCGTTCAACTATCCGGGACGGTTTCCGATGATCAGGCCAAGGTCGGCGACAATCGACGCCCACTCACCGTGACCATCGGTAAGCAAAAAGTCGACGTCAACCCCGATGGGACCTTCAAAGCCACCGTCAAGCCGTCGACGTCAGCTACCCAAATCGTCGTAACGGCCACCGACGGCGTGAATATCACGACCGTCAGCCTGCCGCTGGACCGTCCGGTCAGTGCAGATAACGCACTGGAAATTACGTTCGACGACCCGGCTATAGCCGATACGTACTCCCCGTTCGGGCAGCCAAACGTCTTTCTAGACGCTAAGAATCCCCATGTCGATGCTGGGTCAAACCCTCGCACCTACACGATTTCGGGCACATTCAACCGTGCCCCGAAGTCCTTCACCATCGAAGGCAAAGAGGTCCAGCTTGACTCCGCATTGCACTTCTCCGTGAAGGTGCCGATCAACCAAGGCTTGACGAGAATCGGCTACACCGTCACTGACACGGGTACGGGGGCGCAGACCCTCGAGAGCGCATGGCGAGTGTTCTATGACAGTAAGATCCCCGGAATCCACCTTGACGAGCCACGTATCGACGAAGACGGTGCGATCTACATCACCAAACCGTCTCAGGACGTGACCTTCGCTGGCCAAGTATGGGACAACGCCTTCGGCTACAACCTGGCTGTTAACGGCAACATCATTACCAACTACACCAACATCTGGGATCCAGGGGCGAACATCAACAAGCGCGGATTCTCCGAGGATGTCAAAGCATCCGACGGCGACCGCATCCTCCTAGGCCTATATGACCTCATGGGCAATGGTCTTGAGCAAGTGATCCCTGTTGTCAGTGACACGAAGGATCCCGAGGTCGAAGTTGCTGGGGTCAAGCCCGGCGAGGTGGTTTCCACACCGACGACCATCACCGTCAAGGCTTCAGACGCTCACTTGAGGAATATGAAGGTGACGCTCGATGGCAAGCAGGTCGCTTTCAAGGCCACCACGGTGGTGCCCGCCAAGGGTGCCGAGGTGAGCCTTGACGGTGAACCGGATGACACCGCCATTACCTCTGGGTCGGCGAGCGCTTCGGCACCACCGTCATCGGCCAGTGCATCCGCCTCACCCAGCGCACTAGCCACCGAATCGGCGACGCGAAGCAATGATGCCGCTACTCAAGCAGAGCAGGCTGCCGCCAAGAAGGTTGCCGCTAAAGCCGCTGCAGCTCAAGCAGCCGTCAACAAGGAGGCCGCCGCTCCCACGCCCACGAAGACCGGTGAGGGTTATACCCAGCTAACGGTCAAGCTGCCGACCACCTCACTAGTGGCAGGACCTCATCAGCTGGCTGTGACGGCCACTGACCGTGCTGAGCGCCGTACCGACGTTGCCGTGCCATTCACGGTAGACGCCGCTCCGCGCATCGAGGGGCCGTCCGCAATCACCGTAAACCCCGACGAGAACGTGCTGGATCAGATCCGCGCCGCCTACAAGGTGGTTGATGACCTCGACGCTCACCTCGTAGTTAACGCCAACCTGACTGGCCTCGTCATGGACAAGGCTGTTCCGGTGGTCCTCACTGCGGTCGACTCCGCCGGACACGTCGTTACCAAGACGGTACAGGTCACCCTGCAACGTCCAGAGAGGACCCTCGCTGGTAAGTGCGGGACGATGAAGGGCCGATTTGCGAAGGGGGACTCGATTTCGATCACCTGCCGCACCGACGACAACGGCGACATCATCGTCACCGTGAAGAACGCCGGACCGACTGTCCTTGGAACACTGGCCCTCAATGTGCCGACCGATCGGAAGATCCTCGTCCTTGAGGACGGCAAGGTCGTCGGGACCGCGAAGGCTCGGGTAGTTAACGGCAAGGTCATGCTTGACGTCCCGTCGAAGATCACCCTCGACTTCACGAATGCCGACTCAACACAGTCCCCAGGCAAGGATCAGCCTGGACGCCACGGCTCTAAGCCGGGCAGCGGACACTCCAACGGATCAAACGGTTCCACGGGTTCGCAAGCCCCGCACCGCCACTATCAGTTGCCTTCTACTGGTGGTGACCCCGCAACCGGCGCGACTGGCCTTGTTGGGCTGGCCGGACTCGCAGCAGTCATCGCCATGGCCGCTACAGTCGTCCGCAAAGCGCGCCGTTGAGGCATAGCCACTGACGCATGACGACATGTCTCCCCTTCACCAGTCGGTGAAGGGGAGACATTGTCTGCTGTGCGCCAAGGTCGCATGGCGGAAGGTCTCTGCGCGGGAAACGTTGTTGCTGTGGGGGCATCCGCCCAAACAGCTAGGCGCGGCGTTAAGGCAAGACTGCGTAGCGGACACCGTCAGCTAGGTTTGCAAGGCGACAACAGAATTCAGCGACCGCGCGGCGGCCCGGGAATGAGGATCTCGCCTCCCGCACGCCACGCACGCAACCCCGATGCGAGAAAGTCACAGTTGTAGCCTTTTCCCCGCACCGGACCTACTAAATGACCCGACCGAAACCCCGTGTCACACACCAGGATGAAGTGGGGATCAGGTTCGGCAAGCGGATCATCGCCGTATACGGCAAAGAAGGGGTCCGCGATCAGCTCTTTAGGATTAACCAGCCGTGCCCCGGGAGCGTGCCCAGCTTCATATTCACGGGATGTCCGAACATCTACGAGTACCCCCCCTTTGGCGAGGGCATTGAGGACGTCCGGAAGATCGAGGCCGCCCTCGGCCATCCCATGATTCATCAGCAGGTCGCGCAGTCCCATGCCTGCACATTGTAGGGAACGCCGTCGATCCGTGATTCCCACCGTGTCCAACTGCTCACCCGACTCATCCGATGGAGAAAAATCCCGAATCGGCACCACCTAGGCAACGGTAATGCCCCGTCCCCAGACCAGCTGACAAAATTGGTCAACCTCGTACTGGGCGCCGCCACGCATCGCCGGATCCTCAAGCGCTGATACCGGCCAAGATCTGGCGAACCTCCTGAGGCGTTGTGGCCGCCATAAGGCGGTTGCGGAAGTCTGCCTTCACCAAGGAACGAGCTAGCGAAGCCAGAATCCGCAAGTGCTCGTTACCAGCGGCAGCTTCGGGAACAGCGATAAGGAAGACGAGGTTAGCCAATGAACCGTCTGGGGCTCCCCAGTTCACACCTTCGTCACTACGAGCGAAAGCCAATGCCGGACGGTCGACGCCGTCACATTTACCATGCGGGATAGCGATGCCGTCGCCAAGCCCGGTGGTCCCCGCATCCTCACGAGCGTGAACAGCCTTGATAAGAACGTCGCGATCAATCAAGGCACCACTGGCATCAATGAGGTCGGCCATTCTTTCAATGGCGTCGTCCTTGTTTCCTGCAACAAGGGAGAGATCAATAGATCCTTCGCTGAGTAGATCTGCGATAGTAGCCATGTCGTAACTCCTTTTCATTCGACTCACGCGGTAACCGCGCGGTCTTTTTTGCGGGCGGAAAGTCTTTTGAGGGCCAGGGACATGAAAGCTGTCACCAAAGCCCCAATGAGTATCGCTGAGAAGAATCCGAGCAGGGGCTTGCACGCCCCAAGCACGCCAACAATCGGGCCACCATGCATGACAACGTCATGGACGCCAAACACACCCGCTAACACAGCTGCGACGGCTCCACCCACCATGTTTGAGGGAATCACACGAACCGGGTCAGCAGCAGCAAAAGGAATGGCACCTTCAGTGATGCCGAACAGCCCCATAAACAGCGCTGCGATACCCGCGTCACGCTCCTGCTTGGAGAATAAGCGGCGGTCGAGAAGGGTGGCAAGGCCCATACCGAGCGGAGCGACCGGGATGGCGGCTGCGGCCAGCCCCATAACCTTGCCCTGGTCAACAGCGATCATGCCTCCGGCGAAGAGGAAAGCAACTTTATTGACAGGGCCTCCCATGTCAAAGCTGATCATGAGGCCGATGATGATGGCAAGGATCGCGATCGAGGACGTCGTCATACTGGCCAAGAAACTGGTCAATCCATTAAAAAGCGCAGCTAGCGGACGGCCAAGTACGTAGACGTACAGCAGTGAGACGATTGCAGTACCGAAAATCGGGACGATAAGGATTGGCACAATCGGTTTCACGTACTCGTGCCACGGGATCTTTCTCATCCATTTGGCGACGTAGCCAGCGATGAAGCCGATGACTATGGCACCAATAAATCCGGTGTTGAGACCCGTTTTTGTGCCGTCCGGGGCCGTCGTCGTCAGATAAGGGAACTGTGCGCCACTATTAGCAATAAACCCTGAAACCATGCCGACGACCAGACCAGGACGGTCGGCAATGGCCTGAGCGATAAATCCCGCTAGTACCGGAATCATGAGGGAGAAAGCCAGGGTGCCAATCTGCAAGATGGTCTGCCAAAAGCTGTTTTCAGGCACGGCGACGCCGCCAGCAGTAGGTTTGCCACCGATGCCTAAAGCCAACGCGATCATGATGCCGCCGCAAACTACGAATGGAATCATGTGAGACACGCCCGCCATAAGGGCCGAATAGAAGGTGTGGCCAACAGACTCCTTGCCATCATTACTGATCGCGGTGACCCCCGCTTCAGCGACAGACTCGCCGGAGGGTCCGCCGCCACGTCTCGGAGCAGCCAAGGCTTGCTCCAGTAACTCGGCTGGCCGTGAGATGCCATCCTGAACACCAGTCACTAAGACTCGTTTGCCGTCAAACCGAGACAGATCGATCTCGGTATCGGCAGCGATGATCACGGCATCAGCCTCGCGAATGTCGTCGGCAGTGAGCTCGTTCTCGACACCAATTGATCCTTGAGTCTCAACTTTGATCTGGGCACCGGCCTCTTTGGCGGTTTCTTCCAGTTTCTCGGCAGCCATATACGTATGGGCAATACCGGTCGGACATGCTGTAATTCCGACGTATTTCTTCATTGTTCTCCTTGATGGGGAGCACTCATCGTGCTGTCACCGGACACAGACGTGACGCACTGGAGCGACCTAAGATTTAGGTCCACTTGGTTGACGTGTTGACCGTGTTGTCTTGTTTCCATTATCCCGCGTATTGCCGTGGGCTGAGGTAGCCCAGGCTCTGAGGGCATAGGCGATAAATTCTGGTCCGTTATCCGGCTCACCCGCAGTCGCCCACCACACTCAAGGCACGTCGGGCATACGCTATGCATGTCAGATGCGGCGCCAACCAGGTACACACGATCTCACTCACCCCGCGCAGCACCACATTGACGAAAACTCCCGCGCTAGAGGCCCATTCAGCACTGACGGGCCGCCACTGCTTCCGAGCTGACAAAAGTACCCACCACTTTCTAGGGCTCGACATCACTCAGGTATCGGAGAGGCCGACTGCTTTAACCCTTGGCGTACGTGAGAGCCGCAATGGCAGCTCCCATCGCCCGACCATCGTCGTCAAGAATCGCCGGAACCACTTCGATATCCCACGGCACCCCTGGTATCAGCTCCGCAGTCAATGCCTCTTGAAGGTCGTCAACGATGCGGGGACATGCGTGGGTCAATTCACCCCCAACAACAATTCGCGAAGGGCTCATAAGAAGCACCGCTGCAGCACTGACACACGCAATTGATTCCGCCGCGCTTCGCAAGGCAGAGCGGGCTTTCGATTCCCCTCGTGCCAGGGCCTCAGCCAAAGCATCGAGGTCGTCCACGTCGGCGGCCCGGCATACGGCCGGTATGGAGGCCACTGTCTCAAGACAGCCCGTCTTTCCGCAGTAACAGCGTCGATCCGAGCCAGGCACCCGAGCGTGACCCAGTTCCCCTGCATACCCCGTCGCCCCGTCACGAACATGATCGGCCACAATGACTGATCCGCCAACTCCCCATCCAAGATGGACGTAGAACTGTTCCGCGGCCCCGCCACCCGCACCGTCTCGCGCCTCCCGGAGGGCTGCCATCCGAATGGTGTTATCGACGATAACTGGCGCGTTCCACCACCGTTTCGTCAGTGAGACGACCTTTGACGCATAGGCATCGCCGCGCCCAACCGGCACCGGCAATCCCACACCAATAGCCGTGACGTAATCGGTCTCGAGCCCACAATGCACCATTTCTGTAGCGAGCGACTCACCCAGACTGGCTAGGTCTTCCTCCCATTGACCTGCTGCATCGCGGTTGCGAGACACCTGAGCGACACAGCAACCCTGATGGTCGAGAGCCACCGCAAGGGCCTGAGAACGCGAGATATCGAGGCCGAGGACAGCTACCACCCCCGGCCTCAAAGCCAATTTCTCAACCGGACGACCACGGCCATGCGGGTGGGGATCAGGCAGGTAATCAACGACCGCCTGGGCCCGCAACGCGTCGAGGGCCCGCCCAAGAACCGGACGGGAAACGTCGAGAACGTCGCACAACTCCGCCCGGGTATATGACCCCGTCGATAGCGCCCCAATGATCCGCTGCTCCAACGACTCGGCCTGAGGGCGAGTGAGGTACTCCATTGCCGCCTCCCTTCCACCGACCTTTCTCACATGCTCTCAGTGTGTCACAAAATGCGCGTTTGCCCGCCTGAGTATTGACTCTCAGGCGGGCAAAAATGTAGTCGCAGCAATCAGTCCGAGATGACCTCGTCGAGGTCAGATCTGGCGGTATTCACTAGCGGCACGTCAAAGTCGACCATCGCTGCCATCCATTTGGCGAAAGAGTGGTCCCCCCTTTCCCGCAACTGGCGGTACAGCTCCTTAGCTAATTCACGCCGAATCTCGTCATAGACCGGAACCGTGTAGACGTTATTCATCTCGGCTGGGTCAACACGTAGATCGTAAAGCTCGTTAACTGACTCGTGGTTCATGACCAGTTTGAACTCGCGGGTGCGCAGCATACGTTGCTGCAGCGGGAAATGGTGGCCGTGGAACTCGCAGACGATATTCTCCCTCCACCCCGGCACCTCGTCGCCGCGCGTGAGATCGACGATGGAGCGGCCGTCAGGTACTAGAGCCGGGTCGAGGCCGGCGATGTCCATGACGGTGGCGGTGAGGTCAATAAGGGACACGAAAGCGTCAGAACGCCCCACTGTTGAGACTCCCGGAATGTGAGCAATGAATGGGACATTGTAAATGTCGTCATACATAGCCGGTCCCTTGTCATTCATCCGGTGTGACCCCGTGAATTCACCGTGATCTGCGGTGAAAAACACTGCGGTGTCGTCGAGCACCCCGAGTTCCCGCGCGGCATCCATGATCCGGCCAATTTCGAAGTCGATCATGGCTACATAACCCCAGTACACCGCTATAAGCTTGCGCCACTGGTCGTTGCTAAAACTCGACGTTGACCAGTAGGTCGCGTAATTTTGCTGAACCGGGGGCTTGCCGATAAGGGAATCGCCAAAGTTCTCTGGGAGAGTGACGTCATCGGGATCAATGAGGTCAAACCACTCGTCAGGCAGGAAGTACGGCAAGTGGGGCCCAAAGAAGTGGACGTCAAGGGAGAACGGTTTGCCACTGTCTTTCCAATCCTTGGCGTAGTGGCGCAGGCGCCCGATAGCCCGATCCGCCAGGAATCGCTCGAAAGTGGCCTCCTCAGGCTGGTCTAGTCGAGCTGCAATGATGTGACCGGGGCGCTTACCGGGCAATTCCCCACGCCACAAGTCATGGGCCTTAACCGGCGGAAGGTTATTCTCCTTGAGCCACGCAACATATTTCTCGTTGCCGACTGGATTCTCAGCACCCCAGTAGGTGTCGTCATCAGCCCCGAACGCTGACGGCAGGTTGGCACCACAGTGATACTTGCCTACGATTCCGACGTTATAGCCGTTGTCGTGGAGTTCCTGAGTGTATGTCCACGCGTCAAGGGGGATATCAGTCTGGTACGCGATATTCCACTCTGGATTCGCCAGTACTTGGTGCTTGATCGGCAGGCGTCCGGTCATGAGGGATGCACGGGCCGGGGTACAGATTGCGGTCGGGGTGAAGCAGTGAGTGAAGGCAAAGCCGTTGTTGCCCATCTCGTCGAGGACAGGCGTGTGGGCATGCGGATTCCCCAAACAACCAATGGTGTCGACGCGATGCTGGTCAGTCATGATGACCAGAACGTTGCGGACGTTATCGGGAATATCGCGCTCACGGGTCTTCCCGGTGACGTTCTCAGTCATGATCCGTTCCTTTCTGTGATGAATGTACGTGCCCTACGCCGCTCAGGCGCCCATTTCTTCGAGCTCTTTACCAGCCGTCTCATGGAGGTAACGGGCAGTAAAGATAACGGCGAGAATGCCGAAGCCGCAGTAGAGCCAGTAGGTGCCGGCGGGAGACCAAGAGACGAGGAACGGGAAGAGCAGGACCACCAGGAAGTTGACGAAGAAGTCAGCACCAGAGGCCATGGACATTGCCGCACCACGGATCTGGTTGGGGAACATCTCGCCCATGACGATCGAGAAGATCGGCCCCCAGGATGAGGTGAATCCGAGTAGGAAGCAGCACAAGGCGGCGACGGCAAGGAATCCCAGGAACGGGTTGGAGGCGACGTCCGGCCCGTTCTCTCCCATAGGCGCAATCGTGAAGACGAGGGCGACGACGCCCAGCGATATGAAGATGAGAGTACCGCCCCAGATGAGCATCCGCTTGCGACCAATGCGATCCACCAGAAGGATTCCGGAAACGACGCCGACAACCTTGAAGCAGGTGATGAGGAGGGTTTGTTGTAGAGCCATGTCCTCAGAGAAACCAACCGCTTCGAATAGCGTGTTGGAGTAGAAAAAGACGCCGTTAGTACCGGTGAGTTGCTGGAATGCTGCGATGGCCATGCCGACGAAAACGAGTCCCTTCCACTGCGAATTCATGACGGCACGCACACCCAAGGTTCGCTCCTCGGCACCCAATGTCTGACGAATCGCCTCGACGCGATCTTGAGCCTCATCGGCGGTGTCGCCGGTGACCTTGGACAGAACCGTGGCGGCCTCGTCACCACGGCCTGCAGCGACGAGCCACCTCGGGGATTCGGGAATCCGGGCCGTCATGATGGCGTAGAAAATCGCAGGAATGAGCAAGCATAGGAACATCCACTGCCACGCTTTGAGGCCGAGGGCGAGAGTCGCCGCAGTGCCGCCGGCGCTACGGGAGACGATGATATTGATTGTGCCGGCAAAGAAGAGGCCCAAGATGATTGCGAGCTGACGGAAAGCGATGAGTCTGCCGCGAATGTCGGCGGGCGCGATCTCGGCGACATAGCCGGGAGCGACTGTGGTGGCCGCGCCGAAGCCGATACCTCCAACAATCCGGCACAGCAAGAGGAAGGCGTATCCACCCAGCCAGGGAGATAAAGCCCCCAGCACAGCCTCGAATAGGAGGAATGGTGCAACCCATAGCAATGTGGTACGCCGCCCGATGCGGTCGGAAACGCGTCCGGCGAAAATAGCGCCGATGAGGCCGCCAATGATACCAGCGGAACCGGCAACACCCTGCGCAAAGGCGCCCAGATGGAACTCGGATCCCACGGCCTTAATTGCGCCGTTGAGGACCATACCTTCAAACCCGTAGAAGAACGGTCCGAGGGTGGCGATGACCGCTAGTGAGGTGGCGTAGCGCCGGGCGGCGGCGCGACGCGGTTCGAGAGGTGCGCCTCTCTTTCCTGTGGCGACGGAATTAGTCGAGGTGGACATCCACTCGCTCCTTTTGGTGCTCGATCTGATCGCAGATCGGGCGACACCGACGTCGCCCGGCGATGCATGGACGATAGGAGCGGGGGATTTTTGACCGCAGCCGCGGGCATCAAGAAGGCGCCATCTGAGAGAAATAACACATATCTAGATGCACCCCGTATCGAAAAACACCGCCACAGCAACGTCACGGGTACTGCAGTGACCGTTCCCAGGCGCAACCGATCTTTTTCGACAGTGGGAACGCAGCGACCCTGCGTAGTTTGCCACCAGCTCCGAGGGCGGGGCCACGCTGAGAGCCGACGTCAGAGATATAAGTAACGCGACCTGTAGTCACAGTACGCACGCGCACACCCGGGGTCCGGGAGCGTAGGCGGGCCTGTTGGTCACAGCGCCCGGCGTCACCGAGCCGAGGGACGCAAGCTGCGTCGCACCTGAGGATCGAGGATCTCCGCCGGTGCTCGGTTCGCGCGCACCAGTCGTGCCATGGCGACCATGTCAGGCCGGATTGACGAGTAGAAGTGGTCATACCCAGGGCACAGATAATTCTGTCCCGCTTCACCATCAACCGAGGTAGTGAAACGGTCCTTAGGGCATCCACCCTGACACATCCTCAAGTGCGGGCAGCGGCGACATTGCTGAGTCAGTTGAAGATTCTTTTTCTTTGAAAACTCACGCATAACATCGGTTGACACCAGCTCTGGGAATGTTTTCTCCCGAATTGATCCGAGACGCCAGTCTGGTTCAACCCAGTGATCACAGGCATAGACATCACCATTGAATTCCATGGCGACGTTATTTCCGCACTGTGGCGCATGAACACACACCGGGTGTATCCCAAACATGGCCGACAGTGCGGCATCAAAATCCTGGACGAACACCGTGCCAACGTCGTGGCGGACCCATTCCTCAAAAATCTCAGCAAGGAATCGCCCGTATGCCATAGGATCGACGCTCCGCGACGTCACGGCAGCACCTTCTTGACGGTAAAGAAGACGCTGGCCTGATGCCGTCCGCCACCCTGCTTCAGCTACCGCAAGGTCCTCGTCGTTAACTCTCTCGACGATGGGGATGAACTGGAGGTAGCGAGCTCCCAAATTGTCACGAAAATGCCGATAGACCTCCACTCCATGATCTTGGTTAGCAGCATTAACAGTGCACAGAATGTTAGTTCGAACCCCTGCTTTTTGAAGAAGATGATACCCGCGAAGAACCATGTCATACGTCCCGCGCCCACCGCGATTTTTTCGGTATGCGTCATGCATATCCCTAGGGCCATCAATGGATACGCCCACCAAAAAGTCGTGCTCTGCCAAGAACGTCGACCAGTCGTCATCGATAAGAGTGGCATTCGTCTGAATTGCGTGAGTAACCTTCTGACGTGGGCGTCGGTATTCTTCAGCGAGCTCAACAACCCGTCGGAAGAATGGCAAACCCCGAAGTGTCGGCTCACCACCTTGCCACAGCATCATGACCTCACCGTCATTGCTGGCAGCTAAGAATTCCGCAATGTAGCGACGCAGGGTGTCATCATCCATCCGCTGACGTGGTGCGTCATAGAGCAACTCCTTAGACAGAAAGAAGCAGTACTCGCAGTCCAGGTTGCACGCCGCACCAGTCGGCTTTGCCACTACTGACAGTGGTAAACGCTTACGCATAAGCGGCCCAGAACTCATGTCCGTCGGGGAAGCCATAATCCCTTCCGCCACCTTATTACTCGTGATAATTCTTCAGAAGAAACCTGTACCGATGCTCACGCCAATGTAACAAGCATCATCAACTGAGTTCAGCTCTTTGAGCTCCCCCTACTAGATTTCCGACGCATCGCAATCCGTGTGTACATGTCTTCCACGATTTCGGTGAATCTCTTTTCCACCTCGCGTCGGCGCACTTTGAGAGTCGGCGTGAGCAGACCATTGTCTGTGGTGAACTCGTCCCACAACACTCGCAAGTCACGAATTTGCTCCTGATGAGGCAGTTTTTCAGTGATCTCAGCGACCCGACGACGAATTTCCTCCGCCAGCTCCTCAGAACGCAGCATCTCAGAAGCCGTCATCGAGGTGATATGTAATCTCTCAGCCAACTCCTCCACCTGCGGCAATGACGGTTTGACGAGCAGAGTCAGACACGGACGATTATCACCCAGCAGCACCGCGTGTTCAAAGAGCGGATCCTTCATCAGTGAATTCTCAATCGGTTGAGGAGAGATGTTCTTGCCATTGAGGGTGACAATAATATCCTTCAGACGATCAGTGATGACAAGGAAACCATCGTCGTCTATATGACCAATGTCGCCAGTGTGCAACCAACCATCTTCAATCGCCGCTGCAGTCGCCTCAGGAGCTTTCCAATATCCCTTCATCACGTTAGGGCCGCGATAGAGAATTTCCCCTTCTTCGGTCGTAGCCATCTGACTACCGACCAACGGCTTTCCGGCCGTGCCGAATTTACACCCGCCCGGAGAGTTGAAACTTACAAGCGGCGAGGCCTCCGTCAACCCATACCCTTGGCATACCAGCAGCCCACATGCAGCGAAGAACTCCTCGACCTCCTTGCGCAGCGGCGCGCCACCAGCCGCCAACACTGTCTTCGGTCCACCGAGGGCGTCGCGAATCGCTTTGAGGACGAGCCGATCGGCGACCTCGTGACGCGCCTGCAGGGATACGCTGGGGCGCCGTCCCTCCTTGTGGGTTTGCCACCATTCACGGCCAACGTCGAGCGACCATTCAAAAATCTTGAGCTTGACCGGAGAATCGGAAACCTTCTCACGGGCCACATTCATGACCTGCTCATACAGCTTCGGCACACAGACGAAAAGGGTCGGACGAACGTCAGCCAGCATCGTCGAGATTGTCTTGGGGTTAGGCACAAAGGTATTGAGGCAGCCGTGCCGGATCACCACCATCGACCATCCCCACTCCAAGGCATGCGACAGCGGAAGGAAACTCAAGGAATGATCAGCCGGGCTGAAATCGAAGAAAGCGTCGAGGGCCTGGAGCTCGGCCAACGCGCCCCGATGGCTAATCATGACCCCCTTGGGTTCACCCGTCGTTCCTGAGGTGTAGATCAAAGCGGCGACATCGTCAGCACTTGACTGTCCCATGCGCTCGTCAACGACTGCCTGCATCTTGTCAGAAACCCCGGCCTGGCGCACCTGTTCCAGCGAGAGCACCGTCAAACCGTCATGCTCACCAACCCCATCAGCCGGGTCTATGAGAATCACCGTCTCCAAACTGGGCATTTTGTCGCGAGCCTCAAGGATACGGTTAAGCTCCTTGCGGCCAGCCGTCACGATGACGCGAACCCCAGCGTCAGTGACGATGTGAACAATCTGATCAGGAGTCGACGTCGGATAAATCGGCACCGGGACAACGCCTATCGTCATGCCCGCAAGGTCAGCCTCGATCCACTCCGGACAATTACCGGCAAACAGCGACATACGGTCCCCGCGCTGCAGACCGTCTTCGGTAAGCAACCCAGGAGTAACAAACGCCCGGGCGAGCCCGGCAACGCGGCGCCCAGTCTCGGCATACGTACGGATAATCCACTGATCGCCCTGACGGACTCGAGTCGCGGGCCTAAAACCATGCGTGGCAACCGTGGCACGGAACATGTGGGCGAGGTGACTCTCAGCGAGGTCCTCCCCAGGGACAGGTTGGCCGAGAAGCTCCCCGGCCGGGTCAAGTTCAGCCCTGCGGGACTGACGTGGGCTCATTGTCATGACCGTTCTCCCTTGCCGGTGTGGACTCGATCCCCATCGTAGTGTCCCGCGATCACCCCGTGCAGGCGCCGATCACAACCGCTCACGCAACCAGGCAATATCGCGAGCCTGACCTTCAGCGCCTCCTGGAGTCTCCACGACCACGGGTGCCTGCGCAGCACGGATGACGTCGATGAGACCGTGGCACTGCCCTTCACCGAGATTGGCGTGACGGTCCCGCCCCGATCCGGCGCCACCCTGTGAATCATTAGCATGGACAAGGTCGATCCGGCCGGTGATGGCACGGACATCGTCGACCACGCTGGTCATGTCCAAACCAGCAGCGTATGCATGGCACGTATCCAGGCAGAACCCCACGTTTTCATGACCCGACGCGGCACCAATGGCCTGCCACGTGCCCGACAACCGATCGAGGAACCGCGCCATCGCATTGTTGCCACCGGCGGTGTTTTCTACCAGCAGCGGCACCGGCATTTCGAGCCCGTCAACAGCTTTGCGCCAGTTGTCCTGTCCCTTCTCAATCGACTCTCCGTCACGCACATGGCCACCGTGGACGACAACCCCCATCGCACCGACGTCGGCAGCAGCGTCAAGGGTTTGCTGCAACAATTTGCGGCTGGGAATACGAATACGGTTATTGAGGGAAGCGACGTTAATAACGAACGCGGCATGCACGACTAACGTCAATCCAGCCTCCCCTGCCGCCTCCCGCAATGCCTGCGAGCCGCCTGGGTAGTCGCAGACCGGCTTCTTCCACGACTTTGGGTCTCCCAAACTAATCTGAGCGACGTTGGCCTGACGTGCCGCCGCCTGTGCCACGGCGTCGGCGGCGTCGACATGACCGCCAATAGTCCACTTGGTCATGCCCACACTGTGCCATCAAACGATGCACGCTCAAAGCTCCGGCGGTGGTTGCTGACTGGTCGCGCGTTATCGCGGAACGCTGACGAAAGTCGCTCCGATGATGGTGACTATCCTCGCAGTGCCGTAGATTGGGCAGTATGGCAACGAGCATGGTCACGGGCGGAACATCAGGTATTGGCCGCGAATTCGTCACCCAACTGGCTGCCCGCGGCGACGACATCGTCATCGTCGCCCGCGATTCCGAGCGGATGGCCGCGATTAAGGCCGACATTGAAGCCCGTTACGGCGTTTCCGTCGAGACCATTGCGGCAGACCTGTCACGTCGCGAGGACGTCGACCGGATCGCCGCCCGAGTGGAAGATCCCAACCACCCCATTGACCTGCTGGTCAACAACGCCGGGTTCGCGGTGCATGCGAAGATTCTTGACCCTGACGCCCTCGAATTGCAGGACCGTGCCTTCGAGGTCATGATGCGGGCAGTTTTGGTGCTCTCGGCAGCCGCCGGACGCGCGATGAAGGCCCGCGGTCATGGGGGCATTCTCAACCTGTCGTCGTCAAGCGCGTGGATCAACACCGGCAACTACTCGGCCGTGAAAGCGTGGGTACTTACCTTTACCGAAGGGCTGTCTAACGAACTAGCCGGCACCGGCGTCACGGCGATGGCGCTGTGTCCCGGATGGGTCCACACCGAATTCCATTCCCGCGCCAACGTCACAGCCAACCATCTGCCGGACTTCTTCTGGATCGACGTCAAGCTCCTCGTCCGAGAGGCCCTCAATGACCTTGATCATGGCAAAGTAGTGTCCATTCCCACTCCGCTCTGGAAGTTCTTCATCGCAGTAGCCACGCACACCCCACGTTCCGCTATGAGATTCTTGTCGCGAACCCTGTCCTCGTCACGAGACAAAGACGATCATCCTCGACACACTCCGGGAGGCGAGGCCTGAGATGGCCAGCGTCAAACCCAATAAGGACCGAGGCCGGTACACCAATGACCTGTCCGCCGTGACACGGCAAGCGGCGAATATGCTGCTGCTACGCCCTTTGGTGTGGAGGGTCGTCAAAGTTAGCGTCCACGGTGTCGACAACCTCGACGGGCTCGACGGCGCATACGTCGCCGTCGCCAACCATTCCTCTCACCTCGACGCCCCGCTCGTTTTCGGGGCACTGCCCAAGCGGCTGTCCAAGTACCTAGCCACAGGCGCCGCCGCAGACTATTTCTTCACCACATGGTGGAAAGCCATAACTCCGGTTCTCTTCTTCAACGCTTTCCCGGTTGATCGGGGGAAAGGTAAAAGTAAACAGGGCGCGCGTAGTCCCCGTTCTCACCGCGGCATGGCTGGGTCCCTATTGACAGACGGCGTCCCCCTACTCATCTTCCCAGAAGGCACCCGGTCCCGCACCGGTGCCATGGGAACCTTCAAGCCGGGCGCTGCCGCGCTAGCTATCTCGCGCGGTGTTCCGGTTATTCCCATTGCGTTGGTTGGGGCATGGGCGGCCATGCCGTCGGAGCAAGCCGGATTGCCAAAGGGACGGCCACCAGTCCACGTAGCTATTGGGCATCCTATGGACCCCGTTCCCGGTGAGATCGCCCACGAGTTTTCCGAACGGATTCGTCGCCAAGTCATCGAGCTGCACGACCAAACCGCCCGCGCCTACGGTATGCCAACCCTTGACGAGTACGGACGCCACCGCGCATTGAGCCAGTCCTCTGAAACCAGCCGCACAGCGTCTACCGGCAAAAAATCGACGCCCACCAACCCTCATAGGCCGAGCGGAGGCTCATGATGGATCGCCCGGTCAACATCAGGCAGGTCGAAGCCTGCCCCGTCGTCTCGATGACTCGGGTGGTGTCCATCGACGTCCTCGCCTCCTTTGTAGAAGAGGCCTTCGAGACCCTAGAACGCCTTGCATCCGGCAACCTCGGCAGCGCTCACCCGTTCGTCATTTATCACAATGGTCTCACCGCCGATCACGACGGCACCGTCGAAGTATGCCAACCCATCGAGGGCACTCTCGATGACGTGCCCCACGACGTCGCTATCCGCACCGTTGAGGCCCACCGAGAAGCTTGGATCACGGTGACCAAGGCCGAACTGGAGTACCCCGACATCGACGATCTCTACGACGATTTTGACGCCTGGCTTGAAGACGCCGGCCTCATGCGCAATGGCGCACCACGTGAGGTTTACTGGGCCGACTGGGACACCACCGGCATGGAGGAACCGGTCTGCGACGTGTGCTTCCCCATCGCATGAGCCGTCGACGCTACCGCCTCAAGATCCAAGCATAGCGGCCCGGGCATAGCCAGACGCCGGCACGACCGGCACCCACTCGGGCTGAATCAGCTGTAGCGGACGGTCACTAGACCCTCTCCGGGAGCGATGGCATTCATCGCAGCCGTCGACAGGTCAAGGCACCGACCCCCGACGTAGGGGCCGCGATCGTTAATCCGCACGGTCACCGTCCGGCCATTGTTGACGTTCGTGACGCGGATGGTCGATCCGAGCGGAAGAGTCCTCGACGCAGCGGTAAACGCCGATGGGTTGAAGGTCTCACCGGAGGCAGTGGGGCCACCCGCAGTACCGTCACCCTCGCCATAAGTCGACGCTACACAGGTGGTGCCACTGGTCACCGGATTCGAGGAGGAAGCCTGAGAGGCTGATGATCCCGAACTCGATCGCCTCGAGGAGGATGACGTCGAACTCGATGGATCAGACGTCCTCGTACCAACTTTGACGACCTGGGCCACAGGGGCCTTAACGACCTTGCTCGAGACTTTCTTCTCGGACACCTTCTTGCCGTCTTTGAAGACGGCAGTCCACGTCTCCTCGTTAATGCCGTTGACACCCTTAACGGTGATCTCGGTCTCGCCCTTAGCCAGGGCGGAATCCTTGACCTTCTTCGT
This sequence comes from Cutibacterium porci, assembly GCF_009696315.1. GTDB lineage: Bacteria > Actinomycetota > Actinomycetes > Propionibacteriales > Propionibacteriaceae > Cutibacterium > Cutibacterium porci. The sequence goes on from NZ_VUMG01000001.1 coordinate 78,514, forward strand.
TGCGAACGGCACAGAGACGCGACGCTTCTGCGTCTTCTGGTCGACCATCGTCAGGCTGATTTTCATGCCGTCGGCAAGTGGGGTACCAAAACCGGGGTTGACGATATCGTTGGAGTCAACATCAACCTTGGCTGCCTTGAAGGCATCGGCAACAGTTCCGACCGCGGTCACCGTCTGAGTCTTGCCAGCGACGGTGACCGTAACATGCTTGGCCGTCTGCATGGAGAACGACAGCCCGGCCCGCGAGATATCTAGCGAGCGCGACACCGATACAAGGTTGTCAGGATCCGACTGGTTTAGCTGCTCCAAGACTTCGGACACGTTTTTGGCTGTCGTCCAACGGACAACCTTTTTGCCATCGATAGTGACCACGACGCGGCGGCCGTAGTTGACGGTGATGACCTGCCCATCGTGAATCTCAGAGTCCAGCGAGGGCTGCACGTCGTCGTGAGGGCCAACTGTAATCCCCTGCTGAGCGAGGGCCTGCTTAACCGTGCCCGGCTTGACCTTTGCCTGCTGGGAGACCCCATCCACAGAGAAGGTCACGGTGTCCCGATCAAGCGCCTGAACCATCGTCAGACCGCCAGCCGAGGTGAGGCTGAGGGCCCCAGCAATCGCGGAAGCTACAACTTTCGACATTCGACCACTTCAGTATCGGGGGCTCGGAGCCCGGACGGGGATCGGCGTCAGCCACGCTGGCACGCGCCAATGCGCCTCCGGTGGGAAGCACGGCCAATACCATAGAACAGATCATCCAGAGAATCCAAAGATTTGCTGAGAAACTTAAGATTCGCTCGTCTCTGACGTATGGATAGCGGAGGCCACACCGACGCTAACGAAGCCGCCAATCGGGATCAAAACCGCGCCGTAGCGCCATTTTTGACGGTTTTCCGCCCCCGGCCACGTCGCCCCGCGCCCTCAGCGTGGATCACTCGTCTCAGGACTCCACCTCACGAGCCTCATCGAGTTTGTAACAACAAAGATCGAGCTGAAAGCCATCGCCGCGGCAGCGATCACCGGGCTCAGCAACCCCACCGCAGCAACCGGAATTGCAACCACGTTGTAGGCAAATGCCCAAAACAAGTTCTGGCGAATCGTGCGGTCCGTGGCATGAGCGAGGGACAATGCATCAACCGCCAACCGTGGATCTCCCCGGGTACAGATGATGTCGCTAGCGGCGATAGCGACGTCAGTGCCAGTACCCATGGCTATGCCCAAATCTGCCGCTTGCAGGGCAGCAGCGTCATTAACCCCATCCCCCATCATCGCGACGCGGGTGCCGTCACCGCGCAGCCTCGTGACAACGTCAACCTTGTCGGCAGGCATGACATCGCTCATCACCTCGGCGATGCCCAATTCTGACGCCACCCGGGACGCAGCGCCAGAATTATCACCAGTTACCAGAACCGGGCGCACACCCGCTTGGAGCATCCGCCGCACTGCAACACCAGCCTCCGGTTTAATTTCGTCGCTTACCGCGATGGCACCGAGAATTTCGTCACCTCGCGCCACTACGAGCACCGTGCGGCCCTCAGCCTGGGCTTGCTCGACATTTTTCGACAACGCGTCGGGGATCGCATCAAAAAGTGACACCCGCCCAGCCTTGGCTGGCAGCCCATCCACGACCCCACTCACCCCGAGACCAGGCAGGGCCTGGAAATTCTCGGCGGGGGCTACACCCGGGCACGCCTCAACGACAGCCCGCGAAATGGGATGCTCCGACCCAGCCTCAAGCGCTGCAGTGACGGCGAGTGCGGGTGAGCTGTCAGAAATGTTCACCGCACGTCCAGACTCATCCCACACCGCGACGACAGCCATCCGTCCGGTGGTGAGGGTACCGGTCTTATCCATCGCCATGACGCCGATGCCCCGAGCCCTCTCGAGAGACCCCGCACCCTTAATCACGACTCCTAGCCGGGCACCGCGCCCCGTACCGGCAAGCAGGGCCATGGGGGTTGCCAGGCCCAGCGCGCAGGGGCAAGCAATAATGAGCACCGCCACGCCAGCTGTGAAGGCCGCCGTAACACCCTGGCCCAATGCTGCCCACACGATCATCGTCAGAGCCGAAATGATCAAAACTGTCGGCACAAAAATGGACGAGACCTTGTCGGCGAGATCTTGCGTCTTAGAGCGACTCGTCTGAGCAGCCTCAACAAGGGAAGCGATGCGAGACAGCTCAGTATCTGAACCGACAGCAGTCGCCTCTACCACAAGCCTTCCAGAGGTGTTCACGGTGGCACCGACGACCTCGTCGCCGATTGTCACCTCGACCGGCAATGATTCGCCGGTAACGAGGGAGGCGTCAATCGCCGAATTCCCCTCAACCACCCGGCCATCGGTGGCAACTTTCTCCCCAGGACGCACCACAAAGCGGTCCCCTACTGTCAGGGCCTCGATCGGGAGGGTGATCTCGTGACCATCGCGGATGACGCGCACCGACTTGGCGCCCATCCGTAACAGCGCCTGTAGGGCAGATCCGGCCTCGGCACGATTGCGGGCCTCAATCCATCGCCCAATGAGAATGAACGTGATGACGCCGACCGATGCCTCTAGATATAGGGAGGACGATGGATCTGTGCGCTCTAAAGCCCACGTCATGCGGTGGCGCATGCCGATATGTCCGGCATTGCCCCACACCAGCGCCCACACAGACCACCCCAGCGAGACCAAAGATCCGAGGCTAATAAGGGTGTCCATTGAGGTTGCGCCATGCCGAAGGTTCGTCCAGGCGGCGCGATGGAATCCTTCCCCGCACCACAAAACAACCGGGAGGCTAAGGGCCAGAGCCAACCACTGCCAGCCGTCGAACTGTAGAGCGGGAATCATCGAGAGCAGCATCACCGGCACCGCGAGAATGACGGCGACGATGAGTCTGGTGCGAATTTTCGCCGCGTGGTCCTCGGCGGGTGCGGCCGGCGTGGGGATACTCGCCCCGTAGCCAGCCGCCTCGACTACCCCAATGAGATCATCGACCTTAATCGGCCTGGTAGTGAGGACATGGGCCTTGTTGGTGGCGTAATTGACGGTTGCCTGGACTCCATCAACTTTGTTGAGCTTCTTAGCGATGCGAGCAGCGCACGATGCGCAACTCATGCCCGTGATGTCGAGGTCGACGGCGGTAGGTTCCGTCGCATCCTTCAGCTCAGATGGGGCATTGTGATGAGTAAGGGTGGACATATATTTCCTTCCTGGACGACCCATCGGAGTCCGTAGCACCGGGGCTACCGGCAGCTTCAGCCAGCCCGGAGGCCGGTGGGCTGTAGGGAAAGCTAACGTCGGGGGTCGGGTTCTGACGGCGCTATGCGGTCAGAACCCGAGCCCCATTGACTCAGGCGTGGTGTCCGCCGCAGCCGCAACCACCCTGGCCGGCATGGGCAGCATGCTTAGCGGCGGCGTCGGAGTGATGGTGACCCCCACAGCCGCAGCCACAGCCCTCAGCCTTCTTCTCAGCGTGGCCATGACCACCACAACCACACTGACCACCCGGGTGCCCCGCAGTGTCGAGGGAGGCAGCTTCGGCGACGGTGTACTCACCAGCCTCGTCAACGGCATCGGCGACTTTGCCAAAGGGAATCTCCTCAGCCGAGTCGATCGTCATGGAACCGGATTCCAGGGACACCGTGACGTTATCGACGCCGTCAAGGGCCGAAACTTCTTCGGTAATAGCCTTGACGCAGTGCTCACAGGTCATGCCATTGATGGTGTATGTCTTGTTCATTTTTCCTCCATGTGTGCTTGTCGTCAGGCTTTAACGAGGCGAGCAATGGCCTGATTGGCCTCGGCAATCTTGTCTTCGGCTTCCTGCCCGCCCGCTTGTGCCGCACGAGCGACACAATGGCTCATATGCTCAGCGAGCAGTTCCAAGGAGACCGATTTGAGAGCCGAGGTGACTGCCGAGATCTGGGTCAAAATGTCGATGCAGTACTTCTCCTCATCGACCATCCGTTCCAGTCCACGCACCTGCCCCTCGATCCGTTTGAGTCGGCGCAGGTGCACGTCCTTATGCCCTAGATATCCATGCTGGGGGTGGCTACAACCACACGCCTTGCAGGTCTCACCAGACACCGAGGCGTCCTGGTCCATACGATCAGGGGCACAGCAGCCGTCATCCGAGTTGGTCATGCATCCTCCTCTGCGTCACAACATACCCCGAGGGGGTATCCCACGCAAGGGTATGACGCGCCATAGATTCAGGCCACGTCCGCCCGCCTACAACCAGTCTCGCGAACCATCTGCCCTACCCCGGACGTCATCACCCTTATCCACACCCCCTGTGGATAAGACGTTGTTGGATGGTGCCTTCATCATGCTCGAGCTCAACTTGTACACATCCACGGTGAGTACCGCCGCTGCTACGACACGCCAGAAAACTTCGTCCAATATCTCACACCGCAGTTATCATACCTAGTCATACTGCATTTACTGGATAGTATTCCACGGTATATCCCCCGATCTACCGAGTTATCCACACGTTGTCCCCAAACAGTCCACACCCAACTCAGCATTACCCACAGGCCCTGTGGATAACCCGTCTGCAAAGAGTTGGAAAACGTGGCACACTCCCGCCCGGAAGAGTGTCGGGCCCACGTGGCGTCATAGACATCGTGATGCCATGCGACTGCCCGCCGCCTCGGATTGTCAGATCCGCGTGGGAACGTGGACGCCACCCTGGTGACGAACACCCCGACACATGAACCACGCCCGTCAGCCGTGAAGGAGACGCTATGTCTAGCGCACCCGCCGAACCCGGCCCTTCCTTGGACCGTAACCCTCCTCAGGACATCGACGCCGAGAAGTCCGTACTGGGTGCCATGCTGTCCTCCAAGGACGCCATCGCTGACGTCGTCGAAGAGATTAGGGGTGTCGATTTTTATCGCCCTGCCCACGAACTCATCTTCAACACCATTACCGACCTCTACGGCCGTGGTGATCCTGCCGACACCGTCACCACTGCCGATGAACTGGATCGCCGCGGCGAGCTCGAGCGAGCTGGCGGACGCCTGTACCTGGCCGAGCTGCTCACAAATGTCACCGTCACCGCGAATGCGGCCTACTACGCGAAAATTGTTGCCGATAAAGCTGTTCTCCGCCGTCTCGTCGAAGCATCGATTCGCATCGCCCAGATGGGTTATCAAGGACAAGGAGAAGTCGCCGACATCGTCGATGCTGCTCAACAGACCCTCTACGACGTCTCTACACGCAAAACCAGCGAAGAATACCATCCACTGTCGGAATTATTCGAGAGTGCTTTTGATGAGCTTGAGGCTATTGAGGCTCGCGGTGACGCGATGGCCGGTATTCCTACTGGATTTACCGATCTCGACGAACTCACCAATGGATTCATGCCCGGTCAGATGATTATCGTCGCCGCCCGTCCGGCCATGGGAAAATCTACTCTCGCTCTCGACTTTGCCCGCGCCGCAGCAATCAAGAACCATCTCGCGGCTGCCATCTTCAGCCTAGAGATGGGACGCAACGAGATCGTTATGAGATTACTATCTGCCGAAGCCGGGATCGAGCTGTCACGGATGCGCGCGGGACGCCTGTCCGAAGAAGATTGGCAACGGATGGTCGATAAAACAACGCAGATCTCGTCGGCGCCATTATTCATTGATGACTCTCCCAACCTAACGATGATGGAAATTCGCGCCAAAGCCCGCAGAATGAAGCAGAAATTCGACCTCAAGCTCGTCGTCATCGACTATATGCAGCTCATGACGTCTGGGAAGAAAGTAGAGTCACGCCAGTTAGAGGTTTCGGAATTCTCCCGCCAGATCAAATTGCTGGCTAAAGAGCTTGAAATCCCCGTTGTAGCCCTTTCCCAGCTCAACCGTGGCCCCGAGCAGCGCAACGACAAGAAACCCATGATGAGCGACCTACGCGAATCCGGCTCCCTGGAACAGGACGCCGACGTCGTTATTCTGCTGCACCGAGAAGACGTCTACGACAAGGAGTCGCCCCGGGCAGGCGAGGCCGACATCATCGTCGCCAAGCACCGCAATGGGCCGACGCGGACCGTGCCGGTAGTCTTCCAAGGCCACTACTCGCGCTTCGTCGACATGCAGCGCTGATAGCTGTACCCAATTAACCCAGTCGGCACTACCGTGGGGTCATGGAAAGCATGCATGCCGTCGCCATCACCGGCCCCCTCCCGGTTTCTGATCCTGAGTGCTTCGTTGACATTGACCTGCCGATCCCCGAGCCGGGTCCGCACGACCTCCTGGTAGAAGTCCAGGCCGTGTCGATCAACCCCATCGACATCAAATTGCGCAAGGGTGCTGGGACGCTCTCGCATCCGCGCGTGCTGGGGTTTGACGCCGCCTCCATCGTGCGTGCCGTCGGATCAGAAGTCAGTGACTTCAGAATCGGTGACCAGGTGTGGCACTCCGGGAACCGCGATCGCCCCGGCACCTATTCTCAATTCACCCTGGTTGATTCACGGATCGTCTCAAAGCGCCCGCCGTCATTGTCCATCGCCGAGGCCGCATCTCTACCGCTCACTGGCCTGACGGCGTGGCAAGCCCTTATCGACCACATCCGTCTGGGCACCCCCACGAAGCGAAGTGACAAGGCCTTCCTCATGATTGGCGGGGCAGGCGGCGTCGGATCGGCAGCCATCCAGCTAGCTCGCGCTATCACCAGGGGACCGGTCGTGGCGACCTCCTCGCGCCCAGAAAGCGCACAGTGGTGCCAGGATATGGGAGCTACCGGGATTATTGACCACCGCGAACCCCTCGCCCCGCAGATGCAAGAGCTCGGTATTGCTGGATTTGACGGCGTCCTCTCGGCCTACACACCACCGGCATCAACCTTGGCTGACGTCATCGCGCCGTTCGGGCATCTGGTCATGATCGACGGGACGGACTCCTTCGATCTCATGGCTTTCAAGCTGAAGTCGTTGACGGTGACCAGCGAGTCGATGTTTAGCCGCCCGCAATTCGCGACACCTGACATCGCCGAACAAGGAAGGGCACTCGCCAGCATCGCCGACCTCGTCGAGAGGGGGCAGATCCGTCCGACGATGACCCGCCATATCGAGGGTCTGACAGCCCAGCATGTGCGTGAAGCCACCGAGGCCGTCGAGTCTGGGGCCATGATCGGAAAGGTTGTCATCACGGTGTGACGCAATACTCTCGTAGACTCGGATCATGAAGCTCAACCAGGCAGAAGACGTCAATACCGCCGAAGTCGTCGGCATCGGGCTCGTCGGGGGATGGCTCACCGCCCGCACCACCGGAATCCGGCCGCTGGGTGGAGCTGTCCTTGCGGCTGCTGGCTGCTGGGCTGGCCGAACATGGCTCGCGAAAAGCGGTCCTACAGTCGCCGGCCTGCTCGGTGCTACCTATCTCGCGGCCTTCGGCGCTTCCCACGGATTAGCGAAGAAAATTGGCGCGTGGCCAGCCGTCATCACCGTGACCGCCGCTACCTGTACTGCCTGCCATTTTTTGTGCGACACCAAAGAATGATCGACCTCTCGGCTCCCGCCACCGAGGTCGCGCCGCTCTTGCTCGGAGCGACAATCTGGCGCGGCCCAGTCGGGATTCGCCTTACCGAGGTCGAGGCGTATATGGGGCTAGATGACCCTGCCTCCCACGCATTCCGCGGGCCTACTCCGAGGGCCCGCGTCATGTTTGGGCCACCCGGCCATATATATGTGTACTTGTCCTATGGCATACACCGCTGTGTCAACCTCGTGTGCTCTCCTGAGGGAGAGGCATCTGCCGTACTGCTACGGGCCGGGCGCGTCGTAGCCGGGAAAGATGACGTACGCCTCCGACGTGGGAATGTTGCTGAGAACCGCTATGCCTGCGGCCCCGGAAATATGGGGTCAGCTCTGGGTACCGACCTCACAGAGTCCGGTGAGTCGGTGAGCATAATCACGGGGCTGACACGTGCAAGCCAGCCCCTCGAGGCAGGCATCAGTAGTCGATGGCGGTTGGAGCTCGCAACGCAGGTTGCCGAATTCCGTCAGGGGCCGCGGATTGGAATCAGCCGCAACACCGATGCGCCGTGGCGGTGGTGGATTCCCGGGGACCCCACGGTGTCGGGCCCGCGAAAATAGGATTGCTACCGGGCGCTTCCCTCAACGCGTGCAGTATCACCCCACAGTGGCCTCACCCCTCGGCTCACATCTTCAGTGACGAATAACCCCGACTGGCAGGGGGTCGCGCCATTCCAGTGCTCGGCCACACCCCGAACCGGGATTTTTTGAACACCAACACCACCACACACCCAACCGCTGCGACCCCAACGGCCAGAGCCAGCACGAGCGCAGGCACGTGAAAAGGCCGGGACCCGCCCCCACAGCAGGTCCCGGCCAGCTCCGGATCACAGGAGGTCCGGCGAAGCTAAGCCCCACACCATCGAAAAGCGGTAGGGCTCAGCAGGTTTCGATCAATCAAGCAGATTGTCCGACAGCCCGAGCGCGTGATGCAGCAACCACACCGGATGCACAATTTTGACGCCTGAGGACTTGGAGATCTGCCAACGGCACGTTTCGGTATCACACACTCCAACGCCCTCGTTGTGGTCCTGCATGTGCTTGAACACGCCCGCACCAATCTTCTGGGCAACCTCGTAGCGTTCAGCTTTCAGGCCATAGGTGCCAGCAATGCCACAACACGGCTCGTTAGATTCGAGCACCTTGACACCCGGGATGAGCTCCATGAGCTGAACCGCAGGGAATCCCATGCCCTGGCTCTTAACCTGGCACGGCTGGTGGTAAGGAACCGTGATGTCAATCGGACGGAACTGAGAGGCGTCGAGCTCACCGTTTCGGTACTCGTCCATGAGGAACTCAGAAAAATCCCGAGAGCGCACCGACACGTCGTGTAGCCGAGGATCGTCAACACCCATAATCTCGTGGGCTTCGTGCTTAATCATGCCGACACACGAACCGGACGAGGACACGACCGTCAGGCCCTTACCGAGGCTGATGATCTTGTCACACAGGCTGAGGATGTCCTTGGTAGCACCCTCAAATAGGCCGTTCGACTGCTTCGCCAGGCCACAGCAACCTTGCTTCGGGACGAGCACTTCATAGCCCAGGTGCTCAAGCACCTCGATGGACTTTTTGGAGGTCTCGGTCTCGAAATAGCCGCCAGCGCAACCTTGGAAGAAGATGATGGGGCCCTTAGTGGCTGGCTTAGCCGGCTTATGGTGACGCATCCACTTGCTGAGAGTCTCAGTCTGAGCAGTCGGCATTGGGGCGTCACGATGGACCTTAATGATCTTTTCAACGGCAATGCGAATCGGCTTCTGCTTAAGGCCCCAGTTGGCCAGCGGAGCGATCGGGGACAACACCCGCCCCTCAAGGGTGGTCAGCGGGATGAGGCGGTCACGCAGCGGAACACCGTTTTGGTGCTTCATTTTTGCAGCGGCCTGCTCATTGAGCTCGGCGATCTTTACGCCCTGAGGACAATGCAGCGTGCAGATGCCGCAAAAGTTACACCACTCTAGGGAGTGGTCGACGGAAGCTCCGTCGCGATAACGCTCGCCCTGCGGGCCGTTGTACTTCGGCCCGGTGTAGAGCGGGGTGGCCTTGGCAACCGGGCACATCGTCTCGCAGATAGTGCATTTGACGCAGGCGTCGAGCGACTGGCGCGAGACCTCGTGTCCGGCAAATGTCTCCTCGATAACACCCATGATCAGTTCCTTTCCTTGGTCGCGGCTCCAGCCCCGACCGACGACAGGATGGCATCGGCGGCCTTGATGGCCGAGCCGAGAGCGATGCCCTCGCCCGACTTCTCCTGCCACCTGGTGGCACCGGCGATCACGCCGCCGGCGGCGTAGACATTGGAATGGACAGGCTTGCCCTGGTACGTCACGAGCATGTTCTCGTCGACCTCAACACCACACTGGAAGAGCGGCTGTGGGGATCCCCAATAGTCACCGTGAACGAGGTCCTCCTCCGTCAGACCTTCCGGCATGGTGACCGGCAGGTCGAGGATGGTCTCATGGAGATGACCATGGGAGTCAAGCTTGACGGCGCCGGACTCGAAACCGCCACCCGCGAGGACGACGGCGTCAGCCTTAATCTCCTTACCGGCCCCGGCAGTTCCGACCGTCACGGAGACGACCTTGCCGTCAGCTACCTTGCAGCCGGTGACCTTTGAACCGAGCACGTAGTCAACACGCTCATTCTTAGCGGTCACAACGAGCTTGTTGTTGAGGCGCATACCAGGCACGCAGGGCGGCAGGGATGCGATCTCGAAAACCTCGGCACCAAGGATCCTCTTAAAGTCGGCGAGGACTTCGCTGTGGTTATCGATGCCGAGAACAGCCGGCACAGCGACGATCTCACCGGGATTGACGAATCCCTTGAGTCCCTCAGCCAGCACCCGACGGGTACGGGCATCGTCGAGGGACCGAGCGATCGCCAAACCAGTAGCGTCGTACTCACCTTCGCGGGGCTCAAAGTCGACCACAACGGCGCGAGCGGAAGCATGACCACCGCTGGGCAACGTGGTACGCGCGATGTTCTGAGCGATAAGACCGGCGTGGAAGTCCTTGTACTGGGCCAGCCCGATGACGACGACCTTGTCACCGTCTTTGAGATTGCCGTGAATCATCGACGGAGGAACCAAAGCAGTGGGACGAATCGCACCTACGGCAGTCGGCAAGTTGATCGTCGTCTCCCCGTCACCGAGCAGGTAGGACTCCCCGGCAACCTCGCGCAGGAAGTCGATGCCCTCCTTGACGGCCTCAACACCAATCTTGGCGTAAGGATGCTCGGGGTGCTTGGACGAGAATTCCTTGACAGCCTCGTAGGGTTTCTCGACGCGATCCGGGGTGTAACCCAGGATGTCGACGGTGCCCTGACCCAGCTGCAGGCCACCGACACCCTTGGTGACGAGAGTCACCCGGGCGCCACCGCGGCGCAGGCGTAGAGCGGCGGTCAGGCCAGCCAGACCTGATCCAATGACGACGACGTGCTGAGCGTTGAAACGGTCGGCAGTGGTCGACGTAGTGGGAACGGTTGCGGTGCTCACAGCTCGACCTCCTGCTGCGGGGTGGGAAGGTGCTCAACGTCGAAGGTGCCTTGGAAGATCCAGTCATCAAGGGCGGTCTGACGAACCTGCTCGCCGTAGAGAATCGGCCATAGACCGATCCAGCGATTCTTGAGGAATAGACGCAGCAGACCAGTGGCACGCTCAGCGTCAATGGTGCCCTCCTCGACGGCAACACCGGTGGCGCGCATCGAGCAGAAACCTCCCTGACAGGGGCCCATGCCCAAACGCAGCTGGCGACGCAGGTCGTCGAACGTGGCATCGGGCTGCTCGGCCAACAGATCGGTGAACATTTTGCGGCTCATGAGCTCGCACTCACAGATGATCTGGTTGTCGATCTTTGACGACGACGGCACGGACTTCGGGTCGCCGCCACGGACCAGGCCCGTCCCGGCTCGACGCTCCTCATTCTCACCCAGACGGTGAGTGATGAGGTAATTCTTGCCGACGGTCGATCCGGGCACAGCCTCTTCTGCGGTGCGGCAAGGGCGGTCCTCACCAAGCTGCTCACACATGACGTCGACGACGTTCTTAGCCATCAGACGGTAGGTGGTGAGTTTGCCGCCAATAATGGAGACAATGCCGTTGACGCCGTCGCGAGAGCCGTGGTCGAGGATGCTCATACCACGGGACATATGGCGGGTGTCGGTGGAGGAGACTCGCTTGTCCTTGAACAGCGGGCGGGCACCGGCCCAGGCGTGCACCGCACGAGCGTCGCGGAATCCTGGCACGAGAGCCTCGCCGGAATCGAGCATCTGCTGCACCTCATTGCGAGGAATTGCTAGACGCTCCGGGTCATCAGCCTTAACGTCAGTGGTGCCGATAATCGACACAGTATGCACTGGCACCAGAATATCACCATCGGCGGGGTAGATACAGCGGTTGACTACCGTATTCACCAGGCGGTGGTTCATGGCGATCATGATGCCGCGGCCTGCGACGACGTCGACGTCATGGCAGCCAACAAGCTCAGCGATTCGTCCAGCCCACGGGCCAGCGGTGTTGATGACGAACTTGCAGTCGATACGGATCTGCTCGTCATGCTTCAGGTCGTGAGCGACGACAGCGGTGATCTGGTCGCCGTCGCGAATGATCTCGGTAACGGCAGTGTAGGTCATGACCTTGGCGCCATACTCCATGGCGGAATGAGCAGCACCCCACACCATCTGCCAGCCGTCAACCGAGCCATCCTGAACAGCGAAGGCACGCTTAATGCCGGGGTTCAGTCGAGGCTCGCGGCGTAGAGCCTCCGCAGTGGAGATTTCTTCGAAGGGCACCTTCGATTTCTTGGCTCCCTCAATCCACTGATCGGAAAACTCCAAGTCATCCTCGGGGGTCACCACGAAAAGGCCGCCGGTCTTCTCGACAGCATCAGCGTGAATCCGGGTGACGATCGCGTTTTCCTCAGCGCACTCGGTCGCCGATCCAGGATCCGAGACGACATACCGCCCACCGGAGTGGAGCAGGCCGTGATAACGACCGGTGGTTCCTTGGCCGAGGTCGGCCTTGTCCAACAGAACGGCGCGGTATCCACGCATCGCGACGTCCCGCACGACGCCCGCACCGGTGGCACCGCCACCGATGACGACGACGTCTGCGTCCATGGTCCTCATTGAATGCTCCCTTCGAAACCATCCGGCGTGTGGGGGGTGGCTTATGGGATCGTGATGCCCCGCCACCGTTGCCAGGTACTCGTCAAGAGTAGGGAAAACAATGTGCAACAACCACCGAAAACGGCTTATGTGCATGTTCGTGCACAACCCCCAGAACAGACGTGCAAACCGCGTTATGACGCGATTTTTTCGCCATATCTGGCCTCCACAGAGACGTAATTTAAGCAAGCAGTTTATTGCTTAAATATAAAAGCGAGCTCGTCAAAATAGGTACGGCAAGGGCCTTTCAGACAATTGCGACCGCGCCATTGCGTACTCTCCTCCACACCACCGAACACAACTAGGCCCAGCTCCCCCTGACGACGGCACGTCAAGGAGAACCAGGCCTATGGCATCGACGCTGTGAGCGAACGGATCACCCCACCGGGGTCTCAGCCGGCTTCCCATCAAGGACCTTCGCGATATTGCGGGCAGCTAGTCGACTCATCGCTTCGCGAGTCGGTAGCGCAGCCGATCCAATGTGAGGCAACACGACAACGTTCTCCATCGTCAGCAAGTCCGCATTGATCGTCGGCTCGTCCTCGAAAACGTCCAGGCCAGCACCGGCAATCTCACCCGATGCGAGAGCGCTCACCAGAGCAGCCTCGTCAACACAGGCACCGCGGGCGGTATTGACGAGGTAGGCGGTTTTCTTCATGGCAGCGAGGGCATCAGCGTCAACAAGGTGGTGAGTCTTGTCGGTGAGGGGGCAGTGCAAGGAGACGACGTCGGACGTTGCGAAGAGCTCACTGAGTTCAACGCGCCGAGTGGGCTGAGTATTGGGATTAACGGCGTCAATTGCCGTGACGTCCTTGTCATGACGGGCGTTGTAGATCACGTTCATGCCGAATGCTGCGGCGCGTCGAGCCATCGCCTCGCCGATCTGCCCCAGGCCGACAATGCCGAGAGTCGCGCCCTGCAAACCCGCACCCAACATGAAGGTGTGGTCGTAGCGCCAGGCCTTGCCCGCACGCACCCAACGCTCAGCCTCGCTGGTACGACGAGTGACCTCCAATAGCAGAGTGAACGCGAGATCAGCGGTGGCCTCATGAAGGACGCCCGGGGTCGACGTGACGGTAATCCCCGCCTGCTTAGCGGCGTCAAGATCAATGTTGTTGAAGCCGGCGGCACACTGGCCGATGACCTTAAGGTTCTTGCCTCTGCCAATCATCTCGGCGTCGAGGGGATCAGACAGGCTCGTGAGCAGAGCGTCGGCGTCAACGATCTGATCGGATAGCTCCTGACGATCCATGAAGTGGTCGCCGCCCACGACCTCGTGGCCGGGAAGTTCCCCGTTGACGACGGACATGAGCTGCGGTGCGGTGACAATGATGCGGGCCATGTCCTTACTGTAGGCGACCACACCACCTACACGCAGAGCGTCGCCGAAATCAGTGCAGTGTGCAACAATTCCACTGTGCAGATGTCGCAGGATGCAACAAATAGGCTGATCCCCAACCACGCCGATGTTGAAACGGCTCTGCACGCATCATGGGCACTCGTCGATGTGGCAGCTCGCTCCCTCGCCGAACTTGCCGAGGACGTCAGCGCACCGCAATACCGGCTCCTCGTCCTCATCGACGCCGGTGTGACGCGCGGGGTCGACCTAGCTCGTGACCTCGATGTTCACTCATCAACGATCGCCCGCATGGTCGAGCGTCTCGTCGCCAGAGGACTCGTTGACCGCTCACCCGACCCAGGTGATCGTCGCGCCAATGTGCTGTCCCTCACGAAGCGCGGCACGACACTCGTCCAAGACGTCAACGAGCATCGTCGCCGTCAACTCGTCGACTTACTCAGCCATCTCGAACCCGACGAGATCGACACCGTCGTCACCGGATTGACCTTATTTACCCGAGCAGCCGAGGCCAGCGGTCACGGCACTCCTAACCGCTCCTGCGCAGAGGATTCCAGCCAGCAATGACCGAAACTGCCGTCCATCCTGACGCCCGGGCCGCATGGGCAAAGAGGCTCCGGCGTCTGCGCCGCGCCTTGGTCCCGCACCGGCCAAAAGCCTTCCGAGACTCCCTCAACCGCTGGCTGCTCATGGGCACAGTCATCGGGATTGTTTCGGGTGTCGGTGCCATCATCTTTTTCTTCTGCCTAGAAACTGGCACCCACTGGCTGCTCGAAACGTTGGGCGGCTACACCCCACCAGGCACCTTAGGAGAAGGCGGTGGCACCACCGGGACCGGACTGACCCGCCCCTGGGCTATCCCGCTCGTCGTTACCGGCGGCGCTCTCGTCTCGGGAATTCTGGTGTACTTCGTCGCACCTACCGCCAAAGGGCACGGCACTGACAACGCTATTCATGCCGTCCATCACGATCCGACAGCCCTCAAGGGCAAGGTGGCAGCGGTCAAGATCATTGCGTCTTCTCTGGTCATAGGTTCTGGCGGATCGGGTGGACGCGAGGGCCCGACCGCCCAGATCAGTGCCACCGTCATCTCCTCACTGTGCAAGAGACTCAAGATCGCCACCCCGGACGCCCGGATTGCGGTCTCGGCAGCCACCGCCTCAGGCATCGGTGCGATCTTCCGTGCCCCGCTGGGCGGTGCTCTGCTCGGCGCGGAGCTTCTCTACCGAGACGATATGGAATCCGACGCGATCATGCCCTCGCTGGTATCGTCCATCGTCGCCTTCGCGGTCTTTGGATCGGTGTACGGATTCGAGCCAATCTTCGGATCACTCAACGGCGTGCAATTCTCCCAACCCCTGCAACTCATCTGGTTTGTCGTGCTGGGTCTAACTGCAGGGCTTATGGGCAGGCTGTACGTCAAGGTCTTCTACGGCGGCACGAGGCTTTTTGGCCGTCTCAATACGGTTCCCGGCTGGCTTGTCCCGGCCATAGGTGGTCTGGGAGTAGGACTGCTAGGCCTCGTCATCCCGGCTGCGCTGGGCACCGGTTATGGCTCAGTGCAGCAAGAGATGTTCGCTGACACCCTGACGCGGATGCCGTTACTCATGGTGCTGGCTATTCCGTTCGCCAAGATCCTCTCGACGACCCTGTCTATTGGATCTGGCGGTTCTGGCGGGGTTTTTGGCCCCGGCATGGTCATTGGCGGAGCCACCGGCGCGGCATTGTGGCGCGTCCTCGAGGGCCTGCCAGGCATCCCGTCGTCACCGATGAGTTTCGTCATTGTTGGCATGATCGCGTGCTTCGGCTCGGTCGCCCATGCGCCGCTCGGCATGTTGCTCATGGTTGGCGAGATGACCGGGAACCTGTCAATGCTCGCTCCCGGCATGATCGCCGTAGCCGTCGCTGGTCGAGTCGTCGGGGATACGTCGATCTATACCTCCCAGCTCAAAGACCGCTTGGAGGGCCGACGCGTCCACGCCACGGGGCGCATTACAAAGCCGTCTGAACCCATGCCTCACGACGACACCGCTAGCTCTATCCCCGTTATCGAGAAGCCGTCTGGGCAGGACACCGTGAGGTCGCAATCCCCGTCGGCAACAGCTCCTTCATCAGCGCCCGATAAGCACGACGCCGAATCCCGGATCGTCCCAGAGATCATTCGGGCCGAGGACCGCAAGCGCGACCTGCTCGCTCGATCTCCCACATCGCCGACCGATCCGGGAGCGTCATCGGCCTGAGCTCAGTCCAATGTGGGCTGGAACGGGCTACGTCCGGCGTGACGCGACCAGCCCACCCCAATGAGATAGAGAATGACGACGAGCGCCCCCGTCGACAGCAACTGAGCGCGCACATCGGGGGCAAACATGCCAAGAACGACGATGGCTGCCAACAGAGTCATCGCCGCCCAATTCACCACCGGGAACCCCTTCAGCCGCATCGGTAGCGGGCTGCCCTCCTTCTCAGCCCGGCGGCGCAGCACATACTGAGAGCAGATGGTGAAAAAGTAGGTGACGATGATAGTTGAGCCGACGACGTTGAGCAGAGTTCCGAGTACGGCGTCACCCCATTCGAAGGTAGCTAGCACACAGCAGAACCCAAAAGCCACGCTAGCCAGCACAGCGACCGTCGGCACAGAGCGACCCCTCGTTCGCATGGCGACCCGTGGAGCCATACCGCGTTCAGCCAGCGAGCCAAGCATTCGGGCCGCCCCATAGAGGTTGGCGTTGAGGGAGCTCAGCAAGGCCAGCACAATGACCAGGGTCATGACTTCAGAGGCCGCTGGGATGCCGGCTCGGTCCAGGACGGCCACGAAAGGTGACGTGCTGAGCTTGGGATCGTCCCAGGGCACGGCAATCACCATGACGGCTACGGAACCCATGTAGAAAAGCAGGATCCGCCAGACGATAGTGCGCACAGCCCGGGAGACGTTATGGGCAGGGTCTTCGGTTTCGGCAGCGGCAACCGCCATGATCTCGATGCCGCCGAAGCTGAAGGCAACCAGAAGCAGGGCCGTCGCTACCCCGGACCACCCATTGGGCAGAAAACCGCCGTGGCCGACAAGGTTCGACGTTCCCGCGGCGGGAGCCTTCAGAACTCCACAGATAAGCAGCACCCCGATGACAAGGAAGACCACGACAGCGACCACCTTGAGCAGAGCAAACCAGAACTCAAATTCACCGAATCTGTCGACCCCCAGCAAATTAATCGCCGTGAGAACGACGAGAAAGATGAAAGTGAGCAACCAGACGGGGGCGATTGGCCACATGGCGACAAGGGTCGACGCCGCCGCAATCGCTTCGGCCGCCACGACGATGACCAGCTCAATCCACCAGACCCAGCCCATCGCGAACCCAGCCGCCGAACCCATTGCCCGCGATGTGTAGACCGAAAATGCCCCGGAATCGGGGTGGGTCGCAACCATCTCTGCGAGCATGTACATGATGGCGATAACAAGCAGGCCGGCAACGATATATGCCACTAGGGTTGCTGGCCCGGCGGCAGCCACGCCTTTGCCGGATCCAACGAACAGGCCAGTACCTATGGCCGATCCGAGGCTCATCATCACCAGGTGACGGCCCTTCATTCGGGGCTGATTCGTGGCGGGTTCACCGGATCCTGCCGGGACGCCCGTGGATGCTACTGCCATATGTGCTCCTCATCTGCGTCGGTGGAGCTGATGTTAGGGGTGGTGGGGCCCGGCATGTGTGGACGTTTCCCTGGGTGGGACGCGAAGTGAGCTCAGTCGGTGTCTGTGGAGTTAGTCTTCTCTTCGTTAATGAGGCCTTGACGGATGCGCGTCAGGATGATTTCGAGATCGTCGAGGTGGCCGCAATCAAGCCCCCCAAACACGACACGCCGAACCAGCGCAGCGTGACCAGGGGCCGCCTGCTTCAGAGCTTCCA
Source organism: Cutibacterium porci (assembly GCF_009696315.1). GTDB lineage: Bacteria > Actinomycetota > Actinomycetes > Propionibacteriales > Propionibacteriaceae > Cutibacterium > Cutibacterium porci. The sequence goes on from NZ_VUMG01000001.1 coordinate 96,437, forward strand.
TACCTTGATCGGTGAGGTGAATAATGGCCCCCCGACCGTCAGAGCAGCAGATGCGGCGCTCGACGAGGTGTCGCTTCTCCATGCGCGTAAGGTGATGCGAGAGCCGAGAGCGCTCCCATCCCATGTGCTCTGCCAACGCGACGACTCTCATTTCGCCACCGTCGGTCTCAGATAGGCGCACGAGCACCTCAAAGTCCTGCACTGACAGTTGGGAATCGCGCGATAACTGGCGGTTGAGTACGGCAGGCAGGGTGGTCGTTACTTCCAGCCATAGACGCCACACGCGCTGCTGGTGGTCGTCGAGCCAAACGGTGGAATCCTCGGTCACAGTGCCTCCTTTGTTTGCCGAGTATAGGGGCGGCATCCGCTCCTGGTGCCGTCAGGGGCCTTTCTTGTTGACACGTCCCGCTTTCCGTGACATGGTTGGTGACATATCAACCTACAACTTTGGGAAACCAGGAGATCACATGACCGACATCACCGCCGTCAACGGCACCTTCACCATCGACGCCGCCCATTCCCGCCTCGGGTTCATCACGCGCCACGCAATGGTTACCAAGGTGCGTGGATCCTTCAATGATTTCGCCGGCACCGCTTCGGGGAATGGTTCCAACCCGTCCAGCATCTCTGTTGAGGTGACGGCCCAGGCTGCGTCTTTTTCCACCGGTATCGCCGATCGTGATGCTCACGTGAAGTCCGCTGACTTCCTCGATGCCGACAAGTTCCCGACGATCACCTTCCGTTCCACCTCCGCCGCGATCAGCGGTAACACCCTCGAGCTCACCGGGGACCTCACCATCAAGGGAATTACGAAGTCCCTGACCATCCCCTTTGAATTTGGCGGACAGGCCGTCGATCCGTCCGGAAACACTCGTATTGGCTTTGAGGGCGGAACCAAGATCTCCCGCAAGGAGTTCGGCTTGACGTGGAATGCTGCTCTGGAGACCGGTGGCGTGCTGGTTTCTGACGATGTGACGTTGGAGATTGAGATCAGCGCGATCAAGCAGGACTGAGCCTCACCGAACAGCAGGCTGACTAGCCAGAACATAGGCGGAACACCCGTCGCTGATCAGTGTCCGAGTCATTTCCTATCTTGGTGCCATGACGAGATTTCTTCACACCTCCGATTGGCAATTGGGGATGACTCGGCACTATTTATCCAAACGCGGCGATGATGACCCGCAGGCACGGTTTACTGCCGATCGCATCGAGACGGTCCGCAGGCTGGGCGATGTTGCCCGGCAGGAGGATTGCGAGTTTGTCATCGTCGCCGGGGATGTCTTCGAAACCCACAATGTCTCCACTCAAATCATTGCCCGCGCGTGTGAAGCCATGGCCTCCATTAAACTGCCGGTGTACCTCCTGCCCGGAAATCACGACAGCCTAGAACCGGGTTGCCTCTGGGACAGACCAGAATTCACACAGCACTGCCCCGGTAACGTCCGGGTATTAAAAGACCAGACAGAGATCCAAGTCACTGACGGAAACAGCGTCGTCATCGCGACAATCGTCGCCGCTCCACTGACGACCCGCCACCCGTCGACCGATCCACTGGCTGAGCTTGCGAAAAGCCTGGAGCCCACCCAGACACCACGCATCCTGGTAGGACACGGCCAGCTTGAAGGATTATCAGGCGATACTCGCGATGCCCTCATCTCGCGAGCACCCCTCGAGGATGCGATTACCCGAGGAGCGCTGAATTATGTCGCGTTGGGCGACCGTCACATTGCCTGGCCCCTGAACGATGATCACGCCGCCATTCGGTATAGCGGCACACAAGAGACGACGAGTTTCAACGAGGAGGGTGTCGGCACTGCGGTTATCGTCGACCTCAGTGATCCCCTTACCTGCCAGACGGTTGATGTCGGCACCTGGTTGCATGCCCGGGTGAGCCAGGAGGTAGCCAACGAGGCCGACTTGAACGCTCTGCGCGACACGTTGAACTCCTTCGACCATCGGGATCGCACCATTATTCGCTACGACCTCCACGGTCAGGTCACGATCTCGCAGAAGGCAGAGCTTGACGAGATCATCGCTGATTTTGAGACTGTCTTCGCCAGTATCGAACCGAGCGAAAACCGCCACGATCTCACCGTGATTGGTGACGATGTCAGCTTGGCTGACGCTGATGTGCCCAACTGGGTGCGAGACGCCGCCGACGAACTTTCGGGCATGTGCGCCACCAGTGACGATGCCGTCGCTGCGCTCACGTTGCTGCACCGTCTCGTCAGCGCTGAAGTCGGTGCCGAGCCCGCACCACAGACGACGGGGGTGTCACGATGAAGCTGCATCGCATACACGTCGAGAATTTCAAAGCAATTGACGATCGTACCCTCGAATTGCCCGACTGCGGGATCGTCATTGCAACCGGCCGCAACGAGGTCGGCAAGACCTCCATGGTGGAAGCCCTCGACCTGCTGCTCGATACCGGCACCAAGGCTTCGTCACGGTCCCGCAGGGTCAAGACTGCCCAACCGTACGGCACATCGCTGCAGGTGGTCGTCGAAGCCGAAATGACGATCGGTGATCACCGCTTCATCCACCGCAAGTGCTTCCTCAAGGATAAGGAGTCGTCCCTGAAATTCCTTGCTGGGCCCCGCGCTGGCGAGACCATCACCGGTGATGAGGCCGTCGAGACCATGGAGACTCTGTTATCCGGCACAGATCGGACGCTGTGGGATGCTCTGCGCCTCATGCAGGCGAGTGGCCTGTCCCCCCTACAGCTGAATTCTTCCCAAGCCCTCACTGCGGCCTTGGAACAGGCCGGCGGGCAGCAACCCGACGAGGGATCCGGCGGGGGGCTCATGGAGCGAGCCCGGGTCGAATACGAGAAGTACTTCACGCCTGGGGGGTCGGAACGTCGCAACGTTGCCGCACGTCGCGCCGAGCTCGAAGATGTTCGCAGTAACCTCGCCACAGCGCAAGACAAGCTCGCTGAAGTTGACGAGGTCGTCGATTCCCTCAGCAGAATCAATGAGCAGATCAGTTACGACCGGACCGTCGTAGCCAGCAAGAAAACTGACTGCGACCTAGCGGAGGCTGCTGTAGCAAGCCTCGACCACCTTGAGAAAGAGGTTGAGGCCACGAGACATACCGCCGATGAGGCAGCGCAGCGTCGCGCCGAAGCCCAGACTGCTCACGAGTTGAGAGTCAAACTTATCGACGATCGTGCTCAAGCCCAGAGCGAGCACGAACGCTACCGGAAGGTGGCCTCAGAGCTATCGGCATTAGTACAAGGCGTCGTTGAAGAGCAAGAAGACGCCCAATCGGCTCTCGATGAAACTCAGAAGGCAGTTGCACAAGCTGAGAAAGCGGAAGCCGAGGCTCGGCAAACCCTTGTAGCAGCGCGGGTTGGTGAAAAGTCAGCCAAGGCCCGGCAGCAACTCGACCTGATCAAGGACCTCAAGGAGCGCATCGCAGCTGAACGCCAGCGTCTCGATGCCGAGAAGGTGGACGACCAGGCACTCTCAGCGCTAAGGAAAGCTGTCAAGGCCGATGATCTTGCTCGCGAAAAAGCATCCATGGCTAGCCCACAGCTTGCCGTCGAGCACCTCACCGACGAGGTCCCGCTACGTATCGACGGCGCCGACCTCGACGTCCCGATAGGTCAGACGAGTCAGCGCCGGGTCGATGACGAACTCGTCATGGAGATAGGTGACGCGTGGCGAGTACGGATCTGCCCGACTTCGGAGGTCATGGCCTTGGGACAAGACGCCGAGACGGCTCACCAAGCCGTGGTGTCCCAGCTCGAAAGCTTAGGTGTGACGAGTCTGGAGCAGGCAGAGTCCCGTCTAGCTGAACGCAAGGTCATGGAGACCCGCATCTCCTCCTGGCAAGAACGCCTTAAACAGGCGCAGGGCGAGGCCACCATCAGTGAGCTTGAGGCCATGGCTGAGCGCGACGCCGGCGCCGTCAGCATGACAGTCGAGGAGGCTCAGAGGTCAGAAGAGAACGCTGTCGCCGCAGCGAGTAAAGCACGTACCGCCCAGCGTCAGGCTGACGAGCGACTCAAAGCCGTGCAAGAGCGTTATAGGGAGGCCCACGAGAAGGTTTTCCGGGCACGTGTCGATATGGATAAGTCTGATGAAACGGCCACCAGACTCTCTACGGAACTGACGGCTGCACGCGAGGTTACCAGCGATCAGACCCTCGCCGAGGCTCTCGCCACCACCCAGGAGCAGGATCTCGTTGCGCGGGCCGAAGCCGATCGTGCCCAGGCCGCACTCGCGGAACGCAACCCTGACCAGGTTCACACCGAGGCTGAGGGCGCACGGGTCGCGCTGAAGACAGCGACCGAACGCCTCGAGAACAACATCCGTCGTCAGGCCGAGCTCAGCGGTCAGTTGCAGGGACTCGGGCGCCAGCAGCGGCAGGCCGAGGTCGACGCCCTTACCGTCACGGAGCATCAGCTGGCCCGACAGGTGGCTGGGTTGGAGCAACGGGCGCGGTCAGCCAAGTTGCTGTACGAGACTCTGAAAGCCCACTTGGAACGCGTGCGGCAGTCCTACGTAGCACCCTTCACTACCCAAATCGACCACATTGGGCGCGGGGTTTTCGGTCAGGATCTCCACGTCGAGATCAATTCGGACTTGTCAGTCGTAGCACGTCAGCTCAATGGATCCCGACTGGAATGGGACCAGTTGTCGTCAGGGGCTCGCGAGCAGCTGGGGTTGGTCGTCCGGCTGGCTGTCGCTCGGCTCATTGACCCCGACGATGGCGTGCCGGTGATCCTCGACGACGCCCTAGTGTATTCCGATCCTGTCAGGGTTAGGCACATCCTCAGCGAAGTCGCGCAAGGAGCCCGGACGAGCCAGATCGTGGTGTTCACCAGCGCCCCGGAAAGGTATGACTCCGTACCGGGAGCACAGCGCGTTGACTTTGACTGAGTGACACCGGCACCCCGGCCGACCTAGCTTCTGAGCCTGCGAAACCCGCTCAGGCGCCGGTCCTCATCCAGGCGTCTCCATGTGCACGCCACGTCAGGATCACGCAGCGCACTACCATGAACCCGCTGAAGGCAACCCACAGCCAGACAACGGCAGCGGCAGGGTCTGACGGCGCCCACAGGTGAACGGCCCAGACCATTGGTAGATACACCAGAAACATGACAACCTGCGCACCCGACAGCCACCGCCCGTCGCCAGCCCCAATGAGCACCCCGTCAAGAACGAAGGTCGGCCCGGCAACGATCTGCTGGGCCGCCACCACGAGTAACCCGGCGGCAACCGCGCGGTGGACAGCAGGGTCATCGGTGTACAGCGCAGGAAGTAGCTGATGGAAGGCCAGCAATAGGACACCTACAACGACACCGGCTATGAGCCCCCATCGTGTCATCGTGGCGGTCAGAGACCTGGTGCGGCGAGTGTCGCCAGCTCCGAGGCTCGCCCCGGTCAGGGCTTGGCCGGCAATACCCAAAGCGTCCATGGCCATGAGCAGCAGATTCCATATCGTCATAGTCACCTGATATGACGCCATGGTGATCGCTCCAGATCGGGCCGCAACCCAGGTCGTCACGTAGAGAGCGGCACGCAACGCCAGGGTGCGGATAAGTAACGGGATGCCGTCACGCAGGCTCGATGTAATACCGCGCGGCATTAAGCTCAAGTCAAAACCGCGAGTCCGTACCCGCAACACCGACACCAACGCCACTGCCATGGCGATTTGGCAGACGAGGGTACCAATAGCAGACCCCTGGATGCCCCAGCCAAGGCCGATCACAAACCACACGTTGAGTACCAGGTTCGCACTAAAAGTGACGACAGTCACAACGAGGGGTGTGCGGGTATCTTGGAACCCACGCAGAACACCGGTGACCGCCATCGTCGCGAGCATCGCGGGCACCCCAAAACCGGTGATGCGCAAATATCGTCCTGCCTGTTCAGCGACTGCACCGCTAGCTCCAAACCACCCTGCCACCGTTACCGGAAGAGCCACCAGCATGACCGCCACGAGCACGCCAATAATGACAGACAGCCACAAGCCATCAACACCAGTTTGGGCGGCTCCCCTCTGATCCCCCGCCCCCATCCGACGCGACGATGTTGCCGTCGTCGCGTAGGCGAGAAAAACAAATAGCCCAGTGAACGTCGTCAACGCTGCCGAAGCGACGCCAAGCCCCGCCAACTCCTCCGTGCCCAGATGACCGACCACCGCAGAGTCTGCGACAAGGAACAGCGGCTCTGCGATGAGAGACAAGAAAGCGGGTACCGCCAGATTCAGAATCTGACGGTACCCGGCCGACGGATCTCCTCGGACCATCAGGCTCGGGCTATCGCGCCGCGCAGGGATTCACGAATGACATTGAGAACCCGGTCGGCTCGTTGTGGAGTTTCCTCACCACGCAGAGGACCCGAGGTCGACAGCGACACAAAGCCATGAAGCACAGACCACACCAGGATGACGAGGCCGCCAACATCAACGTGATCGGGAAGCCTCACGTCAGGACCAGAAAGGACGTCCCGGATAACTGAACCAGGCAAATTTGGTGCTTTCGATCGGTCCTTTTTACACGCATCGAGTCCTGCATCCGAGATGCGGAACGCAACATCGAACAGCCCTGGCTCCGCCAAAACGAAATCAAGATATGCACGACAGGCAGCCACGAGCCGGGCAACTGCGACAGTTTCACCGTCAACGGCCTGGGCCTCAGATACTGCTTCACGCATCACGGTGCCGATTTGATCGGCAGCAGCGAACCCCACCTCGTCGAGAAGCGCCTCGCGATTCGCGAAATGACGATAGGCGGCGTTGGGTGATACGCCCGCGCGGCGAGTCGCTTCGCGGAGCACAACGGCCTCGGCGCCACCGCTGCGAGCCATCTCCAACCCCACCTTCACAAGGGCTTCATGAAGATGGCCGTGATGGTAGGCCTGTCGTGGCTGCGACGAGCCATGCGTCTGCGTCATGTAATGATCCCCCGGTCCGTTAGTAGTATGGCGTCAACCTGGCTGGTTGAGTGCTGACGCCCAACCATACGCAACATCTCCGTGGCCTCGGATAACCACTCCTATAACCACCCAACCATTACTCAACTAGGCTGAACGCATGAATTCAAGTGTTCCATATCTGCTAGCCATCCTCGGTGAAGGGGTCGTGCCGCCATCCACCATGGTGTGCCACGCAGACGACCTCGGACTGGTGCGTGGGGACGGCGTCTTTGACACAACCCGTATCGTGACCGCCCAGGATGGAACGTCGCGCATCGACCACCTCGACGAGCATCTCTCACGGTTCGCCCGCTCTATCGCAGGAGTGGATGGCCCCACCCCTGACCTAGATTCCTGGCATCACCTCATCGACGACGCAGCGCGCACCTGGCGTATCCCCGGCGAGGCGGCCCTTAAACTCGTGTACACCAACGGCCGTCAGGTTGTCCCCGGGCCTCCCCGAGGCTTTCTCATCATCTCTCCCCTCTCCGAAACCGCGATCGAGGAACGGGAGGGGATCGATGTCTTGTGCCTCTCGCGCGGGGTCACAAGCGAAGCCTTCGCCGACGCCCCCTGGCTTCTCGGCGGTGTCAAAACCCTGTCTTACGCCGTCAACGTGGCAGCCCTGCGCTATGCCCGATCCCAGGGCTCCGACGACGTCATCTTCACCTCAACTGACGGTTACCTGCTTGAAGGGCCAACCTCCGGGTTAATCATCGAGGCCGCAGATGGATTGTGGACGACCCCCACCGGTGCCACCGGCATCCTGAGCTCTATCACGGTCAGCACTGTCTTCGACGCCGCTGATGAGGAAGGGTTCAAGACCTCTACTCGTCTCATAAAGAGCGCAGAGCTGCTACGCGCCCAGGGAGCGTGGCTGCTGTCGTCGGTGCGTGGCGTCGCGCCCATTCTCAGTGTCGACAGCCATCCACTTGCCCAAGATGAGGACATGACGCGCCGGTTGCGGACCTGGGCGGGATTTGATGCCTGTCACTGACTCCGCATCTGCGGCAACCAAGATCCTCGCCAAGACCAAAATCCCACACGTCCTTCATAGCTATGACCACGATCCGTCCAACCACCATTTCGGCGATGAGGGTGCCACGAAGCTCGGCTTTGACCCGTCAATCGTGCTCAAGACCCTAGTTATCGAACTGGCCCCTTCGGGCACTCTTGCCGTCGCCGTTGTTCCGGTGAGTCGCCAGGTTGATCTCAAAGCCTTCGCCTCAGTCATGGGTGCGAAAAAAGCCGCCATGGCCACCCCAGCGGCAGCAGGATGCGCGACTGGGTACATCGTTGGGGGAATTTCTCCCCTAGGACAGAAAAAGCGGCTGCCCATCTGCATCGACGAATCGGTGCTCGGGCAGCCGCGAGTACTAGTTTCGGGCGGGCGTCGAGGTCTGTCGGTGGAATTGTCACCGTCTGACTTGGTGACGGTCACCGGGGCAGTAACGGCGAAAATCGCCCGCTAACGCCAGTTTTGGTCACTTACTGGAAGCTTTGCTGATCGACTTAGGCAAAACGAACAGTCCCACCATGATGATGACGCCGAGAACGACGTGAATCCACTTGATGGCGCCGCCATCGCTTAACTCGCCGAGAGCGAATTGAACAAGGAGGATCACGGCCATGCCGGCGGCGTGGCCGACAACCGCCGATGGTCCACCGCGACGCTTCCACATCACCGCCAAGATAGCCGCGATGATCGTCGCGAGCACGGTCACAATGCCAAAGGCCATGTGCACGTCACCAAGACCGCGAACCCCTGAAAGCATGAAACAGGCCAAAACAGCCTGGACGATAACGGACCCCACTGCGATCCAGGCGCAGATATGTAAGGCCTTCGGAGCAGAAGGGACAGAGGTGTGCTGCTGTGTCATGACCCACACTCTAGGCTATGACTACGGCTTTAGCGTCATCGCGAGCGGCGCCCCACCATCACCCACGGCCCCCACCAGCATCCCAGCGCGCTGGCTGCCACGAGGGCCGGCCAGGAGATTTCCACCACCGCCGACATATCCGGGATGAGGGCATAAAGACCCGCTGCTCCCAGCACAACAGCCACCGCGCATACGGCCCCACCGGCGATACGTTGGCTACTGCGCCGAACAAGATGCCCACCCAGTAGAGCCGCCATGAGCACGACCGGGATGAGGAGAATCACCGTTACTCCCATCGCGTAAAGCAGCCCAACCAGGAGGCTTCCGAGCCAGCCACGCGTCGGCATGCTCGTCCTAGTGCCATCGATACCTGGACCTGTCGCCCAGATTGCCAGCGTCAGCCCCCACACCAGTCCAGAGATGGCCATAGCAACGATAAAGGCGCCAGCGGATCTACTCACCCGTGCCGACTCCGTGGTGGCATCCAAAACGTGCGAACCACCCTGATCCACGTGGCCCAGGCGCGCTCTGACGTCGAGGATGTTCTCCTCGCTGGATCGACGATTCACCGCACCTTCACTTTCGTGCCTTCATGGGCAAATCTGTAGAGAGCCTCGGAATCCTTGGGCGCCAGCCGGGCACAGCCATGACTGGAATACCCGGGCAGTCCCAGGGTATCCACCGGCTGAGCAGGCTTCTTCGTCTTGTCATCCCAAGGAATCTGATGGAAACCGATAGTTCCCTTCGCCCCGGGGCGTTGGTAGAAGGACAAGAAATTAGGGATATACCAGTGGATGCCGTCCTCAGTCGACGCCGCGTGACGCACCTTATATTCGACTTCGTAGTTCCCCACGGGAGTCTTCCACGGCTCAGCGGTGGTGAGCATGGCCCGCTTCACGACCCCGTTCTCGACGAGGTACACGCGATTTTCTGCCTTCATCCACAAGACGTAGGTGCCTGCTCCAGCCGAGGACTTTGCACCAACGGTGAGGGACGCGCGTGGCGGCGTCGGGCTAGGGGTCGCCGCAGGTGACCTATCGGCCTTCGGAGCCGCAGAGTTCCTCGATTCACCGTCGCCGTCATAGTCAGAGGGTCGGGCTGTAACCGGTCGGGTACGTGAAGCGTGAGCAGTCGGACCTAAGGACGCGCAGGTCACCGGGCGTTGGTGCCGGGTGCGCAAGTCGCCCGCACCGGGCACGGAGTTGATGCACGGCGCCGAGACAGGCATCGACGATCCACAGCCAGAGACCAGCAAAACCATTGCCACTAGCACGCCAGTAACACCGCCGCGACGCCACAGGCGTGAGTCGACGCGCGATTCCCGGTTCGAGATGTTTCCGGAGGCATGCACAGGTCAAGTTTAGAGGCGTCGCATCGACCTACAACGTTGATGCCATCGCATAGTCCCCCATGCCGGGGGCAGACTTGAAGGAGTCGGCAGAAAGAGAAGGCTATGGCGAAGGCGCTTGTCATTGGGGAGTCATTGATTGATGTTGTCAACGATGGGAGCGGGGTGAGTGAGCATCCTGGCGGCTCCCCCATGAATGTCGCGGTCGGGCTGGCACGGCTGGGCCGTGACGTCGAGCTAGCCACCTGGATTGGTGACGACACCCGCGGCCACACCATCACCGACTACATCGGCGCTGACAAGGTTAATCTGGCCCCCGCATCGCGGGGTGCCTCCCATACCTCAACCGCAACTGCCACCCTGGCCAATGGGCAAGCCAGCTACCACTTCAATCTGGAGTGGGCGTTACCAGCCATCCAGATTCCACAACACTGTCTGGCCGTGCATACCGGGTCGCTGGCCTGCGTCATTGATCCGGGATGCCGCGTCGTAGCCCAAGCGATGGCCACCGCACGGGAAACCTCAACGATCACCTTCGACCCCAATGTTCGCCCGAGCCTGTTAGGCGATCCACGTGCCGTGCGCGAGGATCTGGAACATTTCGTGCAGCTAGCTGACGTCGTTAAGGCCTCTGACGAAGACCTGACGTGGCTGGGTCAGGGTGCTGACCCGATTGAGGTGCTGGCCGGATGGATGGCAATGGGGCCGCGATTAGGCATCGTAACGATGGGTGAACGCGGAGTCGTGGCGATGACGGCCCACGGCCTGGAAGTAAGGGTTCCCGCTGAGCAGGTCAACGTCGTCGACACCGTCGGCGCTGGGGACTCATTCATGTCAGCGACCATTGACGGGCTGTGGACGGCCGGATTATTGGGCGTTGACCATCGCGCAGATCTTGGTCGGATAGAGCCCGGAGTGCTACGTCACATAGTGCAAAGGGCAGCTCACATCGCAGCGATAACCGTCTCCCGCGCTGGTGCCAACCCGCCGCGTACCGCTGAATTGGGATGACCGAAGGCTCCCCCACACCGGTGTCTGCGAGACTGGCCCCATGAAGGGGAACTTTCACTCGACGTATGACCAGGGCTTTGCGCGAATCGCCGCCTGTACCACCACGGTGCACATTGGTGACCCCGCCTCGAATGTTTCGGGAATTCTTGACACCTGCCGGGAACTCAATTCCCGGAGCGTCGCTGTCGCTGTGTTCCCTGAGTTGTGCCTGACGGGCTACGCCATCGACGACCTACTGCTTCAAGACGTGGTGCTCGATGCCGTCCTCGACGCCATCGAAACGTTGCGCCAGGCCTCACGCAGGCTCTTCCCAGTCATCATCGTCGGAGCGCCGCTACAGCGTGGCAACCGGCTCTACAACTGCGCAGTCGTGATCCACCGGGGGCAGGTCCTCGGTGTGGTGCCGAAGAGTCATCCTCCCAACTATCGAGAGTTTTACGAAAAACGTCACTTCGCGGCCGGTGCCGGCACTACCGGGATGATCGACCTGTCGGGCCGACAAAAATCTCACGTAGCCTCTACCGAAGTTCCCTTCGGACCCGACCAGCTCTTCCGTGCCGCCGACCTGCCCGATCTCATTTTCCATGTGGAAGTGTGCGAGGACCTCTGGGTGCCGGTCCCACCGTCTTCCCGGGCCGCTCTCGCCGGGGCCGTCATTGAGGTCAATCTTTCGGGATCTCCCATTACTGTCGGAAAATCCCGTCAACGCCACGAGTTATGCAAAGTGACGTCCGCACGCAACCTACAAGCCTACGTTTATGCGGCCGCCGGTCCTGGAGAATCCAGCACAGATCTGTCATGGGACGGCCAAACAATGATTTACGAAAACGGCTCCCTCCTTGCCGCCACCGACAGGTTCTCCACCGAACCAGGTTTTTGCTTGGCTGACATCGACCTCGACCTGTTGCGGCAGGAGAGGCTGCGTCAGGGCTCTTTCAATGACAACGCACTTGCCCAACCCACCGAAGTCCCATGGCGCACCACCGCTTTCACCCTTGACCCGCCCCACGACGATATCGGCCTAGAACGCCCCATAAACCGCTTTCCCTTCGTCCCCAATGACCCTGACCAGCTCGCCCGCGATTGTTATGAGGCCTACAACATTCAGGTCTATGGGCTACGTCGTCGCCTCGAGTCGATTGGGTCGCCAAAAATCGTCATTGGGGTTTCCGGCGGGCTCGACTCCACCCACGCCCTACTCGTCGCCGCCAAAGCGATGGACCAGATGAATCGACCGCGCACCGACATCCTTGCTTTCACGATGCCGGGATTCGCCACGACTGACCACACCAAGAACAACGCCATAGATCTGTGCCAGGCACTCGCAATCCCATGTGACGTGTTGGACATTCGCCCAGCTGCCACTCAGATGCTCAGGGGAATGGGGCACCCTGCTGGAGATGGTGCCGACGTGTATGACGTCACCTTCGAAAACGTTCAGGCTGGACTGCGCTACGACTACCTCTTTCGGATAGCCAACCAGCGCGGCGGCATCGTGCTGGGCACCGGTGATTTGTCAGAGTTGGCACTGGGATGGTGCACCTTCGGAGTCGGCGATCAGATGAGCCACTACGGGGTCAATGCTGGGGTGCCCAAGACCCTTATCCAGCACCTCATCAGGTGGTGCATTTCGTCAGGCCAGTTCAACGAAGCTACTAACGTGGTGCTCGAGTCGGTGCTGGGAACAGAAATCTCTCCCGAGCTCGTCCCTGCTCGCCCGGGTGAGAAAATTCAGTCCACCCAGGCGAAGATTGGCCCCTACGAGCTGCAGGATTTCACCTTGTATCACCTGCTGCGCCACGGGATGCGCCCTAGCCGGATCGTTTTCATGTCTCACCACGCCTGGCGGGATGCGTCAGCGGGCTCGTGGCCGCCCGGGTTCCATGACGAGGACCGACACTCCTATAGCCTGCCCGCGATTAAAGACTGGACGCGACTGTTCCTACGCCGGTTCGTCGGAAATCAGTTCAAGAGGTCGACCCTTCCGAATGGCCCCAAAGTCGTCGCCGGAGGTTCACTGAGCCCGCGCGGTGACTGGCGGATGCCCTCAGATGCCGTCGCCCGTGCCTGGCTCGACGACCTCGAGACGGTCCCCGATGAACGAGCCTGAACAGTCGCCGAGAGATATCTCAGCGCACCGTATCGTTCCCCTGTGACGAAAAATCCCGGCAGCAGGAACTAACGGTCACTGTTCACCCGTTGTCCACCCTCACGCGGCAATATTGGACTGTGCGTGTTGATGACGAGATAAGGCTCACTCCCGTTCTCCCCGACGGCCATGGCCTGCGCATTGGCATCTTGACCAGCGGCGGCGACGCCCAGGGCATGAATGCAGCAGTACGGGCTGTGGTGCGCTCTGCACTGAGCGTAGGAGCCGAGGTCTATGCGATCTACGAGGGCTATCAGGGGATGATCGACGGCGGCGACGGCATCCGGGAATTCGGGTGGGCCGATGTGGGCTCGATCCTCAACCGTGGCGGCACCGTCATCGGAACTTTCCGATGCAAAGAGATGCGCGAACGCTCAGGACGCTTGAAGGCTGTTAAAAATCTCCTCGAGCATGGAATCGATCGCCTTGTAGTGATCGGTGGTGACGGTTCGCTCACCGGCCTAGACGTGCTGCGCGCCGAGTGGACCGACCTGATCGCTGAACTCGTCAACACCGGTCACGTGAGCGCCGAAGTGGCCCGCGAACATCCCGCCCTCATGATCGCTGGACTCGTCGGATCCATCGACAACGATCTCGTCGGATCTGATATGACCATCGGCGCCGACACTGCTCTGCATCGCATCGTCGATGCCATTGACGACCTTGCTTCTACCGCAGCCAGCCATCAGCGCTCCTTCGTCGTCGAGGTGATGGGCCGCCACTGTGGCTACCTCGCCCTCATGGCAGCAGTGGCCGGCGGTGCTGACTACGTCCTTATCCCAGAACGGCCACCCGAGGACGGCTGGGAGGAACACATGTGCGCTGAGCTAAAGCGTGGTCGTCAGGCAGGTCGACGCGACTCGATCGTCATCGTCGCAGAGGGGGCCACTGACCGCGCAGGCAACCGAATCTCGTCGGAGTACGTCCGTCAGGTGCTTGAGGACAAGCTCGGCGAGGACGCCCGGGTAACCATTCTGGGTCACGTCCAGCGCGGCGGGCGACCGTCAGCTTACGACCGCTGGGCGTCGACCTGGCTGGGGTATCACGCAGTTCACGAAGTACTCTCGACGACTCCGGAGGCCGAGGGACGCGTCATTGGTACCGGAGCTAATCGCATCCGTCGCCTCCCGCTGGTCGACGCTGTTGCTGATACGAAGTCGGTGCCCGGTCTCATTGCGGCAGGTCGGTACAACGAGGCGATGCGAATGCGAGGACGTTCCTTCACCGAAATGAACGCCATCTTCACCGAGCTCAGCGAACCGGCTCGCACCACATCCGACACCGCTGGCGACGTTGACCGAAAGCGCATCGCGATCATGCATGCTGGGGGCCCGGCTCCGGGCATGAATACCGCCGCCCGTGCGGCAGTGCGCCTGGCTATTTCCCGCGGTCACACCGTAGTTGGGATCCATAACGGTTTTGTCGGGCTCGCAACTGGGGATATGTCGGAATTAGCTTGGAGTGACGTCGAAGGCTGGGCCGGGGACGGCGGTGCCGAACTAGGTACCCGCCGCGAGACTCCCAGCACTCGCAACCTCTATGCTGTCAGCCGCGCTCTAGAGGACCATCACATTGACGCGCTTCTCGTCATCGGCGGCTATTCCGCTTACGAAGGTATTCACATGATGACGACCGAGCGGGATCGATACCCGGCCTTCCGCATTCCGACAGTGTGCATCCCGGCCTCAATCGACAACAATCTTCCTGGTTCTGAACTATCTATCGGCGCGGATACTGCCCTTAACGTGATCGTCGAAACAATGGACAAGATCAAGGAATCTGGTATCGCTTCCAGGCGCTGTTTCGTCGTCGAAACAATGGGACGTGACTGCGGGTATCTTGCGCTGATGTCGGGTATCGCCGCTGGCGCCGAGCGGATTTATACCAATGAGGACGGTATTTCACTGGATGATCTTGCTAATGACGTTCATTGGCTGCGGGAATCGTTCGCCCACGGGCGGCGGCTCTTTCTTGCTGTCCGTAACGAGAATGCCTCGCACAATTACACCACCGATTTCATCGCAAGACTGCTGGAAGAGGAATCCCACGGCATGTATGACGTACGCCAGGTGGTGCTGGGACATATGCAACAGGGCGGCTCACCCTCACCGTTCGATCGCTTGCTCGCCAACCGGCTCGCCTATCGCGCCCTCAACCTCATTGACGACGAGCTAGCGGCGCATCGAGACGGCTCGTGGTTCATCGGCGTCAACGAGTCGGGCACGCGAACCAGTCCGATGGAGACGATGCCTACGCTCGTCGACGCCGCTCACCGCCGTCCCCGTGAGCAATGGTGGCTGCAACTGAGGACTATTGCCCGGACGGTTTCAGATGAGGTGAGGTGAGTCGGGTCACCCTCCCGAGGGCTTCGGGGTGGTGGTGGGGTGGTGGTGCCCCACCACCACTAACCTCACAACACCTCAGCAGGAGACACCGTCGGCATACCCAACGCCTCACCCACCGGCGCACTCAACAACGCACCATCATGAGTCGCCAACCCACGCCTCAACTCACCCCGAGCCCGACACGCACCACGCCAACCCTCATCAGCCAACAACACCGCATACCGCATCGTCGCATTCGTCAACGCATACGTCGACGTATGCGGCACCGCACCCGGCATATTCGCCACACAATAAAACACCGAATCATGCACCCTAAACGTCGGATCAACATGCGTCGTCGGATGAGACCCCTCAAAACACCCACCCTGATCAATCGCAATATCCACCAACACCGACCCCGGCCTCATCTGCGACACCACCTCATCATCAACCAAATGAGGCGTCCGCGCACCCGGCACCAACACCGACCCAATCACCACATCAGACTCACGACACACCTGCCCCACAGCCAACCCACTCGAAAACAACGTCCGAATACGCCCACCACTCACCTCATCGATATACCGCATCCGCGCCACATCCACATCACACACCGTCACATCAGCACCCATACCCACAGCCACACGAGCCGCACACAACCCAGCAACACCACCACCAAGAACCGTCACACGACCCGGACGCACACCCGAACCACCACCCAACAACACACCACTACCCCCAGCAGACTGCAACAAACAATTCGCACCCACCTGAGCAGCCAACCGACCCGCAATCTCCGACATCGGAGACAACAACGGCAACGAATGATCCTCCAACTCCACCGTCTCATACGCAATCGACGTCACCCGACGCCCCACCAACTCACGCGTCAACGCCTCATCCGCAGCCAAATGCAAATACGTAAACAACACCAACCCCTCATGCAACCTCCCATACTCCTCCTCCACAGGCTCCTTCACCTTCAACACCACATCAGCGTCATCCCACACCGACCCCACATCACCCACAATCCGCCCACCAGCAGCCACAAACTCCTCATCCGAAATACCCGAACCCACACCAGCACCAGACTGAACCAACACCTCATGACCATGACCCACCAACGCATGAACACCCTCAGGCGTCACAGCCACACGAAACTCACTATTCTTCACCTCAGTAGGAACACCAACACGCATACTTCCTGCTCCTTTGCAGTCATCACCGAGTCGTCCTCGGCGGGGCCGGCATCGGTGCCGATCCATAAGTGATCTTACGCGTCGGCTTATGGCATTGCGTCAGCGCCACCATAGGTATCTCATGTCGTTCTTTTACCCGCGCGATACCTGCTACGTCTGGACACTTTTTATCAATTATCGACCCGCGTGAACCTATGTAGCGTCTAAAGTTGAGCCGGTTCCCTGTTCGGCAACGACGCTGGCGGGGAGCACCGTCGATACCGGGAGTATGCAGATGAGTCACATAGATAGCGCCACCCAGGCAACAGCTCAAGCTGGGAAACCAACTGATGGCGAGCCCCAGCTTCAGCGTGGCCTCAAGAACCGACATCTTCAGCTCATCGCCATTGGTGGCGCCATTGGAACAGGCCTTTTTCTCGGATCAGGAAAGACAATTTCGCTCGCAGGACCGTCCATCTTGCTGGTTTACCTCATCATTGGAGCAGTGCTCTTCTTTGTCATGCGGGCCATGGGGGAATTACTGCTGTCGAACCTGGCCTATAAGTCTTTTGCCGACTTTGCAACAGACCTCATTGGCCCTGGAGCCGGATTCTACATGGGGTGGACATACTGGATGTGTTGGGTCGTTATAGGTAACGCCGACACAATCGCGATGTGTGGATATCTGTCCGCCTGGTTCCCTAATCTCGACAAATGGATACCCGCAACATGTATCGTCTTGCTATTGACCTGCCTTAACATGGTAGCGGTAAAACTCTTTGGCGAGATGGAATTTTGGTTCGCCATGATTAAGATCGTCACCATCGTCGCATTAATCCTCATCGGCGGATACCTCGCGATCACCGGCTTCCAGCCCCCTCGCAGCGGAGTGCCGGCCGCGTCATTTTCTCACCTATGGGACCGCGGAGGATTCTTTCCAACCGGGTTCATGGGATTCATAGCCGGTTTCCAGATCGCCATTTTCTCTTTCCAGGGTATCGAGATGGCGGGAACCGCGGCAGCCGAGACAGCTGACCCCGAACATAATCTTCCTAAGGCCATCAATTCAATTCCGGCTCGCGTCCTTATCTTCTACGTGTTAGCCCTCGGCGTTATCATGGCTGTGCAGCCATGGGACCTTATCAATCCACAGGCGAGCCCTTTCGTCGAAATGTTTAGCTTTATTGGAGTCCTTATTGCCTTCCATATCGTTAACTTCGTGGTGCTTACTTCGGCCGCATCATCAGCAAACTCAGGGGTTTTCTCGACATCCCGTATCCTCTACGGACTAGCACGGGAGAAGGATGCCCCTCCCGTCTTTGCGAAATTGTCGAATCGGCATATTCCTCGCAATGCTCTGATCCTCACCGCAATATGTATTTCTCCGGCTATCATCCTCGTAACCCTTGAGGACTCAGTTATGGACGCATTCTCCCTCGTGGCAGGGGTCTCTTCGGTGCTCTATCTGTCAGTGTGGGGGCTCATCTTGGTTTGTTACCTCAAGTATTTGCGTAAGCATCCCGAACGCCATGTTGAGTCCGCCTTCAAGATGCCAGCCGGTCGCGTCATGTCGTGGGTAGGCATCATCTTCTTCATTACCATTCTCATCGTTCTAGGTTTTTCAGCAGATTCCCGTCAAGCTCTCATCGCCGCCCCTATCTGGGTGATATTTATGGCGGTGTTATATCGCCTACTGGCTTCTACCCGCGCTGATCACACTCGTATCGATTTTGACGCCGAACGAATCCGCGCACTCGAGGAGCTCCACCCCATGCAAGGCGACGAGCACCAGGCCTGACAGTGGCAATGTGGTCCACATGTGTGGACGATTTAGCCTGAGCATGGATGGCAACGAGATCGCGAACTTCTACCACGGCAGTCTCACGGCGCCATGGCAACCGAGGTACTCCATCGCTCCCTCGCAGATCGTGTTGGCTCTTCACCAGGAAGTCGGGCGAGTTCTTTCTCCGGTGAGGTGGGGTTTCCAGCCCCGTTGGGCAAAGGAATCTGGGCCGCGTCCCATTAACGCTCGGCTCGAGACCGTCGCCACGAATGGGATGTTCCGGGAGGCCATGGCCTCCCAGCGGTGCGTCGTCCCTATGACCGGTTACTTTGAGTGGACCGGAAAGCGCGGTGACAAAAACCCCATTACATCCACGGGTGTGGGCTCTTAAGTGCCGCAGCCATAGCCACGACGCGAAAAATCGTCACCGGATTCGAAACAACGATGACCATCATCACCGCGCCGTCTCGCGATGCCGCCGGGAAGGTCCATGACAGGATGCCGGTTTTTCTCACTGAGGCGGATAGTGAGGAGTGGCTCGACCCTGGCCGCCTCAATTCTGTTCAGGCACGTGGTCTAGCCGCCCATATTGGCCAGGCGCGCGAAACGATCGCACGCGAGCTGAGGATCGACCAGGTAGATCGACGCATCAACTCAGTGCGCACGATCGACCCAGCCGATCCTCTTCTCATCGAGCCAGTGGCCTGACACTTTTTGTCACGGCATGGGGGGAAGAAGCCCTGGCGATCCATGAGCCTCGCGGTCATAGCAAGCGCGCAATTCTCGCCCAATGATTCTTCGCCGCAGACGACGCAACTCCGTGTCGAAGTCACCGACCGCTCCATTGCGCGCCTTCCCGCCAGCAGAAACCAGGCTCGGTCGGCTACCGACGCGCGTGAGCAACCTCCCATGACGCCCCCAGGTGTCTGTCGCCGCTGACCGGGAGCGCAATGACGCCCCCAGGTGTCTGGGCCGAGCTCTTAGTGCACTTGGGGAATCTTGACGGGTTCACCAAACTTAGACATGGATTGATCTGTGATTATCTGAGTTTTGGGCTCCGTCACCTCAATCTTCATTCCGAGGACCCTTTTGGAGTCATCGAGCCAGTAGGTAGCCTTCAGGCTCTCATGGCTTGCCTTAATGTCTTTCCCGTATGGCAACTTGGCGGCGTCGAGGACAGCGTCAAACCGATGGCCCCGAGATTCTTTGCCCACATAGCTCGCTGAACCGATGGCCTGCCGCGACGCACTGAGTCCCTCGTGGGGATCCGTCATCAGCCTGAACATCGCTGTGGCGAAGGCATCGTCAGTACCTTTGACCCACTTGGATCCGCTCTTTTTGTAAATATCTTTGCCGACGAAAACAACGTCCTCCTTGATCTTCCCGTCAGGTGTGGAAACGTGGGAGAGAACCTTGGGTTTGGCCTGATCACGAGCATCAGAGTCTGACGACAGCTTGATAGTGTCCTTCTTCCCAGACTCAATCACGCTCAGGGAGCCCTCGGTGCGGTACGTCGTCATGGTCTTCATACCGGTAGCCAAAGCGTCAGAAAGATCACTCTTGCTGACCTTCCCCTCAGTGAAAAGTGGATCGGAGGAGGGGGTCGGGCTGGAGGCTGCACTAACAGCCGTACCCGCTGCCGTGTTAGCAGCTTTAGCCCCATCATCGCGACCGCCGCATGCCGTCAAAGACAGGCTTGTCCCGGCAATCACGGCTATAACTGCAACCTTGACGTGAGCTCTTGAAACACTTCGCATAAGAATCACGGCTCTAGAAAAGTGCCGTCCTTTCTAGAGGCACATACTACCTATGCTCATGGTCCCAATGGAGCCCCGAGACGCGCGCCAGACGACCGGCCGATCAGAAATGCAGCTACCGCATCACGTTTGGCTCAGCCCAGCAGGCAATACCACCAAAGGGCAATAATGGCGACACCGACGACCGTCACAACAGCGACGATAAGCCACGTCAGCCAGTCAGGACGCTTGCGCACCGCGATCTGTTCGTCACCGTCATGCATAAGGAAACCTCCGAGGATCGGTCACTTTGGGGGATGCTCACGCCAGCGTAGCTTCGCGCCACAATTACCCCAATCTCGCCGATCAGCGTGCAGTGAACAGCATCTCGGTGACGCGTCAACGTTTGGAAAGTTGGCAGTATCCCGCTGTACGATGTAACTCGTTCATCTTCTCAAACCATGAACCATAGCTCTCATTTCGCGCACACGTATGGAGGTCACTGTGCCATCGAGACTGACCCGCCGTTCGGTTCTGGCTACAGGTGCCGTCGCTCTTCCATTGACAGTCGCCGCCTGTGCCAAGACCTCCACGGGTGAGGATGGTTTTGGCTCTAGTGGGCATCTAGGAGACGCCGGCGCCTCGGCCACTCCAACTCCAACACCCACCCCCACTCCAACCCCCGCTGCTGTGACGGTCACCGCAGATCACCCGATTACCAAGCTCCAGCCAGGCGATGCGCTGAAGTTTGCTGTCACCAATGGGGCTCTCACGGACGTCAAGGTCACGGACTCCGAAGACGGCGAAGTCAAGGGCACCCTCGAGGGCACCTCATGGACCCCGACGAAGCCCTGGCGCCTCAACCGCTCTTACACCGTCGCTGCGACCCTCTCGAATACCGACCCCCATGCTGGCCCGACAACGACGGTGACCACGAAAGCCAAGAGCATCGACGGCGACGTCAACGTCGTCCAGATGCTCTACAGCGACGCCTCGGTTGGCATCGGCATGCCAGTCATCATCAAGTTTGAGCATGAGGTTATCGACGCCGGTATGCGTGCCGCGATCCAAAAGGCCATGCAGATCGACGTCTCCCCGAAGCAAGAGGGATCGTGGGGATGGATCGACCAGACCCAGCTGATGTGGCGGCCCAAGGACTTTTGGAAAGCAGGCACGAAGGTAAGCGTGCGCGGAAACCTCACCGGCCTGCCAACGTCGAGCCACCGCTGGATCACCCACGACGTCGAAGGATCCTTCCAGATCGGCGATGCGCGAATTATCAAGATCTACATCGACGACCACAAAATGGATGTTCTCCGCAATGGCAGCGTTGTGCGCACAATCCCGGTGACCACCGGTAAACCCGGTGCATCCACCACCACTAGGTCCGGCACCAAGGTCATTATTGAGCGCGATACCACGAAGGTTATGGACTCCTCGACGGTTGGCATCCCTAGCGGAAGCTCGGGTTACTACCGCGTCAAGGTCAAGTACGCTATGCGTGTCACCTACACCGGTGAATTCATCCACGCCGCGCCGTGGTCCGAAGGTTCTCAAGGCAGCGCCAACGTCTCCCATGGCTGCGTCGGTTTGTCCACCGCAAGCGCCAAGTGGCTGTTTAACTTCTGTGCCGCCGGCGATCCGGTCATCAATTCAGGTTCAAACCGGCAGTTCAAGCCCGGCGAGGGCATCGGTTGCTGGTGCTACGACTGGGATGGCTGGCAAAAGCTCAGCGCGGTCTGAGACGTTTTATACCCGGCAAAACCCTCTACCTCGATGCAAGGTAGAGGGTTTCGTTATATCCGAGACCTCCGACATCTAGTGGTTTCTTTTGGCGTCACGACGCGGTTTCAGCTCTCATCAGCGCTGTTTAGCAGCAGTTGACGCGACACGCTCAAACCCTCAACGTCTTTGAGACGGCGGGCCGTGAATTCCTAAGGTCCCATCTGTCCCGGAAACGCCGGGACCAAAGCCCCGATGCCTTCATGGCGAGAGGAAGTCACACCGTGATCCGCCCTACGCGCTCAATCCGAGGTGCTGCCGCCACCATCGCCCTCACCTCCGGGATCAGCGTCGTTGCGCCGGCTGTCTTTGGCTCGGTCGCACACGCAGCAACCACGCAGAAGATGTACGCGACCACGGACGTCAACGTACGCTCTGCCTCCTCCAACTCCGGCAAGGTGCTGACCGTCGCAGCGCGCGGCCAGTCGGTGAAGGTCACCGGCGAAAAGGTGCGCGGATGGGTTCCCGTCGCCGTCAATGGCACCACCGGCTGGATCTACGAACGATTCCTCACCGAAGAGGCTGTCCGCCCGGCCCACGTTGATTCTTCCGAGTCCGTCCCCCACACCATGACCGCTACTGTCGCGGTGAACGTCCGCGGTGCCGCTAGCAATGACGGCAAGGTCCTCACCTTTGCCGAGCGAGGTCAGCAGGTGAAGGTCACTGGACGCCCCGACCGCGGCTGGGTACCGGTCTCGGTTAACGGCACGTCCGGATGGATATACGGACGCTACCTCACCACTGGAAAAGTAGCTGCTGCCCCCGCTGAGCCGAAGAATGACGCCAAGAAGAATTCTTCAGCGAGCCGCGACCAGCATCGTCCAGCCCTTGACAACGCCCCCATCCACACCACCACCGGAATCAACGTTCGCAGCACCCCCTCCGCCTCCGGCAACCTCGTCAGCCAACTCGCCGCCGGCACAGGCGTCCACGCCACCGGCAACGTCCACGGCAACTGGGTCCAAATCAACACCAACGGCCACACCGGCTGGGCATACCGCACCTACCTCACCGGCAAACTCCCCGCCCCCGAAACAACCAAACCCGAGAAGCCCAAGGCGAGTAGCACCAGCCGCGACAGTGCCCGTCCGCCCCGTCAGGATGCGAATAATGGTGACTCCAAGGGCTCGGGTAGCGTCGACGGACGCTGCATCGCCTCGTTCTACGATGAGCCGCAAACAACCGCATCGGGCGAGCAGTTCAACCCGAATGCCATGACCGCAGCTCACAAGAGCCTGCCGCTGGGTACCCGCATCCGCGTCACGAATGTCCGTAATGGCCGTTCAACTGTCGTGCGGATTAACGATCGTGGCCCGTACGTCGCTGGCCGTTGCGTCGACCTGTCGCGCGCGTCGTTCGCCGAGATTGCAGATACCGGCCAGGGAACGACCCCGATCACCTACTCCGTCCTCAGCTGAATAACACACTTAGGGGGCGGTCCGCCAGACCGCCCCCTAAGTGTGTCTATTGGCGGTCCACAAGCCCCGGCGGCGAAAACTGTCAGCCAACGCCCGGTTGTGTCTCGACCGTGACGTGTGTTCCCGTTTCTTGGTGTTTTGTGTCGGCTAGCCGTAGCCTAGGTTGTGCCATAGTTCACACCGTGGTGACGCTCGGGAATGACCCCGTAGAGCCACCCGTCCACGTATGCCCGGCCACCGGTAATCGTCCGGACGAGGCCGCCAGGAAGGAACGCACGATGGGTTCGAGTGCAAGGTTCGTCGACGAAGACACCCAACTCGATTTCGATAAAGTTGTCGCAACCGACGGCCAGGTGGGTTACGACATCGCGGGTCTGCTCAGCAAGACCGGCAACGTCATGATCGACCCGGGATTCGTCAACACGGCATCCTGCGAATCGCAAATCACCTACATTGACGGTGAACAGGGAGTTTTGCGCTACCGCGGCTACCCAATCGAGCAACTTGCTGAACAGTCGACCTTCCTTGAGACCGCTTACCTTGTCTTGTACGGGGAATTGCCAAGCAAAGCCCAGCTAGACGGCTTCGAGGAGCGCATCCGACGCACCACTCTTATCGATGAGCGAATGCGCGACCTGTTCCGCTGCTTCCCGCGCCGGTCCCACCCGATGCCTGTGTTAGCTGCCGGCATCATGGCCCTATCGACATTTTCACAGAAGTCATCCGGCACAGATCCCGACCAAATTGAGGCGGCCACAACGCGCCTTATTGCCAAGGTTCCCACTCTGGCCGCCTTCGGTTACAAGAACTCCATGGGTCAGCCGACCCTCTACCCCGACAATTCTCTCAGCTACGTCCAGAACTTCATCCGGATGAGCTTCGGCTTTCCGACCGAGCCTTATGAGTTTAATGATGAGATCACTCGCGCTCTGGAAACGCTGCTCATCCTGCATGTCGATCACGAGCAGAACTGCTCAACATCGACGGTCCGTATGGTGGCGTCGTCGGGTGCCAACATGTATGCGGCAGTTGCTGCAGGCGTCAATGCCCTGTCTGGTCCGAAACACGGCGGCGCGAACCAGGCCGTCCTCGAGATGCTGCAGTTTATTCGCGACTCTGGCATGACCACTAAGGAGTTTGTGCGCAAGGTCAAGGATAAAGAGTCCCCTATCAAACTGATGGGCTTCGGCCACCGGATCTACAAGAACTACGATCCCCGCGCAGCCATCATTAAGAAACATGCCGACCGCATTATGGAACTCCATACTGGCCGTGAGGACCTCCTCGAGATCGCTAAGGAGCTCGAGGACACCGCGCTGAACGATGACTATTTCAAGGAGCGCAAACTCTACCCCAACGTTGACTTCTACACCGGCCTCATTTACGAGGCGATGGGCTTCCCGATGAATATGTTCACCGTGCTATTTGCTCTGGGACGCCTACCTGGCTGGATCGCCCAGTACAGGGAACAAGTTGCAACTGGTGGCAACAAGATTTGGCGTCCGCGGCAGATCTTCACCGGGGCTGACAAGCGAGATTACGTGCCTCTTGATAAGCGCGCCTGATACTAACCGGCCTGGGGGAAATATCTCCCAGGCCGGCGTGTGTAGGCACCGCATCCACACCGATGCTTCTGCCCCCCTGTATCTGATCCCTTGGACCATTTTTGTCAGTTCCGGAGGCGTCGGATCACCAAGGTGCCCAACCCACCCCTCGCTCGGGATTTTTCGCGGTACTCTGCCACCTTCCTCGCCCATGACGACCCCGATAGACTCCAGCGCATGGATTTGGTCGACGCGATGAATCTCCCCAAGGTCGTGCTGCACGATCATCTGGATGGTGGTCTACGCCCGGCAACCGTTGTGGAGCTCGCCGCGCAACGAGGCCGCGTGCTCCCCGCGCACACGCCCAAGGATCTCGCCGACTGGTTCTTCGAGTCGGCTAATTCCGGCTCTTTGGTTCGCTACCTTGACACTTTTGTCGAGACCGTTTCCCTGATGCAGGATGCTGATTCTCTTAGGCGCATTGCACGGGAATTCGTCGTGGATATGGCCGCTGACGGCGTCATCTATGCCGAAACTCGATGGGCCCCCCAACAGCACCTCGCCGGTGGATTGACAGCTGCAGCGGCTACTGAGGCAGTCCAGGCGGGTCTCGTGGAGGGAATGGAATCGGCATCTCGGTCGGGCAAAACGATCATCGTCCGCCAGATCTTGTGCCTCATGAGACATCTCGACGTCCCCGAAGACGTCGTGGATCTTGCCGTCAACCATGCCCCAGGGGTCGTTGGCGTAGATATTGCTGGACCAGAAGATGGTTTTCCGCTTGCGCCATTTTCCGAGTCGCTGGCACGCATCCAAGCGGCCGGAATCCACGTCACCGCTCATGCCGGCGAAGCAGCTGGGCCGGAATCGATCCTCGACGCCCTCAATCATGGAGCAGAACGCCTCGGTCATGGGGTGCGAATCATCGAGGACCGCGACGACACTGGGTGGGGTCCGACAGCCCAACGGGTACTGTCGGACCACGTCCCACTAGAGGTCTGCCCGACGTCGAACACTCAGACTGGCATTTGTCGCACGGTTGCCGAGCATCCGTTATCTACACTGTGGCCTGCCGGTTTCAACATCACGGTGAGCTGCGATAACCGCCTCATGAGCCGCACGACGACATCTCGAGAAATATCGCTGGTTTCTCAGGCACTCAATTGGGGCCGCAACGACGCGTTGACCATCCAGCGCAATGCGTTACAGGCAGCATTCTGTTCCCGAGAGGATAAACGGACTCTCATTCCTCTCTTGGTCTGAACACAGCGGGGTGGTGGTGGGGTGGTGGTGGGGTGGTGGTGCCCCACCACCACTAACCTCACAACACCTCAGCAGGAGACACCGTCGGCATACCCAACGCCTCACCCACCGGCGCACTCAACAACGCACCATCATGAGTCGCCAACCCACGCCTCAACTCACCCCGAGCCCGACACGCACCACGCCAACCCTCATCAGCCAACAACACCGCATACCGCATCGTCGCATTCGTCAACGCATACGTCGACGTATGCGGCACCGCACCCGGCATATTCGCCACACAATAAAACACCGAATCATGCACCCTAAACGTCGGATCAACATGCGTCGTCGGATGAGACCCCTCAAAACACCCACCCTGATCAATCGCAATATCCACCAACACCGACCCCGGCCTCATCTGCGACACCACCTCATCATCAACCAAATGAGGCGTCCGCGCACCCGGCACCAACACCGACCCAATCACCACATCAGACTCACGACACACCTGCCCCACAGCCAACCCACTCGAAAACAACGTCCGAATACGCCCACCACTCACCTCATCGATATACCGCATCCGCGCCACATCCACATCACACACCGTCACATCAGCACCCATACCCACAGCCACACGAGCCGCACACAACCCAGCAACACCACCACCAAGAACCGTCACACGACCCGGACGCACACCCGAACCACCACCCAACAACACACCACTACCCCCAGCAGACTGCAACAAACAATTCGCACCCACCTGAGCAGCCAACCGACCCGCAATCTCCGACATCGGAGACAACAACGGCAACGAATGATCCTCCAACTCCACCGTCTCATACGCAATCGACGTCACCCGACGCCCCACCAACTCACGCGTCAACGCCTCATCCGCAGCCAAATGCAAATACGTAAACAACACCAACCCCTCATGCAACCTCCCATACTCCTCCTCCACAGGCTCCTTCACCTTCAACACCACATCAGCGTCATCCCACACCGACCCCACATCACCCACAATCCGCCCACCAGCAGCCACAAACTCCTCATCCGAAATACCCGAACCCACACCAGCACCAGACTGAACCAACACCTCATGACCATGACCCACCAACGCATGAACACCCTCAGGCGTCACAGCCACACGAAACTCACTATTCTTCACCTCAGTAGGAACACCAACACGCATTTCACTTCTCCTTTGACAGTGTGCTCGTCGACATCTTCGTTAACGAGCTGCGGATAACGCCACGAGAATATGCATCGACGCAGTGCCAGCACCACGACTTGGCAAGGGAACTTTCGACTTTGCCAAAATGACCCCGCAAACCACGGGATCTAGCCATCACCGGAGGCGCTAGTGATCGGCCTTCTCGGATTCCTCGATGAGCGGCGGACAGACAAACTCGCCGGTGGCACGACCCTTCCGGTCCAGCATCCAACCCATAGATTTGTGGCTGCGCATGTACACGATCGTCTCCGCAGGGGCTAGACCCGGAATCGCCTCAGCGATCGCCGATTCGATCGTGCCGATTCCGCTGTGACGCTCCACCCGGAAGTTAACTCGCAGGTTGTTGCTACCCGTGATCCACATACAGGACCGCAGTGCCGACTGTTGACGCAGCAATTCCAACACCCGCGTCTTATGGTTAAGGGGAATCGTCGCGGTCCAGGTGCACTCTTGACTCCACCCACCCAGCTCCGGGGCAACGTCACACCGCAACTGAATCTGCCGGTTGGTCAGTAGTTTCTGCAGCCGGCGGTGCAGGGTGCTGGCAGGCACGTCTAGAGTACGGGCAAGCGAGGTGGCGCTAGTGCGCCCATCAATAGCTAGCAGGCGAGCCAGCTCGCGGTCCAAGTCGTCGGGAGGCAGCATCCACAGTTCTCCCGGCCGGGGCCCTTTTGCAAGGCTTTTCTCCCTTTTACTCAGGACGCCGATGCGCCAGGAATCCGAACCGATAACAACTGATGTCACCAAGGCGCTGCGCGAGCCATGGACGCCACGCAACCCTCCGATCCAGTCGATCACCATATCTGACAGCGTGGGGAAATCCGGTGCAACGACGGTCAGAAGAAGGTCACGGTTCCCTGTTGTTTCATCAACACTGACGATCATGGGGTTTGCGCACAGGGCCTTGATGACCTGAGGAAGACTCTCGGTGTGACAGTCGACCTCGACGATCGCAGTCATCTGCTGATCGAGGTTCGGACAAGCCGTTATCCACGCGACTCCGTCATCAACGAGACGCTGCCAACGGTGCGCGACGGTCGTCGGAGAGACGGCCAAAATCTTACCCACTTTAGCCCAGCTGGCACGTGGGTCGATTTGCAACACGTTGACGAGTCGTCGGTCAAGCTCTTCGTACATGTGGCTCCTTCGCCGACGCTGGGAAGATCACCAAAAGTGTCTCACTTCGGTTGGGAAAAACGTGCACCCACCCGGCCAATTGTGCGCACATCTGTCACATGGGCCGCTGCACAAACTCCCAGTGCCAGGGTAGGGGCCGAACGGATCAACGAAGAGCCGTCGACCTGCACAGCCGCAGGTCAGGGCAGGCCCCCTTCGGCTGCAGAGATGCCGCCAGCACAGCGCGTGTGACTGACAGTGACGCCACAAGGAAGCCGGCTCGCTTCAGCATCAGACATCGTCGTCAGGAGGAACCACAATGACCGCCACTACCCCCATCCGAGTCGTCCAGTGGGGCCTGGGAGCGATGGGCCAGGGCATGGCCAAACTCATCGCGGCCAAGGACGGGCTTGACCTCGTCGGAGCCATTGACGTTAATCCAGCCCTTGATGGCAAGGATGTTGGCGAGGTTCTCGGCACCGATCCGCTGGGAGTCAGCGTCACCACCGACCCGGCGTCCATCCTCGATTCCAGCAAGGTCGATGTCGTCACCATCGCCACAACCTCGTGGGTGCGCGATCAGATCGCCGATCTACGCACCATCATCACCGCTGGCATCAATGTCGTAAGCATCGCCGAAGAGATGTCCTGTCCCGAGGCTCAAAACCCCGATCTAGCCAAGGAACTTGATGACCTCGCCAAAAAGCACGGTGTTTCGGCCGTCGGCGTCGGCGTCAACCCCGGATTCGTACTTGACCACCTCGTCGTCGCCCTCTGCTCCGGAAACCAGGAAGTCACCCATATCGAGGCCCGCCGTGTCAACGACCTCGCCCCGTACGGCCAAACTGTCCTGCGAACTCAGGGAGTCGGTACCACGCCCGAGGAATTCAAGGCTGGAGTCGCGGACGGATCCATCGTTGGTCACGTCGGCTTCCCAGAGTCCATTCGGCTCATTAGCGACGCCCTAGGACTCGGGGTCGACTCGATTGAACAGCACATCGAACCCATCATCGCTAAGGTCGCCCGGCCCGCACGTGACCGCACCGTTGAGCCGGGACAGGTGGCCGGCTGCAACCACACCGCTGTCGGACGCCGTGGCGGCGATGAGGTCATCCGACTCATCCATCCGCAGCAGGTAGCCCCGGAAGCTGAAGGCCAGGAGACCGGCGACTTCATTACCATCACCGGTGTTCCTGACATCGCGATGTCGACAGGTCCAGAAATTGCTGGCGGCAAGGCCACCGCGGGAATATGCGTCAACACCATCCCGCGCATTCTCGCAGCCACCCCCGGCCTTAAGCGCATCATTGACCTGCCCTCGCCATGTGCCCTCATGGGGCCGTCGGCCTACGAGCGTCGCTGAGCGAGGTCACCATGGCAGATATCCCGAACAACGCCCCACTGGCAAGCGACCCCATTCCGAAGGGCACCTGGGTTGAGGTTCGCACCATCATCTTGCAGCCCTCAGAGCGTGCCGCTGCCGTACCGGCGGACACCGCCGCCACACCTCTCGTGCAGTGGGTCAGCGGATTCCTCGACGACGAGGCGCACCTCGGCGACGAAGTCACCATCACCACAATTATCGGCCGCCACCACACCGGCGTCCTCGACTGCGTCAATCCCAGCTACAGCCACAGTTTTGGCAACACCGTGCCCGAGTTGTTGACCATCGGCACCAGACACGAACCCATCACGTCTTGCGGGCAGGAGGACCAGTCATGAGCAACTCATATGACGACGTTATGGCGCGCCGTAGCGACATCATGCGGCGTGCCCTTGCCCTTGACTACGACAGTTTTCAGCGCAATGACCTGGTCTTCGACTATGACGCCTTGATGTCTTCTACCGGTTACGACCTGGACGACGTCGCGCGCATCCAAGCCGAGACCAAGGTTGGTCACACCCCGCTGTACGAGTTGCATCGCCTTACCGAAGCCGTCCGTCAGATCGCCGGCCCCGGAAAGGGAGCCCGCATTCTCCTTAAGGACGAGGCCGCTAATGCATCGGGCAGTTTTAAGGCCCGCCGAGCCTCCTTGAGTGCCCATGAAGCCCAGGTGAAGGGCTTCGCTGGCATGGTGACGGCAACCAGCGGTAACTATGGCGCTGCGGTTGCCTCTCAAGCCGCTCAGCGCGGGCTAGCCTGCATCGTCATTCAGGAAATATACGACTCCCACCACATTGGCCAGCCCGAGATTGTCGAAAAATCCCGAGCGTGCGAAGCCTACGGCGCAGAAGTGATCAAACTGACCGTTGGGCCAGAGCTTTTCTACGTACTTCTGCGAACCCTGGAGGACACCGGGTACTTCAACGCCAGCCTCTACACCCCCTACGGCATCGCCGGCATTGAGACCCTCGGTGCCGAAATCGGCCGTGAGGTGCAGCAACGCTACGGACGCCAACCCGACGCCGTCGTCGTCACCCACGCTGGTGGCGGCAACATCACCGGAACCACGCGCGGCCTGCGCAAGGTCGGCTGCGACGAAACTCAGGTGATCGCCGTATCGGTGGACCTCACTGGACTCCACATGGCGTCCGACCACGACTTCAATAACAAGTCATTTACGACCGGACACACTGGTTTTGGCGTTCCGTTCGCAACCTGGCCCGACCGCGTCGACGTCCCGCGCAATGCTGCCCGTCCGCTGCGGTACATGGATGGCTACCAGTTGGTGTCCCAAGGCGAAGTTTTCTACATGACCGAGTTGCTCACCAAGATCGAGGGGTTGGAGCGTGGACCGGCCGGCAACACCAGCCTGACGGCGGCAGTAGCCATGGCTCGTGAGATGGATCGCGACCAAATCGTCGTCGTCCAAGAGACCGAATACACCGGCGCCGGAAAACACCATAACAGCCAGCTGTCTTTTGCGCGGTCACGCGGAATTGAGGTTCGACGCGGCGACCCCGCCGGCAACGTTCCGGGCAAGGCGATCGTCATTCCCGAACGCCTCGACCAGATCAGCGTCCATCCTCTCGATCTCGACAAGCTGCGCCACAGCTATCTGCGTCACGCCAGTCAGATCGTGGCACCCGAGCGCTGGGGAGACGCTGAGCTGGACTTCCTAGCGGCTGAAACTAACACCACCGCTGACGACGTTCGCCAGATCGGCGTTGACCTGGCTACACACCCGAAAGGAGCATGATGTCCAACTCGGATCAGGAGCGCATCGAGCGTTATGAAGCTCTGCGCACCGAACTCGCCGGTCTTGACGACGCCGCCCTCAAAGAGCGCTTTTGGCAACTGTGTGAACAGGTCATGACCCCAGTCGTTGACCTCGCCCGCACTCACACCACCCCGTCTATCGAGCGGTCCGTGCTCTTGCGCATGGGCATCGACTCGGTGACAACTCACGCCGTTGTTGAGAACGTCTTCGCCGCCGGCCTGGGAGGCAAGGGAGCTGGCCACGCCGTGTTGCGGCTATCTCGCCGTGACGGCATCAATCTACGGGACGCCGCCTCCCGCATCGCCGAGGACCCCAAGGCCCTCGACGGACTCTTCGATGGCAGTCCGCTGCCACCAGCGAAGACGCCGACTGCGGATTCCAAGGAAGGAGCCTCGGCATGACCATCCAAGACCCGTGTCTGCACCACGCCCATGCCCATGAGCAGGCAGACCCTACGACCGTGACGCCTCCGCAGAACGTCGAGCCCCGTCCCGAACCGGACTTGCCCGGCCCGAATACCAAGCTCGACGTCGAGAACATTCTCACCGACCTTGAGCACTATCACCCCCGTCGCAAGGGGTGGACGTGGCGCAACGTGCCCGAAGAGGGAGTCGACATGGGCGACTTCCACTACCGGAATATGTCGACTCCGCTGAAACAGAGCGTGCCCCTGCCCGCCGCGGAATACTTCGAGAATATTGATCCCCAACCGGCACCCGTCGTCACCTCTGAGATCGCTTCCGGGCACTTCGAAGACGATCTTCGCCGCATGAGGATGGCCGCCTGGCATGGTGCTGATCACATCATGGTCATCCGCACCACCGGCCAAAGCCACATCGATGGACTGCTGGAGGGCACCCCGGAAGGCATCGGCGGTGTTCCGATTACCCGTAAGCAGCTGCGAGCAAGCCGCAAAGCCTGCGACCTTATCGAGGACGAGGTAGGACGCCCCATCAATTTCCACTCCTATGTGTCTGGAGTGGCCGGTCCCGAAGTGGCCGTCCTCTTCGCCGAGGAAGGAGTCAACGGCGCCCATCAGGATCCGCAGTACAACCTGCTGTACCGCAATATCAATGCTTATCGCAGCTATGTTGATGCCGGCGAGGCCAAGAAGGTCATGGCTGGAGCTCAGATCTTCCAGATCGACGGTGCCCACAATGCCAATGCCACAGCCAGACATGGCTGGAAGGTCATGCCGGAGCTCATGGTCCAGCACGGCCTCAACTGTATGTTCTCGGTACTGGTAGGAATGCCGAAAGACCTCATCGGTTTGTCGACGGTCCCGCCCAGCGCACCCCCGGCACCGAAACTTTGGTACGACCTGCCGTACGCGGTGGCCTTGCGGGATTTGTTCAGCGAGTACAAGATGCGTGCGCAGCAAAATACCCGGTATATCGAGTCTGACCTTGCCGAGGCTATCCGCACCCACACCATCGACACCCTCATCTCGATGCTGACGAGTGCGGACATTCAGTCGACAATCACCCCTGACGAAGGTCGCAACTTGCCCTGGCACCACAACTCGGTGCGCGGCATCCAGACGGTCAAGCAAACCTGGGCCGCCCTCGATGGCATCAAGGAAATGGTGACCATTAACCGCGAGGGGCCACTGGGAGATATGGCCCGCGACCTCAAGGAGAGGGCAATCGGGTTCCTTGCCGAAATGCTCCACGTTGGCGGCTATTTCGCCGCGGTTGAAGACGGGTTCTTTGTCGACTCGGCAGAATTCCCTGAACGCAACCACGACGGTATTGCCCGTGACGGCCAAGGCGGAATCGCCGAGGGAACCGTCGTCGAGCGCGACCCTGACTACCTCGCCCCAGTTTGCGACCATTTTGGCAACAACAGCGTGCCTGAGGGCCTCGACAAGCCATGTGACCTCATCGACGGCTGCACTCTGTGCAAACCCGAGAAAATCGTCTACATCGACGAGCTCGACCCCAACGATTCGGCAGCCACTCGCTTGGCCCGCACCCGCCCATTCCGCGATGGCACGGCACTGCGGCCCGAGGCTGAGTGGGCTGGTGACGGCGTTGTCTTGGTGCAAATGAACATCCCCGCGTCCGAAGACATCGCCCGAGAGGCAGCCGTCGAGATGGCGCGCAAGATGGGCCTCACCGATCCTCAGGTGTGCAACCTGCAAGTGCTACACCCTGCTGAAGGGTGCTTCGTTGAGGTCAAGGGTCAGGTGACCCACGTCGACGTCGACCCGTCCACGCTGACGATC
The DNA here is from genome assembly GCF_009696315.1 of Cutibacterium porci. Lineage (GTDB taxonomy): Bacteria > Actinomycetota > Actinomycetes > Propionibacteriales > Propionibacteriaceae > Cutibacterium > Cutibacterium porci. The sequence continues at coordinate 130,496 of NZ_VUMG01000001.1, forward strand.
CCCGAAAAGATCGAGTTGCTTCCTCCCGATGAGCTGCGCCAGTACGTCACCGACCATGAAGTGTCGGTTGTTGCCGGCACTGTTGGCGAGGACGAACACAGCGTCGGCCTGCGCGAAATCCTCGACATCAAGCACGGCGGGATCGAGAAATATGGCGTCAAATACCGCTACCTCGGCACCTCCGTTCCGGTGGAGAAGATGGTCGATGCAGCCATCGAAAGCGGCGCCGACGCCATCCTCATCTCGACCATTATCAGCCACAATGACATTCATCGCACGATGATGCGCAAACTCGCTGATCTTGCCACCGAGAAGGGGATACGCGACAAAATCGTCCTCATCGCCGGTGGTACCCAGGTGAGTCGGGAAATGGCCGCCGAGACCGGCCTTGACGCCACCTTCGGGCGTGGCACCAAAGGCATCGACGTCCTCGACGCCATCGTCCGCACCATGCAGGCCCGCGAGGAAGCCTGATCATGTCCGTGCTCACGACTCTGGAAATCGGCTCCACCATAACCAAGGCCAACGCCTTCACGCTGGAGTCCGGACTGCTGCACCACATTGGACAGGGGTTCGCTCCCACCTCAGTGTCCGCCGGCGACGTACGTATCGGTGCGGATGCCGCAATTGCCCAGATGCGTGAGCGCTGCGGCCTACCACTCGACGCCGGGGAGATCTTCGTGAACTCCTCGGCGGCCGGTGGGCTGCGCATGAGCGTCCATGGTCTCACTCGGTCTATGACAGCCAGGGCTGCCCGCGAGGCGGCCCTGGGTGCCGGAGCCATCGTCACTATGACGACCGTCGGGGCGATGGACGAGTTCGACTTAGAAGATCTTCAAGAAAACAACCCCAACATCATTTTGTTGGCCGGCGGAGTCGACGACGGGGAGAAACGCATCGTCGTCGAGAATGCCCGCATCATTGCGTCCGCCCAACTAGGGGTCCCGGTGATCTATGCCGGAAATGCCCGAGTGAGGCGGCGGATCCAGCACATTTTTGCCGACGCCGGGCAGCCGCTGGCATGTGTCGACAACGTCTTCCCCGACGTCGACGTACTGCGCGTCGAACCGGTGCGTGCCGTCATCCACGACGTTTTCAACAACCACATCACGGCCGCCCCCGGTATGGCCGGGCTGGCAGAATTGACGAGCCACGAGATCCTTCCCACCCCAGGCGCGGTGCTTCGCGCCACCGAGCTTTTCGTTGATGCGGTCGGAGACGCTGTCGTCATCGACGTTGGTGGTGCCACGACCGACGTTCACAGCGTCACCGACGGGTCGCCGGAATGGACCGCCCGGGTCATCGACCCCGAGCCTCGCACCAAAAGGACCGTAGAAGGGGACCTGGGAGTTTTCGTCAACGCCCGTCGAGTCGCCGCCATGACAGACGAAGGTGAAGACGAGGAACGTCTGGAGTGGTTACGCGCCATACCCAGTGACGATCGTGAGGCCGAAGTAACACGGTGGCTCACGAAGGAGGCCGTCGACATTGGCGTGAGTCGCCATGCCGGTACCGTGACAGAAATCTTCACTCCGACAGGAAAAACGCAGGTTGTTCGCGGCAAAGACCTCAGTGCAGTCCGCTGGGTGGTGGGAACCGGCGGTGCCTTGACCCGGGTGCCAGGCGGTGCGGATATTCTTCGTCGAATCTGCACCGGAGCTGGCGCTCAACTGCTACCGAGTCCCGAGGCCACCATCGTCATCGACCGCGACTATCGGTTCTCCGCGCTCGGCACGGTCGCCCAGTCCTACCCCGATGAGGTCCGTCAAACCTTCGCCGCCTGGATTGAATCTCTCACCGGCTACACAAAACTACCCGGCGACGAAGGGGGAGACGTGAAAGATGACGCAACCCCACCTGGCCCGGCAAAAAACGACCCCACGCATGGGACGGAAGCCACATCATGAGCGGCCCCACTCCGCGATTGGAGATTTTCGCCGACCGCATCCGCAACAACGCCCGGGCAATTGTCAATCAATGCGCCGAACACGGAGTTCAGGTGGCAGCTGTCACCAAGGTGCTGCATGCCCACCCGGTACTCCTTCGAGCTCTGGAGAGTACCGGCGTCACGATGCTCGCCGATTCTCGGCTCCAAAACCTGCGCCAGATCGCCGAATGTGGCACCTCGTTGCCAACAATGTTGCTGCGAGCGCCCGGACGTCACGACATTGACGACACTGTCCAGCTCGCCGACATTTCTCTCAACTCTTCCCTCACAACGATGACCGCCTTGTCGGACGCCGCTGTCCGAGCCGGAACCCGTCACGGGGTAATCGTCATGGTCGATGTCGGAGACCTCCGTGAAGGGGTGTGGCCCGACCACCTCGTCGACGTCGTCGCCTCGGCGGCTACTCTGCCCGGCATCGACGTCAAGGGGGTCGGAACTAACCTCGCCTGCTATGGCGGAGTCCAACCAAGCGTTGAAAACATGACTCGTCTGGTCCAGCTTCGCGATATGGCACGCGCAGCGACCGGTCTCGAACTGAGTCTCATCTCAGGCGGGAACTCGGCAAATCTTCCCCTCATGATGAGCGGCGCCATGCCGTCGGAGATCAACAACCTGCGCATTGGCGAGGCCATCATCTTGGGTCGCAATACTCTCGATCGATCACCGTGGCCACAAACTCGCCAAGATACCGTCGAAGTTGTCGCAGAGATCATCGAACTCGAGCGCAAACCGTCGATTCCGCTAGGACGCACCGGCGAAGACGCGTTCGGCCAACATGTCACCTTCACTGATCGCGGGATTCGGCTACGTGCTATTTGTAATCTCGGCCGTCAGGACGTCAATGCGTCCGATCTGACGCCCGTTGACCCCGGCCACATAGTGCTGGGGGCCAGTTCCGATCACCTCATCGTTGATGTGACCGACTCTGCCGAATCCGTCGAGATCGGCACCGAAGTGAGATTCCGGCCCACCTACGCCGGTTTACTCGCCACCGCCACCTCCTCTGCTGTGTGGAAGGCAGCGGCCACTCCCCATCGCCTGTGAGGCGACCGTCATCACCTTCACCGAACAAAGGAGTTCCCGTGAGCGCACGAGAAACGCAACCTGTCGACGGACCGGGTCGCAGCGCCCTGTCCAGACCCGTGAAGAAACCTTCAACTGCTGATCGGCAAGGTCCTGAGGAAGAGCGCGAGCTGCAGCGCGGGCTAACCAACCGTCACCTACAGCTCATTGCTTTGGGCGGTGCCATCGGCACCGGAATGTTCATGGGATCCAGCAGTACCATCCATCTTGCTGGCCCATCTAGTGCCCTCGTCTACGCTCTCATCGGGTTCTTTATGTACTTCATGATGCGGGCCCTTGGCGAGATGCTGCTCTCTAATCTCAACTACAAGTCTTTCCGGGACATTGCCGAGGATCTACTCGGGCCAGCCGGTGGTTTTATCGCGGGTTGGACGTATTGGTTCTCGTGGATTGTGGCCGCGATGGGTGATATGGCCGCTATTACTGCCTATTTCCAATATTGGTGGCCGAATGTCCCAAAGTGGCTACCCGCAACCGCTCTAGCCGCAGTGCTACTCGCCCTCAATATCGTTGCCGTACAGTTCTTTGGTGAAGCTGAGTTCTGGTTTGCCCTCATCAAACTCATCGCAGTAGGTGCGCTGGTAATCGTCGCTATCGCGCTGTTGGCTAGCCACTTTGTCTCTCCTGACGGTGACCCCGCGACCATTGCCAACTTGTGGAACGATGGCGGGTTCTTCCCCAACGGCCTGATGGGCTTCCTCGGAGGCTTTCAGATCGCATTCTTTGCGTTCGTCGGTATCGAGCTCGTCGGTACTGCCGCCGCTGAAACAAAGGATCCCTGCACCACTCTCCCGAAAGCCATCAATGCTATCCCGGTGCGGTTGGCTCTGTTCTACGTGCTAGCCCTCCTAGCCATCACCACCGTTATTCCGTGGCGCAAGGTTGTACCCGGGGTGAGCCCCTTCGTGTCGTTGTTTGGGCTAGCAGGCTTTGGTGCGGCCGCCAGCGTGATGAACTTCGTCCTGCTTACCGCCGCGGCATCCTCAGACAACTCTGGCCTCTATTCAACCTCACGAATGATGTACGGTCTCGCTCTTGACGGTCAGGCTCCCTCGCGCTTCCGAAAACTGTCAAGCAACAACGTGCCACGCAACGCACTTATCGCATCGTGCCTGCTGCTGCTAAGCGGCATCATCTTCCTCTACACCTCGGATTCGATTATGCAGGCCTTCGCCTTAGTGACGACGGTTGCCGCTCTGCTATTCCTCTTCACCTGGTCACTCATCGTCGTGTGCTATATCGTGTACCGCCACAAGCGTCCCCAGCTCCACGAAGAGTCCATCTACAAGATGCCTGGCGGTGTGCCGATGTGCTGGATCGTCCTGGCCTTCTTCGTCATCAGCTTGGTCATTCTTACCTTGGACCCGACTACTCGGATCGCCGTGTTCATCACCCCGATCTGGTTCGTGTTCATCGGATCGATGTACTTCGTGTACCGCCGCCGCAAGCAGCGAAGGGACACGTTAGGTTGATTCTTGCCGACGCCCCGGCTCTTACGGCACATCACGTGTTCGGTAGGCCGGGGCTCGGGATTTTTGTAACGCGAGGTGACGCGGCGATGCGACGCGATGCGCTGGATCGGCGTTACCTCGCACCCCCGATATCGAGTGCAACAACCGTGAAACCTCGCTAATCTGTTCAGCCAAACCCTTCTTTGATTGTCACCACTGTGATTTAGCCATTCATGATCCTCACCGTATTCTTCCCGGCGGCGTTACACTGCAATCAAATCACGGTGGTTTGAATCACCCCCATGATGAATACCTCGTCTTGGAAATCGTTTTACAGAGGCAACTAATATGAATGGTTTTAACAACATTCCAGACGGGAGGGGGCACCCACACGCACCAACACCAGCTTTCCACGACGACATCACCGCATACGCGGTTGAATCGCAACCACACCATCCAGCCAAGGCTCATCTACACCGCAACCTGAGCAACCGTCACATCCAGCTCATCGCCATCGGTGGAGCTATCGGAACCGGCCTGTTTCTGGGCTCTGGCAAGGCTATCCGCGCCGCCGGTCCGAGCATTGTCGTGTCCTACCTCATCATCGGTACCATGCTCTACTTCGTCGTCAGGGCCATGGGCGAACTGCTGATGTACAACCTTGACTACAAGAGCTTTCAGGACTTCGCAGCTGATCTGATAGGCCCCTGGGCCGGATTCTTCCTGGGGTGGACTTACTGGCTTTGTTGGATCGTCACCGGCATGGCTGAAATCATTGGAATCACGACATACTGGGATTTCTGGGTCAAGAATAAAGGTCTTGCAACTTTCCTCGCAGCTGCCACACTATTGCTACTTCTCTGTTTGAATCTACTCACTGTAAGAATGTTCGGAGAGCTAGAATTCTGGTTCGCATTTATTAAAATCATCGCGATTATTTCCCTTATCCTCCTCGCCCTCGTACTAGCGGTCATGAAATTCCACTCGCCGACTGGAGGCGCGGCATCCATCTCCAACCTATGGAATCGTGGCGGCTTCATGCCGAACGGCTGGAGTGGATTCTTCGCTGGTTTCCAGATGGCAGCCTTCGCGTTCGTCGGAATTGAACTCATCGGGACCACCGCCGCCGAGACACAAGATCCCGAGAAGACCCTCCCCAAGGCCATCAGCGCTGTTCCTGCCCGAATCCTCATCTTTTACATCGGCGCCCTGCTCGCAATTATGACCGTCGTTCCCTGGAACGAGGTGCGAGCAGATTCTTCACCGTTCGTTCAAGTTCTCGGCATCGTTGGATTCGCTGGTGCGGCCAGCGTGATGAATTTTGTCGTCCTGACATCGGCAGCTTCGTCGTCTAACTCTGGGATCTACTCCATCTCAAGAATGCTTTTCGGACTTGCCCACAAGCGCATGGCACCGCAGCTGTTCGGCCGACTCAGCGCCCACGGTGTCCCTCGTTGCGGCCTCGTCGTCACTGTCCTGGTCTTAAGCACGGCGCTGCCCCTAGCCGCATCGGCGTCGTTTGTTGAGGCATTCACTCTCGTCACGACGATTTCATCAGTACTGTTCATCTTCGTTTGGAGCATGATCGTCATTAGCTACATGAAGTACCGCAAGGTCGCGCCCTCAGCCCACGCCGCATCGAAATACCCCATGCCTGGCGGCCGCGGGATGTGCTGGGCTGTACTGGCTTTCTTCGCGCTCGTCCTCGTGCTGCTGGCGCAGGAAGCCGACACTGCGCGAGCCCTGAGCCTCACACCTATCTGGTTTGCCATCCTCGGAATTGGTTGGTTTTTCGACCGGCGCCACGCCATCTGCGACGACGTTGGTACCGACGACGCCCATTCGAAGGGAGATAGTTAGATGACAATAATCGTCAGGTGTTACGACAATGCCACCGCCGCATCTGCTACACCTTCACACCGTCCTGTCTTCGATCCGTCTCCTACCGCCAGCCTTCCCCGTGACCAGGCCATGGTGAATCCCACCGCCCCCAAATCAGCCCGAACATGCTCTCCTGGCCACGGGCCGACCAGATTCATTGCCCATTTCTGACAGCTCAAAGGAGTTATGACACATGCCACGTTGTCCATCGCCTTCACACGCCACTATTGATCTGTCTGCCATCGCCATGAACCTCACCGAGGTGAGAAAGCATGCCGGTGATCGAAAGGTCCTCTTTGCCGTTAAAGCCAACGCCTATGGCCATGGAGCAGTCGAGGTCTCGCGCTACGTCGAAAAACACGGGTACGCCGACTGGCTCGCTGTCGCCACGGTCGCCGAGGGACAGGAGTTGATCGAAGCCGGTATCACCCTGCCTATCCTCAAGCTCTCCCCCGCTGATCCGTGGGATATGGATGCTGCAATCACGTCTGGGATGCGTCTCACCGTGCTGGATTTCGACACTGTGGACGCGGTAAACCGAGCCTCTACGCGACTAGGAATCACGACCAAGGTACACATCGCCGTCGACAGCGGCATGGGACGTATCGGTCTGCCTCCAAATCGCCTCGCTGAAGTCACGGTTGCCGCTGATCGCGCTGACGGAATCGAGGTCGAAGGTGTCTTCACTCACCTACCCATCAGTGACGTCCCCGAGGGAGAAGAATTCACCCGAAACGAGATCGACACCTTCATGAATGCTGTCTCGCAGGTGGAAGCCGACCGTGGACCGTTCCCCCTTGTCCACTTGGCGAATTCTGGCGCTATCCTCGGGCACGATCTAGGCAAAACCTCCATGGTGCGTGCCGGCATCGTTGGATACGGATACGACCCAGACCCCCACGCCGACCGCGCCGACCTTCGCCCTGCCCTGTCGTGGATCAGTCACGTCACGTTCGTCAAAACTATCGGTTCCGGGGATACCGTCGGCTATGGCAGGACGTGGACGGCCAGCGAAACGACAAAAATCGCCACTGTCCCCGTCGGTTATGCCGACGGATTGTCCCGAGGCCTGTCAAATAAGGGGCACGTCCTCGTCGGAGGATCGGTTCGTCCCATTGTCGGTCGGATCTGCATGGACCAATTCATGATCGACCTTGGCCCTGACTCGAGCGTCACGGTAGGAGATGAAGTGGTGCTCATTGGGGCCCAGGGCGATGAAGTTCTCACCGCTGATGACATGGCCGAGCTCCTTGGGACCATCAGTTACGAGATTACCTGCGCCATCTCCAAACGTGTGGATCGGCGCTGGGTCGGGCAATAGTGAGCGCTGCCCAATGTGCGGCGGCTCTCCCGTTAGCCAACTACGCACCGTCTCCTACATCGTGATGCCACAACCCCCGATTTGGTTGAGGTCTGGGCATTCGAGAGCCTGGACCGCGTTCGGGTCGGGAATAATTGTGTACCGGTGTCACTACTCTCCCCGACCGCACAGCAAACGGATGGAGGGCAGTACTGTTTTTCTCAGGCGAAGTGGTAATGCTTCACAACCTTGTCAACGCATTCGCGGGCAGTCTCTACATCGGGCATCTCACAAAAGACCCGCAGGAGAGGTTCCGTGCCGGAAAACCGGACAATGATCCACCCACCGTTAGCGAAATAGACCTTCACCCCGTCCATGTCACTGATGTGGTCGACCTCTAAGCCAAAATCGGGCAGGTCCTTGTCCTGGTAGATGCGCTTCTTGAGGGATTCCTTGTCCTCAGGGGCGAAGGAGAAGTCATCTTCTACCATCTCTAGCCGACCGTAACGTTCCTCGATGTCAGCGTAGATCTGCGAAAGCTTCTTGCCCCGCTTAGCGATCATTTCTACCAGCAGAGTGCCAGCATAGATACCATCCTTACCGGCAATATGCCCTTTGACTGTCAAACCCCCGGACGACTCACCGCCGATGACGGCATCGGTCTCGGCCATCTTGGACGACACCCACTTGAATCCGACCGGCACCTCGTAACAAACCTGCCCGTGAGCTTCAGCGACACGGTCAAGGAGGTGGGTGGTTGCGAGGTTGCGCACGCACGGCCCTTGCCAACCCTTGTCCTCCAGGAGGTAGGTGTACAGCAAAACGAGGATCTGGTTGGGATGTAAGAAATGCCCTTGATCATCGATAATGCCAAGGCGATCTGCGTCACCATCGGTTGCGATGCCAATATCGGCCCCACGCTCAACGACTTCCTGAGTCAGGGCTTGAAGAGTGCGCGAGTTCGGGGACGGGAGACGTCCACCAAAGAGAGTGTCACGACGCTCGTGAATGGTATCGACGTCACAGCGAGCCGTCATAAGGATGGTCTGAAGGCAGGTACGCGAAACGCCAAACATGGGGTCAAGGACAACTTTGAGGTGAGCATGGCGGATGGCCTCTAGATCGACGTGATCAAGAATCGCATCGATGTACCAGTTCATCGACGTCTGCACCTCAATAATGCCGTCGCGAAGAGCATCAGTGCGGTTAATGCGCCGGATGCCCCCTGAACTGATGGAATTGGCACGGCGTTGGATCGGTTCGGTGATCTCGACCTTGGCGTCACGGCCACCTTCCGTAAACACTTTGAGGCCGTTGTAGACGGCAGGGTTGTGGGAGGCTGTGACTGCCATTCCGTAGGCGCAGTCGAGCTCCCGAACGGTCCACATGATCATCGGAGTCGGGGCGGGCCGGTCAATGATTCGTACCAGGATGCCGTTACCGGCGATTACTTCCGCAGCCCACCAAGCGAATTCTGGAGAGAGAAAACGCTGATCGTATCCAATAACGACAGGGCGATGGTGCTGATTTTCGTCACGTATGCGGTCAGCAAGCGCCTGGGCGACCCGCTCAACATTGAATCGAGTAAATGTGTCCGCGATGATGGCTCGCCAGCCGCCGGTACCAAATTCAATCTCGTCCGCCATGGCTCACAGATTAGGTCGAAAAGTCCCCACTCGTTGGCGAATCCGCACGCCACACCACCTGTGCTCATTGCTACTGCGCGATAGTAGGAGCGCAGTGAGCGCACCACCGACAGCGTCAGTCCAACCGCCGAGCCGACGGCCCCGGCCGTGTGACCACGGTGGTGGCTTGTGCAGCTTCTTCTGGGTAATCGTCACGGTACTTCCGAAGCCACGCGTTGGCGAATTCCGGAGCCTCGGAGGTAGGGACGAGAGCCCACACCGAGCCACCGAATCCCGCCCCAAATGAAGTAGCTCCGACAGCTCCAAGCTCTCGAGCGATACGCGCAAGCGCCGATGTCTGTGGCACTTGATTGCCAAGGAGGGTTTCGGCCGCACGCTGCGACTCATCAACAATCCGCCCGAATTCGTCGAGATCACCGCACGCAAGTGCCTCAGACGCATCCGGAACGATGGTTTCAGACTCGGTAAGGAAGTGATCGAGGCGCCGAATTAGATCCTCGCGACCACTCACCACCTCACGCAGCTTCACAGCATCGGGATCAACAGCCAAAGCATCGCCGAGAACAGCATCCTGGCGACCTGTGGCCGAATTCCACCGCTTGATAATCTCGCGAGTCGCCAGCGATGCCGCGTTGTAGAGATCACGGGCAGCTCCGGTCTTCTCGGCCGCCACTCCAGAAACGATGACGACAAGGGACATGTCGGCTGGGAATGGGACCCGGCGTTGCAACCGAATCGGGCAAAAACGAAATTGACCGAGTTGCCCGTCCTCACTGCACACCATCGCCGTGTGGTCCTCTGAACCGCCAAAAGTACCCACGCCTGCGGCACCTGCAAGGTTCTTGAAGGTCATGCCGTTCTCGTGACATGCCAGGTACCCGGCAAGGTCAACATCGTCAGTGATGTTGTCCTGCCACGTGGGGGTATCAGGAAGCCCATTGAAATCAGCCAAACCCAATACGATCGCGCTGACGAGCGCCGAGGAGGAGCTCATTCCACTGGCAAGCGGGAGATTAGAGGTTAACCGAACTCTCGCCGGAGCCAGGTCTCCAAAATTTGCCGTCAGGCGATCGATAACGGCTTGCGCGTACCGACCCCAGTGCCCAGTCGGCAATTTTGGATCACGACCCGCGATAAGAAGCAGCTCACCGGGAGCGGCATCCGTCGATACCGTTACCCCGCTATCGGCCGATTCGACCGAAACTGTCACTCCACGATCCACAGCGGCCACCAACGTAGACCCGCCTGCATAGTCAGTGTGCTTGCCAAGGACTTCGATACGTCCAGGAACGAACCACCGGATCACAGTGTCACCTCACGATGACTAAGGGCATCCACCACAGACGCAATGTCACCGCGATTCGACATGTCAAGAACTCCCGACTCGACCGGGACGACATCAAAACGCTCGCCGTGCTCCACCATCCAGCGCACTGCATCGACAATCTCGTACTCACCGCGCTCTGACTTCTCGATCGAGTGGCACGCCTCGAAGATCTTTGGAGTGAGCAGGAAACAGTTCATAGACACCAGTGCGGTCTCGCCAGCAGCATCAACGACGCACGGGTCCGGCTTCTCGATGATGTCCGTGAGCTGACCAGAATCGTCAGAGTCCAGTAGGGCGAAGGCGCGAACGCGCTCTGGATCAATGTTCGATTTCGCGATCATGGCGCGTTTTGTGAAACCTAGGGTCCCGGAAGCGGGAACCTCACGAAGTCTGGCGACCGCATCCTCTGGGTAATAATTGTCAGAATTTACAACCAGTACTCGGTCGCTTCCCGCGAAATCCTCTGCAACTGCAACAGCATCCGCAGTGCCCAGAGGATGCTCCTGGATCGCATACACGATCGACACCCGCGATTTTTCGCACGAATCGTAATAGTCCCGAATCACAGTGTGCTCAGGGCCGATTACCAGACAAAAATCGTCAAAGCCGGCGTCGGCTAGCGCCGAGATGACGTAATCGAGAAACGGACGGCCGTCAAGACTGATCATGGCTTTCATGCCAGCTGCTGCAGCAGCAGCCTGGTCTGCCGTAAGAGAGACTCCCTCGGCAGATTTGCGCATCCGCGTTCCCAGACCACGCGCCATGATGACGACCTTGTGAGGAGCCTGTTGTGCCACGGGGTTGTGTGTCATGTGGGCAATCCTATGAATCAGTTCACGTCCGCATGTAGGTAGGGCAGCATCCGGTCACTTAGGGTGATCCTTTCCATTTTTGTCCGTTGACCGGGACGAGACATCAATCACGTATCCTGACGGCATGGCCACCGGTAGTAAGGGCACCTCAGGCAAGAAATCGCCAACCGGCACATACGCCTCTGCGATCATCTTCTTCCTCATCCTCATCTTTGTTACGCGAGCCAGGTCTTTCGGCGCAGTTCTTACCTTGGTACTGATCCCGATGATCGTCATGTGGGTCATTCAAGGGCGGAAGACCAAGCACATCGAGAACGACAGGCGTCGCGAGCCCACCTCAGGTGAGGACAGCTCGGCGATTCCAAGCCCGGATCCCATGGGGACAAAGAAGGTTGTAAGGCGCGGACTCCGATCATCTGTCAACGAACCAGCTGAGCTTTCTGACTCGCCAGATAAAAGCGTATTCGATGGCTCCTTTGCCGCTTTGACCGGTGCATTGCCCGGCAGCGTTAATAAGCCGAATACCGGCATTGAATCAGCACATCACCAGCAACATCATTCCATCCCGGCCCCGGAGTACGCGCCGCATTTGTCCCCTCAGCCCCCGGATTCCGTAGGCCTCGATGGTTCATCGGGCATCACCGCGACCAATACCGAGCCGCTCATCAAGCCTGTCATCCACGGTGCAGCTTTCACACCACAGGCTGAAACTGAGCAATCCCCAATCCTCGCTTCTGCTGTCACTGAAGAAACCACATCAACCCATCCCCCGGCAGAAATCGCCGGCTCCGGTCGACTCGCCAGCACCCAAAACGGATCCGCGGCCATTTCCATGACTCGTGAATCAGCCACGGCGAGCCTCCATAAGATTCTCGAAAGCGGTGGCTCGTGCCTGTCTACATCTTCCCTCTTTACGCAACCGTGATTGGACTCGTGTGACGGCGAGCAGGGGCTCGTTCAGAAGCCCGTCACGACAAGCTGCTAATGACGTCTGGCCGCCTCAGGATCGGACACGGTCGTGCCTGTTTCCCCGCTATACCGACGTTTTTCGCAACCATGCGAGCGCAAGCTCAAGCACATGAGAACGGGCTTCAACGCGGGAGTACGCACACAGGAGGTACGCACCAGCTACACCACCGACACGCATCACACCGTCGCAGCCACTCCTTTGTGCCGACTCCAGAGTGCTGATCTGACAGTATCGAGGACCAACTCCGGGTTATCACGAATCATATTTGGAGTGATCCGAATGACACGAAATCCAGCTCCCACCATAAGAGCATGGCGCCTAGCCGTCGCCTCGTAATCTGCCGCTCCGCCGTGGAAAGCATAGCTATCAACCTCAACGACGGCATTCTCCTTCTTAAACCAGAGGTCCGGGACGACGGCGTCTCCGCCAATCCACAGCCTCTCGTTTGCTTTCCACCCGCTGATGCGATGACGGCGGAACAAAGCATGTATTTCTCGCTCAGCAACAGACCAAGGGCGGTCTAGTAATTGCCGCAATACCCGTCTGACAACGCTATGTGGGGCCTTCCTCGCCACCCTACGGCGAACCTCGCGGAGCTCGTCGGAAGTCACGTAACCTTCCCGAAGGCATTGCGTAGCGGCTTCCCAATCTCCACGCAGCGCCAGCCAAAAGCACGTATAGGCGCGGGTGGTACGTACGCCATAGCGATCCTCGACGACGGGTTCACTCGCGGCGCGATGAAATCTGAGCCATCGTCGACGCGAACGCCAGGGCATCGAGTGTGGGACAATGACGTCGATCTCGGTGATTTTAAGGTCCCTCATCCCGGCAAGGTATAACGCAGCTCTGCCAGTAAAAACCGCAGTCGGGCGCCACAATTTGACTGCGCGTATCCACGCCTCTGGATGTCTGGCAGCCGCCGTCGACATGACGATTCTGGGCAGCGGTCTAATGACATGACCTTCCCGTGCCGCACGCCGCGCCTGCCGAGCTACTCGCCCCACTGAACTAATCTTGGCCACACCACCGTTGGCCTCCAGAATGTCAACTAACTCCATACCTTCAGTTGTCGTTTCGATCAGGGTTTCTTGTCACTGGATTCAATATCTGTGGACAACGACCCTAAAAGCCGCCAGAGTTATCCACAGAAACGACTTATCTTGGCGCTGGCCTTATCTGGGGAGCACAAGGTTCAGGCGCAGCGAGCTGGTCCCTCACCGCAACGTCTCTCTGTTGGCGTGTCTTCACTCCCCGTGACTAAAAATCCCTCCACCCCGCCACCTCGGTCTGTGCCGTGCAAAGTAGGCTTACAACATGGCAGAGATGCGCATTGAAAAAGACAGCATGGGCGAGGTCGAAGTACCCGCCGAGCATTACTGGGGAGCCCAGACGCAGCGTTCCCTCCACAACTTCGAGATCGGCCGTGACACCTTCGTGTGGGGCCGCGACATGATCCGTGCTCTCGGTACTCTCAAGAAGTCCGCAGCACTGGCTAACAAGGAACTGGGGGAGCTGCCGGGCGACGTGGCCGACCTCATCGTTCAGGCCGCTGATGAGGTTATCGCCGGAAAGCTTGACGACGAGTTCCCGCTGGTGGTTTTCCAGACCGGATCAGGCACTCAGTCCAACATGAACACCAACGAAGTCATAAGCAACCGCGCGATTGAACTGGCCGGCGGCGAGCGCGGCTCGAAGAATCCCGTTCACCCTAATGACCACGTTAACCGAGGACAATCCTCTAACGACACCTTCCCGACGGCCATGCACATCGCCGTCGTGTGCGCTCTCAATGAGCGTCTGTACCCCGCCGTCCAGCAGCTTCGCGACACCCTCGACGAGAAGGCCAAGAAGTACGACGATGTTGTGATGGTTGGCCGTACCCATCTGCAGGACGCCACACCGATCCGCCTCGGCCAGGTCATTAGTGGTTGGGTCGCCCAGATCGACTTCGCCCTTGACGGCATCCGCTACGCTGATTCCCGTGCCCGCGAGTTGGCCATCGGCGGCACCGCCGTCGGGACCGGTCTCAACGCCCACCCCGATTTCGGCCCGACCGTCGCCAAGCACGCAACAGAAGAGACTGGCATCGAATTCAAGCAGGCCGACAACCTGTTCGCCGCATTGAGCGCCCACGACGCCTTGGTGCAGGTTTCAGGGTCGCTGCGTGTTCTAGCCGACGCTCTCATGAAGATCGCTAATGACGTCCGCTGGTATGCCTCTGGGCCCCGCAACGGTATTGGCGAACTCCTCATCCCCGAGAACGAGCCCGGTTCTTCAATCATGCCCGGCAAAGTCAATCCGACCCAGTGTGAAGCGATGGCAATGGTAGCCACCCGCGTATTCGGCAATGATGCGACGGTTGGTTTCGCCGGTTCCCAGGGCAACTTCCAGCTCAATGTGTTCAAGCCGGTCATGGCTCACGCCTGCCTGGAATCGATCCGCCTCATCGCCGATTCGTGCATCAGCTTCGATAAGCACTGCGCCTACGGCATCGAGCCGAATCCGGCCAAGATCAAGGAAAACCTTGACAAGAACCTCATGCAGGTCACGGCCCTCAACCGTCACATCGGTTACGACCTAGCTTCGAAGATTGCCAAAAATGCTCACCACAAAGGCATCAGCCTCCGTGAGTCTGCTCTCACGGTTGGTGGCATGAGCGAAGAGGACTTCGACAAGTGGGTCGTCCCCGCCGATATGACCCACCCCAGCGCCGCTGAATGATTTTCCCGCCACGGCGACACGTCGGGCCTGTCACTGCAGTAACAGTGGCAGGCCCGACGTTTTTGTAATCGACGCGTGGGGCGAGGGAATAGCGAGAAACTGGCAATCCCGAAGGCGTCAGTATTCCGCGTTGAGGCGAACCGAAACCTCCCCCGATAAGACAGCCGAACGACTGCGTGTGCCCGGCGTGTGGTGCATCACCCCTTGACAGCCCCGGCAGCAAGCCCGGACTGCCAGTAACGCTGAAGGACGAGGAACAAAATCACCAGCGGAATGACTCCAATGACGGAAGCGAGCATCACGGCGCCCTTGTCTGGGGCGAAATACGCCATCATGCCGTATAGGCCCTGGGTGACTGGCTGCAGGTTTTCGTTGGTAATCATCATTAACGGCAGCAGGAAGTTGTTCCACGTCGCGACGAATATGAACAAAAAGATCGTCACCATAGCTGGCGCCAACAGACGCAGCACCATCGTAGAGAAGATCCGGAATTCACCCGCCCCGTCAATCCGGGCAGCTTCGAGGAGCTCCGTCGGCACCGACGACTCGGCGTAGACAGTGCCGAGGAATACCCCGAATGGGCTAACCATCGACGGAATGATCATGGCCCACACAGTATTGACCAGGTGCATCTTAATGAACAGCAGGTACAACGGAACGGTAAGTAGTGCTACCGGCATGAGCAGACCAGTCATGACGACGACCAGCAGGACTCGGCGCCCCGGAAAGTGGAATCTAGCTATTGCATACCCACAGGCGACAGAAATAAGCGTGCCAACAACACCTGACACTGTTGAGTACACCAACGAGTTGAGCACCCACCGTGGAAACATGCCTTTGGTCCAGGCCATGAGGGAATGGAAATTGGCACCCCAGTTGAACTCGCCGAAGGCGAACCCGGAAGTGTTCACCAAATCGGTGTTGTTCTTGGTAGACGCGATGACTAGCCAGACGATGGGCAGCAAAAAATAGCACGCCACAAAAGCCAGGATCACCAATGTGATTGTCCGGGCTGTCCTAGAGGGAGCAATCGATCGAGGAGGAAGCCCAACCAGTGAAGGGCGGTACCGGATGCCATCCTTGGTGACGGCGGTTTTATCATGTGCCATGTCAGTCCGCCTTTCGTTGGACAAGGGCGTAGATTATTGCGAGCACTCCAGCCACCAACGCCATCATGATGGACACCGCCGACGCTGGGCCGGCACCACTAGGGCTGATATTTCCGTTCATGGTGTTATACGCCATCATCATCGGCGTGTAATCGCGCGGCATCCACGTCACAACAGTCGCTAGAACCGTCGGCTCATTGAACAGCTGCACAGTACCGATAATGGATAGCAAGACCGCCAACATGGCCGCACTTCTAACCAGAGGGATTTTAATTTTCGTCATGATCTTCCAGCCAGACGCACCATCGATACGTGCCGCCTCGTAAAGGTCTGATGGAATCGCCTGTAGGGCGGCCAGGAAGATCAACATGTTGTAACCAGTAAAGGTCCACGTAGTCATATTGGCCATTGAGGCGAGGATGACGTGGGAACTCAACAGGTTGAAGCTTAGATGCCCCGCGAAAGGGGATATTTCTGGAACATAGAGGTAGGTCCACATGATCGCTGCTACCAACCCTGGAATCGCGTAGGGCAAAAAGTATGAGAGACGCCAGAATCCGGGATGACGTACCAAGTACGAGTCGATGACCAATGCGAGAAATAGCGCCGCAAGGATCATGATCGGAATTTGAAAGACACCAAACAGCATCACGCGACCGATACCGTGCCAGAAAGCTGGATTCGTACATACGTCCTGGAAATTTTCCAAGCCGACGAATTTTTCTACCGTCCGGCCTCCACCGAAGAGGCCTCCACCCTCGGCAACCTGCTTGTGAAAGCTAGCCCGGACGCTCTCGATAATGGGAGCAACAAATACGATGATGAAGACAATGGTGAATGGCAATGCGAATAACCAGCCAGTTAGCGCCTCGTGTCTGGTCTTGCGACTAGCTGTAGATGAGGACATCGCGTCTCCTGTGAAGAATATGCAATGGCGCAGATCGCCCCGCGCCGTTCGGCGACCACGCTGATCGCCGCGAACTGCGTCGATCACAGATCAAAACTGCCGGTTAGGGCGTAGGCAAGGCCCTCCCAAGCCATAGGACGCCCCGTACCGGTAAAAATGGTGGGCCCGGAGAGCGCAGATTGCTCCGCCCAATCCGGGCCTCGGTTCCCAATCCCGTCAGCGCTCACTCATCAACGGGAAGTCCAGCATCCTTAAGGGCCTGAACAGAGGTGTCCTGCGCGGTTTGCAAAATGTCGGCGACCTTAGCCTTACCCGAAGCGGCATCGGCAGCTTTCTCATTCATCTTCGTGCCTACCACGGCGAATCCGGGGATGTACCCAAACTGAGGGGTAAGCCTCTCGTTAGCTTTGGCAAGTTCCGCCATGACGTCCTGACCGCCAAACTGCTTCTTCATTTTCTCAGGGGTAGTTACCTGGCCCTTAGCTGCGGGGACCAGACCCTGAGTGGCGAGGTCGTTGACCTGAGTGTTGAACCAGTCATTAAACTGCATCGCCTGTACCGGGTACTTGCAGTCCTTGACAACAGCGACACCGGAACCGCCGTCAGGGCCAGTTACGTCCGATCCGCCGAATGATGGCAGCTGAGCGACGCGCCACTGACCGTTGTAGCTGGTTTTGTCGAGCGCATCCAGCATGAAGCCGGTCTCCCAGGCAGCGGCGACGTTGCCGATAAGTTTCCCGCTGACGAGGGCCTTCGTGTAGGCATCGCTCCACCGGGCGTCAGTAATAGCGGTTTTGTCGTCGAGAGCTTTCTGCCAAAAGTCGGCGACAACCTTGCTCTTGTCGCCAGTGGTATCAACCTTCCACTTGTCGCCTTCGGCGGAGTACCAGACAGCGCCTGCTGCAGCAGCCTGAGCGGACAGCCAACTCTGGACTTCATCGGGCTCAAAGCCGAGGATGTATTTGCCCTTGGCGGTGGCCTTCTTGGCGGAGGCAAGCAGCTCGTCAGAGGTCTTCGGAACCTCAATGCCAAGTTTCTTGAACTCAGTCTCGTTGTAGACGTACACAAGCGGGCCCGTGTCTTGGGGCAAACCAACGACCTTGCCGCCGACAGACATCTGGCCATAGGCGCCAGAGAAATGGTCCTTATACTTCTCAGACTCGGTAGTGACGTCCTGCACCAGACCCTTGACATACATGTCTGGGACCTCAGCGTATCCCGCCTGGACTAGGCACGGAGCGGTACCGGCCTTGACGTCAGCCTCGAGCTTAGGCATGAGCTCATTGGCCTTACCAGAAAACTTCGTGGTCTCAACCTTGATGTCAGGATGCTCCGAGTTCCACTTCTTGACGATGTCGGCAACCTTTGTCATGCCCTCACCGTCGGGCAGGCGGTGCATGTATTTGATGGTGACCGGGCCGGAAGCTGCCGCGGACTGTGACGCAGCTTCGCTTGGCGATCCCGATCCCTCTGACGAACTGCCACAGGCACCGAGAACGAGCGTTCCAGCGACGATCGCAGCCACAGAGGCCATCCGACAAGTACGGCGTGTGATCATGTCAACCCTCTTCCTTGAGTGTCGGGACGCGGAGAGCCCGCATCCTCGGGATGTTGACCGGCGTGTGCTGGAGACCGTCTGGGAGTCCGACACAACGTCGTGTACACGTGTACATTACGACATGTCGCCCCGCTTCGACAAGTGGGGGCCCACAAATCGGAGCGTCGCCGATGACGACCCGGAGACAGAGGAGGATTACCGATGAGCGAGGGCACGAGTCGGCCCACGATGCATGACGTGGCTCGGGTAGCCGGCGTTTCCCACGCCACGGTGTCACGGGTGCTCAACGGCCACACCAATGTGGCCCCAGCAACCGCACGGGCCGTTGCCGACGCGATCGTCACCACCGGTTACGTGCCAAATCGAGCAGCACGGTCGCTGCGAGTGCAATCGACTGACACCGTGGTGCTGGTGGCGCGAGAAAACGTCAACGTCTTCTACACCGAGCCGACACTCTCTCCAATGGCGTCCGGAGCGAACCTGCGACTGTCCGAGCACGGCTACCAGATGCTCCTTGCCCTCGTCGATTCTCCCCGCTCGGCAGAACGTGTCGGGTCATTAATTGCCGGTGGGTCCTTCGACGCGGCGATTTTGGTCGCGATGACCAACGAAGACCCGCTGGTCGCCCGTCTCATGACGACAAATATCCCGCTCGTCACGGCTTCCACCCCTTTCCCTGGGTCAGACATCCCCTCAGCGGACACTGACAATGTCGGGGGTGCCCGAGCCATCACCGAACGGCTCGTGGCCACCGGACGGTCGAAATTGGTCGCCATCGGCGGGCCAGCGTGGGCACCAGTCACCCCAATGCGTCTCGAGGGATTCCACCAAGGTGCGAAAAATGCCGCCATCGGGCACACCGCGGTCGACGGGTGGACGATGGCTGCCGGACAGCGGGCAATGTCCGAGCTTCTCGAACGTCACCCAGACCTCGACGGAGTTGTCGCCGCGTCTGATCTCCTCGCCACCGGTGCGATGCGGGTCCTCAACGAAGCTGGCCGACGAACACCCCAGGACGTTGGGGTTGTCGGTTTTGATGACGCCCCTGTCGCGGCCCTCAACGATCCTCCGCTGTCGACGGTACGAAGCGACGCCAGGGCAACCGGAATCGCCCTGGCAGACATGGTCGTCGCGCAGATTCGCGGTCAGGAACTGCCCCAGCGTCACGTCGTCATACCGAACGACGTGGTCTGGCGGGAGTCCGCCTGAATTACACCGCCGACGGACGATTCAAGTCGGTGTAGTTCACTGCCTTGGCGTCAAGTAGTTCGACGAAAGCGTCAAACCCATTGGTCTCCAGCCACTGACGCTCAGCCTCGGTGATCGGAACTCCCAGCAGCCAATGCACCTTGAGGTCGCCGATTTCCACCCGGTCGAGCTGGGGTGCGGTAAATGGATGGCACCACATGAGGTGCGGGGTGGTGGAATTCGGCGCGTACATCGACACGACGTCACCGAAGACGATTCCCGGGGCCATCGGCCAGTGGTCACGCAGCACCGCGAAGGCGCACGATCCCAGCACCTTGCCCATGACGTCGGATCCGGGAGCGCCCACCGCCATGAGCTCGGCGCGAATGTCACTGCTGGTGCCGTCAACAAGGGCGATGGCGTTCGGCTCCACGTGCAGGCTCACCGTCGACCAGGTTGACCATCCCGGCGCGGGAGCGTCCGCAAAGGACAACACGTCGATGCGAACCTCCTCAGCGGCATCCACCATGCCGTCAGCGCGAGGGGTTCCACCAACTGCCTCGACCACGGCCTGAGCAACCTGGGGGCCAGTCGAAGGCATCTGCGTCGGTGCGGCCAGATGCTCGGGCAGGTCTTGTGAGTTCACCGCTTGTTCTGCCGCCGGCTGGCCACCGCCAGGAAGGCGCGCTGCGGGGGAGACGTTGTCGTCACTCATGCCTCGATCCTGTCACGTTGATGGCTCGGGCGTGTCCGGGGTGGGGTTTTTCTTGCCCGAGATGGAAAGGTGGAAGTGTTGCCACGACCACCTCAGTCGCCTGACCCCAACCGCGAAGGGAGACCATGCCTCCGCTGAAATCCGACGTGTGGACATGGGACACGCTGATCCACATCCTCATCATCATCGCCCTTGCCATCGTTGCCCGTTGGCTGCTTCGCAAGGGCGTCGACTGGACGATTCGCCTCATGGTGTCGCGATCGGAAAAGCGCGACGCCACGATGCCCGGACGCACCCGTCGCATTCTCGCCGAGGCGACCGGCGCAAGCATCGACAGACAAAATCAGCGCACCACGACGGTTGGCGGACTGCTCTCGAATGTCGGTGTGGCGGTCATCATCGTCGTCGCCTTGCTGTCGGGATTCAGCACCATCGGCATCAAGATCACCCCCATCCTCACCTCTGCCGGAATCGTCGGCGTGGCGCTGGCTTTCGGCGCTCAGACCCTCGTCAAGGACATCCTGGCGGGACTTTTCATCATCTTTGAGGACCAGTACGGTGTCGGCGACGCGGTGAAGATCAACGAGGTTGAAGGCTTGGTCGAGGACGTCGGTTTGCGCGTCACCCGCATCCGGGACTGGAACGGCGCAGCCTGGTACCTGCGCAATGGCGAGATCACGAAGGTCGGCAATGTGACGCAGGGATGGACGACCTCGTACACCGACATCAAGGTGCACGCCTTGGAGGACCCGAATCAGGTCATCCGCGTCATCAGGAAGGTCCTCGACGATCTCGAAGTCGAATTCGAGTCCGTTTTGCTCGACAAGCCCCTCGTCCTCGGGGTCGGCGACATCACTGGTGACACCATGACCTTCCAGGTGATGACGAAGTGCATCGCCAACCAGCACCACAGCGTCCTGCGTGCCCTGCGCCGCGAGTGCAAGGACGCCTTTGATGCTGCCAGAATTCGCGGTGCCTTCTGATCGGGGATGCTGACTGCCGTGACGGTTCAGCATGACTCCTGTCACATGATTCCTAGGAGTTCATCAGTCGAATAACCTTCACCCGTAATGAGTGTCCAGAAATATCTGGACATGGCTTTCCGGGACGTTTGATGATCATTCCGTGCTAATTCCACAACGCGCGGAGAGGTCGTCAGAGGTGAGGATCGAAAACATTCCCACACGGCTGCTCGTGTGGCACGAACAGACCGATCCGCACAAGCTCCTACACATCAGGAACGCCGTCGAGGACGACGCACCGCTGCCCCCCATCGAGGCCATGGCCATCGGCCACAGGTTCCTCGTCCTCGACGGCGCCCATCGCGCACAGGCTCATCATGAGAGCCACCTGCCCCACATCCGCGCGCGTCTGCACACCTTGCCGTTGACGGCGGAGGTCCCCGGGTGGAGTCACGCGATCCCACTTGACGCTGCGATCAGGCTGGCTCGACTCGCACTGCCCGCCGGCAACCGCGGCCAGGCAGACATCGTCATCAATGGAGTGCGCCGTCACCTCGGCACCACCTCGCGACGACTGCGGGACCAGTACCTCTTTAGTCACAAGATCGCCCGCATCGCCTATGCCCATGGCATCACGCCTCTCGAGCCGGACAGCTGCGTCGAGCACGCCCACGACTCGATCGTCATGACGTGGCAACCCCCGAATCTGGGCGATTTATGGGCCATGGCCAACGACATGGGACCGCTGCCGGCAACCGTCACCCGGTTCGCTCCCCTCCTGGCCCATGGCTCCGTCAACACATCGACGATGACACCCGTCATCCCCGCGGCGTGACGCCGCACCCCAGTTCTGCCCCAAAGCTGGATTCAGACTCATCACCGCAGCAACACTCGTGACGGACGAGAAATTCAGCGATTCCCCCAGGAGAAATCATGGTCACCAGTACAAGTCCTCTCACTGTGACAAATGTGTCGAAATCATTTAAGGGTTCCGCCGGTGAAACCATCCACGCTGTGCAGGATATTTCCTTCACCATTGGTCGTGGCGAGGTCGTTGCCTTTCTCGGACCGAACGGCGCCGGAAAGTCGACCACCATCGACATGGCCCTCGGACTGACCCGCCCCGACAGCGGCCGGATCCAGGTCTTCGGCACCGATCCGCTCAAGGCCGCCCGCTCCGGGCGCTGCACCGCCATGACCCAGACCGGCGGTCTTCTCCCTGACATGACGATCCGTCAGACGATGGAAATCATCTCGTCCCTGTACCGCGGCTCCGACATGAACACCTGCATGGAACGAGCGAGGCTCACCCACTTGGCCAACCGTCAAGTGTCCAAGTGCTCCGGCGGTGAACGTCAGCGCCTGCGTTTCGCCCTGGCGCTGCTGCCCGACCCCGACTTCCTCATCCTCGACGAGCCCACCGCGGGCATGGACGTCGAGGCTCGCCGGGACTTCTGGGACGAGATCCACGAGGACACCCGCCGCGGCCGCACCATCCTCTTCGCCACCCACTACCTCGGTGAGGTCGACGAATTCGCCGACCGGGTCATCCTCATCAAGGAGGGCCGAATCATCGCCGACGACACCTCCGACGCCATCCGCACCCTCTCTGGCGGCTGCACCGTCACGGCGACCATCCCGAACTTCTCCCTCACCCAGCTCGACCTGCCCGGCACCCAGCTCATCAAGCAAGACGGCAGCCGAATCAACCTGCATCATCCCGACTCCGACGCCCTGGCCTCGAAGGTCATGCAGCTCGGAGGAACTGACCTGCGCGTCGTCCCTCGAAGCCTCGACGACGCTTTCCTCGCCCTCACCTCCAAGGAGTCCTGACATGACCGCTGCACAGACCATCGCGCCAGCTATCGCTCGCCGTCCCCGTCGTCAGTCCTCGATCTCCCTCAAGTACCTCTGGTGCGAACTGCGCCGCCCATTTCGCCGCTCGACGCTGATCTTCAACCTCGCGCTGCCCGTCGTGCTCTATCTCGCGCTTTTTCGCACCAACCATTCCGCCAATCTGCCGGGAGGCAACTTCGCGATGTGGATGATGATCGGCATCGCCGTCTATGGTGCGGCAACCTCCGCCACCAGCTACGCGGCGTCGATTTCTGTCGACGAGGCCAACGGCTGGACCCGCACCATCCGCCTCACCCCGTTGTCGTCGGTGGGTTATGTGCTCATCAAGGTGCTGTGCGCCATGGTGATGGCTCTGGCCCCCACCCTGCTCATCGGCATCCTCGGCATGCTGACCGGAGCCCACGGCACCCTGCGTGCCTGGGTCGTCGGACTGACGGCTGCCTGGCTCAGCTCGGCAATTTTCTCCGCCTTCGGACTGGCGATCGGCCTGTCCCTGCGCCCCGACGTCGTCATGCACATCCCCGGCCTGGTCATCACCGGACTCGCGTTCCTCGGCAACGTCTTCATCCCCCTCTCCGGGACGATGCTCACCATCGGCCGCTGGAGCCCCGCCTACGGCATCACCGCTCTGGCCCGCTACCCGCTGACCAACGGCATGGACATCGGCGGTGGCCACGACTCCCTGTCCGCAGCCATCATCGGCACCCTGTGCTGGTTCGCAGGGTTCGTCTTCTGGGCGTCGCGCCGGTTCGGCAAGAGCACCGGTCGTCAGTGACATTTCGACCTGCGAAAGGAACAATGCGATGAACCGCATCGCCGTCGTCGCTGCCGGACAAGGCGCGCAGAAACCTCGCATGCTCACCGGGTGGCTCAAGCTTCCGGGTGTCCGAGAAGCCGTCACCTCCTGGTCGGAACAGGCAGACGTCGATCTCATCGAACTCGGCACCAAGGCCGACGCCGACACGTTGGCGGCTACCGAGAACGCGCAGCCGATCCTGGTGTGCCTCGGTGTCCTCATCTCGGACATGCTGGCCGACAAGGACCTCGTGCTCGCGGGTCATTCCGTCGGCGAATTGACGGCAGCCTGTCTCGCGGGCGTCGTCGATCCGGGAACGGCGGTGACCCTCGCCCGTCGACGTGGACTTGCGATGGCGCGAGCATGCGCTGCCGAACCCACGACCATGGCTGCCGTCATCGGCGGTAATCCGGACGACGTGGTCTCGCGCCTGACAGACCTCGGTCTCAGCGCCGCCAACATCAATGGTGCCGGGCAGATCGTCGCTGCCGGACCGGTCGACGCCGTCGCCAAGCTCGTCGCAGAACCACCCGCCGGGACTGCTGTGAAGCAACTGCATGTCGCCGGGGCCTTCCACACCGCGTACATGGAACCTGCCCAGGAAGCATTCGCCCAGGCCGCTCATGAGATCACCTTCTCGGACCCGAAGTACCCGATCATCTCGAATCTCGACGGTCAGGAGGTGCGCTCGGGTGACGAGCTGCGCGATCGACTCATCGCCCAGGTAACAGCTCCCGTCCGATGGGATCTGTGCCTCAAGCAGCTGGCGGCACGACAGCCTGACCTTGCGATCTCAGCACCGCCGGGAAAGGTCCAGGCCTCCCTGCTCTCGCGTCAGATCCCTAGCCTTCGGACCCTCTGCGTCACCACGCCTCGTGACGCCACCCAGGCAGCTGCACAGCTCGAAGAACTCTCCCCGGTTCTACAGGAGGCGTGATGCTCATCCCGGAATACTTCCTCGAAACTTGCTCCCGACGCCCCGAGCATCCTGCGATCATCGACCGCGACGAGGTCGTGACGTGGTCCAGCCTCGCAGTCCGCATCGAGGCGGTCCGGCGCTGGTTGCGCGATAACGGGGTGCGACGCCACGACCGGGTCGTCCTTCAGGCCCCCACCAACGTGACCACCGTCTGCCTGGTGTGGGCGTGTCTGCTCGATGGACTCACCGTCGTCCCGGTCCACCAGGACCTCACTCCGACCCAGGTGCAGCATGTAATCGACGACTGCGACCCCGCATTGGTCTGCGCAAGCACAGACCTCGTCGAAGCAGTCACCGTCCCCAACGGGCACGCCGTTACTCCCCCGACGGGGTTAGTCCACGCCGACCTCGATCCTTGTCCTTCCCGAGCTGACGCCGACGATCTGGCACTCCTCATCTACACGTCGGGCACCACGGGAGCTCCCAAGGGAATCAGGTGTCCCCACCGGCAGGTGGCCACCGCAGCACGAACCGTCCACGACTGCTTGGGGTACCGGGAGGACGACGTCATTCTCTGCCGCCTTCCGTTGTCCTTCGACTACGGGCTCTACCAGGTCCTCATGTCAGCCATCCGCGGTGGGACCGTCGTCCTCCACGGTGGTGGGCCTCGCGACCGCAATCTCGTGCGTGACATCGCTTGTCACGGCGTCACCGTGGTCCCGGTCGTACCGTCGATGGCAGCGATGCTGCTCACCCTGCAGCGCCGCGATCGGTTGGAGACAACGATCCGGCTGTTCACCAACACCGGAGCTCGCTTGTCCCCCGAGGTCGCCGATCAGCTTCTCGCCGCTTTCCCCGGATCCCAGTACGCCTCGATGTACGGCATGACCGAGTGCAAGCGCATCTCGATCCTTCCGGTCGACGAGTACAAAGACCATCCGGACAGCGTCGGCAGAGCCCTACCCGGTACGCGAGTACAGATCGTCAATGACTGTGGTGTCGCGCTCCCGGCCGGCGAACACGGGGAGATCACGGTGTCCGGCCAGACAGTGATGGACGGTTATTGGAACGTCCCTAACACCTCTACCGGCCGATTCCGGCCTACTCCCGATGGACTCACCCTCTTCACCGGAGACCGAGGGTGGATGGATCCGGACGGGCGCATCCACCTCTTGGGACGTGACGACGACATCGTCAAGCACCACGGCGTGAGGATCTGCCTGCAGGAGATCGAGGTGGCGGCCGAGGCCATCCCGGGTGTCGACGCGGTCATCGCCCTCAAGCCCGACTCTGACTCTGCGCCACTCGAGGTCGCCTACTGCGGGACTGCCAGCCCAGAGTTCCTCGCACAGCAATTCGACCTCGTCCTCGACCGCGCTCGACGACCCCAACTCATCCACCTGCTACCTCAGATCCCCCTGACCCGCAACGGAAAACCAGATCGAGCAGCTGCCGCCGCGGCCGTCCACGCACGGTCGTGACGTGCGGTTCCTCGTCCCACAGATGCTCCACCCGGCAGACGCCCCGCCTCACAGATGGAAGGAAACCTCTCATGACCCAGGCCGAGTTCAACCAGTTCATCGAAACCACCTGCTCAGCGACGATTCTTGACGCCGATCGCCCCTTCGTCGATCAAGGCATCGACTCGCTCGGAATGCTCACCCTCATGGTGGCCGTCGAGGACCAGCTCGGGATTGAGCTCGACCCCGAAGCCCTCGCCGACGGCCGCGGCTCGACCCCGTCCGGCCTGCTTTCCCTCATCGAACAGTCGAAGGCGACGGTGTGACGACATGACGACCACCACACGTCGCCGCGTGGAGATGCCTCAGTTGTTTGATCGGATCCCCGGAACCATCTCCCTGTCCGGTGGCTTGCCTGATCTGACGGTTCTCCCCGCAGCCAAGATCGCCGAATTGACCTCGCGAATGCTACGGCTGGGGTCGCGCACCCTGCTTCAGTACTCCACCCCGACCGTCTCGTCCTCCCTGATCCCGGCCATCCTCGACCTCGCAGCACGGACCGGTATGACTCCCGATCCGGACCATCTCGTGCCGACCGCCGGATCGCAACTGGGCATGATGATGGTCGCCAACATTCTCGACGGCGACGCAATTGTCTGCGACAGCCCCACCTATCCCGGAGCTCTGGCGGCCTGGGCGTCTGCCGATATGGACCTCATCGGTGTTGCCGGCGACGAGGAAGGACTCAACCCCGACGCCCTGGCCCATACCATCTCCGACCTGCGCGGCAGAGGTCGTCGTGTCGCGGCCGTGTACACCACCCCCACCTTCCAGAACCCCACTGGTTCGGTGCAGTCCGAGGCTCGTCGCGCCGACATCCTCGAGATCTGCGCCAGGAACGATCTGCTCGTCATCGAGGACGACCCCTACGGGATGCTCTCCTTCGAGGGTCGTACCTGGCCAGCACTGAAATCTATGGATCCCGACCGGGTCATCTACCTGGGCACCTTCTCCAAGGTGTTCGCACCGGGAGTGCGATGCGGATGGATCGATCCCCCGGCAGACCTTGTTGACGATCTTCGCGCCATGTGCGAGGTCATGACCCTCTCCCCGTCCGCCCTCAACCAGGCCATCATCGGCGAGTACCACCGCCGCCATGGATGGGACGACCTGCTGGAGGCATATCGAGCCTCCTACCGAGACCGGGCCCAGGCGCTCAGTCATGCCCTCGAGTCCGAACTGACCCAATCCGGACAGCCGACCACGTGGACGTGGCGGACACCCCAGGGCGGCTTCTACTTGTGGCTGGAGAACGTCTCCGGTGTCAGCGGAGCTGACGTCGCTCGTCGTGCCGCAGCGAATGGAGTGCGAGTGGTACCCGGCCTCCACTTCGACCCCGCGGGGCTCGACTCGCCGTCGATGCGGGTGTCCTTCAGCTACCCGCGCCCGACCGAGTTGACCGAAGGAGCACGACGACTCGCCGCCGCCCTCGTGGAGACAGGAGTATCAGCATGACCCTCCTGGCAGAAACGACCAAACCCGACGCCCTTCAGCAGACCTTCCCGTGGGGACGCCATGGTCGCCGCGTCTTCGGACGAGCACTCCTGCGCAGCGCCGGTTTCCCCGCCGAGGGACTGTCCCTCTTGGAGTCAGATCACGTCCTCGACCTTCTTGACTCATACCTGGCCGGAGACATCCCGAAGGCAGAGTTTGAGCAGCAGTACACCGACCATGAGGTGTCGATCACGAACGCCCTCATCTCGCTGCTGCACAACAACGAGGCGCTGTCCACCGCCATTGCGTGGCAGAACCCCGGAGCATGGCAGACCTTCGGATCCCTCGCCTCGACAGGGAAAACGAACTCGTCACTTCGCCGGAAGGTACGCCTGATCGGTCTGTACTGGCAGCGGTACTGCTCGAAGGCCGAAACCATCGGGTATTTCGGACCGTCGGACTGGGTGGACGTCAACACCGACGGACCGGCCCTGGAATTCACTGCCTCGGATCACCTGGTGGCCCGTTCCCATGTCGCAATGGAGGCCTGGGCTGCCATCGCGATCGGGACGACCTTGGCTGAACGGCCCGAGCTGAAGTGGTGGATGCCACCGATCCTCTCCCCCGCCGTTGACCTCGATATGGAGACCAGGACGGTGACCGCAGTCGGGCGACAGCCCCGCCGGGTCACCGAAGACGAGGCAAGGGTTCTCTTCCTCGCCGACGGCACCCGTGCGGCAGCCCAGATCGCCGAGCAGCTCGACATGGCTCCTGAGCATCTGCGCAAGATTCTCACCACCCACGAGCGTCGCCACACCGTCATCTGGAACGCCAACATCCCAGTCTCGGTACGTGCCTGGGACATCCTGCACCAGCGTGTGGATCGCATCGGGGATCCTTCGCTGCGCGATGGGGCGAAGACCGAATTGTCACGATTCGACGAGCTCATGGACGTCATCCGACACGCTCCTGACGCGCGCTCCCTGACCGAGGCGTCCGTTGCGCTGTCCGAACACTTCGAGACCTTCACGGGCGCATCCTCCGAGCGCCGAGCCGGCCAGGCCTACGCCGCACGCAGTCTGTGTTACCTCGATTGCACACGTGCCGGGACGACGACGATCGGGACCGCACTGCTGGAGTCCCTCGACGCCCCCCTCGGCCTCGTGCTGCAGTCAGCCGACTGGTTCGCCGACACCTTGGCCCAGGAGTACTCCGAGGCGATCACCGAGATCGCGACGCGCAAACAACAGGCCTCCCGCCATCGGCTGTCGATGGCAGACGTGTGGGCATCGACGATGTCGCTGTTCTGGGGCAACTCCCCCGATCCCCTTGACCGTGCGGTGTCGGAGTTGTCGAGTCGTTGGAACACGATCCTCGAGGGACTTGAACCAGTCGATGGTCGCATCGACACCACCTCTGCTGCTCTCGCCGCCAAGGTGGACGAGCTGTTCCCGGTGCGCACGCCGATCCCGGAGCTGTCCGTGCACAGCCCGGACCTCCAAATCATCACCTCCGACGTCGATGAAATCGCAGCCGGGAACGTCACGGCCGTCATGGGCGAGCTGCATGCCTGTCTGAGCAGCCTCGACATGCCGTTCCTTGACTGGACACTGCCCAGCGGCACCGTCCGGGACCGCATCAACACCGCTGTCAACCTGGAACGATTGGTCCCGCTGTTCCCCGAGACGTGGAGACGAAACACCGGTCGGATGGTTCCCGCGACTGTTGGAGTCGGTGATCGTGCCATCGGCTTCACCCGGACCGCTGATCAGGACCGCGCCAACACGTGGTCGATGTCGGCACTTCTGTTCGAACAGACCGACGACGGTCTTATGGTGCGTGACCCCTCCGGCAAGCTCTGGACCATTGCACAAGCGTGGAGCGTCCCCATCTCGATGGTTGCAGCAGACGCCTTCAAGATCGGACTGCCCGGCTCTGACGCTCCCCGGCTCACCATTGACAACCTCGTGGTGTTCCGCCGTACCTGGCGCTTCCCCACCGAGACGCTCGACGTCCTGCACGGATCATGCGCCCAGCGACACGCTCTGCTGCGTCGGTGGCAGCGGGACAACCATCTCCCGAACCACCTGTTCGTCAAGTTCGCCTCGGAGCCCAAACCGATCTATTTCTCCTTCGAATCCCCCGTCATGTCAACGATCTTCACACGGTCGTTGCAGCGCGACCTCAAAGAGAATCCTGGCGGCACGGTGACGATGTCCGAGGTCCTCCCGGAACCGACATCCTCCTGGCTCCACGACACGCATGGACATCACTACGTCCACGAATTCCGTCTTCAGCTGACGAAGGATCGACATGACGACAACTGTTGAAACGCATTCTGCCCCACTACCCAAGGCAGTGATGTCGGTCTCCAACCTCATCGGCCACACTCCCCTCATCCGTATGGACCGTTTCTTCGGGAATGTGCCCTTCGAGGTCTACGGGAAGCTCGAGAAGATGAATCCCGGGGGCAGCATCAAGGACCGGGCCGCACGGTCCATACTCCAAAACGCCATTCGACGCGGCGAGGTCATTCCCGGACGTACCACCGTCATTGAATCAAGTTCGGGAAATCTCGGAATCGCCATGGCGATGCTGTGCCAGGAATTCGGGGTCGACTTCATCTGCGTCACCGATGCCAAGGCGACGCCGACGAATATCCGGCTGATCGAGGCCTTCGGTGCGACCTTGGACATCATCACCGTGCCCGACCCAAGAACTGGTGAATTCCTCCCCATGCGACTCAAACGGGTCAAAGAGCTGCTGGACTCGGTCCCTGATTCGTGGTGGTCGAATCAATATGGCAACCCGGACAATCCTGCCGCCCACGAGCAGACCGTCAGGGAGATCCTCGAGGACATTCCCCACGTCGACGTCCTGGTGTGCGCGACTGGCTCCTGTGGAACCCTTCGTGGCTGCCACGAGGCGTTGAGATCGATGTCACCCCACACCCGCCTCATCGCCGTCGACGCCCAGGGCAGCGCCATCTTCGACGAAGCGGGCACCCCGCATCCCCGATACGTCCCGGGTCACGGTGCCTCGGTCCGCCCACCCCTGTGGAGGGCTGGACTGGCTGATCAGCTCGTCCTGGTCTCCGACGCGGACTGCGTCATGGGATGCCGCGAAGCCCTCCGAACGGAATCCCTCCTGCTGGGCGGGTCATCGGGAGCGATCCTGACGGCCATCCACCGGGCGGCACCCACCATTCCTACCGGTTCGACGGTCGTCGCAATTCTGCCCGACGGAGGCGAGCGCTATCTCGACACAATCTACGACCAGTCCTGGGTCACGTCCCATGTCCCCAACCCGTTGACTCCCGCCGAGTGGAGGTCAGCCGAACCCGACCACATGTATTACCTGAACAGGAATCCGTCATGAAACTCTTCGACCGAGACGCCGTCGAGAAGGCCCTTGCCGACCGCCACGAAGAGGTGCTCAACGCCGTCCAGAGTGCCTACATGCTCCATTCGAGCGACGAGACCTCCCTGCCCTTCTCGACCTTCCTTCGCCCCAAGGGCCATCCGGATGACCGCATCATCGGCCTTCCCGCCCACGTCGGCGGCGAGTTCCGGCTCGCCGGAATCAAGTGGATCTCGTCGTTCCCGGGGAACCTCAACCTCGGGATGCAGCGCGCATCGTCGGTACTCATCCTCAACAGCCTCGAGACCGGCTATCCGACAGCTCTACTGGAATCCAGCCGCATCTCTGCCACCCGAACGGCGGCATCAGCGGCCCTGGCCAGCGCCACCCTCCACGGCACCAGCGACCGGGTCGACACGATCGGGGTCATCGGGTGCGGCACGATCAACATTGCGACGATCGACTACCTGTTCCACGTGCATCCTCAGATCACCACGGTTATCGCCGTCGACGTCCAGGCTGAACGTGCTCAGAACTTCGCGCGCATCGTCAAGAAGTCCCATCCCTCGACGAACATTCACGTCGCCACGGACCTCGACGCGGTGCTGCGAGAGGCTGACACCGTTGCGATTGCTACCACCGACTCCAGCCACTGGCTCACTCTGCCGCCGTGGGAGAAGTCTGGTCACCAGGTCGTCCTGCACACCTCCCTGCGAGATCTGTCGGTGGCCTCGCTCCTGGCCGCGACGAATGTCGTGGACGATCCGGACCATGTCTGCCGCGAGGCGACCACGCCGGATCTCGCCGCCCAGCAGACCGGCAATCGCGACTTCATCGCGGCGCGAATCGGCGATCTACTCCTGGGCACACCGCTGGAGACCAGCCCCAACTCCCGCATCATCTTCTCCCCATTCGGTCTCGGAATCCTCGACCTCGCAGTCGCGTCAGTCGTCATGTCCTCTTCGTCGGAAGCCGTCGAGATTGATGGATTCGATCCCGGAACGCACGCAACGAGCACGATCGAGGTGAACAGATGACCACGTCACTGACCAACGAGAATCCGCATGCCCTCCACGACGTCTTTCCCCCGGACTCCGTCGCCCTGGTGACTGGTGCCTCACGCGGCATCGGCGCGGCATGTGCCCTCGCTCTGGCGGCGGCCGGATGCCACCTGGCCATCACCTATCGCAGGAAGGAGGAGGAAGCTGCCCGAATCGCAGAACAGATCGAGCAGATGGGTCGCCAGTGCCTCACTTTTCGCCTGGACGTCACCGACGAGAGCCAGGTGACCGACATCTTCCGAAAAACCCGCCAGCACTACGGACGACTCGACGCGGCCGTGCTGAACTCCGGGATCACCGACGACGGCCACCTGGCCACCATGAGTCGGACCAAGTGGAGCTCAGTCATCGACACCAACCTGACCGGAACCTTCCTGTGCGCCCGAGAGGCAACCAAGGCCATGTACTCAACCGGAGGATCCATCACCATGGTGGCCTCCACGAGCGGGGTGGCCGGCCGGCCCGGTCAGGCGAACTATGCCGCAAGCAAGGGCGGAATCATCGCGATGGTCAAGACCCTCGCAGCGGAGGTCGCGGCCAAGAACGTCCGCGTCAATGCAGTGGCTCCCGGATTCATCCAGACCGACATGGTCGCGGCGGTGCCGAAGGCCGCGATGGCCCAAGCACTCACACATATTCCCATGGGTCGGCTTGGCCAGGTTCACGAGGTGGCATCAGCCGTCACGTTCTTGGCGTCCCCGCTGGCCTCTTACATCACTGGGAAAACCCTCACCATCGACGGCGGAATGGTCAACGGCTGACGTCGATACCACGATTCCCAACAACATTCTCCAACACCTTTCCCCAACAACTTTGGCCAACATCTTTTCCCAACGAATTTCTGAAAGGACAAACCATGACTGAGATCGCCAACAACATCAACGCCATCCGTGCCCGTGCCGAAGAGCGTGCGGAGAAGACCTGGCATCTGAAGGAGGAGATCATCTCGAAGCTCGGCCTGGAGACCAAGCCCGAGTACGTCTCCGACAACCAGCCGCTCTTCGGTCGCGGACTCGAGATGGATTCCCTCGACACCCTCGAGGTCGTCGTCACTGTGAACAACGAGTTCGGAGTCTCGGTGAACGACGACGACACCAAGGCTTTCGGGTCCATCAATGCCATGGTCGACTTCATCGAGGAGAATCAGAAGTGAGTGCCCTCACCGTCGCCTCAGCAACGCTCACGAGCGAGAAGAGGAAATTCTCCTACGACAGTGACGCCATCAAGAGGATGCTCCCGCATCGCTGGCCGATGCTCATGATCGACCGGGCCTATGACGTCGTTCCCGGAAAGTCTGGCAAGGGCATCAAGTCCGTCAGTGTCAACGAACCCTTCTTCGCCGGTCACTACCCCGACCACTCCATCATGCCGGGCGTCATGATCGTCGAGTCCATGGCGCAGCTAGTGGCGGTCATCTACGTCGCCGAGGCCATCGAGAACAACCCTGACATGTCGTCACAGGACGCTCGCTCCCACGTCGGCTATCTCGGGGCAATCCGTCAGATGAAGTTCCGACGCCTTGTGGTACCCGGGGATCAGCTCACTCTCCAAGCCCAGCTCGGCGAGAAGTTGGGGTCCCTGCGCGAGGTCTATGTCAAGGCACTCAACGGTCGCGACATCGTCGCCCAGGGGGAGCTCATCGTCACCGAGCGGTGAATCCCCACCCACTCATCAGAAGGACATCCCATGATCGTTCGCCATTACGAACCAGGCGACGCAGCAGCGATCGTACAGCTCTACAACACCCATTCGGACGCTCCGAATCCCGTTGACGGAGGTATCACCACCGAACAATTCCAACAAGAAATCGATGAGCGCGGATCGATGACCTTCCTTGTCGCCGAGGAAGACGGAGCCATCGTGGGGACATTCGGGGCATTTCGCACCAACGGTCGTCACACCATGGCTGAGGACGAAGTGTTCGCCGACATGTTCTACGTCGCCCCCTCCCATCGCATGTCGACGGTGTCGGGCCAACTCATCGCTGAGGTCATCAGTGAATGCCTGGCCCAAGGCACCGATGTCATCCGTCTCACCGTCAACCCGACGAATACACCGGCCCTCAAAACGTACCGCAAGGTCGGCTGCGCCTGTCTGGGAGCGACCGACGCATGCGAGGACGGAAACATCGAGCTCCACAACTTCATGCCCATGATCATCAGGGCATGTATCAGGAAACTCGACCCTGAGACACTGCGCACTTTGGGGGAGATGACCTCGTTTGGATGTCTCACCGAGGGGCGCCCGCTCGACCTGTCCCACGACGTCACCGTCGTCAACGGCAGGAAGCTGATCTCTCAAGCCATCGAGATCGGTCACACCCGAATCGAGGCTGTGGTCGACACCACCTCCCATACCGTCGTGGAGGCGACCCTGAGCAACCCGGCATGGCCTCAACCGAAACGGATCATCGAGTCCTCACCCGCCCCCGATGAGCCCGGCACTCCTTCTCCTGACTCCGTCCGGCTACTGCACGACGTTCTCGAGGTCGCCTTTCATTCGGGTGTCATCGAGATCAGCACCGCAAACCACTGGGGACCGGTCCTCGCCATGTCGTGGCCGTCTCCGAGCGCCCATCGTGCTCACGGTTGGCGACAAGGCCCCGCGACCTCCTACCGGAGCGAGATCCATGACAACCGTCTGGTTGTCCGCGACGACCAGGGCGTCACGTGCACCACCACCATCACCGATGGCAGGGTCACGATCCGCATGGACGGCACCCCGGGGACACAACTGCGGACGTACCAATGGTGCAATCTGCGCCAGGCTTATCTGACAGCCGACACCACCCCGGGCAGCTTCGAGCTAGCGTCCAGCGGCCTCGGCGTCGCCCTGCGCGACGCATCGCAAATCCCCACGGCGGGTGTTCCGGTCAACGCGAACTCGCCCATCACCTGGTCGCAGGGCAACATCTCAGTGAAGCTCGATCCCTGCGGGCGCACCACTCTGATTCACTCGACCCTCGTCGACCGACGAATCGTCCTGGACGAAACGGGGACCGCGTGCCTCACGATGATCATTCGATCGGCACCTGGACCAGCCGAAGATGTCACCACCGATCTCCCGCCCCACCTCGCAGACACCGACAAGGTCGTCCTCAAGCCGGCCGCAGGAGGAATGACTACCTGGCGCGTTGGAACCACCAAGGTCCTCAAATCGCCATGGCCTCACGTCCGGTCTCTGGGATCGAACCCGCACTGGCGGGCCGGCCTGTGGGTCAGCCAGGAACCTGACCGTCACAATCGACGCCACGGAATGGGGTGGGGATCTGACGGACGCGAGTGGTCGCTGGCGGACGACACCATGACCAGCACTGACGGCGTCCTCTCCTGGTCACTCAGCGGAGCGGCCGACACCGGTTGGACGATCGACGTCACCACCTCGGACATGCATGGGGAAACGGTCGTCTGGCTGACTCCCAACTGTGCCACCGATGAATGCATTCGCACGTCCGACCACGGTGTCACAACCCGTCTGGCGACCGCGACATCGTGGCAACGCTGGACCACCCGTTGCGCCATCCCACTCAGCCAAGGCGGATGGCTCCTCATCGAACCCGACCACGACCTGACCGACTCTCCCGAGATCCTCCTTCGATCCATCCGAGGACAACTGCTCGTCGGCTGCGTCGCCCGAGCACGATCTGGATCCGCCACGTGGCGTTTCGCCATCACCTCACAACTGCCCACCCACAACCCACGAAGCAACGACTACACCTGCGTCGCATAACACACCCCAAGAAATGGAGAACCACCATGACCACCATCACCCAGTACCAGGCCCTCCGTACCACCGTCGGCTTTCACATCCCCTCCGCACCTCTGGTCCGAATCACCGGTGAGGACCGACTCGAGTTCCTTGACTCGTTCCTCTCCCGTTCCTGCGACTTCGTCGATCCCGACACCACCCGCGAGTGCCTCGCCCTCACTGAGGACGGCCTGCCACTGACGATCTTCCTCCACATCGAGCGCGAGGAGGAATCGTGGCTGCTGCCTCGCACCGACATCGACAACGAGGCCCTCACTTCCTACTTCGACGGTCTCGACACCGATGGCGACGTATCCGTGGAGATCGCCCCGCAGGGATGGGGAGCTGCTGCCGTTGAGGGGCCGCTTTCCTGGCAGATCGCCGAGCAGCTGCTCGACTTCGACGTGGCCGGTCTGGTCCTCCACGCCGTGGCCGACGTCGTCATTCCTGGCGCACCCGAAGGCTCCGAGGCATGGCTGGCTCGCGTCGGAACCACCGGCGAGTACGGGTACCTGCTGGTCTCGAACTCCCCGGACATCGCTCGTACCACCCTCCTCGGTCGAGCTGAGGAGATCGGGGGCCAGGCCGTGGATGCGGACGCTCTGGCCCGAGTCCAGGCTGAGGCCGGCATGCCCTACTACGCAATGGGGGTGCACCACCTTGACGTCGCCGAGGCCGACTTGGCATGGCTCGTCGACTGGCAGCGAATCGGGGAGTTCCACGGTTCAGACAACCTCACCGTTCCCGTCCGCAACCAGCGCCGTCTCACCGCCGTGGCCGTGCCTGCGGGACATCGTCCCGCTGTGGGCGAGACAATCACTGCCGGGGGTGAAAGCGTCGGTGTCGTGGTCTACGTCGCCCCGTCCACGAACCCCGACGAGGAGCTGCTCTTCGCCTTGGTGGACGCCCCCTTCTGGGCTTCGACGATTCCGCTGACCGTCGGCGATCAGGATGGTGTCACGGTCACCCTCCCGCGTGTCGTCGCCGCTTCCAGCCTCAACAAGCTGGGGTGACGACGATGACAATCACCCTTGAAAAAGGCACTGTGGCCACTCCCGCCGAGTCGACCAGCAGCATCGTGGTGACCGGCGTGGGCATGGTCACCGCCCAGGGGCTCCGCACCGACGAGTGCTGGTCGAGTCTGCTCAACGGCGATTGCGGAATCACCATGAACATCACCTTCGATGATTCCGGCACGACAATTCCATGCGCCGGTGTCGCCCCCGTACCGGACTGTGACTCGATCGATCGTTGCTATCTTCTCGGTTCCCGTGCCATGCGCGAGGCCCTCGAAATGAGCGGCGTCGACCTCGACTCGGTGGACAGGGACCGCGTGGGTCTGGTCGTGGGATCGAGCCTCGGCGCCATGCCCACCCTTGAGGCGACCCATCGTCGGGCGATCGAGTCCGACATCCTGGCCGCCGGGGCCGCTGCAAGCTCGCAGCTGCACTGCGTCGCCGATCAACTGGCCACCGAATTCGACCTGCGTGGGCCCCGCATCGTCACATCAAATGCCTGTGCAGCAGGTGCGGTGGCAATCGGCTACGCCGCGGAACTGTTGTGGTCCGACGACGTCGATCTGGTGGTCTGTGGCGGTGTCGATCCGCTGGCCCAGATCTCCGCGAACGGGTTCACCTGTCTGGGAGCCCTCGACGAGCAACCATGCAGCCCGATGGCAGGTTCATCCGGCCTGACCCTCGGTGAAGGTGCCGGATTCATGGTGCTCGAGAAGGCCGACGTGGCCGCTGCGAGGGAGCAGGAGGTGATGGCCCAAATCGCGGGTTACGGGACGAGCTGTGACGGCTACCACCAGACTGCCCCTGATCCCGGTGGCAAGGGCGCCTACAACTCGATGGATGCTGCCCTGCGATCGGCTCAACTCAAGCCGGGCGACGTCAGCTACGTCAACCTGCACGGCACCGGGACCCCGACCAACGACGCCGTCGAGCCGAAAGCCATCAGGTCGCTGTTCAAGAACATTGACCTGCCGCCGGTCAGCTCCGTCAAGGGTGCGATCGGGCACACTCTGGGCGCCGCAGGGGCCATCGAGGCAGTCTGCTCGATCAAGGCCGTTCACGACGGGGTGCTCCCTCCCACCATCAACAACCGCGACCAGGCATCACGAACCGGTCTCGACATCGTCGCGAAGCATGCTCGCCCCGCGAATCCTGAAGCCGTCATCTCGAACTCCTTCGCGTTCGGTGGCAACAATGCGTCGATCGTGATCACCAAGCCCGGCAGGAACAGCGTCCATGTAGAACCAGTCCCGGTTCGTGAGGTGGGGATCTCCGGTATCGCCGCCCTGGCGGGCGCCGCCGGCAACTCGGAGGAACTCTTGTCGGCCTTGGCAACCGGCTCGCCGGTCTGGCGGACCAATGAGAAGTCGTGGGAGGGCGAGGACCTCCAGAGCGGCAAGGTCGACGTCGAGGCCCTGTCTCGCGGACTCAACCCGTCCAAGGTCCGACGCATGGACCCCCTGGGAATCATCTCCTGCGCGACGGTGAACGATCTCCATGACAGTTACGGCAAGTTGAGCCGGAAGGAGTCCGAGGGAACCGGGATCATCTTCGCCACCGGTTACGGTCCCGTGACGGCGGTCACTCAGTTCAACGACGGGATCATTCGTCAGGGGCCCGATGGTGCCAACGCCTTGCTGTTCCCGAACACCGTGGTCAACGCAGCCGCCGGCCATCTGGCGATGTTGAACCGGTACCGCGGTTACACCGCCACCCTGGCCTGCGGAGGCACCAGCTCGATCATGGCGCTGCAGCTCGCTGCACGAGTCATTGGGCGCGGAGCTGCCGATCGGATCATGGTTGTCGTCGCCGACGAGTTCCCCAGCATCGCCGTCCAGACCGTCACGAAACTCCCTGGTTACCGTCACCGGGTGGACGGCCCTGGCGCTGTGCTGTCGGAAGGAGCCGTGTGCGTCCTCGTCGAAGCGGTCGACACTGCGGAAGCACGCGGTGCCTCCGCCATCGCGACCCTGCGAGGATTCGGTGCCCGTGGTGAATCCGTGGGGATCGGCCGCTCCGCCCCTGATGGCCGGGCATGGGCCAAGGCCATGACCGCTGCGCTGGACCAGGCTCATCTTGACTCATCGAAGGCCGCGACTGTCGTTTCGGCGGCCGGCGGACACCGTCGCGTCGACCGAGCCGAGCGTGCCGCCAGGCAGTTGGCCGGACTCTCCTCGACGCCGACGATCTACCCCAAGTCCGTCGTCGGAGAGACCTTCGGTTCGGCTGCCGGAATTGGACTGTTCGCGGCACTGCGTGGATCCTCGCCGGCTCCCGGCGACGTCATTGTCGTCAATGCCTTCTCCCACGGAGGCGGCTACGCATCCATGGTGGTGCAGGCGCGATGACCGCACTCGCGAATCCGTGCCGCTCGTCAGTGGAGGTGGGGACGGTTGACGTTCCGGACGCCGATTCCATCGAATGCGTCCTCACCCACCACTGTCACACGCCTCGTGATCGTGGCGGGCACCCCACCTCCGTGTCGGGACGCTATCTCCTGCAACAGGCAGCGGAGCTTCTGCACGGCACGCAGAT
The DNA here is from genome assembly GCF_009696315.1 of Cutibacterium porci. Lineage (GTDB taxonomy): Bacteria > Actinomycetota > Actinomycetes > Propionibacteriales > Propionibacteriaceae > Cutibacterium > Cutibacterium porci. The sequence goes on from NZ_VUMG01000001.1 coordinate 170,319, forward strand.
CGGGGAGCGCCCGATGACCGACTCGTCACGACGCTGGTACTGGCCTGGGACCCCCTGGCACGGTTCGGTGTCTCACATTCCCGGATGGAGCCTGTCCGGTCTGATCACCGACGGGCACATCGGCGTCGACGTCCAGGACGCCCGGGAGCGACCCGGCGCACTCGACTTCATCGCTGACCTGGTCAGGCTGCCGCGGCGGGCGTCCATTCTCGAGTTCGCCGAGTGCGAGGCACTCGTAAAGGCATCCCGTCTGACCAAGGAGACCTTCGGTCACGTGAGGCTGCCACAGTGGCGACCCGGATGGCGTCACGTCGTCGACGAGTTCTGGGTCTGGAGCACTGAAGTCACAGGCGTCGGCGCGGTGGCCGTCACCTCCGACCGGCCCCGAAAGATCCGATGGTGGCGCTGCTACGCCGAAACGCATGGCCAGCTCAGCGCACCGGAACCCCTCAATGGCTTCAACACTGGAGACATCTCATGACCTGTTACTCAAGGCGGATCTCGGGAATCGAACGAGGCTACCTCCACATTGCCACCCGAGGACCCCACCCCACCATCCACACCGTCATCGATTTCGACGGAACCGTCCCCGCCGAGACCTGGCATCACGCGTCTGGGGTCGCTACCGCTGCCAACCCGGGGATGGCGGTCGTCAGGAGATCACGACGCTGGGCCCACAATTCACACCCGTGCCCGGTCGTGTTCCACGAATGGGTCGACGATCCCAACGACGTCAAGGAATTCCACGACGACATCAACCTGGTCACGGGTCCTGTGACAACGGTGCACGTCTTCCAGGACGAGGACCGCACCAGAGTCGTCCTGGCGGCCAGCCACGCTGTGACGGACGGTCGAGGGATGGAGCGTTTCCTCGTCGACCTGTTGGCAGCCGTGGACGGTCGTGAACCGGTCGGCAGCCCGGACGTCGAGACCGATGTCGAAGCGGCACGGTCCCTCGGTGCCAGTTCAAGACCCCAACCCAATGTGACCCGCCGGGATCCGGTTCGCTCCCCGTTGGGGGGAAAGGACAACCACCGGCACTGGACATCCCGAGCCTGGCCTTCGGCGCCCGGTGCGATGAGCGCCCGGATCGGCGCGGCGGTGGCCCGAATGATCGATCACCCGGTGATGGTCATCATCCCCGTCGACCTGCGGAGACATCTGCCGCACCTGAGGTCAACGGCGAACCTGAGTGCGCAGCTGCCATTGACGATCCAGCCCGGTCAGCCGTGGAAGAGCATCCACGGTCACCTCTTGATGGCTCTGGCACGCAAGCACGACCTCGCCATGATCAGCGAGGACTTCCGCCAGAACAACCCGTTCACGACCACCTTGGTCGGGAGCCAGACCGACGGACTCGACGGGAATTTCCCGTGCGCGGCCATCATCTCCGACCACGGAAAGCTCGACATCTCCAGGTTCCGGACGTCCACCCTGACACCCGTGGCCATGCACAGCCTTCCGATGCTCGTTCCCTACTCGGGCATGTTCATCAGCAGCTCCACGGTAAACGACGCCACAACCGTCACCATCGCCCACCGTCTCGACGACGACCCCCAGATCATCGACACCTTCTTCGACCTCATCAACGACCAGATGGCGGACTGACGCCTCCACGACCCACTCCCCAGGAGATCAACCCATGACCACCCAAGACGTCCTGGCTCCCACATCCATCACCACTCATCCACCCACAGCTAAGTCCGATGCACCGCCGCGCAACACCGTGAGCTCGATGGTGGTCGCAATGATCGCCACCCTCATGGTCATGCTCGACACGACGGTCGTCAACGTCTCACTCCACGCAACCACAGCCCGATTCGGAAGCATGAGCAATGTGCAGTGGGTTCTCACGAGCTACCTGCTGGCCTTGTGCGCCACCATGACGGCATCTGCCTGGATCATCGATCGCATTGGCCCGCGACGCACCTTCATCACCTCGATGACCGCGTTCCTCATCGGATCCGTGATGTGTGCACTCAGCCCGTCAGTGTGGACACTGGTGACGGCGCGGGCTATCTCGGGAGCGGCTGCCGGAATCATCATCCCGACATCCTCCGTTCTGCTCATTCGTGGGGTGCCACGCGAGAGCCTCGGAAAGGTCCAGTCACTCAACGGCAGCGTCCAGCTCATCGCTCCACTCATCGGACCAACTGTCGGCGGCCTCCTCGTCGACCGATGCGGTGGCTGGCCCGCGATCTACTGGGCGAACGTACCGATTGCTGCTGTTCTCCTCGTCGTAGCCCTACGCATTGATCCGGATGAGGCCCACATCGGACACCGCAAGCTCGACGTCCTCGGCCTGTTGTCGGGAAGCGCTGCCATCGTCCTGACAGTGTTGGGGGTCTCGCGCATGGGAACCACGTCGCGCAACATGACCGCCTTCACGACCATCGCCCTGCTGGCCATCGTCTCCTGGGCGATCTTCCTCCTCCACATCCGCCGTGCCACTGAACCACTGCTTGACGTCTCGCTGTACCGAAATCCGGTGTATTCATGGTCGAGTTTCAACGTTGCGGTTCTGGGATTCGGTCTCTACGCGCCCATGGTCGTCATGCCTCTGTATCTGGAGGCGACGCGTCACCTCGACACCGTTCGAACCGGTCTCGTCATGTCAGTGTCAGGCATCGGCGTCATTGTCGCCGGCGTTCTGTGCACCACGCTCATGAAGAAGATCGGCGGGGGATTCACCATGGCCCTCGGCATCACTCTCAGTCTCGTGGCAACCCTGCCTCTGGTGTGGCTGACTGGCACCACCTCCTACCTGCTGTTGGCGGGATGCCTGGCAGTGCGAGGGGCTGGAATCAGCCTGACGATCGTTCCGGCTATGACGAGGGCATTCGAGTCAATATCCCGGACTGCCATGGCCGATGCCTCCGCACAGTTGAACCTTCTCCAACGGATTGGTGGCACCATCGCCACCGCGGTAATCATCGCCGTCATTCATCACCAGGCAATGCTGGTGCGTGGTCTCAGTCCCGCGGTGTTCTCTTATGCGAACATCTGGATCCTCGGCGCCACGTCCGTGACGTTGATCCCCGCGTTCGCCCTGGCCCGTGCGGAACGCAGGTGCTCTGAGCTGTGATGTGAACTGTTTCGACTTCTGCGGTACCCCGTATGCTCTATCCGGCGCTGACTGAAGCGTCCGAGCACTCGAAGAGGCCTGCCATGAAGTCCCACATCCCGTTCACCTTGGCCAGTCCGACATGGTACGACGTCCCTTGGGCACCGCATTCCCCCTGCCTCACCGGAGACATCTCGGTGATGCCGGCAGACGCGCCCGGGTGGACGTCGACCGTTGACGGACCGTGGCAGATCCACCTCCCACCCCAGCCACCAGGAATGACGTACGGGTGGAAGGTCCATGTAGCAGCCACCCCGCAGGATCTGGAATCCGTTGGCTCCATCGTGGCGCGATGGTGCGTCCACAAGGACACTGCCTTCAAGGTCCTACGCACACGGCGGCTGGTCCATGCCAGCCAGCTCAAGTACGCAGATCGGGTCCAAAGTGGCAAGGTGTGCACCTGCTATCCCGCCCCGGAGCTCCTCGAGGAGTTCTGCGTCGGCCTGGCCGACCTTCTTCGTGACGTCGACTCGCCATCCATTCACGGGGAGTTGCGAGTCGGCTCCTCTCCGGTGTGGTTGCGTCACGGCAGCTTCCAGGAAGCATGGGCGCTCTCACCGACGGGTGCACCCACCCCGGTCCTGCCGGGCACGACAATTCCCGATCGCAGGGGAACAACGAATGATCGAGCTCACGACACACCGTGGATCCAACAGCTTCGCAGGACCAACCCGACCAGCACGGTTCTTCCCATCCATGACGTCACACTCCTCCACCGTTCAAATGCAGGAGGGGTGTATCGGGCGCTGTGGCAGGACGACCGTCCTGTCGTAATCAAGGAGGCCCGACACCTCTGCGGGTTAGACGCCGACGGCATCGACGCACCAGCCCGGCTACGTCACGAATTCCAGGTGTTGCAACGTCTTGCCCCACACCGCGTCGCCCCGCAGCCCATCGATCTTTTGGAAACACCGGAGGGTACCTTCCTCGTGATGGGGTTCCTCGAGGGCATGACCCTCTACCAGGAAATGGCTCGCTTCCACCCTCTTTCGGGACACGGTTCCAGCCGAATGTCGCATGCCGAGTTCTCCCGTTGGCGTCAAGACACAATGGAAAGTCTCAAAGATCTGATCCAGATTCTGTCTGAATGTGGAATTGTTCACGGAGACCTTCATCCAGCGAACTTGATCCACGTCGGAAATGATCTCTTCGCAACTGACTTCGAGTCCTCGTCCATTGATGGGGTGAGTGTCTCGACCGGATTGACCGCACTCCCCTTCAGATCCGACAAGGATGCCTGCGATCTGGAGGCCGTCGCACACATTCACGCCCTCCTGCTGGACCCGACGTCAGGTCCTGTGCTCACCCGACGCCCAGAACTTCGATCCTTCGTCACCCGCGCGGCCCTTGAGGACATCACGATGACCGCTCCTCCGGCTCCCGACATGATGCCGCATCTCGAACACCTGTGCACCGAACTGGCCGACGGGATCCGAGCCTCGGCCACACCGTCGAGAACGGATCGCCTCTTCCCCTCCGACCCATACCTGTTCCAGCATCCAGGAGCTGAGCTCGGTCTCATGCACGGGGCTGCAGGAGTACTGGCTGCCTTGTCGGCCACGGGTCATGAAATCGACCCGGATCATGTCTCCTGGCTCACCAATCGCCTGTCGTCACAGCCAATCCTCCTGCCTGGACTGGCCGACGGGGTCGAGGGCATCGCGCTGGGGCTGTCCATGTGCGGCGAAGGGGACCTTTCCGCGCAACTCCTTGACCGTACCGGCGTCCTTGATTCCTCATCGCAGACACCGATCGACCCCTCGCTGGGAACTGGTCTGGCGGGCCGGGCTGCTGCCCTCCAGACGTTGTCGCGACGACTCTCGTCGGATCGCCTCGCCCAAGCTGCATCGACACTTTGGGAAAGACTTGCCACCGTGATTCGCGACGCCGACGGGCCCTTGCCGAACGGCCTGTTCACCGGATGGGAAGGCGTGGGTCTGGCCGTGCTGTCTTCGCCGCTGCCCGATCGCCACCACCTCGCGAATATTGCACTGGAGTTGGCGCTGTCCACGACCGTCACGATCGACGGTGCACTCATCTCCGAAGCTGGAGGCGTTCAGTGGCCGTATCTTGGCCAAGGACCAATCGCATGCGGACCCCTGGCAGAGGCACTCGGAGACGCGGGCACCGTTGCTTCCGTGGCCCGGACCTGTCGTTCTCCGTTGACCGAGTCGTCCGGGCTCCTCCTGGGACGTTCAGGACTACTCGTCGTGCTTCGCCAACTCATCGGCGACGACAACGCCGCTGTGCAGCGCCACATGATGCGCCTTGCGTGGTCGATCACAGGCGACGGCACCACCAGCCACATGTTGGGACTCCACGGCTTGCGTTTTTCCTCCGACGTCGCGACGGGGTCTGCCGGTGCCCTGCTTACTCTCAGCGACCACCCATGGAAGAACATCGCGAAAATTCTCGGAATTCTTGGTGACAGGTGTCATGAGGACTTGATGACGATCGGATCTGTTGCAACCCCATGGGCTCCGGAAGACTAAGAGACGTCCACAGAAAAGACATCCCTGATGGATGCCATCGACAATGCGACGCAAGGAGTTTTCGTGTCGATTGAAAGCATGCAATCCTTGGAAATGGATGACGTTTCCTCGTCCGATCTGGCCGGCTTCCCGTGCTCTGTCCTGTCCATCGGTGCTTGGTGCACGTGATTTAACATTCCCTGATCCGTATCTGGCGATCCGGGAACCTACCTACTACGCTGTCCCCGTGTCACGGACGCGATCCCTCTTCAACGGCTCCGGACGTCTGCTCATCGGCTCCGGAGTCATTGTCTTTCTCCTCCTCGCCGTGGTGGTGTTGACCATGGTCACCCCGAAGAGTCCGGACTTTTCGGTGTTCGACCGCGTACTCGGTATCGCAGCAGGGGTTGTCCAAGCAGTTGGGTTCATGTGGGTTCAGGCCAGGGTGGTCCGCCATGGTGGCCAGGCGCACAGCGCGCGGTTGGCCTTGGGCACCGGTGGATACTGCTTCGGTTGGGGGATCGTCGTCCTCGGTGTCATCAGTCTATGGTTTATGCACTCATGGGCACTGTTCGGCACCTCGATCACTCTTGCCCTACTACTTGTTCCCGGCGGATGGGGCCAAGTGGCTACACTCGTGGTTCTCCTCCTCGGACTCGCGGACATGTTCCTGGTCCATCCATCCGCCACTTCAATTGCTTTGCTTCTGCTCATCACCATCGCGGTGACGATCAACCTGTACGCCCTCACCCGACTCGCCAGCACCCTCATCGAGGTTCGTTCCTCCCAGGAGGAAATCGCCCGCCTCCGCATCGACGCCGAACGTCACCGCATCTCCCGTGACCTTCACGACATCATCGGCCGAACCCTCGTCGCAACATCCATGCGCCAGCAGGCCGCCCTCCACCTCGTCGACCGCGACCCCGTACGCGCCAAGGAACAGCTCAACGCCGCACACGACGCCATCACGGACGGGCAGAAACAGCTGCGCTCCATCATCCAGGCGGAGATGAACACCAGCCTTCCCGACGAGATCACCGACGCCCGGTCCCTCTGTGATCGTCTGCGCATCCGGTTCGATCTGACCGACGAGGGGCACCCACCCGAGCCATTCGACTCCGCCGCAGCCCAGGTGCTGCGGGAGGCCATCACCAATATGCTCAAACACAGCACAGCAAACGCCTGCCAGGTGACGATCACGCCGACCGACATGAGCATCACGAACAATGGTTGTTCCGCACTACGGTCATCCGACGGTGGCCATGGCACCGGCATCGCCCATCTTCGCTCCCAGATTGAAGATCTGGGAGGATCCCTTGTGGCATCCCACCCATCGCGAAGTACATTTCAGCTCAGGTGCACCTTTCCTGCCCCACAATCGTCGAATATCCGACCCTCGAACCTCCAATCCTCGAATATCGCCACTGTGACAGGGTGAAGCCAATGACCACACGAATTCTCATAGCCGAGGACATCGAACTGGTGGCAGAGGCCTTCCAGGCGCTGCTGTCGATCGAGCCTGAGTTCGAAGTCGTCGGACGGGTCAGCCGTGGCGACGAACTCGTGACCTGCGCGACCCGTCTCATGCCCGATCTCATCCTCGCCGACATCGACATGCCGGGGGCCACCGGCATTGAGGCGACGAAGACGTTGCGCAGCATGGGGTACAAGGGCCACATCATCCTGCTGACGGCCTTGCCCGGGAGCGGCCACCTGCACGCCGCCCTGGCGGCCGGGGCTGACGGTTATCTCCTCAAGGCAATGACCGGGGCATCCCTCATGAACGCGATACGAGCGGTCCAGAACGGCCATACCGCCATCGACCCCGACATCGCCGCCACGGCGATGCGGAAGGGACCGTCACCCCTCACCCAGCGCGAGACCGAGATCCTCAAGATGGTCGCCGCCGGCTTCTCAACAGCACAGATCGCCGACCAGATGTACCTCAGCAAGGGAACCGTCCGGAACTACCTGTCGATGGTGATGTCGAAGCTCGAAGTCGACTCCCGCACCGCGGCGGTGACCAAGGCGCAGCACGAAGGGTGGCTCTGATCGTTTCTCACACCTGAACCCTCGGCGACGAGCAGGTCAGCGTCCGAACTCCTCCCGGACCGCCTGTTCCACCGCCTGACTGAGCAGGGCCCCTGCCCGAGACATCGAAACCTCTGGATCCGGCTCGACGTCGGCCAGGCTGATGATTCGCTGGAAGGCGCGACGTTTTTCGTCGGGGAGGTCGCACCTTCCGCACACCGCCCACACCGGGACGCCGGCGTCCAGAGCAATCTTGCGGATGGTGTCGGGGAGCTTGCCGAGCAGGGTCTGCTCGTCGAGTCTGCCCTCCCCGGTGATGACCAACCCGGCCGCATTGATACGCGACACCGCCTTCGCCCATCCGAGCACGGCAGCTGCTCCCGGTCGGTACTTGGCTCCCAGACAGCGAAGTGCCCAACCAACTCCACCGGCGGCACCCGATCCTGGGTCGTCGCGGTACGCGCTACCGATAGCCGGCTCCATCAGGTCGGCGAGCCGAGTCAGACCAGCCTCAGCGACCGCAACGCCCTCGTGGTCCAAGCCCTTCTGAGGGCCGAACACGGCGGCCGCACCTTGTGGCCCAAGCAATGGCGAAGTGACGTCGCAAGCAACTGTCAGCTTGGCGCCCGACAATTTCCGATTGAGGCCGGACAGGTCGAGGCGCGAGAGTTCCGTCAACCCTGCTGCTCCGGGAGAAATCGGCGAGAGATTTTTGTCGAGTAGGCGCACACCGAGGGCTTCCAGCATTCCCGCGCCGCCATCAGTCGACGCCGACCCGCCAACCCCGACCGTGATGTCGGTTGCTCCTTTACGCAAAGCAGCTGCGATGACCTCGCCAAGGCCGCGACTAGATGCGACCAAGCCGCGTCGCGAGTTCGGCGGCCCGGATACCCGATCCGCTCGTTCTAGGCCACAACACGTCGCCATTTCAATGACGGCATGGTTGTCTCGCATTGCGTAATCGACGTCTGCGAGATCTCCTGTGGCACCGTGACACTTGACAGTGACAGCATGAAAACCGGCGGCTAGAACCGCCTCGACGGTCCCCTCGCCACCATCAGCAACCGGGACCGTGATGACCTCACGATGCGGATCAGCCGCCAAATATCCCCGCTCAACCGCTCGGCAGGCTTTTCCCGAGCCCAATGAGCCCTTAAATGAGTCAACTGCTACGACCACCGGTGCATTCGGATCAGGACGCATGCTCTCAGCATGGCACGCCAGCATGTCATGGTCCGCCACCGGCTCCTCCGCTGACTAGAGACACTTCTCCCCTGCCAAGCCCGATGCCATCACTTCCCCGCCCCGACACGCACGATGTCGGTACTTTTCGCCACAACCCGTACACTCGGGGTCATGGTGAATCGCGCCTACCTGTCCTTGAGTGTTCTTGCCCTCGTGTTGTGGGTGGCCGCGTACCGTCATCTACCCGGCTGGGCAGCTGGGATAACACTGGCGGGCATCGTGCTGTTCTCATTGTTCTGCGAGTGGTCACGTGTGCGCACTCTGGCGCGCATTGGCAAGTCTCGCAGAACCGATGCCCGGAGCTCACGCGGTCGAAAACTGTCCTAATCAGGATTCTGCGATCTTCAGGCTTACCTGGTTCCCACCGCGCACCAACCCCGACACAAACGTCGCGTAGGCTATTTGCCGCCATGCCTGAGAAAAACGTCACCAGCACTACTACGCTGCCCACCGCCCTGCGCCCCAGCCCCGATGAATCTGGGATGACCGTGCCGCAATTACTCGAACACCGCATAGATGCGCTGTTCGAACACATCCCGTTGGTAGCCGAACTGGGCGAGGCCTTCGCACGGGCTGGTCACGACCTGTATCTCGTTGGCGGCTCGGTTCGCGACGCCCTCATGGGCCACTTGGGCCACGATCTCGACTTCACGACAGACGCCCGCCCCAATGACACTGAAGCGATCTTGCGGAAACGCACCCATGCGACGTGGGACATTGGCCGAGCCTTCGGAACGATCGGAGCTCAAGTCGACGATTGGGTGGTCGAGGTCACAACTTATCGAGCCGACGCTTACCATCCGGACTCGCGCAAGCCCGAGATCGTCTACGGCAACACGCTGGAAGATGATCTCATTCGTCGTGACTTCACTGTCAATGCGATGGCCCTTCACGCCGCCACCCGAACCTTCTCAGATCCTTACGCAGGCCTAGCTGACATCGTGGCGGGAGTACTGCGCACGCCTTTCCCTCCTCAGCGATCTTTCAGCGACGATCCACTGCGGATGATGCGAGCGGCACGCTTCACCTCTCAACTGGGCTTCACCGTTACTGACGACGTCCGTGACGCCATGACCGACATGGCGGCTCGTATCGAGATCATCTCAGCTGAGCGCGTCCGCGATGAAATCTCGAAGACCCTCCTCACCGACCATCCGAGACAGGGGCTAGATCTCCTCGTGACTACGGGAATCGCCGATTATGTGTTGCCCGAGCTCCCGGCGCTGCGCCTCGAACGCGACGAGCACCACCGTCACAAGGACGTCTATGAACACTCCTTGACAGTGCTGGATCAGTCAATCGACCTTGAGAAGCGTCGCGGCCATGACCCGGACCTTACGGGTCGTTTGGCAGCCCTGCTTCACGACATCGGCAAGCCCTCAACGCGCAGGTTCGAGCCGGGCGGCAAGGTGAGCTTCCATCATCATGACGTCGTCGGAGCGAAAATGGCGCGCAAGAGACTTAAAGCGCTCTCCTACCCCGGCCAAGTCGTCAAGGATGTCTCCAAGCTCGTCGAATTGCACTTGCGCTTCCATGGCTACGGCGACCAGGGGTGGACTGACTCGGCAGTTCGTCGTTATGTCCGCGACGCCGGCGACCAGCTGGAGCGCCTCCACATCCTCACCCGATCTGACTGCACAACCCGCAATCGTCGCAAAGCTGAGCGGCTGGAATTCGCCTACGACGATCTGGAGGCCCGTATCGCCGATCTGACTGCCAAGGAAGAGCTCGCTGCTATCCGACCCGACCTTGACGGTCAGCAAATCATGGCGACGTTGGGTATCGGACCGGGACCAGAGGTTGGTAAGGCGTACAAGTTCCTGCTCAACCTTCGATTGGATGAAGGGCCGCGCACGCCCGAGGAAGCTAAGAGCGCGCTCCTATCCTGGTGGGCCAAGCAGGGGCACGAAGCTACTGATGGTCACAGCTAAACGACGTCAGCCAACTACCATGGCACACGTGCCTTCTCCTTCCCGCCTTCGCCCTGCCGTCTGGCTGCTGGGCTTATTGATGGTCCTGGCGACTGTCCTGGCGGAATCATCCCCTGCTCAGGCGCGCACCACCTCCGAACTCCTCAAAGTGACGATTACCTCTGTCACGCCACCAACCGGTGATCCCAAAACTCCCATCACGATCCGGGGAACTGTCACGAACACGTCCTCGGTATCTATGACGTGGGTGCAAGCGTCGTTTTGGCGATCCCAAGATGAGATCAATGACACCCGGGACCTCTCTGACCTCTTAGCGGCGCCGACAACCGTGCCGGTAGGGATGCGTTGGTACAAGGAACCGAAAGAGGCGTCGATTTCTAACATCACAGATCCGGAGGCCAATCAGACTTTCAAGCCGGGAGATACCGGGTCGTTCACCGTCACTGGTACGCCAGCTCAAATGGGTATGACGTCGCCAAATGCCGTCTATGCGGTGGGGGTGCATGTACAGGCGACACCGGGGAACCAGGCGCGGCGTACCGTCGGGCGGGCACGGGTGCTCACAGTCCTCTCGGATACCCATACCAGCGCGAATCTCACCCCCGTCATCGTGCTGTCCGCTCCGCCATCGAGGCGTATTGACGGCTCTTTCACCGACGAGTCTCTTTCCGACGACATCGTAGAGCGGTTGATACCCCTCGCCGAGGCGGCACATACCCGAGATGCCACCGTGCTCGTCGATCCGAGTCTGATTGATGACGCACGTGCCATGGCGGCGGGGTATGTGGTAGGTGGCAAGGATTCTCACACTGTCACCGGGACTGGCCAGGAGCGAGCCAAGGAATGGCTTAGCCTCGTCGAACCTCTCCTATCGTCTGGTCGGGCGTACCGCCTGCCCTACGGGAATGCTGATGTGGTCGGGATAGTCCGGCAGGGGCGCTCCGGTCTTTTAACGTCCGTCAAACATGCTGTCGACCCTTCCAACCCTGCGGCACATTTACCCTTGGCGATCATCGATCCCGCCGCCGAACTCGATGATCCGTCCTTCAAAACCTTGGCGAAAGAGCTCTCCCCCTCCATCGTGCTGACGTGCGCGGCGGCGACTCCTAATGGGGTGCGCGAGGAGTCTGGGGTCAAGATCATTGGGCTGACCGACATGGTTCGCACCGGCGGCCATCCCCAGTCGAGCAGCGATTCTCAGCGGCGCGGAATTCTGCTATCCCAGGCCCTCCTCATGACTCGTGACTCAATCCCCGCTGTCACCCTCGTGACGACGATGGACGACATCCAGGCAACTGCCCCCGTCGGCTGGCTCCACCTACGGAATCTGTCGACAATTCTGTCTGGGGCGAAACCGGGTCTGCATTTGTCGGAAAGCCGCGGCGGAAATACGGTCCTCAAGAATTCGTGGTGGCAAGTCCAGCACGATGTGGGCGTCGATGCCGACGGCTGGTCAGATTTAGTTGGGGCCTCGCCAGAGATGGCATCTTTAACCTCGGCGAAATTTGTCAGCCGGGCGCTGTCGTCGTCACTCAAGGACCGGGAAGCGTGGGCTGCCGACGTTATGCGTCCCGCGACGCAAGTTATTGCCGGTAACGGTCTGGTCTTGCACTCGGCTTCTCAGTTCGTCATGTCGTCGTCGCGTAACGACTTCCCGCTCACAGTCACGAATTCATTAGCGCAGCCGGTTCGGGTCAAGGTCGTAGTCACGTCCGAAAACCCGCAGCGCATCGACATTCCGGACACCCAAGTTGTGGTGATACAGCCCAAGGAGACGCAAACCATCAGGTTCGCTCCGAAAGCGAGTTCAAACGGCGTCGTTGAGATGCAGGCTCACTTGTCGACTCCGTCGGGACGGCTTCTGGGTTCGCAGACGCGGTTCGTCGTTAAAGCTACCCAGATGGATGACGTCGGATGGATCATCATCGTCGTATCGGCGTTAGTACTCGTCATCGCGACCGTTTTGAGGATCCGTCAGGTGGCCGCGAGCTCCGGGCCTGATGCCGACGCCCCAGATGCCCAGGCGCCCGCAACGAAGGTCGATGACATTTCTGCCGACTCACCGGTCTCCACCGCACAACAGGGCCACAACACAGCCGCGCGCGACGATTCTGCACCGGGATCCCCTGCCGACACCGACGACCCCACCGTGTGACAATCCCCGGAGTTCCGGGGATGGATCGGTATCGTTGACGATGCACGTTTGGATCGCAGGAGGTGGCAGTGTCAATCGACGACCCCGGCGACCGCTACCGCGATCCGGATGGCCTGAGCTCCTTTGAGGCCGACGATCTCCCTGATCTCTCTGCGGGGTCGTTCCTTGGCGGGCGTTACCGCCTCGACCAAGAGCTTTCGCACCCGGAATCGTCATTGATGTGGCGGGCCTTCGACACTAAGCTCCACCGCCCAGTGCTTATCCACGCTTTGGCCCCACATGGTCGTCGTACCCCTGCTGTCCTTGATGCTGCTCGGCGCGCTGCCGTTGCAACTGATTCACGCTTCTTGCGGGTCCTTGACGCCGTTGTTGCCGGACCGGGAGAACCTGCCTCGTGGATCGTCAGCGAGTACGCGCGAGGGAAGTCAGTCGAGGAGCTGCTAGAAACCGGGCCGCTATCGGCATTAGAAGCGGCTTGGATCGCCCATGAGATTGCTGATGCGATGGCCCCGTTGCATGCCCAGGGGGTCTTCCATGAGCGGATCAGCCCTGGCACCGTGTTGGTCACCTCAACCGGAAACCTCAAAATCAGTGGTCTCCTTATTGAGGCTGCACTGCATCCACGACCGGGCGACACTTCACGTCCCTGGCCTGACCGCGAGGCCGCTGATGTGACAGATATTGGCCGCGTCCTCTACGCCTGCCTGGTATCTCGATGGCCCAACGGGCAAGGGCACCGCCCTTCCGTAGAACGAGCAACGACTATGTCGTGGGGCCTGCCACCAGCGCCAACGGATGCTCATGGCTGGCTCACTCCTCGCGAGGTGCGCGCCGGGGTCTCTCCCGCCCTCGACATCCTCTGCGACCAGATCCTTGCCCAGGTTCCTCGCTATAACGAGGTGCCGTTGCGCACCGCTAACGAAATCGCGCAATCGCTGGGACGGACCCTAGGATCTGCCGACGCCGCCGCCGATTTGGAGCGCCGCATCCGTTTCCCTGTGGGCCCGGCGTCTCGGCTAGGAGACGAGCCATGGCACTCAGACGAGCCCTCAGAGCCAATGGCACCCCAGGATGCTGATCAGCCTGAGCGTGCTGAGGAGTACGGCCCTGACGAGGAAGGTTACTGGTCTCCGGAGGCTGCTGCCGGCGAGTGGGGCCGCCTCCCAGGGCCAGTGCCGTGGTCGAGCAATAACGACCCTGACACCACCCAGCTGACCCCCGACAATTGGTCAGAAGACGACAACGAGCGAGAGCTCGCAAAGGCCCGCCCCCACAATCGGCGCTGGCCTCCGTTCCTCATGGCTGCCGTAGCTGTCGTCATGGTTGTGTGCCTCATCGCGGTTGGGGTGCGTCATTCCGACAGCGGGGCCTCGCGGGGAGCCAGCCAACCAACAGCTGTCAGGGTCGCGCATGTTCAGGAATTCGATCCTGTCGAGGACGGCGGCGACGCTAAGGAGAACGACGAGCAGGTGAAGCTCGCTACCGACGGGGATCCTTCGACGGCTTGGCACACCGTCGTCTACCGAAACTCGGCGAAACTCGGGAACCTCAAACCCGGCGTCGGGCTCGTCGTCGATTTGGGTCAGGTAACAGAGATCACCTCGGTGAAGGTGCTATTGGTAGGTTCTGGCACGACTGTTTCGCTATGGAAACCCACCCATGACATTTCCTCGGGTGAGCCACCAATGACGACGATTAAGGACTGGACGCGCATTGCCGAAGAGTCGGGAGCCGGGACCACAGCGACATTGAAACCTTCGACGAGGGTTGAGACGAGACACCTGCTGGTGTACCTGACCGAACTTCCCCCGAAGTCGGCTGCCCGGTACCAGGGCGGGATCGCCGATATTGCCGTTACCGGCTCTTAATGGCCACCAAGGAAATACTCACAGCTGGCGTGGTGGGCAAGGCCGCGTGCAAAAACTCCCGACTCGCGGCCACATCCGGCCCTGGAGTTCCTGCCCCCGACCCGAGCTGACATTTTTCGTCACGAATGACCGCACATCTGAGGCATGACCACCGACTAACGCAACGGGGCCGTAACGCGGTACGCGTGCAACCGGGCGTAACCAGGTAGCGATGCCCAGGGCCGCGGAGCAATACGAGATAGGGCAATACGAGATGAGGCCACACGAGACACTGAACGCAGTGGTGCCCCGCGCACACCAGCGCGGGGCACCACCTGTCAACGGTCCATCAGGATCGGCGCAGGATCACTCCTTAACGTCGTCGTCCACCCAGTCGAATGTCTTGGTGACGGCCTTCTTCCAGTTGCGGAACAGACGCTCACGCTCACCATCGTCCATCTTGGGCTCCCAGCGCTTGTCCTCGGCCCAGTTGTCGGTGACGTCCTTCTCGCCCTCCCAGAAGCCGACAGCAATGCCAGCGGCGTAGGCGGCACCCAGAGCGGTGGTCTCGGCGACCACCGGGCGAACCACCGGCACGTTGACCTGGTCGGCCTGGAACTGCATGAGGGTCTCGTTAGCGGTCATGCCACCGTCGACGCGTAGCTCCGTGAGCGGCACGCCAGAGTCAGCGTTCATAGCCTCAAGAACCTCACGGGTCTGGAAGGCTGTCGACTCGAGCACTGCGCGGGCAATGTGGCCACGGTTGACGTAGCGGGTCAGGCCCACGAGAGCGCCACGGGCGTCAGGACGCCAGTACGGTGCGAACAGGCCGGAGAAGGCCGGCACGAAGTAGGCGCCACCATTGTCCTCGACGGTGTTGGCGAGAGCCTCGATCTCCGGGGCGGTCTCGAACATCTTGAGGTTGTCGCGCAGCCACTGGACCAACGATCCGGCGACGGCGATCGAGCCCTCCAGAGCGTAAACAGTGGGCTGGTCACCGATCTTGTAGCAGACGGTGGTCAGCAGACCGTTCTCGGAGAAGATAGCCTCCTCACCGGTGTTCATGAGCATGAAGCAGCCGGTGCCATAGGTGTTCTTCGCCATGCCCTTCTGGAAACAAGCCTGGCCGAAGGTGGCGGCTTGCTGGTCGCCGAGGATGCCCGAGATCGGGGTGTCGATCAGCAGGCCATTCTTGCGACCGTAGCCGTAAATCTCAGAGGAGGACTTGATCTCGGGAAGCATGGACTTCGGGATTCCCATGACCTCGCACATCGAGTCATCCCACTGCAGCTTGCGAACGTCCATGAGCATGGTACGGGAAGCGTTGGTCGGATCGGTGACATGTATGCCACCGTCAGTCCCGCCGGTCAGGTTCCATAGCACCCAGGTGTCCATGTTGCCGAAGAGCAGATCGCCTGCCTCGGCCTTCTCGCGAGCACCCTCGACGTTGTCGAGAATCCACTTGACCTTCGGGCCGGAGAAGTAGGTCGACAGGCCGAGACCGCAGATGTCCTTGTAGCGGTCGGGCCCCTCGTCGCCGGCCAGCTCGTTACAGATCTTCTGGGTACGGGTGTCCTGCCACACGATGGCGTTGTACACCGGCTCACCGGTGTTCTTGTCCCACACCACTGCGGTTTCACGCTGGTTGGTAATACCAACGGCAGCAAGCTGGTGGCGGTTGATGTTGGCCTTGGTCAAGGCGAGTCCGACGACGTCGCGAACAGCCTCCCAGATCTCGATCGGGTCGTGCTCAACCCATCCGGCGCGCGGGAAGATCTGCTCGAACTCCTGTTGGCCAACGGCCACAATCTGGCCAGAATGATTGAAGATGATGGCACGGGCTGAGGTGGTGCCCTCGTCAATGGCGAGTACAAACTTCTCGTCGCTCATGTTTGTTGCCTTTCTTGTCTGCATTGACGTGTATGAAAGATTACGACGACTGCGCAATCAGCATGTCCTGCGAGATGCCCACACTCACCAGAAAATGATGTAGGTGAGGGCAGCCAGGACAGCACCGATCAGCGGGCCAACGACCGGGACCCAGGCGTAGCCCCAATCGCTGCCACCCTTGCCCTTGATGGGCAGAACGGCGTGGGCAATACGGGGAGCGAGGTCACGGGCCGGGTTGATGGCGTATCCGGTGGGGCCACCGAGGGAGGCGCCGATGGAAACGATGAGCAGGGCAACGGCCAGCGGGCCGATCGTCACACCCTGAGTGAAGCCGGAGATGATGACCCACAGCACGAGGACCCAGGTGCCGATGACCTCAGTCAGGCAGTTCCAGAAGCCGTTGCGGATCTCAGGGCCAGTGGCAAAGGTGCCGAGCTTGAGGGCGGGGTCGCAGTCTTCGTCATAGTGCTGCTTGTAGGCCAGCCAGCAGAGGACAGCACCGACGAAAGCACCGGCGAACTGAGCAAGGATGTAGATGGTGATGTTGCCAGCCGTCGCCGGGATGCCAGGGGCCAGATCCTTGCCAGCGATGGCCAGACCGACGGTCACGGCCGGGTTCAGGTGTCCACCGGTCTTGTAGGCCGCGTAGACACCGAACATCACGCCGAAGCCCCATCCCCAGTTGATCTGGAGGGAACCGGGGGCGTTGCCGTGGCCCTTGCTCTTGGGAAGGAGGTTGTTGGCGACGACGCCACAACCCAGGAGAATGAGGATCAAGGTGCCCAAGAACTCCGACCCGAAGATCGTTGCGGCGGGCACCGCAGTTTCGAGAAGCATGAGGACTCCTTCGTCGTGGTGTCATCCATTGACACCGGTTTACTCGCCGGTGGCGGTCGATCCCGTAGGATTTAGGGAACGGGGACCGTCGTCCCGCCCTTGTGGGGGTTGGACGTGGCTCAGTCAAACATCAACGGCCCCACAGAATCGCGATTCTGCACTTATGTGCATGGTAAGGGGGGAGGCATGAACGAATTGTCCAACGATGTATGGACAGCTGCGTCCATGTATTACATGCAGGGCGAGACAATGGATGCCATCGCCAGCCATCTCGGCACGTCCCGTTCAACGGTGTCTCGGTTACTCAAGCAGGCACGTCAGTCCGGTGTTGTGCGCATCACCTTATCGGAGCCGACAGGGTTGCGAAGTGGGCTGGACTCCACCCTGACCAGGATGTTCGGAGTCAACACCACAGTTGTCCCCGTGAAGTCAGGGACCACTGAAATCCATCGCCTCGATCAGGTCGCCAGGATCGCGGGGCAGATGGTGACAGACATGGTTGAGGACAATTCCGCCGTTGGTATCGCCTGGGGCACAACTCTCGACGCGGTTACTCACTATGTGGTGCCTAAAGACGTCAAGGGGGTCCGTGTTGTCCAGATGAATGGGTCGGCAAACCCTGCGAGTTCAGGAATCCCGTACGTCGGGTCGATCCTGTCAAGGATGGCTGCCGCATTTGGTGGCGACGTTATTCATTTCCCGGTTCCGACGTTCTTTGATAGCGCATCAACAAAAGCTGCAATGTGGCAGGAACGTTCTGTCCAGGCCGTCCTCAAAGCACACCGAGAGCTCGATATTGCGGTTTTCGGTGTCGGAGCACTCGACAGCCCGGTTCCCTCTCACGTCTATTCGGCCGGTTACATTACCGATGAGGAAAAGGCGAATCTGGTGCATTCTGGGGTTGTCGGCGACGTCAACACGGTCTTCCTCAAGGCAGACGGCGCCTACGATGTCGAATTCAATAAGAGAGCGACCGGATTAGCTCCCTTCCAATTGCAGCGCATACCACGTCGGCTTTGTGTCGTTGCTGGACGGGCTAAAGCCATCGGGCTGCTGGCTGCCCTCCGAGCCCGAGTCGCGACCGACCTCGTCGTTGATGACGCGACCGCCCGCGCTGTTCTCGACCTCATGTGAGACCGCGTCTCGTGGTTCCCATGCCGAACTCCCGCAGCTCGTCGGCCGCGGGAGCCCTTGCCTACCGAGATCAGGACTTAGCCGTTCCCATGGTGACGTCAACGGTCGCCTCTTTGGAGCCACGAATGTAGCTAATTTTCGCCGTCTGACCGGCTTTGAGCGACCGAACAAGACCCACTAAGGATTCCCCCGAGGGTATTTCCGTATCGTCAATTTTAGTAATAACGTCGCCTTGACGCAGACCAGCCTTATCTGCAGCCGAGTTCGGCGTTACCGACGCGACCCCGGCCCCCCGAATCTTGACGTTAGATTCCACCGCATCAGCGTCACGAACCGAGATACCTAGGAAGGCGTGGGTGGCTTTACCAGTCTTAACAATTTGGTCAGCAATCGACTTCGCCAAGTTCGCAGGGATGGCGAACCCGATGCCAATGTTGCCCGATTGGGAACGGTCAGACGACGGCAAACTAGCGATCGAGGAATTGATACCCACAAGTTCGCCGTTTGCATTGACCAGCGCACCTCCGGAATTGCCCGGATTAATCGCGGCACTTGTCTGAATAGCATTGGTGACGACGACCCCCGACGAAGAGTCACGCGACCCTAGCAGGTCACCCGAATCATCGCCGTTTGTAGTCGTGACTGGGCGGTTAAGAGCGGAGACGATTCCGGTCGTCACTGATCCCGACAGACCTAGCGGGTTACCAACCGCCATAACCGGAGCCCCCACCGTCAACTTACTGGAGTCAGCGAACCTGATCGGCTTCATAGATGTGGGCGGATTCGTCACCCGGATGACAGCTAGATCAGTTGATGGGTCAGTGCCGACCACTTTGGCGTCATAAGTCTTGTTTCCCACAGATACCGTCAGCTGCCCGCCGGACGTGGCCCCGGAGACGACGTGGTTATTCGTGACGATGTTGCCGTTGGAATCGATGACGACGCCAGACCCTTCACCACCCCCGTTACTAGTAGTCACGGTAATGGAAACCACTGAGTTCGAGATTGCCGATGCAGTGGCCGTCCAGTCCGGGGCTGAAGACGAGCCCTGGACGACCTTAGTGACGGTATTCGGGGTGGCGGAAGCTGCGGTCACGACCGGAGCGTCATTTTTTGTCAGCGAACGATCGACGAGGCCACCTGAAACCCCGCCCACGGCCGCGGCCAACACCGCCGCGAGGACAATAGTCCCGCCCCGAAAGCCTTTGCGGCCGGAATACGACGGGGACTGCGGCGAGTCGGCATTTTTGTCACCCAAGTTCGGATCGGTAGCGGTAGGCCGCTCAGATGATTCCCACACCTGCCGTTGCGTAGCGGCTGAACTTCCCAATCCCGACCCGGACCCGTCGCTGCGTGACCAATAAGATTCATGTGCCCAGTCTTGGGCCTCCGGGTGCGAAGGGTATCCGCCCTCGCCGCTGGCATTCCGGAAAGAGTTGGTCTCATGGGGCTCTCGGGGATCATTCATCGACTCACTCATGACTCCCAGTTTCTACGATTCCGTCGAGGGTTTTCCGCATCGTACAAGGAGATCTGCTGTTGGCGGAGGCAGAATTGTGCCACGGTGTCACGCCCCTGACTGCCCCATCCGACCGTGGTCAGATCCACCATGGATCGCGTCAATCCCCAACCGGGAAATCCGCCGCCAGCCGACTTTGCCACCCTTCATCTCCACGGGAAGTGCTTAGGAAGGCCCCGACGCATTCACAAAGACGAGATCGGAGAAGTGCACCTCCACTGCTGGGTTCTCCCCTCTTCCGGTGTACAGCCCAATTCGTGGGCGAGAGGCCGCCGGCATCGTCCACGTGGCGCCCCACATCCCATGGCGACCGTCATGGCTGAGAGCCAATCAGTAGAGGTACTCACCGCCATAGCCGACGTGATGGGCAATACGCAGCGATGTCACACCCGCAGGTCGACCGACCACTGCCCCACCGTAATTGCGGAATCCATCAGCACCAGTGACCTCGCGTCCGTATTCGACGATGCGCGTTCCCTCGACAGCGACCTCGCCAAGGCCGATGCATCGCTTGATCCCGCCGGTCTCAGTGCCACGCGCATCTGCGGCCCATGAATGGTGACAACAAGAGTTCGCCACGATCCGTCCTTCGGGAACTCAGTTGACCCAGTCCACGAATCTCGTCTTGCCCTCGGCACACCGGAGTCCGCGTTCACCT
Source organism: Cutibacterium porci (assembly GCF_009696315.1). Taxonomy (GTDB): domain Bacteria; phylum Actinomycetota; class Actinomycetes; order Propionibacteriales; family Propionibacteriaceae; genus Cutibacterium; species Cutibacterium porci. The sequence goes on from NZ_VUMG01000001.1 coordinate 191,161, forward strand.
CGACACTAACGTCGTCTGCCAGCTCTACAGAGATCGAGTTTTTCGGCAGCACATCCGCCTCCAGCCGCACGTCGTCCGTCGGAAGCCTCTTCCGTGAGACAACGACCTCGTGTTCGATATTCATGGCCTGGTTTACTTCTCCAGCATCAACCCGATGAGTATTGGTGAACTGCGACGAGGCATTCCACGGTTCTCCACCGAGTAAAGACGCTGTCACTGGCACGGGACTGGGTATATTAGAGGGTCCCGCACCACCGTTGACCATCGGCCAACCGTCAATCCACTCCAGGCGATCGACCAGGAGCGGACGTCGATTGGTCCCTCCGGCCTCCTCAAGCCATGGCCGCGTCCGATCCAGTGCGTGGTAGCGGAGGTAATCCTGCCCTGACGAATCCGTGAAAACGGCGTTATGACCAGCACCGATCCACTTGTTACCGTTCTGGGTCACGACGATGTTCCCACCTGACTTCGCCGTCGTCATGGCGATGCCGTCAGCATCGAGGAACAAGCTTAATGGCGACTGGCCACGTTCCACAAAAACTGAGTACCCAGTGCTCAGCCCGGCGCAACACTTCGCCGAGGACGCCATCAGATAGTACCCGTCACCATGTTTGACGACGTAGGGAGCCTCGTCCCGGCCAGAATGGGCAACCTGCACTGGTTTTGTCGCTAAAGATAGGCCGTCCGTAGCGGTTCGCGCGGCAAAAATCCCGCCATGGTACGAACCCCAGTAAAGGGTAATGAGTACCGTCGGCATCCGTGAATCCGGTCGGATCAATGGTCGAGAACCACCCGTCGCGTCCATCGGAGCGAGGAGGGACGAGCGGCTCCGGTTTCACTGTCCATGGCCCTGTTGGCGAGGGTGCCGTCGCAACGCCGATCGCCGAGTCATTCTTCCCAGCGTTGAGAGTTGTCTCCGTCACTGCGAAGTAAAGGACATACCGGTCACCGATACGACGAACGTCCGGGGCCCAGACCCCGGCTTCGGACTGATCCAGTCGGGCATGTCCTCCGAGGTGAGAAGCGGTCCGACATACGTCCAGTACTGCCAGTCTCTTGTCTTGGCAACATGGCCTAGGGCAGGGATCCCGCCAGCACGCAGCGGGTCTGACGTCGCATAGACGTACCACCAACCATCCACGCCCCCGATAGCTGACGGATCGGCCCAGGTGTCGGCAAAGCTACGCGACACTGGGTTGACGATCTGACCGGCAGCAATCGCCGGTTAGGCTCTAGCCGGTTACTGGCGTCACGGCTTATCACGATCAAACAGAGCCCCAGCACGAGCGTTGCGAGAGGCCTCGTCGACATCACCTCGTCACCCCTTGAGGCCGGAGCTAGCAATGCCTTCGATGATGTACCGCTGCAAGACGACGTAGATGATGAGAACCGGGACAGCAGCCATCGTCGCGCCAGCCATAATGACGGGGTAATCAATTGTGTAACTGCCTTGCAGGCGGGTCAGACCGACTGGAAGCGTGAGATTCGTGTCACTGAACAACACATAAATCGGCCAGACAAAGTCATTCCAGTTGCCCAGAAAAGACAGGACAAGCAGAGTTGCCAAGGCTCCCTTGGCGTTGGGGAGCACGATCTTGAAGAAGGTCGTGAATGGCCCAGCTCCATCAATCCTCGCACTCTCCTCGAACTCTTTCGGCAGCGCAACGAAAAATTGTCTGAGGAAGAACACCCCAAAAGCTCCTGCGGTTCCCGGAAAGATAATCGCGGGAAGCGAGTCCAACCACTGAAGCTTCGACATCAACTCGAAGTTCGGCATGAGGAAGATAAACCCCGGCACGAACATCGTCGACAGGACGATTGCGAATAGGACGTTCTTGCCAGGCAACCGCAGCCGGCCAAAGGCATAGGCAGCCATCGCAGCAAGCAAACAGGTCAGTACCGAATTGGCCGTTGCAGCCACAAATGAGTTCAGCACCCATCGAAGAACCGGACTCGCATCATCTAGAAACAACAACTGCTGGTAGGCGCGTAACGTCCAGGTATGTGGAAGGAATGTGGCCGGAACTTGCTGTGCCTCAATATTCGTCTTGAACGAGGTGAGGATCATGACCACGAGAGGCCCAAGGAAGATGATGGTAAGAATTACCATCACTACCCAGAACCACGGGTTTCTCCATGTCTTCCTCATGACACTTCGCCCTTCCTGGATCGGGCAATATAACGGAGCCGACGTCGACCCTTCGCCTCTTTATGATCGCGTGTGGCGTAATACTGCGCGATTGAGATCACAATGAGAATAGCGGCAAGGATGTAACTCTCAGCAGCGGCCTGACCAGCACGGTTCTGGCTGAATCCCAGGTCAGTGATCACCATGATTGCGGTTCGTGTCGACTCAGCCGGGCCACCCTGGGTAATGGTGTAGGACTGGCCGAACATATTGGCACTGGCCAACACCGTTGTGACAAGAACAAAGATCAGCACGGGACGCAGTCCTGGCATGGTCACGTACTTGAACTGCTGCCACTGCCCAGCACCGTCGATGGCAGCGGCTTCATATTGCTCCTGGGGGATATTAGCTAGACCGGCCATGTAAATCACTGCGTTGAACCCGATTGTCCACCAGACCGTGACACCAACCAAACCAATCCAGGCCCAGGGTTGGGAGGTGGTCCACTGAATATTTGAGTGAAAGATGGCATTCACTAGACCGAAGTTGCCGTCCAACAGGTATCTCCACATGACACCGATGACAGCGACACCGAGCACGTAAGGAGCAAAAAATATCGCCCGGAAGAACGTCCGCCCCGGAAACCTCATGTTCAGCAGAATTGCGAGCCCCAACGGAAGGATTACAAGGAAAGGTACGCTCGCCACCGTGAAGATACCGGTGTTTGCCATGCCTCGCCAAAACTGCTCATATTGCACCGATTGTGGGTCAAACAGGTCCGCATAGTTCTGCAATCCCACCCATGGACGTGCTGGGAGGGTGAAGTCCCAATCATGCAGACTGATCCAGATGCCATAAACCGCAGGGACGGCGACGAAAACCGTGAACACGACGAGGTAGGGAGCGAGGAAGACCAACGCAACACCCGCAGAGCCCTCAACGCTCTTACGTCTCCTCCTTGCAGTTCCCCCCGCTGAGACCGACATCACCGATACTTCTTTCGGTTTTCCGCAAGAATTTTATCGGCTCTGTCGGCAGACTCCTTCAGCGTCGACTCAATTCCCCTCCCACCAAGCATGATCTCGTTGACAGCGCGATAGAACTCACCAATGACATCGCTAATGCCAGGGACTGTTGGCGGAAACACCACGTCGTTAATTTGCTTGGCTAAGCTCGACTGGCCAGTCAGCTTGGCAAAACCGTCACTTTCGCGGACCGAGTTGCGTGCTGGAATCTGGCCACCCCTGGCCCACTCCAGCGATTGCTGGGAGACCCAATTGACGAACACTTTGGCAGCATCTGTACGGTTCGAATTACCGTCGCGCTGCGTCGGGATCGTGAACTGGTGAGAGTTGGCCCAGACAGCCTTACGCTCGCCGATCTGCGGCAACGGGGCAACCCCCCACTCCAAGTCTTTGTTCTCATCCAAAGTGTTAAGCGACCAAATGCCATTCCAGTTGAAAGCGGTCTTGCCGTTCTGAAGGGCGACGAAGTCCGCATCCTGTGCAACCTTGGCTGGGGAATACCCTTGCTTCACCAGATCCATCCACCATGTCATAGCCTTGATGCCCGGCTCCTCATGCCACGTCGCGTGGGAGGCGTCTTCCGAGAAGAGTCCTCCACCAAACTGGGACACCAAGCTGTAGACGCTCATCCCGCCGGTGAACTGGAACGGTGATGCCCAGTGGCCAGCAAACCCCTTGGACTTGAGTATCTCCAACGCAGACATGTACTCGTCATGGGTCTGCGGCGGCTTGTCGGGATCCAGCCCGACCTTGTCCATGACGGTGCTGTTGAAGAACAAGCCCATGGGATGGACGTCAAGCGGGATCGAGTACCGCGCATCGTGGTAGATTCCAGCCTCCCACGGCACCTTCGCAAAGTCGGAGCCCTTAAGATCAAGCGCCTTGGCAACATCGTCGAGAGGTTGGATGGATTTGCGGGCCGCCATGGTCGCCACTGAGTCAAGGTGGATGACAGCCACATTGGGTGCCTTGCCCGCCGTGACGGCAGTCGGGAGTTTCTTGTACAGATCGGTCCATTGCATGGACTGCATGGTGACCTTGATGTTGTCATGGCTGGAGTTGAAATTGTTGACTATCTTCTTCATAAAAGTGCCATCACCACCGGTGAAGCCATTCCAGAAGGTGAGCTCAACCTTGGGGCCGTCGTAGGTCTTTCCACCATTTCCCGATGTCTGGTCGTTCGCGGTGCCCCCGGCAGACTTGCCGCCACTGCAAGCAGCCAGGCCGACTACGGCACCAGCTGCCACTGCGCCGGAGAGGAATCCCCGCCGTGTCAGATTCTCAATCATGCTGTGTTCTTCCTTCCCTGTCGGCCAGATCGACATCGATCCACCCGTTCCGACAACTAGTTGTCCTCGTTGGACAAGATCTTCAGCCGCAGGCAGTTCCAGCTCGCCGGATTGGCATCGAAAGTGAGAGTCGCTGACGTGATGTCGCATCGGGCGTTGTGCGGTTCAACTCGGTTTGGTTGGTCTGCGGTGTTGACGGCTGCAATGTCCTCGTCGTCAAGAGCGAGACACTCAACAACCGTGCAGTCACCGAAGGGCCTCAGATCGATCCGTACCCGAGTGCTCTCGTGAAGGTCACGATTCGCGAGGAAGACCGCAAGATCATGGCTCTCGGCATCCCAAGTCGCCACGGTCCACAGCTGATCGGCTTCTCCCCATCGTTGTGTGGAGATTGTCGGCCCCTCACAGCGAGTATCAAGAACTACCCCACGAGCGTGTCGTGACATCAACGCGAATGGATGGAAGATCGTCTGCCGCCAGGCGCGACCACCCTCTTCAGTACGAATCGGAGCGATGACATTGGCAAGCTGCGCCTGACATGCGACACCAATTCTGTCCGTATGCCGTAGCAGGGTGATGAGGAGGGAGCCCACGACCATCGCATCAAGAACCGAGTAAGTGTCCTCGATGAGGTGCGGCGCATGCACCATACCGATCGAGTTCTCTCCATCAAACCGGCTCTGGTACCAGACGTTCCACTCGTCGAAGGAAATCTTGAGTCGACGGTCACTGTGATGCATGGCCGCTACGTGGTCAAGCGTGGCGACGACATCGCGGATGTACCTTTCCATATCCTCTGCACAACAGGCGAAAGAGACGGCATCATCATCTATGGGCTCGTAGTAGGCATGGGCTGACACCATGTCAAGGTTGTCGAACGCTGCATCGACGACGATGCGTTCCCAGCGCCCGAACGTCGGCATGGCCCGCGCTGACGAGCCAGACGCGATGAGGGACAGCTTGTCGTCGAATCGGTGGAAGGCATTGGCCACCTCGGTCACCGTCCGGGCGTATTCCTCGGGAGTCTTGTGGCCCATCTGCCAAGGCCCGTCCATCTCATTTCCCAGGCACCAGGTTTCGACGCTCCATGGATCTTCCCACCCATGGCTCTTGCGCAACTGCGGTAGACGGGTGTCGGTATCTCCGTTAACGTACTGTAAGAATTCCATGGCCTCGCTGAGCCCGCGCGTCCCAAGATTGACTGCAAGCATGGGCTCGATGCCCATTCGCCGACACCACGCGAGAAACTCATTCGTGCCGACGGTGTTGGGTTCAATCGACCGCCACGCAAAGTCAAGGTTCCTTGGCCGTTCCTCGAGCGGTCCAACGCCGTCCTCCCAACGATAGTTCGAGACGAAATTTCCGCCGGGATAGCGCAGAACCGTAACTCCCAGTTCCTTGACCAGCTCTGCTACATCACGACGAAATCCGTGGGAATCAGCCTCAGGATGGTTTGGTTCAAAGATGCCGGTATAGACACAGCGGCCCATATGCTCAACGAAACTACCGAAGATCCTCCGGTTCACCTCTCCCACCTGATAAGCGGGATGGACGTGGACGGTCGTTGTCCTCATGGGTATCTCTCCTATGCGACGACACCGTTGCCGTCTCCCTAGCTTCTTTACATCGTTGTAACCCATTATTACAACGATGTAAAGAAGTGCGCAAGATGCACGCCAAAGCGTTACCCGGCGATATTGCTCGGACCACCTCGAGGGTCTAAAGTCATGGCCATGACAGCGCGGCTCGTAGATGTTGCCGAAGCCGCAGGGGTGTCTGTTAAGACTGTTTCTAACGTTGTACATAAGAGCCCGCACGTCCGTCCTGGTACCCGGGCTCGGGTCGAACAGGTGATCAAGGAGCTTGACTACCAACCCAACCGCGCAGCTCGTCAGTTGAAAGCTGGCCGAACCGGATTCATCGCTCTGGCCCTCCCAGAAATCAAGACCCCCTACTTTGCAGAGCTCACCTCTCGTATTTCAGAACGGGCCAAAAAGGAGGAACTCGTCGCGCTGCTGGAGTTGACTGGCGCGGATCCCGTCATGGAAAACCGAGTACTCACTCGGTTGGGCCGGGGCGTCGTGGATGGGATTGTGTTCTCACCCCTGACTCTGACTGCGAAAGAAATTTCCGACCATCCCACCAGTGTTCCCATGGTGTTACTCGGTGAACGAGCAACTCCGCCCAACCATGACCATGTTGCAGTGAGATCTGTTGACGCAGCACGCCGGATGACCGAGCATCTTATTGAAGTTGGCTGTCAACGGATCGCCGCCATCGGTCACGTCCCAAATCAGGGTACTGCCTCGACACGGCTCGCCGGGTACCGTCAGGCGCTCAAAGCAGCAGATATTCCCTTCGACGACGATCTGGTGGTGGGCGTATCTACTTACTCGCGATCAGCTGGGTTTGATGCCATGAACAGCCTACTCGGCCTCGCAAAGAAGCCCGACGCAGTCTTCTGTTTCAACGACACAATGGCAATCGGTGCGATTCGCGCCTGTCACGAAGCTGGGGTAAAAGTGCCGCAAGACATCGCAATTGCGGGATTCGACAACACTGAAGAGGGGGTCTACTCAACTCCAACTCTGACCACAATCGCTCCCGATCTTGACGCGCTCGCTGACAAGACCCTGACAATCCTCGTCCAACGCATCGGTCAATCCAGCAGTAACGCGAATCAATCAGGAACGAGCGTCCCCGTACCGTGGCACCTCGTCATTCGTGAGAGCACCGGAGGCCCCACCATCCACCCTTAATCCCACCGGGAATGTCGTGACAGCTTTGTGCGCTGGATAGGTTGATCCTTGAACCAGTCACCGACCAGGAGACGACATGACTACCCAGCCACTTGTGCCCAAGACCATCCTCGGCAGCATTTCACTATCTGATTCCCGAGAGGACAACACCACCCAACCCTCTCCTGACGTCGTCTACGCAGACACTCAGGGGAACGACGAACCTCGCGACGTCATTATCGTCGGTTCCGGACCCGCCGGGTACACTGCCGCTGTCTATACCGCTCGTGCTGGGTTGAAACCGTTGGTCTTCGAGGGGTCGATGGATGCCGGCGGTGCTCTCATGCAAACCACCGAGGTCGAAAACTACCCGGGCTTCTCCGAGGGGATCATGGGCCCAGACCTCATGGCACAGATGCGGGCCCAGGCCGAACGGTTCGGGGCCGAGCTTGTCGCCGATGACGTGACCGACGTTGATCTCACCGGCGAGATCAAGACAGTCGTCGATACCGACGGGAATACCCACAAGGCGCGGGTTGTCATTCTTGCCATGGGGTCGGCCTACCGCAAACTCGGGCTTGAGGATGAGTCTCGACTATCTGGGCGCGGCGTGTCGTGGTGCGCCACCTGTGACGGGTTTTTCTTCACCGGAAAGGATATCGCCGTCGTGGGAGGTGGTGACTCCGCAGTTGAAGAAGCCACCTTCCTTACCCGATTCGCCAACTCAGTAACCCTCGTTCATCGTCGCGACCAGTTACGCGCCTCTCAGATCATGGCTGACCGTGCTGCAGCCGATCCGAAGATCACGTTCGCGTGGGATAGCGAGATCGTTGCCATGCAGGGCGACTCGAAGCTTGAGTCGATCACGCTGCGCGACACTAAAACCGGCGTCGAGCGTCAGCTCGACGTCGCTGGAGTCTTTGAAGCCATCGGTCACGATCCTCGCTCCGAGTTGGTTCGCGGCCAAGTTGACGTGGACGAGGCTGGTTACGTCGTGTGCGCTGAGCCGTCCACGCGCACCAATGTGCCGGGAGTCTTCGCCTGTGGTGACCTGGTTGACTCCCACTACCAGCAAGCCGTCACCGCAGCCGGGTCCGGGTGTCGTGCCGCCCTGGATGCCGAGCGGTTCCTGGCTGAGCTTGGTCGCTGACGCATTGGGCGGGCACTCGCACACGGGATAGTCCTGTAACACACCGTCTGAGCATCGTTGATGCGAGCATGGCCGGCGGCGGTGCGGAATTCTCCCGCTATCTGCACTGCCGGGCGATTTTCATCACTTCGCAACGGTCCCGGGTATCGCTGAGCCCGTCATCTGCCTGGCCCGGGAAAAATCGACGCGAGTAGGGTTCCCCGACGCTAAGCACGCAGGAGTGGTGGTTATTTTTGACGGCTGGTGTGTGGCGTGGGTCCGCCGTCGTTACGCAGCGCCCAGAATGCGCCTGCCATATGGCAGAGAGGCACAACGATGACGTGCACACAGCCCGCGCAATCACAGCTCCTCATCCGCGTGACCTGACCTTTGTCGTCCAACCAGCAGCATTGAGCATGTTCTCTCACATCCAGGCAGCCAATCTCAGTCTCGAGGTGAAAACTCTCGGGTCCCCTGTGACGGGGTCGGTAAAGCCCATCTGCCATGCCTGCAACTGGAGTGGGTGGGTGAAGTCGTCGATCGGGGTGTCGAGAACTACCGGGTAAAAAGGGTCATTCACAATTGGGGCGCCTAAGCGTTGCATATGAAGACGAATTTGGTGAGTGCGGCCGGTCCTAGGGCTGGCCTCATATAGGCCTAACTCTCCGTGCTCACCTATCAATTCGACATCGGTGATGGCATTCGGCTCTCCAGGCACCTCCCGAGCCTGCAAAATCCCCCTCTCTTTAACGATCCGGGACCTCACCTGCCAGCCGCCTTTCGTCGCGACGATCCCCTCACCAGCCGGATCGTGCACCACCGGCGCTACAAGCCGGTATTTTTTGACGACCTCACGACGCTCGAACATCTCCTGATATGGTCGACGCCACTGGCGCTCCCGGGTCAGCAGCAACACGCCGGCAGTAACTCGATCCAAGCGATGGGCCACCGTTAGTTCTGGCAAGTTCAGTTGAGTACGTAATCGGACGACAACCGACTCGACGACATGGCTTCCCCGGGGAATCGAGGACAGAAAGTGTGGCTTGTCGACGACGAGGATGCGTTCATCGGAATAAAGGATGCCGATTTCTCCCGGGACGGGGGTCTCGACGGGTAGATCTCGGTGGAAGAAGATGAACGTCTGGGGCACGAAAGGCGAATCCTGCTGGAACGAGCGCCCCGATTCATCAACGAATCTTCCCTCGCGAAGCATCTCGTCAACACGACTGGCACCCATCCTGGGGAGCTTCTCGACCAGGTACTCCCGCATCGTCACCCATGGCCAGCCCTCAACCCCACGTTCCTGCGCCAACCGACGGCACTGTCCATGATCGGGTGTGCAAACCCACGCCGATTCCAAGCCATGACGTTGGGGTAGTGGAGACCGAGGCACCGCCCCAGCCTAAAGCCACCAACCCCTTCCCCCTTAACCCACCGCCGGTAGTGAACAAAAATCCCTCCTCGCGAAGAGGTGGAGCGCAGCCGCGCCTGAACCCATTGCGGACCGGGATATTCGACCCCCACCGCGGTCGAATCACACACAGGTCGACCGCGGCGCAACCGCGCTCTACATTACCTAGTAATACTAGGGTTTTGTGGAGGACGGCCTAGCCCTCACCTCGCTGGCAAAGGAGCTAACCCCTATGACGGCAACCCAACGAAGGGCTGTTCAGCCCCGGCATAAGCGGTACCCCGATACCGGTCGCCTCGGCGCAGTGATGTTCATCGGACAATTGGGGTGGGCAGCCGTCGGGGCTTCCGGTAGCACGCTGTTGGCAGCACTTGCCGCTGAGGTCAAACCCGACGATAAGGTCAATTATCTCGCCCTACTCACGACTACCGGCGCGCTTGTTGCCGTCATCTGCATGATCCTGGCTGGAACACTGTCAGACCGCACTCGATCCAAGTTCGGCCCACGCAATCCATGGATCATCGGCGGAGCCATCGTCGGCACCCTGGCTTTCGCGTGCATCGGCTTAACCCGCAATCCCACCCTCCTCGTCATCGCGCAGATGGTGTACCAGGGCGGGCTCAACTGCATGCTCAGCGCTTTCAATGCCGTGCCGCCGGACTACGTCCCTGACTCCGTTCTCGGTAAGGTTTCAGCATTTGGTGGCGCGGGCTACCTCCTCGCCCAAATCATTGGTGCGGTGATCGCTGGGACTTTGGTGACCCACCCATCACACGGGTTCCTGATAGCGGCATGGATGATGATGGCGTCGAGCATCATCGTGGTGCTCCTGCTTCCACCCCACCCTCTACGAAACCAGTCCCCCCGTCCGCCCGTCACCTGGCACCAATTCGGCGCCCAGATAAAACCACCTTCCGACGGCCAGTTCTGGTGGATTCTGGTCGGTCGGTTCCTCTTCGTGATCTCTTTGTTCATGGTGATGCAGTTTCAGCTATACATCGCCACCGATGCGATGGGCATGACACGAGCAGCCGCCGGAAAACTCATCGCCACCAACTCCGCAGTTCTCGCCATCACGGCGATCATTCTCGACGCCGTCACGGGGCCATGGTCCGACAAAATTAAACGCCGCAAGCCTTTTACGATGATTGCCCCGCTCGTGGCCGGGGCTGGGATTATCCCCCTCCTCCTTGTCAACCAACCGTGGACTCTCACCATTTTCGCCGCGATGGGCGGGGTCGCGTTCGGTACCTATATGGCTGTCGACGGGGCGCTCATGGTGGAGGTGCTGCCCAACCGCGACGATTCCGCCCGCGACCTCAGCTTCCTCAACGCCGCCAATTCACTGCCAATCGTCTTCGCACCGGGCATTGGCGCGGCCCTGGTGAAGGCGGTCGGCTATCCCGGACTGTTCATTGCAACAATCATCCTGAGCATCCTGGGGTCGTTGTGCATCACACGGGTGACGAGGGTGACGTGAGATGAAGCTGGATCCACGACTGGCAGAAATCCCGGACCGCCAATCGAAAAGAAAAATAAACGCTCGCCGAGCAGCGGGCGCATAAAAGTGACGTGACCGCCCGCCTACGGGGAAAAATGACACCCGCGGTCCCTGGCTCGGTGATTCTCGAAGACCACACGGTCCCCAGACAGCCCTTCCCAAGGCCCCCGAGGCCGAAGAAAACATCACCTGCCCGCGAGATCTCATCTCCTGATGACGCGAAACGGCCGGGCCCGGGACTTTTCGCCACCGGATCCGGCCGCCGTCAGGTCCGCAGAAGGCCGCTCGTGGACACACTCCGCGTGAAAATACGATGAAGCAACCCGTTAGTCCAGCGGCTCGCCGGCGATGCTGAATGCAACTGGGGTCGGGGCCTCGACAGTCCGCGAGACGGTGCAATTTTTGTCGCGCGACATCGTGACAACTCGGTTGACCAGCCCTGCAGCCTCACGCCCCTCCTCGGTATCGGGAAAACTCAGCCGGAAGTCGACGGCGATGTCACCCAACGATGCCCGTCCTTCCTCGTCGCTGCGTTTGGTACCCGACACGGAAACGGTGAACTGGGTAGGCTCACCGCGGCGGCTTGTTACGGTGTCGACATCAATCGATGAGCACCCGCCGATTGCCGCCAACAGCAGCTCGACGGGGGTGAACTCGGCATCCTGACCCGACCCAAACCGAATCTGACCACCACGCGCGTTAGTGGCGGTATAACGGCCCCCACTACGACGGACCAAGGAAACCTTCTTAGTGGCAGACGGCATGACCCCTCCTCAGGCAACAAACTCTTCGATGACTTTAACTAGCGCCTTCTTCGTCTTGCCGCCCTGCAGCGATTTGACGAGCTGGCCGCCCTGCCATACCTGGATGGTAGGTAGGGACATGATCCCTTGCTCGGCAGCCACCCGAGTATTGACGTTGGTGTCGACTTTGGCGAAGACCATCCGGTCGCCGTACGTCCCAGCGAGCTCTTCGATGATCGGGGAGAGCTGCTTACAGGGCGCGCACCAGTCGGCCCAGTAGTCGACAAGGACCGGCGTGGAAGCGCCGAGAACCTCGGAGGCGAAGGTCGCGTCGGTGACCTCGATGACGTTGTTCATGACAGCCTTTCTAAGACGACCAGTCGAGTCTAGGTCGTGGCGGCTCGTTGAGCACCCCAAGTTCACGATGGCCGAGCGGATTCTCAGGCTGCTGCGTGAACGCCTCGGTGGCAGCCATCGCCCGGTGCGAAAAATCCCGGCCCAAGGCGGCATCGGGAACCACAGTGCCCAAGCCCCACCCAACTCGGTACTTTTCGCAACCGATCCGTGGTTAGAGGCGCATCTCCCCTCGATAGGGATCATGCCGACAAGCACGTCATTTTTCTCCGCCGAAGAACTTCTTCCAGGGCAGATCAAGGGGAGCATCGTGGGCGACGATGTCATATAGAGCCCGCACCAACGGGTAATCGTCTTTGGCAACAACCCCGCGCTGGGTCAGCTTTTCAATCGCTTCGCCAACCACGTCGATGGCCGCGACACCTTCAAGAGTGATGCCTTTCATGGTGACATTACGGATTTGCGAGAACGGCACCCCGGCACCAACGTAAGTTCCGGCCCGCACATTGCGCCCGCCCATCGTGGTGACGAACATGTCGCCGACCCCGCCTAGACCAGTCGCGACCTCCGGATCACCACCCATGAAGGTAACCATCTGTTTAAGCTCGCGGGCACCCTCACCAAAAAGTGCCGCAGTGTAGTCATACATGGCGTACTGAGCGTCAGCCTGCCCAGCTTTTTCCAGCATGCCAGCAGCAAAACCTCCACCGAATGCGAAGATGTTCTTCATACACGCACCGACCTCATGGCCGACGAAGTCGGTAGACGTCCAGACGTGGTAATAATCAGTGCGATATGCCTTGGCAAGACGGTCGAGGATCTCCTGCTGCTCCCCACAAAACACAACGCACGTGTCGCGATGCACTGCCAGTTCACCGGCAATCGACGGACCAACAATGGCTGCCCAGTGGACCTTATCGGCAAGGTCCCCCATGCGTTTCTTCAGTACCTCGGGCAAAATGTGGAGGGTGCCGTCCTCGTCGGCCTGCATGCCCTTGGTTATACACAGGATGGTCTGCCCGGGCGTGGCTAGGCTAGCCAGCTGCTCTCCCGCCCAATTGACCCCGAATGAATTGACGCCGCTCATGACGACATCGGCTCCTTCTATGGCTTTAGCGGCATCAGCGAAGTGGTAGGCCTTGACACGCTCATCAACCCTAAGTTTAAGAACCGGGTGCTCCCGGGTGGCTTGAATGGAATCGATAATCTCGTCATCGAGATGGGTTCCAATGAGGCTCACCTCGTTGCCGTTCTCAACAGCGGGGAACGTCAATGCGGTGGCCATGACACCCGCACCGAGCACTGCAATCCTGAGCATCTTTGCACCTCCGAAAGTGGGTTTTGGCCCGACTGTGGGCCCGACGCGTTTCACGGTAACGTCAGGGCACGCAGGAGTCTCACTTTCGTCAACAGCCTGCACTTCCGTGCATATCGTCGTCGACTCTCTGCTTCACTGGAGGGCGTGCTCGGCAACACGGGCGTCAATAACAAGGTCGGTACACAAGCCACCGTGTAGGGCTGCCCCCATCGCCTCAGCTTTTTCTGCCCCAGATGCAACGGCAAGCACCCTACGGCCTCGCAAACGGCCATGGCCCTTTCTGCCCCTGACCCGAACGCAATCCAGGTCTACTGAGATGGTGCGGGAATCCAATTCCTCATCAACAACATCGCCATTGACGTCAACGTAATGGCTCATGATGTCTGCGCTAGCTCCATTATTTCGCAGCTGCTCAATACCGTCGGTCGTGACGTGGCCAGCCGTCGCCAGAATCGAGTCAAGGCTCACTGCCCCAGGTGAATACACCACAAGATCCGCCTTTTGGGCGGCCTCCAGCGGGCGCGAAACGGACGCATCTTGCCGCAGCATATTCCCCAGATCCACTGACTCCACGATCGTAGGAGCTTGCAAGGTAAGAGACCGCCCTGGGCCGCGCTCGGCCATCCGAACGACAGAACGTCCGACAAGATCATTTCTGGTGACGGCGACCCCGCCATTGGTCTGGGCGACGACGACGTCAGGGTTCCAGCCCGATCCCAAATGCTGGGCTACATGAGCCATGGTCCGACCCCAACTGACCGCGACCACCCGCGGTCGTGGTCGCCATTCAGACAGCCGCTGCGCTGCCGTCCGGGTGACGAGTTCCATGGTCAACTCGTCACTGGCCTGGACAGGCACGACGACGACTGACTGTAATCCAAAATTGTCAACCAACTCGGTTTCGAGTCGGTGATGCCGGGCAAGGGGATGGTCAATGGTGATCTTGACCATCCCAGTACGACGAGCCTCCTCGAGGATCCTGCCGACGGTCCAACGACTCATGGAGAGTCGCTGAGCAATGGCGGCATGGGTCATCTGCTCGAAGTAGTACATTTCCGCGACGTGGAGCATCTCCTCGTCGTGGCTCGCCCGGCGTCGATTCGGCATCGCTTTGACTTACTCCGTCTCACAGCACAGTGTGAGCGACCTCCACAACGTGATCTGCGGTGAACCCGAACTTCTTAGACAACAGGGCCCCAGCTGCTGAAGCGCCGAAGTGTTCCAGAGACACCGAAGCCCCCTTGTAGCCGACGTATTTCGTCCACCCCAAAGCGATACCGGCCTCGACACTCACCCGGGCAGTTACCGAGCTGGGCAGCACGGATTCACGGTACGCGTCATCTTGCTCATCGAACCATTCTTGGCATGGCATCGAGACGACGCGAGTCGGGATGCCGTCGCCCTCGAGCTTCTTCTGCGCCTCCAGAGCCACCGACAGCTCGGACCCCGTACCGATGAGGATGAGCTTGGGATCGCTGCTGGCTTCGCAGACCACGTAGGCACCTTTGGCAACCCCCTCAGCCGAGGCGTATTCACTGCGGTCGATCGTCGGCAGGTCCTGGCGCGATAGAACCAGGCCGGCGGGACGGTCGGTGTGCTCCAAAATCGTGCGCCACGCCACTGCGGTCTCGTTAGCGTCGGCGGGACGGACGATATCGAGGCCCGGGATGGCTCGATAAGAGGCGAGGTGCTCGACCGGCTGATGAGTGGGGCCATCTTCACCGACGCCGATGGAGTCGTGAGTCCACACGAAGATAGATGGCACTTTCATCAGGGCCGCGAGGCGTACCGACGGACGCATGTAGTCAGAGAAGACGAAGAAGGTTCCGCCGTAGCAGCGGGTCAGACCCGACAGCGTGATGCCGTTGACGATGCCTCCCATGGCGTGTTCGCGAACACCGAAGTGAATGGTGCGCCCGTACGGGCCACCCGGATCCTTCTCGGAGCAGCGGTCTTCGGGGAGGAAGGAGTCGGCCCCTTTCATAGTCGTGTTGTTCGATCCGGCGAGGTCTGCCGATCCACCCCACAGCTCAGGAAGCTGTGGACCCAGGGCACTCAGGACGGCCCCTGACGCTTTGCGTGTGCTCATTTTACCGGGTTCAAAAGTCGGGATGTCGAGGCCTTCGGGCAATGTGTGGGCGACCATCCGTTCGAGCAGGGCGACGCCGTCGGGGTTGGCGTCCCGCCAGGCGGCGAACCTCTCATCCCAAGCCTTGCGCAAGGTTTTACCGCGCTCAGCGAAAGCCGCGCGCACCGTCTGCACCATCTTGAGGTCGATGGCAAAAGGCTTGTCCTCGAAGCCGAGCTTCTCTTTGAGCGCACTAACCCCCTCGGCACCGATCTTCGCACCGTGTAGCTGGGCTCGACCGGCAAGCCCCGGGATTGGCCAGCCAATGACAGTGGTGAGCCTGATAAGGGACGGCTTGTCAGTGACAGTCTTAGCGTTGTCGATGGCTGCCATCAGAGCCTCGACGTTTTCTTCGTAAGTAGTGCCGCCGTTGGTGAAATCGACGTGCTGGACATGCCAACCGTAGGCTTCGTAGCGGGCCTCGACATTCTCCGAGAATGCGATGGCAGTATCACCCTCAATGGTGATCCGGTTGTCGTCATAGAACATGATGAGGTTGCCCAATTCCTGGGTCCCTGCCAGCGACGACGCCTCCGACGCAACACCTTCCTGCATACATCCGTCACCGGCAATGGCGTAGACGTAGTGGTCGAACGGACTCGTACCGGCAGCAGCGTCAGGGTCGAGCAAGCCTCGCTCACGGCGAGCCGCCATGGCCATACCGACGGCGTTAGCGACACCGGAACCGAGCGGGCCGGTGGTGGTTTCCACGAATTTCGTCACGCCGTATTCCGGGTGCCCGGGCGTCAAGGACCCCCACGTTCGCAATGACTCCAGGTCGGACAACTCGAGCCCCAGCCCGGCTAGGTAGAGCTGGGTGTACTGAGTCAGTGAGGAATGCCCTGCCGACATGATGAAGCGATCGCGTCCGAGCCAATTCGGGTCGGACGGGTCAATGGACATCACCTTGTGGTAGAGCAAGTAGCCCAGCGGGGCTAGGGAAATAGCGGTGCCGGGGTGACCGTTACCTGTCTTTTCGACGGCATCGGCCGCCAGCACTCGGGCGGTATCGACAGCGAGCTTGTCGGTGTCGGTCCACGTCAGTTCGGTTGCCACGGTATTCCTCTCGTATTGGCTTATAGGCCTGATCTGTGTGATGTGTGTTCGCTCGTCACAGCGGATAGGTGGGGGCAGGTCGTCACAACGACCTTATTCGCATCCTTGCGGCTATGCACTTGTGGTCATACTCATCTCACATGTGTGCATCGTCGTCGCCTCCCGCTACTTTTGTCGATTCCGGTGCCCGAAGACGGGCCTGACGTCGTATCTCTTTGAGGCGATGCATCACCTGATTTCCGCCGCGGCCAAAGTAATCGTGAAGTCGAACGTATTCGGCGTACAAGGCGTCATACTGCAAGGCCCGCGTCTCATCAACCTGATAGACGCCTTCGGCCTTACCACCCATGGCTTGTGATGCCGCGCGCACATCCGGGTAAGCACCAGCGGCTACCGCACCGAAAATTGCCGAGCCGCGGGCACCCGGCTGCCCTGCTGTGCCTACTGATAGCGGCACTCGGCAAATATCGCAGAGCAACTGCATAAGGAAGGTGTTTTTCGTCAGCCCGCCAGCGACAACGAGCTCGTTGATGTCAACCCCCGACTTACGGAAAGACTCAATGATGGTGCGAGCGCCGAAAACTGCCGATTCCAGCAGGGCGCGATACTGGTCTTCCGGCGAGGTGGTAAGGGTCTGGCCGAGAATCATCCCGGACAACTTGGCGTCAGCCAGCACACAGCGGTTACCGTTATGCCAGTCCAGCGCGATGAGGCCATGCTCACCAACCTCCTGATGCGCGCACTTCTCGGTGAGCAATTCGTGGATGCTCATCCCCCGACGTTCGGCCTCGCTGGTGTACGAGGCGGGGACGCAGTTGTCGACAAACCAAGCGAAAAGGTCCCCGAACGCAGTCTGCCCGGCCTCGTAGCCCCAGGATCCCTCAATGATCCCACCATCGACGATGCCAAAAATTCCCGGCACATCCCGAGCCTGGGAATCCGAGACAACGTAGCAGGCAGAGGTTCCCATGATCGCAGTCATCTGTCCGTTCTCAACAGCCTGGACAGCCGCTGCTGTGACATGGGCGTCGATATTGCCGCTGGCCACCGCAATTCCAGCCGGCAGACCGAGCTGCTCGGCCCATTTTGACGTCAGGCCACCCACCCTGGCCCCTAAAGGCAGCACCGGAGCGTTCATGCGGGTGTCAAAAACGTCGGCAAACTCCGGGTTGAGGTTCGCTAGGAACTCCTTGGACGGGTACTCGCCATTTTGGTACATCCGTTTGTACCCAGAATCGCCCTGAGCAAACGTCAGAGCCCCGGTAAGCTGCCACGTGATCCAGTCAACGGCATCGCAGAAAACGTCGGTGGCGTGATACACCTCAGGTGCCCATTCGAGGGTCTCTAACACCTTCGGCACCAGCATCTCGGGAGACAAAACTCCTCCGTAGCGAGCTAGCCATGACTCCCGGCGCACCTGGGCTAGCTTGACAATGCGGTCTGCCTGGTCCTGGGCGCCGTGGTGCTTCCACAACTTCACCCAGGCGTGAGGGTTATTGACGAATTCTGGCAGCTGGCACATCGGGGTGCCGTCAGATGTCGCAGCAATCACGGTCGAGGACGTGAAATCCACTCCAATACCAATAATGTCGTCGGGCTCAACACCTGCAGCTGTGACAGCGGCGGGGACAATTGCCGCCAGAGTCTCGATGTAGTCACTGGGGTCTTGCAAAGCAAAGTCGGGCGGTAATTTTTGACCGTCCGCAGCACTCAGCACCCGATCCATGACGCCATGACGATACTCATGGACAGCGGTGCCCATTTCAGTACCGTCACTCACTCTGACGACAACAGCTCGTCCCGACAGAGTGCCAAAATCCAGCCCCACCACGAACTTGTCTGTCATGACCTTCTCCTTGGTGCAGTCGTCGGGTGAGGTCGGGCACATTAACCGGCCCCACCCGACGACGATCGTTGCGTGTCAGCTCTGCGGCCAGGGACGCTGTCCCCAGAACCCGTCAGGCTCGAACAGCGGCTCGACGAAGTCGCTGATGGTCCCGGTCTCAACCAACAGGTCAAGCAACGTGTAACGCGACCTAATCATTTGGCACCGGTAGTAAGTGTCGTGGAAGCGCTGCCGGGTCAGACCGATCTGGGCCGGGTGATAGACACCCCCGACAGCCTTGATAATGTCCTCCACGCGAGCCGCGGGCATCACCTGGGCACGGCAGCGTTCTCGAATCGTCGGCCACTGAGACTTCACAAGCTCTAGGCGCTCACGCAGCGCACCCGCATCGATGTATTTATCCATGGTCTGCTTGACCGCGGGCTCCAGCATGTCACCGGTGAAGCTGGCACGCACCTTGGCTTCCATCTGCGCAGCGGAAGGCCAGGTAGCAACAGCAGCCTCGACGTCGAGGGTAGTGAAATCGTGGTCCACTACCTTCTCCCACAGAGCCAGCACCGAAATGGTTCCTAGACCCACTTTGAACCCGTGTGTTAGTGGGGGTTCTTGGTTCATACCGAGGTGTTCCATTTCCCACAGATGGGAGAACTGATGGCCTGCGCCGGAGGCTGGACGAGACGAAATGCGGTATTTCTGCATCGCCAAACCAGACATCACTAGGCCTTCGATGAGACCATTAAATGCCTCCGGTTTTCCGTCGGCCAGGCCTTCGGGATCACCAATCGCGCTGACGAGTGGGCCCTGGACAAGATCCCAGACTTCGTTATTAATTGGCTCAATACCCAGTTCGTCGGCAAGGATCCAGTCGGCTCCCGCTGGCACCTTCTCGATGAGGTCTCCTAGACCAGTGGCGGTGCATCGGCGAGGTGCGCTGGCCATCGTGGGGAGATCTGCGATGAGGGCCTGCGGGGCTCGGCAGCTCATGGTGTGCTTGAAGCCGTTTTCGGTGATGGAGGCACCAAAGGCGGCGTACCCATCCATCGAGGCCGCCGTGCAAACATTCATATAGCGGCGGCCCAACTCGTCACTGGCTCGCTTGGTGAGGTCATTGAGGGTGCCCGAACCGATTGAGCAGGCAATCACCCCGTCGAGATCACGGATGTGGTCACGGATCTTTTCGATGTTCTCGTAGCAGGCGTAGACCGTGGGGCGTCCTGGGAAGACCATCGGTTCGACGGTCTCGACCCTATTGGCCGTCAACGACGCTGTGACCTGCTCGCCAGCAACGGCCCACGTATTCTCGTCGGCAATGACGATCGCCCTTGCGTCACCGAACAATTCTTTGAACACATGCCCAGTTTCATCGAGCACATCGTGACCCATGATTACGATATCCGTGTCGTCACAATCATTTAATGCCTTGTCAATCAATTCAGACATTATCTCTCCTCTGATCAGTATGGTCGTCAGTTCTTGTTGGCCTCGTGATCGACCATGTCATGAATCATGGGGCGCAATTTCGGGTAGGTATCGCAGTATTTATCCAGGTAGTATTGATACTCCTCGTGCCGGTCCTGACGAGGTTCAACGAGGTCAATCTCATGAACCATGTGCGCGGCAGCTTCAGGTAAATCTTTGAACAGGCCAGCGCCTACAGCAGCCACCGTGCAGGTGCCGAGGACGACGGCGTCACCAACCTCGGTCAGCGCGATCGGGACTCCGCTAACATCGGAGTGCATTTGCATCCAGTCGCGGCTCTTGGTCGCGCCGCCACATGCAACCATGCGATTGACCTCGAAACCGGCAGCCTTCATGGCGCGCAAGTTGTGGGCTGTGCCGTAACAGACCGACTCCTGAATGGCATGGTAGAAGTGTGCCGGAGTGTGCATAAGTGATAGGCCCCAAATGATGCCGCGAGCTTTAGAATCGGTGTATGGGGTGCGGTTTCCTTGGAAATACTCATTAATGATGAGGCCGTCTGAGCCCGGCCGAATATTTCTAGATTGTTCATTAAGGACATCATAGGGATTGAGGCCGATCTTCTCAGCAGCTGCCGTGTAGTCGGCCGCGAAATTGTCCTTGAACCACTTGAGTACCGAACCGGTCGAAACCTGGCTTCCTTCGACGGTGTACTGACCAGGCATGACGGCGTCAGTGTAGGCACCAAAGAACCCGTTGCCGTGGATCTCGACATTGGATTGACCAGTGAGAACGTGCGAGGAACCGGTGATGAGAGCCATCGAACCTGGAGCCAACACGCCGAGACCTATTTGACCGGCCCAGGCGTCACCGAGTCCCTGAGCGACTGGAATTCCCGGACGCAGACCCAGCAACTGGGCCGGTATTGTGCCGAGCGTGCCAACCGGGGTGCCCAGATCAAGGACTCGTTCTGAGATCTTGTCAAAAACGTCACCACACCCGATGGTTTCGTAAAAATCTTCTGGCCAGCCACCCTTGTCGCGGTTGTAGTACATCCGGATGGCAGCAGAGTTGATGTTCGTCGTCCACTCGCCGGTGAGCTTGTACGTCACCCAATCCGGGGCGTCGACGAGGTGAACGGCTTTGCGGTAAGTCTCTGTCTCATGCTCACGCAGCCATGCCGCTTTGAAGGGATACCACTCGGCGGTAGCCGACGAGGTTCCGGCACCGTTGTAGAGACGCGCAACTGAGTCGGACCCGTCAGCTCGAGCGGCTTGCTCAGTAGCACGGACGTCCATCCACATGATGGCTGGACGCAGTTCATTGCCGCGCTCGTCCATGGCCACCATCGTCAACGTCGTCGCATCGTAGGAGATACCGGCGATCGCCGCCGGGGATATTCCAGCTGCGGCGATGGCACGGTGGCACGACGCTTGCAGCGCCTTCCACCATTCCTCGGGATCCTGTTCAGCCCACCCTGGGCGAGGATGGGTGGTTTTGTAGGGAGTCACTGCGAAAGTCAGCGGGCGTCCTTCAAGGTCAAAAATTGCCACTCGGCACGACTCTGTACCGTAGTCAATGCCCAAAAGGTAGGGTCCGTTGTTCAACATCGTTGTCTCCTGTGAGTGTGTCTTTTCGGGGCTGTGGCCACCATGCACGCAACCCCGCCGTCGTCTTAGGCGTTGTCTTCGGTCCAGCCGAGTTCCTGCCACACCGAGGCAGGGATCAGCCGGTCAATGCGATCAAGAGTCCACGTGGGACGGTGGTCGGCGTCCAGGGATGCAATGTCTTCAGCAGTAGCCTCGCCGGTAAGCACGCACGCTGATTTCATGCCAGTGTCGAGAGCCATTTGGATGTCTGTCTGCAGGCGGTCGCCAACCATGACGCACTCGGAAGGTTCAACGCTGAGGCCGGACAATGCCTCGGTGAGCATCACCGGAGAAGGTTTCCCCAAGCTGATCTTGCATTGCTGTCCGGTGCAGGCCTCGATAGCTGCGGTGATAGCAGCGCAGTCGGGCTCACCACGACCGCCAGGAAAGGGACAAAACCTGTCTGGATTGGTCTGAATGAGGAAAGCGCGCTGGTAATACCAGATAGCGTCAAAGGCGATTTGTAGCTTGCGGTAGTCGAATGTGCGGTCATAAGACGCTATGACGATGTCAATCTTCTGAGGATCATCACATAGCTCAATTCCAGCCTCTTGCAGACTCCGTTTGAGGGGCTCCTCCGCGATGGCGAAGACCTTAGCATCAGGGTGATTGTTCACCAGCCAGCGCGTCGTCGTCACGACGGTATTAGAAATGTCCCCGATAGCGGTTGCCAATCCCAATTTTCCAAGCTTCTCGACATACTGGCCCGGATCCTTCGTTGGATTGTTCGAAAGAAATCTCACCGGAATCCCTCGACGACGCAACTCCTCAACCATACGGCGGGCACCAGTCAATAGGTGATCGCCAAGGTAAATGGTGCCGTCCATGTCGAAAACATAGGCCTTAGCGAATTCGGTTGGTGCGTCGATAACGTCGTTCATGGTTGCTACTTTCCTTAGATCAGGCGAACAAAGCAGCCAGCGTGACGACCACAGTGTTGCTTAGCCATATGGCAGCAGCTGGCGGGTCAATGTGGCTGGTGCCGCGGTCGTACCACAGCCGGGCACAGAACTCGCCGAGACCGGCGGTAAAGATGCCGAAAATAGCGGCGATAAGCAGGGCGATGGCTGCCATCCCCCAGGTGTGGGAATCCCACGTTGAGGTGGCGGTCCAGGTGTAGGTGCCGATGCTCTTACCCATGAGCAACGGGAAGAACTGCACTGCCGCCAAACCGGCGATATTCGTCACGTGGTGTTGAACCGGCATGTTCCGGTTGGTGATGAGGAACAGAATAATGACGGCCGAAATCCCGAAGCAGAAACTATTGGCGTTGAGGGCAGCCGCATTGTTGGCGAATCCTTGTTTCGTGAGGTGAGCACCAACATTCGCAGCAAGGAAAAGAGACGCACCGCCGGCAAAGACGCCAAAAAGGGAACCGATCGTCAGAAGCTGACTAGGCTTTTCCTGCCACTCTAGCCACCGTCCGTTGGGGCCCGGCTTGATCTTAGCCGGAAAAGTAGCGGCTCCTTCATGGAAGAGCTCCGGGTTGTGCAAAGAACCACGGAATATGCCCCTTCCGGGGACGCCGCCAAACATTAGGCGGGCGAGCAAACCGGAGAGCAGGACCGTCAGAGCGACGGAGTCAGTGTGTTTGCCGAACCACGGAATGTTCGAGACGCCAATCTGGCATAGGTATCCAAAAACGCCAAAGAGGCCGCCAACGAGGAGGATGTCAGGGCGGCCGATTCCGGCCAGCGGGGTATTGACATCCTTGCCATCGTCGAGGCGACCGCGGTACCGGGCGTAAATGGCTGCTGCGACGCCTCCAGCGAAGGCGACATGCGGACCCATGAATGGGCCTAAAGCCAGGTAGTCCAGGCCAAAAGTATTTCCGGTTGCGGCAAAAATGCCCCACGATGCCAGAACGCAAAACCCGGTAAGAACGAAAGCGTAGTTACCGCCTATGGCAGCTCCTACCGCACCGCCGGCGATGGCGGCGAGAAGTCCGAAAATGAAAACTCCAGCAGAAGTGGTGAACATCAGTGTTCCTTTATGAGGGCGGGGCCTACCCGCGATCGAGTGTCCATATGAAGCGGCGGTGCTGCATATGGTTTCGGGAATCCTGGAGATGTCGCCCAGGAGTGGTTCAGATATCCGAGATATGAAGATGCAGGCGTCAGCGACCACGCCAGCATTAGCAACCCAAAGTCGCCTCCTCGGCAATGTCGCCTGATTCGTATCCAGTAATGAGGTCGACATTCGTTTTAGAATGAGAGCTCGGGTCGAAGGTGTACCCAATGAATTCGCGCGCTAGACGACGAGCCAATTCGAGTCCGATAACACGCTGTCCTAGGCACAGAACGTGAGCGTCATTAGACATAATAAGTCGCTCCACAGAGAACGAGTCGTGGGCAGTGCAGGCGCGGATCCCTGGCACCTTATTGGCTGTGATAGCCATGCCCATTCCGGTGCCGCAGAGGAAAATGCCGCGGTCGGCTTTCCCGTCTTTAATGACGTGAGCTCCCTTGACGCCGATGTGCGGATACAGAGTGTTATCACCCTCCTGGACGCCGACGTCGATAACCTCGGCAACTCGCGAATCGGCTTCAAGATCAGCCTTAATAGCATCCTTATACTGCACTGCCGCCGGATCTGCTGCCACGACGATTCTTAGTCCCATGATTCCTCCATGTTTCGTTGCCGTGTGCTGAGGAGTCCCGCAGGTGCAGATGCGAGACTCAACGCCTCATGATGTTAATACTAACACTATACATGTGAAAAACGAGGGTCTTGGGTGTGGATTCCACCGCAGATAGACCTCAAGCGATCAAGAAGCACGAGCACAGCGTGGAGGCATCAGCGACCCATGTAATGCCAACGTGGCTTGTCCATTCACGCATCGTCGTCAGCTGATGATGCCCGGCAGATCGGGCATCCACAGGACCTCAATCGTCGCTCGAGTCGTCGCCAACAACCATGAGATGAACCCCAAGATCACACAATCGATCAATGATTCCACGGGGGGTATGAGCGTCGACCACGACATGATCAAACTCCGTCAGATCTGCAAACTTGAACAGCGCGCGTCGTCCGAATTTTGTGTGATCGAGCAACAGAACTCGTTTCTCTGCGGACTCGAGCATGGCGCGCTTAACCTCGACGACCTCCTGATAAGGGTGGTAACACCCTGCCTCAAAAATCCCCGACGCCGACAAGAAACACACATCAGCATGCATCGACCGGATCATTCGGACTGCGGCAGGACCCATCAGTGACTTAGCCCACGCCTGGTACTCCCCGCCCGTGATCACCAGCTTGTCCGAACCTCTTGAGATAACTTCGTCAGCCACTAATAACGAGTTCGTGACAATCGTGAATGGCGAGTGGTCTCCCAAGGACCTCAGCAGCCACACTCCTGACGTCGAGTCATCAAGCATAATCGAGCTACCCGGGGCGATCAGTGCCCCGGCGAGCTCAGCTACCGCCTGTTTATCAGTGGAGCTTTGTTCTAGACGGAAAGTAGCGTCGGCCTCGTGCAAGCCATTGGCAACCGCAACGACTCGACCGCGGTGGCGTTGCAGCACGCCGCTGGCCTCCAGTGACGCCAGATCTCGGTAGATCGTCATAGCGGAAACGCCTGTGGCCTCAACGAGTTCGTCAACGCTGACTGACCCCGCCCGGACAACGGCTTCGGCGATCGCGAGCTGACGCGCTCTCGGGCCATCTTGACCCTTGAAGGGTGTCGTCGTTACACCAGCCATAGCCCTATCGCCTTCCATCATGGTGAGCTCGCAAGAATCCTAGCTGTGCAATGAGCCCCTGCTATGTCGACCCAGTGCCTTTCACACGATTCAAGGCGAGAATCCCACAAAGAAATCCGTAACGAACCTCCTCAGACGATCGTTGCATCTGTTGCAAGCCAACACCGTGTGACAGGTAGCCAACACCGTGCCGCCGAAGCTATCCCAAACTCCGCTGTCTACACCCGCTTCCGCCACCCCTTCGATGCGCCCTTCCTATCGAACGAGAACTGGTCGAAAAATCCCGCCAGGTAGCAGATCACCTCCTGAAGTGACGTGTTCCACTTCCAGCGGGTATTTTTCGACGCCACCAACCCGGGCGATGGACGGGTGCCATGCCAGGCGTACAGCCGAGGGCCGCATCGCCCCTTCCTGTAATCCAAAGTCTCAGTGCGTAGATGCCTTCTCGATGGCCTCCCATAAGCCATTGAGGTAGGTGATACCCAGCGCCCGGTCATACAACGGATAGCCTGGGCGACCCACCTCTCCCCAGATCATCCGGCCATGATCCGGGCGGATGTAGACATCTGGACAATGATCATGGATTGCTTTCATGATGGCGTACATGTCCAGGGACCCATCACTGGACAGATGCGCGGCTTCCTTGAATTTCTTGTGCCCCAGAAATTTCACATTTCTGACATGAGCAGCGGCGACCCGTCCCATACCACCGTACTTCGTAAATATGGCAGGAACATCATTGTTTGGATTCGATCCAAGCGACCCTGCACATACACACAGGGAGTTCGCCGGTGAGTTAACAAGATCGACGACTTTCTGCAGGTCAGAATCACTGTGCACTACGCGAGGAATCCCGAAAATATCCCATGCGGGATCATCGGGATGGACGGCCATGCGAATACCGACTTTCTCACATGTAGGGACTATGCCCTCGAGGAAGTAACGGTAGTTATCACGTAACTCATCCGGTGTCATTCCGGTGTATTGGGACATGACGTCGTCGAGGTCAGCTAGGCGATCAGGTTCCCATCCAGGAAGGGGGAACGCCGACGAGTCAAGCGTGGCCTTAACGATGTCTTGCGGTGTGAGGTTCTTTAGGTCTTCGTGGTCGTAGTAAAGACAGGTAGAACCATCCTCATTACGATGAAAAAGCTCCGTTCTCAGCCAATCAAAGACCGGCATGAAATTGTATACGACCACCTTAATTCCATGAGCAGCAAGGTTCTCTAACGTCTTACAATAGTTAGCGATATAAGTGTCACGGGACGGCTTACCGAGCTTAATGTCTTCGTGGACGTTCACGGACTCAATGACTTCGCATTCCAGGCCAGCATCATTAACTTTCCGGACATACGATGAAATATCGTCTTCTGGCCAGACATCGCCAACTGGGATCCAGTCCATTGCACCCATGATCCCGCTGGTTCCCGGAATTTGGCGTATGTTCTCTAATGTGATGGGGTCAGTCTCCGGTCCGTACCACCGAAACGTCATCTTCATGATTGGTTAAACTCCTTGTCCAGAACCGACCTCACAGCACCAGGAGCGGCCGTCAGTCGAGTAAAGTATTCCCCCACAATGTCAGCTAGGGGTGTCAGTGTTAGATCAACGCCAAAGATATCGGCACGACTGAGAATAGGGAAAATGATCTTTGGGTCGTTGTTACCCAGATGGACACCATCCATAATAGACCTCAAGTCTTTGAGCAGTGGGTCAGGGGAAAGATCAATCGGTTTACCATCATCAGCAATACCCATGAGATACCGACACCAAGCAGCAAAGACAAACGGGATAGCCCTTAAAGATTTAATATCGAGAGTGCTATCGTTTAGGTACGATTTAACCGTCTCGCCGAAACGAATCGGAATCTTCTGTGAGGTGTCGGTAGCAATGCGACTCGGCGTATCTCCAAGGAACGGGTTAGGGAAACGTTCCTCTTCTACCTCACGCAGGAATTCTTGCGGATCAACAATCCCTGGGTTACTGACGACTGGGAGTCCCTCTTTCCACCCCAGATAATGCACTAATCCTGCTAAGCTAGGATCTTTCATAGCGTCGTCGATAGTAGGCTTTCGCAGTAATACTCCGGTGATAGCCAAAGCAGTGTGCAAAGGATTGAGGCACGTCGTCACCTTCATCCGCTCGAATCGATCGCAAACATCACGATTTGTAAAGTGAACTCCAGCCTTCTCTAGCTTCGGACGTCCATTTGGGAAACAATCTTCAATGACGAGATATTCGGCAGGCTCGGTGTTGACGAATCCCGCCACTCCGGCATGAGCGTCGATGGCCATATCCTCGAATCCCATCGATGCTAACCGCTCTGCGACGCTCTGTGACGGAACCGGGGTGATCTTGTCGATGACCGAAATCGGAAAGGCGACCTTCTCGGACAGCCATGTGACCGCCTCAGGCTCGATAATTCCTCTCTTCTGCCACTCTGCGGCGATTGTCAGCACTGAAGTGCGTAACTTGTCGCCGTTGTGGGAAAAATTGTCACATGAGACGACAGCCACCGGAGTCGCACCAGCGTAGAAGCGTCGTACAAGCAAGCCAGCGACCAAGGCCATTGTCGTCGACATGGGGTCAGTCATCGGATCGCGACCAAGATCCTCGGTAACGGCATCTTGGAAAGAGCCGTCGTATCTGTTGAGCTGGTATCCCTTCTCAGTGATCGTCAGGGTGATCATCTGCAGGGCGTCTGCACACGCGATCTCGCAGATGCGGTCAAAATCGTCAGCACGCCGGTATGCTAACCCCTCGCTGACCGACGCGATGACCCCAAAATCGGTGTGACCATCGGTATATGACGTTACTCCAAGGGTCAGCAGATCATGCTCGCCGAGACCGCAATCGAGGCGCTGTGGATTCCGCGGTGCCACCGCGGCGATACCGCACTGCTCAGTGCCGGATTCCATGATGTCCTGAGCGAGCCGGGCAATATGGACACGAAAGAGATTTCCCGGGCCAATGTGCATCCAATGCGGATGATCATGGGCCTGACGACGCATTTTTTCAACGTCGAAGACGGGAACCCTGATACCAGCATTCGCCAGTGTGGAGCGGTGTAGAGAGTCGAGATTCAGTTTCATGGCATCTCCTGCGAATCAGAGCCCAAAGACGCGAGTGGGCTGCTCCACAACGAGCCGGTGGGCTATCTCAACAGCTTCGTCAAGGTCGATCCTGCCCAAAACCACCAGCTCGGCGAGGTGAGCGGCATCCAGGCGCCGGCTCATATCGTGGCGTGCCGGAATTGAGCAGAAAGCACGGGTGTCGTCGATCATGCCGCTCACCCGGCTGAATCCGGCCATTTCAGTAACGGCATGCTTGAATCTCATCACCGAATTGGGAGCGTCAATGAACCACCAGGGCACACCGATATAGAGGCTGCGATACCACCCTGCCAAGGGTGCGATTTCTCGCGAATAGAGGGTCTCGTCGATTGTAAAAATGACCAGCTTGAGGTCAGTATTGCCAAATCTGTCGAGCAACGGGTGCAAGGAGTCGACGGCCTCCAGGGCCACCGGGACATCGGAGCCAATATCGGCTCCAAAACGACGAAAAGCGGTGGTGTCATGGTTGCGGTGAACCGCAGGATGGACCGTCATCGTCAAGCCATCTTCGCTGGCCATCCTCGCCTGATCGGTAAAGAGATGCCGACGCAGGAGGGTCATCTCCTCGACAGTGGCCCGGCCCGCGACTGAGTCGGCAAAAATCTTCGCAGCCCGATCATGGTCAAGGATGACCGTGCCCAGATCACGGTGGCTGTGGTCGCTGGAAGATGCACCATGATCCTTGAAGTAGGCACGGCGACTTTCCATAGCAGCGGTGAACCCGTCGAGCGTCGTCGCGTCGCAACCGCTCACCTCAGACAGCTTGGCGAGTAGGTCGGTCCAGCCCTCAGCTGCCGGCTCCAGGTACTTATCAGGGCGGAAGGTCGGTGCAACACGACGGTTAAAGGTCTTGTCAGCAGCTAATCGCGCGTGGTCGTCAAGATCATCGCAGGGGTCATCGGTAGTCGCGATGAAGGCGATGTTGAAGGCGTCCATGAGGGCACGGGGGCGAAAGTCCGGCTGAGCGATCCGCTCAGAAATGGAATCGTAGATCCGATCAGCGGTCTCACCACTGGGACGCTCGGTGACGCCAAAAATGCCGACAAGTTGATCAACGAGCCAGTACCGCATGGCCGTCCCGGCAAAATCACGCCAGTGCTCACACAAGATCCGAAAAGCCCTACGGCTGTCCTCCTCGTTCATCGTTCGTCCGACACCCAAGTCTTCAAGATCGACACCGTTGGCGTGCAGCAAACGATTCACATAGTGGTCGGGGGTAATAAGGAGGCTCGTTGGGTCAGTGAATGCTATATCGTCGGCAATCCATGACACCGGAACGTGGCCATGGGGAGAAATAATAGGCAGACCCTTCGTGGACCGGTATATTTCGCGCGCAGCGGCCAACGCGGAAGGTTCGCGAGGCAGCAGACGATCGTCGGAGAGAGTGAGAGTCGGCGTTGACATGGCACTGACTGTGCCCCATCACGAGGCGTCCCGAAACGAGTTGCCGTCACTTGCCCCGCCTATCTATCCAGATTCACGTGCCATGAAGGACACCCCGACGACGTCCTCACTGGGTAACTGTCGTTCGTGGCGACTCGGCTTTTCAACCATGTCGAGGAGCCGATTGACGGCAACCATGCCCATCTGGAACTGGTTTACTCGGATCGTCGACAACGCCGGAGAAATCAGCGCCGAGAACGGGATATCGTCAAACCCAATGACGGCTACGTCGTCGGGAACTCTCACCCCGCAGGCCATGGCACGACGCATGAATCCGATGGCAATAAGGTCGTTGTAGGCAATCACGGCCGACGTCGGGTGGACCCTCCACATATCGAAAGCCTCGATACCGCCTCTGATAGTCGGCGTCGGGCACGCGACCTGATGCACGGTGACCTTACCGTTATGCCGGGCCCCGTCGAGCAGGCTGCGCCACCTCACCCCGGACTGCCACGATGCCGTCGGCCCGGCGAGATAAGTCACTGTGGATCGGTCGACCGCGACCAGATGGGTGAGAGCGTCGCCGAGACCTTCATCAGCTGCTGGCGTCACCGAAGACACTCCGGGCACTTTGCGATTGACAGTAATGACCGGTTTGATCCCAGCCAGGTGTCGCAAACTGGCGTCAGACATCCGTGAGCCGGCAAAAATAAAACCGTCAACGGTGGCTAAGGATCGTTTCGTTGTCTCGGACTCAATCTCAGAGGATTCGTTGGAATCAATGAGGACAACCATGTATCCACGTTTCCGAGCGCCA
This sequence comes from Cutibacterium porci, assembly GCF_009696315.1. Lineage (GTDB taxonomy): Bacteria > Actinomycetota > Actinomycetes > Propionibacteriales > Propionibacteriaceae > Cutibacterium > Cutibacterium porci. The sequence continues at coordinate 221,909 of NZ_VUMG01000001.1, forward strand.
GCAAAGATCCCCTTGACGATGGCTCCAAACACCGGGTTCATGGCGTCGGCAACACATGCGGCGACGAGGTGATAGGTCCGGCTCGTCGACATCCTTGGTACCTCGTCGCGGCGATAGCCAAGCTCGCGAGCGACCTGAAAGATCCGCTCCGAGGTCTTGACACTCACGCGTCCAGGGCGAGAAAAAGCTCGAGAGACAGTGGACGGCGCCACACCGGCAGCCTGAGCGACGTCGCTAATCGTGACCGGTGCGGTGGATCCCTCGCCTACACCCATGCTCTAACTCTACTGCCGACAAGCTTTCGTGGTGAATGAGTAACAGGGTGCAAACCGTGGCAAAGCATCGCGACACGTGTGGCCTCGGTGCGAATCTTTACACAAGGCGATGCTGCCTGTCCACAATGCTGTGACGATGATCATCACAGCCCCGAATAGCATAGAGGGTTGTCAATGTCGACCATCACAATGAAAGGCCAAAAGGCTGAGGCCGTGAATACTCGCGATTTCGATATTCGCGATATGATTGGCTACGCGCTCGGCGATGTGGGCAACAATTTCACCTTCAATCTGGTGAATTCGTTCCTAATGATTTTCTATACCAATGTGTTCGGCCTTGCTGCAGCACTGGTGGGCGCATTGTTCATGTCAGCTCGTCTCGTTGATGCATTCGTCGACATCATGGTCGGTCGCCTTATCGACAACTCGAAGATGACCAAGCGCGGACGGTTCACCCCGTGGGTCATGCGAATGAAGTTCCCGCTCGCCGCGTCTGCCATTCTGCTCTTCCTGCCTGCTGCCGGGCATTTCCCCATGACAACGCGCGTCATCTATGCCTTCGTCACGTACCTGGCATGGGGTATTTTCTACTCCTTCGTCAACATCCCTTATGGGTCCATGGCTTCGGCTATCTCCGGCAAACCGCGTAACAAGACTTCGCTGTCCACCGCTCGCAGTATCGGCTCAGCCTCGGGCTCCGCCATCGTCAGCTACGTGGTACCGCTCATTATGTACGGCAGCAACTCCCACCAGATCAATCCGCAGCGGTTCTTCATGGGGGCGGCGATCTTCGCAGTCCTTGGTCTAGTGTGTTACACCGGTCTAACCATGCTGACCGTCGAACGCATTCGCATCGACAAATCTGAACGCGTCCCATTGGGCAAGATGTTCTCCGAAATGGCCCACAACAGGGCCCTCGTCATGCTGGTCATCATTGACATCGTTGTCGTCATCAATCAGAACCTCTCTGGGGTAACACTCACCTACCTCTTCAACGATTACTTCCAAAACAAGACGGCCATGTCAATTGCCCTTGTTTTCAACTTCACTACCGTCATTCTTGTAGCCCCCTTTGCTCAGACACTAGTACGGAAATTTGGACGGAAAGAATCGGCCACAGTAGCATTGTTTTTCGGCGCCGCCATGTACGGGGCCATGCTCATCATCCACACCCACAGTCCTTGGGTCTTCCTCGTCGGCCTATTCTTCGGCTCCCTAGGAGCTGGGGTGTTTAACCTTATGGTGTGGGCCTTCATTACTGACGTCATCGACGCCCAAGAGATCATGTCTGGGGAGCGCGAAGACGGCGTCATCTACGGCGTGAACTCATTCGCACGCAAGCTCGCCCAAGCTATCGCCGGCGGTATCGGTGGAGTCATGCTGACGATGATCGGCTACCAGTCTTCTTCCCAGGGCGGTGCCGTCCAATCGGTATCCGTCGTCAACCACCTGTACACCCTCGCCACTGCGATCCCGACAATCTGCTGCCTCGGTGCCGCCCTGCTGATGCTGGCCTACCCGCTCACCCGCGACAAGGTAGTCGCCAACGCCAATGAGCTCGCCCGCCGCCACGAAGCCTAAGTTGACCACACCCTGCCAGTTACGGAAGCACATCATGGACACACTCATGAGGATTACCGACTACTCGACATCCTCGTCGGGCATCCGGTTCACAATTGACCAGCGGTGGCGCGCTTCCGTCGATTTCGTGACGCTCTCTATGGCTCACGTGCGAATTTTTGACATGGACGGCCCTCAGCTCGACCGCACCTGGAGTATCAGCCTCGGCCCCGACATCACACCGCAGACTGGATTTGGCCCCAACAACCTGCTGGACCATTCCCCGGCCCCAGCGTGGGAAGGAAATTCCCGCGATGTTGACCCCGTCGAGGACCTAAGAGTGAAGACAACTGTTGCCGCGAACGCCGACGAAATGGCTAGCCATCCGGAGTTTTCCGGAGTCTATGCTGACGAGCCGGCCGGTTCCCCAGACCCAGACGAGCAATCGTTCATCGTTGGCGATGATTCACTGCGAGTCCTCATCCGCGACTGCCCGTTGCGGATGACCTGGCAGCGATGGGCTGACGGCTGGGTTACCGTCAGCGAGGATCGGCCCACCGGAGCTTATGAGATCGGAACTCGCAGCGGACGCGTCGCCCATCACAGGGTCCGTAACAGCGACGATCGCTATTACGGCCTCGGTGAGAAGTCGGGCAATCTGGAGCGTACCGGTCGCATTTTTGACATGAGATGCCTAGACGCCCTGGGGTACGACGCTGCGAGCACCGACCCGCTGTACAAGCATGTCCCTTTCCTCATGGTTCGTACCGCCAACGGTGCCTTCGGGATTTTTTACGACAATCTCTCGGCATCGCGGTTCAATCTGGGAGCAGAGGTCGACAACTACCACCGTCCGTTCGCCTCATGGCACGCCGATCACGGCGACATCGACTATTGGGTGATGACTGCCGACCACGTCACCGACCTCACCGCACAGATCCTGCGGCTGACCGGCGATCCCGCTTTTTTACCACGCTGGGCGCTGGGGTACTCGGGCTCAACGATGCACTACACCGATGCCCCTGACGCCTCGCATCAATTGCTGACATTCATCGACCTGCTGCGCGAGCACGCCATTCCGTGCGACTCCTTCCAACTCTCGTCCGGGTACACCACCATCGGCTCGCGCCGCTACGTCTTCACCTGGAACCATGACAAATTTCCCCGGCCTACCGAGACCACACAGCACTTCCGTGACGCAGGCCTTCACCTGGCGGCAAATATCAAACCAGCGTTACTTACCACGCACCCTTATTACCCCAATGCGGCTGCGGCGGGGATTTTTGTCACCAACTCCCGGACTGGGAAGCCAGCGACATCGATGTTTTGGGGAGGCCACGGCAGCAACGTCGATTTCACCAACCCGCGCGGGGTGCAGTGGTGGAAGGACAACGTCCGCCACCAGCTCCTCGACGTAGGGATCGAATCCACCTGGAACGACAACAACGAGTACGAATTATGGTCAGAGGACGCTACCTGTGACGGTTTTGGTCATCCCATCGAGCTGGACCGCATCCGCCCAATACAAGCCCTGCTCATGAACCGTGCCTCATTCGAAGCCCAGCATGAAGCCGCTCCTGCCGAGCGCCCTTTCCTTATTTCCCGGTCCGGACCGCTGGGCCTGCAGCGCTATGTCCAGACGTGGAGTGGTGACAATTCCACCTCCTGGCGCACCCTGAAGTACAACACACGCATGGGTGTCGGGATGAGCATGTCTGGTCTGGTGAATTTCGGTCACGACGTTGGTGGGTTCGCCGGCTCTGCTCGACCCAGCCCGGAACTATTTGCCCGTTGGGTGGCCAACGGCGTTATGCATCCGCGATTTACAATCCATTCCTGGCATGATGACGGCTCAGTCAATGAACCGTGGATGTACCCGGAAATCACCGACATCATTCGGGAGATGATCCGGCTGCGTTATCGCCTCATCCCGTTCCTCTATACCCTGTCCTACCTGGCAGCAGAGCGACGCGAACCTATCGTCAACCCAGTGTTTAGCCTCGACGACACCCTTCTCGACGAATCCGATGACTTCCTACTGGGCCATGACCTGTTAGTGGCATCCGTGGTCGAAGAAGGTCAGCGCACTCGCACTGTTGCCCTCCCCGAGGTTGCTGGCGGCTGGTTCGAGTTCGACACCGGCATCCACCACAACCTGAGGACCGCCACCCTTGACGCTCCTCTGGACCGTTTGCCGCTCCTAGTCCGTGCCGGGGCGGGGATCCCACAGTGCGAACTGCCCACACCTTCCGAGCAAATCACCACAACGCGAACGGTCGAAAACTCCCCACACCGGATCGTCCTCTACCTTCCTGATGGCAACGGACACTCAGAGGGGTTTTTCTTCGACGACGACGGCCACACCGATGGGTATCGGCAGGGTCACGGGTATTGGCTCAATTGGGCGGCCGATCACACCGACACCACAGTGACCGTCCGCACTCATATCGAAGGCGATTACCACCCCGCGTGGGGAACCATGGACTTCGCTCTTCGTCCGGGAGACGGCCGCACCGTCGACGTTGTGGCCGAACCCTCTCGTGCGAACTAGAACCTCATCGCAACAACCGAAAACACTAGGAGATCACAGTGCTACGACCGCAAGACACCGCTACGAGAGAGACGAAATGTCTGTCAGGGATGTGGGACTTCGCTTTCGACGCCGAGGACCGCGGCCAGATCGAAGAATGGTTCGCTCATCCGTTACCCGGACATACCGAGATGGCGGTTCCGGCCTCATACCAGGACCTTTCTACCGACCCGGCTATTCGCGACCACGTCGGTCCGGTCTGGTATCAGCGTGAGGTGCGCATTCCTCGCGGCTGGGCAGATGATCGGGTCATCCTCCACTTCGAGTCCGCGACTCATGCCGCCACTGTTTGGGTCGACGACGTTGAGGTCGTCAGCCATAGTGGCGGATACCTTCCATTCGAGGCCGACATCACCGATTACGTACATGCTGGCAAAAAATGCCGACTCACCGTCCGTGTCGACAATCGACTGTCCTTTCAGACCATTCCCCCGGGCGTTATTGTCGACTCTCCCGATGGCCCGAAGCAGAAGTACTGGCACGACTTCTTCAACTACGCCGGGATTCACCGCGACGTATGGCTGTACAGCCGACCCCAGGCCCACATCGAAGACGTCACCATCACCACTGACATTGATGGAGATGACGGAATTGTCACCTGGTCGGTTCTTTCGCACGACGCTGACTCCTTATCGACCAAGGTGACAATTTTCGACGCCGAGGATCGGATGGTTGCTGAGGAGACGGGTGCGAGCGCCCAAGCCCGTATCCCGTCGGTCCACCTCTGGCAGCCGGGTCAGGGTTACCTCTACGAGGCCGAAATCTCCCTCGTCGACGGGGAGCAGATCGTCGATTCTTACCGCCAGACCTTTGGCGTGCGCACTATCCGGGTCGACGGTACCCGGCTCCTCATCAATAATGAGCCGGTGTACTTGACCGGATTCGGCATGCACGAAGATCACCAAACCATTGGCAAAGCCCATAACGACGCCCTCATGCTGCGCGACGCCGCATGCCTTGAGTGGATTGGGGCGAATTCACTGCGCACCTCCCATTACCCCTACTCCGAGCACGTCCTCGACTACGCCGACCGTCATGGTCTGCTTGTCATCGACGAGACTCCTGCTGTTGGCATGAATATGGGGCTGGGAGGCGGCATTTTTGGTGCCCAGGGCTACACGACTTTCTCCCCAGAGACCATCAACGGCGAAACCCAAAAGGTTCATGCCCAGGTGATCCGCGACCTCATCGCCCGTGATAAGAACCATCCCAGCGTCATCATCTGGTCGATCGCTAACGAGCCGGAATCGGAAACCGAGGCTGCCGAAAACTACTTCCGCCCGCTCTTCGACGTCGCCCGCGAAGCCGACTCCACCCGTCCAGTGAGTTTCGTCAACGTCATGCTTGCCCCGTACGGAAAGTGCCGCGTATCGCAGTTCTCTGACATTTTTTTGCTTAACCGCTACTACGGTTGGTACGTCGACACCGGTGACCTCGACGCCGCGGAGCGTCACTGGCGAGAAGAAATGGCAGGCTGGGCCAGCGAGAATAAGCCGATCATTATTACCGAATACGGTGCCGACACCATGCCCGGCCTTCACCAAATTCCCGCCCAGCCGTGGAGCGAGGAGTATCAGATCGACGTGCTCCAGATGAATGAGCGGGTCTTCGATTCCTTCGACGCCGTCGTTGGTGAGCAGATCTGGAACTTCGCGGATTTCGCGACTACCAGCGGCACGATGCGCGTCGGGGGTAATCGAAAGGGCATCTTCACCCGAGATCGCCAGCCCAAATCGGCTGCCTTCCACCTGCGTAAGAGATGGCGCGGCATCGAGCAGTGATTTCTTCGCGGTAAATCTGGCGGGCGTAAGGGTACGTGCCCTGACGCCCGACCCCGCTCAAACTCATTGCCCGTCTGACCACTCTTCATAGAAACCTCGCGACCTCAGGGAAGAATGGATTCATGGCTACCCAATCTCACACCGATCCCGTGAATCTCAGATTGGCGCTTAACGGACTGCCCCTGCCGACAGCTGCACGCGCCTCCGACATTGACGTCATTGCGCCAGTCCTAGCTCGGCAGCGGGAGTTGCGCCGGGAGATTCCCGAGCTCCTCTGCCCTGCCGACCGCCGCATCCAGGCATTCATCGACCGTTATTTAGGTGACGACTCCCCCGTCCATCCGCACCTGCCCGAAACCACATTGACCCTTGACGAGCCCGGATTGGCACGGGCCCTCTCGTTACCTGTTGATGGCGACGAATTCACCTCTGACCTTGTGTCCAGCTACCGGGTAGCTAACGGTGTCCTCCACAATCCCCGAAATGACCGTCGCACCACCGCTGGCGTTTTCCACGTCGCTGAAGGCGGACTGGCGATCCCTGACGACAAGAAAGCCGTCCCGATCGACGTTTTCGCACGTCTCCTTGACCTCGCCTTTCAAGCACCGCCCGAGCACACCTTGCTGCCTTACACCTCTACCCAATCCGTTGAGCGTCAAGCCCATACCTGGGTATCCCTATTGCTGCGGCCCCTTGTCGTGCCACGAGTGCCAGATTTCGTCTCTGAACGTCGCATGGAGATCCGCTTTTTCGCTCCCGGCGGGCTAGTTTCCAATCTTGATTTCGTCGAAGGGATTTTCGGTAACGCCGGCGACCCGCTGCTACCAGCCAACGACTCCGCTCTGGCCCCCACCGGATGGACCGGTCACAGCGGTTGCGTCATCCTGGCTCCACACCTCAACCTCGTTCGCAAGGTCGACCTTGGACTGCCCCACATCGATGAGGCCACCGATCGTCAGCGTCGTGACGGAATGTGTTGGGCTGACGAGTCCGAGCTCTACAATGAGGGCAAGCCCTTCAAGCTGTGCGCCCGCGACGAGTCTGGGGTCATCCTCACGATCGTCGCCGACAACTATTTCGGATACTGTAAGAAGGAAGTCAAGACCCAAATTTCTTATTCTGCCAATTTATTTGGTCTAGCCGAGGAGGAGCATTCCGGCGGTGCTCGCGCCTACATTTCCCACAACCAGGGACAGGAGTACGCCACACCGACATGCGACCGGACGGTTTCCGACGTTGTCGACGCTAATCCGCACCGCTTCACCTTGCTAGATGATGGCCAGGCGAAGATTGTTGGGATCGACAACGTCGTCCTCATCCCGGGTGGTGCGAAGTTCAGTCTGCGTGACGGCACAGTCTCTTGGGACGACGGTGCTCATTCCATCCCGATGCGGGCAGATACCGAATATATTTCCCCCATCGGCTACCGGATGCGCATGATTCACAGCGACGCCGACGACCAGTGGCACCTCGAGGGCACGTACGGCGACTCGACCACCCTGCACAAGTGCTGCACAGTATCGGGGGGCGGAAAGTCTGAGATCTCCAAGGCAATCTCAGACACCTTCCTGCAAGGCAATGCTTACGCTCCGGACTTTGAAGCTGACATGGATGCTGTTGACGACATCCTGCACCGGGATTTTTCAACACGGTTCGCAGATCCGGAGCTTAACGGCAAAGACCATCGTCCAATTCTGTCGGCGAAGCGTTCAGTCGGTTCCGTCATCAAGCTGCTGACACCGTCGTCAGATTTCACCGACTGGTACAACGATTGGATCAACTCGATCCCGGCCTTCCGCAAGGAGCTCGTTTTCACCATTAAGCGCTATTACAAGCCGGAATGGGGTGACGACTGGCGCTCCCATTTCAGCGTCGCCTTGACCAACGGTCGCCACGGCAACATGGTGCGCCTCGATGGTCAAAAGGTATTGGTAAGCATGGCGCGGGTTGGCTTCCAGCCTGACGGGTCCTGGCGTCTATTTACGCTGCGTCATGATTATGCCCCGGCCGTCAAGGTGCAGACAGAAGATGACATGACGGCGTCCATCGTCACCTCCCCTGGCATGGTTACTGGCCCGAAGGGCCTGTCACGCAAAATCGTCGCCAACTGTGAGGCTCTACTCTTTCAACGCCCCGACGATGCCATTCACCGCGGATATGACACCCAGACTGAGGTCGATATGAGCGGGAAAGACCTGTTCATCTCGAACTATCAGCCACTAACTCGTGACGACGTCAAGGCGATGCGTGACGACGTGGTGGGCTTTTCGAAGTTCACCCCACCGATGCGCAACTTCTTGTCGAATTTTGCCGACTCCGACCCCTCAGAGCAGCCGAAATATGTCGTCTCTAGCGCCGATCCGCGTCTTATTGACGGTGTGCGGTCGCGCAACCCACGCTATTTGCAGGTGCGTCCAGATATCGCCAAGCCCCGTGAAACCGCCATTGCTGATTTAGCTAGTCACCTCTACCACGGGCTCAATGTCGACGAGCCACTACCACTCCCGGTCGATATTGTCGCAGCCGGGCGTCGAAATAACCCGCCAGAAGGCAAAATTCCAGCCTTGTGCGCGTACAACCCACTGCACTATATGGAACTGCCAGAATTATTCATGGAGTTCATCTCGTCGATGACTGGCAAGAGTCCCTCAACAACGGGGGCCGGTTCGGAAGGAGCCTTGACGAAGGCACCATTTAATGCTCTGCCAGCAGTCTTTGACCTGAACTCATCTTTCCTGTCCTTTGTGCTGTCGGGCTATGACGGATGGTTGTCCTCGGCCGGGTTCATCGGCCCTAAAGTCGAGGTGGCCCATGACATCTCCTTGCTTGTTCCGGAGATTTTCTGCCGGATGTCGCCACAGGAGAGGGATGCCACAGCCCTGATTGAGGGTGGTTACCTAGAAAAGTTGGAGGATTACGAAAAAGACGGCGAACTGATTCTGGCTTCCCGTCTGGGCTACCGGATGACGGAGAAGTTTATGCGCACCTACTTCGGGCGCATCTTCTTGCACCCTGACACTGTGTTTACCCCTGAGATGCTACGGCCGGAGCTGCAGGACGCCGACATTTTCGCCGATTCAGTGCGTACCATCTCGACAACCCACGCCCGGGTTGCGAAGGCTTACTTCAACGATGGAACGATTTCTTTAGCTGTGCCGCCAATTCGGGCTCTCCTAGAGATTATGGCTGAGGGGACCTCTTCAGAAGGTTTGACCCTCAATGACCCCCAGCTGCGTGAAATGTTCACTAGGGAGTCAGTGCTGGCCTCTGACTGGTACGCCGAGCGCCTAGACGCCAAGCAGGCCGAGGATATTCGCCGCTCTGAAAGGGGCATCGCCCATCTGGAGCAGTTCATGGCTGACCCCCGCAACGCAACCGCCTGCGAGGAGATCGACGTCCAGGCCCGTCTGGACCAGGTTCGGAGGTTCCACAACCGCGCGGTAACGGCTGAATACCGTCAACAGTTGGTGGGAACCCTCGGCCGGCAGGTCAATTTCCGCTGAAGCTGATCGGCCCTGTGCGGATTAGCCCGGGGCCGATCAACTGTCATCCAGGTCTCCGCGCCGGATCTTGTCATCACATATACCAACTTTTTCGGGATTCTCAGGTATCAGAGGTTGGAGCCGAGTTCGGGTACTGGAAGCTTGCGACAAAAAATCCCGCGCGAGGGGGAGTACAGGTACGTGCGTGCCGCGGCCTTCGTCGGCGCGGGATTTTTCGCACCTCGCATTGGCTGATTCCACTGTCGCCGGAGGTATCAAGCAGCACTATGGAGGTGTGGACGCCATTGATCTCGCTACAGCCGGTTTCGACGAATGGATTTGTGTCGACAGTCACCTGCCAAGCGATACCCCTGCTCATTCCTGGCTTCCGGCGACTCAACTCATCACTCCCGTAACCCTCATTCGCCGTGTTGACCACACCCACGACGCTCTTGTGACCCAGCGTCATGAGGGAACGGCGGGTCATGGACAGGACGTCCCCGCCGCTGACGGCCCGGTCGCCCGCCGTGTCGCACTATCGACAACCCAGCTAGGAATCGTCGCCAGACTGGTTGTTCCGATCATTGCGGCCCGAACCGTAGGGCACGACGTCGATTTTCCCCACCTCACGGACCTCTGGTTCCGCGATGTGCTTCCCGCTCCGGTCCCTGTATCTGTGGCGTGGCGGCCAGGACCGGCGAGAATCACCGGCTCAGCCGTAGAAAGCATCACGAATGCCTTCATCGCCGCTGGATTGAGCAAAATTGTCGCCTGGGACAATGTAGCCTCAGCGGTGAGCACCTCGGTCATTATGGTGACTCGGTGCCGACCGGACCTACGTCAGGCAGCTAGTGATGCCGCTACCGAGATACTCGCTATGGTTGATCCGCGTCCAGGTATCGTTGCCGGGCCCAGCTTTCGCCGTCGAAGCTGTTGCCTCTATTACCAGGTCAGTGGCTCTCGCCGAGCCTGTTGCCGGGATTGTGTGCTGGCCTGAGTCACGGTTGCTGGACCGTCGTGATCATCGCGTGCCGAACCTATCGGCCATCGCAGTTGCCCAACGTCAACTGGAGTCAACCCGGTGCCGCGCCACCACCCGAACCAGCGCTCCACCCAGCTCTCTTGCGCCTTCACCGACCTCCGTAGGTCAAACCGCATGCGGCGAATCTGTCCGGCGTTCATAGGGTCAACCTCCTGAAAACCCCATGATTCCAACCAGGTGACGGGTGCGACGCGAGTATCAGTACACGGCGCAACGACGCCAGCAGCTTCAACAACTGGAACAGATCCGCGCAGCCGAGCCGCCAAAAATGACATACGGACTCGTCCCCATGAAGCGTCGTTTCGATGAGGGACAAGGCCCACCAGAACCGCTCCCCCAGGTGTGCGGGGAATTTTCGACATTGGATGATCTGGCGGAAGACAGGATTCGGGCGCAACGAGCAGGATGCCCTCAATGTCGTCTCCGTGACGACTCGTAACCCCAAAGAATCCCCACCGTTGGCACGCTTCATCGGCCCACTCTGGCAACGGCGCATTGGGATTGATCTTCCATTGGCGCAACTCAGTAGTGGCTCCCACAATCTGGGCATCCTCCCGTGTGAGTGTCGTCAAATGTCTGACTCGCACAATGCCTCCTCCCGATGCTTCTGATCGTGGCCGTAGATCGATGATGATCCCTCGCTCGTCTCGCATGGTATTCAACGGGTGACATAGACCACACCTAGGTGAGTGTCATTCTAGATTTCCGGGTCTCCGGTGGGGCAGAGTGGGAGAATGAGCAGCATAGACCGCATCAGCAGGAAGCCCGCCCCTCCGATAGACGACGTACACGTCAACGCCGCTGCTGCTGCCGAAGCCGCTGAAAACACCACCAACCATCGAGTCGACACTACCTTTGACAAGTTCCACGACCGGTACTCCACCCGCTCCCTGGGGTTGAAAACTTCCCCTGTCCGCGCACTATTCGCGGTAGCGAATCGCCCCGAGGTCGTTTCTTTAGCCGGTGGCATGCCAAACATTGCCGATCTGCCACTTGACGTCGTCGGTGAGTCGCTCAAAGAGCTCGTCGATACTCGCGGCGCCGTCGTCATGCAATATGGGTCGGGCCAGGGTGAGCCCGAAATCCGCGAGCACATATGCGAGGTGATGGCCGTCGAGGGACTCATTGCCGATCCGGACGACGTCACTGTCACGTGCGGTTCCCAACAGGGCCTCGACCTTGTGACGCGCATTTTTTGCAATCCGGGCGACGTCGTCATGGCTGAGTCGCCGGCTTACGTGGGGGCGCTCAATACTTTCGCCTCGTACCAGGCTGAGGTCATTCACGTCGACATGGATAACAACGGGCTCGTGCCGGAGTCCTTACGCGAACACGTGACTGCGGCGCGTCGCAATGGCAAGTCGGTGAAGTTTCTTTACACGGTACCCAACCATTCGAACCCATCGGGAATCTCGCAATCTGCGAAGCGCCGTCGGGAGGTCCTCGCCGCCGCTGACGAGTTGGATTTACTGGTGGTTGAAGACAACCCGTACGGATTGCTCAATCTCGATGGCGATCCGTTGCCGACCTTAAAGTCCATGGATCCCGACAACGTCGTGTACCTGGGGTCCTTCTCCAAGACTTTCGCGCCGGGCTTCCGCGTCGGTTGGGTCCTGTCGCCGTCATTCGTGCGCGACAAGCTGGTTCTTGCCCAGGAGTCCGCGACCCTATGCCCTCCGGTCTTTTCCCAGTTCGCCGTCTCGAGCTACCTGGCTCATTGGGATTGGCGTGCTCAAGTTGGCAGCTTCATCGACATGTATCGCGCCCGCCGTGACACCATGCTGGCCTCGCTGGCCGACACCATGCCTGAAGGGACGACGTGGTCTCGCCCTTCTGGTGGGTTCTTTGTTTGGTTGACGATGCCCGGAGCGGTTGATTCTGCCGCAATGTTGCCGCGAGCTGTGACAAATCTGGTGGCCTATACTCCTGGAACCGCGTTCTATGCGGACGGCCGTGGCCAGCGCAACATTCGCCTCTCGTTCTGTTACCCGACTCCCGAGCGCATCAAGGTCGGCGTGGAGAGGCTGGCCGGTGTGATCCGCGAGGAGCTGGACATCGCTAAGACATTCGAGCTAGCTGATGGACGACATCATCTGCGCGATTTTGGGCCGGGTCCAAACTTGGCGTGACCTCGACGACGTTTCAGGTATCTCGGCGCGTGACGTCCAGCGCTTCAATGCCGTATCGCGCCCTGCGCTGCGACAGAGCGCCGGGAAGCCGCCTAAGGCCGCTCCGACATGAATCGATATATGGTTATGTCGATTTAGCTATCTAATTTCTGTGGTCGACATCTTTAGCGCCATTCGTCGTGACTCCACCACATCCAGGTGTGTCTGTTGTCGCGTTTAGTCGCGCGGCGTTTAATTTCCAAGCCAGTGGTGAGCTCAATGCGGTTGGCTCAGGTGATCTGCCTTTGATCCATCGTCCGCACTATTTAGTCCGGCTGCCAGATATCGCCAATGACCGTCTGCTGATACAGGAGGGTCGGTCGTGCCGCGGTCGACTGGACGCTGGTTGAATAGTGGCATGTTGCAACCAGTCGTCGTCCTCGCGGGAGGACTTAGCCACCAGCGCGACATTTCTTTGAAGTCGGGTCGCACCGTCGCACAAGCATTGCGACAGGTCGGACACGAGGTCGTGGAAGCTGATATCGACTCCTCACTCATCGAGACACTTCGCGCCAACGACGGCGCGGTCGTGTTTCCTATGCTGCATGGTGGTCTTGGCGAAAACGGCGCCCTGCTTGAAGTGCTTCAGTTGATGAGCATCCCTTACGTGGGTTCTGGTCCTGCAACCTGCCGCGTCTCCTTCGACAAGTCGATCGCGTCCCGCACTGTTGCGGCTGCCGGCGTCGCTACACCACAGCAGGTCGCGTTACCCCACGACATCTTTCGTGAGCTTGGCGCCCGGACAGTCATTCGTTCAATTGGCGAACGCTTCGGCCTGCCGATCATTGTCAAGCCAGCGCGTGGCGGATCAAGTCTCGGCATCACGAAGGTCGACGATATCGACGATCTTCCTCAGGCGATCGCCAACGCCTATGCCTATGACAACATGGTTGTGGTCGAGAAGTTCGTTTCGGGCACCGAGCTCGCGATAGGTATGATCACGACTTCTGAAGGCACCCATGTACTGCCCGCCGTCGAGATTCGCCCTATCGGCGGCGTTTACGATTATTCCGCAATGTATACCGGCGGTGAGACACGATTGACGGCGCCAGCTGACATCAGCAATGAGGCCGCTCACGCCGCGACAGAAATGGCACAAATCGTGCAAAAGGAGCTCGATTTCTCCGGGATCTCCCGTGTCGATGCCATCATTGACGAGTCTGGCCTTCCTGTTTTTTTGGAAGCAGGTACTGCACCTGGCATGACAGCAACGTCTCTAATACCTGTAGCCATGAAAGCTGCCGGCCTAGATATTGGTGAGGTGTGCTCTCGCCTCGTCGACGACGTCGCTCGCAACCATGGCTGACGCGGTGCGAACTGACGGTTCCCACTCCTCCGTCAAGCAGGTTTTTATCATCCTCCTCGGCATCGCCCTTGCAGGAGTGATGGTCTTTCTCGGATTATGGCAGATGCACGTCTTTCAGGCCCAACAAGACGGCTCAACGCAAGCGCGTATCAACGAACCAGTAATTACCTGGGCAGAGGCACCCGAGAAAGCCGACGTCATGGCCCAGTACGGACGCCGGATCACGATTACGGGTACTTTCCAGCCATCGACGACAACATTGGTCGGCACGTCATGGCCGGTACGCGTTGCAACTGGTGTCAAACTGACGTCTGGCGAAACGGTTGCCGTCGTCCGTGGGCAACTGTCGAAAGGGCAACGGATTCCGACGCCACCTCGTGGCACCGTGACGATGACAGGTGTTCTCGCAGCATCTGAGAGCGATGATGATCACCGTGATACCCAGATGCCAGTCGCTGTACTCCCTTCTTTACGTCTGGAGGTATTGACTCAGACCTGGCCTCAACCCCTCGTACCCGCAACCCTGACCCTCGATGACAAGAATGCGCGCGCTCAAGGGCTCACCCCAGCACAACCTGTGCTTCCTAAGGGTGATGGCGGCGAACGCAATCGCGGCTACGCGTTACAGTGGTGGGTCTTTGCGATCTTCACCGTTGCCATGTCTATCGCTTTTGCTCGAGCTGTTGGCAAGTCCAAGGCGTGACCGTCCTCCTCAATGTACCGCCGATAGGAATGCTTCAGTACTCTGTTTCACGTGGAACATAACGATGACGTGACCAGCGACGACTTTTATACGACGCCTGCCAGCGTGGCCGACGGTACTGACGCTAACGATGAGGCCGTTCGCGACGATTCGGCGGCCTCCCGTCCTTCCCTTGGTGACTCCGCGACCGAGCAGGAACCGTGGATCGAGCCCAATGACATCCCAGGGGTTCGCAAGGCCCTAATTTGTTACCGAGCCATGGCGTATATCGTGGGCACACTCTTAATCCTCCTCGTGTGCGTGGCGATGCCACTAAAGTACGCAGCAGGAAAGCCGACCATGGTCAACGTGGTTGGGATCGCCCACGGGTGGCTTTATCCCGTGCTGTTAATCACCGCTTATGTGCTGGGACGCAAAGCTGGATGGCCACTGACGCGTCTTCTTATCATTGCACTAGCCGGAACAGTTCCGTTTCTGTCCTTCGTCGCGGAGTACTTCGCACGCAAGGATGTCAACCGCCGCATTGACGAAGCAAAACACTATTGGACCCGTCACGCCGCACCAACTGAGTAACGGCGCAACGGACATGTACTAGCCACCCACATCCGTGCTGTGCGCTCATCACCGCTGCAGCCAAAACCATCATGCTTCATTGACTAATTGTATTAACGGTTATCAGCTGCCTGCCGTGTGCTATGCGCTTCCAGCGCACGACGGGGCTTGCGTGTATTTCACGCTCACGTTCTTGATGTGGATCTTAACTACCACGCGAAGCATAATCGTAAGCTGCCGAGCCGTCTCTGACCAATGATGACACCCTGTTCACGCGCCGGGGCGACGTCCGATGTCAGTTAGACAATATATCGATAAGTCGTTCTAGCTCTTCATCTCCATCAAATGGAAATGTGATTGCGCCCTTGCCGTTACGGCGTCGCACCTTAACTTGAGTGCGGTACCGCTCAGACAGCTGTTCGCCCAATTTCGCAGCAACAGTATCTCTACCCGGTTTCTTACGCCTATGCGGTTTGACGTCCGTTGTGTCATCCAAGCGCTGACGGACCAACTCTTCAGTCGCGCGCACTGACAGGCCTTCATCAACAACCCGATTCGCCGTATCAAGTTGCACGTTAGGGTCCTCGATAGCCAATAGGCATCGTGCGTGACCTGCGGTGATATCACCCTCCAATAGACGCTTCTGCACACCTGCGCTAAGTTTCAGCAACCGGATTGTATTTGCAATCTGTGATCGGGAGCGCTGGATCCTTTCGGAAAGTTCGTCTTGGGTACACCCAAAGTCGTTAAGCATTTGCTCATAGGCGGCAGCTTCTTCGAGGGGATTCAACTGAACACGATGAAGGTTTTCGAGCAGGGCATCTCGAAGCATGTCTTCGCTCGCCGTAGTGCGCACAATTGCGGGAATTGTTGCTAAGCCGGCCTTGCTGGCGGCTCGCCAGCGACGTTCTCCCATCACGAGCTCGTACCCATCATCGGTTGGCGTCACGACTACAGGCTGAAGAACTCCCACGACGCGAATAGACTCAGAGAGTTCATTAAGCTCATCCTCACCAAAGGTTTTTCGTGGCTGGTGAGCATTCGGACGAATCTTGTCTACGGAGATGAGCTGAAGCGTGGAGCCGACGGGTTCCACTACCGCGACATCGTCAGCAGGGTCACCATCAGGGCGCTCGTCATCATCGAAATCCGTGCGCTGGAAGAGCTCTCCAAATCCCCGTCCCAGGCCGCTGTGCTTAGTTGCCACTGTCATCCCTTCTTGGTGCCACCGACATCGTGATGATCCACCGTGCTGTTGTTGTCACCGTGCTCGTCTCCCGCGTGCCGCTTCGCGAATTCAGCAGCAGCTTCACGATACGCAACAGCTCCCGCTGATCTCGGTTCATACGTCAGGACGCTACGGCTATAGCTCGGTGCTTCCGAAACACGGACAGAGCGCGGTATGCGCGTGGCCATCGTCTCGTGCTCAAAGTGGGTACGAACCTCTTCGTCTACTTGAGCAGACAGCCGGGTCCGACTATCAAACATCGTCATGAGGATAGAACCCAGTCGCAACTCTCTATTCATTGCGTGTCGAACTGCTTCGATCGTTCGCATCAGCTGAGTAACGCCTTCTAGCGCATAGTACTCACACTGAATTGGTAGTAACACTTCGTCTGCGGCCACCAAGGCGTTGAGGGTCAGTAACCCTAACGACGGCGGACAATCCAAAATCACGTAGTCGACATCATTCGTCTTGAGATACTTTCTCAGCGCCTTACGAAGCCGACGTTCGCGCCCTTTCACGTCGACGAGCTGTAGCTCAGCGCCGGACAAGTCGATTGTCGCTGGGACTACTTGAAGTCCCGGAGCTTCAGGGCTTTCCTTCGCAACGACACTGATCTCCTCCTCATCGAGTAAGACCTCATACGTGCCCAGCGTGCCAGCTTCGTGTTCAATCCCGAGCGCCGTCGAAGCGTTTCCCTGCGGGTCAGTATCGATGACAAGCACTTTAAGCCCGCTCATCGCGAGTGCCACCGCGAAGTTGATCGCGGTGGTGGTTTTACCAACCCCACCTTTCTGATTCGCCACGACGACCGTGGTCGGCTTATCGGGGCGGGGGAGGGCCAGGGGCACGATTGCTGCCGCCGAGTCATCGACACTGTCAGCTGACGCTTCGACAGCCGTGGGCGTGTCTGGCCCATCAAACGCTGCCCGCTTGGGCGCCCCGTCGTAGATGGGGACCTCGTTGGTCATGCGCATCCTTTCAGTCTCGTGCACTTGATGTTTCACGTGAAACCCTGACGCCTGATCACTCTACCGGCCGCGTCGGTCAAGACCAGAGTCAGATCGAGCGCTGTGGATAACTACGACCTCCACCCACGTAGCCTGTGGATAACCCACGCCTGCCGGTGGATACTCCCCAGTCCCGGTCATGTCGGCCTCACCTGAATCTATCCATGAGCTCGGGCACTGCCCTTCGATCGGCTTTTCCGACAGCGTTCACTAAGGATGGCGCAGTCTCAGGCTGCTGGGGCTGCAGTAATACTCTCTCACACCCGTCGCGCACTGTTCGTGATGACGGTTCTTGCCGCTCGAAGCCACGTTCACCCCACCGCCCATGGCCCAATCCTTGTATACCCCCACCCAAGTCGCTTCACCTGCCGACTATAAAAACTAGTCGCACGAGCAGCGTCTCCATCAAAGTGGCTCCCACGTTGCACCGCGCATTGGATGATAGCGGTGACTCTCGCCGGGAGTATCTTTAGGCCTACCTCCACCTACATCAAACGTCATGTGCCATGTTTGAGGCACCGGTACGTCAGAAGGGCTCACCGTTACAGTGGAATTGGTTATCGCTCGATGCCCAATTGCCACCGCCTAGGCTCTCTGCCACCTCGTAGCCTTGTCAGTCCAGGATCTGTGTCTCAGTTACTGCCATTTGCGAAACGTAAACGGAATAACGGCCTGGTGGCAGCGCCCGCGAATTTCCTGCTTCGGTCTCGCGTTACCGCGTCGCGGTGCCGATCGATCACGCAAGCCGGGTCACTCATGGTCGGTCAATACAACGGAAGTCTTCCCCGCACCCAGCTCCTCGGCCCACGGTAGTTGGATGGCGTTATGCCATGGCCTCAGGTCAGCCTGAGCTGCCCGATGCTTATCGTCCTCCAGGGGCTGACGATATCGTCGTACTGGGGTTGGCCATGAGCTGGAGCAATCCGCACAGTGACATTACCCAGCTAACTAGTCTCAGTGTTGTTCGCAACAATTCCGCTATGCTCCGTTTGCCGAACCCGGGACTCATCTACGTTTGGTACGACCGCATTGTGAAGCGACGAGCCAGAAAGCGGTCGCGGCACTCATATGACCCCTGAGGCCATCACATTGTCCGTCCCCGACCTTCTAAGACACGGACCATCGCTATGCCCATCCACGTCAAGGTATCTTTTCGATGCCGGCGAACCTGCCACTAACCACGGTGTTTCACGTGAAACACGACAGCCACGAAGACACAGGCTTGCAGCGCACGGCGATCTAAATGCTCGTGCAGCCCAATCTGTATACATCCAGCACCCTCAGCGGAATAGCTGCATCCACGCATCAGCTATCTACTATTCCAGACGCCGAACGCGAACCGCGCGTGTCACCTCCGAAGCAGGATCAGCCCGGACCAATAGTACCTCGGCTGACAGGCGTCGCCTCAGTAACTCTTTTCTCGCCTTCGCAACCTCATCTTCAGCCGATTGCCCCTTCAGAGCCAGAAGGCAACCCGAACCTGCAATCAGGTCAGCCGTCCACGCGACCAACGTAACAAGCTTCGCGACCGCACGCGACACAACAACATCAACGTCTAAGTCGGCATCCTCAGCTCTCTCCCGGACGACGGTCACCTGACTACCCAGGCCCAACTCATCAACTGATTCGGTTAGGAAATTTGAGCGTCGCAGCATCGGTTCAACCAGGGTCATCTCGAGATCAGGACGCAAGATGGCTAGCGGAATCCCAGGCAATCCAGCCCCACTCCCAACGTCAGCAACACGGCAGCCCTTCGGTATCAGACTTTCGAGAGCGGCACTGTTGAGGATGTGACGCTCCCATAGTCTGTCGACCTCGCGGGGTCCGATGAGGCCCCAGTCGACTCCACGAGACGCCAATATATCGACATATTTCTGTATAGTTTTATAGTTATCTCGGTAAAGCTTCTCAGCGATGTCATCGTCACTCACCAACGTCATGCCAGACATCCTGCCATGCATGGTCCATAACTCCATTCGCGCTAGACGCGTCCAACCATGCTTCGAATCTATGCTGGGGGAGCGGCGAATGCCCCCACATCAGAAAGGCTGCGTCACATGCTCTGCCACCCAAGATGAGCCAGATGCCCCTTCACCATGATGATTCACCATCTATCCCCGATAGATGCCTCGTTCTACGCCAACTCTCAGCCCGATCCTCATCGAAGGCGCATCTGGCGCGTATGGCGAAACGGCTCGTCGGTAGGTCATATACGATTCCCTGTCGACTGTGCTTTATACGACCAGAACCTGGCAAGAATGTGTCGCATCGCCGGGTCGACCTGATGCAACATACTGTCGTGAACCCGGCTCCGGAACCAGGGACGCGCGGGGTGCACGCGATCGCGCGGACAAGAAGTGCCGCCACCTACACACCCCGCCAGCCACCCGGGTCAGGATTACCTACCTCGACAAGTCGAACTGCTAGTACGATTCACCCAGCAGGTTTCCCTTACTCTTCGCCATGATCACCATACAGTACCGGCATAAGTATTCGTGATCACTATCTAATATCGCTAGCCAACTCCATGATCACAACAACAGTTGTCTTCTGCCTTGTTGCAAGATGCCCATCGACGGCGTCAGCAGCACCGACGCCATTATCACCATCTCTCACATCGGCTCCGGTACGACCGAACGCACCCGTTGCAGACTATCTGGGAAGAGTACAACTTTTCGCTATCCTTCAAACTCTTGGATAGAGCTATGAGGTAGGCCGAAGTGGCAGGCTCTGTTTAGTACCCCGCGATGTCATCTTGAGCGGCGCTATGAGACCTGAGCAGCGCCATGAGCTTAGCCGACGTTGGCGAGCACTTCTCACGTGCCCGGCGTAGCTTGCACCGCCTCAAACACGCACGGTAGAGCACGCGGGAATCTCGGCGGGTAATACTGCTGTCATCCCGCACCCTGTACCTCCCTGTTTGTACGCTGCTGCTCTCTGTTAGCACACACCAACGCTCCATTGCGGTTAGTGATGCGTCAGTGCCAAGGAACGCAGGCCAGCATGCGCCAACGCTCCGAGTAATTCGCTTGTCGCGGGATAGTGTCAACAAATACCAACGGTATTCAACTAGTTTTTCAGACGGAATTTTTAGCAGTGTACGTCCGGTCCTGGTTCCCAACGACTGCGTAGGTCAGCTGACGACTGGGCTCTTCACGTCATGATGCGTAATGCACCGTCACATAACCTTGAGCGTCAGGGACTCATGTTTCAGCTGAGCGATGGCTGCTCATCGTGCCGTTCTCTATGATCGGCTCTATGTTCCGAAGTCCACATGGCCACTGACTCGCAGTACGTTTCAAAATGGCCTTATCACTCAAGCTTTCCCGACTCCTACTGGCGGATGGACGCTCACTACGTCAGCGATAACCACTCC
Source organism: Cutibacterium porci (assembly GCF_009696315.1). GTDB lineage: Bacteria > Actinomycetota > Actinomycetes > Propionibacteriales > Propionibacteriaceae > Cutibacterium > Cutibacterium porci. The sequence goes on from NZ_VUMG01000001.1 coordinate 242,979, forward strand.
TGCGGCAATTCACATGGCCACACTGTGCTTGGGTGTCACATAAGCTAGGGCAGACGACATCGCCTTATACCAATTATCATCGCGTCAAGCGGATCAGCATCACAGCTCAGCACCTTTTGCCCGACAATCCACGCATCACCATACCCCGCGTCAAGACAAACGACTCATCCTCAAGCTCACCTCGCACTCATGTCTAACGAGCCCAAGGGCTCCAACTTGCATCATCCATGTTCGCTTGAGCATCAAGACGACAGTGAATATCGCTACGATTCATCCACCCACGCAGCATGCCTCACCATCGCGTTCCACGTGAAACACATCGTTATACATTTATTATTTTATCTATATATATCGTTATCGCTTTATATTCGATCACCCCCTAGACGTGTGGAGCCAAGCGGGAAGGGGCCGGCGTCACCGGCACCGTTAGAGATCACTCCAGGCACGTGTTGGGTATCGCCCGATTACGCTACCCAACACCGGCAGGACCACCCCTAGACATGTGGAGGGTATCTCCCGAGTCCTCTGCGTCACCCAATCGGATTACAGATAGGTAGAGCCAAGGTCCCGAGACTGGCCGTACTCGTCGCCTCGGTCGGATCACCCTTAGACACGTGGAGCCAAGTGATCACGATCGCTATGTTCGGGGCGCTCCTGGGGATCACCCCTAGTCGAGCCAAAACTTTCAGCCCGCTCCCCGACGAAGATTCCACAGGATCACCCTCTAGACACCAGAAGGCAAGAGCGCGTCAACACTGACATGTCATCAACCTCCCGACGCGGGGACACAAGCAAATAGTCCTTAATATCCTGCCAATAGGAACACGAAGACAAGGTCCTGCCAGAGGCCGTCGAGAAGACGATCGAGGGGCAGGTCAGACGAACCCCACAGCAACCACACGACCGCCCCGACATAAGCGCACCAAAGGCGGAGCCTCACTTCCTCGCCGCGCCCCAACCCAAATTCCTCACGACCTACTGGCACTGTCAATGTCATCTCAACAAAGCCTCGCCAACCAAACCCTTTCCACCCAGTTAGTACCTATCTTCCACGTATAGCTCCCTTCCGAGAGGACACTCACAGCTGTCCACCGGAAGAAACCCACACGGTACGGCAGAGACAGGCATACGGGACACGATCCAGGGAGAAAAGCCACGCACAAGGAAAAAGACGAGCACAAGGAGTTACACATACCGAACATGACGGCCACAAACGTCAAGATCCCTGCTCAAAAACCTTCAAAATCATCACAAGATTCAATACACTTCCACATCTTAGAAACCGCACCCGAGAAATCTCGTCAGTGGTCGCCTTTCCCTGCATACCTTAAAAATACGTCGACCACCTAGGTCGCATCTGCCAAGTCTGTCCGTCAACAAGGCACCCAGATCGGCCCGAGACCTGAGAACGAAGAATACATAACTCAGCTCATCAATGGTCAAAAACCATTCATAGCGCACCGAATATCGTTCCGTCCCGGGAGTAGCAACGGCTTAAGTAAAAACAATCGACGGAATTAGTAACGTTGCCTGGCCCAACCCACTCATATCTACATAACCCACTTCTATCTACATAAGCCACTTCTCACCATCACTCATCGTGAATGCGGAGACTTACGACAAACCTCGGGTACCCACCTTGGCAACGATGCCACTTCTAGTGGTGATATGACTCCATGACCAATGCAAGTTATCGTTACGAGTTACCGATAACATCTCGCCTTACGATGCACCATGCCAATGGTGAGGGTTGTCGCAAACCCCAGTCTTCACTCAACAAACAAAAAGGCGGGCCCGACATATTTCTGACCGGACCCGCCTCAATCACTGTTCACTGCTCCAGTGTAATAACCACGTGTCGCTTAGGCTCGACGCCCTCGGACTCACTCACGAGCCCAGCTGCAGCGACCGCATCATGAACGATCTTTCGCTCAAAGGGATTCATCGGGGCAAGGTGAGCCGGCTCGCCGGTCTCCTTGACCGACTGGATCGCCTCAGTTGCTAGGGCTACCAGCTCCTTACGACGCGACTCCCGATAGCCAGCGATGTCGAGCATGAGTCGCGAACGGTGCCCAACCTCAGTCATGACGGCCAACCGCGATAGCTCTTGCAAAGCCTCTAAAACCTTGCCATCCTTGCCAACCAGGGTCTGCGAATCCGTGACAATAGATACGTGAGCTCGGCCACTTTCCACATAGGTATCGATGTCGCCATCTAGATCTGCGATGTCAAGGAGCTCCTCAAGGTAGTCAGCGGCGATGTCACCCTCTTCATCCAGAGGGTCGCCAGCCTCCTCGTCATCATCTTCAGCATTATCAACATCTTCGGAATCTTCCGATTCGACGTCTTCAGCCTCAAGCTCCTGGGGTCCGAGATCGTCGCGATCCTCACCTTGACCGCCGTCACGCTGACCGTCATCGAGCTCTTCTACGCGCTCGCCGCTTTCACTCATCTGCTACCTCTCAAAGACAACTGTTGTTTCGACCCCAGGGGCCTATATTTCTTAAGGTCCGCGCCTACTTTTTTCGCTGAGCTCTCGTCTGCTTGGCAGGTTGCTGACGACGGACCACCTGACGGCCTCCACTGGCGTCTTTGCGAACCGTCTGACGAGTCACACCCTGGCGAGCTACCATCGGCTTTTCGCCATCCTCGACAGTTGCTACCGGAGTAGGGGCAACAACCTTGCGACGACGCTTCTCGCGACGCGCACGCTCAATTTCATCGGGATCCTTGCCTTTGGCGATCATGCGCTCACGCCAATCGATATAAGCGGGAGTATTTGGCGTCGGGTTGTTACGAATGAGGATCTCCTGCTGACCCAACGTCCACAGATTCGAGGTGCACCAGTACAGCATGACGCCGATCGGGAAGCTCACACCACTGAACAGATACATCAGCGGGAAGAGGTAAATCATCATCTTCTGCTGCTGGGCCATTGGACCCGTCAGCGACTCGGGGGGCATGTTCTTCCGCATCAGCTGGAGCTGGGTGTAGAACAGCGTCGCCACCATGATGATAATGAGAACAAGCGCGACGACCTGGGTACCGCCGAATCCATTGTTCATGGGGAGGAATCGACCAGCCAACTCGGCGCCAAAGAATTTGGCGTGTTGTAGCGATTCCATCAATCCTGGATTTTCAGTGAAGAAATGGCCGCGGGGGATACCACGGGAGGCACCGTCTAATACGCGGAACAACGCCAGGAAAATTGGCATCTGCAGCAATACAGGCAGACAGGACGCTGCCGGGTTGACCCCTTCCTCGCGGTAGAGGTTCATCATCTCCTGACCGGCACGTTCCCGGTCATCGCCGTACTTTTCCTGGATGGCCTTCATCTTCGGCTGGATAAGCTGCATTGATCGCGCAGAGTTGATCTGTTTGACGAACAGGGGCACCAGCAGTAGACGAATGAAAATCGTCAAGCAGACGATGGCCAACGTCCAAGAGATACCAGAATCACGACCAAACAGTGGCGACCATAGGTAGTGGAAAAAGACCAGCAGGCCGGACACCGCCCAGTACAGCGGCACCATGATGGCGTGACCCATCGCGTGCAGGGCGCCGCCTAGGCCAAGTATGACCAGCGGGTTGAGCATCAGTTCTCACCTCGGGTGTGGGAAGGGGTACCCATAGGGGTACTCCCCGGATCGGTGTGTCCGGGGATGGTTCGTAGGGCCGACTCGTGATCCCTTGGGTTATCACCTATCAGATCGTGACTCGGCTGGTTTGTTGATCGCGCAGTCTCCGGGTGGAGCTCCTGCCATTGTCTCGCCTCGGGGGTGCCCGGCACTGGGTCGTACCAACCATAGGACCACGGATTGCATCGCAAGATCCGCCACATGATCATTGGCGTCGCGCGAAAGACCCCGTGCACCTGCAACGCTCGCAGGCCGTAGGCCGAACAACTGGGCTGGTACTTGCAGACATCTCCGTAGAGCGGCGAAATAATGGCCCGCCACCCTTTGACGAATCCGATTGCCAACCACGTCAGGGGACGAAAACGTCGCACCGTCGCCGAGTCGTCGCCTCTGTGTGAGCATTGTGAGGGAACAATCGTAGCCATCATCGCAATTTCCGCAATGCCTGGTGCCATGCCCCGTCGAGATCTCTCGCGACCCGATCAGGCTGGGTTGCTGCTGCCGGTAGAGCACGCACAACGACCACAGTGCCATCCTCAAGTTCTTCGACCAGGGGACGACAAAGGTGACGTAGCCGACGCTTAACTCGGTTACGCGTCACGGCATTACCCACGGCCTTAGATACGACAAAACCGACCCGCGGCGCAACGCCAAAGTCGGGTCGGGAAGTCGTCGGCGCCAATGATTCACCAGGGTTATCCACAAGACCTGTGGATAACCCTGTCATGTCAGCTGATCCTGGCCTGGCCTGTGTGCATCGCCCGGCATGGACAACGAGAGTCGGACGACCTGACTTAACGCCCCCGCGGACCGCGGCACGGTAGTCACCAGAGCGGTGCATCCGCGACCGGGCAGGTAGCATGGGAATTCAGGCGGACAGATTGACGCGACCCTTACGACGGCGAGCAGCGAGGATGCTGCGACCGGCGCGGGTGCTCATACGGGAACGGAAGCCGTGGTTACGGGCACGGCGACGGTTGCTGGGCTGGAAAGTGCGCTTCACGGGGATGTTCTCCCTTGTGTCTTGGGGATCACCCGGGGAATCGACGCAAGCCGGTCCCTCCGGGGCGCCCGGGTGGGCGCAGGGGAAGTGGACGCTGAAGATAGCGACTGGGCAACTCTACGTCGTCGGGACCCTTATCGGCAAACTGACTACTCTGCACCCCCAGGACACCGAATGACAGCCATGAAACCACATCTATGTAGTCATATGACCCGCCTGACAAGCCCTTCAAACCGGTTGCGGATGAGCCAAGGACTCACTAGCGTTCAGCGGAGTGGTCCTCCTCAGGTACCTCGTCACACCGGCTGTGGAAAACTGTGTGGACAACTCTCGATGACTTCTAGGGAACAGGTGGTGGAATGTCTGACACCCCGTTCGGCGACGTTGACCACCCTCGTCCCGCGCCGATCCATCCCGATGCCGTGCTGCCCCCACCGATGAGTTCACAGCCGGCTGACGATGATCCCACTCAGGCCCTCAACGAAGCGTGGGCCAATATCCTCACAAAGGTTTCAAAACCCAATCGCGCGTGGTTATCCAACACCACACCGGTGACAATGCATGCCTCTACGGCAATGGTTGCCGTCCCCAACGATTTTGCGCGTGACCGTCTTGAATCAAAGATGCGTCACGAACTGGAAGAACTCCTCTCCGACCATTTTCACAAGGCTATTCATTTAGCAATCACCATTGATCCTGACCTTGAGTTGGCTCTTGGTGCTCCCGACCATGAGGATGAGGAAGAAGAGGTTCCGCCTGCTCAGTTCGTCCCCAAAGTCACCGTCGGAACAACTGAGCCTTCCACTCAACCCGTATCCACCGTCGACGACGATGAAGGCAACCGCCTTAATCCGAAGTACACCTTTGATTCCTTCGTCATCGGCGCATCTAATCGGTTTGCCCATGCCGCCGCAGTCGCGGTCGCTGAAGCTCCTGGAAAGTCATACAACCCGCTACTCATCTACGGCGGTTCTGGTCTGGGAAAGACTCATCTACTGCACGCCATTGGACGTTACGTCATGTCGTATTACGACAATGTCAAGGTGAAGTACGTCTCAACCGAGGAACTCACCAACGACTTCATTAACGCGATTGGCACTAACCGCACTCGGGAATTCCGTCGCTCCTATCGTGACGTCGATGTTCTGCTCGTTGACGATATCCAATTTCTTGAGTCGAAGATCCAGACCCAAGAAGAATTCTTCCATACCTTTAACACGCTTCACAACGCTCAGAAGCAAATCGTCATGACTTCTGACCGGCCACCAAAACTACTAGAGGCCCTTGAACCGCGTCTGCGCAGCCGGTTCGAGTGGGGTTTACTCACCGACATCCAGCCTCCAGATTTAGAAACGCGCATCGCTATTTTGCGACGCAAGGTCGCAGCCGAGAAGATTACTGTCGAACCGGATGTGCTGGAGTTCATCGCTAGCCGCATTCAAACCAATATCCGTGAACTCGAAGGAGCCCTCATCCGGGTGACGGCCTTTGCCAGCCTTAACCAGCAACCGGTAGATATTTCCCTAGCCGAAGTCGTCCTTAAAGACCTCATTCCAGAGGGTCGTGAAACTCCGGTAACGCCAGAGCGCATCATTGCCGAAACCGCCGACTATTTCGACATTTCCACGGATGATCTCCTGGGCACTTCGCGCGCTCAAACGCTTGTCACCGCTCGACAGATAGCAATGTACCTGTGCCGAGAGCTCACCGATCTCTCATTGCCTAAGATCGGTGCCGAGTTTGGCGGCAAGGACCACACCACCGTCATGCATGCTGATCGCAAAATTCGCGCGCTCATGGGCGAACAGCGTCAGATCTTCAATCAGGTTTCTGAGATCACCAACCGCATCAAGCAGTACTGAACAACACTCAATCCTGTCAACGGTATTTTCTGTCAACACTTTCTGTCAGCAGCGTTTCGTCTCCGGGTCCTGTCAACGCTGTTAGCGGCGATAGTCCTACCCATGCAGACGACCTGTACACCCATCCCCACACCCGGCTGTGGACAACTGGGGGATAACCAGGGGATAACAGTGGGACAGTGTCTTGCATCCACAACTACCTCGTCGGCACACACATCTGGTCCACGTCGTCATCCACCGCTCAATAGTGCTTACGACAAGGCTTTTTAACAGTTATCCACAAGTTCCACAGGGGTTATGAGTATGACGGAAAGATATACATCTTCATCTCTTACAAGTCTGTGGGTGTGGATATGGGGATAAGCCCTCCTACAAGACACCACTGGGTATCAGCCATCTCGGGCATCACCACGAGAGTGCCATTGGTCGGTGAGCATGGATATGATCAGCATGCAGGCACCATGGAGTGCGAGACGCCGAGTCAAGGGGACGCAGTGGAAATCCGTCTGGAACGCGATGTCATGGCCGAAGCTGTTGCCTGGGCTGCTCGCAGTTTGCCCAACCGGCCAACAGTGCCGATTCTGGCTGGGCTGCTTGTGCGGGCTACGGATGATTCAGTGGTCCTGTCGGCTTCCGACAACGAAACCAGTGCACAAATTACCCTTTCTGCTCAGGTTGACCAGCCGGGGGAGTCTCTCGTCTCTGGCAAGCTGCTTGCTGATATTGCCCGCAGTCTGCCTAATAAGCCGGTTCAGATCACGACGGATCCCGCCAAGATGGATCTGGTGTGCGGATCTGCCCGCTTCACGTTGCAGGCTCTGCCAGTCGACGAGTACCCCGATCTGCCGCAAATGCCTAAGGCCACGGGCACTGTTGACGCCAGTGTTTTTTCCAAAGCTGTCGCCCAAGTTGTTGTAGCTGCTGGTCGCGATGAGCTGCTGCCAGTTTTTACGGGTGTGCGCGTTGAGATCAATGGGGAGGTCCTCTCGCTGCTGGCGACGGACCGTTACCGGATGGCCCTCAAGGAAATTACCTGGAATCCCAGTGCCACCGACGCCGAGGCCACTGCGTTGGTACCTGCCAAGGTCATCAACGAAACCGCACGCTCGATGACGTCCGGTGAGCATGTCACCATGAATCTTTCCTCCGGCGAAAGTGGTCAGGGTCTTGTTGGTTTCGAGGGCGACGGTGCCAATGGTGTGCGCCGCATTACCACGCGCTTGCTGAGCGGAGAGTTCCCCAAAGTACGTCACCTCATGGATATCAAGGCCACTCGTTCGGTGCGGGCTCGAACTGATGAGCTCATCAGTTCGGTGCGTCGCGTCTCTCTCGTTGCTGAGCGCAACACTCCGCTGCGAATGGTCATTAACGACGACTCGGTTGCTTTGTCAGCGGCCACCGGTGACCAAGCTCAAGCTTCTGAGGCCATTGAGGCTGTCGTCACAAACCACGTCGACGGGGAACCCACTATTACCGCGGCTGGGTTCAACCCGCACTACCTGTCTGACGCCCTCGGTGCCTTAGACACCCCTTACGTCCACTTCTCTTTCACTGCTCCCGGCAAGCCTTGCCTAGTGACTGGTCTCAATGACCTCGATGGCAAGCCGGAGACGGATTATCGCCACGTCATCATGTTGATGAGGCTGCCTTCCTGACGCAGCGTCGAGTCACGGGGACAATTCTGCGTAGGTTTACACGGAGTGTTCGTGCCCGGTTATAGCACTGTCCTTGGTGGGCAAGTGCTATGGGGTGCCGGATGGTGCTGTTAGCCGGGTTGCCACACTGGTTCCATGACAACCATCGCTGACGTCAAGACTGAGGTTGACCGCGTCTTCGATGCCTTCGGTGCACCTTATTGGCCGAATCCTCACGGTGATCGCTCTGCTGCTGAGGAAGAATACAGCAGGGTTACGAATCCTGAGAGGTACCAAGTACTTATGCTTCGCTTGAAAGCGTGGCAGAGGGTTCTTGCAACACTGTGTGACGTTGACGTCGACACCCTCACCACAGGTTCGGGCCGGCTACAGCAACAGTGGTCGAGTCCTCATAAGGGCACCCTTCCGTTGCATGTTTCCGTGGTGACTTTCGACGAGGTCCCGTTCGTCGGATTATCTGTTACCTGCGACGCCGATCCCTTTGATGTCGTCCCCGACTGTGCCTGTGATGCTTGCGATTATGGTTCGGGCGATCTTCTGGGGGTCCTTGACGCGAACCTGACGGCGGTCGTCGACGGTAGCCTTGTCGTCGTCACCGGACCCATCGTCGACGATGAACCCACCTTCCATCTCGTCGGTACGGGGCGGGACTGCGCGTTGACCTGGGGACGAGACGAAACCGGCATGTTATCTGAGCCGGAGGCCGTCATTGACGCCATTCGCAGTGGGGATGACCCTCTGCTGCCGTCTGGATGTACCGTCTTGCACGGTAGATCGTGGCTGTAAATATGTCTGTCCGGTAGCCTGACTGACTGGATGCGGGGAGGTTCGGATGTTCGTTGAGCGCCTCGAACTGATTGATTTCCGCTCCTACGTCCGTGCTGACGTTCCTCTGCTTGCGGGAGCAACGACCTTCGTTGGCTCTAACGGCCAAGGGAAAACGAATCTCGTAGAGGCAGTGGAATACCTTTCGACGCTGTCGTCTCATCGCGTCAGCAATGACACTCCGCTGGTGAGGCTGGGAGCCGATCAAGCCGTGGTACGGGGCCGGGTCCGTGCCGGGGCTGACGACGCCCGCAGCTTGCTGTTGGAGGTCGAGATTAATGCGCGACGTGCCAATCGGGCGCGTATTAATCGAGCTCCGCTAACCCGTCCTCGGGACATTCTTGGGGTGTTGAGGACTGTGGTGTTCTCGCCTAATGATTTGGCAGTGGTGCGCGGTGATCCGTCAGATCGTCGCAGCTTTCTTGATGGCCTGGTGGTGACGCGGTGGCCCAGGATGGCCGCAGTGAAGTCTGATTACGAGAGGGTGCTTAAGCAGCGCAACGCCTTGCTTAAATCCTTGTCTGGTAAAGGTCCATCGGCGGGAGCTGAAATCGGTGCGACGATGGAAATTTGGGACAACGAGCTCGCTACCATCGGTGCCGAACTACTTTCGGCACGGCTCGATACTCTGTCAGCCGTCATGCCATTGACGTCGGCCGCCTACCGCGATATTGCCCCGGTGAATGACCTTGCAACCGCGTCGTATAAGTCCACGATTGATCTTGAGGGCCTGTGGTCACCTTCGCAAATGGTGGATAATTCCGAACCCATCGATCGCAAAGAGCTCGCACATCGATTCCTGGATGCTTTGGCGAAACGTCGTGCTGACGAGCTCATTCGGGGAGTTACCCTCGTCGGTCCGCAACGCGACGACATCATCTTGCATATCGGAGAAATGCCAGCCAAAGGGTACGCCTCCCATGGCGAATCATGGTCGTTGGCTCTGGCATTGAGATTGGGGTCTTTCCAGCTCCTGCGTGATGACGGTATTGAACCCGTTCTCGTGCTTGACGATGTTTTCGCTGAGCTTGACGCGACGCGCCGGGGGCGACTGGCTTCGTCGGTAGTGCAGGCTGATCAGGTGCTAGTGACGGCTGCGGTAGCCTCGGATGTTCCCGAGGTTCTGCGCGGGGAGAGGTTCGACGTCGGGGGTGGTCAGGTGCTGGCCTATGAGGGGAGTAGCGATGACTGACGGCCTTGACGAAAGTCCGACCGAAGAGGATCGTCGTCTGGCGGCTCATCATGATGATGAGGGGGTCGATGTTGCCCTGGCTATTACTCGAGCCGCCCGTGGTGAACCGGCAGGAACCCCGCGTCGTGACGATGGCGAGGTTTTACTACCGCCACCTCGACGTTCCACAGTGAGGAAACGCCGTCGTCTCCCTAGTACCCCGTCATGGTCCGGTCCTAGGGCTGATGGCCGCGACCCGATGGCCCTTGGCGACGCTTTCACCCATTTAGTGCAGTCCAAGGGGTGGGGTCGTCAAGTCAATTTGCATCTGGTGCTTTCGCGGTGGCCCGAGCTGGTGGGTCCCACGAATGCGGAGCATTCCCGCCCGGTTAAGTACCAGGGGACAGTGCTGACAGTTCGGACTGACGCGACGGTGTGGGCGACGTCTTTGCGCACTATTGCGCCTCAGCTGGTGGCCGAGCTCAATCGTCGTCTGGGGGACGGGACCGTCACCAAGGTTGTTATTGAGGGGCCGAGTGCTCCCAGTTGGAAACATGGGCCTCGGTCGGTGCCGGGAAGAGGGCCGCGAGATACCTACGGATGAGGTGGAGGCCAGTCGTTCCGGTTGCGCCAATTAAGGTAATGCTCCGCCGTGTGGTTCACGTGCGGCATCGCGCCAACGCTCGAAGAGTGACGTTTTCCAGCGCCATTGGGCCCGAGTAGTGCATGGAATCCGGGACCGAGAGACCAGGAGACATAGTCGACGGCGATCTTCTGCCCATACCTGATGGTCAGATCCTTAACATCGAGTAGTGACATTTGAAACTACTCCTTGTTAAATAGTTTTAATTACGAGTCTCGAAGGAGATTCTGCGGGGTTGGCCAGCTATGAATTTAACGGAAACCATCTCACCAGGCTTTGCCTACATGAAGGTGCGATAAGCATTGACTGGACGAATCCCATTAATCATGATTTTATCATCACATGTTGTCACTGACGGGTCAGGTCCAGCATTACGACTGGGGATCCACTGACGCCATTCCCGCCATCCTTAGGACTAGACCCGACGGCACCCCGTGGGCCGAGTATTGGCTGGGAGCCCACCCTAAAGCTCCATCGACGCTACCGGACGGCACACCTTTGGATCAGTGGCTGGCACATCACCCCGACGAGCTGGGAGCCGCGAGTCGCGACGCCTTCGGTGATCGTCTGCCTTTTTTGCTGAAAATCTTGTCTGCCGATCATGCCCTGAGTATTCAGGCTCACCCTTCACGGGAACAGGCTGAGAAGGGGTTCGCCGCCGAGAACGCGGCTGGTGTACCGATTGACGCCCCCAACCGTATCTTTCGTGACGATTGGCCCAAGCCAGAGATGATCGTTGCTCTCACGGATTTCGACGCTCTGTGTGGTTTCCGCAACCCGTCCTCTTCCCTGGTTCTGCTGTCAGGGCTAGGGAAGCCTGACGATGAGATGCTCGCGCCACTGGGCCAAGACGACGGACTGGCCAAGGTCGTCGCGACGGTGCTCTCGGGTGACGAGAAGGTCGTGGCCGTCGTGGAAGGGGTCGTGGCAGCCTCACGCACGTACCTTGAGGAGGGTACCGACGAGGCTGTTCGAGGCCTGGCGCGTACCGCCGTTGAGCTATGGGAGGACCATCCTGGAGACCCATCCATCCTTGTTGCCCTGCTCATGAACCGGGTGCGACTTACACCTGGTCAGCAGATTCATCTAGAGGCTGGCACAATGCATGCCTATCTTGGCGGCACTGGTGTGGAAATTATGGCTAATTCTGACAATGTCCTGCGTGGTGGTCTGACGAGTAAATACATCGACGTCAAGACCTTATTAGACCACGCCAACATGATTCCTGAACCGTGCGTTGGTGAGTATGCTCAGCACATATCTCCAGGAGTTGGCGTGTATCACACGGCGTTCCCGGAATTCCGGCTTTGGAGGCTTGAAGGGAATAATGATGTCCTCAACCTTCCTGCTACTGAATTAGGGAGAATTCTTCTTGTAACAGAAGGTCAGTTAGTGGCCCATTGCGGTACTGGCGATTGCAAATTAAGCCGTGGTCAATCCGTTTGGTTGCCTGCCGGGGACGAGGTGACGGTGACTGGACAGGGATGCGGATTCCTAGCAAGCACTGGGGTGGACCCTTCCTGAAATGGAAGGCATAACGCTGCTGACGTCGTGACCCCCCATTCACTACCCGGTGATCGGGTGAGGGGGTCGAGTCGCTTACAGGCCCTCTCAACGTCCGTCTCGCGGGTTCCGATGTCTGGCACCGCTCGGGTTTGCGGTAGTATTACATCGTTGGGCTCCTCGCCGGACTATGACATTCGACGGGGATGCCAAACCCGGAGGTCACCGTGACCTCTGTAGAGACACAGGAGCATTGCCCGTGAGCCAGCCCGAGATGCCCGAGTCCGTGACTGAGGGGGACACCACAGAGGACCTTCTCATTGATGTTACCGATCATCCTGACGGTCTGGGCGCGGACCTTCCACCGACGACCGTCGACGGCTCGTACGACGCCGGTCAGATCACCGTCCTGGAAGGTTTGGAAGCCGTCCGAAAACGACCCGGCATGTACATCGGCTCCACCGGTGAACGCGGTCTGCACCACTGTGTTTACGAGATCGTCGATAACTCCGTCGACGAGGCGATGGCTGGTTATTGCGACACCATCCAAGTTGAGTTGCTTGACGATAACTGGTGTCAGGTCACCGACAACGGACGCGGTATTCCCGTCAAGGAGCACCCCGTCGAACACATCCCTACCGTCACCTTGGTGTTGACTAAGCTGCACGCCGGTGGCAAGTTCGGCAATGGCGGCTACAAGGTTTCTGGTGGCTTACACGGTGTCGGTTCGTCAGTTGTCAATGCACTGTCGGCCCATTTCATCGTCGAAGTGCGACGAGACGGCTACCACTGGCGTCAGTCCTTCACCCTCGGCGAGCCTGATGGTTCGCTGGAGCAGCTTGAAGCTCTCGGACCTGGTGACCAAGAAGGCACGACAGTACGTTTCCAGCCTTCCGATGAGATCTTCGATTCCATTGTCTTCGACTACGAGACGCTGTCGAACCGCTTCCGCGAGATGGCCTTTCTTAATAAAGGTCTGCGTATCGTACTCACCGATCGTCGCGCCGACCATGCTGATGAAGAGGGTAATCCGGTCCACGACGACTTCTTCTATAAGGAAGGTCTCAAGGATTACGTCCGTTTCCTCACAGGTACCCGTGACGTTATAAACCCCACCATTATCTCTTTGGAGTCCCATCGTCCTGAGGAAGGCATGGGCCTGGAGATTGCGATGCAGTGGAACACGTCGTACACCACCAGCGTCCATACCTTCGCTAATGCCATCAACACCATCGAAGGTGGCGCCCACGAGGAAGGCTTCCGTGCTGCACTTACCAACACCGTCAACCGGTGGGGTGAGACGTGGGGACTCATTAAAAAGCGTGAAGATCGTGTTTCTGGTGACGACATTCGTGAGGGGCTGACAGCTGTCGTCTCTATCAAGCTCACTGAGCCGCAGTTCGAAGGCCAGACGAAGACCAAGCTCGGTAACACCGAAGCCAAATCCTTCGTTCAAAAAGCCCTCAATGAGAAGCTTTCGGATTGGTTTGAAGAGAACCCTAATGAGGGCAAGAACATCGTCCGAAAGTCACAAGCGGCTGCCCAAGCTCGCGTAGCTGCTCGCAAGGCCCGCGATCTGGCCCGTAACCGGAAAGGCCTGCTGGGGTCGACGTCACTACCCGGCAAACTCAAGGATTGCTCGTCAACGAGCCCGGAAGAATGCGAGATCTTCATCGTGGAGGGCGACTCCGCCGGTGGCTCGGCTTCACAGGGCCGTGATCCGCGCATCCAAGCGATCCTGCCATTGCGGGGCAAGATCCTCAATGTCGAAAAGGCTCGACTTGATCGCGCATTGGGTTCAGAGACCATCGAGTCGATTATCAACGCGCTGGGAACTGGCGTCCACGAGGATTTCGATCTGGATAAGCTGCGCTATCACAAGATCATTCTGATGGCTGACGCCGACGTCGATGGCGCTCATATTCGCACCTTGTTGCTGACACTGTTGTTCCGGTTCATGCGCCCGGTTATTGATGCTGGCCACGTTTACCTGGCACAGCCGCCTTTATTCCGCTTGCGCTGGACGAATTCGCCTCATGAGTTGGCCTACTCTGACGAAGAGCGCGATCTGTTGCGCGAAGACGGTTTGGCCCACGGTAAGAAACTGCCTCAAGTCAATCCGATTCAGCGATACAAGGGTCTGGGCGAAATGGACGCTGAGGATCTGTGGGATACCACCATGGACCCTGACAAGCGTTTGCTGCTCCAGGTGACCCTTGAGGATGCCGCGTTGGCCGACCAGATGTTCTCCATTCTCATGGGTGAGGACGTCGAACAGCGCCGATCGTTCATCCAGCGCAATGCCAAGGACGTCCGTTTCCTCGACATCTGAGCATTCATCCCTTCATCCACTGATTATCCAAAGGACACTCCATGGCTGATGACGAGAAGCCCGACGAGCAAAACCAGGCGGACCGTCAAGGATTGGTGACCGGCCGTCACGTCGGGATCCAGCCGGTCGAGATTCGTGACGAGATCCAGAACGCGTACCTCGACTACGCAATGAGCGTCATCGTCGGGCGTGCGCTGCCCGATGTGCGCGACGGCCTCAAGCCCGTGCACCGCCGCGTCATCTACGCGATGTACGACGGTGGTTACCGCCCTGATCGCGGCTGGAATAAGTGTTCCCGCGTTGTCGGAGACGTCATGGGCAAGTATCACCCTCACAGTGACTCGGCCATCTACGACACCTTGGTACGGCTAGCTCAGCCGTGGGCTATGCGATACAAGCTTGTCCAAGGCCAGGGTAACTTTGGTTCTCAAGGCAACGACGGCGCCGCTGCCATGCGATACACCGAGTGCAAGATGGCTCCGCTAGCCATGGAGATGGTGCGCGACATCGACCAGGACACCGTCGATTTCCAGCCCAACTATGACAACAAAGAGACCGAGCCGGTCGTCTTGCCATCGAGATTCCCGAACCTGCTTGTTAACGGTTCGTCAGGCATTGCGGTGGGCATGGCCACGAACATCCCGACCCATAATCTGCGTGAGGTCAACGAGGCCGTGCAATGGTCTTTGGCTCACCCTGACGCCTCCTCCGAGGAGTTACTTGAGGCGTGCATGGAGCGTATTAAAGGCCCGGATTTCCCTGGTGGTGCTCTTATCGTGGGCCGGCAGGGCATTGAGGATGCGTACCGCACTGGTCGCGGGTCGGTAACGATGCGTGCTGTCATTGACATGGAAGAGGACAAGAAGGGACGCCAGTGCCTGGTCGTCACCGAGCTGCCCTATATGTGCAATCCCGACAACCTTGCTACCAAGATCGCTGACTTGGTGAACTCCGGTCGCGTCAACGGCATCGCTGACATCCGTGACGATTCCTCGGCGCGTACGGGCCAGCGTCTAGTCATTGTTCTCAAACGTGACGCCCAGCCGCGCGTCGTCATGAACAATCTGTACAAGCACACGTCGCTGCAAGATACCTTCGGCTGCAACATGCTGGCGTTGGTAGATAACGTGCCGCGTACTCTGCGTCTGGATCAGTTCATCAGCTATTGGATTGATCACCAGATGGAGGTCATCCGCAGGCGCACTGAATATCGCTTGGCTCAGGCGGAAAAGGATGCTCACATTCAGCGAGCCCTCGTCAAGGCCTTGGACATGCTCGACGAAGTCATTGCGCTTATTCGTCGTTCCCCGAATACTGAAGCCGCCAGCACTGGCCTGCAAGAGTTGCTCGATATTGACGAGATTCAGGCCCGCGCCATCCTTGATATGCAGCTGCGTCGGTTGGCTGCCCTGGAGCGTCAAAAGATTATTGACCGGCTGGAAGAACTCGAGCGCCTTATCGCTGATTACAAGGCAATTCTGGCTAGCGAGGATCGTCAGCGGGAGATCATCTCTACTGAACTTGCCGAGATTGTCGATAAGTACGGTGATGAGCGTCGCACTCGCATCATCGCGGCCGACGGGGATTTTTCCGAGGAAGATTTCATTCCCGATGATGACGTCGTCGTCACTATTACCAGGGGTGGCTACGCTAAGCGCACCCGCACCGACCTGTACCGAGTCCAAAAGCGCGGTGGTAAGGGTGTTCGTGGTGCCAGCCTGCGTGCAGACGACGAAGTGGCGCAGCTATTTGCCACCACTAATCACCAGTGGATTTTGTTCTTCACAAATATGGGCCGGGTATATCGCACCAAGGTATGGCAACTACCGGAGGCTGGTCGTGACGCCAAGGGTGGTCACGTCGCGGGGTTATTGAGCTTCCTACCCGATGAGAAAATCGCCCAGGTCATGACCTTGCGGTCCTATGAGGATACTGAATACCTTCTGCTGGCAACCCGTAAGGGCATGGTCAAAAAGACGGCTCTCAAAGCTTATGATTCATCGCGTCAGGCTGGTGTCATTGCCATCAACTTCCGTACCGAAGACGATGAGCTTATTGGTGCCGAGCAGTGCTCCGCTGACGACGATGTATTGCTCATCAGCCGCAAGGGCCAAGCGATCCGGTTTTCTGCTGATGACGAGCAGCTGCGACCAATGGGGCGTGCGACCTCGGGTGTTACCGGCATGAAATTCCGTGGTGACGACGAGCTGTTGTCGATGTCGATCATCCATTCCGATATGCGTGAGGACGATCGGTTTGTCTTTACTGTTACTGATGGCGGCTATGCCAAACGCACCGCTGTCTCGCAGTACCGTCAGCAGGGACGCGGAGGATTTGGCATCAAGGCGATGGCCCTCAACGAGGAACGTGGCTCCCTCGTTGGTGGCTTGGTGGTGAGAGAAGCTGACGAGATCATCGCGATTAAGACGTCAGGTCAGATCACCAGGTCGGCTGTATCCGAGGTTCCCGCCAAG
Source organism: Cutibacterium porci (assembly GCF_009696315.1). Classification (GTDB taxonomy): domain Bacteria; phylum Actinomycetota; class Actinomycetes; order Propionibacteriales; family Propionibacteriaceae; genus Cutibacterium; species Cutibacterium porci. Next base: position 260,085 of record NZ_VUMG01000001.1, read on the forward strand.
GGGCGGTCCACAATGGGGGTGAAGTTCGTCTCGGTACGCGGTGACGATGCCGTCTCGATTATCGCTGTAAATCCCGAGCATGCCGTCGACGAGGAAGTCGCAGAAGAATCCGTAGAACCCGGTGCCACGCAGCCCGAATCCGGGGATGTGCTTCGGCAAAGCGATACTGTGGATGGTAGCCGTGCCGTCGATACGGCGGAAAGCGATATGAAGCCGGAGGACAACGGTGAGTGACGAGACGAGGGTGACGCATCCCGGCCCCGATGACCCGGAGGCAACGCACTGGACTGCCGGTGATGCCCGCCGTACCTTCCACGAGGGTAAGGAGCGTCCAGATCCGCGTCAGGAATCTGATCGCAAGCGGACGACGGCGTCGACCCCACCTATGCGGTCGGGTGTTGCCCCCAGGCAGGCATCGCGGCAGCAGGAGCCATCTCGCTCGCCTCAGGCACATCAGCCGGCACGCGCTGCCAGGCGCACGCGCAAGGCTCGGCTTCGACTGACCCGCGTCGATCCGTGGTCGGTCATGAAGACCTCCCTGCTCTTCGGTGTGGCAGGGGCGGTGATTCTCTTCATCGCAACGTGGATCATTTGGGGCATTATCGGTGCGTCGGGTGCCTTTGATTCCATGAATAAGGTCGTTAATGACCTCATCAGTTCGCCGAGCTCGACATCAAAGTTCCAGCTGTCTGACTACGTCAATACCGGACGCGTCTTAGGTTTTACGGCCCTCATTGGTGCCATCAATGCGGTGTTGTTTACGGCCATATCGACGTTGTTCAGCTTCCTCTATAACCTGGCTGCTCAAGTCATGGGCGGCTTGGAGGTCACCCTCGCCGAGGACTGAGTTCGGCACTGCGCGTACCGAACTCATCGTCGCGATCGACGGCACCCGCCGTATCAGCGGAATGTGGTGGTGAATGTCGGCGCTAGCTCAGGCGGGACGCACCGACTCATAGACGTTGCGTACCGCGTTGGCTGAGATCAGCAGTTTCTCCTGCTCCCAATCGTCCAGAGTAATGTCGAGGTGGTGTTCAACTCCGTGGCTGCTGACCACTGTCGGCAGTGACAGGGACACCTCACCATGGAAGCCCATGACCCCGTCAGCCAGCGTGCATACTGGATAAATAGACCGTTGGTCGAGCAGTATGGCTCGCGCCACATTTATTGCTGCTCTCGAGATGCCTGAAGACGTCCATCCCTTGCCCTCAAGTACATCGAAGGCAGACTGTACGATGTCGTGGGCTACCTGGTCGGGAGACAGCGGTTCTAGTCCCAGGGCGGTTGTCGCCTCGGAGATGGTGAGGCCACCGATTGAGGCATGCGAGAGGTAAGGAAATGCTGTCGCCCCGTGCTCTCCCAACATGAAAGCCTGCACCGAATCAGGACTGACGCCGGCCCAGTCGGCTAGGTGACGGCGCAGTCGGGCAGAGTCAAGGGCCGTTCCGGTGCCGATGATGAGGTTCGTCGGATAGTCGAACTCAGTTGCTGCGATATGGACGTTGACGTCCAGGGGGTTAGTGATGAGGATGATTGGCGCGCTGTGGGTGTAGTGGCAGATGTTGCTCATCACATCCCGGATGACCTTCGAATTGACCTGGGCCAGGGAATTGCGGGAGTCGTGACTACCGCCATAGCTGTCGGGTAGGACGGATGGTCCAGCGGAGACGATGATGATGTCGGCGTTGCGGCATGCGTCATAGTCGGCTGCCTCGATGGTCGTCGTCATGGCTGGAGCAACGCCAGTGGCCTGATGGTTGTCAAGAGCTTGGCCGTCACGAACCTTGTTGTCGACGTCAATGAGCGATATGCGCGAGAAGAGGCCGAGGGTGGCTGCGTTGGTGACGACGTCTGAGCCGACGTGGCCGATTCCAATGACAACGAGGTGCGGTGCAATTGACATAGAGGTGATCCTTCCGTTGACATCCATCGTCTCATTTGTTGCATCAGCTGTCTCTGACAGTGAGATCGAGGGCTTTACGGCTCCTGCTTAGCACGTCGTGGAATGAACGAGAGCAGTGTTCCGCGAGATTGGCGTGAACTCGCCGATGCGGTACTTCGCTGACGCGATGTGGCCATGATGCGGGCCGCTAAGGACTGCAACTAGTGGCGAATTGAGCGTCCCGGTGTGTTTCAGTGAGCTTGGTGCGGGGCCCAGTGTGGCAAATGTGGATGGTTACGGTGTCGTTGCCATCTGTGATGGCATGACGCGCCGGTGCGTGCAGGATCGCCACGGCGTTGACGAGACCGCGGTTGACCAAGCAGCCGACATAGATTCGGTGCTGCCCCTTGACACGTGCTGCGCAATGTGATTCCGTTAAGTCACGCGTTCGTGGAAACGTTTCCACACGATGGGTAGAGGAAACTTTCCCGGCACCTCACGCTCGATGATGAGAGGAGGAGAAGGTGAATCGTAAACCGACGATCAAGGATGTCGCTCGGCTAGCAGGAGTATCGCTAGGGACGGCGTCGAGAGTTCTTAATGGCAGTTCCGCGACATCGGAGGCGTCCCGTAATGCGGTACGCAATGCGGCCCATGAGTTGGGCTACCTGTCGAACGCACACGCCCGATCATTGCGGTCTGCCCACAGTGGCGTTATCGGGCTGGTTGTTCCAGATATCCGCAACCCATACTTTGCTGAGTTGGCCTCTGTCGTTGAGAACGCGTGTCTCGCGCATGGTTGGGCAACATTGTTGTGCAATGCCGATGAGTCTCCCGACCAGTTCAACCGGTACGTCAACACTTTGCGTCGCCAGAGAGTTGACGGTGCGATCGTGACGCCGACTGGTAGTGACGGGCAAGCTATCAAAGACTTAGTCGATGACGGAGTTCAGGTGGTGTGTGTGGACCGTGACATCGCGGGGTCTTCATTGCCAGCTGTCACCTCTGATCCCTGGAATGGAATGAGAGAGGCCGTTGATCACCTGGTGAGTTGCGGGCATCGCAAGATCGGATTCATTACTGGCCCGCAGCAAACGTCAACCGGTCTGGAGCGGTATCAGGCCTATTGCCAATTGCTGGCCAATTGTGGGTGTGGCATTGACGAGGATCTCGTCGTTGAAGGTGATTTTCAGGAGGAGTCGGGGCGCGTAGGCGCTCAACGTCTACTTGACCGTGGCGCTACCGCTATTTTTGCATCCGACTCCCTCATGTCGATGGGGGCGTTGCGGACCTGTATTGACCAGGGCATTCGTATCGGTGAAGAGATTGACTTGATCGGTTTCGATGACCTACCGGTATTTAGCCTCACCAATCCCGCTCTCACCGTGGTCGCCCAGGATATTGACGCGATGGGGAGGGTTGCCGTCGATCTGCTTAACCATGCCATGTCCGGGGAGCCCACGAACTCCGCTCGCTTAGACACCCACCTCATCGTTAGGGCATCAACCCGAATGGTCAAGGAGAACCAGTGAGGACAGTACTTCGACTCGACCACGTCAGTAAGAGCTTTGGGCCAGTCAACGTTATTCACGACGTCTCGGTTGACGTCATTTCAGGAAGGGTACGCGTGCTACTCGGTGAGAACGGAGCCGGAAAGTCCACTCTCATCAAGATGATGAGCGGTATCTATCACCCCGACTCTGGCTCGGTAATTGTTGACGGTAAATCCGTCGAGCTGCCTACCGTTAAAGCTGCCGAGGCTAAAGGCATTGCGACGATCCACCAGGAACTCAATTTAGTTCCGCAAATGTCGGTAGCTGAGAACATCATGCTTGGACGCACGCCGAGCCATGGCGGACTGGTGAGTTGGAGTTCGATGCGGGCTCAGGCTCGGGCTGCGCTGGAGCGGATTGGCCTGGATGTCTCTGTGGACCGCCTCGTTGGTTCGTTGAGCACAGCCCACCAACAGCTTGTGGAGATCGCACGGGCCTTGTCGATGGATGCCAGGGTGCTCATCCTTGACGAGCCCACCGCTGCTTTGACACGCAAGGAGTCTGGCCAACTCTTCGAGGTGATGGACGAGCTCAAAACAAACGGCGTCGCGATGGTGTTCATCTCCCATCACCTTGACGAGATTCCCCGTGTCGGTGACGATGTCTCAGTGCTGCGCGATGGCACTTTGGTGGCAGAAGTGCCGGCTAGCACGTCGGAACGTGAGCTGGTCACGATGATGGTCGGCCGTGACATCGACGACCAGTTCCCACGCCATCGCGGCGAGATCGGCGATGTTGTGCTGTCGGTCAAGGGGCTCAGCCGTGAAGGGGCTTTTCACAACGTCGGATTCCAGCTGCATGCTGGTGAGGTGCTTGGCTTGGCAGGCTTAGTCGGGGCAGGGCGTACCGAGGTGCTGCGCGCTGTCGCTGGAGCCGATAAGTACGATTCTGGGGCCGTGAGTGTGCGTGGCAAGGAACTCCCGAAAGGAAAGATTTCCCTTGCGATTTCCCAGGGTATTGGTCATGTACCTGAGGAACGTAAGTCTCAGGGATTAGTTCTTGGCGCTTCGGTTAATGAGAATCTTGGCTACGCAACTGTGAAATCAACCTCCCGCGCGGGATTAGTAGATCGCATTGGGCAACGTCGACGCGCCGAGAATGTTGCTGAAAAGCTGAAGATTCGGATGGCGAGTCTGGATCAACCGGTGCGCAATTTGTCCGGTGGTAATCAACAGAAGGTTGTAATTGGGCGTTGGATTCTTGCAGACTCATCAATCTTGTTGCTGGATGAGCCGACTCGAGGTGTTGACGTCGGTGCCAAGGTCGAGATTTACCAACTTATCAATGCCGTTACCGATGCGGGAGGTGCGGTCCTCATGGTCTCTAGTGAGCTTCCGGAGGTCATCGGTATGAGTGATCGGATCCTCGTCATGTCCCATGGACGAGCGATGGGAATTCTCGACGCTAAGACGGCAACTGAGGACGCCGTCATGGAACTGGCAGTGGCCTCCGTTGATCCCGTTGATGAGAAACCAGAATGACCATTTCTGAATCCGAAAAATACTAGAACAACGTCGTCTTGTCTCGATTGGTGATAATCGGGAAAGGAAATATCATCGTGACCACTGCATCAACCACTACTGTGCAAAAATCATCAGTTGGTAGAAGAATAGGTTCATGGGCTCTTAGTCACGGCGCCCTGGTTGGCCTGATGATTTTGTGTGTTGCTTTGTTTATCGCAACCCCGGTCTTCCTCACCGTGCCAAATATCATTAATATTGGCATCCAGGCAGCGGTGGTAGCGATTATGGCTTTCGGTATGACCTTTGTCATCGTCACCTCCGGCATTGACCTGTCTGTGGGGTCGGTTGCCGCTCTGTCGGCCATGGTGTCAGCGTGGATGTTCTCCAACGTCGGTCTGCCGGGATGGCTCACCCTCATCGTCGGTTTACTCATTGGACTGCTTGCTGGAGCTGTGTCTGGTTTGGCTATCGCATACGGAAAACTTCCTGCGTTTATTGCTACGTTGGCCATGATGAGCGTGGCCCGTGGGTTAACTCTCGTCATCTCTGGGGGTACCCCAGTAGCCACTTCTGACGCGGTAAATCAGCTGGGCGCTGACCTCGGGGTCATTCCCGTTCCCGTCGTTATGTTGGCCCTTGCCGGTGTGGTGTGCTGGTTCATCCTGTCACGTACCGTAATCGGGCGTTCCCTTTATGCCATTGGTGGTAACGAAGAAGCTGCCCGCCTCTCTGGTATTCCGGTGCGTCGCATCCTCGTGGCTGTGTATGCCCTCGCCGGTCTATTCGCCGGCTTGGCTGGTCTGGTGCTGGCCGGTCGACTCTCCTCGGCTCAGCCCCAGGCAGGTCTGGGATATGAACTTGATGCCATTGCAGCCGTTGTTATTGGTGGAGCCTCCTTGTCGGGGGGATCTGGAAAAGCAAGTGGCACCTTTATCGGCGCGGTTTTATTAGCTGTTATCCGTAACGGTCTCAATATTCTTAATGTCTCATCATTCTGGCAGCAAGTCGTCATTGGCTGTGTCATTGCTCTGGCTGTTGGATTTGACGTCTTTAGGTCCAAGAAAGAGTCCTGAGCACAACATTCGAAAACTGTGGAAAAATGAAAGGTAGAACGATGAAGTTCAAGACTGCTCACAAAGTGCTTGCGACGGCGGTCGTCGCAACGATGGCTTCCACCGGTCTGGCTGGCTGCAACCGTGACGGCGGATCTGATTCATCTGCGTCGGGAACAGTGGTATTTGCTGTATCTACGCAGACAAATCCGTTCTTCGTCCAGCTGGTTGACGGTGCAAAGAAGGAGGCCAAGGCCAAGGGAGTTAACCTCCAGGTGCAAGATGCTTCAGACGATGCCGCTACTCAAGCTAATCAGCTAGCCAACGCAGTATCTACTTCAGCCAAAGTAGTCATTGTTAATCCAACTGATTCCGACGCTGTTGCTCCGTCTGTGAAGGCCCTCAATAAGGCAAAGATTCCAGTAATTACGGTGGACCGCAGTGCCAGCAGCGGTGACGTCGCTTCCTTCATCGCGTCTGACAATGTTGCTGGTGGTGTCGATGCTGCTAAGAAGCTCGCTGAGATCATGGGAGAAAAGGGTGAAGTTATCCACCTACAGGGAACCCCGGGTGCCTCGGCTTCCCGTGACCGTGGTAAGGGATTCAGCGAGGAAATCGCCAAACATCCAGGCATCAAAGTGGTTGCCAAGCAGACCGCCAATTTTGATCGTTCTAAGGCTCTTGACGTGACGACCAACCTCATGCAGGCGCATCCCAAGGCTGCTGGCATTTTCGCTGAGAACGACGAGATGGCTATTGGTGCAATCTCTGCCTTAGGTTCACAGGCTGGCAAGAGTGTCAAGATTGTGGGCTTCGACGGCACTGCTGACGGCATCAAAGCTGTTAAGGCTGGAACTATGGGAGCGACGATCGCTCAGCAGCCTGCCCTCCTCGGTAAGACCGCGGTTGACCAAGCAGCCGACATACTGGCTGGTAAACAGGTTTCTAAGACCACTCCGATCAAGGTTGTGCTGGTGACTAAGGACAACGCGAAGGATTACGAATGAGCGACGCAACAGCCACCGTCACCGTCGTTGGATCGATCAATGCCGACATGAGGGTCGGCGTCGAGAGATTTCCAGGACCGGGGGAGACCTTGGCTGGAGGTGAGGCCACATTAACCCCCGGCGGTAAGGGGGCTAATCAGGCTCTCGCGGCGGCACGATGTGGTGTCCAGGTTGCGATGGTCGGAGCTGTGGGGAAGGACCCGGCATCTGAAACTGCTCTCTCGCTGTTATCGGAGTGCGTCAACCTTGATGGCGTTGTTCGTCGTGACATATTGACGGGAACGGCCGTCGTCATGGTGGCAGATTCGGGAGAAAACTCGATTATCGTCATCGCAGCTGCGAATGGGACCGTTGATGCGCAGACTGTTCGGGCTCAGGCTGAGCGCCTCCAGGACGCTAACGTCGTGGTGTGCCAAGGGGAGATTCCGTCTGACGGGATCGCCGAAGCTGCTCGCTGCGCTCAGCGATTCGTGTTCAATTTAGCGCCGGTAATTGACGTTGATCCAGAGGTCATTCGTATGGCTGATCCGCTGGTGGTCAATGAGCATGAAGCGGCGCTGGTAGCTCTTGCGTTAGGATCGACGATCCCTCGTCTCGAGGATGATCCTGATGCGGCTTTGCGCGAGCTGCTGAATCTTGGGTGCCGAAGTGTTGTCATCACACTGGGATCGGCCGGATGCGTCGTTGGCGGGCCAGAAGGGTTCGACGCCGTGGCTGCAGCGAAAGCAGAGGCTGTTGACACCGTCGGTGCGGGTGATGCGTTTGTTGGTGCACTGGCTGCGGAGCTGGCCCGCGGCCGTACCCTTCTGGAAGGTTGCCGTTTTGCGACCGCAGTGGCGACGCTGACGGTGACAAAGCCGGGAGCACAGGCGTCCTATCCCAGCGTCGGGGAAATCGAGGATATTCGCCGAGGAGAATACGCATGAAGAAGAGTGGCCTGCTCAATCCCCAACTGTGCGCTGCGGTGGCCAGATTGGGGCACACTCAGAGTTTCGTAGTCGCTGATGCCGGGTTGCCAATTCCTCGTGAGGTCCCGGTTATTGATCTTGCGTTAGTACTGGGGGTTCCGAGGTTTCAGGAGGTCTTTGACGCGATCCTCGACGAGGTCGTCGTGGACGGGGCGACGATCGCTACCGAAGCGATTAACCATGAGCCGGAGCAGTGGGTGAGGAGCCGGATCGAAGAGGTTGACGCCGTTAGTCATGAGGACCTCAAGAGGTTACTGCCGAGCGTCTCCTTCGTGGTGCGCACAGGGGAGACAACTCCATACTCCAACGTCGTCGTTCATTGTGGCGTGCCGTTTTGAACGGAGTGTGCGGCCCCTCGATTGGATTCGATTTGGTTATTTGGAGTGTCATCCAGTAAAGTTTTCACTCGCGACCGGGAAGCCGGTCGAGGTTTGGGCCTATAGCTCAGTCGGTTAGAGCGCCGCCCTGATAAGGCGGAGGTCACTGGTTCAAGTCCAGTTAGGCCCACAGTGTGAAACCCCTAGTCATCTAGGGGTTTCGTTGCTTCTAGGGGGCGGCGTGCTGACAATGCGCTCCCGTGTGTGCGTCATGTCTGTTGATGAGTGGTTTGGGCAAAACAGCCCACCATTTGAGAGAATTGTTCCGCCCCCGATCAGCGGGACCCGGACGAGGGAGCCGTACCCGGACAGCGACAAGACGGCCTGAAAAGGTGGTTGCTGTCGTGGCATGGCTGATTCTTGTGTTGTCCGGATCCTTGGAGGCTGTCTGGGCTACGGCGATGGGTCGATCTGAGGGGTTCACAAAACTGTTTCCGAGCATTGTCGTCGTTGCTGGGTGTGCTGCGAGCATGTTTGGCCTGGCTATTGCCATGAAATCCCTGCCCGTCGGTACAGCCTACGCGGTATGGGTTGGGATTGGAGCCGTGGTCACTGTCGCTTACGCGATGATTGTTGGTGCCGAGCCGGTGTCGGTGGCCAAGATTCTGCTGCTAGGCGGGATCGTTGGGTGTGTCATTGGCCTCAAGCTGGTGGAGTGATGGCGGCGAGGGCCTTGTAAACGTCGCCTGCCTGGCCGCGAAGGATGTGGGCTACGGTGTTCAGCAAAATTGCTGTTCTTATGACGTTCTCATACCGTCAACCCCGATTAACTGGGAAACGTCGGACGTTAGCTTGGTTTTCCTTCTTGCCATCAATGAGGGGACTACGATGATTTTGTGAGGCTCTATCAACTGCTGATCCGCGTTCTTTATGATCAGGAATTGTTAACAGAACTGCAGTCAATTTCGTCGTATCATGAATTCATGACATTTCTCGATAAGCAAATATCTATGTGATGCTGGCACGTGGGTAGACAATGGTTGGGTGAGTACTGCCGAGGAAGAGTCAGCGTCCGTAGTCTTACCCGAGGGATTGAGGAGGGGGCGTCCTGGTTATGTAACTGCGCTCGTTGCCCTCGTGGCTGCTGGTCTGGCTTCGTTCAACACTATGTACTGCACGCAGGCCCTTATGCCAACTCTCACCGACGCCCTTGGTGCCTCAGCGGCCGACGCATCCTTGACTGTCAGCGCTGCGACAGGTGTGTTAGCCCTCACCATTCTTCCTGCTTCGGTCTTGTCAGAACGCTTCGGCCGTGGTCGCGTCATCGTCGGATCAGCGGCTGCGGCAGTCGCCGTCGGTCTGCTATTGCCCTTTGCTCCCAGCCTCAGCTGGCTTGTCGTTGGTCGTGGTGTGCAAGGCCTCATGGTTGCGGGTGTTCCCGCGACCGCTATGGCCTGGCTGTCTCAGGAAATTGATCCGCACTACCTTCCTCAGGCAATGGGTCTTTACGTGGCTGGAAATACCGTCGGTGGATTACTAGGGCGACTTATTCCAGCTGGAATGCTCAATTTCACTGGGTGGCGGTGGGCGCTGGCCGTCGACATGTTGTTTGCGCTGGCTTGCACGGTCGTGACAGTTTTTATTATGCCGAAGGAGCGGCGGTTCGTCCCGAAAGCGATTGGCCTTCGCACCGAGATGCAAGCCGTCCTCAACCATTGGTACGATTCACGTAAGGCATCACTGTTTTTGGTGGCCTTTTTAGCTATGGGGACTTTCGTCTCCCTCTATGACTTTCTTGGCTACCGCCTCACTACTGCTCCATTCCATTTTTCCCAATCGGGGGTTGGTGGCATCTTTCTTCTGTACCTTTTTGGGACGGTTGCTTCGGCACGTACCGGCACCGTCGTTACACGATGGGGCCGCTCTCGGACGATCCTCGGTGGCGCGGTGCTGGGTCTGGTAGGCCTGCCTATGGTCATCAGTACCCGCTTGTCGGTTATTCTCATCGGCGTCGCGGTGTTCACCTACGGATTCTTCATCGTTCATTCTGTCGCTTCAGGGTGGGTTGGTGCTCTCGCGAACAAGGATCGCGCGGAAGCGTCGGGCACCTATCTGGCCTGTTATTACTTGGGGTCGTCCATCGTAGGTTATCTATCAGGCCTTGTCTTTCATCATTTCGGGTGGCGCACCTTGACGCTGTGGATGGAAGGAACTTTCATCCTTTCGACGATCCTCGTCGTCACTGTTGCTCGGCGTTCAGCAACTCACTGACGTGACGTCCGCTCACGCTGCGTCGACAGGTTTCATGAAAGAGTTGTCCAGACCAGTTCTCGGTTCGCAGAACGCTGTATTTTAATGTCCAGAGCCGGTGGAGTGTGCCACCGTCGTTGTATCAGTGAGCCAGCGTTGGACCACTGGAACCCGAAAGGAACGCTTTATGAAGCGGATGTACAAGATTGGCGCGAGTCTTATTGCCGCGACGTTCGCGCTGACCGCCTGCGGTGGTGGCGGTGGCGGCGACACGACTGCGGCTTCCAACGAGGATCCGGCAAGTCTCGAGACGACGATAAAGGTCCTTGCCCCGTCGTATTCTGAGTCGTCGAAGAGCGATTGGGAAGCCATCATCAAGAAGTTCAACGAGAAGTACCCCAAGGTCAAAGTTGAGCTTCAGATCGAGGGATGGGACGATTTCACCTCCAAGGTGCAGGCTCGTATTCAGGCTAAGGATTATCCGGACATCCTCAACGACAACGCCTATGCGGCTGCTGGCGAGGGTGGTCTGCTCTATCCGATGGACGAGATGCTTGACAAGGAGACCCTCGCGTCCATCGAGCCGGCATTGCTGGCTAACGGCAAGGGCAAGGATGGTACCCAGTGGGCCGCTCCTGACGTCGCCTCCTCGCGCATGCTCGCCTATAACACCACGTTGTTCGAGAAGGCCGGCATCAAGGAGGCCCCGAAGACGTGGGCTGACCTTGAACAGGATGCTATGAAGGTCTCCAAGCTCGGCAATTCCGTATATGGCTACGGCATGCCGCTGGGTCGTGAGGAGGCCCAAGTGGAGTCCTCTTTGTGGTTGTGGGGCGCCGGTGGCTCGTGGGTCGACGGTGAGAAACTCGTCGCTAACAGTCCTAAGGCGGTCGAGGCCTACACCGAGATGAAGAAGCTTATTGACGCCAATGCCGTCCAGCCGAACTCTGGCTCGACGAACCGTCAGCAAGCGGTCGATCTGTGGAACAACGGCAAGCTCGGCATGTTGCTCATGCACACTGGTCTGCTGGCTACTACAGACAAGGACTTCCCGAACGTCAAGTACAAACTTGCGCCCGTGCCGTCTAAGGACGGCAAGCCGGTCGCTTTCGGCGTCACCGATTTCCTGCTGGCCTTCAATAACCAGGATGCGAAGCGCAAGCAGGCAACGTCGGCTTTCCTCAATATGTTCTACTCCGACGAGGTGTACTCCAAGTGGTACAAACCCACCGGTCTGATGCCGGTGACGACCTCGCAGATTACTGCTGCGACTAAGGATGCTGGCCATTTCGCGCCGTTCTATGACGCCCTCAAGGTTGTGAAGTTTGAGCCCGTCGGCAATCCGGAATGGGACGCCCTCAAGGACGCTTTGCAAGGTGGTGCCGGCAAGCTGGAAACTCAGGATCCCAAGACCGTCCTGGACAACATCCAGAAGCAGGTTGACGCCCAGGGCTGATGCCCGTTCGTGACGGGAGGCGGGGCGATCCCGCCTCCCGTGGTACGAGAGGACCTATGACATGACGAAACCGCGTCGGCATCGGGAGGGAGGCCGCGAGACCGTGCGCGCCCTGCCGTGGATCGCGCCGTCCCTGTTGCTTATTTTTGGGGTGGTACTGTTCCCGGCAATTCTGTTGGTGTACTACTCCTTCATAAGATTCAACAAGTACGGGATTTCCCGTGACTTTACTGGCCTGGACAACTACATCGGCAAGGCGGGTGCGCTGACTTTCCCCACCGTCCCCATCGGTCGGATCATCGTCAACACCGTCGTGTGGGTGGTGGTCGTTGTCATCGTGACGGTCGTTCTGTCCCTGCTGCTTGCTCAGTTCCTTAACCTCAATTTTCGGGGACGCAAGCTAGTGCGTCTCTTCGTCATTCTTCCCTGGGCCTGCTCGGTCGTTATGACGACGACGGTGTTCAGCTATGGTTTGCAGCCTGACGTTGGTCTATTCAACCGGTTGTTCGTTGACACCGGAATCTTGCAGCATGCCTACGGCTTTACAAAGAACCCGGTCTCGGCTTTCTGGGCGGCTGTTTTTGTTGCGGTCTACGTTTCCTTACCTTTTACGACCTACACCATTCTTGCTGGCTTGCAGTCGGTGCCGACTGACATCATTGAAGCCAGTCACGTCGACGGTGCTACAGCCTTCCAGCGTTACCGCCACGTCGTATTGCCGATGCTGCGCCCGGCGATTGCGGTAGCCACCCTCATCAACATCATTAATGTCTTTAATTCCTTGCCGATTCTTAAGATCTTGCAAGAAACCCCGGGTTACCATCGCGGACACATCACGACTACCCTCATCTTTGAATATAAATTGCAGCTCGGACCAGGCGTGGCCAGTGCGTTGTCGGTGCTCAACTTCCTATTCTGCCTTATCATTATCGCGATCTATGTCGCGACTGTGAAGCCGACGAAGGAGGTCGACTGACATGGACACCATTAAGCCTCGAGGTGGCATCAATCACCGCCCTAATCCTGTCCTAGTTATTATCGGATCCCTCGTCACGGTTATTTTCTTCGCTTTCCCCTACCTGCTGATGTTCATCAGTTCACTGAAGTCTCAGTCGGACCTGCGTCGCATTCCTCCGACCTATCTTCCTGAGAAAGCGATATGGAGTAACTATGTCGACGTCTGGTCGTCGAATGTTGCCCCGGGTAAATCCCTGCTTGCCACAGCCATCATTTCCTTCGGCGCAACCTTGCTCGTGCTGCTCATTGCGACTCCGGCTGCCTACTACGTCGCTCGGTTTCGCTTCCCGGGGCGGCTGCCCTTCCTATTCCTGGTATTGACGGCCCAGATGCTGCAGCCGACGGTGCTGGCCGTCGGTTTATACCAGGAATTCTCCGGCTGGACTGGCTACGCTATTTGGGGTGCGCTGATCCTCATCAACGCAGCGTTCAACCTGTCCTTCGCGATTTGGATCATGCATGCTTTCTTCTCGTCGATTCCCAAGGAGATTGACGAGGCTGCACTCATCGACGGCCTGGGGCGAGTTCAGACGATGTTCAAGATTTCTCTACCGCTGGTATGGCCAGGAATCGTGACGGCGACGATCTTCGCTTTCGTCAATACTTGGAATGAGTACGCGGCTGCATTCGTGCTGGTACAGCAGCCCGATCTGCAACCGCTGACGGTTTCGATGCCGCGATTCCTTGGCCTCTATGTTCGTGATTGGCAGTATCTGTTCACTACTGCCATGGTTGCTATCGTGCCTGTCATCATTTTGTTTGCTCTCATTGAGAAGAGGCTTATAGGCGGTCTGACGGCCGGTGCCGTGAAGTGAGAGTCCTGATAATGTCGATTTTTATTACTGTGCCATAATAATCGGCAGGTATTCCCAGAAAATCTGCATGTAGTTTAGGGCCATATCCCAAAATCTTAAGAAGCGTATTAAGGTGAGGTAAGGCGTCCTCGTCGCATTGCAGCATGGGCTCCATAATATGCCAGAGTCTCAATTCTTCTAATGTCCAGGCGCTATAGCGTTGAGTTTCTATCGGTGTTTACCAGGGTCGGATTCTTTGTTCGTTTGGGGTGGCGTGGATGTGTTGTGGTGGTTGGCCTTGGAGGAGGGTGATGAGGTCAAATAGCCAGCCTAGGGCTGTGATGTCGTCGGGCATGTGCCAGGTGAGGGTGAGGTGAGGAGACATCCACCGGCAGACCTCGCGGCTGAGGGTCGAGATCATATCCACGTGGTCATCGGGGTCTGGGTTGAGGAGATCCCAGTCGCAGGGGTCGAAATAGACGCATTCGACGTCAATGCTTTGGGGAGTGGATAACCCTATGAGTCGGAGGGCATCGGCGAGGACGAGCATGATTTTCATGCCGGGTCGTCCGAGGATGTGGTGCTCGGGGTGAGAGTCTAGGCGTAGGGTGAGATATTCGGGTTGGCTGGTGTCGGATACGACTACTCCGATGGGTTCTTCTATGAGGTATTCCCGGTTTTCTAGTGGGGGGTGTCCCTATGTTCCCCGTCAAGCGGCGAGGGGCAGGGGTGATGGCTCTCGCGTTGGGGTGGGGGCCCGGTAGGGCTCCCGGTTCTTGAGCATGGCGAACAGGACATCACAGCGTCGGCGTGACAAGCAGATGAGGGCGGCGTTGTGCTTCTTGCCCTGGGCTCGTTTGCGGTCGTAGTAGGCCTTGGAGGTGGGGTCTGAGCGCAGTGCGGCGAAGGCGGACAGGAACAGGGCTCGTTTGAGGTGTTTGTTGCCAGAGCGGGCGGGAAACTCGCCGCGGATGCTGGTTCCGGATCGTCGGGTGACTGGGGCGAGTCCGGCGTAGGCGGCGAGGTGTCCGGCGGTGGGGAATTGGGAGGCGTCGCCGACGTCGAGCAGGATCCGTGCTGCGGTCCTGACCCCGACGCCTGGCATCGAGGTCAGGATCTTGGCAAGAGGGTGAGCATCAACAACCTGTTCGATCTGCGCCGCGAGTGCGTGTCGCTGGTCCAGCGTCTGGCGCAGCGATGCAGCGAGTTGGGGCAGGACCTGCTCGGCTGCGGCGGTTCCGGCAACGATGACGGTCTGCTCGGCCAGGGCGGTGGTGATGGCATCGGCGAACTCTTGGGCGCCGCGCGGGTAGGCCTTGCTGATGACCCGCAGCAGCTTGGACTTCGACGCAGCGGCCATGGCCTGGGGCCCGCCGGGCTGCTCGATCACCGCGAGGCCTTGCTTGGTGGTCAACCGGGGTCCGACAACGCGTTCCAGGGCCGGGTGGATCTGGGTGAGCAATCCTCGGATGCGGTTCGACAGCCGGGTCGCTTCGGCGGCGAGGTCCTCGTCGAACCCGACCAACACCTTCAGCTCCGCGAGGGTTTCCTCGCCGGCGTCGACCCGGCGCAGGGTGTGGGGCATGGTCCTCGCGGTGTCGGCGATGACGAACGCGTCGCGGGCGTCGGTCTTGGCGTTGCCCGGGTAGAGGTCTGCTGCGCGGCGCATGGCCAGCCCGGGCAGGTAGGCGACCTGGATTCCCATGGACCGGGCGACCGCGATGGGTAGTGCTCCGATTGTGTTCGGCTGGTCAACGATCACCAGGACCCGGCCATGGGTCTGGAGCTTGTCGAAGAGTTCCTCGAGGCGCTTCTGGTCCTGGGGCAGGGGCTTGTCGAAGACCTTCCGGCCAGCAGCATCCAATGCGCAGGCGTGGTGGTCGGTCTTGCCAACGTCCAGCCCGCACCAGATGTCGAAGCCGCTGTCCTGATTCATGACAACCGCCATCCTTCCATCCCGAGATGAACGGTCGCCCGGGTGGTGATGCGTCAGCTGCCGGCACCCACGTTACGAAGAGACCTTTGAAGCAGGCCGTGTCCCTATCAGCGGTCGGCTGGCGCCACCAAGCCCGGTGACAACACCCCCCCGGATCATTCATGAGACAGGGGCAGCAAGTCATGCCGGGCCCGGCGACCGTGACCCCTCCTTACGGGGTCACCAGCAAGGTAACGGGTCGAAGTAGCCGTGGGATTGGGCTGATTCCGTGAGGATGCGTAGTTCATCGGTGTCAGTGAATGCTCCGATGTCGTTGAGTGCGAGGTGGAGCGTTGTGCTGATGGCTACGTTGCCGATGATGCATGGGCGTTGTTCTTTTACCATGGTCGGCAGCTTAATTTCACGTCATGCGAGTTGGGTCGATTGGGTGTGTCGATGGCGCCAATAATGTCTACATTAACTTGTCCGTGATACCAAGTAAGTTTGTGGCTACGACAGGATACTGATGCTGAGGCTCGTTTGTCGCCGCTTCCCCCGGCATAGACAGTCACCGGGTTCTTCTTGGTAGGAATCTTGTTCACTTGGACCCACTGCGACCCCTTTTTGGCCCACAGATAAACCGTAACTCGGGCCTTCATTCCTTTGGAATTATCATCATTATCTAGCCACCATCCATGGACATTGACGCTTCCAGCATGCCTGGATGAATAGTAAGGCTTGTCTACTTTCGATGTGAAGGGAGCGGCTTTGGATGCGACTTTGGCGGAATCATGTTCGGGTCGTAGTTACCATGAGCCACTGTTGCGTCGACTCTGCGTGTTTGCTCTTCGCAGGTCGTTACCGGCTTCTCAAACTCGTCTCGGAGGTAGCTGAGAGAGTAGCCCGTGCCCAGCGTCACTGCCGAGTATATCTAGGTCACGGACTGCTTTCTGTGGGGCATCATGCGTGACCTGGAACAGGGCGACTCGATCTATCGCCCCCGGGTGCTGCACCAGAGACCAGCGAGTTCTAACTGTTTGAACGAGGAACCACCTTCTATTACTGACAGCACAACCCCTCAGGTGATCGCTAGAGATCTCTCTCAGAGGAATGGAGGCCCTGTTTCACGTCGCCTTGACGGGCCCGCTTTCATCAGGACACGACGGTCTCTCGCGAGCAACACGGCCGGAGCTACTGACTCTGCCTGCCACCCATTCCACTGGTCGCATTAAAGTAGTGCGGTCAGATCGCCCGCCCGAACGCGGCCGTGTGGCGGATGCGGGGGCGCATCGCCGTGGTAGTAATTTCGTAGGTACACAGCGCCGCATCGGGGAAGGCCCATGTGATTGGAGCGAGTTGTTGGTGGCTCCAGGTCACGAGATCTTTGGGGTGCTCGATGGGGCCGCGGAAGTGGAGCAGGGACACGTACCAGAGATCTCGGGGGCTGAGGATGCCTTCTCGGTAGGCGTTGCGTCCGAGCTCGTGGCCGAGCGTGTAGGTGCGGAACTCATCGGCGTCCGGGCTGGTGGGATGCAGGAGCGCAAGAACGCCGCCGGGGGTTATTAGGAGGCGCTCAAGTTTCATGAACAAGGGCGCGTGGTGAGCACAAGCTCGGTCAAGTGCGCCCGCGCAACTGACCGCGAATGGATCTTGTGGTGGCACTGGTCGCCGGTTCTCTAGCGCCCGGACGGTGACATGTGCACAGCCCACAGCCCCACTGTGCAAGTGGTCAGTCCCGGCGAGGTAGATAGCTTCCTGTGTTAAGGCGGCCAGAACGCTCTCTGCAGGTGGTGGAGGCATCAGGACGATACTCAGTGGCCAGCGTCCCGCCCCGTCATGGACTGGCGGTTCGATGGTGTGGGCGCTGGTGGCTACCGCTCGCTCACCCTGAGTTTGCAAAGTTGTGACGTCCACGGTCTTCTGCTCTCTCGATCAGGCTACTTGGAACATGTCTGGACGAGTAGGCGGTGCAGGTCGACAAGGTCGTGACATACGACGTCGGCATCCCTGCGTCCTCCGACAGCTACGACTACGGTGCCGGCGCTGCGTGCTGCCGCGAGGCCGGACGCTAGGTGGGTGTGAGGCTCCCCAGTCCTGTAGATGCGGCTCCGGTATCTACTAGCTGCTTCACAAGATGTTCATCCAAGGCGACAGATCCTTGCTTGACGCTGCAGGCTGACTGGTGTGTGTGCCGTGGGCTTGAGCAAAGCTGTACGCAACGCGTTCACAGTTTTTTGTCCGGGGCAGAGCGTAATCTTCACCGATTCTTATCATAACCGATGATAACTGTTGCCACTGCTGATGCGGGCATTTCTTGATTGGACCGGACGGCACTTCGCGGGTATCCGGGCGCAAAGTCTGACGTCAACTCAGTATCGCCATAGTCGCCACACTGCTGGATCCAAGGCATCGCATCATACGAGTGACCTACGAACAGCAGCACCCCACTTCTGTATGTCCAATATGCGAACACCCGTCTGGCCTGCGGTTGCATCCAGGAATGTTAAGAACTTAACAGAGAGTGAGGGGAGATATGAATAGCAGGTTTCTAGACGCCATGGAAGATGATCTTGTCGCGTTGCGACATGAGCTGCATGGCATGCCGGAGCTTGGTCTCCATCTGCCTCGTACCCAGGCGCGACTGCTACGGGAGCTCGAGGGGCTTCCGCTAGAGATCAGCACTGGAAAGGAGTTGACGTCGATCACGGCGGTACTGCGTGGACGCGGTACCCCGGCTGGGGAGCGCCGTGCAGTGTTGTTACGTGCCGACATGGACGCTCTTCCGGTAAAGGAACGCACTGGGTTGAGCTGGGCCAGCACAAACGGCAGTATGCACGCTTGCGGTCATGATTGCCACATGACCTGCTTGGTCGGGGCCGTGCGTGGGTTATGTGAGCGTATCGATGATCTCCCTGGCGATGTCGTCTTCATGTTCCAGCCGGGAGAGGAAGGCCAGGCTGGCGCCCGACGAATGATAAAGGAAGGAGTTCTGGAAGCATCCGGGCACCGTGTCGACGCCGCCTATGCCCTTCACGTGTGGTCCGGCATGGACCACGCCGGGACCTATCATTGCCGTCCGGGCACCATTATGGCGTCCAGCGATGACCTCACCGTCATCTTCGAGGGTCGGGGCGGGCATGGTTCGGCACCCCACCTGACCCACGATCCGGTGCCGGCCGCGGCAGAGTTCGTGCTCGCCCTGCACACCATGGTCGCCCGACGCTTCAACATCTTCGACCCGGTCGTCGTCACCGCAGGGCACCTCGAGGCTGGGACGGCTCGCAATGTCATCCCTGAGGACGCCACCGTCGAGGCCACTCTGCGCGCGTTCTCCTCCGGGGCCCGCGAGAAGCTCTTCTCTCTCATCCCGGAGGTCGCCTACGGTGTGGCTCGTGCTCACGGAGTCACCGCCCACATCAACCTCGATCCTCTTTACCCGACGACCGTCAACCATCCCGACAGCGTCGAGGCGGTGCGACGCAGTGTCACTGAACTCTTCGGATCCGAATCCTGGGTGAACATGCCAGTTCCGATGGGAGCTGCGGAGGACTTCTCCCTGGTCCTCCAGGAGGTCCCAGGCGCTTTCATCATCCTCCCGGCCACCAAGCCGGGCACTGACCCCGCCGATGCCCAGGGCAATCACTCGGCACACGCCTACTACGACGACTCCGTTCTGGTCTCCGGCGCCACACTGCTGGCCGACCTGGCGGTGCGTGAACTCTACTGACCCCCATACAATAAGGAGGCCACCATGTCCGACGGACCCATCACAGCAACCTCGGTTGACAATCCGACTCACCTGGTCAAGAACCAGTCGGTCGTCAAGACCCTCGCTGGAACAGGAATCGGCAACGCGCTGGAATGGTACGACTGGAACGTCTACGCCAGCTTCGCTGTCTTCATCTCGACCCAGTTTTTCGACAGCAGTGACAAGACCTCGGCCTTCCTGTCGACGATGGCAATCTTCGCCGTCGGCTTCGTCGCCAGGCCCGTCGGTGGCGCATTCTTCGGATGGCTCGCCGACAAGATCGGTCGCAAGCACTCACTGGCCTTTGCCGTCATCTTCGCATCGGTCGGTTCCCTCATCATCGCCTTGTCCCCGACCTACAACCAGATTGGCGCATGGGCATCGGTGCTGCTGGTGATTGCCCGGCTCATCCAGGGCCTCGCCCACGGCGGTGAGCTGCCAGCCGCCCAGACCTACCTGTCCGAGATGGCGCCGGACAACCGCCGCGGATTGTGGGCCTCAGCGATCTACATCACCGGTACCGCCGGCATGATCCTCGGCCTGCTACTCGGCGTCATCCTGCGTGACATCCTGTCCGACCATGCCCTGGAGACCTGGGGCTGGCGCATCCCCTTCGCCCTTGGTGCAGTGCTCGGCCTGATCGCCCTGTGGATCCGAAGCAGTATGCACGAGACTGAGGTCTTCGACCAGGACGAGGAGATCACCGAGCATCACCTGTGGCGCGGCGTTCTCCAGAACTGGCGCACGGGCATCAAGGTCATTGGTATGACCTGTGGGCTGACCGTTGCCTACTACATCTGGTCGGTCTCCACAGCCGCGGTCGCAGAGAAGAATCTCGGTTACTCCACCAACGCCGCCTTCGGTGCCTCTCTCATTGGCAACATCGTCTTCTGTCTATCGCTGCCGCTGTGGGGCATTTTTTCCGACAAGTTCGGACGCAAGACCAACATGCTCGTCGCTCTCATCGGCGTGGCCGTCCTCTACGTGCCACTCAACGAGTTCGTGCGCGGCGGCAACGAGATGTGGCGTCTCGTCGTTGCGATCAGCGTCATGCTCATATTGCTTGGTGCCTACCTGGGCATTGCGCCAGCGGCCTACGCTGAGCTCTTCCCAACGAAGGTACGCGCGACTGGCTTTGGCATCCCTTACGCTATCGCCATTGCTTTGTTTGGAGGCACTGCCCCCTACATCATGTCGGCCTGGGCCGAGACGCCGAATCGGTTCGTCATATACGTCATTATTCTGCTGGTGATTTCGGCGTTGACGGTCCTGACGTTGCCCGAGACGAAGGGTAAGGACTTACACCACGAGCGCGTTTAATGGCTCGCGGATGCTCCTGTTGACACATCCGTCCGGTTATTGCCGGGCGGATGTGTATTTGTGGGACGCATGTCAGAAAGGACCTCCCATCATTTACTATGCCCGCCATGGACGCCACAGCGGCGTCAAGTTGGGAGCAACTGCATGATTCACGTGTCACAGCGACGGCTTATGGGCGCCGTGCTGACCGTCTTGATAGGCCTAGCGACCCTTATGGGGCTTGGGCCTGACCAGGCTCACGCCGATCAAGCGTCGGTTAAGGGTAAGACGTTCATCATTGCCACCGACACCACCTTTGCACCATTTGAATATCGAGATGCCTCAGGTGAGATGGTCGGTATTGACATGGACCTTATCCACGAGATCGCTACCCGCGAGGGGTTCAAGGTCGACATCAAAGCCATCGGCTTCGACGCTGCGTTGCAGGCCGTTCAGGCAAAACAGGCCGACGCCGTGTTGTCTGGGATGACTATCACTGACGAGCGTAAGAAGATTTTTGACTTCTCCGATCCTTACTTCCAATCTGGCGTCCAGATGGCCGTCAAGAAGGATTCGGATATCTCCGGGTACAAGGATCTCAAAGGCAAGACTGTAGTAGGTAAGACCGGTGCTGAGGGGCTGGCCTACGCCAAGTCCATTTCGACGAAGTACGGGTTTACGGTCAAGGCCCTCGACAAGGCTGACACCATGTATTCTGAAGTGCAGACCGGCAACGCCGCGGCTGTTTTTGACGATTATCCGGTGCTCGCCTACGGCATTGCTCAGGGAAATGGCCTTAAGACCGTTACGCCAAAAGTCGCAGGCGGCTCTTACGGATTTGCCGTCCTTAAAGGCGATAACGGTGACCTCATGAAAGCCTTCAATAAGGGCTTGTCAGGTATGAAGGCTGACGGTACGTACGACAAGATCGTCGATAAGTACCTCAAATCCTCTCATTCTGAGGCAGATGATTCTTTCTGGCAGCTATTTGTTAGTAGCTTCCCTGCCCTGATGAAGGGCCTGGGCATGACCCTGGCCGCAACTGTGTTGAGCTTACTGTTCGCATCAATCCTCGGCGTTATCTTCGGATTCTGTAAGGTTTCCGGAATCGGGATTCTTAAGGTGATAGCCGCGATTTACGTCGACGTCTTCCGAGGTACGCCGTTGCTAGTGCAGGCCTTCTTCTTTTATTTCGGTTTGCCGACGGTGACCGGGATTAAAATTAGTGTGCTCACAGCGGGCGTTCTGACTCTATCTCTCAACGCCGGTGCGTACATGACCGAGATCGTGCGTGGCGGCATCCAATCTGTGGACCCCGGGCAGATGGAGGCATCGAGATCGTTGGGCCTAAACTGGATGCAGTCAATGCGTAGGGTCATCGTCCCCCAAGCGGTTAAGATTAGTACCCCCGCTGTGATCAACCAGTTTGTTATAAGCCTCAAGGATACGTCTTTGTTGGCCGTTATCGGATTTGCTGAACTGACTTACCAGGGCCAGCAAATCATCGCCCGGAACTTCCGGTCGTTCGATATATGGATCATGGTTGGCATTATTTACTTCATCGTCATCTTCGCCTTGACGAAGCTGTCGAACTTCGTCGATCGGAAGGTGAACAAGTGACCACTGAAACTACATATGACGGCCCCATGATCGAGGTCATAGATCTCCACAAATCCTTTGGTGAGGTTGAGGTTCTTAAGGGAATATCCGCCACTATTACCAAGGGTGAGGTGTTGTCGATCATCGGCCCCTCTGGATCAGGAAAGTCTACGTTCTTGCGTTGCCTTAACTTGTTGGAGGAGGTGACGAGCGGTACCGTCAAAGTGGAGGGGCAGGACCTCACTGCTAAAGGCACCGACATTAATAAGGTGCGTCAGAAGGTTGGAATGGTTTTTCAGCACTTCAATCTTTTCCCCAACATGACGGTCGTTGAGAACATCATGCTTGCCCCGGTGCAGCTGAAGAAGGTCAACAAGACGGATGCTGCCGAGCGCGCCCACCGGATGCTCGAGCGGGTGCACATGGCTGACAAAGCCGACGCCCGTCCGTCTCAACTCTCGGGTGGTCAAAAACAGCGCGTCGCGATTGCACGGGCTCTAGCCATGAACCCCGATGTCATGCTCTTCGATGAACCGACCTCGGCCCTCGATCCGGAGATGGTCGGTGAGGTCCTTGACGTTATGAGGGATCTCGCTGTGGGAGGGATGACGATGGTCGTCGTCACCCACGAGATGGGATTCGCTCGCGAGGTGGCTGACCGTCTGATGTTTATGTCCGACGGCTACCTGGTGGAGGAGGGAGACCCCGTCGAGGTGCTTGCTCATCCCCAGCAAGAGAGGACGAAGAACTTCCTGTCGAAGGTGTTGTAAGACAGTTCTGAGTTCACACGTGGCGACGCTCCCGGGGCGTCGCCACGTCTATGTTCGGGGCGCTACCGGTGGGTGAGACGGGTGCCTGAGACTGTGTGGTAATTCGGTTGCGGACGCTTGGTGTTGCTGCCTACGGTGGCAGCGGAACCAATAAGGAACCGATTTACCACCGCAATGTCGGATGCCGCCAGACGAAACAGCGTCAGCCGGGGCGTCAGGGTGTGAAAGAGTTCCCGAAACGACGATGGGAGGACGACGTGGGCCAGGGCCGACGCGATGTTGTTCAAGGACTTCCGCTCTACCAGCAAGGTGCCGCTGTCGGTGAGGGGGCCGTCAAGCTGTCGTCTAACGAGAACCCTTTCGAACCACTGCCGAGCGTCGTCGAGGCGGTCTCCCAAATGTTGTCGGGATTCAACCGGTACCCGTCAATGGGCGCTGAGGATGTGCGCACGGCCATCGCTGAGCATGTTGGCGTGGACATGCGCCACGTGGCCGTCGGGGCCGGGTCGACCGAGGTTGCCAGCCAACTCATGCATGCCCTGTGTGGTGCTGGTGACGAGGTTGTCTTCCCGTGGCGCTCCTTCGAGGCCTACCCAATCCTGACCCAGGTTGCCGGGGCCACCCCTGTCCCGGTGCCGTTGACGAAGGATCTGCGTCACGACCTTGACGCTATGGCTGACGCGATCACCGATCGTACCCGACTTATCTTCCTGTGCACCCCCAACAACCCGACGGGAACAGTCCTGCACGCCGACGAAGTGGAGGAGTTCTTAGCGAAAGTGCCGCAGGATGTGGTTGTCGTCATGGATGAGGCCTATTGCCATTTCAACCGCGACACTGACGCCGTTGATGGGCTGGCCCTTCTCGATGGTCATCCCAATGTTGTTGCGCTGCGCACTTTCTCCAAGGCCTATGGGCTAGCGGGGCTGCGCATCGGTTTCGCCATCTCCAGCATCGAGATCAGTGACGATCTGCGTCGCGTCGCCACGCCGTTTACGGTGACGTCCTTGGCTCAGCAGGCCGCCATTGCATCCTTAGCTGTCGAGGACGAGCTCAATGAGAGGGTCGACCGAATTGTCGCCGAGCGCATCAGGGTTTTTGACGAACTAACCCGTCAGGGCTGGCCAGTTCTGCCGTCCCAGGCGAATTTCCTCTGGTTGGCCACGGGTGACGACACCGATCGGATCGACGGGGTGATGGTTTCCCACGGCGTTTTTGCACGCTGCTGGAGCGGCGAGGGAATTCGTGTGTCAATCGGGTCTCCTGACGAGAACGACCGTGCAATCGAGGCGCTATCCCAGGCCATCAAGGGCTGAGGCTCAGACTCCCAGGAAGTCCCGCCACTGCGGCAGCTCGGAGTTCACTTGTGCCATTCCAAGAGCGTAGGCCTGACGCAGTTTGGTAACGTTCTTTTCCTTATTGGTCACGGGCATAACGCGTGGATAGAAGACGTAGGCCTTCCCGTCTGCCTCAAGGTCGCGCAACATCTCGCGGGTGGCGTTGTACCTGGCCGGTCGAGTGATGATGGCTTCGGCGACGGCAGGACGATGCCTAAATAATCGCCGAAGCGTTTGAGGACGTTTCACGTCGTTTTTGACGTAGTCGCGAGGTCGGGTACAGACGACGAAGAACCGGTCGTAGCCGTCGAGGCGGGCGCCGTCGATGGGAATACCCCCAGCTTCCCCCAAGGCTCCGTCGACGTATTCGACACCATTGATGGTTACCGGAGGCATGAATCCGGGCATGGTTGAGGAGGCGCGCACCCGCACCATGAGGTCATCCATTGTTGCGACGTCCTCGCGGGTGAACCATTCCTGCTTGCCGTCGCTGGTACGGGTAGCACCAATGCGGAAGGCTTGGCGCGACGCGCGGAACGTGGCGAAGTCGAAGGGGAGGGCCTGGTGGGGTTCGGCGGTGCGCTGGTAGATGTATTCGGCATCGAAGTAACCACGTCCTGCCAGCCAGGTACCAAGGTTGCCAAATCGGGGGTCCGCGGCGAAATCCGTGAAGCTCAGGCGGGTCCTTTCAGGATCACGGGAAATGTAGTTTGCGGTGAGGCTGGACCCGGCAGAAATACCGCATACCTGCGGGAACTCCCAGCCTAGCCCGAGCAACTTGACGACGACGGCGCTGGTGTAGGCGGCGCGCATGCCGCCGCCTTCAAGAACCAAAGCTGTACCGTCTATAGAAGTCGTCATAGGTCCCAGCCTGCCACGTGGTGAGTTGTTGTGGACAGGTAAAGTCAAGGGCGTGACTCCACCGCGCGGTATTTCTCCTTGCGATGGCAGAATGGGTCATTGTGTCAATGCCGTCGGATATCGGGAATGTGGCAGGATCCCACAGACATGATCGTGGCAGGGGCGTCGCTAGAGCCCAGTGACCATGGCTTTGCTGCGTGACGACGTGTGATGGAGGTGAGGACATGCGCTGCGACATGGTCGCGTGCGTCGTGCTGGCTTGCGCCCTGCTGCCTGGGTGCAGCACCCTCACACCTCTCACGGAACAACAGGCAACTCCGACGGTTGCACGAACAACTCCGCGAGGTACTGACGCGCACCCGGCCTGGGCTGTTCCAGTAACGCGAGCAGGCAAGAAGCTGGGTCAATTTGGTGATGACCGCATTCGCATTGAGGTGGAGCAAGCGGCAATAGTGAAGGCGCCCGAAGACTCCGTCATGGTGGATCCGCAAGATGGTACTCCCGTGGTGCGCAAAGGGTCATCACTCGTACTGGTGCGCTACATCGTCACCAATGTGTCACAGTCGCCACTCAACTTGGGGTTGGGGACGGTGACGATTACTGCTCGTTATCCAGACTGGAGTTGGCGTCAGCCATTGGTGTCAGTGCCGGCTGCCGAAGCTGATGCGACGTATAAAGTCGTGACGACCCCGTTTGCTCGCGGGACGGCGCGGCCACCATATGTGCTCGGGCCCGGTGAATCTTTTATGGTCGGCGCGAATTATCCCTACGAGACTGCTGAGCAACTCGATGTGACGGCCGACGTTATCGTCTGTGACACTTCGGGCGCGGTGGATCCTGGGCTGGGATGGACGATCAGCGGTGAGGTCCATCTGATCTAGTTAGGCGTGGCTGACTATTGCGTCCATCAGCGACGACTGGCCTGGCGTCTACAGCTAACGCAGGCGGTTACGATCGCGGTAAGCCCGATATCCCCACAGTTGTCCACAGGTCTTGTGGATAACTGTGGACAGCATGTATTGGGCGTGTGGTGTGTGGCACCCCGATTTCGATGTCCACAGATATGCTGTGCATCTCTTGTAGCCCATATCAGCTGCCGCATAGTTTCGCCGCTATGTCCGTGACTGCGATACCTGCTCGCGCAGCGACGCCATCTCCCCGCCTTCGACGGTCGCCGCGCCTCATCGTCATCGGGGTGTTATGTGCGTGTCTAGGCGGGCTGGGAGGAGCCGTCGCGTGGCACCGCGCAACACATGCCGACCAAGTTCTCATTATGACGCGAGCGGTGGGGCAAGGAGACGTTGTTCGCAGTACCGATATTGGCTTGACATCGGTGTCCGTCGATCGGGCCGTGGCAACAATCCCAGCCTCTCGGCTCGACGAGATCGTTGGTCGTCATGCACTGGTCGACTTGTCACCGGGGCAACTTCTCGGGTCTCGCTCGGTGGGAGAACTGCGCGTGCCGTCAGGGCGGGCTCGGGTAGGTCTGCGACTTGCCGCCGGACGCCTGCCTACTGTCTCCTTACCCGCTGGAGCCCACGTCACCGTGGTAGAAACCAGCCCTGACAAGGATGCAGGACCCGTGTCGAATCTCTCAACAGTTGATGCGGTAGTCGTCGCAGCTCCCAAAGCGACGAGTGATCATGGCAGCTGGTTGGTCGATGTCGAGGTCGATTCGAGCAATGCTGCCCAGCTGGCAGACCTCGCCTCCCTCGACCGCATTGCCATCGTCGAGAGGGGTCAGTGATGTCAATCATCATGCTGACTAGCCCGGGGGGATCTCCTGGCGTGACGACGACCGCCCTCGGTCTGGCGCTGAGCTGGCCACGTGACGTCATCCTTGTCGACGCCGACCCGTGCCCCGGTCACGTGGTCGAATCGGGGTATCTCATGGGACGCGTTCCGCCGCGCTCTGGGCTCATCGGCTTGGCCGCAGCGTGCCGTGACGGCGCTGATCCAGTCCAAGCGATGTGGGAGGAAACCATCGAGCTTCCCCACGACTGTGAAGATCGGATGGTGGGGCTCCTCAGCGGGTATGGGCACCTTGGACAAGCCTCCCTCATGGGACCGGCGTGGTCGAGCCTTGTCAGCGCCATGATCGAGCTCGGGCAGGCAGGGGTTGACGTCATCGTTGACGCAGGACGATTAGGGCCAGAAGCCCTGCCGGAAAGTCTCGTCGCTCGCGCTTGCCTCATCGCAATCGTGACAGGATCACGGCTGCGTCAATTGGCAGGTTTGTCCATGCGTAGCGAAGAGGTGGAAGCATTATCGTCGGCGACCACCGGTGCTGTAGGGCTCGTCATTGTTGGCCCAGGCCGTCCTTACAGTTCTCGCGAGATTGGCCGCCAATTTGGCCTCCCGGTGTTCGGAGATGTCGTCTTTGACGCTCATGCGGCTGCGGTGCTGACTGACGGAGAACCTGCGAAGAAGCGTTGGGCGCGCGGGCGCTACGCCACGAGTGTGCAAGGTGTGGCGCAATCAATGCACGAGATGGCCCGTCGAACACATCAAGCCATCGCTGGACCCGAACTCCTCAGCGCGTCAACAATGGACGTGGCGTCATGACGATTGATCAGACCCCTGCGGCTAGCCGATATAGCGCTCCCGTAGCCTCCGTCGAGGATGAGGCCGATCTTGCCGATCTGCTGTCGCGCATGTCCCCATCGCCACACGTATCTGCCACGATGGCCTCCCCCCGTGTCACCCCGCGGCGATGTGAGACCAATGTCGATTGGCGCATCGTCGTTGCGCTGCGGCGCACAGCCTCTGAGCGCATCTCGTCGGAACGGGCCTCTCATCGAGAGCGCACTGGCGTGGACCTGAGTGGCGATGATGTGCGGATGCTTGGTCGGTCGATCGTACGGCAGGCCGTCGAGTCCCATGCCGAAAAACTGACGAACGAGGGTCAGGCCTTGTGGAGTACGCAGACGAAGGACGCGTACGTCCGCGCCGTGATGGACGCCATTTTCGGGTACGGACGCCTACAGCCTCTTTTCGAAATCCAGGACGCGGAAAACATTGAAATTAACGGCTGTGACCGGGTCTACGTGCAATACGGGGATGGGCGACGCGAACCCGGCCCTGCTGTAGCTGACGACGATGCTGAGCTCGTTGAGGCGATTCGGTTCCTCGGCGAGTCTGCCAACCCGCCTCGGCCCTTTGATGACGCTCACCCCACTATGACGGTGGCGCTGGGATCCCAATATCGCCTCCACGCTATCGGGTTTGGATTGTCCTACCGGCCGTCAGTCGTCATTCGCCACCACACTCTGACGAGGGTGACGATTGACGACCTCGTCAGTACTGGAATGATGCCCCACCAGGTTGGGGTCCTGCTGCGCGCGGCTGTGCTGGCGCGCAGATCTATCGTTATCGCCGGAGATCAGGGGGCAGGCAAGACGACCTTGCTGCGATCTTTGGTCGACGCCATCCCTGCTACCGAGCGTTTTGGAACTCTTGAAACTGATTACGAACTGCTCACCCACCTCAATCCTGATCGCGACAATATGGTCGCTCTGCAAGCCACCGTGGGGCTGGGCGAGAAGGTGGACGGTCACTCTCTGGGCGAGTTCACAGTCGCCGACCTGATCCCGGAGGCGCTGCGCCAGAACCTCTCGCGCTTGGTGGTCGGTGAGGTTCGCGGCGTCGAAGCAGCTGCCATGTTCGAGGCTATGCAGGCTGGTGCTGGAACAATGAGCACGACGCACTCCCATTCGGCCACCTCGACCATGGACCGGTTGGCTGGCCGGGTCGCCATGGGCGGGGTTATGACGATCGAGGAGGCCTATCGGCAAATTGCGCACAACATAACGTTCCTCGTGCACGTCACCCTGGTCGACGACACGTGGCGCGGAGGCACTCGAACCCGTCACATCACTGAGATCCGTCAACTTACCGGGGCGCTAGAAAATGGACGGCCAGTCACACACCTCACATATGCCGCGCCGTCGCCCACTAGTCCAGGTGTCTTCCACCCGGATCCCGCCCTTGTCGCCGAGCTGTCTCGTTACGATCCGGAGGTGACGAGGTGGGTATGAACACGGCAATCGTCGCGCTGCTTGGCAGCCTCCTCGTCGGGGGAGTGATCATGGTGGGCGTGGGCGTCGCCCCGATTCACCAGTTATCCACAACGCCATCCACAAGCATGTGGACAACAGTGGACAAGTGGTTCTCCCGGCTACCCCGCCGCAGCCGCGTTCATGGTCTCACTGGTCTGGGAATCGGCGTCGCCGGCTATCTGGTCACGGGGTGGGCCGTATTGCTGGTGATCGTGCCGGTACTGGCCCTCGTCGTCCCCGCGTTGCTGGCTGATCCACCCCGTCGCGACCTTGACGCTATGCGTGCCATGGAGCGGTGGGTCCGTGTGGTTAGCGGGTCGGCATCGACGGGTAAATCCGTTATTGACGCTATCCGGGCGACCCGCCGTCAAGCCCCCGAAATTCTTGTGGAACCACTGACTCGGGTGGTAGCTCGGCTCGATGCTCGGTGGGATACCCGATCTGCGTTACAAGGCCTTGCCGACGATCTCAACAGTGCCGACGCTGACCAGGTCATTGCTGCGATCATGATGGCTGCTGAGCGGGGAGGGACGGGGGCCACCAGCACCCTTGACGCTCTCGCGTCGTCCCTCCAGGAACGCATCCGGGCAGCCCGAGAGATACGAGTCGAGCGTGCTAAACCGCGGGTCGTTGTGCGTCAGGTCAGCATCATTATTGGTGTCGTGTTGGCCGGTGCCCTCATTCTTGGCCGAGAGTACTTGGCTCCCTATCGCACCGGTGTCGGCCAGATGCTGTTGTGCTGCTATGCCGGGCTGTACCTCATCGGTTTGATTGCCCTATACCGGCGTAGCAAGCCACGACGCCGCGCCCGAATCCTTCTTCGACGTGAAGAGGAGGCCGATTATGGCTGAGTCCACCGTCGTCCTCGCCGTCATCTGTGGGGCTTTGCTGGCATGCGCACCGGTCTTGGTCATATCTGGGCGACGCAATGCTCCGTTGAGGCTATCCGACGCTTTGGCGAGACTGTCAGATCATGGCCGTCACGACAACATCGTCGATGACACACCGGAGGGCGGGCGGCTCGAGCGGTGGGGAACGCGCGCCGCAATTCGGTGGCCGCAGGTGGTGAGTAAGCGGTCTCGTCGCACCTTGGTTTTGCAGGGGAGAACGCCTGGAGATCTGGTAGCCGAGAAAGCCATCATGGCTCTGGGGGGAATGCTCGTCCCAGTCGTGGCACGGGCTGTGGCTGCAATCTGTGGGGACACCCTTCCGGTGACTCCGATCGGCCTGGCGATTGTGCTAGCCGTTGTCGGATGGTTCATTCCCGACACTCGGATTAGATCACGGTCCAAAGCAGTGCGCCAGGACGCCGCCGAAGTTGTCTTGGTCTATATCGACCTCGTCACGCTCGCCCGGCTGGCGAATCAGTCAGCTCCGCGGGCCCTCGTCGAGGCCGCGCAGATGAGCGATCATCCTGTCTTGGCGCGTATCCGTACTGCGCTGGAGCGCTCCAGGCTGGAGCAGCAATCCCCATGGGCCGGTCTGGACAGGTTGTCAGAGGATTTGGATCTGCCCGAACTTGCTGAACTTGTTGAAGTATTACGACTCGATGACCAAGGAGCATCCCTTGCTGGAGCGCTGCGTGCTCGGGTCAATGAAATGAGGGATGCTCACCTGAACCAGGAGAAAACCGAGGCCCAGACAATTTCAGAATCACTCACTATCTGGATGGTAATTCCTGTTCTGGTATTGGGCCTTGTGCTAATTACTCCGCCGCTGTTGATCATGGCTGGGGTTGCCTCATGACCACGTCACGCATCATCAACATCAGAAACAGGGCACATGACGTCGCCGGAAAAGCCGGTGCACATGACCAAGGAGGTTGCCATGAAATACGTCAATGCTGTTGCGTCGGTTGTTCTGCCGATAATGGCAGGGATCTCGCCACTCATCGACGACAAACACGACGAACGAGGTCTCAGCCAGTCAACCGAAAACGCCATCTTATTAGTGGGCGCGGTTTCGATTGCAACGGTGGTTGTCACCGTGATCAAAGGATATGTGTCCTCAAACCTGCCAAAGTGACTCCAAGCCAAAGGGGGGATAGGAAACACCGAGAACGCGGAATCTCCGAATCTCTCCAGTGGTCGCTGGTGTGGCCCGTTGTCTTGCTAGTTGTTGTCGCGGTCGTCGAGACCGCGATCATCCTTCAAGCGCGGGCTACTGTCACTGAAGCGGCTCGGGCTGCGGTTCGAGTGCAAGCCCTTCGGGGATCGCACAGTGGTGAGGCCGAAGCTGCTGCGCGTGATGTCGCCCGAGCGTCGAAGGTGACTGACGTCGCCGTCACCGTGAAGACGACAGATTCCCTTGTCAGAGTCGATGTTGAAGGACGCGTCGCGACTCTCTTCGGCACCGCTGTCGCGGTGAAGGGGCATGCCGTCGCCATTGAGGAGGGGACGTGAAAGGTCCTTTTTATACGAAAGCGCTTTATCCTCGCCACTGTCTTAAGCCAGTGTGGTACCGCGAGCTGCGTCAAAGCCGACGCCATGGGCGTCACCGAGGATCAGTTGCGGTTGAAGCCGCGCTCATCTTGCCGGCTCTTCTCATGATTGCTGCCGTGGCTACGGGCGGTTGGCGGATGTCTGAAGTCAAGGCTGACGCTCAGTCGTCTGCTCAGGTCGCCGCTCGAGCCGCTTCAGTGGCCTCTTCAGTTGGAGAGGGCATTGCGGTTGGGCAGCGTGTCGGGTTGGCTGAGCTGTCTGGCACCCGATGCAGCAAACCCGCGATCACGGTAGACGCCTCAGATCTTGCCCGCCCTGTTGGGTCGTCTGGCATGACGTCAGCGCAAGTGAGGTGCACCGTCAGATTGTCTGACCTTCTCATTCCGGGGATGCCGGGAGTCGTCCACGTCGAGTCAATGGCTCATTCCACACTCGACAGTCATCGGGAGCGATACTCATGAAGATCTCGACTATCCGCGCCCGCATACGCGGTGTCTTGGCCATGGTGGCCCTCGCTGCTTTGGTGTTGGGCTCCCCAGCAGCCCTTGTGGCATGGGGACACTTTGATGCCACCACTGTATTGCGCCCAGCAGCATGGCTGACCCCTGACGACGGTTCGATCTTTCTTACTGCCGTGACCGTGATCGGGTGGGTGGCCTGGACGGTCTTTTGCGTCTGTGTGGTCGCTGAAGTCGTCGGAATGATCACTAGTCAGCGTCACCATGTGAAGCTTCCTGGTTTGGGAGCGATCCAGGGAATTGCGGCGGGACTGCTGGTGGCGAGTCTGACGGTTCTGTCACCGTTGACGCGATCGGCTGTCCCGCCCGCTCCGGTGCCGGTTGTGGCCGCAGCGGTCGCCGCCCCGCAGCCTGTCCCTGAGGTTGAGGAAGGTAGCGAGAACGATACGGAGCGTGATCGGGGCGTCGCGACGGTCACAGTCGAGCCCAATGACGATCTATGGACTCTTGCCGAAACCTGGTATGGGGATGGCACCTCCTGGCGACGCATCGCGGCCGCCAACCCTGATGTCGATGTTGATCATCTCGTCGCGGGCCAGAAGCTTGCACTTCCGGGAGTCGTCATGACCGTGCCTTCCGGGCACACGGGTGCCGGTCGACCGATCAGCGCCGAAGAACTCAACGGCATCGGTGCCCAACCGGAAAAGGCCAGAACTCGGACCGTCACCGTCAAACCAGGAGACACCCTCAGCGGGATTGCCCAGAGCCAGTTAGGGGATGCGTCATGCTGGCCCGTCATCTGGCATCTCAACGAGCAGACCATCTCTGACCCTGATCACATCGAGCCAGGCTGGAAACTAGTATTGCCGGATACCTCAGTCGCGGAGACTGCGGTACCGATCCCGGCCACTAACGAGCGAGCCGAGACCCCTGCGGTGACGTTGCCCCCTGAGAACGCCGAGCTGCTGCCTAAGGCGGGTGACGAACCTACGGTCACCGCTACGGACACGGCAGCGGAACCGCAATCACGTGCGGACGAGGTGGTAACCCGGGCTGACGTTGGGCAAGACCCAGCCGAGATACTTCGGACGGCGCTAGCTGGCCTGAGCTTGTTCTTAGCCGGAGGGGTCGCCGGTACCGTCACAGCTCGACGCCAACAGCAACTCTTTACCCGACCACTCGGACGACGCATACCAGAAGTGTCGGGAGATCCACGACGGGCCAGGCGCGTCCTTGACGCCGCCGCAGATCAGATCGACGCGGCCGGCTCCCCGGACGTCGCCGCCTATGACGAAGTCATGACGCCGACTACCGTCGTTTTGGGGACACGTGGCCTCCAGACGCCGGTCCTGGTTGACCTGGCCGACGTCGACGGGGTGCTCACGGTCAATGGCGCACCAGATCTCGCTACGGCGATGGTCGCTTCAATCAGCTTGTCCCTCGTTGCGGCACCGTGGAGCGGAGGTATCGACATTGTTGCTGTGGGGGAAGAGCTCGCGTGGCTGGCGCGCACCGGCAGTGACGACGTGCAGCTCGCTGATGAGGACGAGGTCGTTGAAGGATTGATCGGTCTTCCGGACAGCGCCACCCGGTCACCAATTACCAGGGTTGTTCTTTCGTGCCGACCACTCGATCTTCCCAGCCCAGTATCCCTTGCCGCAGCGGGCATCGTCGTCGTCATGGCAGGGTCAGGAGGCCGTGAGATCACCATCGCTGACTGCGATGATGCGCAGTTCGACGGTCAGCCGTTTACCCCGCAGATCGTCACCGCGCCTATGCGTCGTGCTGTGGTGGATTTACTTGAGACCACTGCTCGGTGTGATACGGAAGCTGCCCCCTGGTGGCAGCCGCGGCGAGGCGGCGTAGAGGGATCTGATCCTCCGCCAGCGATGACCTGCGCTGCGCTGCCACCCAGTGATGCCCATGTGACCGTCGAGGAGGAAACCGTGCTGACGTCATCTATGACCAGTGATGTTGCCCAGCTACCCGTCGCTGGCGGACACGTGCCGTCACCTGTCTTGCGGCTTCTCGGCCCGGTTGATCTGCTGGGGGCTCGGGGAAATCCGCCGACAAAGGCACGACGTCAATGCCTGGAGTATTGCGCTTGGCTGCTATGCCATCCCGGAGCTCGCTCGGTACAGATGGCCGACGCGCTCATGGTTGCTGAGCCGACCCGGCGCTCAAATGTCTCCCGTCTGCGCCGTTGGTTAGGCACTGACGATGCCGGTCATGCCTACCTGCCAGAGGGTTACGACGGCTCACTGCGCTTGGCAGATGCGGTGACGAGCGACTGGGAACGGCTCGAGTTGTTGGTTTCTGGAGGAATATCGGCGGCTCCACTTGCTAACTTAGTGAGCGCCCTCGACCTCGTTCGTGGAGCTCCGTTAGCTGACGCCGCTCCCGGTCAATGGCATTGGGCTGAGGAATGGCGGATCGACATGATCCAGATGGTTCGTGATATCGGGGTGGAGGTGGCCCGACGTGCCATGGAGACCAGAGATATTGAGTTAGCATCCCGGGCCCTGGCTAGGGCTACTGTCGCATGCCCTGAGGATGAGGTGCTGCTGGTGGCTCGCATCAAACTGGCTGATAAGCTCGGCGACCGCGGTGAGGTGGAGAGATTGGTTTACGTGCTGTCTCGTCAGGCGCGACGCCTTGGCGTCGACTTGTCGGAAGAAACTATCACTGTTTTGCAAGAAGTGATGGAAGGTCACGCGCGGGCCCGAGTGGTCTGAGAGCCTCGACGATTAGGTCGGTGACCTCACCGCGTGAGGTATCACTCCTCGCGGGTGCCAGCGGGCAATCCACCGAGGGCGCTGCCCTTGTCGAAGACATCGTCACCGTGGGCACGAGTTGTTAACGCGAAAACCAGGGCCACCACGAGGTACGCCATGGCCAGACCAACGATGTGCGGGCCAGACAAGCCCTGGATCGGCAACACCAACGCTGCCAGTGCTGAACCCGCTACGAACATCGCGTTGTACACCATGTCGTAAGCGATAAACACCCGGCCCTTGTAACCGTCAGAGATGTGAGCCTGGCAAATAGTGTCGACACCGGCCTTCAGAGACTGGGCGAAAAGCCCAATAAGGAAGCCAGCTGCGAGCAAACCCCACCGGTTCGGAATGGCTCCCGGGAAGGCCTGGATGATCGCGGTTGCAAGAAGGAGGGCTATCAGAGCACGGCGCATTCCTAGCCGATGCACCAGCATGGGCATGAATCCCGCTGAGAGCACGAACCCAGCCCCCATAGCTACTGCCCAGACCGTCATGTCTGCCATGGCCCCGTTGATGTCGGATTGCACGTGGAATCGGTTACGGTAACCCAGGATCATCGCCACCGAATACACCCCGAACAGCACTCGTTGAGCGCCGATCAGTGTGAGGGAATGACCCACCAACGGCACCTTACCCAGGTAGTGGAAACCATCCACGACATCTGCGGCTACCGCCCTCATCGTCTGAGAGCGATCCACTAATGGTGGGCCAAGCTCGCGGCGTGAAAACTGTAATCCCAATCCGACTGACACCGCGAACAGGGCAGCAGATATGCAGAAGATGATCGTATCGGCGTGATGTACCGGCATGTGGTGGCCTGCGATCATACGTACCGCTGCAGCAACGACCGCACCGATCATGAGCCCTAGTGGGCCGATCGTTGGCATGATCGACGAGGCCGTCAGGTAGTCGCGTTTGTCGATGGTGTATTCCAGCCCAGCCACCAAGGCGGTCAGAAGGAATCGGTTGAGACTCATTGCAATGAGCAAGCCGGTAAGCAAAGCTAGGTGAGAAGGTTTATCCCGCGCACCATTCCAGACCAAGATCCCTAGTCCGATCGCAATTAGGCAACGCAAACCGTCGGTGTAAACAAGAATGCGCTGACGCGACCAGCGGTCGAGAACGACGGAGACAAAGGGGCCGATGATGCTAAAAGGCAGCAAGGTGATCGCCAACACCATGGCTATCGACCACGCGTCAGGTTGCTGCTCGGGGGACAGAAGAACGTACGAAGCCATCCCGACCTGCAGGGTGCCGTCAGCTGCTTGGGTGGCTACACGAACCCCAAGAATCTTGCGAAAGTCGCGGCGTCGCCACAGGTGGCGCAGGTTCTGCCAGAACACGTGGTCTCCTTCGGGCCGGCCTGTAACGATCCTATGGGGTGAACGGGAAAGATCCACCTCACCAGCGAGTACGGTCACATCCGCCGTTGCGCCAGTACACGGTCGACGACGCCCGGAGACAGCGTCCAGAATCTGGTATTAAGTGCAGCCTTCAGTGGCCGCTAATCGCTCTTATCGTCAGATTGACGATAAGAGCGAGGCCTGCACCGTGTTGCAATAGGTATACGGTTGACTAAGTGTTCATGATGACGGCGCTTCCCCCGATCTCGTGGTGTAGTAACCTATTGCCATGGTCCAATTGGGTTGAATGCTTATTTTTCAAGGTCGTGACTGCACCAGATTTATACTAAAACTATATGCCCAATCTTGGGTGGCCCTTGTAGGCGTGTAACCGATTTTTGATCTGGCTATTCAGTTAACAATGGGTCACATATGCGCAGGTGCCGGCAAGTGGCGTAGTCATTTCCGTCGTTAACTGCTAAAATGGCCGTTTTTCTAATGGTTACACTGATAGGGGCGAGGGCGTAAATACGCGAGCCTCAAATACGCCTCGAAGTAGTAGCACCTAATGGTGGTCAGTGCCATATTACTCAGTTTCGTTCAGAACAGGACTTGATGAATTTGATTGTTTTCCTCTTTTCTTTATAAAAGCGCTCGCAATAAAAAGAATTACAGTCGCTAGGGTAATACCGAAAATGATCATCCATCTTCCGCCGATATGACCGAGATACCCGAGGTAAAGGCCAATGATTCCGTAATCTGAATCCGCAAACGTAGCATTCTGTGTTCCTATATCTCCAAGCACGCCCAAGAGCAGTAAGGGGAATACGGTAATGAGAATACCATTTGCGAATGCTCCTAATACCGCACCTCTGCGCCCGCCTTGCGCGTTTCCGATAACTCCGGCTGCCCCTCCAGTCATAAAGTGCGCAACTATACCAGGAATTATAATTACCACCCCAGATACGCCCATGATTATCATCCCGATAATACCTGCTACGAGAGAGGAAATGAATCCGATCATTACAGCATTGGGTGCGAAGGTAAATGTGATCGGAACATCTAAAGCTGGCTTCGCATCGGGGACGAGACGTTCGGAAATTCCTTGGAAGGCCGGTACAATTTCTGCGAGGATGATTCTTACACCGGCGAGTATTATTACGACTCCTGCGGAAAACTGACCCGCAGACATTAGTGCCCAGATGATATAGTTTTGACCATTTGATATCGTTGACGATACGTAGTGCGGTCCTGCAATTAGGGCGACGATTAGGTAGATAATTCCCATTGAGAGCATCACTACGACGGTCGAATCACGAACAAATGATAACGACTTAGGGACTTTTAGGTTCTCTGTAGAGTTCTTTGGGTCACCATGAACCTTACTTGCTACAAAACCTGATAGTGCTATACCGAATCCTCCTGTGTGGCCAATCGCAACACTATCGGACCCCGTAACACTCCTCATATATGGTTGAACAACTGCTGGGGATATTGTAGTGATGAGTGCTTCGGCTAGCGATCCCCATATAACCGCTTCCCAACTAGAGAGGCCAGCGACGATGAGAATTACCGCAATCATGGCGGACTCGTAAAGCGCGACATGGCCAGATAAATAAATGTACTTGAATTGGGTAATTCGTGCGAATATAACATTCAGGATCATGCCGAAGAAGAAAATGAGAGCCGAGACGGTTCCATATTTCATGAGCACAGGCCCAACGATGGCCTCGTTGTTTGGTATTACTCCTTGTACGTGGAAGACGCCAGCAAACATGCTGCCAAACGGATCTAGCGACGCGACAATAACAGCGGCGCCTGCAGATAGAACTAGAAATCCAACGAACGTCTTGATTGTTCCGCGCATGATCTCGGATGCACTTTTCTTCTGAAGGGAAAGGCCGAGCAATGCGATGAGGGCGACCAGAATTGATGGCTGCCTGAAGACCTGAACTAAAACGTCGAGAAATTGGGTCATGACTGTGTATCCTGCCTGGATTGGTCCCCGTACTGAGTCAGGAGGTATGTGGTACTCCGAGTTGATCGCAGGCGTCTTTCACGCGCTCCGTTAGCTCATCTTGATCGATAATAGAATTAAGAATTTGAACGTTTTGAAAATTGCTCACTGAGTTTTTGAGATCCCTACCCACGAAAAACATGTCAGCGTCTGCGGGAGACGCGGAACCGAGATCAGTGTGGTCGACATCAATGCCCTCAACGCCAATGCTTCGAAGCGCCTTTTCTATGTTCATCTGGACCATGAATGAGGATCCCAACCCCGAACTGCACATCGCCATGAATTTCATTAGTAATCCTTACCTTGATAGAAGTTATGATATGATAGAACGTATATTATTAAGGGATTCAAAATCTCGCGAGTAATTCAGAAATCTCGGATATCGATTTCGCCTGAATGAGATTCTCCCGCGCAGTCTGGTCTCCTAGAAATAGTGAGAGGTTACGCATGAGGCTTAAATGACTGGTAGAGTCTGATGCGGCAAGTATGAAGACCAACCTCATCGGATGGTCGGCGTTATCGTTCAAGAATACAGTGGAGGAAAGAGAGGCAAGTGACAAGGCGGTCTGCAATGCGCCGTTCTCCGGCCGAGCGTGTGCCAAAGTAATCCCATACCCGAGGTCCATGTATGTTCCGCCAGGATTACTGATAGCAGTCTTTATGGCATCGATATATTCTAATTTGATGAGCTGCTTGGTTAAGAGGGGTTGAGCCGCAGCTTCGATCGCGTCTTGCCATCTACTTGCATTTGAAAAAACAATGTTTTCATTTGGAAGATATTCTGCGAGCATCATTGGCTCTCCTTATATTCCTATACTACTCGGATGACGCCGAGAAACCTATGCGAGCTGACCTGCTTGCAAATATAGTTTCGCTATACATTCTAGGTGTGTGGAGTGTGTCGTATGAGGTTGAGATTGTGAAAAGTCGGAGGTCGTCATCATTAATGCATAGAATCTTTCGGTCATGCACGCGCGGGCGAATGAGTGAAACTTGAACGCTGTCTTCCACCAGCTGAAACTCCGACATGGAATTTAGATATGAGTAGAGAGATGTTTCACTGAAATCATGTCGTAGAAAGCTGCTTGGATCGTTGATCCGTAGCCATGCGCGATTGATATGGTCGATAGTGCCGTCGATACTGCGGAGCCTGTCAAGACGGGTGACTTTGGTTCCAGGGGCGAGAGCCAAGGCAACAGCTACGGCTGTAGGGGATGCGACCACTGATCGAACGAGGATTTTTGAACTGACGTGGTGTCCCTCAGATGTTCGCTGGGCATAGAAGCCTGAAAGATCGAATCTATCGACGGCTCTTGGTGATGATTTCGGGCCGGTTACGAAGGTGCCACGGCCTTGCTCTCGTCGAAGGACGCCCTGTCGTGCGAGTTCGTCTAAAGCTCGACGGATGGTGATGCGTGACACGTTGTACCGGACGCATAACTGAGGCTCAGGGGGAAGTGCAGTCTCGGGCTCTGCTGACGCATAGTCGCGTTCGAGTGCGTCGCGGACAGCCACCCACTTCGGGCGCGTGGGCGGCAGCTCTGTCGATGATGAAGTGAGCACCGTTGGATCACTCCTTAAACGTTATAACCAAAGTCCTATACATTATATTGTTTCTATGTGAAGCACTGTCAAGAGCATGTAAGTGAACTCCGCTTGAGTGATGTGCTGTTGCTCGTCCTACGGCGCTTGGCCAAGCCCATGGTCGCCGCGAGTTCTCAAAAAGTTATGTCAGGCGAGCTTGGGGTAACGCATCTGTGCGAGGCGAGACTTACGATGGGCCGAAAGTATGCAAAGGCGCAGCCAACGCGCCATGATTGGAACTATGACAATGAAGTCTGATCTTGAAATCGCCCGGGAAGCTCACCTTGACCCCATCGAGAAGGTCGCAAACCGGGCCGGCATCAGTGCGAAGTACCTGGAGCCGTATGGGCGTGACGTTGCGAAGGTGGACCTTGACGTCATCAACGACAACAAGGATCATCCTCGCGGCAAATACGTCGTCGTCACGGCCATCACCCCGACGCCCCTTGGCGAGGGCAAGACGACCACCGCTGTTGGTCTCGCCCAAGGCCTGGAGAAGATCGGCAAGCGCAGTGTTCTTGCTCTACGGCAGCCGTCAATGGGTCCGACCTTCGGAATCAAAGGTGGTGCTGCCGGCGCCGGGTACTCCCAAGTACTGCCGATGGAGAGACTGAACCTGCATCTGACGGGCGATTTCCACGCCATTGGGGCGGCCCACAACCTGCTTGCTGCCATGATCGACAACCATCTGCATCACGGCAACGAGCTCGATATCGAGCCCCATTCAATTTCGTGGCGTCGTGTCGTCGATATTAACGACCGTGCTCTGCGCAATATCATCGTCGGTCTTGGGTCGAGGGTCGACGGTGTGCCCCGCGAGACCGGATTCGATATAACAGCGGCCAGCGAGGTCGGCGTCATCCTCGCCTTAGCTACCTCCTTGGCTGACCTGCGTGCTCGCTTAGGACGCATCGTCATCGGCTATAACCGTTCCAAGCAGCCAGTTACCGCAGAAGACCTGCACGCTGCTGGATCAATGGCCGTCATTTTGAAGGACGCCATCAAACCGAACTTGTTGCAAACTACTGAGAATAGCCCGGTTCTCGTCCATGCCGGCCCCTTCGGTAATATCGCCACCGGTAATTCCTCGGTTATTGCAGACCAGGTCGGTATCAATTGCGGCGACTACCTTCTTACAGAGGCCGGATTTGGTGCCGATATGGGAGCCGAGCGATTCTTTAATATCAAGTGCCGCGTCAGCGGAATGCGGCCCGACGCCGCCGTCCTCGTCGTCACTGTACGCGCCCTCAAGACCCACGCAGGTCGTTACAAGGTCGTGCCGGGAAAGCCACTGCCTCCGGCAATGCTAGAGGACAATCCTGACGACGTGCTTGCGGGTGCTGCCAACTTGCGTAAGCACATCGAAATTGTGCGCGAATTCGGGGTATCGCCGGTCGTGGCTCTCAACGTCTTTCCGACAGATCATCCAGACGAAATTGACGCGGTCCGCAAGGTTGCTGAAGTTGCCGGAGCCCATTTTGCATCTTCGACCCACGTCGTCGATGGCGGCACCGGCGCAGTCGACTTGGCTCGCGCGGTCGTCGCGGCGTGCGACCAGAAGACCGATTTCCGCTATACCTACGACCTCGAGGATTCCCTGGTCGACAAACTCACTAAGGTTGCTACCACCGTGTACGGGGCTGACGGAGTCGACATCGCCCCGGCAGCGGCGAAAGAGCTAGCCCACTTCGAGGACCTCGGCTATGGCTCATTCCCGGTTGTCATCGCGAAAACGCACCTGTCGCTGTCCCATGATCCATCTCTCAAGGGTGCCCCGACCGGATGGCGGTTACCGGTGCGCGAGGTGAGAGCCGCCGTCGGTGCTGGGTACATCTACGCGATTTGCGGAGATATGCGCACCATGCCGGGGCTGGGCCGTCATCCAGCCGCTGAAAAGATAGACATCGACGATAGCGGCGAGACTATCGGGCTGTTCTGATCGATTGCGATGATCGGGGCCGCGAATACTACTTCGCGGCCCCGATGCTGTGCTGACTATATTGCCCGTCGTGGGACAGCCGCCAGCGCATGACGCTCGCGCTCGAACAGGGCGAGAGGACTCAGCGT
Source organism: Cutibacterium porci (assembly GCF_009696315.1). GTDB lineage: Bacteria > Actinomycetota > Actinomycetes > Propionibacteriales > Propionibacteriaceae > Cutibacterium > Cutibacterium porci. The sequence goes on from NZ_VUMG01000001.1 coordinate 302,118, forward strand.
CCCTCGGCGGGTGGTGGAGTGGGGTGTTTCAGCACGCAACCGACGGGGCGTCCGGTCACAAGGCGGCCGTCACGGACGAATCCCTCTTCGCGACCGGTAAGTTCTGCTATGAGGAGACGGCGCCCCTCGTGGAGCTCATCCGCACGGGTGGAATCGCCCGACAGATCGTGGAGCTGGTGGGGATCCGCTGCGAGGTCAAAGAGCTGCTCGTCGCCTGATCCAGACATCCAGATGTACTGGTAATCGCCCCACCAGATCCACTGCAGTGACTGGTCGTGCAAGTAATGCTCGCCATGAAGGTGGGTGCGCCATGGCGGGGTCTCATCGCGCAATAGTGGCAGGATTGATCGGCCCTCAACACTGTCTGGGATGCCTACCCCGGCGCAGTCCAGCAGGGTGGGCATGACGTCGCGCAACTCGACGAGCTCATCGACCCGGCTCCCTGGGGCGATACCTGGGCCGGCAAGCAGGAACGGGATATGGGTCGATCCCTGGTAGGGGTAACCCTTTCGCCACAGGTGGTGGTCTCCCATCATGTCGCCGTGGTCGGACGTGAAGGCGATATAGGTATTGTCGGCTACCCCGAACTCACCAAGGACCTGACGCAATCGGCTGATTTGGGTGTCGATGTGGGTCATGTTGCCGTAGTAACCGGCCATCGCCCGAGCGATGTCGCGGCGACGATATTGGGCGACGAGACTCGTCGGATCGGCGTCGTTGCGCCAGTCGCTGAATGCTTCTGACCAATCTCCGACCGATGGCGCGCGCAGGTGAGCACCGTTATAGCGGTCGAAGGCCCACTGCGGCGGATCATAAGGGGAGTGGGGGCGGTGGAAGGACAGGTAGAGGAAGAACGGGACGGTTGGGTCGCGGCGGTAAAGCCACCGGGTTGCCTGGTTGACGACCCAGTTCGTCGGGTGCAGGCGCTCAGCCTTGTCCCAGGGCCGCGCGACCATGGAATTGCACTCGATTCCGTCATCAATGTAATCCTCGTCGCTGGCCGTTCCGGTCTGGTCGCGCAACCACACAAGGTAGTCGTCGTAGCACGCCGGATCGCGATGGCGCTGTCGCGAGTAGTGCAAGTACCCATCGTGAAGTTCAACCTCGTCGAATCCAATGCGATTGCGCTCCGGCCAGTAGTGCATCTTTCCGATGGCACGGGTCTGGTAGCCGGCTTGCGACAAGGCTGACGGCAGGGTGTCCTCGACATCGAAGGCGACTCCGTCCTGGTAGCCGACCCGACGGTGGGTGCCGGCTGAAAGTCCCGTCATGAGGGACATCCGTGCCGGGACACATGTCGGTGTGGCCGAGTAGGCCCGCTCCACCACAGCTCCCTGATTCGCTAATTGATCCAGGTATGGCGTCTCGACGTCAGGGTGGCCTAGCCCAGAGAGGCAGTCACCTCTCCACTGGTCAGTACAAATGAGGACAATGTTGGGGCGGTTAGTTATTGGTTGTCTGTGTTGGTCGTTCATGATGTGCTGTGCATATTCTCACTTGATTCCAGTCATGGTGATGCCCGTCACGATATAGCGCTGGGTCGCCACGAAGAGGGCGCACACTGGGACGAACAGCATGAGGGACCCCATGGCTGTCAGATTCCACAGCGTGAAGCTCTCGCGGTTGAAGGACGACAATCCAATGGTGATGGTTCGCATAGCCTCGGACTGGGTGGCGATGAGGGGCCAGAGGAACTCATTCATCTGGAAGACGAATGTGAACAGTCCCAATACCGTCAGGGCCGGCTTGTTTTGAGGCAGGACGATCGAGCGGTAGATGCGCAGTTCTCTTGCGCCGTCGACACGCGCGGCCTCAATGAGGGAGTCGGGGATTCCTGCCATCGACTGACGCATCAGGAATATCGAGAATGCGCTCATCAAGAATGGAGTGACGAGTCCTTGGTAGGTATCTAGCCATCCAATCTGACTGAACTTGACGTATAGCGGAATCATTCGAACAAAGAACGGGATCATCATCGTCGAGAGGATAAGGACGAAGACGGCGTTCTTGCCAGGGAACTCAAACTTCGCGAAGGCATACCCAACCACCGGCGCAAAGATCAAGTGCGACAGCGTGATAAGGCCTGCGACGAGGACAGAGTTGAGGAAGAACCTACCGAAAGGAGCAGCCTCAAAGAGGCGGGTGATGTTGACCCATTGCCACGACGATGGGATGAGAACTGCTTTTCCCCCCGTTGCTTCTGCGTCTGACTGGAAAGCCAAACTCACCATGTACACGAGTGGGGCTATCGCAATGAGCGCTGCAATCCATACGAGTACGAGTGAGACAACCCTTGCTCCGGGAAAGAGCTGTTCGGATCGATGCTTGGCTTGAGTAGATGTGGTGCTCACAGGATCGCCTCCTTCTTTCGTCCCACCCGCAGCTGAATCATCGAGAGAGCGACGATCACAACGAGCAGCAGAAAGGACATCGCAGACGCGTATCCCAGGTTTCCGCTGGTGAAGGTCTCACGGTAGACCTGATATACGTAAAGGGATGTCTCATTTCCGGGGCCACCGTTAGTGACGATATATGGCAGTCCGAATTGTTGAAGTGAACCAATCATTCCGACGAGAACAACGAACAGTGTCGTCGGTGCGAGCATGGGGAGTGTGATTTTCCAGAACTGTTTAGAAACCGAGGCCCCATCAATTCTGGCAGCCTCATATAGCTGAGGATCAATAGACTGAAGGCCTGCCAGGAAAAGTAGCATCACGTAGCCGGATTCTTGCCACACGGTGATGCCGACGAGAGTGGCCAGCGGCGCGGTCGTCAGCCAGTTTTGTTGCGGTAGCCCGAGACCGCTGAGGATGGCATTGAGGATGCCAGTGTTTGAGTCGAGGATGTTCCTCCACATTAAGCCAATGATGGCGACTGATGTCATGTACGGCGTCAGAATTGCTGTCCTTGCGATAGTGCGACCCTTGAAATTCTGGTTGAGCACAAGAGCCAGGAGGAGGCCAATTGCCGAGGATAAGATAAGGCAGGAGAACGCGTAGATGACAGTTATCCCAAATGAGTGCCACACTTCAGAATCGTGAATGATATTAACGTAGTTCTTTCCTCCTACCGGAGTTAGTTTGGTGAAACCCGTCGTGAAAGAAAGCCTGAATTCATCAATGATGGGCAGGAAGAAGAACAATGCGAAATATATGAGAGCAGGCGCTATGAACAGGTACGCCGTCCGATAACGGCGCCAAGAGAGCTTGCGCCCATGTGGCTCCGACGATGTCCTTGTCATTACATTCACCTGCTGAGGAGCTCTCCCACCGTCTTGTTGTAGGTGGCAACTTCCGAACGGGGATCTTTGTTCGACAGGACGACGTTTTCGTACATAACCTTTCCAGCATCGGCGATCTTGGCCATGTTCTGGTTCGGCCAGTAAGCCCGGTCGGGAGCAATAGCGAGGTCTCGGGCGGTTGCGACGACACGCATGTTCGGATCGTTCTGGACAACGTCGGACTTGGCCCACGACTTGCGGGAACACGGCATTCCGACTTCCTTGGTCACCTGCGCCTGAACGTCGGCGTCGGTGAGAAGCTTGATGAGTTCCCAGCACAGATCGGCGTTCTGACTCTTAGTGGGGATCATGAGGCCGGAGCCGGCGATGGTGGTTTTCTGCTCCTTATGCTTGAGGGGAGCCCCGATGGTGAGCGGGAAATTCTTGTCCTCAGTGCGAACAGCCGAGATGTCCCAAGGACCCGTGATAATGAGGCCGCACCTCTTGGATGTGAGGAGCTTTCGAGGGCCGGAGTACTCGCTGGATGCGACCGGGGCCGGGGAGACCTTGTGCTTGTAGATGAGATCGCGCTGGAAAGCAAGGGCTTCGACGGCGGCGTTCACTGGCTGCATCGGTGCCGACGTATCGGTTGTGTACTTGACCGCGTTCTGCACGAGCCACGGCGTGCCGTAAGAATTGTCATTGTTGAGGGCACATCCGTGCTCGACACCGGATGCCTGGATGCGCTTGGCGGCCTCGAGGAACTCTTCCCAGGTCGTAGGCATGGACACTTTGGCCTTAGCCAGTATTTCCGAGTTGGCGAAGACGAGCCCGCCCATGGTCAGATGCATCGGGATGGCGTAGGTCTTTCCGTCGGCCTGGCGTACATCGAGGCCAGCCGGGACGAAGTCATCCAGGAATCCCTTGTCCTTCTTGATGTAGTCGTCGAGGGCCATGATGTTGCCGTCGTTACCGAATCGAGTAGCCCAGAATCCGCCAGGCTCCTCCGTGATGTCCGGAGTGGTGCCGGAGAGGAAATCAGCAGTGAGTTTTTGCTGCAGATCAGGCCACTGGAAGGTCTGGATGGTGACCTTGACCTTGTGATCCTTCTCGAACTTGGAAATGACTCGCTTGTACGGGGCGAAGTCATGACCCGCAGACAGGTAGAACAAGATTTCCTTACCGGTCCGCTCACCCGTGTGCGAGGAGGACTCGTCAGATGAGCCGACTCCCGACGAAGGCGAACAGCCGGTCAAGCCGCCGATGACGGCGGTCGATCCGAGCGCAACTGCTCCGGTGAGGAGGGATCGGCGGGATAGGGGAGTGTGCATCATTGCAATCTCTCTTTCTTAGGGGTGGTGGTTTCCTAGCTCGAAGTGCTCCCTCGAGAAAACAGCTTCCAGGGAACAGGAATCTGGCCGGCGTCAGCCGTCGCGTCGATGCGGTGCCAGAAATGACGCATGATGTCGTCGATTTGGGAGATGTCGAGACCGAGCGAACTCAAGGAGGGATCCATCTCCAACGACTCGGCCGAGTTTCCGGTGCCGATAACGGCGATGTCGTTGGGGACGTCGATACTGAGGGATCGAGCCGCCAGCATGAGGCCGATGGCGGTGCGATCTGAGGCGCAGTAGACGGCGTCGGGAAGAGGATTCGTGGTCTGAAGTGCCTGAACTGCTGCCCGGAAGGCGTCCCCAATGAAGGGGCTGGCCGTGAAGAGGAGCTGTGGCGTGAGCGAATGACGTGTCTGGCAGTCTCGGTAGATCTGCCAGCGGGGATCGAGCCAGCACCCTTCGCGCGTCGGGAGTTGTCCGGCGAAGGCTACGGAGGTCCGGCCAGCCTGGGCGAGGGTGGCCATGGCATGTGACACCCCTTCGCGTTCGTCAATGACAACGTGGTCGTAGCCCGTGCCGCCGGGTTCACCGCCGACGAGGAGGGTTGGGACCAATGCCTCAGGTTGGGTCGTGATGACCTGGGCGACGCCGGGGCGTGAGATAGCAATAATTGCGGCATCACATGCGCCCGCCCGGATGAATTTATTGATGGGGCTGATGTCGCCGTCGACGATAGCGATGCTGACGAGCTGATAATCGTGTTCGGACAGCCTGCGTGAGGCGCGGAGTTGGAAACGCTCAACGAACCGATCCAGCGGGGCGTCGTGGAATAGTGCCACGGTGCGGGTTTTCCCCAGTCGCAATGACCTCGCAGCGCGGTTTCGCACATATCCAAGGTCACGGGCGGCGTTACGTACCCGTTCTTGGGTTTCTGGGGTGAATCTTTCAGAGCGGTGATTGTCAGACAGTACGTATGAGGCCGTCGACACCGAGACTCCTGCTCGGGCAGCTACGTCAACGAGTCCGACGTGCCGTGTCATGTGCGTTCTCCTGCTCAGGCGCAACTTTGTGTCTGAGGTTCAGCGTAGAGACGCCGTAACACGATAGTCAATCGTTTGAATCAAACGTTTGAATAAAAGTGAGAAAATAGACAATGGGAGAGGTGTGCGGGTCTCCCAGCGTGCAACGTTCGCATCGACGATCTACCCCATGGGTGATGGCCATGCCGTACCCTCGACCCGTGACCAATAAACGCGCCGAGGATGCTCGACTCCGCATCGAGCTTGAGGAAGGGGCCCGGCGGAGAGAGGCCGCCCAGGCTCAGCGGCTCATTGACGACTTCCTTGTCGCCGCCCGGGCCAAGGGCATGACGCCCGGGCCGTTGCGCGCCCAGCTTATGGACGGCCATGAGGCGCGCACAGACAGACGGGGCTGGTATCTCAACGCCAAACATTCCCTCGCCATCGGGGAGAACGGCGAATATTACCAGCTCATCGTTCCGGGTGGATTTATGGAACGCATGCGTGGGGTCACGTTGCAGCCCTCCCCGCCTCCGATGCACATCGGTCGTGGCGGGCGTGACGGAGAGACCGGCGATCTCAAAGAATTCTTGGACTGGTTATTGGCCGATTGAGCTGTCGTGGTGGACGAGAGGCTGCCTTCCCTGCGACGGCCTCTCACGTGTGGTCATCCCTCGACAACCGATGGGGTCCGTCGGTGTGAGACCGCCCGTCGACGTCGTCGAGAGGTGAGGTAATCTCGCCCGAACCATGCCGCCATCACGACAGCGCTGGCGAGGAATCCCCAGGGAATCACATGCATGCCCAGGATGGTGTGGTCACGCACCGTAACGATGGTGCCATGTGGCTGATTCGGTGCGGCCTGGATAACCAGATCGACCTTCTGGCCCACGTGATACTTCTTCGCGTCCCGGTAGGGGTTCGATGTGGTTTTTGCTGACACTCCGTTATAGCTGTACGAAATGAGTGCAACGTTGCCGCCCTCGGCGTGCGTAAGGTATCTGGTAGCACCGGTGCTCACCGGGTGGTGGTAATAGACAGCCTCAACAGTTCCTTGGATGACGTGGCCGTCTCGGATGAATGTGTCGCTGCGGTCAGCCAGCGCGAGGTACAGGCACCCCACGGTTGCCAGATAGATCACCCCGAGCAGAGCCATGACACGCTTGAACTTCGCCACAGCGAACAGCATACGTCGCACGCAGTACAGGCCCAGTCACGACGCGGCGAGTAACTCGTCGCGACGCTGCCGCATTGCCCGACTCGCCCGAGAGCATCGAGCTCGCACCGCAGTAGGACTAGTGTGATGGCGCTGCGCGGCGGTGGCGCAATCCAATGCGTCTACCCAGACACTGCGTAATACGGGGGCGCTTGCCGCGGTAATGATTCCGAGCCCTTCTGCGGCACTAACGAGGTCCGATGCTAGCCGTCCCGGTTCGTGAGCTTCCGGCGCGCTGATGTCGATAGATTCCGTGAGTATCTCCGGGCTGCTGCGTTGGCGTCGAGACGAGATGGCATGCAGACAGTCCAGGGCCACATTCGTGCATACCTTCGTGGTACGGGTCAACGGAAAGGTGACGATGACCAGCCACGCCTCGCCAATGTAGTCGTCCAAACAGGCCTGATTGTCACGGCAGCAGATCATCACCAGGCTGGGAAAAATTGCCTGAAGTAGCGCCATTCCGGCGAATTCAGACGTCGGACCACCGCGAGCCGCGATGAGTGCCTGAAGTGCTGCGGCATCGTCGCGTCGCAGCCGTGCCGGAAGGTCCTCTGGGAGGCATCCGTGGCAGATCGCCTCGGCGTGCCATGCGGCACGTGGATGGGCGCACAACTCTTGCCATAAGAGCTGGAGATGGTGAGGTGTGGTGGAGGTCATTGGCAGCATCTTTCGGGTAAGCGATGCTCTAAGCCCATCGAAGCAATGTTGCCTGCGGTGTTGCCCACGGTGGTCTACGTGTTGCCGTATGCGGCGTCGGTGTTGTCCTTGCCATGTGTGGTGTTGTCTGGCCTGACTAAAAACCGGTCGTGTCCTGTAGGACACGACCGGTTTACAGCTAGCTGCATTCTCTCACTCGTCTGCGAGTGCCTCCGTCGGAACTGCCTTAGCAGCCCGCCTGCCCGGCAACACCGAGGCCAAGCATGCGGCCACCAGGCAGATCGCGATGAGACCGAGGGTCCACGGCCAATCAATCGAGAAGTGTACGGGGACGGTTTCTGAGGCGACCCGGAACACCGACCGGATGCCCAGCCAGGCGAAGTAGAACCCAGCAACCATCCCGACGATGACACCGACCATTCCGACTTGAATCGACTCGTACAGCAGCATTAACCTCAGCCCGCGTCGCTGCATGCCCATCGCTCGCAGTAGCGCAGACTCTCGACGCCGCTCCAACACTGACAGACTCAACGTATTGGCCACCCCGATGAGGGCGATAAGCACCGCCACACCCAGCAGCGCCGTCATGACCACCAGCAGGGCCTTGAGAATCAACTCGACGATGCCGCCGATGAGAGCGCCTCCACCGATGGACAAATGTTGCGAATCGAGGTTTGGAATAGACATCATGACCGTCAGAGCCGGGGCGAGATTGCTGCGGTCATCCAGGTGGACCCAGATAGATTGGTCACTCACGGAAGGGACGATCCTGCTCAGGTCCTCCTGACTGACCACGACGTCGATTCCATCGAGCCCGTGAGCCTCCTTGACAGTGAGAGTCACTTTGCCCTTGGAAGAGGTGAAGGTCATGGTCTTCGGCATGGGGTTTAAGGAGGAGGGCACAAGGGCAACCCCTGGCTTCATTTCCTTGGCGATCGAGGGTGCTACTTTGGCGATTTCATCAGGATTTCCGGAGAGCACATGGGCTGAAGAGAACTCATCACTGCTCACGAAGCCACCCTTGAGGACGACGGAGTCCTTGACGTTCGACAGATCACGCACAGTCTTGATAGCTGACGGGTCGAGCGTGCTCGCGGCCACATCGCCGGTATTCGGGTCGATAATGGCGGCGTTCGTGAAGGTGAGGTCAATGGGGAAGTGCTCGTTGATCTGATCCATGACCGTCGTACGCGTCGTCGAGATGCCTACCTGCAAGGTCACGGACAAGCCGATAGCCAACATGAGGGCAACCGCAGTGAGAGAAGTACGAGTCGGGTTGCGGTTGGCATTCGAGGTTGACAACCGAGCGGTCGGTCCAAGAGGCCGCAACAGGAAACCTATGCCACGGATCACCCATGGCACGTAGAGCGGGGTTGCGATGAGCAGCGTCAACGACAGACAGATTGCTGACAGAACCGCCATCACGATGATCGACGTGCCGGTCCCGGTAATGGCCTGCACAGATAGCGCGATTCCGGCGACCGCAAGCAGGGAACACACGACGATCCTGGCGGTACCGATGCGGCGCTTCTGTTCTACTGTCGGTACCGGGCGCAGTGCTTCCAAGGGGGCCACTCGAGTTGCCCGCAGTGCTGGCAGGAAGGACGCCAGCACAGTGATGATGACGCCGATGAGGAACTCGACGATGATGTCACGCCATGGCCATGCCAACCCGAAGGCTAAGGCTCCGGTGTATGCCGCTCCTGCGACGGTGAGCAGGATGCCGAGGATAACCCCCAGCGTCGATCCGATGACGCCGAGCACGATCGCTTCAGCGAGAACGCGTCGTCGTACCTGGCCGCTCGATGCTCCGATGGCCCTCATGAGGCCGATTTGACGGCGTCGTTGCGCCAACAAGATGAGGAACGTCGTTGTGATGATGATCGCTCCCACCAGCAGGGCGACGGCACCAAAGATCATGAGCATGTACTTGGTGACGTCGAAGTCCGTGGTGAGACGATTGATGGTGTTCTTCTGGAACGAGCTAGCCGTCGAGATTGTGGCGTCGCCGTTGCCCTTATTGAACTGCGGCGCGTCCTTGACCTGGGGCATCGACTTTTCGAGGTTGGTAACGAGCTGTTCCGGTTTGGTGCCCGCCGTGGCCTTCACGACCCAGGTGGTGGGGGTTTGGGTGGGAAGCTGGCCAACGTAAGCCGGAGCGGTTTGCAAAGCTGTGGGGTCGTCGGTGATGCCTACGACCTTGAGGTTCTTGCCGCTGAATTCGACGGTATCGCCGATGGTGGCGTGGAGTCGCTCAGCTGCGTCCTGAGACAACGCAACCTCGTCGGCCTTCGACGGCCAGGCTCCGTCCTTGACTGTCGACCAGCGGAAAGGCTCTGCCGGAACCTGGTGGAGGTCGATCATCGCTGAATTGTGATCGTGGGAAACCGGCATGGAGGTCGACAGCACAGGATCAACGGCCTCGACCCCATCAGTTTTCTTGATCGTCTGGGTGACGTCATCGGGATCGACGCTGGCTGATCCGGTATCCACAACAACGTCGGCCTTCGAGGTGGCAATGGCCTGCTCTTTGCCGAGCGCCACACCTTGTGTACGTACGAACATCGAGATGCCGACAAGGAATCCGACCGACACTGCAATCGCAATAAGGGTTGCCACCATCCTGCCTGGATGGTGGCGCAACTCTCTGAGAGCCTCAGTGAACATCAGTCCTCCAACCTGGCCATCGCCTCATTCACCGATTCTGCGGTGGGGGAGTCGATGTCGTCGACAATGCGACCATCCAGCAGCATGAGGGCGCGGTCGGCATAGGAGGCGGCTTTCGCGTCGTGAGTGACCATGATGATCGTCTGTCCCAGATCGTCGACGCAGTGGCGCAAATAACCCAGCAGATTTGCGCCTGACTTTGAGTCCAGTGCGCCGGTCGGCTCGTCAGCAAAGACGACGTGAGGCTTAGTGATCATGGCCCGAGCGCAAGCGACACGCTGCTGCTGGCCACCCGACAGCTCAGAGGGGTGGTGCTTGAGGCGGTCCCCGATACCCAAGCCGGTAATCAACTGATTCCACAGCTCCTTGTCAGGCTTGCGTCCGGCCAAATCCAGAGGCAAAAGGATGTTCTCCTCGGCAGTGAGCATCGGCAGCAGATTGAACGACTGGAAAATGAATCCGACGTTGTCGCGGCGCAGGGTAGTCAGCTGGGCGTCAGGAAGATTCGAAACCTCCCTGCCGGCCAGGAATACCCGCCCCGAGGTTATGCGGTCCAGACCAGCCAGGCAGTGCATGAGGGTCGACTTACCAGACCCCGACGGACCCATAATCGCGGTGAAGGTGCCGCGAGTAAATCGAACGTCGATGGAGTCCAAGGCCGTGACGCGGGTTTCCCCTTCCCCAAAGATTTTGGTGAGCTGCATGCCGGCTGCGGCGTCGGTCTCTACGGGAGTGCTGAGGAGACCGGGAGCGAGGCCGCCAGGTCGAGTCGAGGCGGCGGCTCCGGCACTCGCGGACTGGTCGGGTTGCCCTTGGACAGGTGTGACTCCGGTCGGTTGGGCCGGGCCAGTACTATGGGAGGGCTGTGGGCTTGGGGCCTGGGGCCGTCCCCATGGCTGACCTAATTGCTGATCATCGGCGGGCGACGAGTCACGCATCCAGCTCGATGAAGTGCCACGTCGCGGCGGCTCAAAAGGCTCCTGCTCACTCGGCGCCGCGTGGCTCGGAACATGCTGAGGTTTGTCGTAGGGTCGGTCGTGGTCGCTCATGATGCCTTTCATGGTTCCCGAAGGGGTTTCGACGAAGAGCCGATACCCTCACGCCTTAGGTGACGCGAAAAATCACGATAGATAATGATAATGCCCAATATTGAGCACGATCTAAGTATCTCAAATCAAGCCAACCTCATGGGCAAATAGTACGAGGCCAACTCGGTCTCGGCACTCTAATTTCGATAGTAGTCGACCGATGTGCGTTTTTACAGTGCCCTCGGCCATGTAGAGGGTCTGCGCTATTTCTGCGTTCGTCGCACCTTTAGCAATCTCGACCAGAACTTCCCTTTCCCGATCCGTTAAGACCGACAGCCTCTTGTCTGCTGCCTTGGGGTCGTTGGGCAGAGTGGGAACGACGTGGTCGAGTAAGCGGCGAGTCGCTGACGGGGCGACGACCGCGTCACCGTCAGCCACGCTGCGGATGGCACTCAACAGTTCAGCTGGGCGAGCATCTTTGAGGAGAAATCCTGAGGCACCGGCCTTGAGGGCGGCGTACACATACTCGTCGAGGTCAAAGGTGGTAAGAATCAACACCTTAGTGTCGAGCGGGGACGCTGTGATACGTCGAGTAGCCTCGACGCCGTCCATCTGCGGCATCCGGATGTCCATCAAGGCGACGTCGACAGGCATTCGACGCAGCACGTCAAGGGCCTCGACGCCGTTTGACGCTTCCGCGACGACCTCCATGTCATCCTCGGACTCGATGAGCATACGAAACCCCGAACGGACTAGGGACTGGTCGTCAACAAGGATGACGCGAATCGGGTCGGGCATGGCACCTCCAGTTGCTGATCAGTTGGAGTGTACCGACCTCGTGCCGTGCAGGAATGAGTCAATCTCTGGATTCGCTGGGTCGTAATCGTCGCCACACCAGGTTTCAGCGAATCGCTCCAGACGTTGATCGGTTGGGCGAAGAAGGAACAACAGCGTCACGCCGTGGGCAATCATGCCGAGGAAAGCGGATGCCCGTGGCAGAGGTAGCACGAATGCGAGAACGTACAGGATGAGCGCAGGCCAGGTCATCGCACTGAACGCTACGAACGTCCTGCTGGTGACGGCAGACTTCATCTCGCGGGCGTCAACCTTGCCGGTTCGTTTGTTGGGAAACGGACGCAAAATCAGGCCAAGAATCACTGCCACAAGCCACGATGCAACAGGGATACCTAATGACTTAGCCAGTGGCACCGAGGAGTCCTTGAGGATCACCCACGCGCACACTCCAATCAATCCGAGCGCCACAGCATCGGTCAGGACTATGAGATCTATTGACCTCAAGCTGCTACGAGTTAACACGCTGCAGATGGTATTTCATGAACAGGTCACATGAGGCCGTCATTCTTGCTGTCGTGCAGCGACGCTCGGCGTCAGCAACGATCGATGGTCAACTGCTGGCGTGGTTGGGCTGTGGATGCAACTTAGCTCTTGACCGCTCCCTCCGAGATACCGGCGATGAGTTGCTTGGCGCCAATGGCAAACACCAGCAGCAGCGGGACGACGGCAATGAGCGAGGAAGCCATAAGCATTCCGTAGTCGGTGCCGTGTGCCGTCTTGAGCTGGCTCAATGCCACTTGCAGAGTCAGTTTGCTGGGATCATTGAGGACGATAAGGGGCCACATGAAATCGTTCCATGAGCCGATAAAGGTGAATATCCCAAGGAATGCCAAGGCAGGACGGATGATGGGCACGCATACGTGCGCGTACTGCCGCCAGAATCCGCAGCCGTCGAGGGTAGCTGCCTCCATGAGTTCCTTCGGGATGGCATTGGTGGCGTACTGGCGCAGCCAAAACACCCCGAATGAACTGGCTAGTGAGGGAACGATGACGGCCTTGAGATCGCCCACCCATCCAATCTTGCTCATGAGAACGAACTGGGGGATCGTCGCTAACTGGGTGGGTAGCAGGAAGGTCGCCAAGACGACAGCGAAGAGCACTTTCCTGCCAGGAAACTCGAACTTGGCGAAGGCGAAGGCTGCCAGCGAGGAGATCAATAGCACGAGCACCGAGACCGTTATCGCCACTAGGGCCGTATTAGCCATGGCCGCCCAGATATTGACCTTATCGGTGATGGTGTGGACGTTTTGGCCCAGACGGTCGCCAGGTGTGAGTACTGGCGGATACTTGTAGATTACGGAGGAAGGTCGGCTGGCCAGTACGAACATCCAGTAGAACGGGAACAGGGAGACGAGCCCGCCCAAGACGAGGAAGACGTGCCGGAAGAACGTTCCAACATGCAGACGCCGTCTCATCGTGTCCCCTTGCGATCGCGGGTAACGAGCCAGTTAATGATCGAAAAGAACAGCACGACGACGAACACTCCCCAGGCGATTGTCGCGCCATAGCCGTATCGGTTCTCTTGGAAGGCCACCGAGTAGAAATAGAGCACCATCGTTAGACCGGAGTTGTTCACCCCGCCCGCAGAGGCTGCCCCGGTGGATTCTGAGCTGGTGAGTACCTGGGCCTCGGTGAAGCTCTGCAGTGAACCGATCGTCGACATGAGGGTGATGAACAAGACGATGGCTCGAAGCTGGGGCAGAGTGACGTGAAAGAACGTGCGCCACCCGTTTGCCCCGTCGATGGCGGCTGCTTCGTACTGAGTCTTGTCGATAGCTTGCAGCCCGGCGAGGATGAGCAGAGCGTTATACCCGACGAATGACCATACCGTCAGCGATGAGATCGCGATCTTGATACCCCACTCGCTTTGTAACCAGGCGATGTTCGACTGGCCAAGCAGGTTGCGGATAGCGTTCGCAAGCCCAAACTGGCTAGAGAAGATTGAACTGAACAGAATGCCCATAGCCACCATCGACGTAATGTTTGGAACGAGGTAGATGACCCGGTATGTCGTGGAGAACCGCATCGTCTTATTCAGCATGAGGGCGACGATCGTGGCGATGATGAGCGTCGGTATCGTGCCCATGGCCCACAGAATGAGCGTGTTGCCCAGCGATTTGTAAAACAGGTGGTCGCTGATCAAATACCTGAAATTCTCCAGACCGACGACGTGAGCCTCGCCCAACCCCGACCAGTCGGTGAACGCGAGTAGCAAGGTGAAGATCATCGGTACAGCCGCAAAGATGAGAAAAAAGAAAAAATACGGACTCAAAGCGGCATATATCGGCAGGGCTTTGCGCATTCGCCGGCCCACAGAAGAGCGACGCAACTCATCCGTGGGCGCGGCGTCAATGATGGTGTTCGCAGAATTCATCTCGGCACAGAATTCATTCGGAAAGCTGTATCACTTGACGGTGAGATGCAATTGTCTGGCGATCCTTTTGGCCTCAGCGACGGCGTCCTTCCAAGCGGCCTCCGGGTTCTTGCCTGAGGACTCGACCTGCTCCAACTGGGCCGTGAACGGGGCGGACACAGCATCGGAGCGTGAATCTTCGTAGATCGGACGCACCGACTCAGCAGCTTTTCCGAAGACCTTCGCGGCATGCTGGCCGCCGAGAAACTCCACTGGCCCGGATACTTTCGGATCATCGTAGGCTTTAGGAGAGACGGGAAAGTTGCCGTTGTGGACGTACTCACGCACTTGAGACTCCACGCTGAGCAGTTCGCGGATCGCCGCGAAAGAAGCTTTCGGATCGGGTGCGCCCGCAGGGATAGATAGGAAGGATCCGCCCTGGTTGATGGCTGGCCCAGGGTGGGCACAGACGCGCCACGTGCCTTTCGTTTGAGGAGCGTCAACCATGAGGTCGGCTAAGTGCCAGGAGGCACCGAAATCAGCGGGAAGGCGTCCCTCATTGACGGCGGCGGCCGCATCGGAGGTGTTGGATTTGATCGCGGCGACGATGCCGGCCTTGAACGCCTTGACAGCGGTATCCCAGGCTTTGCGAATGTGGTCTTGGTCGCCGATGAAGGTTTTCTTCTCGTCAATGAATCCGTGGCCCGATTGTGGCCAGACTGTGCCAAACAGGCCTGCCGAGTTACGCACTAGATAGGTCTTATCTTTGGCGGCTAGGAGTTTGGTGCCAAATTCGATGAAGGCGTCCCAGGTGGTGATCTGGGCGGCGACCTTGTCAGGTTCGGCGGGCAGTTTGGCCTGCTCAAAGATGTCGGCTCGGTAGAACAGGGCCGTCGGGCCAATGTCGGAGGGAATGCCGAGCTGTTTGCCGTCGTTAGTCGAGGCTTGGGCCCACTTCCAGTCCAGGAAGCTGGACTTGATGTCTTTGGCGCCCAGAGTGTTGAGGTCGACAAAGTATTGGGCGTGGTCACGGAAGAAGGCGATGTCCTCACCCTTGACGCCGGTCAGGTCAGGCAGTCCGGAACCGGCGGTGAAGGTTGTCGTGAGCTTTTGTTTGAAGTCGCCGCCGATGATGTCTTGACGCACACTGTAAGACGAGTGCGCTTTGGAGACGGCAGCCAGCGTCTGCTTGTCGAATCCTTCCGGCCAGATCCATAGGACGAGCTTCTTAGCGTCACCGGCACCCTTGTCGGATGTGGGCTCGGTGGAGGTGGAGCATCCGGTTAATGCCGACATTCCTAACATGCCCAGTCCAGTAAGGCTGCCAGTGAGCAGATGACGACGCGACAGATTCATGAGGTCTCTCCTTGGGTTGAACGGGAATCGCCACTGACAAAATCGCTCAGTAATGTTCATTTTGGAGGTGGGCTTCGAACCGTCCCTCGATGGTATGAGCGCCTTCTAAGGGGAGTTTGGGGCTCGTTGACCCGCCAGAGGTTCAGGGTGTCACGACTGTGTGCAACTGAGGTTAACTATCGGTGATCTCCAGGAAACAACCTTGCCAATGCTTGATTCGAATATGGCTGAGCTGACTGGGAGGAGTCGGCTCGTGAGATCACTGTAGCGTCCGGCGAGTGAGAAAATGATGCAAAGTGATTGAAATGACGAAAATCTGTCGTCCTGTCACCCGGGATCGCTACCATGGTCATATGCTCAAGGCCGCTCGTCACGACGCGATCGTCGAACTGCTGCGGGATCGACCTGCCATGCGAACCGTCGACATCGCTCAGAGTCTGAATGTGAGCTTGGCCACGGCCCGGCGTGACTGCATCGCTTTGGAAAACAAAGGCGTCATCGAGCGTTCTTGGGGAGGTATCCAGCTCGTCACGAGCGTGGACGATCATTTCAGTGACGTGATGAATCACCAGACTCGCGCCAAGGCGGCGATCGCCCGCAAGGCCGCCGAGCTTGTCCACGACGGCGACACCATCATCATGGACATCGGCACCACCGTCCACCACTTATCCGGGCTGCTCACTGAGCGTTCCATCACCGTCCTCACTGCGTCCCTGCCCGTCTTTGAAGCTTTCAAGAGCGCCCCGGACGTCACCGTCGTTGTGCTGGGAGGAGTGTGGTCGCAGCGATACCAATGCTTTGACGGTCAGTTCGTCGCCGATGCGCTGACTCACCATCAAGCCGACCTCGCTTTCCTAGGCTGCTCCGGGGTGAGCGCCAACGGACGGGTGCGTGACACGAGCCGCTCCCAGGCTCAGATCAAGCAGGCGATTATCGCTGCAGCGAGTCGAAGCTACCTGCTTGTCGACTCGGAGAAATTCCCAGGTGTCGGGGCACATTCCCCGTTCACTATCGAGGACGTCAGCGGGGTCATTACCACTGGGCCACTGCCGCCGGACTTCGACGCACACTGCGAATCAACAGGCATGGAGGTCATCACGGTATGAAACTCACCATCCTTGGTGGCGGGGGATTCCGCGTTCCACTGGTATTCAAGGCCCTCGCTCGCGACGCCTCACCCCAACGAGTGACTGAGCTGCGGCTTTACGACACTGACTCACTGCGATTAGGCGTCATCGAAACAGTGCTATCCCAGCTGGCCCCCAACCTGCCTCACGCGCCGTCGGTGGTGGCGACCACTGATCTGCCTACTGCCCTGAGAGGAACCGACTTCATCTTTTCAGCCATCCGCGTCGCCGGAACGCGGGGACGAGCCCTAGACGAGTCGATGTGTCTGGCGCGTGGCGTCATTGGCCAGGAGACTGTCGGGGCTGGCGGTATTTCATATGCCCTGCGTGGCATACCGGTGGTGCTCGACCTCGCTGAGAAAATCACGCAATACGCCCCCAATGCCAACGTCATTAATTTTACTAATCCAGCCGGGGTGATGACCGAGGTCATGCAGCACCGTCTCGGAGACCAGGTGGTTGGCATCTGTGACTCCCCCGTCGGCTTGGCTCGTCGCATCCTCACTACGTTGCAGAATGCCGGGTTGGCACCGGCCGATGTAGGGTCACTGTTCGATGCCAACGGACGCGTCCATATCGGCTACAGCGGGCTCAATCACCTGGGCTGGCTTACCAGTTTGAACGTCGACGGCACCGACGTCTTACCGCGTCTGATGGAGCGCCCCGACCTTATAGCGAGTTTTGAGGAAGGTCGGCTCTTTGGCCCTGATTTGGTACAAGCCTTAGGCGCTGTACCTAACGAGTACTTGCACTATTACTACTACTGTCGCGATGACCTCGCCGTCGATCGGAATGCCGAGGCCCCGCGCGGGGCATTTCTGGAGGCCCAGCAGCGGCGCTTCTACACGAAGGCCCAACACACCGACGACGTCGCCGGACTATGGGAGGCCACTCGCCTGGAGCGCGAAGAGACCTACATGGCCACCAATCGCGAGGTCTCCGGGGAGTTCAAGCGCGACGAGGCCGATCTGGAAACCGGCGGATACGACAAGGTCGCCCTCGCGATCATGCACGCCATCGCCAATGACATGCCCGCCGAGCTCATCCTCAATGTGGCGAACCACGGTGCCCTGCCCGACTTACCTGACGATGCTGTCGTGGAAATTCCCTGTCGAGTGGACGGTGCCGGGATCCATCGGCTTCCTGCACCGGCGCTACCGGATCATGCTCGCGGGCTCGTCGTCAACGCCAAATACGTCGAGCAGCGCACCATCGATGCCGCCGTCAACCACAGCCGCACCGCAGCATTGCTGGCCCTTAGTCACCACCCGCTAGTTGACTCCGTCTACGTTGCCGAGCAGCTCCTCAATGACTTTGCCAATGCCTTCGACGGCCTGGACTATCTTGTGGACGACCATGCATGATCACACCGAGCTCACCCAGGATCGCATCGGTCACCTTAAAGAGCGTCTCGAGCGAGAAATCACCACAACGATCTGCTCATTGGACGTGACGGCCTGGCAGGCTCCCGGCGAACCCGTGAGCTTCGAGGAAGCCGTCGCCGCTAGCTACCATCCGTTTCCGCCCGGAACCTGGTGGGGTGCTCCGTGGAGCACCTGGTGGCTCCACGTCACTGGCACCCTCCCCGCTGCCCACGCTGGTGACGAGGTCGACCTCTCGATGGACCTCGGATTCGTCGGTGACTGGGCCGGAAACCAGTCCGAAGCGATGGTCTACACCCGCTCAGGGCGCCCCCTCAAAGCTCTCAACCCACGCAACCACCAGGTCGCACTCAACCACGGGGCGCTGGCTCAACGATTCGCTGAAGAGGGTGAGCCGCTCGTTGGGGCTGGTGGGCGCGTCGACCTGTGGGTGGAAGCCGCAGGTAACCCCGACATGACCCTGCATCTGGCAGGCCCCACTGAGCTGGGGGATCGTCGCACTGCGGGCGATGAACCGCTGTGGCAATTTAGGGGAGCGGAACTCTCGGTGCGTCGCAACGAAGTATGGAACCTATGGCTCGACATTGACGTCCTCGACGGCCTCATGCGCCAGCTTCCGGCTGACTCCACCCACCGTGCCCGGTTACTCCACGGTTTGGAACAGGCTGCTGATGAGGTCGATCGCCACGGCATCCTCGCCGGCGCAGAGCACGCCCGGCAGATCCTTGCTGGGTACCTTAGCTCGGGGGCGAACTCATCGGCTCAACAGATGACGGCCATCGGACACGCACACATCGACTCGGCATGGCTATGGCCGTTGCGTGAGACCCGTCGCAAGGTAGTGCGTACCTTCTCCAACGTCGTGTCACTGGCTGACGAGTATCCCGACTTTCACTTCGCGTGCAGCAGCGCTCAGCATTACGCCTGGCTTCAGGAGTCCGCGCCAGAAATCTTCGAGCGTGTTAAGGGCGCTATTGAGCGTGGCCAGTGGCACCCGGTGGGTGGCATGTGGGTGGAGTCTGACACCAATCTGCCCTCGGGGGAATCACTGGTGCGTCAATTCACGAGCGGTCTGCGCTGGATGCGTGAACAGCTCGGGGTGCGCCCGGATTGCCTGTGGCTACCGGATTCCTTTGGCTATACCGGTGCGCTGCCTCAGATCGCCCGGTTGGCGGGTATGAATTGGTTCTTCACCCAAAAACTCAGCTGGAACAAGGCCAACACCTTGCCCCACCACACATTCTGGTGGGAAGGCATCGACGGGACTCGACTGTGGACGCACTTCCCGCCGGTGGATTGTTACGACTCCATCGTCAGTGCCCCTGAGGTCAAGAAGGCTGAGGCGAACTTCAAAGAGAAAGGCATAGCGCGACGTTCGATCTTGCCATTCGGGTATGGCGATGGTGGTGGAGGACCCACCGCTGAGCAGGTGGAACGCGTCCACCGATTCGCCAACGTCGAGGATGCGCCTCAGGTTCAGTTGGGCTCACCTGACGACTACTTCGCTCAGGCTCGCGATGACTACCCTCAAGCACCGGTATGGCGCGGCGAGATGTATTTGGAGTTCCACCGTGGCGTCTACACATCTGTCCACGCTCTGAAAGACGGCAACCGGCGCGCTGAGGAGGCTCTCAGCGCCGCCGAATGGCTAGCCGTTGAGGCAGCTCGTGTCGGTTATCCCTACCCCCACGAGCAGTTGGAACAGCTTTGGCGACGCACGCTGTTGCTGCAGTTCCACGACATCTTGCCCGGTTCCTCGATCGCGTGGGTGAATCAGGAAGCCATCGCCGAGTTCACCGCTATTCGCGCTGAGGTGGACCAGCTGATGGATGAAGCTTGGCAGGCACTGTTACACGCGGGCGGAGACCGGGTCGCCGGGGTAAGCCTGATGAATCCATCCTGCGGTGACCGTCGCGAAGTTATCACCGTCAAGGGTCGGCCCACACTTGTACAGGTGCCAGCTATGGCGTCGCAGCCGCTCATTGATGCCGTGGTTGATCCCGAACATCCGGTGCGGGTAGACCGGGAGCCCGATTCGATTCGAATGACCAACGGATTAGTTGAGGTGCGCATCGACAGGCATGACGGGCTGGTGACCTCGGTCATTGACCTGGTGGCTGGCCGCGAGCTCTTGTTGCCCGGGCAACGCGCCAACCGACTCGTCCTGCACCCTGACTATCCCGACTGTTTTGACGCGTGGGAATTGCAGCACCAGTACCGGCACAGTGCCGTTGCGGTGGATGACCTCACCGGGTTAGACGTCGTCGAGGACCCGCTACGGAGCACGGTGCGTGTTGAACGTAGAGAGGCCGGTGTCATTCAGGCCATCACTCTTGACGCCGACAGCCGGGCGGTTGAGTTCAGCCTTGACGTCGATTGGGCTGAGCAGGCCCGAGTGCTCAAAGTCGACTTTCCCCTCGACGTGGCCGCTGACACCAACGTCGATGAGATCCAGTTCGGTCATATTAAGCGACCCATCGGTGCCAACACGTCATGGGATGACGCCCACTTTGAAAGCTGTGGACAGCAGTGGATGTTGCTGGGCGAACCCGGGTACGCCGTCGCGTTAGTCAACCAGTCCAGTTATGGCCATGACGTGAGTCCAGCGGGAGGAGATGAGCACACACCTACCGCAGGCGTGATGGCTCGGCTTACCCTGCTGCGTTCTCCACAGAGCCCAGATTCGCACTCTGACCGAGGCACTCACCACCTTGTCTATAGCCTGCTCACTGATGCCGGGGTTGCGTCGGCGCATGTCGAGGCGGCACGGCTTAACCAGCCCCTCCGCATGCGCGAGGGCGTGCTGAGCCTAGCTAGTCTCGTCCGGATCGAACCGGTGCGGGGCTTCGCTGTCATTGACTCCGTCAAACAAGCCTTCGATGAGTCTGGTGATCTGGTGATACGGATGCACGAGGCGGATGGTGCCCGCAGCCGAGTGCGCCTGCTACTAGACCGGGGCGGTTACCTCAGCGAGGTGGACTTGCTCGAGGAACGAGTGGGTGATCCGACCCAACAGCTTCCGACGGTCGCCGTGAGCAGGGTGGATCTCGCTCTGCGTCCTTTCCAAATCTTGACGTTGAGAGTGAGCCAACAATGAAACTGCTCTTGGTGTGCATCGACGGGATGCGCCTTGATGTGGCATTACCCGAGGCCCTGCGTGACAACCCTGGATTCGCCTACCCCGATCACCCTGCCGACCCGCGATTCGTGCGTGGGGTGGGTGAGGGCGAGCCGGTTCCCAAGCACCCCGCCCCAGCCCTGGACCACACCCTGCCCGTCGACCAGGCACCCAGCGGGCTGGCCCCCACCCTCGCTCGTCTGGTGAGAGGTGATGACCGCTCTCAGGGCACGATCATCCCTATGTGGATGACTCCACCCACCGATTCCGCCCCCGGCTGGACGACGATCCTCACCGGCGCCACCCATGAGCAATGCAATGTGTGGTGGAACGAGTTCGTCGGCCATGACCTGGCCCGTCACCCCGACATACTGTCCCAAGTTTTCTTCGCCAACCCGTTGGCGCGCACCATCGCAGCAGCCACCTGGGACGCCTTTGTCAGCCCTTACGGGCCCGGCCCGATCATTCACCAGCGGGTCGACCAGCAACGTACCGGCCAGCACCAGCTTTTCGGCCCCGACCTGTCGGGGGGCATCGACCGGGCCGACGAGCAGGTGTCGTCCTGGGCCGCCTGGCACCTGTTGCACGAGGGCCCGGACGCTGCCGTTGTCTACTTCGAGGGGGTGGACCACGCTGGGCACAGTTACGGAGCGAACTCTGAGCAGTATCGGAACGCTGTGCGTCACGTCGATGAGCTCACCCGCCACCTCGTCAAGGCCGTCGCAGAGCGTCACGAGCAGCTCGCAGAGCAATGGCTCGTCGCCGTCACCACCGATCACGGCCACAAACCTGAGGGAGGTCACGGCGAGGATGAGGTCGAGGTGCGTCGCAGTTTCCTAGCCGCTCACCACATCGGTGGGGCGTTGCCCGATCCATTGCTTCGTACCGATCCCATTCGCAGCCACGACGTGACGCCGCTACTGCTCAAGGCAATCGGAGTCCATCCTGGCTTTATGGACGCTAGCGACGTCGGCGTCCTGCGCGATGTGAAGCCGGTTGGCCCGAGTAGAGAAATGGATTTTGAATGGTGACGACGCACTTACCCGAGAAGGTGGACGGTGTCCTCTTTGACATGGACGGCACCCTGCTCGACACCCTGTCTGGGTGGCGTGCAGCGTCTGAGCAGCTGTGGGGCGGCAGCCTGACTGATGCTGTCGCTGCCGACGTTGACGGGGGCACCGTTGATGATGTCGTTGAGCTATATCTGCGCGACCACCCCCAAGCAGATCCCCAGGTCACCACTGAGCGCCTCGTCGACCTGCTGGACGCCAACCTGGCTGACAATACGAAGCCGATGCCTGGGGCAGACCGTCTGGTAAGGAGGTTAGCCGCTCACGTCCCTATCGCAGTGGTGTCCAATTCCCTGACGCGCCTGGTGCGTGACGGGCTAGCCTCGCAAGGCTGGCTCGACCTCTTCGACACCGTTCTAGGGGTGGACGACGTCCCCGCCGGAAAACCAGCCCCCGACCCCTACCTCGCAGCAGCAAGGCGCATGGGCGTTGACCCGGCCAGATGTGTCGTCATCGAAGACTCTGCTTTCGGGCTGCGTGCCGGATGGGCCGCCGGGGCGTGGGTTCTCGCACTCGGTGATCGGCTCAAGGGCCAGGGTGACATGTGGGTTCCTGACTTGGAAGACCAACGTGTCACCTCATGGGAGCCCTACCGATGACGGCGTGCGAATTGACGCCCGCCCTACAGCGGCGCCTCGACGAGGTTGGTGCTCGGATCGGTTGGGGCGTCAGCGAACATATTGATGAGGCTGTCGGTCGGCAGGCCGCGAGCCGATTTGTGGCCTGGATGACGGACACGTGGACTCGCACTATGACCCGCGACCGCCACGGCGTCTTCGTCGTCACTGGCGATATTCCAGCTATGTGGTTGCGCGATTCCTCAGCTCAGTTGTGGCCCTTCCTGGCACTGTGCGACCTCCCCGCTGTGTCCCGTCAGATCCGTGACGTCGTTGCCCGACAGTGGCACTGTATTGGCATCGACCCCTACGCCAATGCCTTTAACTGTGGCCCAACCGGAGCACATTTCGACCCTGACGATGTCGACCTGCTCGATGAGTTGTGGGAGCGTAAGTGCGAGGTCGATTCGCTGGCCTTTCCCGTCGATCTCGCATGGCGGTTGTGGCAGGTCACGGCACGACCAGACCACCTCAACAGTGCGGTGCACGAGGGGTGTCGGCGCATCGTCGACGTCTGGAGTGTGGAACAAGACCACGCCGCCCGCTCGACCTATCGTCATGTGCGCCCTAGCGAACCCGCCGACACCCTTGGCGTCGACGGCTCCGGAGAGCCAGTAGGGTACACCGGAATGACGTGGAGCGGATTCCGGCCCTCAGACGATGCGTGCCGCTACGGATACAACATCCCGGCACAGTTCATGGCCATGCGTGCGTTGCGCCAGATTGGCGAATTCTGTCGCGTTTGGGACGACGACAACCTTGCTGAACACGCCTCAAAGCTGGCCAATGACATCGACGTCGGGGTGAGGCACTTCGGCATTATTGCGGACCATCTTGCCTACGAAGTCGACGGGCTCGGATCAGTATTGGAGATGGACGACGCGAACATGCCATCGCTGCTGTCGCTGCCTCTTACGAGTGACCTTGCCCGTGACGATCCGCTCTACCAGGCCACCCGCAGCTGGGTACTTAGCGAGGCCAATCCGTACCTATTCGCTGGCCCGACGGCGCGAGGCATTGGCAGCCCGCACAGTCCCGACGGCTACATTTGGCACATCGGTGTGGCAGTACAGGGGCTCACCGGGGACGACGTTGAGGCGCGCGACTGTCTGCAGACGATCCTCACCACCGATGGCGGCACTGGCTGGACGCACGAGAGTTTTGATCCACATGACCCTACTCGGTTCACACGCGGGTGGTTCAGCTGGTCGAACTCGATGGCGTGCCTGCTCATGATGAAGGTGGCCGGTATCGACGTCATCACCTGTGCCAGTTGACGCCCATTGCGGTGAGCCGACGAGTCTGGGCCTCCAACTCTGATTGCGGCCGAGCTGGATTGCCGGTCCACAACTGTTCGGCGATGGATGTGCCGCGCGGGAAGGCGGCGTCTTCGACCTGGGCGGGGGTGCGCAGATATTCAGTCCACAGTTGGAATTGCCCACCTAACAGGTGGGGTGAATCTACTGCGGCAAGCACATCGTGCAGCCCGGCGACGTCGTCCATGGTCATGGGGGCGGCTATCGTCACTGGCGCCTGTGGCCCTGCTTCGATGCCGTAATCCAGGTATGTATGCCGGGCAGGTGCGGCGATGACGTCGTGGCCTGCGGCGACAGCGCGGGAAATGTCGTCGGCGTCTCGCCACACCATGACCGTCACTTCCTTAGGAGCACCGGCCTCTAGCACCTCGTCCCAGGCGATGACCTGATGGCCCGCTGCGACCACGTGATTGCAGATGTGCCGCTCGAACCACGCTTGGGCTTGGTGCGGCGTTGTGATCCCCAGGTCGGCAAGCCGGGCGCGGGTTTGCTCGTGACTGAACCACTCTTTGCCGGGGCATTCGTCGCCACCGATGTGGATTGGTGAGTCCGGGAAAATATCCATCACAGCGTCTAAAGCGTCGCGGCAGAAAGCCAACGAATCGTCGGTGAGGTTGATGTGATGCTCCG
This sequence comes from Cutibacterium porci, assembly GCF_009696315.1. Taxonomy (GTDB): domain Bacteria; phylum Actinomycetota; class Actinomycetes; order Propionibacteriales; family Propionibacteriaceae; genus Cutibacterium; species Cutibacterium porci. The sequence continues at coordinate 327,086 of NZ_VUMG01000001.1, forward strand.
ACACCCCAAAAGCAGTGCGTGGGTGATCTACTGGTATTCCGCAGCCCAGCGCGGGATAGGCGGCGACGACCGATTCAGTGTGGCCCGGTAGGTCAATTTCTGGCACGACCGTGATACCTAGTATACCTGCCCGTTTATTGATGGCGCTCAGCTGCTCGACTGTGTAAGCGCCTCCATGAGGTACATGATCGTGCTCGGCGACGTCGTCACAATCGTTGTCGTCGGGTGGTGGCTGGTGCCCTCGTACCGTTCCCGGGCGCCAGGCCCCTACGGTGGTTAGCCGTGGCCACCCCGGTACCGGCAGGCGCCAGCCTTGGTCGTCGGTGAGGTGCAAGTGCAGCCGGTTGAGTTTGTGCATGGCCAGCACATCTAGGAAGCGCGTCATGAACGAGGCAGGCATAAAATGCCGCGAGACGTCCAGATGGGCTCCTCGCCACCTGTAATGCGGCGCGTCAACGATGACGCCCTTCGGAAGGTGCAGATGTTCTCGAATCAGCGGGCCGGGCCCATGGACCCACGGGGTCAGTAGCTGCAACAAAGTCTGCACCGCCCATCGTGCGCCGTTTGAATCGCCGGCGGTGATGCGGATCTGCGCGTCGATTTCGATGCGGTACCCCTCTGGCTCTATCGCGGGATCCACTGTGACGATGAGAGAAGTGGTGTCGGCGTGTGACGGTACGCGCACGACGTCAAGTGCCGGAGCCAGTCGTTCGGTGAGCACAGTAACGGCATCGGTGGCCTCGTCGGGACCAGCCCAGGTGAGCACCGCTGGCAGGGGGAATCGTCCCTCACTGAACCGTACGTGGCGGGGCTGGGGACACAAGCCTCGGATCAGGGCATCGTTGGTGGGCATCTCTGCTCCTTGTGGCATCGCCTGCCAATGGGGTTTCCCATAGATTACCTAGCATCAGAGTTTATGCTGGGGACGACCAATTGCGCACAGGAGCTACGCCCATGCCCGTCAACCGTCATCCTCGGCTGCTCGCCGTTGGCATTACGTATCGTGACCTCGTCATTTCTGGAATCGAGGAATTACCTGCGTTAGGAGAGGAGCGCTACGGCACTGACGTTGTCGCCACGTGGGGTGGGATTGCCAACACGGCTCGGATTGCGGCGAGCCTGGGAGCACGGGTGCAGTTGCTGACAGGTCTCGGTGAGGACCCCAACTCGCAGGCGTGTCGTCGTGAATTGACTGACTGGGGTATTGATCTAGCCCCGACCCCAATCCACCCTGGCTGGGCGCTTCCCGTGACGATGAGCCAGGCCTGTGGCACCGAGCGGGCTATGACGACTGTGGAAACTCCGCTACCAACCCCGTTCCCCGCCCCGAACCTTGACGGCATCGACGCCATCGTCAGCCATATCTCGGTTCCCGCTGAGGCGTGGCTGCACGACGCCGCCCATGCCGGAATCCCGGTGATTGTGGACCATGGATTCGAGGAAGGATGCGAATCTGGGCTGCTTGACGCGGTGTCGGGGTGTACCTGCTACACGCCTAACGCTGCTGAGGCGATGCGACTTACAGGTAGCGACGATCCGGTGCGGGCAGCCCGAACCCTCGCCGAGCATGTGCCGGTCGTCATCGTCACATGTGGCGGCGACGGGATCATCGGTGTGGATTCCCGCACTAGTGAGGAGGTTCATGTCCCGGCGGTGGCGATAGAACCGGTCAACACCACAGGTGCCGGAGACGCCACGTTGGCCGGCCTGGCCTGGACCTGGCAGTGGCAGGTGCCGTTGGCTCGAAAGCTCGATATTGCAGCACTGGTGGGAGCCGTCGTCACCTCGCGAGCGCGCGGAACCGCAGATCCACTCACCCCCGAGGACCTGCTCGCCTGGGTACCGCGGGATCCAGAACGGCTCGGGTGCCTCACTGAAGTATTGAGCTGAGTGGTGACAACGCCGAGCTCACCTCTGGCGGGAATCAGCCTGCACCGGCAATTTCGCTATGACGCGGAACCCGCCCTCTTTGCGCGGCCCCGCAGACAGTCGTCCACCCATCGACGTCACACGCTCCCGCATCCCCTGTAGGCCGTGCCCGCGCCCGTCGCCTTGGACGGCATCCCCATAGCCGTCGTCGACAATCTCCACATGGATCGCGGTAGGTGAATAGGCCAAAGTGACGGTGGCGTGGGCACCGCGGCCAGCATGCTTGAGCACGTTGGTTAGGGCTTCTTGAACAACCCGGTACACAACAAGACCGAGGGCCTGGGAGACCACGGGCTCCTCTCCGACGACCCTCAGCTCAACCTTCACACCGGACTTTTCCACCAGGTCGGGAATCTCGGCCAAACCGGGGGAAGGAGAGAACTCGGCATCGGTGTCCTGGCGCAACACTCCGACGATTCGCCTCATCTCGAGGAGCGCCTCGCGTCCGGTCTCGGCAATAGTATCGAGCACCTCGGGTGCTTTCTCGGGCTTCTTTGTTGCCAGCGCTTTGCCGCCTTCAGCCTGCACGATCATGACCGATAGCGAGTGAGCGACGATGTCGTGGAGTTCTCGGGCGATCTCGTTGCGGGTACGCTCCTCGGCTACCCTGGCCTGCTGCTCACGTTCGGCGAGAATCGCCCGGTAGCGCTGTGCCTTGACGATGCGCTGCTGAGAGTCGATCAGGGCGGATTCTCGCAGCCGTCTACCTACCGCATATGGTGTGAGGACGAGGCCCGCGCACACTGTCATGGCCAGCACCAGTAGTACCCACGGCGTTCCCGACGAAGGATCGTAACCGGCGGCAATGGTGGGACTCCACCTCATCGGCCCGATGACCGACCCCACGGCTCCTACCCACAGCACCCAGCGGGACTGGTGACCGTCGACCCATCGCGCCACTGAATAGGAGGCGATTGGAACGACGAAAATACTCAATACAGGGAAGGGCACGAAGAAGAACTGGATGGCAGCACCGATGGCGACCAAACCCATCATGAGGAGCGGGTACTCGCGACGCATTGGCAACGAGGCCACCATGACCATCGACGAAAAGAGGGCAGCGACGTATTCCGGGCACGGCCACTCCACCAGGCTGACGAGATAGGGGACGATCGTCGCTACGCCCATGACGAGGGTCAGGGTGACGTCTCCCCACCATGCCCGTTCAGTATCGGTTGGGCGGCCATCGTCGAGCTTAGGGTCCAGCACCTCTTCCATGCCGGGGATGTTGATTTGAGGGATGTTATTGCGGTTCGGATTGAACCGATTAAGACGGGCGCGCACCCCAGCCCCGCGGGATCCGTTGGGACGGTTCTCCGTGGACGAGTTTTGCGATCCGGTGTCCTCCATGACCGCCAGTGTAGAAAGGGAAACCAACCGTGGAGTATCGGTTGCATCTGACAGAACCTGCCATGTCGGCTGGCAACGCGCACCGTTGGTGACCAATTCACCACACAGAGCCCCGGCCCGCCGTCAATGGCGGCGGGCCGCACCTAAACTTGACTGCGACGAGTTCGACGCTACGGAAGGTTCCTATGAAGATTCTCATCACCGGCGGGGCCGGTTACATCGGATCGACGGTTGGCTCAGCATGCGAGGAGGCCGGCCACGAGGTCGTTGTGCTCGACGACCTATCTGCGGGACGCCGTGAATTTGTTCGTGACCGCGCGTTCTATCAGGGCGACGTTGCTGATCAGGACCTTCTCGACCGCGTCTTCACCGAGAACCAGATCGACGCTGTCGTCCATTGCGCAGCCAAGATCATCGTTCCCGAATCGGTTGATGAGCCGCTGGCCTATTACGACAATAACGTCGGCAAGACTGTCGCCCTACTCAAGGGGATGGAGCGCAACGGTGTGCACCGCATCTTGTTTTCTTCCTCGGCGTCGATCTACGCCACCGATGAGGAGTTCAAGGTCACTGAGGAATCTGCCCTGGACCCCGGTTCCCCCTATGCCACGACGAAGTTCATGGTGGAACTCATCCTGCGTGACGCTGCCCACGCCAGCGACCTTAAGGCGATCAGCCTGCGCTACTTCAACCCGATCGGCTCGGATCCGAAACTGCGTACCGGGCAGCAGATTGAGCACCCCACCCACGTGCTCGGAAAGATGATCGACGCCTGGATGGACGATTCCACCTTCACCGTCACTGGCGTGGACTGGCCGACTCGCGATGGTTCAGGTATTCGCGACTACATCCACGTCTGGGATCTGGCTCGCGCTCACGTCGCCGCTCTGGAACGTCTCGACGAGGTTACGGCCGACGACCCATATCAGGTATTCAATATCGGTACTGGAAACGGAGTTACCGTCAAGGAGCTCGTTGAGGCTTTCGAAGAGGGCACTGGGAAATCCCTCAATGTCGTGTACGGTCCGCCGCGCCCTGGCGATGTTGCAGGCGCCTACACAGTGTCGCATCGAGCTAAGGAGTTGCTTGGCTGGAGTGCAGAGTTGACCCAGGCAGATGGGATTCGCGACGCCATCGCATGGTTGCCTGAGCGCAAGGAGATTCTGGGTTACTGATCTGCCGAACCCTCGACCTGTCACCGGCCTCGCTCTCGTGCGGGGCCGGTCGTGTTATTCCCGGCCAGCGCCCTGGGAACATGTGACGGCGCGGGGCGGATGAAGGCCAGCACCATCGTTGTCAGCTGGTCGGTCATGCGGTCGATGTCGGCTTTCCGTCCCGACGCCATGGCCGCCAGTACCCGGGAGTCGAAGACTGCACGGGTGACCTCGGTGAGGTCGGTGACGCTGATTGTCGTCGTGACGTCGTGGTCACGCAGGGCCTGTTCGACCATCGTGTGCAAGGCCGGGGCAATGGCCGCCTCAACGTGCTGGTAGGCCTCCCGTAGCCGTGGATTTCGTGTTGCCTCAAGGGTGATCTCCAAAATTGCCACAACCGTCGTCGGATCGGAGCCGACTGTTGACGAGAACAGGGCGATGATGTCGTGGATGCGATCGCGAAGCGCCTCCTGGCCGTTATTAGGGAAATCCAGTGAGGAGCTAAGGGCGGTGAGGTTCTTTTCGGCGTAGCGGCTCAGCACTGCCAGACATAGCTCGTCCCTGGAGTTGAAGTTGGAGTAGAAGGCTCCGCGGGTAAAACCAGCTTCCTCGCAGATCTCCTCGACGGTGGACCCCGGTACTCCCTTGCGGGCGAAGACGGCGATGGCGGCGTCGGCCAGTCGCGCCTGGGTGGCTGCTCTGCGCGCGGAGACTGTGGGCATAACGCTCCTGGGGGCCTCGACCATTCATTGCGACGATGTATCGAATACGATGATGCATCGAATACAATACTGCATTGAATACATACTTGTATCGAGTGGTCTGCGGACACGTTCATTGCGAGGTGATGATGTCCTCCTTCCTTCACGATCTTGGGGCCTGGTGCTTCCGCCGTGCAAAAACCGTCGTCGCCGCGTGGTTGGGCCTGCTGGTTTTGCTCGGGCTGGCCATGGTCGTCCTGCACAGCGACTATGACGATTCCTTCACCATTCCGGGTGCTCCCTCTCAGGTGGCTTACGACAAACTCCAGGTGACCTTCCCGCAAGCCTCCGCGCTGAGCGCCAACGTCGTCGTCACAGTGCCTGATGGCACCGACATTTCCTCGAAACCGCTGCGCTCCCGGATCGAGAAGGGGGTTGAGGAGCTTAAGGGTCTCAAAGACGTGACCGGGGCGACGTCACCATGGAGCAGATATGTCACCGGGATGGTCAACAAAGACCGCACCGCAGCCGTCATCCAGGTGGAATTGGGCCAGGTGAGCGCGGTGACGTTTCCCGATTCCGGGCGTGACGACCTACAACGGGTAGGTCACGACATTCAGGCCGACTTGCCGCCGGGATCGCACGTCTATGTCGGTGGCCAGGCCTTCGAGGCCATGCTGCCGTCCCTATCAGTCACCGAGGTGATCGGCGTCGGGGTGGCCCTCGTCGTCCTCGCGATCACGCTGGGATCTCTGGTGGCAGCCGGGATGCCGATCATGACGGCTGTCCTCGGAGTGGGGATCACCTACTCGATCATGGCGATCCTCACCCGGTTCACGACGGTCAACTCCGTCACCCCGATGCTCGCCGTCATGTTGGGACTGGCCGTCGGGATCGACTACGCCCTGTTCATCCTCTCCCGACACCGCGATCAGTTGCGTGACGGCTTCGACGTGCAGGAATCGGCTGCCCGAGCCGTCGCGACTTCGGGTTCGGCGGTGATCTTCGCAGGGACGACGGTCCTCGTCGCCCTCATCGGTCTAGCCATCGCCAATATCCCTTTCCTCACCGTCATGGGCATATTCGCCGCCATTGGTGTAGCCCTAGCCGTCGTCATCGCCCTGACGATGCTGCCGGCGTTCATGGGGCTCATGGGGGAGAGATTGCGTCCGTGGAAATCTCGTCGAGAAGGGGGGTCGATGCCAGCTGTGGTGGCAGCAGGCCCGGCTAGCAACGAGAATGCCACAGCTGGTCCGGACGCGTCGTCGACCAGCGCCACGGCGGCTGGCAAGGAGGGACGAGGTGGGATCTTCGGGTGGTGGGTGCGCACTATCACTCGCCTTCCACTGGTGGCCATTCTCGTCGTCGTGGTGGGGTTGGGGGCCTTGGCTGTTCCGATGAAGGACCTCCACCTCGGCCTGCCCACCGCCGCAGAACTGCCTGCCGACAACACCGCCCGCCAGACCTACGACGTGCTGGAGAAGAAGTTTGGACCAGGATTCAACGGTCCGGTCATCGTCACCGCTGACATCGTCACGTCCACCGACCCGATGAAGATCGTCAATGGGCTCAAGGCGGATATTGAGAAGCTCCCCGGCGTCGACAAGGTCGCCCTGGCTGTTCCGAATCAGAACGCCGACACAGCCATGGTGCAGGTATTGCCCGCTACCGGTCCCACCGACGAGGCGACCAATGACCTAGTCCGCGAATTGCGCGACCACAAAGCTGAATGGCACAACAAATACGGGGTCGACACTGCCGTTACCGGGTTAACGGCTATCAAACTCGACGTCTCCGACCGCCTGGGAGGTGCCCTGATGCCCTTCGGGATTTTCACCGTCGGACTGTGCCTGCTGCTGTTGACAGTGGTGTTTAGGTCGATCGCGGTGCCTATCACGGCGACGATCGGCTACCTGCTGTCGGTTCTGGCCGCGTTCGGCGCTGCGCAGCTCGTCTTCAACCGGGGAATTGGCCTATTCGTGGTCAACCTTGACCGTCCGGTTCCCATCATCTCCTTCATGCCGATCGTCGTCATGGGCATCCTTTTCGGCCTAGCGATGGACTACGAGGTTTTCCTGGTGTCACGAATGCGTGAAGAATACGTTCACAGCGGTGATGCCAAGGGCTCGGTCATCAGGGGATTCATCGGTTCGGGCAAGGTTGTCACGGCAGCCGCCGTCATCATGTTCTCGGTGTTCGCCTTCTTCATCCCGGAAGGTATGAACGCCATCAAGGAAATTGCCCTGGCCCTGGCCATCGGCATCGTCGCTGACGCCTTCCTGGTAAGAATGACCCTCGTCCCGGCCGCCATGGCTCTGCTCGGCGACAACGCCTGGTGGCTGCCGACGTGGCTGGACCGCCACCTACCTCGCTTCGACATTGAGGGGGAAAGGATTGCTCACGAGGAGAAATTCGCCGAGTGGCCCACCCCTGATCACACCGAGGCCCTGCACGCTGAGGGGATCGGTGTCGATGGTCTCTTCGCTGACCTTGACCTGCACGCCGAACCCCATGAGGTGCAGGCCATCGTGGGGTCACGGCGTCGCGTCACAGCCGTCCTGCTGGCGGTTGGAGGACGACTCGCCCTCGACCACGGTTTGATGAGGTCGGGCGGACAACTCCTTCCTGAGCGTGCCTCAGCCGTGCGTCGGGTGGCGTGGTTCATCGACGCCGCCGACGCGAACCTGGCCGAGGAATTGCAGGCCGCCACCGCAGCGCTCAGCCATCCGCCCCGACGCCGTCCCCGTCTGTTCCTCATCGACCATGCCGACCAAATCGTTGAGCAATCTCACCGCGACCAGTTGGAATCCCTCATTCGCGACATGAACCGTGCCGGTGAATCTGCCGTGATCCTGGGAGCCCAGCGAGCCGGTCGTATTGACTGGCTGAGGCCACAGGCCGTCCATCACCTCGATGAGCATGACCTCAAACACAAACCCGAGCCGTCCCTCGGAGGTACCCGATGATGACCGAACGTTCCCACTCCACGATTAAGCTGCGGTGGACGGCGGTGGTCGCCTTGATCCTCATGCCGCTGTTGGTGGTGGCGGGCCTGGTCGGCACCACCTGGCGGACCACCGACCGGCTGGGGCAGGTGAAGGCCGCCGTCGTCAACGAGGACAAGGCCGTCAAAGTTCGTGGACAACTCGTTCCCATGGGGCGTCAGCTCACGGCGGAACTGGTCAATTCCGGGTCCCACATGACCGACGGCCACACCGTCGACTGGACTCTGACCGATGCCGATGGGGCCGCCGAGGGGCTGCGCGACGGCACATACTCGGTGGTTGTCACCATCCCGACGTCCTTCTCGGCCGACGCCACCTCCTACTCCGCCAATGATGCCGCTAAGGCCAGCCCTGCCGTCATCGACGTCACCACCTCTCAGACCTCTCCAGTCTCCGACACGGCCGTTGCCGCCCTCACCGCCCAAGTGGCGCGGCGCTCCCTCAACACCACCCTGACCTCGGGGTATCTCGAGAACGTCTACATCGGCTTCAACCAATTCGCCCAGCAGATGAAAAAGATGGCCGACGCAGCCGCCAAGCTCGATGACGGGGCGACGAAACTTGCCGACGGCACGAAGACGTCAGCCGCCGGAGCGGCAACCCTGGCCGCCGGTATGACGAGGCTGGATGACGGAGCCCGCCAGCTGCAGGCCAACGGCGGCAAGCTCACCGACGGCGTCTCTCAGCTTTCGGGCGGCCTTCACACGCTGTCCGACAAAGGACAACAGCTCAGCGACGGTGCGAACGGTCTGGCTAGCGGGGTGGCGACCTACACCGATGGCACCGGCAAGGTCGTCGACGGTATCGGTCAGCTATCTGCTGGGCTGACAACGATGGACCAGAAGGTCAGCGCGGCCACCGCCAAGATCGACGCCTCCCAGCTCAACCAGCTCACTGACGGGGCGAGCCAGCTAGCGGACGGCATCGACCAGTTCACCGGTGGCCTGGTCGGGTATCGCGCCGAGATCCGTCAGTACGCCTCCGGAGAGAAGACTGCCAGCCTCAACAAGGAGGCGTTGTCCAAGGGCGAAGCGGACTTCCTGGCGCGCTGCCAGCGCAGGCACACGGCACAGGATTGCCAGACCCTGCTGCCCCTCGTCCGCGACGCCATGACCGACGGATACGCCCTCGGTGTGAGGGCTGGATCGGCGGTGGCCGTCAAGGCGATGGCCATCAAGGATCCCAACTCGGGTATGAGTATCGACGACGGCATCGACCAGCTGTCTGACGGCTCCTCGCAACTGTCCCAAGGGGTTGACAAGTTCACCGACCAGATGCGTACCGGACTGCCCACGATGGTCGGCCAGATTGCCCAGTTGCGCGATGGCATCCACCAGAGCGCTGTCGGTGCTCAGACCCTGGCCACCAAGTCCCAGCAACTCAAGGACGGCGGGGCCAAACTCTCGGCGGGGGCTGCGACGTTTGCCAACGGTGTCGACGCCTACACCGGCGGGGTCTCCAAGGCCGCCGCCTCGACCCCGATGCTTGAGCAGGGGGTCAGTCAGTACGTCGGCGGCGTGAACCAACTCGCTGACGGGGTGGCGAAGGCTTCTGCGGGGGCCGGCACTTTTGCGTCCGGGATGGCGAAACTCAACGACGGGGCCCAGAAACTCGCCGACGGCACTGGCACGTTCTCACACGAGCTTTCGGCGGGGGCCACAAAGGTGCCGACCTACTCCCAGGATGATCGCACCAAGCTGGCCGACGTCGTCGCCACTCCCGTCAACGGGGATGGCCCTGCCATTGCGACCTCGGTGGCCGCCGTGGCGGTCTTGCTCATCCTTGGTGCCTGGATCGCTGCACTAGCGACCTGGCTGGTGGTTCGCACGGTGCCCTCGCGGGTGCTGAGGTCTGCGCGCTCGACCCTAGGGTTGGTGGTCCAGACGATGTCAGTTGGCGCGATTGTGACCATCGCGGTGAGCATTGGCCTGGCTGTCGTCGGCTCAGTGGCGTTGGGACTCTCGCTGCCCCGATCAATCGCGCTGGGAGGATTGCTGCTCCTCGTCGGGGCGATGTTTGGCCTGGTCAACCATACCCTGGCCGCGTGGCTGCATGGTGCCGGACGCCTCATCAGCGTCGTCATGGCGACGGCGAGTGTTGCTGCCGGGTTGGCGAGTACCGTCCCCGCCCCGGTGCACTGGGTCGACGCGATCTCTCCGCTGCGGCCTTCCTTGCAGGCGGTGCAGGCTGTGGTGGCTGGGAACACTCCCAGTTTCGGATCATTGCTGGCGGTCGTGATATGGGCGGTGGCGGCCCTCATCGCCAGTCTGCTCGCAGTGGGGCGACGGCGTCAGATCAGTGCCAAGGAACTCCTGGCCACCAGTGCAGCTTAGGCGTGCTGCAGCGGCCTAGAGTGGCACCATGAATAAACCCCTCCTTGCGAGTCTTACCGTCCTGGCCAGCGTCATTGCGGTGACCAGTCTGATCCGCTCGGTTCGCAGGGATTGGATCGACGAAGTATGGCGATTCGGCATGGAGGGGATCGACGAGGGTCCCGACGACGAGCAGTCCGGTGGCGACCAGGCCCGTCACCATCGCGAACCTCATCGGTGAGATGACAGTGATCCGTCGCACTTTGTCTTGGGCGGACTCCTCGTCACGCGTCGTACTGGAGGTCGAAGTGCAGGGTCCTTCGGCAGTGGGAGGGCGTTCCCCTCCCCGTGAACATCGAACCCCCGCAACGCGTCGATACCCCGTCGTAGGGTTGATTCATGACGACCAACGACCGTTCGCTGCCTTCCGATCTTCCAACCCAATTACTCATTGACGGGGAATGGGTGGACGCCGAGGCGTCCCGCACTTTCGACGTCATTGATCCCTCCACCGAGAAACCCCTCATCGCTATCGCTGACGCCTCTGTTGACCAAGGCACCGATGCTCTCGACGCAGCCGTCCGTGCCCAACAGTCATGGGCTGACACCGCCCCACGGGAGCGTGCCGAGATTCTGCGCACGACGTTTGATCTTGTCACCGAGCGCAAGGACGACTTCGCTCGCCTTATGACCCTCGAGATGGGTAAACCGCTTGTCGAGTCCTACGGCGAGGTCACTTACGGTGCTGAATTCCTACGCTGGTTCTCCGAGGAGGCGGTGCGCATCCGTGGTGACTACGGTCTGCTGCCGGAAGGCAAGATTCGTCAGCTCATCACGAAGCGCCCCGTCGGTCCGTGCCTATTCATCACGCCATGGAATTTTCCGCTCGCAATGGCTACTCGCAAGATCGCACCGGCCTTGGCTGCTGGATGCACCGTCGTGATCCGTCCAGCCTCGGCCACCCCGTTAACCACGTTGCTGCTCGCCAAGGTGTTCCTCGATTCTGGTTTGCCAGCTGGGGTTGTCAACGTCATCACAGGTCGCGACCATGCCGTCACTGATGCTGTTCTGGAAGATCCGCGGCTGCGCAAACTGTCCTTCACTGGATCCACCACGGTTGGTGCGAACCTGCTGGCTAAAGCTGCCAGACATGTGTTGCGCACGTCGATGGAGCTCGGCGGCAACGCTCCTTTTATCGTTTTCGACGATGCCGACCTGGATCAAGCCGTTGCCGGAGCCAGGGGTGCCAAGATGCGCAATATGGGCGAAGCTTGCATCGCTGCGAACCGCTTTATTGTCCACGAGTCGGTAGCTGAGGAGTTCATCGACAAAATGGTGACGATGATGTCAAGTCTGGTTGTCGGGGACGGCTTGGATGACAAGTCCGAGGTCGGGCCCATGATCACCGACCACGATCGCGACAAGGTTGACGGTCTGGTGCGTTCGGCGATTGAGGCCGGGGCAACTGTGCGCTGTGGTGGTGAGATTCCCGAGGGCAAGGGCTGGTTCTATCCACCGACGGTGCTCGCTGATGTCCCCGCCGACGCTGAGATCATGCAGACTGAGATTTTTGGACCGGTTGCCCCGATCACAACCTTCCGCACCGAAGAAGAAGCGCTGGCCCTCGCCAACTCGGTTCCGGTCGGACTGGCTGGATACGTGTTTACTCGGGACACAGCACGCATTCTGCGGATGGGACAAAAGTTAGAAACCGGCATGATCGGCGCGAATCTTGGAGTGTTCTCTAACGCGGCTGCCCCATTCGGGGGAGTCAAGGAATCCGGGTTGGGTCGTGAGGGCTCTTACCAGGGTATCGAGGAGTTCCTAGAGACGATATACGTCGCTCTCCCAGCTTGACAGCGCCACAATCAGCCCGGCGTGCCACATACGCGCAGTCTTACTGAGCTTTATGTGTCCCCATGAGCGGGCACGCTCAGCGGTCGAGCCGGAATCGAGGGCCGGTGGCGGTAGCGTCAGGCACGTGGTCTCTTCCCGCCTTCGATGTATCGCCGCCGTCGTGTTGACGGGGGTAGCGTCGGGCCTCATCGGTGGTGTCACGAGCCTGCTGTCCCACCTTATTGAGACCTGTGCCTTCGGTACGCCTTTCTCCTCATCGACGACGGGTGTCGGGAAGGTCGTCATGTGGCGACGCTTCGCCGCGCCGATCGTGGGCGCCGTCATTGCGGGTTTAACGTGGTGGCGGCTACGGCCACGCCCATCCGGGTCGATTACGTCGGTGCGAGAAGCTGTCGATTCTGGGACGCGGCTACGCCCAGCGCAGACCATCGTTGACGCCCTTGCCCAGCTCGTCGTCGTCGGGTCGGGAAGTTCACTAGGCCGAGAAGCGGCACCCCGTCAGATGGCCGCGCTGGCCGCTCAAGGGCTGTCCGACAGTTTTCGAATTGACACTGCCACCCGGCGGGCTTTGCTGGCCAGTGCTGCCGGCGCCGGTTTGGCTTCGGTTTATAACGTGCCTATCGCTGGAGCGTTGTACGCCCTAGAGCTGACTGTGCGCCCTAACCTTCGCACCAAACGTGGCTGGGGACAGGTGGGAGTTGCTGTCGTCATCTCGGTGCTGTCAACAGTGACGGCCTGGCTGTTTAACCACAACCGGCCCATATACCGCTCACCGGTCGCCACAGTGACGGCGACCGGCCTGTGCTGGGTGCTTGTTGTCGTCGCGGCGTCGACTCTGGTGGGAGCCGGGATGGGAGTGCTGTTTGGCGAAATGAAGCGGCGAGTTCCAGTCACCTCCCGGCTGTGGTGGACAGTCCCGGTGGGATCGCTCGGGGTGACCGTCGTCGCTTTAGCCGTACCTGAGGTGGTCGGAAATGGCCAAGTCATCGTCAACCTGGTGCTTGCACACCCTGTGGCCCCGTCCTGTTTGGCGATCTTGCTCGTTGGCAAGATCGGTGCCACGACGATCGCTCTACGATCCGGTGCCGCCGGCGGTTTGCTCACCCCTTCCCTGTCCGCAGGCGCTCTCGTCGGTGCGTTGATAGCGGCGGCGGCGGGGATCGACGCACCCTCGCAGGTCGCAATGATGGTGATCGTCGGAGCCGGCTGTGTGCTGTCTGTGACGCAGCGTGCTCCGCTATTTGCGGCCGTCTTCGCGCTAGAACTGACTCAGGCTGGAGTCGTGGGAGTCCCCGTCGTTCTTGCAGCAGTTGTGCTCGGCTGGGCAGGTTTCGTTATGGTTAGTCGACGCGGACGTGGCACCCATGGGCGGATTGGTCGAGCTCCCGGGAATGCGTCTGATTCGCGGTAGTCTGAGCGCGATGTACCAGTGTGGCACCCCCTATAGTCAAGGAAGGCACATGACTCAGGACCTGGCTTCAGCAATCGCATTCCAGGTGCGATCGACCTCGGGACGTTCCGTCACTGCGTCGACCCCTATGGAGGTGTGGCAGGGATTGTCGGCCGCCGTTGTGGGCCACGTCGCAGATGACTGGCAAGCCACTGACGCTGCTTACAAGGCTGGTCGTCAGGAGCACTACTTCTCTGCTGAGTTTTTGATGGGACGAGCTCTGCTCAATAACTTGTCAAACCTCGGTCTCATTGACCAGACCCGCGAAGCGCTCGCGACCTTCGGCATAGATCTATCCCAGGTGCTTGAGCAGGAGCCCGACGCCGCGTTGGGTAACGGCGGCCTCGGCCGTCTGGCCGCATGTTTCCTTGACTCCTGCGCAACTCTGGAGCTACCTGTCACCGGCTACGGAATCCTTTACCGTTACGGCTTATTTAAGCAGCTCTTCGATAACGGCTTTCAGACTGAACATCCCGATCCGTGGATGGAAGAGGGCTATCCCTTCGTCATTCGCCGCGAGGAACAGCAGCGCATTGTTCGCTACGCCGATATGTGGGTACGTGCTATTCCCCACGACATGCCAATCACTGGTTATGGGACCCGCAATGTCGGAACCTTGCGGCTGTGGAAAGCCGAGCCGATGGAACAATTTGATTATCAGGCTTTCAACTCCCAGCATTTCACCGACGCCATTGTTGAGCGCGAGCGGACCTCCGATATCTCGCGCGTCCTCTACCCCAACGACACCACCTTCGAAGGCAAGGTATTGCGGGTGCGTCAGCAGTATTTCTTCTGCTCGGCCTCCCTGCAGGAAATCGTCGATAACTACATTGCGCACCGCGGCGAGGACCTCACTGACTTCGCCACATATAACTCGATTCAGCTCAACGACACCCACCCCGTACTGTCCATCCCCGAACTCATGCGCATTCTCCTTGACGAGCACGGTATGGGTTGGGATGCGGCATGGGATGTTGTCACCCACACGTTCGCATACACCAATCACACCGTGTTGGCCGAGGCTCTCGAAAAGTGGGAGATGCAGATTTTCGATCGCCTGTTCCCACGTATTTCCGAGATCGTCCGTGAAATTGATCGCCGTTTCCGCGAAGACATGAATAATCGCGGCCTGGATGGCCAGACCATCGAGTACATGGCCCCGGTCAGTGGCAACCAGGTTCGGATGGCGTGGATCGCTTGCTACGCCTCATACTCCATTAACGGCGTCGCCGCCTTGCATACCGAGATTATTAAGCGCGAGACCCTCAAAGAATGGCACGCAATCTGGCCGGAGCGGTTCAACAACAAGACCAACGGTGTCACTCCACGCCGCTGGCTTAACCAGTGCAATCCGCGTCTGGCTGCCCTGCTGACTGAGGTCACTGGGTCGGACGCGTGGGTTAAAGATCTCTCGGTGCTCGCTGACTACACGGATGCTGTCGATGACTCGGTTTACGACCGCATCAATGAGATTAAGCACGCCAACAAAGTTGACTTCGCGTCCTGGGTAGCAGAACGTGAGGGTGTCGAAATTGACCCGGACGCCATCTTTGACGTCCAAATTAAGCGACTACACGAGTACAAGCGTCAATTGCTTAACGCCTTCTACGTCCTTGATCTCTACTTCCGTATCAAAGACGAACCGACCCTCGACGTTCCCAAACGAGTTTTTGTCTTCGGCGCTAAAGCTGCCCCCGGCTACATTCGCGCTAAGGCGATCATTAAGTTCATCAACGAGGTGGCGCGTCTCGTCAATAGTGACGAGGATGTCAATAGTCGGATCAAGGTCGTTTTTGTTCACAATTACAACGTCTCTCCGGCTGAACACATCATCCCGGCTGCTGATGTTTCCGAGCAGATTTCGATGGCGGGTAAAGAGGCCTCGGGTACCTCGAATATGAAGTTCATGATGAACGGTGCGCTCACGTTGGGCACCTTGGATGGGGCCAATGTTGAAATACTTGACGCCGTCGGAGACGAGAACGCCTACATCTTTGGTGCCACTGAAGAACAGCTGCCCTCGCTCAAACGGGACTACGACCCGCGTTGGCATTACGAGAACGTGCCAGGTCTCAAACGGGTTATTGATGCGCTAACCGACGGCACTCTCGACGACAACGGTTCTGGCTGGTTCCACGATCTGCGTCAGAGCCTCATGGAACCGGGCTGGGAGGGCCCCGACGTCTACTACGTGCTGGGCGACTTCGAGTCCTACCGAGACGTCAAAGACAAGATGGCCGCCGATCACGCCGACTCCCGCGGCTGGGCGCGCAAGGCCTGGGTGAACATCACCAAGTCTGGACGGTTCTCCTCGGATCGCACCATCCGTGACTACGCCGAGCAGGTGTGGAAGCTGGATCCGGTCAAGGTTAAGTAGGGGTCGGGGCTAAGCGAGCGTGCTGCACGTGCGACTGGCTACGGATCATTGCGCATGCCCTCGATTAGCCCCACAGAGCTTTGGCTGCCACCGCGAGGAGTACCGACCACAGTGCTGACGCCATCGTTGTGATGATGAACTGTTCTATGGCTGCGCTCGATTCCTGGTGGGCCTTCGTCGCATCCGATCCCGGAGTGGGTTGCGATTTCAGTTCGGCATAGCGGGCAAGGGTCTTGACACCAAGGATGACGGCGACCCCTGACGGGTAGCAGGCCAGGATGGCTGATTCCCAGCCGCTCCAGATATCCGATCCGTACCACCGCGCAGCAGGCCAGTGTCTCCGCCGGTGCGGACTCCGGCGGCGTGGAAGACCAGGCAGACAACATATTTGCCGCCCCACACTGCGGCGAGAACCAAGAGAGCGACAGCGATTCTCATTGCGCGTCTTGGGCGAGGTCGACGGCGAGCTGCCGGGTTTCAACGAGGTACTCCCAGCGAGCGCGGGTGAGTCGTTGGCTCACAGCAGAGGTGCTGATTCCGAGGGAGCGCGCTGTCTCATCGCTGCTCATAGACAGATCGTAGGACATGGCAACGTCTCGGGCTGCGGGGCGCATGCCTCGGGCTAAGTCGACGACAACCTGGGATACCTGGCTGAAACGTCGCATCTTATTGGTGTTGTTGGGACAAACGTGGATCGCTGCACGGCGTCGTCGGCACTCCTCGATTGCTTCTCGGGCCAGTATGTAGG
Organism: Cutibacterium porci; assembly: GCF_009696315.1. Classification (GTDB taxonomy): domain Bacteria; phylum Actinomycetota; class Actinomycetes; order Propionibacteriales; family Propionibacteriaceae; genus Cutibacterium; species Cutibacterium porci. The sequence continues at coordinate 343,969 of NZ_VUMG01000001.1, forward strand.
CGGGCCCTCGTGCTGCGCGCGTTGAATCGGGTAACGGAGTATTGACGTTGCCGCGAGAGACGCCGATACGCCATTGTCCAGAGCCGACCGTCCACATGGCGTGGATGAGGCTGGCGGGATCGGTGGTGAGGGCCTGAATTTCGTCGCCGGAGGTTCGTTCTGGAGGAAGAGCCCATTCAGGAGTGCCGACACTGTGACCCGTGGGGCTCACGAGTAGTGCGGGAGAGGTCAGGGCATGAAGGAGATGGGGCACCTCGTCGTCATGACGACGACTGTCGATTTGGTCGGCAAGAATGACCCAGACGAGCATGGAGCCGCTCCTTTCCCGTGCTGTTTTCGTCTGCCGCCGTTGATTTAGGGAATAACCTAAATAATGCGTCTGTAAAGGGTAGAGCCTTATGTGGCTGCCTTGGGGCGGGGGTGTGGTAATTCGGTGAGAAGGCCAGCCCGTTGCCATCTCAAGAGGTTCGTGCAGCGTTTTCTCGCACGATTGCCACGGCTGGGCTGCCTGACGTTGTGACGTGCTGGGCCGCGATGATGGTTGGCGCAATCTCGATGGCCGCCGCCTGCCTAGCGGTGGCTACCTCACTCAACCCTGGGCCAGCCCCGCCACCGTGGCAAACGTGTTCGATATGCCGGCAGCTGCTTGCCACTATGGCACCTGGCTCGAAGGTGCGCACGATTGCCACGGCGGCCCGCAGTGATCTCGGCGCGATTCATGGAAGGATGGGTACCACCCGACATAGATTCAGGAGTCGTCATGTCTAAGAAAAAGAAGGTCGGCATTCTCACCGCAGGCGGTGACTGCCCTGGCCTCAACGCCGCGATCCGTGGGTTTGGCAAGGCCGCAATCCGTCAACACGGTATGGAGCTCGTCGGCATTCAAGACGGCTTCCTCGGATTAGCGGAAAACCGCACCATCACGTTGGGTCCGCGGGCTCTCTCGGGCATCTTGACCGTCGGCGGGACCATCCTGGGAACCAGCCGTGACAAGGTCAATCACATGATGATCGACGGCGAGGAACGGGATATGGTCCCCACCATCGTCGAGAATTACGAGAAACTGGGACTCGACGCTCTGGTGACTTTAGGCGGCGGTGGCACGTCCAAGAACGCATACAAGCTCGCCAAAGCCGGACTCAACGTCTTGCATCTGCCCAAGACGATTGACAATGACATCGTCGGAACCGACGACTCCTTCGGGTTCTCGACGGCGCTAGAGATCGCCACACAGGCCATTGACCGGCTGCACTCTACCGCCCACTCTCACCACCGCATCATCCTCGCCGAGATTATGGGTCACCGTGCTGGATGGCTAGCTCTCGGGTCGGGTATCGCTGGCGGCGCCGACGTCATCTTGCTACCCGAGGTGCCCTACAAACTGGACTCCATCGTCCAAGCGGTGGAAAACCGGCAAAAGCAGGGGTTGAATTTCTCCGTCATTGCGGTGGCTGAGGGGGCTCGCGACGAGGCTGATTCAGCCGCGATGGCAGGTGCTCAGGCCCTTGTTGATGCTTCCAAGACCCCTGAGACGAAGGCGGCCGCCAAGAAAGCCAAGAAGGACCTTGAGCATTCCATGCGTGATAACACCCTCAAACTAGCGACTCAGCTTGAGGAGGCTACCGGGTTAGAGTCGCGGGTGTCGATCCTCGGCTATGTGCAGCGCGGCGGTATCCCGTGTGCCCACGACCGTCTGCTCGCCACCCGGTTGGGAACTATGGGGGCCAGGCTTGTTGACGACGGTGAGTTCGATATCATGGTCGCTGCAAAGGGCGGGGACGCCACGACGGTGCCGTTGAAAGAGGTCGCTGGCAAGGTTAAATACGTGCCTGCTGATCACCCATGGGTGAAGGCGGCACGTCAGGTCGGGACTGGCCTAGGCGACTGAGGGTTCCCGTCAAGGCGATACGTGTACCACGCACCGGACTCCGGGTTTGGCGTCAATCGTCGCGGCCTGCCCCGTCACACCCTCGATGACCCCGCGGTGCAAGGAGCACACCACCTGGGGCTGATCGCGAGCGAGGTCGAGGAAGGGGCAGTGGTGCAGCATGATGCCATCCTCCTGTCGGACCGGGGAAAAGCCCATGTCATCGAGTACTGCGACAAGGTCGCCGGGCTGATGCTGGCCCCAGCGCTGTCCAATGCGCATCGCCGTGGCCGTCGGGTGGTCGCTGGCGGTCAGCGCCTCAACGAGCATCGCAGATAGTAACCGATAGGCTCGTGGCCCTTCGTCGCTGACAAGGGTAAAGATCGTGCGCGGGCGGCCTCGGGTGGCCCGGTGCTGACGTGTCATCTCCACGCGTCCCTGCTCGACCAGGCGATCGAGATGGAATCGCGCTGTGGAGGGGTGGATCCCCAGATCGGCGGCTATCTCGGTGCTCGTCGCGGAACCGCCACGTCGGCGCAGGGCATTGGCGACCTCGTCGATACGCTTTTGCGACCCCGGATCGACCAGATTCGCGGTGTCATCGTGTCGTGTGTTCATGCCGTCACCTCAATGAATCCCTTAGCACCGCGCTCCATCTCCACGAAGGAGTGGTTAACAAAGGTGTAGCGTCCCGGCTCCTCAAAGACCATTTCGACGAAACCTCCCTGGGCGCTGGCTAAATCGAGGGCTTGGGAACCGCCGCCTTCTGGATTGCCACGCTTGAGGATATAGGTGCCCTCCTTAAAAACAGTGTCGAATTGGGTTCCGACGACGTGGAAGGAGCACCCCCGACTCGGGCCAGCTGCGAGCACCCAGATGCGCACCCGTTCGCCGACCTTGGCCTTGAGAGGCTCGAAGACGTACTGGTTAGCATGGCCATTAAACATCGTCAGATCAGGGGTTTCGTTAGCAATTTTGGCGGTATCGACTTCTGCGCCGTTGTACTCGCTGAGGTAGGTCTCCGACTGCACTAGGTAGAACTGTCGGTCAGCGCTGGGCAGATCATGCGGGGGCACGATGACGGCCCCAAACATTCCCGCCGCAATATGGGCCGACATCGGAGCGGTGGAGCAGTGGTAGAGCCAGATTCCGGCGCGATGCAGGGTGAAGTTGTAGTCCAGTTCTTGCCCTGGTGCGATGGTGCGCATCACCTCGTCAGGGGAGACTGTGCCAGCGTGGAAGTCCAGGGAATGAGCCATCGTTGACTTGTTAACGAGGTGCACGCGCATCTGGTCGCCAATCCGGGCGTGGATGACTGGGGCCATGTAGCGGCCGTTGTAGGTCATGGCGTTGATAGTGGTCTGCGGGGCGACCTCCTGCACAGCGTCCTCGGCGGTCAGCGTCATCGTGTGGGCCCGCCCGGCCAGAAGTGGGGGAAGCACGGCGTCGCGCGGTGTGAATTCCCCACCGGGGGCTTTGGTGAGGTCTATCTTGCGACGAGGACTCGCGGTCTCGGTGTGGCGATCCGGGTCGCTGGTGGCCGGCAAGCCATTGACCCTGACGTCAAGCACCATTCCCATCGATTTGTGCCCGACGATGGTGCACCATCCCTCAGTTGGACGGGTAACGACCCCGACATTGACGGTGGCGTGGGCTCCGGGGGCAAGGCGCGGCGAGTGAGCCCCGTTGGCGAATTGGAGGTCGTGTACCTGGTTTGGGTCTTTGTTGGTGATCCCGACGACGAGCCGGTCACCGGCCGGGACGGTAATCGTGTTGGGGTGGTATTTCATTCCCTCAGCCGTAATGGCGACCCTCGTGGTGTGACCAGTAGGCGCGACATTTCCGGCGGTTGGTGAACCATCGGTTGGAGCGGACGCGTCGAGTCGATGGCCGACCGCAGCTGCGGTGAGTGCCGTGGCTAAACCAGCGAAGGCCCCGACGAAGGAGCGGCGATCTGGTGGTGTGGTGGCGGCAGGTTCGACGGCATTCTCGGTGGTCCCGGCCACAGCGGACCGATCCGGAGGTTGCGTGGTTTTCTCGCCGGAATCGGGGGCTTCTGCCTTCATGGGAGGAGCTTGCCGAATTGCCATGCCCTTTTCCTTCAGCATGGGAATGCCGGTGCGCACCATCGCGGCGGTAGCTGGCAGGAAAGTTGCCAATCCGACGATGGCCATCGCCATGCCGATTCGGCGGGTCCACATGCCTACCGCGAGCACCCACAACAGCAGGCCGGCGTTGGTGATCGTGGCGCGCAGTGCCCCGTAGGCGTGCATCTTGGCGTTGGTGGCTCGGACGATCTTCGGCCCACCGCCCATCACCATCGGCATGAGGTAACTCATCGCTCCGATGAGGAGTTGGAGCAAGAACCCGACGATGACAGGCACAGACAGGGTGAAGATGTCGTCGGCGAGCAGACGGGTGCCGGTGGTAGCCAGCTTCCAGACCAGCCAGACGAGCCACACCAGCATCCAGCACATCGCCGCCGCCATTGTGAATCCGGGGAAGTCGCGTGGCGGCTTACGGGCAGCGCAGGCCACAAGGTCGCCCAGCACGATGCAGACGCCGGCGATGTGGGTTGTCACGCCCAGGGCAGCCAGCCACCACAGTCCGCACAACGCACCGATGCTCGTCACCACCACCGCAATGAGCATGACGCCCAGAGCCACCCTGCCGTGGCGATCCTGGGAGGGCTGCATCTTGGTGCGAAGCACGGTCGGCCACAACGTGATGAGGGTGCCGACAACGGTCAGACCGACGAAGCCGAGCAGGTTGAGGGCTTGGTGGGTTACCAGGAGGCGGGTCCGCCAAGGTTCGGTGGGGGAGAAGGTCATAATCGCCCCGAGAGTCGCTCCCAGTGGCAACAGACTGGCGGCCGCGCAATAAAACCACACCGTCGACGTGAACCGTCCCGGCAAGGCGTGGCGAACTTGGTGCGCGAGGGCAAAGGCGTACCATGTCAATGTCGATCCGACGACGGCGGCACCAACGACGCTCACCCACGGCCACGTCGCCACCATGCCGACACAGGCGACGACGATGCCGACTGTGAGTAGCCTGATGCGCAGCACCTGACGACGACGGTCGGCGTCAGTGAGGTTGTTGTGCAGGATTGCCTCGGTGAAATACTGGCCCCACACCATGATTGACGTCGTCGCGACGCCCAATGTGACCATATGTATTAGCAGCCATCGCGACTGTGGGATCCATGGGCTCACTATCGCCACAATGAGCAGGGCCGCTAACCATCCCGACACCGGACGCGACGCTTTACGGTGCCAACTACGCCTATTCGTGTCGGGCGTGTGACTGGCGCGCATGATTTCAGGCATGGCTGCCTCCTGGGCGGGAGTGTGGTGAGGGCGTGCCGGCCCCGACCATGAGCCAGGCCCGGCGCGACCTGGCGGAGGAAAAGGACACGGCGAATCCTTTTTGACTATTGGATCCTTAAAATACTATGCCTGCTGACGCCATCCCCGTACATCGCGGGTGGATCTCACACCACCTTGACCGGATGGTCGGGATGCTTATCCAACCAGCCCTTAACGAACGAGCACTCTGGGTGCACCGCTAGATCCTGGGATGCGATGTCGTCAAGAGCGAAGCGTGTCAATGCGCTGCCGACCCCTTTTCCAGCGAAAGCGTCGAACACTTCGGTATGAGGCATGACGATGACGCTGTCCTCACGTCGAAATTCAGTGAACCCGGCGAGTTCACCATCAATATGAGCCTCGTAGCGTGATTGGTCGCTGTTTTTCGTGACGGTCGTCATGACTCCATTGTTACCAATGATGGTGCGCGCCGTCGCCGTGGCGATCTGGTTTGGAATGGGAGCTGATGCCATCAACGGTGGTAGCTGGGGCACCGATCGACACATTCGCCACACGCGGATCGGGATACCGTAAGGCGATTCAGCTCAATCCCCTTGGGCATGACCCAACATGGCGGCAGGGTAGAGGTGTACCCGAAGAACGGAGTCGTCATGTCCATTGATCCCAGCAAACCGTCAACGAACGCTAATGGGTCACCAGCCCCCAGCGACGACTACTCACTGACCGTCGGCGCTGACGGCCCGGTGGTGCTCCACGACGCGCATCTCGTCGATACCTTGGCCCACTTCAACCGGGAGAACATCCCTGAGCGCAAGCCCCATGCCAAGGGGTCGGGGGCTTTTGGTCACCTCGAGATCACTGCCGATGTCTCGGAATACACCAAGGCGGCCTTCCTACAAGAGGGCCAAGAAACCCCGATGCTGGCCCGATTTTCCACAGTCGCTGGCGAGCTTGGCAGTCCCGACACCTGGCGTGACGTGCGTGGGTTCTCGCTGAAGTTCTACACCGACGAGGGCAACTTTGACATGGTCGGCAACAACACCCCGGTGTTCTTTATGCGCGACCCGATGAAGTTCCCGCACTTCATTCGTTCCCAGAAGCGGCTGCCAAGTTCTGGCCTGCGCAGTCCAAACATGATGTACGACTATTGGTCGCTGTCGCCCGAATCGGCTCACCAAGTCGCCTATCTCATGGGGCCGCGCGGCATTCCGCTCAGCTACCGCACGATGAACGGCTACTCGTCGCACACCTACTCGTGGATCAACGCCGACGGCCAGATCACGTGGGTGAAGTACCACTTCATCAGTGACCAGGGAGTCCACAACATGACCGCAGACCAGGCCAAGGACATCGTCGGTGATCACCCTGACATCCACCGCGAGGATCTCTTCAACCACATTGCCGACGGCGATTATCCGTCGTGGACTGTCAAGGTGCAGATCATGCCCTACGACGAGGCCAAGGATTACAGGTTCAACCCATTCGACATCACCAAGGTGTGGTCGCACAAGGACTACCCACTGCACACCATCGGCAAGTTCACCTTGGACCGCAATCCGGAAAACTTCTTCGCTCAGATCGAGCAAGCCGCCTTCTCGCCGTCCAACACCGTTGAGGGCACCGGGCTATCGCCAGACCGCATGTTGCTGGGCCGCGTTTTTGCCTACAATGACGCCGCCCGTCACCGCCTTGGAGCAAATTACGAACAGCTTCCCGTGAACCGTCCGGTGATGCCGACTAATCAGTACGCGTTTGACGGCCAGATGACGTTCGAGCACTCCGGATCGGCACCCACCTATGCCCCAAACTCGTACGGTCGCGCTTTCGCCACCGGCTATCGGGAGGGGACAGAGGCAACCTGGCAGGCCGACGGCGAGTTGATCCGCGCTGCCCAGACCCGGCACGCTGACGACGACGATTTCGGTCAGGCCCACACACTGGTGCATGACGTGTTCTCGCAACAGGAGCGTGACGAACTCGTTGACACCCTGGTGGACCTACTCACCAACTTCGACATGGAGGAGCCGGTCATCGGCAACACGCTGGCGTACTGGCGCAGCATTGATGCCGATGTGGCCGATGCTCTTGAGGCCAAGGCACGCTGATCCCATCCTGACGATGAACCCTGTGTTCCCGCAGTGTGATCCCCTGGAGAGCTGAGGTTGTCGGGGGGATCACACCGTCAGGGATCAGCTCAGTGCTGGTCCGACCACACCTGCCACAGTTTGGCGAAGGGGCCGTCTGCGTTACGCAGCTGCTCGGGAGTCCCGACCTCCACGATCCGGCCGTCTTCCATCATGGCAACCTCGTCAGCCATCGCCACCTGGGAGAGACGGTGAGCTACCACTAGCGCGGTGCGGCCTTTGACCACCTCGGTGGCGGCCTGGTCGAGTACCGCCGCTTTTGAACTGCCCGCCTCGGCGGTGGCCTCGTCCAAGATGATGATCGACGGATCAGCCAGCAGGGCCCGGGCCAGCGCCACCTGCTGGGCCTGGGCTGGGGATAGTTGAGTTCCCAATCGTCCCACCATGGTGTCAAGACGGTTGGGCAAGGTGTCGACCCACTCTGCCCCGACGTGGGCCAGCGCCTCCTGTACTGCTGCACGAACCTGATCCGCGGTGTCTGCAGATGCCGGCAGACCTAGGGCGACATCGTCAAGAAGGCTGCCCGAAAAGGTGTGGATTTCCTGGCTGATGAGCACGGTTCGGGCGCCGTTAGGTGACATGACGATCTCACCGGACCGAGGCTCCAGTAGCCCGGCGACTAGTGCTGCCAGGGTGGACTTGCCGGCGCCAGACTCCCCGACGAGAACCATCGTGTGTCCGGCCGGAATCTCTAGGCTCACCTCGTGAAGCACATCCGGGCCGTCCTGGTAACCGAAACGTAGCCCGTCGATGCGGACCGAGGCTGGACGGGTGTGCTCAGTGGCGGCGGGTTCCTCGTGGCGGTCCTGGATGACTCCAACGATTCGTTGCAGACACACCCAGGCGGCCTGCAAGGTGTTGAGGAACATCAGCAGGAACCGCACCGGAGAGAACAGTCTCAGCAGCACGAGGATGGCTGTTGCCGCTGCACCGACGCTCAGCCGGTCGGTGGTGACGAGGAAGTATCCAGTCCACGCCACGCCGATGGTGGCTACGGCCTCCCCAGCCAGCAACCTGACGATCAGGGTGTTACCGAGGAATCGTCCCCGTAAATTCCAGCGGATCGCCTGCCAAGATCCGCTCGCCACTGTTCGGGTGCGCAGGTTCTCCAGTCCGAAGGCGCGCACGACGTCGAGGCCGTGAATAGTGGAGAGGATGTGTTGGGACTGGGTCGTCGAGGCGCGTCTTTCAGCCTGGTAGACCGGCGGAGCGGTGCGCAGAAAATCCTTGATCGCTAGGCCGTAGAGCGCTGAGGCGATGAGCAACGGTACGGAGAAGAGCGGGTGCAGGCTGGCTATCGCGCCGATCGACACGATCACCATGATCATGGTGTTGACAAGGCGTGGAAGAGCTCCGTTGGCCGCGTCACGGACTGCCGTGACGTCGTCGGAGGCGCGCGAGACAAGGTCAGCCGTACCAGCTCGCTCTACCCGCTGTTGATCCAGCCCCAGACCGGATTCGATCATCGATTCTCGCAGTCGGGTGACGATGGTTGTGAAAAAGGACGGCGTCAGGGCCTGAGCGGCACCGTTGCAGATCCCCGACCCAATCACCGCGACCGCCATGACAATGGCCGGGGTGAGCAGCGACGCGGGTGGACGATGGGCCCGGGCGGCATCGACGATCCATCCAGTCGCCATCGGCACCGCCAGATCGAGCAAAGATGCCACAATGATGACGCTTACCGCCGCGACGAAGTATCCGCGCACGCCACGTGCCGCCCGGTGGACCTCCTGACGAACGTGGGCGGGCGTAGCCAGTGGCAGCCAGCGGGGAGTGCTCATGACAGCATCCCCCGGTAATCCTCCCGGGCCAGCAACTCACGATGGGGGGCGCGGGCAACCTCGTGACCGTTCTCGTCGATCATGACGACCTCGTCCATCCGATCCAGAAGGGCCGGAGAGGTGGTGGCTATGACGGTGGTGCGGCCAGCTCGTAACTCCTGCAACCGTTTCGCGATGGTGGCGCTGGTGACGGCGTCGATGCTGGTGGTGGGGTCAACGAGCACGAGGCCGTCGGGGGAATGCAGCAAGGCTCGGGCCAGGGCCAGACGCTGACGCTGGCCTCCAGAGACATGACGACCCCCCTCCCCGACCTCGGTCTCCAGGCCACGCGGGAGCACCTTGATGACGGTGTCTAGGGCGGCGGCGTTCACAACGGCGTTGAGTTTGGCCACCGTTGTTTGGCGATCCAGCACGATATTGGCCCGAGCGGTATCGTCAAAAAGCTCTGGGGAGCGGGGAGCCACCAGCACGAGACGACGCCGCTGGGCAGGATTGAGACGGCTCGCCGGCACACCGTTGAGCATGGTTTCAGGGCTGTGGTCGATGGCCTCTGCAAGGGAGTCACACACGGGCTGGGGGGCGACGATACCGAGATGGATTCCGGCGGGGATGTCGAGTTCGAGGCCTAGGTCCGCCATCGGGACGCGGAGTTCTACCGGGCCGTCGCCGGGAGTTGTGCGGGCTCCATCGTCGGGATGGACCGGCCAGGCGGACGGACAGTTCCTTAGCTCGCAGAACCTGTCCCCGGAGGCGGTGGCGCTGGCAAGTATCGTTGCGGTGTCGACGCCGAGGGCGCGAAGCGGTGGGCCTAGGGTTTGGGCCAGACCTACCACGGTGACAAGGTCTCCGACGCTGATGTGTCCGGCCAAGGTCAGCCACCCTGCCAGCACTGTCAGCGCCGTGATGAACACTCCGACCGAAGCGTTAATGGCCCCGGTATAGATTCCCCTAACCCTTCTAGTCCGCAGAGTAGCGGCCAGCCCCTCTCGGCTGGCGACACGGAATCGGGTGGTAGCTCGACGCTGTGCCGTCAACCCCTGTATGACTCGCAGACCGCTGGCGAGATCGGCGGCTGATCCGGCCACTTCAGCCTCCGTGCGGCGCTCCCGGCGAGTGCTGCGCTTGACCGGGCTGACCCCCTTGACCGACGCCAGGATGAGCAGCGGGACGATGCATACCGTCGTCAGCACCAACCAACCGTTGATGAGGGCCATCGCGATGAGAGAACCGAGCAGGGTCACGATATTGCCGGGGATCGAGGTCAGGGCGATGAAGGCTCGCGACACTGCTCGAACGTCGGTGACGACGACAGCGAGGAGGTCACCGGCAAGCCGAGGTTTTCCGCCGATTCCCTCCGGGGCGGTGACCCGGTCGAGGGCCTGAACCCGTAGGTCGTGCTCGGCCAGCCCTGCCCCCACATTGGTTTGCATTCGCACTGTCTGGGCTAGCGCGCGGACTATGTAGGCCAGCGCCACCAGGGCCAGCCAGCCTGCGAGGGCGGCGGCATGTGCGGCCACCACTCCATCGTCAATGGCACGACCGAGGGCCATCGGAACCCCAATGTTGACCAGGCTGACGAAGGCCGATGCGATCGACCCAGGTAGCAGCCACCTTTTACCATCGTGGGCCGTTCGACGCACCACGCTTCGCCCGTCATGGGCCTCGCTGACGTCGATGAGGGGCGCGTCAATAGGTGGCGGGGTCTGGTTGGGGATGCGTGGCAGCCAGCTCAGTCGAGGGTGCCAGTGACGGCGCGGAATGCCGGTCATGCTGACCCTGGACCTCCGATTGATTCGAGGGGGCGTCGCCTCATGCGGGAGGGATCCGAGGAATCACCGACGAAGGACATTGGTGCCTCGCCGCGCACCGTCGTTGCTGCAGCAATGAGTCCGCCGTAGTAGTTGTAGAAATCAGTGCAGCTGAGCATGTCGTACTCACGGGTGTCTTCATTCTTGACGGTGACGTCCATCCGCGACAGGGCAGCAGTGAACCTCTCCGTCTCGACCTCCCCGAACACTCCCTCCCCGTAGGCGTGGGATGATGCCGCGATATAGGCCTGGCCCAGGTCGGCCTTGTCTTGCCATGCCGAGGGCAGCGATGAGGGCTGAGATCTTTCGGGGCGACGTCTTCGGAATACTCACGCGATTCTTCCTACGGTCATGCCGCAGGACTCGCTGTAACACCTTATGGGCTCGGCAGACTCCTACGGCGAGAGTCATCAACTGCCACTCCGCAGGGAGTCGACCGGACTGAGCCGTGAGGCATCACCGTTGCGCGACAGTGTCGGATTTGCACCGACTTCGCTCACTGAGGAGTGCCCCGGATCGAGCCCGATTCGAGGCAAACGCAGATTAGCACCCCGATGTGGATGTCAAACGCGCAGGGGCGGTGCACGGGGTTGGCCAGGGCGGAGACGTCTGTGGCGTCACCGCCTGGCAGTAGTGCTCAGGTGCCGAGAGGATCTCGCCGCGAGCCGACCGACGACCTCCCACGGTCGTTCTGGGGCTACCAGACCGCGCAGCTCCTCGACGTCACCCTCGTCACAGGCGAGCACGAGGCAGGTTGACGGTCCACCAGAGTGATTCAGGTCGACTCCTGTGGTGTGGAAGGTGGCCTGTAAGCCTGCGGTGGAGGCTAACTGTCTGGCCTCCCATGCCACCCCGTGAGATCCGACCGGGATGCAGTCGTGTACTTTGCCCGAGGTCATCAGCGCCCGAACTTCTGCGACGTCGACAATTTCGCGTCGACCAGGGGTGACGTCGTCGTCGGGGGCCGAGATTGGCGCGCCGACACATACCATGGCGTCGCCGTCGAGGGCCGTCGGCAGGTTGTCGGGCATGACGCCGATGATCGTCACTCCGATGCCAGTTTGGGTGGTAGCGACGTTGTCTTCTGTGGAGCCTGTCACCGCATCTGGGCCGATCCCGGCGGCGACCGCACAGCGCCGGAACTCGTCGATCATGGGCTGGGCCGATGCGCTGTCTTGACACAGTGTGTCGACCAGGATGAGCGGAGGTGCGCCGGCGCACAGTAACTCCAGTAGCGGCACCCGCGCCCCCAAATGCGCGCACCACACCGGGTCGGCTGGGTAGGAGTCGTTGGGGCGCGGCCCAATACCGCCGATCGTGTCGCAGGCGATGACCAGACGGGAGGCTGGGATGTCGGCTAGTAGGAGGTCGCGCAGCCGGGTGACGGACACGTGCGCATGGCTTGGGGATTGGACATGGTTCGGGGCGGTCACGGTGTCATTCAACCGCGACCGCCCCGAAACCGCATCGTCAGGACGTCACGGCAGGATGTCTTCAAAGTAGGTGTTCTTCAACAGCTTCGACAACAGCCAACCGCCTGGCAAATGCCCGTCGTTGAGTGTCTTCGCCGAGGCTAGCAGCGCGCGAATGTCGTACTGTGCTGGCCAGATCGGTGGAATATCGCGGTCGAGGTCGAGCAGTCCGTAGACGGCCATCATTGCGGTACGCGCTGATCCCTCAGTGGTGAAGATGCAGTCGTCTGGGGTCTCGACGAACTGGCCTAGGCAGCCGAGGTTGACGCAACCGTCCGGTATTACCTCTGGGCGATCTCCCTTGCCGCGCGGCATGAAGAAAGCTGTCACCCATGGCATCGTCGCTATGCGCACCTTGGTGTGGGCCTTGATTTCCTCGAACTGGTCAAGCAGATCGAAGTGGTAGCAGTACTCCTTAAGCAGCTCCTCGCCGGTGCACTCCAGCATCGACTTCTTGATGAGGTCGCCCTTCTTGAGCGGGTACAAACCGTAGGCCCACGCGACTCCCCAGTCTTTCGGCTGGCCATGGAACTGCGGCTGACGGTTCATCGTCAAGGAGATGCACCACGACGAGTCCTCGACGGTGATAATGCCGCCGGTGACGGTGCGCCCGGACAGCGGATCGTTACCGGTCAGCTCCTTGATCTTCTTGAGGAACGGGTGATCCGCCCCGATGAAGTTGAAGCTAATCGACTGCCACACCGTCTTGTCGGCGTCGCTGCAGAAGACGTCAGGACGTCCGAAGACCGGGGACCGACGCACCAGGTTGCGCCACAACTCCCAACCGGCCTGCATGTCCTTGTGGTAGGGGGCCGGGGTGTCCATGTCGCCGTATCCGGTGCACTCGGTGAGCGAGCCGTTCGTGACGAGAACGATGTCCTTAGCGGTCATGTCGATGCGATGCTCGCTGCCCTCCTTGTCGCGCCACAGGATGCCGCGGGCGATCTTGCGATGAGCGGTGATTTCGAGGTCGACGTCGTAGACAAGGGTGTCGTACCGGAAATTGACCCCCTGCTCGGTGAGCCACTTGACCAGCGGGACGACGAACGAGTCGTATTGGTTGTAGCGGCTGAACCGTAGGCAGGATAGGTCGGAGAACCCTGGCAGCAGGTGCAAGAAGCGGTGCATGTACCGCTTGAACTCCGTCAAAGATTGCCACTGCTCGAAGGCGAACATTGTCTTCCACAGTGTGTAGAAGGTGGAATTCAGGAAATCATCGTCGAACCAGTCTTCGATGGACTTGTAGTAGGTGTCGGATTCCTTAGCCAGTAGCAGTTTGATGACGGCGAGCTGGCCCTTCTTGTTGATGCCCATCTTATAGGTTGAACGCTTCTGGCCGCGGTTGTTAATAATGCGGCAATGGTTGACGTTCGGATCGTTCTCATTGAGGATCCGGAACTCATCCATGACGCTGTAGGGCTCGGGCATCTCGAGAGCTGGGATGTCCTTCATAACGTCCCAGAAGCATTCGAAATGCTGCTCCATCTCACGGCCGCCACGGGCAATGAATCCCTTTTCGGTGTCGCCAGATCCGTCGAAAGCGCCGCCCGGCTCGGAAAGTTCCTCAAGGATCGTGACGTTTTCTGCGGGCATCTTGGCGTCACGGATGAGGAAGACAGCTGCGGTAAGGGCGCCAATACCGGAACCGACGAGATACGCCTTTCGCTCGGCAATGTCGTCCGGGGGAATGGGGTGATTCTCGGTATAGCGGCCAAGGTCGTTCTGGACGAATGGGTTACCGTCCGGGCTAACTGGGTAGCTGCGCTGATAGATGTGCTGGAAGTTCGTCATGACGTGCTCCTCATACGACTCCGCCAGAAGTTCTTCGGTGAACCTCGACCATGCCCACGATAGTGCTGCGGTAGTGCAACGGAGGCTTGTCAACGACTTTTTAGGATTCTTAGGGCGTCCTGTGAGTTCTCAACAACGGAGCACGAGTCCGTGTCGGCGTGAGGTGCCATACTGAGCCATGGACACGGGGTGCGCCTCGATAGCGCTGAGATCACACCCGTGGAACCTGATCTAGTTCGTACTGGCGAAGGGATGTCCGAGGTGACTACTGCTGAAGCGCTTGCCGGCCGGGGCTCGATTCCCCGCGTACTGTCGATTGCGGGAACGGACCCGTCTGGAGGTGCTGGTACCGCAGCCGACACGAAGTCGATTACGGCAGCAGGTGGATATGCGATGACCGTCGTGACCTCCCTGGTGGCCCAGAACACTCAGGGAGTCCGCGCCATTCATACCCCGCCGACCGACTTCCTCGCCCAGCAACTGACCGCTGTCAGCGATGATGTGACGATCGACGCCATCAAAACCGGGATGCTTGGCACCGTTGAGATTGTTGAAGCAGTCGCAGCCTTCCTTGATGAGCACCGGCCTCCGGTGGTTGTCGTTGACCCGGTGATGGTCGCCACGAGCGGGGACCGCCTTCTGACCCCCGATGCCGAAGCCGCCATGCGCGAGTTTTGTCGACGCGCGACCGTCATCACCCCGAATATTCCCGAACTCGCGGTGCTGTGCCAAAGCGATCCGGCAACGAGTCCAGAGCAGGCCGTGGAGCAAGCTCGCCGCTGGGCAGCTGACACGGGAGTGGCCGTCGTCGTCAAGACGGGGCACTTGGATTCGCGACGGGTTGACAATGTCTGGGTGGCCCCGGACTCGACGATGCATATTGCCCCGTCGGTTCGGGTGGAGACGACAAACACGCACGGTACTGGCTGCTCACTGTCTGCGGCCCTGGCGACCCGGTTAGGTGCTGGGGACGCCCCGGGGGATGCCCTGACGTGGGTCACCGACTGGTTGCACGAAGCGATTCAGTACGGATCGGCGTTGCAAGTCGGTACCGGGCACGGCCCGGTAGATCACTCCCATAGGGCGCGTCGGTTGGCTGAGAATGCTTCGGCGGCGGCGTGGTTCGCGCCGATCGCGGCGTTGCAGTCGCCTGAAGAGTTGACGGGGCCGTCCGAGCCTGCACCCGAGGCGGTGGTCGCGCCAGCTGGACTATGGACGAGTGCCCTGTGGCGTGCAAGTGGCGATATTACCCAGCGTATTGAGGACTCTAGTTTTGTTGCCGCCCTCATCGACGGCACCTTGCCAAAACCGGCCTTCGATTTTTACTTGGGCCAAGATGCCCAGTACCTCATGCACTACTCACGAGCCCTTGCCGCCTTAGCGGCTCGCGCCGTCGAACAGGACGAGTCGGTGTGGTGGGCGCAGTCCGCCCAGGCGTGTCTTGTGGAAGAGGCCGGATTGCATCGCTCCTGGCTCGGAGATCGCATCGACGTGACCGCAGGGCCCGTGACGTTGGCGTACACGGATTTTCTGTTGGCGAAGACACTGGGTGACGACTATGTCGTTGGTACGGCGGCGGTGCTGCCGTGTTTCTGGCTATACGCGCACCTGGGTGCAAAGGTCCCGCAGGTGCGCGAGGATCACCCGTACGCCTCATGGCTGCAGACCTATGGCGACCCGGAGTTCGTCGACGGGGCGTCGCACGCCATCGGGTTAGTGGAAAAGGCGTTCGAGGATGCCTCTGCGCCTACTCGCGCCCGCGCTGCCCATGCCTACTTGACGGCCTGCCGTCATGAGCTGGAGTTCTTCGACCAGGCCCTGCGGGTCTCAACCCGTTGAGGATTCACATGACCGCACCTGTGTCTGCTGCCCCCCGGGTCTATGCCGGAGCATCAATGCCACCGCAGGGGCGCGCCGCTCTGCGCGCCGGTGTGATCGGCAACTGGATCGACAATATCCACGTCTTCCTTCCCCTGACGGCGCTGGCACCGGCGATGGCGGTGGTCGCGGGGCCTTCAGCCGGTGCCAGTGTGGGGGCCCTCGTCGTCATCGCCATGTTGCTGGGACGTCCCCTCGGCGGGATGATTTTTGGGCGCATCTCGGATCGTCTGGGACGCACGCGCACCACGCGGTTGGCGATCGCCGGTACCGCGACCTGTGCTGGACTCATCGCCGTCATGCCCACTCATGAGCTCATCGGCGCCTGGACGATTGGGCTCATCCTAGTGTTGCGTTTTTTGGGTGGGATCTTCGTCGCCGGTGAATACTCGGCTGCCATTCCGCTAGCCATGGAGTGGTCCTCACCGAAGAAGCGGGGATTGGCGTCTGGAGTCATCTTGTCGATGGCGCCGTGGGCTCAGGCGTCGATTGCCTTCGCCGTTGCGGTCGCGCTAGCTGCCCTTGGGCCGGATCGCTACGCGGCATGGGGGTGGCGTGTTCTCTTCGTCATCGGCGCTGCAATGAGCGTCGGGATGATCGTTTATTACAGCCGCTGCGTCTATGATGCGCCGCTCTTCCACCGCGCCAACACCACTCGCGAGGCGTGGCGGACTCCGACGCCGGGGGTGCGTGAGGTCGTCGCCGGGAGGTGGGCGTCGGCCTTTTGGCAGGTCTTCACACTCATGACTGGGTTGTGGCTGCTCACCGACACGACGGTGTTAATCCTCACCGCGCGACTGCGCACCGACGCCGGTCTTACGGCCACTGCGACCTCCTGGGTGATGGGCGTCGCCTCGGTTGGGCAGGCAGTGTTCATGGCTTTGGCGGGTCACTGGTCAACCCGAGTGGGGCGGCGTCGTCTGTTGGTGTGCTGGGGGGTGAGTGCGACGGTACTCGGCCCGCTGTTGTGGTGGGGGGCGATGAGATCGACGTCGGCGGGGGTCGCTGCGCTATTCGCTCTCGCTCTACAGGTTGCGACGGTATCGGCATACGGCCCTGTGTCGGCATACTTGTCCGAAAGATTCCCGACAGAGGTGAGATCTACCGGGTATGGAATGGGGTACAGCTTGTCGCTCATCCTCCCCGCGTTGTATCCGTTCTACCTGCCGGGTCTCGAAACGGTATTCGGGCGTCTCGGCGCGGTACTAGTGCTCGTCATCCTTGGCGGGATGCTCGTCGTGTTAGGGGCGGCCCTCGGGCCACGGCTCTCGGCCAGTGACATTGATGCCGACATCGACGATGTGGCGAGGGTGGCATGACGGTACGCGAGGTCGTTGCCGCCGTGCGTGGCCGAGCGCCGATGGTCCATTGCCTCACTGCCACCGTCAGTATGTCGCTGGTAGCCGATGGTTTGTTGGCGGCCGGGCTGCGCCCCATGATGACCGAGACGCTGGAAGAGGCGCCGGTCGTAGTCACCGCTGCTGACGCGCTGTCGGTCAACCTGGGGACCCTGTCAACCGACGGAATGACTGGCATTCCAGCCACTATTGACGCGCGGCCGGATGGGATCCCGTGGGTGCTTGACCCGACGGCCATCGGACTAGCCCCGGTGCGTACCCGGATGGCCCGGGAGTTCCTCGATGCGAGTCCAAACGTCGTCAAGGGGAACGCCTCAGAGATCCTCGCCCTCGTCGGTGGGCACGGTGGACGCGGGGCTGATTCTGCTGACGGGCCGGAAGACGCTGTTGACGCGGCTATTGAGGTGGCGCGCCGAACTGGCGGAGTGGTTGTGGTGTCGGGCGCGACGGACGTCGTCGTGACCGCTGACGGGGTGGCAGAGAGGGTCGCGCGCGGACACCCGATGATGGCGCAGGTGACGGGGACCGGATGCCTGTTAGGTGCTTTGACCGCCGGGTGCCTGGTGGCCGTCGATGATCCGGTTGAAGCTGCGGTGGCAGCCGTGACGTGGTTTGACGTGTCCGGGGAGGTTGCGGCGGCGCGCGCCAGCGGACCTGGCAGCTTCCGCGTGCAGTTACTTGACGCCCTTGACGAGGTTGCGAGAACCGGAATAGAGAAGACGAGATGACATTGGACCTGCGGTGCTACTTGGTGACGTCGGGAACTGACCGCCACACGGTCGAGACCGCTGCGTTGGCCGCTGGGGCGGGTGCGGGAATAGTGCAGGTGCGGGCTAAGGAACTGTCCACCCGGGATCTGCTCAGCCTGGTACTACAGGTCGGCGAGGCCGTCCGGCGGGCAAATTCGGCCACCCGGGTGGTGGTGGATGATCGCGCCGATGTCGCGTGGGCAGCTATGCGGGCACGCGGGAACATTCACGGGGTCCATATTGGATCAACGGATTTGCCGGTGCGCGATGCTCGGGCGATGCTGGGCCCAGAGGCGATCATCGGTTACACGACTGGAACCTTGGATCTGGTGCAATCGACTGAGCCATTCGCCGATGCGCTCGACTATGTGGGCGCTGGGCCCTTCCGGCCTACCCCGACCAAGGATTCTGGTCGGGCGCCGCGCGGCGTTCAAGGGTATCCGGCTTTGGTAAAAGCCAGCAGCTTGCCGATTGTCGCGATCGGCGACGTTCAGGTGGCTGATGTGCCTTCTCTGGTCGCTACCGGGGTATCCGGTGTAGCGATGGTGCGGGCCATCATGGGTTCCGATGACCCTGCTCAGGTGGTGCGGCAGGTAGTGAGGGCCTTCGATGGGGTCCGGGTCAGTTGATGCTCTGAGGCGGTTTGGTGGGCTGAAGTTGTTACCGGGTGGTGCATGGGGTTGCGGTTCCGTCTCCCACTGCAGGGCTGTCGATAGACACGGCCGCCAGTCTCGCTAGGCCCCGTCTTCCACTGAGGGGCTGTGATTTTGTCCTGTGTTGACGCCTGTACTTTGTTCTCCTCACCTTCGTGTGGTGATCCGGGACGTAATCGTTGGGGATGCCACGTGGGGTTGCAGACTGTGGGTTCGTAACCCCGATTGCCACAGCCGGGCACAATCACCCGCCGTCTCGCTAGAGAGGTCAGCAAGCGTTACGCCAGTACGGCGCCATTCATGATCTGGCGCAGGATCTGGTTGGGGAGCGTGGATTTGGGGCGGTGGCGTTTGTGCAAGTGATTGATAATCCAGTTCAACACGAACTTCGGATCGCGCCGCAGCATCGTCGGGGTGGTGTGCAGGATTCTCCACCCGGCCTGGTCCAGATGTGCCGAACGCACCATCATCGCCTCATATCCTTCCGGGGTGCCGTGGACCGAACGGCCTTCCATCTCTACGCCCACCATCTCGGCCTGGAACGCTTGATCCAGGACATAGCGATAATTCCCCTCGCCAACCCATACTTCGTGATTCGGCTTGTGACCAGTGATCCCGGTTGCCCGTAGGATTCGCGCCAATTCCAGCTCCGGGATCGACCAAGGATTCAAGTCGATGTCGGCTAGCGCACGGTCGATCTCGACCTTCGAATATCGGCCAGTGAGGGCTTTACGGGCCGCCTGACACGAGGCCGGGGTCACTAAGCGTTGGCGCAGAGCCTGGCACACCCAGTCCCACTGGCCCTGGATTGCCAGGATGATTACCGATACCTCCGGGCTAGCGACTCGTATTCCCTCTTCTTCGATAGTGAAATGGTGAGGCACGTGCCAGCGATGCACCCAGATGCCGGACCGCCTCAGGCGTCGGGTCCGCGAGAACGCCTCGATGCCTTTGATGCCGGTGTAGTCCCAGCGTCGCTGAGTGACCGGATTCTTCAATCCGAGCAATACCAAGGCGGCCATGCCGACCAGCGTTGCGTCGCGGTGCCACAACTTCAGTGCCTGGACCATGGTAGTGACGTGGCGGGCGATGCTGGTGGCGGCCACCACTCCCGGCAAGATGCGTACCGTATCGCCTCGGGCGACGGAACGGTCAGCTTGGCCTCGCAATGGGCTGTCACGGACAATGCGCGCCACCCCGCCGTTGCTGCGTAGCTCCAGTTCAAGATTTTCCCTCATGTCCACAGTTATCGGCATAGTCCCGTAGATGCGCCGCGCTTTTTTGAACCTGTGGACAACTCGGCCCAGGTCAGCCGTACCGACTGTGGATAAGTCGTTTTCTTCCCGCACCCCAACCACGTGAGATGGCATCACGGGCAGTTATCACCCCAATCGCCACACTCGGGTTGGAGGAGGTGAGAGGGGACCATCGGAGGAGGTGAGAGGGGGCCACTGGCCCATGGCGGGACGTGATTAGCGCTACGAGGCCCATCTCGCCGGGGGTGTTAGAAAACGTCAGGATCCCGCACATCCGCATATGGGATCGCGACAATCGCCGGGATGCGCAGCGTCGATGGGGGGTGGCGCCACAACCGGCACCCCGGAAATCCCGGGTCGTCGTCAAAGTGCCATCTGGTTGCCCGGTGTCACCGCATTGTTCATCCTGCTCTGCTACCTCGAACCTTCGGGAAAATGGTGGAAGATGTGTGGCAGGGCAGGGCGATATTCGCTGCGATGGTCGTCCTGTTCACCGTCAACCTATTTGCCATGGCCGCTGCCGAAATCTCTGGCCACGGTACTGCCGCACGCCTCGCGGGCACCGTGATGGGTCGAGGAGCAGTGTTTCGGATTGGCTTCGTTGGTCGTCTTCGCCAACCCGAGGACGATCCGCAACAAGTACGAACTAGCCGACCGATGCATCCTCAACTGCGCCTCGTTTACCCGCATCACTATCACCGGCGGAAGTCACCCCAGAAACAAAACTGCCCCGCCATCAGGCGAGGCAAGTTTCGATTTCCGCTGGTGGAGCATAGGGGATTCGAACCCCTGACCTACTGCGTGCAAAGCAGTCGCGCTACCAACTGCGCCAATGCCCCCTGGACGTGCATAGTCTAGGGGACGAGTGGCAGTTTGGGCGAGTCCAGACGCCGTGTCGTGCGAAATGGCCCTCGGGATGGCTGACCACAACGTTGTACGGGATCGGCTCTCGGCTGAGTCGAGCGGTGCTATGACATTACGTCGGTGGGGTTGACGACGACGGCCTCGAACCCACGCTCGGCCAGGGCTGGGGCCAACTCGTCAGCCCGACCACACACACCGATGCGCCAACCGTCGGGGTTCAACAGCTCCCGCCAGGCTCGGTTCACCGACCATTCCCCGTCGTGTGCGCTGGTCAATGCCATCGCGGCGAGGTGATCGTCAACCCAGTTTGGTGCCAGTCCGGCCTCGACCAGAGCGGCCACCTGATGGGCTACCGCCCCGGCGGTGTCGTACTGCAATGGGGCGATGCCAACCGAATGGTCGCGGGCGTCGTTTACTTCGTCGGCTTGCAGGTCGTCGGTGGAGGTGAGGATGCGTAGTGCCTCAGCCACAGCGTCGGCTCCGACCTCAGTGCGGAAGGCCCCTGCGACGGTCACCAGACCGCCATCGTAGAGTGGTCGGGCCGTCATTCCGACCCCGTAAGACCATCCTTTTTCTTCCCGCAATACCTGGTTGAGGCGCGACCCGAATGTCCCGCCGAGAGCGCCGCATGCCACATTGAGGGCTGGCCAGCCTGGGTGGCGGCGTCCAACAGTGGTTTGCTGAATACGGACATCAGCCTGCACAGCGTCGGGACGGTCGACGAGAATTATTCGTGGCCCGTCGAGGCGCGACTGGGGTGCAGACATGTGCGAGCGGGAACCGCTGGTATTCCACCCCTCGAAGACTGATAGGTCGAGGTCCTCGACTCCCTCCCCGGCCACCACCAGTACGGCGCCGCAGATCGTCCAGCGTGCGGCCCAAAACTCACGGGCCGCTGCGGCACTCAGATTATCCACCGACGAGAGGGTGCCGATCGTAGGCAGGGACAATCGTGATCCCACCGGCCACAACGCCTGTGCTGCCGCCATCCCAGCTAGGGCTGATCCGTGCTGGCTGCTCTGGGCCAGAGAGGCTCGCGCCGCGTCGATCTGACGAGCGATGTCGTCTTCGGCCAGGCTCGTGGTGTTCAACAATTCGACGAAGAGCGTGGCTGCCGCATCGAACCTTGTCACGGGCACATCGACGCCGACATGGCTCCCAGTTAACCCAGCCGAGCCGTCGTAGCTGGCCCCGATCGACTCCATGGCTTCGGCAAAAGCTGCCCCAGGATGCTGGTTGGTGGATTCGTCGGCAGTGCGGACAACGAGGCCAGCAAGGCCCTCAAAACCAGCAGGCTCGGCACCCAGAGGCGCATCTAACCCGATTTCCATAGTGACAATCTGCTGGCCCGGCATCGGTACACGCACCACCGTGAGGCCAGTCGACAACGTCTCGACAATGCACCGCGGAAACGACCACGGCGAGCCCGGATGCACGGCGGGGCGATCGGTAAGAGGACGATCATTGCGCGTATTCATCACGCCTCCTTGTGGACGACTGTCGACGCCTGGTTAGGGGACAGCCACCGTTTTGCAGCTTCAGCGATGTCGTCTGCGGTGACGGCCTGTACTCGGCTGAGGTAGGTATTGACAAGGTTGGCGTCCCCTAAGAGGGACTCGTACATATTGAGTACGTCAGCCCGTTCGTCAACGATGGCAAATGATTCCAACCAGCCTCGCTCCACCTGGGCGCGAGCCCGTTCCAACTCGGCCCGGCTTGGCCCGTGAGCAGCGAGTTCAGTAATGATCTCGTCGACGGCTCCGGTTAGTTCCTCCTCGGACACTCCCGGTTTGAGGTGAGCTGACACCAGAGTCGTCGAGGCCCCCCGCGCTAGCCCTAAATCGTTCATTCCCACCCCATCAACGAGATGACGTTCCCTTTCCAAGATGCGGATGAGCCGCGAGCTCATCCCGGATCCGAGGACGTCAACAGCCATGGCAACAGCCAGATTGTCGGGGTCGGTGATGGGTGGGGTGGCCCACGACCGGGTGACCGCAGTTCGCGGGACGTGGCGTGTCACGATGACCCGAGGATTGTCGTGGCGAACTCGTCGCTGAATGCGTTGTGGGATGTCCCCGCTGGCAGCAGGTACCGCTCCGAGGTATGTGTCGGCCAGGGCCAACCCCTCGCTTGCCTCGACACATCCGCAGATGACGAGAACAGCATTGTCGGGCCGATACCAGGCGGAATGGAAAGCAGTGACGTCGTCGAGGCGGGCGGCGTCGAGGTCGGTTACCGAGCCAATGGTCGGGTGTCCGTATGGGTGCTCGTCGCCGAACCTGCCGTCCAGGAGCAGATCGAGTAGGTCCCCATAAGGAGTGTTGTCGTAGCGTTGCCGTTTCTCCTCCTTGACGACCTCACGCTGGGTCGTGAGATTGTCTTCGGTGACCGCCAAGTGTGCGAGTCGTTCTGCCTCCAGCCACAGCGCGAGTTCCAACCCTCCAGCCGGCACTGTTTCAAAGTAGTTAGTGCGGTCGAAGCTTGTTGACGCATTTGCTGACCCTCCCACCGCTTCGATCGTCGCTAGATGTTCGCTTGACGCGATCCCGCTTGTGGTGCCTGAGAACATGAGGTGCTCGAAGAGGTGGGCGAACCCAAAGTGGCCAACTTCTTCGTCGGCTGACCCCACTCGGTACCACATATTGACGGCGACTCCCGGGGAGGTGGCGTCAGGGTTGACGACGACACGCATCCCGTTGTCTAGGGTTGCGCGGTGCAATTGGAGGGGTTCGGGCATAGGTCCGAGCATAGGGGCCGGGCTGATGGGTGCGGAAAGTCGCTCGTCACCGTGACCTGTTTGCATTGCCAAGCTGGCCATGACACTCGCCGGACAAGTCGTTAGGAATTTCCTGAGAATTGACCACGGTATGACTCCTAGTGAAGGCACTATCTCGTCGCAGTGAGTAGGCGTGTGTTCACATAGTGGCACCATTCGGTGCCCTGGGATGTGTCGCAGCGTAAGTTGAACCTGTAAACTCCCACGAGCGATGAGGTGCTGGCGGCTGCGTACGCGAGTCGAAGACTCCTCACGAATAACCTCCATCCATATGAAGGAGCAGGTATGAGGTCATTCAAGCCCCTGTGTGCCGCACTCACTGCGTCGATTCTGACGTTCGGTAGCCTGGCTGCTCCAGCGCTGGCCGATGAGACCGGCGCCAAGCCAGATCCTAGTCCGGCGACTGTGGCTGCCACAGACAGCGTGGATGCCAATCACGCGGTTTCTCTTACGATTAAAAAACTCATCGGTGACCCGACGAACGACACCAGTAACCTCAAGGGACTCGCGGATGTCGAGTTCAAGGTCGAGAAGATTAACGTTGACCTGACGACGACCAGTGGCTGGGAAACATTATCTGGCATGAATGCCAGCAACGCCCCGATCGACGGTTCGGTGAGCTTCGGCAATATCAAGACCGGTGCCGACGGTGTTGCCAGGATCAGCACTGACACCGATGCAAACTTCAAGGTTGGCGCCTATCGCATTACTGAGCTTCAGAAGGGCAGCTACACTGTCGCCCCGCCCTTCATTGTGACTCTGCCATTCAGTGACAACGGCACGTGGAATTACGATCAGACAGTTCAGCCGAAGAACCAGGACGTTAAGCCCAACAAGCAGGTGGACGATACCGGTGCCACCGTCGGCAAGCCCTTGGCCTACACCATCAATGCTCCGGTCCCAGCCGGTGACCTTAGTCGAATGGTCATCACCGATCCGCTCGTCAATGAGTTGACCCTCGATCCCGCCAGCGTCAAGGTGACGGCATCGGGCACCAACGGTGACGTTGCGTTGGCGACGACGGATTACACCGTTACCGCTGAGGATCACAAGCTCGTCGTCACCTTCACCGATGCCGGCCTGACGAAGTTGCAGGATCAGCGTAAGAACGATCCGAGCTTGCAGGTCCATGTCGCCTTTAAGGCCACCGTCACGTCCATCCCGGCTAGCGGCGGCAAGGTGACGAACACCGCCACGGTCGACCTCCCTAACGGTGGAACGATCACTACTGATACCAACGACCAGCCGACTTCGACGACCTTCGCTACCCTCACCGTCACCAAGACAGCTCAGGGCACCGATGCTGCTAGCCTCTCCGGCGCCCAGTTCAAGCTGTACTTGTGCAAGAAGGACGACAGCACGGGCAAGTACCAGCTACTCGGCAATCCGATACAGGTTGCAAGCTCGAATGATCAGGGAGCTACGCTCACTGACACCTTGACAACGGATAACACCGCTACTGTGAAGGGATTCGGCATACCGGCGACGTCTTTCTCTGGTGGTGATACCGGTGAGCAAGCTAACCAGTACTGCGTGCTTGAGACCAAGGCTCCGGACGGATTCTTTGTTAACCCGGAGGCTCAACCTGTCGCATATGATCGGGCGGCCAATTCGCTGACAGCCTCGGTTGAGGATAAGAAGGACACCGTCTTGGGTCAGTTGCCGGCAACCGGCGCGTGGGGCCTGCTTATCGTTCTCGTCGTGGGCGGTGGGCTCGTTGCTCGCGGTGTGTATGTGAGCCGTCGCGATAAGGACCAAGCTTCTGCCTGATCGTTCGGGAGGAGACACCGCTGTGGCGCGTGGTAAAAGACGCTGGCGTTCCGTCGTCTATTTGCTACTCGGCATGGCGGTGCTCCTGGCCCCGGTGGTCGTGACTCAGATCAAGAACACCGAACAGGCCAGAATTGCCGAAAACTATTCCAAGCACGTCGCACAACTGGACGGTTCTACACGGGCCACTCAGATACGGCGGGCTCACGAGTACAACCAAAAATTACAGAATGGGACGATTCGCGATCCTTGGGGTGAGCCTCCGGATACTGAATCGGCCCGGTATCGCGACTACTTGTCGCAGCTCAACCTCGATCAGGCCATGGCCAGAGTGCGGGTGCCGTCGGTAGGCATCGACTTGCCAGTGTATCACGGCACTTCGCAGCGAGTCTTGGCAGCCGGTGTCGGCCACTTGTACGGCACCGCGCTCCCGGTCGGGGGTGCGGGGACTCATAGTGTGCTCACCGGGCATACCGGCCTAGCGACGTTGACGATGTTTGACAACCTCACTCACGTACGGGTGGGGGACATCTTCTACGTCGATGTCATGGGCGAAACCTTGGCGTACAAGGTTGACCAGATCCGCGTTGTGGAACCAACGGACTTGGCTGCTGTCAGGCCGGTAAGTGGCCGCGATTACGCAACTTTGGTGACGTGTACCCCCTATGGCATCAATTCACACCGGCTGCTGGTGCGCGGAGTCAGAACGACTCCTGTACCGCCAGAGCCGGCACAGCGTTACCACAGCCCGTGGCAGCCGTGGATGATTGCCGTGATGATCGTCGTCCTCCTCATCCTCATCTACCTCATTTACTGGTTGGTGTCGGGGCGGCGTCGCAGCAAGGATGACCAGACCAATGCTCTCCCGCGCAGGAGCGCAGGGGATATCGGTGCAGCAGAACTGTCGGAAACGACTGGTAAAGGTTGTGACGACGTGAGGAAGGCATGAGCTATGGGCACAGGGCATCGCGAGAGCCGTTGGCCTAGAATGAGCCTGCGCCGCTACACGAGGCACAGCGCCAGTTCGTGGTGGCTCGTGCGCTGCTCCCGCTGGGCTTATTCCCCTATACGCCGATGCAGCGCCGCGTTGGTCATAACGCTTCTCGCTGTGGCCGGGATTGGCGCGGGATCGATTGCTCACGCCGCGCCTTATGAGAGCGCTGAAGGCAACACGCTGGTGCTGGTGAAGCACGAAGGCGAGGGCGACACTGCCGGCCAGGCTTTGGAAGGTATTTCGTTTCAGATCAATCGAGTTCTCGACGTCTCGGCTACGTCGGCTGACGAGTTAGGCAAGTTGGTTGATGAGCACCCCGACGTCGTGACTCCGATGTCAAAGCATCGGCTAGGACCGGGCCATAAGGCGATCACTGATTCTGCCGGGCATGCCCGGGTTAGTGGACTTCCTGACGGGGTGTATCTGGTGCGAGAGCTACCGTCACGGGTCGGCGATGTGTCGTACTCGGTGGCGAGTCCATTCCTCGTGGCACTGCCCAACCCCCAGGATCGTTCCGATACCGTCCGTGTGGCTTTGAAGAACCAACCCGTCTCAGTGCAGATCACAGCGTCGCCGTCCCACGTGGCACCGTGCAACAATGTGCATATCCGAGTCGCTGGCAGTGCGCCGGAACCGGATGTTCGCGGCAAGCTGTACCGCTACGTCATGGTCCTGTCG
Organism: Cutibacterium porci; assembly: GCF_009696315.1. GTDB lineage: Bacteria > Actinomycetota > Actinomycetes > Propionibacteriales > Propionibacteriaceae > Cutibacterium > Cutibacterium porci. Next base: position 371,140 of record NZ_VUMG01000001.1, read on the forward strand.
ATGGACCCAGCCTTGGTGGATCGACAGGCGCGGCGCGTGTGGATTAGCACGGGTCATACTCGCGTCGACCTGATCCGCAGTAAGGACTGGACGTCCCACGCTGATACGGCGACGGGATCGGTCGTTATCGAACTCACCGAGTCTGGGCTGGCCAAACTCGCTAATGCCCGCGTCGGAAACCCGCAGGTACGCGTCGAAGCTGACGCCGTCGCCACAGTCGGCTGTCGTACGGCCGGTGACAAGCAGTTGACGATGTCGGTGGGCTTATTCCCCGATGGTTGGCAGGTGCCGACCGATGTGGGTAGGTCGATTGATGCTGCTGCGTCGTCGGCGTCAACACACGTAATGGTGGCTGACGGCAGTGCCCAAGTTTTACCCGCTCCGGGCAAGTCCGGCGGGGCAAGGCCAGGTTTGAAGCTGCCGGTAACGGGTGCTATGGGGGCAGCAGGGGGGATCGGTGCTGTCCTTGTGACGGTGATTGTCGTGCTCTTCGTGGCCCGACCCGATCGGCGTGATAAGGAGAAGAACCAGTGACCGGACGAATCTTTTCGCGACTCAGGAATGTGTCGGCCGTCTTCCTGGCATTGCTTCTGGTCGCCACGATGGGACAACTCGGCCAGGCCGTCATCCCGGACGCTGCCACCTCTGCCGCAGCGGCGCCCGGATTCAAGGCTCCGGCAGCTAGTGGTTTGGCATCTAGCCAGGACAATTCGGCACAGAAGTGGGATTGGAATGGTTGCCAATTCCGCAGCCCGGAGGGCAGGAATGTTTTTGGCAATCCTGTGACAGGCAATCCTGCACCCCATATTTACGCGAACTCTTTATGCTGGATTGACTGGACGGGTGTCGATTTCAGCAAGGCCACGTCTACCACCCCACTTCACGTCCAACGGGTCTTTGGGAAGTATCGGTTGGACTTCGACCTGACGCGTCCCAAGATCAAGGAGAAAGTGTCCGGGGCATGGGTTGACAGGGAACAAGTGGTAGAGGTTTCTGCCCATAATACGAATACCGGAAACTTCAGCGGCGATATCGGGACGTGGACCGGTTCAGCATTCGGCTGGAACATGTTTGGCGCATATCCTGGCGACACCAGTCGACCGGTGATTTTCTCCAATATGGACAAGCACCCAGGCGGGGGCGATCAGCAGCTAGTGCGGCTACGGCTCGCCAACATCAAACTCACAGACACCACTGATAATTCCGCCGTCAATAATTACACCCTGACGATGGCGGATACCGAGTCCACAACTTCTGGCGAGGGGCAGTCCGTCGACAACCTTGATGATGTGTACGGAAACAATGTCAAATATGCGATGTTGCCTTCCGGCGCTAAATGTACAGAAGGAAACTCTACTGTTGAGGATGGGTTACGTAGCCAAGGGTCTGGTCCCAGCTGGGAGTGGGGAAGATCGATCCTGAGTGATCCGGGAGCCAACCGAAAGAAGCGCGACTTTGTCTGTGTCAATGTCGGTTCCGGAAAAATGTTTGTGGCGACGACCAAAGCTCCCCAGCAACTTGAATTGTCGTCATGGACAAGTGCCCAGGAAGGAATCGGTCTGGCGATCAACTTCAGTCGGGTTTCGGGCAAAGTGAGCCAGCCCGATACTTCGTACGAGGAGGCTGTCACTGGTCAGAAAACGACGTTCAGTGTGGCTGCCAGGACGTCGGAGGGAAACTCCATTGATTTACCTCAGGACGGATCAGGTACTGCAGTAGCTCGGGAAACGTCTAACGATACTTTCTTGGCTCCACAAGGCGGCCTCATTTTCACATCGACGGCCACCGGCACCCAAGCTGATAAAGCGCTCTTACGGTATCGGCCGAAGTGGAGGTGCACGATTGGTGATGGAGTCTGGGATATTGATGACCAGACTCAGCCTTCAGGTTTCACACTGGGCACTAACGGAGCGTCGAGCGAGCTCACCGTCACCAATAGCGTCAATCATGACAACGAGCCAGTCGATTGCCAAGTGACGTGGGCCAGTAGGTACAATCGCGCGCAGCTCAATGTTGGGAAGACCGTGCAGGGAGGTGCTGGCCAGTTTGCTTCTGTGCAGGGTCGTACCTACACGATCCACTACGACTGTGGCGACGGCACCGATCCCAGCCTCCCATTCCGCAAGGCAGACTTCGAAAGTGCGTACCCGGAGTCTGACCGTCAGGGCGGCTCCGATGGTGGGCAAGGTGTTTCGCTAACTGGAGATGTGAGTCTGTCTGCTGGTGACACGAAAACTCGTGATTTCATGCCGGCTGGGGCGTCGTGTGTCTTGTCGGAGACCTTTACTGATCCGAAGGCTCCCCCAGCTCCCCCCGGTCTTGGCCTCGACCAGACCTGGACAGGCCAGGGCGGTAGTGACAAGGTATCCGCCTCGGACACCAGTGTCACCGACGGTAACGGTACTTCGGTTACCCGTACTCGTGTTGTCACTTTGCAAAAGGTTGTCGCCGGGCAAAACTCCGGTTCGACGACCGCAGTGAACACCTATACCCAGCGCACGGGAACCTTGCATATTGACAAGGAACTCGTCAGCCCTAAAGGTGATGATGCTATTGATGCATTGTTCAACGGCGCTGCATCTCGCACCTATGATTTCGATCTCATCTGTCCGGCGGCGAACTTCGATACGAAGTTCAGCCTCACCATCTCGAAGCGGGGGAGTAGCTATTCCAGCACTAAGACCGATGTGCAGGTTCCGGTAGCCGTTGACTGCTACCTCCATCCCCTTTCGGGCTTGAGCGCAAGTGAGAGCGCAAAGTTCGAATTTGAGGGGCGTGACGTTACGGTTAACGGTGGCCAGCCTATCCAGCCAGAGCCTGATAGCAGTGCATACAAGAGCGCGTATAAGCTGAGTCTGCCTGACTATGCGCCTGGTACCACTGCCTCTAGCGCGAATGTTCATTTGCGTACGAGTTATGGCTATTTACGCCGGGATATCACCGTCGTGGAGCAACTTACTGGCCCCGGTCGTACCGTGGCCGAGTCGGGTATCGACTCTTTCTCGGCGGCATACACGTGCAGCTACGGTTCCGATGGTGCGAGCACCGTTAATGGTGTGTTGACCATTCCCAAGACGCAGTCCGATGGTGCTGTGACATTTTCGGCTGTCATTCAGGACGTTCCGGTCGGCGCCAGTTGCACGATTTATCAGAGCGACGTCACGGCTGCCAGTGGATCTCTATCCGATGTGACATTGAAAGACACCCAGCTCAGCTTCACTGACATGAAGGACGTGAGCACAGTGTTGTCTAATGACGAGGCTAAGACTAAGCCCATCATGACGGTGCAAGACTCTACTGACAAGACTCAGAACCGCGTCATCATCACCAATACCTACACCCCTGTGCTCGGCACGGTCCGGCTTACGACAGCCCTTGTTAATCCGGATAATCGCACTGATCTTCCCGGGGACCTCACAGTGAACTTCGACTGTGGTACCCGCACTGTCGCGGATTCCGGCGGGCAGAATTCCAGGTCGATTGCACTCACGGGAACTGTGACGTTGGCTCCTGACGGAAGCGCTGTTCTTAAAGCCGGCACCGGCAATAAGGATGACGACGCTCTGGTTAACGATCAGAACGGTGCCATGGGTGTGCCCTATGGCCAGACCTGCCACTTCTCCCAGACTCGTCCCGACGGGCTCTCCGGGGATATCAAATGGACAAGTGATGCAAACCAGCAGAGCTTCACCATGGACAACACAACTGCTGGCGGGGACCGGCAGGCTGACGTCACGGTGACTGATACCTTTGCCAGCGTCTCGAAGGGACTGACGATTAACCAGACCGTGACGAGTACTGATGCCAGACTCGCCCAAGACGTCAGTTACACCCTCACATGCACGACGAGTGCCGGCGATCCCGTCGATCTCGGATCGGATGCATCCTTTACCTTAGGCGCCGGAGAAGCGGGTTCGACGACCCCCACCGCGAAGGATTTCAGTGGGCAGCAGTTGCCTGCCGGCAGTAAATGTCGGCTGACTGAAAACCGATCCGGTACGTCTGGCGAGACCTACCAGCGCACTTCGGGGTTGGACGGGGGAGGCACTTTCCCGATTACCCGTAAGAGTTCAGCGCAGTTGTCCGGTGGTTCAGGATTTGACCAGGTAACGTACAGCAGCGAGGCCCCAGTAGTCGCTGACTTCACGGTTGGTGTGCAGTCCTTGCTGACTATCGACAACGAATACGACTTCGTCAATACCCGACTCACCTTAGATAAAGACGTTGCCGTTGCTGCCGCAACCGATGCCCGTGGTGAACCCATTAAGAACGCTGATGGCACCGACGAGACATTTATTTCCCCGCAGCGTCTTGCCATTAAACGTAATCAGGCGTTCCCGATGACAGTGGCCTGCACTACGCCGTATGGCCAGGTTCTCGATGGCTTCAGTCAATCGGTGAGTGACTACGCGGGCACTGAAGACAATCCATCGACCGTCGAGAACGCTCCCACTGTGGTGCGCGAGGCAATTCCGGTGGGCTCACGCTGCACTGCGCTTGAGGGCGAGACCTCGACTACTGAGGGTATTTCACTCACGACGTCGGTGGCTGTGGACAAGGACAAGCACGATTCCTCGGTTGGAGCACAGCGTACGTTCTGGGTGCGCCCAGACAGCCCGGCGGACGGGGTGCCGGTCAGCGTCACGAACACCTACCGACGCAATCTAGTTCCGGTCAAGTTGTCCAAGTTTGCGAACTTGCCTGGCAGCATCGAGAAGGCCTATGCCGACGCCAATGCGGCGCGTCCAGATCTCGATCAGAAGATCCCCTATTACACCCACACCTTCACCATGACCTGCCGTGATCCCAAGACCACCGGCGCTGATGGTAAGGAAGCTGTGTTGGGTACCTTCTCCGGCACGATCACCGGGCCTGGCACCTATACCTTCCCTGACGTACCCGCCGCCGCGAACTGCTCTATTGTCGGCGATCACTTCGGGGAATTGGGGCTGGCGTTGCATGTTCCCAAGGCTGATAATCCGCAGGATACGGACCTTCTTAAAGCCTATGTGAAACCTAAGCAAATCAGGTGGGTTGTCGGCGATAATGACAGCACCGCAAAGGTGGAAAGCGAGGACGCCATCTCCAATGCAGGCGGCGTTGCCACATCGGACTCGTTCCATACGATTTCCGGTGATAACACCGTCGACATTTACAATAGTTACCGGTACGTCACTAGCCAGGTGCAGCTCACTAAGAAAGTGGTGGCGACTCAATACGGGTTTGACCAGTTAGATGCATCGAATCCGAGTTTCGGATTTCACGCGTCGTGCCGTGCGGTGGGTGTTGAGACTCCTACCGGCGGTGGCGACATGCTCGCAGGTGGCCCCACGCTGCCACAGACGCTGGGATGGGACGTATTCAAAAACGCCCAGTCCCGTGCTGAGGGCACCGATCCTGACACCGGTGAGGCCATCTTTAGTCGTAGCTACAGCTCGGACAAGGTGAACGTGCCAGCTGGCGCGAAGTGCACCATTGCCGAGGACAATGTCACAAACACGCCGCAAGCCTTGCAGGTCAACCCGGATCAAGCGGGCCCGCTCGTCATTACCGGGCAGGCACCTAGCCCAGATCTTTCTGGTACTGAGGGCGCATCGCCTGACCTTAATGATGTTGACCCGTCAGCGCCAGTGCGCACCTCGTGGGACTTCGTCAACACCTACGCCCGACGAATGGTTCCGGTACGCGTCGCGATGATGCAGGCAGGCTCCTGGCGGACCGCAAATGCCAATGGGTACACAGTGGATATCACCTGTCACGACACCGCAGGTACGCACCGAGTCGAGAGTTTTCTTCGTGACGACACGGATCTGTCTTCGGTGGTTAGACAAGCGGTGCCGACCGGGGGTAGGACTGTCAATCTTCCGGTCGATGCCTCGTGTGATGTGTCCCTAGCTGGGAGTCCTGCTCTGGCGGCCCGGCCCGACCTCGAGGTCACCCAAGGCAGCCGAACTCCATTCGTGGTGTTTGGCCAATGGAATGGTGACGGAGTGGCAGCCGAGAATAACCCTACCGAGGACCCTGCTAACACTCCTGCAGATAAGGTCACGGCTGATCAGAAGGCGTACACGTACTCCATTAACCTGCCCGAAGACGCCACTGTGCCGGCTGGTAAAGATGTAGCTATGACGGTGGGGGCTGAAGCCGTCCACCTACTCGCTACAGCGACGCCAAGCCTTGTTAAGACGGTGTCCGGAGATGTGGCTAAGGATGCACAACTGACGTTCACTAGCCCTTGCTTCCCCGATGATATGAGTACGCAAACCATCAATCCCGGCGAGAGACTCCAATTCAAACCGGTCCCGGTGGGCACGTCGTGCGAGGTCACTGAGACGAAAGGTGGCGTCAGCGGCGTCGACCCGACCCTATCGGTGCAGGCTAAGGGGGAGTTCATTGCAGACAACCCAACGGTGACTAACGTCAGTGCCGGTCGCGGAAGCAACGGGCAGGTCATAACCCCGGGAGCTCATTCCGTGAGCTTCACCGTCAATCCCGTCAAGGATGCCACCGACCTGTCGACGTCTGGTGACGGGTGGATGATCAGCGTGCTGGACACCTACCCATCCATGAAGGTGGTCAAGAGCATTGTGGGTCCTGCGATGGCATCGGATCCTACTGGGCCGGCGGATACAGCCATGCTGGATTCAGATGCGACGACTATGGACGTCACTTACAGCATCAGCAACGATGGCGGATTTGACCTCACGACGTTCAGTCTCAGCGATCCTTCGCTGGCGGGTAAGCAGATCCAGGTGGGAGCTGGTGGTGCAGGCCAGACGCTGACCATCGGTGCTGACGGCACGATTCCGGCGCAGGCGTGCCGCCTTGATCAATCGACGGTGACGGTCGGTGGTCAGACGTCGTGCACCATTACCGTGGAGCTCGGCGATCCGCAACCTCCTGCCTGGCTAAAGATCCCGGCCGGGGCTGTGACGGTGACCGCTGCCGTTACTAATTCCGCTCCGTCAGTTGGCGCCGTCACCGCTACGTCTAATACGTACGGCGCGATCCGTCCGGTCACCAATATGTTGCCTCACACTGGTATGCAGACCCTATTGCTGGTGTTGCTGCTAGGCCTCCTGGTGTTGGGGATCGGCTTGTGGCAGCATCGGCGCGATCGGTGACAGCGGCACGCTCCTATCGGTTGTGGTTCCCGCTTCATGCAGGGGCGGGAACCACGCCGCGGGGGCATCACATATTCGGTGCTGGCGCCGCAATGGCGCCGGGCGCTGTCTGAATAGGATGCCATGATGACCAGAAGACGTGACTGCCAGGGTTCTGGCTCTGCGCGCCGACGTCGGTCCCTGCTGTGGATCGTCGTCGGGATCATGATCTTGCTGCTGCCGGTACCGCTGACCTTGTGGAATGACTACCGCGTTCATCAGATAGCCGAGCAGTACTCCCAACAGGCTGGCAACGGGGTCAACTCCGAGCAAAATGCCAAGCTGCTGCGTGAGGCCCACGCCTACAACGAAAAGCTAGCCCACACCGGGCATCATGCCCTGCCCCCTGAGCCTTCCACTCCCGGCTTCAATGACTACATGAAGACCCTTGTCATGCCGGGATCTGATGGGGCAATTGGTCGCGTCACCGTTCCCTCTGCGGGCATCGACCTGCCTGTTTACCACACGACGACGTCCGACGTACTCTACCGTGGGGCTGGACACATGTTCGGCTCCGACCTTCCTGTCGGTGGTGCCGGGACGACCTCGGTGATTTCAGCGCATACAGGTATGGTCAACGCATCCATGTTTGACCGGCTACCAACTCTTGGCAGAGGTGACGACGTTTACGTTACCGTGGCTGGCCAAACCTTGCGCTATAAGGTCCGCGACAGGCGCATTGTCGGTCCGTACGACTACAAGGCGATTACCTATGAGCGCGGTGTGGATAAGCTCGTCCTCATTACCTGCACCCCTTACGGCATCAACACGGATCGTCTACTCGTTGAGGCTGTACGAGTGCCTGGGACGGTTGCCTCACCACCGGACGGCTGGCATCTATCGCTCAGCTGGTGGATGATCCTCGACTTGCTGCTCATCGCTGCCATTGTGTGTTACTTGCTGATGTCGCGTCGTCGGCGCAAAAAGAAGGAACAAGAACCGCCGGTGGTCAGCGCGGTGCGGTGAACCTCCGCGAGCTCGGCGTAGGGAGTCGTCCGTGATCACGTCACGGGTCGGTGTGGTAAACGTGCTAGAAACGGGGTTCGATGCCAGCAGGGGTGGTAACTCCCCCCTCTCCCAACCCGATTTCCACACGGACTCGAAGCAGCCGCGGCGGAGGTTTCGGCCGTCGAACACGTGTCCTGGGGACGCGTCACAAGCACGCCGTACTCTAGAAGGTATGCAGACGCAGCGAAACGTGGTTTCCCACGCCCTGCAACGTCGTCACACTCTGGAGGCGTTGCGCAGCCCCCGGGTCGACCTCAACGCCCCGACGGCGTGTGACGCCGACCCTATGTTGGTGCGCGCCGCCATGCACCACGGCGAGCCTCTCGACCACGACTGCCCGGTCTGCGAGTCCCCTCGCCTCGTCCTGCTTCGGCACGCTTTTGGCCATCAGCTGGGCCAGTACTCGGGGCGCATCCACACCCTCGACGAATTGGAGGAGATGGAGCACCAGTTCGGTGAGTTCCACGTGTACGAGGTTGAGGTTTGCCCTGACTGTCTGTGGAACCACATCCTCGTCGACTATGTCCTAGGCGACGGTCGACGCCGTCGCCCACCTCGCCATCAGCCAACTGTGGAGGACATCTATGGCTGACCGCAAACCCGCTAGAAGATCGCTGAGGCGTCATGCGCCCGCGGCCAGTGCAAGAAGGACCCGCCGCGCTGCCACGTCGGAGCGCAGCCGGCACCCCAGGCTCAAGAAACTTCTCTTGAGCCTGCTCATTGCTATCCTGTCCTTGGCGATTATTGCCGTGATCGGGGTTTTTGTTGCCTATGAGCGCACCGAGCTCCCTGACCCCAACCGCGACTTCCAGACGAACACCTCGTTCATCTACTACCGTGACGGAACTCGCCTCGGATCTTTCTCGGTGCAGAACCGTCAGTCGATCCCCTACAAGTCGATGCCGAAGACGCTGCGTGACGCCGTTGTCTCGGCGGAGAATCGCACGTTTTGGTCCGATCCGGGTATTTCAGTGAAGGGCATGACGCGCGCCGCCTGGGCGATCGCGCGTGGCGGTGAAATGCAGGGTGGTTCGACAATCACCCAGCAGTACATCAAAGTGTTGTACCTGTCCCAGGAACGCACAATGAGCCGCAAGTTCAAAGAGCTTCTGCTGGCCATAAAAATGGGTAAGGAAGTCTCGAAGGAGGACATCCTCGCCGGGTACCTCAACACCATCTACTTTGGCCGGGGAGCATACGGCGCTCAGGCTGCCGCGAAGGCGTTCTTCTACACCGACGCATCGAAGCTCACCTTGTCTCAGTCGGCGGTGTTGGCCGCAGTACTCAACAGCCCGTCTAACTTGGATCCCAATGGTGATGTAGCCGCCCGTGAGAGGTTGCTGCAGCGGTACCGCTACGTCCTCGACGGCATGCGGGAGGCCGGCAATATCACCCAGGCTCAGCATGATGAGGCGTACCGGCAGTTGCCGGAATTCCCTAAGATCCCTGACTACAACCGATGGGCGGGAACCGACGGGTACCTCATGAAGATGGTTTACGACGAACTCATCGCCAAGGGGTTCTCAGACCAGCAGGTCAAGGGTGGTGGCCTCAAAGTCACGACCACGCTTGACCTTAAGGACCAGAAGGCCGCTGTGGCTGCGGGTCAGAAATACAAGAGGCTTGCGGGCCGTAACGCTGGTTCTCAGGCAGCCAAGAATCTGCATCCTGCGCTCGCCTCAGTAGACGTCAGTTCTGGTGGTGTCGTCGCTCTTTATGGAGGTGATGACTATCTCTCCAACACTCGAAATTGGGCGCGTACTGCGCGTCCGTCAGCGTCCACCTTCAAAACTTACGCGGTGGTTGCCGGGATGCGTCACGGATTTAGCTTGCGCTCTCAGCTAGAGGGAAACGCTTTCACCCCGGACGGTGACAGCACCGAGGTTCATAACGACAGCGACGCCAACTACGGCACCGTCAGCTTGCGTCAGGCCATTTCGAAGTCGATCAACACCGCTTTTGTTGACATGGTGTCGCGGACGAAAAATGGCCCGAAGGCTGTTGTGCAGGCTGCGACTGACGCTGGCTTGCCTCGAGGAACTGGGTGGGATTTGAACAACCGCATCGCCTTGGGGACTGCCGAGGTGAGTCCCCTCGCCCAGGCAGGCGGTTACGCGACGATTGCTCATGACGGCAAGCAGGTGATCCCCCACATTGTGGACAAGGTTGTCGATCAGTCAGGCAAAGTCGTCTACCGCGCTCCTCGACCGTCAAAGCAGGCTATCCAGGCCGATATCAGCCATGACGTCAGTTACGCTCTGCAGTCAGTGGTTGAGGAAGGTACAGGACGGATCGTCTCCGACTTCGACCATCATGTGGCGGGAAAGACGGGTACCTCGGGAGTCGGTGGGGAGGTGACAGCAGCATGGTTCGTTGCCTACACCAAGCAGATTTCGACGGCTGTCATGTTCGTGGCCGGGGACTCCGGCAATGACGACCTCGACCCCTACGCTCGTGAAGGAACGACCGGGTTCCATGGCGGTGATTATCCCGCTCGCACCTGGCTTGACTACATGCAGACGGCGATGGATGGCATGCCCGACAAGCCCTTTGCCGAGCCAGACTGGGTGAACCTCTCGGGCAAGCATTATGGCTCCACGCGCCGTCCGCAGGTGCCGGTCGCAGACGATTCCGGTGACGGCTCAGACCAGTCATCAAGCCAGGACGATCCACAGTCGCAGGATCAGCCGACGTCGACTCCGACTCGTACTTCTAGTTCGCGGCCGTCGTCGAAGCCTACGTCTGAGCCTTCCTCGACCAGACAGGCGCCAACGCCTACACAGGTGAGGCCCACGCACACGTCCAAGCCGACGCACACCTCGGTCCCGACGCAGACATCAAAGCCGATCCACAGCTCCACGTCTGGTCCGACGTCGGCAGAGACGACGCGCGGTGGGAGCCAACCGACTAGTCGGGCACACAATGGGTAGCCTGACGACGTGACCATCCCTGATCCGAAAGACGACGCCCTCGATGGCAGGCGCGGCGGCGCATACTTCAACGACGGATCCACGGGTTACGTGGCCCGCCGAGCCCTCGATGCTCCGCGACGATCCCGCGTGTCTCGGCTAGGACTGGACCGTCGTATTGGTGGACGCATGGGCCGTTATGCGTGGCCGCGTGGCATGTTCTTTGATCCTGGCCCCTGGGCCATCTTGAGCGCTATCGTCGTCTGGCTACTCACTATTTACCGTGTCACTCCGTGTGTACAGCACGATGCAGCGAAGGCCGTCGATTTCTATCAGCGGCAGTGCTATTCGGACATTCCGACGATATATCGGGTGTCAGGGATGGGTCATGGCGGGTCGCTGTTCGCGAACCCGGGTATTGCCCAAACCCCCCTCGTCACTGTTCTTATGGCATTTTGTCGCCGAGTGGTGTGGGCTTTCGGGGCAGAGGTTTCGCCGACGGCCACGGATCAGCAGGTTTTGGACGCCGCTAATGCTTACTGGGGAGTAGCTCAGATTGTGCTCTTCGTGGCGTTCCTAGCCGTCGCGATCTCCGTTATGTTGCTGGGGCGCGAATCAGACACGAACCTTCCGGTCGACGATATGGGCCGACCGACCCAGGCGCGACGCCGATCGTGGGACGTCTTCTGGGTGGTGTTGTGCCCGGCGGTGTATCTTGCTGGCCTCATCGACTTCTCCATGGTTCCTGTTGCCCTAGCGACGACGTCTATGCTCGCCTGGGCTCGTCGTCGCCCGTGGTTAGCCGGAGTCTTGATGGGGTTAGCGTGCGCAGGAAGCCTCCAAGCGGCCGTGGTCGCTTTCGCCGTCATGGTGTGCTGCTTGCGTGCCACACGGTTACCGGAACTGGGCCGGTATCTTTTGTCGGGATTCGTTGTGCTGGCGGTCTGCCACGTCATTGCGGCCCGTTTGAGCTTGACTACCTGGTGGGCCTACCTGCGCTCAACGTTTTGGTCGGGGACCGGTTTGGGGACGATCTGGTACGTCATCCAGGATTCTTCCGGCGCCACGATTCCTGGGATTGGCTGGATTACCGGCACCTTGACGGTCGGTGGTCTGCTCGGACTGGCATGGTTGTCGATGACGGTGCCGAGGCGCCCGCGCATCGCCCAAGTCGCGTGCCTGGCCCTGCTGATCCTATTCATCACCAATAAGGTGTATTCGCCGCAGTGGGTGCTCCTCCTTGTCCCGCTTGCAGCCCTAGCTCGCCCGGATCTGCGGGATTGGGGTGTGCTCATGGTGGGGGAGTGTTTTTACTCCTTGGCTGTGTGGGCCCATTTGGGTGGGCTTTCGCTGCCTGGCGGTTCTGACGCTGACATCGTCTATTGGGCGTCAATTGTGCTGCGCCTGGCCTGCGAAATGTGGTTCGCCTGGGGGGCTTTGGACGACATCCGACGCCCGTGGAATGACGTCGTCAGGGTGGGGTATGCCGACGACCCGACCGGTGGCATCCTTGATCACGCCCCGGATCCAACACCTGAGCCTGCCCAGGAGCCCAGCGCGGAGGCTGCTCAATGACGCGGCGCTCTACCACGAGGCGATCTGCTCGTGACACTGGTGGGCTGCTGGTGGCGCAGACGTGGTTGGGTAGCCGTGCGATCCTGCTGATTGTCGCCGTCGTCGTCATGGCGGGGTATCACCGCACGTTTTCTCAGGTGACGGGCAATTGGGACGTGCAGCACTATATGTCGATTGCGCGCAACGGATATGCCGATCCTCTCGAAATGGCGTTCTTCCCCGGGCTCCCGGCTTTATTGAAAGGCGGCAGCCTCCTCGGTATTCCTATGGAGGTCACCGGGGTAATCCTTGGTCTCATAGGTTCGGGTCTGGCTGCATGGGCTCTGTTCCGGATTGGCGGAGTGGTCCCCGCCTGCCTGTGGCTCATCGCTCCGACAACGGTGTTTACCGTTGTCGGGTACACAGAGGCACTGTTTTGTGCTGCTGCTTTTTGGGCTTGGGAGCGTGCTCGTGCCAAACGGTGGTGGTCGGCAGCCCTCCTCGCGGCAGTGGCATGCACGTTGCGAGTTTCTGGCCTCTTTCTGGTAGGGGCGTTGGCAGTATTGGCTGTCGTTGGTGATGGTGACGAGGGCCATCCAACGAGCCAGGCTGCTCGACGCCGCCGCACCACGGAAATCGTCAATCGATTGTCGACGCTGCTGGTGCCTACCGTTGTGTTAGCGGCGTTTGCGGGGTGGCTGCATCGACTGACCGGGTCGTGGACGGCATGGTCCCAGGCCCAAACGAAAGGGTGGGGGCGCGGCTTTACGACTCCGGTCGAGACGCTGCGCCATACCTTGCCTGCCACCCACGCCGAGACCTGGCAATCCACCTATGGTGCCGGAGCTACCGGGGTGGCGATCATGTTTCGCCTCGAACTCGTTTCGGTGGCGCTGGGCATCGTGGTGTTCCTGTATTGCCTTATTCGACGCCGGTGGGCCTCGGCATCGTGGGTGGGCATTCAAGTTGTGGCCTTCTCGATCGGGTACTGGTATATGAGCGTCAACCGGGCCACCTTGTTGTGGTTCCCGCTTTTCGTTGCCCTTGGCGAGGCTAGCCGAGGCCCATCTAAGCCCCCCGGCTTGGTGCTGTTGTGGCGGGGAATTATGGGCATCATCGTCGCTGTTGATCTTGCCGTCATGGTGTGGTGGGGCTGGCGATTCTTTACTGGGGGGTGGGCCAGTTGAGACTGGCATACGCGCGCGAATTCCGGGCCCTGCCGGTCGCCGAAAAAGTCACCGTGATAGGGGTCATCCTCGCGCTGTTTGTGATGCAATTTGTCGACACCCGGCACGGTCTATGGACTCCATGGACGGTATCAATTCAACTCGTGGTGTGCGCGGTCGCGACGGTATGCCTGGGCCCCGCTGCCTGGCGACGGCGGCATACCATGAGCCGTACAGGCTGGATTTTTGTCGCGGAGATCGCGGTCATCATCATGTGGTCCCTCGTATCCTCGATGCTTGCCCCGCAGGCCATCGTGTGGCGTACCACGGTGCCGCGAATCCACCAGGTGATGCCTCCAATCACGGCGTTGGTGACGATGACCGCCGCCCTTGAAACAGTTCTCGTCTTATCTGGGGAAGGTCGCCGACTAGCAGTCCTCGGCGGAGCTTCTGGAGTGCTCCTAGGAGCAGTAATGGACTGGCCGGTTCAAGCTGCGATCCACCGCAGTCCACGGCTTGCGAGCGCCATGGGCGGGTCAGCGGTTCTTCACGTCGCTGTGATACTCGCCGCCGGGGTGTTTCTTGACGGCTCCCGGACAGCATGCTCGAAAGGCCGACGCCTCTTCTTTGCCACTGTGGGTTGTGGTGCCCTCGTCATGGCTATCGCCACCGGTTCTCGCGCGGCTCTCATTGTTGTCGCGATTTTCGGCGCGTGGACGCTGGTAGCGTGGGGTCGCCAGCATCCCCGTTTCGTCGGGGGCCTGGCGGCAGCTATGGCGATAGCGCTGATTTCCCTTATTGCGTCAGTACCGGCTCTCAGACGCCTGGCAACCTGGACGTCTCCAGCTCGCCTTCATGCGGCTGAAGTCGGCTGGGGCGCAGTCTCAAGCTCGTGGACCTATCTACTCCTCGGGGTGGGGTCAGGTCGGATCTTCCCGTGGTACGCCATTGAGGATAAGTTTATTGCGGCTCCGGGGGCCGGAATCATTGGCACCCCATTTGGAACGGCCCTTAACTCCGCCCATTCGGTTTTCGTATTGGTGGCCTCCGAGCTTGGGGTGTTGATGTTTCTCGTGCTGTGTGCCGCGATCGTTGTGCTGTGGGGTAACGCATGGCGTGGTGTGCGGTCTCGCTCTGCGTGGGCTGTGACCTCGATGGCGCTTGCTGCCACGACGGTTGCATGGGGGTTCGACACCTACCTGTTGAAGAACTTCGCGGTCTCGACGTGGTGGTGGCTCGTGGCTGGCTCCGTGCTGGCATCTGGGGGCGAGTATCTCGGGCGGTACCGTCAGCGACTCGGCCTGATTCCAGTAAGTGACGGCTACCTGGCAGGGTAGCCGTCACGCGTGCGTCATCGACGAGCTAACACCACGCCGTCAAGGTGGGCGCGGGACATCGACAACAGCTCTAGATGGTCGCTGAGTGCACGTTTGGGAGTCACTGCCTGGCCCACGACGACAACCGCTGAGGTGGTCTTAGACGCGACCGTCAGGGAATCAGAGGCCTCGAACCCCGCTGCGGCATTCACAATCACGGTGTCGTAATGGGATCCGAGCTCCTGCAATAGAGAGGCAAATTTCTCGTCGCTGAGCAGCTCTCCGCTGTTATCGGTAGCGGTACCGGCAGGAATGACGTCGGCCTCGTCTTGTGTGCCTGTAATGAGGACGTCGGCGGTGGTGGCGCGACCGGCGAGTAGGTCAGACAATCCTGTGGTAGAGCGATCGAGGCCTCGCGCCTGTGTTGCACTGGCGTGGGCGAGGTCGGCGTCAATAAGGACGGTGTTGGTGCCGGTTCGGGTGAGGCTTCCGGCGACCGCGCTAGAGATTGCTCCGGCGTTGGTGCGTTCTGACGTCGGGCACAAGGCCACGGATCGGATGCCATCTCGGGCTGGCATGAAGGAGATGTTGTGGGCGAGCGGTGTGATCTCACTAGCGCTAGGAGATGTCGAAACTCGTCCTAGGATCGACGAGTCCACTACCTCAGCGATGTCCTCGGGGTCATGGATCGTGGTGGTGAGAATGGCCCGAACGAACAGGTAGATGAGTCCGACGAGGAGGCCGATAAGGATCCCGACCACGATGCTCTTGGTAATGGAGCGATCGGTTCCCTGCACTGGCGCGGTGGTGACGCTCGCGTGAACGATGGACAGCAGCGGCTTGTCACCCTTGGCGTGGGGTGCCTGCGATACGACTTTCTCAAGCTCCTTGACCAGGTTACTGACGACCCTCTTGGTGCTGGCTTCGTCATCGCTGGAATAGACGATTTGCATAAACATTGGTGACGGGGTCACCTTCACCGACTGCTCCAGGGATTTTGACGACACCGCTGGGTGCAAGCTGGCCCCGAGCGGCTCGAGGACGGCGGCAGAGGTGAGGTAATCCGAATACGAGGTGATGAGATGGGTGGTGTACTCCGATGCCGCAGACGGGTTATCGAAGGTTTGGAAAGCCTCTGACGTGAACATGACGTCGGCCTCGGCTTCGTAACTGGTGTGAGATATGGCGAAATGGCCGACTCCGGCAACGACCGCGACAATAACGGCGACAATCGCCGATGAGGCCAGAAAGTGGCGTGCGTTCCGGAACATTGTACGTAGCTGCATCCAACGACCGATCTGTCAAGGGTGGAGATGTGTATAGGCTGGAACAACCATAGCCCGTAGGACAACCAAGGAGCATCAGCCATGCGACGATCAGGCGCACTGTCTGGCGTGTCGGCACGCGCGCGAAAGTGGGTTACGCAGCGGCGTCGCCGTGACGGATCCCGCACGGGTGGCGGTGTTGACGGTCACGATCGGCCATTCGTTGTTTTGGTGACCTCACGGTTTCCCTACGGGTCGGCGGAGCAGTTCGCTGCCGCAGAATTACCGCATTGGGCTGCGCAGAATGTCGATTTTGTCATCCTTCCGGAGAAGAACGACACACCGAGTATTCACCCACGTGACCTTCCTGACGGTGTCACCCTCGACACTCGTCTGCTCGAAAAGTGGGGAAGTCTCGGGGGGCAAGTGCTGTCAGTTCTCGACGCCCTGACCTCCGGCGTCTTCTGGAGAGAGGTTCGCGATCTCGCCAGCTTGGGTCGTCTGGATCGCTCTCGGGTCGTCTTTGCCCTGAGGTCCTGCGCCCAGATCACCATGGTCCGACGCACCCTGGTCGAACTGTCGAGGGAGCACGACGGGATCGATCTCGTTTACACCTACTGGCTGTCCGTCTCGACCGTGGGCGCCGCTCTGGCGAAAAAGCAGGGGGTCGTGAGTCGCGTGGCGTCGCGAGCTCACAACGCCGACATTTACGAGGATCGTCACCCCCTGCGCCATCATCCTGCGGTGCGTCAGGTTGTTGACGAGGTCGACCTGCTGGCCCCGATTGCCGCCGACGGAGCCGAATTTTGCATCGATCGCTATGGGTTCGACGAACATCACGTGGTCGTCAGCCGGTTGGGTGTCGATATCCCTTCGCGTGATGCGTGGTCGCGTCCCAGCCCGGATGGCGTCTTCACCGTCTTTTCGGTGAGCACGATGACCCCATTTAAGCGGCTCGACCTGCTCATTGACTCACTCGCGGAGCTATCCGAACGTTGCGGCTCGACGACGTTGCGGTGGATTCATGCCGGGCAGGGGCGCCTCCATGACGAGCTTGAGGCTAGAGTCGCGCACAAGCTAGAGCCGGCTGGCGTCGAGGTGGAATGGCTGGGGCAGCTGGGGCATGAGGAACTCTTCGAGTGGTATCGCGGCCACGACGTTGATGTTCTCGTCAATACCAGCTCGTCGGAGGGCATCCCGGTATCCATGATGGAAGCGATGGCGCGAGGCGTCCCGGTCATCGGTACCGACGTCGGCGGGGTGCGTGAGATACTTCCGGATGGCTGGTTGATGCCATCTGATCCGTCAGCGTCAGAGGTAGCTGAATTCATTGCGGAGCGGATGACCGACGTCAAGTCGGACCAGATTCGTCAGGAGGTGGCCCGTTTGGTGGCGGAAAAGTACGATGCCAACCGCAACTTTGACGCCTTTGTCGACCGCATGGTGACGGTGGCGAAGGCATGACGACGCTGGCGCAGCGAGCGGCCCTACCGAGCTCCCAGCCTTCCCCGGTGGCGGTGTGGTTCGTCAAGTGTTTCCTGATATTGCTGCCGTTCGCGTCGGCGTGGGCGTCCACCATCACGATTGCCGGCCTGCCCCCGGTGCGCCTGCTGGTGGTGGCCCTGGTGGTGGCGGCCCTGGCTGCCCGCCCGAAGATCGAGGTAGTGTCGCAGGTTCTTATTGCCGTCGGCATGTTCTGGGTGGCGATGGGGCTCTTCCTCATGAAAAGCCCGGAGGGCCTCAAGGAAATTCTCGGCGTCGTCGTTGGCTTGTTGACGATGATCTCAGTGACTCTCGTCGGCCATGGCCTGTCCTGGATCATCCTGATGTGTCGGGCTTGGCTTGGTGGCGTCATCATCGCCATCATTCCCGGTTTCTACGAGATCGCCACCGGCAAGCACATGCCTAACTATCGTCTCGGCGCAGCAGAGTGGGTACGCAAGAGCGCCACGGACATCGCTTCATTTATGGTGAATCCGAACCTTTTTGCGTATTTCATCACCGCTGGGATGGTTGCCCTTATCGTGGGATGGCAACTTGAGAAGGGCTGGCTGAAGTGGACTTACGTCGTGGTGGCCTTGATGGTCCCCCCTGTGACGTGGTTTACCGGATCACGGTTGTGTGTGGCCGCGTGTGTGGTGTTGCTGGCGTGGATGTGCGTGCGGTCGCGAGTTCTGATGACGCTTGCGGCCGTAGGGGCGTGCGCCGGGGCTGCCGTCGTCGTCACCACCGGGATGGTCCCGGCACTTATCGCCGCTTACAACACGTTCGTCGAAAATCTGTCCTCAAACTCAGGCCAGACCCGGCTGCACCTGTACCAGAACGCCGGCTGGATGTTCGTTGATACCAAAGGGGTCGGTATCGGTCCAGGTCGTTACGCTCGAGACGTCGCCGACGCACCGTGGCGAACATATGGCGCTGTGGATCCTCATAACGGCTTCACTGAGGTTTTTGTGGGATATGGCCTCATGGTCGGCGTCGTCCTGGTGGCGCTGGCGCTAGCTACCCTTATTGCGACTCTCCGGCGCGCCGGTGGGCACCCGGGCCACATTGAGACGGTCCTGCTACAGGCGGTCGGCGTCAGCTTAGTCATATGCCCAATCTTGGCTTTGGCTAACAGCTCGTACCTCAAGGCTCCCGTGGTGTGGTGCCAGATGGCCACTATCGCATTGTGGTGCCAATATCTGCTCGCACCGGGGCTCGTCCCAAGACGGTCGGCGCGGTATGCCATTGACGGTACACAGCGGCTCCCCCGGCGGCGCCGAGTTCTAGCGCGGGCACTGTCAACCAGTCAGGTGTGAGGACGGTTGCGGGAGTGTTTCGGCTTGTCGGAGTGGCCCCGTCGGCGTCGTGTTCTTCACCCGAGTAGTCTGGCCCTGATGTAACCGGCATGAAAGGCGTCCCACATGGGTGAACCACGGATCATCGACACCGCCGATTTGGACGACGGTGTGACTATCGGCGACGGTTCGTCGATCTGGCATCTTTCCCAAGTTCGCAGCGAGGCCGTTCTCGGGCAGAACGTCGTTGTGGGCCGTGGTGCCTACATCGGCGAGGGTGTCCACGTCGGCGATAACTGCAAGATCCAGAATTACGCGCTGGTCTACGAGCCCGCGGAGCTGGAAGACGGTGTCTTTATTGGCCCGGCGGTGGTGCTTACTAACGATCACTTCCCGCGTGCCATCAACCCCGACGGCTCCCTCAAGTCTGCTGATGATTGGGAGCAGGTCGGTGTGACCTGCAAGCGTGGTTGCTCGATTGGTGCCCGCTCGGTATGCATCGCGCCCGTCACTATTGGTGAGTGGGCCACGGTGGCCGCCGGTTCTGTTGTCACCAAGGATGTCCCGGCATATGCCCTTGTGGCCGGGGTTCCAGCCCGTCGCATCAAGTGGGTGGGCCGTTCCGGTTTCCCGCTGGATCCCGACGGTGAGAATACGTGGGTCGACTCACGCACCGGAGACCGGTTCGTTGAGGATCCTGCCAGCGATACGCTGACACTGGTCAGCGAGGGCGGGCAGGCCTGAGCCCGTCGTCCCCCCAAACACCCTGTGGGTGCCGAGGCACCCACAAACCGGGCTTCCCGTCCGAATAGTTAGGAGCTTTTACGTGACCGCCCAGTTCATTCCTCCCGCCAAGCCGATCCTCGGTGACGACGAGCGCAAAGCCGTCGACGAGGTTATTGCCTCCGGCATGGTTGCTCAGGGTCCCCAGGTTCACGCCTTCGAGGATGAGTTCTCCTCCCAGGTCGTCGATGGGGTCCATTGCGTCGCCGTCAACTCGGGGACCTCAGCCCTCCACATCGGCCTACTCGCCTCAGGTATCGGTGAGGGCGACGAGGTGATCGTCCCCTCCTTCACCTTCGCCGCTACCGGCAACTCGGTCGCCCTGTCCGGCGCTAAGCCGGTGTTCGCCGACGTCGATCCGATCACGTTCACCCTCGACCCGGCGTCCATTGAGGCTTCTATCACCGACAAGACCGCTGCGATTCTGCCGGTGCACCTGTACGGTCTGCCGGCCAATATGTCGCAAATTCGCGCGATCGCAGATAAGCACGGCCTCAAGATTTTTGAGGATTGTGCTCAGGCGCACGCTGCCAGCATCGACGGCAAGCACGTCGGTACCTTCGGCACCTTCGGAGCGTTCTCGTTCTACCCGACCAAGAACATGACCTCTGGCGAGGGCGGCATGATCACCACCTCTGACGCGGAGGTCGCCCGTAAGGCTGCCATGCTCCGCAACCAGGGCATGGAGAAGCGTTACGCCAACGAGTACGTTGGTCTCAACAACCGCATGACCGATATCCATGCCTCTATTGGTCGGGTGCAGTTGACCAAGTTGGCCGGGTGGACGAAGACCCGTCAACAGAATGCGGCATTCCTGTCCCAGAACATCACCGAGGCCGTCACCCCCACCGTGCCGGAGGGGTACGTGCACGTTTACCACCAGTACACGATCCGTCTCGACGGAGCCACCGGCGATGAGCGTGACCGTTTCGTTACCGCCCTCAAGGAAGAGCACCAGGTCGGTTCGGGCGTCTACTACCCGATTCCGAACCATCGCTTGCCCTCACTGGCTCCTTACGCTCCCGGTCTGGAGCTGCCGAACACCGAGAAGGTCGCCGCTGAGTGCGTCTCGCTACCGGTCCATCCCTCCTTGTCCCAAGCTGATCTCGAGCGCATCGTCGCTGGTGTCAACGCCTGTGCGAAGGCAGGTGCCTGATGACGAATCTGCGCGCCGGCATGATCGGCATCGGATCAATGGGCAAGAACCACGTCCGCAATCTGCGCGCAATTGACGGCGTCGATCTCGTCGCGATTGCGGATGCCTCTGGCAAAGATCCATTTGGGGTTGCCGGTGACCTGCCCGTTCTTCCTGACGTCGACGCCGTCATCGAAGCGGGTGTCGACTACTGCGTCGTTGCCGCCCCGACGAAATACCACGAGGAGATCGGCCTCAAGCTAGCCGAGGCAGGGGTCCACGCCCTGATCGAAAAGCCACTGGCTTACGATACGGCGGCTGCGACTCGTCTCGCTGAGGCCTTTGAGAGCAGGGGCCTGATCGGCGCGGTTGGCCACATTGAGCGGTACAACCCGGCGTTGCAGTCGCTACGCAAGCGTTTGGAGAACGGCGACCTCGGTGATCTCTACCAGGTGGCCACCCGCCGTCAGGGGCCGTTCCCGGCCCGCATCGCTGACGTCGGCGTCGTCAAGGACCTCGCCAGCCACGACATCGACCTCACAGCCTGGGTCACCCAGCGTGAGTTCGAGCTCATCGCTGCCCGCACGATATTCAAGGCTGGCCGCGACTACGAGGACATGCTTTCGGCGACGTGCCAGCTCTCGGGTGGACTCATGAGCAACCACCTCGTCAACTGGCTGACCCCGACCAAGGAGCGTCGCACCTTCGTGACCGGCGAAAAGGGCATGTTCGTTGCCGACACCCTGACAGCTGACCTCACGTTCTACTCCAACGCCAAGGTTGCGACGGTGTGGGATGACATCGCCAACTTCCGCGGTGTTGCCGAGGGTGACGTCACCCGGTTCGCGATCCCGAAGCCCGAGCCACTGCGCACCGAGCACGAGAACTTCCGTGACGCCGTGCTGGGCAAGGATTCCGACATCGTGACGATGGCCCAGGGCGCCAAGGTCGTCCAGGTATGTGAGGCGATGATCACCTCTGCCGCTACGGGAGAATTCGTCAAGGTCTCCTGATATCACGACCCCCGGGGTTCATAGTCGTCAGGGTCATCGTCGGGCCGGGCTGCAAAGGCCCGGCCCGTGCCATGCCTCGTTCCGTGGCATTGTGCAACAGTCGGCTGCCCCACACATAGAATGACTTCCATCTTTCGTCTTCATGGTTCCCACGACGCCTCGTCGATTGTGACGTCACTGCGCTCGGTTGCCCCCACCCAATGGTTCAGCGGTGCAGCCGAGGTGGTCGTCGCATGCCTTTTTGTCACCTGCACCTTTGTAACGGTGACCCGGCCCATTTTTGACAATGGTGCATGCCAATTGATGCTCCCGCTATTCGCGGTCGCTGCCCTGGTGCTTGAGGCGCTGTGCATCGTGCGGGATGTTCGGGGAATACCCGCGCCGTGTGAGTGGTCCCGTTCTCTGACCCTCATCACATGCAGTTTCTTTGCCATGCTGGCTTGGGCTGCGGTCTCGATCCCCTTCCACGACCACGTCATCTACGACTATTCCATGGGAATTACTCGGGGTCTTCCGTTATATGCCCTCGTGATGCCCCTGGCCGAGGCGACGGTGACTCTCCTCGTCGCTGTTTTTGCCTGCCGGTTGATCGCAGTGAGCAATGTGGAAGGCGCGCTGTGGCGGCTGTCGATGCTAATGGCCATCGTCAATCCGATTGATCTCGTTCGCGAGTATGCCGAAGGCAATACCACCGGGTGGCGGGTCTCCACCAAGCTCGGTGGCGCTGCGATCGGTCACGTCGTTGTGCTCCTGGCGCTGGCTGTGGCCGTGGATGCCGCGATGCGGAACCGTCACCGCATTGCCTCCAGCATGGCTGCCGTCAGTCATCTCGCGTGTATAGCAGTATCAGGGTCTCGTGCCGGAATCATTAGTGTGGCGTTGTTCGTCGTTGGGGTGGTGCTTTTCCGGCGCTCCCGCCGGACGCGTAAACAATGGGCCATTACTGCAGCGTCGACGATTGTGGCGTCCGGGGTGGCGATTTGGATAGTTTCGAGGGCCCGGACTGGGTCTCTTGTGGATCCAGCGCGTGCGCGAACGTGGGCATTGGCCGGACGCGTCATGATGGATTCGCCGAACCATTTCTTGCTGGGGACCGGCTACGGAATGATCTGGCCATGGTTCGCCGTCGAGTCTACTTTCATGCCCGAGTCATCCCACGGGCTGCGCTTGACACATTACGGGTATACACTTCCGCACGCACATAATCTCATCATCCAGGTCGCCGGTGAGCTTGGCGTCGTAGGGCTCGTTTTTCTCTTCGTGTGTTTGGGAACTGTCATCGCGGTATGTGTCAAAGGAATCCGCGGAGGATATACCGTCGTGTCTTTGGGGGTGTTGGCAACGATGGTGGCCTTTCTCATGGATACCTACCTCATCAAGAACTTCCCGGTGGCGTTGTTTTGGTGGTTTTTCACCTTGGCGCTGTGTCGGCTTGTGACGGCCGGTGATGTGACCGTCGCGGCGAATTCAGGCCATCGCGAGGATCAGCCCACCGAATAATATGCGGGTCCCATTCGCTCGTCGACACTACTGAGTACTAGCCTGTCTGCGTTATTAATTCACACTTGTGGCAGCGTTGTCGCGATGCGATAAATACAGGTGTCACCGCCTGGGCACAGGTTGGTCATCCCGCGTGGGGAGTTCCGAACCCATTGTCTTGGGCCTCATGGCGCCTAAACCATCGGAAAGGAAGGGAATATGTCCCTTGAACCGCTCGGCGCCGACCCAGAAGGTGTCGCCGCCACCACCAAAGCACGAGGCTTTCGGCCTAAGCATCTGGTGACAGGACCATCGCGCGACGACAAGTCATTCCTGGGCCATCCTGGGGGCCTGCCATGGATGCTTCAGGTCGAGATGTGGGAGCGGTTCTCGTGGTATGGCATGCGGGCCATCCTCGTCTACTTCATCACCGACACCATGGCCCACGGTGGCCTGGGCCTACCAATTAATGCGGGGCAGGTCGTCATGGCCTCGTACGGTGCTGCAGTGCTGCTGATGACGATTCCTGGCGGCATCTTTGCTGACCGGATTCTTGGACCATGGATGTCCACCCTGTGGGGCGGGCTCATCATTATGACCGGTCACGTGATCCTGGCGATTCCCGAAGCGTTGACGTCGTGGATCGGACTCATCTTCATTGCCATCGGCACCGGTTTCATCAAACCAAACCTGTCCACGGTGGTAGGTGGCCTCTACGATGACGGCGATCCCCGCCGCGACCAGGGTTTCCTGTACTTCTATATGTCGATCAATATCGGGTCCCTCTTCGCGCCGATCATCACTGGATTGCTCAAGGATCACTACGGCTACCATGTAGGCTTCATCGCCGCAGCTATCGGCATGGCGCTGGGCCTGATCGCCTTTTTCCACGGTCGCTCCAAGCTGCGTGATTTTGCGTTCGACATTCCCAGCCCGTTGGCTCCTGGTGAGGGTCGGCGCATGATCCTGCGTACCGTGGGGATCGTCGCCGTAGGTGCCATTCTCGTAACTGGTTTCAAGGCCCTGCTTGGGGAATGGACGTCGGCCATCGCCTATTCGCTGTTCGCGTTCGCGTCGGTGACCGCGCTGGGCTATTTCCTGACGATGTTCCGGTCGAGCAAAGTCACCGCCAGGGAGCGCGGGCACTTGCGGGCCTTTATCCCATTGTGGGTGGGCCAAGTGCTCTTCACCATGATCTTCGAACAGGCTGCTGGAAAGATGGCAACCTTCGCCAAGGACAACACCAACGGTCACATCGTCGGGTCGTGGTCGGTGGAGCCGGAGCAGTACCAGACGATTAACCCTGCCGCAGTATTGATTCTTGCCGGCCTTCTGGGCATGTGGTTCCGGCGCCGGGAAGGGAAGTTTCCTAACACTCCACAAAAGTTCGCCATCTCGGTGTTCATTATCGGTGCGACCGCTCTCATGATGGCATTCGGTTTCCAGAGCTGGCCGGGTGGTGACATGCTCGCCCCGTGGTGGTTCCTGGCGGTGGTTTTTGTCATCCAGACCGTTGCCGAGCTGTTCATGAACCCGATCGGTCTGTCAACGGCGACCAAATTGGCTCCGAAGAAGTTCGCCTCCCAGAACATGACCTTGTGGTTGTTGGCTTCAGCATGTGGTCAGGGTCTCGCCTCGGTGATGATCGAGCGCACCAAAAATCTTGGTGACGTCGTGTTCTACGTAGGCCTCGGTGTCGTGACGATCCTGGTAGCAGTGGTGCTTTTCGTGATTGCCCCGTGGACTCAAGCGAAGATGAAGGATGTCGACTCGACTGTTGAGGAGGCTGACGCCTGAGCCGCTATTCACTGCGGGGCCCGTCCTGTCTGGGGCGGGCCCCGCCGCCTTGTCAGGGGGTTCTCGCCGCGGTGTGGTAATCGGGTTAGTGGCGGTGGTTGCTGCCATTCGGCGTGGCACGGCGGGCCGTTTCGCGCCGATATGCCACAGCGTGGCCGGTTGCTCGACCAAGGCCTGCTTTGTTCAACCGATCACCGCGTCGGGACCGGGTCGATGGCGGCTTTCTGAGGTGCGGCGGGGCCGCAGCTGTGATGAAACGGTCCTATTGCGGCATATGTTGGGGGAATCAGGCATCGAGGTCGGAGGCGACCAAATCGGCGATAGTGTTGACGTCGTCTTCATTGTCGCCCGAGACCGTTACCAGATCACCTGCGCCGGCGCCAAGCGTCATGATGAGCAGGACGGATTTGGCGTCGATGGGCTCGCCACCCTCGGTAGCGAGGGTGATGGTTGAGTCCAGCTTGGCAGCCTCCTGAGAGATGACAGCGGCGGGACGGGCGTGAAGTCCGACGGAGGATCCGACGTTGACAGTTCTGCTGGCCATGATGGTGTTCCTTTCGGGGTTATGGCGTGGACTTTTTAGGCTGAAGCCGCGGCTTTGCGACGGGCTGAGGCTTTGAGAGTAGTTACGAGCAAGGCTGCCACGAGGGCGCCGATGAGGATCGCGAGAATGAAAGCCCAGACTCGGTCAATGGCAAAGAAGACGAAGATTCCGCCATGGGGAGCTTTCGAAGCGGCTCCTAGAGCCATCGATACGGCACCCGTGATCGCACCTCCGACCATCATCGATGGGATGACTCGTAGCGGGTCTGCAGCCGCAAATGGGATGGCTCCCTCAGAAATAAAGGAGGCACCCAGCAACCACGCGGCGGTACCGTTCTCACGCTCGGCAGGCCGGTAAAGCTTGGGCCGTAGGGTTGTTGACAGCGCCATAGCTAGCGGGGGAACCATCCCGGCGGCCATGACGGCGGCCATCACTTTGAGTGATCCGACGTTGGTGACCGCGAGGTTCGTCGTCGCGAATAGGTACGCTGCCTTGTTGATAGGGCCGCCCAGATCGGAGCACATCATGAGCCCGAGAATTGCCCCGAGGATGATCGCTGACGCGCTATTCATGCCTCCGAGCCAGCTATTGAGGCCGTTCGTCAATGCCGCCAGCGGACGGCCCAACACGACGTACATTAACCCACCGGCGATCAGGGATCCGACCAGCGGAATGATGACGACCGGCATGAGGCCACGCAGCCAGCGCGGTGGGTTGAGGCGAGTGAATCCATAAGCCACAAGGCCGCCGAGCAGACCACCGATGATGGCGCCGATGAATCCCGCTCCGGTCACCCCGGCGACGGCACCCGCTACGAAACCGGGGGCGATACCGGGGCGGTCGGCCAGACCGAAGCCGATGTATCCAGCGAGGGCAGGTAGCAGGAAGCTGAACGCACCTTGGCCAACGGCGAATAACACTGCGCCGATGTAAGTCATGATGGCCGATCCGCCGAGGGCATGGGCAGTTGGGGTCGGTAGATTGCTAAAGGTGTTGTGTAGGGCGATATCCATGCCATTCTTGGCGATCTCATAGCCGCCAAAAAGGAATCCCAGGGCGATGAGTAGACCACCTGCGGCGACGAAGGGGATCATGTAGGACACGCCGGTCATGAGAGCCTGCTGGATGCGTTTACCCCAGCCAAGGTGAGATTCGGCCTGTCCGGATTCTTGCTGCCCGCTGTAACTGGCGGTGACCCGATGGGCGTGGGGGTCTTTCGATGCGGCGACAGCCTCAGAGAGCATTTTCTCAGGCTCGTTGACGGCCCGCTTGACGCCGGACTCTATGACCGGCTTGCCGGTGAAACGATCCCGGCCTTTGACGCCAACGTCGGTTGCGAAAATGACGGCGTCAGCAGTCTCGATGTCGGCGGCGCTGAGAGGCTCCGTCGCGGTGGATCCTTGGGGCTCGACTTTCACGTCAACCCCCATTTTCTTTCCGGCCGCTGTCAGATAGTCGGCTGCCATGTAGGTGTGGGCAATGCCGGTGGGACAAGCGGTAATGGCAACGATGTGGATCGTATCGTCGGCTCTGTTGATCGTGTCGGGCGGAGTGGGGCGAGCTGTTGTGGATGCAGTCTGCTCCTTCGGCTCGACGACGTTACCGATGAGGTTGACGACGGTTCGCGCGTCGGGGGCCTGCCGCAGTTGCTCAACGAACTCAGGTTTGACGAGGGCGCGGGCCAGCTTGGTCAGGAGTTTCATATGGTCCGCGCCACCACCTTCGCGGGCCGCGAGCATGAAGACCAGATCAGCCGGACCATCTGGCCCGTTGAAGTCGACGGCAGTCGGCAGTCGAGCGAACCCTAACGAGGGCTGAGACACTGCGGTTGAGCGGCAATGAGGGATGGCAAACCCGCCGGGCATACCAGTTGGGCTGGTGGACTCGCGGTCTAGCGCGTCGTGGGCGAGGCCGTCAGCGTCGGCACGACCGGCGGCAGCGATGATTCTGGCGACCGCTGTGATGACCTCAGTCTTGGTTGAGCCGAGGTCGGCGTCAAGGGACACCAGTTCTGGTGTGATGAGAGGGGTGTTCATCGGTTCTCCTCACAGGTGGGCGAGGCTGACGTGGATGGCGTCTGCTTGGGAAGGGGTTGGCGTGGTGGACCCTGGCAGTGCGGCGGCGGCTGTGCCCCAGGCCACTGCGGCGCGCAGACACTCTTCGGGTTGGTGGCCGCGGGTACGGGCAAGTAAGAATCCCGCGAGAGACGAGTCTCCGGCACCGACAGTCGATTTCACTTCGATCGGTTCTGGCCAAGCATGCCAGGCGCCGTGATCGGTAACGAGTAATGCGCCGGCTCCGCCCAAGGTCACGATGACTTCACCGATACCGTGCAAGCCCCGGGCGGCGTCAATAATGTCGTCGAAACGGCCCTGTTCGGCGGCAGACTCAAGGGAGTCGCCGTCAATCCCGCAGAGTTGGCCGAGTTCGACGGAGTTCGGCTTGATGAGGTCGGGGGCAAGGCCGGGGAGGCGAGCCGCCAGTTCTTGGAGGGGCTGGTCGGAGGTGTCGACGGCGACTCTGACTCCGGCGCCATGAAGGCGTCCGGTCATTGTGGCATACCAGTGTGTAGGCACCCCTGGGGGCACAGACCCTGACAGGACGACCCATTGCGCGCCGGATGCCCTTTCGATGACGGCATCCTCGATGGCGACGAGCTCCTGTGGATTGAGGTAGGCCCCGGGCTGGTTGATCTTGGTTGTGGTGCCGTCGGGCTCGGTAATGGTGAGGTTAACCCGCACTTCCGCCGCAATAGGTACGGCGAGGTAAGGGACGCCGTCGTGGCTCAGACCGACGGTGAGGCGGTCCTGGGTTTGTGCTGGCACCACGGCGCAGGTGTCGATTCCAGCCCCATGAAGGACCCGGGAGATGTTGACCCCTTTGCCGGCGGCGACCTCGGTTGAGCTGCCGAGTCGGTTCACGTGGCCGCGCTGCAGCGGCCCGGATATGGGTGCTGTGCGGTCAATGCTCGGGTTGAGCGTGACGGTGACGATCACGTGGACTCCTTTGTCGCGTTACCCAACGGTTCCCGCAGGACCCGGAGAGCCATCAATGTTGGGATATGTGACACAATAGACCATAAAACCAGATAAACCAACATGAACCCACCGATGTGGGCATGTGAGGTGCTGTCACCTCTGGATCCGGTGCAGGTTCCTTCAAAAGCTGGTGTGGTAATCGGGGTTAAAACGGCGGTCACTGCCACGAGCGGTGGTTACTGACACGGTTGTCGCCCGAATTTCCACACCGTGCTATGGAGCTTATCGAAACGGTGCTCACAGCGTCCGATGTGCCCTCGGCGGCAAATAAGCCACCTACCAGCGAGCACTCAGGCGATGACGATCTCGACGCCGGTCTTCTGCAACATCTCGACTTGGTGAGGGGTCACTCCGGAGTCAGTAACGATGACATCGACGTCACTGAGCTCTGCGAACCGCATCGTCGATTCCGCACCCATCTTCCGAGAGTCAGCCAGCACCACGACGTGATGGGCGCTCGCGATCATCGCCGCTTTTGTTGCGACCTCGTCAGAGTCGGGGGTGGACAGGCCGTGTGTTGGCGAAATGCCATTGGTGCCCATAAACGCGACGTCGACGCGCAGCCGAGAAATAGTATCGACGTTTCCGACGGTGGCTTGAGTCGTGGGGCGCAGCCGCCCTCCCAGCAGGTGGACGTCGCAGTTGCTGTGGGTGGCCACCGTACTGGCAATGGGCGATGAGTTCGTAAAGACGGTGAATCGCCGTGTGACGGGGATAATCGACGCTAACCGACCGGTCGTCGACCCAGCATCGAGGATGATTGACCCCTTGTCGCTGGGTAGATGAGCTAGAGCCGCCCGGGCAATTTGCTCCTTCTGGGCGACTGCCGAGGAATCCCGGGTGTCCAGGGGCTGATCGCCCAGCAGATCGAACTCGATCGGGATGGCACCGCCATGCACCCGCCGCAGCATCTTCTGATTGCACAACTGGTCGAGGTCACGGCGAATAGTCTCGGGGACGACTCCCAGGGCAGCAGAGGCCTCGGCGACCGACACCCGGCCAGTCTCGCGTGCAGTGTCGATGAGCCACTTGTGTCTTTCGGCGGGATACATCGGCCCTCCTCGGGAAATACCACTCGACGCCACCGTGGGCTATAAAGGGCCTTGTCAGGGGCCTGGTGTGGCATCTTTGCGACGGCGAGAGCATAACACGGGCTCGTTTAAGTGCCGCGCCCGGATAGACTGACGGCGTATCCACGAATCCCAAGGAGTTCAGGAATGAAAATTGCCGTCGTCGCCATGGGCAAGATCGGGCTTCCCCTGGCCGTGCAGTTCGCTGAGAAGGGTCACGACGTCATCGGCGTCGACGTACAGCAGCGCGTTGTGGACGAGATTAACAAGGGCAACGAGCCCTTTCCTGGTGAGGCGTTTCTCGACGAGAAATTGAAGAAGCTCGTCCCGGCCGGCAAGCTCACTGCCACCACCGACTACTCCACAGCTATCCCCGGTGCCGACGCGATCGTCCTCGTCGTCCCACTTTTCGTCAATGACGAGACCTGGGAGCCGGACTTCGGCTGGATGGAGAACGCCACGAAGTCGCTGGCTGAGCATCTGACTCCCGGCACCCTCATCTCGTACGAGACCACTTTGCCGGTCGGCACTACCCGCAATCGCTGGAAGCCCATGATTGAGGAGATTTCCGGCTTGACTGAGGGTAAGGATTTCCACCTGGTCTTCTCCCCGGAGCGTGTTCTTACCGGTCGCGTCTTCGCTGACCTGCGCCGTTACCCGAAGCTCGTCGGTGGTTTGAGTGACGAGGGCACTGCTAAGGGCATCGAGTTTTACCAGCAGGTTCTCGACTTTGATGACCGTGACGACCTTCCTCGCGCCAACGGGGTCTGGGACATGGGCACCGCCGAGGCCGCCGAGATGGCCAAGCTCGCCGAGACGACGTACCGTGACGTCAACATCGGCCTGGCAAACCAGTTCGGCAAGTACGCTGCCGCCAACGGCATCGATGTTTACAAGGTCATTGACGCCTGCAACTCGCAGCCTTATTCCCACATCCACCGCCCCGGCATTGCGGTCGGAGGTCACTGCATTCCCGTCTACCCGCGTCTCTACCTGTGGACCGATCCGGATGCCACCATCGTTCGCACCGCCCGCGAGGCCAATATGACGATGCCGCAGTACTGCGTCGACCAGGCTGTCTCGGTGCTCGGTGACCTGTCCGGCAAGAAGATTGTCGTTCTCGGTGCGTCCTACCGTGGCAAGGTCAAGGAGACCGCGTTCTCTGGTGTCTTCCCGACCGTCGACATTCTTGCTAAGGCTGGCGCTGACGTCAGCGTCCACGATCCGATGTTCACTGACGAGGAGCTCGGCAAATTCGGCTTTAAGGCCTACCACATTGGAGAGCCTGTCGACGGTGCCCTGCTGCAGGCAGATCACCCCGAGTACGCTGAACTCACCCCGGCTGACCTGCCCGGTATCAAGGTGCTCGTCGACGGTCGTCACGTCGTTGATCCGGCCGGGTGGGGAGGCGTCAAGGTCATCGTCGTTGGCGATGGGGAGGCCTGAGCATGTCCCTTGCACGCGTCTGTCACGTCTCTACTGTTCATAACCCGCGGGATGGTCGCATCTTCCGAAAGGAGTGCGCCAGCCTTGCCAGGCGCGGCGCCGATGTGTGGTTCATTGGCGCGCAAGATGGCGACGAGACCGTCGACGGCGTACACGTCGTAGGGATCGGCAGAGCTACCAACCGCATCGACCGCTTGACCCATCGCCAGGCGAAGGTGTGGAAGGCTCTTGATCGGGTTAATCCTGACCTCGTCCACGTTCACGATCCAGAGCTGATACCGCTGGTATTGGCGTGGAAGAAGCTGCGTGGCCGGGCTGCCGTTTTCGATGCCCACGAGGACCTCGTCGGTCAGATCGACGGTAAGGAATACTTGTCGCCACGGGTTAAGCCGGTGGCACGTGCAGTTGCCAAGGCCCTCGTGACCGCGGCTGATAAGGGGTTTGATGGCATCGTCACAGTAACTGACGGTGTCGCCGAGGATTTCAAGAATCGCAACCAGGAGCTGGTCCACAACTACCCGCTGTTATCGAGTTTTGAGACAACGGTGGAGGGGGAGAAGGTTCCAGGTCAGATCGTCTACGTCGGAATGCTGTCTAAGGGGCGTCAGACCGACAAGATGTTCGACATGATGGATCTGCTCGACGGCGACGCACGCCTCGTCATCGCCGGTAAGCAGGACCCTGAGGTCGGTTACCTGTTCAATGAGCTCGACAAGCACCCGCGTGTCGATTATCGGGGGTCGATCTCAGTCGATGAGGTTCCCGGTCTGCTCGGATCCTCGGTTGTCGGACTGGTCTTCTTGGAGCCGCTGCCGAATTACGTCAATTCGCTTCCTACCAAGCTCTTTGAGTACATGGCGGCCGGTATCCCATTCATCTCGACTGACTTGCCGTTCCTGGTGAACATGCTTGACAAGTGGGACTGCGGTGTCTTCGTCGACACATCGACGGACGCGACGGCTGCGGCTGATGCGGCTAGGCAGTTGTTGGCTGATGCCGACCGTTGCAAACGGCTTGGTGAGAACGGTCGACGAGCTATCGCAGAGGAGTTCAACTTCGAGGCCGACGTTGACGCCCTCATCTCGGTTGAGGAGCGCGCCCTTAAACGTCAGGACTCCCAGATCGTCGAGGCATGCTGACTCGTGTTCTTGTGGCCCTACTGCCGTTGACGGTGTTCTTCGGTTCCTACGCGGCGGTGGGGCCCCTGACGTCCTTTCGGGTTGTCGTCGCTGCTCTCGGCGTTGCGGCCCTCATTAGGGGAGCGTCATGGTCGCGGCAGCGGGCGTTAGCTATTTTCGGTGCGGTATGGATAGTCGTCGGGGTGACATCCGGTCTGTTGGCCTCATGGACGCCTGCCTGGGGTGACCTCGTCAATCTCGTTATCGGGTT
Source organism: Cutibacterium porci (assembly GCF_009696315.1). Taxonomy (GTDB): domain Bacteria; phylum Actinomycetota; class Actinomycetes; order Propionibacteriales; family Propionibacteriaceae; genus Cutibacterium; species Cutibacterium porci. Next base: position 403,995 of record NZ_VUMG01000001.1, read on the forward strand.
CGTGCTGGTGTGGGCGCTATCACGGGTGCGCGGCGACCATACTCTTGGTGACCTCACTCATGGCTGGGAGGTCGCTATCGTTATCAGCCTTCCGATTGCTGTGTGGGAGAACCGCACGACGAGACACTTGCCGCGATTCATCGACGGTCAGTGGCAGGGGCGGCCGCTGGTATATCCGCTGCCGGGAACTTTTTTCCCTAACCCGAATTATTATGCCTTGTTTCTCGTGTTGGGGTTGGCGCTTATCGTCTGGCACACGGTCATTCGGGGCGGATGGGAACGCTGGTGCCACGGCGTGATAGCCCTGATAACCTGCTACCTTCTGCTGCTCACTGGGTCGAAATTGTGTCTGCTGGGCGCGGCTCTCATGGCCGCCGGGGTGGCACTGACGTGGAGATGGGGCCGCATTGCCGTCAGCGTCGGATTAGCGACGCTTGTTGTTGCGGCCCTGGGGCCGTTACGCGCAACGCTCATGTCGATCTGGAACGACGTCACCGCAGTTATGGTCCACCACGCCGATCTGGGCGCCCATTCGTGGCCGGTACGTCTGTCGTTGCTGGCCTTCGGGATCCACCTTGTCGCAATGCGACCCCTCATTGGTGCTGGCCCCGGGGGATTCGCCCACCTCGCTCGTCACCCCGGCGATTTTGCACTACATCACAAGACCAATCCGCATAATGGTCTGATTCATGTGGCCTGTGATTACGGGGCCCTCATTGCTCTCGTGCTCATCGTGGCGTGGGTGTGGGGAATTGGTCGAGCGTTCCGACAGTGTGTGCGCCCGCCCGCCGCGACACGCCAGATCGCCAGATTGTACGCCGCGATGATGTTCGCGGTTCCTGCGTTGATGATGGCCAATAGCGTTTTTGTCGGTCCCAACGTTGTTGCGCTCTGGATGGCGGTACTAGTCCTGCTTGACACCATGCTCGGTTCGATGGATTCGCGGTGCGATGGATGGCACAGACCTTGTCACCGCGCCGGTTCCCCTCGACGGGAACCGATAAGCTGAGGTCCCGTATGGTACGCGGGCAGGAAGGTTCATTAATGCGCGTCGTGAGCATCGTCGGGGCTCGACCCCAGTTCGTGAAGTTGGCCCCGGTGGCCAGGGCTTTTGCGGCCGAGGGGATCGACCACAAGATCATCCACACCGGGCAGCACTACGACGTCAACATGTCTGACTCCTTCTTCGTCGAGCTCGGGATCCCGAACCCGGACCTGCATCTCGGTGTAGGGGGTGGCTCCCACGGCGTCATGACCGGTCGAATGCTAGAGCAGCTCGACCCGGTGCTCGAAGAGATGGACCCCGACTGGGTGCTCGTCTATGGCGACACTAACTCGACTATTGCCGGCACCCTCTCGGCGGTGAAGATGCACCTGCCGGTGGCCCATTTGGAGGCGGGACTGCGCTCCTTCAACCGCCGCATGCCTGAGGAGCACAACCGTGTCCTCACTGACCACGCCGCCGATCTGTGCCTTGCCCCGACTCAGGTAGCCATGGGTCATCTGGCCGAGGAGGGGTTGTCTTCCCGGGCGGTTCTTGTCGGAGATGTGATGACCGACGTGTGCCTACAAGTGCGCGAATCTGTGCTCGCCAGCCCGCGTCCAGTGCCCGGTGTGGTGGCGGGCGAGGAGTACGTCATGGCGACGATTCACCGCGCCGATAACACTGACGATCCCGAGCGCCTATCCCACATCCTTGACGCCCTCGGTGGCCTTGATCGTAAGGTTATTTTGCCGGTGCATCCGCGTCTGCGCGCTCGGGCCGAGGCTGATGGCATCACCATCGCTCGTGGAAAACTCACCACCATCGATCCATTGGCCTACCCTGACATGGTCAACGCCGTCACCAACGCCGCTGGAGTCATCACCGATTCGGGTGGTTTGCAGAAAGAGGCCTTCCTCCTTGGCACTATTTGCACCACGGTGCGCACCGAGACCGAGTGGGTGGAGACCGTCGAGAATGGCTGGAATGTGCTCGATCCCGACGCCGAGCACCTACGCGAGTACGCCACACGCCCGCACCCCGCGCGTGATCCGGGGCATCCCTACGGTGATGGCAAGGCTGCACGCAATGTTGCTGCGGTGCTGTTGAAGGCCGGCGAACGAGACCGCTCCTGATGGTGAGTTCTTCCCGTCGGGGCAGAGTCGTCTCCCTCTCGACAGTGCATCACGGCCACGACAACAGGGTTTTCAACAAGGAAGCCAAGGCGCTTGTCGCGGCGGGTTACGATTACCACCTTGTCATTTCGGCCGACCGTGATGGGGTCGACCAGGGGGTTCCCGTCGTCGCACTGCACCGCGAGGAGAGTCGGATTCGCCGACTCGTCGTCAGTCAGCGGGAGGCGTGGCACCAGCTGCGCGTCCTTGAACCGGACGTGTTGCATATCCATGATCCTGAGCTGATTCCACTGGCACTAGCGTGGCGCCAACGGCATCGCTGCAAGGTGATCTACGATGCGCACGAAGACCTCATCGGCCAAGTTGACACGAAACCGTACCTGGGGGCGGTAACGAGACCACTGGCCAGAATGGCCGCTCGTGGGCTTGTAGGGTTGGCCGGCCGCAGCGCCGACGCCGTCGTTGCGGCCACGCCGACTGTGGGGGAGAGGTTTCACCACGCCCCGGTCACGGTAGTGCGCAATTACCCGTGGCTAAGCAACTACACCACGACACCAAATCCAGTGCCCGGGCGGCTGGCATACGTTGGCGACCTGTCTGAGGAGCGCAAGCTTTCCTTCATGATCGAGGTGACGCGAAAGGTTCGTCAGCGAGTGTCGGGAACACATTTAGTACTCGCCGGGCGGGTGTTGCCGCGCTGCCAAGAGACGGTAGAGCAGGCTGTGGCGGAGGGGTTTGTGGAGCATCTCGGGTTGGTGGCTCCTACCGAGGTGCCGCAGGTACTGGCTAGCGCACAGGTCGGTTTGGTCTTCCTTAAGCCGTTGCCGAACTATGTTGCGTCGCTGCCGACGAAGCTGTTTGAGTACATGGCTTCCCAGGTGCCTTTTGCTGCCTCGGACTTCCAGGCTTGGCGCGAGATGTTCGATGGTTTTGGGGCTGGGGTCTTTGTTGATACTGAAGATGTCACTGCTACGGCGAATGCCCTTAGCGAGTTGTTGGCTGATCCACAGCGGTGCCGGAAGATGGGGTATGCCGGGCGTCGAGCGGTTGAGTTGGGGCTCAACTTCGAGTCTCAGGCGGAGGCTCTGACTGATCTGGTCGCCGGTTTACTCGAGGGCTGATTTTCGGCTGGGGACGTGTCCAGCTCATAGTGACCTCGTTAGCCTTCTTGGCTTCGCGTCCGTCACTGTTGGTCGCCCGTATGTACCGGCGGCTATAGCTTTCATCCCCCTCTTTCGCTGTGGTGATCCGGGTCGGGATGGGCCTCGGTGTCATTCCTGCCAGCAGACGCCAGAGTCACGAACCGACTTTCCACAGGCTGGTTGCGTAACCGGACCGAAGTTGTCCACAGGTCTGAAATTGCGTGGCGGAAATCAACTCTTCCGACGACAACTTTTTACGTGAGGAATCTTGGAGAACAACTCGACCGGCGGGGTGTGGCCCGCATCCATCGGCACAGCTATGTCCGGGGCCAGGCCGACCGGGCGGTAGCCCGCGGGGACGCCGTACGCATCTTGCCGGGAGTGGTCGCTGTGACTGCCCTAGCCCGGGACCCGAGGGTCATTATCCGGGCGTTACTGCTGTGGCACCGCGACATTGTGCTGGTCGGCAAAGCGGGCCTCGTCATGCTCGGGATGACGGCTCCAGGCACAAACCGGCGCATGGACTTTCATCGCGTTAACGAGGTGGAGGCGTTCTCTACAACTCGGCGCGTCAGCCGGCCGGGAATTCGGGTGCGTCGGTGGCATGTGCCACGCAGGTTTATTACTGAGCGGGAGCACGTTCGTGTTGCCGCCGCCGAAGTGTCGGTGCTCATACTGGCTATACAGGGCGAGTGGGAATGGGTATGTGAGGCGCTGCGACAACGAGTCGTGACGCCCGAATCGTGTCGACGAGCGCGTAACAGTCTGAGGGGTCGATATCCCAAGATCATGATTGATGCGGCACTGGCTGACATCTGCCTTGCCGCATGGTCAATTCCAGAACTGGAGATGGGAAGGGTGCTCCGTGCGACAGGGATCACGGGGCATAAACCGAATCATAGAATTCGCGTGGGTGATCGGTATTACTACCTTGACCAGGCCTTTGAGGCTGAGAAGGTGGCTTTGGAGGTCGATGGTCGGTCAGTTCATGGAACTATCGATGGGTTTGAGGCGACCATGATGCGTACAGCGCAATTGGATCGTCACGGCTGGAAGGTGCTTCACGTCACCCCAACCATGTTCCGTGAAAACCCCAGGTTTGTCCTAGACTGGCTCGCCTCCCACCTCCACCGACGCCATCGACCCAAAACGATGTTCACTGAGCCAACCTTGCGGCGGATTATGAACGGTGCTGCTCCCGCTTGAAACCGCGGCGCGGTCTAAGAGCGAGGCACTGGAGTCTTGCCCTGCCCCTCACATTCACTTCTTTCTAACCCCGTTGTGGAAATCGGGGTGATGCCCAACTCATCTGCAACCTCACGGAGCATGGTGGACTGTCAGGTACCTGATTACCACAAACACAATGGCCCTGTGGTAACGCAGGTCCTAATAACTGATGGACTGTTTCTTGGCGGGCTCAGGCTCACGACATCGGAGGATGGGGGTGGCGTTTTCGCGTCTCCCCTACCCACCGATCGTGACGTGTCACTTGTAGGAGTAGAAATCGGGGGCCGTTGATACTCGCCCGATGCCACATAGCGGGGTAGCGTGACCGTCAGCCCGTGGATCGCGACGCCGGGTCACTCTGCCGCCGCTGGGCTTGCGCTGAGCGAGATTCTCGAACAACGAAGGATCCTGAGAACCCTTGTCCCGCGGACCTTTGCGCAGAGCTACTACTGCGATTCCGACAATGGCGACGGCAGCCACCGCTACGGTGATCAAGGTGCCCTTGGTGATCTCTTCAGGGCGGATGTCGGTTTTACTCATGCTCCTCACTTCTTCCCGTCGATGGGCTTGGCGCCCTTTTCGTCGTCGTCACGGAGGGCATTCTTGTTCATGTTCTCTTTGCCCTCCTCGGTGAGGACGTCACCGACAATGGCTCCGGCCTCGCGGTGGAAGGCGATGTAGCGGGCGCTGAGGTTGATCATGGCCTGTAGACGGTTGCGGCCTCCCAACAGGGTGTAGACGTGTACGGTGACCCACGTCAGCCACGCGCCGATTCCGGTGAACTTGAGCCTTTCGGATAGCTGCACGACGGCAGAATTTCGGCCAATCGTCGCCATCGTGCCCTTGTCGTTGTACTCGAATTTCTCCAGCGGCTCGCCGAGCTCAAGGTGAACGATCTGACGGGCCACGCACTTTCCACCCTGGATGGCGGGCTGAGCGAGTTGAGGTTTGGGGTCCTCGGTATTGATGGCACCGTCGCCGATAGCAAAGATGCGGTCTTGGCCGTTGACGAGCAGGGTGCCATCGGTGGCGACACGGCCGCCGCGACCTTGCTCGAATCCCCAATCTGCAATGGACTTGTGGGCACCAACGCCAGCAGCCCAGATAACCATGTCGGCGGGGAGGGTCTGTCCGTCTTTGAGGAGCACGGAGTTGCTCCGTACTTCGGCGATGGCAGTCTTGGTGCGCACATCCACGCCGCGTTTCTGCAACTGGCGGCGAGTGTAGTGACGCAGCGTCGAGTCAAATGGCATCAGGAGATGGTCGGCCATCTCGACGAGGGTCACGTGAACTCGGTCGATAGACACGCCCGGGAAAATTGCTGGGATGCCGATGGACTTCATCTCAGCGAGGGTGCCGGCCATCTCGACGCCGGTCGGGCCGCCGCCAACGATGACGACGTCAAAGGTCTTGTCATGCTGGGTGTCAAGGTCCTCAAGGTGGGTGAAGATGGCGTCACGAGCGCGCAGCGAGGAGGCGCGGGTGTAAATGGTGTACGAGTTCTCGGCAGCACCGGGCGTGCCGAAGAAGTTGGCCCCTACCCCCTGAGACAGGACGAGGTAGTCGTAGGAAACCGGGTCGCCGTTGTCGACCTCGACAATTCGGTTCTCGGTGTCGATGCCGGTGACGCAAGCACGACGGAAGTGGGTGCGCGGACCGTTTTGGGCAGCGAAGGAGCGAAGTCGGTAGGTGACGTCCCCAGGATTAAGGCCACCGGTCGCAACTTGGTACAGCAGCGGCTGGAACGTGGTGTAAGGGTTGCGGTCGATGAGGGTGACATCGCAACCTGCTTCGGCAGTTTTCTCGGCAGCAGCCAGGCCGCCGAATCCGGCGCCGACGATGACAACTCGAGGCTTGGAGTCTGCCAGGACCGGTTTGCGACCTAGGCCCGGCAGGCCGATGTCCGACAACAGGGTATTGATGTCCATCTAGACCTCCGATTGATGTTGTGATGTGACGATCCTCCCAAAAATGTCTCGTCACTTGCAATGAGGTAGGTGCCATCAGGAGGTATCGAACAGGCACTTCTGCTTCCAGCGTGACAGGCTGGGAGCATGCCACATCTCCATACCCAGCCGCACGGACATGACGTGACGATCAGCGCGTGGATCCTTAGACAGTTTCCGTCTGACGGCCCCCGTCGTCGCCAGTGGAAAGCACTAGTCCACAAGCACCGCAAGATGAATCTGTGGATCCAACCTGGGGGACACGTCGAGCATACTGAGAATCCCTGGCAGGCGTTGGCCCACGAGCTTCACGAGGAGACCGGCTATCGCATCAACCAGCTGAGCGTTCTGCAGCCCTGGGAGCGGTTGCCCGACGGTGTGCATGATCTCATGCACCCCACTCCGGTGCTCCTCAACACCCACAGCCCGTACCCGAGCCACTTCCACTCCGACATTGTCATGGCGATGGTCGCCCATGGCGATCCGGTGGAGAAACCGCGTCCGGGGGAGTCTCAGGAGCTGCGATGGGTCAGTCCTGACGAATTTGCCATGCTGCCGGGGGCTGAGCCTGACGCCGTCATGATCATGACGATGATCGTTGAAAGGGTCGCGGACTCCTGGTTGCCTATCCCCGCGTCGCGGTGGTCGCTGGCTGATGCCCCCGTCGAGGCGATGACTGATCGTTCCGTCGCTGAGGCCACCGCTCCGGATCCTCTCGATGACCGAGAAACATCGGAGTGGGAGACAACTAAGTGATGAAGAAATGGGGCCCAGACCTTGCGAGGGTGGGGGCTGGGCTACCGGTTGCCGCATACCGTGACGAGATCACCACGGCATTACAGGGTGGTCGAGCCGTCATCGTCGCTCCGCCGGGTACCGGCAAGACGACATTCGTTCCGCCCCTGGTGGCTTCGAGGTGCTCTGGTCGGGTCATTGTTACCCAGCCACGGCGGGTGGCAGCGAGGGCCGCTGCTCGCCGACTTGCCACACTAACCCTGACCCGCCCCGGACAATTTGCCTCGCACACCGTGCGCGGGGAGTCAACGACGACCCGTGACACCAAAGTTGAGTTCGTTACTACCGGAGTTCTGCTGCGTCGCCTACTCAACGATCCCGATCTGACTGGGGTGGATGCCGTCATCCTCGACGAGGTGCACGAGCGTCACATCGACGCTGATCTCGTCGTGGCAATGGTGTGCGAAGTCGCCCAGTTGCGCTCCGACCTGACCATCGTCGCGATGTCGGCGACTGTTGACAGCTCGGGCTGGGCGACTCTTCTCGGCGACGCTGAGCCGGCCCCGGTCATCGAGGTTGCTTCCGCTATGCACGAGCTCGAAGTGGAGTGGGCCCCGGTGCCTGGTGCTGCCGTGGAATTTCGGGGCGTAAGCCGGGAATTTCTCAGTCATCTTGGCAGCGTGACTGTCGACGCGCTCAAACGCCACACGGAAGGGTCGGTACTCGTCTTCGTTCCGGGTACCCGCGAGGTCGATCATGTTGTCGCGGATCTGCGCTCCCGACTCACCGGGATCGAGGTGGTTGGGCTGTCCGGGTCGATGTCAGCGCGAGAGCAGGATCATGCCTTGTCAGATCCAGGGAACGGGCGTCGCGTCATTGTCTCGACCTCTGTCGCAGAGTCTTCCCTGACGGTGCCTGGGGTGAGGCTTGTTGTCGACTCCGGGCTAGCTCGCGAACCGAGGCTCGACCGTGGCCGAGGCATGACAGGCCTAGTGACAGTCCGGGAATCTCGCGCCTCAGCCGTACAACGGGCAGGGCGTGCTGCTCGTCTGGGCGCGGGGGTGGCAGTGCGATGCCTGCGCGCCGAGGACTGGGCGGGTATGGACGCCGCCCCTGCCCCCGAGATCGATCACGCAGATCTTGTGGCACCTTTGTTGTCCTTGGCCATGTGGGGATCTCCTCGTGGCGAAGGGATGGCACTTCCGACACCATTGCCACAGGATCGGGTGGCGGCGGCCGAGGAAGAACTGCGGGATCTGGGAGCCGTCGATGCACAGGGCCGGATAACGGCGAGAGGCCGTCAACTTGCCACGCTTCCACTGGATCCGCGTCTGGCAAGGGCATTGACTGACGGCGCCGCCATAGTAGGGTCGCGACGCTGCGCGGAGATCGCCGCCATGCTTGGTTTGGATGACGGCCAAGTCGACCTAGTTGGGCAGTGGCGTCAGTTGCGGTCTGGGCGACACCCCGAGTCCACAGTGTGGCGTCGTGAAGCTGATCGACTCGCCCGGCTCATTGACGACGTTCCCTCGACTGGCGTCACTGATGATGACGCCGTCGCCGTTGTTGTGTCCCTTGCGCGTCCGGGATGGATCGCGCGCAGCCGAGGGGAGGGGTCTACGTCGTATTTGCTGGCTTGTGGCACGGGAGTCGACCTGCCTCGCAATTGTCCGCCAAGGCTGCTCGGACAGCGGTGGCTTGCAGTGGCACGCACGTCCCGCGTTACGAGCGGCGCCATGATCCGGGCGGCTGTACCGTTGTCGGAATCGGCTGCTCTAGACGCGGGCGCATCGATGCTGGCAAGCGACACGTCGGTGACGTGGGACGGAGGGAAGGTACGAGGCAGGCGGGTGTCTCGACTCGGCGCGATCGAGCTGTCATCGACTCCGCTCCGACCGGATCCAGTGCAAGCTCGCCGTGCGGTTTTGGAAGGAGTGAGGTCCGAGGGGCTTGTGGTGGTCTTGACGAAGAGCGGTGAGGCCTTGCGACGGCGGCTCGCTCTTGCCCATCGAGTGCTCGGTGATCCGTGGCCTGAGGTTAGTGATGAGGCCCTTCTAGACCGTGCCGAGGAATGGCTCGACCTCGATGCGCTTGCAGCAGGACGGCGGAGTGACGCGACCTCGGGGTTGCGGGGATTACTGGGTTGGCAGGAATCTGCCCGTCTCGACGAGGTCGTCCCGGAAACCATTACCGTCCCTAGTGGATCGCGGGTTCGGGTTGACTACCCCGGCCATGACAGTGACGCTTCCCCGATTCTTGCGGTCAAACTCCAGGAGTGTTTTGGCTGGACTGACGGTCCTGCGATTTGTGATGGCAAGGTACGGGTGGTTCTTCATCTGCTGTCACCGGCCCGACGTCCACTGGCCATCACCGACGATCTGGCAAGTTTTTGGGCCAATGTGTATCCCGCGGTGAGGGCCGAGAATCGCGGACGCTATTCCAAACACCCCTGGCCGGAAGACCCTATGACTGCACTCCCGACCAAATACACCAACCGTTCTCTGAGGTTGGACTGAGTCAGTGACGTGTTGGTGAAGCCGCGTGTGGTGAATTGGTTTTCGACGCCGTGAGCAGCCACCTGGAGTGGCTCCCCGAGGGTCATTAACCACGATTGCCACAGGTGGTGTGAGATCGTCGAGGGCTTCTTGCGGGCGCCGGGGCGTGATGCTCGGTGGTTGAGCGCCGGTTCGGGGTCGTAGTCCGGCGGCCACATTCGTAGGCGTTGGCTCGGCATCGTGTCGCTGGGTCTCCCAATCGACCCGACGGCCACATATCGTGGGCGCTGGTGGTCTGCCAGCTGCGTGGCTATGATCAGTGGCAACGACAGGGGAGCATCATCGGATGCTGAGAGTGGGCACTACCCAGACCCTCGAACCTGAACCGGTTAGAACCGGCGTAGGGAGTCGGGCTCTTCGCGCTTTTCGCGCCCCTTCCGAATGAGCGGAAGGACTTCCATGACTAACGACGCGCTTGCCGTACGGTACCGCACCATCGACATCGTTACCCCGGTGATGATTGCGGTAGCATTCGGCGTCATCTTCCTCGGCTATGGGGCGGTATATAGCCTCCTCGCGCCGGCCACCAAGGTGTATCCGCCTGTCGAGGGGCTCCTCGCCGGCGTCTGGTTCTTGCCAGCGCTTCTTGCCGGACTCATCGTTCGTAAACCTGGCGCAGCTTTACTCTCAGAGGTTCTTGCTGCCGCCATCGAGGCAGCACTTGGCGGCCAGTGGGCGATCGGCACCCTCATTTCAGGTATTGTCCAAGGTTTGCCTATGGAGCTGTGCTTGCTCATTGTCGCCTACCGCAAAGCTGGTCCCAAACTTGCCATGGTGGCTGGGGCTCTCACCGGTTTCGCCGAGGCCATCTACGAGCGTCTTGCCTACTATCCGATGTTCCGCGCCAGTGACACCATCGTTTACTTTGTTTTCATGATCGTTTCCGGAGCGTTGCTCGGCGGTCTGGTGGCGTGGGGGATTGTCCGAAGTCTTGCGGCGGCTGGCGCCCTCAATCCCTTTGCCGTTTCTCGTGAATTGCGTGGCGCGAAATCGTCCCGGAGTACGGCATCGTCGCGGAACCTGTCATGACTGACGTCATGGCCCTTAGCCAGGCTGACGAGGTCTCCGATCGCCAGGCGGTACCGGTAGATGTGGAGGGGCTGACGGTCAGGGTTCCCGATCGTGACGAGCCCATCCTTGGTCCGATCGACCTTCATGTGGCGGCGGGCGCCCGAGTGCTTGTCGCCGGGCCGTCAGGGGCAGGCAAGACCACGCTGCTGCACGCCATTGGTGGTTTGCTGGAGGAGGAAAGCCACGACTTGTCCGGGCGGGTGGATACCTGGTCTGGTGGAGTGAACGTCGGTTTGTTGCAGCAGGAACCGGTCCACTCTGTCGTTGCTGCCACGTGCGGGCGAGACATTGCCTTTGGTCCGGAAAACCATCGTGTCCCACGCGAGGACATCTGGTCGATTGTCGAGGACTCTCAACGACGCGCCCGGTTCACTATGTCCACCAACCATTCGACGACGAAGATGTCCGGCGGCCAGATGCAGCGTCTGGCCATTGCGGGAATCCTCGCTACTAACCCCGGCCTGGTGCTGCTCGACGAGCCCATCTCCATGCTGGACGAGGAGTCAGCTACAGCAATCCGTGACGAGATTGCGAGGATGGCCCACGACCGGACAGTTTTTGTCGTCGATCACCATCCCGACCAGTGGCGTGGCATCCTCGACCAGGTCGTCGAGTTGACCGATCACGGCACCCTCAGCAAAATCTGGGATTTTGAGGATTTCCTGGACTCTCGCGAGGCAACGCCGATACCGCTCCCCGCTGCCAGCGCCGGCGAGACAGTCGCCCGCGCCAACGCCCTCGACGTTCACCGCCCTCAGTCTGACGATGTGCTGCTGCGCGGCGTCACCATGTCTGCTCGACGCGGCCACATCACGGTCCTGTCGGGCCCGAGCGGGATCGGTAAGTCGACCCTGCTGAGGCTGCTCGCCGGCCTTGACGCTCCCGTCTCCGGTGAGCTGACGTTGCCGGACCAGGTTGCCTGGGTTCCGCAGAACCCAGAGAACTACCTTGTGGCCCAGACGGTTGCCGACGAGTTATCTGCCTCACCGCTGGTCCCTGACGACGCTGATTTGAAAGGCCTGGTGAGGACTTTTGGGCTCGCGCCGATTCTAGACTCGCACCCCATGACCTGCTCCGGGGGCGAGAAGCGACGACTCGCGATCGCGGCGGCCCTCGCTCAGCGTCCCGACCTTCTGCTGCTCGATGAGCCGACTGTCGGTCTCGACGATGACCGTGGCGCGAGCGTGCTGTCAGCGATTCGTGCCGCGGCCGATTCGGGTGTGGCCATCGTTGCTTCCTCGCATGATCGGCAGGTCGTCGACATGGCTGATGAGGTCGTCGACGTCGCTTCTTACCGAGTGCCGGACCCCACCCCTGACGAGCATCCGGAGGACAAGCCAGCTTTCCTGACGACGATCAATCCGCTCGTCGTCCTCGTCATTGCCGTCGCTGGCATCCTCGGATCCCTTTTTGTGCGTTCCCCGCTCGTCGGGGCAATTGGGCTGATCCCTGTCGTCGTGATGGCTCCATTGTGTTCGCATCATGTCAAACCCCTGGTGGCACGGACGGTGCCGGTTCTCATCGCCGCGGTGATGCTGGTATGGACGACCCTGCTCCTGCACAGCGGCTTTACTGATTCAGCAACGTGGCGTGAAGGGATTCGTCAGGGGTTAAGGATCCTCGTCTTTGTGCTGCCGGGCGCGCTGGCCACGGCGGCCGTCGACCCCACTCGGTTGGGTGACGCCTTGGCCCAGCAGACCCACCTGCCGCAGCGCCCAGTCGTAGCGTCGGTGGCTGGTGTGGTACGGATGGGACATCTCGGTGACCAGTGGCGCATCCAGTCCGATGTGCGCAAGCTGCGCGGGTTGGGGCCGAAACGCTCCCTGCCTTCGTGGATCAGGTATCTGTCGTCGATGACTTTCGCGATGGTGTTGTATGCGATGAGGTCTTCGGAAGTCCTGAGCCGGGCGATGGATTCTCGCGGCTTCGCAACCGCAACCCGCCGAACCTACGCGGTGGAGTCGCGCCTGCGTGCTCGTGACCTGTGGGGAGTGGTGCTTGCAGTGTTCGTCGTCGCAGTTCCAGGGCTGGCGGCAGCGCTGCTCGGTTAAACCAGCTGAGCTGGCTCAGCGATACAGCGCTTTCTCCAACACGGTCGCCAGCTTGTCGACGGATGCCTGCAACGAGTACTTGTTAGCCATGAGTTCGCGGGCTCGCTTGTGCCAGCGCGTCATGGTGGCCTCGTCGGCGTCACGCACCCGCTCGATGCCGGCAACTAGATCGGTCGGATCGACACAGGCGCCCACCTCGTCGTCGCTGATGACGTCACGGATCGGCACTTTGGCGTTGGAGACGACGGCCAGGCCAGCAGCCATGTAGTCGTAGAGCTTGTTGGGGCTCATGCCTTTGTCAAAGACCGATTGCGGGGACACCGTATGTAGGCCGACGTCGCATGCTGACAGGATGCGCACTAATTCTGATTTCGGCACTTGGTCGTGGAAGGTGACGTTAGTCAGGCCGAGCTTGGCGACTTCGTCTATAGCCCACTGTTTGCGCGCCCCGGCACCCACAAGTAGAAAATTGACGTCTGGCAAGCGACGGGCGGCGTCAATGATGAGGTCTAATCCGACGTAGTTCGCGTGGGTTCCTGAGAACACCGCGGTGAATCCGGAGATGCCGTACCGTTTGCGCAGCTCCTCACGGGACTCTGTGACCTCGTATTCGGCCAGGTCGGCGCCGTTGGGGACAACGGTGACCTTATCGACGTTGATGCCGAGTTCGCGAAAGTGGTCCTCCCAGCCCTTCGTCACGACAACGATCTGACGCGCGTGGGCGTAGATAGTTTTCTCTAACCCTTGCAGCACTTTATGCAGGGTTGACCCTTCTTTGAGAGCACCGCCCGATACCAAGGATTCGGGCCACAGGTCGCGGACTTCAACGACGAATGGCTTGTGGCGAAGTGCGGCAACAACCATGGCGGCTGCGGGGGCCAAGATCTGTGGTGAGGAAGCGAAAATGACGTCTGCCGGGCGGATAAGGGCACGCGCGCCGGCACCGGCGGCGAAGGCTATCCAGCCGAGGACCCGTTTCACACCGTTACCCTTGTACTCCGGGATCGGGACGAGTGTGTAACGAGGGTCGTCGACCGTCATGTGCTCGCCGGAGGTGTGGTTGATGTTGGCGGCGTAAAAATGAGGCTGCCAGCCGCGTAGCCGGGAGAACATATCAAAGTTGCGGGTGATGCCACCCGACCCCGGCGGAAAGGCGTAGTGGTTGATCACGCTGACCTTGCGTTGCGGCATCTTTCCTCCTGAGTTGGCGCGCACACCAACCCTACCGGGTGCGGCTGTTGCCCGTGGCCACGATCAGAGTCGTAGCCGATCAGTCTTCGCGGGTGCCCTCCAGAGCTAGGCCTACCAGGATTGGCTGGAAGAGCAGGCGAATCGCGCGTTTGCGGTCGTCATCAAGGCCGAATCCATCTTTGTGCTCGACAAATTGGCCAACGTTACCGGGGAAAATTGCGGCGAAGAAAGCGGCTGCGCTGCGTCCCCAGAATTTCTTGTGACGGCCTGACAATAGACCGGTTCCCAGGATGATCTCGGCAGCGCCGGACAGCAAAACAACCGTGTCGTCGTCCATGGGCACCCAATCTGGAACTTGAGCCTGAAATTCCTCACGGACGAAGGTGAGGTGTCCAACACCCGCGTAGGCCAGCAGACCACCCACTCCAAGTCGGCTCAGGGTGCGCAACGGATGGCGCTTCGACGGTGAAGGAGCGGTGAAGTGTGATGAGTGGGACATTGATCCTCCTGATGGATGTGACCGAAACCGGTACTCAACCGATGGTAGCTCGTGGAAATCCTGTCAGGTTTTCGCCTCAGGGGCTGGCAACAGTGGCAGGGGATTCCGCATGTAACCCATATGCCACAACTGGTCGGTGGGCTGCTTTGGCCGGTGGGCTGCTCTGATCGTCGTTGGCTGACCGGATCCGCCAACGAGAGCCCCCTTTGTGACAGCGAGTGGCTTTGACGTGCCGCGGGTCGGATCTGGATGCTGCTGTGGCAATCCGGTTGGTGATCGTTGAATGAGCTACCTCAGGTGGCAGCCGACGCTATTGGTAACCCGATTACCACACCAGGCTGAGCAGGGGTTGCCGCTGTGTGCGGTTGAGCGGACTGAAACGGTGCGCGGGCGAGGCTAGGTTGCAGCTCAAGGGTGCTTGGAACGCGCATCATCTAACACAGCCGTGCCGTTGCGGCCGCTGTGTTCGTCGATCCGTGGCAGGCATAAAATTAGGGGCCGGTGACAATTGTCATCGGCCCCGTGAGGATCGGGATCAAGACCCGTACGTTGCTTTAGCCTTCTCGAGGGCTGCAACGTAGCCGTTACGCTCATACTCAGCAGTCGACGCATCACTGGGAATGGCGAGCATTCCACGAAGTGTATCGAGGTCGACCTCTTTGCGCTGCAGGTAGGATTCCAGCCCTTTCTGCAATTCTGCTGCGTACTCGGCGCCGTGGCGCACCAACGCTGACGTGGTCATGACAACGTCAGCTCCAGCAAGCAGGTACTTGACGACGTCGTCGGCGGTCTCAACACCGGAGGATGCAGCCAGAGACGCGTCAATGCGGCCCGACAACGCAGAAATCCACGTCAATGGCAGGCGAGCATCGGTCGGGGACGACAGCCACACGCCGGGCTCCACCTGCATTGTCTCGACGTTGATGTCAGGCTGCATGAACCGGTTGAACATCACGAGGGCATCGGCACCAGCGGCATCTAGCCGAGTCGCCATATTGCCTAGAGCCGAGAAGAACGGTGACAGTTTGACGGCAACTGGCACGCTCACAGCATCCTTGACGGCTTGGGCGATCTCGACGTGACGGTCCTCGACTTCCTCGGCGGACTGTTCCAGATCGCCGGGCACCATATAGATATTGCACTCGATGCCTGCCGCACCGGCGTTTTCCATCCGCTTGGCGGTATCGACCCACCCGCCGTTTGTCGCGCCGTTGAGGGACCCAATGACGGGGATGTCAACGGCATCGGCGCTGGCCTCAAGGTGGGCGAGGTAGCGGTCGGTGATGCCTCCCTCATTGCTCGCCACGGTCGGAAAGAAGCTCAGCGATTCGGAGAAGGAGTCCATGTACTCCAGCTCGAGCTCGGCTTGCCGAGCCTCCTCGTGCCTCACCTGCTCTTCGAACAGGGAGTACATGACGATGGCTCCGACCCCAGCGTCAGCGAGGGCCTTGACCCCGTCGACTTTCTGCTGGATGGGGCCAGCGGAGGCAACCAATGGCGACCTCAGCGTCAGCCCCATGTACTTGGTGTGAAGATCACTCATGACACGTCATTCCTTCGTGGCTATCAGGCGCGGTTGGATGAAGCGGCGAACTCGGACATACGGGCGTCGACGGCGAAGTCTTCGGCAGTGCGGGATGCCATCTCGGCGTATTCGGAGTACCGGCGCTCCACCTGGCGTTGACCCAAATCCAGCATACGTTCGGCCTCTTCAGGATGAGCCTTCTGAAGCATCCGGTAGCGCAGTTCGAGCTTGGTGTATTCCCGCCACGTCTGGTCAGGCTTGGGCGAGTCGAGCAGGAACGGGTTGCGCCCCTCGTCGGCCAGCACTGGGTTATAGCGCATCAGCGGCCAGTGTCCGCAGTGGACCGCCTTGTACTGCTGGTCGAGGCCATTGCGCAGGTCGTAGCCGTGGGCAATGCAGTGGCTGTAGGCAATGATGAGGCTCGGGCCAGGATAGGCCTCGGCCTCGCGGAAGGCCCGCAAAGTTTGCTGCGGATCGGCGCCCAGGGCCACACGGGCGACGTACACCGACCCGTAGGCGATGGCCTGTAGGGCCATGTCCTTCTTAGCGGTGGGCTTGCCAGCTGAGGCGAACTTGGCGACGGCACCCAGCGGGGTCGATTTCGACGCCTGACCACCGGTATTGGAATACACCTCGGTGTCAAGGACGAGGACGTTGACGTCACGGCCAGAGGCGAGCACGTGGTCGACGCCACCGGAGCCGATGTCGTAGGCCCAACCGTCACCGCCAATGATCCATACCGACCGGCGCAGCAAATGGTCGGCGACACTCATGAGGTCGCGCACTGCCGGGGTCTGTTCCAGGTCGGCGAGCTTGGCTTGCAGTTCCTGAACGCGGCGTTGCTGGCTTTGTAGGTCGTGTTCGGTCAGCTGCGGGGCGTGCAACAGATCCTCGACGAGTTCCGGGTCGAGCTGATCCGCCACTTCCTGGAGGCGACGCTTGGCCAGGTCGGTCTGGACGTTGGCGGCCATACGCATACCGAGGCCAAATTCGGCGTTGTCTTCGAACAGCGAGTTCGACCATGCCGGGCCACGTCCGGACGCATTCTTGCCCCACGGGGTTGTTGGCAGGTTGCCGCCGTAGATGGAGGAGCAGCCAGTGGCATTCGCCACCTCAGCGCGGTCGCCGAACAGCTGGGTGATGAGCTTGACGTACGGTGTCTCGCCACATCCTGAGCATGCTCCGGAGAACTCGAAGAGAGGCTCCAGGAACTGGGTTCCTCGTACCGTGGCAAAGTCGACGCGGGAACGGTCATTAACGGGGATCGTCTCAAAGAATTTCACGTTTTCGCGCTGGACGGTCTTGTCGAGGTGCTCTTCAAGGTTGATGGCCTTGCGGTCGGGTTCGCCGACCGGATGCGCCGGGCAAGCCTCGACGCACAGTCCGCAGCCGGTGCACTGATCGGGGACGATCTGCAGGGTGTAGCAGGATTCTGGTAGGCCGGCGGCATTGAGCTCGGCGGACTGGAAGGATTCCGGGGCACCTTCCAACTGGGACTGCGGGTAGTACTTGGCGCGGATGACACCGTGCGGGCAGACGAAGGCGCAGTTACCGCACTGGATACAGGCGTCGGGCTCCCAGGTGGCGATGACGTCAGACAGGGTGCGCTGCTCGTACTTCGTGGTTCCGGCCGGGTAGGTGCCGTCGTCAGGTAGTGCCGAGACGGGTAGCAGGTCGCCGAATCCTTCGATCATTCGGGCGGTGACAGTCTTGACGAAGTCTGGGGAGTCCTCGCGCACGGCTGGAATGAGGCTGTGGTCGGCGGTCATGTGGTCGGGGATAGTGACTTGGTGCAGATGCTCCAAGGAGGCGTCGACGGCCGCGTGGTTCATCTCGACGATCTTCTGGGACTTCTTGCCGTAGGTTTTCTGGATCGAGTCCTTGATCTTGGCGATGGCCTCATCCTTGGGAAGCACACCAGATATCGCGAAGAAGCAGGTCTGCAAAATAGTGTTGGTGCGGTTACGCAGACCCACCTTGCGGGCTACGGACAGAGCGTCGATGGTCCACAGGTCGAGGTGCTTGTCGAGGATCTGACGTTGCATGGTGTCGGGCAGCTTGTCCCACACCTCATCGGCGTCGTAGGGGGAGTTCAGCAGCACCGTGGTGCCTTCGCGAGCCATCGTCAGAACGTCGATGGACTCCAGGATTCCCCAAGCATGAATGCCAATGAATCCGGCCTGGCTGACCAGGTAAGGAGCCTCGATCGGTTTGGGTCCGAAACGCAGATGGGAGGTTGTACGCGATCCGGATTTCTTGGAGTCGTAGACAAAGTAGCCCTGGGCGTAGGTGTTGGGGTCTGATCCAAGGATTTTGATGGTGTTCTTGTTAGCGCCGACAGTGCCGTCGGAACCCATGCCATAGAACACTGCGCGAATCGTCTTGGGATCCTCAATGTCGAGCGGCTCCCACGGCAAAGAGATGCCGGTGACGTCGTCGTCGATACCGATAGTGAAGCGCGGACGCGGGCTGTCCAGTTCGAGTTCAGCGGCGATCCCGGCCACCATCCCGGGGGTGAACTCCTTCGACGAGATGCCGTAGCGGCCCCCCGAAACAATTGGCATGGAGTTGCGGGTGCCGCGGGAGTGCGCTTCGGATAGGGCAGTCAGCACGTCCAGGAAGAGGGGCTCGCCGTTCGAGCCGGGCTCCTTGGTGCGGTCCAGAACGGCGACGGCGCGGGCCGTCTCCGGGATGGCCTTGACGATCTCGGCGGCTGGGAAGGGACGGAACAGGTGCAACTCGACGAGGCCGAGCTTATGTCCTTGGGCGTTGAGGTGGTCGACGGTGTGCTCGATGGTGCGGGCGCCGGAGCCCATGCACACCATGACTTCAGTGGCTTCGGGGTCGCCGTGGTATTCGACGATGTGGTACTGCCGTCCGACGACCTGGGCAAACTCGTCCATGAGGGACTGGACGATGCCCGGCACCTTCTCGTAGTACTTGTTCGCGGCCTCACGAGCCTGGAAATGGGTGTCCGGGTTCTGGGCAGTACCGCGAATGAACGGGTGAGCAGGGGATAGGGCACGATCTCGGTGGGCGTGGACGAGGTCGTCAGTGATGAAGTGACGAATATCGTCGTCCGAGAGCATCTCGAGCACGTTGAGTTCGTGGGAGGTGCGGAAGCCGTCAAAGAAGTGAATAAAGGGCACGCGGGAATGCATCGTGGCGGCCTGGCTGATGAGAGCCAAATCGTGGCATTCCTGTACCGTTGACGAGCACAGCATGGCGAAGCCGGTCTGACGGCAAGCCATGACGTCTTGGTGGTCGCCGAAGATAGATAGGCCTTGGGCTGCTAGGGAACGCGCGGCGACATGGAAGACCGTGCTGGTGAGCTCGCCAGCGATCTTGTACATATTCGGAATCATGAGCAGCAGACCTTGGGAGGCCGTGAACGTGGTACTTAGCGCGCCGCCCTGCAGGGCACCATGCATGGCACCAGCGGCACCACCTTCGGACTGCATTTCCATGACGGTGGGGATGTCTCCCCAGATGTTTTTGCGCCCAGCGGCAGACCATTCGTCGGCGGTCTCGGCCATCGGGGACGATGGGGTGATCGGATAGATCGAGCACAGCTCGTTACAGCGGTAGGCGACCGAGGCGGCGGCGGTGTTGCCGTCGGCAATGGTACGGACGCGGGAGTCAGAGCTATTTGCCATGGTCAGTCCTCCTTCTCAGTTCTCGGAGTCGACGGTGAACTTCAGTGAAGCTGACCGTTGTGGATTGGGTTCAGGACGCACCGCCCAGCCGGGGGTGGGGTTGCCCGATCCTGGCACGGTGGCCGGGTCGGTGCCTTCGGAGATCATGTCGATGGCATGGACGGGGCACTGGTCGAAGCAGGTGGCGCATCCGGTGCATTTGTCGTAATCGAATTCGTAACGGTGGCCCTTACCGAGCTTGATAATGGCGTCTTCGGGGCAGGAACCGTAGCAGCCGTCACATTCAAAGCAGTTACCGCACGACAGGCATCGGCCAGCCTCAAAGTGGGCTTGTTCGTCGGTGAGTCCGCCGACGACCTCGTCGAATCCGACGCGCTGAGTTGGGTCGAGTTCGGGCTGGTGACGACGCAGGTGGTCGCCGAAGTACCACAGGTTGAGGTCGTTGAAGCCCACCGTGGTGTTCTTCGCGGCTGGGTAGCCGGACTGACGGTTCAGCCACAGATCGATTTGACGGGCAGCGCGCTTGCCGTGGCCGACGCCGATCGTCACGGTGCGTTCGGAGGGGACGGTATCGCCGCCGGCGAAAATGCCGGGGACGTCGGTCATGAGCGTTGAGGGGTTGACATCGACGACGTCGTTGCGGAACCTCATACCGGGCATCTTGTGCAGGAAGCCGGTGTCTGCGTCCTGTCCTACGGCAAGGATGACAGTGTCGGCCTCGAGCTTTTCGTAGCGTCCAGTGCCGCGCGGCTTGCCGTCGTCGTCGAGTTCCATGACCTCGACGGTGAGGTCGTCACCGACGTCGGTGATGGTGCGCAGCCAGTTCATCTGTACGCCCTCGCGTTCGGCTTCTTCGCGCTCTTCGGCGTGGGCAGGCATCTGGTCGGCCGTGCGTCGATAGACGACGATGGATTCTTCAGCGCCGAGGCGCTTGGCGACGCGGGCGGCATCCATGGCGGTGTTGCCGCCACCATAGACGGCTACCCGCCGTCCGATGAGGGGTTTTTCACCGGCGGCGACGTTGTGCAAGAAGCTGACTGCATCGACCATCCGGGATGCGTCGACAGTCGGGATGTCGACGCGCTTGGATAGGTGGGCACCAATGGCCACAAAGACGGCGTCGAAACGTCCCTTGGCTTTCTCTTCCATAAGGTCGTTGACGGGGTGGTTGAGGACGATTTTGATGCCGAGGTCGGTGAGTCGTGCCACTTCGGCGTCAAGGATTTCACGCGGTAGGCGGTATTCAGGGATGCCGTAGCGCATCATGCCGCCGACCTTGTCGCCTGCGTCGTGAATTTCAACTTCGTGGCCGAGCATCGCCAGGTGGTATGCGGCGGACAGGCCGGCTGGGCCTGCGCCAATGATGAGGACGCGGTGTCCGGAAGGCTCGGTGGGTTTGGTGAACTTCCAGCCCTTCTCAATGGCGAGGTCACCGAGGTACCGCTCGACGGAGTGGATCGAAACGGCTCCATCGAGTTCGGCACGGTTACACGCCACCTCGCACGGGTGGTAGCAGACGCGCCCGTGGATGGCAGGGAAAGGGTTGTCGGCGGTGAGCTGACGCCAAGCCTTCTCTTCTTCGTGGGCCTTGATGAGGCGCAGCCACTCCTGAATGTTCTCGCCAGCTGGGCATCCAGCGTTGCACGGGGGGAGCATGTCGAGGTAGACGGGTCTGCGGGTACGGGTTGGGGTGACGCGACCGGTGGTGCGGGCCAGGTCCGGACGTGCAGTGATGTCCTGGGTTTCCCTGATGACGTACCCGTTGGGGTTGGTGGTGTCACTCGTCATAGTCTCGGCGCTCATACCTAGCTCTTCCTGTTGGAAATGCGGCATTTCAGGTTACGAATGTGGGGCTCACAAGCGAACCTGGAGCCGATGGTAGTCCACATTTGAAAGGTCGTGCATGTAAGGGTGTGAGAAATGAGATTTGGTGCAGGAATGTTTTCTTAAACAATTGGTTGCAAAAATCCAATTATGAACTATTTCTGTGTCGTAAATCAGTGGTAGTCCGGGCGCCCAGAACACTCTGTGCTCCTGGCAGGGTAAGGGCGGTGGACTCCCCGATCGATGGTGCAAGACTGGAGTCATGATCGTTGCTTTCAGTCTTGTTCCCAGTGGTGGTCGAGCTTCGCGAGAGGACGGCGGCGTCGCGGATGCCGTTGCTGCTGCCGTAAGGGTGGTTCGCGATTCCGGGCTGCCTAACCGCACCTCGTCGATGTTCACCGAGATCGAGGGGTCGTGGGACGAGGTTATGGACGTCGTCAAGCGGGCGACTGAGGCGGTTGCCGAATATGGCACCCGAGTGTCGCTCGTCCTTAAGGCCGATATTCGCCCTGGGCGTACCGGCGAGATGACGGCCAAGCTCGAGCGGCTCCAGGGGGAGTTGGATAAGCAGCAGAGGTGATGGCGACCCATCAATCCTTGCCAATGAGCAACGTCTCGTAAGCATTGCGGATGTGCGCTTCGGTGACTTCGGCGGCTCGCTCGGAGTCGCCGTTCTCGATTGCGGCGAGCATTTCTTTGTGGTCGTTGACGAGACCTTCGCGCCACGTGTCCCAGCCGATGAGGGAATGCTCGGCCTTGAGGATGGGTAGGTGTACGGCCTTGCGAATGGCCACCGTCAGGTTGCTCATGAGGCGGTTGTCTCCGGCCTCGGCGAGGGCGACGTGAAAGGCAGTGTCAAGGCTGTTGAAGGAATCTGGCTGCATGGCGTCATGCATCTGGGCAAGGATGTCACTCGCCCGCGCCAAGGGTTCCGGGGCCCGCACCTTCGCCGCTGCGGCGCAGGCGGCTTTTTCGAGCGCCACGCGAGTCTCGGTGAGATCGGCGAACGAGACGACGTCGAGGGCTAATTGCAGCCGAAGGATGCGTCCCATGGCGTCGGAGGGTCGGGCGTCGACGCGGGTTCCATTGCCGCGCCCTGTCCCTGACGACAAGATCCCCTGGGCTTCCAAGGCTCGAATGGCCTCCCGAACTGCCCCTCGACTGACGCCAAGCGACGTGGCGAGTTCGCGTTCAGGGGGAAGGCGGGAGCCGTTGACCCACCGTCCGGCGAGGATTTCGTCGTCGATGTGACGCATGGCGACCGAGAACCCTCCCGTTTTTGAGCCGGTGCTCGACTGCGTGGCCGCTGTCGGTCGTCCAGTGTGTGAGTCTGGCTGACCGGAGTCGGCGTCGCGGGTCTGTGTCATGACTGGGGTCCTCGTCGCAGAAGTGATGTGGTGGCATCAGCCGTTTATTTTATGTCCACCCCATGAATAGCGGGTGATCTCACGGTATTTCGACGTTTCCCCTCTCGGTGTGGAGCGGGGTCATTGCGGGCTGATTTTTAAGGGTGGCAGTAGCTCTGAGGTGTCAACGCTAATGGCCTATTTATGGGGTCAGCGAGAAGGCCTCGGGGTGTGAGGTAGAAATACCGACGACGTGGTCGATAGGTTAGGCAAACCTTAATTATGCACAAATGACTGTGAAATTGGCGACGAATTGAACGGAAGTGCTTGACGACTATCGCAGAATGGTCCTACCGTATTATTGGTCGGACCAAATCGGTTCGACCTTGCCAGCGGTTAGCCGACCGTAGGCAGTAGTTGAACAACGGAGTTCTTCGATGGCTCTTCTCCAGACCTTCACCCCATCGGCCAATCCGTTGGGGGCACAATGGCTGTCAGCCCTCTTGGCTGTCCTGCCAGTGCTGGCCATGCTCATTACTCTTGGCGCGCTGCGTTGGAAGGCGCACCTGGCCGGCCTCTTGTCGTGGGGTATCGCCCTCATCGTGGCGATTACCGCCTTCCATATGCCGATTGGTATGGCGGTTTCCTCAAGCATCCAAGGCTTCCTGTACGGGCTGTTCCCAATTTCGTGGATTTTGTTGGGCGCCATCTGGATGTATCAGGTGACGGTCATTTCCGGCCGTTTCGACGACTTGCGTCGCACCTTCTTCCTTATTAGCGATGACCCGCGTGTGTTGGGCATCCTTATCGCCTTCTGTTTTGGTGGTCTGCTCGAGGCCTTGGCCGGTTTTGGTGCCCCCGTTGCCATTGCGGCTGCCATGCTGATCGCCATTGGTTTCGGCAAACTGCGCGGTGCCGTCACAGCCCTCGTTGCGAATACCGTTCCGGTCGCCTTCGGTGCCGTTGGTCTGCCGGTCCTCATGGCCGCCAAGACCAGTGGTTTGGACGTCGCGACGGTGGCTCCGGTCACCGCCCGAGTCTGCGCGGTACTGTGCCTCGTCGTCCCCTTCCTCATGCTGGCGATCATGGACGGTCGCAAAGGTATTCGCGAATGCTGGCCATTTGGCCTGTTCGTCGGTGTTGTTTTCGGTGCGACAAAGATCATTGTCGGAGGCACCCCGGTCTACAACCTCACCGAGATTTTTGCTGCCGTCGTCACAGTCGCCCTGTCCATGCTCTTCCTGAAGGTGTGGAAGCCCACAGGTGGTCGCGAAGCCGCTGCGCGTATTGGCATCCCGATGGATCCGGCCATTGAGACAGAGCCGGTTGAGGCTCAGGAGGTTGACACCTCTGATCTTTCTGGCAACCGCATCTTTATGGCCCTCGTTCCCTACATCCTCGTCATCGTGGTCTTCGGTATCGCTGCTATCCCCGCTGTCAAGGAGGGGTTGAAAGCCGCCGACGTCGCGATGACCTGGCCTGGGCTGTCCGGGCTTCTCGCTACCGGTGGCAAGCCTGCTGCCCATCAGGCCTACACCTGGCAGTGGTTGTCACAGCCGGGCTTCTTGCTTGCCGTAGTCGCACTCCTCGTTGGCGTCATCTACCGCGTGTCCCTTTCTGACGTTCTCAAGGAACTGTGGGTCAACACCAAGAAAATGAAGTTTTCGATGCTGACCATCGGGTTGGTCGTTGCCCTGGCCTATGTCATGGGCGATTCTGGTCAGACTCTTGCCCTTGGCATGTTCATTGCTGGTGCCGGAGCGGTCTACCCGTTCCTCGCTCCGATCCTCGGCTGGATCGGGACCTACGTCACCGGGTCCGATACCTCCGCCAACATTCTGTTTTCCGGCCTGCAAAGCAGTGTGGGGCAGCAAGTCGGCGCTGGGTCGTATCTTGGTGTTGGCGGTATGCGGCATTTGCTGGTTGGTGCGGGAGCATCCGGCGGCGTCGTCGGCAAGATGATCTCCCCGCAATCGCTGACTATCGCGGCCACCGCGATCGGCTTAGCCGGTGGCGAGTCGGTTATCCTGCGCAAAGTTTTCAAGTTCTCGATCATCCTTCTCGTCCTGATGTGCATCATCGTCGGCCTGATGTCGACGCCGGTGCTCGGATGGATGGTCCCCTGAGTCTGCTGACGGTTGACACCGCCTGGCATCCGTTCATCATCGATGGAGGTCATTATGACAACCACTACGAGCCTGGGAACTAGGGCGGCCTCGCCCGGCCTGCCGGGGGCCGGAATGACCGTTGGGTTGTTCATCACGTGCATTAACGACGTGATGTTCCCTCAGACGGGCATCGCCGTCACGACGTTGTTGGAGCGCCTGGGCTGCACGGTTGAGTTTCCGCGTGAACAGACCTGTTGCGGCCAGATGACGACCAATACCGGATATTTCGACGAGGGTATTCCCACTGTCCGTCAGTATGTGCGAGCCTTTGGAGACTACGACTACATCGTCGCTCCGTCGGGGTCGTGCGTCGCAGCAGTGCGGGACCAGCATCCGATGCTCGCCGAGCATGCCGGCGATTCCGGTCTCGCTAAGGAGGTTGAGCACACCAGTCAGCGCACCTACGATCTGCCGGAATTCCTCGTCGATATTCTCGGCGTCACTGACGTTGGTGCATACTTCCCACACCGGGTGACGTATCACCCGTCGTGCCACGGTAAGCGGCTGCTGAACCTTGGAGATCGCCCTTACGAGCTGTTGCGTCACGTCAAGGGCATGACGTTGGTCGATTTGCCGATGGCTGAGCAGTGTTGCGGGTTCGGGGGCACTTTCTGCATCAAAAACCCCGATATGAGCGCGGCCATGGCCAACGACAAGGCCCGCCACGTCCGCGAGACCGAAGCCGAATATGTCGTTGCCGGCGATAACTCCTGCCTGATGAATATCGGCGGGGTGCTGTCGCGGCAGAACTCGGGCGTCAAGCCAATCCACCTTGCCGAGATCCTCGCCACCACTGAGGAGGACTGACCCATGAGCACCGAACTGCGTCGCGTCACATATGGAAACCATGGCGTTGCCCGCCTGACCCCGGCCCCCGACAAGCCCGGCCCGTACCTGGGTATGCCGAAGTTTTCGAAAGCCGTCAAAGCCGAGCTGAACTTGTCGGTGCAGCGTAAGAACATGCGCAATGCCACCACGACGATTCGTAACAAGCGCGCCATGCGCGTCTCAGAGTCGCCGGATTGGCAGGATCTGCGCGATGCTGCCGAGGCCATCAAGAATCGCGTCGGTCGCCACCTTGACCATTACCTCATTGAGGCCGAGAAGAACCTCACTGCCAACGGGGTTCACGTTCATTGGGCCCGCGACGGTGAGGAGGCCAACCGCATTGTTGCCCAGATCGCCAAGGACAAGGGGGTTGACGAAGTCGTCAAAATCAAGTCGATCACTAGCCAAGAAACCGACCTCAACGAGTACCTCGAAGAGCAAGGCATTGCGGCATGGGAGACCGACTTGGCCGAGCTTATCGTGCAATTGGGCCACGACCGCCCCTCCCATATCGTCGTGCCGGCCATTCACCGTAACCGCGCCGAAGTCCGCGAGATCTTCCTCCATGAGATGAAGAATTACGGCCGCCCGGCTCCCGAAGACATCTCGGAGAATCCGCCGGAGTTGGCCAACGCTGCTCGCCTGCATCTGCGTGAAAAGTTCCTGCGTGCCGAGATGGCCGTCTCGGGCGGCAATTTCGTGCTCGCTGACACCGGTTCTCTGGTGATCGTTGAGTCTGAGGGAAATGGACGAATGTGCCTGACCCTGCCTGACACCCTGGTCTCGATCGTCGGCATCGAGAAGGTCTTGCCGAGTTTTGACGACCTCGAAGTCTTCCTTAAGCTGTTGCCGCGCTCGGCCACCGGTGAGCGGATGAACCCCTACAACTCGGTGTGGAGCGGTGTGACGCAGGGGGATGGCCCGCAAGAGCAGCACGTCATTTTCCTCGACAACGGCCGTACTGACGTCTTGGCCGACACGCTTGGACGCGAAGTGCTGCGGTGTATCCGATGCGCGTCGTGTATCAACATTTGCCCGGTTTATGAGCGCGCCGGTGGTCACGCCTACGGTTCGGTGTACCCGGGGCCGATTGGAGCTGTGCTTAATCCGCAGCTGCGCGGTGTTACGCATCCTGTCGATCGCGGTTTGCCGTACGCGTGTTCGCTGTGCGGCGCCTGCAATGAGGTATGCCCAGTGAAGATTCCCTTCACCGACATCCTCCTCAAGCTGCGCAACAAGGTGGTCG
Source organism: Cutibacterium porci (assembly GCF_009696315.1). Classification (GTDB taxonomy): domain Bacteria; phylum Actinomycetota; class Actinomycetes; order Propionibacteriales; family Propionibacteriaceae; genus Cutibacterium; species Cutibacterium porci. Next base: position 431,123 of record NZ_VUMG01000001.1, read on the forward strand.
AATCTGAAAAAGCTGACCGTATCCCGCAAGACTATGAGGTGGCCGGTGAGATGGGGCTCATGAAGACCGCCTCGTGGGCGTTTAGTGACCACAAGTACTTCGAGGCGATCCAAGTTGGCTCGCGTGGTGTGGGACGCGTCCTGCGCGGCAAGAAGATGGGTCCGATTCCGGTGCCGGTGGCCGAGCGGTGGCTCAAGTATCGCGACGTCGACGCACCGCCAACTGACACTTTCCGCACCTGGTGGAAGAAGAACAGGGAGGCTCAGCAATGACCACGATTAGCACTGATCCCGTTGCGCGTACCGAGATCCTTGCTCGGATTCGCCGCGCTAGCACCGATATCACTAATCCCGACCCGATCACAGATGTGCCAATCAGGTGGCAGTACGGCACTGGCGTTGAGATGGACGACGTCGTCGGCACCTTCGTCGAGAAGGTCATCGACTACAAGGCGACAGTGGTGCGAGTTAAGGGACTTGACGTTCCCCAGGCCGTTGTCGAGGGGCTGAAGTCTACCGGAGCCGAGCACAGCGCTGTCGTCCCGGTTGGTCTGGATGCGTCTTGGGCCGAGGCGATCAAGGCTGCCGGGTTTGATGTCCGCGTCGATGATCCGCAGTTATCAAAGCAAGACCTCAACAACACCGACGCTGTCGTTACTGCGGCTGCGTGCGGGATCGCCGACACCGGGTCGATCGTCTTAACGCACGTTGAGGACCAGGGGCGGCGGGCCATCACTCTCGTCCCAGATCGCCACGTGTGCGTCATTAAGGCAAGCCAGGTTGTTTCTGACGTTCCGCAGGCCATTCAGATCGTCAAACCAGCGGTTCATGAAGGCCACCCGTTGACCTTCATCTCCGGTGGTTCGGCCACTTCTGACATCGAGCTCTCCCGTGTCGATGGCGTTCATGGGCCACGTCGGCTTTATGTCATCGTCGTCGACGATCAGTGAGCTAATCGACTGACTCACACGCAAGACGCCTCCGCCTGACCAATCGGGTGGGGGCGTCTTGCGTGCGGGGGGGGTACTTGCGTCAGCGAGAGTCTGACGTGCTACGTGCGGTGGCAACATGAATGACCGCTGACGCGAGGCCGATCACAGCGAAGGGGATGTAAATCCACCAGTGCGTGCCGTGAGTGAGCGCATCGGTGATTTTGACGACAATGAAACCGGCGACAAGCCAGCCGACCAAGGCCAGGAAGGCGTTGCGCCAAGAGCGTTGAAACATGGTGATGAATCTCGTTAGCCTAGAGTAGGCAGCCGCTGACAGCGTCGCCAACGAGGATTGAGTGGACTGTTGCTTCACCTTCCGCAGGGGTGGTGATAGCTAGTGCAAAGTTGTCCGATCTGGCATCCGAGAGTTGCGACTGTGCTATCGCTGCTCCTCGTGACGCTGCTGGAGGACCCGGGTAGGGAAACTGAGAAAGATTCATTGAGAAGTGCGTAATTGATTACCGCTATTAGAGGCACGAACTTCAGTACGCTCGGTGTCCTGAGCTGTTGATGCAGTCGCGTGGACGATATTGCCAAAAATGTAACAGGGACAGTGTCACATTCAGTAACGACTTGTAGATTCCAGATTTAGTCTCATGTGTGCTGAAGGTCGCCACTGCAGCTGATTCGTGAGGTTGAGTGACGTTCGTCGTTGGCGGTCCCTGGCGAGTTTGCTGTGTAAGTTAGCCCACGTGCCAGATCCGGTCGCATCGTGCCATGACGAGGGGATCGTGGGTGATGACCACCTTCGCGGCCCCACCGGTGGTCGCCCACAGATCGTCCATGAGAGCTTCGGAGGTCTCGACGTCCAGGTGCTCGGTGGGTTCGTCGAGGATGAGCAGGTCGTGCGCCGCCGCATCAGCGCTGGCCTCGTGGTTGACGAGCACTCGGGCTAGGGCAAGTCGCTGGGCCTCCCCGCCGGACAGCGTCCCACCGTCCTCGGCGATGACCCGCCCCGGCGGCATAGTAAGCCCGGCTTGATCCAAGGCTGTGAGTACCTCGTCCTCGGTGGCCTCCTTGCAACCGATCCGCACGTTCTCGCTGATCGACGTTGCGAACACGTGGGCATTCTGGGCCAAGTAACGCACCCGCCCGGTGGTCGTCACTGTCCCGGTCAATGGTGGGATGAGCCCCATGATGGTTGCCGCGAGGGTCGTCTTGCCAACTCCTGACTTGCCGACGATAGCCACCGATTCCCCAGCCGTTACCTGCAAATTGACGTCCGATAGCACTGGCTGGTCTCCCGGCCAGCCAACCGTCAACCCCTCGATCACCAAGGAGGGTTTTCCCTCGGAAGCGGTCGCAGTGGGGGAGTCGCCTACCCCGACCTGAGGCGCGTCGAGCACTTCGCCCACCCGCTGCAGGGCCGCCTTGGCACGGGTATGAGTCTGGGCGGCTCCAGTGAACGCCCCGAACACTTCGTGGAGGGCCAGCGGGGTCAGTACCAACACAGCGAGCGTCCGCCCGCCGATCCGCCCGTCGGCGACCGCGTTGCCACCGATCCACAAGGCCGAGACGACTGCCAGCCCAGCCGCCAGAATTTGACCGGCAGTGCCGATCCCGCGCCCCCAGGCAGCTCTTCGCTCTGCGGAACGAAGACGAGCATCGACATCCAGTACGTCGGCCAGGATCGCATCTTGGGCCCCGTAGGCCACCAGATCGGGGGCGCAATGGGCTAGCTCACGGGTGCGGTCGGCCAGCTCACCACGTAGCGGTACCAAGGACGAGTCTGCGGACCGGGACAGGCGCTTAGTGACTGCTGGCATGATGGCGGCTGCCAGTAGCGCTGATAGCAGCAGAACCCCAGCCGAGGCCAATGAGAACCGGGCTAGCAGCGCCGTCGTCCCGATGATGACCAGGCTCGACGCGCATGCCGGCACGATCACCCGCACGACCATGTCCAACACCGCATCGACGTCGGCTGTCACCCGTACTAGGAGGTCGCCGCGGCGACGTCCCAGCAGAGTGGTGCGTGACAGTCGGTTATAGACCCGCATCCGCAATGCGCCTTGCATCCGCAGAGCCAGGTCGTGCCCGACCAGACGCTCGGCATAGCGGAAGACGCCGCGGGAAATACCGAAGAATCGCACCCCGACGGCGGCGGCCTCCAGGTAGAGCACTGGTGGCATTTCCGCGGCCCGAGACAATAACCAGGCTGAGACACCCATGAGGGCCACTGAAGCACCGGACGCACACGCTGCGAGCAAGGATGAGAGCACTAACGTCCAGCGACCGCGGGGCACATCCTGCAACAGGGTCTTGAGTAGCTGGGTGGTTCGCGTGGTCATGGCGTCACCTCCACGTCGACGACCCTGTCAGCCGCCTCGATGACATTGCGACGGTGGGTCACGACGAGCACCGACGCGCCTGATGCCCGTACTGCCTGCAACACGGTCGCTTCGGTGGCGGCGTCAAGACCTGCGGTCGGTTCGTCGAGGACTAACAGGCCGGCCCCGGCGTGTTCTACACGCACCAGAGCGCGCGCCAAAGCTACGCGGCGACGTTCTCCGGCAGACAGCCCCTCGGCGTCGTCGTCGACTCGCTTGTCCAACGGGATTGACGCGGCCCCGCAGCGGTCCAGGGCGTCGCGCAGCACAGACTCAGGTGCATCCGGGCACCCTAAACGGATGTTCTCAGCAACCGTTCCGGCCATCATTGCAGGCAGCTGAGGCACATAGGCTAGGTGACGCCGCCACGCCTGCCATACCGACTCGTCGGCTCCGACGAGCTCGCGATCACCAACGAGGATGGACCCGGCGTCGGGGTCGATGAATCCGAGCAGACACGACAGGGCAGTCGTCTTGCCACCGCCGGAGTGCCCGACGAGGGCGACGAGATTCCCAGGCTCGATGCGCAGGGACAACCCGTCAGGGGCGGCACGATCCGCCCCTTCATACGTGTGCGTCAACCCGCTGATGACCACCGGGACCTCGCGAGGTGAGGCGATCTCGACGTCGCTCTTGGGTGCCGTCGGCCGCCCGGACTCAATAAGCCCGAAGGACACTTCTGCGGCGGCCATTCCGTCAGCGGCATCGTGGAAGAGCACCCCCACCTGCCGCACCGGCAGAAATACTTCAGGGGCGAGGATGAGGATGAACAGGGACGTGCGCAGATCCATCCCGCCGGCGGCTACCCGGAACCCAATGGTGACGGCCACCAGCGCTACTGAAAGAGTCGCCAGTAGTTCAAGCACGAATGAGGACAAGAAACTGATGCGCAGGGTGTGCATCGTTTCTCGGTGATTGGCGGCCTCGGTACGACGCAGTCCCTCAAGTTGGGCGCGTGCTCGTCCAAAGACCTGCAGGGTCGGTAGACCGGCGACCAGATCGGCGAAATGGTTGGCCAGCCGGGTGGCCACGGCGAACCGCTTCGCTACAGCAGCCTCGGTTCGCCATCCGATAAGCGCCATGAAGAGGGGAATGAGCGGAATCGTTACGACAACGATGACGAGGCTGGTGAGGTCGTTGAGACCGATCGCAGTCGCCAGTACCACCGGCACGATGACGGCGAGCACGAGTTGGGGAAGGTACTTCGAGTAGTAGCCGTCGAGTGCGTCTAGACCCGTGGTCACCAGGTTTATGAGGGTCCCCGACGGCATGGTGGCGTCGGTGGGACGCGACAACCGGGCGTGCAGAATATCGCGTCGCAACTGTGATTTGACTGACGCTGAAGCCCGATGAGCCAGGGATTCTTGCAGCCAAGCAAGGCCGGCGCGGCCACAGAACACCGCTGCAAGCAGCCCACACCAGATTGCCACACCGTCGAAGCGGTGGGTAGCAAAGACCGACGAGATCCCGCGAGACAACAACCAGGCCTGTGCAAGGATGAGCAAAGCTGTAGCCACGCCCACCACGCACAGACCTGCGAGGAAGGGAAGAGTGGCCCGCGCCCGGCGAACCAGGCGCGGGTCAAGCGGAGCTGCCACGGATTATGCAGCCACCGCGGTGTCCGGGATAGCTTCCCGTGTGAGGCGCTTGCGGAACACCCAGTAACTCCAGATCTGGTAGGCCAGCACAATCGGTACGAAGACGCAGGCGCTGATCGTCATGATCTTGAGGGTGTACGGCGTCGACGAGGCAATCCACATGTCGAAGGGAATTCCTGCCGGGCGGTAGCCAAGGTTGCCGTACATGGCAATCATGCAGGCAACGATCATGAGGGCGATACCTAGACCGGTGCACAGGAATGCCAGACCTTCGCGACCCTTCGCAACGACTGTTGAACCCGCCGCCAGCAGTACGACGACGAGCAGGGCGAGAATCCAGGTGAGTACCTGACGCCCATCATTGGTGACGTACATGAGGTTAAACATCAAGGCCCATACCAGGGCGACGATGGTGGCGATCCAGCCGAGCTTGGCCGAGGTCTTGCGGGCGCGGTCGTGCAGGTCACCCATAGTTTTCAGTGCGACGAAGTTGGCTCCGTGAGCACAGAAAAGCACCACAAATAGGATTCCGCCCATGAGGGCAAACGGGGTGAACAGTCCCCAGAAGGAGGTCGTCACCAGCGGCGCGGTGCCTCCGTCAGGGGTCGGGCGTGGGCCGACGGCCAGGCCGCGTACGAAGTTCGCGAAGCCGACGCCGAGCACCAGGGTGGGCAGGAAGGACCCAATAGTGGCCATCCAGTCGAAGGTGTTGCGCCACGAGGACGATGGGTGCTTTGAGCGATATTCAAAGGACACGCCACGAATGATGAGTCCGAGCAGCACGAGCAGCAAAGGCAGGTAGAGGCCCGAGAACATCGTCGCGTACCAGCCGGGGAAGGCAGCAAACGTTGCGCCACCGGCGGTCAGCAGCCATACCTCGTTGCCGTCCCATGTTGGGCCGATGGTGTTGACCATGACGCGACGGTCCTTGTCGTCACGGCCCAAGAAGGGAAGCAGCATGGCGACGCCGAAGTCGAAGCCCTCCAAGAAGAAGAACCCAACCCACAGCACGGTGATGAGGATGAACCAGACGATCGTCAGCGGCGAGTGGGCGGTTGTTTCAAGAACGGGAAGCATGTCGGTGACCTCCTCAGTACGCGAAGGACACCACAGTGTCCTCGCCCTCGACAGCAGGTTGACGACGGTTCGGCAGTTCAGGCAGGCCCTTCTTGAGGGTCTTCCAGAACAGGCTCACCTCGACGATAGCCAGGATGCCGTACACCGCGGTGTAGGCGATCGTCGAGAAGAGCACGCTACCGGCCGAGACACCAGGAGACACAGCAGCTGTGGTCGGCAGTACACCGGCGACGATCCACGGCTGCCGTCCCATCTCAGAGAAGATCCAGCCGAAGGAGTTCGCGAATAGTGGCAGCAGCGGCAGGAGGGTCATGAAGACGCTTAGCCAACCGTGTGGCTTCGGATTGCGGTCACCACGCATTGCGACCAGCATGACGATGCCGACGATGACGGCGATCATGCCGAGGGTAATCATGATGCGGAATGTCCAGTAGGAGACTGGGACATTCGGCTCGAGCTTGATGCCGTTGGCGTCGATCTTCTGACGCAGCACATCCTGGTAGGAGGCTTGCAGGGAGGTCTGTGAATTGTCCCTGCGATGGTAGGTGTACTCATGAACCTGGTAGTTCTTGAGGTCGTCGATACCCTTGATCTCCTCGCCCCACTTGCCAGTGCCAAGGAAGCCGAGCATGCCCGGAATCTTGAGGGCCCACACCTCCTCGGAGCCATCCTTGTTGCCAATGGTGAGCACCGAGAAGTCTGAGGTGTTCTTGAAAGCACCTTCGGCGGCTGCCATCTTCATCGGCTGGGCGTCGGTCATTACCTTGCCCTGGTAGTCGCCGCTAAAGACGACGCCGATACCAGCGATGATGAGCACCCAGGCTCCGAACTTTGAGGCCCAGCGCCACGTGCGCGCGGTTTCGACGTCGTCGGCGTCAGAAATCTGGGAGGTGATGCGACCCTTGGCAACTTTGGAAAGGTGCCAGAAGGCGATCGCAGCGATGACAGCTCCCGCCACCATGTAGCAGGCGGAAATCTGATGGAGGAAGGTTGCCTTGAAGACCGGATTGGTGAGAACAGCACCGAAATCGGTCAACTCGGCTCGGTGGGTGACCGGGTTATAGCTGGCCCCGACGGGGTTTTGCATCCACGAGTTCGCCGCAAGGATGAACACAGCAGAAATCATGGTGCCAAGGGCTGTCAGGTAGATGCAGGCCAGGTGAACCCCCTTGGGGAGCTTGTCCCAGCCGAAAATCCACAGGCCGACGAAGGTCGACTCCATGAAGAAGGCCAGCAAGGCTTCGAGAGCCAGCGGGGCACCGAAAATGTCGCCGACGAACCGCGAGTACTCCGACCAGTTCATGCCGAACTGGAACTCCTGCACGATTCCGGTGACGACACCGAGGGCGAAGTTGATGAGGAAGAGCTTGCCGTAGAACTTGGTCAGACGTAGATAACGGTCGTTATGGGTCTTTAGCCACACTGTCTGCATCACAGCCACGAGCATTGATAGCGCGATCGTGATTGGGACGAAGAAGAAGTGGTAGACCGTCGTGATCCCGAATTGCCATCGGGCGATCAGTTGGGCATCCATGGCGGGTACCCTACTATCTGGGCTCATCGGTTTGGCCCGTCTGCGCAATGTTGCGTCAAAAAAGATCAAAAGGCCAGGGGGAGTCTCCCCATACAGGCAGTTTCAGATCACAGCCGTGTGGCCGTCGGCACCGATTGACTGCACACCGGTTCACGTCGTCGAATTCTCGTCGCCGTTTGGCAATGCCTCATGCGCGGGCACAGCGTCAGTAGAACTGTTCCGACGCAGTGGGGCACCGCGCCAATAGCCGACTAACGCTGTGACGATGATGAACGCCAAGGTGCCAAGCGTTAACGCCTCGAAGGACGCATACGACACCCCCTGCGCCTGCGAGAAGTCGTGCGGCATTCCGACGAGGGCCTCCACAGTGCCGGGGAAGATGCTGACCCACGACCCGAAGGCGACGAACGCCGTCGTCACGGTGCACATGAGGACGAACAGCCAGTTTGGTCCGGCTCGGAAGGGCCGCTCGACGTCAGGCTCAGTGAGGCGCAACTTGGCCGCGGCTGGAATGACAAGCAGGTAGCTGAATAGGTAGGTCGTGACTGCCACCCCTAGGACGACGTTGAAAAGGTCGGCGCTGGAGCCCGTCAGCTCCATTGCTGCCAACATGAAAAGAGTGGAGACAATACCCGATAGCAGATTGACGTGTACTGGCGTTCCCAGCTTGGGGTGGAATTTTCCGAAGAATCCACCAAAGAAAGAGCCGTCGGCAGCGGCCATAGCTTGCATTCGGTCGGACATAATCATCCAGGCTGCGCCTTGACCGATATTTGCCAAAGTGAACATGACAACGGCCAGCACCATCATTGGCTGTGCAGCCGGGCCGTATACTGAGAATACTGTATTGACGGCGTTAAGCAATCCGGAGACTCCATTAATGCCCGACGGCGGCAGGACAAGCAGGATGGTGGCTACTGGAAGTAAGTAGAAGATTCCTGCCATGGCGGCTGAGCGCAGCACTGAGACTGAGACGTCGTGCTGGGCGTTTTGCATTTCACCCGATGCGCTCGATCCGCTCTCAAAACCCAGGAAAGCGAAAAGCAACAAAGGCGTCAGGGTGATGAATCCGCTCAGAGTGGGAGAAAAACTATTGAGACTGAGGGGCTGGACGCCGTGCTTAGTTGCGTACACGGCTGCGGTGGCGATGAATATGCAGAGGAAGGAGATTTTGAAGAAAGCGCCGGCGGTAGGAATCCATTTGGCTTTTGCTAAGGACAGAATAGCGGCAAGTACCGTCAACCAGATGAAAGCTAATTTAAACAGGTAGTCGCCGGTAGACCCTGAGGAAAAGTGGACGAGGTGGTTGCGAGCAGCCTCCGCGTTGAGGAAGGCCATTGACCCTCCTACCCATACCGGTTGGGTGATCCAAGTGAAGACACTGGTGATAGCGGCAGCTGGCCGTCCGAAGGCGCGACGGGTCCACAGATACACCCCTCCCTCTCCGACAAACGCCGAGCCGGTCTCGGCAAAAATCAGGGAATAGGGGATGAGGAAGACGATGATGAGGAAGACCAGCCAGGTGAAGGTTTCGGGGCCTTGAGCTGAGACCGATCCCAACATTTCCAGCCCGACCACTGCCGAGACGATGAGGAAGACGATGTCGAATCGGTTGAGGGTGCGTTGTAGGACCTTCGTCTGGTCCTTCGCCATGGTGGTGTCGTTGTGGGCAGTGAGCTGGGTATCGGTGACCTCGGCCATGGGTCTCTTTCGTCGACGGGAACGACCGGCTGGGGGCTGGCCGGACGCTGCGCCCTAGCGGGCGCTGGATTTACTGTAAAGCCAGGCGGTGCCAACAGATGCGGCATCTCATTCATGCCGCGTTGAACTGCGTTTGGTACAGCTCGTAATAGTGGCCTTTACGCTCCAATAGTTGGCTATGGCTTCCCTGCTCGACGATGTCGCCATGCTCCATGACGAGGATGAGATCAGCGTCGCGGATAGTGGAGAGGCGATGGGCAATGACGAAGCTGGTACGCCCATCGCGCAGGTTTGCCATGGCTTCTTGGACGAGCATTTCGGTTCTGGTGTCTACCGAACTTGTTGCTTCGTCAAGGATGAGCAGGTCAGGGGCAGCGAGGAAAGCCCTAGCAATAGTGATGAGCTGTTTTTGCCCTGCCGACACATTGGATCCGTCTTCATCAATGACGGTGTCATACCCCTCGGGCAGGGTGTGGACGAAATGGTCGACGTGGGCGGCACGCGCAGCGTCAAGGATGTCGGTCTCGGATGCCTCAGGGCGTCCGTAGGCGATGTTGTCGTGGATCGATCCGCCAAATAACCAGGTGTCTTGTAACACCATGCCGAGTCGGGAGCGCAGCTCGGTGCGGGGGACGGTGGAAATATCGACGCCGTCGAGGGTGATGGCCCCGCCGTCAATCTCATAAAACCTCATGAGCAGGTTCACTAGCGTCGTCTTGCCTGCACCGGTGGGGCCGACAATCGCAACCGTCTGCCCCGGCTCTGCGACGAGAGACAGATCGGTAATGAGGGGCTTGTCCGGGCTGTAGGAAAAGTGAACGTGGTCGAAGACGACACGTCCCTGTGTTGCCGGAAGGGTCCCGGTAGCATCCGTGGATAATTCGTCGGCATCAAGGACTTGGAACACCCGCTCTGCGGATGCAACCCCGGATTGCAACAGATTTGCCATAGATGCAATCTGGGTGATCGGCTGGGTGAACATTCGGGAGTATTGGATGAAAGCCTGCACATTGCCTAGCGGCATCTGGCCTTTCGCGACTCGCAAGCATCCGATGAGGACGATGATGGCGTAGTTCGCGTTACCGAGCAGGAACATCACCGGTTGGATGAGGCCGGACACAAATTGAGCTTTGGCGGTAGCACGACGCAGCTCTTCGTTGCGGTCGTGGAATTCGTGCGCGACCGCCTGGCTGCGGCCAAAGGTTTTGACAAGGGCATGTCCCGAGTACGCCTCTTCCACCTGGGAATTGAGTTCGCCGGTGGCTTTCCACATCCGGGCAAACTGCCCCTGGGCCCGTTTGCCAATGAGGCCCGCGACGACCCCGGCGATCGGGATAACGATGAGGGAGATGACAGCCAGCAGCGGTGAGATCCAAAACATCATGGTCAACACCCCGATGACTGTCAGGACGGCGTTGAGAAGTTGCTGCAAGGTTTGCAACAAGGTTTGGGAGACGTTGTCGATGTCATTGGTCATCCGGCTCATGAGTTCGCCGTGGGGCTGTCCGTCAAAGTAGGACAGCGGCAATTTCTCCAATTTTGCGCTGACGCGACGACGCAGGTCATACATTGACCGCTGAATGGCGGTGTTGAGTAGGAACCCTTGCATGAACATGAGGAGCGCCGCGCAGGCGTACAAAGCCAGTGCCCAACCCATGATGATGCCGAGCCGGTGGAAATCGACGCCAGCGCCAATGATGACGTCAGGGTATTGCTGCAACAGGGTGACAATCTTGCCTCGATCTCCACCGTGGCCAGCCTGCCCAAGGCTGCTGATGAATTCGCCAGCTGTCATGCCGTGGGCCTCGGGAACATACTTGCCTATCTGCCGTCCGATGATCCCGCCGAAGATGACGTCGGTTGCGCGTCCCAGGATCTTCGGGCCGATGACGTTGAAGGCCACCGAGACCGCAGCCATGATGACGACGACTGTCAGCGTGATGCGATGCGGTTTGAGCTGGCCGAGCAGCCGTTTGAGGGAGGGGCCAAAAGAGATAGGTTTCTCGGCAACCCGAGCGGCACCGTGCCGGGAGGAGGCTCGGGCTATCTCGGCGTGTTTACTTCTGGTCGGTGCTCCAGCGGAGTCCTTGCCGGTCATGCCGCCTCCTCAATTGAAAGCTGAGAGTTGACGATTTCGATATAGGTCGGGCACGACGTGATGAGGTCGTCGTGGGTTCCCTGACCGACGATGCGTCCGGCGTCGAGAACGAGGATCTGATCGGCATTGCGGATTGTCGAGACGCGCTGGGCGACGATGAGCATCGCGGCGTCACCGTGACTGGCGTCGAGAGCGGCTCTGAGTCGGGAATCGGTGGCCACGTCGAGGGCGCTGAAGGAGTCGTCAAAAATGTAGAGTTGGGGGTTCTTGACCAAGGCACGAGCGATGGATAAACGTTGCCGCTGGCCGCCGGAGACGTTGGTACCACCTTGGGCGATGGTGGCTTCCAACTGGTTGTCCATGTGGGAGACGAAATCGTCAGATTGTGCGATACGCAGGGCATCCCAGAGCTCGTCGTCGGTGGCGTCGGAACGGCCATCACGCAGGTTCGATGCCACCGTGCCACTGAAGAGGTAGGGGCGTTGTGGTACCAAGCCGATGCAGCTCCACAGGCTTTCGGGGTCGTATCGGCGAACATCAATGCCCCTGACGAGCACGTGTCCGTCGGTGACGTCGACGAGCCGAGGAATGAGGTTGACCAGAGTGGTTTTCCCCGCCCCGGTCGACCCAATGATGGCAGTCGTCGTGCCACGGTTCACAGTGAAAGAGATGTCCTGGAGGACGGGCTCGCTTGCACCGGGATAACTGAATGTGACGTCGCGGAACTCTAACAAGGTGGGGTCATCCGGCAGGGTCGTCACGGGTTCGGAATCAATGGTCAGAGACGAGGAGGTGTGGAGCACTTCTTGAATGCGGGTGGCGCATACTGCGGCTCGGGGCCACATGACGACGAGCATGACCGCCATCATGACGCTGATGAGAATTTGCATGAGATATGTGGTAAATGAGGCCAGCACGCCGACTTCGGTCTGTCCGTTATCAATTCGTGCTGCCGCAAACCAAAACACCGCAATCTGGGACAGGTTCATGATGAGCATCACGAGAGGGAACATTGCTGCCATGGTCCGTCCGACGCTGACCTGAATGTCGCGCAGGGAGGAGTTGGTGACGTCAAAGCGCACTGCTTCGTGGCGCTCCCGGGCGAAGGCTCGAACGACGCGGATACCGGTTATTTGCTCACGCACTACCCGGTTGAGGTCGTCGATGCGTTGTTGCTGGCGCTGAAAGAGTGGTCCCATCCGGGAAACGATCAGTCCCGCGCCGACGGCTAGCAGGATGACCGCTGCGACGATGATCCAGGACAGCCCGACGTCGGCACGCACAGCCATAATGACCCCAACCACCATCATGATCGGCGCTCCGACAAGCATCGCCAACGTCATGAAAACCAGCATCTGGACTTGCTGGACGTCATTGGTGGTGCGGGTAATGAGTGACGGTGCCCCGAAGTGGCTGATCTCGCGGGCCGAGAAGTCGAGGGTTCGGGTGAACACGGCGTCGCGAATGTCGCGCCCCATTCCCATTGCTACCTGAGCGGCGAGGAAGACGGCAACGATCTGGCAGATCGTCTGTCCTAGAGCGACCGCCAGCATGAGGAGGGAGTGAGAGGTGACGTAGCTGGTGTCGACGTTGACGACGCCTTTATTGATGATGTCTGCGTTGATGGTTGGCAGGGTCAGGGCAGCGATTTGGGCGCATACCTGCATGACGATGATGACGGCTACTTGGGGTCGATAAGCCTTGAGGTGCTGGGCCACGAGTTTTGTCAGCAAAAGTGCTCCTTGGGCGGGAACGTGTGCAAGCGCCATTGTTGGGCGAATGCGAACCGACGACAGCCTAGTGGAGTTCGTCCTCGTCGAGTTCGCCGGTGGTCCCAGTGATGGGTCGGTAGGCTGTAGGTCGCAGGAGGCGGGTTGTTATGAGGGGGATGACGAGGCGGAGGCTGGCCCTGGTGACGGCCGGGGTCCTGGTGACGAGCATGGCAGCATGTTCGCAAGCGTCGTCCCCCATGGCTCCTCCCAGCTTTGATAATGCCGTTGACGTATGGCATCGAATGTCTATGGCTCCTGGGCTGCCAAGCCTTGAAAACGCTGGGGATGAATATCAGCGACGCAACCCTGGCGTGAATCTCAATGTGCACGCAATATCTGCAACAACTGACACATACCTCACCATGGTGGAATCTGCGGTTGCAGCCGGAAAAGGGCCATGTATGGCTCAGGTTCCAGAGGCGTCTGTCGAGAAATTAGCTCATGACGGGGTGCTGCAAGATGTCACCCAGTTTGCCGAACAGTATCGCGACAAATATGACCGTGGTCCGATGTCGAGGGTGTCATATCAGGGTCGCACCTACGGTCTCCCGCTCGACACTTCTCCGCTGGTTCTTTTCTATGATTCTGACGCTTGGGCTGCGGCTCATGTTGCACCGCCGAGTCAGTGGAGCGAGTTGCGTGCCGCAGCGGCAGTCCTGGCTTCTTCAGGTAAAGCGATAACCGATATGCCGGTGCAGGATGCGGGGTGGCTGGCAGCAATGTCTGACGCCACAGGTTCACCGTGGTTCACCCCAGTGAATGACACAACGTGGCACGTTGGTATTGATTCTGACGGAATGCACAAACTCGCCGATGAGCTGCAGCAGATGGTCGGTGCCAAGCAGATTATTTTATCGCGCAGTTGGGAATCAGTCCACAGCGATTTCGCTTCCGGGAAAATCGTTGGGCATATCGGTGCTCCAGGTGATCTCCCTGATCTCAAGGCTGTCGTCGGGGCAGGGCAGCATCATTGGAAAATTGCCACTATTCCTCCTTTCGACGGTCATGATGCGCGGGTGCCGTCATATCGAGGATCATCATGGGTGATTATGAAAGGGTGCAAAGCTCCGAAGGAAGCATTGGACTTTGCCGATGAGTTGGATGGTCAACCCGACCTCTTGACGGAGCGTGGTCTCATCCCGGCTGGTAGGGCCGACAAGATGACGACGCCAGCCTCGTTGAGAGGCTTGGTGGGGGACGAGGACATTGTCAAGGATCTGGCCGGTCATGGCCGCACAATTGCGGATGATTCATCGGTGTCCCCAGTGTGGGATGAGGTGGCTGCGGCATGGTCTCCTAGTGCGGAGCTGTGGGCGTCAAAGACAAAGGTGTCGACGACATTGCCCGCCCTGGCCGCTACGGCCAGGAGCGCCTTGGCGGCTAGTGGACTCAAGAGCAGCGGCAGGTAGGGTGCAGCAGCGCCCCACTAGCCGAGGCGTACCGGGGATTGGTAGCTCGGCGGCTTCGCCAATGCGCCATCGTCCCATCGCGTGCTTTTCGATAGAATCTTCCGGTGAATTCTGACACCGCATCCAGCCAGTCCCCTGACGTCTCTGAGCAGATGCAGGTCCGCCTCGATAAGCGGGCCCGGATCATTGCCGACGGAGGTCAGGCATATCCGGTCGATCTGCTTCGCGACCACACCTTGGCCGAGATCCGTCAGAAATACGCCGATGACAATGGCGAACCGATCATGGCCCCCGGTGAGGAGACGACCGATGAGGTCACTGTTGGCGGGCGTGTTGTCTTCGTTCGCAATACCGGAAAGCTTTGTTTTGCCAGCCTTCAGGACGGGTTTACCGAGGCGTCCAACGGCGAACGGCTACAGATCATGCTTTCCAAGGCTGAGGTAGGTGACGAATCCTTAGCCGCGTGGAAGTCCGACGTTGACTTGGGCGATCATGTCTGGGTGCGTGGCCGTGTCGTCGTTTCGCGTCGCGGTGAGTTGTCGATTATGGCCGCTGAGTGGCGGATGGCCTCGAAGGCGCTGCGCCCACTGCCGACCCTCCACAAGGAGCTTTCGGAGGAGACCCGAGTACGTCGCCGCTACGCGGATCTCGTCGTTCGCGAAGAGTCGCGTCAGATGGTGCGTACTCGCTCCGTCGTCACCCGCACGGTGCGTCGCGTCCTTGACGAACGTGGATTCCTTGAGATTGAGACTCCGATTTTGCAGTTGGTTCATGGCGGTGCTGCTGCCCGCCCGTTTAACACCCACCTCAACGCTTTCGACATTGACATGAGTTTGCGCATCGCCCTTGAGCTTTACCTCAAGCGGGCGATGGTTGGCGGCACCGATCGGGTCTACGAAATGGGTCGGGTGTTCCGCAACGAGGGCATTGATTCCAGCCATTCGGCAGAGTTTTCCATGCTCGAGGCCTACATGAGTTGGGGCAACCAATTCACTATTGCCGAGGTCATCAAGGACGTCATTATGGCGGTCGCTGACGCCCTTGACGTCCATCAGATTGAGACCCCCAAAGGTGTCATCGACCTCGACGGTGAGTGGCGCTGGGTCAGTGTTTATCCTGGGCTATCCGAAAAGCTAGGGCGCGAGGTTACCCTCGACACCCCACTGGAGGATCTGCGGGCAATCGCGGCTGAGCACGATGTTGAGGTTGACTCGTCGTGGGAGGCCGGGAAGGTCGTCATGGAGTTGTTCGGTGAACTCGTTGAACCTGACCTCATTAACCCTACGTTTGTCTGCGATTACCCGGCTATCGCCCAGCCACTGGCTCGCCCACACCGAGACGATCCTCGCATGGTCGAGGCCTGGGATCTCATTATTGGCGGCATGGAGCGCGGCACTGGGTTCTCTGAGCTCGTCGACCCAGTCATTCAGCGTGAGGTGCTCACCAAGCAGTCTCTCGCTGCCGCTGCGGGCGACCCTGAAGCTATGCAACTCGATGAGGACTTCCTTGAGGCGTTGGAATTTGGCTGCCCGCCCATGGGCGGCCTGGGGCTTGGCGTTGACCGGCTGGTGATGCTCTTTACTAACGCTGGCATCCGCGAGACGATCTTGTTCCCGCTGCTCAAACCGGAACGCTGATTCGGGTCGGGGTACGTCGGCGGGCGGCGTGCGTCGCCCGCCAACACACGTGGGATTGTATGTGTCGTGCGGGGCGGTGAATCGCTAGCTTATTTCCACAAAGTGGCGATGCCGAACCCGGCAGCCATGAGGCCCATACCGATGAGGATGTTCCAGTCACCCAGGTTGCTCATGCCGGGCACCTGATTACCCGCGATGTAATAGACGATCAGCCACAGTACGCCGAGCAAAAAGAGGGGGACGAAGACTTTCGGAACCCATGACCGATCAACCGGGGCAGCCTTCTTTTCAGCCCGGCGTTCGTTCATGGTGGCCCGGTCCTTGGCCTGGGCCTTCTTCTTGGCTTGCGGTCTGACCTTCGATTCGGGCACGGTGACTACTCCTGGGGATTGAGGACACGCCCACCGACCGTGGACTGCTTGACTAGCCTAGAGGACGTACGCCAATTCCGGCGAAACGGGTCAGCTTACAAGAGGGGGACGATGAGCGACGACACCAACCCTGACGATCGTCGCGGCGACGACGTCGATTGCGACTCCAAGGCTGCGACAGACCCGTCAATTCAAGATGTGCGATCGGATTCGCGTTATCCGCGTCTGGCCAGATTCGCCACCATTCTTGTCATGGTTTTGGCTGGGTTCATGATGACGACGGCTGCTATCAATTCCCGTGGCCGTGATCTTCGCCCTGAGCGTGACACCGACATGGCAACGTTGGTGCGGAACCAGGCTAGCCACAACGCTGCTCTGCAAAAGGAGGCAGCCGGTTTACGGGCTCAGGTGGACGATCTTTCTAAGGCCGATCAAACACCGGGCGCGAAATCCTCAGTCGTGTCGTCGGCGTCGGCCTTAGCGCCGTCTGTCGGTTTGGGGGCTGTCAGAGGGACAGCTTTGCGCGTCACCCTGAAAGACGCGCCTCTCAGCGAGAATCCGGACGGGGTCGACGCCAACATGCTGGTCGTCCACCAGCAGGACATTCAGATGGTCGTCAACACCTTGTGGTCCGGGGGAGCAGAGGCTATGACCATTCAGGGACAGCGGGTCATGTCCACGACTGCGGTGAAATGCGTCGGAAACACTGTTGTCTTGCATGGTGTCGCCTATGCTCCGCCCTACGTCATTGAGGCGATTGGCGACCCCGATGCTATGGAGGACGCCCTCGACACCTCCGAGGCGGTAAGCATATATAAAGAGTATGTGAGTGCTTACCAGCTTGGGTGGTCGGTGGAGAGAGCCGGTGACGTCACCATGCCTGCCTACACCGGTACGGTTGCCATGGGCTATGCCACGCCTCGGTGAGCCATTCTTGGGTAGGGCATTCTTGGGTTTGGACATGGACACAACTCGGTCATGATGGCGTCGCGGCGTCAGCCTGCGCCACAATGACCCCATGACTGCCAGGATCCTCGTCGTCGATAACTACGACTCATTCGTGTGGAATCTTGTGTCCTACCTAGGTCAAATTGGGGCGGACACGACGGTTGTTCGCAATGATGATCCCCTCTTCGATACCCCGCAGCGGTGGCAGCCCTTCGATGGCATCCTGCTTTCACCTGGACCTGGGCGTCCCGAGGATGCCGGGGTGTGTGTCGATATTCTGCGCGGTGCTCGTCGCCCCATCTTCGGCGTGTGCCTTGGAATGCAGGCCATGGCCGTGGCGTGGGGAGGCCATGTCGGTAGAGCCCAGGAACAACTTCACGGCAAGACGTCACCTATTCACCATGAAGGCAAAGGGGTTTTCGCTGGCCTGCCGGACCCCATCGTTGTCACCCGCTACCATTCCTTGGCCGTGGATGAGGTTCCCGCCGAGCTGGACGTGACGGCACACACTGATACCGGCGTCGTCATGGGGCTGCGTCACCGCAGCTTGCCAATCGAGGGAGTGCAATTTCATCCCGAATCGGTTCTTTCCCAGTACGGTCACCAGATGCTTGCCACCTGGCTGGCGGAGTGCGGGGACGCTGATGCCCCTGCTCGCGCCAGTCAGATGAGCCCGCTGATGAGTGCTCCGGGTTTTAGCGCCCCGACGTTGAGCTAGCTGTGGGTCGAGCAGTCGACGAGGGGGGCACTACGGGGGTCGGTACCGGGGCAATTGACGACGACGGATCCTCAGTCGGAGCAGAATCTGTCGGTGATTCGCGTTGAGTAGGCTGCGATGGCGTGACGGCAACGAAAACCTTGATAGCTGTCGACCTGTCAGCAATAGCCCCGTAATCCGGGTCCTGACCAAAGACGGTGCCCGGAGCAGCAGTGGACGTCATCTGACGCTCCACCGAGATGGAGAATCCGCTCGATCCAGCGGCTGAGTTAGCCTCCTCGACGCTCATGCCTTTCAGGTTCGGTACCACCGATTTGCCGGTGGCGATCGTCAAGGTGACTTGCTGATCGGGGGTTAGCGACGTCCCGGCGTCCGGGCTGACGGCGTCGACGGTACCAGCCTTCGCTGAATTCGGCTCAGTCTTGGGGTCGTCGTTCGTTACCTTGATCTGGCTATCGGAGAACCCGGCATCTGTGAGGGCTTTAATCGCGTCAGCCTTAGACGATCCGACGATGTTTTGCGGGATCGTCAGCTGCTTCGGGCCGTCGTTAACGGTGATCGTCACCTCACTACCTGCAGGAACCTTCTGGCTGGCGGCGGGACGCTGCGAGACAACTTGGTTGGCAGTCGACTCGTCCTTTTGGACGTGGCTGACCTTAACCTTCAAACCGGCATTTTCCAGCGTTGAGGTTGCTCCCTGCTGGCTCAAACCGGTGACTGCCGGTACGTCAACCATCGTCACGGTGCGGGAGGGCGTCGGTGCGGCAGGTTCGGCGGACGGACTCAGCATTTTGTGTAATCCGAACCCGAGTAGAACAAGCAACACCACAATGATGGCGAGCACAATTGGCCAACGTTTGCGGCGCGGTTTCTCAGGTTCTTGGGGGCTTTCAGCGCGAGCAGGGCTGGCTTGATCCCGCTGAGTAGCAGCTGTCGGGATGGACGTTGCAGCACTCCCGGCAGCCGCTGGAATGAGGTGAGTTTGCTCCTCGGTGTCAGCCTCGGCGTCGCCGTGAGTCTGCATCGCGAACGGTTCACGCCCCGACAGCAGACGATCAATGTCGTCGCGCATCTGTTTGGCAGTCTGGTAGCGATCCGCCGGGTCTTTGGCGAGCGCTTTCAGCGTGATGGAGTCCATCTGGGGTGTGATCTCAGTATCCAGAGAGGACGGCGGGGCGGGAATCTCGCGGACGTGTTGGTAGGCCACCGAGACGGGGGAGTCCCCGATAAACGGCGGGCGCCCGACCAACAGCTCGTAGAGCAGAC
The DNA here is from genome assembly GCF_009696315.1 of Cutibacterium porci. Lineage (GTDB taxonomy): Bacteria > Actinomycetota > Actinomycetes > Propionibacteriales > Propionibacteriaceae > Cutibacterium > Cutibacterium porci. Next base: position 450,570 of record NZ_VUMG01000001.1, read on the forward strand.
AGCCGGTGGCATAAATGTCGGCGCGGTTATCGACGGTTTCACCGCGGGCCTGCTCGGGGGACAGGTACTGGGCGGTGCCAATGACTGCGGCAGTTTGAGTCATGGTGGCGGAGGTGTCGGCGACCGCTCGCGCGATACCGAAGTCCATCACTTTGACGTAGCCCTCGCGGGTGAGCATGACGTTGGCCGGCTTGATGTCGCGGTGGACGATTCCGGCAGCATGGGAGTAGCTCAGCGCGTCGAGTACACCTTGGGTGAATTCGAGTGCACGGCGGGGGAGGATCTTGCGACCGTCACGCAGCACATCGCGCAGAGTGTGACCGTCGATGAGCTCCATGACGATATACGGCACCTGTAGGCCGGTGGTGGGGTCCTTCGTTTCACCGGTGTCGTATACGGCAACGATATTGGGGTGATTGAGCCGCGCAGCCGACTGCGCCTCGCGCTGGAACCTCGCCTGGAAGGTGTCGTCGCTGGCGAGATCGGTGCGCAGCTTCTTGACTGCAACATCGCGGCCGAGACGGTGATCCCGTGCCTTCCAGACATCAGCCATGCCGCCACGCCCGATGAGATTTTGCATTTCGTAACGCCCGGAGAGCCAACTCTCAGCGCTCATTGAGGGATCTCCTTTGTGTTGACGTCGTGAGGTGTGTGTCTGCTCGTCATCTCATCGCCTCGATAACATCTTTAGCGATGGGAGCCGCGAGTCGGCCTCCCGAGACCTCGTTGATATCAGTGTCTGACGATTGAATAAAGACGGCTACCGCGACGTGCGGGTTGTCTGTCCATCCCACGAACCACGCATACGGGGCTTTACCCTTCAAGGTTTGCGCAGTGCCGGTCTTGCCGCCGACGGTGACCCCGGAGATGCGTGCCCGTTTGCCGGTGCCGTTATTGACAACCGAGACCATCATCGACTTCAACTGTTCGGCTGACTGCTTGGTCATCGGCTGGGACATCTGCTTGGGACGATGCTCGGAGACCACCTGCAAGTTGGATGCCCGGACTTGCGCTGTGAGGTAGGGGGTCATGAGTTTGCCGTCGTTGGCGATACCGGCGGTCACCATTGCCATTTGCAGTGGAGTGGCTGCGACGTCGAATTGGCCGATCGAACTTTGCGCCAGCTCGGCATCGGTGAGGTTCTGCGGGAATTTCGACGCGACGGACGAGATGTCAGAGCCGACGCTCTTGCCAAATCCGAAGCGCTCAGCTTGGTCGCGAACCTTGTCCTGGCCCAAGGTCACCCCGAGTTTGCCGAAGGCGGTATTGCACGAAATTTCGAGGGCATGGTTCAGGGTGATCTGGCTTCCCCCGCAATTGGAGTCGTTCGTCAGCGGGGTGCGAGTGCCTGGCAGAATCCAGTCTTCCGGTGAGTCGATTTTGGTATTCGGGTTGTACCCGTTCTGTAGAGCGGCTGCAGCAGTCACCAGCTTGAATGTCGATCCTGGGGCGTAGATCTCTCGCGTTGCACGGTTCGACAGTGGAGACGACTTATCTGCGACGAGGTCTTTCCACGCCTGGGTGGTGTCGTCGAGGTGATGGGAGGCAAGGGCGTTGGGATCATACGAGGGCGAGGACGCCATAGCTAGTATTGCGCCGGTGGTGTAGTCCATCGCAACGACGGCACCCTTTTTACCCTTGAGCCCGTCCCATGCGGCATCCTGCGCTTTAGCGTTGATCGTCGTCGTGATGGAGCCGCCTTCAGGTTTGTGGCCAGACAGCGTTCCGGTAATGCGGGAGAGCCACTGCGCATCGGACGTTCCGGTGAGCTGGGCGTTCTGGGTCTGCTCCAGCATGGTGCGTCCATAGTAGTAGGAGTAATACCCAGTAATGGGGGCATATTCTGGCCCTGACGGGTACACCCGCTGATAGGCAAACTTGCCGCTGCTTGACGTTGTCGTGGCGATCGGCATCGAGCCAACCAGGATGTTGCCGCGGTTTTGGGAAAATTCTGCGTCGCGCACCCTGACGTTGCGGGGGTCATTGTTGAGACCGGCCTGGCGGAAAAGAGCCGAACCCGTGAGGTTAGCCATGAGAGCCAGAAACATGAGCCCGGCAAGTAAAGAGACTGCGCGAATTTGCTTATTCATCGCGTGCCTCCATGCGACGTGATTTCTTGTTGTGGGTTAGGGGCGGTGGCGACGAAGTTGTCGGCAGGTTTCCGGTTTCGGTGCGAGACGATCATGATAATCGCGACGATGACCCAGTTTGCTATCAACGACGATCCACCTTGGCTCATAAACGGTGTTGTCAGACCAGTCAACGGCAGGAGACGGGTGACGCCACCGATGATGGCGAAGACCTGCAAGGCGAGCGTGAAGGACAATCCAGCGACCATCAGTTTGCCGAACTCGTCGCGGCAGCCCAGGCTGGTGCGCATACCGCGAGCGGTAAAGATGAAAAAGAGCACGATGACAGCCATGAGGCCTGTGACGCCAAGTTCTTCGCCAATGGATGTAGCGATGAAGTCGCTCCACGACAGTGGGACCATGCCGGGACGGCCTAACCCCCAGCCGCGCCCAGCTAGCCCTCCCCAGGCGAGCCCATATTGCGCCTGGATGATTTGGTAATTCTGGCCGTAATCGGTGAAGGGGTGCAACCACGAGTCGAAGCGAATCCGTACGTGGCCAAAAAAGGCGTATGCCAGTACTGCGCCGCCGATGAAACTCACCGCTCCCAGAATGGCCCATCCGACTCGCTCGGTGGTGACGTACAGCATGACGACAAACATGCCGTAAAACAGCATTCCAGTGCCCAGGTCATTTTGGTAGACGATGACGAGCATTGTCGCTACCCACATGACGGCAATAGGGCCGAGGTCGCGGGCGCGCGGCAACGTAATTCCGAGGATCTTATGCCCAGCGCGGGACAAGACGTCGCGATTGTCGACGAGGTAGCCAGCGAAAGCGATAGCTAACACGACTTTCGATACCTCGGCCGGCTGAAAAGTATAGGAGCCAACGTGGATCCACACTCGGGACCCCAATTTCTCAATGCCAAGGCCTGGTATTAAAGGCAGCAAGAGAAAACTGAGGCCCACGATAAACAGTACGTACGGGTATCGCTGCAAGTTTCGGTGGTCGCGCAGGATGAGCAGGGTCGCAATGAACAGGATAACGCCCATAGCCGTCCACAAGGCTTGGGTTTCCATGCGGTGGTAGTGGGGGTTGGGAATGTAGTCAATGCGATGAATCATCGCTAGCCCGAGCCCGTTGAGTGTGAAGGCAATGGGCAGGATGACCGGGTCGGCATAGGGGATGACGATTCTCACAAAGATATGCGCGACGAGTGCGATAGCTAGCCATGCACCACCGACGATCGTCCAGTTAGCTGGCACAACGTCATTGATGTTGAGTTCGGTTAAAGCCCATCCGCCGAAGCCGATAGCCCATGAAAGGAGGAGCATGAAGAGTTCGGTCCAGCGCCTCTTGGCCTGTACGACGACTGTGCCGTCATCGAAATCCTGTTCGATATTCATCGGCAATCTCCCGGATTGACGGCTGGGAGGTCTACCTCATCTTCCGTTGGAGATGGCGTCGCGGAGGATGGCGTCGGTATGGCCGGGGGGCGCGCGGCCTGGCCACTTGGGTGGGCGGTAGCGGAAGGCCGCAGGGGTGCTGGGGGAGTCGTCGGGGATGTGGCGGGGGTCGGTGCATCCTCGTGCCTGATCGCTTGGCATTGCTGAGCTCCGCTACGCAGTTCAGCAACGGTGGCATGTGCTGAATCCATCGAGGAGACTCGGATGTTCGCTGAGACGCGGCTTCGGTAATAGCGGGGAAGATCAGCAGCCTTGATGTCGGTTTTTTCGGCGACGTGGGATAGCTGAATCCAGGCTAAATTGTCGGGTGATCCCTGGTAGATGGCTACGGTGTCGTTGTCAATACCGACGTAATACTGGGTACTGAGGTAGGCCCGAGTACCGAAAATCCCGCCGGCCACTACTGCGATGACGGCTGCAATGACAACCGGCCACAGCCAATGGCGGTGGTGACGGTTCATGGAGTCGACAGGGGCATAACGCATTGACTCTTCGGCTTCGGAGTCAAACAGCACCGTTGACTTGCCGCGGCTTTTCGACGTGGACGGCGGTTGCTCAAGGGACAACGGTGCGGTGACCTCATGTTCGGGTACCTTGCGGGTTGTCGCCGCGCCAATGATGTGAGGTTCTGACGCGTCCAATATGGGATCGAACTCGACGACCTCGGCGACGACGATGGTGATGTTGTCAGTGCCGCCGCCAGCATGGGCATCTGTGGTGAGCAGATCGACGACGTCGTCGAGGTTGGTGGTGTTGAGGTGTTCAGCGATCGTGTCGTCATCGACGAGGCCGCACAGTCCGTCAGAGCAGAAGAGAATGCGGTCGCCTAATCGAACATCCACGATCTGGGTGTCTGGGACGTGCTGAGGCTGACCGTTGAGCACCTTGAGTAGCAGGGACCGGTGCGGGTGAACAGCGGCCTCCTCGGGGGTGATCTGCCCGTCGTCGATGAGGGACTGCACCCAGGAGTGGTCGTGAGTCATCCGCTTCATGTGGCCTTGGCGCAGCAGGTAGCCACGGGAATCGCCGATGTGGACGATGCCGAGCTGGGTACCAGAGAACATCGCGCCGCAGAAGGTTGTTCCCATTCCCTCCAAGGAGGAGTCCCATGCGACGAGATCGGCGAGCTCGTCGTTGGCGTCAGCTACCGCACCAGAAAGAACGGTGAGCATCTCCTCGCCGTGAGGGTGTGCCGGGGCGTCGTCGCCGGAGAATCGTCGATCGACTCTCGCTACATGACGCACGGCGACTGTCGAGGCAAGATCACCTGCGGCTGCCCCGCCCATGCCGTCAGCGACGACGAGCATCCTTGGGGAGACGTATCCGGAGTCTTGGTTGTTGCGCCGGACTAGGCCTATCTCGGAGTGGCATCGAATATCGAGGGAAAAGGCCATCGCTCACCGCCCACCGGTGACAGTCATGATGGTCCTGCCGATTCGCACCTCGTCCCCCACCGATAGGCGCGTCGGGTGTTCGATGCGCTCACCGTTGACATGGGTGCCGTTTGTTGAGGCAAGATCCTCAACGAACCATGCGCCGTCGATTCCTGGGCTGAACTCGGCGTGGTGGGTGGAGGCGTAGTCGTCGTCGATGGGCAGGGTGCAGTCGTTTCCTCGTCCCACTGTGACGGTATTGGCCAGCGGAATATAGGTGCCCGCCCGGCTTCCCGAGATGACTTGCACACCAGTTGGCAGCGGAGCAGGTTCACGACGGCGAGCTTTACGGCCTCTGTCGCGTCGCCCTGATTCCACAGCTCCGCCATTGCGGGGAACACGGTGGCCGTAGATATCGGTGCGAATGACATTGGTGATGAGCAGGATGAAAACCCACAATAATGCCAGATAGCTGATGCGTAATAGTGTGACGAGAAATTCGCTCACGATCACATCCCCGCTGGCGAGTGGATCAGCATCCTCGTCGAGCCGATCTCGATGCGTGACCCGTCGCAAAGCTCGGTACTGGCAATCTTGACGCCATTGACTGTGACGCCGTTTGTGGAGCCGAGGTCCTCAATGGACAAGCCGATGCCGTCGCCCTGGGGCCAGACGTTGATACGGGCGTGGAGGCGGGAAATACCTGGATCGTTGATGCGGATGTCGGCGTCGGAACCGCGGCCAATCGTCAGTCCCGGAGGAGTGAGGGGGTGACGCACTCCGTTGACCTCCAAGACCAGCGGTGCACGCCGATGTGAAGTGGCCTTCGCGTGGTCTTCTCCGGTAAGGACAGTGAACTTGCCTACCGGAAGGGAGTCGTCTAAGTCGTACCGAATGTGGATAGGCCCGTTGAACACGTAGCGACGTTCGCTGGCGTGGTCACGCAAAGTCGGGATGATCTCGGCGTTAAGGGTCTTGGTGTAGGGGACAAGACGCTCGTAATCGTGGCTCGACAGCCGGACGACGAAATCGTTCGGGACTAGCGACTTGTCGCGGGAAAGGATCTGTGCCTCGGAGTCGAGCTCGCGTTGCAGCCGACCAGCAATCTCCACTGGTTCAACCTCACCGCGGAAGGCGCGCGCAAAGACGCCGCTGACGGCACCTTCGATCGACTTCTCGACTTTGTCCAAGAATCCCACCCGGCTCCTCCTTCCGGCTTTATGTCGGGTTGGGCACCTGTTTCACACAAGTGACCACCATGCGAGTGTACCCAGAAGGTCGGACGACACCCCGTGCAGATCATCTTCCGCGTGGCGTGAGGATCGTGAAGCACGCATTACTAATATAAGCCACAGGCTGTTGAGAACGGGTTTTAGCGGCGGTTGCGTCCAACATTGAACATGAGGTCGAGCCATGCTCACCAATCTTCTTGCTGGCGTGGTCGGCAAGAACTGTGGCGATAGATTCCCGCTGGATTCGACGTAACGGGGCGTCAGCCATCCCCTGAGCCAACGCACTAGACAACTCATCAGTTGCTGGGGAGCATTTGATCTTCTCATGAAGATGGGTGTAAAAGCTTTTATCGCTGAGGACCTCGGTCTCTACCCCACTCCAGAAGCACCTACCGTTCGATTGGAAAAGCTTTCACGCTTTTAAATGAAAGAAATCAGCATGAATAAAGCAACGATTCGACGGCGAACTGTGATAGCCGGAACTGCATGGGCAGCACCTGTCGTTATCTCGTCGTCCCGCATGCCAGCTTTCGCGGCATCCACACCAGTTCCCTCGGAATCCGCCCAATATGGTCTCTTCGTCACCGCCGGTTCGTACAGCACCAACAACATCGGTTACGACGGCACCGACAACCCCGGGGTGGTGACCGCACCAAAGACCCCAGACGAGTATTTCGCTCAGGTCAAAGCCGGCACCGATCCCGATAACGACATCGCTTGGACGGACTCCAATACCTGCTACAGTGATATTTCTTACTTTCGGAACGGCGAAGGATCATTCACCCCTGTCACCAACTCAGCTACGGGAAGCCCTGGTTCCTATGCGTCGTCAAGCGGTTTCTGGTGGTCTGTCCCCACGACGTCATTGCAGAGCGGAACAGCATATATCCCTGGCTCGTCCGCTACGTTACAGGCAGGAGCCACGTTTGTTACGGAGGTCGAGCTCATCGTGCCCCCGGAGGCCTCGTTCACGGCAACCAATATCAGGATAAGCGGATTCATTTGGAATAAACAGCTTTCTGGCAAGCGAGCGTTGCGGGCAGCCACGGCGGCTAACTTGGCCAGCCAGACTGTCGCCGGTACCTGGTCGATCACCGCGCCGACGACGACAACCCTGCCAGACGGATCCATCAGAGTCACGGGCACGCTCACTTATCAGACAACGGCGCCATTCACGGTTACCCAGAAAGGCACCGTGTATTACGGGCAGACCGAGTTCATGCCGAACAATATTCAGGTAATGCGGACATATGGATGGACGTCATTCAGCCTTACGTCATCTGTACAGTCCGCGACCATTACTTACACTGGGCAGCCTGCCGATTCACCGTCAAGCCGCACCCTATTCGATCAGTTGCTAACGACGAGCAAAATCGTCAATAAGTCCTGCTGAGAGCGGTTAGCGCCGTCTCGTCATGACGGTAAAAAGTCAAGATCTCATAGCTCAAGGGCCCTTTTGGTTGATGAAGAATCTCTCATTACCCAGAAAGGCCCTCCGCTGTCTAGTAGGGTCTCACTCGAGTGACGAGTGTGTTTTCGTATCCTCACCACCAATTGCGGCGAGGTCATCTAGGCCCTCCAGGGCCAGTTGCTAGTGATTCCTATCATCCTATCAAAGTTAATGAATGTCGCGGTGTAGCAGCCGACGCATACCAGCAGAGAAGGGGAATGCTGTCGCAACGGCGCTAGTGGCGCTGGCCCCAGGCTACTCATCTTATCCGGCTCTTCTGATCGAATGGTGGGTGTGTTGGAGTGGCGATGCCGTGGGTTGCGTGGTTGATGGTTTTGGTGAGGTCGAGACGAGTTGTATGAATGCCTATTCTGCCGCGCGACGGGGGCTTACGGGGGTCAGCATGTGTGCAAGGTCCATCAGAAGTGTGTCTAATGTGTCAGCGCACGACCGCGCGGCTTCGCTGCCTTGGCGATATGGGTCTTTAATATCGCCGGTGTTTCCCGCGACAGCGCGATTCCGAAACGCTTTGTCAATGACGTCTTGAGGGGCGGTTGAAGGATCATCCCAGGTGAGTCTGCGGGCGATTTCGACGAATTGTGGTAAAGTAAATGCCCGTTTCATGATGTAAGGCCACCACCCGACGATGGTGTCGCGCTGACTGGCCGTCATGGTGAGAATGAGGTCCGCGCCCTCAAGATCGTCGATCTCGGTTTGGTGAGAAGACACGGGGAGTACCTGGGGTTGGCGTCGTTCAAGCTCGCGGTGCATCTGTGCACACATAGGAAGACCCTCCTCCGCCTGTATACCTGAGCTGGATACCTCAAAGCGTGAAGGATCGAATAAATAGAAGGCCCGGGCGTGGCAGTACGCTGAACGGCAGATATTTGCGGTGCAGATGAAATGGATTTGTAGCATGTCCGCAGTAGATGTGTGACTGGTCATAGGTGACTATTCTCTCGCGATCACGATACCTAGAGTTCGCAGATGTTGTAGGTAATCGGACACGTCATCGCGTATGCGATCGGCCGGCACCTCGGCAGCTGAGGCGACGCTACGGATGACCTCTCTAGTTGTGGCGTTGGGGTGTTGTGCCAGAGCATCCCAGATAAGCACACCGCTGGACTCAAGACGGTACACCTGGGTATCGGGAACAGTAGCGACCGCCACCGCGTCATTGTCATCCGCCCATGCCACATGGGGGTTAACCATCCACCTCATCGACGTTTTCTCCGGTGTTGCGAATCTAGCCGTCTGCGAACGTGGCTTCGGGCGATGTTAAACACCTCTCGGGAGGCTTTGACGGTGCGGTTGAGGTAGCCTCGTACCACGTCAGCACGGGTGAGCTCGTGGTCGAGCCCCATCCGTAAATGGCTACGGTTGAGGGCCAGGGAACTCAGTATGACTTTGATAGCAGCCGTGCGAGTAGGGGCTGCGCGAACCCGGGCGCGCCACTCATGCAGACGGCTGGAATCGCCAGTAGAGAATTGTCGCCAAAGGTCATACGTCCGGTAATTCCGATAGCGCTCTAATTCGCCGATAGCTGCAGCTAAAGCGACGTCGGCGTCAAGATCGCGGGCCAGGGCGCGGATGGTGCGGCGCTCTCGGTCGTCAACATCATCCCAGCAACGCGCCGTGTCAGGGTGGTTTGAGCCGCCGCTTCGGGCCGCGTGCAGTAACAGGATTAGGCGCTGATCAGTGACACTCGGAGTGTGAATAATGGTATGGGCAATGGTGACCTGCTGACGGCGCGACCACAGCGCTTGGAATGCTTGTGACGGTGCGATTCCAATACCAGGAAATTGACGGTGAACGTCGACATATCCGAGCAGATCATGCCAATAATTGGCGGCATGGCCAAAGGCTGATCCGTCGCGAAAGTCAGCCATTTTTTGCCAACCGTGGTTAGTCAACATGGACTCAAATAGACTCAGATGCTCGGGACGTACTAAGACGTCGGCATCCGTGGAATTGCGTGGGATGATGGTGTCCTTACCCGCGATAACACGGTGCTCCAAGAGCTCGGGGGAAACGGTGGGGCCTTTGATGTGCAGCAGATCAGCCCCGCATAAGTTGGCTAGCCGCTGCAGCACGCCGTGAGTCAACTCGATACGACTCGCGGTGTCGATTATCGTTTCCTCGATCATTCCATTCACCGACGTGAAGTTTATCAATTGGCAGCGTTACGACGTCGTCACTATCCCGTTGTGGGATAAGTCATCAATGAAAGTCGCGAGAGCTTCGGTCAGCGTCCCTTCGGGCGGTGGCCCAACGAGAGGCTCGAGCTGACAACGCAACTCCTCGAACTCCAGCGGAGTCTCCAGAACCTCCCAGATGGTGACAGCGAGTGGGGAGAGCCGAAAGATGCAGCTATTGACGACGACGAGTGCTTCACCGCCTTCAAACCAGATGTCTGTGATATTGGCTCGCTGAATCAGCACGGTGCCCCCAATAACCCCTCGATGAAAGGTTCTAGGGTGTCGTGTTCGGCATATTGTGCCCGCCAGACTCCTCCAGTGTGCGACATGAGATCAGCAAGCAGATGCAGGGGTTTGGGTAGCTTGTAGATTGATGATGATTGTTCGGCAATCGCCGTCATGGCATCCAGCTGTGATTCGATCATCGTGAGTTTCGGGGAAGAACCACAGCGGGTGAGTAAAATCAGGTGGCTGGCATGAGGATCAGGATGGCTCGGCTTCAAGTTGAGGTCGTCAGGGCTGAGCTCGGCCTTCTGCCCCGAAAGTTGCGGAATGCGAGTTGACAGCGGCTTGGGATAGGGATGAATGCGCCAGGTTCCCGGCTCGATGGCCACAGTCTCATCGCTGATATAACCGTATCGTCGGCCCAAATGGGTGGTGAGAGTCGTTTTTCCTGTGCCTCCTGGAGCGATGAAAACAACCGAGTCTCCAGTGATTGGGTGGCACACAGCACCGGCATGAAACATAAGCAGCTGGCCGATCTGGCGGGAAATGAGCTGCCGGGTGATTTGCTGAGTCAATGCGGATGCTGTTATCGGTCCAGGGGTGAAAACTGATAATTCAGGATCCGGGTCACAGAGGCAACGAGTCCACGCATGATAGACCTCCTTCTCATCTAACCCAGTGCCAGAGAGGTCGACCCGCACTCTGGTGCCGAGGCCGGCAATATCCATCATGCGGTCAGGCCTAGATATTCACGCAACCGCACAGTGGCATCTTGCGGAGTGAATCCAGCAGCCTCAATGCGGGACAGGTCGAGGGTAGAATACGTTGGGCGGGGGGCCAGATTTTTGTCCTTACCCCATTCTGCGGTCGAGGTTGGGATGACGGTTCCCCTTGCGCCGAGGAGTGTGAAAATCTCGGTGGCGATATCGAACCAGGATTGGGCCGGCCCTTCGTTGCTGAGGTTATAGGTGCCGAAGGGAACGTCGGTTTCCAGCACGTAGACGATCGCGGCGGCAAGGTCGCGGGCAAAGGTGAGGCGACCATACTGGTCCGACACCACGTGCGGGTTGATACCGCGACGGGCCAGGCTCGCCATGGTATCAACGAAATTGCTGCCCTCGCCAACGACCCAGCTCGTCCGAAGCAGGTAGTGATGCGGATAGCTGGCGACGATCTCGTCAGCGGCTGCTTTAGTGATGCCGTAGACGCTTAACGGGCTAACACGCTCGTCCTCAGTATGACGTGGCTTGGTGCCGTCAAAGACGTAATCACTGGAGATATGGACGAGGGTGGCGCGTCGTGCGGCGGCGATGTGAGTTAGGTGGGCGACCCCGGAGACGTTTGTTGCCCAGACTTGAACTCGGTTGGCTGCGTCTTCGGCGGCATCCACTGCGGTGTAAGCGGCAGCGTTGATGATGGTGCTGACATTATCCCAGTCAAAGCCGTCAAGGCTGGCTTGATCGGATAGATCAAGGGTGGCTCGGGTCGTGAACTCTGCATCGGGAAGTAACGGGCGCAACGCCTGGCCAAGCTGGCCGTTGGAACCGAGGACGACTGTTCTTGGTTGACGGATAGGGGTGACCTCACTCAAAGGTGGGTGGTTGCGATCGGCTTCAGATAACTCGGCATCATTGAGGGAGATTGGCCAATTGATGCCGAGAACTGGGTCGGCGAGGTTAACGAATGTGTACGACTTCTTGGCTTCGGCTGACCAATGGTCGTTGACGAGATAGGTGTACGTCGTGCCGTCTTCGAGGGCCTGGTAGCCATTCGCGACGCCTCGGGGAACAAAGACGGCAGTCTCGGGTCCCATCTCGATAGTGACCACAGTGCCAAGGGAGTCTCCGTCACGAAGATCTACCCAGGCGCCGAGGATACGTCCGGTAGCCACTGAAATGAGCTTGTCCCACGGCTCGGCGTGCATGCCGCGGGTGACGCCAGCGCGCGTGTTGTGCGACATATTGTTTTGTACCGGCCTGAAATCGGGCAGGCCGAGAGCGATCATTTTTTCGCGTTGCCAGTTTTCTTTGAACCAGCCGCGGTTGTCACCGTGCAGGGGCAGGTGCAGGACGAGAAGGCCGGGGATGTCGGTGATATCGATGTTTAGCTCACTCATCACTGTCCTTTCGCTGCGTAGGCGGCTTCGGTGGCCTCCTTCTGGGGGCGCCACCACGACTCATTGTTTCGGTACCAGTCGATTGTCGCTGCCAGGCCGCCACGGAAGTTTGTGTACTCCGGCTGCCAGCCGAGTTCCTCGCGCAGTTTAGTGGCGTCGATGGCGTATCGCAGGTCGTGACCGGGGCGGTCGTTGACGTGGTCGTAGCTGTCGGTGGGCTGGCCCATGAGTTCGAGAATGAGTTCGATGACGGTTCTGTTGTCGAGTTCTCCATCGGCTCCGATGAGGTACGTTTCGCCGATCGTGCCGCGTTCGAGGATTGTCCACACTGCCGAGTTGTGGTCGTCGACGTGGATCCAGTCGCGAACGTTGAGGCCGCTCCCATAGAGCTTGGGGCGGCGTCCGTCAAGGATCTCGGTGATCTGGCGGGGAATGAACTTCTCGACGTGCTGGCGCGGGCCGTAATTATTTGAGCAGTTCGAGATGGTGGCCTGTACACCGAAGGAACGTACCCAGGCGCGCACTAGCAAATCCGCAGAAGCCTTGGCGGCCGAGTAAGGGGACGAGGGGTTGTATCGCGTCTCGGGGGTGAACCGTGTCGGGTCATCGAGCTCGAGGTCACCATAAACCTCATCGGTGGAGATGTGATGCAAACGGGTGTGATGTTTGCGGACGGCTTGTAACAGGGTGAAGGTGCCGATGATGTTGGTTTTGATGAATAGGCCCGGGGTGTCCAGGGAGTTGTCGTTGTGGGATTCGGCGGCGAAGTGGACGACGGCATCGTGGCGGGCGACGAGGTCGTCGACCAGATCAGCGTCGCACACTGATCCGCGCACCAGCTGGAAACGCTTCTCGGGTAGCCCGACCAGGGAAGCCTCATTAGCGGCGTAGGTCATGGCATCCAAAACAGTGACTGTGGAGTTGGTGTTATCGAGGACCCAGCGTACAAAGTTGCTGCCGATGAAACCAGCTCCGCCGGTGACGAGAAGGGAGTGCATGACAAACAGTCTAGAGGACACAATGCTCGATGGCTTTGCTCACGGCTGGGCAACATGGTGTTGCGGCAGAACCAGCCTCACATCGGCCTGTCTTCATGTGCAGTACTACGTTCAGTGTGTCAGAACCAGCATCATCCTCACGCCATGAGGTGCTTGTCGTTCGCTCGACGACTGACCTTTGTGCTGTGAGGAGGTGCCAGGTATGGCGTCTGGCAGGGCCAGGCGTTGGTCAATCCGTCAAGTATCAAGGAGGGGGAAGGTGAATCAGATTCACCTTCCCCCCTCTCGGTGAGGACACTAGAGAGTGCCTCAGCACTTGTCGGTGTAGTCCTTGGGGTTCGTGGACATGCCCTCGGGGACCCAGAAACTGATCGTGACGTTTCCGGGCTTGCCATAGTTCTTCGGTAGACTAGGTGCTATTAACACTGTGCCGTTGGAACGCTCGCCACCAGTGTCGGGGAAGTCGAACGCCCCGGTTGCACTGAAGCCACCATCCAAACTGGGTGCGAGGTAGCTGCTGCCAGCGCCGCCGGCGCCAAGAGCCCCCAACTGTCCGGGGAGGTCGCTAGCGGCCCACTTCAAGAGTGGATCGCGCGAGATGAGGACGAGTGCCCCAGAACCACCGCCGGCATAGCCGCCGCCACCTGCTGCCGAGGACAGCGCGATGAAGTCATCAATGTGACCGTCTCCGACTACGTGGCGCCTGCGCTCGAATTTGACAGGCGCACCACCGTTACCACCACCGTGGTTACCACTGCCGTGGTTGCCGCCTGACTGGCCCGCAATGATGTGGTCGAACTCGAGGTTGCTGGCAACGTACGAGGTATTTGCCTTGCTGCCTCCGTTGCCACCATCACCTCCGTGGGCCCCTGAACCGCCGGCTGCAGTGACCTGGGCGTATGCCGTCTCGAAGTGGGACTGACCGCCATCAGCGCCGTCCCAACTTTTGCCGCCGTCACCCCCGTTGCCGCCCTCTCGGACAGGCCAGACTGTAGGGCCCATATTTGCCGCTTCACGTGAATACGTACCTGTACCTGCGGCTCCGCCGCCGCCGGCCACCGCCACCAGTTGGCCTGGTCCCTCAGGGTCACCGCCGATGGCTATTGCCGAACCGGCACCGCCACCGTGGCACCAACGTTCAGACCACTCTTCGGTTGAAACCATACTGGTGTGGTAACTCACCCCAATAGACGGACCGCCGTTACCGTATCCGGTTGCGAACTCGACAGCGCTGTCGTTCCATGCGGCTGTGGGTCCGTAACCACCAGCTACACCCCAGATGGTAAACCCCTGTGCCGTGGCCGTGCCCTCGCCAGGCCGACGAATCTGGCCTTGCACCTGGGCGCCGGATCCGCCGCGTTCGCCCCAGCTGTCCTTGGGGCCTGCGCCGCCTGCCCCGCCGCGGATGGAGTAGGCGATGTCAGTAGCTTCGGCTGGCACGCGTACGCACTGAACGGTCTCTTTGTGCTTCTTTGCGTCGAAAGTGATCGTGACCTTCTTGCGTTGTGTACTGGCCGCAAAAGCCGGCACCAGTGTCATGCTGGTGATTGCCGGTATCGCCCATGCAGTGCCCTTGGCCACTGACCGGCGTGATACTTGTGACGGCTCAGTTGTGTGGACTTGTCCTTCCTTGCTGCTGACCATGTCTGCTCCTCGGAAAAATAGCAAAAGTTCTTTCTAAAGCTATGAGGTTTTGCTAAACAGTTACGACAAGATAAGTAAGACTATAGCACGTGTGCATGGTTTACATCCAGGGCCTGGCCATAGTGTAAACACTGTAATCGCGCTACGTCACTATGTCTTTCTGGTGATTCCTGGGATGGCGTCCCTCTTCGCCCCTTGCCGGAGAACCAAGAAACCTGCCAACTCCATGGCAGGGGATGCACAGCGATGTTGCATGGGGCTGTGATTACACAAGCTCTTCAATGATGAGGATGTGGGCGGACCTTTGGGCGGAGATGAAATGTGTGGTCATCATGTCTGGCATGATGGGGGCATGCGAGGCATCATCTTGGCCGGTGGTACTGGCTCCCGGCTTTACCCAATTACCTTCGGGATAAGTAAGCAGCTTATGCCTGTCTATGATAAACCGATGGTCTACTACCCGCTAACTACGCTCATCTTTGCGGGTATTCGGGATGTTCTTGTTATCACGGCTCCTCATGACGCCGAAGCCTTCCGTCACTTACTCGGCGACGGTTCTCAGTTTGGGATTTCGATCAAGTTTGCAGTGCAGCCTGAGCCCCAGGGACTCGCTCAAGCCTTCACGATCGGGGCTGAGTTCGTCGGGTATGATTCGTCATGTCTCATCCTGGGGGACAATCTTTTCTCAGGGCCGGGGCTAGGAACTCGCCTCCTGGCTAAGGCCCAGTCAGTGGACGGTGCTCTTATCTTTGGCTATCAGGTTGCTGATCCGCGCGCATACGGCGTTGTCGAGGTTGACAATGACGGACTTGCGGTCTCTATCGAGGAGAAGCCGGAGCGTCCAAAGTCGCATTGGGCGGTACCGGGGCTTTATTTTTACGATAACGATGTCATCGAGATTGCCCGCAGCCTCAAGCCTTCTGCGCGTGGCGAGTTGGAGATCACAGACGTTAACCGAAAGTACATGGAACAGCGCCGTTTGCATGTGGAACTCTTGCCGCGTGGTACCGCATGGCTGGATACCGGGACCTTCGACTCTCTCAACGATGCAGGTAATTTCGTGCGCGCAATCCAGGCTCGTCAAGGCCTGCAGGTGGGGTGCCCTGAAGAGGCGGCGTGGCGGCGGGGATTTCTCTCTAATGAGGAGCTCCTCGAGCGCGCGGCGATGTTCGACAAGTCAGGTTATGGGATGTACCTGCGCGGCTTGGTGGAGTCAAATTGAGGCTGCTGGAATGATCGGGACTCGCCCGTTCGCCCGGAGCGACGTAACATTATCGCGCCTGCATGCTGTTTAGCCGACCTGCATGAGGGTCAGCGAACGACCAGAGGAGTCCAAACGCCGTGACAATCGTCGATATAGTCCGCATTCTGCGCCGCAATTTTGTTCTGCTTGTTGTCTGTGTCCTTGTGGGGGGATTAGTCGGTGCGGTGTATCAGTTGACGCGCCCGGAGGTGTTTACGGCTAAGGCGACTGGAATTGTGGTGGCCGGTGATTCTGCTTCCGTTGGCGGAACGATCTCAGGAAACACCATCGCCCAGCAGAGAGCGGTGACGTACACCAAGCTGGTCGGGACTCAAAGCATGGCACAGAAAACGGCTGAGATCCTTAAGAAGCGGGGAATGCCCGAGGCGGCGAATGGACAGTTAAGTGCTTCCGTGCCGGCGGACACGGCGTTCATCGACATCGAGGCTACCGGCGGCACGGCGAAGGATACCCAAGCGCTTGCAAATGCCGGGTTGTCAGCACTCATATCCGAAGCCCTACGTATGGAGACGTACGCTCAGACTGGCGGGGCAAGTAAGAGCGATGCCGAGCTTGCGAAGATGACCACTGTGCACGTTTTGGGTTACGAGTCTGCAAGCCTGCCCTCTGGTGACCGTGGCAAGTCGCTGATCATTTATGTGGTGGGTGGTTTAGTCGCCGGCTTCCTTGTTGGTGCGGTTGTGGCTGTGATCCGAAAGCAGTTCGATGCCAAGATCCGAGATCAAGCGACCGTCGAGGAACTCACTGGTTCCGGCATCCTCAGCGTCATTCCTGATGACAAGAGGCTTGCCGAACAGCGTGAGAAGTCGATCGTCCATCTTTCTGGCGTTACGGGTGAGGCTTTTCGGCAGCTTCGCACGAATTTAAGGTTTGCCAACGTCGACAATCCGCCACGAGCTGTCGTTATTACCTCGGCAAATCCTGGTGAAGGTAAGTCAACTGTGTCGACTCACTTGGCGGTTGTCATCGCACAAGCGGGTGAGAAGGTCGTCCTTATTGATGCTGACATGCGTCGCCCTGTTCAGCATAAAGTTTTCGGAGCTGAAGCAGGGGTTGGCTTATCTCAGGTTCTGGCCGGTGATGTGAGTTTGGACGATGCCCTGATGAAAACTGAGACCAAACGACTTCAAGTGCTCTCTGCTGGACGGATTCCCCCGAACCCTTCCGAATTACTCGGCTCTCAGCGGATGAAAGACCTCTTGATCGAACTTCGAAGCCGTGGCTATTTCGTTGTCATCGATGCGCCGCCACTGCTGGCTGTCACGGATGCGGGCTTGCTTGGAACAATTACTGATGGAACTATTTATGTTGCTGTTGTCGGCAGGACTCATCGCGATCAGGTGTCGCTTGTAAATAAAAGACTCGAACAAGTTGGAGCGCCATTGCTTGGGTCGGTTCTCACTCGGGTTCCCCGAAAGAAAATGGGTGACGTATTATACGGCTATGGTGCATCCATGTACGGATATCGTTCCTACAGCGATTACGATAAGCATGGCTATTATTCTTCGTACGGCACCGAAGAGCAGGGTAGCGAAGAGTCGTTGGCGGTAGCTAAAGATTCATCGCGTGCTGATGAGGATTTAGTCCGGACTCGGAAGAAGAGCCGTACTGATTTTGACGCTGCAATTACCCCACGACGAGCGAAATGATCGGCGCAGTGCCTGATAACGTTTCACACCCTAGGACTGCGGTGAACAATGCCTCGACTGTCGGCTCGAAGATTCGTGATATTGCAGGGAGGATTGGCGGCATACGGGTACCTGACTTCCTATTCGGGATGATATTCATCCTGGGGCGTTACGACCTCGGTCTTCCGCTGCCAATAGACGTCGTCCTCATGGCTCTCGCTATTACGGTGTCGACCTTTGTGCGTCCGACCATTAAGGTTTGGGGGCTTGGATACTATGCCCTGTTGTGGCTGGGGATGCTATCATGGGTAATTTCGGTATCTATATATCTGAATCAGCCGTGGGAGCAGCGGTCGTTACGATGGTTCCTGCTGGTTCTGTTCTCAATGTGCATCGCACAGGGGCGGATTTTGTGGCCATCTTTTATCGCAGGATACGCTTTCGGGCTGCTTGCCATCAATATTCCCGTGAACTCTACGTCACTGCGTTCGCCAGGTTACCAAGGCTACTTGGTGGGTTTTTTGGGTGACAAAAACGTGGCCGGATTGGTATATGCAGTAGTCGGAATTCTTGCTTTGGCTGTACTGCGATCTACAAGAACGAAAATGATTGTGGTGCTGGCCTTTGCAGTTGCCCTGTTTTTCACAGGTTCTCGAACATCGATGATGGCTTTCGCGGCTGGGTGTGTGTGGATCTTTGTCAGGAACCGCCTTGCCCTCTTTCTTCGACTTTTCATCGCGCTCATGGGGTGGATGGGAATTAGGTGGGTTGAGGAGAATTTGGCTCGCGTTGGAGTCTTTTCCGACCGGATGGGGACGGATTGGTTTCGAGGTATCATTGAAGTTGCGACTGCGGCAAAAGTTAACGCATCGCCGTGGTACGGCAACGGATTGGGTACAGCCTGGGTTATGATTTCAGAGAATCGCCGTATGTGGTTCCATGATTCCTATGCTGCCCTGCGGATTGAGGGGGGAATTCCCCTTTTCCTGGCAGTCGTCGGGCTTTTTGTCTTCGTAGTGTGGGGGTTGACGGATCAGCGGACTGAGACTTCCGACAACCAGGCGATTGTAGAAGGGGCGGCCGTCACCGTTCTGGTGTGTGCTTGGAAGTTGGGTGAAGTGTTCTTCACCGTTCCAGCCTTCGTTGTGATCGGCATCAGCCTGTGCGTGCGATATGGCTCTCCAGTCACTGTGGAATCCGAGACGTCAAGGCACAATGCAGTCGCAGGGCCTGTCTTGAGTCAGTCGCGGGGGAGAAGCATTTATGGAGTATTGGGTTGATCCCCTCATCGCGCTGATGACTGCGGTGTTTTGTTATGTTGCACGTCGAAATCTCCTTAAGGTGGTGAACTTATGCGACTTCTTATCGTGACTCCACGCTTCCATGGTTATGGGACTGCCATTGGTGACGCTTTTACAAGGCGAGGATATGACGTCGTTGTCTACGCATACGACGCCGCACCCCGGATCGAAAAGGCTTGGAACAAGATCCGATACGAACTGCCGGCCAAAATTCGTGGTACCCAAGAGCATCTCTCGGGCGAGACCGTGACGGCTCGGGCGATCGACTGTATCCGTGCTGTGCATCCTGAGCTTGTACTTACCGTCCGAGGTGATGTTCTCGGAGCGGCTTATTGGGAAGAAATGAGGCGCGTCACCACACATTCAGTTTCTTGGCTTTATGATGAATTGCGGCGCATGACATTCGATATTGACATGGCGGCGGCTGTTTCCACGATCATCACCTACAGTCGTGAAGACACTGCGGAGTTGCAGGGCAATGGAATCGATGCTCACTACGTTCCGACAGGGTTTAACATGTCGGCGAAACCCTCGGGTCGCTGGCCACGGAACGACGTTACTTTCGTGGGGTCTAACCTACCTGCCCGTCAGCAGCTTCTTGTCGCTCTCGACAGCGCGGGAATCCCCGTGATGGCCTATGGCAGGGAATGGTCAGATCATCCGATTGATCGGCTGAGAACTTGGCGGCTGAAGCCCATCGGTATTCCTGCGAGACGAGACGTCAGCCTTAGCGAGGCATACGGCATCATGCGGGACTCGGCGGCCACGATCAATGTTCACGGTGACCAGGATGGGTTCACCATGCGAACTTTCGAGGCCTGCGGAGTTGGCGGCATCCAAATCGTGGATCGAGACGATGTGACTGAATTCTACGACCCCGGCAAGGAAGTGTTAGTGCAACATAGTGCCGAAGAGACGATTGAGCTAGCACGTCAAGTGCTATCGGATCCCCATCGGGCGATATCCATGCGGCGCGCTGCGAAAGCTCGGACGATGGCCGAGCACACTCTAGATCACCGTGCTGCCGTCATTGATGAGTTGTGGTCATGAGTGAAGTTGGACTTGTGTTCCCGGAAGACCTCGAAGCGTGGCGTATGTGGTCCGATAGCCGTAACCGCGTGCGCTTCGCGCTGTCGGCGGCAAGAAGACGATTCGGGGGCGCGTCAGTCCCTGTGAAACCGATGCTGTACTTGCCGGTCGAGGAGCCACGGGTTTTGGTGGTTCTGGATCAAGTGTCCGCAAGCTGTCGGTATGCGACCTTCGATCCGTTGGCCCATCTGGATCCCAAATACACAGCGGTATTGTCGCACCATCCCGAAGCGCGGGAAGCCGCCACGGGTGCCGTTCGCGTCATGGAATGGCATCGCGGTGCGCCACTACCTCGGTCAATTGAGCAGATTCTTACACTTGGTGCCTTTAATGGTCTCGCCGCCGATGTTCGTCAATGGGCGGTACAGCGCGATGTCCGTTTCTGCGTCATTCAGCACGGTTTATTGACCCCTTGGTCCCCGCCATTGAGCTCCGGTGACCATCTGTTTGCGTGGTCGGATGCCGATGAGGAATATCAGCGCGCGGGGCGTAGTGACGTTACCAGCGAGGTTGTCGGTTCGCAGATGCTTTGGAAGGCATCCTTGATGCCGACAGTAGACCTTATCGACGAGACTCCTGTCATGCTGGGGCAGTTGCATGGTTCCGAACTTGGAAGGTTAGCCAAGCAACGCATTTACACCGATTTTTGTATCCGTAACGGCGCGACGTATCGCCCCCACCCCAACGAGGCAGATGCGCTGTCCCGCGCTCAGCACCGCCTCATGCAGCGAGCCGGGGTTGTTTTCGAGAGGTTTCGGGGGTCCTTGGTGGAGCAGGGGCGACCTGTCGTCTCGATCTTCTCGACCGGAACCTTGGAGATCGCATGTCGCGGCCTACCCGCGTGGGTACACCATCCAGCACCGCCTGCATGGGTTAAGGCGTTCTGGCATAGGTATGGTCTGTCGCCGTGGGGCAGTGAGCCGACTCAACCGTTGCCGCAGCCCGAGAAGGAGCCGGCTCAGGTCGTGGCCGAAGCACTTATGGGGCGCGCGTATCGCATAGGATAAGTAACGCTGATTTTCGCTTGGTGACCGTTGAATTTATCACGCAGTGGGCGGCGCGGGATTGCGAGTTATCGCTATCGCTGTCACTGCCTGAGCGTGTTCATTGCGAATCGTGGCTTTTGCCAACTCGAACATGCCAAGCGTGTGCGATTAGTCTGCGCTCGTATGCGCTGATAGCGCGGGCGTCAACGTCTTTTACTCGCCGTATCTGACGGCTCAGATTCCACACGAAATTGACTTCGGTTGCCGCCATGAGCAGTACCCGTAGTCTTCTGGCGCCGCCCCACTTGTGGGCGTATTGAAAGCGTGAATCGGTTACCCAACTTCGACGTCTATCTGATGGTGTGGAGCCGCCCGCAGCGTGCTCGACAGATACTCCCGGAATATATATTGACGACACGCCTATTGCAGTTAGTCGTCGTTGCAGGTCGACCTCTTCACTATTCATGAAAAAGCGCTCGTCGAAACCGCCTACCTCCGTGAAGGCGCTCCGGGGGATGAGCATACAGGCACCCATCACCCAGTCAACGTGGCGCGCTGTGATGGCCTCGTAAGCTGCAAGGTCATGGCCGACAAGTCGATGCCATAACCTGGTGTGCCTGATACGCGCGAAAGGCGTCATCCACTCCCAGACGTGATGACGATTTTTCGGCCAGTGACGAGCGGTGTAGTTCGGACGATCGTGCTCCACTACCCGAGGACTCACGACAGCAGGCATGTAGGGCTGGGATGCTCGCAAGAGTTCGCCAATGAATGTCGGAGATAGGGACAAATCACTATTAAGGATAAGCAATAGCTCGCCTGTGGCCGATGCGGCACCGGAATTTACGGCGGAGCCGAAGCCGCCGTTGTGATCTCTGCGAACGACACGGTAGCCTTCGCCCTTGGGGAATGGCGAGGGTGAAGCATCGTCGCTAACGATGATTTCTAAGCGTGTGTCTTGGTGCCTTAACTGGGATATCAATCTCAGTGTTTGGAAAGGATCCCCATAGTGGGGGATCACGACGCTTACGCGGTGTTCGTCGTTCATATGAGATTTCCCAACGCAATAATAAGCTTTATGGGTCGCGATACATTCATGCATAATCCTAGGCAGAGTAGCTATGTTAGCTTAGAATAACTGAACCGTTTGGCATGTCCGGAGGTGTGCTGTTGATGTCCGAGTGGTTTGTCTGAGTGGATTGACAAGGAGGAGCGCACCGAAAGGGTTTCATGACAATGAAAGGATGGGAAGTCTAGGCGTTGCCCGATTTCCAATTCGCCACAGCCGACAAACCACATATCGTGCCTGAAACTATTGAACCGTTGGGTTACCGCTCCTTGGTGTGCGAGTCAAGGTCGCCAAGCTCGACGAGCTGAGCGAAGGACGGCGACTGCTGTTCGACCTCGGAGAACGTTCCTCGTGCGGCGATTTCACCGTGCTCAAGGAAGAGGAGTTGGTCAACATCGCGAACCGTCGACAGGCGGTGTGCTACGAGAATAGTCGATACTTTCCCCTGCAGGTTCTGGATCGTTTTGGTGATCTCGGCTTCGGTAGCATTATCAAGGGCTGAGGTGGCTTCGTCGAGGACGAGGATTTGCGGATTACGGTAGAGGGCCCGTGCGATACCGATGCGTTGCCGCTGGCCGCCGGATAACCGAGTCCCGTTGGGGCCAATACCGGTATCCAGCCCCTCGGGCAGCTCATCAACGAAGTCTCGAAGTTGAGTGGCGTTGACGCACATGTCGATTCGATCATTATCCCAGTCGTCCTCCGGGATGCCAAACGCGATATTAGCCCGAATCGAATCGTTGGTCAGGAAGACGTCCTGGGGGACGTAGGCGACGTTTTTATGCCATTCGAGCTGGTTTGCGAAGATGTCTTGCCCGCCAAAAGTAACCGATCCCTTATTCGGGTTGATGAGACCCAGCAGGATGTCGACGAGAGTCGTCTTTCCTGATCCAGAAACTCCGCACAGCGCTAGCGAAGTGCCTGGTGGGATACTGAAGTTGACGTCGCGCAAAACGGGCTGGTCTCCATCGGGATAAGTAAAAGAGATCCCTTGGGCTTCAATAGTTTTTGGCCGTCGATTGCTGTCGTCAATGAGGACATGTTGTGAATCGAAGTTCTGCACCACGGTGGCGTCAATTTGGTGAGATGTGACGAGAGGCCGGAGAGTGTCGACCGTGATTTTGAGTCCTTCCCTGCCGTAGTTGGCAGTTCCCAACGTGGCGTTGATGGCAGCCATTGCAGGGAGAAGTTTGATAGCTGCGGCAATGAACACAGAGAAGGTCGCCATAATCTCAGTCGGATGGGGCGACTTGGCGATAAAGATGAGGATTATTGACAAGAAGACAATAGTGATGACTTCGAGGACAGATTTTGGCAGGCTCTGGTAAAAATTCGCACGGCGGATTGCTTCGGAATTTGTGAGGACCGCACGGTGGTAACGAGTGACGAAGTAGGGCTGCGAGTCGTTCATGGCGACCTCGCGGAACCCGTCCATGGGTTCGATGAGTCTCTTACTGACATCCCAGGCGGTTTCTTGGGCCTCGCGGCCAGCTGCTGAGTTGACCGGGCTGAGAAAACGCTGCAGGAAGAACATAGAGGTTCCGAAAAAGGCGATTGCGCCCACGGTTGCCGTCGGTGCAATAATCAGCAGGACGATCAGAATAGCGAGCACCGAGGCCAGCTGGCCGGTGAGGGTGAGCACACTTCCGAGAACATATAAGTGGGCTGCCTGGACGGCAGGGCCCACAGTACGGATAAGCTCTGGCACATCTCGCTTTTTGTGTTCCAGATAATCCTCACCAAGGTACACCTTGAGTAGATTGGCGGATGTTCCTGCCATGAGCCGCGTGACGAAACCGGTTTGCCACCAGTACAACAGGATCGTTCCGACTGCTTTCAATAGAAATGCGGCTACGATGCTGCAGCACAGCTCGATGACTAGTTTTGCACGGGAAGGATGCCCCAGCGCGGCGATGACCACACTGAGGTAGCCTTTGTTGAGATCGGCGCCCATGAGGATTTGTGCGACCGGAAGGATAAGGGCGATCCCGGCGAAGTCCATGATAGAAGTTGCCATCTGGCCGATGACGTAGAAAACAAGCCGTGGTTTACTTCCTGGCGGAAAGGTTCCGACAAGGAATCGCAACTGTTTAAGAAACGATTCGTCTTTGTGGTTCATTCAGAAGTCCCTTTCGGGGTTCTCTGGGGATCGGTGGCCTGCTACGACGGCAGCTTCGACAACCAGCGCGATGAGTTTGCGGGCTATCGGGGTGGGAGTGATGTGGATGATCGCATCCACAGCGCGAGCCATGGCGATAGTCCGTCGATAGTCTAAGACTAAGGAAGTCTTCAAGACTGCATTATTCCACAGCCCTACGGCTTCAGGAGCTGCGGGGCCGGCCGCGTTTGTCCCGTGAAGGGAATCGAATATACGTCGCGCTTGGCCTGACCTAAATGCACGGGCTGCACGAATTGCTGCGGTGACGGCAGCCGCATGGTGCTTGGTTTCCAGCGACGGATCGATGACAACCGGGATTCCGGCTTTGTGAAGACGCCAACCATAATCTACGTCTTCCCAACCGTAAGCGCGATAGTGGGGGTCGTAGGTGCCGATCTGCTGCCAAATGTCCCGGGTCACCGAGACGTTGGCCGCCCAGTAGCGCCACGTTCCGTCTGGGTTGGCACGGTAGGCGTGGTTGCGGGCAAGCTTGCCAAAATGGTCTCCATAGACTGCGGAGTATCGGGTACGTGGTAACACGTTGACGCACAATCCAATGGTTCCTTGGCGTCGGCTCGAATGGCTCGCTACGTGGTTTGCGACGAAATCCGGGGCGGGTTCGAGATCATCATCGCACCGAATGAGCACGTCACCTCGGGCAGCTTCGTGGCCAGCATTAAGGGCGGCAACACGACCGCGGTTCTCTGGAAACACGACGGTTCGGATGGGCAGATGAGAATACTTCGAGATGACGTGCTCAGAACCGTCTACGTCGCCGTCGACGACCACAATCGCCTCCCAGTCGTCCGTGGTCTGAGCCGCTAGGGCGGATAAGAGTCGAGGAAGACGGGTAGCTCCGCGATAGGACGGGATAATGATAGATGCGGTTGTCATTTCACTCGCTCTCGTGGTTGGACAACGATCCGACGCGGTCGGGATCTGACGGTACTTAGGGTGCGGTGGAATTGGTAAAGGCCAAGCCCCATGTACGTCACGTCATTGGCATCCAGGTGTGTCGCAGTCGCCTGAGAGGTGCGCGGATTCTCATGCATGTGCAGGCTAACCGTGCGTTGCTTTAAGGCGGCTGCTTGGGGGATGATGCGCGCGTGCTGGTTGTGTAGACTGATTATCTTGCAGTCCTCGGATGAAGCGGTACTGGTATTTAGCATGCTTGAGCCCAAGGTCAGAAATCTAGGTAAATAGGTGCAGGTTGCCCTTAAGTGCGGTGATTTAGCCTTGGCGATAGGCTCTGGAAAAGCCATCATTTCTTCACTGGTAAAGGGCTGGTGTGAGGTGGGATTACCGAAGCTCTTTATCTGTGACAACTGGTAGACGATCGCGTAGAGGGCGAGAGTGTAAATATGAGAGCAACATTCCGACATCGTGATACTGCGCGGGATGTGAAGGCGATAATGTGTGTTGCTGGGTTTTGATTGGGTCATATATTTATGGCTCTCAAATCGGTCGAGTGTATAACGCGGTTCGCTAGGGCATCGGGCTTTGAAGCGCTCTATGCGCCAGTGAGGTTCATCCTGTAATTCCCGCAGTTCGGCATAATGGCGGTCTCGAGTTATTGGTCGTCGGAATGAACCTCAAGGTGGGCCGCTA
This sequence comes from Cutibacterium porci, assembly GCF_009696315.1. Classification (GTDB taxonomy): domain Bacteria; phylum Actinomycetota; class Actinomycetes; order Propionibacteriales; family Propionibacteriaceae; genus Cutibacterium; species Cutibacterium porci. The sequence continues at coordinate 476,447 of NZ_VUMG01000001.1, forward strand.
AATTTTCCGAAAAAGTATCCGGGGAAAACTGTTTGGCGTGTTCAAGGACGGTGCGCATTTCGATGGGGTTCTCGCGGAACCGGTGGACTGCCTGAACGACGGCCCGAGGGGACGGGGAATCGAAGAATTGGCCCGAGACGCCGTCTACAACGGTGTCTAAATAGCCACCAGCGTGCAGAGCAAGGCACGGAGTTCCAAGGGCGAAACCCTCAATGGGCGTCAATCCGTAATCTTCTTTGCTCGGAGCAATGACAGCAGCTGCGTGGGCGTAGGCCCATCGCAACTGGGCGTCGCTGACGCCTTCGAAGAAAGATACGTTGGCTGGCGCTAGGCGATGTAACTCGTTGCGCAAGGGTCCTGACCCGATGACGACCAAGTGCTCGTTAGGAAGATCGGAAAAGGCGTGTAGCAAGACGTCAACGTTCTTGTAGGGCATGAGCCGACTAACCGTGAGGAAGAAGTTCGAATGACCCGCCATCTTTGGGAGTGGCTCTTGCGCATCAGTGGGGTCCAAGGAATATGGCGGATGGACGACGGTCGCCTCGATACCGTACACATCACGGATGCGGTCACGCACCACTGTGGAGTTGCAGAGGTACTCGTCGGCGGAAGCGGCTGCCTTGCGATCCCAACGACGTAGCTGCGGAGTGAGGGCCTTGAGCACTATGCCCTTCGGCGAGCGCCACCACTGACCACCAAGGTAGTCGTCGGTCAGGTAAAGGAATCGGGCAGGTGAGTGACAGTACACGACTTTGCGACATCCTGCTGGGGCTGTGATCCCGTGCGCGAAGCCAGTCGTCGAGACGAGGACGGTGTCGCTTTCTTCCGGTATCCGTACGTGGTCGAAGGCCCAGTCGTAGAGAGGGAGGCCAAGACGGAAATGGCGTCGGAGTAGCCCGATTCGGTTAAGTGGGGAAGTGATGACTTTATGGTGAGCGAATTCCGGATAGGTCAGGTCCGGCTCGTACACTGCTGTGACGATCGGGGCATCTGGGAAGATCGTCGCAAATTGACTGACGACCCGTTCGGCTCCGCCACGCTGCGTTAGATAATCGTGGGCAATGGTGATGCGGGAGGTACCGCTGACAGGCTCGGGATCGACAGCGTCAAGGATCTCCGCTAGTCGAACGCGTCCCGCATCTGGGGAGAAGTTCTTCTGCCAACGGCGGTGAGCGGAGTCGAGGAGACGCTCGTCGTAACCATCGACAGCATCCTCGATGACATCGGCCAGACTGGTGGCGTCATCGGCTCGGGCGACAAAGGGATGCTCTGGGCCTGCTACTTCAGGCAGGGCGGCGGTGTCGGTAATGACAAAGGGGCAGTGCGCTGACATTGCTTCGGAGACAACCAAACCAAAAGACTCGTGCTGCACTGAGGGGAAGACGGCCAGGTCTACTGAGGAAAAGAACTCATTGCGATCCATCCAGCCGCGATGCTCGACGAGGGGACCTAGTGCCGCGATGTGGTTGGCGACAAGCTGGGCATCTGCTGAGTCAACGAATCGGGATTCACCAGCCAGCAGCAGTCTGAACTTCCCAGGGTGGCGGGACTCCAATTCGGTTATCGCCTCACACAGTCGCGGGAACCCCTTGTCAGAGGACAATCTGCCAAGGAAACCGACGGTAACAGCGTCATTCGCCAGCTTGCGGGTACGCTCGCGTGCCGGAGGATTCCAGTTCCACATCACCTGGGCGCCTGTTATTGTCTCGGCCATCGACGCCGAGGGAACGATAGTGGCCAAAGCGTCGCGACGTGCTATGGCGGCTAGAGCGCGTAGCTTGCCCTGTGGACGCTGGTGCAGGTGAATGACCCGTTTGGAATGACCCGCAGTAGCGAAGGCGGGACGCAGGCCGTTGCACCACAGTAATCCGGTGCGTTCTGTGATGTCCCAGCGTCGTAGGTTGGTCAGATACGCCAAGGTGGTCTGGCCGTGGATAGTGATGACGCGGAACCCGCGCCGGAGTGCTTCCTTGGCGACGTCCCCCGGGGTCTGGGGGGCCACCACAGTGACATCGCGACCTAGCTCGCGCGCGGCTTCGGCAATAGCGAGCATCATGACCTCGCCGCCACCGATAGCTCCCTGGTTCGAGGCGATGGTGAACGTAGTCATGCCACGACCTTTCGGTAGATCTCGGCGATGTCAGTGGCCATGCCGGCAATGGTGGGGACGGTAGCGGGTAGGGAAGGGCGCTTGTCCACGTTCAAGCCCTGTTCGATGGCGATCCTGGCTAGCTCGTCGACGTCGTCTGCCTCTGCGATGCATCTGCGAGGAAGGATCTCAGGGTTACCTCCGACCGGACTGGCGACGACACCCATACCTTGGGCAACTGCGTCGAGGAGGGTGTAGGAGCAATTTTCTGATCTCGAAGGCTGTATAACGACGTCGTGGTTGGTCATCGCCTCGTCAGGATCAGTAAAACCTGCGAAGTTGACCTTAACCCCCAGCCGTTGAGCGAGCTCTCTTAGAGAAGGCTCTTCTTCTCCAGTGCCGGCGACGGTGAGGGTCGCCTCCGGATGCTCGCGGACGATGTGTGCAAAGGCGCGAATCGTCGCAGAGATATTTTTCTCATTCGACAACCTCGCAAGGGACAGCAACCTCAGGCTGGGTTTGCGTACCGGTGGTACCTCGGGACGGTCGACGCCGTTGAGTACCACGGTAATGGGTAAGGTGGCATGCCACTGCCGTCGCATCTGGTATTCGGTTGCTTGAGATACCGCAATGACGTGGGCGAACCGATGCAACCGAACTCGATGGGCCGTCTCCATGAGGATCGCCGAGGCCCGGTTCGAGTGGTATATGAACCGATCAGTGGGAATTGTATGTTCCGTCGAGACCAGCTTCACTGTGGTGCCCACAGCAGCCATTGTTGTGAGAAAGTCGGCTTTGGGTAGGTGGGAATGAACGATTGAAGGCTTGATCCGTGAGATCGTGGCGCGCAGAGATTTCACGGCTGTTGTAGTCCCGTTCTCAACAGGTAGATCGACGACGTCGACATCCATCGTGCGCAGTCGGTCAGTCAGTGGCCCAGGCGGGCACGCGACGACCATGCGCCAGTCGGGAATCCCGAGCGAGCCTACATCAAGGATATGGCGGGCCACTCCGGCGAGGTCGCTCACCGGAGAAACCCACAGGGTTGTCATGTCATTCAATGGAAACCTCACTCACCTGGACGGATTGATGCGATTCGCTCGTTGAGCTCGGCGATCTCTCGATCAAGGGTTGATGTCGAGATCCGCATGGACTTAGAAATGTCAGCGATCCGATGACGCCAATCTAAGTGTGTCAAAGCATGAGCCTGCAAGCGGGGCGCCAGCTCGGGAGTCCACGACTTGACGGCATCAGTGAGGATTGGAATGCCCTCTTCTTGAGAGGAGACTGGCATGCGTATGAAACCTTCCTCGGGGAGGAGTTTAGCCGCTTGGCAATTGGGTGGGACTCCTGCTATTTGAGTACCGCACGCTGCAGCGTCGGTGAACCGGGCGGAGATGTACTCTCTGTCCGGGTGCGTGTAGTACGTTGGGCTGGCCTTGTTTCCAGAGGCTAAGACGATCTTCGATCGCAGCAGGTATGAGGTAACGATCGCTTGATTCGAAGCGCTGTCTGGCTGCCCGGGGAATTTCCCCTGGAATGACAGTCCTGCTGCTTTCAGCGCCTTTCGCGAAATGTCGTCATCCTGCCAGGCTTCGGGCTGACGCCCGAGACGGAGCACATCAATGTCTCGGTCTTTCGGTGTGATCTTAGCCCAACGCAGTGCGTCAGTTCCCCATGGCGCCCAAGACACCGGGACATTGACCCGCGCTTGGTAGTCGTCGATCAATTCGCCGTCCGTGATCCACAGATGATCAAGGATGTGTCCCTGACGGGCGAAGCGGGGCAGTAATTGGTCCCAAAAGGAGTCAATGACCCACCCGTGGATTGTTCCGTATCGGCCTGCGAGGATTTCCGAGCGAGCCAGACAAAGTAGATCTCCGGGATTGGCACAAATGACGAGGAGAGGATCCTTGCCTCGCCGTCGTGGCGACATGGCCAAAGCCTGTCGCCACGACGGCGTCGACGATGTGCTGGGAACAATTGTCAGATTGGTTTCCCATAATTGGGCGATGAGGTGCCCCAGTTCGGTTACGGGTGCCCATCCCACCGGCGTGGTGGTGGGGAAGACACACCAGACCTGGGGTCTGCTTAGAACCACTGCTCAAGCCTTTCGAGAGCCGTCCAGAATCCCTCTCCGTTGTTGACGTGCCCCTGCCAGATCTCCGGGATGAACGTAATGTTGGGAGCTAGCTCGTCGAGCTGCTTGGCGGTCATTGGCCAGTCGATTTCGCCCTCACCGATCTGCGAGCCCTCACCATCGACACCTTCGGCGTCGACGATGTGCAGATGGTCGCTCAGAGGCGCGAGCTTGGCAACGTACTCGCTGAATGGGGTCTTGGTGAAATTGGCGGCCAGCTTGGAATGGGAGAGGTCGAAGGTGAGACGACGTCCGTACTGGCGGCAGAATTCGACGGTGTCATCCAGGGCCATGAACAGGTTGTGGTGTTGCTGGCCGCCCATCAGCCATGGGTAGGGCGGCAGGGTTTGGGAAGTCAGGCGCACACCGTCCTCGTCGATCCGTTCGAGTGCCTGGGCAATCCTGGCGTACATAGCCGGGCGTTCTTCCGGAGCCGCGAAAGCGTCTTTCGTAAACCCGCCCATGGTGCAGATGACGATCGGTGGTTCGTCGGCGTCGAACCATTGGTCCAACTCGCGGGCGATCTGGATGACCTTCTGCACTTCGACAATTGAGCGTTCCCAGATGTCGTCGTTGGAGGATGCGAGGTTGATGATGAAGTCGCCGGCATACAGGTCAGGGCAGTGGACGGTATAGCCCATCGCGTCAAACTTGCGGTGTTCGAAAGCATCGGCGATCTGCTCGCTGGTCATCTCCACGTCCTTGTAAGACAAATGGAATTCCAGGAAGTTCGGGTTAGTGGCTGAGTGGGACAGCAGCTTGCGGGCGTCGTGGTAACGCACCGGGAGACCCCACGGGCGATGGAAAGCATAGTTGCGGCCCTGGGCGACGGCGTCAGTCAAGTCGGTGTCGTAGAAGAAGTCGTCAGCCTCGATGTCTCGACGCATGGTGCGGCCGATGAGCTCGTCTAGGTGGTTGGGTTGTAGGCCGCGTCCTGGTGATTTGACCGCCACCGCATCTCGGGTGATGACCTCCCCGGCGTGCAGCGTGCGGGTGGCTACAAGGGATTTGGCTAGATTGGCGCGGTTCATCAACTCGCCGGTCGACACGGCGCGGGCTTTATCTGTGCCCAAGGCCAGCTCGACTTCCCGGATGCGGGCCACCATTTCGGAGAACTCTTCGGGGAGCAAGGAGACCTGGTGGTCATTGCCTTCGAGAGTTTTGTCGATGGTGAAGTGCTTTTCGATGATATGGGCACCACGGGCTACTGCAGCGATCGGCACGTGGTAACCACGCTCATGGCCAGAATATCCCACCGGGCAGTTGCCGAGGACAGCCAGGCGATCCATGTAACGCAGGTTGACGTCTTTAAATGGAGCTGGGTATGTCGACTGGCATTGCAGTAGAGCAAACTGGGCACCAACGCGACGCAGTACGTCGACGGTTGCGACGATCTCGTCCTCGGTCGACATGCCCGTCGATACCAGCATCGGCAAGTGCTTGGCGGCACAAGCCCGTAATAGAGAGTGGTTGGTCATGTCAGCGCTGGCGATCTTGAGGGCTGGGACGCCGTAGTCAGCTAGCACCTCAAGGCTGGGAAGATCCCAAGGGGTACAGAATGCGTCGATGTCGACGGCTTTACAGTGGTCAAGTACGTCAATCATCTGTTCAGGGCTCAAGGAGAACCTGGACAAGAGGTTGAGAGTGTACTGGGCGCCGAGATCCTCACCCGTCGTGGCTCCATCAGCTTGACGGTAGAGGGCATTCAGATCGCGTAACTGGAACTTGACGGCGTCGGCTCCGGCCTGCTTGGCAAGGTCGACGAGATGTTTGGCTAGCTTGACGTCACCCTGGTGGTTATTGCCGATCTCAGCGATGAGGAGGGAGGGTTGTCCCTCGCCGACGGTATGTCGACCGATGGTCATTTCGGCAGTACCTTCAGTTGCGATCGCCGCTAGATGGCCACGCTCGTCGACCAGTGGGATCACCTCCACACCGGGGCGGAAGAGTCGGGAAATAGCCGAAATGTCGGCGTCGATGTTGGTGGACACACAGTCACGATGGGCAGCCATCTTCACCGGGGTTGTCATGTCGCCAGCGTCGGCCGAAGTGATCCAACGGCGGAAGTCGCCGTCGGAGAAAGAGCCGGTGAGTATGCCGTGCTCATTGACGCAGAATACGATGCCCGATTTGTTGTCGGTGATCTTCGTGAGGGCCGTGAGTACGGTGTCCTCGTCGAAAATAGTGAAGGGGGTGGTATGGCGGTCGACGATCATGGATTGTGATGGCCTCTCTTGGGGTGGGATCGTGAAATTCAGTGTGCTAGGCGTGACAGTTCGGCTGCTGCGATGTCAAAGTCGTGTGGGGTATCGATGTCGATTCCCTCGATCGGATCCATCACGAATAATTCGATGTGGCCACCGAGACGGTTGTGGTCACGTTGGTAGATCGCGGTCTTTGTCAGGTACAGCGATCCGGTTTCGCGGTAACGCAGCTGGTCGGGGGTCATGTCCTGGCGGCGCGGGCGGTTTTGGTACGGGTAGTGGGCAGTGACCATCGGCTCCTTTTGCCAGATAAAGATCGGCTCGGGAACCACACCAACCATGGAATCGGCGTCAGATATCGCGAATTCTCTGAGAGCTCGTTCTAGAGTATGAGGAAGGCGCAGTGGAGAAGTGGCTTGTAAGAGCATCACCTGGTCGGGGCTTTGATCTTGTTTGGTGAGAACATCGATAGCGTGTTCAACAACCGGTTCGGTTGCTGTGGAGTCCTGAGCGAGCTCAGCGGGACGCTCAATGACTTCCGCTCCCGCTTGCTTGGCCACCTCGGCGATCTCCGCGTCCTCGGTGGAGACATAGACATCCAAGCCGGGAGTGGCGAGGGCCTGCTCAATCGTCCAGATCAGCAGAGGCTTGCCCGCTAGATCCTTGAGGTTCTTGCGCGGTATTCCTTTAGATCCGCCACGGGCTGGGATGATCGCAAGTGTTGTCGGACTCATCGGTTCTCCTGTGAGTGTTTGATCAGGTTCTGCTTGAGATGATGCAGGTATGCGGCTATCCCAGCGCCGACCCAGCCGCCTACTGCGTTCTCGATGGCATTGGACACTAAAGGGCGACGGCCCAGTTCAGGGAAGACGAATTGAGCTGACTCGGAACAGATGCCGATAATCGTGGCGGTCATACCCCACACCCACCAGCGCACCTGCGGCCACCCGAGAGTAGCCAGCAGGGTGAGAGGAAGAAGCATGACCACGTTGAGGGCATGATCGCCGATTATGGTGACCTGGTCTCCGCTTAGCTGGTGGGCGCTGATCGGGATGGTGCCGCCAGTTAATAGGTGCCCGATCCTCCATTTGAAGGTTCCGATGTGGGTGCCCATCGGAACAATGACGCCTACCGCGGCAATGATGAGATAAAAGCATGCCAGAGTCCGGGTCACCTGCTGAGTCCGCGTAAGCATCAGTATGCTCCGGAGGAGGAGAATACTGCGCGTAATGTTTTTGCGAGGATATTGACGTCTTGCAGGATCGACCAGTTGTCGACATAGTAAAGATCCAGGCGAACGGTATCTTCCCAGGACAGATCAGAGCGACCGGATACTTGCCATAGACCGGTGACACCGGGACGGACGTCCAGCCGCCTATGCACGTGGGATTCATAGGCAGCGACCTCGTTCTCGAGGGCGGGGCGTGGTCCCACGAGGGACATATCTCCTCGTAAAACATTGTAGAATTGTGGTATCTCATCGATCGAGTAACGTCGGTGGAATTTGCCGCATTTGGTAATACGGGGATCGTCTTTTATCTTGAATAGGACACCGTCGGACTCGTTCTTGTCAGCCAGCATCTTGGCCTTGATCTCGTCGGCGTTGACAACCATTGAACGCAATTTATAGCACTCGAAAATTTTGCCTTTGCGGCCTACCCGACGTTGCTTGTAAAAGACCGGACCACCATCCTCGTGCTTGATGGCTATAGCGGCAGTGAGGATGATCGGAGAAGTGACGATGAGTAAAATCAGCGATCCAACGATGTCGAAGCTCCTTTTGAACCAACCTGCGGCTCGCTCGGCCTGAGGCTTCTCGATGTGGACTAGCGGCATGCCGGCAGTCGGGCTGATACGTATACGTTGCGTGGAGATATCGGAGAGGGCGGGGACGACGATGAGTTCAGTGTCCTGTCCCTCAAGGGCACGTGCCAACCGATTGAACTGGTAAGCGCGCGAGAAAGATCCTTCTGTGAAGATTACTGCTTCCGCTTGAGTACGTTGGCAGACAGCTTTGACGTCCTTAGGCTCGCCGAGAACTGGCACGCTACCGATTCGGCGGCGTGCTTTCTCGCGAGTCAATACACCGATGACGTCATATCCCAACCACATTTCGCGCTGCAATACCTTTGCCAGATCGTCAATATGGTCGCAGTCGCCGGCGATGATGACGTTACGACGGAACCGACCACGGTACCTCTCGTGATGCAGCCAGCGCCTCATAAAGAACCGTTCGAGAAGCAGAGCTGGGATACTGAAGAGGAAGAGTAAGAAGTAAAAACCACGGGATAGTGGGTACATGAACAGGTATGCTGAGATGCCGAGTAGGGCAGCAGTGATCGTCGAACCCTCTAGAACAGCGCGATACTGGGCCATACCCGCGTCCAGGTATTCGGTGCGATAAGCCCCGCAAGCTGCCATGATAACCAACCATGCAGCAATGATTCCTCCAGACCAAGGAATAACATTGTCTTGAACGTCAGTGGCCTTAGGAAATGTGGTTATCGTTGTTCGTGCCTGCACTGCGATGAATGATGCCAGGGTAGTGATAATGAAGTCGGCGACGAGGATGTGTATGCGGTGCTGACGAAGCTGATTCCGAGTGTGGTGGCGTGGCCGTGCTTTTTGGGGCGGAAACTGAGTTGACGTCAATGCGTTATTAGGCGGAGTGGGCTCATTGATGGCCTCGATCACGGCCAAACCTCTCCTCTCTGAAGGCTGCTGAAGCCCGTAGTAGGATGTACTCCAGGCACCATGTCAGCACCGCCGATACGATATTGTCGAGAGTTGACTTTAGCACGTCGGCATGCAATTCGGGCCGAGCGCATAGGGCTGGCTTGATGCAAAGTCCACCCGGGTTATAAGTGACGAAGTCATCCAAGGTGACCAAACGGTGAAGCGGACGTAGTTGTCGGGTTATTGCGTGCAATCGTCGCCATGTCCTTAGGCTCCGTGTCCACATCCATGGTGGCGATGTGTTCGCGCTCGACGTCGGGTGTTGTTTTTGAGGGTAAGAAGGATGTTCTCAAAATCTAGTTGGGCGAGGGAACAAGGGATCGGCGAGGTTTTGGTCCGCGTGGGTTCTGTCGCGCTACTTGACAAGCGTTGCCTCTCGATGTGAGACTGCTCTCGGTACGTGGTATCTCCACGTTCGTTCCGGCAGCATCATCTCGCACTCTTGGGGGAGAAGTGAAAAGTAATTTGAGTCGGCGTAATGTGGTGAAGGGTACGGCATGGGCGATACCTGTGGTTGCTGCATCGACTGCATTGCCCTCGGTCGCCGCTAGTCAATCCTGCAACTATGTATCACCAGCGTGGCAGGGTAATGGATTCATTGCTTCTGGCTTGACGGCTCGGAGGGAAGTGATTGGTAAAACCATCATTACCCATGGTGACGCTTATGCAAGTAACTCGGATGGTGATCTCATTAGTACGAGAAATCTTTCCGAGATCAGTGACAGGTATTCGTGGGTGCCTAATCTAATTGTTATTGCTCAGAATGGTGATGACACTAGTGGCAGCTATTTGCATGTTGATTTCCCCCAAGCTGCCCATTGCGTGCAATTTTTCCTCCATGATATTGATTCACAAGGTGCTGGTAAAAGGGATCATTATCGGGATTCAGTGACCGTTACCGCCAACGGCTCACCTATCATGGCGTCTCCCCTCCATCCAGAGAATCTTCGCGTCACGGGTAACGGGAGTGATCGTGTGACTATTGAATCTCCCTTTGAGCACGGCGTGCTTGACTCGAAGTACGAGTGGGATATGAAGAGAAGTACGAAAGGGACTGCGCTGGTTACCATCAAAGGTCCGATTAACGGGTTTTCCATCTTATACCAGAATGCGGATACCCTATCTGATGATAAGTACAATTATCAGCAAATAGCTATGAGCCCTGTTCGATGGTCAACCACTCCCTGTGACTGTAATTAGGCGGGGTGAGTTGTACTGAGACTCCTCAAGCCGCGCTTTTTACCATGGGATTGTCTCCTAAGGTGTGTGGGTTAATCTCACCTGCCGCTTCCTGGCGGTCGCATTGATTGGGCTTGGGTAGGGCGTTGTAGTTTACCTGGTTAGATCTGGGCTGCGCATGGATAACGGATGTGGATTAGACGTATTTCTGGAGGAATCTGGATGCTCTCGGAATTCTCTCAGTTCGTCTCGGATTTTGAGCAGTGCAAGCAGTGCAATATAGGCGTCCTATACGCGTCTTATGCGCATAGGACGCCGAGTGTCCTAAGTGTCAGTTAATAACAACGACGCACCCCGGTCCGGTGAGTGTTACAGAACCGTTTTCAAAGCGATGGTTTCCCCGTGCGAGGACGCGCGACGGGTTATCAGCTAACCCCGGAATCGTGACGGGAACATCGCTGCGACTTGCTACGACGGCTACACCCGGGCGCTTCATGACGATAGCATCGGGAGAGATCGCCTCCATGGTTGTCGTCTCTAAGCTATGAGCATTCTGGGTTGGTAGAGATGCGCGAATCCTCAGCAAGTCACGATACCAATTGAGTATCTTCGCATGTTCGGGTTCGTTCCGTTCTGCCCATTTTAACTGCGCCAATCGGAATGTTTTCATTGCCTGTGGATCTGGAATGGCGCTTTGCCACCCCATCTTTTGAAATTCCTGACGCCGCCCGGCAGTAACTGAGGGGCCAAGGTTGGGGCCCAGGTCGCTGAAAAATGGGAATGGCGTCGAAGCTGCCCATTCTTCACCCATGAACACCATAGGTGTGAAGGGCCCCAGTAAGTAGAGAGCGGCGGAGGCTGCCTGGAGGTTTGGGTCGGCGCCGTTGTGTCCTAGGCGGTCTCCTGCGGCCCGGTTACCGACCTGGTCGTGGTCTTGGATGAAGCTGACGAACGATGCCGCGTCGTAGTGGCTGCTATGGATGTCAACTGGCGCGCCCCAGTTTTGCTCTCGGAAGGACGACCACCCGCCATCGTGGACGAATACCTTGGTAAACGCCTTGACGAGGGTCTCGGCGCTCCCGAAATCGGAGTAGTAACCCGCAGTTTCACCTGTGAAAAACGCATGCAGAGCATGGTGAATGTCGTCGTCCCATTGCATCGTCATGCCGCGGGCTTTCTCAGTGACGCCTACGGGAGTGACCATGTCAGGCTGGTTGAGGTCCGACTCGGCAATGAGGGTTAGGGGGCGGGAAATCTGGCGTGACCATTCAGCGACTTTGGCCGACAGCTCGGCGAGGATGTGGGTGTCGGAGTCGTCAACGAGGGCGTGAACGGCGTCTAATCGCAGCCCGTCAACGCCATATTTGACGAGCCATTGATAGGCATTGTCGATGACGAATTGACGCACCGGGGAATTGTCGTCGCCATCGAAATTCACCGCATCTCCCCAGGGGGTCGCGTGACAATGGTTGAAATAGGGACCGAAGTTTGCCAGATAATTTCCCTCGGACCCTAGATGGTTATAGACGACGTCAAGGATGACTCCGAGCCCTTTGAAATGGGCGGCGTCGATGAATTGCTGGAAGGCCGCCGGGCCGCCGTACGTGTTTTGGGTGGCGTAGAGATCGACGCCGTCATATCCCCAGCCGCGAGTACCAGGGATTTGGGCGACGGGCATTACCTCAACAGCTTTCACCCCAAGCTCCACGAGGTCGTCAAGGTGGTCGATCGCGGCGGTGAAGGTACCTTGCTCGGTGAAGGTGCCAATATGCATCTCGTAGAGCACCTGACCTTTGAGGTCCATACCGTGCCACGGGGCCGGTTGGTGAGGCGTGTAGACCTGCGACGGGCCGTGGACGCCCTCAGGTTGGTAGCGGCTGCGCGGATCGGGGAATGGGCCGCAACCATCCAGGATGAACTGGTAACGCTGGCCATCCTTGACAGGCTGGGGGAGGGTCCACCACTCGCCGTTACTGGTCATATCGAGGAGATGCCCGTCAAGGAGCGTCTGGACTTTCGTGGGGGTAGGGGCCCACACCGTCAACTGGTTGGTCATCGCTTCTCCTGCCTGACGAGTAGTGCAACGGGCATGACGTCAAGGAGATCAGCGAGCTTGACGGTGCCTCCCCGTCGGGTCTGTCCCGTGATGACGTCGGTGAATGTTTCTTCAGGCAACACGACTTGATGGTTCAACCAACCGCCGCGCCCCTCTAAGGCTCCGGCTAGTCGCGTTGCGATGGTGATGGCTATGGGGGGCTCGTCGTCGATTCCTCGGGCGAATGCCACCGCGTGCCCAGTAGTCGTCGCGACGGGACGGTAACTGGCGTGATCGCCACGGAAAGCGTCGGCATGTCGGTGCCGCACATCAAGGGCCCGGTGAACGACAAGTAACTTTTCGGCGTCCAGGCGGTCTTCCGGTGAGACTGCGTCGAGGCCTTTCTCCACGGCACGCAATAGCTGACTACAACGATTGTGGTCTACCGGGCGACGGTTATCCGGATCTACCAGCGACAAGTCCACGACCTCGCAGCCCTGGTAGGTGTCAGGCACGCCGGGCATGGTCAGCTGCACCAGGACTCGCCCAAGGATCGCGGCTCGCACCGCTGTACTCGCCGTCTCGGTGAAACTGTCAAGGGCGGTTGCAACAGAGTCGTCAGTGAGACAGAACCTTGCCAGATCCATCAGCGCGGACTCGTAGTCGTTGTCGGGGTCGGTCCAGGTGGTGTGGGACTTCGCTTCTCGCACTGCCTTCGTGAGGTAGGCGACGAGCCTGTCTTCGCTGATAGGTCTAGCCCCGGCAGCAGTACCGGGTAGGCGCCAGGTGCCAGCCAAGGTTTGCCATAGCAGGTTGATCGTCGCACCATCGAGGAGTTCAGAGCGTTGATCGGCGGTGGCCGTCTCTAAAGCTGCAACGGTGTGCTCCCACTCGTGCGGAAACTCCGTTAAGGAGGCCAGGCGGGCCCGGACGTCGGTCGATCGCTTCGTGTCGTGGGTCGACAGAGTCGTCATCGTCGTCGGGTAATTCTCGCCGAGACTGCTGGCAAAATCATGGAAATCGTCGACGGAAATGCCAGCCACTTCAGGGTCGCAGCCGACTTCATTAACTGCGGTGAACCGGGTGTAGCGGTAGAAAGCGGTATCTTCTTTTGCCTTTGCCATTACAGGCCCACAGGTTTGCGCGAAACGCACCATGAACTCGTCGCGGCTGGCTTGCACTACCGGATCGGTCGAGGGGCCGAGTCGTCCGCACACCATGTCGACGACTAGTTCAAGGGTGTCGTGTTCCTCTTCAGGCAACTCCAGACGGGCGAGGTTCGCCGCAGCTTCGATGACCTTGACCTCACCGGGCCCAGGAACACGACCAGGCTCAAGGTAAGCGCGGTAACGATTCATTGCTACGAGAAGCTCGGTGATAGCTCTCGTCAACTGACGCCGGGTGTGGTCGCGCAGCATGATGTCAGAGGCGCAAATATCCATGGCACCATTCGCCAGGCGGTTGAGCTCGGTGACGAGCATGTCGTCGAGCACCTCGCGCTTCGCCTGATCCAGCTGCGCGGGGAAAGAGAGCCTGGAGTCGTCGTCAGCACAAATACGTTCGTAGAGTGCGCCTAGCGGCACTAACCCGGTTGGGTCGATGAACAGCCCGTCAATGCGCAGCAGGGAATCGTAGCCAGTTGTGCCCGCACATGGCAGTTCGCCAGATAGGGTCTCGGACGGTTCGAGGATCTTCTCGACGACGACCCATGCGCCCCCGGTGGCTTGTCGCAGGTCCGCCAGGTACTTGTGCGGATTGGCTAAGCCGTCCGGGTGATCAATGCGGAACCCGTCAATGAGCCCGTCATGATAAAGCTGCAGCAGTTTGGCGTGCGATGCGGTAAAGACGTCGTCATTCTCGACGCGGATGGCCGCCAGGGTGTCGACGTTGAAGAAGCGGCGATAGTTGAGTTCTTCGGTGGCGACCTTCCAGTACGCTAGCCGATACCACTGTTGGTCGAGCAATTCAGCCAGCGGCAAGGATTCGGTGCCTGGGCGCACTGGAAAGACGTGATCGTGATAGACGACGACGTGCTCGGCATGGGTAGTGCCGTCATGATCGGTGATGTCTCGGGTTTCGACGTGGATGGTGCCGGCCGTCAACTCGGTGCCGATGCGATCACCAAGGATCGCCATGAGGATCGACAGTGACCTCGAGACGTCGACGTCGAACCAGGCCGCGTACGGAGAGGAAGGGCCATCGCGCAGCACGCTCCACAATGCGTAGTTGTGCCATAGCGGCGTCGGCACAGCCATGTGGTTAGGGACGACGTCGACGACGATGCCTAATCCAGCGTCGTGGGCCTTGGCACACAACCTGCGAAAATCCTCCTCGCCACCACACTCCTGTGAGATCCGGGTGTGGTCCACGACGTCATAGCCGTGGGTGGATCCGGGCGCTGCCTGTAAAATCGGCGAACAGAACAGATGGCTCACGCCAAGGTGAGCTAGATGGTCAAGCTGAGCGATGGCGTCAGCGAAGGTGAAGTCCTCGTTGAACTGCAGACGGTAGGTTGAGGTGGGCGCGGCTGACGGGGGCTTGGGAGTCGTCACGACATTCACTGTAAGGGGACCTTCAGACAGGTCTGCGTACATCCATGTTCTGAACGGCGCGGTTCAGCCCGGCGATTACGCGAGATGTTCGGAGGCCCACAACCAGGCGCGTAACCGGCTTGCCCTTTCGCGTTGGAATTCGCGGAATTGCGGCATTCCTGCTGGGTCTGGCTTGCGGCATTCGCGCTCTGATAGCCCTAACACGGCCACAAGAAGGTCAACGATGGGTTCAACTGCTGGTTCACCATGAGTGGACGGGGAGAACTCCGCTGCGACGCGCTTGACGAGGTTGTCGGCGCGATTCCATCGCGGGGCGTCAATCGGATCGGTATGAATGATGTCAATGATGAGCCCAGCGGCGTCAACCCATGCTGGGCCAATGACAGCGTGGGACCAATCGACGAGAACGGCTCCGTCAGCGCGTAACAAGACGTTGTCTGATCGTATGGCACCATGGACGACGGTCTCGCCGTGGCAGTGGTGGGCGAGTCGCTCAACGCGTCCGGCGAGGTCGGGCAGGCGCTCGATGAGCCATGGGTCGAGGTCGGCGGGGGTGTCGGTCATGAACTGTTCCCACACCGATGGGGTGTTTTGTAAGCGCGCCTCGAACGATTCCCATGGTTCGTGGAAACCAGCCGTCACTTCAGCCAAGCGGGATAGGCTCTCAAGAGTGGCGTCAATATCGTCATCAGACCAGGGCAGGTTGGGGTGAGGACCCTCGACGTCGGAGGTGACCATGCCCACCCATCCGTCGACGTCAATGCGGCCAAGTAGGTGTGGGGCGGGTGCAGCCGCAGGGAGTAGAGACAGCAGAGTGGCTTCGCGGCGGTTGAGGTTAGGGGTGTCATCGTTGATCGAAGGATGGCCAACTTTGACAAACGCGTGGGAGCCGTCAGCAGTGACGACGCGCGATGCCGTGCCGGGAGTAGTGCCGTGGGTCTGGACGTTATCGACGGAGACGGGGGATCCTAGGATTTCGGTAACCCGATGGTGAACTGAATCGGGTAACTGATCCCAGCGAATTCGTGACGGTTTCATGGACGCCTCCTCGTGACCCTGGCTCATACCATAGTTCACGGCGCGATCATTGGGTGGTGGCTCAGGGGCACGGGGCTCTCTGCGGAGAGGCGTGTACCGGACGGCGCCGTGGCGCTATGCAGGTTGCTGGTGTTAGTTGTCGTAGTGGTCTGGTGGTGGGGTGAGGGCGTTGAGGCGTGCTAGTTGTTCGGGGTGGGTGTCGTAGAAGTCGCGGTGTTCTCGGTAGGCTTCGGCTGCCAGGATGTTGCGCCATATTTGGGCTTGTTTGTCCCAGTTGGGGTCGTTGATGTTGGCTTTGGGGAGTTGGATTCGGCGGTGGTGGAGTTCTTCGAGGAGGCGTAGGTAGAAGAGGGCGTAGTCGTATCGGTGGTAGTCGATGTTGATTTTGGTTTTTCCGGCCCAGATTTTGTAGCGTTCTATGCCGATGTCGAATCGGGTGATGTCGTTGAATCGGATGTGGCGGTAGAAGAAGGGTCCGAATCGGGTCCAGACTTTGTCGTAGTCGACGCCGTATCTGCGGAGTGTAACGTCACTGAGAATCCAGACGGGCGTTCCGAGGAAGAAAATGAAGCAAAGCCATCCTGCGATGCTGTCTCGGATTCCGTCGGAATTACTCAGGAATACTGACAGCATGCCCCAGGTGATATCTGCTGTGATGGGCAGCCATACCGGGACTAGGCCTCTGGCTTGGGATAATACGCGTGGGTGGTGTGGGTCCCATCCCATGACGCGTAGTGCTTCTTGGACTCGGTAGGCTCCGTCGGCGGGTAGTTCGAGTGATGCGTCATCGTTGGGGCCGAATTCGCGTGGCCCGGCACTGTTGTCTACAAACATGATTCCCGTTATTTGGAGGCATGTGGTTTAGGGAAACTGGTGGTGCTAGGCGTCGTAGTGGTCTGGTGGGGGGATGAGGGCGTTGAGGCGTGCTAGTTGTTCGGGGTGGGTGTCGTAGAAGTCGCGGTGGTCGACCCAGACGTCTTCGGCGAGGCCATTGCGCCATATTTGGGCTTGTTCGTCCCAGTTGGGGTCGGTGATGTCGGCTTGGGGGAGTTGGATGTGGCGGTGGTGGAGTTCTTCGAGGAGGCGTAGGTAGAAGAGGTGTCCGAATCGGGTCCAGATTTTGTCGTGGTCGACGCCGGGTCGGAGCCATAGGCCTTGGGCTAGGCCTGTATATGGTGCGGCGAGGGATCCGAGGATAATAATCCATCCGGCATATCCTTCTCTGAAGCCGTCGGTGTTGTCGAGGAACATCGAGACTCCAGCCCATGTCATCAGGGCCCCGAGAGGCAGCCATGCGGGGATCATGATGTGGGCGAGGGAAAAGGCGCGGGGTTGGTGGGGGTTGCGGCTCATGACTCGTTCCATGCGGGCGATGCCGTAGATGCCTTCTGCGTAGGGTGCCGTGGGTGGGTTGTCCATGTCTGCTGATAGGTAGCGGGGTTCGACGCTCATGTCGTTTGTTTGTGGGGTTGGCGCGACCGCTTAGACGGTCGGCGGTCGGACGAGGGTGTTGAGCTGCACAAGGGCGTCGGGGTGTGTGGCGTAGTAGCTGGTGTGGTGGTCGTAGATGGCGGTGGCAAAGATGTTGCGCCAATGTTGGGCCCAAGTGGGCCAGTCTGGATGGTCGGGTGAGCCCTCGGGTAGGTCGATGGGTCGGGTGTGAAGGGTAGTTAGTAGGTGCAGGAGCGCCCGGTCGACGTCGTGAGCGTGATGGTTGATGCGCAGTCGGCGTCCCGACCCATCAGTGATGAGGTAGCAGTTGGGTGTGATGGCAAGTTTCGTGATGCTGCGTGCGTCGATCGTTCGCCGGAAGGGGCCGATGTGGATGGAGATGGTGTCGTCGTCAATATGGGTGCGGTAGAAGAGGCCGTAGACGATCATGATGTAGCCGGGAAGGGTGACGGATAGTTGGCAGCCTATGGACAGAATGGGGTAGTCGCCCGGTTTGGAGATGACCCACCACAAGAAGGGGGTGGTGATGACGGCGATGATGAGTCCTCGTCTGATCCATTTCCGCGGGGGGCGTAGGCGCTGGGGGCTGGCTGGGTCTTGCGTTGACTGCTCGTCAGGTGCGTAAGCGACGGGCTGGTCCGAAGGTTGTGAGGCCCACGGGTGGGTGAACGTGAGGGGTTCGGCAGTCATGGTCATCTTTCTGGACGAGGTTAAACGCACGCCTGTTATATGACGAATCTGTTAGTTGTCGTAGTGGTCTGGTGGTGGGGTGAGGGCGTTGAGGCGTGCTAGTTGTTCGGGGTTGGCGTTGTAGAAGTCGCGGTGTTCTCGGTAGGCTTCGGCTGCCAGGATGTTGCGCCATATTTGGGCTTGTTTGTCCCAGTTGGGGTCGTTGATGTTGGCTTTGGGGAGTTGGATTCGGCGGTGGTGGAGTTCTTCGAGGAGGCGTAGGTAGAAGAGGGCGTAGTCGTATCGGTGGTAGTCGATGTTGATTTTGGTTTTTCCGGCCCAGATTTTGTAGCGTTCTATGCCGATGTCGAATCGGGTGATGTCGTTGAATCGGATGTGGCGGTAGAAGAAGGGTCCGAATCGGGTCCAGACTTTGTCGTAGTCGACGCCGTATCTGCGGAGTGTAACGTCACTGAGAATCCAGACGGGCGTTCCGAGGAAGAAAATGAAGCAAAGCCATCCTGCGATGCTGTCTCGGATTCCGTCGGAATTACTCAGGAATACTGACAGCATGCCCCAGGTGATATCTGCTGTGATGGGCAGCCATACCGGGACTAGGCCTCTGGCTTGGGATAATACGCGTGGGTGGTGTGGGTCCCATCCCATGACGCGTAGTGCTTCTTGGACTCGGTAGGCTCCGTCGGCGGGTAGTTCGAGTGATGCGTCATCGTTGGGGCCGAATTCGCGTGGCCCGGCACTGTTGTCTACAAACATGATTTGGAGTTACTTAGCGACGTGTAGCCCAGGGAAGCTGGCGTGGGCTGCGTTTCCTAGGGTGCGGGCTGTCTTCTTGGTGAAACCATCAGCAAAATCACGGGGATCCTGACCCTTCATGGCAGTGGAGATTTCCTGAGTGGCGGCGTCAGCAATCGCGCCTCTCGCCATTTCGCGGCCAAAGGTGGAAAACTGCTGCTTTACCCCCATCGTGTCTGTCACCAGCGCGGGTCCGCGCTTGAGCCACTCGCCACTAGAGGTACTGATGTTTGGCCGCACCGTCGCGTTTCCACGTAGCGACATGACCACCCCGAAAATAGCGTTTCCATTGGCCTGAGCCAGATCGCTCGCACTGAAATGCTTGTCATGGGACATGGCAGTGTCCATGATGTATTGCGTGTTGGCGGCGGCGAAACTAGATGGTGCCGCACCCGCAAAGTGACGCATGTACATGGTTTCGAGCGCATTGGAATCTCCACTCTTGGCGGCCAGCTTCAGAGCGTTGTCGGCGGCGGTCCTGCCGTTCAGCTTAGTCAGTAAACTAGCTCCTGCTTGGCTAACTTTTGTATCAGCTGCGTATTTCTCTACTAGTGCAGCGGCAGTGTCGGAGTGTTTCAAGACTTGGGAACCGACAATGTTGGCGGTGCCTGTCCCGACGCCCCCCACAACGCCGCCAACGATTCCATCTTTAATCACTGTTCTCCAATTGACATCCCCGGTTGCGTATTTCTGGGAGCTAGCGGAGAAGCCTCCTGACATGAGGGCTCCCGAGATGATCGCAGCCCCAAGCGGGCCACCGAAACCCGTCGCTGCTACGGCGATACCGCCGATGAGGAGGCCAGCGCCGATTAGGAAGTCCCGGGAGAGGATCCGGTCTTTGTGGGTGGTCCACCAGTGGCGGACGGGGTGGGTGAGGCCTGCCAGTTGGTCGTCGGTGACGGGGTGAGTTCCGAGAGGGTCGGTGAGGGTGAGCGGGTTGTTATTGGCGTAGTCGTAGGGATTGTTGGCCCATAGTGCGCCAACCGGCGGGGCTAACGGGTCAGGAGATAAGAAGGTAGTGGTAGTTGGGTCGTAGAGGCGCGCCCCCCACCAAGGATGACCATCAACCACTAGCGCGTTCCCGGCCATCCTGATCGTCTCAGGGACGCCCTCAATAGCGACCGTGGCCGGTTGATATGGGTCATCAGGATCGGTGGGCATCACCTCACGCCATAGGCTGGTATCGTCGATGGGTGTGGCACCGAGCACGCGTCCTCCTGGCAGGGGAAGCACAGGATGACCATCAATCGAGGTAGGGGCGCCGGTTACAAGGTCCCAGTCGACTCGCACACGCTGCTCTTGCGTGGTGATGCGAACGGGGTACCCGAACGCGTCGACGTGAGTCTCTACGGTTGTGGAACTGGTGGTAATACCGGATAGCCAGCCTCGCTTGTCCCAGGAATAGCACCGGTCTTGGCCATGTGGGCCATTCGCACTGGTACGCCGTCCCGCCGCGTCGTAAGCGTATTGGGTGGTCGTGGTATGCCCATTTACATAGCTACGGGTTTGTGCTAAGCGGCCGTGCTGGTCCCAGGCGAAGGTGGTGTTGGCTCCGGGGGCAGTATGGCTGGTGAGTCGGCCATAAGCGTCGTGGTCCCAGGCGTGGTGAGTGTGAGGACCGGTCGCGCTGATGAGTGACCCAGCTTTGTCGTAGCCGTAAGACCAAAGGCCTTCGGGCATCTCTAGCCCAGTAATTCGCCCCTGCTTATCACGGGTGATGCGTGTGACGCGCCCATCGTGGGTATACCCACATACCATGCCGCCGTCGTGGTCCCAGCGATCATGATGACCGGTGGTAGTGACGTCGGTGAGCCGTCCGGCACTATCCCATGTCAGATTCGCGGTACCCAACGCGGAATGAGTAATACGGGCCAGTAGCCCATCATCCTGATAGTCGTATGACACGCTGGAGTGGGTATCGTCGGCATGAGTCAGGCGGCCCTCGCTATCCCAGTCCCAGTGGTGGCAGCTGACAACCCTACCGTCACCGTCAGTGGTGGTGTGGTCGCAGACGAGCCCGCGCGCATCGACACTAATGATGTGACGCAGGGGACTGGCAGGGTCGGTGTGATCGTCAACGTGAAGCTGGCGGGCCTCGATGTCCCACCACCTGCGGGTAGAAATCTGCCCATCAATGGTGACTGTTTCTGTCCCGCCGCGCGCGTCGTAGCTGGTCGTGGTGCCGTCAGGGCCGGTATGGCTGGTGAGACGCCCGGCTGGATTCCAGGTATAGCGGTGGATCCCGCCTGCGGGATCAGTGGATTCGACGACCTGATCAAGGTTGTTGTACCGGTACGTCGATATAGCGTCAGTGCCTGTTGTTGCTGTAACTAAGCGTCCGCGTTTGTCCCAGGTGTATCGGTGAACCTGGCCTGAAGCATCGACGGCGCTAACGAGCCTACCGGCGGTGTCGTAGCGGAAAGCCCGGTGGCCGGCGACCTGATCCCACGCACGGACTGGCCGTCCACAGATGTCGTAATCGGCGGTGAAAGTCACCGTATCACCGACTCGCGTCTCGACGAGCCGACCGACTGGGTCCCAGCTGTATTCGGTGGTTACCCCGGTGGGGTCGATAATGCCAGTCAGCCGGGAATCAGCGTCGTAAAGGTAGTGGGTAACCGCGCCGGTCGGATCAATTGTGCTAGCCAAGCGCCCAGCCGAGTCGTAGGAATAATGCTCCTGCAGCCCGCTGGGGCTCGTGACGGCAGACAGGTGTCCGACCCGGTCATAGTCGAACCGGGTGGATGAACCGAGGGGGTCGGTGAGCACAGCTGGTAGGCCGACTGCATCATAGTCGATGCTGCTGGTGGCACCGAAAATATCGGTGCGTGAAACGATGCGCCCGTAATCATCGAACTGATCGGCGGCTACCACGTGACCCGCAGCGTTCGTGACTTGGGTCTGGTGGGCGGTGGTAGTGGCGTGCAGACTCATCCCGGTTGGGTCGGTCAGCGAGGTCAATTCTCCGATGACGTTGTAAGAGGCACGCCAGCGGGCACCGTCTGGATCCCTCACCTCGCACAGTCGGGCCATGGCGTCACGAAGGAATCCCCAGCTGGTGCCGTCGGGCAGCCCTATTCCGGATAAGTCCCCTAACTCGTCATAAGACAGTGTTGTTGTGGCACCAGTTGGGTCAATGATTGTGGTGATTTGGCCACCGGGGCCCCAGGCGTACCGGGTGATTCCACCGTCAGGGGCTGTTGTTGCCTCAAGGTGTCCAGCCTCATCGTAGTCGTAGCTCCAACAGGCTCCGTCCGGGTCGGTACGCTCGACCAAGCGGCCTGCCTGGTCATGGGTCACCTCGGTGCGATATCCCAGCGGGGTGATGATGTGGTTCACGTTTCCGGCATCATCGTGGCTGATTTGCCACGTGCTACCGGCCCCATCGGTGATGGCTACGATTTGGCCATACGTGTCATGGTCGAAACGCATTTTGGCCCCAGTAGCGTCAACGAGCTCTCGCAGTAGGCCACGGTCCCACGACAATGTCATAGTGGTGCCCTGGCTATTGCTGAGGCTAGTCGGGTTGTCCGCGTTGTCCTCGTAACCCAGTCGCAGTCTGACAGTGTTGTCGGTAGAGATGGTGGTGAGGCGATCAGCGTCATCCCAGCTGTAATCAATGATCCCGCCGGTAGGCAGAGTAGTGCGGGTGCGATGTCCCCGCTTGTCATAGGTGTGACGGATAACCTTGCCTGCCCGATCCGTAGCCTCTATCAAATTGCCATAGCGGTCGTACAGCATGGAGGTGCGCTGTCCGTCAGCGTCAATGATTCCGACAGTGCGACCACGTCCATCACTGATCCACGTATTGGAATGGTGGCCTTGCCCATCATCTGCGACGGTCACCCCACCGGGAAGATACGTAAACCGTGTCATGTGCCCTGTCGCATCGCGCTGGGTACAGATCCGGCCGAGGTCGTCGAAGGTGTTAACGCACTTGGCCACACCAGACGGGTCAACGACCTCACTGAGTAACCAGCCATCCCATTGATAGCGGTGAACTCCGTCAGGGCGAGTCACCTCACTCAGTCGGCCTTGGGAATCGTAGGAGTAGCTTACGCTGCGGCCATCACTGGCCACAGCCTTAACGAGGCGATCCTGCGCGTAGGACAGAGCCACCGAGCGGCCCCATTCGGAATGCAGGGAAGTGACCACACCGTCATGGCGTTTAACCCACACACCATTACCGATACCGGAGTCTGAGCCCACCCAGGCGCCGGCGGCGGTGAACACCCATCGGCTACCAGCATTGTCGGTGACGATCCACACCGGACCAGTGATATCAACAGCTTGAGCATCAGCGGCATCACCGCGTGACAGCCACACGTTATCTTGTGTGGCCCGCCACGGTCCCGCGACGGTATCACGGCTCTCAGCAGTGGCGGAGTTGCTCGCATCATCGTGATTCGTGAGAGGGAAAATGATCTCGCGGCCATCATCGCGCACCCAACGCGCCTGCTCATCAGTGACGATCAAACGCTGATCCAAGATCGTCGACCAGCCGGGGCCTAACACCCCACACGCCTCAGGCTCGTCGTGAGCAGCGGCCAGTGTTGAGTTGTACATCCGGGAGATCATCAGCCCCTGGCTCGGCCCACCGAAAGCCAGGTCCGTTTCGGGGAGCACGAAGTTCCCGGTTGCCGAGTTCACCGGGTCCTCGATGTAACCCGTGGCAGGATCGATCCCGCTCAGAGTGGGCGAGGATACTTCAACATTCGCCCGCATCACATTGACTCCGGCAGCCTTGAGCGAAGCCTCCAAAGCCACATCGGCCATCTTTACCGATCCTGAGCCACCAGCGGCAGCAAATGCACGGCCCACTGCCTCCAACCACACCACATCAGCGTCGTTGAGACCTATCCACCGCTGGTACTGTCCGAACAAGCCATCCACAGCTAACGACCCGTACTGGCAGCTCCCGCAGAAGTGCTCATACAGTGTCTCCAGCGCCGACGCGGGCATCAATCCCCGGTTTGCTCCATGAATCAGCCGCGCTCCACCCGCCAGATTTGCCGGGACTGCGCTTGAAACACCTCCAGACGGGCCACGCAGTCCCTGGTCAGCTTGCCGCTGGCTCGTCTGAGGTGGAGTCACCCAACGAGCAGAGGGAGGGGTCGGCTTCGGTGCAGGTGCATCGTCAGGCTCGAACAAACCTTTTACGAAGCGCTGAATCCAATTCTCGTGAGCATGGGCGGTCACATAGTTGCGCACCTGATCGCGCCGCTCGTTTTCTTTGTAAGCCTCCCCGGCCAGATAGTCGACCTCCCTAGCAGTCTCGACGAATGCCGATGAGAGCTCGGACGCATCAGTCGAACACACCCGCATGTTCTGACGGAACACCTGAGAGAAGAAGCCTCGAAACTCGTCCGATGCCATCGACTCAGCGTGGCCCCGTTCACCCTCGAAGATGGTTATCTTACTGGCCGCCTCGCGGAGCTTGTCCGCGAACTCGGCTGCTACCGCGAAATCGAACCTGACAGGATTCTGGTAATCACCCAAGTCATTCGTATCAGACACGGAGACCTCACATTACAGATACAACATCGATGGATAGTCCCACACTTCTAGGGGCAGATAGTGCGGATATATTAGCAGCACCGGGATAGTTCAGTGGTTGTTTCCCCTGATGTCACGTTGGGTTTACCCAACATGACATCAAAGTTACGAAAAGCAAAACAATGAAATGATCGTGGTGGCGAGACAGTGCACTGTCTCGCCACCACGTGAGGGAATTGTTACTGGCCGCCACCAGCGGTGAAAATGTCGGTAGCGATCTTCTGCAAGCTTGCCCGCAGCTGCTCCAATTCGGCCTTTGCTTTCTCCAATGCGCTCCGGGTCTCGGGCCACACCTGGCTCCGGAACTGGGATGCTAGCGGGCCATCCCACACATCTGGGGCGGACAACCGCTGGCCCTGGTTATCCAATGCTTGAATCTGATCTGTCAGCCCACCATTAACAATGGACTGAATCTGGCGGATGGCCTCCTTGGCCTCATCGGTAGACAATACCCGAGACATTGAACACACTCCTATAAGAACGTGACGTAGATCTGACCCAGTTGACGTCGATCGCCTTCCAGAATCTAATATGTAGAGTAACCCTGAGAGGGTCAGGTACACCACCAATGTATCTGATAAATAAAAGTGGTTGGGCTCCAAGGAGGACAACAGTGCGCCGATCTCACCGCTGGTGCCGAGACGTAGCCATTTTCGCTGCTTGTAGTTGCGCCACTTTAACTGTGGCGACACCCAATCCCGTGTTAGCTAGCCCCGCTTCCGCTTCTGCATCGGCTGGAGTCACGATGACCATCGATCAGCGCGGAGCGGTCACTGGTATGGGTTCTTCGTCCGGAGTCCCCCTCGCACCGACGTCGGATGCCACACACATGCCCTTTCGTGTCATGGTGACCTATTCCCATGACGGCAAGGTCTCCTCGGACCCGTCTCTCGTTAGTGGGGTCGATGGGACGGTTGGTATGGATGTGACCATTTACAACACCACTGGCCGTCTGGAGACGGTGAGCGCTGATGTTGATGGGCACTCGATCTCTCGCGAGGCTCTCATCTCCACGCCTATGACTATGGCTGGCAGTGCCGTACTCGATGGTGTCGACCCTTCCAAGGTCGTCACTGCCGCCAATCGCAGCAAGCGCACCGATCCTGCCGGAAATGGCGTAGTCGGGGTCAATGAAAGTGGAAAGACTGTGGTGCAATGGGCTGCGCTTACCGGTATTGATCCTCTCGGATCCGTGGCTCGTTTCTCCTTGGTTGTCAATGCCCATGACTTTCACGTTCCGACGATGAACCTCGCAGTGACGCCCGGGTTCGGTGTTCAAGATGTTGGAACTAAAGATGAGAATGCCCTTGTCGTTTCCACCATCAAGACCCTAACTGCGACCAGCCAGGTGCTCGATGACTCGGGTAAGGCGGTTCAGCTGGCCAGCCAGCGCCTGAACGAGGCTGGATCCAATATTGGCGACAAGACGATCAATGACTTGAAAGCTTCAAGCGCTCGTATTGGTACCAATGCTCAAGTGACCGCGGAAACCGTGTCCCAGCTTGCAGGACAGACCAGCGTTGCCTACCACGAGACAGGATCGCTCATTTCTGGGCAACTCGCTCAGGCCACGGCGACGATGAGGGATCTGCTCGGGGACCCGCGTTCGAATGCACCGCAGGTATCGGTCGATTCACCCAGTTGTAAGATCAAGGCCAGCGATGAGTCATCTAGGAAGGCATTCAGTGGCCCCGAAGCTCATGATGTTCTCGGTGTTATACATGGCCTGTCCGCGCGGTTGGATGCCTTATCGAAAACCAGCGGCAAATGCCAGGAACTCGTCACTGCTGACCTGATCTCGTTCTTGGGCCCGACGAATCCTGATGCCAAGACATGCGCCGCGAAGGCTGGTGGGTTGTCCTGCGCCTTATACGCCCAGAAGGAACGCTTGAGTCAGAGCATGGAGGACCTTACTAGTCAAAATGTTCAGCTGGCTGCGCAGCTGCGTAACGGGTCCCAAGGCAAGATGCTGGCGTCGGTGCAGCGTCTGCGGTCGAACTTTAATGACTTGCAACGTGCCGTAGATGACCTTTCGACGGATTCTCCGCAAGCCTATGGTGAGAGTCTGAGAAAAATGGACGTAGCTCTTGCGGTGATGACCGGTGACGTCACCGAGGCCCGGACTGATCTCGACCAGATCCATACCAAGCTGCAAGACGAGCTCTCTCTTCTTGATGAGCAGGATCATCAGATTACGGCTGTGAAGCGAGAGATCTGTTTGGCTTCTGGTCAAACCATGCCTGCCCGTGAGCCCTCGCCGGCTCCTGGCCCGACGAGTTCAGCCAGCCCGACTCCGACACCAAGCACGGATCCTTCTGCGACGCCATCAAGACCAACGCAGCACGCTATTGACCGGAAAGAGGGGGCCCGGTTGGTCGATATGCTGTCGTCAACTACGTGCCCGATTGTTGATCCTGGCCCTGATGTGCCCTTCGAAGGTCATCGGCACCTTCACAACATGGCGAACCTGGCGGATACCGATTCCCAGATTCGCTCGGGTATAGAGGAAGCCGTCAAGCAGACTGATATCCACAAGCCAGGGGGGATCGCCGGTTCTCGGGTAGCCCGCAAATTGGATGATCTTGAAGCTACACTGAAGATCCTGGAGACCAACCTTCACAAGGCTGAGGACCAGAGAAACACTGGAATTACCACCCTCGCTGGGCACATCCAGTCCATTAACAATCACATGGCGGCTACTGGTAGGCAGTTGCAGGATCTGGAGAAAAACTCTGCAGCAGTGGGAGGCGAACTTTCTACCCTGGGAACGGATCTGGACGGCGTCGTCGTCAGCACACGCAGAGCAGCTGACGAGGAGCTTACGAATGATTTGGCGACCTCCCTTAAGGGGGTTGGCTCGATCCGCAATCGTGGTCAACAAGCTGTCGGACAGATGTTTGGAGAGTTCACCAATAACCTCACTGAGCAGTCAGGCCACGTCGCGGCCGAAGGTGAACGCACGGTTGGGCTGGCTAATGAAAAGGTGGAATCGACCAATGGCCATCTCGCCGGTCAGATGAATAATCTGATGCAAGTACGTTCTGCGGAGGCGAGGAAGACTGCTGACGGGGCTGTCGCTGACACAGAGCAGGTGTCAAAGCTGCTTTCTGGCGACATCGCGCGTGTTCTTGATGACATTGGTCAGCACACACACAGCGGCGGTGGACTACTTGGTGCTATCAGCACTTCGGCTAGCTATTTAACTGTGGCTGACAACAAGGTAGCCGATGCTAACACTCAGACTCACGTTGCTCAGTCCACACAGCGCACAGTGTACGGAAACTCCCAAGTGGACGGCGCTGCAAGACGAGCCAGCTTGGCTCGCCTCGAGACGCCGCTGACGATCGGGTCGCACAGCGGCACGGTTTCGGCTACGTGGATGAGCGCACGAATCGAGGGCCGCGCCTCATGAGTGAAGGCAAAGATGAACAAGCTCACGGTGACCAGGTCAAGACCCTTTCGACGACGCCCAAGAGTAAGAGATTGCCACGGAGAGGGGTGGCAATTGCCGCAGCGGTAATTATCGTCTGTGCAGTGATCACCGGTATCGTGGCATGGAGGGGTGGCGACGGTGATGCCACAAAGCCTCCTAAGCCTTACCAAGGCTCTAGAGTCGAGCTAAGTATTGGCAAGGTGCCATCTCATGTGCGGATTGGTTTAGTTGTGTCCTATACCGAGAATCCGCGTGAGGGCAGCGGCTGGATCGGAAATGCCCATGGGGCTCAGGTAGCTATGTGGCGCCTGACCCAAGGTGGTGGCGATGCTGAGATTCAAGTTGTCTCCGACAAGGGCAGTGAGCGGGGAGCTAAGGATGCTATTGCTCAATTTAAAGAAGCCGGCGTGGCAGGCATAGTTGCAGCCACGAGTGGCTCCCACACCAAAGTATTGGTTAAGGAGGCTAGCCGTGCTGGTATCCCCATACTCCTCCCTTATGCAACGAGGCTGGATGACGTTCCCGACGGCGCATGGTTTGGAATTCCCACTGCTAGCCGTCAGAGCAATATCATTAAAGCC
Source organism: Cutibacterium porci (assembly GCF_009696315.1). GTDB lineage: Bacteria > Actinomycetota > Actinomycetes > Propionibacteriales > Propionibacteriaceae > Cutibacterium > Cutibacterium porci. The sequence continues at coordinate 504,924 of NZ_VUMG01000001.1, forward strand.
CAGGCCGTGAAACTCGGATGCAAGCGCTTTGTGACGCGGGGGACTGGGTTGCAAGCAGCAGATACGACTGACATCCCTGTCGACAACAAGGGACAGGTCACCAAGCAGTTTGTTGATAAGTTAGCAAAGGATCCCAAAACTTGTGTGTATCTCGAAGGGCTTGGCCCTGCAATAGCATCGGACGCTCCCACCATTGTCTCCGACTTGCGCGCTGGCGGAGTGACTGCACCGATCTTTCTTGGGCCCGATGCGACCTCGGCGGAAAGTACTGTGGCACTGGCGCGAAACGGTGCTATTCCTAATGGTATTTATACCGTGGGAGTTCCCTCTGACGAGGTAGAAGCGGTCAGTCTTGCAGGTAACGAGGAGTCTCGGGCCTTCTCCGAAGCTGTCACCCATTTAGCGGCCTCCAAGGAGAAGTCAGTAATCGATTCGTCCAGGTCGTTCGAGACTTATGCTGACGAAGCCGATGGACGCTCCCATGACGCGGTGGTCACGCTCATCGCAGGTAGCGTGAAAGCCAACTCTAGCCACGCTGAGGATGTTCGTGTTGCATTGTCTAATCTCGACATGTCGAAGTTACCGTTGGTGAACCGACCTGATGCCATTGGAAAGATGACAATCGAAGCTGGTGTCCAGATCGTGCAACTCGCCAATGTGCAGGGTGCTCCGGCTTGGGTGCCAGCCGCAAAGTGAAGCGTGGTGGATGGGCCCTCCAGGTCGCGGTGTCGGCAATGGCCAATCGTGAGGGAACGTTCGTTGGGTTGGAGCAGTATCTCGCGACGCGCGATAGGCGGTGTAGCCGATGCGAATTGTGATCTCGCAGCAAGGTCACGAACGGATCTTCTTCGTGACGAATGCAGAACCTACGACAACCCTTCGCGAGGTATTGGAAGGCGCCCACATTGATATGCGTCATTTCACGCGAGTCTGGGTGGATGGCCGTGAGGTCGACCACGATCTCGGGATCCGGGAAGTGGGGCTGTGTGAAGGCGCGGTGGTATCTGATGCCCCGGAAGTGACTGAAGATGCGGACCGCCAGGTGAGTGAGTACTGGCAGCTGATCATGGTTGGCGGTGCGACCTGTGCCCGTGTGTACGGCCTCCCCGTCAGCGGCCTCGCCCGTATCGGACGTTCCGACGAGGCCGAGATCTCGCTGGAATCAGCATCGGTATCGTGGTCACACGCAGTACTTGACGTCACTGAGGACGCCGTTCATGTCATTGATCATGACTCGGCTAATGGCACCTACCTCAATGGCAAGAAGATCGGCGGGGACCCTACTCATCCAACGCTGATGTGCCGGGGGGATGTGCTATCGGTCGGAGGCGTATGCCTCATGCTTGTCGACCCCCGCCAGCGGGCGGCGCAACGAGCGCACGGTGTCGTCGGGAAGGTACAGACAGCTGGGGCGGGCGGGCGCATCGCATTCAATCGCCCGCCACGCGCCGCATTGCCTCCTCATGGGGGGCAAGTGAGCGTACCAGTCCGCAAGGAGCCTGATAGTCCGGCACGGTTCTCCTGGGCTGCGGTCATTGCTCCGCTGCTGATGGCCGGACTATTGGTGTTCGTTCTCGGGTCAGCACGCTATGCCCTTGTTGCATTGCTGTCACCAGTAATGGCTATCGGGTCGTGGGTAGAACAGAAACGTCGGAACAAGGGCTCCGACAAAGAAAACGAGCGAAAGTACCGGGAGGACCTGGAAGCCGCCCGCGCTGAGATAGAGCAGGCAGCGGCCCACGAGCGATCTCGTGCGCGCGCCCAGGTTCCTTACCCGCACGAACTCATAGACGCAGCCACAGGTTCAACGTCAACCCTGTGGCAGGTTCGGCGTTCGGATCGTGACTTTTATACCGCCATTGCCGGAACTGCCAATATCAAATATGTGCCGACTCCGAGGTCGCATGGCGGCGTTATGCAGCCACGCACTAAGGCGCTTTTTGACCGGGCTGAGCTGCGTGCAACTCCGCTCGTCGTCGATCTGCACGCTGGCCCGGTCGGGATCTGGGGGTCTCGAGAAGAATGCTTGGCCATTGCCCGTTCGTTGGTGTGCCAGTTGGCTACCTTGAGCGGTCCAGCTGACTTCCGATTCGCGGTTGCGACCGACGAGAGTAGGGCCAAAGACTGGCGATTCACCGCTTGGTTGCCTCATACGCAAACGGGAAGCACCAATCCTCACGAGCGATTCGTCGCCGTCGACACGGCAGCAGCGACGTCGATGCTGCGTGGACTGCGCGACTCCCTCAATACTGCAAAACCTGCATCCATGGTTATCGTGGTTGATGACCTCGCGCTGACACAGGGCAGAGACTGCCCGTTGCGTGACATTCTCGAGTATCGTCCCGAGCGCAGCGAGCAGGCTGCTCAACGATATGTCAGCGCGATCATCGTTGCGCCAAGCGTTGATCAACTGCCCTCGTCATGCCATACCGTTATCCATGCGGAGGCTGACAATGAGGCTACCGTCGTGATTCCGTCACAGGCAGAGAGCACCTCACACGTAACGGTGGCGGGTATCGACGCGGATACGGCCCAGGACTGGGCACGTCGGCTCGCCCGGTACGACGACCCGAGCGCGGCGACCAGCGGTGGCGGCCTACCCGGGCTTGTGCATCTTTTCGACATCCTGGGGTTTGACCGTGCGACCATGGATGCGTCCACCATCGTCAAGTCGTGGCAACAGTCCACTGGACCGAATGTGCCCCTTGGCGTGTGCGACGACGGCACCTTCGTCTTCGATCTTGTCGCAGATGGTCCGCACGGGCTGGTCGGCGGAACCACCGGTTCGGGCAAGTCTGAGTTATTGCGGTCGTTGGTTGCAGGATTGGCAGCCCGCGTTGATCCTCAGCATCTCACGTTCATCCTCATTGACTTCAAGGGTGGTGCCGCATTCGCCACCCTTGACCAGCTGCCACACACCATCGGTACCTTGTCGAACCTTGAGCCCTCTTTAGCGTTCCGGGCGCTGCAAGCTTTGAACGCCGAGCTCAAACGTCGTCAGCAGTGTTTTGCTGATGCAGGCGAGGGTATCGACAATCTCGACGCCTACCTGGCCACGAACCCTACCGAGCCGATGCCGCGTCTGCTTCTTGTTATTGACGAGTTTGCCCAGTTGGCCAAGGAATACCCGGATGTGCTGTCCGGACTGGTCTCGCTGGGTGCCGTTGGCCGTACTCTGGGTGTCCACATGATCTTGGCCACCCAGCGCCCTGATGGTGTCGTCAACGACGATATTCTGGCCAACACCAACATGCGTACCGCGTTGCGCGTCCAGAGCCGGGAACAGTCGTCCAACGTGATCGGGGTGCCTTTGGCGGCCAGCATTGGGCGAGAGCAGAAGGGGCGCGCCTACATCAAGTTAGGTGAAGAGGACATCACCCCTATCCAAACGGCGCTGGTGACCGGCGTGAGTGGGGCTAGGGGTTCGCAGGACCTCCACGTCGATCCAATGATCTTGGGAAACGCTCCCGAGGAGCACGCCATCCGGTCCAACAGCGCCGAGGTTAGTGACATGGATGCCCTCATCCGATGGATTACCGAGGCCAATGAACAGCTCGGATATGGGTCGGCACGTCGGGTGTGGCCTGAGCCCCTCTCCGATCATGTCGAACTATCCCTGGAGCATTATCGTCCTGCCACGTGCCGCGAACAACGGGTGTCGTCGGGTTCAGAGCCGACGGTTCTTGACGTGGCCCTTTTTGACGACCCCGAGCACCAGCGTCAGTACGTCTCAGGGTGGAGATTCGCCACGGAAAATCTTGTCCTAGCAGGTATGCCTGGGTCTGGTACGTCCAGTACCTTAGCTGCATTGGCATTAAGGATTGCCGACACTTATGCCCCTGGCGATGCCGATATCGTCATACTTGACGTCTTCACAGCGTCGCTGGACAGGTTAGAGAGGCTTGCCCATGTGCGCGGCTATGCCGGGCCGGGAAACACCAGTGAAAGCCGACAGCTTCAGAAACGAGTGTTGCGCTATATTTCTGCAGAACTGGAACGGCGCAGCGCCCGGCCTCATGATGCCTTCCCGCCACTATTTGTCCTCGTCGACGGGTTTGCTACCCTGCGTGAGGGTTACAGTGATGTGGCTGATATGTCGCTCATTGAGAGCTTCTATCAGGTTTGGGCCAAGGGCCCGGCAATGGGTATTCACTGTGTCGCGACCGCGACCCGCCTCAAGGCGCTACCGCCGGCCATTAGCGACTTGACCGGCCAAAAATGGCTGTATCAGCTGGCCGACACCTCGGAGTATCACCCGACCGTTGACAAGGATAATCATCCAGCTAATTTGCCTGGGCGGTTCGTTTCGACAACCCGGGCGCACCATGGTCACGTCGGGCTTCCTGACGATATTGACGCTGCCGTGGCGGCGATCAACGAGTTCTGGGGAGTCGACGGCTTACCTCCCTTAGTGCAGGAGTTTCCGAAACGTGTGGAGCCCGAACAAGTGGCGATGTACCTCGTTCCGGGTAATGAAAAGTGGCAGATACCAGTCGGCATCAACGAAGCTGACCTCAATACGTATGTTTTAGAAGCCTTTACAGGTGAGCACGTGCTCATTAGCGGACCTGCTCGCAGCGGCAAGTCCACTATGCTTGCTGCGATTCACCAGATGCTGGTGCAACAGTCGCCGAGTACCAAGATCGTTGTAGGGGCGCCGCGTCGTTCGCCACTGCACCAGATGCTGCCTGGTGTTCTGTTGCCCGAACAATTCGTGGACGTGGTGGCAGCACAGAGCGCTGTACCCGAGCCATGCATTGTCATGATCGATGACGCGCACTTGATTGCCGACGAGAGCCAGGTTTTGGCACGAGTGTTGGCCACTCCGGACTCGCCGCTGTTATTTATCGTGGCCGGTCGCAATAACGATCTTCGTACGCTGTACAGTCACTGGACGGGGCAGATCCGCAGGTCACGGCTGGGGGTCTTACTCATGCCAGATGCCGACTATGACGGGGACCTACTGGGCGTCCGTCTGCCGAGGCATCCAGTGGCGACGATAAGCGAGGCACGTGGGTATGGATGCCAAAATGGCGCCGCCACTCTTATCCAAGGCGTTACTGCGAATACGAGGGGGCACCGGTGAACGCCGTACTGCCCTTCGACTTCGGGTCCAGCTATCAGGCCATTCGAAAGATTGGCCAGGGCTCTTCTGGACGCGTGTTCGAAGGAATCGATCGAGTTCGTGGAGATCATGTCGCGATCAAGATTTTGCGTTCCAATCTCGACGATGACGCGCAACTAGTGCAGCGGTTTGTCAACGAGCGCCGAACTCTCACCGAACTCGCACATCCGCGCATTGTTGCAGTGCGTGACCTCATTGTTGACCAGGGCTTGCTCGGAATCGTTATGGAGCTGGCGAGTGGGCCTACCCTCAGTGAGCAGTTGGCGGAGGGTCCAATGGCCCCCGCGGATGCGCTGGCGGTAGTACGACAAGTGGCTGAGGCCTTGTCTTACGCCCATGATCGTGGTGTGGTACACCGCGATATCAAACCGGACAACGTCATTCTCACTAATCCCGGCAGTGTCAGCGATCCCGGGGTGAAGGTTGCCGACTTTGGTATCGCGAAAATCCTTGGCGAGTCATCGACGGCTACACACCTGGTCGGTACTGCGCACTATCTGTCACCTGAGCTGATCCGGGACAATGTATTAAGTCCTAGTGTTGATGTGTACGCCTTGGGTGTGACGCTGTACCAGATGGTGTCAGGCCAGTTGCCATTCGGTGCAGGGAATGACAACTCGTTTGCCGTCGCCCACCGGCATTTGCACTCCACTCCGGCGGTGATACCGGGGCTCGACGACCAGGTGTGGGGTCTCATTAGCGGGATGCTTGCTAAGAACCCGGCAGATCGTTTGTCTGACGACGATGTGGTCAGTCTGGTGGATGACATCATTGTTGGTATTGAGGGCCAGCCGCCGCTTACCGTGCCCGAGGGGACATTAGTTCCCCACGCAATGACTATGCTCCGGCAATCGACGTCACTGGCAGCGGCTGAGGGAAACGAGATCGACGATGAACCTGCTTCCATCGACCTGGAGAATCTGCACACTCTGGGGAGGTCTGCGTCTGCCACTATTCTTAAGGCTAGCCCGGAACTGGATAGCGAAATACCGGACGGCTCGCCTGTGGGGGAGGAGACGGAGAAATGGTGGTCGAGTCGCAAGCACCGGATCGTTGTCTATGCTGCTGGGGTCCTCATTATCGCAGCAGCCGTCATCATATGGATGGTGATCGGCGGTAACTCTCGGGGGGACGAAAAGCATGGGCCGAAGGTTGTCAATGGGCTGAGCGCCTCGCTGCCAATGCAAGTGTACCCATCTGGGCTGAATGTTTCTCGGGCCGCGACAGTCAGCAGCGGAACATTGACATACACCCTCACTTATCGCACCATCAAGCAGCCGCTGAGCGGAGACGTCCTCGAGGTGGTTACCTCGACCCATTCCTGCCCTGATGCTACATGGGATGACGCTGCGAAAGTTGTGCCGCATAGTCCAGCGCTGACGTCGATTGATGCCGACTGTGGGTGGACGATCACGCTGAAAACTCTCCTACAGGAGGGGTCTGTGACTGTTACGGCGAAATTCCCAGCGAAGGAAGCCGCGATCAGTGATCAGGCAAGCCTAGAGACGTGGCTGCAAAATCAGCAACAAGTTACTGACAAGGCACTGAACAATGACGCTGCTACCTCAACTGCGTATTCATTGCAGCGATTGCAAACGATGCGGATCAAGATGCCTTCTCGGGTGAGGGAGGGGGCGGCGATCCCCGTGACGATCCTGGGCACTTGGCCGGGCGGAGAGAACGAGATGACGCCGATCTACACCACGCCTTTCAACTCAAATCCGACGAGCATCCTCACCGACATCACAGGAGGCAAGTTGGAGAACGTTCGGCTCACGGATCGTTGTTCGGGCGCAGTGTCCATCACTCCGGACGGCCACGATGCGAGTGCTCTGCATCCGGCTTCGTGCAGCATCGGTGCAGAGATCGGGAATTACCAGGTGCAGGAGAGTCCTATCACCATCGTTGCTGGAGGGTCGTGACGGCGTCTGCCAAAGAATGACGTTTGTGGGGTTGGGGAAAGGTTCGTGCTGGCTGCAGGCTGGCGCTTCCTACAATTTTTGTCCTTGATAAAGCGCTCACTTATCTCGATGTCATGATTCAGTCGGATCATTGCGATAACTAGCGGGACAGCCCTGGTAGCCGTAGCCTATTCGCCAGATTGATCCATCGGCGTCAAGCTAGAACATAGGGGTAGATGACCCCCACTCATGATGTAATCCAGCTATGGTCAATCTGCCGCGCCTATTTTAGTTTTGCTTGCCCCTGTTGTCATGGGTGCCGCGAAATTCAACTACGGCATGGAGATTGGAAGCTAGGACGACGTCCGCTCGACGTTCGTCTACGGTATCTCTAGAGCAGACATACAGGAGGCAGGGAAGAAGCCGCCAGATTTCTCCGATTGCGACAAGGCGTTCGAAATATCTGCCTCAGACAAGGAACGCGGGGCAAAACCTGAGTTCGTCGAAGACAAGGAATACGTTGGCTGCAAATACACGGTGACGACCACTGCAGATGACGCACGGGGCGTTGGATTGGGATTGACTCTTGATGCGGACAAGGTGTCACTGTCCATTGGTAAGAAATTTTTCAATGGTGTTGAGCTTGATAAAAGCATGGTAGGTGACTTTAAAGTCTCAGTGACATTCCCTGGTAAGGTGATTAGCCACTCGGATTCAAGCAGTGTTGACGGCAATACTGTCACGTGGACCGATATCAAGGACTCCACATCGAGGTTGAAGGCAGTGAGCGAGCGACCTAGCGCTGGAACGGAGGGTCCGTCCTACTGGAATAACGTCGGGGGGCGTGCCATCCAGGGAGCGCTTATTGGCCTAATCGTGGGTATTTGGTAATAAGAGGCGTGCGAAGAAGATGCAGGCGAAGTCTGGCCGGGCAACCGCGACATCGCAGTACCCGGGACACGGGCAGCCGCAGCCCCAAGAATGGCAGGCTCCGGGTCAGGACGGTCACCAGTATGGAGAATCGACGAATTCCGGGGGCAACCAACCTTATATGCAGGATGGTCGTTACATCGGGGACCCGTGGAGTACGGATTCGACGAACGTTTCAACGCCAGACCAGAAGCCCAATCCACGATAGGAGAGCACGGGCGTCGTTACTCCTCCCGGTGCAGTAGTTGCCCATGATGAATCTTTGGGTTGTGTCGGCTTCGGCGGAGTGGGTGAAGTAGGTTTCGGGTTTGTCCACCAGTGATAATGGACCCAACAGGGAATTCTCTGCGTAGTTGACGTGCCCTGTTGTGATTTTCTGGTGGATCTTGCTTTTCTCCGGCTTGCGAACCTTCCTTTCGCTGTTTGATGTTTGGTTTGCTGCTAGCGTAGCCACGTTTTGGGGACGATGTGGTGCCACCATTTGGGTTCGATGGGTTCGTGGCTGAAGGCCCACGACCAGTCATTGAGGATGGTGCGATTCGTGCGGTCGAATATGTCAGCATAGTTTGATCCAGTTATCCTGCTTGCGTCATCCGCATGATTTATGCGGGTGTAGGATATGGTTTCAGTGCTGTAGATGCGCACAAATTTTACTGACTGTATTGCGTAAATCGGTTTTTGGATATTTAAGAGGAATGGCTCGACCATCTGAATTTTCAGGTGTGTATCCGGAATGTAGTCATATTTGGATGGCTTAAATGACAGATCTCCCGGTTTGCCGATGCATTCAGAATCGACGTAAATTAGGGACCATTTTCCTATAACGAGCGGTCCGATTTCCGAAAGGCTAATGATTCTGGACGGTGCTTCTATTTCTTCGGTTTCCATTGATTTTTCACCTGTTCGTCGATGATAAGTATCTGATTTCCGCCTCCGGGCAATTGGCCTGAGGTGTCTGAGCCTTTAGTAGCGTTTACGGGTTGCTCGTCGACGAGACCCTCGTAGTATTTTGTGTACTGTGATATTTCGGGTTCGGGTAGTGTTGTGGGTGTGAACGTACGGGATGGTGCGGCGTTTGTTGTAGCTGTTGTGACTTCCGGCGGAGCAATATTAGGTCTGGGTAGGGGAGTAGTGGATTGTTGTGTGGTTAGCGTAGCCATGTTTTGGGGACGATGTGGTGCCACCACTTGGGTTCGAAGGGCTCATGGCTGAAGGCCCACGACCATCCGTTGAGGAAGCCCCGCTCTGTGGAATCAATTATGTCGACATCGTGATGCCCGACTATCTTGCCTATTTCACTGTTATCACGTATGGCAGAGAAATATGTCGGACCCTCGCTGTATATCTGTATGTAGTACCTATCTTGTACTGCATGCTTGGGCTTGTTTATTTCAAGGATAAACTGTTCTTCCATCTCTATTCTTAGTTGGACTCCGGGAGTGTATTCATATTTGACGGGTGTGAAAAGTAAGTCTCCTGGCTTCCCTATGGTTCTGGTGTCGAGGTATATTTCTGTCGCCTTGTTTAGTATCAGGGGTCCAATCTCGGATAGATCAATTTCGCGAGAGGGGGGATTCATTTTGGAGACTTCCATTGGTTGATTAATCCTTCATCTGTGACGAGTATTTGGTTTCCCCACTGTGGGGCCAGTGCTAGGTCGAGTTGGGCTTGGAAGGGTCCCGCTGGTCGTGTCCGGGATACGTAGCCGCCCACCTTTCGGGCTACGTGCTCTAGGTAGGTTTCGGCGTTGTGAGGCCCGGGTGATGTTATCCAGTGGTAGTTGCCCATCACGTAGCCTTGGGTTGTGTCGGCTTCTATGCCGTGGGTGGGTAGGGTTCGAGTTCGGAGACATGTGGTCTTGTTGTGCTCGGGTCCGTCCATCAGGGGTAGTGGGTCTAACGGGGTATCCTCCGCGTAGTTATGCGCCCTGCTATGATTTTCTGGTAGATCCTACTTTTCTCCGGCTTGCGAAGTTTCCTTTCGCTGTTTGATGTTTGGTTTGCTGTTAGCGTAGCCACGTTTTGGGGACGATGTGGTGCCACCATTTGGGTTCGATGGGCTCATGGCTGAAGGACCACGACCATCCGTTGAGGAAGCCCCGCTTTGAGAAATCAATCATGTCGACGCGATAATGTCCGACTATCTTACCAATTTTACTGTTATCATGTATGGAAGTGAAATATATCGGACCCTCGCTGTATATGCGTATGTAGTACCTATCTTGTACTGCATGCTTGGGCTTGTTTATTTCAAGGATAAACTGTTCTTCCATCTCTATTCTTAGTTGGACTCCGGGAGTGTATTCATATTTGACGGGTGTGAAAAGTAAGTCTCCTGGCTTCCCTATGGTTCTGGTGTCGAGGTATATTTCTGTCGCCTTGTTTAGTATCAGGGGTCCAATCTCGGATAGATCAATTTCGCGAGAGGGGGGATTCATTTTGGAGACTTCCATTGGTTGATTAATCCTTCATCTGTGACGAGTATTTGGTTTCCGCCTCCGGGGAGGTGGTCGAGGGTATCTGAATCTTCGATGGCTTTGACGGGTTGCTCGCCGACGAAACCCTCGTAGTATCTTGTGTACCTTGGTATTACAAATTCCGAGACATTGTTGCCCCATTGGGGGGCGAGTGCCAGATCGAGTTGAGTCTGGAGGGGGCCTGCTGGTCGTATTCGCGAAACAAATCTGCCGGCTTGATATTTTGGGTGGCTCCAGCAACGGTAGACAGTGATGGGCTTGATGGCTATTTTTTGTTTATATGTTGAAGAGCGAAATGTGTTGGCGTCGTGTAGTTCTAGTTCCCATTTTTTCCCGAGACTGTCGAGGTCGTCGTCGATCATGCGGCGTGGGTTTCCGGTGGCTATTTTTGTGGTGTGGTAGGGGTCGACGCGGTGGATGGGCACTGAGTCTGGGAGTGTGTCGTATGCTTTTCCTCCCATCTTGGCGGTGACGCCTTCGAAGGCGGCGCCGCTGAGTGTTTCTCCGCCTACTTGCTCTAGGTAGGTTTCGGCGTTGTGGGGCCCGGGTGATGTTATCCAGTGGTAGTTGCCCATCACGTAGCCTTGGGTTGTGCCGGCTTCTATCCCGCGGGTGAGGAGAGTCCGAGTTCCGAGACCTGCGATTTCGCTGAGTCCCGGCCTCCCGTAGGTGCCAACGCTCCCGACAAGGCAACCTCCGCATAGTCGACGTGGCCGTGTACGACTTGCTGGAAAACCATGTCACTTTCGGCGTTACCAATCTAGTGAGAGAGCAGCACTGTTTCATTGAGTGTGTGGACTATATGCTAATAAAGCCATTTATCAGGAATGAGGTGGTGCCACCAACTAGGCTCTATAGGCTCATGACTGAACGCCCACGACCAGCCATTAAAGAGGCTCCGCTTTGTATAATCCCCTATGTCCACGTAGTGGATTCCTGTTATTTCGCTTCTCTTCTGTCCTTCATGCATGGCGTAGTGGGATATAGGACCAGCGGCGTAGACCCGCACGAACCAAACGGCTTGTATCGCGTATTGCGGCTTTTTTATATCTAAAATAAATGGCTCCGACATCGTTATCGTAAGTCGAGTGTTTGGAATATAGTCATACTTGGTTGGAGAGAAAAACAGGTCTCCTGGCTTTCCTATGCATCCGGTGTCCAGATTTATCTGTGTCAAGCTGTTTATAATAATGGGTCCTACTTGGGATATATCGATTTCTCGAAAGGGACGTTCTACTTCTTGGATTTCCATTGGTCTAACACCTGCTTGTCGGTGATGAGTATTTGGTTTCCGCCTCCGGGTAATTGGCCTAAGGTGTCTGAGTCTTCGATGGCTTTGACGGGTTGCACTCCGGCTGCACCTTCGTAGAATGGCGCGAATTGTGGTATCTCATATTCGGAGATGTGGTTGGCCTTGTTGCCCCATTGAGGGGCCAGTGCTAGGTCGAGTTGGGTTTGGAGGGGTCCTGCTGGTCGTGTCCGGGACACGTAGCCGCCGACCTCGTAGTCTGGGTCACTCCAGCTACGGTAGGTTGTGATGGGTTTTATGGCGATTTTGCTTTTGAATGTGGATCCACGGAATGAGGTTGCCTGTCCGATGTCCAGTTTGCCGTTTCTTTGGTATTTTCGAATGAACGTCTCGGGCTGTTTACCAACGCGGAGTATCGTGTTATGGGGTCCGAAGTGTCCGGTGGGTATTGAGTCTGGGAGTGTGTCGTATGCTTTTCCTCCCATCTTGGCGGTGACGCCTCCGAAGGCGGCGCCGCTGAGTGTTTCTCCGCCTACTTGCTCTAGGTAGGTTTCGGCGTTGTGGGGCCCGGGTGATGTTATCCAGTGGTAGTTGCCCATCACGTAGCCTTGGGTTGTGCCGGCTTCTATCCCGCGGGTGAGGAGAGTCCGAGTTCCGAGACCTGCGATTTCGCTGAGTCCCGAGCCTCCCGTAGGTGCCAACGCTCCGGACAAGGCAACCTCCCCATAGTCGACGTGGCCGTGTACGACTTGCTGGAAAACCATGTCGCCTCCGGCACCGATCAGCATCGCCCCGGGCACCTCAGCCCCAAAACACATCAGGAGTCCTCCGGCGGTGGCCAGAGCAACACCCCCGAGGGTCTCCCACGAGAACACGTTGCGGATGTGGCGGTCCCACAGGTTTCGGGTGTCAATAGTGCTAGCGAATTGGCGCATCTGGGCGTCGGTGACGGGTCTGAGACCCAGCGGGTCTGCCAGGGCGAGCGGATTGGTGGCGTATCCGTAGCTGGCGGCCTCCCACAAGGATCCTGGTGGCGCCGCAAGCGGGTCAGTGGTCAGAAAACACGCCGTGGTGGAGTCATAAACGCGCGCTCCCATCCATGCCAAACCAGCTACACCAAGATGACCTCCCGTCATATTGATGTCCGCCGTCAGGTGTTCTTGGATCAACGTATACGGGTCGAGGGGATCGGTGGCTGGGTGACGCCACGGCTCATCCTGATCGCTGTCTGCGCTCACTGGTGTCAGAACACTGCCGTCGGGAAGTGGCAGTGCTGGTATGTCGCCAACCTGTACTAACCGAGGTTCACCGGTCGCAAGATCCCACGCAATCGGGGTTCGTCCGGCAGGACCGGACACGTCGGTCAGACATCCGAAAGTGTCGACATGTGTGGCAAATTCGTGTGACTGCCCCGCATGGAAGGTCATCACTCCCGCCAGCCAGCCCCGTGAATCCCACCTGAACTCCTCGCGCATCCCAGTCGAGGATGCAGCCTCGATTCGTCGGCCGCATGGGTCGTATCGGTAGTGCGTCTCTACTGTGCTGTTACCAGGCCCCAATTGCGTCACCGTGCTGACGAGTTCGCCGGCGAGGTCGTAGTTGTAGTGACAGGTTTGACTGGTGCCGGCGTCCTGACACGTCGTGGTGACGAGCCGTCCCGCCGTGTCATAAACCCATCGACGGCTCGATCCATCAAGGCCGTCGGCGGACGTGAGCGAGCCGGAATCGTCATACCCGTACCGGAAATCCCCGTATGGTGCGCTCACCCGGAGTACTCGGCCCATCTCGTCGCGACTGATGGTCGTGGACCCGCAGGAGGAGGTGTGGCTAGTGACGAAACCATCAGTATACCCCCACTGCTGTTGATCCAGAGGACTGCCTAGCTTCGCGAGACGACCGACCGCGTCCCATTCCAAGCTCACCTCACCCAATCGAGAGTGGCGAATCGACCCCAATACACCGGTGTTGGTGTATGCGTAATCGATAGAATCACCAGTCAACGTGAGATGACGTACCCGACGCCCCTCGGCGTCGTACCACCACTGTTCGGACGAGGTGAGTGGCCCCTCGTCCACAATCGATTCGTCTCCCGGCACGGGGACGACGCTGTGGGTCAAGAGCAGCCCACGAGGGTCGTACCCCAACAGGTGACGCCACGGGAAAGCAGGATCGGTGTAGTCATCAATAGTGACCGTGCGGGTGGTCGGCGTGATGAGGATACGACTGACCAGCTGGTCATCAATGTATTCCTCGACGCCCTTAGGGCCGAGACGACGGCTGACAACCGTGCCATCCGGGCGGGTGATGGCGGCCAGGGTTCCGGACTTGTCCCAGGTATATTCGGTAATCCGCCCCAGTGGGTCGGTGGCGGCGATTATCTGCCCACACTCGTCATACCGATACGTGGTGAGGCCACCACCCGGATCGGTGCGGGTGACGAGTCGGCCACACCGGTCGTAGCCGTACTGCGAGACGCCACCAGCCGAGTTAGTCGCTGCCACCAGTTGGCCAGCAAGGTCGTAACTGAAATGACGCTGTCCATACACTAGGTCGCAACTGAACACGAGTCTGCCGCATGGGTCATATCGGTACTGGCTCACTCCCGCGCCAGGAACATGACTGAGCACAACACGTCCCATGGCGTCATACTCGTAGCGCGCGGTCTCGCCAGTTGGATCAGTTACTGTCGCCACCTGGAAATCTGAGGTGTAGGAATAGCGCGTCACGCGGCCTGCGGGATCGGTAACATCAACCATCCTCCCACACGCGTCATAGCTGTAACTCGTGCGCAGCCCGGTGGGGCTGACGAGGGCCACAATGCGGCCCGCTAGATCGCGCTCCACATGGGTCACCGCGCCAGACTCGTCCTGAAACTCAACCGGTCGGCCACACAAATCACGCGTGACGATCTGCTGGGCGCCAGTGACATCGGTGACGGCAGTAGTAAGACCGTAGGGATCGGCATCGACGCGGTGGAGTTGGTGCCCGCGACTATCCGAGGCGGTGCTGGCAGTGAGACCATCAGTAAAGACCCTGGCGAAACCGGCTGGATCAGTGACGCCGGAAAGATTGCCATCAACGTCATAGGCATACGTCCACCTGGCCTCGTCCGGTGCCACCACCTGCGTCAACCGCGATAGCGCGTCATGGATGAAGCTCCAAGCGCTGCCGTCGGGGAGCTGCATGCCCGCCAGGTTCCCCAAGTGGTCGTAGGAGTGTTCAATGACGCGCCCGAGAGGATCAATGACCCTGGAGATCTGACCGTCTGGGTGATACTCCCACTTTGTGACCCCACTATCGGGGGCAACCAACTCGATCAGATGACCGGCCACATCATAACGATGCTCCCATGTCGCGCCATCCGGTGTGACCACGGCAGCCAGGCGGCCAGCATCGTCGTAGCTGAACCGCGTCGTGGCGCCACCCGGCGAGATCGTCTCGACGATCCGTCCCGCCTCGTCACGGATGAGGCGGGAAGCCTCCCCATGGGCGTCCTCGACGCGCACCAATTCTGCATGATGGTCATAGGAAAACCTCAGGCTCACCCCGACAGGATTCGTGGCGCGCAGAAGCAATCCATCCTTCCACTCCGCAACGGTGACGCCACCGCACGGATCTGTGACGCGCACTGGATCACGCTCGGTGCCGTCATACTCGAAGGTGGTCTGGGCGCCATTGGCCAGGGTTGTGCTCACAAGCCGGTCCAGACCATCCCACGAACAGTCGATCGTGGCGCCAGTGGGAAGGTCCGTGTGCGTCAGTCTCCCTCGCTGGTCATAGCGGTGTGAGGTGACGTTTCCAGCCCGATCGACACAACGCACCATATTGCCGAAGGAATCGTAGGCCATCGAAACCTGGCCGCCATGGGCGTCGACCGCACCTGTGGTGCGACCGTGAGCATCACATATCCAGGTATTGGCATTGGTGCCATCCGCATCGCTGGCGGCGGTGACGCCCCCAGGCAGATACCTGAAATGGATAGTACGACCGTTAGCGGCTTGCTGGGACGTGATCCGGCCCCGGTCGTCGTAGCTGTTGATGCACTCCGCGTTGCCACATGCATCCACCACGGTCGTGATGAGTGTGTCATCCCACTCGTAACGCCGTGAACCGTCGGGCCTGTCCACCTGTACGAGTCGCTCTTGGTCGTCGTAGGAGTACCGGCAGCGACGGCCATCACTGGAAACAGCCGACATCACTTTGGTGCCGTCATACGACACCGAGATCCTGTAGCCCCACGACGTTTCCATCGCGGTCACGCGATCGCCTTCCCGCACGGTATGCACGACGTCTCTTTGCGAAGATCCGCTGCACACCCATGCGCCACCTTCAGTGAAAACCCATCGACCTCCCCGGTTGTCCGAGATCACCCACACCCATTTTGATGTGGCCGGATCGCGAAGGAACTCCGGAAGTTGAGAAGCAGAGACCCGACTGAGCCACAGATTCTCACCCTGAGCTCGCCACTGTTCGACAGGCTTTTCGTCTTCCTCTGCCGGATTGGGTAGCTGATTGGTCGTCGGTAGGACTGCTGTCGGTGCAGCCTCCACCGCGAAGGCGATATGCCTGCCATCCTCACGCACCCACTCGACGCACCCCGGCTTGACGAGCAGGCACTGGTCAAGGATGCTGGCCCACCCAGGGCCGAAAACCCCACCCTGTCCCCGAACAGCCTGAATAGAGTTGTACATCCTGCTGAGGGCGAGGGGGGATGACGCTGCCGCGAAGGCCAGATCGGTCTCGGGCTCGATGAAATTCCCGGTTGCCGAGTTGATGGGATCCTCAAGGTATCCAGTGCGCGGATCAATACCCGACAGCCTCGGGGATGTGATGTCGAGGTCGGTACGCCACAAAGGGGTTCCAGCAGCTCTCAAGGCAGCTCGCAGGGCAGAGTTAGGCAAGGTGATAACACCAGAGCCAGCAGCTTGAAAGGCCTTGGCTACCGCGTGCAACCACTCGACGTCTCCGTCATTGAGGTCCCGCCACCGATCCAGCTGCACGAACAGATCCCCGACCTCCACGGTGCCGTACTTGCACTGGGAGGTGAAGTCGTCGAACCAGCCCGCCAGGACTGATCCCGAGGGTACCTGTGCTGCGGCTTCCCCCAACACCTGCGCGGCACTGGTGAGATCCTTGGGGTCCGCCGCAGATATTCCACCCGATGAGCCTCGGATCGACCGATCTTGCTGACGCTGGCGTGTCAAAGGCAGGCGGAGCAGCTGGGGCGGCGGAGGCTCGGCGGGCGTGAGATTGGGCGGGACATCCACACCTGTGAAGAAATCCCGCACATGATCGCCAAAATCGTCATGCTGCGCCGCGAAGTCGCGAACCTTTTGTCGTCGCTCGTTCTCGAGTCGAGCCTGCTCGGTAAGATAGTCCACTATGTCAGCGGCGGCAGTCAATGCCTCCGACAACGCTTCGGCATCCGCCGAGCACACCTGCATGTTCTGCGCGAAGACAGTCGCGAAGAAACCTCGGGACTCTCTTGCAGCAATGGATTCGACACGAGGTGTACGCGCGTAGAAGATATTTATCCGCTGTGAAGTCCACCGTAGCTGGGACGAGAACCCCTCGGCGGTTGAGAAGTTGAATTCCACCGGATTTTGATAGTCGCCGAAAATACTGAAATCGACCACGTCATGATCCTTGCTGATCCGGAAAAGTCCTTTAGCTGATGGCGAAAGATTACCACCAGCCAAGACGAGCAGGCAGTGCGCACGCCCATCGCACCAGCCCGAAACAACACGAGCCCGCCCCTGGCGAACCGAGGGGCGGGCTAACTGCGGAGGATACGAGATTCGAACTCGTGAGGGCGTGAACCCAACCCGCTTTCCAAGCGAGCGCCATAGGCCTCTAGGCGAATCCTCCGCCGAGTAAGATACATGGGTTCGGCGCGCGGCGCCAATTTGCCTGCGAGTTGTGCTCCGGGGCCCGACGATGGACTCTTAGTAATGGGAGTCCCGACCTCGGAGCCGATCGATCTCGCGACGGTCCTTTTTGGTCGGTCGTCCAGCCCCACGGTCGCGGCGGGCGATGGGAGCAGAGAGGTATGCGGGCCGGGGGGCTGACAGATCCTCGTAGGCCTCAACTGCGAGCTTCGCACCGACGCGTTTGGCGATCGGGTTGATGACCTTGAGAATCCGGTCCCATCCGGGGGTATGGATGGTGACAGTATCTCCCGGTTTCACCTCATGGGAGGGTTTGATCGGGTCCCCATTGAGGCGAATATGGCCGCCTTTGACGGCGTCGGTGGCCAATAATCGGGACTTGTAAGCGCGCACCGACCATAGCCACACGTCGATCCTCGTCATCATGCCTCCCTTGCTGTGGAAAACGTGTCAGCAATGCTATGGCGAGCCACGCGTTGTTGCAGCCGATGATGATGCGCGCAGCATTACCACGGGTTGTTCCCTGGATAGGGCGTCGGTTAGAGTGGAACTCGGTTCCCCGTGCGGCGGCACCTGACTGAACTCCCCCAGGACCGAGAGGTAGCAAGGGTAGGTTGGCTCTACCGGGTGCGCGGGGAGCCCTTTTTCATGTCCGCAGTAACCATGCCTGACAAGGTTTCCATCGATGCCCGGGAGGAGGGCTATGGGCGATCAGCGACGCATCATTACCACCGATCGTGCCGGTGCCATCTGGGCGGGTATCACCTGGTGTTCACTGCTGCTCTTTATCATCGCGGGGATCGTCGGGATGATGGCCCAAACGATGTTGCCGGCTAATCTCGGTTACCCCCAGCTTCACGACAGTAGTGTGCCGGCCTGGCTGACGTGGACGGTCGTCGGCCTCGACGTCGTGGCCTTTTTCATCCCTCCGCTCGTGGCCACGTCGTGTGGCCGTAAAGCTAAGCGACTCGGTCACCCGGTGCGTTCTGCGGTTCAGATCGCGTGGGCCACCTTCGCCGTTGTGACGGTGATTAGCTTTTTGCTGGTTTTCTTTGGCTGAGGGTGTTCCGTCCGGAGCTGGTCGGACCGATGGGAATGTGTCGCAACTGTAAACTAGGGTTTACACCGTGGATGAGAAGGTGCCTGAACCGGGCATGGAGGACGAGGCCGTCGAGCCTGAGGTCTTCGAGCAAGGCGGTCCGGATCTTTTCGGTGACGAGGAGTCGCCACGCCCCGTCGTACTTCCTGACGAAGCCACCCCTGATGACGACCTTCCCTCGGATTCTCGCGACCCAGGGCTGCTGGACGGCCCCGAGACCCCTGATGAGCCCGATGGTCTCGAGACGGACGAGGACGTGGACGATAGTGCTGACGTCACTGAGCGGGTTCAGGAATTGATCGGGGAAGCCCCTGACAGCAACACGGATGGCGATTTCCTAGAGCCTCCACTGGCCCTGTATCGGCGTTACCGTCCCGAGACTTTTGATGAGGTTATCGGCGAGGACCACGTCATCGAGCCTCTCAAGCGCGCGATCCTCAATAACCGCGTTAACCATGCCTACTTATTCTCGGGTCCGCGTGGCTGCGGGAAGACGACGACTGCGCGCATCCTTGCCCGGGCATTGAACTGTGAGCAGGGCCCGACGCCGACCCCCTGCGGAACGTGTCAGTCGTGCCGCGATCTGGCCTGTGGTGGCCCCGGATCAATTGACGTCATCGAAATTGACGCCGCCTCCCACGGCGGAGTCGATGACGCACGTGATCTACGCGAACGCGCCTTTTTCGCCCCAGTACATTCGCGCTACAAGATCTACATCATTGACGAGGCCCACATGGTCACCCCGCAGGGCTTTAACGCCTTGCTGAAACTCGTCGAGGAGCCCCCGCCGCACGTCAAATTTATTTTTGCGACGACGGAACCAGAAAAAGTCATCGGGACGATTCGCTCCCGGACTCACCACTATCCGTTCCGGCTGGTGCCACCGAAGGTGCTCGTCGACTATCTAGCTGAGCTATGCGGTAAGGAAGGAATTGACGTCGACCACGCCGTCTTGCCGCTAGTAGTGCGCGCCGGCGGTGGGTCGGTGCGAGACAGCCTTTCGGTGCTCGACCAGCTTCTTGGTGGTGCCGCCGACGGCCACGTCAGTTACGAGCAGGCCGCAGCCCTACTCGGCTACACCCCTGAAGCCCTTCTGGACGAGATCGTTGATGCCTTCGCCGCTGGCGACGCCCACCAGGTTTTTGCCACGATCGACAAGGTGATCGAGGTGGGGCAGGATCCTCGCCGTTTCGCTGAGGACCTGCTACGTCGCATGCGCGACCTCGTCATCATCTCGGCGGTTCCCGACGCCTGCCGAACTGGACTTATCGACGTGTCACCCGAGCAGGGCATCCGGCTTACCCATCAGGTGGCCGGTTTCGGTGCCGGCGAGCTCACGCGTGCGGCTGAGGTATTGGCCACCGGGCTGACAAATATGCGTGGCACTACTGCTCCCCGGCTCCACCTGGAGCTGATGTGCTCGCGGATTCTGCTACCCGCAGCTGACACGGACGGTCGGGGCATCCATGCACGTTTAGAGCGGCTGGAGAGGAGAATTGGCGTCTCCGGGCCTGT
This sequence comes from Cutibacterium porci, assembly GCF_009696315.1. GTDB lineage: Bacteria > Actinomycetota > Actinomycetes > Propionibacteriales > Propionibacteriaceae > Cutibacterium > Cutibacterium porci. The sequence continues at coordinate 525,107 of NZ_VUMG01000001.1, forward strand.
CGATGACGCTGAACTCGCTGAGCGCGCGACCCCCGCCCAGCCAGTCTCGCGTCGTGTCGATGCACCCCAGCAGGCTGGTTCCCCTCAACACCGGCCAGCGGAGCGCCCCTCAAACCCAGAGGGTCGGTCCGCACAAACGCACCATGACGCCACGTCGGGGCAGCGTCCCTCAGGGCGTCCGCGTCCCAGCCGAAAAGGTTACCGGCCCGGCAATCAGCTGACTGAGTCGTCAAGCGGAGAACCCGGCAATATGCCGCAGGGGCCAGGGTGGTCCACTGAGCCGTCATCTAGCCAGCATCAGCCATCCCAGCAGGATTATCGCGGCGTTTCTCAACCGCAGCAATCGTCGGATCACCACGGCGGCGACGGCGCCATCGGCGCCATCGACGTCACGACGTTGCGTCGCGAGTGGCCGCAGGTCCTTGAGGCCGTCAAGGATGGTGGTCGCGTCGCATGGATGGTCCTCAGCAAGTACGCCCAGGTGCTTGAGGCTCATGGCAATCAAGCCACCCTGGGATTCTCTCATGCCGGGGCCCGAGAAAATTTCGTTGCCAGTAATTACCCAAAGATCCTGCACGACGCCGTTGTGAAGGTGCTGGGTGTGGACCTTACCTTCACGGCAGTCGTCGGAGAACCCCCGGCTGCCGTCCGCCCAGAGCCACATAGCCCAGAGCCACATCGTGCTCAGCCCCAACCCGCTGAGACCCAACCCCGTGAGCCCGACCGGCCCGAACCCCAGCCGGTTGTGCAAGAGCCACCGGACGACGACCCCTGGACGCAGGAACCATACAGTCAAGGTCCGGTTCGAGGCGATGGTCCACCGGACCCTACCGATCCCGGTCGCAATCCCCAGGACCGACCGGGTAACCGTCGTTGTGACGACACGTCAGGGCACGAACCTGACCCGTCAGCCAGTTCGCATCCCAGCGAGGATGACAGTTCGGTTCCTGATGCCACGACGGAAGACCAGTACGGAGATATCCGTGATGAGGTCGTCGAGGCGGGGCCAGTAGCTGGCGCACCAGATCCTGATAGCGGTGAGGCCGCCGACCCTGAGCCAGACCTGGTCCCAGGCGGGGACCACGTCGAGGCTGCCGAGCACGCCGAAGCCGGTGCGACTCGTCAAAGCGGTGGGTCCTCGCAGCGCACCGTCTCGGTGGCTGAAGGCAGTACCGCCTATGCAGGTGGCAATACTGGTCAGAGCGGCGATACTGGTCAGAGCGGGACGACTGGTCATGAAGGAGGCCATGCTCACCGTTGGAGTGAGCGCGCTAAAGGCAGCGTGCGCCCCCTTGAGATGGCTGCGCGACCCGTCCGGGCCGAAGAGCCGCCGAATGACGATGGGGATTGGGACGACACTGTTGTGGAGGAGTCCGCCGAAACCCCCATTGATCTCATCATGCGTGAACTAGGTGGTGTTGTCATCGACACTGGTGACGACCCAACCGTCAGATGACCCCAGGAACGTCGTACCCCACGATCCCGTCGCTGCTGGCGGCTACTGTGGGTCACGACACCGCCCCACTGGCGAGGAGCAGGGGCCATACTTACAGGAGACACTATGACCACTGGAGGATTCGACCTCGGCGGACTCGACATGGGCGCCTTGCTTGCTCAGGCCCAGTCCGTCCAGAGCCAGCTCGAGGCGGCGCAGAATCAGCTCGCGGAGAGCAGTTTTGAGGGTACTGCTGGGGGCGGTCTGGTACGCGCCACCGTCACTGGAACGGGCGAACTTGACGCACTGACAATTGCGCCGGAGGCTCTTGAAGACGCCGACGCCGAGACGCTTGCCGACCTCGTGGTGGCTGCCGTCAAGGACGCTACCGAGCAGGCCCACAGTATGCAGCAGTCCCTCATGCCTCAGATGCCCGGCCTTGGGCTGTGAGCTACCCCAGCACGCTAGACAGGAGAATTGATGTACGACGGTCCGCTGCAAGAACTTATTGACGCCCTTTCCCGCTTGCCGGGGATCGGGCCGAAAGGCGCACAGCGGATCGCTTTCCATATCCTTGACGCTCCCGCAGAGGAAGTCAATGAGCTGGCCGATGCTCTGCGTGAGGTTAAAGAGAAGGCCAAGTTCTGCAAAGTGTGTTTCAATGTGTCTTCTGATGAGGTGTGTCAGTATTGTCGCGATCCGCGCCGTGACCAGTCGATGATATGCGTTGTTGAGGAATCCAAAGATGTTATTGCGGTAGAGCGCACCCGGCAGTTCCGCGGTTTATACCACGTTCTTGGTGGAGCTATCTCACCGCTGGATGGGAAGGGCCCAGCGGACCTTCACATTCGGGAACTGTGCCAACGCTTGGCTGATGAAACGGTCACCGAGGTCATCTTGGCTACCAACCCGAACCTTGAAGGAGAGGCAACGGCAACATATCTCTCCCGTCTCATCGGTCCCATGGGCGTGACGGTATCCCGGCTGGCATCTGGCCTGCCTGTCGGCGGTGACCTAGAGTACGCCGATGAGGTCACTCTGGGGCGGGCCTTTGAGGGGCGCCTTCATGTGGGGGTCGGCGCGTGATGAGCGTCATGTCTCACTAAGTGGTCAAAAAGGTGGGTAATTTCTTGACTTAAGGATATCGCGTATGCGATAATTAAATGAGATCGAAGCACGGCATCCGGAGGTCACATGTCGATCAAGTTCGCCATCCTCGCGCTATTGGCTGAGAAGCCCCGTCATGGGTATGAGATCAAGAATGAGTTTGATCGACGTACAAATCACACGTGGCCTTTGAACATTGGACAGGTTTACACCACATTGGACCGTCTTGAACGCGATGGGTTGTGCTACCGCGGCGATGAAACTCCTGATGGCAGGGTTATTGCCACCATCAGTTCAAAGGGCCGCGAGGAGGTGCGTCAATGGTTCGCGACTCCGGTCGCCCCAGCTAACCCGCCCCGCAATGAGCTGGCCATCAAGATCGCCTTGGCAGCTACGTCGAGTGATGTTGACGTCGCTGCCCTCATTCAGGAGCAGCGTCACGCCACCATGCATCAGTTACAAGAGTTCCGACAGGCCCGCCGTGGCGTCGCTGACGATGACCTCGCTGGCCAACTACTCGTTGACGGAATGATCTTCGCGGCTGAGGCGGAAATTCGTTGGCTTGACCACTGCGAGTCTAAAGCGATACAAGCGTCTCACTCCCGCTCTTATCAGCCCGTTGAGGCAGTCGCTGAAGACTCTAAGACCGTTCAGAAGGCCTGAACCGGATGACGTCGACCCCGTCGCGCGCCGCTGACCACGTCACTTCTGCGGCGCAGCGCACCGTGCTGTCCTTAGACCACGTGAGTCGTTCTTTTGGTGCGGGTGAGCAGCGGGTCGACGCTATCGTTGACGTCAGCCTGGGTGTTAGCCCAGGCACTTTTGCGGCTGTCATGGGGCCGTCGGGGTCTGGAAAGTCTACTCTCCTTGGTTTAGCTGGCGGATTGGACCAGCCCACCTCTGGCACGGTGTCAGTGTGTGGTGAGCCCCTTAGTGGTATGTCGCGTGACGACCTCGCACGGGTGCGGCGTCGCCAACTTGGCTTCGTTTTTCAGGACTACAACCTCGTTCCTACCCTTACCGCCGTCGAAAACGTATCGCTGCCGCTGGAACTTGACGGAGTCTCGGCGACCAGAGCCCGCAAAGCTGCTGAAATCGCCCTCGAACGTGTTGGGGTTCCTGAGCTCGTTGATCGCCACATCGAGAAGATGTCGGGTGGGCAGCGTCAACGGGTAGCTATCGCGCGCGGCATCGTCGGTGACCGTCGTGTTTTGCTAGCCGATGAGCCCACTGGCGCGCTTGACTCGGCCACCGGCGACGAGATTATGAGCCTCATTCGGGCTCTCGCTGACGAGGGGGTCGCCGTCGTTTTGGTGACTCACGAGGCCCGCCACGCGGCATGGGCCGACCGGGTAATTTTCCTGCGAGACGGCAGACTCGTCGACGAGTCCCAGGTTGTCAGCGATCCTATGGAGCTGCTCAACGACAATCCGAAACGTGGCCAGTGGTGACGCCAACCCAGACAATGCCCGAAAACTCCTCGACTAGCACGGTTCGCCTTTCCGGAGACGCCATCGCCCGAGGGCGACCCCACCGTCGCCTCATCAATCGGCTGGCAGTGCGCGACGTCGGCAGGCACAAGATGCGCTCGCTGCTCATCGTGATGCTCATAGCCCTGCCGGTGGCCATCATGTCCGGGCTAGGGGTGCTGCTGCGTTCGGACGGTAGCATTTCTGCCGACCAAAGCGTCTCCAACTATGGTGACGCCGACATGGTCATTAGCCCGATGTCGAACTGGGACGGCCACTGTTTTCAGCAAGCGCCGTCTGACGCGTACTGCGCCGGCAGCGCTGAGCCAGATGCACGCCAACGAACCCAGCAGCAGGAAGCACTGGCCAATCTAGAGTTGCCGGGCCGTGAGATGCACCCGTTGAGAACCATTGAGGCAAGTGTCTCTTGGCGGCTCACCACGTTGCCAGCAACGGTCAAGGCGATGGACCTCACCACTATGCGTCCCTATCGCATGGAGCTGCCACGTGGGCCGATGCCTACTGGCAACAACATTTGGGTGACGACCGGCGCTGCGAAAGATTTCAGCTGGTCGGTGGGATCGCGGGTTACCGTCAACGGGCACCAATACGCCGTTACCGGGCTCGTCCGGGAAGGATGGTCGGGGCGTGGCCCCGTCATCTGGGTGGCCCCCAACAGCCCGTTAGCCCATGGCGGGGAGCTCAGCTACTACGTTAAAGGCGCATCTCTTACCAAGCAACAGGTCAAGAAACTCAACGCGTCGGGGGTCGGTGTGGCCGACCGTCGGGCCGACGAGAGCATTAACCAAGACGACTCCACCGAACGAATGGTATTCGCTCTATCGCTTGCTGCCGGGGTGCTCTCGGCTATCGTCGTCGCGACTATTGCAGCCGCAGCATTCGCTATTGGTGCTCGTCAGCAGCGACGGATGCTTGCCCTGCTTGGCATTACCGGTGCCGCTCGACGCGACCTCATGGGTGTGATGATTCATCAGGGATTGCTGTTGGGTCTGTCGGGAGCATTACTCGGGGTAGGCCTCGGGGTGGGCCTGGGTAATGGTGCGGTGGCGATCATTCGCACGATGAACCCCGACTACATCACCTACGGGGTTGACTGGGGATATGTCACCGTAGGATTCGTCGTCGGTTTGCTCGCCGCGCTGGCCGCCTGTTGGTTCCCGGCCCGTGACGTCGCCCGCCAAGACGTCCTCATGGGCGTCAAACATGCCGAATCCGCAGCACCGCCCGCGCGCCGACCAATCCTGGCGATCGTCATCGCCGTGATGAGTGTGCTCGCCGGAGTCGGGGGTGTCATATACAGCCATCGTGGCACGAACGGCGACGCGATGGTGCGCCTGAATATCGGCATCATCATCACGATCGTCGTGCTGTACGTGGCGGTTGTGTTCGCGTTGCCTTGGCTAGTGGACAAAATCTCCGGACGCAAATCATCGTCACTGTCGATCCGCTTCGCGTTGCGCGATCTCAACCGGAACCGGGGACGTGCCGTACCAGGGGTTGCCGCCTCCATGGCTATCGTCGTGCTGGCGTGCGCTGCCGTCACGTTATGCCAGAGCGTCGCCATCCAGGACAGAGCTCAATACCGCCCGGAACTTGGACAGCAAATTGGTGTTCTCACCGGCGAGCAAAATGACGGGCTCAGGGCCTCGGACAATCGCGTCAGCGAGGAGATACAGCGGGTCACCGCGGTCTTTGGGCCGCAGGTGAAATACCTGAGACCGGAAGTGCCGGTGACGTGCAGCCAGGACGGGAAATACTGCTACAGCAACCTAGAAGTTGCTGCCAAGGTACCTGACGCTGCCAACGAATCCACAGTGACGTCGTCTACGGTCATTATTGACGACGGCACCCTTTATGAGTTGCTGACTGGGGAGAAAGCAGACGGTCGGGTCATGAAGGCTCTCGACGAGGGAGTCATCCTGTTCTCGCCTGATGCCCCGCAAGTTTCGCAGGCTGTCATCTCCAACAACGAGGAGCCTCCCGGCACTGATACCACTGTCCTTCCAGCCATCCAGGCCCCTCGTCACGCCATGGGATATGGTATGCCCAACCTCATCAGCCGCAAGATGGCGGCGAAGGTGCTAGGGGTAAGCCCCGACAAGATGAAAACCCAATCCTCGACGGTGTGGTTGCGACTGCCGCACACTCCGACCGCACAGGAGGGCGAGCAGCTACAGCGTTCCCTTATGGACGTCACCGGGTCGCCCTCGGAATTCATGTGGGAAGTAGGTTACTCGGACGTCGCTGGGGCGGTGGTGCGCTGGGCGGCTGTGGTCGGTGCGGTGCTCGCGTTATGCGTCGGTGCTGTGGTATTGGCCTTGACATTGTCCGATTCGAGAAGTTCGCGCACCGGTATCGCAACAGTAGGCGCTTCGAAGGCGACCCTGAGGCGGATAGTGGCCGCGCAGACCCTTGTGACGACAGGGCTTGGTCAGGCCCTTGGCTTCCTTGTGGGATTCGTACCTGCCGTCGTCATGACGTGTCTCGGCTCTCATCGGCCAGCGCCAATGCCACTGCCGTGGTTGGCGCTTATCGTGCTGGTGCCCCCGGTACTGCTGTCCTTAGTGATGATGGTTGCCGTGCCAGTACCGCGACCAAAGATGCAGCGACTCGACTAACGCTTACCGTGCCCATGTTCCCGTCATAGAAGGGTCAGTCCCAGTGTTGTTGAGAGCCGGGTGGTGCGGGTCTGCGGGAGACTGAGACCGCCGCCGACGCCGCTCGCGGGGGACGGCCTGACCTGCACCCCAGGAAGCCAGGGTCGCCAATCGAGATCTCAGATCCTTCGGGAGGGTAAATGGACGTGCCAGCAGCGCACCGAAGCTGCCACCAACGGCTAGTGCGACGCCGACGAGTAGGGCCTCCAAGAAGAGAGCCCAGCCGTTATTCGAGGCACCGCCAGTGCCGTTTTGGGCATTGACGATCATGTACAGGGCCCGATACATCATGACGCCAGGCATGAGAGGGACGATGGCGATCGTCACCAAGCCAAGTTGGGGCACCTTCCAGCGTTTCGCTCCCAGCCCAGCGATGAGGCCTGCCACCGTCGCCCCGAGACCTGACGCTGCCGATACGGATGTCGTCAGTTGCATTCCCAGTAGGTATCCCGCCCAGGCGGCTGCGCCCAGGACTGCGCAGATAGCTAGGGTGCGGTACCCAGCATGGGAAGATATGCCGAAGGTTACGGCGATGACTGCGGCAGCGATCATCTGGAGGATCGGATCAGTAGAGAATCCTAACGAGGGTGATATGTACCCGGGTACTCCGAGCCTCAATCCGATCCACATCGTCGTGATAACGCCGAGGATGATGCCGCCGGTTTGGACAAACCCTTCCAGGAATCGTCCAGAACTCGTGACGACGTAGCCGTCGAGAGCGTCCTGAGAGGCTGCAACGAATGAGCCGCCAGCTAGCAGAGAGACGATTCCGGACGCGACGATGAGGGACGGGGACAGCGGCAAGGGGTGATCGGAAGCCGCCATGTACACCATGACGATCAGAGCAAAAGCGGTTGCGATGGCACCGCCAGCTGCTTGGGCGAAGAAGTTCGTGATCCGTTTGCGCGCCATCGCCTGAACAGCGGCGTCGACCATACACGTCGAAATGAAGCTCAACACACCGTCCAGCGCGGTCCCGCCGAATAGGGTGGATAGTCCCGCCCCCATAAAACCAATGTTCATCGTGACAAACCACTGACGGTACAACCTGGGGCTGCGCGTGATGGCCGCCAATCGGTCAGCCGCCCCCTCAAGCCCAACGGTCTTGTCGCAGATATCGTCGACGAGCAACTGCAGCTCACCGAGGCGCTGATAATCGCTGGTACGGGAACGAACCACCCGCAATGCCGTGATGGGATCTTCGTCCAGGCCTCGATGCTGGGTGACGATGACTGAGGTATTCGTGATGTCGATGTGGACGGTCACCCCGTACGTTGCTGTGATGCGCAGGGCCATTGCGACGGCTTCAGATGCGGATCCTCCCACCGAGATCGCCATGACCGCGATTCGGGTGACGAGGTCGACGACGCGTCGAGCCTGCATGGTTGCCATCTCGGAATTGCCCAGGTTAAGGGCCAGAGTCGGTTCCACCGGAGTCTCAGCCCGGAAGAGTTTCTCCAGCGGAACGCGTCGGGTTCGACGCGCCTTGGGTGGCCTGGAATTGCGGACTTTAGCCTTGCCGTTTTGAGCAGGGAGTGTCTGAGCAGAGATTGTCCCTGAACGAGTCAGCGGCCACGACGTCGAGGCGTTGTGTAGCGAGGCCATACGCGTCGGGCTGTCTTCTTCGACCGGGGGTTCAGGAGGGGTAGCGCTCGACCGTGGAGGGGTAGCGGGTTGGGCGGAAGCCTGGCCGGGACGAAAAATACGGGCGTCAATGCCGTCAGCAGTTCGTGGAACGGGGTCGTCGCTGCGCCAGGGCCGAGGATATGCGGGGGGCACGGACCCGCCATGAGCACCCGACCGCTTGTCCGCCATCTGACACCCTCCTTGCGCTGCACAGGAACGCCCTGCAGGACCATTGTGGTCGTCGCCGCCGACGGTACCCAAACGGCTACGGATTGTGGACTTCTCGATAGGGTGGCGGGGTGCTCATTGCGACCGATCTCGACGGAACCTTCCTCACACCCAATGCCACGGTGTCCTCGCGCAACCGGGCTGCTGTAGAGGCCGCCGAGGCCGCCGGTATTCGCGTTATCCCGGTGACAGGGCGGGCTGTTGGCGGGCTGCGCGTCATCGGCCCGGTTTTCCACCAATACGCCCTCGTATCTAACGGTGCTGTCGGGGCGGATATGTCCACCGGCGACACCCTCTTCACCGAGACGATGTCGACCCACACCGTGACGTCCTATGTCGACCAACTCACTGCCGAGTGCCCAGGGGTGGCGTTCTGTGCGGAGGTTGGGGATTCTTCAGTGTTCCTCGTCGAAGAAGGGTACGACGAGATTGTCCCCGCTTTCGAGTCCGAGAACGATCCCGCTGAACACGTCGTCGTCAGTCGTGACGAATTGTGTTCCACCGAGGCCGTCAAGCTCATGATCGTGCACCCGACGGTGTCTGCCTCAGACATTTATCAGCTATCAAGGCGTCTGCGGGTGCCCGGAGTTCACGCTACCTGGGCGGGGTTCACGGTGGCGGAAGCCGGACCGGCGGGTGTGACGAAGGCCAGTGGCTTAGAACGCATCTGCCAGCTCCTTGGGGAGGATCGTGCCAACGTTGTCGCCTTCGGTGATGGGGCCAATGACGTTGAGATGTTGCAGTGGGCTGGTGTGTCGTATGCGATGGGCGGCGCTAAGCCCGAGGCGATTGCTGCGGCGGATCGGCGTGCCCCCCGTTGTGAGGAGGATGGTTTTGCTGTTGTCGTCGAGGAGTTGCTGGCATCTCGATAACCTCGCAGTGTGCTCATCGCAACTGACCTTGACGGAACCCTCCTGACCCCTGGCGGCACGATCAGCCCTCGGACTCGTGAAGCCATTCGTGCCGCCCAGAAGGTCGGGGTGCCGGTGGTGCCAGTCACCGCGCGGCAGATTTACGGTATCGAGAAGTGGCGTGACGACTTAGGCCGCTGGGCACTGTGCTCTAACGGCGCCATTTGCTGGGACCTTCCGGCCCGCACCGTACTCTTTCGCCAACTCATGCCAAGCGCTGTGGCGAACGAGTTTGCTCACCGTCTCCTTGCTGCTGCTCCCGGCACCCGCTTCTTGACGATCAAAGACGACGGGTTCACTTTCGCCTCCCAGCGCGGTTACGCCGAGTTGACGACCTTCGCTGACCATTCCCGCGAGCCATCCGAGATGCCCGCCCTGGATCTCGACGAGGTGCTTGACGGAGATTGCCTCAAAATGGTCGCCCGGCACCCAAACCTGCCCATCGCGGAATTAATTGCTCGAGCCGAGAGCGTCGGCATGGCTGATGAGGTGCACGTCACCACGTCGGGAAAGTCGATGCTAGAAATTAGCGCTAAGGGAGTCACCAAGGATTCCGGACTGTCGATGCTGTGCGATCACCTGGGTATCGAGCAGCGCGACACCGTGGCCTTCGGTGATGGGGCCAATGACGTCGAGATGCTCGCTTGGGCGGGGGACTCCTACGCGATGGCTAATGCGGTGCCGCTGGCGGTTGCAGTGGCCCGTCACCGAGCACCGTCGAATGCCGAGGACGGGGTTGCGCGGGTCGTCGAGGAGCTGCTGCTGGCGAGAGGGATCTGAGGCGCTCCAGAGCAGGGTGCCAGATGCTGCGACCACGTCGACGTAACGAGGCTTTTTACGATGCGTGGTATTTCGGTGTGCAACGGTGGACTGTGCCATCTGCGGTGGCATGGACGGCACGCAGCGACATCATTGCCACCGTGTCCGGGGCTCCACCACTGTCCAGTTGGAGTAAGATGCTTGCGACCGCAAGGCAGTGATGGGGCGATCACCCCGGAGTCGCTGGAAGAACGGGCGAGTACATGCACCGCCTCAGTAGAACCAGCAGCGATCGACTAACCGAGAGGCCGGCGTCGTCGACGTCGCGCAAGGAGGGTGGTACCGCGGGTACCCGGAAAATCCGGTGTGCTCGTCCCTCGGTGACCCGAGACGAAGGACCACCCGCTGCGATGACCGATGTGAACCCAGTTCGCTCCGACAACTGTAGGCAGTACAACAACGTGCCGCCGCAGATTGACCTACCCGCGATGGACCACGAGATCATTGATCTGTGGGCTCGTCAGCACACTTTTGACAAGTCTTTAGAGGCCACCAAGGACGGCCAGCCGTGGACGTTTTTTGAGGGCCCACCGACCGCTAACGGACAGCCGGGCACCCACCACGTTGAAGCCCGCGTCTTCAAAGACATCTTCCCGCGTTTCAAGACCATGCAGGGGTTCCGCGTCGACCGCAAGGCAGGCTGGGACTGCCACGGTTTGCCCGTCGAACTGGCCGTCGAGAAGGAACTCGGGTTCTCCGGTAAACCCGACATCGAGAAGTACGGTGTTGAGCCTTTTAACGCCAAATGCCGCGAGTCCGTTACCCGCCACGTCGACGCCTTCACTGAGCTCACCGAGCGGATGGGTTACTGGGTCAATATGGACGAGGCGTATTGGACGATGAGCCCGTCCTACGTCGAATCAGTGTGGTGGGGCCTCAAGCGGATCTGGGACAAAGGGCTGCTTGGCGAGGACCACCGGGTGGCCCCGTACTGCCCGCGCTGCGGCACCACCTTGTCCGACCATGAGCTGGCTCAGGGCTACCAGGACGACCGTGACCCGTCGATCTATGTGCGATTCCCGGTGACGTCGGGCCCGCTAGCCGGACGCGCCAAGCTGCTGGTATGGACGACCACCCCCTGGACCCTAGTATCGAATACTGCCGTGGCCGTCCACCCCGACGTGCGATACGTCGTCGCCCACCAGGATCCGGTTCCGGAGGGATCTGACGCCGTCGCCACCGCCTCGGCAGAGGATCCGGCCTCCCAAGACCTCATCATCGCGGAGCCACTGTTTGAGAAAGTGCTGGGTGAGGGGTGGAGCCTCACCGGCGAATCCTTCCTGGGTTCGCAGATGGAGTTTTGGACATACCAGCGTCCCTACGACTTCCTGGAGTGGCCGAAAACAGAGCGGGTCACAGTTGATGGGCGTCCTACCCCTGCTGACGCCAACTTTGTCATCCTTGCCGACTACGTCACCGTCGAGGATGGCACCGGGCTGGTGCATCAGGCTCCGGCCTTTGGAGCCGACGACTTACAGACCTGCCGCCGCTACGGGTTGCCGCTAGTCAACCCAATTCGCCCTGATGGCACCTTCGAGGAGTCCGTGCCGTTGGTAGGTGGATTGTTCTTTAAGACTGCCGACAAGCCGTTGTGTGAGGACCTCGACAGACGCGGAGTTCTCTTCCGCTTGGAGATGCATTGGCACTCCTATCCGCACTGCTGGCGCTGTGACACCCACCTCATCTACTACGCCCAGCCTTCGTGGTATATCCGCACCACGAAAGTCAAGGAACAACTGCTGGCCCAGAACGAGGGCACCACATGGTACCCCGAGACCATCAAGCATGGCCGGTTTGGGGACTGGCTGGAGAACAACATCGACTGGGCCGTCAGTCGGTCGCGCTACTGGGGCACGCCGTTGCCGTTGTGGCGCAATGACGACGATCGTTCCGACGTCATCTGTGTGGAGTCGCTGGCCGAGTTGTCTCAATATGCCGGGCGCGACCTCACCGGGATGGATCCGCACCGTCCCTTCATTGACGAGGTGACTTTCACCCGAGACGGCCACACGTATCACCGGGTGCCTGAGGTGGCTGACGCCTGGCTTGATTCGGGGTCGATGCCTTTTGCCCAGTGGGGATACCCGCATGTGCCGGGGTCTAAGGAGAAGTTCGAGTCTCACTACCCTGGTGACTTCATTTGTGAGGCTATCGACCAGACCCGCGGTTGGTTCTACACCATGATGGCTGTCGGAACCCTGGTGTTTGATGAGTCCTCGTACCGCAACGTGCTGTGCCTGGGCCACATCCTCGCCGAGGATGGCCGCAAGATGAGCAAGCATCTAGGCAATATCTTGTTGCCTATTCCGCTCATGGACAAGCATGGCGCCGACGCCGTGCGCTGGTTTATGGCCGCTGATGGGTCTCCGTGGAGTGCGCGTCGCGTCGGCGATGAGACGATCCAGGAGACGGTCCGCAAGGTCCTGCTCACATACTGGAATACTGTGTCGTTCCACGCCTTATACGCGAGGGCTAATGGGTGGACGCCCGCCGGTCATACTGTTCCCCCCGCTGTGAAGGATCGCCATATCCTTGACCGGTGGTTGGCTTCTGCGACGAATGTCCTCGTGCGCGACGTCACCGCTGCGCTCAATGACTTCGACACCCAGCGGGTTGGCACCCTCATCGCTCAATTCGTTGACGAGCTGTCGAACTGGTATGTGCGCCGCTCCCGTCGTCGCTTTTGGGACGGTGACGAGGGTGCCCTGTGGACGTTGCATGAGACCCTTGAGACCCTCACCAAGCTCATGGCTCCTATGGTTCCGTTCATCACCGAGCGCGTCTGGCAGGATCTTTTCGTGGCGACGAACCCGCAGGGCCCGGAGTCAGTCCATCTGGCGAGCTGGCCGGTGGCCGATGATTCGGTTATCGACGAGGCTCTGTCGGAGTCGATGGATCTCGCCCGACGCATCGTCGAATTGGGTCGCGGTGCTCGTGCCGAGGCAAAAGCCAAGATTCGGCAACCCTTGTCGCGTGCCCTTATCTCGGGTGCAGCGTTGGCGAAATTGAGCGAAGACCTGCAGGCTGAGATCCGCTCCGAGCTCAACGTCATGGCGTTGGATTCTTTTACTGCTGCGGGTGACCTCGTCGATCACACCGCGAAGGGCAATTTCCGCGCCCTGGGGAAAAAGTTCGCCAAAGCTACTCCAAAGGTGGCTGCCGCCATCGCGGCTGCCGACCCTGAATGGCTGGCCTCTGAATTGGCTACTAGCGGGTCCGTCGAGCTGGGCGTTCCAGAGGGGGGTAAGGCCGTCGTGACCGTTGACGACGTCATCGTCTCTGAGCGTCCTCGGGAAGGCTGGAGCGTCGTCAACGAGCAGGGAGAAACGGTGGCCCTTGATCTGGAGATCACCCCCGATCTGGCTCGCGCCGGGCAAGCTCGTGAGGTTATCCGTTTCGTTCAGGACAGCCGCAAGAAGGCCGGGCTCGACGTCTCTGACCGGATTAGCCTGTCCTGGCAGGCTGATGGGGAGTTAGCCGAGGCGATTGAGGAACACCTCGACGAGATCGCCGGTGAGGTGCTCGCCACCACGGTGAACCGCGGTGAAGCCGATGACGAGTGGTTCCGTGACGGGGACCTCGGCTTGGCTGTGAAAATCGAGAGGGTTTGAGGTGACGTCTGGTCGTTGTGACTGTCAATACCCGGTCACAACGACCAGACGTCGAAGGTGTGTCTGGATTTATGGCTCGCGCACGTGTTGGCGCCAGAGCCCGATGATAATCGGCAGGGCGATCCACAGTCCGGTACTTGTGGCCAGGTGGGCCCACTCGACGCCGTGGATGGTGCCTGTAGTCAGTGGTCCTCCTGCCTGGAGATAATTGAGCCACGGGATGATGGGATGAAGTTGGTCGACGAGGGCGACCGCAGGTAGAACCGTCGTCGGGACAATGAGTATGACGGTGATCGCAGCTGGTGCATTGAGGAACGCCATACCCATGGCGAAGCCGACGAAGACATAGATGAGGTTGGCGATAGTGGAACCAAGTAACGCCTGCCAGTTGGCTCCGGTGAGGATGACGGAGTTTTTGGTGGCCGTGCTAACCAGCCCAGAAGCTGCTGCTAGGACGATAGCCAGTGCGGTGGCGATGACAGACGCGGCTGCGGCGACGATGCCTTTAGCGGCAGTCACCACGTGACGTCGTGGTGTCATGACGAATGTCATCAGTGCGGTTCGGTGGCTCCACTCGGCGGTGACCATGAGGATGGCGACAATGGGCAGCAGCGCATTGATAGGCATGACGGTAAAAGAGAACAATACTGACCAGGCGAGATCGCCTGAGATATGTGTCGTTATCGCCCGTCCGCTCACTGCAGCGACAATCAAGCTGAGGATAGCAGCGATAGACAACAGCCACACGCTTGCCCGGGTGTCAATGAATTTGCGAGATTCAGCGATTATGAGGTTTCCGAAGGATGCTTTTTCGTCAATGGTGGCGATGCCCGTCATGCTTCCTGTCCCCTCTGCCGTGAGTCTTGCGGGATTCGGCTAGCCGGCGTTGTAAGTTCAAAAAAGGTGTCTTCGAGATTTTCGTGGTGGGCAGTGAGATTGGCCAAGGTGTCGTCAGCGACGATGCGTCCCGAGCCGATCATGACGACCCGATCAGCGATGAGCTGTACCTCGTGAAGCAAGTGGGAACTCAGTAGAACAGCCCCGCCACGGTCGGCGTAGTCACGCAACAGAGTGCGTATCCAATGGATGCCCTGAGGGTCCAGACCATTGGCGGGTTCGTCAAGGATGAGGACCCTGGGGTTGCCCAGTAGGGCTACGGCGATTCCAAGGCGCTGTCTCATGCCGAGCGAGTAGGCACCGACTCGGCGCCGAGCCTCGTCCTGGGTGAGACCGACCAGGTCAAGGACTTTATCGACCCCGGTCTGGGGAGCTCCGATGACGGTTGCTGCGATGGTGAGTGTCTCGCGTCCAGTGCGGCCCGGATGCATGGCCGAGGCGTCGAGCAAAACGCCGATCTGGGACGCTGGGTTGGGTAGGGCCGCAAATGGCTGTCCTAGAACTGTGGCGGCACCTGAGGTAGGCCTTGCCAGGCCAACGATGCATTTCAGGGTGGTCGATTTGCCTGCCCCGTTCGGGCCGAGGAATCCGGTGACAGATCCGGCCGCCACATTAAAGGACACGTCATTGACGGCTGTAAACCGGCCATATTTCTTAGTGAGGTGTGAAACCGCGATCATGGTTGAAATATCACTCCGGCCATCCGGGTGAGCGCTAGTGGTGAAAGTCTGGATTCGATGGTCTTATGAGACCGCTGGCATCGACCAAGGTCGACGATGGTGATCCAAAGGTCGAAGTGCAGGACTATCGTGCTCGACTGACGGTACCGTGCCCGTAATCTGGGCTGGTGTTATCCACTCCGTTATTGCCTGATCGCCCCAATCAGGCTCTCCCTGTTGGGAAGAGGACCGAGGCCATGCCCGATGTCGGCATTCGTCTTGACACCCGTTGGCGTCCGGTTTCCCGGTGGGGGCTGACGTGCCGCTATGGGCTGTCTGTCCTTGGCTGGTTCGCTGGCTTTTCGGGTGTTTCGAGACTGCCGTGGTGGCATACAACCCTCGATTTAGTCGTGGGGGCGGGAGCCATATTCGTTATGAGGTGGAGGCGTCAGCGACCACTATTGGTGTGTTGGGCTGTCTTGGTAGCGGCGATCTGGTGTGTCTCGGTTAATGTCGTCGCTGTGTGGGCCCTGATGAGTTTGGCGACGCATCGACGCTGGCGTCAAATCGCTCTTTTCTCAGCGGTTGGAATCGTCGCTGCGCTGATCACGGGATGGGGCAGGAACGGCCAAGGGGTAATTGCTCTGATAGAGGGTCACCGGTGGAGCCACCTGTATGGATCCATCGCTTCGTTGACCCTGACGGTGGGCACCATGGTCGCGGTCGGCGTGTCGATTGGGGCGCGACGTGACCTCGTTGCCAGCCTCGAAGCGCGCGCCGAGACGGTCGAGCGAGAGCAGGAGCTGCGAGTATTGGCTGGCCAACAGGCCGAACGTGACCGTATCGCCCGCGAGATGCACGACGTCCTGGCCCATCGACTCAGCCTTATTTCCATGCATGCCGGGGCCCTGTCTTGGCGCGAAGACCTGGGCCTGGACGATACTCGACAGATCGCTGCGACGATCCGAGATAATGCCCACGAGGGTCTCGAGGAATTACGCGCCATGCTGGGCACTTTGCGCGATACAGATACCTCGGCGCGCCCCAACAAGCCGCAGCCGACCCTCGCTGATCTTCCGCAACTCATTAAGGAAGTCAGACTGGGAGGCCAACAGGTGAGAGTCCATAAAGAGGTAAACTCTTTCGACGGTTTACCGCCCACAGTAGGTAGACATGCCTACCGCGTCATTCAGGAAGGGCTTACCAACGCCCGCAAGCACGCCCCCAACTGTTGCGTCGATATCACAATCTCGGGTGGGGCGGGTCAGGGATTGGGCATCCTCGTATCGAACCCCCTCCCCTCAGTGACTCAAAACCATCCGATACCGGGTTCGGGGGCCGGACTAGAAGGATTGCGTCAGCGGGCCGAGATGGTTGCCGGACGCATCAGCGCCGGCGTCACTAGCGATAGCCGATTCGAACTGGAGGTGTGGTTCCCATGGTGAGGGTCCTCACCATCGACGACGATCCTTTGGTGCGGGCCGGATTGCGGCTCATTCTTGGTGGGTCGCCGTCTGTGCATGTTGTCGCTGAGGGGTCTGACGGGGACGAGGCTGTTGACCTGGTCAATGAACATCAGCCAGATGTCGTCCTCATGGACATCCGCATGCCTCGTGTCGATGGGCTTGAGGCGACGCAACGTCTTTTGGCTCTCCCTGAGCCGCCGAAGATCATCGTCTTAACGACTTTTGACTCTGATGATCTAGTGCTGCGGGCGTTGGCGATGGGCGCGGATGGGTTCCTCCTTAAAGACACCGCACCACGAAAGATGATTGAGGCTATCCTGCAGGTCGCCGCCGGCGAGCAGGCGCTTTCGCCGAGCGTCGTCTCCCAGGTCATCAGCCTGGCAACCCGTTCATCCACTTCTTCGCGTCAGAGGAGCGCTCGTCGGCTTCTAGAGCAACTTACCCAGCGCGAGCGTACCGTGGCCCTGGCTGTTGGCAGGGGAATGACCAACGCACAGATTGCCGAGCAGGAATACTTGTCGGTTGCGACCGTCAAAGCCCAGATCACCCGGATCCTTGGGAAACTCGGGGTGACGAACCGCGTGCAGGTGGCATTGATCATCCACGACGCTAACCTGGGGTGAGCAGGAACCCACTCGTCAGGACGGCAACTCAGTGTCGTCGTGGTTTTCCACGCCGAGTTGATCTAGCACTCGAGACATCGTCCTGGCTACCGCCAAGGTGTCGTCGAGGGGCATCGTCGAGCTCTCGGTGCGTCCAGCCCGAAGACATTCGCAAACCTCAATGAGTTCGTGAGCGTAGCCGCGTCCTAGAGCGGGGGTGTTATGGACCTCCGGGATGACCCCGCGACGGTGGATAAGGATGCGGCTGGGATGGTGGAACCGCGGTTCCACTTCTATCCAGCCGTCTGTGCCTTGAATAGTCATGCGTCCCGGGCCGTCGGAGGTAAAAGAGATAGCTAGCGTGGCGGATTTGTGTTCTGGGAAGGTCAGCAGCATTGAAGCGTCAGAATCTACCCCGTTAGGAAAATGGTTGCCACGGGCAATAACTTCGGTGGGCTCTCCAAAGAGGCGAATGGTGAAGTCGAGAGCGTAGACGCCGAGGTCGAGGGTCACACCGCCGCCTAGCGCGGGGGAGAACAGACGGTCCTCGGGGTCATAATCGCGCAGGGCGAACAAGTCTCCCTGGACGCCCGTCGGCTCGCCGATCTCGCCCCTGTTGACGGCGGCAATCATCTCAGTGACGACGGGTAAGAAGCGTGTCCACATTCCTTCCATGGCGAAGACCTTGTTGGTTCGAGCCGCCTTCGCCATTTCGGCAGCGGCATTCGCGGTTGCGGCGAAGGATTTCTCGACGAGAACGGCTTTTCCGGCTTCGATAGCGGCCAGGGCGATCGGTCGATGCTGAGGGTGTGGGGTTGCTATGTAAATGACGTCAACAGCGGGATTGGCGATCATGTCGGCATACGAATCGTGGGCGTCAGGGCGGGGACAATGGAGGCTCTGAGTCACGAGGTCAGCGAAGGCATCCGCGCGTGCAGCCGACCGCGACGCAATGGCGCTGATGCGCGCACCTGGGACGTGCGCGAAGTCATTGAGAATTGTGCGCGCGATACGTCCAGTCCCCGCTATTCCCCAACCGATAGTGGCCGTGGTGTCCATGGGATAACTCTAGACGTAACGGCAGGCGCTACCACGGTTTTGCCCACTGCGCACCCGGTTTGGGTGTTTCGTCCCTTGTCAAAAGGCATCCGTATCGCGTACCGTGTGGCTCGTGGGAAGCAACGAAGCTGACGATTGGACACTCCAGGCAAATTGCCGCGGTATGGCAGATGCCCTTTTCCCGGATGGGAAAGAGCAGCGCCGGGCGAGGCGGATTTGCGCAGATTGCCGTGTCCGTCCGGAATGCCTTGCTGAGGCCCTAGATAATCGGCTTGAGTGGGGAGTCTGGGGCGGCATGACGGAGCGTGAAAGGCGGCGCCTGCTGCGTGAGCGTCCGGACGTGACGAGTTGGCGTGACGTGTTACTTGCCGATCAGAGAACCATGTCGAAAACGGCTAGGGTGAAGTCATGACCCGATGGGAGTACTTCACGGCACCGATTTTGGTGCACGCCTCGCAACAGATCCTCAACAATTTTGGCGCCGACGGATGGGAACTTGTCCAGATCGTCCCTGGCCCGAATCCCGAGTCGCTAGTGGGCTACTTCAAACGTCCGCTGCCTGATCAGGAGCAGTCCCGATGAGTGCCACAACGAAGTGCGTCGAGTTGGGAATTACTCTTCCTCCAGTTGCAGCCCCGGTTGCCGATTACGTGCCGGCCATCCAGACAGGATCACAGATTCTTACCTCCGGTCAGCTCCCTTTCGTTGATGGAGAGTTGACTGCTATCGGAAAGGTGGGAGATACCGTCCCCGCCGAGCACGCTGCTGACGCCGCGCGTACCGCTACTCTCAACGCCATTGCAGCCGCAGCTGATGTTGCCGGTGGCTTGGACGCCATTAAGAGGGTCGTCCGGGTGGTTGTTTTCGTCAACTCCGCTCCGGATTTCACCGGTCAGGCGGGGGTTGCCAACGGCGCCTCGCAATTGCTCGGCCAGATCTTTGGCGAGCAGGGTCGTCACGCACGTAGCGCCGTCGGCGTCGCCACTCTGCCACTTGGATCGGCAGTTGAGGTTGAGTTGACCGTCGAGGTCTGATCGGGTTGATCCCAGAAGACGGCGATTTCGCGCCGCGTGTAAGAAACGACTTAGGCCAGTATTAAAAGCACGTTCGGGGCCAAGGCGTTAGCGCCCGGCCCCGAACGTGATGTTAAGCCCCGTGGTGTTAAGCCCGTTGTGCGGCTTTCGTAGCCTTAGTTAGCCCGCGCGGCCAACTTGTCCGGTTCCATAATGGTGACAACTTTGGGCCGCGCCGCGATCCATCCGCGAGCGGCAAAATCGGTCAGGGCTTTGTTGACGGTCTCCCGAGAGGAGCCGACGGCCTGGGCTAGTTCATGCTGGGTGAGGTCATGACGCACTACGATGTGCCCCGTTGCCGGGTTCGTCGTACCGAAGCGGTGTGCGAGATCGAGCAGGGTGTACGCCAATCGGCTTGGGACGTCACCAGAGACGAAGTGGGCGGTGTTGTCGTCAGCCTGGCGCAGGCGCTCCGACAGGCGTCCCAGCATTGCCAGCGCGACGTCGTGACGGCCTTCAACGAGCTCACGCATCTGCGCTCCTGGGGCTTTAAGCAAGCTACAGCGGGTGAGGGTGGTGGCTGTCGTGGATCGTGTGCCGCCATCAACGAGCGATAGCTCACCAAACATGTCACCGGGGCCCATAATCCACAGCAGGGAGTCACGGGGAGTGAGGTCTTCGGCAGTCGTGGATCGAGTGAGCTTCACTTTTCCCTCGACGACGAGGTACAAGTCATTCGCCGGGTCTCCAGCCTCGAAGAGCACCGTATTTCGTGGACAGACCGACGCCTCGCACATGGCCATAATTCGGGCAGCCGAGGCGGGCCCGAGAGTTGCGAAGAACGGTTGGGTCGCCGCCGTTGCCACCACATTTGCCATCCGAACAATCTCCCCATAAATAAGCAGCACCTGCATGGTTCGGCCGTTGGTGACCGAGCATATTTCCTATATTGTGGCAGGTGTCACATTCTGTGACGACACCGGGTCCCAATTCCTATGCTTAGATTCATGGCAGCATCCCCTACCGCACCTCAGCCTCGACGGCAGGACTGCCGAGCTTGTGCCAGCGAGGTGGCATCTCTTCTTGCCAAGGCTTATCCAGACGCGTGCTGCGAACTCAATTACGACGGCCCGTACCAGCTTCTCGTCGCCACGGTGTTATCGGCTCAAACGACGGATCGACGAGTCAACACCGTCACTCCCACGTTGTTCAACCATTGGCCTAGTCCCCAAGCCCTTGCTGGTGCCGACATCGGTGAGGTTGAAACAGTGGTGGCGTCGCTGGGTTTCGGGCCCACCCGCGCAGTACGTCTGGTGTCGATGGCAGCGAAACTCGTCGACGACTTCAACGGCGTCGTCCCTCAGGACCTTGACTCTCTTGTTACCCTGCCCGGGGTCGGCCGCAAGACTGCCAACGTCGTCTTGGGTAACGCCTTCGGTGTACCTGGAATCACCCCGGACACCCACGTCATGCGGGTATCTCGTCGCCTGGGCTGGACTGACGGGACGACTCCTGCTGCGGTGGAAGCCGACGTAGCTGAGCTGTTTGACCCGTCCGAGTGGGTGATGCTGTGTCACCGCCTGATCTGGCACGGGCGGCGGCGCTGTCATTCCCGGCGTCCTGCCTGCGGTGTGTGCCCGGTAGCTGAACGGTGCCCTTCCTTCGGAGAAGGCCCGACGGACCCTCAGATCGCCGCCGCGCTCGTCCGGGAGCCGCGCCGATGAGGGGGAAGACGATTCTCGGTGCGCTGATAGCCACCGTCATACTGGCTGGCTGCGGGGCAAACGCAGAGATGGCTCATCAGCGTGAGAGTGCCGGAATACCGGGGTGCTCGGCTCTGCCGTCGGGGCCCGGTAAAACAGGATCCGCGACGGCGACGGAAGGCCAGCCGATGCCCGATCGCGACTTGCCGTGTTTAGGTGACGAAGCGACAGTCTCCGTGGCACAAGCGACGTCGAAGGGCGTGACCGTCGTGACGATCTGGGCGTCATGGTGTCGGCCATGCCGTAGCGAGGCCCCACTCATAGCCGACGCATACCGCAGGTATCACGACCACGACCGGGTGCAATTTCTCGGCGTCGACTACGCCGAACCTGACGCATCTGAGGCCATATCGTTTGCCGGTGACACGGGTTTGATCTTTCCGCATCTTCAAGACCCTGATGGCACGATTAGAGGCGCCTGGCAGATCAGCGGGGTGCCCGTCAGCTTCATTGTGAAAAACGGAATCATTGTTACCCGCCACAGCGGCCAATGGCGCTCCCAGCAAGAGCTTAATTCGGCTATCGACAAGGCCATAGAGAGGACGTCATGAGTCACCTGACCACCCTCATTGCGACTCTCGGCCATGACGACCCTGACTTTTCTGCGCGACGACGACCCGGCGGCGGACAGCCCTCAGCGGTGTTGGCTCTTATCAGCGAGGGAGACAATGACATCGTCTTGACGCGGCGGCCACTGACCTTGCGCCACCACGCTGGCCAGGTTGCTCTGCCCGGAGGCCGCGCTGAAGACGTGGATCAGACGATCGTCGATACCGCCCTGCGAGAAGCGCGCGAGGAAGTGGGCTTAGATGAACGCCTTGTCACCGTCAGGGGAGTGCTTCCGACGGCACACGTGGCGGCCAGTAGCTCTGATGTCACCACCGTCGTCGCCACGTGGGATGGG
Source organism: Cutibacterium porci (assembly GCF_009696315.1). Lineage (GTDB taxonomy): Bacteria > Actinomycetota > Actinomycetes > Propionibacteriales > Propionibacteriaceae > Cutibacterium > Cutibacterium porci. The sequence continues at coordinate 547,354 of NZ_VUMG01000001.1, forward strand.
ACGGGCACAGTCGGGGTTGTCGATCCCGCCGAGGTAGCACTGGTCCAGCGGGTCAGACTAGCTGATTTGGCCAATCCAGCGGCTCGGGCCACCACGCGTCACCGGTCGGGGTATCGCGGTCCAGCCTTCGTCTTACCCAGCCTCTTTGTGTGGGGATTTACGGCCCACGTCCTCGACGCTTTGCTAGATCGCGGGGGATGGTCTCGTCCATGGGACCGGGAGCGCATAGTGGAGATTCCGGAAGGTTATGTGGGTGCTCGACGTTTGCCCGAGCGGACGGACATACCGTAAGCGGTTGACGTCTGCGTCATAGACAATGGCCCTCCCACTGTGTTGTGGGAGGGCCGCGACGTGTTACTAACTCTTAGCGAGTCGTGGCACTTCCGCTAGCGCGGCGGGGAGCAGAAGCTGTTGCGTCAGCCACCGGAGCGGCATGGGCGGGAGCGTTATTGGCGTCAATGCTGGGGGCAGTGGCGTTGTACTTGCCGCGGGCGACTGCCGACTTGACGGCTTCAAGGGTCGATTTGGCCTCGTCGACGACGCCGGTCGGGGCCTTGACCTGAGAGATCTGCCCCTTGCCGATGAGAGCGAGGATACCGGCCAGGATGAACAAGGCGACAGCCATCGTTGCAAAACCGACGACGAGCGAGAGCAGAATGCCCCAGCTGCCAATGTGCTGCCACATGAGAGAAAAGGCAAAAGCACCACACAACCACAGCAACAATGCGCCGACGATGCCGAAGTAGCCAGCGCCTCCGAACATGCCGGCGCCAATTCCGGCGTGCTTGGCGGCAGGCTTGATCTCCGCCGTCACCAAGGCCTTGGAGTCCTGGACGAACTTCTGGCCGTCCGTCTTGAGGTTGTCGATGGTATCGCCAACCGGGAGCTTGTCTGCCATGGGATGCCTCCGCGTCATAAATATGGTGATCTCAGCCTAACGGGAATAGGTTCGATCTGCTGTATCCGGGTTTGAGTTGTCGTCGAGCTGGCCTCAGTCAGTGGAACTGCCGGCAGCTACTGGAACCTCATGGGAGTGTTTAGCCTCCCATATGGCGTGTCTCTTGCCGCGATGATGCAACATGCCACCGCCAAGAATGGCCGCCAAGAAGGATGCCACGAGTACCGACGCCTTCGCTTCGTCGGCGAAGTCGTGATCAGTTGGGAAAGATAGGTCTGTCATTAGCATCGAGACGGTAAATCCAATGCCCGCCAACATAGCGACCGCGATGATGTCGCGCCACACGACGCCGCGGCCCAGCTCCGCCGAAGTGAATCGGGCAGTGAGCCAGGATCCGAGGGTAATACCGATGACCTTTCCTAGGATGAGACCGCAAATGATGCCCAGCGAAATCGGGTGAGTCCACAGGGCCAGGAAGGTGTCCGCACTGACGCTGACGCCAGCGCTCATCAAAGCGAAGAAGGGGACAACGGCACCGGCTGACCATGGCTCCACTCTGTGCTGCCAGCGATCGACAGGGTCGTTAAGGACGTCTTCTTCGGTGCGGGTCAGCAGGCCAAAGGCGACGCCGCCAATGGTGGCATGGATACCGGAGTGCAGCATGCACCACCATCCGGCGATGAAGATCGGCACGTACCACCAGCCGTTGTCGATATGGAAGTGCTGCATCACTCCCCACGCGGCGATGCAGGCGATGGCGCCGGCGAGCCACCAGATGTCCAAGCCCTCTGAGAAGAACACTGCGATCACGATGATGGAGCCGAGGTCATCGGCAATGGCCAAGGTGAGTAGGAACGCTCGTACCGCCTGCGGTAGACCCGATCCGACGATAGCGAGCACAGCTAACGCGAAGGCGATGTCAGTAGCCATCGGGATGGCCCAGCCTGCGGGATGTCCGTCACTGGCTAGCACATTAAAAAGCGTGTAGATGCCGGCGGGAAACACCATTCCACACACGGCGGCGACAATCGGGACTAACGCGTCGGCAGGCCGTGATAGTGAGCCTTCAACGAATTCGCGTTTGAGCTCTAGGCCGGCAATGAAGAAAAACACCGTCAGGAGGCCATCAGCCGCCCACTGTTCGATCGTGAGCGGACCGACAGTCAGTTCTCGGAAGACGTGGTACGAATGCGGGCCGAGATTGGCCCACAAGAGAGCTGCGACGGTGGCTGCCAGCATCATCATGCCGCCGGTGGTCTCGTTTCGGAAAATGTCGGATAGGTGAAGGGCGTTCGGGCCTGTCACCGGCCGGAGGATGCTCTTGCGAGGCCGCTCATGGGAGTCCGTCATAAATGCCTTTCGGGTACCCGCGGCATAGGCTCAGCGGGATAGGGAACAAAGTCACGCCGACCAGACTTCCCGGCACACCTAACGTAAGAGTTTACCAAATGGGTGTAACGTCACCAATCTCGTTCACGTGCTGGACAGCCTTGTCGGGGCGCGGTTGACGAGGGATGACAGCGGTTGGAGTGGCCTCAAAGAGTGATCGTCAGGCCGTCATCGACCCGACCAATAGGGCTGGTGAGCTCGTCGTGGTCGACCCAGGCGCGCCAGCATTCCAGTTGATAGGGCAGACGCAACCCGCTCGTTCCGGCAGAATCGTCGGCAAGTGCGGCAACCTTCGTGAGTAATTCGGAGCGGGCGTCAGAATCAAGGGCTCGCACTGCTGGCCGGGCCGCAGCCATCGCGATGAGAGAGTCGCGGTCGACCGGCACCCACAGGCGCTTGGTGGTGTGTTCGTCCTCTGGGAAGTATGTGCTGGAGATGAGTTCGTTTACTGACTCGGTGCCGTAGTCGCCGCTCATAGCGCTCTCGTCGACGGTACGTAGGAGTGCCGCAAGACGCTTGACCCACGGGATGGTGTCATCGCGGACGAGCCACGAGACGCCGAGGACGCTGCCTGGGCGTAGGACGCGGGCGATTTCGGGCAAGACGAGGCCGGGGGCGAGTTCGTGAAAGCCCTGGTGTACCACGACAGCGTCGAAACAGGCGGAATTGAGGGGCAGCGATTCTGGGGCACCGCAGACGGCCATAACACCGGGGATGCGGTTAAGTCTCGCAGCCGCATCAGGATCGCGATGTACGGCAAGGACGTCAGCGCCGTGAGAGGCTACGGCACGGCAATGAGTGACAGTCGGGCACAGCACAATGACTCGGTCACCCGGGTTGACACGTCCGGCAGTCAGCCAGTCGAATGTGCCGCTGGGTAGATGCGGTGTAGAGGAGACTGCCATGGCCCCAATTGTAATGGCCTCGACTGTCGAGGGAATCGTCGTCTAGGGGGTTGTCCACAGCGGGTCACCGGTGAGGTGAGGCAGTTATCCACAGATCTGAAGTGAGGTGATGGATTCCGCAGCCTCCGACGATAACTGAAGGTATGAAAACTCTTAGACAGCGACAGGACGGTGCGTCGGGTCGGCCTGCGCCCAGTGCTGCCCCGGAGGAGACAGCGGTTGTCTTGGTGACTCGGGACGGTCGTTTGGCGGAGGTCGTCGGATCAGTAGCTGCCAGTGGTGGGGTCGGCGTCGATGTTGTGGGGGACCGTGAAGCCGTCTCGCAGGCGTGGCCGAGGCATAGCCCGTTGCTGGTAGGGGCGGACATGGCTGGGTCGGTCATGGCGTGGGGTCTACCGCCACGGCCCGGCACTCACGTCGTCGGCTTCGACGCTGAGGAGGCGGCACGCTGGTCGGCTGGACTATCGGCCAGCGTCATCGTCATACCGCAAGCCAACCAGGTGCTTACCGAAATCCTTCATGACGAATTAGCGACGACGTCGAGGGCCACCGTCGTCCAGGTGAGGTCGAGCGGAGGAGGAACCGGGGTGAGCACATTGGCAGCGGGTTTGGCGTGGGCTGCTGCGAGGCTGGGGATGAGGGTCGGGCTGGTTGAACTTGATGCCAGCGTCGGTGGGATCGACCTGCTGTTAGGTATTGAGAGAAAGGACGGATGGCGTTGGCCCGAGTTGGCGTCGGCTCGCGGGGTGACGACCGATCTAGGCTCTCACTTGCCATCCCTCGACGGGGTCGAGGTTGTGAGTGCGGGCAGGGTCAATGCTTATGTGCCGCCGGCAGCTCGTAGGGCCGTGGTCGATTCCTTGGCCGGAGATCACGATCTTGTCGTCGTGGATCCGGGAGGTCTCGATGCCCCGGAGGTCACGGTAGACGTCAAGGTTGGCGTGGTGGCCGCTGACCTGAGATCGGTCATGACGGCCAGGAGGCGGGACCTTCCTGATGTGCTCGTAGCGCGTCGTGGTCCTGGGCGATCTATGCCTGACGACGACGTCGAATCGGTGTTGGGAGTCCGGCCAGACCTGACGATCAACGATGACCGCCGATTGGCTCGTGGCCACAGCGATGGGGAACCGCCATGGGTGATGGCCTCTCGACGATGGCGGCGCGGGTGCGCAGAGCTTGTCGAGCAGGTGATCGGATCATGAGCGGGGACGGGCCAGACCTCCAACTCGTCGAGCAGGTGCGACGCCAACTGGCTGGCCTTGCGCGAGACTGGACGCCGATGGATGTTGCTCACGCCATTCTCGACTGTGGCCGGGTGGCTTCAGACAAAACCGTGCTATCGGTCGTCGAAGAGCTGCGTCGCACGAGCACTGGGGCGGGACGATTAGACACCTTGCTCGTCATGGACGGGGTCACAGACGTCCTCGTTAACGGCCCCGACCAAGTGTTTATCGACCGCGGGCAAGGCTTGGAACTCACCGACGTCACCTTTAGCGGACCTGAGGAAGTGAGGGCTCTCGCTGTGCGCCTGGCCGCCGCGGTGGGGCGTCGACTCGACGACGGTAATCCGTGGGTGGATGCTCGGCTACCCGACGGTACCCGGGTTCACGCTGTCTTGGACGTGCTGGCTAGGCCGGGGACCTGCCTCAGTCTGCGAGTGCCATCACGACGCTGTCTGTCCCTGGACGACTGGGTTGCCGGGGGCTCGATGGCACCGAGATGCCGACAGATGATCGACGCGATCTTGGGTCGAAAGCTGGCCTTCTTAGTGACTGGGGGCACCGGAACCGGTAAGACGACCCTGCTTGCAGCGATGCTGACCAGCTTGCCGCCGGACCAAAGACTGGTCATCGTCGAGGACTCCCGGGAGATCTGGATCGACCATCCGCATTGGGTGTCAATGGAGGCCCGTGCAGCCAACTCTGAGGGCAAAGGCTCGGTGACACTGACCGATTTGGTCCGCCAGTGCTTGAGAATGAGGCCCGACCGAATCGTCCTTGGAGAGGTGCGAGGGGCGGAACTGCGGGACCTCCTCATGGCTCTCAACACTGGCCACGAGGGCGGCTGCGGGACGGTGCACGCCAATGGTGTAGCCGAAGTGCCGGCCCGGCTGGAAGCACTGGCGGCACTGGGAGGGCTATCTCGTGAGGCAGCATCGGCTCAAATCACGGCAGCCCTCCACGCCGTCATCCACGTGGAAAGAGGAGAGAAGGGACGACGGGTAGCAGAGATCGGGGTCTTCGCTGATGCAGGGGGCCGCGCTGTGGTTTTGCCTGCCGTGCGGTGGGACTCCGACGGAATCATGTCTTGTGGCGACGGTGCGGGCAGGTTGTCTCAGTTGCTTGGAATGGAGGTGGCGCGATGACAGTCATCGGGGCGGCTGTGCTGATGGGTTTGTCGGTATGGATGATGACGCCACCGGCTGTGAGGAACCAGGAGGAGCGGCGTCTACCAACATGGTTCGCAATCCCAGTGGGGTTTGTAGTGTCGTGGATGGTTTTTGGCGCGAGCGGCGTGGTGTGGGCCGTCATGGCGGTGGCTGTGGTCGCGACGGTGTTCGTCGTTGTGCAGCGTCAGCGTCGACGAGCTCAGATTCTTAAGGGCGGTCGCGAGGTGGCTCGGGCGACGCGGGCGCTTGCTGGACGGGTGTCGGTGGGGGAGATCCCCGCGGTGGCTTTAGAGCATGTGGCTGACGACGTCGACGTATTGGCCCAGGCTAGGCGGGCTCAGGCAGTAGGAGGAAGCGTCCCCGACGCTCTCGTGGCGACCTCTCGACAACCGGGGATGGCTGGCTTGCTGCCACTAGCCCATGCTTGGCAGTTGGCGGCGGCGACAGGTGCGCCGCTTGCCCCAGCGGCGAGATCTGTGGCGCAAGGGACAGCCCGACGAGCGCGACTGGAAGCCACCCTCGACTCCGAACTCGCGGCTGCCCGGGCGTCGGGACGGATCATGGGTCTGTTACCCCTAGTCGGCTTACTCATGGGCCATGTTGTTGGGGCGCGTCCAACGGTATTCCTTACGACCACATGGTTAGGGCGGGCCTGCCTGCTGGGATCGACTCTCCTGGCATGTATTGGGGTGTTGTGGAGTGAGTCTCTGGCCGATCGAGTGGCGAGGCAGGCGCTGCCATGACCGACATTGATGGGACGGTGACCCTCCTCACGGCAATGGTTCTAGCCGGGATGGCAGCGTGGATGGCCGTCTTACCGGCAGCGCGGGCACGCACTGACGATGAGAAGCCACCTCCGCCGTGGCTGGTCCCCCGCCCCGGTGCTCCAGCCCCGCAGCTGAGGGTGCTGGCCGGGCTGGTGGCGGCTTGTGCGATCTTTGCAGGCTTGCCATGGCCACTTCCAGTGACGGCGGGGTTATCCGCATTGGGAGGGACAGTGGTGTGGTGGGGGACTGGCCGACTTGAGTCTGCGGGACATAGACGCGTAGAACAGCGCCGCGCGGCACAACTGCCTGAGACACTCATGATGCTTGCGAGTGCGATGGAGGCTGGTCTGCCTTTGCGAGCGGCAGTAACGACCGTCGCCGACTCGTTAGAAGGGCCATGTGCTGAGGACCTGCGTCGATTGGCGTTAGCCTTGGCGGCAGGCGTCCCGGACTCAACAGCGTGGAACGATCTCGCATCGGTGACGGTGTGGCGTGATCCAGCTCAGGATGTCTCACGAGCCGTGAACTCTGGTGAAGGGATAAGTGAGCTGTTGTCAGCTCACGCTGCGCAGCTGCAAGTCGCGGCCGCAGAAAAGGCCGAGAAGAGCGCGCGCAAAGCTGGTGTCGACGCCATCGGTCCATTGGTGTGCTGTCACTTGCCGGCTTTCCTGCTAGTAGGGGTGGTACCAATTATCGCCGGGATGGTGCTGGGAGCGCTGTGACGATGCGGGCTGTGCCCTTACGGCATGGCCCGCATCATGCTGTTCGGAGGTGGTTGTCCACAAGGGACTTGGGTGGTCGCTGGCAGGTTATCCACAGAAATAAAACTGGCTGACGAATTTCGGTGGTTCCGACGACAACTGAAGGTGTGAGGCGAGGGTCTCACAAAGGTCGGGAATGGCCCGGCCGGATGAACAGACAGGAGACGACAGTGTCTGAGAACACCGATCCAACGACGGAACCCGTCATCTCTGCTAGGTCTCTCGACCTGGTCGGCGCGACCGATGCGGCACAACCCCGTTATCGACGACGTTACCGCGTAGCGCGTAACAAGATCGTTGGTCGAGGTATGGCCACCGCGGAGTACGCCGTCGGCATGCTTGCCGCCGTCGCGCTAGCCCTGGTCTTACTCAAGATCATTACCCATCAAGAGGTCTTCACAAAGTTGCTGAAGCTGGTCGTCAGCATCATTGGTAAGGCGGGAGGCATGCTGCCGTGATCCGGCTGACTCGTCGTGGCGGGCGCTCTGGGGCATCCGCCACGCTGGGTCGCTCCCCGCGGCGATCCCGGCAGTACCTGTCGCGGGGAATGGTGACGGTCGAGTTGGCTGTCAGTCTCATCGCGGCCGCCTTGGTGGTGGTAGCCAGCTGCTGGGTGGTGGGGTTAGTGGTCGTTGAGGACGCGTGCCGTACAACGGCTGCGCAGGTGGCCCGTCAGGTGGCCCGTGGAGATACGGAGTCAGCTCGACAGGCTGAAAGAAACGCACCTACTGGGGCGAAGGTGTCCACTTCCACGTCTGGTGGCTGGGTGACCGTGACTGTTCGGGTTGACCGATCGTTGGGGAGGATCGGTCCGGTACACCTGCGCGGGCAGGCTCGCTCTCCGATGGAACCGGGGCAATCATGACGAAGGTCACGTGCTTAAGAGTGCGGCCGCATGGCGCTAAGGCGGCCAGGGAACGAGGCTCGGGGACCCTACTGCTGGCGGCTGTCGGGGTGGGGTTTGTTGCGGCAGTGTGGATGTCACTGCTCGTTACCGGGTGGTGGTCAGCTGCTCATCGTGCAGAAGAGATTGCTGACATCGCCGCACTGGCCGCTGGGGGAGCCCAGGCTGTTGGGGAGCCCGGCTGCCCGGTGGCTGAACGCGCAGCCAGAGCCAATGGGGCCGAACTGGCGTCATGCGTGGTCGACAGCGGAAGCGGGTTATCCGTGACGGTTGAGGTAGAGGTGCAGGTGCACCGCGGTTGGGAGCTGCCGGGAATGCCTCGCACAGTGGTGAAGTCGTCTCGGGCCGGCCCGGTTGAGTGAGAACCTGGTGAAAGGAGGAACGACCGGTGGAAGAACATGGGTAGTCCCCAGGACGTCGGTGGTCCGTGTATTGAGGTCGTAATGAGCGAGGCGGCGGTACACGAGCGCTGTCGACGATGTGACCGGCTAAGCTAGCGGATCCATTGCAGCCGTGAGTGCGGCAGCTGCGGCCTTGTTGAGCATTTGGTTGGCGTTGCCGCACTTGGGTGAGACGACACACGCCGGGCACCCCGACTCGCAGCCGCATTGGGCAAGCCGGACGGCGGTGGCGTGCCACCACTCCTCGGCCTTGTTAAACCCTGATTCAGCAAAGCCAGCCCCACCAGCCTGACCGTCATGGACAACGATGGTGCAAGCCCCAGTGTCGGGCAGCATCACAGTCGACACGCCACCAACATCCCATCGGTCACACGGCGAGAACATCGGCAAGAGCCCGATGGCGGTGTGCTCAGCGCCGTGAGCGGCTCCGGCGAGATGAACGGCATCCAATGCAAGGTCATCGACGACGGTGTCAGGAATGACCCACCAACACGCCTGCGTGATCATGGTGTGGGTGGGCATGTCGAGAGCCGCAGAGTCCCACACATCATTGGTGATCTCGTCGCGGCGCAGGTATCCGACAACCTGCTCGGTCAATTCCACCTGCCCGAATGCCACATACCCCGGCCCAAAATCCCGACGCTTCTCCTCCTGGAGGATTCTTACCGTCGACGCCGACTGCGGCTGAGTCCAATAACCCGGCAGGTCCCGGTGTACTAGGGCGTGATGTTCAGTCGGGTTGTATTCATCCACCAGCCACTGATCCCCCTGATGCAAGTACACCGCACCTGGATGCACAGTGCGGTCCGCAGCGGCTTCGTCGACCACCCCGACGACCCTCCCGGTAGACACATCGATAATGTCAATCCCTTTGCCTGCCGCTGACCGCAGATCAATGGCGTCGACGGCCCGCTCCGGGCGGGTCCAAAACAGCCGATTTCCACGGCGTCGCAGGACGTTTTGGGCTACCAGCATCTCGCACATCCCGGTAAAGGCTGGCCCGTAAAACTCCTCGTCGGTAGGCGACAGATATGCCTCTTGCGCAGCCGCAGCTAAATGCGGGCCAAGCACATACGGATTATCGGGATGTAAGACAGTTGATTCCACTGATGAGGTGAACAACAACTCCGGATGCCCAAAAAGGTATTGATCCAGCGGATTCTCCCGGGCCATGAGCACCACCAAGGCGTCACGTCCTGACCTTCCGGCGCGGCCAGCCTGTTGCCACATGGCCGACAGTCGTCCGGGGTACCCGGCGATGACGACGGCGTCCATTCCCGATATATCCACACCTAATTCCAGGGCATTCGTCGCGACGACAGCCCGAATTGAGCCGTCCTGCAGTCTGGCCTCGATGCGTCGTCGGTCCTCGGGAAGGTACCCGGATCGATACGAGGCCACCTGGACTTCGCTGGTCACCCGATCCTGCGCATGGGCAGAGATGAGTTCTGCTAGGGAACGCGAAGCGACGAAACAGATCGTCTGCAATCCGGCGTCGGCCAGATCGGCTACCAGCCCTGTCGCATCACTGGACATCGATTCGGCAGGCTGCCACAGCACGACGTCACGGCCCGGGTGAGGGGAACAGTCTTCGTCAACGACGTTGATCTTCTCTACTCCGAGCAGACGGGCCCCGGCCTCGGCGGCGTTCGTCGAGGTCGCGCTGGATAACAGGAACACCGGATCAGCGCCATGCATCCGACAAAGCCTGCGAAGTCGGCGGATGATTTGAGCCACATGGGCGCCGAAAACCCCGCGATACCGGTGAGCTTCGTCGATGACGACATATCTCAGGCTTCCGAGCAACCCAGCCCACCGATCATGAGACGGCAGCACCGTGTGGTGCAACATGTCCGGGTTCGTGAGGACGTATCGGGCCTGCTCCCTGGCGAAGCGACGCTCAGCCTCATCAGAATCGCCATCGAGGGTCGAAACCAGCCAATCCGTTGGCCCAACCTCGCAGCAGACCCGTTCTTGGTCATGAGCCAGGGCCTTCGTGGGGGCCAGATACAGGGCAGTGTTACGGTGCAGGGAATCCCGCAGGGACGCTGGTCGGTCGGGAGTTGGCGACTGCGGCAGCACCGGGGTGGCCGATGCCGTCGCAGCCATGATCGGTAACAAATAAGCCAACGTTTTTCCCGACGCCGTCGCGGTGCACATCGCTGCATGACGGCCCGCTCTTGCCAGCTCGGCGAATCGTGCCTGGTGTTGCCATGGCCGATGGATCCCGGCTGCTTCGACAGCGCGACGACAATCCTCAGGAAACCATGACGGCCACTCGCAGCTGCGGCCTGCTGCAGCCTTGCGATGATCGAGGTAGACCACCTGAGGGCTGGCCAACAGCCGCGACACGGCGTCGCGGGTTGATGGGACAGATGGAACGATCACGCGCCAAGATTGCCACTATGGGCAGACACCTCACCGGCAACGAGATCGAACAGCTGCGCAACATTTTCACCGACATCGGGTACCTCACTGATCCCGTCATGGCTGCCATCGGAGACTCTGGGCAGCTTGGGTTGACCAGAAATAGCACCACACCAGCATCGCGGGCGCTAGCAGGGCGCACCGATGTGCTGGCCGGGGCTATTCGTCTATGGCTGTTGCAGCAGCCCGTTCCCGTTGAACAGTTAGCGCCATTGCCGCTGCAAACCCTCACCGAGGCCGGCATTGTGACTATTACAGGATCAATGGCGCGCGCCCTGGTTGAGATGCGTCCTTACGGGTCTCCCGATGACGGCGCGTCAGGCTGGACAGTTTCTGACCTCACCCCGGGCCTGGATAAGATCATTACCAAAACCCGTCCTGACTACGTACTAGGCGTCTCTCCGGCGTCAGTGTCGTTAACCCACATGGCAGTACCAACTCACGTGGGGAGCGCCCTCGACATGGGGTGCGGTTGCGGCGTTCAGTCGCTGCACCTGTCACGTCACGCTGACCACGTCGTCGCCACTGACGTTAACCCTCGCGCCCTTGAGATGGCTCGCCTTACCTGCCGCCTTTCTCACGCTGACGTGGAGATCCGGGACGGATCACTGTATGACCCGTGCGGAAGCGACATGTTCGACCTCATCGTCACCAATCCGCCTTACGTTATGGCTCCACCGAGCCGCGAGGGTCAACGACTGATTTATCGAGAAGGTGGGTTCACCGGGGATGGCTTGGTGGAGGCTGTGGTCCGAGGTGCCCCTGCCCATCTCAACGACGGCGGAATGCTTCAGGTTCTCGCCAACTGGGCTCACATCGGTCGCCAGCCATGGTCTGAGAGGATTGCCACCTGGGTTGAGGGGACCGGTTGCGATCTGTGGGTCGTTGAGCGCGAGCACCTCGACGTTTATGAGTACATCGAGACCTGGCTTACCGATGCCGGATTGGACGGGTCAGCCCAATGGCGGTCTCGCTACGACGAGTGGTTGTCTTACTTTGACGATCTCGACGTCACGGGTGTGTCCTTGGGGTGGATCATTGTGACCAAAGCGGGGCGGGATAATCCCGATCTGTGTTGCGAAGAGTGGCCCTGGCAGGTGGCCCAACCGATTGGTGAGACGATGGCGCGGCACGCCCAATCTGTGACGTGGGCGCGTCTCAACGACGAGGATCTCCTCGCCCGGCGCTGGCGCATCGCCCCTGACGTCGACAGTGAAGCGACTGGGCGTCCCGGTGCCGCTGACCCCGAGCACATCGTGTTGCGTCAACGTCGCGGGCTGTGCCGGGCTGTCGACATGACGACGGCATCTGGCGGAGTGTTGGGTGCGTGCGACGGGGAACTCACCTTGGCCCAGATCACCGATGCCGTCTGTGCGATTCTTGAGGTCGGCCGTGACGCTATGCTCAGTGAGGTGCTGCCTCTAGTTCGTAAGTGCTTGCGCTACGGCATTCTGGAAGCGGCCTAAGTTATCCTGACGCGTCCCCGCTCCACGTCGCTGCAGCATGACTTAGTCGGTGTGGCTGTGCGATCTGGTCAGTGAACTGTGGATTTTGGTTCGTCTCATGGGCCCGTTGAGGGGCGAATTGGTCGCTTCTTGGACGAGTCTGAGATGCCGGATGCGGCCGCTGTTGTTACGGTTGACGCGCGACCACCGGCGACGGTGCCGCTACATTGGGCCGCGGACCGTCCATTCCGGGCAGCCCGGCAGCCCACATCACGTCAACGGAGAAGGCAGGAATGTCACCGACCAAGAGCCTCGTCATCGTCGAGTCCCCCCATAAGGCCACGATGATTGCCGGGTACCTGGGGCCCAAGTACACCGTGCGAGCCAGCCAGGGTCACGTGCGAGACTTGCCCACGAGCGCTTCCGAGGTCCCCGCCAAGTACAAGGGGGAGTCGTGGGCGCGTACCGGAGTTAACGTCGACAACGAGTTCACCCCGATCTACGTCGTCTCCCCAGAAAAGCGGTCAACGATTCGCGAGCTCAAGAGTTTGCTGAAGGACTCTGACGAACTGTTACTCGCCACCGATGGTGACCGCGAGGGCGAGGCTATTGCGTGGCACCTGCTTGATGAACTCAAGCCAAAAGTGCCGGTACGCCGCATGGTGTTCAATGAGATCACCGAAAAAGCCATCAACGAGGCTGTTGCTCACACTCGGGATCTCGATACTGACCTTGTCGACGCCCAGGAGACCCGACGCATTCTCGACCGTCTTTACGGCTACGAGGTCTCCCCGGTGCTGTGGAAGAAGGTCCTGCCGCGGTTGTCAGCAGGCCGTGTGCAGTCGGTGGCTACCCGTCTCGTCGTCGATCGCGAGCGTGAGCGGATCGCCTTCACCAGCGCGAACTACTGGGACATGGAGGCCACCCTTGCTGCGAGCTCGGACACGTTCCAGGCTCGCTTGGTCTGCCTTGACGGCACCAAAATTGCCACTGGTCGCGACTTCGACTCCCACGGGAACCTCACCTCGGCGGTGCGACGCCTCGACGAGGCCACCGCAACCACCATTGCGAAAGCCCTTGGAAAGGCACCATTCACCGTCACCAAGGTAGAGTCGAAGCCGTACACCCGCCGCCCCTACGCCCCGTTCCGCACCACGACCCTGCAGCAGGAGGCAGGCCGCAAGCTCGGTTTCACCTCTCAACGCACGATGTCGGTGGCCCAGAATCTCTACGAGGGCGGTTACATCACCTACATGCGTACCGATTCGGTGGCGCTGTCCGAGGAGGCTATTCACGCCGCCCGCAGTCAGGCTGCCGAGCTCTACGGGGCTGACTACATTCCTGACAAGCCGCGTATCTACGCCTCTAAGGTGAAAAACGCCCAGGAGGCCCACGAGGCTATCCGTCCCGCCGGTGAACACTTCCGCACTCCCGCTGAGACTGGCCTGAGCGGCGACGAGTTCAAACTGTACGAGCTGGTCTGGATGCGAACTCTCGCTTCCCAGATGGCTGACGCTAAAGGTGAGACCCTTTCTGTGACCATTGAGGCCACCCCGGCTTCGCCGGTGAGCCTGTCTGACGGCGACGTCGCCACGGCGACTTTCACGGCGTCAGGGCGCACTATCACGTTCCATGGCTTCCTGCGAGCTTATGTTGAATCCGTCGACGAGGGAGCTTCCGACGACGCCCAGAAGCGTTTGCCGCAGCTGTCGAAGGGCCAAGATGTGGATCCGCGTGAGGTGACGCCTAACGGTCACGACACTCGTCCACCCGCTCGTTACACCGAGCCCAGTTTGGTGGCGAAGCTGGAGGAGCTCGAGATCGGTCGCCCGTCGACATACGCGTCCATCATCCGCACCATCACCAGCCGCGACTACGTTTTTAAGAGGGGCTCGGCTCTGGTGCCGACCTGGCTAGCTTTCGCCGTCACCAGGTTGTTGGAGGAGCATTTTTCCAACCTTGTCGACTACCAGTTCACCGCCGACATGGAGGAGACCCTCGATCAGATTGCTCAAGGTAATGCCGATCGGGTAGCGGTTCTTTCGGCCTTCTATTTCGGTGACGCGAAGTCCGATGACGGTGACATTCCGACCCCTACCGAGGGTCATGAGGGCCTGCACGAGCTTGTCACCGAGCTCGGTGATATTGACGCCCGGACGATCTGCACCTTCCCACTCGGTGACTCTGACATCGTCGTCCGGGTAGGTCGCTACGGCACGTACATCGAGGATTCTGAAGGCAACCGGGCCAATGTCGACGACGCCCTGCCCCCCGACGAGCTCACCGTCGATGTCGCCAAAGAGCTGCTGGCAAGCCCGAACGGTCAAGATCGTGAGCTCGGATTGGATCCGCACAGCCATCGTCCGATCGTGGCCCGCAACGGTCGCTTTGGCCCGTACGTTACCGAGGTCCTTGACGACGACGAAGCCACTGAAGTCGTGGAGACGACAACGAAGGATGGCAAGAAGCGTCGCACCAAGCGCAAGGTGAAGCCGCGCACTGCTAGCTTGTTCAGGTCGATGAGTCTTGAGACCGTCACCCTTGACGAGGCCCTCATGTTGCTCTCGCTGCCTCGGGTGGTGGGAACGGCGGCCGACGGCACCGAGATCACCGCACAGAACGGTCGCTACGGCCCGTATTTAAAGAAGGGCACCGACTCGCGTTCCTTGGGCACTGAGGACGAGATTTTCTCTATCACCTTGGAGCAGGCCGAGGCCATCTATGCCCAGCCGAAGCAGCGCGGGCGTGCTGCGGCAAAACCGCCGCTGCGTGAACTTGGCGAGGATCCGAATTCGGGGCGGCCCATCGTCGTCAAGGATGGGCGTTTCGGCCCGTATGTTACCGACGGTCAAACTAACGCGACCCTCCGTAAGGACGACTCGGTCGACGACATTACCCCGGAACGTGCCCAGGAGTTGCTGGCCGAAAAGCGAGCCAAGGGACCTACCAAGAGGAAGAGCCCGGCTCGCAAGAAGGCGATCGCTCGCACGGGCACGGCGAAGACTAAGGCCGCCGCAAAGAAGTCGACGGCGAGCGCACAGTCGTCTAAGTCGGCCAAGACGACCGCAAAGACGTCTTCAGGACGCTGAGATGACGTCGGCGTGGCGTTCGGGCAGCACCGAACCGTTGTACTTCGAGTTGGCGTGGACCGCTGCTCGACCGGCTCCCGTCGGCCTGCGTACGACCGGCGCTGTCGTTGGGGCCCGCCGAACCATCGAGTGTGACATCACCTTGCTGGACTCTCCGGATCATCGGCTGCTGAGGTCGGGAATCGTCCTTGCCCACCGGGTCGTGGATGGTCTAGGGGAGTGGTACATGGACGCTCCCGAGTGGTCCCCGTGGCTTCCGGTGGCCCGGTCAGTGGCCATCGATGCCGCTGGCGAATTGCCGCAAGACTTCACCTGCTTGGCTCGTCCTTTCCTGCGCGGAGCGACGCTGTGCCCGGTTGCGGCACTGTCGTGGGAGCGCACTGAGACAGGCTTGGAGGCCCCGGACTCCACCAAGCTGGCCCTGATCCGCGACGACCGTATTGCGGTTGTCCAGTCAGGGGTGACGACGTCTCGGGTTCGCGAGTTGACGATCAACCCACGACGGGGCCTCACCGATGGTCAACGAGAATGGCTCACTAACCGCATTTTGGCTTTGGGTGCCGTGCCGGTTACGCGGCACCCGTCGGTGTTGCGCCGACTGGGCCCGGGCGCTGGCGCGCTCACCGACTATCCTCGCCCCCATCTTCATGATGGTGCCGGGGTGCAGACGTGGGTGTCAGCTCAGCTTGCGGGGCGGCTGCGTGACGTTATCGAAGTCGATGTTGCCGCGCGTTGTCAGGGGATGGATTTAGGCCCAACTGAGACGACGCGAACCGAGCCGCGGGTACTCCCAGAGTCACCAGATCGCACTGATCTGGTGGGAATGGGATACGACCCGATGACGACGCCAGCTCCTAGCATCCACGACGGCAACCACGGGTCTATTAGGCCGCTTCAGAAAGCGATCCGGGCGCTGTCGCAGTCGCTAGACGCAATGTCGGGTCTGCTCGATCACACCTGGGTTGAGCGTGCCCAGAACTTGTGTGCGCAAGTGCTGGATTTGGATCCCCATCACATCAGCATCCACCACGTGTCTCGGGAGTATTACCAGCTGCTTGAGGAGATCACGGCGGCGGCGCGCTCCCCACGTCTGACCGTTGATCCTGATCAGCCTGCGCGCCCGACCATGAAGCGCATGCTTCGGGAATCGGTAGCTGAAGCAGTGGCGAAGTGCGATGACCTTGAGGATTCGCAGGGATGGTCGGCAGCTGAAGCTGCGGTTCGTCACGCGGCGGCAGTTGCCGAGATCCTTGACACTGGTCGGGCCGACAAGGTGGCTAAGCGACTGCGTCCAGTCGTCAAGGAGATGGTGCCTACCAGGCGCAGGGTGGGTGACGTTGTTGACGTCTGCGAGATGTCTGTTCAGGAAGCGTTTGAGGCCGGACGCGAGGTAGAACGCGCCTCGGCTGCGTTATCCGCGGCCCAGCAATCGTTTAGGGACGCGTGGCCTCAGCATCGTCGCAAGATCCTTAAGGCTATCCATGGGTGACACGGTAACCGGTCGCGATCTTGGCGGCGTATTCGTCGTTCTTGAGGGTGGCGATGGTGCAGGTAAGACGACGCAGTCGCGACTGCTTGACCAGTGGCTGACTGCTGAGGAAATTCCCCACATCATGACTTATGAGCCCGGAGATTCCTGGCTCGGTCAGCGGATACGGCAGTTAGTGTTGTCCCCTGATTCCGGCCCTATCTGCTCCCGTGCTGAAGCATTGCTGTACAACGCTGACAAGGCGCAGCACCTCGACGAGGTCGTCATTCCAGCTCTGCGAGAAGGCAAGGTCGTCGTTTGTGACCGCTACGTCGATTCGACGATCGCTTATCAAGGGGCTGGCAGGGCCCTCGATCCCGACGAGGTCGGTCAGCTCGCGCGCTGGGCGACGGCTGGGCTGGTACCTGACGTGACGGTTCTGCTCGATGTCGATCCCTGCGAAGGTACCGGCAAGATCGCCGCGAAAGATCGCTTGGAGGCTGCTGGCGACGAGTTCCACCTTCGGGTCCGTCAGCACTTCCTTGACCTCGCCGCTGCCCATCCGCAACGATACCTCGTCCTCAACGCGCGGAATACTCGCACCCAGATCAGTGAGGCTATCCGCCACCGGGTGGCTGGCTTGCTCGGTCGGTAGCAGGTCTCGATCGGTAGCCGTTCTCGATCAGTGGTAGTTGCAGTGTCGCGCTGATCTGCAACGATGGTGGTGTGGGCGATGTGTTGACCGGCGTGTGGACTGATCTCGTGGGCCAAGAGAAGGCCGTCGGGGTGCTTCGCCGTGCCGTCGAGTCGCAGCCCGGGCGCTTCTCTCACACCATGAGCCACGCATGGCTGGTAACGGGTCCTCCTGGATCGGGCCGGTCGAATGCTGCGAAGGCTTTTGCGGCTGCTCTGCAGTGCGACAATCACGGCTGTGGTCAGTGCAATGCCTGTCGAACGTCCTTGTCAGGAGCTCATCCGGACGTCACCCTTGTGCGCACTGAGACGCTGTCTATTGGCGTCGACGAGGTCCGCGAGCTGGTCCGTCGGGCAGCGCTGAATCCGGTGCATGGGCGTCACCAAGTTGTCGTCATTGAGGATGCCGATCGCATTACTGAACGCGGAGCTGACGCCTTGCTCAAAGCTATTGAGGAGCCTGCGCCGAAAACGGTCTGGTTGCTGTGCGCCCCCACCCCAGACGACGTCATCGTCACGATCAGGTCACGGTGTCGGCGTCTTCACTTGGCGACGCCGCGTGACGAGGCTGTGGCAGATCTGCTAGTCCGACGTGACGGCATTGCCCCACAAGTGGCTGCTGAAGCCGCTCGGGCTGGTCAAGGCCATATTGGGCGGGCGCGGCGGCTTGCGTGGGACGAAGAGGCCCGCGCTCGGCGCGATGCCATCGGTGACCTGCCTACTCGGTTACGGAGCCTGGGAGATTGTTTGCGGGCAGCCGAGGATCTCGTCAATCAGGCCGGTGAGGAAGCTGCCGCCGCTACTACTGAGGTTGACGCTGCTGAGCGGGCCGAGTTGGAAAAGGCTTTGGGTTTCGGTTCCTCTGGTGCTCGACCGCGCAATGCTCAAGCTGCAATCCGGGATCTAGAACGCCAGCAATCTGCGCGGTTGAAGCGGCTGCAGCGCGACGCACTGGACCGCGTTTTGACGGAATTGACGGCTTACTATCGTGACGTGCTGGCCATCCAGATCGGTGCGGTGCGCCCGGAAGAAGAGAATGCACTGCGAGGTGCTCGCCTTGTCAATGCTGGCTGGTCGGCCTCGTTGCACCGGGTGGCAGATTCGCACAGTCCTGAGCACACTGTTGCCACGATTGATGCGATCTTGGATGCGCGTCAGAGTTTGGAGCGTGGAGTCACCGCGGTGCTTGTGATGGAAACTCTCTTGATTGCGATGACGGGGGCAGACCGTGCCCGGTGGTGAATCCTCCCTGTCAAGGCATAACGAAGTAAATAACAACGGTGTGTTGCGCGGCTGTGGCAGCGAGTTTCGTGGCAAAGTGTGAATGTGCCGTGCCGTATCCTCGGTGCGGTCCCCAAATCGTGAGGATTGAGCGTGAGTAAGGCGATCAAGAGGACTACAGCGGACTCCACCGACGCCGAGACCACCCGGGTCATCCGGACGGGGGCCTCCCGCGTGGATGCCGATTCCAACCAGACTGAGGTCATCGAACCTGCGGACTCGGAGCGCACCAGCGTCATTGACGACGACGTTTTCCGTCCTGATACCGAAAGGACTCGCGTTGTCGACGACCGCGAGTTTGAGGAAGAGCGCCGCCGTCGCGAACTAGCCGAGCAGCGTGCCCGTGAACGTGCTGATCGTCAAGCCATCGAGGCTGAACGTCAACGTCGTGCTGCCCATGCCGCGCCCGAGCCGGAGCCGGTGACACAACCCGCCCCCAAGCGCACCACTGACAAGGCCATGGCATCGCTGGGTTTGTTCCTGTTCCGCCTTATTGTCGGCGGGATTGTTGGGATTCACGGATTCCAGCACCTCACCCAGCGAGACCTCACGATGCGCGCGGTTCAGGCTCTTCCGCTGCCCAGCGGGTACGCTCAGACCGGTGTGTGGGTGCTGGGTATCTGCGAGTGCATTGCCGCAGTGTGCATCATCCTTGGCCTGTTTACCCGCGTCGTGGGAGTCGGCGTCATCGCGATCATGGTGCTTGCGCTGACTTTTATCTTCTGGGGCAGTTTCGCCATCTTCAAGACGATAGGTTTCAAGGGAGAGCTGGAGCTGTTGTTAGCCGGGTGTGGCGCGTTGCTGGTCTTCCTGGGTGCCGGCGGGTGGTCCATTGACGCTGCCTATCGGCGCAGCCGTGCTGCCGCTAAGGCAGAGGAGGCCGGCTACTGAGTCGGGTCGCAGCGGTTGCTTTCCGCGAATACGGTCAACTTTTTCACCTCGACGTCGGTGGTCTCGACGTCGAGGTAGGTTCATGGCTGTTTTATCCCACCCCGGACGGGCCGCTGGTGTGCCGGTGCGTGTGGGGGCCCGAAGACGTCGATCTCGACACGACGTTGCCGATCTGCCCTGGGATAGCTGACGAGGCCGCAGTCGCCGCTGCAGCGCGTGACCGGCACACCCGGGCTGAGATTTTGGACATAGCTCGTCGCACCGTCGAGGACCTGGGCGTCGATATGGAGGTGTTGGCGATCGACCTCGTCGAGTCTGACGATGGTCGTCTCATCGCGGTGTATTTCCGTGCTCCACGGCGAGTGGAGTTTTCCACGATTGTTGGGCCCCTCGCGCGGCGGTTACACGCCCGGATCGATCTGCGTCAGCTTCGTGGCCGCGATACAGCTAGGGCCGTCGGTGGCGTCGGAGTATGTGGTCGTCCGCTGTGCTGCTCGACCTTCCTGCCTGAACCACTGCCTGTACCGAACCGTCTTGCCAGCGAGCAGTCGATGGCATCCAACCCCTTGGCAGTGACGGGCGCGTGCGGCAAACTCATGTGCTGCCTGCGGTACGAGTCACCTTATTATGTTGATTTCGAGGCTGCCCTCGGGGAGGCCAGTGTCCCGGATGGTCCGGGATGTCCGCTGGTGTCGGCATGTTCGCGCAGGCGGCACCTTGAGCACCACGACGCCTGACCCTGGGAGGGACCCCATGAGACGACGCGATTCCCGGATGATTGCGGCAACCTTGGTCGCTAGTTGCTTGCTCGCGTTCACCGCATGTACCAGCAAGAATGCTGCTCCCACCCCGTCGGTCTCTGCGACGCGTGCAACAACCGCCGGGCCGAGCGCGTCGGCGACGGCGTCGATCGCACCGGCGCGCGATAAGGCTGACGCCAACCCTCCGGTCGCGTTCTTCGATCCGAAAGCGCACGCTCTCATGGAAGGCCCACGCAGCCCCGATCGGCAGACGATGCATCCCGCTGCGGACGACGACACCCATTTTGCCAAGGCGCCGGCTGGTCAAGGAATGAAGCGCTACCTGTCGCGGAAGGTTTCGTGGCACGGTTGCGGGAAGTTCCAGTGCGCCGACATTCCGGTGCCGTTGGACTGGGACGACCCGGATGGCCCAGCAATCACGTTGGCGCTCAAGCGTAAACCGGCTGAGGGTGCTGCTAAGGCCACCCTGTTCATCAATCCCGGCGGCCCAGGCGGCTCCGGCCAGGAGATGTTAGATTCTTTCCAGTCGTCGGCCTTTGCCAACCATAACGTCATCGGGTGGGACCTGCGCGGTACTGGTGCGTCGACTCATGTCGATTGTGGCTCGGCGAAGACGATGGATGACCTATTTAATCTTGACGCTTCTCCTGACGACGAGGCCGAATGGAATGAGCTCATCCGGGGCGCTAAAGACTTTGCGCGCAGCTGCCGGGCGCACTCGGGGTCATTGCTGGATCACGTCTCAACGATCGACACCGCTCGTGATCTCGACTATTTGAGGTACCTGGTTGGGGACGAGAAACTTGATTATCTCGGCATCTCATATGGCACGTTCCTTGGTGCCACCTACGCTGAGCTATATCCGGGACGGGTCGGGCATATGGTGCTGGACTCAACGGTGAATATCACAAATCACGACACTGTCAGCCAAGTCGTCGGGTTCGACCGAGCCTTTGGTGATTTCGCCAAGTGGTGCGCTACGCAGGGAAAACAGTGTGATGTGGGAACGAGCGAGGCTGACGTTCGCACAGCGACGTTAGGCTTCTTGGACCGCCTCGACGCTCACCCCATCAAAGTTAATGGCCGAGAGTTGACGCAGAGCCTGGCGGCCACTGGTATTGCTATGTTCCTGTATTCGGGTAAACCAGCTTATACCTACTTGGCCGCCTCTCTCGTGGCAGCTATGAAAGGTGGAAATGCCAGCTATCTTTTGATGGCATCAGACCTTCTTAACGGTCGAAATAATAATGGTCAATGGCAGACGATTGCTTCAGCTTTTCCTGCGATATCCTGTCTTGACCAAGCGGATTTTGGCTTGAAATACCTGCGTCAGGAATGGCCCAAGGAAATGTCCAAAGCCCCGACTTTGGGTAAGGCTCTGGGGGCAATGCCGACATGTGAAGTGTGGACGGCCCGTCCAGCGCCACAGCTGTACATGACTGCCCAGGGCGCAGCGCCGATCCTTGTGCTGGGTGCGACCGGGGATCCCGCCACCCCCTATGAGCAGGCCACATGGATGGCCGACCAGCTCACGTCCGGTGTGTTACTGACTTGGCGAGGAACCGGTCATTCTGCGTGGGAGCTCGGTAATCAGTGCGTCAAGGACGCCGTTGAGGGGTATGTCAACGGTGGCAAGGTCCCTAAAAACGACACAGTGTGCTGACGTGTCGCTTGAGTGCCGACGAGCGCACAGGTAACGGGTAGTTTGGGAGACGTCATTACCCTTGTCTTTGTGAGGAGGGATCGCCCATGACGTTGAGCCAGCGCCACGCAATCGGCATCGTCGTGCGCGTTGTGGGCCTAGCTTTGCTCGCGGCAGCTCTACTCGCGCTGGAATGGGCGTGGCGATCCCACGCGTGGAATGATCTCAAAGCTGTGGATGGACGGTGTGTTCTCGTAGGGGCGCGGGTCGATGACGGGCGTGTCCCGACGGTGGGATGCCAAGAGGATGGTGCTCGGTACGTCAAAGACGTCGTCAAGCCGTCGTCGCAGTGTCCCGAAGGATTGACCCGGGTATCGGTGCGCCATGAGCTGAGTCACGACACGGGGTACGTCGGCGCCCTGTGTGTGCGTAACCCCTGAGCAACTCGACGCGCCTCCAGTCACCGTCGTGACTGCCAGCCAGCTTGCGACCGACTGGCGACACGACGGTAATCCTCGTCAGGAGAGCACTGCTCGACGCAGTACGTCGAGCGGTAGGGCACCCATCCGCAAAACCTTGGTGTGGTATTCCTTGAGGTCAAAGTTCGGGTTGTTGGCTTTTGCGGCCTCCCGCAATTCCAGCCAGGTACGTTCGCCGAGCTTGTACGACGGTGCCTGCCCGGGCCAACCGAAGTAGCGGTTGACCTCGTATCGGGCGGAGCCCTCGTCCATAGAGACGTGGTTGTTGAAGAAGGTCCAGGCCTTGTCCCAGGTCCATTCGCCACCGCCGACCTCTTCGGGGGCGTCGAACTGGCAGTGGAGTCCAATGTCGAGGACGACGCGGGCAGCACGCATGGACTGCCCGTCGAGCAGGCCCATGAAGTGGCCGGGATCATCCATGTAGCCGAGGTCGGCCATCAGCCATTCGGCATAAAGGGCCCAGCCTTCGCCGTAACCTGACGTCCAGTAGTTGCGTCGCCATGAGTTGAGCTCATTGCGAGCTGCGATGGCAGAGGATGTCTGCAGGTGATGGCCTGGGACGCCTTCGTGGTAGACGGTAGTCAGCTCGCGCCAGGTAGTGAAGGTATCGACGCCCTCAGGCACCGACCACCACATCCGGCCAGGACGGGAGAAGTCCTCAGAAGGAGCCGTGTAGTAGACGCCACCGTCATGGGTCGGGGCGATCATGCCCTCGATGCGCTTGGCCTTTTCGGGCACATCAAAGTGGGTACCGTCCAGGAAGGAGATTGCCTCGTCAGCGCGCTCCTGCATCCATGCTTTGAGAGCCTGAGTGCCGTCGATCTGGTAGGCGGGATCGGCGTCAAGGACAGCTATAGCCTCCTTAACACTGGCCCCCGGGCGGATGCGCTCTGCGGTCTCACGCTGCAGTTGTTCGATGCGGGCGAGCTCCTGTTTGCCCCACTCGTAGGTCTCAGCGAGGTCGACGGTGGTGCCGACAAATTGGCGGGATGCCAGCCGGTAGCGGTCGATGCCGACGGCGTCAGTCGTGGAGGCCAACGGAGCGATGTCGGTGGCAAGAACCTCGGCAGTGTGACGGAAATTGGCCTTCGCCGCGTCGATGCCTTCGGCGAGTGCTGACGTCACGGATTCAGGAAGGTCGTCGGAGGCGGTTCGCGCGAAGTAGCCGTCAAAAAATCCGCCGTCGGCGGTCCACGAGGTGATCTGCTCAACGAGGAGGTTCACTTGGCGGATGGCAGGCGTGATCCCGGCATCGATCGAGGCGCGTTGGGTTGCCAACCAGCCGTCCAGAGCAGGACCGGTGGCATGCAGTCGACGCGCGACCGTCAACACTTGGTCGGGGGTTTCTGTGGGCATAGCGTCGTAGACTTCGCGGATCTCATGGACGCCCGAGGCGATGCCGTTGAGGGTGAGGAGGTCGTACCCCTTATCGTGGGTTTCGGCCTCCAATCCGAGGCAGGAGCGCATCGCGGCGACAGTGATCTTGTCGGTATCGTCGGCAGGCATGGCTTGATCAAGGCGGTCAAGGGTGTCCATGGTGAGGCGGTATTGCGCATCCAGACCGTCGGGGGATAGATCGTCGTATTCGTCCTGGTTGAGATCCAGACCGAGGCTAGTGGCCAGAATTGGGCTGGAGGCCACCATGGCATCCCAGTGGCGGTCGGCAACCTCGTCGACCTCTGATCCCATCTGGTGAGTGGTGTGTGTGTTGTCGTTGGTCACACACGTGACGTTATCGCGAGCCACCGACAGGCGTGCGTCGAATGGTGTTCCATGACGATGCGTGTTGGTTTCACAAAGAGGACATTGTGCCGGTATAGTCGTCCGAGCCTGCCATGGCGGGCGTGCCAACTTAGCTCAGTCGGTAGAGCGACGCTCTCGTAAAGCGTAGGTCACGGGTTCGATTCCCGTAGTTGGCTCCAGTGAATGGCGTCATTGCAGGCTCAGATGACGATTCGAGGCACCTCCCAGGAGGTGCCCCGTTCGCGTGGTACGCACGGAAGTACGCATGGAGATCTACGCCGGTGTCGTCGGCCTCTTGAACTCCGGCCGACCATGCCGTTCGGTGACACGGACCGTGTGGTCCAAGATCTTGGTGCGCTTGTGTCCAAGTGCGGTCAGCCACGTGAGCTGGAACCGAATCGTGTACTCGTTTGAATCTCGCGAGCGTGAAGTGGAGCCACCATCGAGTCCTAAGGCCCCGCGGACCTTGAGCGGCTGTCTGCGGAACTCGTCCAGGATCGCGTCACGTGCCGGGGAGAGTTCGAGGGGGATATCCTCTGGTCCGGCGACCTCGTCGCAGGTGTGGGACCCCATCTGGGCTCCGTTGAACAGGATCGACACCTGAACCTGATGGGCGGTATCGGCGCTGTTGTTGCGGATGCAGGTCGGAACGTGTTCCCCATTGGTGACGATGCTCCAGGAGACCAGCGAGGGGTCGAGGGTGTCACTCTGCACGCGTTCGGCAATCTAGTTGGCCTCACGAGCAGTTCTGTTCGCTTCCATCGCGAACCTGTTCGCATCGTGAGCGAGTGCGTTCGCGTCCTCCATGGCCCGGTGCTGTTCGCTGGCCTGCTCATTCGCGTGATGAGCTTGGACCAAGCCGATGATCCCTGTAATACAGCCGATGAGACCGAAGGCGATCGCGAAGAACGAAGCAAGATCCACATGCGTAGTGTCTCAACTTCGCGATGAGCATGGTGTCACAGCTCCCCCCCTATTCTGGTGTCATGACACTCCACGCAGCGACGACACCGAAGAACGGGGCGGTCTACACCCGTCGGTGGGTGGCCGAGACGATCCTCGACTTGGTCGGGTACACGGTGGACGCGCCACTTGAGGAGTGGAGGATTGTTGAGCCGGCTGCCGGTGACGGATCATTCCTCGTGCCGATGCTTGATCGACTCATCGCGCGGGCCAGGAATCGGAACATATCCCTGAGGAGCCTCGTTGATGCTGTCTGCGCCTGGGACATCGATCCAGGCAACGCCGCCACATGCCGGCAGATCGTTGTGGATGCACTCCTGAAGGCCGGTGCCGACCAGGACGTCAGCAGCCTGATCGCCGGCACCTGGATCCAGTGCGGTGACTACCTGCTCGCAGAACCAGAACCGGCCGACGTCGTGGTTGGCAACCCCCCCTACATCAGGTGGGACGATCTCGGTGATCAGCGCGCGGCGCTGTACCGGGCAACCTGCCGGACGATCAGGGGGCGAGGCGACATCTACCTCGGGTTCTGGGAGAAGGCGCTGGAGAGCCTGCGCCCAGGGGGCCGGGCCGGCTTCATCTGTGCAGATCGGTGGATGCGGAACAGTTACGGTGCCGACTTGCGGGCCATGGTGGGAAACGGGTTCGACGTCGAGGCGGTCTGGACCATGCACGACGTCGATGCCTTCCACGAGAAGGTGATGGCCTACCCGGCGATCACCGTCATCGGGCGCGCCACCGGGAGGGCCCCCGTGGTGGTGTCGACGACCTCGGAGTTCGGGGAGGCCGAGTCCCGCCAGGCTGCCCGGTTCACCCTCGGATCTGCTGAGTCCGGGTCGGGGGAGGGCTGGCGGGGCCATCGCCTGGATCATTGGTACACGGGACGTGGCCTCTGGCCATCCGCAGCGCCCGACACGTTGGCACTGCTGGACTCACTGGCCGATCTCCCAACCCTGGAGGAGAGCGGCTGCAGGATCGGGATCGGCCTGGCCTCCGGGTGCGACGCCAGGTTCGTCGTCGACGACGTGCCGGAGGTGGAACTCGACCGCCTCCTGCCGATGACGATGGGGTCCGACCTCAACGGCACGCTGCACTGGGGTGGGCACTACCTCGTCAACCCATGGGGCCCGGACGGCCGGCTCGTCGACCTCGATGCCTATCCACTGTTGCGGAAGTGGCTGGACGTGCCGGAGGTACGTAATCGTTTCGTCTCCCGGAAGCAGCCTCAGAACTGGTTCAGGACCATCGACAAGGTCATCCCCGGGCTCACCAGCAGGGAGAAGCTCCTCATCGCCGACATGCGGCCCCGGCTGTCGCCCTATCTGGAGACCGGGGAGGCATATCCGCACCACAACGTCTACTGGATCACCAGCGATCGATGGGACCTTGAGGTGCTGGGCGGACTGCTCCTGTCGGACATCGCCAGTGCTTTCGTGGAGGCGTACTGCGTGCGCATGGCGGGGGGAACCCTCCGGCTCCAGGCCCAGTACCTCCGTACGATCCGGGTACCTCTCTCGGACACGATCTCTGGGGGCGACGCAAACGCTCTCAGGGAATCATTCCGGAGCCGTGACCGCGAGAAGGCGTCCCGGGTCGCGCACGACCTGTACGGCGTGTCATAGCTGACCGATAGTCTGAGCCTCATGACGCTTGTCTATGAGGACATCACGGAGGCGCTCAGCGCCTACTGGGGCAGAAAGCACCTGCAGAACGAGAACTCCAGGATCGCAGGTGCTGTCGGTGCCGGCACCGCAGGCTCGGTTCGCGGCGGACACCAGTTCGACCCGGTGGCCGCTGTACTGGCCAAGCCCTTCATTGAGGCGGGCTTCGCTCCGGAAGATGTGAGGATCCATGGCGGTGTCACTCTCCCCGGATACTACAGGCCGACGAAGGACTGGGATGTCGTTGTCACCCATCACAAGACCGTTGTCGCAGCGTTTGAACTGAAGGCGCTGGGCGGGCCGTCATTCGGCAACAATGCGAATAACAGAATTGAGGAAGCGCTCGGCTCCTCGACGGATATCCGCCAAGCGGCCGTGGACATGCGGTTCGGCGATGAGCTTCCTTGGCTGGGCTATCTCATCGTTGTAGAGGATCACGAGAAGTCGCGACGACCAGCCACGCCGAAGAAAGTAGCTGGAGGAACTATTGATCCTGTATGGCAAGGAAGCTCCTACCAATCCCGAATAGCGCTCGGGGTCGAACGGATGATCTCCCAACGTGTCTATGATGCCGCGTGCGTGCTGGTCAGCGATTCCGAGAGGCCGGCACCCCGAGAACCATCGTCAATGGCTGATTGGGCGCACTTCGCGGCGGCAATAGATGCACGGATCACGTACCTCAGGAGCCTGGGTATCCCTAAGTGAATAAGACGCGCCTATGGCCAATGTTCCGATAGTGAATTACGGATACTTCGGGCTGATTTGATGATATGAATGTGAGGGAAAGATAGTGGATGTCGAGGGGATGGCTGTCGCTGCTGTCAAAAGCATAATCTCTGTGTGTCCACACCTGGACTCCCAAATTGAGACTAAAGACAAAATACCATTTAATGACGGATATATTGCCTGGTATACCGACGACGGAAGGCATCGCAAAGATCACTTCTACGGGAGAGTTGACATCCAAGTCAAGGGCAGGACAAGGAAGAAGAATCGACGAACGTGGTCTTCCAAGGCGGATGTGTCCAGGGAGGACCTCGAAGGCTATAAGAAGGCGGGTGGGGTTATATATTTCTGGGTAGAGATTGACGAAAAGTCTTTGGATCGAATGGTATCCTACGTTCTACTGAGTCCGTTTCGCATACAAGGGATTTTTCAACAGGAGGGAAGCAAGAAGAAGTACCGGATTAAGGTCAAGAGGTTCCCGTCTGCAGTGGCTGACATTGAAGCACTGGTCAAGATTGCAATCAGAAAGACGCACGAGCGCCCGGACGATGGAATTGATCCGGCCCTGCTTGAGAATGCGAAGTCTCTCGCGCTGTATACTGACCAAGATATCGACTTCAGCAGGCCTGTGGTTCTTGATCAGTCCGATTTTAATTATTCCCTCAGTCTGAGCACTGGCAAGATGACTGTACCCTTAAACGGAAGAGTGGAGTTCCTGCCCGAGGCCTATGTCTCCCACTCATTGGGGGAATCGATCGTGTGTGGCGGGATCCTCTACGAGAATCCAGCTATCAAGCAGCTGGATGATTATAGATTCATGATCGAGTTGAGCCCAGCACTTTCCATGACTTTTGACAGTGAATCTGAATCGTCCACGATAAGCTCGACAATTTCGCGTAAGGGAACACTTGACGATTGCGTCAAGGCTGCTGCGTTCGTATCTTCGCTCATTCAAACGTCAACGATTCAACGAGGTGATCGGACATTCCACTTGGATTGCGCTGAAAAGAATGTGTCGGCGGGATTGAAGACCTATCTTGAGAGGAATAGAGAATATGGCGAGCTGTTCAAGGCGCTTGAGATCAATGCGACGCTGGTCGACGCCTCCAGTGTGACAGATGCTCATGAGCTTGCGCTTCAGAGGATGTACGCGGCACTGGTGATGGGGGAGGAACTGCCAATCGAGACCCACGAACCGTCAAGGATGCGGCAGTCGTTAGGTGAATGGTCGGTTTCGCTTCTGGTGCTCCATGGCTCTGATCTGAAGCATTGGAAGTCCATGGATTTCTTCGACCCGAGGATGCCACGGCAGCTCATTTGGAAACCTGACGAGAATGGCCAGGAGGCAGGGTTCAAGAGGGTTACTCCATATGATGTCGTAGGCCGAGATGAATTGTCCCGGACATTAAATCTCCATCTCGGAAACCTGGTTCCCGCATATCAGGAAGTTCGCGACTATGATCGGGGTTTCAGGCGATCAAACAGGACAGTCCTCAACTTGATTCAATCAGCGGACGATGTTGAACGGAGATCTGAAGAGTTTCTCCACGCCGCCACGATTCTCAATGAATGGGTAATTGCGGAGAACGGTGAAAAGAGCCACCACTTGGTGAACAGATGGCAAATCAAGGCGCGTGGTGGTGATCTCACTGATGACGATATGGAAATGATACGTGAGCTGAGGCGCGACGCCGGGAGGACAGACTCGGAGGATTCGGAGAAGATCGAGATCGGTTGCGCCCTTCTTCTCGGTGAGGGTCGCGAGGCAGATTTCCTTATGAAGAAGCTCTCTAAAGAGGAGTCTGAGCAGATCAAGGGTTGGCCCGTGTGGAATCTTAGAACTCGGTGTTTGAATTGAGAACGGTTGGCCTGGACATGCCTTCGTGTCTCATGGTTATGACAGAGATTGTTCGCAACCCGCGTCGTTGTTTGAAGCTCCCGCTTGGCCGGCGTTCCGTTCATTCACCGGCCCCGTCGCCGGTGCGCTGAGATCGACGTCCCCGTGATCCCGGGGATCCCCAGCTCCTCGTCCTCGTCCCCGCCGCCCGCCTCGTGGACGGCGATCCACCGGACCGCGCCCATGTCGTCGCAGAAGTCCAGGGCCGCGACCTCGGCGTCGTCCAGGACGCGGCCATCCAGTTCCTGGCGCGCCAGCTCCAGCCCGGCGTCGAGGATCCGGGACAGGGGGTCGGTCATCTCAGCTCCTCATTCGTCGTGACGGTGGGCCGCCGGGTCGTCGCCGTAGAAGAAGCCCTTGTCCTCGTCGTCTAGGGGCGGATCCAGATCATCGCCGTCGTCGAGGGCCAGGGGAGTCCAGCCGCCCAGGGCCGCCGGTGACAGGCACACCGCGCAGCACGTCATCCCGGCCTCCAGGAACTCCAGCAGGGTGTCGCGGTCGTGGCCGGCGTTGAAGTCCCCGGTCTCAGGATCCCAGCCGGGGTAGGTCCCGCAAAACGGGAGCAGGTCGTCGGCCTGCTTGTAGAGGTGGTGGATGATTTCACCGCGGATGTGAACCATGCTCAGATGATGACACAGGCCCAGGACGAGTTCTGCCTCATAAACGAGTCAGTTCGGCGACGTCGCTCAAGGGGACCCTGTGATGACGCCGTCTGGCGTGGCACGATCGCGGCCATGCAAATCGATGCTGTGGGTGTGAGTGTGGGGGAGCTGGACATGGAGGTGACGCTCCTCGGGGAGGGTGAGGAGGAGATCCGGTCTCTCCACGGAGAGCTGCGGGGATGGCCGGTCGACGATCCGACCGGCGAGTGGAAGGAGAAGAGGATCGGCGATGTGCTCGGCTGGGTGTCGCGGTCGCCCTTCAGCCCTGATCTCGTCGGTGCCGCCGACGTGCTCGACGCCGAGGCCGCTGAGATGGCCTGGGCGGCGACCGACTTGGTCGAGACCGTCGAGGACGGCGCTACCGACGTCGTGCTGGTCAGCCGGCTGAAGATCAATGGCGGCGACACGTCTGATCTTCCGGTGGAGGGGCGGCTGGAGCTCTTGCTGGGACCGACCCTGAGGGTGCTGCTGGACACTATGCAGGCCGATCCGGCCACCACGGTGCTCGTGGTGGGCACCGGCGGTCTTCTGGTCAGCCATAACGAGTTTCTCGGTGAGGATGCGGACCGGGCGGCGTGCCGTGCAGCGGACCTACAGCCCTTGGGTGACGGTCGGTGCTGGTACCTGCCGCATCCAGTCCCGGGGAGCTGGGTCTATCAGGCTGATGCCCCTTCGCTCTTCCGACGGATGCGGGGGATCTAGAACGACCGGGAGAACATCCTCTGAACCCGATGGGCGATGAGGGTGGCTGCGGCCTTCTCCAGGAGGCTGCAGCACGAGCTGGGCACGCCCGTCGGGGGACTCCCCGGTGACCCCACCACATCGTGAGGCCCTGATCCTGGCGCGAAGATTCACTTCCCACGTCTCGCTTGCCGTGGTCAACCCAGTCCGAGGTCGTAGAACTGGTCGTCGTGGTTCCTGGTCTCCTGTGTCTCGACGGTCCGGTCGCGCGTCCGGCGGGCAGTTGTCCGGTGGCGCTCTTTGAGCACCTGCGGGGACTCGATGCTCAGCTCCGGTGTGTCGGTCGCGTAGACGCCGTCGCGGATCTGGGAGTCCAGCGCCCTGACCCGGTTCTGGTGGTACTCGACCCACTCGCCGGCCTCCTTCACCCGGTCGCGGGCCTGCCAGTACCCCTCGTCCCACGTTCGGTAGCGCTTCGCATCGGTCCGGCGCTGGACCACCTCGGCCTTGCGGGTGGCCAGGGCGTCGCCGTACGCCCGTCGGACCTCCCGGAGCGACACGTAGGCCCGAAGCCGGTCGGCCACGTCGGGCGAGAACCCCGTCGCCCATCTGCCCATCATTTTCGGGCCGATGCCCCCGGCGGCGCGCAGTTCGGCCGCCCATGCCCGGCGCTCGGCGACCGAGGACTCGTCGGTCGGTACCCGGGTGTGCCAGTGCTCGTCGAGGTCGGCCAGGGCATCGCGTCGGAGCCGCATCTTCTCGGTAGTGACCCGTGCCCCGCGCAGTCGCGAGGTGTAGACGGGCTTCTCAGCGGCCGTGGGTGCCGACGGCTGGCGCAGCCGACGCAGCTCGGTCTCCAGCTCTCCGCTTCGGACGGCGCGTCGCAGGCCGAGCTCACCGTTGACCTTCACCGTCTCGGCGTGGGCGGCGGGGTGTCGGGCGCGCCAGTCGTCGATGAACGCCTTGCGCATCAGCCCCATCTGTTCTGGGTAGGCATGGGTGAGCCTCGCCATTTCGGCGTCGATTGCCCGCGCCTCGGCCATTGCCGGAACCTCCCCAGGGCCCTTGTCCGCTCCGGTCGCCTCGCGGGCACGACGGGCGCCCAGTTCCTTCTCAGCCTGGCGCTTCGCCTGCCGAGTGCGGGCGGCGGGGGAGCGTCGGGCCATCTCCTCGACGTCGTGGCGAAGACTGAGCAGGCCCTGCCGGTCGTCGGGCGTGAGCGGTTCCGTCGTGTACGGCAAGGGTTTCGCGGGCCCGGCGTGCTGGGGCCGCCTGGCCTCGATCTCCTGGCCGGCGGCCGCTAGTTCCAGCATGGCTCCGACGCCGTCGTAGGAAAACTCGGGTCCGATGGTGGCCCCTCGGGCCCTGGCCTTCCCGTCGGTGAGCCGGTAGGTGTAGTCGTGCTTCTTCGTCGCCCTGCCCCGTCGGAGTCCGGCCTCCTCGACCACGATTCCGCGGTTGGCCATCTCGGTGACGTACCGGTCGCGGTCGCCGGCGGAGGTCCTCATCGACTCCAGTGCGGCCCGGCGGATGTAGTCGTGGGAGGACTCGTTGCCACGCCTGGCCTCCCAGTAGTCCTTCTGCGACGACCGGACCTGCGCGGCGTCGTACTCGGGGGTGCCGACCCTGGCCAGGGACTGAATGAGGCCGTGCTCGGGGTGGGTGTCCAGGTACTGCTCGAACCGGGCGCGTGTCGCGTCGACGTTCGTCATGTCGCCGGCCATTTTCTGGCCCGCCCGGTACCGGTGGCCTTCGAGCGTGAAGTCCTGAAAGATCGTGGCGTTGGAGGCGACGTGGACGTGGACCAGGCCGGACTTGCCGTTGCGCTCGGCCCAGATCGACTCCTGCAGGCCGGGGTACATCTGCTGCCTGTGGGCCACCACGGCGTCGAAGAACCGCATGCTTTCCTCCGGGTTCTCGGGGTTCACCAGGTCGGCACCGGCCGCGTAGATGGTGTGGGTGGCCTCGGAGTCGCGGATCGCCATGGTGTCGTCGGGTTCAATGCGCAGGTGCGTCGGCGTCTCGCCGGGGCGGGCCGGTCGCTTGCGCCAGCGCTTGCCGTCCCAGACCCGGACGGTGTCGCCCATGGCACCACTCGGGTGCTGGCCGTCATCGTCGCACACCTCGTAGCGGGCCCGTGGCCGCCGGACTGCGCCGTCTGTGCCGTGACGTCGCCGGGTCTGGGCCCACTCGCCGATCTGAACGTGCAGGTCGTGGGAGCAGTGGCGGGTGGCGTCGTAGAGGTGCTCCTCGTCCTGGTCGTCGGTGAGGCTGTCGCGGTAGCGCTGCAGGGATACCGCCACCCGTCCCGTCAGCACCTTGACGGTGACGCCGCCGGTGGTCATCGCAGCCTCGCCGTGATCGCTGCCAGGTCATCGGCGGCACGTCGCACCCCGGCCAGTACCCGGTCATCGCCGGACTCGGCGTCGGCCTGTCGCGCCAGGTCGCTGCGGATCGCGTCCAGGCTCTCACTGATGAGACGGACATCGTCGGCGTCGATGGTCTCGCCGCGCTCGGCACGGATCCGCAGCACGTTGGCGTACTTGGCGACCTGGTTGGAGTGGACGCCGATGGACTGGCGCTGGCGGGCCCGGCTGTCCCATGCGGTCCCGGTGTCGGCCAGCGCGGCCACCAGCCGGTCGACGATGCCGGACAGCGCGCCCGCGGCCTGTGCCACCGCTTCGGCAGCGGCACTGCGCCCCTCGTCCTGTGGGCCGGGTGCGAACCGCTCGTAGACCTCGCGGAGCATCGCCGCCCTCGACAGCCCTAGCTCGGTGCGGTCGGCGTCGAGCCGCTTCATGGTCTCCGGCGACAGTCGCACGAAAACGCCGGGCGGCGCGTCGTGCGGCACCGTGCGTATCGAGACCATT
Organism: Cutibacterium porci; assembly: GCF_009696315.1. Lineage (GTDB taxonomy): Bacteria > Actinomycetota > Actinomycetes > Propionibacteriales > Propionibacteriaceae > Cutibacterium > Cutibacterium porci. The sequence goes on from NZ_VUMG01000001.1 coordinate 581,147, forward strand.
GCTGCTCTTCCGGGCGAGGGGTGATACTGCCCAGAGTACTGCGTACGTACGGGCCAGGCAAGCAGTCTGACACGATATCGGGCGCAAGCGCCCTCATCGTGTCAGCCCACCCACCGCCGGTTTCGTTCCTCGCCCGCCGGTGTCTACAAGGGGGGCTGCGTCCCCCCTCGCTCGCAAGCTCGCTCACCCCTGCCGGACACGTTGGGCAGGGCCCGAGCGGTGCACCGTGAACGGTGCGGTGGTACGGAACAACCCCCCGTCACCAGCAGGTGACGGGGGTCGTGCAACATGTGCGCCGGTGCTAGGAGGCAACAGCCTCGGATCCCCACGACGGCTGCATGTCGCCAAGGTCGTCGTTGGTCTCATCCTCACCGTCGCCGGAGTAGGCGTAATGGGTGCCGTCGGGCTGGTCGTACTGCTCATCGCTCCTGGTGGCCGCCGCGGTCTTGGTCTCGCCGCGGCTCTCGACCGCGGCGGCATCGTCGGCCTTGAGCCGGGACAGCACGTCCGGGCTGCAGCGGTTCAGCTCCTCGACGACAGCGTGCACCAGCTCGACCAGGCGTCCGGTGCGGATGGCCTCGTCCTTGTCGCGCGGCTGCGTGTAGGTCTGGATCGTGCCGTCCTTCTTGGTCCTCGTCCGGGTCAGGACGGGTTCAGGGGCGACGTCGAGCAGGGCGTAGAGATCGGTGACGGCCGTGACCCGGGCGGGTCCCGCCGCAGCGATCAGCCGCATGGTCTCGCGCTCCTCATCGGCGATGGCCTTCTCCTCGGCCTTCTGCTGGCGCTTGAGCTCGGCCAGCTTGGCCTTGTGGTCGATGGTCATGGTGACTCCTGTTCGTGTGTCAGGGCTGATGATTTCGGTATCGGACAAATTCATGGGGTTCATTGGGAGTCCCTAGTCGGGGCAAAGAATTCAGAAATGGGTTGACTGATATCAGAGAACCGCGCGAGGTATTCCTCCTTGGTGATCGAATCCTCGTCGGCCATCCGCTCGGCAACACTGTCGCCAGCGGTGACAATGGGTGCGGTCTGCCGGGCCTCGATCTCGGCGACAGCCTCGGCGCGGTCGCTCTCGGGGAGAGCGCGGGCGGCCTTCACGGCGTCGGCAAGGACAAGGCGGTAGCGCTCCGACGTGACGTAGCCGTCAAGTTCACCGCGGCCCGTGGCAAATCGTGAGCTGACGTTGACGGTGAAGCCGGAGGCGTCCACCGGAACGACAATCGGCAGGCTGGCCGCCGCCTGGCCGTGAGCGTCCTTGATCACCATCGCATAGCGATACTCCAAGCTGGCGCGGAACCTCTCGAACGGCTGTGTCCCGAAGATCACAGTGTGCTTGTGAATGAGCTGAGTCTGTCCGTGTGTCGTGGTGATGCGGCACGGCTCGGGACGGGCCGACAGCATCGTGAACACGTCGGTCAAGGTGCCCATCGGCCCGGACTCCTCGAACCCAAGAGAGAAGTGCGCACCCCACAGGTCAAGATCGTCGGCGGTCATGAGGAGCACCGACTCCCCGTCGTAGCCGTCGGCCTCCTTGCCGTCGCCGAACCTGCCGTGAGTCCGAATGCGGAAGAACCGGCCGTCATCGGCCAGCGTGCGGGCCAGCGCCTCGACGAGGTTCTGCATGGAGGGATGCACCGTGTCCGGAACCTGCACGTAGAAGTTCACCCGCACCGGGGGCAGATCGGCGGGCCGGATGTCGCGGAGCGCGGCGGCCCTCAGCTGGCGGAGCTGGCGCATGTTCGACACGCCGTGGTGGAAGCCGTCCTCGGCGCTCATGCTCCCGTCGCGCACGGCGGCAAGGACAGCCGAGCGAGACGGCCTGGACCGGTCCAGGGAGCGGCGCTCACGCTCCAGGCGGCAGTTGAGAACCTCGGTCCACTCGCCGTACCAGTCCCACCCCGGCGTCGCGGAGACCTCCTCGGCGTCGTAGACGTGCTTGTGGGCTTCTGGGGGCTCGTTCTCGTGGGTGAGGTAGCCCATGGTGTCTAAGAGGCCACGGTGGCCGCCTGAGACCTTCTGGACGGGCTCACAGCCGGGGAGCCACTGGCGGAACCGGGAGGCGGGCAGCGCCTTCGTCGTGTGGAGCACGCCCTGCCAGTGGGGGGCGGTCGCCGTGGCGTCGTCCCGATCGTGGAGGATGAGGCCCCAGAGCTTGACCTGGGCGCGCGAGGTCAGGTTCTCGACCAGGGTCCGGCGCTGGTCCTCGGTGGTGCCGGTGAGCCGGGAGACGGGGATGACGAACATGATCGTTCTGGCCGTCTCGGTCGGCGTCATCTCACGCATGGGGTCTCCTCGGTGGGGGTACAAGTCGGAAGCGAATTGGCCCCTCCAGTCTGTACCCCGTGGGTACAGAAAATAAGAGTTGTACCCCCACTTGTACCCCCTTGATCACTTAGATCAGAACCAGGCTCGGGCGCGTGCGTACGGGCTGTGACAAGCAGGAATGCTGGTGCAGCGGTTCTGGACAGGGGACACTCCGGGGACCAGGGGTACAGGGGTACAGATGAATTCTCACGTGCACGCGCATGCGAGGCCAAGATTGAAAAACTTGAGAACAATGAGAACAGGGCACTCAGACCGCGCCGTGGCGCGGTCTGAGCAGTTCTCAAGGCTGAGTACAAAGCTGAGAACAGCCGGGGGATCCTCACCGGGCACCGCCGGTAACCACGCGGTTGGCGGCCACCCAGGCGTCCAGGTCTGCAATGGCGTAGACGACGCGTCGCGGCCCGAGCGTCGAGTAGGCGGGGCCCTTCCCCTGATAGCGGTACCGCTTCAAGGTCGGAACCGACAGTGCCAGATAGCGGGCCGCGTCGTCGGAGGACAGGTAGGCGGGGCGAACGTCGTCAGACGGGATGGATGAAGACATGAGAACTCCACAGGGCGTAGGGGGAGGCAACTGTGTGGAGTCCGAACGGATTGCGACTCCCTCGCGGGGCCGATGCCTCATCGCGAGCAGGGGATCTGGTGATCATCAGATCGACGTCCTACACCAAATGTAGTAGATCATGAGGCGTCACGCCACAACATGTTGCGCCGTGGAGACTATGTGGGGTCCATGCGGAGCGCCGGGATCGGAACTGTGAACCAGCGCCAGGGCAAGGACACGAACTGACCGGTACGCACACGTCGCTTAGCATCACCACGGCTCACTAGGGCGCAGTAGGGCGCGTGGCCAGCAACAGATGTTTCCGCTGGTTCGAGTCGGTTAGGATTCCCTCATGGCAACCCGCAAGGCCTCCAGCGCCAAGCTCACCGTCGGTGAGGACACCATCACCCGGGCCAACCCCCGCCTGCGCGACGGGGTGTACTGGCTCGACTGGTCGGCCCGGATCGCCGAGGACCGTCCCGTCGTCCATCGCCGGTCGAAGGGCCGCACCCAGGGTCAGGCCCGCGCCCGGGCCCGGGCCACCCTGGCCGCGCTGAAGCGCGAGGACGAGCGCCACCGCTGGAAGCCGTCGGCATCGATGAGCGACTACATCGGCCAGGTCTCCCGCCCGGCCATCGAGAACGCCGATCTGAGGCCCTCGTCACGCTCGCGGTACCTGGGAGCCCTCCAGTGGCTCGCCGACGCGTTCAAGGGGCACACCATCGCCTCGGCGACCCACTTCCGCGCCCTGGAGGACGTCCTGAAGACCATTGCCACCGAGCACAGCCCCGAGTCGGCCCATCAGGCGCGATCGGTGCTGAGCAAGTACGTCCTGAGCCAGCTGATCCGCGACGAGGTCATCACCGCCTCGCCCATCCGCGGCCAGCAGCTCGACCTCGGGAAGTCCGACCCGGTGCGCGGTGGCCGGGCACTGTCCCGCGACCAGTGGCGGGCCGTCGTCAACCACTGGCTGGCTCTGGATCCCGCCGAGGGCGTCGCGCCGCCCAAGCGGGGCATGTACACCCTGGCCGACAGGATCGCGGTACGGCGCAACGCCCTCGATATCTCTTTGCTGCAGGCCACCACCGGGCTGCGGGTCTCCGAGGCGGCCGGGATCACCTGGCTTGACGTCTCCGGCCGCGGGGAGGGGCGGATGACCGTCACCGTCACCGCGAACCTGTCGAAGACCCACAGGGCCCGGACCGTCCCCGTCCTCGACGAGCGCGTCGCCGAGCGGATCCGGGCCAGGGAGGGCGACGACCCCACCGTCCCGGTCATCGGTTCGCCGGCCAAGCCGGAGAAGATCTGGGAACAGCGCCAGCGGGCCCGGGCCATCGCCGAGCTCTACGTTCAGACCGCCGAAGCCCTGGACATCGAGCTGCTGGTCACGGCCCGCTCCCACGTGTGGCGGGCCACCCTCAACACGATCGCCATGAACCTCGGTGTTCCGGCCGATGTCAGGTCGGCCTCGTTCGGCCACACCCAGGACGAGAACCGCCAGTCCTACACCGATCTCACCGACCTCACCCCCATGACCGACGCAATGAGCGCGGCGTTGGAAGGTACGCACACGGGTACGGACGCGAACTGATACTTCACGGTCCCTGAAGATCCGTCATGACCCGGCTAGAAGCCCGCTGACCCGCTTATGTGGCGGGTTCGGGCGGCCGGTGGCGCGGATCAGCGCAAACGGCGCTCTCGTAAAGCGTAGGTCACGGGTTCGATTCCCGTAGTTGGCTCTGTGGAACCCATAGACGTGTGGTTCGTCACTCTCCCCGAGGCGGTATCAGCGGCGGGAGCCCGGTAAATTCCGCGTCATCATATGTGGGGTCTTTCCCTGGTTAGATGACCGGTTGGTGAGATCGGCGCAGATCGCCGTCATGAGCTTCGTATCTGAGCGCAGGCTCTCAGTTGCCGCCAGAGCTACCCGTTTCAGGTCACGCGAGGACTCGGCATGGCTGATTGTCAGATGTGTCGAGATGAGCGGCAGGGTGCGTTGCCGAACAGTCAGAGCGAGTTCGTCAAAAAATGGTGAATCCGCGACGCCTAGCTCCCCTCCCACGACAAGAAGGTCTGGATCGAGCAGGTTCGCCACGTTCGCGAGTGCGTTTCCAGCGATCTTGCCAGCGTCGCGCAGCAGGTTGGTGGCTTCCGGAGGCCAGGTGCCAGACGGCGTCGCGAGGAGATCTAGCAGGGCTGGGGGCCTAGCTTCCGTATTTGGCCATACGCGACGGATCCTGGTCTGAAGCGCGGGGATCGACGTGTACTGCATGAGGCACCCGTGATTGCCGCATGAACACTGCGGGCCGGACATATTCACCACGGTGTGGCCCAGTTCTCCACTGCCGCCGTGGGCTCCAGCTGCTATTTCACCGTGGACAATGTGGCTGAGGGCGACGCCATGGCTAAATCGTGCGTAGCAGGTGACCGATGAAGGGTCTGAGCCGGCAGCATCGTGTTCGCACAAACCTTCCACGCGGGCGGTGTTATTGATGCGGACAGGGCACATGAGGGCGCCTGACACACTTTCAAGAGCATTGATACCGATCCATCGGCGAGAAGCAGGTGAGGGATATACCTCTCCGGTGTCAGCGTCTGCCTGGGTGGGTACTGCAACGAGGCACTGTCGAATGTCAGGAGTGGGCTCAGACGGGTACGAGCGAGCGATGAGGTGCTGGAGCTGTTGTATGCCCGTTTGGATCCAGACTCGTGGTGAATCTGCGGGGTTGAGCGCGGCAGCAGCAGTGGCTTGACGTGACCCGTCGAGGTGGGAGATCGAGACGCCAACTTCCTTATCCGAGACGACCATCGCGGCGAGTAACCCGGCCTTCGGACTGGTTGAGAGTGGATACCTAGAGGCTGCGACCCCGGGTTTTGGCAGGTCCTCGATCAGACCGTCGTCGTGAAGAATGCGGGCGAGGTTCGACGCGCTCGTCCGCGACACGCCGATGAGGCGCGCAAGGTCGGCACGCTGGGTCGGACCATTGATTGCCAGGGCTGACAGGAATATCGGTTCGTTGGAAGTAGGCATTTCTCAGCTGGGATGTTGCAGGGGCCGTCGCGCTCGTCAGGAAGCCATTGACATGTGGAATGTGCTGACAGAACGCTCCAGAACCCTTCGGTTGGACAATGTGCCGCTGGGCCTCACGTGCTCCAGCTGCGGTTACGTGACCGCCACGCGCCCGAGTGTACCCTGATGACCTATAAACGTTAAGAAACTTGGCAAGTACGTTCAATTAGTGTCATAATAAGTCACGAGCGTGGAGCATGGTTGCTCCAGGCCTCGATCCCCCAATGATGCGGAAAGGCCCACAACATGAACGACATGAAGCGTTCAACCTTCCTGAAATTGGCGATCGCGTCGGCGGTTGCTGTTCCTACCCTGTCCGCCTGCAGTGGCTCGCGGTCGTCCTCCTCGGGTTCTGCAGCACAGGCAGAGGATGGAGAGGGGCCGGTGCGGGTCTGGTTCATGCAGGATTCCATCTCCGATGAGGCGCAGGAGTACCTCAAGAAGACGTTTGCCGAAAAGAACCCTGGTAAGAAACTGAGCATCGAGATTCAACAGTGGGACGGTATCCAGTCCAAGCTGCAGACCTCTTTGGCGTCGACCGATGAATGCCCCGACGTCGTCGAAACGGGCAACACGCAGTCGGCTGCTTACCTTTCGGTCGGTGCCTTTGCTGATTTGTCTGAACAGTACGAGTCGCTGGGCGGGAGCAAGCTGATCCCTTCATTTGTCAAGGCTGGCGAATACGAAGGCGGCAAGTATGCATTACCGCTGTACGCGGGTGCTCGCGGCATCTACTATCGCAAAGACCTGTTCAAGAAAGCTGGCATCACTGAGCCTCAGACGATCAACGAATTCCATGACGCCATCATCAAACTGACCAAGGCCAACCCGGATCACACGAAGGGATTCTCAGGCATCTACCTGGCTGCGGCAGACATTCATGCCGTAGAGTCGTACCTCTTCGCCGCCGGTGGCGACTATGCCACTGAGGCAGATGGCAAATGGACTGCGCAGATGTCCTCCAGTGCTAGCCAGGCTGCCCTCAAGCAGATCCAGGACATCTTTAAGAACGGTACGACCTTCGGTAATGATTCGCAGACGGGTCAAAAGAATTTCCAGCAGAACTTTAACAACGGTCAGGTCGGAATTCTTGTTGCTACCGGCAACATCGGTACCAAGATTGACAAGGAGCTGTGGGATGCTGGCAAGGTCGGTGTCATGGCTCTGCCGTCTAATACTCCGGGAAAGGCGGGTGCGACCTTTGCTGGCGGCTCGAACATCTCTATAGCTGCCAAGGCTCATCACCCTAAAGGGGCCGCCGCGGTTATCGACATCATCTTCTCTAAGGAATTCCAAAAGCTCATCGCCAAAAATGGCTGGACGCCTGGCAATCTGGACTACGCCGGTGACGTCCAAGGTGCCTTCGCTAAGATCTCTAAAGACGTTATTGCAGCCTCCAAGCTCACTCCAAATACCGCGAACTGGGCCAACCTCATGCCTGATACCACGCTCAAGAACTTCTACACGAAGATTGCTAGCGGCGCAGATGTGGCAGCGGAGGCTAAGCAGTTTGACGATATGTTGAATAAGGCTCTCAATCAGAAAGAGTCCTGACTCGAAAACTAGAAAACGAGCGTTCGTTAACTCGATGGTGCGCGGTTATGACGCGCTTGAGGCATCCAGGTTTATGACCGCGCACATCGCGTATACAGACAGGACCAATTCATGACTAACACGTCGTCGACGCACGGGAAGTGGGTGCGTCGTAAACGGAATATGGTGCCGTACCTCCTCATGGCTCCCGGGGTGATTGCCGTCCTGGTGGCTGTTGGGTACCCCATGGTGAAGCAGTTCATTATGTCCTTCCAGAAGTTTGGGCTGGCACAGCAATTCGGCAAGCCGGCCCCTTGGGTGGGATTGGATAACTACAAATCCATCCTCACTGACCCCTACTTCTGGCAGGTCTTTGGGCGTTCGCTAGCGTTCTGCTTCGTTACCGCTGGCCTGACGATGATCTTGTCTGTTCTTTTGGCGGTCGTTCTACTGCGCGCAGGTGGTTTCGGCCGGGGCTTCCTCAATAACTCGTTGATTATCGTGTGGGGAATGCCCCTACTGGCTTCGCTGACGGTGTGGCAGTGGCTTATTGATCCAAACTATGGTCCGGTTAATTATGTGCTGACTAAGCTCGGCGCCCATGCCGATGGTTACAACTGGCTGTCAGGATCGCCGTGGACGTTCTTCACTGTCGCTTCCCTGGTCATCATCTGGGCCTCTATTCCCCTGGCAACGATTTCCATATACGCAGCTATGGCTCAGGTGCCTAGCGAAGTCATCGAGGCCGCAGGTATGGACAGCGCCACTAATGCCCAGATCACGCGGTACGTCTTGCTGCCGTCGGCTGGCACGATTGTTGCCTTGATGACAGTTCTTGAGGTCATTTGGGACCTTCGAGTCTTCACCCAGATATACGTACTTCAGCAATCTGGCGGCGTGACGACCGAAACAAACCTGCTCGGTACCTACGTCTTCCAGATGGGTATCGCCCAGGGTAATTACGGCGTCGCGTCCGCGCTGGCGACGGTCATTCTGTTGCTGACCTTGCTGCTGTCGTCTGGATACATCCGCATGCTTTTTCGCCAAGGTGATGCCGCATGAGCACCTCGACACAACCCGCAGTCGGCGCATACGCAACGAAATCTCGAAAGCGCTCGCTGTACAAGGACAGGACGAGGCATCGTGCCAGCGCGATCGCAATTCTCGTCGCATTGGTATGGCTCATCCCGGTCTACTGGATGGTCAAATCGGCGTTCGAGGACGATAAGTCTTTATTATCGAAGCCCCCGAAATTTATCGTTACTAACGGGACCCTCAAGAACTTCCAACGGATCCTGACAGATGACTCCTTCTGGTCAGCTATGCGAATGTCGCTAACGGTGTCTTTCATCACCGTCGTCTTTGCGACACTATTCGCTCTCATGTTTTCGTTTTCGCTATCGCGGTATCGTTTTCGGGCCCGGGCAACGATGATTGTCCTTGTCCTCGTTGTACAGATGATTCCGGCTGAGGCTCTCTTCATTTCGCAGTACCGCATGCTTGACTCAATCGGGTTGCTCAACTCTGCTATTGGATTGGGCATTCTCTATGTGGGTGGCCACGTTCCTTTTATGACGTGGATCATGCGTGGATACGTAGACGCGGTGCCGGTTGATCTTGAGGAAGCTGCTCAGGTTGATGGGTGTTCGCGGCTAGGGGCATTCTTCCGAGTGACTCTGCCTCTCCTGCTGCCGGGCATTGTAGCTACCGCAGTGTTCGGTTTTCTCTTTGCGTGGAATGAATACACCTTGGCTCTCATTGTGTTGTCCAAAAATTCTGCTCACACCCTGCCAATGTGGCTTCAGACATTCCAATCAGGCAATTTGGGGTACACGGACTGGGGTGGCGTCATGGCTGGTGCGACTCTCATGGCTGTTCCCGTGGTCGTGCTGTTTAGCCTGATCCAGAACAGACTTGGCAAGACCATGACGGCTGGTGCCGTCAAGGGCTGATGTCCTGGCGATGCAGTCGGATGAGATATGACGAGGTGAGGGCTATGGCGATTCTGCGCCAAAGGCTTAACAGTCTTGGGCCATCTTTAGTGACGGGGCCGGAAGCTGCTAAGCGTTTAGGAATTGAAGACTGCGCCGCGTATCCGTGGCGCGGGTATCTGTTGGATTCTTCCCGGACGTTCTGGCCGGTTGATACCATCATTGATCTGCTCGCTTTGCTGCATCGCTACCACTTCACCCGGTTGCATTGGCACCTTACCGATAATTCTGGCTGGCGTATCCCGGTGAAGGGTTATCCGCGGGTTGCTGAGGTCGCAAGTTCTCGCAGACGCATGGATTTTGATGAATACACGAATGTAGATCGCGACCGTTTGGCGATGTATCAGCATGAGTGGTCCGGAAAGGACAATTCAGGGTGCTACACCGCTCAGGATATTCAGCGGGTGTTGGAGGTCGCTGAGGGGTATGGAATTGAAGTCATGCCGGAGGTAGATCTTCCAGGCCATGCCGAGGCTATAATTTTCGCGTATCCAGAGCTTGGGAATCCTGAAATAGCGGCAGGAACTGCACGGCTCGGAGATCTGGTGGCGGGGAAGCCGCTTCGAAATAATTTGCTGTGGCCCTCCTCGGAAGCCTTTGAGTTTGTTGACGCTGTCGTCGATTCAGTATGCGACCTTTTCCCTGCTTCGGTCATCCATATCGGTGGCGACGAATGCGATATGGAGTTCTGGAACGGTTCAACGTATGCACGGGAGTGGATGAAAGATCATGGTGTCCGTGACGGTGCCGGAATCCAGAAAGCTTTCACTGACGTTGCCAGGCGTCGGCTAAATGAACGCGGGCGGTCGTGCGCCGTGTGGGATGAGGCCGTCGCCACTGAGCTTCGAGAAAATGACGTGGTGTGCGCATGGCGTGAACACCAAGGCGTCGACGTGGCGCGTAAGAGTGGGAATCCGTGGGTGTTTTATGACGCCGACTATCTGTACCTCAATCGGGAGCCGTTTGAGGGATTCACTGAGGCACTCGGCATGGAACCCCCGGTGCCCGTCGACCGTATTCTCGACCTTCAATTCCCGACGGACCCGCAGATGGTTGGGGTTAACGTCAGTTTGTGGTGCGAGTTCATCCCCGTCGTCGAGGATGCGACGCGGCTGCTGTTCCCGAGAATCCTGGCTGCAGCTGCGCGGGCATACTGGGGTAACTCCGTGTCTCGCGACGATTTGGAGCCGCTTGTATATGAGGAGTGGGGTCGACTATCTGCGTGACGCAGCGTCACCACGATGAGCCTGCACCATATGCTGACCTCGTATGACAGCCCGCGCTCCGAGGCCGGAAACTATGAATTATCTCGCCATGGTATTCAAGGCGGGATATAACTGCGGCGGCCTTTCAGGCGATGTCGTGTTTCTTCGACCGTCGGTGTCTTTCATCGTGCCCAGAAAGTAGCGCAGTCTTTCTTTGCGTCGATTGCGTGATCGAGCATGTCGCTGATTAAGGGCCACGGGGCTGGCTGATCCCACTTTACCTGCCACATTTTCTTTGATCGGGTGTAGCCCGCATCCACGATGCGCTCAGTGAAGGTATCAAGGGTTGCCGCTTCGAAAGCCAAGGCGAGGTGCTTGGCTGAGGCGCTCCAGCTGGCGATGAAGGAACCGTGATCGGTGAGCATCGGCATATTCCACTTCCACACTAGAACGAGGCTGGGGTGGGTGCGCAGAGCCTCGTTGAGGAGCGTGGAGACGCGCTGGCGGTTGGAGTCTGAGGGGATTGCCATGAGCCAGGCATCAATGCGATCGGCGTCCTCTGGCGGTGTGGCGTGAGCTATGGCGCGGTCGAGGGTCATGGTGGTCTTTTCTGCTAGTAAGGATGTGATTCGGCAAGTAGGGCTCGGGCGCGGGCCCGACGGCTATCTGTGTGGATTCTGCGAGTTCTCGGCGTTTCCTTCCTGGCCGTCGTCGCGGTCATGCAGTTTTTCTGCACGGCGTGCAGCCCGCACGCGCAACAGCTTTTGTACCTGGGAGGACGACAACTGCAAGGTCCACTCCGAGTTTTGAGGAAGCACCCAGCGGCGTCGATGTGCTAAAGCTGTGAATCCCAATCCAACGAGGGTCGCCAGCACCATCCCAAAGGACCCAAAACCGCACTTGTGTGCCACAACCATGACGACAGCCGATGCCAGTGCCGGAGTTGCATAGAGATGGTTGCCGCCGAAGACTTGCGGGACGTTCCCAGCGCAAACGTCACGAATCATCCCGCCACCGACGGCTGTCATCAGTCCCAGCAACAAGGCCGGAATGATCCCGAAGCCTGCGGTAAGGGTCTTGAGCGCGCCGGTGGCTGCCCAACATCCCAGCACCGTGCCGTCGGCGAGAATGAGCGCAATGCGCCAGGGGCGGGAATCCAGTTTCCACAGCATCGCAATGCCGGCCCCAGCGAGGGCGACCGTCAGGTAGCGGGGATCGGTGAGGGCTACTGGGGGAGCAGCTCCCAACAGGATGTCGCGGACCATTCCTCCACCCAGGGCACTTGTGATTGCTAATACACAGAAACCCACAGCGTCGAAGCGCTTGATACGGGCCAGTCGGCCTCCCAGAATTCCGTTGAGAAGCACACCGGTCAGATCAATGGCGCGAAAGGTTTCGGGCACCAGGGCGTTGAATTGGGAGAGCATCGCCTACAAAGTACCCCAAGCACTCGCTCAATCCAGACTTGCGACCGCTCGTCCAAGACGGCCGAACCTGTGTATATAGACAGGGGCGGCGCGTAACGCCTCAGGACCGCCAGGTACGATCGAGGCACCACGATTCATACGGTCACGGCCTGGCTGTCCGGTTTGGCCATCCAGCGGAATTGCAGGGGGACGCATGTACGACAGCATCATCATCGGCGCAGGTCTTGCTGGCCTGATGGCCGCCGAAGAACTCGCATCCGCAGGACGTTCGGTGGTGGTCTTGGAGGCTCGCTCCCGAGTGGGCGGGCGCCTCGAGAACGCCGAATTGTCCGATGGCCAGGTCGTCGAGATGGGCGGTCAATGGGTCGGCGAAGGGCACGAGGAGCTTCGTTCCCTCATATCTTCCCAAGGGTTAGAGCTGATCGATGCCACTGACGGTGACGTCATCGTCAAGGCCCGGGGCAAGGTCTCTCACGTCACTAATTCGTCCAAGCCGTCTGCTCATTCCCTCAGCCCCTTCGAATTGTCTGACCTTGGTCAGGGTTTGTTGAGGTTCCGTCGGCTGGCTGACCGTGTTGCCAATAACCAGAGCTGGGCGGCTGCCAATGCTACTTGGCTCAATCAGACGCTGAGCCAATGGACGACGTCGAACGTGCGTACTGACGCTGGCCGCAACTACATCGCAAACCTCATCCGCCGAGCCTTCAACGTTTCTCCAGACGACACCACCCTTCTCGACGGTTTGGCTAAGGCTAACGCCGGTGTCGACTTAGAGTCCCTCGTCGCTGTTAACGGTGACCTCAAGCAGCAGCGTGTCAAGGGTGGGATCGTGCAAGTTGCCTGCAACCTCGCCGCGCATCTTGGCGACGATTTGAAGCTCTCCAGCCCGGTTCGATCTGTCCAGAGCGACGACGATGGCGTCACCGTCACCACGACTGAAGGCGTGCAGTACCAGGGACGCAGCGTTATCGTCACCGTGCCACCGCAGTTGCTCAAGGACATCGAGTTCGAGCCAGCACTTCCGGCCGAACGTCTCGACATGGCCGCCCGGGTCCCGGTTGGCAACGTCATCAAGGCCTTCCTCGTCTACGACAGCCCGTGGTGGCGTTCCTCTGGTGCTTCGGGCCAGATGGGTGCTGACGAGGGCGCTGTCCGCGTCATTTTCGATACCTCCGATGATGAGACCGGCAGGGGAATCCTTATGGGCTTCTTCGAGGGTGCCGAGGCTTCTGGTTACGGGAAACGTTCGATCGGTTTGCGTCAACGCGCCTTCGAGGAGGTCGTCGAGTCGGCCTTCGGACAGGCCCCGAGTTCGCCAATCGAGTACCTTGACCGTGACTGGCTCGCTGAGCGCTACACCGGCGGATGCCACGGAGCCCACTTCGCTCCCAGTGTGTGGACGACGGCAGGACCGATCCTTGCCGAGCCGCTGGGCCGAGTACTGTTCGCCGGGGCGGAGTACGCCTCGTCTTTTAACGGCTACATGGAAGGCGCGTTGCGTGCGGGTGCCCGTGCTGCCCAAGAGGCCGTCGACCTGCTCTAACCCCAGTGACTTCGGCGGCGAACCGCGCCACGAGAACGGGTGTCGAGTCGGAAGGCCCGGTGAATGCCCGCTATCTGCCGATCACGGCACATGACGATCGTTAGGTCGGCCCTCATACGGCGGCGGGACCTCGCTCTCCGGTGCGGATCCGAATGACGTCCTCGACGTTGGTAGCCCACACCTTCCCATCACCGATCTCTCCGGTTCGCGCTGCGTCGCAGATCGTCTGGACGACGTGCTCGAGCTCTTCGTCAGGGCACAGCACCTCAAGGCGAACCTTCTCAAGGAAGTCGATGGTGAACTCTGCGCCGCGGTAGACCTCCGTGTGACCTTTCTGATGAGCGAACCCGGCGGCCTCTGAGATCGTCAGTCCTGCAACTCCGGCCTGGGCGAGCGCGAGACGGACGGCGTCAAGAGCTGACGGTTGGATGATGGCGGTGACGAGTTTCATGCCGGGACCTCTTCTTTCGTGGTGACTTCCGTGGTGGCGACGCGGCGAGCGTCGTGAGTTGGGTGATCGTCACCGCGAAGGGTGTCTTCGCGGTGAGTGTGGGCTCGCGGCAGCACCAAGGAGGAGTAGCGGACGCTGGAGAAGTCATACCCGGATTCGGCGTGCTCAGCGAGGTCGATGCCGCGCAGCTCCTCAACGGTGGAGATGCGGATGCCCATGGTCTTCTTCATAACCAGGCCGATGACTCCACTGACGATAAAGGAATAGGCCATCATTGCCAGCGCGCAGATAACCTGTACGCCCAACAGTTTGCCGCTGCCGCCCAGGAAGAGCCCGGCCCCATTGGCGTCGAGGGACGCAGAGGCCCCCTCAGCCATGGCGCGTGGGTCACCGAGGAATCCGATGAGGACGGTACCCAGGAAACCTCCCACCATGTGGACGCCGACGACGTCGAGGGAGTCGTCATAGCCGAAGCGGTATTTGAGACTGACAGCCAGGGCGCACACCGCGCCGCAGACGACGCCGATGATGACGGCTCCCCACGCAGAAACCGAGGCGCAGGCTGGGGTGATGCCGACCAGACCCGCGACGATACCTGACGCGGCACCGAGAGTAGTGGGTTGACCGTCGCGGATGCGCTCGACGCTGATCCACGCGAGCATGGCAGCGGCAGGGGCAGCCAGGGTGTTGACCCACGCTAGTCCGGCGGTGTCGCTGGCTGTCAGCGCTGATCCGGCGTTGAACCCGAACCAGCCGAACCACAGACCACCCGCACCGAGCATGACAAGGGTCGTGTTATGCGGACGCATCGGCTTGGATCCGAATCCAACCCGCGGACCGAGGAGGAGCGCCAGGGCAAGAGCTGACGCTCCGGCATTGATATGGATTGCGGTGCCACCGGCGAAATCGACGGCATGCATCGTGTTGAGGATCCAGCCAGTGCCAAACACCCAGTTGGCGGCCGGGAAATACACCAGCAGCCCCCACACGATGGTAAAGACAACCCAGGCCGAGAACTTCATACGGTCTGCGACGGCGCCGCTCACCAAAGCCGTTGCGATAATGGCGAAGGCAGATTGAAAGGCGACGAAGACGAAACCGGGGATGGTGCCTACCTCGGCACCCATCACTGAGTGGAGCCCGAAGTATTGGGCGGGGTTGCCGATGAGGCCTCCCCATTGCGCGTCACCGAAAGCCATCGAATAGCCACAGATAACCCACAGCACCCCGATGGTTCCCATTGCGACCACGTTCATCATGAGCATGTTGAGCACGCCCTTAGCCCGCACCATTCCTCCGTAAAAGAAGGCCAGCATTGGTGTCATGAAGAGCACCAGGGATGCGCTCGCAAGTACCCAGGCGGTGTCGCCGGCGTTGATTTCAAGCAGTGGTGTCATGCGTTAATCGTTAACCGGTTGCGTTGCGCAACCGTGTGGTCGGCGTTACTGATGTGTGAAGAATGACCGCGTTATGTGACGACGGTGTTACGTCGCCAGCGGCACCATGACAGGGATCGTTTGGCAAGATGCCATATCCTTGAGCAGTTAGGAACGGACGGAGATGAGAATGTTTTGTGCGCGATGCGGCACCCAGGTGGGTGCGCACGATGAAGTCTGCCGCCAATGTGGGCTCGATTTGCACTTGCCTGGGGCCGTGCGCATGACTAATCCGGCGTCCTATGACCAGACACGTATTTTGCAGCCGAGGAGTGGGGAAAATGCTCCGACGCGGGAGATCCCGCGGTTGCACACCCCCTCAACGGATCGGCAGGATTTCGTGCCAACCCAGCCGTGGCAGACCCGAGACTCGACGCCAACCCAGCAGTGGCCTCCACGAGAGCAGTATCGGGATACTGGCAGCTCCCAGATGCCCGACGATTGGTTCCGTGACCCAGAGGCCGAGCGCACGCGGGAGATGGATGCTACTCCTGATAATCCCGTCTTCATTCCCCCGCCACCGCCATCGACGCCAGCAGCGGCGTCCTCGCCGCCACCTCCAGATGACTTGTCACGCTACCGCAAGGTGCTGATCGGCTTGGTGCTCGGCTTGTTGGTGCTCGTCGTTATCGGTGCTGTGCTGCTTTTCGCCGGCGGTCCCAGGCATTCGGGTGATGAACCTGCCGCGGTTGCCACTGCGTCAACGAGCTCACAGCCCACGCAGTCTGTCCCGGAGGATCCGGGTGCTACCTCGATTGACGCCACTCCGAGTTTCTTGGCCTCCTCGACCCCGTCACCGAGCGCAACGCCATCGAGTTCATTTCGACCGTCGGCGTCTCCCACGTTGAGTGCTAGCCAGGCGGTCGGCAAGCTGCCTGACGGTGACACCGTCTGTTCGTCGTCGGTCGGTGCGGTCGGCTCGACATCGTGCCCATTTGCCCTCCAGGTCGCTGACGCGGTCCCGGCAGGTGCCCAAGGCGACTTTGAGGTGCAGGCGTACAGTCCGGTGACTGGCAAGACGTACACCATGTCGTGTTCGACACGGGAGAGCTACATCACTTGCACCGGTGGGGTCGCAGCTGAGGTTCACATTTTGCGCTGAGGACTCACATCGGTCGCTGGATGCCCACAAGCCTCACCTTGTCAAAGTACTCGTCAGTGAGGTCAGCCCACTCGCCGTCAACCTCGACCTCGGTAAGGGTGGCGGGCGGATACCAGCAGCCGACTTCGTCCTCGGCTCCACCCATGGCGGCAAGCTGTGCGGCAAGTCCGGGGATCGTCGGGGCATGGGCGATGACAAGCATATTGTCGACGTCGTCACTGATTTCTCCGATGCGCTGACGCATGGTGTCGGTGCCGCAGTAGTAGAGGGCTCGCATGAATTCCACGGGGCAATCGAGGTGCAGGCAGTCCCACGTCTGGCGTGTGCGTAGGGCGTCGGAAACGAGAGCGTGCCCAACATTGCGCAAGGCCAAACGCATGCCGACCTCGCGGGCTTGACGACGACCGACGTCGGTGAGCGGACGCTCCCGGTCTCCACCTGGGGCGTGTGATGCCGGCTGTGCGTGTCTCATAAGGAACAAGGTGTGCATGGACCCATCGTTGCACCTTGTGACTGCCAAAGTCTTACGATGTTCACATGCCACTGACGGATATGGATATCGATGAGGCGCGCAATTACCGCCCGAACGTCCCTGAGCCCGAAGATTTCGACTCTTTTTGGGCCGAGACCCTCGACGAGCATGCTGGCATTCGCCACGATCTGACGGCGGAGCCTTTCGATAACCGTCAGGCTCTCATAGACACCTGGGACCTGTCGTGGACGGGGTATCAGGGCTCTCGGGTGAGGGGGTGGCTCCATGCTCCAGCCGGCGTCAAGGGCCCATTACCCCTTGTCATCGAGTTTGTTGGGTACTCAGGTTCTCGTGGAGTGCCGATTGGATCGGCCTTCGCTGCGGCTGGTTATGCCCATATCATCGTCGATCCGCGTGGTCAGGGTTGGGGCCATCCCACCTTGACGGAAAACTGTCCGGACTCCCACGATGGGTCCGGCGCCCCCGGATTCATGACCCACTCTCTGTCTGATCCCCACGGTCACTATTACCGCCGGCTATTTGTCGACGATTTCCGGTGTCTTCAGGCTGCCCGAGAAATGGAACTCATTGATCCCACCAAGATTGTTGTTCTGGGTCATTCTCAGGGTGGCGGCCAAGCTATAGCGGTATCTGGGCTGGCGGCGATGCGCGGCATCAAATTGGCTGGGGCTTTCGTCGACGCGCCGTTCCTGTGCCATATCAGGCGCAGCTGCAACATCGCTATGGAAGGCCCATACCTGGAGGTCGTCCGATATTTGAATGCTCACCCGTCGTTGTGTGCCCATGCGTTCAAGACTCTTGGGCATTTCGACGGCCTTCATTTTGCCCGCCGGGCTCGTACCGCTAGTTGGTTCTCGGTCGGGATGATGGACCAAGTTGTACCACCGTCGTCAGTATGGGCGGCGTACAACGCATGGGGCGACGGCATGGTCGCTGACAAACAAATTGTCGCCTATCCCTTCGCTGGCCATGCCGCTGGAGAAGACGTCCAGCTGTGGAACCAGCTCGGGGTCATGGCCCAGCTGTTTTCGTGACGGGTCGTCAGCTCACGCTTTGATGGCGACGATGAGGTCCCGGCGGATGGAAGAGTCGACTCGGTGACTGAACTGATGCCACATATCGTCGTCAAGGGGTGTGAGCCCAGCGGCGCACAGAAGTGCCGTGAGGTGTTCCCGCGACAATCCCAGCGTGTTCCACGACATACCTAGTGCGCCACCGTGACGCAGTTGACCGGCCCATACCGGGATGGCCTCTCGCAGCAGGTCGGTGGGGGAGCGACGCCGCGACGTGCCGCTGTGGGCACCGTGCACGACTCCGTAAGGGGCGTCAGTGACGATGGCATCGAAGGTTTTGCGTCCCCATAACGCTGCGGAATCGACGGCGTCACCAGTGAAAACGCCCATAGTCAACGGCTCAGCGTGTGGTAGGCGCACTTCAGCGTCAAATCGTTTGCCAAGGGACTGGCCGTTACGCCGCACTGGATGAGTGCCGCAGCTGTGCTTAAGGCGTTTGCGACGCAGCCATGTGGTGACGTGGGCGGCGAGTGCCTCGACTGCTTTGGGGTCTTGCTCGACGCCAAAGCCGTTGTGCCCGGCCCGCCACGCGCATTCAACAGTGGTGCCGCGCCCAGCCAGCGGATCGAGGATAGCCAGCCTCTGGCCCTCGTCGCGGCGGGCTGCGCAGCGGCCCTCCAGATTGGCGACAGTGAGGTTGAGCAGTAGCCGGGTGAACTGTTCGTTGGTTTTCCCCCGGTACTTCGGGATGGTGACGAGGTCTTCGTCCATGACGTCAACCTGCGGCATCGCGAGGGGCGCTAGCAGGTCGTCGCGGTATTCGAAACACGCTAGAGCCGCTGAGGATCGCGCCACCGCAGCCAAGTCCGTCGGCTGAAGGGGAGCATCGCTGTGAACCGATAAGTATTCGACCCCTGCCACAGTCACCGGGGTGACTGACGCGACGTTCGGGCAGGTGAGGGACAGTTCTGCCGCACACAACCGTCCTGCCTGCCCGGCATAGACGTGATTTGCCGCAGGAGCGAGCAGGACGAGGGATGTGGCCATGAACGACATTGTGTCATGGACGGCATTCGGCAACCGATGCGATTGTCGAATGCCGCCACGGGGTAAGGGGCTCAGGCTGAAAGGGGCTCAGGCGGTGTGTGGGTTCTCGTAGGAGGTACCCTTGGCGCGCTCGAAGGAAGCCTTGATCTCGGCCTCAGCTTCGTCGCGGCCGGTCCAGGTGGCTCCCTCGACTGATTTTCCGGGCTCCAGGTCCTTGTAGACGGTGAAGAAGTGCTCGATTTCCATGAGGGTCATGGTGCCAACATCGTCAAGGTCGATGAGACCGGCACGGCGCGGGTCATCGGCGGGCACACACAGCACCTTGTCGTCGCCGCCCATCTCGTCTTGCATCTGGAACATAGCCAGTGCGCGGCATTCAATGAGGCAGCCGGGAAAAGTGGGCTCAGGTAGCAAAACGAGGGCGTCCAATGGGTCGCCGTCTTCGCCGAGAGTGCCCTCAATATATCCGTAGTCATAGGGGTACTGGGTAGAGGTAAACAACGTACGATCGAGGCGGATGCGACCGGTCTCATGGTCCATCTCGTACTTGTTCTTGTTGCCACGTGGAATCTCGATCGTCACATCAAAATGCAAGCTCTCAGGCTGTTCTCCCTGGAATGGATTGGTGAAATCGTCGGTCACGAGGAGCCCCTCTTGTTGTAATGGACACGGTTGATGATCGACACTGTATCCGTTTGCAGGAAGGATTTTTCGTGCCACACCCAGATCACCCTGAGCCGAAACGAGCTATGTCGACGTCTCGGCGGCGCGTCCCGGCATGGGTACCTATTACTGTCGGCGTCGCAGTGACCGTCATTGTCGTGCTCGCGATTGTTATGACTTCTCTGCGGGGAGGTTCACCAGCGGACCTGGTTCATGAAGAATTGTTTCCCGATCGCGCCGACTCGTCAGCCCAGACAGTGCAACCGGGCCGAGGCGTCATCGCGGCAGCGGCGCCTACGACGCCGGCGGGCAAGCCGGTTGCTGCCACAGTCGCCCAGCGTGTCACGTCTGCAGGCGCAGCCCCTGGTGTGCTGGGCGCTGACATTATGGATGCGGCTACCGGCGAGACCCTGTACCAGTCGGGCCAGGATTCCTTGCTCACCCCGGCTTCAAACCTCAAAGTCCTGACGGCGATTGCGCTGCTGGATTGCACTGATGCTGGACACCGTTACACGACAAAGGTCGTCGCCCATGGTTCTGCACTGACGCTGGTCGGTGGCGGTGATCCTTACCTTCTGTCAAAACCTTCGGCCAAGTGGCCGGGATATCCGTCGATGGACGATCTAGCAAAGCGTACGGCTGCGTCTCTCACAAAGGCGGGGACGAAGACGGTTAGTGTCAGTTTCGACGACACGCTGTTTAGCGGCCCTGATTGGAATAAAGCATGGCCGGCCGATAATTACGCCGACGAGGTCACACCAGTCACGTCATTATGGGTAGACGAGGGAATGGTCAACAATAGCCCGTGGGATCGCAGTAAGACGCCTGCCCAACTTGCCGCGAATACCTTCGTCGGTTCGCTTCGTAGCGCCGGTATTGCGGTAAATGGCTCAGTTTCTCGTCACAAGGCTGACGCGTCAGCCAAGGAGATTGCGGCGGTGCAATCGCTTCCGGTAGAAGACCTCATCACGCGCACTTTGGAAGAGTCGGACAACTCTGCTGCTGAGGTCCTGAGCCGACAGATGGCTCTCGCGAGTGGCAAACCAGGATCCTTTGATGGGGGGTCTCAAGCTCTGGAGGAGCACCTCAGGAACTTGGGAGCATGGCAAGACGGTGCGGTTGTCCAAGACGGGTCGGGATTGTCGAAGGGTAATCGGATTACCGCGTCAATGCTGTCCCGCGCCTGGCACAAAGCCCTGTCAACCCCACAACTTCAGCCCGTCGCCAATGCGGTCCCGGTAGGTCGTGTCTCCGGCACCCTCCAGTATCGGTTTTCCGAGACGCAGACGGCTGCCGCCCGCGGTGTCGTCCACGCCAAGACAGGGACGCTGGATGGAGTCATTTCCATGTCGGGGTGGCTGCGTGACGCCGACGGACGAATACTGGTGGCTTCCTTTATCGTCAATAAGACTGACGCCTCAGCCCGGTCGTGGCTCGACGTCGTCTACGGCAACCTGGCCGGGTGTGGCTGCACCCGCTGATGGCACGACATGAATTAGGGCCGGCGGGTCTAGCCGTCTCGCAAGCCATCGAACGGATGGTGCGAGGAGTTGATCGTTTTGTCGTCGGGTGTTCAGGCGGTCCTGACTCGCTCGCCCTCGCGTTGGGGTCGAGGTGGGTGTCGCGTCGGTGTGGGTCTCGTGTGAGGGTTGTCATTGTTGACCATCAGTTGCAGCAGGGGTCCGACGAGGTAGCTGAACGCACCCGGCAGCTGGTGGCCAGGCGTGGCATGGAGGCCTGTGTCCGTCGTGTCGATGTCGACGCCAATGATCCCGACGGGCCCGAGGCTGCGGCCCGAACTGCTCGTCGAGCAGCATTGCTTGACGTCGCCCGGGGTGAGCCGGTGTTGCTCGGCCACACTCTTGACGACCAGGCAGAGCAAGTGTTGCTCTCGCTGGCTCGGGGATCAGGGGCGACGTCATTGGCAGGTATCCGTCCGCGGTCTGGCCAGTTTTGGCATCCGTTGCTAGAGGTGCGGCGTGCCCAAACAATGCAGGCGTGTAAGGAATGGCAGGTTGAGCCGTGGCAGGATCCTCACAACAGTGATCCACGATTCCTGCGCTCGCGGGTGCGTACGGAGCTGATGCCAGTCATGGCTCAGGTGCTTGGCCCAGGGGTGGCGCAGTCTTTGGCTCGCAGTGCGACCCTGCTGGCTGGCGAGGATGATGTTGTCGCCGGGCTGGCGCGGGCGTGGGCGGATGAACACGCAGTGAGTGCCAATGAGCTTCCCGGTCTGCGCGGGGTTGAGGTTGGTTTGGCACGCCGAGTTATCAAGGACTGGCTTCCGGAGGCGAAGATGGTGCATGTCGACGCTGTTTTGGGGTTGTTGACAGGTCCTGGCGGTGCAGGGGTGGACGTCCCAGGAGGCCGCGTCGAGGTGAGGCGAGGGGTCTTGTATCTCACCCGTCGTGTGTGAGTGCCGATGAGTCGGTAGGCTGAGGACGTGCGAGCTTCTGACATTCCTGGAGATTTCGACCACGTTTTGTACACCGAAGAGCAGGTGGCATCCCGTATCCGCGAGGTGGCTGCGCAGATCGACGCTGATTACGCCGGGCGAGAGATTCTCATGGTCGGCGTGCTCAATGGCGCTGTGATGACGATGGCGGATCTGTGCCGCGCAATGACTTCCCATATGTCTATGGATTGGATGGCTGTGTCGTCCTACGGCGCTGGGACAAAGTCGAGCGGCGTGGTACGCATCCTCAAGGACCTCACCAAGGACATTGATGGTCGCGACATCCTCATTGTTGAAGACATCATCGACACTGGGCTGACACTGAGCTATTTGGTGCAGAACCTGCGTAGCCGCAACCCGAACTCCATTGAGATCATGGCAATGTTTCGTAAGCCTGAAGCTGTCACGTGCCCGCTGGACGTCAAGTACGTCGGATTTGATATTCCCAATGAGTTTGTTGTCGGATACGGTCTCGACTACGCCGATAAATACCGGAACCTCACAGATGTGGCGACGTTGGCACCGCATGTCTATGCATCCTGAGGTCATGGCCTGAATCGGGGCGGTAACCAGGGGTGTATTTCTGCTGTGAGCTGTCCGCGGAACGTTGGAGTGCGTTGAATGTTGTCATGCGCTGGTAGGGTTGCGCTCTGAGTTCCACCCATCATGCCTCTAGGTAGTCTATGAAAAACGCGTCCCGCATCTTCAAAGGTCCTCTGATCTGGATCCTGTTATGCATCGGCTTGATCATTGTGTTCTTACAGTTCACCGGGTCAGGGAACGGGTACAAGGACATTCCGACTTCTGAGGCTGTCAGTATCATCAACAGCTCGAAGAAGCTGGATAACGTCACACTGACTGACGGCGATCAGGTCATCAAGATCACTGAGAACGACGACAAGAAGTATCGCTCGTACTGGGTTGGTAACCAGTCCGATCAGCTTGTTAACAAGCTCAACGATCGGGTCGAGGCGAAGACGCTGAAGTCGTGGCAAGGCGAAAACCCCGGGCAGAGCATCTGGAAGGCTCTGCTTATCAACTTCTTGCCGTTCGTCATTATTTTGCTGTTCTTCTTGTGGGCTATGAATGCGGCACAGGGCATGGGTGGCCGCGGCGGCGTCATGGGATTCGGTAAATCCAAAGCCAAGGTAGGCAGTAAGGACACTCCCAAATCAACCTTTGCCGACGTTGCTGGTTGCCAGGAAGCGATTGACGAGCTGCAAGAGATCCGCGAATTCCTTGCCGAGCCGGCGAAGTTTCAGCGGGTGGGAGCCAAGATCCCTAAGGGTGTATTGCTGTATGGCCCGCCTGGAACTGGCAAAACCCTGCTGGCCCGTGCAGTGGCCGGTGAGGCTGGGGTGCCGTTCTTCTCGATCTCGGGTTCGGACTTCGTTGAGATGTTCGTCGGCGTCGGCGCTTCTCGGGTGCGCGACCTTTTTGAGCAGGCTAAGGAGGCCGCTCCGGCGATTATCTTTATTGATGAGATTGACGCTGTCGGTCGTCACCGTGGTGCCGGTATGGGGGGCGGCCATGACGAGCGTGAGCAGACGTTGAACCAGTTGCTTGTCGAGATGGACGGCTTCGACGTTCACGGCGGCGTCATCCTCATCGCGGCGACGAACCGTCCCGACGTCCTTGACCCGGCTTTGCTGCGTCCTGGCCGTTTCGACCGTCAAATCGCAGTGGAGGCTCCTGACCTCGATGGTCGTCTGAAGATCCTCAAGGTTCACGCCCACGGCAAGCCGATGGCCGATAACGTCGACCTGGCGTCGATTGCCCGCCGTACCCCCGGTATGACAGGTGCCGATTTGGCCAACGTCCTCAATGAGGCCGCCTTGCTTACAGCTCGCGCCAACCTGCCGGTTATTGGTAACGCGGAGCTGGACGAGGCTATTGATCGCGTCATCGCTGGCCCGCAAAAGAAGACCCGTCTCATGAACGAGCATGAGCGCTTGGTGACGGCTTACCACGAAGGTGGTCACGCCTTGGTGGCTGCGGCCATGCCAGGCACCGACCCGGTGCAAAAGATCACGATCCTGCCGCGTGGTCGAGCGCTGGGCTACACGATGGTTATGCCTGACTCTGATAAGTACTCTCAGACGCGCGGCGAGTTGCTCGATTCGATGGCGTACATGATGGGTGGCCGTGCGGCTGAGGAACTCATCTTTCATGATCCGTCGACCGGCGCCTCCAACGACATTGAGAAGGCCACGAAGGTGGCTCGGGCTCTTGTGACTCAGTACGGTTTGTCGGCGCGCGTCGGCACCGTGCAGTTGGGGTCTGGGGATACCGAGCCCTTCCTCGGTATGACTGCTGGACAGCAGCGTGACTACTCCGACGAGACTGCCAAGATCATTGACGACGAGGTGCGTGAGCTGCTCGAAAATGCTCATCAGGAGGCATTCGACTGCCTGGACGCCAACCGTGAGGTGCTTGACGAACTTGTGCGTCAGCTGTTCGCAAAGGAGACGCTGAGTAAGGCTGAGGTCGCTGAGATTTTCAAGCCGCTAAAGCGGTGGCCTGAGCGCGGTGCGTTTACTGGGTCTGATCGGCGTATCCCGTCCAATAAACCGCCGATCACCCCGCCACAGATCGCTGGCGTAGACGAGGATGCCCCGCAGGTCGGTGCACCCCGCAGAGGCGTGATCGCCCCGCCGACTCCTGAGCCGGGTGGAGACTTGCCGGAGGGTACCCCCGGTGAGTGGAAGCCTCCGTCCGACTGGCAGCCGCCCAGCGGTGGGGGAGGAAAGCCACTTGAGCCACCGGCTCAGGGGCCAACTCAGCCTGGTGAAGGTCCGCAACCGCCGTCGGGTGGAAACCCCTGGGGTCCACCTAGGTCATGATCGGGTCTGCCGCATGTATGCGGCAGGCCGTCGTTCTAGGCTGTCGGCTGTGAGTTCCACGAAATTGTCGGTTGATCGTGAGCGAGCTGTGGCAGCTATCCGCGAGTTCCTGCTGGCGATCGGTGAAGATCCTGACCGCGATGGTCTGCGTGATACCCCGATGCGCGTGGCCAAGGCGGCTGAGGAGCTATTCGGCGGGTTGAACCAAGATCCAGGGGAGTTGCTGGCGACGACCTTCGATATCTCCCACGACGAGATGGTGGTAGTGCGCGACATTGAGATGCAGTCGATGTGTGAACACCACTTGCTGCCTTTTGTGGGGGTTGCGCACGTTGGCTATATACCGGCCAAGGACGGTCGAGTGACTGGCCTGAGCAAGATTGCCAGGTTGGTGGAGGTCTATGCGCGTCGCCCCCAGGTGCAGGAGAGGTTGACGACCCAGGTGGCCGATGCCTTGGTCGAGCACCTTGACGCCCGGGGTGTGATCGTGGTCGTTGAGGCTGAGCATATGTGCATGACGACGAGGGGGGTCCGCAAGCCGGGGGCTAGGACAGTGACCTCGGCGGTGCGTGGGGTGCTGCGCACCCCAGCGACGCGAGCCGAGGCGATGGGGCTGATCACCGGGAGGTGACGCTAGGTCCACCGAGGCGGGATTACACTGCGGTCGTGATCTCCGTGGACCCCGCAAACACCAACCCGCATCCCGCCCGCACTCTCGTCATGGGGGTCGTTAACGTCACCCCCAACTCGTTCTCTGACGGAGGTATGTGGGCCGATCCCGAAGTGGCCATCCGCCATGCCCGCGATCTCGTCGTCGATGGAGCAGACATTATTGACGTCGGTGGCGAATCCACCCGTCCGGGCACTGAGCGCACCCCTGAGGACGAGGAGTTGCGACGCGTCCTTCCCGTCGTTAAGGCCTTGGTGGCTGACGGGGTCACCGTCTCCGTCGACACCATGCGTGTCTCGGTGGCCAAGGCCGTCATCGAGGCTGGTGCTTCCATTATTAATGACGTTTCGGGGGGCAAGGCCGAACCTGACATCCTCAATGTTGTTGCCGAAGCCGACGTCGACTATGTGCTCATGCACTGGCGCGGTCAGTCCTCCACCATGCAGAGTCTCGTTGATTACAAGGACGTGGTCACCGATGTTATTAGTGAGACCTCCCAGCAGGTCGATGCCGCTATTGCTGCGGGAATCGACCGGGAGCGCATTATCGTCGACCCGGGCATTGGTTTTTCTAAGACTGCTGAGCAGAATTGGCAGCTCATCGACGCCGTTGATGCTTTCCAGCAGGGATTCGCTGATCTCCGCGTCTTGTGGGGTGTTAGCCGCAAACGGTTCCTGGGTGAGCTCCTTGCCCACAACGGCCAAGACCGTCCTGCTCTGGAACGCGATGCGAGCACCATGGCTCTGTCGACGTATTTCGCCCTTCACCGCGCCTGGTGTGTGCGTACCCACGAGGTTCGTGGCAATCGTGACGCGATGGACGTCGTCGCCCGTCTGTTCTCCTGAAGCGGGGTGTGCGCCTGGGATGCGTGATTGCGGCGAACAGGTAATCTTCCGTCATGACCGACGGACAGATCACTTTAACGGGCATTCGTGCCCACGCGAACCACGGCGTGCTTGCCAGTGAGCGTGAACTCGGCCAGACTTTCAGCGTTGACGTGAGCCTCGACGTCGACATGGATACTGTCTGTGACGACCTCACCCATGCCGTCAACTATGCGCTAGTTGCACAGCGGGTGCTCGATGTTCTCATGGGGGAGCCGGTGAACCTCATCGAAACTCTAGCTGGCAGGATCGCTGATGCCGTTCTCGCGATCAGTCCGCGAATTAGTTCCGTCCAGGTGACTGTCCACAAGCCACATGCCCCGGTCGGGGTTGCGCTTGATGACGTGGCTGTCACGTGTCGAAAGGATGCCGAGTGAAAACTGTATTTAGTCTGGGCTCCAATGTGGGAAATTCCTTTGCTCATGTGTGTGACGCTGTTCGTCTGATCGCCGAAACCCCCGGTATTGACGACGTCGTCGTCTCTCCTGTCTACGTCACCACTCCCGTCGGGGGAGTTCAGCAGGACGACTTTTTGAATCTCGTCGTCGTCGCAACGAGTGATCTTCCTCCGTCGGTCCTGCTGGAGCGTGCTCACGTCATTGAGGAGGCTCACGGGCGAGAGCGCACTGTAGTGAATGGTCCCCGCACCCTCGACGTTGACCTCATTTGTGTCGGTGACGAGACCCTCACCACCGATGAGTTGACCCTTCCGCACCCCCGTGCACACGAGCGCGCATTCGTGCTTGTACCGTGGCGCGATGCCGATCCCCAGGCCGAATTGCCGGGGTATGGCAGGGTCGCCGACCTGCTGGCCTCCTTCGATGCCGACGAGCTCGCTGACGCCGTCAAGCCTTATCCGCACCGGATTGATGTGGCTGGGGTCACGGTTGCGGAAGGATTGGGTGGCAGGAGCGACGAGGAGGATGTATGACACGAAGTCTGCCACCTGACTGGGACGATGATCGCCGACCCGACGATGGCGGTGATCCTCAGGGTAGCCTCGCTCCGACTGACTGGAAGGTCATAATTGTGGCAGCTCTATGCGGGGCTGCCTTGGGATGGTTTGCACTGAGCATTTATAAGATCAATGACGATACCGTTCCGATTCTGCCGTGGTCTTTGCCGGTAATCGTCCTTGTCGCTGCTATTGCGACGTGGGGATATGCCCGGGCTTTTCGCGCTAAGGTCGTCGATCCAGCGCGTGTAGTCGAAGCGAATCAGGGTCTCGTCTCGCTAGCACTGGGCAAGGCTATCGCCCTTTCTGGCGCTGCGCTTGTTGGCGCGTGCATCGTGTACATGTTGACCTTCGTGTGGCACCTCAACATTCCATATCCGCGTCAGCGCACCATTGTTGGAGGAGCAACGGCTATCGCATGCGCGGTTATGACGTGGGCTGGGTGGTTTTTGGAGAACGCCTGTAAGGTTCCGAAGGGTCCTGATGACGCCGATAAGCACGGCACCCCATAAATATCCCGAGGCGCGACGGCAGACGAGATTGCGACTCGCCGGTATTCAGTGCTTGACCAGAGCCTAAACGGACTGTACTTGGGGTCTCGTTGCGGGATATGATGTTGCGCGTGAGCGGCGAGCATGATCTGAAACGGGTTGAAAAGGGTACTGGCGAGCGCAAAGGCGTTCTTATTATTCTCATTGTGGCGACGGTAGTTGCCGTCGTGTGTGGTGCAATTCCTTCTATCTGGGCTGTGCGAGCTGGTGTGCTTGTGGCCCTCGTGGGCGCTTGGGTGTCTGTCTTCATGGCGTGGCGTCAGGTTGATGCCATCCGCCAGATGCACTTTGACGCCCTCAAAGATCTTCGTCACGCTGCTTCGGAGCAGGAAAAGCGCCATCATGCCGAGTCGATGGAGATCATCGACACGTTCTCGCGACGGGTTGGCTCTATTTCGAAGACGCTTGCTGATACTCGTGCCAAGCTTGATCGGGCAGAAAATGAGCTGTCGACTCTCCGTGGCGACAAGGCGGCTCTGCAGTACAAGGTCACCGCTGGCAATAAGAAGGTGGCTTCCCTTGAGATGCGTATTACCGAGCTGGAGACCGAGCTCGACGCTCTGCTGGCTGATGGTAGGTCCGGACGTTTGACTACCCTGCGTACTGTCACCGATGCCGGTGTCCCCACTGCTGAGGAGATCTGGGAGCGTGGTAACGATGCCACTATTGCTGACCTATCCCGGGTCGCCTTCCCGCGCCTGTCCGACGAGACCAGCGAGGCTCGTCGCCACGCCTGACACATAGCCCGCCCAGCGGCGTGGGGTCCAGCTAGATAGCTGGGCCCCACGCCGTTTTTCGCCTTCCCGACGCGAAGTCACTTATCGAGGTCTCCCAGCGTCCATCCCATAGAAGCAATGGTGGCTTCGACGTCGGCAACCCGGGTGCCAGGAAGTACTGCATCCAAGGCTTGAACGTTGGCGAAGGTGGGGGTGCGCAGAGCCATCCGCCACGGCGTTGTGCCGCCTCGTGACTCCAATAGGTATCCGGCGCGTCCCCACGGGGCCTCCATAGCCGTCCAGGTGCGTCCCCGGGGTACCTTGAGGGCGGTCGGTAGACGAGTCGTCAGTGGCCCATCCAGGCTTGGTAGTTGGTCGAGGATCTGATGGCACAGACTCGACGACACTGTGACGTCGTTACACAACGCTGCCAGGCGTGCGTAGGCGTCACCATCGGGGTTTGTGGCGACGTCTGGCCACGTCAGTTCCTCGTACACTGCAGCGCGTTTGCGGGTGTCGAGGTCGACCCCGCTAGCTAAGGAGACTGGTCCTGATAGGCCGTAACGGTCGACCATTTCTGCGGAAATGACGGCCACACCGTGAATGCCTGGGGCGGCGTCGAGGGCAGAACGCAACTGCGGCGTAAGGGCATCAACGTCGTCGAGCCATTCACTGAGCCGCCATTCAGCGTCGACGTCGATCTGGAGTCCGCCGATTCTAGTGATCATGGGATGGATTCGATTTCCAGACAGCTTCTGCCAGATCCTTCGGGCGTTTTCAATTGCAGTAGCTATTGCATTCTCAAGGCCGTCATCGTTGCAGTGATGGCCAACCCATGACAAAAAGGCCAGGTGCGATGTGATTCTGTTGAACTCGACAAGTAGGGTGCGTATCCATGTCACGCGAGTTGGAACAGTAATACCCATCGCTTCCTCGATGACATGGGCCGCTCCGGTCTCGCTGATGAATGGGGCTGTCCAGTCATGGCGTGACGCAAGCATCGGAATCTGTCGGTAATCGCGAACTTCGAAGAGTTTTTCATCACCGCGGTGGAGGTTGCCGATATTTATCTGTGAAGATGCGATGAGATCGCCGTCAACGGTTGTGTCTATAGTGACGAGCCCTGGCCGAGTGGGGTGAAGGCGCCCGAGATCGAGCCTGATCACATCGTATTTCCCGCCAGTATCGTCATTGGGGGATTGAGTATGATGTGTTAACGGCATGGATCCGACAACGAACAAGATCTTTCGCGTGGAACTGAGCACACCATGAGGATGCCGCATTGCACCGTCAGATGCATCTTCACGACACTGATTCGTTGATAAAAAACTGGAACCGTCTTGTGATTTTCCCGGCTATGAACATAAACTGTCTTCTGAAAGCCGGAGTTGTATCTACGGCACAAGTCTGAAAGGAATGCTATGGCACAGCGCGTGCGTGTTGATCTTGTCGACGATGTGGACGGAAGCCCGGCCGAGGAATCCGTCAATTTCGCTCTTGATGGTGTTAACTATGTGATTGATCTGTCCGCTGAGAACGCCTCGAAACTGCGTGATGATCTGTCCGCATGGGTTGATCATGCTCGTCGCACTGGTGGCCGTCGCACTCGTGGCCGTCGGCCAACTGGTGGCCCGACTGCTAATGAGGTTCGTAAGTGGGCGAAGAGCCAGGGCTACAAGGTTTCGGAGCGCGGTCGTGTATCCAATGAGATTCGTGAGGCCTACGAGCGCACTCACTGATTTCAGTCGTGTGACCGCCGGACAAGGCGTGTTAGTGGCGACGCCGGAGCGGAAAGGCTCCGGCGTCGTACTTGTTTCAGTTGGCGTTGTGCCAGCGGCGTAAGCGGGTATCTCAGATCTGTCGTTAGCGGTTATTAGACTGAGCACACAGACCGGCGGTCCAGTGTCGTCGGTTGGTTGCATGAAGGTTTCACGCGACCGCGGGTAGATTGGATTGCCGCTGTTGCCGGTGATTGGTCTACTCCACGTACAAGGAGAGTTCATGTTTGAACGGTTCACCGATCGGGCCCGTCGGGTCGTCGTCCTGGCCCAGGACGAGGCCAAGGCCCTGAACCACAATTACATTGGCACTGAGCATCTGTTGCTCGGGCTCATTAGCGAGGGCGAGGGCGTTGCTGCCAAGGCTCTCGAGTCCCTCGACATTTCACTGGAGGCTGTTCGCGCCCAGGTGGAGGAAATAATTGGTCACGGCACCTCGACGCCTACGGGCCATATTCCCTTTACTCCGCGTGCCAAGAAGGTCCTTGAGCTGAGCCTGCGCGAAGCCCTCCAGATGAATCACTCCTACATTGGCACTGAGCATATTCTGCTTGGCCTTATCCGGGAGGGGGAAGGCGTCGCTGCTCAGGTGCTGATCCGGTTGGGCGCTGACCTCAACACGGTGCGCAATAGCGTCTTGCAGTTGTTGCAGGGTTACCAAGGCGACGAGCGTCAGGCTGCCACATCTGGTGCCCCCGAGGCTGGGCCGCAACAATCATCGGCGACGGTTCTTGACCAGTTTGGTCGCAATCTCACCGACGCGGCTCGCGATGGTGAACTCGACCCTGTCATTGGCCGCGAAAGGGAGATCGAGCGGGTGATGGTGGTGCTGAGCCGGCGCACCAAGAACAACCCGGTTCTCATTGGCGAGCCTGGCGTCGGTAAATCTGCGTGTGTTGAGGGCCTGGCTCAGGCGATTGTGCGTGGAGATGTCCCTGAAACCCTGCGCGATAAGAAGATTTATTCTTTGGACCTCGGCTCGATGGTCGCCGGGTCGCGGTATCGCGGCGATTTTGAGGAGAGGATGAAGAAGGTCCTCAAGGAGATCAAGAATCGCGGCGACATCATTTTGTTCATCGACGAGATCCATACCCTTGTTGGTGCAGGTGCTGCTGAGGGAGCGATCGACGCCGCCAGCATGCTTAAGCCGATGCTGGCTCGCGGTGAGTTGCAGACGATTGGTGCGACGACCCTCGACGAGTACCGCAAGTACATTGAGAAAGACGCCGCACTGGAGCGTCGTTTCCAGCCAATTCAGGTCGACGAGCCGTCGATTCCGCTCGCTATTGAGATCCTCAAAGGCCTGCGCGATCGCTACGAGGCTCACCACAAGATCACCATTACGGACGAAGCTATTACTGCGGCAGCGAATCTCGCGTCACGCTACATTCAAGATCGCTTTTTGCCCGATAAGGCCATTGATCTCATTGATGAGGCCGGTGCGCGGATGAACATTCGCCGCATGACGGCGCCGCCAGATTTGCGCGAGTTTGACGAGCGGATCGCGCATGTGCGTGTGGAAAAGGAAGCCGCTATCGACGCTCAGGACTTCGAGCGTGCCGCCGGGCTGCGTGACGATGAGAAGAAGCTCCTTGCCGAGCGCGAGGCTAAGGAGGAGGAATGGAAGCAGGGCGACGAGTCGGCGCCAGCCGTGGTCGGCTCCGACGAGATCGCTGAGGTGCTTTCGGGGGCTACCGGGATTCCCGTCTTCAAGCTCACTGAGGAGGAATCTCAGCGTCTGCTTCACATGGAGGACGAGATCGGTAAGCGTTACGTCGGCCAGGAGGACGCCGTCAAGGCCCTGTGCCGGTCGATCCGACGCACGCGAGCTGGTCTCAAAGACCCGAAGCGCCCGGCAGGGTCATTCATTTTCGCCGGACCGTCGGGTGTCGGTAAGACTGAGCTCACCAAGGCGCTCACCGAATTCCTGTTCGGTGATGAGGACGCTCTCATCACCCTCGATATGAGCGAGTACTCCGAGAAGCACACTGCATCGCGGATGTTTGGCTCCCCGCCTGGATTCGTTGGATATGAGGAGGGCGGCCAGCTCACCGAGAAGGTGCGTCGCAAGCCGTTCAGCGTCATTCTTTTTGACGAGATTGAGAAGGCCCACCCCGATATCTTCAACTCCCTGTTGCAGATTCTTGACGAGGGACGTCTCACAGACGCTCAGGGCCGTGTGGTGGATTTCAAGAACACCGTCATCGTGCTCACCACCAACCTCGGTACTCGCGACATTTCGAAGTCCGTCAACCTCGGTTTCTCCAAGGCTGACGACGTCGAGTCCAGCTACGAGAAGATGAAGGCCAAGGTTACCGAGGAACTTAAAGGACACTTCCGCCCCGAGTTCCTCAACCGTCTTGACGAAATCATTGTGTTCCACCAGCTCACCCAGCCTGACATTCTGCGGATTGTTGACCTGATGGTGGGTCAGTTGGAGGGTCGACTGGCCGATAAAGATATGGGCATCGAGGTCACCCCGGCTGCTAAGGAACTGTTGTCTAAGCGCGGCTTCGATCCGCTGCTGGGTGCTCGCCCGTTGCGTCGAACCATTCAGCGCGACATTGAGGACGTTCTTGCTGAGAAGATCCTCTTTGGCGAGGTCAAGCCCGGACAGATCGTGGTTGTCGACGCAGCCCCGGAGGGTTCCGACGAGCCGTTCGTATTTAAGGGAACGGAGCGTTCTGAGCTGCCCGATGAAGTGCCTGCCGAGCTGACCTCCTCAGCGGGGGAGAATAACGACGGTCAGTAAGACGGATTGACGGTTGTGGCCCGGCGCGTTGAGCGTCGGGCCACACGTGTGTTAGTGGCAGGGCCGGAGCATCGTTTTACGCCATCACCGCTTGCAGGGCGAAGGACACCAGCCAGTGGGTGGCCATGAAGTCGCCGTCTGTGATCTGTGCGGCCACCTTACTGATCTGACGTTGGGTGGCGGTTTCGATGCGACGGCGCGCGTCATCGTCAAGCCACGTCGTTAATGCGCGCAGTTGCCAGGCACGCGACAGACTTAGTCCATACAGGTGGGCGAGTTTGCCGTCTGTACCATCGGTGACCTCTGGCACGTCGAGGAGGGTGTCGTCAGCGTGCCCTAGGTGTGGCAGGAATGCGTGAAGCCACGCCCCGAACTCGTCAGAGCGGCCCTCGGCGTCATATACCCGAGCCATGAGGTGAGCTTCACTCAGTGCTGCTGATAGGAAATCATTTCCGCTCGGTTCCCACGACGATGGGTAATTGACGTCGGCGTCGAAAAAGCGATGGGAATGCTCAATGATGGCCTCAACGATGTCGCGACGCTCCAGCGACCGCGCCGCGTCGAGGCACAAGCCGATACCGAAGGCGGTGTTGTCATGGGTGCCAGTGCGCACGGGGAACGTCATCGTCGGTAGCCAGGTAAGGAGATTATCGAAGACTTGACGGCCAATGATGGCGGTAGCTGAGGCCCACTCTAAATGACGTGTCGAGACGGTTGATGCAGCACATGTAGCGGAAAGGAGAGCAGCCCACCCCCAACCATACGGGCGCTCATACCCACGATGGGTTCGTAGGTATTCGGCTTCCACGTGAGCATTGGCATCGGTCAGACGCGCATCGAGAATACCCGTGAGCTCGTCGATCGTTGCGCGGTCGATTGCCTGGTGTGCGCGTTCGATGAGAGTCAGAGCAGACCACTGCATATGGGCTGAGGAATGCCAGTCCAGACAACCATGAAAACACGGGTGGAGACGCCACGGCGTGACGTCGACGTCGTCAGGCCCTGAAGACTGGTGGGCAGACCCCCACGGGAAAGGACGGTTAAGTCCGTCAATGATGGTTCTCGCCCAAGATTGGGCATAGTCGTCGAGAATCACAGTAAACCTCCTGGAAAACAGAACAGATACATAATGAGAATGTTGCAGGCTAGTAGTGGAATAGCGGTGGGGATCTGTGCCTTAATTGGACCATAACTGTCATCAAGTTCAAGGAGTGCAGCCGGAACCAGATTGAAATTCGCGGCCATTGGCGTGCAGAGCGTGCCACAGAACCCTGCCAACATGCCCATGGCGAAGATCGCGGCCATATTGCCTTGGAAGTGTTGCACGAGCAGCGGCCACCCGACGGCAGCAGTCATCACCGGAAACGCGGCGAAGGCGTTACCCATGATGAGGGTGAATAGCGCCATCCCGAGGCAGTAGACGCATACCGCCGCAAAGAGGTTCCCTGATGGAAGGATCCACGAGGTGATGTGTCCGACTGCATCCCCGACGCCAGCATTATTGAAAAGGGTGCCGAGGGTCGCTAAGAACTGCGGCAGGATCGCTGCCCACCCGATGTGGCCAAGCAACCGGTCGCCCTCTTTGAAGGCCACCATCGGCGAGCGCTCCTTGAACATAATCATGGCTGCAATCAGGGCGATAAGTGATGCTGCACCCAGGCCAATGATTGTCGCCATACCGGTTTCTAGCAACGGAGTACCGCTCACCGACACGTTACGCATACCAGCCACTGCGAAAATGGCTGCCACGATCGGAATGATAAGGGCAAGGATAAAGAGTTTATTGCCGAACTTCGTTGCTGACTTTTCTCGTTCGGCGTCGCTCGTGGTTTCGGTAGAACCCCGACCTGGGAATCCGCATGCGGCCAGCACGACAAGGATGAGTACCGCAATGCCCTCGACGAGGGCAGGGGCAGTTTTGTTGACGACGAAACTTCCGTAGCCAAATGAAAATGCCAAAATCGCCCAAAATGCGGCGGATCCGAAACGCTTGCTGTCGTCGCGGTCTCGCAGTCGGACGACTGCGATGACGAGAAAAAGGAGACCACATAGCCAGTAGAACCATTCAACCTTGATCATTGATTGTCCTCCTGCTCCGGGTTTCCACCTGAGGGCAGGCTAACGGTGTGGCCAGGCTCCAACGTGGTGTCGACGTCGACGTCGTCGCCTCCCTCGGCGGCCATTTTCGCGAGCTTACGATCTAGCAACCACAGCCGTGGCGCGTGGATGAGGAAGGCGCAAATAGCGGTCGGGATTGCCCATAAAGCAATTTGCAGAGCTTCGAGCTTGAGGTTATAGGTAGCGTCAACGAATCCTGTAATAAGCAGAATCGACCCGATGGCAATGAAGACGTCTTCACCAAAAAATAGCCCAATTGTGTCTGCTGAGGATGCGTAAGAGCGCAACCTTTCGCGCATTTTGTGGGTGTATCGCGGGTGGGTGCGTTGGGCGGCGGCTTCAGCCATCGGCACGACGAGGGGGCGCACTGCCTGGGCTGGTCCACCGATGGATGACAGCCCCAGCGCGGCTGTGATCTGGCGAACAGCAAGGTAGACGGTAAGGAGTTTTCCGGCCGTCATGGACTTCATCTTTGACATGAGACGACCGGCTTGTTGCATGAGGCCATGGCGCTCCAGCAATCCGATAACGGGTAACACGACGATGAAAACCGTCACGGAACGCGAGCTGGCGAATCCGGTACCGAAAGTCTCGATGATTTTGACCGGTGACATTCCGGCAATGAGGCCAGCAGCGATTCCGGCGGCGGCTACCACGAGCATGGCATTGAGCCGCAGGGCAAAGCCGATGACGACGATCGCCACGGCGAGCAAGACCCACATAACGTGCTCCTTTCTGGGGATGCTGTGGCGTCACTTTAGAAGCGATCGGGCGATCGTGTACCACATCGCGGCCAAGAGGCAACGTGTTGACCGGGAAAGATCTCAAGGCCACCCTTGTGCCATGGCAACTGTTGATCTCAATGCGGACATGGGGGAATCTTTCGGGTCGTGGCAGATGGGCGACGATGAGGCCCTGCTGGGAATTGTCACCTCCGCGAATGTGGCTTGCGGATTTCACGCCGGCGACGCTGTCGTCATGGGGCGGACGTGCACAGCAGCTGTAGAACATGGGGTTTGCATTGGCGCACACGTGTCGTATCGGGACCTCGCCGGTTTCGGTCGCAATTTCGTGGACGTCGATCCCGGGCGGCTGCGTGATGAGGTCATTTACCAGCTATCGGCGCTTCGCGGAGTTGCTGAGGTGCACGGTGCCGAAGTGCGCTACGTCAAGCCTCACGGTGCCTTGTACAACACGATTGTTCACCACGAGGTGCAGGCCAAAGCAGTTGTCGAGGCCATCAGTGCGGTGAATGCTGCTTCGAGCACCGACCTGGCTCTTCTCGGCCTGCCAGGTGCCCTTGTTCTCGATCTCGCGGAGCAGCAGGGCATCCGTACCCTGCGCGAGGCGTTCGCTGATCGGGCCTACAATCCCGACGGCACGTTAGTGCCGCGTCGGCACGAGGGGTCGGTGCTGCACAACCCTGACGAGGTCGCTGAGCGGGTCGTGACTTTGGTGACTCGCGGCGTGGTGTCGGCCATCGACGGTACCGAGGTGGCTATTAAGGCCGATTCGGTATGTGTCCACGGTGATACTCCGGGCGCTGTTTCCATGGCTGCGGCAGTGCGTGACCGCCTCGCTGCCGCTGGAGTCGAGTTGCAGGCTGCGGCATGAAACTGCTGCCAGCTGGCCGAACGGCGGTGCTCATCGAGCTAGACGATGCTGGTCAACGTCGACGCCTGCACCGGACTTTGAGGGAGCATCCGGCAGTGGGAACGGTCAATCTCATCCCGGCCCAAACGACGGTGCTTATCGAGGTTGAGTCCCCCGATCAGCTACCGGCAGCCGTGACCCACGTTCGGGACGTGATCGCTCAGGGGCTGGACGACATCGAGCAGAGTAAGCAGGAGGCCGTCGTGGTGCCGGTTCGGTACGACGGACTGGATCTATCTGACGTAGCAGACCTGCTCAACATGACCACCGACGAGCTGGTACGACGCCACAGCAGTCAACCGTGGACGGTCGAGTTCGCCGGGTTCATGCCCGGATTCGGGTATATGTCCGGAGCTGATTGGCCTTACCGGATTCCACGTCGCGATAGCCCTCGAACCAGGATTCCACCGGGCAGTATCGCCCTGGCTGACGGATTCACCGGCGCCTACCCGCAAGCTTCCCCCGGTGGTTGGCAGATCATTGCCACGACCGACGCCGTCTTGTGGGACGAGAATGCGGATCCACCAGCTCTCCTGCTGCCGGGAGCTGTCATTACATTCGAGGTGGTGAATTCATGACCTACTTTGTGGTGGAGGCAGCCGGGCCGAGAACACTCATTGAGGACGCTGGACGTCGCGGCTGGGCGGATCTAGGGATCAGCGGTTGCGGTGCATGGGATCGGCAGGCTTATCTGGATGGTGCCCGGCTCGTCGGCAATGGCGCTGGGCTGGGGTGTCTAGAGGTTCTCCTTGGACCGGTGCGCTTGAGATGCGTTGGTGGGCCGGTCCTTGTTGCGGTGACGGGAACCGATGCCCAGGTACATCTCGATGGAACACCCCGCCCTAACGGTGGGGGCTTTCTCGTGAAAGGTGGTCAGACCGTCAGTATTTCCGCGCCGGAACACGGCCTGCGCAGCTACGTATCTGTGAGTGGAGGAATTGACGCAACACCTACTTTTTCCAGCGTTTCAGCTGATCCGACCCGTGGAATCGGTCCGGCACCGCTCACGCCAGGCGACTGCGTTAACGTCGGTCATGGCCGCGCTGGCGTCATCTCGACAACCCTCGTCGACGCGCCCCAGCCGTCACGGGAACTCGTCCTTCATGGAGTATGGGGCCCTCGCGACGATTGGTTTACTGATGCGTCGCGGCACCGCCTTGAACAGGCGCCCTGGCGAGTCGGGGATGCCAGCGACCGCGTCGGAACCCGACTTGAGGGGCCATCCTTAGAAAGGGCGGTGACTGGAGAATTGACCAGTGAGCCAGTGATACGAGGGGCGATCCAAGTACCTACCTCTGGGGTGCCGCTCATTTTTGGGCCAGACCATCCGACGACTGGGGGATACCCGGTAATTGGGGTGGTTGATCCTGAGGATGCGGATCGTCTTGCGCAAGCTCGGGCTGGGGTCGTGGTCAGGTTCGCGATGACATCCCATGACTGGTGACGGGTTCACGATCTCATCTATAAGCATAATGCCTAGTGAAGTCCTTGTTCGTGAGGGTGCAGAGGTGGAGGGCGACGTGACGTGACGTCTACCCCGACCGACCCACAGGGGTACGATCACTTCCTGGCCCGATCTCTTTTTGTCCCTAGGAGACCTCTTGTCGTCTGAGCAATCGTCCGTTAATCCCGAGCGCCTTGCTCGGGACCGGGATGGGCACATCATCACGGAGGAGCAGGCCTGGAGCGCACTGTGGGCTCTGCTCATCGGCTTCTTCATGATCCTCGTCGACACGTCGATCGTCACAACTGCTTTGCCAGCAACCATCCGCGCCCTCAACGCTAACCTCAATCAAGGCGTGTGGATTACGAGCGCTTACCTGCTTACCTACGCTGTGCCGCTGCTGATTACCGGGCGTATGGGAGATCGCTGGGGACCGCACCGCATGTACATCATCGGTATGGTCGTTTTTGGGGTATCTTCATTAGCATGTGGGCTATCCCCGACAATTGGTGCCCTTATCGCGGCCAGAGCTGTTCAGGGTATCGGCGCTGCCCTCATGACCCCGCAGTCACTGTCGATGATTACTCGGCTCTTCCCGCCGGGAAAGCGCGGTGCTGCTATGGGCATATGGGGAGCCACTGCTGGTGTTGCTAGTTTCGTCGGTCCTGTCCTCGGCGGCATTCTCGTCGATACCCTGGGCTGGGAGTGGATCTTTTTCGTCAACGTCCCGGTTGCCATTATCGGTTTGTGGTTGGCTATCCGAAATGTGCCTGCTCTCGAGACCCACGGCCACGCCTTTGACTGGCTCGGCGTCGTGCTATCGGGTATTGGCATGACCCTCCTGGTATTCGGGATTCAGGAGGGAGAGCAGTACAACTGGGGAACGATTACCGGCGTCATCTCGGTGCCACTCCTCATCGTCCTCGGCGTGGTCTTTATGACTCTCTTCGTCTTGTCGCAGACGCAGTGGGCGCAGCTGC
The DNA here is from genome assembly GCF_009696315.1 of Cutibacterium porci. GTDB lineage: Bacteria > Actinomycetota > Actinomycetes > Propionibacteriales > Propionibacteriaceae > Cutibacterium > Cutibacterium porci. The sequence goes on from NZ_VUMG01000001.1 coordinate 620,786, forward strand.
GCCTGCACCCCCGTTCGACCACTATTGAGCCGTTGGTTCCGCTGCGACTGTTCACTAAACGAAATTTCACCCTCGCCAATATCGCGATCTTCTTGGTGGGCATTCTTGTGACGTCCTATTTCTTGCCCACCGCTGTCTACCTGCAAAACGTGCGCGGAAAATCCCCAACTGTAGCCGCCCTGCTGCTCATCCCAACCGCCGTCGTGTCTGGGGTGCTGTCTCCTCTGATCGGACGAGTTCTCCAGCGCCGCCGGTCGGGTCGGTTGGCTGCCATTGGCGTCGCGCTCTATGTGATCTCCTCGCTCGGATGGTGGCTGTTGACGGTGCCGTCGACGAGTTTGTGGGTATTTCCGGTGCTGGCTGCCATTACCGGTGTCGGTTCGGCTCTTACCTGGAGCCCCATTTCTCTGGTTGGCACCGATGACCTTGGTCAGGCCGACGCTGGAGCTGGTTCGGGAGTCTATAACGCCACCCGTCAGGTCGGGTCCGCTTTAGGATCGGCTTTCATCGCAATGATGATGGATGCCCGAATCATGGCTCGTCACGATCTAGGGCGAGGCCTTGGCGAATCCATGTTCATTACGATTATCGCTGGAACAATGTGCGCGATCGTCTGTGCATTTTTTGCGGACTTTCAGCGCTCGCCGCAGCGAAAGTCGTGAGTACATCCGTGCTGTGAGGACGATGGACGGTGCGGGGACGCTCTTCGTCAGCCCCGTAGGATGACCACATGAGGATTGCCATCGGAGGATTTGCCGGTCTCATCGGCACAGCGCTAGTTCAGCGGCTGCGCAAGGAAGGCCATGACGTCGTCACATTGACTCGTCATGAACCCCTCCAGCCCTCTGATCGCCGATGGGATCTAGACACGCTCTCCATCGCGCCGCCGTTCCTTGACGACGTTGACGCGGTGGTCAACTTAGCTGGAGCGCCGATCGCTGGCGGGAGATGGACCGATGAGCGCAAGACTCGCATCCTCGCATCTCGCATCGATTCGACGCGCCTTATCGTCCGTGCTTTGGCGTCTTCGCCGCGCTGCCGTGTTTTCCTCAACGGTTCCGCAGCCGGATATTACGGTCCGCACGGTGATGAATGGCTTGACGAACATGATCCTGCAGGCGCGGGATTCCTGGCCGAGGTGTGCCAACGCTGGGAGGCAGCCGCGAATTCCGCCCCTGACGGGGTGCGGGTAGCAACCCTGCGAACCGGTCAAGTCATGAGTTCCTTCGGCGGCATGCTGGGTAAGGAGCGACCGCTCTTCCAGTGCGGGCTGGGTGGAAGAATCCGTGACGGCGGTCAATATATGTCGTGGATCAGTCTGCAGGATCACGTGTCGGCAATGATAAAGATCCTTACTGACGATTCCATAAGTGGGCCGGTGAACCTCGTTGGCCCCAAGCCGTGTACGAATGCTGAGTTCACGAAAGCGCTGGCGAAGGCGATGCACCGTCCAGCTGTGATGCCATTTCCGGTTCCGGCAGCGAAGATGATCTTCGGGTCTCAGCTGGTCGAGGAGACGCTGTGTGCCGGGCAGCGGGTCAGGCCTACCAAACTCCTTGAGCACGGATTCGAGTTCCGTGACACTTCTATTACCGAGTCAATCACGTCAGCACTTGCAGGACGCCGATGAGCTACAACACCCAACGCCCCGACAGCTTTTCCCGCCCCGACGAGTGGGGATCGTGGCCGGAGGAACCACAACAGAGCCACGGCGATGCCGCACCGTCCGCCCGACACGCCCAGCGAGGAGTCACGGCTCCACCCCCAACCTCCGATCCGGAAGGTGTAGATCCGACCTGGGCGCCTCCCTCGGGGTCATATCAACAGGCGGCCCCCCAACCCGTTGCTCGAGCAAAGCGTCGCAATGACGTCCCGATCGTCACATGGATCCTCATCGGTATCTGTTTCCTGGTATGGGTGGGGGAGTGGTTAAGCTTTCCGGTGCGTGAGGCTGTTGTGTTGATTCCACGGCTGGGATTTACCGAGCCATGGCGATTCGTGACATCAATGTTCGGGCACGCACTGAGCATCTTTCATATCGGCTTTAATATGTACGCGTTGTGGGCTTTAGGGCGATCTTTGGAACCGTTTCTCGGGCGCGCTAGATTCCTTGCGGCATACTTCGTATCTGGCCTAGGTGGGGGAGTGTTGTTCTGCCTGATGGCCAGTGATCATGGCGACGGTACGATTCTGCCGAACCTTGACAACGGTGTCGTCGGGGCTTCAGGTGCAATTTTTGGCCTCTTCGGCGTGCTGCTCATTGTGCAGCAACGGCTTGGAGCGTCGACACGGGATTTATGGATCGTGCTGGCCATCAACGCGGCACTCTTGTTCTTCATCTCCGGGATCGCATGGCAGGCCCATCTCGGCGGATTCATCGTCGGACTGGCATGCGGCGTCATTTTCTTCGACGATCCCAAACGCGTTCAGGCCGGTAAGTCACCCCAGACCTGGCCGAGGATGGCGATGGTGTTGGGCGTGCTCGTGGCCTTGATGGTGCTGAAGTACTACATGCTATGAGCTAATCGAGTAGGCCGGCTCGCTCTACCAGGACGGCTACTTGCACCCTGTTCGACATGCCGAGCTTGGTTTGGATGTTTGCCAGGTGGGACTTGACGGTTCCGGCCGCAAGGTAGAGGCGTTCGCCGATCTCCGCGTTCGACAATCCTTTGGCCGCTTCGATAGCGATGTCGCGCTCCCGTTCGGTGAGCTGGGAGAGCTGCTTGGCGGCCGTACGACGCCGACGACGGGAAGGATCGGTGCGTACGGTGTCGAGAAGTTGCTTGGTGCTTCGCGGTGACAGCACAGCATCCCCGGCAGCGGCTGCCTTGATGGCTGTGGTGATCTCCTGTGGCGCCGCGGACTTGAGGAGAAATCCTGAGGCCCCGGCGTTGATGGACGACATGACTGCGTCGTCAACGTCCCATGTCGTCAGGACGACAACCTGAGGTGGCTGCGGTTCGGCTCGCAGCGTTGCCGTGGCTGTCACGCCGTCCATTTCGGGCATACGAAGATCCATGAGGACGACGTCTGGTCGCAATTCACGTGCCATGCGGACAGCCGATTCGCCGTCTCCAGCTTGCCCCACGATCGTAATGGCGTCGTCGTGTCCGACGATTGTCGCCACAGCAGTGCGTGCCAACGGATCGTCGTCGACGAGGAGAACGGTTACCACTCAACGCATGGTATCCGTAGGGGCTTCCGCGTCAGGAGGTGCGGTCCCGAGAGATGCTGCGCCACGGAATGAAAACGGTGATTGAAAACACCCCGTTTTCCGCAGTCCAGTGCACAGTGCCGCCGAGCAGCTTGACCCTTTCCGTGATGCCTGGCAGCCCACGCCTTGACCCCTCTGACTGCCCGCTTTCGACGATCGGGTTGGAGCATTCAATGCGGACTCCGTCGTCGGGTGAAGCGCGGACCTTGAGAGCGGCAGTTGTCCCGGGCGCGTGTTTGGCAGCGTTGGTCAGCAGCTCCTGGACGGTTCGGTACACTGCCCGAGAGAGGGCAGGATCAGCAGAGTCTCCCTCAGAGACGTAAATCGATGCCGTGATCGGCTGACCGGCGCCAAACGTGTCCTCCACGACTTCTGCAAGCTTCGACAACGGAAGATTCGGCGCCGACGACATGGGTTCGGCGAGCAAAGAGAGCAAGGACCTCAGCTCAGACATCGCCTTGCCCGCTGATTCGCGCAGTGCCTTGGCGCTGTCGGCGTGGTCGGTGCCGTCAAGCTCGGTCTCCAAGGATGCGGCCTGCAGTGAGATCAGCGATAGCGAATGCCCCAGGGAGTCGTGTACCTCTTGAGCGATCTTCTCCCGCTCTTGACGGCGTGAAACCTCGTCATCGAGCCGGGCCATGCGTTGGTGAGCGGCAGACAGGTCCCGACCCTTCACGACGGCTTCACGACGCGAACTGCGGATGAGACCGGCTCCTATCCCGATGGCCAGGAATGTCGCCGTAAGGAGCAGGGCCGTCAGGATAGACGTCGTGTTGCGTGCCTGTGGTGACGTGGTTGCCTGAAATAGCGATGCCGTGAGCGACACCCCGACGGGCTGGGCTTGACTGTCAGCAATGACGTCGATGGCAGTCGTCACAGCGACCAGACCGGTGCACCACCATGTTGCAGGACCGCGCCGTCGGCCGAGCAAGGCTGCCAGGGCAATGAGAGCAGGTACCGACCCAACGGGCAGGGCAGCGGCACTGAGCGCAGCGGCGATCGTCAATCCGAAGGGGAAGCGGTGACGCCAGACCAAAGCCGTTGCCAGGGCGATGTCCAGGATCACCGAGACGACGATCACTGCGGCGTCAATGTCGGTTCCGGCCGGAGTCCCAGCCCGAAACCCCGCGGGTGAGTACACGATGCTGAACAGGCCAGCAAAGGCACTGACCAAGGCTAGAAGGATGGTCCGCCATACCGCTGGACGGCTGTCGCGGCCGATCTTCTGAAACGCGAACACGGCAGTCATGTTACGGAGTCGACCTGTACCTGGGGCACCGCCGTTCGGGAGGCGTGGTGTGGCCGATCGGCAGATGTGGTTCTGACCATCTGGGCGATGTGGAGAAGGGGCGTGCGGCGGTGGACTTGATACATCAATCGAGAACAACCCAGGAGTAGTCATGACTCAGAACGATTGGCAGAGCCAGCCCCAGCAGCAACCGCAGGCCCCTCAGCCCAAGCCAAAGAAGCCGATCTATAAGCGCGTGTGGTTCTGGTTGCTCGCCGTCGTCGTGCTTGTTGTCGCTATTGGCGCGCTGGGAAATAACGGCGACGGCACCGATACCAAGACGAATACGACCGCGTCTAGTGAAGCCAAGACCAACGACAAGGCAGCCAAGAAGGCGGAAAGTAAGAAGGCAGCCGATAAACCTGCCGAGGAGACGAAGCCGACTGAGCGTCTCGTTCTGGAGAAGGACTACACGTTTAAGAAGGACGAGTTCAGTCCGATGGTGACGGGTACAGTTTCAAACAACTCAGACAAGCCGGTGAAGCTTCTCGTGACGATTACCTTCAACGCCTACGACGAGTCGGGGGCCAATGTTGGAACCTGCACGGATACGACAGAGAGCATTGACGCCAACGGTAAATGGAAATTCAAGGCGTATTGCCTCGACGGGGACGTCGCAAAGGTGAAGTTCAAGGAGTTGTCGGGATTCTGATTCCGTCATTGTGGTTCTGGTGGCGGCCTCTCGAATGAGAGACCGCCACACCCATGCCCTCAAGTCCACAACGACATTGGGCAGGAGGTCAATCGTCCGCGTCCATCACCTCGCTGTAGAGACGGGTGGTGTGTAGTGCGATGTAGTTGATCTCGGCCTTCGTCAGCTCGTCGCCGATTGCCGTCGAGATACTCTTGGCGACCTCAAGAGCGGCCGAAGTGGCCTCCGGGCAGCGATTCGCCATGAGACCTATGATGTCCAGGTCGATGTGGGAGAGCTGCTTGTTATCCGCAGCCCGAGCAAATAGATAACGAAGATGCGTGACGAATCGTGAGGCGCTCATGGATGACCGGTTGATCTCGACATGCCAGAGATCCTCGAGCTTGGTGAAAACCTCCGAGATCGCCTGAGTCATCGTCACGGTGCGCGACACACTCTTGCCATCCCACTGCTGGTTGATGAAATGCAGCGCGAATGCCACCCACTCCTCGGATTGCAGGTGGATGCCGAGAGCTCTTCACAATCGAGGGTGTAGTTGGGGCCTGAAGCCGCCGGCTTCCAGGAGGGATCTGGCGATGTAGTGGGTCAGGTTGCGGAAGCCTAGACGGTGTGGGTGACCCCGGGGCGGGGGTGAGGGGCTGGTGGGCCGGGGCCTTGCCGCGCAACGATTCGTGGGTTGCCGGGCAGGGTGGGCCTGTCTGGCCTTTCCGACATGTGTGGGAGGCCCCGGTTGTTTACCGAGCGTACGAGTGTTGGTCTGGATGTGCATGCCCGCAGTGTGGTGGGGTATGCAATGGACGTCCAGACCGGAGAAGTCTTCAAAGCCCGGCTCTGTCCCGATCCTTTGGAGGTGACGGCGTGGGTCAAGGCCTTGCCCGGGCCAGCGGCGATCTACGAGGCTGGCCCGACCGGATATGGCCTGGCCCGAACCCTCCTGTTGCACGACATCAGGACAGTTGTAGTTGCGTATGACGTTGCTGACGCTTGCGGGGAGTCGTGATGCGGGTGGCTGGTCTCGGCAGGCGGTGTAGGGTCGATGATAGTTGTCGTGGATGTTCCAGACAGCGACGGCCTGGGCTCGTTCAGCTCGTGGCGCTCGAAGATGGCTGCCAGGTCGATGGCGGCGATGGTGTCGCGACGTCGGGGCTCTTGGGCACCTGGGGGACCGCCGGTGGTGTGATCATGGATCGTGGTGATCGCGGCGGGGCACCCGCCGCGCACGGGCGCGCGTGGCTGGGTTTCTTCGCTGACGCGACCACCGTGTCTGGAATCTCGTCATGGGGATCGTCTAGATCATGGTGAACGAAACTTACAGAGGTTCTTCGGCCTGTCCCTCGTCCTGATCGGCGTTGGACTCGCGGCCGTTCGACCAGTCCCGGGTGTCCGGGTCGCAGGGCATGTCGGGGTCGAACCAGACTCGCGCGGCCCGCCCTGGGCAACGACTGGATGGACAGAACCCCGGTGTGGTCCAGGTGGGCGCGCACCACCCTGGACCGGATCGAGTAGCATCCCACGTCCCCGGCGGCCTGGGCCACCGGAGCGCAGGTCCATCGGCCCGATCCCGCAGTGGCCCTCCATGCCAGCCGGTGACGCACCTACATCGCAGCATCAGCAGCGGTGCGTTCCATCACCGCCCCCGATCACTTGGCGGGGCAACTGCTCCCAGCCCTCGTCGAGCCGGTCGGACTCTGCCAGCTGGTAGGGCGGCACCGAGGTCAGCTGGGCCAGCCACCTCACGGACCGCCCGCTGGACCTGCTTGGTCCACGCCGACTCTGACAGATGATCCCCTCACACCGGCGAGCCAAAGTCTTATGGAGAACGGCGAACCAGCCCTGCCACAACGGCCGGGTCACTAGCCAGCCGCCCCCACAGCCACACCGCCTGGGCCGACAGCCCCGACACTGCGCTCACTGACTCCCGAGAATCAACCATCTAGACGTCAATCGATGAGGATGTGGGGCAGTGTCGGCGTCAGGGCAGGTTGAGGAAGGTGTCTCGCTTTGTGAGATTCAGTCCCCTGGTCACACTCACCCAAACCGACAGAAGAGCCCAACAAAATCCCAGAGATTCGTTGACAGTTTGAAATCGCCTGAGTACGCTCTTAGCAGAACTTCTTGACAGAGTTATGCTGCCTGCGGCGTCGGCATAACCTCCTGCGAGTTGGTATGTGAAGCAGAGCCGCCGCCCAGCAGAGAGCGCTGATGATGCCGTTGTCACGTCGCACCAAGAACCTGTTGCTCACCGCCGCAGCGTTCCAGGGCGCTGGGGATTTCATGTTCGGCGCCGTGTACGTCATCTTCCTACGCTCGATCCCTCTCGACGGGCGGGCCATCGGCTTTGTGCTGGCGCTCGCTACGGGTGTGTCCTTGGTCGTCGAAGCCCCCAGTGGAGCCATGGCCGACCGCTACGGTCACAGACGGATACTCCTGGCAGGGCTGTTGTCGTGGGCGGTGGGCCTGATAGCCCTATCCTTCGCATCCTCGGCCCTGGCTGCCGGTGGTGCGCTGCTGTTGTGGACGATCGGCATGGCCCTGCAATCGGGAACAGTCTGGCCGATTCTTCTCGGAACGGTCACCGAGGAGGACAAGCAGGATGCCATTGCGCAGTACTCCCGGCAATCCCAGTCGGTGCACTGGATGGCCTCGTTCCTGGGCGCCATGGCGGTGCTCGTCCTCGGGGCACGTTGCGACATGCGCTTCATCCTTCGTACTGCGGCCGGGCTGCTCGTGCTCGCCCTCGTGGTGTGCCTGTGGTTGCCCAAGGATGTCCGGCCAAGCGAGCGGCAGCCCGTGCTGGCGGTGCTCAGGTCGTCCTTCGGCTGGTGCGCGAGCCGGACGATTCTCCCGCTCGTCGTCGCGTCCGGGTTGTCGACGGTGTGCATGACCGGGCTGGTCGTCACGTGGCAGCCGAGGTTGGCGGCAGCCGGTGTTCCCCTGGAAGCGAACGGGGCGGTGTTGGGCGCACTGACGATCGCTGCGGCGGTGGGTTCTTTCTGCACCAAGTTCGTGAAGGTTTCCAGGCCACAAGGCGCTTTTTCGGCCATGGCTGGGATTTCGGCGTGTTTCTTGGTCGTGGCTCTGGCCGGAGGAACTCTCTGGGTCGCCCTCGCGGGCTATGTCGTCGCGGAGTTCTTCCTGGGGGGCATGTTCGTCGAGCTGGGAGCGTGGCAGCAGGAGATGTTGCCCGATGACATTCGCAATGGCGGCTTCTCGGCGCTTTCGACCATCAGCCTCGTTGTGGCCGTGGTCGTTAACGCCGGAATGGGTGAGGTGTGGCAGCGGTTCGGCCTAGCAGTCACCATCGGCTGCGTGGCCTTGGTCATCGTAGTGGTGATCCTGGTCACCGTCTTAGTCAGATCAGCCTTTCGCGACTCCGACGCCCTCCTGAACCCTCATCGATTCAACTCGAAAAAGGAGATACCGTGACTGCCACTCACATGCATACCATTACGGATGAATCCGCAGGTGAACTAATCGTGTTCGACTCGCTGACCTTGGACTGTGTGAGTGTTCCGGCCACATCTGTGGAGCAGGCATACGCTCAAGACGTAGAGTTTGCGTCTTGGTGGTCCTCACATGAGGCCGCAGACCGGGCTTAGCAAAAGCGACGTATCTATGCCCGTAAGCCCTGTCGGATCAACAACTTCCGCATTCTGCTAACAGAGAAGTGTAACTTCCAGTGCACTTATTGCTTTGAGAGCGGTCTCATGGACATCGCACCACATATGACGCTGGAGGTGCTAGAGGGCACCGTCAAGGCGATCATCGAGGCGAGTCCATGTGAGCGGGTTTCCATTCAATGGTTTGGTGGCGAACCCTTACTGCGCTGGAACCTTATCGCTCACGGTATGGACTTGTTTGAAGATGCCGTAGCAGAAAAACGGATTAGCGGTGTCAACTATAGCCTGACCACCAATGGAAGTCTAGCGACCCCCGCAATAGCTGAGCGTATGGCGCGTGAATCCATCCAAGTTTTCGTAAGCGTCGATGGTCCTCAAGATGTAAATGACCTGTCCAGAATAGATCGATTAGGGCGAGGTACCTATGATCGAGCGATTCAAGGATACCGAACCCTTGCCGATCATGGAGTGGACGTTGGGCTTCTCGTGACAGTTTCCCCGGAAACGCTCTCTGGACTCAGTTCATCCATCGCCCACCTGATTGAATCGGAAGGCCTCAGGAGAATCGGAATTAATACACCACAGCCGACGGAGAATGGCTGGGATGTCGATGGAGCGCTCTTGGCTAGTGAGATAGTAAAAATTATCCGGTTTTGCGATGAGCGCGGCGTTAAGCTTATTGCGCCTGGTATGCGTGCTCTCCGTGGCCTTGGTACTAAAACTCCGCATGTTGACGACTGTAGGGCGCCTGGCGGCGAAATGGCTGTCAGCGTTGACACCTTCGGACGTATGAGTGGCTGCATTGTCTCCTGGGTGGAGGGGCGCCCATGGAATAAGGATGAAATCACCCACCAATCGCTGGCTAGGTTCGAGATGCAGAAGTCAGCGAGTACTGTCCAGGACGTTTGTGATGGCTGTATCGCGGAGGCGATCTGCGGTGGGCCGTGCCATTTAGAATTGGCACTCCGTGGCCTGAATCCTGAGCGCTGTGCCTTCTATCAGACACTGATGTACGAATCTCTGATGAGTCTGCGGCGGTTTAACTCATGAGTCGCCTTACCATTCCACCTGCAGAGAGCAATTGGGAAGCCGATATCCCCGTTAGCTCCTTGGTGCAACTCCTGCCTGCGGAGTTCTTAGTGAACCATCATGTCGAAGTTGTCCGCGTGGTCCAGCCGCCGGACCGTCAGAAGGTCTCGGCCGCCAGGTTTCTTCGGGACAGCCTTGACTATGCGACCTACGTGCAGGATCTCATCACCGCTGGCGTACCCGTGGTGATCTGTCCTGTGGGAGAACTTCCTTGTAGGGCCAGCGCAATAGAGAGCTCCCGTCTCCGGAAGCTAGCAGCCAGCGTGTTGCAAGTGTCTTGGCCGGAGTGGCTTAGAAGGCTCATCGCCATCTTCGAGAAAAATGCTTCACGTAAGCTCGAGGATGGATCGATGCTGGTCGATGGCAGCCTCCAACTGCCTTATGGAGAGCTCTGGTGGGACGGGGCCGTTCCATTTACCGGAACACTGCCGACCGCAGCTGGTCAACTCTCTTTGAGAGACGGATACATAATTAGCGCCCCTGCTGGCTTGGATCACCTGCTCTATCAGCCCATCGTTGAACTGGGGGTTGGGCTGAACCCCCGTGCGCCATTGATTGGCCCATCCCTAGAGAAGCGATGGGGTTTCTGGCATATAGGTCTCGGTGCGAGTTCCCCAATTCACTTACTGCCACCAAATGTCCACCACGATGTCTCGCTGATATTGGACAAGGAACCGATCCCATGATGAACAAGAGAACTATTTCCTACGCTTACCTCGAAGTAACGCGCGCCTGCAACGAGGCATGCCTTTACTGCTACAACGATTCTGGCAAGGCATTGAAAGGTGAGCTGTCCACTGAGGGCTGGTTGACAGCTATTCGCAACTTTACAGAACAGGGTGGCAACAGCGTTATGTTCACCGGCGGCGAGTGCCTTCGAAGGAGGGATATAGACGAGCTAGTTGCAGGAGCAAATGAGGCGGGTGTCACTTCTATTGGCATGAGCACTAATGGCCTTCTGATCCACACAAAAAGAGCAGAAGCATGTATGCCGTACCTAGACGAAATAGACATAAGTTTGGATGGGTTTCGAGAACATCATGACCGAATACGCGGTGTGAGGAGTTGGGATCGTACTGTCGAAGCAATTAGAACGGTGAAGGAAATCGGTATTCCTGTCATCCATGTGAACGGTTGTCTGACAGCGGATTGGTTTGACCAATTAGAGGATTATTTGGAGCTTCTCGTCTCTCTTGGTGTCACCGGAGTTAAACTCGCCACGATCGGAGCAATTGGTAGGGCTGGGGAGGAGCTTGAGCTTAAGAATCAGACTTCACAGCCGCGTCGAGTGGCCGACCAGCTCGCAGCCTTGGCGAGGCGGTATCAGGGCCGTATCAACGTCTCGACCTCGTTCAGCACCGTGGCTCAGCCCATCACACTGGAACGCTTCGGTGCTGTAATCGATCCATGCGGCAAACTTTATCCGCAGCTGGGAAAGCTGGATGATTGCTGGTGCATCGGCTCAGCTGTGCCCGTGTGGGGTCTCAATGAGACGGCCCTGCTTCGTTATGAGACATGCATGCATGGCGTAGAGGAGGATGGCGTGCATCGAATTCTACAGGGCGAACAGGTCGAGTGGTGGGCGCTGATCCGATCGGCGATGGAAGCTGCTGAAGCATGCTAGGAACTCTTTCCGTTGTCGTGGGTACAGCTTGCCCTCTTAAGTGTACTTATTGCTTCAACATGACGAATTTAGACTCACCGGTCTTGCAGGCTAAAAAAGAATCGGAACGGACCTTGGCAGGGCGCTGGACGCGACAGCGGATAAAACGTCTCGTTTGTGAAGCCAAGGAAGTGGGTTACCGGCGCATCATGTTGACTGGGGGTGAGCCGCTCATATATCCGTCGACAAAAATGTGGATTGAGTCATGCGGGGACTTGAATCTTAAGACGGTAATTGTGACCAGTCTTCTCTTGATATCACGGTCCCTTGAGGAGTGCTTGAGAGATCACGTATCGAATATTGAAATGCGAGTCAGTGTTGGTGGTTATAATCAAGCAACACATGACCGGTATCGTGGCGGCTGGGAGCAATTGATAAAGGGCCTAGAATTGTTGCGTAGGATCGGCATGTCTACGCACATAACCGTTGTTCTCACGAGACGAATTCTTGGTGAAATGTCTCTGTTTCAAGCCTTCTGTGACGAGTGGGGAGGCGTTCCGAACGTCGCCGCGCTATCGCCAGGCGAGAGCTCGAGGGTCGACCCTGCTGATTTCCTAGAAACGGCTGCCAGATCAGAATGGGATGCCGCGCTGACTGTGGTTTCATCGAGGCTTAGGGCGCAACTGACGTTGCTCCGTGAGTTCTATACTGGAGGTCTTAAGCCGAAGTATTGTGCTATGAACGATACCTCACACGTGATCCTTCCGGATGGCACGCTCACGGGCTGTTTTCATCGGACCGATCTTTTGAGAGGTAATATTTTTAATCATAGTCTTGCGACGTTATTGAATTCTAATGCCGCAGGTGAGCCAAAGCCGCCGGAGTGCTTTGGTCCGAACTGTTATACAATCCATATAGATTGAGGAGAACTGTCATGAAGAACTGCGACATCATCTTTAATGATTCCATTAACGAGTCGGACTTGTGTGCCCGCTCTGGCCTTCACAGCCCCTCTCCGATGGTGGCGATCTACGTCGAAAACCTGGAGGTGGCGTCTGGCTTCTATCGCCAGTTGTTCCCGACTTCTGCTGTTCGGTTCGAAAATGATGAGGTGTTCTGCATGGAACTTGACGAGCGTGTTGAGATATTTATCCAGAAGGTTGAGAAAGACTCAGTTTTTGGTGAGCTTTGTGGAAAACAGACGGTTGCTGTTTCGGTTTCCGAGGAGGTGTTCAACAGCGCCGGCCAGAACCTGCCCGAAACTGCTTCATTGGACGTGGAGACTTGGACTGGAGGGCCGGCTGTTGATGACGGCTTTATGTTCGGCGACGTTGAGGGGAATCGCGTTCTCCTGATGCCAGTCCGCGAGACAGCTGCTACTGCATGATCGTTTCAAGGGCTGAACCGGTCAGGGGTGCTTCGGCTCCCCTGACCGGTTTGGGCGGAGACCGTATGAGAAAAGCCGGACTATGGCGTAAATTGGCAGCGGGACGGTACGAGCTAACTCCTCTGGGTAGTTATATCCGACAATCCTGGCTCCAGGCGCTGGCGAGAAGTATTCCGGCTCCTTTGTCTGATGCTAGGCAGATCGAGCGGGCAGTACTGCGGCCATCACCACGACGGCTAGTTCAGTTCTCTCTTGTCTGTATCGAAAGATCAACGTCTTTTGATGGAGGGTTATCTGTACTGCTCGATCTGCAGCATGCCCTAGCAGGTATGAGCCTGATTACGCAGCTTGGTCGATGTCGCAATAATGAACTGTCTCTGTGGCCGCTTTCCTCCGATGACTTTGATGTCAGCATCGCCTCTTATGACCCGTTCGAGGGAATGGTCTTCTTGGGAGTGGACGTTCTGGAGGGATCTTTAGTTGCAGAGTGGCACGAAAATGTGTGGCCGTGGGGCTTCATCCCAACGATTGTGGTCCCCCGGGTTCCGCGATTCCTTCCTCTCGCTAATAGCGTCGTCCGCCAGCTATGCCGAGCTGAGGAGAGAGCCGTTCTGAGTGAGCGTGCGCCCGAGGGATTCGTGGCACCGTGCGTCGTGACGATCATGAGTGCACAGAGAGCGGTCATCAACCGCGCCAACGGGAACGAGAGGTATGAGGAAGGATGCTCGATAGGGGACCTACCTGTCCTTGTGGGAGAAGCTGGAGTGTCGCAGCGGTAAGCGATTATGTGGACGAGGCAACAGCGAAAATCGCAGCTCGTCTGGGCCTGCCGACGAAGGCCGACCACATTGACGTGGTTGATTCAAGCCGGACGGATGTTGAGGCCTTTACTCACGATGGCGTCATTCACCTCAATATGGACGCGTGGCGTTGCTGGAAGGCACGATGCATTCTTGCTCACGAGGTAGCACACGCGCTTTTATCGCCGTGCCATTCCGAGCGCTGGGTTGAGGAGACGATTGCTGAGGGCTGCGCGCTCTGGGCTCTTTATACTGTCTCTGGCCCGCTCTATGAGGCCTCGCTACATCTACTTGTGGCCAGCAACCGCGCTCGGTTGTTCCCTGGACCACTCCCTGACGCGCTGTCGTGGTACGGGTTGGGCGCTCTCTCTGTCTCTCATCGGTTAGTTGCTGGAGAAATCGATGCGTCATATTTAGTGGAGGCACTCTTATCTGCAGAAGATAGTGGATTAGTGCTGGCAAAGCAGCGATTCGTGGCTCCACCTGAGATAGAAATGTTCGCTCGATATGTAGTGGATATAGACAAAGGTACTATAGGTTGCCATCTGCCTCATTTAGCAATGGACAGGCTGTCCAGTGTGACAGACAAAGAAGTATTTAACTGGTGGGATTTTTCAATGGTGCTTTAGAAATATTGCATGATATGAAACGAAAGATAGGAATCTAGCGGTTGTTTGAGTGGCACTAAAGAGGCTCTTCGCAGATGAAGGTGTAGTGCGGGCTGGCGCGCCCAGAAGAGGCGAGTGCGTCCCTTGGTGGGCTGTCCGGGGGCTCTCGATATGGACAAGTCAAGCCTCCACCATACTCTCGCCACTCTGAAAGATCGGGATGGGTTGATCAGGATTCGAACGGACAGTACTGTTTGGGGGCTGGAAGTTTGGTTGTTGCGCAATGGTGGTCAAGTTTTCGGAGAATAATCAATGTTCTTCATCCAACACTGGTGGGAATTCTTCAGAAAGGCCATGAGACGGTGCATTTGGGGTTCTGTCGGGTACCTCGGTTGTCTACCTTGACAAGGTTGAACCAGGTCGACCGATACGTGTCGTCTCACGGGTGGGGCGGCGAGTCCCTGTAGTATCTACAGCAATGGGCCGCGCAATCCTAGGTGCGAGAGCCCTCAAATTGGAGCAAGCTCGCGCTTTCTTGGATGCCGCCGATTGCCAAGGCAGTGGGTTCATAAACAGTTTCGATCACGAGTGTCAGAGGGTTCGCGAACAAGGGTACGCTGTTGAAATAGAAGAGAATGAACCAAATATGCGTGCATCGGCGTTCCTGTCGCTCTGAATGGCGTCTATTCATTAGCGATATCGGTCGCTATGCCTGTAGGGCGGTATAGTGAGAAACGACTGCTCTCTCTTGCTCGCGTCATTGGCGAAGCCGTACGGCAGCTCGACGACGAAGCCGTGTCGGCTTACCCAGTTACCCCAATGGTGTGATTTTGAGCCCACTTTGTCGTCAAGGTGTGGTTAGGTTGTTCGACGGGTTACGACGCGTTGACGCGTGATTACAGCAGGGCGCCTTTGTGGTTCGGTCAGATCTACCACGACGTCAGCGAGGTGCTCAGGGTCGTGACGGACCTGGTGAAGCCTCTCCTGGATGGCCCACATGGCCCAGGAGTCGACGAAGTATTCGTCACGCCCGAGAGCGCGGTCGCGGCGGGCTTTGTAAGGGCAGGAACACCACACCGTCATCGTGGCTTGCTTGGCATTCAGCACGGTGAGTACTCCGCAGCCCTCGATGACTACGGGACGGTGAGCGTCGAGGGTCACCTCCTCGGCGAAGCAACCTTGGTGCCAGTCCCAGCGTTGGTATCGATTTTTGACGGTGAGTTCGCTCAAGTCCCACACCGCTGACAGCCTGGCCCAGCCGGGGTAGAGGTCGTCACCGTGGACGACCTGGGCCGTTGGGCAGAGCTCGGTCAGGCGGCCGGCAAGAGTCGTCTTCCCTGACCCCGAGCCACCGTCAATGAGGACAACTGCCCGCCCCGACGTGGCGTCGATGTGGTCGGCAATGGACCGGGCAGCGGCAACACTTCCCGTAATCGTCTTCACAGCGTTACCCGCTCCCCGCGTCGATGCACCAAACCGTCGCTAAGCAAGGAGTCCAGGCACCGTGATGCCTGATCGGGTTCGGGCCACGCAGAAATTGCCACCTGAACCTCTACTCCGTGGGGGTTGTTGCGCACCACGTCCATGATCACTCCGCGGCACTGACGATCCGTGCCCTTCCATGGTTGTCCCCGACGGGCCGGAGCGTTGTCGGGTTTGCCGTCTGCCACCCAGCGACACCGGTTTCTGATTGGGCAGGCCTCGCACTGTGGTGACCGTGCCGTGCATACCAGCGCTCCCAGTTCCATGGAGGCTACCGCCCACTTCGCGGCGTGAGCGTCGTCTTCGGGGACAAGCGCGTCGGCGACGACTCGTTCGGCTTTTGTCACCGAGGTCGGGCAGTTGGCGATCCCGGATTCTGCGCGCGCAATGACTCGACGCACGTTGGTGTCCAGCACCGTTGCACGTCCTCCGAAGGCGAAGGACACCACTGCGGCTGCGGTGTAGTCGCCGATGCCTGGCAGGGCGATGAGGTCGTCATAATTGCTGGGCACATTCCCCTCGTGCCTGGTGGCGATGGCGACGGCACACGCATGTAGGCGAAGGGCCCGACGCGGGTATCCCAGGCGTCCCCACGCGGCGACCGCTTCGCCAGAATCCTCTTCGGCGAGATCGTCGGGGGTAGGCCAACGGTTCATCCAGTCGTGCCACGGGCCAATTACCCGCGACACTGGCGTCTGCTGGCTCATGACTTCGCTGACGAGTACACCCCACGGTGAGGTGCCAGCTCGACGCCACGGCAGATCGCGACCGTTAGCGTCAAACCAGTCACACACTGCCTCGACGGCCTGTGGAGTTAGCCCGGTGCCAGGCACTGATCACGCCTGTGATGTCACCCGGGCAGCTGCCTCGGCGGCTTGTGGTAGTGCGGAGCTAAAGACCGCAAACGCCTCGTCGTCGTGGGCGTCAGAAAGGAACCAGGCCTCGAAGCACGATGGCGGTAGGTTGACCCCGGCGTCCAGCATGGCGTGGAAGAACGCGGTATATGCCTCGGCGTTTTGAGATTTCGCGTCGTCATAATTGCGCACCGGGGAATCGACGCCAAAGAAGACGCTGAAGAGATTCCCGGCGTTCTGTAAGCGGTAGGTGACTCCCGCTGCATCGAGTGCTGATGTGAGCTCTGTGCGCCACTTCTCAGATCGGGCATCGAGTCGCTGATATACCTCGTTATTAGCAAGTTGCAGGGTCTTGACCCCCGCGACGGTGGCTAGTGGGTTACCAGATAGTGTGCCAGCCTGGTATACGGGGCCGGTGGGAGCGAGCAGGTCCATGACATCGGCGCGTCCTCCCAGGGCGGCCAACGGCATACCCCCGCCAACCACTTTGCCGAAGGTGAAAATATCGGGAGCGAAATCCTCGCCCTCGTGTTGTTGAAGACCCCAGAACCCCGATGCGCTACACCGGAAGCCGGTGAGTACTTCGTCGGTAATCATCAGGGCACCGTGCTCGGTTGTGAGGCGACGGATTGCGGCATTGAAGCCGGGTTCGGGAGGAACGACTCCCATATTGGCGGGGCAGGATTCCACGATCACTGCGGCAATCTGGTCGCCGCGCTCTAAGAACACCGTCTCCAGCGCCTCGACGTCGTTGTACGTTACGACGATGGTATCGGCGGTCGATGCAGCCGGCACACCGGCCGAACCCGGCAGTCCAGCTGTTGCTACACCGGAACCGGCTGCGGCAAGTAGTGCGTCGGAGTGGCCGTGATAATTGCCTGCAAATTTGACGATGACGTCACGTCCGGTGGCGCCACGGGCCAAACGAACTGCCGTCATGGTCGCTTCTGTGCCGGTAGAGACGAAACGTACCTTCTCGACTGGGGCCATCCGTTCGACGATGGCATCGGCGAGTTCGGTTTCGGTGCGAGTCGGAGCGCCAAAGGACAGTCCTTTTGATGCGGCCTCTTGAACTGCACGGACGACGTCGGGGTGAGCGTGTCCGAGCAGAGCTGGACCCCAGGTACACACCAGGTCGAGGTAGCGAGTGCCCTCGGCGTCCCAAATCCACGGGCCCTGAGCTTTCTCGATGAAGCGGGGGACTCCACCTACTGAGCCGTAAGCCCGCACCGGGGAATCCACTCCGCCGGGAATGACAGCTTGAGCGGCGGAAAACAGTTCGGCGTTGGAGGTCATGGCTTCCTTCCGGTGTTGGGGCTTGCGGTGAGCATGATCACGGCGGATTAGAAATCTTTGCGGAACATCTGGGCGGCCTCGATCGCCCAATAGGTCAAGACAAGATCGGCACCGGCGCGCACAATCGACGTCAGCGACTCGCTGATGCAGCGGTGGCGATCGATCCAGCCATTGGCGGCAGCGGCTTCGAGCATGGCGTATTCGCCGGAGACTTGGTAGGCGGCCACTGGCACCTGCGACACCGTGGCGACGTCGGCCAGGACGTCGAGGTAGTGGGATGCGGGCTTGACCATGACCACGTCGGCTCCCTCGGCGAGGTCGAGCAGAGCTTCGCGCATACCTTCCCGGCGGTTCGACGGATCCTGCTGGTATGCCTTGCGATCACCCTTGAGGGAACAATCGACGGCGTCACGGAAGGGCCCGAAGAAGGCTGAGGCGTACTTGGCCGAATACGCCATGATCGACACGTCAGTGAATCCCTCGCCATCTAAAGCATCGCGAATAACCGCGATCTGGCCGTCCATCATTCCCGACGGGGAGACCATGTGTGCTCCGGCGCGCGCCTGGGAGACCGCCATCGCGGCGTACAGCGGTAGAGTGGAGTCATTGTCGACGCGACCATCAGGTGTCAAGGCTCCGCAATGGCCATGGTCGGTGAACTCGTCGAGACACGTGTCGGCGCAGACCACCAAATCGTCACCGACGGCTTCGCGCACCGCAGAGATGCCAGCGTTGAGGATGCCCTTGGGATCCCACGCCTGAGAACCGATCTCGTCTTTATGTTCGGGGATGCCGAATAGGTCAAGACCGCCGATACCAGCTTCGGCAGCTTGGGTGGCGAGCTCCTTGATCGACTCAGTGGAGTGCTGGAACTGTCCGGGCAGACTGGCGATCTCGACGGGAGAGCTAATCCCCTCCTTGACGAATACCGGCAGCATCAGCTGGGCGGGGGCGACACGGGTTTCGGCAACCATCCTGCGTATCGCGGGGGTGGCGCGTAGTCGGCGCGGGCGGGAGACAGGGCGCAGCCTTTCGGGCAGTGGTTTGACTCCGGTCATGCGTGGATCACTGGCATCAGGCAGGTACAGGTTCATGATCAACTTCTTTCATGAGCGGTCGTCGATCAGGCGACCAGGGATTCCACCGCTTCAAGGACGGCCTGTGGCGTAGGGGAGGAGGCCACCGCATCCGCTGGGCGACCAAGCTCTTCAAGGGTCCCGGCGGTGGGCTTACCAAGGGCGACGAGCTTTTGACGGCGCCATCCCAGCGGCTCAACCAGCTTGACGAGCGCACGCCCTACCGAGGAAGCAGTAACGACGACAGCCCCGACAGATGGCCACGATTGGGCGATGACCTCAGGCAATTCCTCGACGGCGGCAGTGGTGTACACCTCGCGGCGATTTACTGTGCAGCCGATTTTTGTTAGCCCTTGCGGCACGGTATCGGCGGCTAACTGGGATGTCGGTAGTAGCACGTTGGCCACCCCGCCAGGCCACTGCGTGACCAACCCGGTACCGCTGTGATCGTTGGGAACAAAGTCGACATTGATGCCGCGCCCGCGCAGTGCGCTAGCGGTGGCGGTGCCAACCGCAGCCACCTTGATGGTGGGATTCGGTAGCGGGTCAGGTAGGAGCGCAACGGTGGTTTTCGAGGTGACGACTAGCCAGTCGGCCTGCCGCCACAGGTCGGAGTTGGTGAGTTCCTCGGCTGGTGGCAGCGTCACGGTGCGCGTCAACGCCTTGTGGATGACCCCATAACCGGCTTGCTTCAAGGTTGTTACGAACTTGTCGTGGGGGTCGTCGCGGGGAACGACGACTGGGGGCTTGATGCGATCGGCAGGGTTTGTGGTCATCGAGTGCTTCCTGAGGCTTTGAGGTCTGCAACGTCGGTAGCGCCGTCGTCCAGTAATTCCTCGGCGGCCGTCACACCTAGCGTATGTGCCGCTGCCAGCGCTGGATCAACCTCATCGGGCAACTCGACGCTGACCCGTTCTCGAATGGTGCGCGATCCGTCGATGGCAGCCACCACGACGTCCAGCGTCAGTATGGCCGGAGACTTTCCAGCAGCAGGCTTGAGGTGTGCCAATGCTCCGATGGGGGCAGCGCACCCCGCTTCCAGATGGGAGAGCACCGCACGCTCGGCGGTGACTGCCAGCCTGGTCTGCTGGTCGTCAATCTTTGCTAGCGCCTTGGCGAGTGTGCCGTGGCGTGAATCGGCGGTTCGGCATTCGACAGCGAGCGCTCCTTGCGCGGGAGCTGGTAGCACGATTGATGGGTCGAGGACCTCAGTGATGACGTCGCGATGGCCCAGCCGAGCCAATCCGGATGCTGCCAGCACGACGGCGTCAAGGTCCTCTTTGCCACCGCCCTGGGCGTAATGGCCAAGTCCCTTCACGCGACCCAGTCGGGTGTCGACATTTCCGCGAATGTCGACAATGGTCAGGTCCGGGCGCACCGCCAATACCTGTGCTGCCCGTCGCGGTGAGCCTGTTCCGACGCTAGCTCCGTGCGGGAGGTCGGTAAGGGTGAGCCCGTCGCGGGCTACCAAGGCGTCGCGCGGGTCTTCCCGAACTGGAACGGCACCGATCGTCAACCCGAGCGGGTGTCCGGTAGGAAGGTCCTTGAAGGAGTGGACAGCTATATCGGCATCTCCGCTAAAGAGGGCAGACCGGATCGCTGAAGCGAATACCCCGATCCCACCCATTGCCGCTAACGATGCTGTCGAGGTGTCGCCGTGGGTCGTGATCGTCGTCAGATCGACGTCTAACCCCTCCGATCTGAGTAATCCCGCAACCATTTCTGATTGAGTAGTGGCCAGGGTACTGGCTCGGGTTCCCAGACGGATCGCAGACATATTCTTCATTGTGTCACTCAGCACCGACGCCGGTTCAGTCCGCTATCAGACCAACTGACGAACGGTTTGGCGAGCTTGCGGCACCAGAGCAGCGATACCCGATCCTGACGCCCACGCCCCGACGAGGCCGATTCCTCCCCGTCCCGCCTGGTTCAATGCTTCGAGCTGACGATGCAGACCGTCACGCCATGCTCTCGTTTGAGGAGTCGTCGGAGCCAGCGAGCCTGTCCAGTGGATGATCTGAGAGTCCACAACCTGATCGGCTGAGAGGTCGACGCCGAGCAATACGGAGGCGTCTGCTAGAGCCTGGTCAACGCTCAAGGCGACATTCGTCTCACCGGATCGACCGTAGGAGACCCTCAGTAGGTGCAGGCCGTCGGGGCACGATTGTGCCAAGCTGGGCCACTTCGCCGACATATGGGTGAGCGCCTTGGCGGTGACGGTGGTCGTTCCGGGGGCTACCAGCATTCCGTTTCCGCGCGGGTTGGCATCGAGCTCGGGTGCTTGCAAAGCGAGATTGACGTGGCCAATTGGGGCGCCGGGTACCATCTCGGGCCCGGCAGTATCAATGACACTGCTCAGCAGCTTTGTGGCAGGCCCGGCTGAGCATGCCACCACGACCCGAGGAGTCACAAAGGACCGGACGTCGCCGTCAGGAATTGGTGGCAACGAGGGATTCGGGTTGCGGGAGGTTCCAGCTGCCTCTACCAGCCACTCGTCGCCGTGGTGAGTAACCTCGCGTGCCCCCATTCGGGTCATGATGGTCGCGCCAGCGCGTTCGGCTTGACGGTGTAATTCTGCGGGCATGGTGAACATGCCGCCGGCTACCGAGGCGACGGCAGGCCCACCTGGCATCCGTGAACGGCACAGCGCAACTCCTGCGGCCAGTGATCCAGTGGCCTGAGTGGCGGCTCTGAGGCCGGGGGAGACGACGTCGGCTGACAGCACATGCGGATCGGCGGCATGAATGCCGCCGGCGATCGGGGTAACGAGGCGACGTAACACTTCGGGCCCCATACGGGAAGCCACCAGCGTTCCCAGGTCTCGGGGGAGTTCCTCGGGCATCGGGGCGCGATCGAGCTCTGCAGCACGGGCGGCTTCGTCGGCCCCCAGGGCACTGATGACGGCTAGGTCTGACAAGTCCGCCGGGATGCCCAAAATGGCGTTGGTTGGCATCGCGAAGCAGGCGTCGTCGAAATACACCCACGACGGGGCTGTGGCCGGTGTTTCAACCGTCAATCCCAGCTCGGTAGCAAGCTCGGCGGAATCCGGTAGACGGGTCGCCCACCCTTCGGCTCCAATGTCGTAGCTGATTCCGGCCAACGTCGACCCTGCCACCAGGCCGCCGGTGTACCCGCGTGACTCGACAAGGACGGGGCGCAGACCCTCCTGGGTGAATTGCCAGGCGGCTATGAGGCCAGCCATGCCCCCGCCAATAACGACAGCGTCGACGCGCTGCGGATCAGAAGTGTTCGTCATAGTCACAGTGAATGCACCAGCTCTACTAGGCGTGTCAAGATGTCAGGGTCGGTATTCGAGGGCACGCCGTGGCCCAAATTGACGATATGCCCAGGGGCTTGACGTCCTGCTGCGACGATCTGGCGGGTGGCAGTCTCTAACGGTTCCCATCCGGCGAAGAGCAACGCAGGATCAATGTTTCCCTGCAGCGGCATCTCCATGCCGGAAACTATGAGAGTCGCTGAGGCTTCGTCGAGGCTGACGCGGTGGTCGACGCCAAGTACCGGATACCGCGACGCCGTAGCTGCTACCTGCGCAAACTCAGAAAGCAGGTGCGTCGCGTTTACGCCGAAATGAATTACTGGGGTAGTGGGATCGACGCTAGCTAGCGCACGCTGAGAAAAGGGTGCGGCGCTGGCTCGGTAATCAGTAGCGCTCAGTGAGCCAGCCCAGGAATCAAACAGCTGAATGGCTCGCGCCCCACCCCGCAACTGGGCTGCCAGGAAGGCGGCGTCGAGGTCAGCAACCCAGTCCATGAGCTTCGACCAGGCGGATGGATTGGAATGCATCATCGCCCGAGCAGCCAGATGATCGCGTGACGGACCACCCTCGACAAGGTAGGCGGCAATAGTGAACGGGGCACCCGCAAAACCGATGAGTGGGGTGGCGTTGCCTAACTCAGCGACGACTAGGCGTGCCGCCTTCTCAATAACAGAACAGTCCCCGATATTGCGCTCAGTAATGCGGTCAACATCCGAGGTTGTACGGATGGGCTCGTCGAGGACAGGCCCGACTCCCGGCTCAATGCGTACCCCTGTCCCGGCGAGGGCCAGCGGCACCATGATGTCGGAATAGAGGACGGCCCCATCGACGTGATGGCGGCGCACAGGTTGGCAGGTGATTTCGGCAGCGAGCTCGGGGTTGAGGCACGAGTCGAGCATCGTAGTGCCCGCTCGGGCTTTCCGATACTCCGGCAGCGAACGGCCTGCCTGGCGCATAAACCACACCGG
The DNA here is from genome assembly GCF_009696315.1 of Cutibacterium porci. Taxonomy (GTDB): domain Bacteria; phylum Actinomycetota; class Actinomycetes; order Propionibacteriales; family Propionibacteriaceae; genus Cutibacterium; species Cutibacterium porci. Next base: position 644,000 of record NZ_VUMG01000001.1, read on the forward strand.
GGTGACGGCAGGGCGATGTCCGCTCATGGCCTGTAACAGCGGTGAATCTGCTGTGAACGTAGTGGTCTCAGTCATCACCTTGATTGTGCCTCACTGCGCGTCGATGTCGTCCACGGGGCGGCAGTTGGGTGAAATACGCCCCTCAAATGTGCTGGGGTTCGTCGTGACAGCATGGTTGAATAGCGCCTCGTGGGATTGTGTGTCTTGACCGTGGATCATGCCGAGCAAGGGCTTGGCGTCGTTTCCGAGGCTGCCGCGCAGGTTGACGGACTCGGCCTGGCATTGACCGATCATCCCCAGATTCGGGGAGCCCTTGTGCTGTCCACGTGCAACCGGGTGTGCCTGATTGCTGAGACGTCTCCCGATGCCACCGTGCAGGGGTTTGACGAGGCCGCGCTGCGCACCCTCATTGCAGATCACGGTGCGACTGTGTTGGCCGAATCGGCCCAGCTCTTTTGTGAAAACGACGCTGTGTGGCGTGTGTTCCGGGTGGCTTCCGGCTTGGAATCGATGGTCGTCGGGGAGCGTGAGGTTGCCGGACAGATGAAGCGTGCCCTCACCCAGGCGCGCCATGAGCAGACCGTCAGCTACACCATTGGCCACGTCGTCGAGGAGGCCCTCAAGACGTCGCGTCACGTCGCTACTGAGACCGCGCTGGCTGCTGAGGGCCGTACGGTCGTCGCGGTCGGCCTTGAACTTGTCGCTCAGCGGGTGGATTTGGATGGCGCTCGGGTGCTTGTCATGGGGACTGGCTCCTATGCCGGCGCATCGTGCGCTCAGCTGACGTCTCGCGGGGTTGCTGAGATTATGGTCCATTCGGCCTCCGGGCGCGCCGCAGGATTTGCTCGACGCCACCGGGTGACTGAGGCCCTCGACCTTGACGCTGCACTGGCGCAGGCTGACCTTGTCGTTACCTGTCGTGGGTCGGGGATTCCGGCATTGTCCACCGAGGCTGCTCAACGTGCGGTTGACGCTCGTGATGGCCGCGATCTGATGGTCCTTGATCTAGCGGTCAGCGGGGATGTTGAGGAGCCTGTTCCCGCCGGGGTGGAGGTCATCGACTTGGAGACGATCCGGCAGGCTGTCCCCGCGTCGGCGGAGGCTGAAAGGGCTGCCGCCGAGCACATCGTCGCTACCGGAGTCCGTCATCTTGCCGTCGATCTTGAGCGTCGTCGGATGGCTCCAGCTGTTGTGGCACTGCGTGACGTTATTTCAGATTTGGTTGCCGCTGAGCTGGAGCGTCTGCCCGAAGAAGGATCGGTACCTGTCGATGAAGTAGCGGCGTCCCTTCGACGGCTTGCCGCGTCAATGGCGCACATCCCGTCGGCTCGGGCCAGAATGGCCTCTGAACAAGGTTTGGGAGATCGCTGGCTGAATTCCTTGTCAGACGTATTGGGTATCGACGTAGACATTGCGGCACCCGTTATCGACATGTCCAATTTCGCTAAATCTGACTATATGACGTGTCCGGTCACCGGTTTGCGAGTGGAAGATCTTGCTGCAAACGCCGTGCACCGAGGTGAGGAGAGGAAATCATGACTGCCAACCCCTATGCTGCTCCCGCAGATCCGGTGGCTCCTTATGACGCCGTGCTCGTCGCCTCTTTTGGTGGGCCACGTTCTCCTGAAGAGGTCGTACCTTTTTTGAAAAGGGTGTCTAATGGTCGCATTCCCGAAGAGCGTTTAGACGACGTCGCACATCACTACGACCGTTTCGGTGGTGTTAGCCCAATCAATAGCGCGACGGACGCATTCGTCAAGGCGCTTGAAAGTGAATTGCGCCGTCACGGGGTGCGAGTTCCGGTACTGCTGGGAAACCGCAACGGCACCCCCTTCCTTGATGATGTCTTGCCTCAGATGCGCGCGCACGGAGTGCGTCGAGTGTTGACAGTTGTTACCTCGGCCTACGCTAGCTACTCCGGATGCCGTCAATACCGTGAGGAGATCGCCGCTGCATTGACTCATGCCGGTATCACCGACATGCAGGTCGATAAAGTACCCCCCTTCAATGAGGCTCCCGGATTTATTCGCGCCAATGCAGACGCCCTGATGCAGGCTTTTATGAGAATTCCGCCGACTCCTCTCGAAGCTACCCGCGTCGTTTTCGTTACGCATTCCATCCCTGACGCCATGCAAGACGCATCCGGCGCTGGGCAGTCGGGAACGGACTACGTTTCCCAACACAAAGCAGTGTGTGAAAGAGTCGCTGCCCACGTGCGCCATACTTTTGGGAATATGCCCCAGTGGGATTTGGCGTACTGCTCGAGGTCGGGACGCCCCACGGATCCTTGGCTTGAACCCGACATTAACGACCATCTGCGTGGTCTTTCCGAGCAGGGTGTGAAGTCTGTTGTCGTCGCGCCGATTGGTTTCGTCGCTGACCACATGGAGGTCGTTAACGACCTTGACTACGAGGCTGCCGAGACGGCAAGAGAGGCCGGGCTCGCCTTCGCGCGGGCGGCAACTGCTGGTGTCCATCCAGCCTTTATTGCAGATCTGGCTGGGCTTGTCATATCCCAGGCTGCCGCGGCTCGTGGCGAGGGGAGCGTCCTGACATCGTGGCCGACTCCGTGTGCCGCCGGTTGCTGTCGACGCTGCCCAGGCGCCGACGATATCCCAGCCGTTTCCGGCAGTGATGTCGTTGAGTCTCCGGTCGCTGAGGGCGAGGCATCTGCGCCCCAACGAGCAGGTGCGCGAATGGCGTCACATGGACCAACCGCAGCCGGTGCCGCAACTGCAGCCGCACATCCGGAACCAGAAGCCGATGACCCCGAGGCTTCTTCCCCGTACGACCTGCTGACGAAGGAGATCCCCATGTCTGAGCACTCAAGCGCTGAATCTGTGATCGAAGGACCACGAGACGACGAGGTCCCAGCCGGCTCCTACACTGCGCCGACTGATCCCCGCGACACCCCGGTTATTCCCGAGGAAGTCAACGCCTCAAGTAGGTGGGCTATGTACTCGGTGTTCCGTGTCGCGACCCCGCTGCCCGCTGACGACGACGAGCGTCGCCACCTCGTTGAGGGGTCCGATGAGTGGGTGGGGTTATCTGGTGTCGGCACCCGGGGATGGTATGACCTGTCGGGGCTGCGCGCTGACGCCGACTTGCTGGTGTGGTGGGTTAGCGATGATCCGACGGTGCTTCAGGACGCCTACCATCGTTTCCGCGCCTCCGGGTTGGGTCGCCACTTGGATCCGGTGTGGTCCAATGTGGGGGTCCATCGTCCTGCCGAGTTCAATAAGTCTCACCTGCCTTCGTGCTTCGCCGGTGTGGCTCCCCGGCGTTGGGCTGCTTTCTATCCGTTCGTCCGGTCCAAAGAGTGGTACCTCCTTCCGGCGGCTGATCGTTCCCGCATGTTGCGCGAGCACGGCATCGTCGGTGCCGCCAGTTCTGACGTCAAGGCGTCGACCTTGGCTGCATTCGCACTAGGCGACTACGAGTGGATTCTCACCTTGGAAGGTGATGACCTTGCCCGTGTCGTCGACGTCATGAAAGACCTTCGCTACGTCGAGGCCCGTCGCCACGTCGACGTCGACACCCCCTTTTTCACCGGTGAGCGTGTTTCTCCGGTGACGTGGGCCGACCGCCAGATGAGATCCTGATGACGCCACTGCGTGGTTTAACTGATCCGGTGGGGCCAGAATCTCCACAGACGTATTGGATGCGGCGACTGGTGCTGTTGGTTGCTGCGGTCGTCGTCGTAGCGTTGGTTGTTGGCGGAATCGCCAAGCTGGTAGGAGGGTCGAAACAGTCGAGTGCTCCGGCAGCATCGCCGTTGACGCCAAACCCGTCATGGACGGACACCGCATGGGGGCCAACGGCTAGCTCGTCTGTAGCCAGTCCGCCCAGTAGGTCTGCACATCGGACGGCCTCTCCATCGGCACCGACGCCGTCAACGTCGTCAGCGATGTGTCAGGGTTCGCAATTATCGGTGAAGGTGACTGGGGATACCAAGAATCCCACTGTCGGCGACACGGAAAAGTTCACCGTGACGGTGAGTAGTTCGGCTGATTGCCGGTGGGACGCCCAGAAGGTGAAGCAGACACTCGTCGTCACGTCTGGGTCAGATCGCATCTGGTCGACCGATGATTGTGGCTCCTGGGGGCCGAAAGGCTCGCACGAAATCAAGCCCAACCATCCCTGGAGCTATGAAGTTTCATGGCCGACAAAGCGCTCTACTGGTACGTGCACGTTGTCGCAGGAGGCTCTGGGAGCCGGATACTATGTCGCCACCGTCAATATCGGTTCCAGCGACCGTTTCGTGATGCACATGCGTGGCTAGAAGCGAGCGCACACGTCAGCGCGAATGGCGGTGATGGGTGCGCTGATCGCCCTCGAAAATGGACTCCAACCCCTGACGGATCTCACGGGCTCGCCTGACGCCAACCCCCTTAATGTCGCCGAGTTCAGAGGTGGACGCCGACACAAGGCTTTGCAAATCGTTGAAGTGGTCGATAATGCGCTGGATCGTGCGCGAGGAGAGGTCCGTCATGATCGTCAATTGGCGATGACCGCGTGCCCGAATAGCGGAATCCAACGGATGCTCGGCTGCGCCAAGGTTGATGGCCTCGGCAACGTTGCCTAGCTCAAGCAAATCTTCCCACGATAACTGTTGGAGTCCGGACAGAGAAAACTCGCCAGGGCTGACGGAATCAGGGCGATAATCCTCGGTGAGTAACCGGCCAAGATCTTCCACTCCTAGGGATAATTCGTTGCGCTGCAACTGGACGAGGCGTCCTTCTAAACCCAGGGCCGAGACGTACCCGCGAACTTCGGCGTCAATCCGACGCCACATCTCGAACCGCTGAGCGACGGCTGCGACGTCACGCACTTGGACTTGGTCGCGAATCTCCAATGCGGTGAGATTCTCAGCCTCCTCGACCAGCCGCCTGCGATAACTCGCCAGGGTCGCGAGGGCCTGATTAGCTCGAGCAAGTAATTGTTCGGGCTTTTCGATTAGATACCGGCGGCCATTAAGGAACAGTGACATGACCGACATCGACGCCGATACAACCACCACCGGAGCCCCGGTTTGTTGAGAAAGCCGATCGGCAGTGCGGTGACGGGTACCAGTCTCCATCGTGGGTAGGTCGCCGTCAGGAACGAAATGGACGGCCGCTGCTTTGATGCGTTCGTGGTCACTCGAGACGACTAGCCCGCCGTCCATCTTGGACAGCTCACGCATCGCCTGCGGGGTGAGCCGGACGTCGAGCGGGAATCCGCCGGAACAAACCTTGTCGATCTCTGGCCCATCACCGAGCACGATAAGACCACCCGTGCGCCCATTGACGATGCGATCTAGCCCTTCTCGGATAGGCGTGCCGGGAGCCAACAAAGCCATCAGGTGGCGTACTCGCTCTGCCTGCACGTCCCGGGAGGTGTCGGGATTGGGCTGGCCGTCGGTCATGAGTCGACTCTAGTTCGCTGGCCCAACGTTCTCACGTCGGATGTCTTTGCTATCAACGATCAGCCCTCCGCTGTCGGCGCAGGTTGAGCACTGAAAGAGACTCCGCCACACTCCCGACTTCAATGACGTGTAACCCGTGCATTGTTGGAACCTTGGTATGCGCCTGCCGAGAATTGCGCGGCACGACAGCGAGGTCGAATCCCAACCGTGCCGCCTCGCCCACTCGTTTCTCTAAGCCTGGGACGCGACGCAAATCCCCGGCCAGACCGACCTCTCCGAGAGCAACGACTCGGGTCGGGAAATTGGTATCGAGAACCGCAGAAGCGACCGCGACCGCGATCGCTAGGTCAGCCGATGGCTCGGAGATGCGGGCGCCACCGACCGTCGAGACGTAAACGTCCCGATTACTCAACGGCAAGCCTGCTTTGCGTTCCAGCACGGCCAAAATCATGGCCACACGACCGCCCTCGACCCCATGGGTGGTGCGTCGCGGGTATTTCTCGGAAGCCGACGGAGCCACCAAAGCCTGCACCTCGGAGAGTAAGGGTCGGCGTCCCTCCATCGTTACCGTCACACAGGTGCCCGGCTGGGGATCGGCGTTGTCTGATGTGAACAAGCCTGACGGGTCAGGGACCTCCATAATTCCGGAATCGGTCATCTCAAAGCAGCCGACCTCGTCGGCTGGGCCGTAGCGGTTTTTCGTGGCACGGACCATGCGGAATCCGCTGTGGCGATCCCCCTCGAAATTGAGAACGACGTCGACGAGGTGCTCCATTGTGCGCGGACCGGCGATAGACCCTTCCTTGGTGACGTGGCCGACGATGATGACTGCCATGCCGCGCCTTTTTGCCACTCGCACCAGGGCCCCGGTGACCTCCCTCACTTGGGAGACCCCGCCGGGGGAGCCATCAGCCTCACTGGTGCCAACCGTTTGCACTGAGTCCAGCACCATGAGAGAGGGCTCGGTTTGCTCGATATGCCCGAGGACTGTACCTAAATCGGTCTCGGAGGCCAGGTAGAGCTCGTCGGCTAGTGCCTTCGTTCGGCCCGCCCGCAGTCTTACTTGAGCAGCCGACTCCTCCCCAGTGACGTAGAGGGTACGCCTGCCAGCTTGAGCCCACTTGGCTGCGACGTCGAGCAGCAGGGTCGACTTTCCGACTCCCGGCTCTCCGGCCAGCAGGACCACGGCTCCCGGTACCAGCCCACCGCCTAGCACGCGATCGAGTTCACTGATCCCGGTGAGATGACGATGAGCGGCTTGCTCGCTCACCTGGCTGATGGGCACGGCCTTTGACGTGGGCGTCGCTGGGGCGACCTCAGTGAGCTTGGGGGCCCCTTTTTCTACCACCGAGCCCCAGGTTTGACACTCGCCGCATCGGCCGACCCATTTGGTCGTCGTCCAGCCGCATTCGGTGCACACCCACGTCGGAGTCTGCGTCTTCCTCGCCATGGCGTCTACCCTGCCAGCACGAGCCGACAGGTTTGATGGCGTCAGATGCGAACTCTGCCGCGCGAGGGGGTGTCGAAGGTCACCGCATCAATGCCGGGGTGTCCGTTCGGGCTGGTGAAGTCGAAAGTGATTCCCTCAACCTCGTCAGGGATCGTCTCTCCCAGCCAATCCTCGACGCGTTGCCGCGATCCGGACATCTCGACAGAGGCCAACGTGACGTTACCCGTCAGGCTGGACGGCAGCAGCTCAGCCGGAGAGGTCCACTTGATGAAGAAAGGCAGCTGTGGATCGGCCATCAGGCCCCTAATTCCGATCTGACGCCATTCCAGATGCCGACCGTCAGGGAAAGTACGCTTACCGGGCACCGACTGGCGCTCAAGACGCTTCTCGTAGGGGGCGAGGTCGTCGACCGAGACGGCCCATCCCATCCAACCGCCGCCCTGCTCTTGGCGCGCCCGCACTGCTTGCCCAAAGACAGCTTTCTCTGCGGCTGGGTGGTCGAGCACCTCCACAATCTCGATGTAACGCGGACCGACCAGCGGAAGGATGCGATTACGGGTGCCGAAGCTGGGATGGACTCCGCCGTTGATGAAGGAGGTCCCCAAGACATCGCCGATGCGAGCGGCGTCCTCATCGAGACCTGCAGGGCCAGCGGCGAACATGAGATGGTCGACGTGCATGGCAGTATTGTCTCCCGTGCGCTTCCCACGATGAAATCGACCCCCCATTTGTCAGTGATAAAGCGGTGCAACATCGCTATTCATCCTGACGTGGAGGCGGCACATCAGGTGTCCGCGTCACGGCGTCGGCCTGGGCACGGTAGGTTGATGATGTGCCTGATTTTTCGGACTTTCTGAGATAACGCTCATGTCTGCTTCAGTCGCTCCTCGCGTGACATTGTCGACGACCTCGGTGTATCCCGAGTCGACTGCCGACGCTTTTGCCCGCGCTAGGGCCATCGGTTACGACGGGGTCGAATTGATGGTCGGGATTGATCCAGTCGCCGCCGATGTTGACAGGATCGTCGATCTCTCTGCTGAGCACGGTGTCAACGTGTGGTCGATTCACGCGCCATGCCTGCTCGTCACTCCGAATGTGTGGGGTAGTGATTCGTGGGGCAAGCTGGATAAGGCTGCTGAAGCTGCTGGGCGGCTTGGCTCTCAGCTCGTCGTCGTCCACCCGCCCTTCCGCTGGCAGCGCGACTATGCCAGTAGATTTGAGGAAGGTATTGCTGAGCTTAACGAGAAATATGCTCCACTGATCTTCGCGGTAGAAAACATGTATCCATGGCGCACACCCGCTGGTCGCTTTGCCGCATATTCCCCCGGATTTGATCCTACGAACCTCAGTTACGATCATCTCGTTTTGGACCTCTCCCATGCCGCAACAGCGCAGATGGATTCTCGTGCTTTAGTTGACTTGTGGGGCCCGCGGCTGCGGCATATCCACTTGACGGACGGTTCGGGCACGTTTAAAGACGAGCATCTTCTTCCTGGTCGGGGAAATCAGCATGCCTGGGACGTTATTGAGCGGGCAGTCGCCGGTGGATTCAACGGCGACATTGTTTTGGAGGTCAACACTCGTAAGCTCTCCGGTACAGGACACGATGCGCGCTTCGAGGCATTGTCTGAATCTTTGATGCAGACCAGGATGGCAGTTGACCGCGGAATCTTCGCTCGTCGACGCGATCCTACGCGTGAAGGGGCTCAGCAGTGACTGAGAATCGTCATGATTTCCGGGGTGGAGCTTTACTGGCATCGGGTCGACGTTGTGCCATGCATGTGGCGATGGACCCCACGATTGCTTACAAAGTGTCTCAGTCTCGACTCGCTCGTGAGATCGCCGCGACGTATGTTGCGGGCGAGGACGTCGATTCGGCGATTGTCAAGGCTGTCGACCAGGTGTGTAAGGGCCTCGACGTCAGCCTGCATCCGTTGGATCCTGATCCCGTCGACCTAGCCCAGGCTCGACGAGCTACCGTCAGGCTGTGCAGAGCTATTGAAAGCCTCGGCGCAAATCCGGTCTTTGATGGCCATGCTGAGGTGTCGATCAGCCTGGCAGCGCTCGGTTTGAGAGTCGATGACGATCTGGCTTTGGATCACGCCCGGCAGGTGTGCCAGGTCGCTCGCGACAACCACGTCGCTGTCACTGTTGACGATGAAGGCCCTGACATTCATGACCGTTCCCATCGCATTGTGATGGACCTGCTCGACGACTACGAAGACACCGGAATCGTTATTCAGGCGGCACGTCACGATTCCCTCACACAGGTTCGACAACTGGCTGCTCCAGGACGTCGCATCAGGTTATGCAAAGGCTCATATACCGGTCCTCGCTCGGTCACCTTGATTCGCCCGCATGACGTCGATCTGAGAATGGCGGCTTGTCTACGTGCCCTCATGACTGGGCCTTCGACGGTGATGCTGGCCAGCCATGATCCAGTCTTTGTGGCGCTCGGCGAGCAGCTCATGGCGAGCTTGGATCGCCCACTAGAATTTCAAATGCTGCAAGGAATCCGTCCCCTTGAACAGCGGAGACTGGTAGATATTGGCCATCGGATGAGGGTTTATCTGCCCTACGGCCATGACTGGTACCGGTATTGCACTCGACGGATAGTTGAGAGGCCGAGCAACATATGGCTGTTTGGGCGGTCATTGGTGGAGAGGCGTTGACGATGGGGGACGGTACGGGCACAGCTGGTCCTCGCCGGCGCCTGGATGAGTCGCCCCGTCGGGCAATTGCGAGGAGTAGTGCGTCGGATCGACGCTTGCTTTGGGAAACAATATTTTTATTGGCCGTCAGTCTGGGGCAATCAGCCTGGTACTCCATTCTGCGTATGGCCGAGCGTCTTACCCGGGGCGTGCCCATGAGGCAGCAGACCTCCACCCTCAATTCCTCGGTGACTCCGGAACGTCCATGGCTCGATCTGGTGTATCAGCTGTCTGACATCGTTTTTGGGGTGGTGCCAGCCCTGCTCGCAGTTCTCCTATTGGCCCAGGCCAAGCCACCACGACGAGGGGTCCGTCACGCTCTAGGTTTAGAGGCCCCAGGCTGGGGACACGACGTCGGAGCTGGGGCGGTACTGGCGGCCATTATTGGTATCCCTGGGCTTGGTTTCTACTGGGCGGCTCGTGCGCTTGGCTTTAACACCACTGTTGAGGCAGCCGGGTTAGAGCACGTGTGGTGGACCGCCCCGATTCTCATTGGGCTAGCTGGCATGAACGCAGTCCTCGAAGAAACCGTCATGGTCGGCTACCTTTTTACGAGGTGGCGTCAGATTGGGTGGTCGACGACGGCTGCCATCCTCACGTCAGCTATCATCCGTGGCACCTATCACCTCTACCAAGGGTGGGGTGGTTTTATTGGCAACATTGCCATGGGCTTGCTCCTGGGATGGGTCTTCTCCCGTCGGCGTCGACTCCTACCTCTCATCGTGGCACACGCCATCCTCGACATTGTCTCGTTCCTGGGATACAGCTATCTAGCTGGCCATGTGAGCTGGTTATAGAACGATCCGTGCGCTCGTCATGTCGTGGTGTGCCCCTACTATGGCGATATGAAGCTTGGAGTCTTCGGAGCCACTGGACAAGTTGGCCGGGTGATGCGCACCCTGCTGGCGCAGCGTCATTTCCCCGCCGATGAGGTGAGGTTCTTCGCCTCCTCACGTTCGGCTGGCCAGAAGTTACCCTGGAATGACGGTTCCGGTGATAGAGACGTCGTCGTTGAGGACACCGCAACGGCGGATTTTGCTGGACTCGATATTGCCATCTTTTCTGCTGGCGGTGGCACCTCCCGCGAGTTTGCCCCCAAGGTCGCCGCTGCCGGAGCGGTCGTCATTGACAATTCGTCAGCGTGGCGACGCGACCCTGACGTTCCCTTGGTTGTTAGCGAGGTCAATCCTGAAGACGTCGCCCGGCGCCCCAAGGGGATTATCGCTAACCCCAATTGCACGACGATGGCCGCGATGCCGGTGCTCAAACCATTGCACGACGCTGCTGGCCTGACTCGCCTCATTGTTGCTACATATCAGGCTGTTTCGGGTTCTGGAGTGGCCGGGGTACGGGCGCTCACTAACCAAACCGCTGCTATCGACGACCCCGCAGCCCTGGCCTTGCATGGTCGCGGCGTGCCGGTAGCAGACCTTGGCCCCTACGTCGCACCAATTGCGTTCAATGCTGTACCAGTGGCAGGCAATGTCGTCGACGACGGTACTGGCGAAACTGACGAGGAACAGAAGCTCCGCAACGAGTCACGCAAAATTCTCCACATCCCAGATTTGCTGGTTGCGGGAACATGCGTTCGGGTACCGGTGTATAGCGGTCACGGACTCGTCGTTCACGCTGAGTTTCGGGAGGAGCTCAGCCCCGAAAAGGCCACTGACCTTTTGAAGCAGGCGCCCGGAGTTAGGGTCGTCAACGTTCCCGATCCCCGGTCGGCAGCCGGACGTGATCCATCCTTGGTTGGGCGCATCCGTGCCGACCAGTCCGCACCGGCTGGCAAGGGTCTGGTGTTCTTTTGTACTGCCGACAATTTACGCAAGGGTGCCGCCCTCAATGCTGTGCAACTCGCTGAGTTGGTGGCTGCCGAATGAGTGGGAAGATCGCCGTCCTGGGCTGCGGGACGATGGCTGGGGCGCTTGTCGAGGGACTTATCAGCGCTGGCACAGTGCGGGCCGAGGATGTGGTAGCGACAGCACGATCGGCGTCGCATCGCGACGAGATCGCCAAGACCTTGGGCGTGACTACTAGCGGTGACAATGTTGCGGCTGTGCGTGATGCCGACCTCATCGTCCTCGGCGTCAAGCCGTATGCCGCTGTTGACGTACTCGACGAGGTGTCGGGCGCTCTCAAAGCCGACGCGACGGTCGTCTCCATCGCTGCCGGCGTCACGACGGAGACGTTGCTCAGGGCGTGGCAGGGCAACGTCGTCCGCGTCATGCCAAATACTCCCGTTCAGGTGGGCAAGGGGGCGTTCATCGTGAGCCCTGCCCCTGGTGCCGACGTCGCAGCTGCGAAGGTGGGGGAGTTGCTCGAATCTGTGGGAGTCGTCGCCACCGTGCCCGAGAAGCTCCATGATGCCGCCACCGCAGTGTCGGGATCTGGTCCGGCGTACGTGTTTCTTGTGGCTGAAGCGATGATTGATGCTGCGGTGGCGATGGGTCTGCCACGTGACCAGGCCAGCCAACTCACCGTGGCAACATTGGCTGGCTCGGCTGAACTGCTGGCAGGGGGAGAGCACCCTGCAATCCTGCGGTCTCAGGTGACGAGCCCGGGGGGCACGACTGCGGCTGCTCTCGCGGCACTGGAGGCTGGCGGTGTGCGCCCCACATTCGCTACTGCGATGGCGGCTTGTCGGGATCGTGCAGCTGGCCTGTCGTGACGGGTCGGCGTGGCCATTTTGGCTACCGTGCCTGACACGGCGTAAAGTACCCCTTTGTCCGCCTTGTCGGTGGGCCTAGAACTTCGCACCTGCCCAGGTGCATCAAGCGTCCAATTCCAACGAAAGAGGTTGATCGTGGGATCCGTGATCAAAAAGCGTCGCAAGCGCATGGCGAAGAAGAAGCACCGCAAGCTGCTTAAGAAGACGCGTATCCAGCGTCGTCGCGCCGGCAAGTGACGCTTTGGGTGGTTGTGACATGTGGCGGCATCGACATGGCGCGACTGCCCCCCGCAGCGGTGAATCACGGCCCCTCGACCCGCCGGTCGAGGGGCGCGTCGTCATTATTACCCGCCAAGGCTGTCATTTGTGCGATGAGGCCGTCAGCCTCGTTGCACGTATGAGGCGCGAACGCCGCGATCTCGTGCCCGAACCGACGATCGTTGACGTCGATGCCACTGAGGCTCTTCGCTCCCGCTGGGGCGATCATGTCCCGGTCACGTTCGTTGACGGCACTCTTATTGCTTATTGGACCCTTGACGCTGATACTTTCTGGTCAGCCTTGAACGATGGTCCCTCGCTCCCAGCTGTGTTGCCCTGACAGCCGGGATGTCTCGTGGGCGAACTGGTTTGCACCTTTGCTCACAGACCAGCACTATTAACCTCGATGCCCCATGCTGGAGCACACCGCCTGGCATGACGGCAGACACCGGAAGGACTCCAGATGACTGACGAGGCTCACCAGTCGACGATGCAGCCGGCCGGTGATCTGAGCACGGCGTCGGCTCAGGCCAGAGTGCAGTTTGTGGGTACCGGTCCAGGAGATCCGAATCTGCTGACCCTCGGGGCTGTCGAGGCCATTAATCGCGCCCAGGTCATCGTCATTTCATGCGCTCAGCACCGCATATTGCTCGGCAGTGATTGTCTAGAGCTGCGTCCTGACGTGCGAATCGTATCGGCCTGTGACACTGATGGAGAAACCGCCGTCCTGCCTAGTCAGCCAGGGGCTGGCGCTCCGGTTCCCGTTGACATAGACGAACATTGCGCTGACGTCACGGCCACTGTTATTAATGCGGCTTCCCAAGGCCTTGAGGTCGTTCGTCTCGTCTCTGGTGACCCTTTCCTTGATGGCGATATTGGTGCCGAAGCTGCCGCGGTGGCCCGCGCTGATCATGACGTCGACGTCATTCCTGGTGTTACCGGCATGACGGCCGTTCCGGAATACGCCGGGCTGACATTGCATGGTCATGACGTCCAGCTCATTGGCCAAGCAGCATGTCAACGCGATGTCGATGGGCGCGGCTCGGACTGGTCAGATCAAGGGCTCATCGTCGTCAATACCTCTGCTGGCAAGCTCAAAGATGTCGTCAAGCATGCTGTTGAATCTGGCCGCAGCCAGGACGAGCCGGCAGCCCTCATCTGCCATGGTGCGACGACTCAGCAGACCACCCACACCGTTACTCTCGGTGAGTTGCCGCAGGCGGCCAAGACGGCGCGGCTGGGCAGCGCTGAGCCGGTTCACGTTGCTATCGGCAAGGTTGTTGAGGCTCCCGAGCGTGAGCAGCTTGATTGGTACGAATCCAAGCCGTTATTTGGCTGGAACATTCTTATCCCGCGCACTCGCGACCACTCAGCAACTCTGCCTTCACGACTGCAGAGTTACGGTGCGCATTCCCTAGATGTGCCGACGATTTCGATGGAGCCTCCGCGTACTCCCCAGCAGATGGATAAGGCGATTCGCGGTCTTGTTGAGGGGCGCTACGAGTGGGTCGTCTTTACCTCTGCCAACGCCGTGCGCGCTGTTTCGGAGAAGCTCGAGCAGATCGGTCTGGACGCTCGGGCATATTCAGGCTTGCGGATCGCCGCGATCTTTGATTCGACGATCAACGCCTTGGCTGAGTGGGGTGTTCGACCCGATCTCGTGCCAGCCGGAGAGCAGTCCACTCGAGCGCTCGCTGCCGTGTTTCCAGCCTTTGACGAAGCTCTCGACCCCATCAATCGGGTTTTCGTGCCGCGTGCCGATATTGCCACGGAATCGCTATCAGCCGATCTGTCTGAGTTGGGCTGGGAGGTTGAAGACGTCGTCGGATATCGCACCGTGCGTGCCGCCCCACCGCCTGCCGAGACCCGTGACGCCATTAAGACTGGCAAATTTGACGCCGTCGTGTTTACCTCATCGACGACGGTGCGCAATCTCGTCGGTATCGCCGGAAAGCCGCACAAACACACCGTGGTTGCCGCCATCGGTATGCGCACCGCAGATACCTGTCGCGAGCACGGCCTGACCGTTGACGTCGTCGCACCCGAGCCGACGGCGTTGAGTTTGGCGGACGCTCTGGCGGATTTCGCGGCCAAGCGTCGTGACGACATGATTGCCAAGGGCCTGCCGGTGGTCCGGCCGTCGCAACGCAAGCGTCGGGGTCGTCATCCGTCACGCTGACACAGACTCATGACGTAGGGTCGTGGGCAGGACGGGAGGGCCGTCCGCGAGGTATCGGAAGGGGGGACTATGGTCGCCACGACGACTGTCCATTTGCTGCGTCACGGTGAAGTCGACAACCCGACCGGGGTTCTGTACGGCTGTATGCCCGGATACCACCTATCGGCGCTGGGGCGACGAATGGCCGCTCGTGCCGCTGAACATTTCGCCGGAATTGAGTTGTCTGCCCTGGTGAGTTCCCCGTTGGAGCGCGCTCGTGAGACGATGGCGCCTATCGCCGCCGTGCATCCTGAGCTACACGTGCGGATTGATTCTGATGTTGTCGAAGCCGCAAATGTCTTTGAAGGTCAGGTGTTCGGCAAGGGCAACAAGGCCTTGCGTAACCCTCGTAACTGGCGCTATCTGGTGAATCCTATGACCCCCAGCTGGGGGGAGCCCTATGTCGAGATCGCTGAGCGGATGACCAGGGCCATCATGCGGGCCGCAGATGAAGTCCCGGCTGGCGGTCAGGCTCTCATCGTCTCGCATCAGCTGCCGATCTGGGTTGCGCGTTGCGCAGCCGAGGGTCGACGTCTTCCCCACGATCCCCGTTCTCGCAAGTGCACGTTGGCTTCGGTGACGAGTTTTGGGGTATTAGATGGTCGTATCGTCCGCGTCGACTATTGCGAACCGGCACGTGACCTCATTCCGGCGAAGGATCGTCGGGCCAATATCTCTGCAGGTGGTGCACCACGGTGAAGATTCGGCTTATCGCCATGATCGCTGTAGCGACCCTTATGGTGACGGGTGTTTCGGCGTGCTCGTCGACGTCAGCCAGTGACGACAAAGGATTCGCAACCGGAGATGGATCCTGGTCGAAGCTTCCGGTCGAAAAACGTGAGCCTGCCGCTGTCCTCACCGGTAACGACTTAAATGGTAAGACGATCAGCACCGATGACGCTAAGGGCAAAGTCATCGTTGTCAATGTGTGGGGATCCTGGTGTGCGCCGTGCCGTCACGAAGCTCCTGCGTTGGCGAAAGCGGCGGATAGTACCAAGACCGTCGCAGCGTTTTACGGGATTAACACCCGCGATCTTGACCCTGGCCCGCCGCAGGCGTTTTCCCGCGCATTCCATGTCCCTTACCCGAGCTTCTATGACCCCGATGGGCAGATGCTGCTTAAGTTCACCGAGTTGCCTCCCAAAGCAATCCCATCCACCCTGGTCATCGACCGTAAGGGCCGTTCGGCTGCCCGATTCGTGGGAGAGGTGAGCACCGCCACCCTTGTCCAGGCGATTAATGATGTTGCCAAGGAGAGCCAGTGACGCCGCTAGACCTGGGATCCTGGGCAGCTGACGCCTTGACAGGGTCGATGGTTGGGGCGATCCCCGTGGCGGTATTTGCTGGCCTGCTGTCGTTCTTTTCACCATGCGTCTTGCCTCTCATCCCTGGCTACTTCAGCTATGTCACAGGTCTGGGAGCCGCAGATGTCATTGAAGGACGTCGTCGGGCCCGCACCGTGGTGGGCACCGCCCTTTTCGTGGTCGGCTTTACCGCCGTTTTCGTTGCCACAGGGACGATCATTGGCACTCTCGGCAGGGTGTTGATGGTTCATCGTCGCGTTATCGAGGTCGTCGTCGGAATCCTGACGGTTGTACTTGGGGCGATGTTTGCTGGGCTCGTTCCGCTGGGTCGCCGAGAACTGCGGATCCATCGTCTACCTCGGGCAGGATTGGCTGCTGCACCGATTCTGGGAATTGTCTTCGGCTTGGGCTGGACGCCGTGCATCGGGCCAGCGCTGTCGGTGGTTTATGGGCTGTCGTTGGCTCAGGGATCAGCGATCAGAGGCGCAGTGTTGGCTACCTGCTATTCGTTGGGTTTGGGGATTCCATTTATTGCGGCTTCTGCTGCGTTGGTGTGGATGGGGCGCACGATTGAAGCGGTGCGGAACCATCAGCATGGTGTGCAGCGTTGCGGCGGAATACTCCTGATGGCTATCGGCGTGTTGTTGGTCACCGGATGGTGGGAGTCAATTATGGCAATGCTGCGATCCTGGGCAGCTCAATTCGGGGCGGTGATCTGATGAGCCGTTCTGTGAGGAATTCGAAAGCAGCGACGTCGTCAACGCCATCTGCCGGTCATCGCGGGCTGGGTTTGCGCCCATTCATGCGTTGGCTATGGGGTCAATTGACGAGCATGAGGACGGCTCTCGTTCTGCTTTTTCTGCTCGCACTTGCAGCTATCCCAGGATCGCTGGTTCCGCAGAGCGCTAATAGCGCTATCAAGGTTTCTGATTTCGCTGCCAACCATCCCATTCTAGATCGCATTTTTCGTCCGCTAGGGATGTACAATGTCTACACCTCGGTGTGGTTTTCAGCGATTTACCTGCTATTGTTCATCAGCCTTATTGGTTGCATCGTCCCGCGTATTATGAGCCACGCGAAGGCGTTGCGTCGCCAACCTCCTCGCGTCCCGGCCAGATTGGATCGGTTGGCGGCTTATGCGTCGACGACTACCTCTGCGTCAGCCGACGAGGTCAGTAAACGCGCTCAGCGATGGTTGAAATCTCATCGGTATCGTTTCCTTGTTGACGACGATGGCTCCCTTCGCGCTGAGGCTGGCCGTCATCGCGAGACGGGGAATCTGGTATTCCACGTCTTCTTGGTTTTCCTGTTGGTCGGTGTTGGTTGGAACACCTTGTGGGGGTACAAGGGAACATCCGTTGTTGTGGAGGGGCAGGGTTTTTCCAACAACATCACCCAGTACGACGAATTCAAGGCTGGAGCGATGGTTGATGCCGATAACCTCACCCCATTTTCCATGAAGCTGCGCAAGTTTGTCGCGTCGTTCGAGACTGGCGAGGTGCAGCGAGGGGCCGCCCGCACTTTCGATGCTACCGTCGACCTCACTGTGGATGGGAAAACACAGACCCGAGATTTACAGGTCAACCATCCGCTGCAGATTGGGTCAACGAAGGTACACCTGCTTGGTCATGGCTACGCCGCGAACGTCGTGGTCCGCGACGGCGAAGGCAAGGTCGCCTTTTCCGGGCCTGTCGTCTTTTTGCCACAGGATGGCAATTTCACATCGGTTGGTGTGATCAAAGCCCCCGACGCGCGTCCGGATCGGCTGGCCTTTCAGGGGTTCTTTTTACCTACCGGCGCAATCACGGCTGGCGGTCCGACGTCCTTGTTTCCGGACGCCCTCAATCCGCAGCTTTATCTGACGGCGTGGTACGGCAAACCGGCTGTCGAAACAGGGGTGCCGTCAAATATCTACACCCTCGACGCCACTGGCATGACCCAAGTGATGGATGGTAAGGACAAGTCCCACTTCGCGCTCTCTGTGGGCCAGGGGTACACGCTGCCCAACGGCAAGGGCTCGATCCAGTTCAATGGCTGGCAGCGGTGGGCGAAGATCCAGGTGTCGCAGGCCCCAGGTCTCCCATTGACCTTCGTGTCAGTGCTGTTGTCGGTAGCTGGCCTGTGTGTGAGCTTGTTCTCGCGATCTCGGCGGGTGTGGGTGAGGACTACCCCCAGTGGTGACGGTTTCAGGGTAGAAGTTGGCGGCTTAGACCGCAGTGATTCCCGATCCAGCGCGGTGGACGATGTAAATTCTCTGCTGGCTGCGGTAGGCGGGGATACCATGTCTGGCGATACCGAGGAGGACTAGTCGTGAGCGTGGAGAATCTGTCTGCCGTCGGCATCGTCACTGCGGCGGTGCTTTATATGCTTGCGTTCCTCGCTCATGCTGCGGAATGGGCTAGTGTGCGGGGCGCTGAGCATCCTAGCCGTAAGGTACTGCTGCGTTCGGAGACCTGTGGCCGTATGGGGCTTAACCTCACCGTGCTCGGTGCGGTGTGTGCCGCGATCGGTGTCGTGTGCCGCGGCATCGCTGGTCGCCGGTTGCCCTGGGGCAATATGTACGAGTTCGTCACATCGGCGCTGTTTTTCGTTGTCATTGTTTATCTTGTGCTTGTCGCTGTGCGTCGTGTTAGATGGATGGGTATTGCTGTCGCGTTGCTATTAGCGCTTGGTAACGGTCTGGCGGCGACGGTCTTTTATGTGGCTGTGGCGCCGCTGGTGCCGGCTTTGCACTCGGTGTGGTTTGTGATTCATATTGTTGCTGCCTGTATTGCTGCGGCTGCTCTCAATGTTGGGGCTATTGCGTCGATCATGTATCTCATATCGATGAATGCTCAGGTGAGGGCTGAGCGGACTGGAGTTCCTGTTAAGGGGTTGTTGGCGAGGCTGCCTTCTTTGGAATCCATGGATACTCTTGCTTACCGGGCTCACGGCATTGGTTTTCCGATCTGGACGTTTACGATCGCTGCCGGTTCGGTGTGGGCTGATTATGCGTGGGGGCGTTTCTGGGGGTGGGACCCTAAGGAGACGTGGTCTTTGGTGACGTGGGTTGTGTATGCGGCTTATCTTCATGCCCGTTCCACGGCTGGATGGCGCGGGCGCCCAGCTGCGGTTATTGCGGTTATCGGTGTGGCTTGTTTCTGGTTCAATTTTGTTGGCGTTAATTTGATCTTTAGTGGCCTGCACTCATACGCCGGCATTTGATATGACTTTTTCTGAGTCTCGCGACGAGTGGCTTCCACAGCTCTACCAAGAGCGGTGGGACGATTTCGTGCGGTTGGCCGCCTTGTTATTGGCAGACCAGCATCTGGCTGAGGATGCCGTTATTGCAGCTTTTGCCACCTGCTATGTGCGAGACCCAAAACTGCATACCGATGAACACGCTGTGTCGTATGTGCGCACGGCTGTTGTTAATAAGGTGAGGGGGCGTCAGCCGGTCGCTAGGGATGCCATGCCACCGAAGGCGCCAGAGGACCTGGCCTATTGGTGCCTACGAGGCTTGCCGGCTCGCCAACGCGAGGTGTTAGTGCTGAAGTTTGCCACTTCGGAACTATCCGACGACGATATCGCTGAAGTCCTTGGCATGAGCGTCAATGCAGTGCGTAACAACGAGACCAAAGGTCTTGTTGCTATCGGTGAGAGTTTGCGGCCAGGATCGCATACGAATCCTGGCCACGTCGACCCCAGAGTCGAAGCGGTCGTGCGTTCTGCGCTAGAAAGTGCGGGGGAATCAGTTCATCCGGTGTCACGCTATGATGCCATCATCTCCGAGATCGCACGCCGTCCGCGTCGAGGCAGGCCTCCCATCTGGGTGATTGTGCTTGGCTGTGTGCTTGCTTTTGCTGTCGGAGTTGTATTGCCTGTGCTGGGGTCGGGTCGTGGCCCGGCGCTGGAGGATACGCAAGCCTTACCTTCTGTTCAGACTCCAGAACCCAATAGCCAGTCAATACCGACTCTGCAAACTGGTCTTGACGTGTTTTACTTGGGGCGCAATGACGGTCTTATTCACCGTGAATTGCGCGACCTGCCTACCTCGGGTGATCGTTTAGGAACAGCTGTTGGCGCCGTCCTTAATGTTGCGCCATTGGATCCGAATTACATCTCGGGTTGGGCTGCTGGGCAGGTGAATCGGGCATCAGTGAAAGGCAGTCAGATCACTCTCGACTTGTCAGTTTCAGCGTTTAGTCAATTTAAGAGTGGTGAGCAGGTACAGCGTGCTATTGAGCAGCTTGTTGTGACGGCGACTGCTGCGGTTGGTGATCGTACTGGCGAGAAGTCAGTGCGTATCCTTGTTGATGGTTCTCCTAATTTGCCGATTATCGGTAAGCCGGCGACGGATTTTGTTGATGAAGGTTTTGCCCAGTGTGCCCGGGTGTGGGTTGATTCGCCTCAATCTGGTGCGGAGGTACCGGCGGGTACGGTCACGATTAGTGGTGTGGCGCAGCCGACGGTATCGGTTATGACCTATGAGGTGAAGCTTCCCCAGAGTGGTCGGATGGTCATGAGCGGACAAATTAACCTATCAGCTAGTGACGGCAATAGCTGGCGGCCGTGGCATGCCACTGTCACTGTGCCGAAGGGGGAGTATGACGTGATTATCCGGGAGGGTACTCGGGTCGCTGAGGAGAAGGTCATTACGGCCACGTGATGGCTGTTTTAGAGTTTCAGGTATTTTTCGGCTTGAGACATTACGAGTCGTGGTGGCACGTGTGGTGCTAGTCGGGCTATAGCGCGGTTGGCGAATCCGTCGACGGCGTAAGGGCGGTGATGAGCTAGAGCTTCGAAGGCGGTATGTACGACGTCGTCTGGGTTGCGTCGGGTACCTGCTCCCATGCGTGGTACCCCTGCGGCATCGAAGAACCCGGTTTCGGTTGGTCCGGGGCAGATGGCGGTGGCGCGTACTCCGGTGCCATTGGTTTCAGCCCACAATGCGCGGGTGAAAGACAATACGAATGATTTCGATGCCGCGTATGTGGCGAATTGCGGGATGGGTTGGAAAGCTGCAGTAGAGGCAACATTAATAATTGATCCCTGCTTGGCTGCGATCATGCCAGGCAGCAGTAACCCACACAGGTGGACGACAGCCTCGCAGTTGACCTCCACCTGAGATGTTTGCCGTGCCGGGTCGGTTTCAGCTATCCGGCCAGCCGCACCGAACCCAGCATTGTTGATGAGGGTGTCGATGACGATCCCGCGCCTCGTGATGTCATCGACCAGTGCTAGACGCTGCGGTGCTGAGGAGATATCACACGGGTAGACGATGGTTTGGATTCCGTACCGTGTTGTGAGCTGGCCGGAGAGGTCGTCAAGGACGTCACGTCGTCGTCCTGTCACAACGAGGTTGACGCTACAGCTGGCCAGATAACGGCTAAATGCCTGCCCTAGCCCACCACTAGCCCCACTTACTAGTGCCCACGGGCGTTCGTCACGAGTTGCATCATTCATATCCCAAGTCTTCCACGCAGTTCTTAGCGTTCCCGCAGGAACATCTGATACGCGGGCGAACCAGAAACGTCAGACCACGGATAGCCGATGTTATCGAGGTGAGCGGACAGGTCAGGATCATCGGCGGCACCTTCAAACCCGGCGAGAACCCGTCCAGTATCCATCGCGAAAGAGCGGTAGTGGAATAAGGAAATATTCCAGCGGGTGCCCAAGGTCGTGAGGAAGTGAGTGAGTGCTCCCGGAGACTCTGGGAAGACGAATGAAACGACTTTCTCACCGACAGACCGTGATGGGTGCCCGCCAACCATATAGCGCACGTGGGTTTTAGCGGCTTCGTCGTCAGACAGATCGACGACTCGGTGGCCCGCGTTGCGCAACGTATCGACGATCTCGGAACGCTCATCACGATGTGCCAACTGCACGCCGACGAAAATTGCCGCAGAATCGTCGTCAGCTAGCCGGTAATTGAACTCGGTGACCATGCGACCGCCTAGCAGATGGCAGAAGTCCAGGAATGCTCCCGGACGCTCGTCAATAATGACCCCGAACATTCCTTCGCGGTGGCCGCCGATCTCAGCACGCTCTGCGATGTGACGCAGGGACCCGAAGTTGAGGTTGGCCCCGCTGAGCACGGTGGCGAGTTTCTCGCCGTGGATGTCATTAGCTCGCGCGTACTTTTTGAGCCCTGCTAGCGCGACAGCCCCGGCGGGCTCAGCGACTGCGCGAACGTCGTCAAAAAGATCTTTGACCGCGGCACTGATCTCGTCAGAGTCGACGGTGACGACGTCATCGAGGCGATCCTTGAGTAGTCGGAAGGTTTCGTCACCGATTCGGGCGACGGCCACCCCCTCGGCAAACAGTGAAACTCGATCCAGGGTCACCGGCTTTCCGGCTGCCATGGCGGCTGCCAAGCACGCCGACTCGGCAGGTTCGACTCCGATGATCTTGATGTGGGGCATGAGCTGCTTGACGAGAACGGCGATTCCGGCTGCCAGGCCTCCGCCACCGACGGGGACGAAAATCCGGTTAATATCGGCGGCGTCCTGGATCAGTTCCAGCCCGATTGTTCCCTGACCGGCGATAACGAGCGGGTCGTCAAAAGGGGCGACGTAGGTCAGATTGTCCCGCTCAGCTAGTTCAAGGGCGTGAGTCTTGGCTTCGTCAAAGGAATTTCCAGCTAGCACGACCTCGCCGCCGAGCTGACGCACTGCGTCAACCTTGATCGACGGCGTGGGGCGCGGCATGACAATTCGCGCCTTGACGCCCAACCGAGAACCCGACAAGGCGACTCCTTGGGCGTGGTTGCCTGCTGAGGCCGTCACCACCCCGGCGCGGCACTCTTGGTCGGTGAGATTGCGCATCCGATTGTAGGCGCCGCGAATCTTGAAAGAATGTACCGGTTGACGGTCTTCTCGCTTGACGAGTACGGTGTTGTCGAGACGTCGCGATACATTCGGCATATACTCAAGCGGAGTTTTTTGTGCGACCTCATATACGGGGGCACGCAGTACGGCGCGCAGGTAGTCTTGATCACTCATCGGTGGCCTTCTCACTCGGCTATCGGGCGGACTTGGGACAGGTCTCGTACCCCGCCACGGTCGGCGGAGGAGGCGAGCATCCCATAGGCGCGTAGGGCAGTGGACACATGACGTGGACGTGAGGAGTGGGGGGTCCACGCGTCGATTCCGCGGGCTTCTTCTTCGTCGCGGCGACGCGACAATTCAGAATCGTCGACGTCGAGGCTGATCGTGCGATTGGGGATGTCAATGCTGATGGTGTCGCCATCGCGCACCAGAGCGATGAGACCACCGGAGGCGGCTTCAGGGGACACGTGACCGATACTCAGGCCGGAAGTGCCACCAGAGAACCGGCCATCGGTGAGCAGTGCGCACTCCTTGCCTAGGTGCATCGACTTGAGGTAGCTGGTCGGGTACAGCATTTCTTGCATTCCCGGGCCGCCCTTGGGGCCTTCGTGGCGGATAATGACGACGTCTCCCGACGTGACTTTCTTACCGAGAATCCCGGCAACGGCATCGTCTTGGGATTCATAGACGACAGCTGGTCCGGAAAAGGTAAGGATGGACTCGTCGACTCCCGCCGTCTTGACGATGCAGCCGCGCTCAGCGATATTGCCGAAGAGCACCGCTAGTCCGCCGTCAGCGGAGTAGGCATGGTCGATGTCACGAATGCAGCCGTTCGTTCGGTCGGTGTCGAGACTCTTCCAGCGGGACGATTGGGAAAACATCTCGGTAGTGCGCACTCCGCCAGGGGCAGCCGAGTACAGAGTTCGGACGTCATCGTCGGGGTCAGACATCAGGTCATAGTGAGCGATCTCGACTCCCATGGTGGCGGGCGTGCCGTCGGGTGACCATACCGTGGTGGCGGTGGTGTCGATGAGCCCGCCCCGGTCCAGTTCGGCAAGGATGCCGAGCACGCCACCGGCGCGGTGAACGTCCTCAACGTGGAAGACGTTTGTTGAGGGAGCCACCTTGCACAGGTGCGGCACGGTGCGAGATAGGAAGTCAATGTCTGCCATGGTGAAGTCGACTCCGCCTTCTTGGGCAGCGGCCAGTAAGTGCAAGACGGTGTTCGTCGAGCCTCCCATCGCGATGTCGAGGCTCATGGCGTTAGTGAAGGCAGCTTTGGTAGCAATCGATCGGGGCAGTACTGAGGCATCGTCGTGGTCATACCAGCGGTTGGCTAGGGAGACGACGGTGCGTCCGGCAGTTTCAAAGAGCCGACGACGATCCGAGTGGGTGGCTAGCAGAGACCCGTTTGCGGGCAAGGCGAGCCCAAGAGCTTCGGTCAAGCAATTCATGGAATTGGCCGTGAACATGCCTGAACATGATCCGCAGGTCGGGCACGCGTTGGCTTCCATGAGTTCAATGTCAGAGTCGGACGCGGTCTCGTCACCGGCAGCAACCATGGCGTCGATGAGGTCGAGTTTGCGCTCCCCGTCAGTCAGCGTTGCTGTGCCAGCCTCCATGGGGCCGCCGGATACGAAGACGGTCGGTATGTTGAGGCGCAACGCGGCCATCAACATACCCGGGGTGATTTTGTCGCAATTTGAGATGCAGACGAGGGCGTCGGCACAGTGGGCGTTAACCATGTACTCCACGGAATCTGCAATGAGCTCGCGGCTGGGGAGGGAGTAGAGCATGCCGTCGTGACCCATGGCGATGCCGTCGTCGACTGCGATGGTATTGAACTCCTTGGGGACGCCGCCGGCGGCGCGCACCTGCTCGGCCACGGTCTTTCCGACGTCGCGCAGCCCGACATGGCCGGGGACGAATTGAGTGAAGGAGTTCGCGATCGCCACGATAGGACGGCCAAACTCATTGTTACGTGTGCCGGTGGCGCGCCACAGTGCGCGAGCGCCGGCCATGGCGCGTCCGGCTGTGCTGGTGGCGGATCTCAGCGTGGGCATTGTATTCCCCCTTGACGACGGCATAGGCATGACAACGCCCTCCATCCGGAAGTGGAAGGAGGGCGCGCGGTTGAAATCCGGTGCGTGGTTAGGCCGCGCGCCGGGTAATGAGGATCCAACCGTTCATCATGGGCTCGACGCTAGCAGCGTTCAGGAAGATGGAACGTCGGTCCGCATCCCGAGATGCGCGGGGATTGGATCGGGTGTCAACGGTCGTGACCGGTCAGGGGTGTAGGTGGGCCATGAAAGGCATGATCGGGGCGAGTAGTCCGGTGCTCATCCAGAACATGCCGAAAGCCATCGCGAAATCGGCGAGACCGGAGAGGCGAATCGCCACTGGATCGGTAGCGACTACGTGGCAGGTCGGCACCTTGTCGGGGTGTTCCGCGCGGCCACTGACGGCGCGCCATAGCCCGGCGATAGCCATGGCCAGCAGGGCGACCATGAGCGGGACTCCGACGACGGCGTAACCGTGCATGGCGGCGTCGACGGTCATGGTGTGGTCGCCGTGCATGGGGCTGTGGGCCATATGCGAGTGCTCAGCCATGAGTGAGGACATGTTGCGCATGGCAGCCAAGTGCCAGACCATCGCTGCGAACATTGCGGCGTGACCCCACGACGACCACGACGATCGCCAGGCGGCCATGAACACCATCCACGCGGTGAATACAGCAAAGATAATGACTGGTGTCGTCGGGCCGCCGATCGCAGAGACTAAAGGTTTCCACCACGATTTCGCCACCATGACGATCATGGTGGCGGCCATGACGACGTGGATCCAGGTAGAGATCTTAGTGACGACGGTCGGAGCCTTGACGGCATCCCATACTGACCACACGAGTGACCATGCAAAAAGGATGAGAAGCCCGACGAAGGTGACGGGCGTTGAGGTGAGGGTGAACATTGCGCTCCTGTGAAACCGGTAGGGGCTGGCGATCACCCTACATGGTGAGGCCCATGATGACCGGGACAACGATCCTGCTTTGCAGTGGGTTAACGAAATTCGCCTGCGGTGCAGATGACAGACTGGGGTTATGGAGCACTACGACATTGTCGTCATTGGTTCAGGTTCGGGAAATACGATCCTGGACGAGGAGTTTGCCGACCGGCGCGCCGCCATCATCGACTCTGGCATCTTCGGAGGTACCTGCCTCAACGTTGGTTGCATACCGACGAAGATGTTCGTGCTCCCCGCCGATTGTGCGACGTCGCCGTCGCAGGCGGCTCGGCTGGGAGTGAACTTGCAGTTCCGTGGAGCGCGGTTCGCATCGATCCGTGACCGGATTTTTTCCCGAATAGATCCCATATCTGAGGCTGGGCTTTCGTACCGCCACAAGCTGGAGAATATTGACGTTTACACTGACGAGGCGACATTTGTTGATGCACACACCCTTCAGGTGGGGGACAAGCAGATCGCTGCTGACCAGATCGTCTTAGCAGCCGGATCGCGTCCACGAGTGCCCGATGTCCTTGGTATCGACGATCCCAGCTTGGCGGAGTCCATTCACACCTCCGACACCATCATGAGGTTGGCGGAACTGCCTCAACGGCTGGTGATTCTTGGCGGCGGGTTCATCGCGGCGGAGTTTGCCCATATCTTTTCTGGGCTGGGGTCCCAGGTGACCGTCATCAACCGTTCTGGTCGAATGCTGCGCCACGAGGATCGCGAGATTTCGGAGCGGTTCACGGAACAGATTGGGCGGCGGGTAAGGCTGCGAATGTCGGAGGGATTAGTGGGCATTGACCGTGACCCCGGTGGTCACCTGGTGGTGCTGACTGTCGATGGCGATGGTGTCGACTACGACTACCCGGCAGATATCGTCCTCAACGCCACAGGTCGGGTTCCCAATGGGGATCGCCTCAACCTGCCAGCCGCTGGTGTTGACGTTGACGACGATGGGTTCGTCGTGGTTGACGAGCATCAACGCACTAACGTCGCGCATATTTGGGCTCTCGGTGACGTGTGTTCCCATTGGGAGCTTAAACATGTGGCCAATCATGAGGCGCGGGTAGTGCGTCACAACCTCTTGCATCCAGACGATCTGGTCAGCTCCGATCACCGCTTCGTGCCGCACGCGGTCTTTTCGAATCCGCAGGTTGCTGCGGTCGGTGCCACCGAACAACAGCTATTGCAGTCCGATATTCCATATGCATCGTATCTTCAAGAATATGCTGACGTCGCTTATGGCTGGGCTCTTGAGGACGAGGGGCATTGTGTCAAGCTGTTGGGAGACCCACAGACGAGAACGCTGTTGGGGGCGCATATTATCGGGCCTCAAGCGTCCACCCTCATCCAGACGTGCATTCAGGGGATGAGTACCGGACAAACGGTTGATGATATGGCGCGTGGGCAGTATTGGATTCACCCCGCCTTGCCCGAGGTCGTCGAGAATGCCTTGCTAGGGCTTGGCAGGGAAATGGACGCCCGAGGCTAAACGTCGACGGTCTGCTGCGTGCATCCGCGAGCTCGGGGATTGCTCCTCAGTGTTGCCGCTTCTTGTCCTGGACGAGATCGTGCAGCTTCTCGGTGCCGGTGATGGTCAGTGGGGTTGGTGGATCAGTGAGGGCGAACGACATTGTCACCACGTGACCGTTCTTCACAGCCTTGAGTTCCTTAGCCCCCTTGAAAGACAGAAAGGTCGGTTCTACCTGCGACATGGCACCGTCGCCGGCCAACAGTACGATCCATTCGGGGTTCTTGTGCAGTAAGTCCTCCATCGTCGCGTCAGAGACGCGTGTCGTATTAGAGTGATACATATTGCGTAAGCCAGTGGCGGCAAACATTGGCTCAATCATGCTTGACGATCCGTAGGTATAGAACTCGGTGCTACCCGGAGTGATGTACAGGGCGACGGCATCGGCCTTGGCTCCAGATGAAGTCTCCTTTTCGATAGTGGCGATTTTCTTTTCAAGGTCTTTATTGACGTGGTTGGCTTTATCTGGGACATTGAAAATCTGTCCGACCTTATCCACCTCATCCTTAACCTGGGAGAAAGTAGCGGGGGCGGGTGGTTTCTTGTCGGTGCACATGGCGTCGGTACTGTACATTTTGACGCCAGATTTACGTAGAGCGTTGCGATCCACTCCCGTGTCGTAACCGATAACGAGGTCCGCATGGTGCTCAAGGATCGTCTCAGTAGATACCTTGACGCCGCCAGTATTGAGTTGCTGTGACGCGATCGTCGGGATGGCCTTGAGCTTAGCGAGGGTCTTGGCATCATAAGCCCCCTCCTTGATCTGCCCGGCACGAGCAACAACGTGATCGAGCACACCAAGGGCATTCATCGTGGACGCGTCGGTGTCTCCCATCATGATGACCCGCTTCGGTGGATCGGTGAAGGTGAGTTTTTCTTGACAACTCATGACGGAGCGCCCTGTCGTCGAGGTGGTTGGGCCCTCGGTCGACGATCCGGCGCAGGCAGCCATGGTCAGGATGCACAGACCAGCAAGTGCAGCTGAGAGGCGTGTTCGGTGAATGCGCGATGGAGACATCATATTCTCTTTCATTGTTTGGGTGGCTCATTGTTGGGAGGATTGAACAGTAGGTGGATGCGGCCGTTGTGGGTGATTCGCTCGACGCCTACCCGATATACGTCGGAGAGCAGGTCGGGGCGCAACACCTCTTCACACGGGCCAGACGCGACTAAGTGTCCCTTATCGAGGAGTACTAATTGGTCGGCTACCCGGGCTGCCAGGTTGAGGTCGTGCAGCACGATGATGGTGGTGGAGTCGATGCTGCGAACGAGGTTGAGCAGTGCGAACTGGTGGCCAATATCGAGGTGGTTCGTGGGTTCGTCGAGGAGCAGGTGACCAGCCTGCTGGGCAATTGCTCGGGCGACGAGAACACGCTGACGTTCCCCTCCAGACAGTTGGGTGACGAGGCGAGACGCCATGCCGGTGAGATCGGTACGTGCCAAGGCGGCGTCGACGATTTCGCGGTCGGCGGCGTCTCCATATGCCATGAGGGAACGGTGGGGCAGGCGTCCCAACGCGACGGTGTCGCGGACTGTCAGCGGCAGAGCTTGATCGGGGGTTTGCGACACGACGGCGACGTCGCGGGCGATGTCGCGGCGACTCATCGTGGACAGGTCTCGGTCGCTGACCGTGATTCGTCCCGAACAGATAGCGACATTGCGATACAAAGCTGACAGCAAGGTGGACTTGCCTGCGCCATTCGGGCCGACGATACCCACCGTTGTGTGGTGATCTGCAGACACATCGACGCTATCGAGGACAACTCGCTGCCCACGTCGAACAACCACGTCGCAGGCGGCAATCATGCCAGCGTCCTCCTGACGAGTACCAGCAGGAAGGGAGCACCA
Source organism: Cutibacterium porci (assembly GCF_009696315.1). Taxonomy (GTDB): domain Bacteria; phylum Actinomycetota; class Actinomycetes; order Propionibacteriales; family Propionibacteriaceae; genus Cutibacterium; species Cutibacterium porci. The sequence continues at coordinate 673,210 of NZ_VUMG01000001.1, forward strand.
AGCAGACCGGTGACGACGCCTATGGGTAGTTCGGCCGGGCTAAAGACGGTTCGGGAAAAAGTATCGGCCCACACCAGAAAGATGGCGGCAGCAATTGCCGACGACGCGACCAGTCGACGGTGCCCATGACCGATGAAAGATCGCATGAGGTGGGGAATGACTAATCCGACGAACCCGATCCCGCCCGAGATCGCCACGGCCATCGCCACTCCAGCCGAGACTGGAACGAGGAGCAGAACTCGTATCCTCGCCGGGTCGATGCCCACGGCGATTGCGGTGGAGTCGCCGGATGCCAGGGCATCGAGCCATGGCGCGCAAGCCCACAAGAGTGCGGCGAGAACGACGGCCACGATGACGCTTGTCCACCCCTGGGCCCAGCTCGCACGGGAGAGGTCACCGAGGGTCCAAAACATGACAGCGCGGGCGGTCTCGGGAGAGTCAGATGAGAAGATGATGAAATTTGTGACAGCTTGGCACACGAACCCCACTGCGAGACCGGCAAGGATGAGTCGCAGAGTCGACGAATTCCGTCCACCCGCCATGAACAACACGATGGTGGTCGACAGCAACGCGCCAAGGAAAGCCATTCCGGCTACGCCTAACGTCGATGAGACGCCGATGAGGATGATCGCGGTTGCGGCCCCACACGAGGCACCGGCGCTGACGCCGAGGACGTAGGGCTCTGCGAGGGGGTTTCGCACTACCGCCTGTAGGGCGACACCGGATACCCCGAGAATCGCTCCTACCCCTAGTCCGGTGACGATACGGGGCATCCTGTTCTGCCACACGATGGCGTCAGTGACGAAATCCCACGTCACATGCACGGGGATACCGCAGTGGTCAGCGAGTACTCCTAGGACCTGGTCGATCGGTACCGGGGCGGCACCAAACGCAATAGACAGCACCGGCGTGAAGACGATCAGGGTCGTCAACAGTGCGAAACGCGCCGATAGTCGGCGGTGGGGTCGAGCCAAGGAAGCCGTCCTCGTCAGGGCCGAGTCGCGCGGCCGTCGGGTAGATAGCGTCCGAGAGGTTTTCGGACTCAGCATCATCCGAACGGGCGCCTTCCCGGGTTACCCCCAGTGGCCGTCTGCCTGTTCGTCCGCCTTACCGCTGCGCGTCAGTCCCCGATTTGCACGAGGTTCCCTGCGTCGGACGAAGTCAGCTTAGCATTGCTTCACCTAGGGGGTTAGGACCCCCTCCATAGCAACGGCTGACCCGTGCCTAGCCACTCAGCCGAAACGGCCCGAGATGTAATCTTCGGTGGCTTTTTCTTTCGGGTTAGAGAAGATCTTGTCAGTGGAGTCGATCTCGACGAGATGGCCGGGCTCACCCTGTGCCTTCAAGTTGAAGAACGCGGTCTGGTCAGACACGCGCGCCGCCTGCTGCATGTTATGGGTCACAATCACGACGGTGAAGCGTTCCTTAAGTTCCCCCACGAGATCCTCGATGGCGAGCGTGGAGATCGGATCAAGGGCTGAGCAGGGTTCGTCCATAAGGAGGACTTCGGGTTCGACGGCAATAGCGCGAGCGATGCACAACCGCTGCTGCTGACCACCAGACAGGGAGGCGCCGGAACGATCCAGACGATCCTTCACCTCACCCCACAAGTTGGAGCCGCGCAGCGCCTTCTCACAGGCTTCGTCGAGGAGCTTGTTATCGCGCACGCCATTGAGCTTCAGCCCAGCGACGACATTGTCCCGAATAGACATCGCCGGGAAAGGGTTGGCTCGCTGGAAGACCATGCCGACATTGCGTCGCACAGCAACCGGGTCAACGTTCTTACCGTATAGGTTGACGCCGTCTAGCTCTACTTTGCCGGTGCAGTACGCGCCTGGAATGACCTCGTGCATGCGATTGAGGGTGCGCAGCACTGTCGATTTGCCGCACCCCGACGGGCCGATGAAAGCCGTCACTGTGCGGGGCTCAACCGTCAGGTTGACTGCCTCAACGGCGTGGAAGGAGCCGTAGTAGATATTGAGGTCCTCGACCTCGATCCGCTTTGCCATATTCAGCTCACTTTCGTGTCACTTGCCCATACGGCGCATGTAGCGCCGGGAAATCCCGCGGGCAATGAGGTTGAGTCCCATGACGATGATGATCAGGGTAATTGCAGCTCCCCATACCACTGGGGTATCGACGCCACCTTGGGTGTAGGCGTTGGTGATGACGGTTGGCAGAGTCGCGAAGTTCGGCGTTGACGGATTGACAGTCAACTCGGTGTTGAATTGCAGCAACACGATGAGCGGGGCCGTCTCGCCCATCACTCGGGCCAGGCCCAGAACGATACCGGTGAGGATACCGGTCATTGAGGTCGGCAAGACGACCTTTATGATCGTCTTCCACTTGGACACGCCCAAGGCGAAGGAGGCCTCACGCAAAGAATCTGGCACGAGCTTGAGCATTTCCTCGGTCGACCGCAGCACCGTCGGAACCATGAGGATCATGAGGGCTAGCGAGGAAGCCCATGCCGACTGGGTGCCACCGAGCGTGGTCACGACGACGGCGAAGATGAAGAGCGCCGCAACAATGGAAGGCACGCCGGTTAGCACGTCGACAGCGAAGCTAATGACCTTGGCGATTTTGGTTCCGCGGGCGTATTCGACAAGGAAAATGGCGGTCAGCAAGGCGATTGGCACCGAAATAATCGACGTAATAAGGCCGATTTCGAGGGTTCCGACGATGGCGTGAATTGCGCCCTGTTTGGCCAGCTCGAAAGAAGGGTCCATCGAGTGGGTCCACCACGATACGTGGAATAACGAGCCGATTCCGCGTCGGATGGCGGCGAAGAGCAGCCAGACCAAGGGAATGACGGCGAGCAGAGTAGCCACGACCATGAAGACTGAGGCGCAGCCACTCTTCGTGGTCCGCTTGCCGGACGGGCGGGACAGATCCAGCTGGCCGGGCTCGGGCGTCGTGTCGCCGTGGCGAGCGATGTGGTCAGGGGCGCTCATCGCTTAACTCCCTTCGCCGCGATCAACCGGGCAGCCGCGTTGACCACGAAGGTGATGACGAACAAGGCCAGGGCCGATGCTACGAGGGCACCTAGCGAGGTGGGATCGCTAATGGCCTCGGAGAAGTTGCCAGCGATCTTGGATGCGAAGGTTTCACCACCAACGAATATCGACAAGTTGAGGTTTTGTTTGAGGGCCATCGGGCTGATCGTCTGCAAGATCAAGGTGACAGCTAGGGTCTCGCCAAGCGCACGTCCTAAACCCAGCATGGCACCCGAGATGATGCCGGACCGCGAGTGGGGGAGTACTGCGAGCTTGATAACTTCCCAGCGCGTCGATCCGAGGGCGAGTGCGGCTTCGACCTGGTCGTGAGGCGTTTGCGCCATGACGTCTCGGCTGACGGCGGTGATGATCGGCAAGATCATGATGGCCAAGACGAGGCTGGCGAGGTAAACCGTCCCTGTGGCCGAAGACCACGACGGGTCTTCAGAAAAGATCGGAATCCAGCCGAGTGCCTTGATGATGACGTCGCGCACACCGTTGACGATTCCCGACGACCCGAAGACGATGCCTCCCCACAGACCGAAGACGATCGACGGAACTGCTGCTAGCAGATCAACGACGAATGCGACTGGGCTAGCGAGCCTCTTGGGAGCCAGCTGGGTAATAAATAGGGCAATGTCTACCGACAGCGGTACTGCGATGAGCAGGGCAAGCACGGATGAGATGAGTGTCGTCCACAACAACGCCTGGATGCCAAAGGCAGGCGGGTTTTGATCTGTCGTCCACGCTCGGGATGTGAAGAAATTATCGGTATTGGCCGACAATGTTGGGGCCGCCGTCTTGATGAGGAAGACGAACATCAGGATGACGATGATGGCCAGAGCTACGGCGATAACCGACGAGGCGCCAGCGAAAATCTTGTCCCCGACCCTGGACACCGGCTTCATGCGGGATGCCGCTGTGGGCGTCCGCTGTGCCGTCGATGTGGATTCAGCCATGGGCTTCCTTCGTCGCAATCATGGTCGTGTCGTGATGAGGGGCGGGAAGACGACAGGCGTCCTCCCACCCCAGAGCGTCGGGACTCATGCCCCGACACAGAGTCGATCAGGAAAGGGCCTGAGCAGAGCTCACAACCTTCGAAGCGACATCGGAAGGCAGTGGAGCGTAACCGAGGTCCTGGATCTTCTTCTGCTCCTTCTCAGAGGCGTAGAAAGACAGGAAGTCCTTGAGGAGAGCGGTCTTGCCAGCGTCCTGGCCCTTGGAGCAGGCGATCTCGTAGGTGACGAGGACGGCAGGGTACACGCCAGCAGGGGTGTTCTTGTACTGCAGCTCGAGCTGCAGGTCATTGCCTTGGCCGACGACTTTCGCTGCGGAGACAGCCTTACCAGCAGACTCGCCGGTCAGCTTGACCGGGCCGTTGCCGTTGTCGATGGCGGCCATATCGAGGCTGTTCTTGGTGGCGTAGGACCACTCGTCGTACGAGATGGAGTTCTTGGTGCTCTTGACAGCTTGAGCGATGCCAGCCGACTTGTCGGCGCCCTTGCCGGCACCCTTCCACGTCTTAGAGTGCTTTTCGGTCCAGATGTCACCAGCCGCCTTGTTAAGGAACGTGGTGAAGTTGTCGGTGGTGCCCGACTCGTCCTTGCGGTAGAAGACCTCGATCTGCCCCGACGGCAGCTTGGCGGTTGGGTTCTCCTTCTTGATGGCGTCGTCGTTCCAGTTCTTGATGGCGCCGGAGAAGATCTTGGCGAGGGTCTGAGTAGACAGGGTCAGATCCTTGACGCCGTCGACGTTGTAGACCACAGCGATCGGGCCGGCGGCCATGGGCAGGTGCCACGGATCGGCGTTGCAGCGTTGCTTGGCCTTGTCAGGCTCGCCTTTATCAGGATTGAGAACGGAGTCAGAACCAGCCCAGTCGACCTGCTTGCCGATGAAGGACTTGACGCCGGCGCCGGAGCCAGTGGGGGAGTAGTTGATGGTCGCCGAGGAACACGCAGCCTTGTAATCGGAGATGACCTGGTTGATGGCATTCAACTGAGCCGAGGAACCAGCACCGGAGATGCTTCCACCGGGGCAGGCGGGCTTGAACGATGCAGCGTCAACCGAGGAAGCACCCGATTGGGCGGCGGAGCTGGCAGCGGAGGACGAGGTAGAGCTGGAGCTCTTGTCACCATTGGCTCCACAAGCGGTGAGGGAGATGGCGCTAATAGCAGCCAGAGCAGTGATTTTGGCGAAACGATTCGTCACGGCACATCCTTCTTCGAGCGATGTCCTGGAGCCGCCGACGCGGTCCTTGGTACAGGGATGACGCTAGGGTCTGAAGGTGTCGCAAGTATCGCGTCAAGGTGAACGCAGCGTGAACACCGGGACCACCTTGACTAAAGACAACCGCCTCAGACTCAGTCTGTGGCCCGCTAGTTCAGTAACGCGACGAGTACCACTCTTGACAGACCGTGTGGCCCGCCTCATCTAGATGAACAATGAGGCATTCCGCAGTTGACATGGGGTGACTCGCGCCGCCAAGTGCGTCTCGCATAGTCGGCAGCACCGGACGATGACCACAGATAGCAACCGGTTGGCTGGGATCTGCCAGCGCGCGGCCAACTATTTTTCTCATAGCAGAGACCGTTTTACGGGGGTTGGCTGCGTGCGCCTCTTCACTCAAATCATCGATCCCGACGATCTCGGTCTTCAAGGTGCTGGCGTAGGGCTGAAGGGTTTGCATACATCGCGTCGATGACGAACTCGCCAGACGAGACACTCCATACGCGCTCAGCAAGCCGACCAAGGCCTGAGCCTGACGGCGACCTCGCCTTTCTAGCGGACGGGTAGCGTCTTGGGCGTGCTTCCTGCGGGAACTCCACTCTTTCCGGGAAACCGCTTTGCCGTGCCGCACCAGAACGACTGTCGATGTTGGTGGTGCCTCCAGTGCTTCCTCGAGCACTTGGACATCGGTGGGATAGGTAAGGCGCTCAAGAGCCTGGTCAGTCGGCATCCAGAAGGCGTCGTCGATCTCCTCAGGGCTGGCTGTCGCAGCACCAATCGACCCCCCGACGACGACTCCTAGCCACCAGAAGACGACCTTGGCTTGCGACTTCGGTCGGCCGCCGGAGGCGGAGTATTTCACGGTGTATTCGATGGGCTGCAGGGGCAGCGTCAACCTGATGTTGATCCCGGTTTCCTCGGCGACTTCGCGTACTGCAGTGGTGGGAAGATCCTCGCCGGGTTCGAGTTTCCCTTTGGGCAGGGAGAGGTCGTCATAATCGGGACGATGGACGACGAGAACCTCGCGGGCTGTCTCGGTGGCCTCGCGAAGCACGACGGCGCCAGCCGCTTGAATAGGGCCCTTGTGTCCTCCCACCTCGGTCTCACCGCCTCTTGTCGCGGGTGCGTCGAATGAGCTCCTCTTGAAAGTCAGTCAGAGGGATGCCGTCCGGTCCGCGTGAGACCTCAGTCCAGGTACGATCCTGCAGATGCCATGACACCGTTCCTGGGTCGAAGGCCATGTCGAACATTTCTTCAACCTCAGCGACATGCTGCTTGTTGGACAAGCCGACAAGAGCCTCGACGCGACGGTCCAAATTGCGGTGCATGAGATCAGCCGATCCGATTGCCACCATCGGGCGGCCACTATTGGCAAACCAGAAGATGCGAGAGTGTTCCAGAAACCGTCCCAGAATAGAGATAACACGGATGTTCTCGCTGAGCCCGGGGACACCTGGTCTAATAGAGCAAATCCCGCGTACCCACAGATCTACCGGAACACCGGCGCGCGATGCGCGATAGAGAGCGTCAATGACGCGCTCATCGACAATGGAGTTGACTTTGATCCGCACCCCGGCAGGCAATCCCGCCTTTTTGTTCTCGATCTCACGCTCAATCGCGTCGATAATGCCGCTACGGATACCCTCAGGGGCCACGAGAAGGCGACGATAGCGTTTCTCAGCCGTCATTCCAGACAGGTGGTTGAATAACCTCGCGACGTCCTCAGTGATAATCGGGTTCGACGTCAATAAGCCGAGGTCCTCGTACTGACGAGCGGTCTTGGGGTTGTAATTGCCGGTTCCGATGTGGGCATAACGGCGCAGCCCTTCACCTTCGTCGCGGATGACCATCGCGAGTTTGCAGTGGGTTTTGAGCCCCACCATGCCGTAGACGACGTGGACGCCGGCACGTTCGAGCACACGTGCCCAGGTGATGTTGGCCTGCTCATCGAACCGGGCCTTGATCTCGACGACGGCCAGCACCTGTTTGCCAGCTTCGGCAGCGTCGACTAGGGCGTCGATGATAGGGGAGTCTCCTGAGGTGCGGTAGAGAGTCTGCTTGATTGCCAGCACCTGCGGATCGGCGGCCGCCTGTTCGATAAACCTTTGAACGCTGGTGGCGAAAGAATCGTACGGATGATGGACGAGAACGTCACGCCGCCGGATCGCAGCGAACATGTCGGCTGGGCGAGCCGTTTCCACCTCCGCCAAATGCGGGTGCGTGATAGGCAGGAAATTCGGGTATGAGAGGTCGTCACGGTCGACGTCGGCAAGGGAGAACAGTCCAGTGAGATCCAGCGGGGCGGGAAGCCTGAAGACCTCCTTGTCTTTGATGTCGAGTTCGCGAGTGAGCAGAGCGAGCATTTCGTCAGTGATGTCGTCCTGTACTTCGAGACGCACTGGGGGCCGACCCACGTTGCGGCGGAGAAGCTCTTTTTCTAACGCGAAGAGCAAGTTTTCAGCGTCATCCTCTTCGACCTCGAGGTCCTCGTTTCGAGTGACGCGGAAGGTGGTGTGTTGCAGCACGCGCATGCCTGTGAACAGCTGATCGAGGTGACGGCTGATGATTTCCTCCAACGGAAGAAACCGCCCCGCACCCAGGTTAACCAGTCGGGGCAGTACCGACGGCACCTTGACTCGGGCGAACTGTTCGGCACCCGTAAGAGGATTGGCCAGCATAACAGCCAGATTGATTGACAGACCGCGGATGTACGGGAAGGGGTGGGACGGATCGACAGCCAGGGGGGTAAGGATAGGGAAAATCCGCTCTGAGAACAGGGTACGCATACGTCCCTTCTCATCGTCGGATAGCTCAGACCAACGCAGGATTTCGATACCCTCGGCTGCCAGGCTGGGCCTGACTTCCTCAGCGAATACCCTGGACTGTTCAGCAACCAAGTCATGGGTGCGAGACAGGATGGCGTCGTGCAACTCGCGAGGCAGCATTCCGGCGACAGACGGCACCGCGACCCCAGCGTCGATACGGCGCTTGAGGCCGGCGACTCGCACCATAAAAAACTCGTCAAGGTTGGACGAGAAGATGGCCAAGAACTTCGCTCTCTCAAGCAGGGGGATGCGCTCGGCGTCTCGGGCAAGATCCAGCACCCGTTCATTGAAGGCAAGCCACGACAGCTCGCGATCGCTGTAGCGACCTTCCGGCAGCTCGTCGGGGGAAGCCGGGGAGGTCCTGGGGGCGGGCTTCTTGGCCATGGACATACTCCTTGGAGATTCGTCCGCTCACCATTGGGTGGGCGTAGCTGCACCTAATCTATCGGACGACGCCCGCTCTCACGGCGGACAACTTCCATGTCGCGTCAGGGTGGATTCAGCGTTCTGCCTGGAATCGGTAGCCGACCGATCGCACTGTTTGGATATGGCCTTCGTATTCCGGGCCGACTTTGGCTCGCAAGCGACGAATATGGACGTCCACGGTCCGGGTGCCTCCGTAGTAGTCATAGCCCCACACATCCGACAATAACAGGTCTCGGGTGAGCACTCTGCCGGGGTGTCCGACGAGGTACTTCAGCAACTCGAACTCGGTATAGGTCAGGTCAAGGTCCTTATCTGCGACACTGGCGGTGTACCCATCCTCATCAATGGTGAACGGCCCAGCTACGAGTTGGTTTGTGACGTGTGCTGTGAATAGGCAGCGAAGGCGTGCCTCCGCTTCTGACGGAGTCGCCGAATCGCATAAGAAGTCGTCCATTCCCCAGTCGGGGCTGATGACCGAGAGGGTGTCGGAACCAGCCAACAGCAGGATCGGCACGCGCCTCTCGTAGCACGACAGGTGAAGGCAAGCTTCGCGGGCCCGGGCTGGTTCATCGTGGCAGTCGACCAACACGACGTCGACTCCCTCTAAGTGGGACATGCACTCTTGCAGGTCGTCGTAGCGAGAGATGCTATGCGGTAGCAGTTCCAAAGCCTCAGGCAGCGGGGTGTCTAACGGGCCCAGTAAGGATAGTCGTGCCATCCAGATGCCCTCCCATACTGAAATCGCGTCGTCCAAGGTCGTGACAATGTTGCATTCCATCATCCCACGACAGCTTGACCCGTCTCATCGGCACTACGATTTATGCCGTGACGAGGATGCCTGATGAGTGGTTCCGTCCGGACGATGATGGGTCCGGACCGGATGAACTCTGCCCCGCGGAGGGTACCGAGGAGGCCTCGGACAGCGGAAATCCGCCCCCTCGCCATGCCGACGACAGCCTCATCTCCTCAACGACGAGTGGTGTCATCCGTGTCGTCACCGGTGACACCGGGCCTAGTGTGGTGGTTGGACGCACTCATGCCTCCGTCACTTCGACATCGTCGCGGCGTCGCCATTTCCCCGTCTGGATCCTGATAGTCGCGGCGGCGCTCGTCGTCGGGTTAGTGCTGGGTACCTTCATCACTCAGTCGCGTGATAGTACCGGGGCAGTGCGCGTCACCCCTGGAGCGACGGTGTCAGCCTCCAGCGCTGCGGCGGATATGCCGTATCAAGGACGCGTTAAGGCAATTGATGGTGTGAGAGCAATCGCATCGTGCGTGTCTGATCCCGCAGTCGATTCTGACCATCATGTCGTTCGCTACGATCCGGAGTTTGTCGTTGATGACAAGCCGGACACTGCGTGGCGGTGCAATGGTTCGGGGGAGGGACAGCAGATCACGCTCACCTTGCCTCGGTCCTCCCGGATCGTCGGTGTGGGGATGATCAACGGTTATGCGAAGGTTTTCGGCGACGTCGACTTATATTCGCAATACCGTCGGGTACGCACTGTGCGCTGGACGATGCCTGACGGGACATGGTTTAACCAAGATTTCACCGACGACGATCAAGATCTGCAAAAAGTTATGATCCCGCCACGTACCGTCAAGGGAGATATCACCGTCACGATCATTGCGACGACGAGCCCGGGCTTGATTGGTGAGCCCACCCGGGACTCGGTTCTCATTTCGATGCTGCAGGTTTACGAAGCGTCGTAAGCAGGTCACTTAGCGCCAGTCGTCGGTGTCGATGAGAATCGTCATGGGGCCATCGTTGACCAGACGTACCTTCATGTCGGCGCCAAAGATGCCGGTTTCGACGTGCGCTCCCAGGTTGCGTAGATGACTCACGAAGTGGTCTACCAGTGGTTCGGAGATAGGGCTGGGAGCCGCAGCGCTCCATGAGGGGCGGCGTCCCTTACGGGTGCTGGCGTATAACGTGAATTGGCTGACGACGAGAAGTGGGGCGTCGAGGTCGCTGGCAGATTTCTCGTCTGCCAAGATGCGAAGCCCCCAAATTTTTTCGGCGAGTTTTTCCGCTTCGGCGACTGTATCTGAGCCGGTAATTCCAATAAGGACCACCAGACCTGGACGGGGCAGTGCCCCAACCGTTGCGTCGTCGACGACGACGTCGGCACTGATTGCTCTCTGGATGACGACTCGCATGACTATCGAGTCTACGCAGATAGCCTCGTAGGATTGCGATATGGCTGTCACAGGGCTGGTGGTATTAGTGGTTGTTGCGGTACTGGGTGCCCTTATACCCCTCGCCGCAGTTGTCCGTTCCCTACTATCCGCATGGCGACAATAAGCGAGTTGCCGTTTTTGACGAACGTGCGCCATTAGTGAATATGGACGTTCAGCTGATCGTCCATTCGGGTTGCGCTGGTGCATAGCATTCCGTAGCCCGTCGCCACTCTACGGTTGGCCTCATCCTGTTCGGTGCCGTGTTTGCGTGGCCTGCATCGCATAGAATCATCGCTGAGGTGACGGCGGGGGGACGCCCCGACTGCTCCTACCTCATCCATCCAACCGCGACCCGACACGAGGACCCATGCCCTTCCAGATTCCTGACGACCTCAATCGTGATCTCATGCCCCTGGCCTGGATGATCGGCCACTGGGAGGGCGAGGGACACGGGAACACCCCAGACGGCGGTGAGTTCAGCTTCGGGTGTCAGGTCGATTTCACGGAGAATGGCGGAGACTATCTGCACTACATGTGTCAGACGTTCACCAAAAATCCCGACGGCACCCCGGCTGCGCCGTTGCGCATGGAAACCGGCTTCTGGCGTCCCAACGTCGACACCCGCAAGGTTGATGTGCTGATGGCCGCCCCGGAGGGTTGGGCCGAGGTGTGGACCGGAACTATTGACGGCGCCAAGATCGAGTTAGTTACCGATGCTGTGGCTCGCACTGAGGATGCTCTCGTGACCTACACCGGCGGTCAGCGTCTTTATGGGCAGGTTGAAGGCGATCTGCTGTGGACTTTCGATCGAGCTACCGTCGATGCCCCCCTGCAGCCCTATATGTGGGCTCGCCTCACGAGGTCCTGAGATGTCTGATCCGGTATTGCTGAGCGATGGCCTGGACGCTGGCCTGGTGTCCCACATGGGAAATCCACTAGCCGAGCAGCGTGTGATGCTCGACGGCGGTGGGAGTATCGAGCTGTCCAACCGCGACGTGTTTTCAGTGTCTGGCGTCGATCGGCTGGGGTGGCTGCATTCTTTGACGTCACAGTTCCTTGAGGGCATGGAGCCAGGGCACACGACGACGAGCCTCATATTGTCGCCGACTGGTCACGTGGAACACGTGATGCACGGCGTCGATGACGGTCAGACGTTCTGGGCATGGACGGAGCCAGGTCGCGGGGCTGACCTGGTGGAATGGTTGGATTCCATGCGCTTCATGATGCGGGTCGACGTTGCGCTGCGTCCCGATATGAGCGTCCGATGGGTCGGTCACGAGGTTGCTCTTTCCGAGGGGATCGTCCTGTCCTCGGAGATAGCCCATGGACATGAAGTGATTGTGCCGGTTGGCTCTGCGACGCCCAGCGATGCGCAGCCGGTCGGCGTGCTGGCATGGGAGGCATTACGGATTGCCGCCGGCATTCCGCGGATTGGGCTAGATACCGACGACCGAACTATCCCCAACGAGATTGGTCTGTACGGCACCCACTTGGATAAAGGGTGTTACCGAGGCCAGGAGACGGTCGCTCGGGTTCACAATCTGGGTCGTCCGCCGCGTCGATTGACTCTGCTGCAGCTCGATGGGTCTCGCGCTGAGCTACCCGAGGTTGGTACTGAGATTCACGCTGGTGGGCGCCGAGTCGGGGTGATGGGGTCATCCGCGCACCACCACGTCGATGGTCCAATCGGTCTGGCTCTGGTGCGCCGCAGTGTCGATGTCGCTGTGGAATTGGAGGTCGGCGGGATTGCGGCAGGTCAGCAACCTCTCGTTGACCCTGACGTTGGTTTGCACGTCCGCCCGGTAGTGTGAGCCTGTGCCCCTGTGCCCAGCAGGGTCGAGGAGGAAATACGTGAAGAAGGATTATTTCAACCGCACCCAGAAGTTGGTGACGGTCCTCGTTGACGTCATCGTTTTTGTGACAGGCATCTTTCTGTCATTCTGGATGCGTTTCGGAATGGTCATTCCGCAGCGAAACTTGGACGACGGGAAAGCCGCGCTTATGGCGTCGGTTATTGCGTTCCTAATTATCAATGTCTTGTCCGGTGTTTATGTGTTGTATAACAAGACATTGTTAGACATAGGAATCATTACTGTCGTCGATCAAGTCATGGTGACCATCGTCATCATGGCGCTGACATTTTTCGGGCGATGGTTTGCCTTTCCGCGCTCGGTTCTCCTTATTAACCTCGTGGTTGGCATCGCCTTACTCTTGGTGTGGCGCAGCGTCGAAATGGTGGCGTATCGACGCCTACGCGGCGCCAAACGAGTGATGCTGCTGGGTACGCCAGAGACGCTCAACCGGGCCGTCATGAACTATATGGCTAATAAGGCAACTCGCCATCGTCTCACCCATGTGGTGCGGGGTCACTATTTGGAGCAGATTCGATCCCATATTGACGAATTTGATACCGCCCATGTTTCGGATGACATTCCTCCCGCTGAACGAGTAGCGATTTATGACCTCTTGTTGAGTGAGGACAAGGAAATCTTCATGTCTACCTCGTTTGAGCATATGATGCTTATCAATCCGACAATAATGTCGATTGAAGATGAGACAATCATTGCGGCGAGTCCGTTTAAGATTCCGGCGGAAATGGATATCGTCAAGAGGTTCTTCGATATTCTGTTGTCGCTCGTCGCCTTGGTCATTGCTTCACCGATCATGCTTGTTACCGCAATCCTGGTGAAGGCCAGCTCGCCTGGCCCGGTGTTCTATCGCCAAACCCGCATTACTAAGGATGGGCGTGAGTTTAAGATTCTCAAGTTCCGGTCTATGGGTGTGACCGCCGAGAAGGAGTCCGGTCCCATGCTGGCCACCAGCAACGACCCACGCGTCACTCCGGTCGGCAAGTATCTACGCAGTCTGCGCATCGACGAGATCCCTCAGCTCATTAACGTGCTTATTGGCGACATGTCGATCGTCGGTCCTCGACCAGAACGGCCCTTCTTCGTCGACCAGTTCCAGGAGCAGAACGCTCATTACGCATTGCGGCACAACGTGCGTGCCGGCATCACCGGATACGCACAGGTTTACGGCAAATATGCGTCCGACTTCGCTGCCAAACTCAACTTCGACCTCATCTACATCAAGCAATACTCGCTCATCCTTGACGTTAAGATCATGATCCAGACGATCAAGATTCTCTTCGACAAGGTCTCTTCACGAGGCGTTGACGAGACAGCAGAGCCCGACGAGAACATCCACCTGCCCGCAGAGGTCCAACAGCTGAACTGACGGGCAGAGGATCCCTGGAATCAGGACTCGCGAGCGACCTTGTATTGGGCAGCTTGGGCCCGAGGACGGACGATCATTCGATCAATGTTGACATGGCTTGGCAGCCCAGAGATCCACCGCACGCATTCGGCGATGTCTGCGGCGGTCAGAGGAGAAGCGACGCCTTGATACACCTTGTCAGCTTTGGCCTGATCGCCGTGGAAACGTACGAGGGAGAATTCTTCGGTGTGCACCATGCCGGGACTGACCTCGCACACTCGAACCGGATGACCACACAGTTCTAGGCGCAGGGCCTCGACAATGGCTCTCTCCCCAGACTTGGCGGCACAGTATCCGGCGCCTCCCTCATAGCCCCATTCAGCGGCAGTAGAAGTGATGGTGACGATGGTGCCCTCTGCACTTTCGAGTGCCGGCAGCAGGGCTTTTGTGACCCGACCCATACCTAGCACGTTGGTTTGGTACATCGTCGTCCAGGCATCGAGGTCTGCCTCAGAAACGGGTTCCTGGCCGACGGCGCCACCAGCGTTGTTGACGAGGAGGTCGACTGTGCCGCCGACCGTCTCGACGAGGTTGGCGACGGATTCGTCGCTCGTGACATCGCAGGTTACCGCTTGTCCACCAATTTCAGCAGCGAGTGGCTCGATGCGTTCGACCCGTCGTGCCGCACAGATAACGTGCCAGCCGTCGCCTGCTAGGGCGTGAGCCGTCGCTGCGCCGATTCCCGAACTTGCTCCTGTGACCACTGCAGTCTTTGTCATGACTCCATTGTCCTCCGGCACAGGCCGCACTGTTGCGGATGCCGCGCAGAACCGTCCCCGCGTACAGAGCATGCCGCAGCCCCCGTCTCCGGGGGCTGCGGTCGAATGAGTCAGCTAACGAGAACCTCGATACTCGGGTCCGCTAGCTTCAGCGCAGCCGTGCGAGCTTCCTGCGGGTCGGAAGCGGCGAGGGCAGCGTCGGCGATCTTGCGGCATTGCTCCAAGCTGTGCCGTGACAACGCGGCCTTGACGGCGGTGATCTTGCCTGCGGCCATCGATAGAGAACGAACTCCGACGCCGACGAGAACTAACGCCAGCAAGGGATCGCCGGCAGCTTCTCCGCATACACCAATGAGCCGCCCACCAGCTCCGTCACAGGTGGCTTTGACGAGCTGAATGACGGCAGGCTGCCACGGCGTCAAAAGCTCAGCCAGCTCGCCTTGCAGACGGTCAGCGGCCATTGCGTACTGGGTTAGGTCATTCGTGCCGATAGACGCGAAATCCACTGACTCTAGTACCTGGAACGACCGTAGAGCTGTTGACGGGACCTCGACCATGATGCCCACGGTCTTGATACCGGCGGCGCGGGCACGAGACGAAAACCACTTGGCTTCCGCCTTCGTGGCGACCATCGGGGCCATGACGTAGGGGTCACGGTTGGTTTGCTCAGCGGCCTTGGCAAGTGCCTCCAGCTGGGCGTCAATGAGATCAGTGCGCACCTGGGATAGCCGCAGACCGCGCCGACCGAGAGCCGGGTTCTCTTCTGGGCCTAGATCGGCGAAAGCGAGCGGCTTATCGGCCCCGGCGTCCAGGGTACGGAAGACAACCTTGGCGCTCTCATCGAAGGTCTTAAGGACCGTGGCGTACGCCTCAGTTTGCTCTGCGACGGTAGGGGCGTCCTGGCGGTCGAGGAACAGGAACTCGGTGCGAAACAGACCGACTCCTTCGGCGCCCTTCTTTTTCGCCGCTGGGGCGTCAGAAGGGTTACCGATGTTAGCGAGGACGAGGACGCGCTCACCGTCAGACAGCGTGGCGTCTCCCTGCGGAGTGGATGCCAGCACTTCGGCGCGACGGTTGGCACGCTCGGTGAGCTCGGCGACGGCTGACTCGTCGGGTTCGATGAGCACTGTCCCAGTGACGCCATCGAGGGCTAGCGCAGTGCCGTCGTCAATGTCGCGAGCGCCACTACATCTCACCACTGCGGGAATGCCGATCTGAGATGCCAGGATCGCAGTATGGCTCGTGGGGCCGCCGGCTGCTGTGATGAGACCACGGACTAACTCTGGATTGAGCGTCGCGGTGTCGGCTGGGGCAAGGTCCTCGGCGACAAGGATTACTGGCGAATCAAAGGATGGAATACCAGGTTCGGGAAGTCCCTGCATGACGGCGATCGCGCGGTCGCGAACATTGCGCAAATCGGTGACGCGTTCGGCGAGGTAGCCACCTGCGGCACTTAGCTGAGCGCAGAAATCATCAAAAGCAGCCCATAAGGCATGGGCAGGGCCATGCCCGTCAGACAGGTGAGACTTGACGCTGGTAAGCAGCCCAGGATCACGAGCCATCATGGCGGTGGCTTGCAATACCGCAAGGGCCGACGGGTCCGCGTGGAGAGAGCGTTCATCGAGACGATCGGCCACCTTATTGAGGGCGGCCTCAACCCTGGCCAGGTCTGCCTCTGTGCCTTGGCTGGGATCTGATGCGGGTAGTCCAGGAGCGGGGGAGACGATGAGCGCGTGGGCCTGTCCGACTCCTGCCGAGACCCCGAGCCCCGAGAGGGTCCGCATGAGGTCAGGCCTCCGGATCAGTCTGCAGGTTCGCGACGAGGGCATCGAGCACTTCGTCAGCGTTGTCGCCCTCTGCGGTCAATTCGACGGTTTCGCCGTGCTTGGCTCCCAGCCCCATGACTGACAAAATCGAGCGGGCGTCTACTGGCTCTTCACCAGGACGTCCGATTTTGACGGCCAGGCCGGACTTCGACGCCGCCTGAACGAACATGGCTGCGGGACGGGCATGCAGACCGGCCTCGGCTGCAATGGTGGTGGTGCGGCTCGGCATGGTTGCCTCCTTAGTGGGGTGAAAACGTTAGGTTCGACGATAGCCGACTGTGTGATGATACGAAGTGGTGGGTCGGGGTCGATAGAGTGCGAAGCATGGTTAATGAGCACACGCCGCCCGTCGTCGCTGTTGTGGTAGCGGCTGGCCTTGGGACACGGTTCGGCGGCCCTGTTCCCAAGCAGGTGACGTCGCTTACCGGAAAGGCTGTCGTCGCCGTCGCAGTGGAATCCCTCGCCGCAGGTGGTTGCGACGAGGCCGTCGTTGTGGTCAAGGAGGGCATGCACAACCACCTACAGATAGCTCTGGCCGCATCCCCAATTCCGGTTCACTTCGTTACCGGGGGCGATACGCGCCAGGATTCGGTTCGCAACGGATTGAGGTTTATCGCCCAGCATCATCGGTTGAGCGACGCTACGACGGTGCTCATTCACGATGCCGTGCGTCCGTTGGTGCCGGCTTACGTCGTCGAGAATGTTATTGCGGCCGTCGACAATGGCGCTGTTGCGGTGACCCCGGTGATAGATGTGGTTGACACCATACGTCAGATTGACGGCGATACCTCGTCAGTCGTTGACCGTTCGACACTGCGCGCAGTCCAGACTCCGCAGGGGTTTAATCGGGCCGTCATCACTGAGTGTCACGAGCAGCTCGCTGTCGAAGGCGGTTCGGTGACGGACGACATCTCGTGTTGTGAGCGCTACGGCCACCATGCCACTCTCATTGAGGGCTCGAGAATGTCTCTCAAGATCACTGAACCAGTCGATCTCGACATTGCGGAGGTGTTTGCGAAGGCAACTGCTGGGGCTGGTCACCATTCCGGACGCCGTATTGGCAGGATGTTGCGCGCCGCCAAGCCCTCGACCGTTGCGCGAAGGTTGAGCCGAGGGAATCGACGGTGATGGAGATCCGGACAGGGATTGGGACGGACGTCCACCAGTTGAGCCAGGGCGTGCCGATGCACGTTGCCGGGCTTTTCTTTCCCGACGAGGAGGTCGGATTGGCAGGGCACTCTGACGGTGACGTCGCCTGCCACGCCATTTGCGACGCTTTGCTATCGGCTGCCGGGATGGGCGATGTCGGCTCAGTGTTTGGCACGGCGGATCCGACGTGGGCCGGGGCGGCCGGAGTCGCGTTGCTGAGCCATGTGGTCGCTCTCGTCACCGAAAAAGGATGGACGATCCAGAACGCTGCGGTGCAGGTCATTGGTCAAAGACCGCGTATGGCCGCCCGCAGGAGTGAAGCGGAAGCCACTCTGTCAGGCACTCTGGGGGCTCCGGTGTCAGTGTCGGCGACGACAACTGATCATTTGGGGTTTACCGGGCGTGGCGAGGGGGTAGCGGCTGTTGCGTCAGCCCTTGTTACTCGGGGGTTCAAAGGTGAGGATAGCTCCTTGCCCCGGTAGCTGAGGCGGTGGGCCAGACACCTTGATAGCTCCGGTAAGGAGCGACTGGTCTGGGGAATTGAAATACACCACGACGTGACCAAGATCGGCAAGGTTAGAGGTTGCTGCCTCTCCGACCTCGTCGATGGTGTAGCGAGTGCCGGCAAGGTTGAGGACATCTCCGGGAAGTAAGTTGCGTTGGGAGGCCAGCGGGGAGCGACCGCCGCGATTGTGGACGATGCAGATATCAGATAACGCCTCGGGGACGGGTTCTCCGAAAAGGACCATCACTCCGGTATCCAGCATCCCCTGAGCACCTTTTCCGGTGCGCAGCACCACAGCATTCCACAATGTGCTGGACGTAGTCGCCATGGCTGACCCCCTTGAGACGGACGCTGTGTCCTTGACGGCACCGTACCATTACTGGCCGTTCTCACGGTGCCATGATCGCAACGGCCCACCCCGTCGACGCGAGTCATGGGCCAGTGCTCCGGCGTCGTGCGCCAACTGTTCAGGCCCACCCCCCGTCGAAGCCGGAACAGGGGTGCGTTTACCATCGTGGAGGAATCCCTTGGTAGACCACATCCAAGGGGCGACGAAGTTTCCCGGAGAGGGGTGGTCACCGTGATCGACAAGAAGATTCTCGTCTGCTGCGGCACTGGCATCGCGACGTCAGTGCAGGTCGCCAACAAGTTGCGGCGGTTGTTGCGTGAGCGTGGGGTCAACGCTCGCATGGAGCACTGCCGTGTCGCGGAGGTTCCGCGCGTCGTTGAGGAATATCACCCTGACGCGATCGTCTCCACAACGGCTGTGAAGCAGCCCAACAAGAATGTGAAGATGTTCCGCGGCGTCGCATTCCTCACCGGCGTTGATGAGGGACAGTTGGCAGACGAGATTGCCGACGCACTGAAATCGTGACGATTCCCTCGTCCTTGAAAGCATAAAAACGGGAGTTCACTCAGGTGAACTCCCGTTTTCTCAGTACGTATGAATCAGCAGTACGTATAAATCAGGAATACGCAGAAATTAGCAATACGTATGAATCAGGAGGCGAGAACCTCGTCGAGCATCTCCTCAGCCCGGTCATCCTCGACCTTTTTGGCAAGGGCAAGCTCGGACACGAGGATCTGACGAGCTTTTGAGAGCATTCGCTTCTCGCCGGCTGATAGGCCACGGTCGCGCTCGCGGCGCCACAAGTCGCGGACGACCTCGGCGACCTTAAGGACATTGCCAGAATGGAGTTTCTCAAGGTTGGCCTTGTAACGACGAGACCAGTTAGAAGGTTCCTCAACGTTGGTCTTCCGAAGGACCTCGAAAACTTTTTCTAGGCCCTCGTCGTCAACAACGTCACGGACGCCGACAAGATCAAGATTGCTGGCTGGCACTCGCACAACCAAATCGTTCTGTCCGAGGATTCTCAGAACGAGGTAGAGCTTTTCCTCGCCCTTAATAGTGCGAGTCTCGATGTCTTCAATTACGGCAGCGCCATGATTCGGGTAGACAACGGTTTCACCAACATTGAAAGTCATTTGTGTGGCCCCTTTCGGCAGTTAATTTTATCACATATAAGTCATTGAGGTCAATAAAAAACTCATTCGGACGGCTTCGGCAGTGTTAGAAGGTTCTTTCTTCTCTCGCTGACTGATCGCCCATCCATCGGGGCTCCCGGGTACGACAGGTGAGCTGTCTCGGTCCGCCGGATGACACCCCCATGACCACCGATTCGGCTAAACTCAGCGGCGACTACGCACCCCCGAAAAGGAGATTCCACGATGATCGACCGTCGCCGGATGACTGCCGTCTTTGCTGCCATCGGGGTTTTCGCTTTGGCCGCCTGTGGTTCCGACCCTAAGGTCTTGACTAGTTACACTCCGGCAGCTGGGGTAAGTGGCTCCTCGGACACCGTCAAGGTGCAGAATCTCGTCCTCATCAACGGTGACGGGCTCGCCCGTGTTTCCGCTGCAGTTGTTTCTCGCTCCGACGACACAGTTGTGGGGATTACGGGGCAGCCGCTCAAACCGGACAATTCCCTTTCCGGGCAGTCTTTCGCCGTCAAGACGGTGGACGTCAAGCTTCCGGCTCAGACATCGGTCGACCTCACGCAGTCGAATCTTCAGGCACCCGTCGAAGGGCTGTCGGATGGCCTGTTGGCTAAGGTGACGATCACGTTCGCTCACTCAGCACCGATTATTCTGAATGCCCCGGTCGTGCCGTCCACCCATCCGGACTTCGAAAAACACGCGCCCTCTGCGTCGGCTCAATCCTGAGTCGGCTCAGTCCTGAGGGAGAAGACGCGCCAGTGGGTCAGGCTTGAAACTTGTAGCCCAGCCCTCGCACGGTCGTGATCCGCACCGGATGCGATGGGTCCTGCTCGATCTTCGCGCGCAGCCTCTTAATATGGACGTCGAGGGTCTTGGTATCACCGACATAGTCGACCCCCCAGACCCGGTCGATCAGGGCCGCTCGGGTCATGACGCGTCCCGCATTGCGCAGCAGCACCTCGAGTAGGTCGAATTCCTTGAGGGCCAGTTGTACGGCCGTCCCGTCGACGCTGACTTCGTGACGCTCGACGTCCATACGGACTCCGCTCTCCTCAAGTACGTCGGGGGAGAGCTCGATCTCGGGGCCGCCTCGACGAGTAACGGCGCGGATTCGCGCGACGAGTTCTCGGTGGCTGAAGGGTTTGGTGACGTAGTCGTCGGCTCCCAGTTCCAGACCGACGACTTTGTCAATCTCTGAATCCCTGGCTGTCACCATGATGATCCCGACGTTGCCGCGCTGACGCAGCTGGCGGCAGACTTCGGTCCCTGGGATGCCGGGCATCATGAGGTCGAGCAGTACGATGTCGGCGCCGTTGCGCGAGAAGCTTTCAAGACCTTCAGTGCCATTGGCGGCGGTGTCGACTTCAAATCCCTCCTTGCGCAGCATGAAGGAGGTGGCCTCGCGGTAGGACTCTTCGTCCTCGATGATGAGTACGCGGGTCATGATTTCTCCTGATCGGATTCGTTGTGGTGGTTGGCGTCAAGGGTTGGAAGTCGCAGTGTGAACGTGGACCCCTGGCCCAACTTGCTCCACACGTCGACGGATCCCCCATGTGCCTGGCAGGTGTGTTTGACAAGCGACAATCCCAGGCCGGTTCCACCGTTGTCTCGAGAGCGGGAGTAGTCCACTCGGTAGAACCGTTCAAAAATTCGTTCTTGGTCGGCTTCACTAATACCGATTCCGTTATCGGCGACGGCTATTGCAATGACGTCGGTGTCGACGTCGCGGACTCGTTGGGCCGAGACTGCGACCCGGGCTTTTGGCTCTGAATAGACGATAGCGTTATGAATAAGGTTGGCAACGGCCTCGGTGAGCTGGCCTTGATCCCCCAGAACCCACAGATCGTCATCACAGCGCACCACCAAGGACACGTCTCGGTTGGCGGCCTGCTCGCGGTGGCGCGAGACAGCTTCATCAATGACGTCTTTGACGGCCACTGGCTCGGCTCGCAGTAGCGGCTCGTCGGCTTGGAGCCGGGACAAATCGATGATCTGGGTGACGAGAGCAGATAGTCGTGAAGATTCTGCTGTGAGGCGCTGTGAGAAATGGCGGACGGCATCCGGATCATCAGCGGCACCTTCGATGGCTTCAGCGAGGATGGAGACAGCACCAATGGGGGTTTTCAGTTCGTGAGACACATTGGCGACGAAGTCTCGGCGCGTTTCAGCCAGCCTGACGTGTCGCGAGCTATCGGTGGCAGAGATAATCGCGTTGCCGTGGTCGTCAAGGGGACCGACTCGCACGGTAAGAATGAGATTGGCTCCGGTGGACGCCCGTTTCATGTCCATAGTATCGACGATGTCGCGCCCCTCACGTCGGGCAGTACGCACTAGGTTGAGCAACGCCTCGTCAGCGATACGTGAGCCTCGGACGAGTTCCATTGATCGCGCACCCACGGTGGTGTGGAGGACCTCGTCGTGAGGCCCGACGATAACGGCGGCCTCAGTGGCTAGGTCGAGAGCCCGGGCGAGGGTCGGATCAACCTCGATCGCTTCGATGTCGGTGGCGAGAGTGTCCACCGGGTGACGAGATGACTCCACCGCGCGAATGATAAGTACCGTCAATCCGGCGCCGACAACGGCACCAATAATCGCTGACAGAATCATGCCCACGGTCCGCATAATAGGGGGATCGTCGTCTTGCCCGTTACCCGCGCGTCACAAAGCGCTGACGAGGTTACCGGCCGTTCACCTAAGGTTCATAGTGGCGCCACACTGGAGAAATGTGCCAGTCGGAGAGGTCGATAGGCTTGGCGTGGATCCCACTACGGAAGGACACCGGCATGCGCGAGAGCTACCACGACGAGCTCAATGCCACCAGCGGCAGAATTCTGACGATGGCCGAACTAGTTCGGGTCGCTGTCAAAGATGCCACGGCGGCTCTCATCGGCGCGGACCTGACCACCGCTGAGCGCGTCATTTCTGACGATTCCAAGGTTGACGCTCTGAATGAGGAGATCGAGCGTCGCTGCTTCGACCTGCTAGCCCGCCAGGCCCCGGTCGCTGGCGAGTTGCGCACTGTTGTCGCAGTGCTGCGGATGTGCTACGAACTCGCTCGCATGGGTGATCTTGCCGCTCACGTCGCTAAAATCGCGCGTCTTCGCTTCCCTGAGGTTGCAGTGCCTCCCCAGGTTGCCGACCAGTTCGTCGAGATGTCGAAGATCGCTGATTCCATGATCAGCAAGGCCGAAAAGACTCTTGCTGATCGCGATGCTGAGGCGGCTGAATCTCTGGCCTCTGAGGATTCCAAGATGGATGATCTGCGACGCGAACAGTTCCGTCTGCTGCTGGGCGACGACTGGGCGTATGGAGTAGAGAGTGCCGTCGATACTGCGCTGCTTGGTCGCTACTACGAGCGCATCGCAGATCACGCCGTGGCTGTCGGCTCCCGTGTCATCTACATCGTCACCGGTGAGGGGCCGGCAGGCGAAGACTGGCCGAGCGCGTACTAATCGTCTGGGCTCCCTGCGGGGGGGCTCGCCTGCCGTCGTGAGCGATTCGCTGTGTCGCAATTGGGATACCTTGTACTGAGTAGGTACAATCAGATTACCCAGTTTTCCGTAGTACGCGGCTGATCAGTGAGGTCTTGTCACATGGCTTTTGCCTTCTCCAGGAAAACGATGGCTGGTGCCGTCGTTCTCGTCACTACCGTTTCGATGGCCATCGCCGGATGCGCGAACAGTGATCCGGAGTCTGCTAGCTCCCCGTCGAAATCAAGTGCTAGTGCGGCTCAGTCGTCTTTGCAGCCGTCGAAGAGCTCCGTCGCGAAGCCCACCGTCTCGAGTGGTGCCAGTATTCCCGCCGGGATGCCGAGTGGCGCTGTGCCTTCCGGTACATACGGTGTGGGTGCGGCTGTTACGAAGCCCAATTGCCCTGAGCCGCCGTCGAATTATTCTCCTTTTCAAGCACCAGGGACTGTCGTCAAGGATATTGACGGTCTGGAGCCAGGAACGAACCATGGCACTGCTGCCGACAAATACGCCTATCCGGCTTCGGTGGTGAATCAGTGGTTGCAGAAGCCCTCCACCCAGCCTAAGAACAAGAAGATCGTCTTCGTCACCTTCGACGATGGCCCAACTACCAAGTTCACTGGTGAGCAGCTGGATAATCTAGAGAAGGCTGGTGCGCGCGCCACTTTCTTCATGATCGCCCCGCAAATCCGGGATGTAAATAAGAACATGCTCACCCGTTCGCTCAAGATGGGGAATGCGCTGGCTATCCACTCGTATTCTCACGATTACAAGTACCTGTATCACGGCAGCGCTGCGGACAAGGCCAAGCACATCTCATGCGACTGGGACTGGGCAATCGCTCAGAATCGTGCCGTCCTCGGATCGGACTACTTTTCCTCAGCTTTCCGTCATCCGGGCGGCCACATGTCGTGGAGTAATTTGTCCCAGTCCGACGCCGCCTTGGCTAAGCGTGGGGTTAGCTGGATCGATTGGAACGCGATGAGCGGTGACGCAGATGTGCAGCGTCCCACGACTGTTCCCGGCTATCTTGAGATGGTCAAGAAGAGCATCAAGGAGTCCGATAATCCGAACGTCGTCGTGATTCTCAACCACGACACCTTTGGCAAACAGATGACGGCCGAAGCCATGCCGTCCATCCTCTCGTGGCTCAAGAGCCAGGGCTACGAGTTCGGCGTCATCTCCTGAGCGCAATACAGTGGTGCCCCCCAGAAAACTCTGGGGGGCACCACTGTATTTATGCGACCGACTGTCAGGATTCACTTATTTCCCTGGTTGGCAACCGCCTTAGCGCCAGCGGCAGCAGCCTCAGGATCTAGGTAGCGGCCCCCCCTAGTTACTGGCTTGAGGTCATCGTCAAGCTCGTAGAGCAGCGGGATACCGGTCGGGATGTTGAGACCGGCAATGTCTGCGTCACTGATCTCGTCGAGGTGCTTGACGAGGGCGCGCAGAGAATTACCATGGGCAGCCACGAGCACCGTCTTGCCGTCCTTGAGATCGGCCGCGATATCAGAGGTGAAGTACGGCACCATGCGGGCCACAACGTCTTTGAGGCACTCGGCAACAGGGCGCTCAGACTCCGGAATATCGGCGTAGCGGGGATCGTTGAATTGGCTGAACTCGCCGTCGTGGTCGAGGTCCGGGGGACGAACATCGTAGGAGCGGCGCCAGGCCATGAACTGGTCATTGCCGTACTTCTCCTTGGTTTCAGCCTTATTCAGGCCCTGTAGCGCGCCGTAGTGACGCTCATTGAGGCGCCAGGAGCGATGCACCGGGATCCAGTGACGATCACAGCCGTCAAGAGCCAGGTAAGCGGTGTGGATGGCACGACGCAGTAGCGAGGTGTGGACGACGTCGGGCAGGAGATTCTCCCGCTTGAGGAGGTCTGCGGCGTGACGAGCCTCGCCCTCGCCCTTCTCGTTGAGGTCGACGTCCACCCAGCCGGTGAAAAGGTTCTTGGAGTTCCACTCGCTCTCGCCATGGCGGAGCAGGATGAGCTTTGCAGTCATGGTTCCACCATAGTGGTCCTCGGAAACCGCGTTCGCGCCCCCTACCCGGTTGACGTTGCCTCTCGGCAGCGCGATTCCGTAGTTTCGGTGATGGCATCGTCACACTGCTCTGGGGCGAGTAAGGGGGGATGTACGCATGAGGCTTATACCGTTGCGAGGACGCCCGAGAGCTTGTCCGCGACCTCCTTCTGGTTGCCGTGCAACAGAATGTGGTAAGACGACTTGTCTTGAACGAGCTCGATGACGGCCCCGAGCATGTCGACTTGATTTTTGGGATCAGTAACTAGGGGCCAAATACTGAGTTGAACGTCGAGTTCACGTTCCGGATCGTCCATAGCGTGAAATGTGGTTGCGGTGCTATTTCGGCACACCAAGATACCGGGGGAAATCACGTGTTCGGGATCAATGTGCGGAATAGCGATAGATACATAGCCGAAGTCAAGCCCGGTCGGGAACTCCTTCTCCCGGGCACTCACCGCGGCAAGGAATGTCGGCCTTACCATGTTGTCTGTAGTGAGACGATTATTGACCTGGGCGTAAAGGTCTTGTTGGCTGGTGGCCGTCACGTCGGCCACGATGAGACGAGGTGTCGTCATTGTCGAGTTCCTGTTCTGGGTGGCAATTTTCGTACCGGCAATCTTTGTAGCCGTCTGTGATTGAGGTTTAGCGGACGCGGATGCCTTTGCGCGCCCGAGTCCGGATTCCTAGGGCGTCGTCCCGGAAATGGATGAAATAATGCGGCATCCGCGTCATGTAGGCGACGAGGGAGTCGGCATCGCAACGCTTTAACCACAGACCGTTGGCGGCAGGCATCCAGCGATGTCGGGCAGCCTCTTGCCGGATTATGGGGGTGAGGTGATCAGCTAAGAGGTTGGGCCCTGCCCGACGAGCTTTCGACCATCTTGTGAGCTCAGATCTCATCGCTTTCTCCGCGTCCTTGACGACGCGGTTGCCGATGATCATGACGGCCATCCACGCAAGTAATGGCACGATAAGCCAGAGGAAATGGTCTTGGAATCCGCCGATGGCTGCGCGCCACCAGTGACCAAGAACTACGTCGAGCATGGACTCAACCACGTGAAATCACCATCCAGCTTCTGCTGCTTCTTTTTCAGCTGCGAGTTCCTCATCGCTCATGTACATCTCGCGGTCGGTGATTCCGGGAGTGTTGCCCTTAGCAATGTAGACAAAGAAGGCGACGTAACACACTGCAGCGAAAGCAAGAAGAAAGATGCTGAACACAATGAATGCGGTGCCATATGTCTTGGCTTGTCCGAATACAAAGAAGAAGGCTATGAAATACGCAATTAAGTGAGCACCGGAATCAATGGCAGAGATTTGGCTTGCGCCATTAGGAATCGTGAAATTTGCCTGACGTGCAAGCTCAGTCGTAGCTGGGGCCATGAAGGTCCCGATTGTTAGCATGCAGGCGACGAAGAACGAACCAATAACCGTCCCACGGGCGATATTGCCTCTACACCATGTGGTAGCCCACACCGCGAAGAATGGGGTATCAGCGAGGTCGGTGAACGGGAGCATCTGGTTGAGGTGCAGATAGCTCATGAGAATGCCAAGGAGAAGTGTGATAGGAACAAGGATGATGGCGACAGACATGTTTGCCGGGTAGCCGACAAGGATCGCAGCGTCCAAGCCAATGTTGAGTTCCCGGTCAGGATAGCGTGCCTTGATCCATTCTTGGGCTGAGTCAGATAACGGAATTAGGCCTTCCATGAGAAGGCCGACCATCCTGGGCAGGAGGAGCATAACGGCTCCCATTGAGATTGAGACCATGAGGATGCTCTTAATGGCGGTTCCCCATGAGCCATTGAACTGCGGGTAGTAAGCGAGGGCACCGATAATGAGGCCGAGTATGGTCCCCATGACCATGGGTTCGGCCCAGGACCCGTATTTCTCCTGGATGTGCTCCGGCGTCATCTTGTTATTCTTGAAGCCAGGAACATGATCAAGGATCTTGTTGATAGTCCATCCCACTGGCGCCCAGGACACAGTGTCAGTGTGAGCTGTCGTGACGCCAGGAATTTTGTAGTAGTCCTGGATGATTGGGGCGACGATATCAGCAAGCTTGAGAACCACGATAAGGGTAATAATACCAGCAGCGAGTCCGAGCCAGAAATTCTGCGTAACCATATAAACAAAGGCTGCGGAGAAAATGAAATGCCAAAAGTTCCACATGTCGACGTTGAGAGTTGTAGTCCACTTCAACGCGATCATGACTAGGTTAATGGCAATGCCAAGAATGAAGATCCAGGGGACGATTTTCGCCGTTCCAAAAGAGATTGCTGCCGCTACCGGCCAGCCTGCGTCGATGATGGGAAGGTCAAGTCCGGTATTGCGCACCATTGCCTCGGCTGCAGGGCCGAGACTCTCCGTCAGGAGGCCAATGACTAGGTTAATTCCGATGAATCCGATACCAATGGTGAGCGCGGCTCGGATGGCCTTGCCAATCTTCATTCGGAAGAACAGGCTCAGCAAGAAAATGATAATAGGAAGGACGACGCTTGCCCCTAGGTTCAGAAAATATTGAATAACCGTTGTGACGTGATCCATGGTTCGGATTCCTTTTTACCAGGCGAGTCCTCGGATGTGCTGGAGAGTAAAAATTTCATCCATACGCTGCCGATTAATCCTTGAGGTAGTTGGCAATCTCGTCCGCGAGTTTATCGGCACCGACTCCGGTGAGGAAAGCAACTCCTTTGAACACTTTGATGCCGTCAGCAGGGGATCTCACCATCGTCGTCGAAACGATGGCATCAGGGTGGAAAGACGCGGCGATAGCGGGTACTTCCATGGCTTTGCATTCCTTCGTGGACGCATTGATGCCACGCTCCCTGAGCATCTTGTTGAGCTTGTTCGCAACCTGAACTGACGTTGCGATACCGGTGCCGCAGCAAACCAGAACCTTTTTGTTGATCATCATGTGACTCCCTTGATGAAAAGGGGAGCGAAACTCGCTCCACCTGCCGCGATGAGGGGATGGGCAGTCGGGCATCGCTGTCCTAGCTACCTGGCATCTGACAAGAAGATCCTGCCCGACGGGTAGGGACAGGAGTCAAGCATGGGAGTCGCATGCACTTATGTGCATTTATGATCGCGTGGCCGGCGATGAGACGTGTTGCCGTCCTGTCTGTGCTACACGGGTCGCGGTCAGGCCTGGAGATCGCTGGCGATCCGATCGGCGAGCTCCTCAGCTCCAACACCAGTGAGCAGCGGCGTCCCTCGGTACACCTTGATCGCCTCGTTTGGAGGGGTAATGGCGGTGGTGACGACGATGGCGTCAGGCTGGAAGGTTTTCATTTGGGCAGGGACGTTGGCTGTTTTGCATTCCTTCATCGTCGCGGCGATGCCCCGATCGCGTAGCATCCGCTGCAATTTGTTGGCCACTTGGACGGAGGTGGCAATGCCAGTGCCGCAGCAAACCAAAACCTTCTTGTTGACCATGAATGCCTCTCCTCACATGATGCCGAACCCACCACGTCGGTCATTTCGGGGTGTGGTGACGGAGGGGCACCGATGCCCCATGTGCACTGCATCCATGATCGTTCACGTACGGGCTGTTAGCCAGGGTGAGCGGTAAATCTCACACCTCTTCGCGACGAACGTGCATCAAGCTGGGATCATCGTGAGAAAAGTACGACACTTACACATTGATCTCACCGGCGATGTCAGTTTCGATCCATCGCCCAAGTTGTTCGCCGCGTATGCCTTGAGACAGGAGAAAGATCAGCTTGGCGTAGAGAGCTTCGAGGGTCATGTCGTGGGCGCTGATGGCCCCGCCCTCGGTGAGGGCATGACTTGACTGATATTTACCCAGTTGGACGTCGGCGTGCATGCATTGGGAGGCGACGACGACGGGGGTGCCAGCGGAGATGACGTCGAGGATGGCGTCGACGAGGCCGGGCTCATCGCTGGGGATGTTTCCGACGCCGAACGAGCGCAATATCACGGCTTCTGGTAGAGGGTCGAAGGCAGCGCGGAGGCGACGAGCGCTAATGCCAGGGGATACATCAACGACGAGAACGTCGTGGCGCTGATAAGGTGCGGGGTCGAGCCAGCCGCAGCCCGTCGACTCATTGTCGACCCATTGCCACGGCGCACCGGTCCGCGCCAGTACTGGGACAGCGGGGGAATCGAACCCGTTAAATGCCCACGAGGAGACTTTCGTGACGCGATTGCCACGCAGCAGTTTGTGACCGAAAAACACCGCGACTCCATTGACGCGACCGCTTGTGGCGGCTCGTAGCGCTCCCGTGACGTTCGGTGCGGCATCTGTCCCAACGACCCCCAGAGAGTACTGGGCCCCGGTGACGACGACTGGTTTGCCGAACCCGGTGAGAGCGTAGGACAGCGCTGCCGATGTATAGGCCAAAGTGTCGGTCCCGTGGAGGACGATGAAAGAATCTGCGTCGTCACGGTATTGCCACAAGTCGTCGACAATTCGACGCCAGTCATCGGGAGTCGCGTTGGCTGAATCAATGAGATGTTCGAAACTCAGAATATCGAAGGTTCCGGCGAGTTCGGTGCCGGATAACAATTGGTTGAGCCAGCCCGTCAGATCAGCGCCCGGAGCTAAGCCGTCGGGGGTGGATACCATGCCCAAGGTTCCGCCGGTGTAGAGAATGTGGGTTCGCATGATTTATACCCCTTCGTCGCTCGGGACGACATTGTCGAGCAAATCAGGTTTGATTTTGCCACGGACCGCGTACCATCCGGCAACCATGGCTACCGCGACGAGGGCGAATAAGGCAAGCGTCCAGCGTCCCGATTCCGACGTGAGGTTCGACAATACGACGATCAACAGGAAGGCCAGCGAGACGTAGTTTGTTACTGGAGCTCCGGGCATACGGTATTCCGGTCGGCTTTCCTCGCCTCGTTTGACCGCGCTTACAAAACGAGTATGGGAGAGCAGTACCATCGCCCAGGTGCCGGCGATACCGATACCAGCGAGATTCATGACGATCTCAAAGGCATTATCCGGCAGGAATGCGTTAAGGGCCACGCCTAACAGGCCGAGGGCGGCAGTCATAGTGATGCCGCCAGACGGTACGTGATGACGATTGAGTTTGGCGGCGATCTTGGGAGCTTCACCGGCCATCGCCAGCGACCTCAGCGTGCGCCCGGTCGAGTACAAACCGGCATTGAGCGAGCTGAGAGCGGCCGTCAAGACGATGACCTGGATAATGTCGCCGGCATAGGGGATTCCAATCCCGGCGAAGAAGGTGACGAACGGGGACTCATTGGTTGAGTAAGCGGTGTACGGCAGCACCAGCGCCATCAGAATGATCGAACCAACGTAGAACACAAAGATACGCAGGATCATCGAATTGATGGCCTTGGGCAAAATCTTGCTCGCGTCCTTGGTTTCTCCTGCTGCGACGCCGACCATCTCTGTGCCACCAAAGGCGAAAATCACTCCCAAAGTGAGCGCGAAGACCGGTGCCAATCCAGCCGGGAAGAATCCACCGTGCTGGGAGATATTGTGAAAACCTGCCGTGGAATTGCCAACTCGCGCACCTATGACGATGGCCCAAATAGCCGCGATCATGAACAGGATAATTGCAGTCACTTTGATGGCGGCAAACCAGAATTCAGCTTCGCCGAACATCTTCACGCTCAGCATGTTGAGAGTAAACACAACGCCGAGGGCGATGAGTGCAAGCACCCACTGTGGAACGGAGCGTAGGGCCGTCCAATAGTGCAAATACAGTGCCACTGCGGTGATGTCGGCCATCACCGTCACCGACCAGTCCAGGAAGAAGAACCATCCAGTGGCATAGGCGCCTTTCTCGCCCATGAACTCGCGTGCGTAGGACACGAATGCACCCGAGGATGGGCGGCGGATGGCCATCTCTCCGAGAGCCCTCACCATCAGGAAGGCGAAGATGCCGCAGACGGCGTAACTGATAGCTAGACCCGGGCCTCCTTGGGCTATGCGTCCCCCAGTGCCCAGGAATAGCCCGGTGCCAATTGAACCGCCGATGGCGATCATCTGCAGGTGCCTGTTCTTGAGGGCTTTGTCGTAGCCGCTATCACCCTTGTCGACGGTTGCGCTGGTCTGCGGGGTAACAGGATCGCCTTCCTGCATAGGAACCTCCTTGTGGCTGGATCGCTCGGTCTCGCACGCGCCGTAGCAGGGCTACTCTGCACCGAAAATGAGTCACGTTACAACCTGATTAGAACGGTATGGGGCGGTTCAATTAGCACAAGGACAGTGTGGTAAAGCCCAGAAGGTGGTCCCTCGAGACGCTACAGAGCCACAATCACAGAGCCGCAATCAATTAGGGCTACGTAGCCATAGGGCAAATAAATCAAAGAAAGCGGTGACGAAAGGCGGTCCATGCGCTTTTGCGCAGCACACGGACCGCCGATCAAAAATGACGCTCAATGCGTGTTTGGTTGCGTCGCAGACGAGGACCGGGCCTCGTCAGGCAAGATCCAATCCTGGGTAGAGCGGGAAGTTGCCCAGCAGCTCGTCGGCAGCGTCATGGACCTTCTGGGCCACACCGTCGGCAATGTGGTACTTGGCCTTGCCAGGTTTGCCGGTGGAGGCCGTCGCCGGAGTGGTGGCTTTCAAAGTAGTGACGATGAGGTCGGCAACCTGGTCAAACTCGTCGGATCCGAATCCGCGAGAGGTTAGCGCTGGTGTGCCGATGCGGATGCCTGAGGTATACCAGGCACCGTTAGGGTCAGCTGGAATGGAGTTGCGGTTGGTGACGACGCCCGAGTCCAGCAGAGCAGCCTCAGCCTGACGACCTGTCAGTCCGAAACTTGTGGTGACGTCAAGCAGGTTAATGTGGTTGTCTGTGCCGTCTGTGACAAGTTTGACGCCACGCTTCATGAGCCCCTCGGCTAGGGCCTTTGAGTTGTCGGCGACGCGCTGCGCGTAGTCGCGGAAAGCCTGGGTGCGGGCCTCTGCCAATGCGACGGCTTTAGCGGCCATGACATGGGACAGTGGTCCGCCGAGTACCATCGGGCAGCCGCGGTCGACGTCGTCGGCATACTCCTTGGTGGTGAGTACCATGCCTCCACGCGGTCCGCGCAGCGACTTGTGGGTTGTCGTCGTCACAACTTGGGCGTGGGGAACCGGATCCTCGTCACCGGTAAATACTTTGCCAGCTACCAGACCAGCGAAATGGGCCATATCGACCATGAGCACGGCACCAACTTCGTCAGCAATCTCGCGCATCTTGGCGAAATTCACCCGGCGTGGGTACGCGGAATATCCGGCGACAATGACAAGCGGCTTAAATTCGCGGGCCAGTTTGGCCACGTTGTCGTAATCGAGCAGACCGGTGCGAGGATCGGTGCCGTATGAGCGTTGGTCGAACATCTTTCCGGAGATGTTGGGGCGGAAACCATGGGTGAGATGGCCGCCGGTATCGAGGCTCATTCCGATGGCGCGCTGGTCATTAAAACGGTGACGCAATGTGTCCCAGTCTGCCTGGGTGAGGTCGTTAACGGTGCGGGCACCAAACTCTGACAAGGCAGGAGTCTCGACGTGGTGGGCAAGGATCGTCCAGTAGGCGGTCAGGTTGGCGTCAATACCTGAGTGGGGTTGTACGTAAGCATGGTCAGCGCCGAATAGAGCGCAAGCATGCTCGGCGGCAATCGTTTCGACGGTGTCAACGTTCTGGCAACCGGCATAAAACCGGTGGCCAGCAGTACCTTCAGCATATTTGTCAGAAAACCACGTTCCCATGGTTGCCAGCACTGGCAGCGAGGCATAGTTTTCGGAGGCAATGAGTTTCAAGGAATGACGCTGATCGGTGAGCTCGGCACGGGTGGCCTCCGCGATCCGTGGCTCGACTTGAGCGATTGCGTCAAGCACGGTGCGGTAGGCCGGGGCAAGCTTCTCGGCAATGTCACGGGCGGTGGGATCGACGGCGCTGGGCTCACTCACGAATGGCTCCTGTCGTGGCGGAATGAATAAGCACGAATCTACTCGTACTGGGTGTCCCGTGGGGCTATAGGCGGAAAGGACGGCGATGAGTTCGCCGTCCTTTCCATACAGTAGATCAACGTTTCACGCGTGCCGATCCGCCTGCTGCGAGCGATTCCACCTCGTCACGGGTAGCCATCGAGGTATCACCGGGAGTTGTCATAGCGAGAGCGCCGTGGGCGGCTCCCCACTCGACGGCCTGCTGCAAATCGCCAGATTCCATGAGCCCAGCCACCAGACCAGCAGCAAAGGAATCACCGCCACCAACGCGGTCCAGAATCTCTAGGTCCGGACGTTCGATCGACCGAACTAAGCCGGTATCCTTCGACCACGCGATTGCTGACCAGTCATTACGGCTAGCAGTACGCACCTGACGCAAGGTTGTGGCGACGACGGAGATATTCGGGAACTCCGCGACGACCTTGTCAATCATGGCGGCATACGAGTTGACGTCGAGGTGGGAGAGATTCTCGTCGTTGCCCTCCACCTCGAATCCCAGACATGCCGTGAAGTCCTCCTCGTTACCAATCATGACGTCAACGAAGCTCGCCAGTTCGCGATTGATGCGGCGGGCCTCATCCTGGCCGCCGATCGATTTCCATAAACTCGGGCGATAGTTGAGGTCGTAGGAGATGACGGTGCCGTTAGCGTGGGCGGCCGCCATGACAGCTTTTGCAGTCTGGGCACTTGTCTGTGACAAGGCGGTGTAGATACCACCAGTGTGTAGCCATCGCACCCCCAGTTCACCGAAGAGACGATCTATATCAATGTCCTCGGCGCGCAGTTGGCTGGCGGCAGTGTGACCACGGTCGGAGACGCCGACGGCGCCACGGACACCGAAGCCACGTTCGGTGAAATTGAGCCCGGTGCGCACGGTGCGTCCAACTCCGTCAGAGGGCACCCAGGTGACGAACTGATCGTCGACGCCACCGGCTGTGATGAGGTCACCGACAAGGTGGCCAACTGGGTCGTCAACAAGGCCGGTAATGACGGCAGCGCGCTTACCGAAGACGCGGGACAGGCCTCGGCTGACGTTGTATTCGCCGCCACCCTCCCACACGTTGAAGGACTTCGCGGTACGGATGCGCCGCTCGCCCGGGTCTAGCCGCAGCATCACCTCACCGAGGGAGACCACGTCGTAACGGCACTGATCTGCAGGACGAAGGGTGAGACTCATGACTGCTCCTTGACGATGTGGCGGGCGCTGCGGGTGGCTTCGCGGGCTAAGTTGGCGATGGCATCGCTGTCCCGGGCGGCGACCGCATCAGCTGGGGTGAGCCAGGTGCCTCCGACAGCGGGAATGTTGGGGAGGCAGAGAAAGTCTGCAAGGTTGTGCGGCTTGACGCCCCCGGTGGGCACAAAGCGCAGGTTCGGGAAAGGGCCGCCCAATGATGCGATGGTAGCGGCGCCGCCAAAGTTACCGGCAGGGAAGAATTTGAAGGTGTCGAGTCCCATATCGACGCCAGCCATGATGTCAGTTGGGGTGATGACCCCCGGCAGCACTGGAATGGCATGGTGACGGCACCGATCGACGACCTCGCGGGAAAGGCCCGGGGAGACGATGAAGGTAGCCCCGGCACTCACCGCCTCATCGACTTGACGGGCATTGATGACGGTTCCGGCGCCGACACTGATCCGACCGTCACCGGCCATGGACTCAATCGCGGCTGGTGCGGCGTCAGTACGGAACGTTACTTCGGCGACGGGAAGACCACCGGCGGCCAGACCGTCGGCGACGGCAGGGGCGGTGGCGGCGTCATGGATGACGACTACGGGAATGACGAGATTCGCCAGGACTTTGTCGAGTGCTTCGTTGCTCACTTTCGATCTCCGACCTTGGGGGTTTGTCAGGACTCTACGTCGGAGGCATTGACTGGTTCGAAGACTTGCCACGGTTTCCCGTGGAGTTGGTGTGACAATCAGCTCGATGGCGAACCCGTTCGCCTCTTTGCCGCCTCATACAGCGCAATGGATGCTGCGACTGAAGCGTTGAGGGACTCAACGTCGCTGCTGATCGGTATTGATGCCAGAACGTCGCATGATTGCCGGGTAAGTCGGGCTAGGCCTTCCCCCTCTGAACCGACAACAATCACCAGAGGACCGTCAAGTCCTGGAGCTGACGCGAAATCCAACTCGGCTTCGCCAGCAAGTCCGACGATCATCCAGCCAGCCGCGGCGAACTTGCTGAGGGCCTGATTGAGGTTCGTTGCCATCGCTACCGGTATGCGCGCCGCCGCCCCGGCTGAGGTCTTCCAGGCCGCAGCCGTCATTGATGCCGACCGCCGCGACGGAATGAGGACGCCTTGGGCACCGAAGGCGGCGGCAGACCGGATGATCGCTCCCAGATTGCGCGGATCTGTGACCTTATCAAGGGCTACTACGAGACCCCCGCGGTAGGTCTGGGGACCAGCGGCGATGAGATCGTCGACGGTGGCGTACTGGTACTCGGGTAGCCGCAGGGCCACTCCCTGATGGTTCGACCCGCCGGTAATACGGTCAAGCTCGCCACGAGTGGCCTGCATCAACGCAATGCCATGATCGGCGGCAAAGGTGAGAATCTCCCGTAGTCGTGAGTCATGCTCAGCTCCCTCGGCCACGTACGCAGTGCGCACTGGGAGGCCAGCGTGTAGGGCCTCGAGCACTGGGTTGCGACCGATAACCCACTCTGGGCCGACCCCCTTGGGTTTCGCCGGTCTGCGGGCTGCGGTCCGGGCTAACCTTTCCTGCTTGGCTTTGTACGCTTTGTGGTAGACGCGATCCTCAGCCTTGGGAGTGGGGCCTCGACCTTTGAGGGCTTTGCGTCCTCGCCCACCGGAGCCAACGGTAGGGCGCTTGCCCTTGGGGCCCGTGCTCCGGCGCTGGGAATTTCCTGCCATGTCAATCTCCTCGTCAGCTCAGCGACCAGTGGGCGCCAGCGGGGGTGTCCTCGATCGTCAGCCCGAGGCTCGTCAGGGTGTCACGGATGGTGTCAGCTGTAGCCCAATCCTTGCGCGCGCGGGCCTCCGAACGCTGGTCCAACATGGCCTGCACCAAACCGTCAACGATTGGCTCTAGACGGGCGTCGCCGCCAGCGGCATCGGCCCACTCGGGGGCCTGCGGGTCGAGTCCGAAGACCGCGAGCATGGCTTTCACCTGGGCCAGGTGGCGACTCGTGGCTTCGACGTCGCCGGCCGACACTGACTTATTACCGTCGGTGATCTCGCTGAACAGGGCCGCCACCGCCTGCGGGGTACTTAAGTCATCGTTCATCGCTGTGACGAATGCTTGCGGTAACTCACGCGAAGCCGTCACGTGTTCGCCAACGAGATTGCCAGCGCGGTCCAGGAAAGAGTCGATGCGCTCGATGGCCTTGGTGGCTTCGTCTAGTGATCCCTTCGTGCTTTCGTCGGAGGGGCTGAACTCGATCATGGACCGATAATGCGGTGCTAGCAGAAAATACCTTACGGCGCGCGGGCTATAAGCCTTGGTGACCTCAGCCACTTGGGCAGTGTTGCCCAAGGATTTGCTCATCTTCTCCCCGGACATCGTCACCCAAGCGTTGTGCATCCAGTAACGGGCGAAGGGTCGTCCCGCCGCTGCTGACTGGGCCAACTCGTTCTCATGATGAGGAAACCGCAAGTCAATGCCGCCACCATGAATGTCGAAAGCCTCGCCTAGGTATTTCCCTGACATCGCCGAGCATTCGAGGTGCCAGCCTGGTCGACCTCGTCCCCACGGAGACACCCACGACGCCGTCTCGGGTTCGCCTTCCTTATGACCCTTCCATAGCGCAAAGTCACGCGGGTCGCGCTTGCCGCGCGGGTCGGAATCTTCGGCTGGGCTCATGTCGTCGATTCGCATCCCGGACAATTCCCCGTAGCGTGGCCAGGATCGAACATCGAAGTAGACGTCACCGGAGTGATCGGGGGCGGGGTAAGCGTGGCCCTTATCAATGAGGGTCTTGATGAGCTCGATCATCTCGGGAATATGGCCGGTAGCCCGCGGCTCGTAGGTCGGCGGGCGGCATCCCAACGCCTTATATGCGGCATGAAGCTCGTTTTCGTAGTGGTAGGCGTGGGCCCACCACGGGGTGCCTGCGGCAGCGGACTTCGCGAGAATCTTGTCGTCAATATCGGTGACGTTGGCGACGACCGTTACCTGGTAGCCAGAGCATTCCAGCCAGCGCCGTAGCACGTCGAAAACCACCTCCTTGCGGATGTGGCCCAGATGCGGACTGGACTGCACTGTCATGCCACAGTGGTAGATCGACACCTGGCCCTCGTGAAGAGGTTCGAAGGTCTCAATACCATGGGTAGCAGTGTTGTAGAGCTTGAACGTCACGCCACTAGGCTACCGGTGGTTCCCGACACATCGTTTACCATGGCCGTATGGCCGAGATTCGCAAACACAAGCCGTCGTTCAGCCCTATCGCTCGGGCTTTGGAGGCCGCAATGGGTGAATCCATTAAGCCGGTTGTGCCAGGATCGCGTCCTGACAAGGGTGTTGAGGAGGCTGAGACGAAGTCCGAGTCCACCCCATCGGCTGCCGCACCTGCCACCCAATGGGGGTCTTTCACTGTGACGAGGCCGCCGAAACTCTCCGAGTGAGACGGCTGATCTAGCCTTTCATTCGGGCCCGCAAAGCGTCGATGTCCAGACGCGATGCGGATTCCACATCGACGTCCTCGGCGTGGGCCTCCCACGGGTCGTAGGGGGCGTCGTCGTCTTCATCTTCAACGTATCCCAGCGATGGGTCATAGACGTTAACCAACTCATGGACGGTGCCCGTTTGGCCACCGTCCACAGGGACGACAGACTCAGTACTCATGGCTTCGTCAGGCAGTTTGGCGAGGATATCCCGGACGTAGCCTTGGGCCGCTTCGACGTGTGGAACTTCCCGCTGCTGGCGCTGGGACTCATACCACCGATAGTCGAGCACCTCGTGGTAAAACTGCGCCCGTTCGCGTTTTCGGGAGAGTTCCGGAGGAATTTGTTGCACGACCGGCTCGAAACACTCGGTGAGCCAGCGGTGAGCCGCGACGGCCTCGTCAACTCCATGGAGCCCGTTGCGTGCCCGGAAAGTGTCAAGGTCGTTGAGCAGCCGCCGTGCCTGAAATTCTTCGGTGTCTAGGCCAGTGAGACGCAGCAAGCGTCGCTGGTGGTGCCCGGCGTCGACGACCTTAGGCTGGATGCGTAACCGCTGGCCGTCGGGCGACGTTTGAATGTCCAATTCTGCGACGTCGAAACCAAGAGCGTTGAGGCGTCGCACCCGTGACTCCACTCGGGAATAGTCGCCGCCATCGAATTCCTCTGCAGCGGTGAGTTCATTCCACAGGTCGTGGTAACGGTTCTCGATCGTCGTCACTAAGCCCAGCGGCTCCAAGGCGTCATCGAGCATGTCGCCCTCTTCAAGGTCAAGGAACTCCCCATAGAGGTTCGTTCGGGCGATCTGCAGATCGTGTTCGCGTTGTCCGGTGGTCAGATGATCGTGCAATTCACCGGTTTCAGCGTCGACTAGATAGGCCGCGAAGGCCTCGGCGTCGCGTCGGAACAATACGTTCGATAGCGAGATATCACCCCATAAGAAGCCCACTAGATGAAGTCGCACTAGCAGAACGACGAGGGCATCAAGAAGCCGCATGACGGTTCCCTGACGTACACCGGAATGGAAGAGAGACCGGTACGGCAAAGAAAACCGTAGATGGCGGGTAAGGATAATCGGCTCCAGCGGCTCCCCGTTGGAGGCAACTCGGTCAGTGATAACGCCGATGGGTTCGACCGACGGGGTATCCAGTCGTGTGAGGTCGTGCAGCAAGCGGTACTCGTGAATCGCTAGCTGCTCGACGACCTCCTTGGCGGCGTAGACGTCGTCACCGACAGTGATGAAGCGCACTACGTGACGTGAAATGCCCCTGGGCAATGCGACTAGCCGCTCTTGCGGCCACTGTGCTAGCGGTGTGCTCCACGGCAACGGAAGCAGGCGGGAGTCGGGCTTCGCGCTGAGGAATCGGGTCACGGGGAATAGTCTGCCACCTGTACTCGCCAGAGACGTGTCCCCGTCAGATCGCGTTCAGGGGGTCAGACGGCTGCCGCCCGGTCGAGAGCCTCGAATAGGCACGACGCGAGGTCATCAACGGGATCGATCCCTGGGCTCATCCGAATCATGGCATCGTTGACTCCTGCGGCGTCGCGAGCCTCCTGACTCATCGCGGCGTGTGTCATCGTCGCCGGATGGCAGACCAACGACTCCACTCCGCCCAGCGACTCAGCGAGGATAAAACCCTCCAGCCCGGTCATAAAAGCTTCGACGGCTGCTCGTCCCCCGGCCAGCTCAAAGCTCAGTAGGGATCCGAAGTCTTTCTGCTGACGGGCGGCCAGGTCGTGGCCGGGATGGTCGGGCAGGCCAGGCCAGTGGACGGCTGTGACGGCCCGGTGACTTTGGAGAATCTCCACCATCCGAGCAGCGTTGGCGCAGTGAGCCTGCATTCTCACCGCGAGGGTCCGCAACCCACGTAAGGTGAGCCAGGAGTCGAGTGGGGATGCTGTGAGTCCCATCATGTTGGCGTGGAAAGCCAATACGTCGACGTCCTGCTGGTTTGCGGCGACCACTGAGCCGCCGATGACGTCGGAATGGCCATTGAGGAACTTGGTGTCAGAAGCAATAACGAGATCCGCATCGAGGCTCAGTGGTTGCTGCAGTATCGGTGAACAAAAGGTGTTATCAACAGCGACGACGGTGCGTTCCCCGGCAGAGGAGTGCGCTATTTCAGCCGCTGCCGCGATGTCGGTGATACGCAGTAGGGGGTTTGATGGGGTCTCTATCAGGAGCAGATCGGTAGGAGTTTCCAGGGCTGCTCGCAGCTCGTCGAGATGAGTTTCGTTGACCCAATCAACGCTGAGACGCCCAGCGCTGGCCCAGGTGTCGAGGATGCGCCAGGTGCCCCCATAGCAATCGTGCGGGGCGACGACGTGGCCGCCGATGGGTACGAAGGCTTGCAGCACCAGCATGACTGCCGACATTCCCGATGAGGTGACGACAGCTCCAGCGCCACCTTCGAGGGTCGTCAGAGCGTCGGCAAGTAGCGCCCGGGTCGGGTTGCCGCCTCGGCCATAATCGAAGACCGGGCGCTCCCCGAACGTGTCGTAGAAGTAATTAGAGGAGAGGAAGGCTGGCGGGGTGACGCTGGAGTGGGCATGGTCTGAACACAGCCCGGTCGTCAGTCCCTGCATCGTGGTGGACGTCGGCATAGTCCCTCCTGTCATCGGGTGGTTATGAGGGTAGCCGAGATAGAACGCCGGATGTTTTTCGACCAATTTCCGGATTTTCCGTGACGAATGATCTCCTCAGGCATCTACCCACATGAAGGTGCCCACACCTGGAATGGAGAGGAGCCGACATGGCTGACAACAAGACCGCTTCGCCTAAGACCAACACTACGAACTCCACTGCGGCGAAGGC
The DNA here is from genome assembly GCF_009696315.1 of Cutibacterium porci. Taxonomy (GTDB): domain Bacteria; phylum Actinomycetota; class Actinomycetes; order Propionibacteriales; family Propionibacteriaceae; genus Cutibacterium; species Cutibacterium porci. The sequence goes on from NZ_VUMG01000001.1 coordinate 713,709, forward strand.
TGAGAACCTGCCAGAGACGACTACGGAGACTCTGCCCCCTTCCCCGTTGCATACCGATCATGGCTCAACTCTCATCGCTGAGCAGGTAGTACAAAAGATCGCTGGCATTGCTTGTCGCGAGGTTCCCGGAGTGCACGCCATGGGCTCCACGGGACGTCGCATGCTCAGCTCCATCACCGATCGCATCCCCGGATCGACCACCAATGTGTCAAACGGCGTCCAGGTTGAAAAGGGAGAGCGTCAGTGCGCCATTGATCTGTCGGTGGTTGTTGAATACGGCTATTCAGTCGTTGAGGTTGCCAACAAGCTCCGTGAGACCATTATTGACGCCGTGGAGTACGGCACTGGCCTTGAGGTCGTTGAGGTGAACGTCCAGGTCACCGATGTCTACATCCAGGGCGAAGATAATGACGACGAGCAGCCCGCCAATGCTGTTAACCAGCGTAAGAGCACCGAGCTTTCCTGAAAGGCGGCACTATGAATGCATCGCAAATAGGAGCACTCGTTGGATTGTTGTTGGGTGTCATAGCGGTCTGTGTCGGTGTCTGGCAGGCCATCGTCGTCCTCGTGTTGGGACTGCTTGGTCTCATCGGTGGTCGGATCATTGACGGCCAGCTCGACGTGCACGACATTTTCGGCAAGCCACGTCAACGGAACCGTTGATGTCTGCCGGCACCACACGTGTACGGTCGGTGCCGTCGCTGGCGGTCCATAACCGTGAGAAGGCCAGTCGTGGCACCCTGACGGTCACGACGGCGGTTGTCGAAAAAGTCGCCGCTCGCGTGGCGGCCCAAAGTGAGGTCCTTGGGGCTCCCACCTCATCCTTCTTCGGGTCGGGGTCGCGTGCCGACTTCGACCGAGGCCCAAAGGTGAGTGCGGTCCTCACCGGTCGTACTGCTGATCTTGAAGTGGAAGTTGCCATTGGCTATCCCGCTCCTGTCCAGGCGCAATGCGATGAGCTGCGAGCCAGATTGACTGAGCAGGTGCCGAAACTATCTGGCGTGGATATCGGCACGATCGACATCCTGGTGAGCCGGGTCGTCAGAAGGGCCTCGACGACGAAGGAGTTGACCTGAGATGAGTAAGCAGTACATGTCTCCGCCACTCGTTCGTCGTCCGTCCCGGACGATTCCGATGACGATTCTGGCCGTTGTGTTTGTGGCCGCCGGAGTGATGGCCGTTATCGCTGCTATCCAACGGCTTCAGCACGGCTCCTTACCGCAATGGATGGCTTGGGCACGTGGCCGCATGGCCACCGTGACGTGGCTTAGCGACACTGCTCTGACGGTAGCCATCGTTATTGGCGTCATTGCGTTGCTACTGCTGATCTGGGCCTTTACACCAGGGCGGACATCCGGGGTGTTTCTCAAACCGGGAGCCGATGCCCCTGACAATCGGGAGATCGTCATGGATAACTCGGACCTGACAGGTTGGCTGTCTCGATGGCTTAACGACGAGGACGGCGTTGCATCGTCGGGAGTGAAACGTCGTGGCAACACCCTTAAGGTCACCGTCGAGACTGATGTCAAAGACCCCGAGGTGATGCGCGAGCAGCTCACGGCGAGGATCGCTGATCGCGTTGACTCGCTGGGGTTAGAGCGGTCTGCGAAGGTGGAAGTGAGGTTGCGATGAAAGGCCGTGCAAATAGAGCACGACTTGCCGTCATCGGGATTATCGGTCTGGTGGTGGTTGCATGGTTCATGCTGGTGCGGTTCAACATCGCATCATCGTGGGGATGGTGGCAGCCCGAACCTGACGCTCCTATCGTCGATGTGCCGAAAGCATGGCGAACTGACTACGCATCATGGGCTCTGCTCATCGTTGGGGCTCTAGCCGTGGTGATCGGGTTGATCTGGTTGCGGCGTCAGTTTTCGTCGAGCAATCGGGCCCACACCTACGGTATTAGCCATGAGGCGGACCACGGCTCAACCGTGCTATCCACTGATGCTCTAGGAAGGGCTGTCGAGGAGCAGATCGAGGAATTCCCTGGCGTCAGTAGCGCCAGCGTGAGGTTCTTTGGCGCCCGCGTGGCTCCCGAAATGATGATTCAAATTGACATCGATGACCATGCCGACGTGCGAATGCTCGCTGACAGGTTGGAGTCCGACGTGGCTCGCGATGTCGAGATGACTCTGGACGCGACGTTGGTGCGGTTTGGTACAAAATTGCGGACCGGGGCGCACGTAACCGGAATGGGCGTGAGCCACGTCGGCGTGACCGAGGTGTCCAATATTGACGATTCGGGAGATAGCCTGCCCGCACATCCGATGCCGAAACTGACATTTCTTCAGGAAAAGTCCGATCGGGTCAAACCGAGGACTCGTGAAGGGAAAGTACTCGCCTGAGGCGCGTTCGCGGTCGAGGATGCCCAAAGGTGTCCTCGACCGCTGCTAGCGTCGAGTCATGGTCAGCGGAGTCGATGGGCATGGCGACGACGAGGCCGTCGACATTCGCGCTGCTCAGGGCGGAGATGCCAGTGCTTACGCTCGTCTCGTAGAGTCATGGGGTGGGCGGCTGCTTCGGTTTTGTCGCAGTAATCTTCCGGCCACGATTGATGCCGAAGATATTGTCCAAGACGTTTTGCTCACTGCCTGGCAGAAGTTGCCGGGGCTCGACGATCGGTCCAGGTTCAGGGCGTGGATGTACACCGTCGCTCGTAACCGGTGCCGGGAGGTTATCCGAAATGCAGGTAGGCGCGCCACAGACCCAGTGCCTCCCGAAGAGGTCGCTGTCAGGATCGATTCCAGGCAGGATCCGGCAAGGGCCCACACCAGAGACGCTGCAATGATTGCGTTGCGACAGTGCGTCGCTCGGTTGCCAGATAGCCAGAGGCGTATCTGGGTTATGGCTCAGATAGACGGTCTGGGATATGCCGAGATCGCTGATATTGAAGAACTACCACAATCGACTGTCCGAGGCCGTCTAGCTCGGGCGAGGACCACCATTGCGAAGGAGATGGAGCCATGGAGGTGAAACTCGCGTGTGGTGCAGACATGAACCGTGTCTGGGAGAGGGCGGCGCAGCCTCCCACTGAGCATGAAACCGAGTGCCCAGCGTGCCAGGCCGTGCGCACTGAGGCTCGTCGTGCTGATCGTCTGCGTGACGACGCGGTGGCCGAGGACGCGCAGACGAAAGTGGTCGTCAACCCACTAAAGCTGAGGTCGGCGTGGAGGTCCTACAGCGCTGATCTCTCGCCGCGGCACTGCGTCGTCAATGACGACGGTGGCCAGGTCGATGTCCGCGAGACCGTGTTGGCTGCGATAGTGCGTCATAGCATCGCCGACTGCGAGAATGGACGACTCGACCGAGTCCGATTCTCGGTTCCTCACACACCACTGAGGCTCCGTATCGAGTTATCTGTCGCACGAGGTGTGCGAATACCTGAGTGCGCTGAGAACGTACGCCACCGCATTTCGACGGCGATGATTCGCGAGCTCGGTGCTCGTCCGCAATCTATCGACATCATCGTGGAGAATGTCCATGTCTGAGTCTGGCAATGACGCCATTGTGTCCGGGACACTGTTGACCGGCGATGAAGCCGCTGACGGTCTAGCGGAGGTCATCGCCACAACCGTCTGTCACACCCCAGGGGTGACGCGAATCGTGAAGCCGTGGTGGCGTCGAATCGGTAGTGACGACCGCTCAGCGATACGGATCAGCGAGGAGGACGGGCGCAGTGACGTGGATATGGAGATTGCCGTCGACTTGACGGTGCCGATTGTGCAATTAACCCAGGATCTTCGTCGCCGCGTTTCTACCGCTATCACGCAGGCCGGGCGCACCCCAGGGAAGGTCGACATCGTCGTCTCGAAAGTTGAGGTCAATAATGATCTGATGCTGTGAAACGTTTCGAGACCCACGGATTTACCTGCGGGCCTCGAAGCGTTCGGCTGAGGATCAAGAGATGCGCTCAGAGGTTTCCTGGCTGAAAACGTGGACGGCGGCTGGGTCGACGCCCAGACGCACTTGCTGGCCACGCTGCGGAGGACGGCGTGAAGAGATACGGGCGACGACCTGGTGAGCCTCGCCGTCTTCGACCGAGGCTTGCGTGTCGGATCCCACGAGAGAACCGTACAGGTAGGCGTCAGCTCCGAGCTCCTCGACGACGGCAACGTCAAGCCCGATGCCCTCGCTGGTGAGGGTGAAGCTCTCGGGGCGAATGCCGAGGGTCAGTTTGGTTTCGTTCGGGGCCTTAGCGAGAACTTCGCGAGGAACCGGGACGACGTAGTCGCCGAGCTTGACGCCGCCGTCAACGACATCGCCCTCCATAAGGTTCATAGCGGGAGAGCCGATGAAACCAGCAACGAAGAGGTTCTTCGGGGTGTCGTACAAGGCGAGCGGGGAATCGACTTGCTGCAGGACGCCATCCTTCATGACGGCGACGCGGTCACCCATCGTCATGGCCTCGACCTGGTCGTGGGTCACATACACAGTCGTCACGCCAAGGCGCTGCTGTAGAGCGGCGATCTGGGTGCGGGTCTGAACACGCAACTTGGCGTCAAGGTTTGACAGCGGCTCATCCATGAGGAAGACCTGTGGGTTACGAACGATGGCCCGGCCCATGGCGACGCGCTGACGCTGACCACCGGAGAGTGCCTTCGGCTTACGATTGAGGAAATCTTCCAAGCCAAGGAGCTTGGCAGCCTCCAAGACGCGCTGCTGACGTTCAGCCTTCGGCACGTTCTGCATCTTGAGGGCGAAACCCATATTGTCAGCCACGGTCATATGGGGGTACAGAGCGTAGTTCTGGAAGACCATGGCGATGTCGCGGTCTTTCGGGGGCAGATCGGTGACGTCGCGGTCTCCGATCCAGATAGAGCCAGCGTTGACCTCTTCGAGCCCAGCCAGCATTCGCAGGGAGGTCGACTTACCACAGCCAGACGGCCCGACGAGGACCATAAACTCGCCATCACCGATGTCGAGGTTGAGCTTGCTGACGGCTGCGCGATCGGTGCCTGGGTAGACCCGAGTCGCCTCCTTGTACTGCACGGTTGCCATGACCGTTGGTCCTTTCCACGGGCAGGTACGTGCCCGACGATCCGTTGTGGAAACTCGGTGACGGAATGTAGTCACCGGGGCTCTCCGAGGCTTCGGGGAGCTGAAATTGATCATAATGGACAGTGGGCACACAGGTGCGATGGGGACACGTGAACGGTGTGTCACTCCTAGTCAATAAATGATCTGACTTCAATTACCACTCAACGACGGTGATCGCGAACCGTGTACTGTTCCGCGGCGTTGTGCCCCAAGGGCAGGGTGCATCACCGCGTCAGTCGTCGAGCCGGGGTTTAGGGCTGGCCTCTCCATTCGAGTACCGCACTCATCGCACATCACCGCCACAAGGTTGACTTCGACGATCAAAAAATAATCTACCTGGAATTCTACAGCCCCACGTGGACCGCTATCTGAGCATGCGACAATTGCATTTACGTGACCCCGGCAATATGAACAACACTATGACGACGGTCGCCAATGCCCATGCGAGAATGGTTCACTGTGAGTTTTTCATCTGGGGGTTGACGCGACGTGGTGCAGCGATTTGATGGAATACTGGCCTGCTGCAAATGTCATGGGTTCATGCAGCGAGTGGCCCCAACCATGGTCAGAAGTCCGCAGCTCGATTTGGTGGCATCTCATCGCTCCTGTGCAATGGCATAGGATTCCAGATTGGGCGGGTGAATCACCCGCCCAATCTCTCTATGATGCATGACAGATACTGTCATAGGGTTTTGGCACCGAGAAGCGCGTTATTGTTGAATCGTCACGACGCCCCTGTAAAGGAGCACACCTCAGGGGTTAATCCGTCGGGTTTTAGCACTCGACGATATTGACAGCCAACCCGCCGCGCGCCGTCTCCTTGTACTTCACTTTCATGTCGCGTCCGGTCTCCATCATCGTCTTCATGACCTGATCCAGGCTGACGATCTGGGAGCCGTCGCCAGCCATCGCTAGACGGGCAGCCGTCACTGCCTTAATAGCGCCGAGGGCGTTGCGCTCGATACACGGAATTTGCACAAGACCACCGACGGGATCGCAGGTGAGCCCGAGATGATGCTCTAGGCCGATCTCGGCGGCATTGCAGACTTGGGCTGGTGTGCCACCCATAACTTGAGCGAGACCAGCCGCGGCCATCGAACATGCCACGCCGACTTCACCCTGGCAGCCGACCTCTGCCCCGGAAATTGACGCGGACTGCTGATAGATCTCTCCGACAGCGCCGGCTGCCAGCAGAAAGTCGACGATAAGGTCATCGTCGCCAGTGTCAACGCCGGGGGTGCCCGAATCGATATCGGAGCCGGGGGAAAGGAACTTCACCGCAAAGTGTAGGCAGGACGGTATGATGCCGGCCGCACCGTTTGTCGGTGCGGTGACAATACGGCCACCTGCGGCGTTCTCTTCGTTGACGGCCAAGGCCCACACTGTGAGCCAGTCAACTGAGCCGAACGGTTCTGGTTTGCCTGGGGTGATCCGTTCCCGGGTGACAAGATCGCGATGCATCTTCATGGCACGCCGTCGCACGTGCAAACCGCCAGGAAGAACACCCGAGCGTGAGCAACCGCGCTCGACGCAGGCGTGCATGACAGCCCAAATATCAAGGAGCTGGCTGCGTACCTCCTCTTCGTCCCGAACGGTCATCTCATTAGCCATTGCGACCTCGGGGATGCTCATCCGATAGTCAGAGCATTGTTGGAGAAGCTCCGCGCCGGTTTTGAAGGGGTAGGGCACGGGAGCGGAATCGCGCACGATGGCTGGATGTTGGTCTTCTCCGTGTTCAACGACGAAACCGCCGCCGATGGAGTAGAAAGTGCGCTCGACGACGACGTCTTCGCCAGACCAGGCGGTGAACGTCATGCCATTGGGATGGAATGGTAGAGACCGGTTGCGGTACAAAATGAGGTCCGTCACGACGTCGAACGGAATCTCTCGGCCACCATGGACGGCATCTAGGGTGAGGCGGCCGTCACTAGTGATGGTGGCGGCGCGCTCTGGAGTCCGGTCTGTGTCGACAGTCGCCGGGTCCTCACCCTCGAGCCCCAACAACACTGCTGCTTCGGATCCATGCCCGTGCCCAGTCGCTCCCAGTGATCCAAAGAGTTCTGCGCGCACACGTGTGACGTCGGGCCATACCGGCGACTGAGCAAGATCAGTCACAAAGATTCGGGCGGCTCGCATGGGGCCGACGGTATGAGAGCTGGACGGACCGATGCCAACCTTGAAGATGTCGAAAACGCTGACTGCCACGACATCAATCTTGCCAAAGACTGGGTGGCACTGTCAGCGAAGTGCGGTGGCTTGGTCCTAACAAGTTGTGTTCGTCAGCTCTCCGGTCGGCAACGTCGTGGGTGAGCGAAGTGGCAATAAATTTCGCTTAACCTCTTGACCAACTCAACGCAGTGGTTCATGCTCGTTCCAAGCAAGATGTGAAACAACATTTTGAAATATGCCTTTATAAGGGTTGTGAAGGCGTCGACGAATGGAGTGGCGACAGTGGCGAAGCGTGATCGACGTAGCGAGCGGGCTGATGACGTCTTGCGTGAGCTGCGTGCTGGCGACGCGATGAGCGCTGCTGACTTAGTGGATGCCACGGGTCTATCCCGCCCGACCGTGATCTCGATTCTCAATGACCTGGAATCGTCTGGGTGGGTGAGTCGTCGTGCCTCCGACCCTGATGGTGTGGGTCGACCTGCTACCACATGGTCTTTGGGAGACGACGTCGGAATCGTCATTGGTGCCGACATCCTCGTTGATTCCATGCTGGCGGTGGCAGTCACTTTTGGCGGAACCATCCTTGCCGCACAAAGCTCACGGCTTAAGCACCATCAATCCGACGCTCGCCTTGAGGCCGTCGTTAGCGCTATTGAGTCGGTGCGCGCCTCCTGCCGGGCTAAGGGGCCCCTGTTGCACCTGGCGGTCTCCACCACCGGAGTCGTCGACGGCGAGGGGCGCATCGTTCGAAGCGATCTGGTGCCGCAGTGGACGGGGCTGAATCTTGGTCATGTACTCTCTCAGCGCCTTGATGTCCCCGTAACTGTCGATAACGACATCAATATGGCTGCCTACGGCGAGTTCTGCCAGCGTCGCCAGCGTGGTGCACTCAGCCCTGACGCCGACATGCTGTTGGTGCGGATGAGTCGCGGGCTGCACACCGGGCTGGTGCTCAACGGGCAGCTTCATCGGGGGCGGACATGGAATGCCGGTGAGATTAGCGACGTGCTCGATCTACGTCTGGACGGGAACGAGGCGCCCGATGATGACTGGATTGATCGAGCAGCCCTGACGACCGGCTCAGTGGCAGCAGTCATAGACCCGGACGTCATCGTCATGTCCGGTCCTACAGATGCGTCGGTCACGGTGATTCGCCGGATCATTGCTCGGCTCATGTCAAGGCGTCCGTGCGACTCAGAATCAATGATCGCTGAGGTTGAAGGGCTGGGCCGGGCTGCGTCAGTCGTGGGGGCTGTCAACACCGCATTAGAGGTGGTGACGATGAAGGCACTAGGTGTCGAACACCCACATCCCGTGGCTCTGCGGGGCATGGACAAGGTTGTTTCCGAAGTCGAGAGAGGACAGCACACTGTCATGACGACATATCAAAAAGAGCATTCCGGTGACCCCGTGAGGGTGGGCATCGTCGGAGCTGGAGCTCGCTGCCGGCTTGCCCTCAACGCTGAGATGGAGGGCAACGAAGGCGTTGTCACTGCGGTCTGCGAGCCGCATCATCTCGCCCGCAAACGGGTCGCAGAACGATTGGGTAAGGACCCCGATTCCATCACGATCACCCCTGACGTCGCCGGACTTATTGCCTCGGGCATCGACGTTGCTTTCGTGACCTCCCCCGACGATACTCACGCTGACGTCACCTGCCAGCTCTTGGAGGCTGGGATTCCGGTGTACCTGGAAAAGCCGCTGGCTATCACAATGTCCTCGGCGACCAAGGTCTTGACCACCGCTTTCGAGACCGGCACCAAGCTTTACGTTGGCCACAACATGAGGCATATGAACGTGGTCAGGTCCATGCGTCACCTCATCCGCACAGGTCGGATCGGTGAGGTCAAGGCGATCTGGTGTCGTCATTTCGTCGGGTCGGGTGGTGATTTCTACTTCAAAGATTGGCACGCAACCCGAGAGCACGGCACAGGTCTGTTGTTGCAGAAGGCCGCGCACGACATCGACGTCATGCACTGGTTCGCGGACTCCTACACCACCGATGTCGTCGGTATGGGTGGGTTGACTCTCTATAACCAGATTACCGATCGTCGTGATAACTCAGACCAACTCATGGGGGATTGGTACTCGTTAGATAACTGGCCTCCGCTGACCCAAAAAGGCCTGAATCCGGTCATTGATGTTGAAGACATTTCGATGATGTTGATGAGGATGGAATCGGGAGTTTTCGCGTCCTATCAGCAGTGCCATTACACGCCAGATTACTGGCGCAACTATACCGTTATCGGCACAGAGGGGAGAATTGAGAATTTCGGCGACGGAGAGGGAGGTGTTATCCGATTGTGGAATAAGCGAACCCATTACAATGCCGATGGCGACGAGACATTCCCGATTGTTGGGGATGCCAATGGGCACGGTGACGCCGACGTTTTGACAGTCACCGAGTTTCTCAACTTTGTGAAGAACGGAACACGTACGGATACCTCACCCTTGGGTGCTTGGTATGCCGTCGCTGCGGGAATTGAGGCTACCGAGTCGTTGCGGCATGGCTCGACGCCGCGTCAGGTGCCAGCCCTGGACGACGAGCTCATCAGATACTTCAACAATAACCAGGTCAAGTGATCGAGGGCCTAGCCAGCTCTGGGTTGAAAGGTTGAACTGGTACTTACCGACTGGGTGTGCATCCCTGATCAGGTAGTGGCACAGTTGTGTTGTCACAAGGATGTGGTTTGGGGCGATCCCCAGGAAAGGTGAACGGCTATGAAGGCCTTGGCAAAGACCCGGCCAGAACCAGGACTTGAGCTCATTGACATTCCTGACCCTACACCAGGGCCCAATGATGTCGTCGTCAAGGTGCTGCGCAGCGGAATCTGTGGCACCGACGTTCATATCGATAAATGGGACGGCTGGGCCTCCAAGACGGTGCATACCCCACTAGTTCTTGGCCACGAGTTCTGCGGAGAAATCGTTGAGCTCGGATCAGAAGTGAGTGATCTGAAAGTTGGGCAGTTTGTCTCCGGTGAGGGTCACTACGTATGTGGGCGGTGCCGGGCCTGCCTTGCGGGCAGACGGCATCTGTGCCGCAATACTCGAGGTATCGGGTATGCCGTAGATGGGGCCTACTGCCAGTATTTCGTCATGCCAGCTGGAAATGTCTGGGTTCATCACATCCCCGACCTTGACCCTGATGTTGCGGCGATCTTTGACCCGTTTGGCAATGCCGTGCACACCGCTCTGCAGTTCCCCTGTCTAGCGGAGGACGTCCTTGTCTCAGGTGCTGGGCCTATCGGCATCATGGCGGCCCTGGTGGCCCAGTTCCAGGGCGCGCGGAATGTCGTCGTTACCGACCTGTCTAATGAGAGGCTGGAGCTTGCCCACCAACTCGGCTTGAAGAACACCGTCAATGTGTCGCGTGAAAGTCTGGAAACGGTGTGGGATCGCTTCGACATGAAGGAGGGCTTCGACATTGGCCTGGAAATGTCCGGGTCGGGGGCGGCACTGACCTCCATGATCGGCAATATGACCCATGGCGGGCGCATAGCGCTATTGGGAACTCCTAGCAGCGACATCACCCTCGATGTGTCCAAGATCATCTTCAACATGATCACAATTCAAGGAGTAACTGGACGTCAGATATTCGAGACCTGGTACACCATGGCATCCCTTATCCGCTCCGGTCTGGATATTTCCGGAATCATCACGGATCGGTACCCGATTACGGAATTCCGGGAGGCTTTTGACGTCGCAGGTTCGGGCCACGGCGGCAAGGTCGTCATGAACTGGGAATGCCTCGACTGACAAACGACGGACAGGAAGGATAATTATGTACGGATCTATGAAGGATGAGCTCAGCGCCAAGATCGCTGCCCTTAAAGAGGAGGGACTGTATAAGGCTGAGGCTCCGTTGACTAGTCCCCAGGCGGGCGAAATTACCGTTGATGACGGGCGTGAAGTTATCAATCTGTGTGCGAATAATTACCTTGGCTTGGCTGACTCCCCAGTACTCATTGAAGCTGCTAAAAAGGCTCTCGATGAATGGGGATTTGGTATGGCATCAGTGCGATTCATTTGTGGCACTCAGACTCTCCATAAGAAACTTGAGCGAGCCATAACTGAATTCCTTCATCCTGACGATCCTGATGACTGGGACACCATTCTCTACTCGTCATGCTTCGATGCCAATGGCGGCCTATTTGAGGTTCTCCTTGGTCCTGACGACGCGATCATTTCTGACGAGCTGAACCATGCTTCAATTATTGACGGTGTCCGGCTGTGCAAGGCCCAGCGGTTCCGCTACCGCAATCAGGATATGGCTGATCTTGAAACGCAGCTTAAGGATGCTCAGGCCAAGGGCTGTAAGCACATCATGATTGCTACCGACGGCGTCTTTTCCATGGATGGGTTTATCGCGCCGCTGCCGCAGATTTGCGATCTCGCTGAGAAGTATGGCGCCATGGTCATGGTCGATGATTCCCATGCCGTCGGGTTCGTCGGTGACCATGGTGCGGGAACCCCCGAGTATTGGGGTGTGCGCGACCGGGTAGACGTCCTCACGGGCACTCTTGGTAAAGCGCTGGGTGGCGCGTCGGGAGGCTACACCTGTTCCCACCGGGAGGTGGTCGAGATGCTGCGTCAGAATTCGCGTCCGTACCTATTCTCTAACTCGCTCGCCCCATCAATTGCCGGAGCGTCGCTAGCTACCCTCGAATTACTGAAGACCTCTGGCGATCTGCTCACACGACTACGCGAAAATACTGAGTATTTCCGTTCTGAGATGACGCGTCGTGGATTCGATATTCCCGAGTCGACGCACCCGATCGTGCCGGTAATGGTGGGAGATGCCGTGAAGGCTGCCAAGATGGCCGACGTCATGCTCGCCAAGGGCATTTATGTTCGCGCGTTCAGCTACCCGGTGGTGCCCAAGGGAAAGGCCCGCATTCGTACCCAAATGTCTGCCGGGCTCACTCGGGAACAGCTTGATAAGGCCATCAAGGCTTTTGAGGAGGCTCGCGAAGAAATTAAGTGAGTATATTTTATGAAGGGGCTGGCGATCAGGTCAGCCCCTTCATGGCTAGCCAATCTTTGGCGATGGTGGCTGGTGAGGCTTTCTCGTCTCCTTGGGAGCGCTGATTCATTGCGATGAGATCACTGGTGGTCAGCGCTTGTGACACTTTGGATAGTTGCTGCCGAGCCTTGTCGTCAACATTTCTATTCATAAGTGGGACGACGTTTTGCGGGACGATGAGGTGTTTGGGGTCGGAGAGGACGACGAGGTGCTGGTCCTTAATTGCCGGGGTAGTTGTGTAAAGGTCGACGAGATCAACCGTCCCTGACGTCAGTGCCTTGACAGTGAGCGGACCGGACGAATCGGAGAGTGCAGTGAACGTGATATCCGACACGCCATACACCTTCGCCAACCCCTTCGGGCCGTACGGGCGTTCTTTGAGCTCGGGGTTTCCTCCTACTCTGAGGGAGCCCAGCTTTGCCAGGTCGGCCAGAGACGTCACGTTATGGGATTGTGAAAACTTTTCGGTAACGCACCAGGAATCGGCATCTTGGGCTGCCGAGGGTTCTCCGACTGCCATACCTGTCGGCACTGCTTTGCGCAGCGCGGCCATGACGGATTTCTCGTCGCGTGCCGACGACGTCCCCTGGAAGAATTGCAGCAGATTTCCTGAGTATTCGGGGACGAGGTCGACCGAACCATCTTTAAGTGCTTTGATGTAGACGTCTCGGGCGCCAATCTGCATGCGGCGTTTTACCGTAATCCCGGCTTTTTCAAGACTCTGGGCGTAAACTTCGGCAATGATTTCAGACTCGGTAAAATTAGCCGAGCCGACAGTCACACCGCCGTCAGAACCCGAGTTGCCCGAGTCAAGTGGATCGCTCGAAGAACACGCTGACAGTCCGGTCAGCAGCGCCGCTGTGAGCAAGGTGCGGCGGGTCATGGGCATTGTGATCATGGGGTGCTCCATTCGATAAGGGATCACTGCTGAGTGAGGGCTAGGGCATGTTTGACACCCGGGCTAATCAGTATGCGAGAAGCAAGGGAGAGTAGCCCGTCAATGGCTAGGGCCAACACGATGATGACGATGGCCCCGGAGAGCATCTGCGGATAGTCGGAGACGGCTAGCCCATCGAGGATGAAACGGCCAAGGCCCCCCATGCCTAGGTACGAGCAGATTGTCGCGGTTGCAACGACTTGCAATGCGGCTGACCTCAGTCCTCCCAAGAGCAAGGGGGCGGCCAAGGACAGCTCGACGCGGCCCAGAATCTGCATTTCTGTCATCCCGCAGGCTCGGGCCCCGTCCGTGACCTCGTCGTCAACGGCTTCGACGCCCGAATAGCTACCGGCCAGTAGAGGCGGGATTGCCAGAATGGCTAGCACAATGGTGGAAGGCCAGATGGGATTCTCTATTCCAGCTGTCGTCGAGATCGCAAGCAGAGTGAGCAAGCCAAGAGAGGGGAGAGCACGCAACGCACCAGAACAGGCCACCGCAATGGTCCTTCCGCGGCCGGTATGGCCGATAGCGAGTCCGGCAGGAACGGCGATGATGGCGGCGACAGCCAGTGCGAGCACGGTGTACCACAGGTGTTCGCCGATGCGAACTCCAATAGATCCGGAACCGGTCCAGTGGGAGGAGGCCGTCAACCACGTCATAGCGGCTGCGATGTGATTCATGGTGTTGCCCCTTTCTGCCAAGGGGTTAGGAGCCGACCCATGGACACGATAACGATGTCGAATATGATCGCCAATACCAGGGTTCCGATAATCCCTACCCAGATTTCGGTGGGGAAAGAGCGCTGATACCCGTCGGTGAAAAAGTACCCCAATGAAGGCACTCCGATGAGAGCGCCGACGCTCACCAAAGACAGGGTAGACGCCGAGACTACCCGCACTCCCGCGACCAAGGCCGGAACTGCTAGCGGTAGGGCTACCCGCCAGAATACTTGAGCATCCGAATGACCCATGGCGACGGCATTAGCGCGCACCGATCGCCCCACTGAATCAAAGGCGTCAGTAGCGGTGCGCATCAATAGGGCAATTCCGTACAGCGTCAGCGCGACAACAACGTTAGCTGGATCAAGAATCTTAGTTCCGATGATGAGCGGCAATAAGACGAATAATGGCAGAGATGGGAGAGCGTAGAGGACTGACGCGCTCGGCACTAAAATGCGTCTGGCATTTCGCGAGCGGTGCGCCCACCACCCAAGTGGAATTGACACAAGAAGGCTAGCTATTATGGGGATAACGCCTAACACCGCGTGATAACTCGTTAACTGCCAAATCTGGGCGCTGTTTTCGCTCACCCATCGGGTATTCACGAATTCTCTCTAACAATAGGGTGGCTGGCCGCAGTGGGCTGGTCAGCGAGGCGTCCCACGAGTCGACCACCGGCGTCGACAACGGTGGGGTGGTCGTCATGACGCTCCACGTGGAGGCTGCGGCGATCACCGCCGATGAAAGAAGAGACGAAGTCGTCAACTGGATGAAGCAGAATGTCGTCAGGTCGTCCTCGCTGCGCGACGTGGGCTCCTCGGCGTAAGACGAGCACATCGTCGCCGAGGAGGAATGCTTCGTCAACGTCATGGGTGACGAACACGATCGTTTTTGCTAGATCCGCTTGAATTTGCAGCAGACCCTGCTGCAAATCGGCTCGCACTACCGGGTCGACGGCACCGAAAGGTTCATCCATAAGAAGGATGTCGGGGTTAGCGGCCAGGGCCCGTGCCACCCCGACCCGTTGGCGCTGGCCGCCCGATAGCTGCGTGGGGTATCGACGTGCCAACGACGAATCCAGACCGACCCGTTCCAGTAAATCCATCGCCCGGGTGCGCGTGGCGGCTCGGGACGTTCCTGAAAGACGAGGCACAGTGGCGATGTTGTCGATCACAGTGCGATGGGGGAGCAGCCCGCCCGACTGCATGACGTACCCGATCCGACGTCGCAGTTTGACTGGATCGACGGTAGCGACATCAACTCCGTCGATGAGCAGTCGACCTTCAGAGGGTTCGACCATCCTGTTGACCATCCGTAGCAGGGTCGTTTTGCCGCACCCGGAAGATCCCAGCAGGACGACCAGGCGGTGTGATTCCACCTCTAAATCGAAGTCGTCTACGGCGACCGTCCCGTCATCGAAACGCTTGCTGACGTGGTCGAAGCGGATCATATGGTCCTTCCTCGCCCGGCGGGGTTCACATGTGCACGGTGACGTCGACTAGGTAACTACGCTACCGCTGCGAGTAGGCCATGAGTAGGGTGTTCCCCTCTCAGCAGATATTGCTCACGCAGGGTTGTCACTGGCTCTGGGTATCCTCAACGGCGTGCAGGATGAGATGAGCACCGCGGTGGCGGGCGAGAAGGATTCCTTCGCCGTGGTCGCCACCGCCGTGGCCGTAGCTGAAGAGGAGCGGTCTTCTGTTGGGTCTGACTCCGTAGCAGGCGATGAGTGGTGGAAAGCCGAGGGGATGCCCTGGAACCACAAGCCAGGGCGCTCTGATTACTGGTGCATGGGGTGGATCGGTTTCCTTGGCATCTTTTCCCTGGCGATGCTTCCGTTGCGCGGTTGGCTGCTTGGCCTTGATCCGCCCATCCTTATGGGAGTGACGGGATCCCGAACTGGTGCGGCGGCGACGGGGGCACTGGCGTCAGTCGGGCAAGCTCCGCACTGGATCTGGTGGCTGCTCCTGGGGTCAGTCATGTCGATCAAGCTCGACTGGGTCTACTGGTGGGCTGGCAAGCTGTGGGGCCGAGGCATGATCGAAGTCTGGGCTGGGCGGTCCGAGCGGGCTCATCGAAGGTACAACCAGGCAGAGAAATGGGCTCGCAAGCTTGGTTGGTTAGGAGTGCTCGTCGCTTATGTGCCGATTCCGCTTCCGATCATGCCCGTTGTGTTCGTCTTGGCTGGCGCATCCAAGATGAAGGTCAGATGGTTCGTTGCTCTGGACTTTATTGCCGCGACTATCTGGAATCTGGGATACCTAGGGTTGGGCTGGGGAGTAGGTGACCCCATCGTTGGTGCTCTTAAGTACTACGCCAAGATTGCTAACTGGGTCGCTATTGCGCTGCTAATCGTCATCTTGGCGCCCATCTTCTTCAAGAAGAAGAAAAAGGCTTAATCTTTACGCGGCACAGACGACCTTCGGTGCAGTGAATATTCGCGATGACCTCAAGAAGTGGTCTTCCAAGGGATACTGAATATTTGTTGATTGTATGTGACCGCCAGGGGTCGAGAAGGACGGTACTAATCTTGACGAACGCCGTGTCGAGGTGTCGGCGATCGCGGAATCAATCGCGTTATTGGGTTTGAGAGGATTCGTGCCGAATTGGCGAGCTAAATCGGTCGAATGTCCAGATCACTTTTCCTTAAGGGCGGCTCGATAGCCGGCTTCGGCTTCAGCATTGAACGCAACGAGATAAATCGTTTCCACCTTGGTGGTAGTCTGTTGACAGGTCTTGACTGCAATCCTGGTGGCCTCGTCTATCGGGTATCCATAGACACCGGCAGAAATGGTCGGAAAAGCAATTGTTCGCGCGCCAATGTCGTCGGCAACCTGCAGAGAGGTGCGATAGCAGGAGGCGAGCTGGTCAGACTTATCGATGGTCTTAGCCCATACCGGGCCGACGGTGTGGATGACCCACTTCGCGGGCATCCTCCCGGCAGTGGTGGCCACCGACTGGCCAGTGGGTAGACCGTCGGGAAGGGTAGTCTCGCGTAGTCTTTGGCAGGCGGCTGAAAGCTCTGGACCAGCGGCGTGGTGGATCGCTCCATCGACCCCGCCGCCCCCAGCTAGCTGACGGTTCGCTGCGTTGACGATGGCCTCGACGTCGAGGGTGGTGATGTCTGCTCGAAGGACAGTGATATCGGCCATGACTCCTATTGTGCCTTCCCCGCATGTGTATTCCCCGCGATCACCCTCCGCAAAATCGCCTGGTGTGGGCGTGATACTCGCGCAAAAGTTAAATTGCCATAGCAGTGTCGAGAACAGGAGTTTCTCTATGAACACCACGCGTCCCACAACTACCCGCGCTGTCCATCTTGCGTCCCGTCCACACGGTGCGCCGACTGAGGACAATTTCCGCATCGAAGAGGTCGGTCTCCCCAACCTGTCTGACGGACAAATCCTGGTCGCTAATGACGTCATGTCAGTGGATCCGTACATGCGTGGTCGAATGGACGACGTCGAGTCCTATGTTCCGCCGTTCCAGATCGGCAAACCCCTCGACGGCGGTGCCGTCGGTACCGTCATCGAGTCGCGCAGCGAAAAGATTCCGGAAGGCAGCCACGTCGTTCACCAGCTTGGCTGGCGGGAGCACGCCGTCCTCGGTGCCGATGATGCGCACATCATTGACACCGGCATCGCCCCTGCGTCGGCATATCTGAGTGTGCTGGGAATGACCGGACTCACCGCCTATGCTGGCCTAACCCGTGCCGCTGAGATGAAGGCTGGTGACGTCGTCTTTGTTTCCGGGGCCGCCGGGGCCGTCGGATCAATGGTTGGCCAGGTGGCGCGGCTGCTCGGTGCTTCACGGGTGATTGGTTCAGCAGGCACGGATGCGAAGGTTGCTCGGTTGCGCGATCTTGGTTTCGACGCTGCTTTCAACTACCACGACGGTTCGGTGACGGACCTTCTCGGACGCGCTGCTCCTGACGGTATCGACGTCTACTTTGACAATGTCGGTGGCGATCATCTTGAGGCCGCCATTGACCATCTCAACAACGATGGTCGGGTGGCGATGTGTGGGGCGATCTCTCAGTACAATTCGGTCGAGCCGCCGTCTGCTCCCCGAAATCTCGCATTGGCCATTGGGAAGCGTCTCACCCTACGCGGCTTCGTTCTCGCTAAGTACGCCGAGGAAACCCGTCCAGAGTTCCAACAGCGGATGGCCGGATGGCTGTCTGCCGACGAAATTCACTGGGACGAGACCTTCCGTGACGGCCTTGACGCCGCTCCCAAGGCGTTCATCGACATGCTTGAGGGTGCCAATACCGGGAAGATGCTCGTCCGGTTGTGATGGGGGGCTAACTCCTCACCACGTGGGGATCCCACGCGACCGTGACGAATGTCATGGCCACGTTGTGACATTGAAGGATGGTGGCTCCAGTCTTGTTGATTCGAGACTGGAGCCATGGACAATCCAGCGATAGAGATACGCGATCTCGTCAAGTCGTTCCCCCAAGCTGGCAGCCGCGAACACCTCATTGCCGTCGACATGCTCCTTGGCATGACCAGACCCGACAGCGGGAAGGTCACTGTCCTGGGCTCCGATCCGAAGCCGCACGTACTGGTTGCATCAGCGCCGTCTTTCAAACCGGCGGACTGCTACCCGACTTCATCGTCGCAGAGACCATGAAGGGCATCGCTGCCGCACACGGGCAGCGTTCGAGTCGGTCGCAAGTCTCCCAGTGCTACGGGAAACATCCTTTCGGACGATCGTCGAGTACGCGCTCGATGACGTGGAAAGTACAGTCTTGCGGGCTTCGGGGGGTGGGGCATGGAGCGTCCGGTTGACTGGTTACGAGCGCAAAGACCGTCAATGTAACTCGCCCAGGTCCACATTTCGTACCATGACGCTTCCGTTGGTCAACGAGAGATCCCAGTCGAGGTCCCGATGGCTGCGGCCGTCGAGAATCCCCAGCAGGACCCGCATAGTGTCACCATGGGTGACGAGTACGGTCTGCGGCAAATCACGAATTGCCAAGTCGTCCAGTAAGTTGCGGCACCGCTCGGCCACATCTGCGAGCGATTCACCGCCAGCCCAACGCACGTCGGCCGGGTGGACGCCCTCTGGCTGGGGGAGAGGATCGAGCTCATCGGCGGTGTGTCCCTCCATGGCCCCTAGGCCCTGCTCTCGCAGCCGCGGATCCGTCATCACCTGAACTCCCAAAACTCGTGCGATGGGACGGGCCGTTTGCACTGCGCGCTTCTGGTCTGAGGCGATGACCGGTGTGCCGTGGGCGACCAGACCTGCCACTGTGCGAGCGGCCTGGCGAGCCTGACGTTGCCCGCGCATCGTCAGCCGAACGCCCATGGTCTGTCCTTGGATACGTCCTTGACGATTCCATGTCGACTGTCCGTGCCTGACGATGACGATGCGGCTCACCTTAGGAAGGCTATCGGGGAGGCTCGATAACTCGAGCTCGATAAGGTGTGAGGCATGTCGATCACACCACGCCGCCACGTTGCCGTCGGTCTGCTCTGCCGTGCTGCCGGTCTGGGCTTGGGCGTTGTCGCCGACCGCATCGTGCCTGACCCGCAGACCCACCATCCAGTGGCGGCCTTCGGCACAGCGGTCGCCCGGCTGGAAAAGACCATGTACGCGGATTCGGTGCGACGCGGCACCCTCTTTACTGCCACGTGCTTGACGCCTCTTGCGGTGATCGGCGGCACCATTGATCGCCTCACCCAACGCCGACCAGTACTGCGTATCGCCACCACCGCCCTGGCAACGTGGGCCGTCGTCGGGTCCGCATCTTTGGCTCGTGAAGGTCGAGCAATGGCCGACCACCTGGCCAATGACGACCTAGCTGCCGCGCGGAAACGGCTACCGAACCTGTGCGGGCGGGCCCCTGATGCTCTCGACGCCGCCGAGATCGCCCGAGGAACCGTCGAATCGATGGCTGAGAACACCTCCGATGCCGCAGTCGCATCACTGTGGTGGGGTGCGATCGCCGGGTTACCCGGACTGCTCGTCCACCGCGGGGCCAACACACTTGACGCCATGATCGGCCACCACAACGATCGCTATGAGCGTTTCGGCAAAGTGGCCGCTCACTTTGATGACATCGTCAACTGGGTGCCGGCCCGACTCACCGGAGCCTTGGCCGCTGTGTGTGCCCCGACTGTGGGAGGAGATCGCGCAACCACGTGGCGTATGGTGCGGGCTGAGCACAGCCATCACCCCAGCCCCAACGGCGGATGGTGCGAGTCAGCCTGGGCAGCTGCCCTTGGTGTTCAGCTTGGGGGACGTAACGTTTATTACGGCAATCGGGTGGAATTCCGTCCCCTGCTGGGATCAGGTCCCCGCCCCGACGCCGACAAGACGGCCGACGCGGCGCGCTTAGTCACCACCGTCACGACGACTGCAACGTGGTGCGCTATCACAGGGCTAGCCAGCGTGGCTCACCTGCTATTTCACGGTGGTGTAATTCCGCGCAATCTACTGCCGCGCAGCCAGGCGCGTCGTTGATAAGGAGACGTACAGTGACTGGAATCCTCATTGCTGGAACATCCTCGGACGCAGGCAAATCGCTCGTCGTCACCGCCTTATGTCGGGCCGCCCGCCGCCGCGGCGTCGATGTGACGCCCTTCAAAGCCCAGAACATGTCGAATAATTCGATGGTGTGCGCAGACGGTTCCGAAATTGGTCGGGCCCAGTACCTGCAAGCCACTGCAGCCGGGATCGAGCCGACGTCTGCCATGAACCCGGTCCTGCTTAAACCGGGCACGGATCGGCGCTCCTTTGTCGTGCTGCGGGGCAAGCCTGGCGGAGTGTTGGAGGCGGGTGAGTACACCACCGGACGGCGACACCTCGCCGAGGCCGCGTGGGCTGCCTATGACGAGCTTGCTGCGACCCACGACATGGTGATCTGCGAGGGGGCTGGATCGCCGGCAGAGATCAACTTACGTCGCGGCGACTATACGAATATGGGTTTGGCTCGTGCCAAGGGTCTACCCGTGGTGCTCGTCGGCGACATTGACCGTGGCGGAGTGCTTGCCTCACTCTTTGGGACCTGGGCACTTCTCGACGATGACGACCGGGCCCTGCTAGCCGGGTACATCATTAACAAGTTTCGCGGTGACGATGCCATTCTCGCTCCTGGACTTGAGGAGATTACCCGGCGCACCGGTATGCCGAGCTTCGGTGTGCTGCCGTGGGTGCCGGGCGTGTGGCTCGACGGCGAGGATGCCTTGGAGGTAGGGCGGTGGCGACACGAGGGAGACGCCGTTGACCCGTCGGCTTTACGGGTGGCCGTGGTGCGGTTCCCGCGCATTTCCAACGCCACAGACGTCGACGCCATAGCCGGTGAAAGTGGCGTCGACGTCCAGGTGACGACGGACCCGCAAACCTGCGAGGCTGCCGATGTCCTCGTCTTGCCAGGGTCGCGGTCAACGGTGTCGGACCTAGCGTGGTTGCGGCGCTGCGGTATTGCCAAGGTTGTGACCCGTCGCGCCGAACAGGGGCGCACAGTGGTGGGCATATGCGGTGGGTATCAAATGCTGTGCCGTACCATCCTCGACCCCGACGGTCAGGAGACGGCTCCTGGCAGCGTCGTCGAGGGGCTTGGATTGTTGCCGGTGGAGGTCGATTTCGCCGCCACCAAAACTCTTACCCTGTCGCACGGGACATGGCGGGGGATTGAGGTTGGTGGCTACGAGATCCATCATGGCGTCTGTCGTTTGCTCGACGACGCTGAAGCCTTCCTTGACGGCGTGCACGTCGGTGCGGTGTGGGGGACGATGTGGCATGGAGCCTTCGAGCATGACGAGTTTCGACGCACGTGGCTGGCCGAGGCAGCCCGTCACGCTGGTTCATCGTGGCGTCCCAATGGCGACGAGAAGGGTTATCAGGCTCGGCGTGAGGCAATGATTGAAACTCTCGCTGACGCAGTGGAGGCCCATGTTGACGTTGACCGGATCATGCGTCTTGCACGTTGAGCTGGCGTCGTGCTAGTCGGCGATGAGCTCGGCCACTGTGTTTTCAGACGACCTGGCCCAGGGTGTGCCGCTGATGATGGCTAGTGTCAGAATGATTGCTGCTGAGCCAACCATGATCCACCAGTTTGGGAGGGCAGCCTGAGCGGCCGACGTGCCACTGCGAAGCCCGGCGTTGTACAGGGCGCCAAAGATTGCTACCCCTACGGCTTGACCCGTTTGTCGTGCGACTCCCATCGTGGCTCCGGCCACCCCAGCTTGTGAACGGGGCATACCCGACAAGGCCGTGTTATTGAGGGCGGCGTTGGCCGCGCCCATGGCCGATCCGAGAAGGATCGAGGCAATGAGGTAGACAATCCACGGATTGTCCACTGATGCGGTCGTCAAGAGTGCGCCACCGGATAGTCCGATAAGAATGGCATGGAGTATGAGGGAGGGTCGTGCTCCCCGCGCCGCCACCATGCGCCCCGACACCATCGCCAGCGCGCCGGTGCAGATAGCCATGGGAACCAGAAATGCCCCGGCGGCCAAGGGTGAAAAACCCATCTCGTTTTGCAAGAACAGGGCGTTGATGAACGAGAACCCAGTATTTGAGGCGAATGCAAACAGGGCGATCAGGTTCGCCAGTGTGAAAGGCATTGACTTAAAGAATCGCAATTCCAGCATGGGCTCGTTAACAGTGCGTTCAACGACAACGAATCCTGCCAGTGACAACGCCGCTACCGCAAAAAGGATGGACGAGACCAGGTTGGAACCATGTTCTCCGACGCGGATAATCGCGTAGCTCAATGACACTAACAGCACCATGGCCAGAACCTGGCCTGCTGGATCGAATTTGCGGGCGTGGGCGGCTTTGGTTTCGGGAACGGTGCGCATGATGAGAAATCCGGTGATAGCCACGATCGGAACGTTGATACCAAAAACCCAACGCCAACTGGCTACGTCGGTGAGTACGCCGCCAATGAGCGGTCCGACGGCCAGTGATATTCCCTGGATGGCCCCCCAAACGCCGATGGCCCGGGCTCGCTGTGCGTTGTCGAGGAAAACATTTCCGATGATGGCTAAGGCCACCGGAGGCATCGTCGCCCCGCCCAATGCTTGCACGGCTCGGGCGGCAATGAGCATCTGTGGGCCGATCGCGATTGCCGACAGTAGGGAACCGAGTCCAAAAATCGTCAAACCCTGTATGAGAGCGCGACGTCGACCAAATCTGTCGCCCATCGATCCAGCGAACATGAGTATCGAAGCCAGCACCACCATAAAGATGTCCACCACCCATTGCAGTTGCTCAGTGGTGGCGTGTAGATCGCGCCCAATTGAGGGCAGCATCACGTTGACAGCTGAAATATCCAAGATTGACACGAAGAGGACCATGGACAATGACAGCAAGGTGATCCGGCGATCTCGGTCGGTCAGCTCCGCGACAGACTTGGTTTGAGCCATTCAGTAGTCTCCTTGATCGGGTCAGGGCATCCCCATAACGCGACATGTCGCGATTGTCTTCCCGAGGCTGCGGGGACGCATTCGTGACAGTCGCGGGTGTGTGCGGTCCTCCGTCTCGGCTATGCTCAATACGCAATCGAGCGATGAGCAATCCGGTGTAAGTCCGGAGCGGTCCCGCCACTGTGAGACACCCCATGCGGTGCAGCCAGACGCTCTGCCCGATTCCTGCTGACTAGACCGTCAGGCGAGGATACCTGAGGAGACCTACATGAATGATGCCACGTCACGCACGCTCTTCGGAGTGGGAGTTGGCCCGGGCGATCCGGAACTCGTCACCGTGAAAACTGTGCGTATCTTGCGTGAGGCAGACGTCATCCTCGTTCCATACACTGAGGCCACAACGGATGGTCCAGGGCGTGCCGAGAGCATCATCACGGCTATCGCCCCCGAGCTCGCTGAGCGCATCAAACGCATACCGTTCTCGATGCGAGAGAGGTCTGGCGTTGGCCAGATGCGAAGGGCTTCGTGGCAGGTCTCTGCAGACGCCGCAGTGACGGCCTTTGATGAGGGAGCTCACACCGTTGCCCTCGCCACCGTCGGAGATCCCACTGTTTTTTCGACCTTCACGTATCTACGCGCCAACGTTGAGGAGAGGCTGCCTGACGTCACCGTCAAGTTGAGCCCTGGCATCACCGCCATGCAGGCCTTGTCAGCGGCGTCAGGGCGACCGTTGGTGGAAGGCAGGGAGATCCTGGCACTTGTGCCCGCCACCGTCGGCATAGACAAACTTGGGCACGTTCTTGACGTCGTCGACTCAGTGGCCATCTACAAGGGTGGACGCAAACTACCCGAGGTCGTCGAGCAGCTGCGCAGCCGTAACCGTCAAGCCGTCATCGGAACCGACGTCACCTTGGAATCCGAACAGATCATCACCCTTGACGAGGTCTCCGACGCACAGACCTTGCCGTACTTTTCAACTGTCCTCACAACTCCAGAGCGCACCACCACAGGAGGAAAACTGTGAATAAACCTCAGGCCGCACGACCCACCCAACACGCGTCTGAGAAGGCCCTGGAGGATGTCGACCACAACGCCATCGAACCGCCACCGGTGCCTCGCCGCGACATTCCCGACGGGGCGGGCAGGATCGTCTTCGTCGGTGCTGGCCCGGGGGCTCCTGACCTTGTGAGTGTGCGTGGCGCTCGGGTTATTGAGACTGCCGACATCATCATTTGGGCCTCCAGCTTGGTACACCCCGACATGGTCGCTCGCCACAAGGAGGGCGCCGAGCTCATTGACTCAGCTTCCATCCCGCTGGAAGACCTTGAACCCCTCTACACTCGCGCCCGCGACGAGGGTTTGGTGGTGGCGAGGGTCCACACCGGTGACCCGTCCATTTACGGGGCCACCGCCGAGCAGCGCGACCTGTGCCGTCGCATCGGCATCGACTTTGAAACTATCCCTGGTATTTCAGCATTTTCGGCGGCTGCAGCCCGGATGGACGTCGAGATTACCGTTCCAGAAGTCTCCCAATCCCTCATCCTTACCCGGCTTGAGGGTGGACGGACGCCCATGCCTGACGGTGAGACAGTTGCCTCTTTCGCCCGCCACGGGGCGACGATGGCCATCTACCTGTCAGCGGCCCGCAATAAGGCGCTTCAGGAGGCCTTGCTGGAGGGCGGCTATTCGCCCGAAACCCCATGCATTATTGGATATGCGGTGACGTGGCCTGAGGAGATGATGTTCCGCTGCGACCTGGCCCACTTGTCGGAGACGATGCGCAACCACAAGCTATGGAAACACGCCGTCGTCCTGGTGGGCCCTGCGTTAGCCGATGGGCCGATCTCCACCCGCAGTCACCTTTATCATCCCGGTTTCCGCCATGAGTACCGCGGAGCTGACGCCCAGGCCCATGCTGACCTTGAAGCCCACGGCACTCGCGGCGTCTACCACCAAAACTCTACGAA
Source organism: Cutibacterium porci (assembly GCF_009696315.1). GTDB lineage: Bacteria > Actinomycetota > Actinomycetes > Propionibacteriales > Propionibacteriaceae > Cutibacterium > Cutibacterium porci. The sequence goes on from NZ_VUMG01000001.1 coordinate 738,944, forward strand.
CCCCGACACGAAGGGCAATTCATGATTCGCGTCCACGGATACCTCGGCACTATTAGTGACGCCTTGCGCGAAGAGGTCGCTCAAGCGGAACTGGTTGTCGGTGGTCAGCGTCACCTCGACGCCCTCGACGTCCCCGCCGATAAGCGTCAGAAACTCGGTCTCATCGGGCCCGCTATCACCCGAATCCAGTCCTTGCCTGATGACGCCAGCGTCGTCGTTGTTGCCTCCGGCGACCCACTCTTCTTCGGTGTAGTTCGTCGCATCCGGCAGGCTGGTTTGCCCGTCGAAGTAGTGACGGCCCCGACATCTTTACAGGCGGCGTTCGCAGCCGTCGCCCTGCCGTGGGATGACGCCCAGTTCGTCTCGTCTCACTCCAAGAACATCGAGACCGCTATTCGGCTAGCGAAAATCCACCCCAAGGTTGGCGTGCTGACGGCTCCCAATCGAGGTCTGCCCGAGCTGGTTGAGGGTCTTGCCGGGCGTGGCAAGATCTTCGTGCTCGCCGAGAAGGTCGGCGAGGAGGATCAGCGGGTGCGCATCCTTGACGACGCCGCTGCCAAGGCCGTCATTGCACACGAGGACATCCTCACCCCCAACGTCGTGTTGGTGCTCGACCACCACCCGGATTCCCCGAACGCGCTCGGCGTGAACCCTGAGCTTGCTGGTGACGTCAACGCCAATGGCCCCGATGATCCTCAGCCCGGCACCGACACGAACCCTGACGGTTCCGATCGCGACCCCATCATCGGACAAGTCATCAACTCCGACGCTGCTGCGGCTCACGCCGAAGCTATCGACGGTGCCCTCGGGCGGAAGACGAAAAAGTACGTCGGACCGTCGCGCAGCGGGTTGGCTGCAGCGTGGGGGGAGTGCGATCTCATCATCTCCCACCTGGCCCTGGGGGCCACCACCCGAATCATTGCCCCGCTGCTGGAGTCCAAGAAAACTGACCCCGGTGTGGTCGTCGTTGACGAGGCTGGACGCTTTGCCATCCCCCTCGTGGGTGGTCACGTCGGTGGGGCTAACGAGCTTTCACGTACTGTTGCCGAGGCCCTGGGGGGGACTGCAGTTGTCTCCACCGCAACCGACTCGTTGGGCGTACCCGCCCTCGACCAGCTCGGCTGGGCTTACGAGGGTGACGTCGCGGGCGTGACCGGCTCGATCATTGCTGGACGGTCGGTGCTCGTCGTCCGCGAGCAGCCTTGGCCGCTGCCCCCGCTACCTAAAAATGTTACTGAGGACGCCGAGACCCCAGCTGCCCGGATCATTGTTTCCGAGCGGGTCGCAGAACGCGTCCTTGCCGATCACGGCGATGATGTGCCCACCGTCGTCTTGCACCCGAATTGTTTAGTCGTCGGGATGGGGTGCAACAAGGGTACCGACGTTGAGCCGCTGCGCGACCTCCTCACCACGACGTTGCAGGACGCGGGCCTTGCCCTTGGCTCGGTGACTCGTTTGGTGTCTCACGAGGTCAAAGCTGGTGAGCTCGGGCTGGTGAAGCTAGCCAACCAACTCGGTGTGGAGTACCGCACCGAGCCCGCTGAGGCACTGGCTGCTCAGGATGTCCCGACTCCCTCTGACGTCGTTGCTCGTGAGGTCGGGACCCCGAGCGTCAGTGAGGCTGCCGTGCTGTGTCAGGGGGCCGAGTTGCTGGTGCATAAGACAAAAACTCCGGAGGCTACCTGCGCCATTGGTCGCATTCCGGCTCGTGGACATCTTTCAGTGGTCGGACTTGGACCTGGCTCCCGCGATCTGCTGACTCCGCGAGCCGTCGACGCTATTCGTAACGCAACTTTCATTGCTGGTTATGCCCCCTATGTGCGGCAGATACGTGACCTGGTGCGTCCGGGGGCCACAATCCTCGCCACTAAAATGGGCACTGAAGAGGAACGCACCCAGGCCGCTATCGACGCCGCCCGGGATGGCCGCAATGTGGCCTTCGTATGTGGTGGCGACCCCGCCATTTACGCGATGGCCTCCCCGACCCTGGAGATGGGCACCGACGGTATCGACGTCGAGATCGTCCCAGGAGTAACCGCAGAACTTGCCATCTCGGCTATCCTCGGCGCCCCGCTGGGACACGACCACGCGACCATCAGCCTGTCCGACCTCCACACTGACTGGGACCTCATCCTCAAGCGCGTGAAGGCTGCTGCTGAGGGAGACCTCGTCACCACCTTCTATAACCCGCGCTCGCGCACTCGTACCCACCAGCTCCCCGATGCTTTAGCGATCATGGCCGAGCACCGACCGCCCTCCACTCCGGTGGCCTTGGTCTCGCACGCTGAGCGTCGTCAGCAGCAAGTGATTATGTCTACCCTCGAACAGTTCAAGCCCGAATGGTGTGGCATGACAACCTTGGTCGTCGTCGGTTCGACGACGACCAAATACGTCAGCTCTGGTGACGGGCGACGTCTTATGGTCACGCCGCGTGACTATCACTGGATGGACGGGCGTGTCTCGGGTGAGGCTCACAAGAACTACACCCACAAAGACTTACCGAAGGCTGACGACGAGACGTACCTCTCCAAGCCTCCGGTCCACTCCACTCGTATGCCCCAGTCCACAACCGATACGAACGAACCGATACAAAGGATTCGAAATGACTGACCCTCTCGCTAGTGGAACCCCGCTGGTCATCGCTGCCCACGGCACCCGTGACGAGGCAGGCATAGCTGAGTGTCGCGCTTTGGTTGAGCGCGTTGCTCGCAAGTTGCCCGGAATCCCGGTGGAGCTGGGATTCGTTGAACTTGCCGAGCCCGGTATCCCCGAGGCCGTCCGTGCGGCCGTCGCCCAGGCGCCGGACAGGCCGGAGGAGGCCGATGGAGACGACGAGGCGGCGGCTGTTGTTGTGCCGCTCATGTTCAACACCGGCGGTCACGTCCGCGAGGACATCCCGGCGGCTATCGACGAGGGCCGAGGCAACGCTCGGGTGATGTATTCAGCCCCGCTCTTGCCGGACGTTCGGATGCGCAAAGCCCTCAACCGTCGTCTTGCACAGACCCTTGCTGCTGGCGAAGGACGCCAGGAGTGGAAGCTCCGCGACACGTCGGTGGTATTGGTGGGGCGCGGCGCTTTGGTGCCCGACGCCAATGCTTCCCATTACGCTTTGACGCGGATGTTCTGGGAGGACAATGACCTGTCTCGGGTCGAGCCGGCTTTCATCCAGGTGACCCGCCCATCGGTCCCAGAGGCGCTGTCCGCCTTGGTCGCGCAGGGGGCCGACCAGATTGTTGTGCAAGGCAATTTCCTGTTTCCAGGCCTGCTGCATGTGTGGATGACCGAGCAGGTAGAGGCCTGGCAGGCCAGCCACCCCGGCGTCGAGATTCGTATTGCCCCGGTGATCGGTGACTGCGACGAGGTTGCAGACGTTGTCGTCGATCGTTATCGCGAACCCCTCGACGAGGTTGGTCTCGGGGAGGGGGCCCCGGTTTATATGTCGGGCCTGAGATTGCAAGGGCGCAAGGTGCTTGTCGTTGGTGCCGGGCATGTGGCGGAGCGTCGCGTCGTGCGATTGTTGGACGCTGGAGCCGACGTGCATGTCGTCGCCCCAAACTCCGGCATCCAGCTCACTCGGATGGCCCGAAAAGGGCTGGTGAGTTTGGAGCGTCGAGCCTTCCGCGTCGAAGATCTCGACGGGGTCTGGTTTGTTCAGGCGCTCACGAACGATCCACAGGTCAATGCTCTGGTGGCTGAGCAGGCTGATAAGCGGGGTATCTTCTGCGTGCGCGGCGATAAAGGCCGTAAGGGCAGTGCGTTTACCCCGGCTACTCAGCAGGCTGGCGGGATGACGGTGAGCGTCGTCGGAGATCGCACTCCGCGCCGTTCTGCCAAAGTGCGTGACGAGGTGCTACGAGCTTTGCAGGGCTGAGTGGCAGTCGTTCATGACATGTCAGGGGGCCACCTGGCCGTGGCGAGCGGTGACGAATATCATCGTCGCGTGATTTCTCACGACCTGCATGCCCTGGGCTTCGATGCTCCGGATCTCGATACTCTCGTCAACTCTGTCGCTGAGGCTGGTGCCGTTGGTGTGGAGGACGTCGGCGGATTTGACTTGCTGGCCGCCTTCACTGATCCGTCTGGGGCTCGGCTAGCCCTCATGAAGCAGAAGGGTCACGACGAGATGGAGACTATGGCCTCCCTCGTTGCTCCGACGACCCATCCGGCAGATCTGGTGCGGTTCAGCTCGGCGGTGGCTTTAGTTGACATCTATTCCCATGCCAGCCTCGCCTCGATTCTGACCGGGGATTCTGTCCTTAAGCTGCCGACGGCGAATCGAAAACATTTGGCGCGGTTTCTGGCCAACGTCGATGACCCGGTCGAGATTCCGTTGTGCCCTGAACCCGGCGACGACACTCCGCGTTTCGTCGAGAACCTGCGAGTGGGTGCAGTGGCGAATCAGATGTTGCGGGTGTTTGAGTCCGAGGACGACTATGGGCGTTCCCACGAGGGATCGCTGGGCAGCGAGCTCCAGTTCGCCGCCGGCACCCTGATTAGTCCTTGGCTGATGGAGATCAACGCTGGGCGCGCGACCCGTCGTGAGGCGAGCGCTGTCGCTGAGATGACGATGGTGTGTAAGAGAGTCGAAAGGCGCACGAATGCCCTTACCGGGGTGGACTGGTACCGAATCGTGGGTGACACGTCAATTCCCATGACCCTGGCTGTTCCTGCGGATCTGCCACGGGCGCCGCATGAGGGATCAGTCGTTACTGGGCAGGTCGTCCCAGTCGTGTCGACGGGAACCTGGGAGGGCGACGCCCTCTGGGGGTGAACTCCGGCACGGTCATGATGGGCTGGTCACAGCTGAAGCAGCGGAACGCTGTAGCTAGAGTGACTAGTCGCCGTCGCGGACAGAGCGATTCGCTGCCGTCAGCGATGACTGTTGGTCAACTCGTCGGTCGAGGCAATGGCGTTAATGGCGGCCACTGCGATCGCCGACCCACCGCGTCGTCCCAGCAAGGTGAGGTACTCCAGTCCCAGCTGCGAGTCAACGAGGGCCTGCTTGGACTCCGCTGCACCGACGAACCCGACCGGGATACCGACGACGGCTGCCGGGCGAGCGCCGGTCTCTTCGCATACGTCAAGCACGCGAAACAGCGCGGTGGGGGCATTGCCGATAGCGACAATGGCTCCGTCGAGTTTGCCTTCCTCGGCCCACAAGTCCACTGCGGCGCAGGTCTTCGTCATGTTTTTCGTGTGAGCGATTTCGGCCAGGCGAGGATCCTTGATGTAGCAGATCGTGTCGTTGTCGCGCGGAAGTCGGGATCGGATGATACCAGTGGCCGTCATGGAGGAATCACACAGAATCGGCGCACCATCCCCTAGGGCTTTGCGAGCTGCCGTCACCACTGCCGGGGTAAAAGCGATGTCGTCGGCGATGGCCGGATCGGCAGCGGCGTGGATCATTCGGACGACGACACCCTCCACGTCAGTAGGGAAGCGATCCAGATTCGCCTCGGAGCGAATAATGCGGAAAGACTCGCGGTAGATGTCGGATCCGTTATTGACGTACTCGTGGGCCACGATGTTGCTCCTGACGGCAGGGAAGGCTTAGGGTAATTCCTTGGAAGCGTAACACCAAGCCACCGCCTAGTAATACTGGCGGAATACTGCTTAGGCAATCCTTGGATTTAGCCTTGGGAGCGGCTGTGTTTGACTGGCTTCTGTACAACTCAAGAATGTCCTGATGACGTGGTTGAAGCCGGGGAACGCCGGCACGGACGCGCCACTGTGAACGATCCTATTGTGGATCGGAAGTCAGATCTGCTGCGTATATCAGGCCTTTCCAGGACGGGACGCGAATCCCGAGAAAGGAGATGACACCTCATGCACATTGCTGAGGGGATTCTCTCACCCACCCAGTGTGCAGTCTGGTATGCCGCAGCTGCACCGTTCGTGATCCATGGCGGCTACCGAGTCGTCAAGGAAGTCAAGGAGCACCCCGAGAACAAACTTCTACTCGCTACTGCGGGTGCTTTCACATTCGTACTCTCGGCCATCAAGCTTCCCAGTGTGACAGGATCGTCCTCGCATCCCACGGGAACCGGAGTCGGTGCCGCTCTGTTCAAACCGCCGGTCATGGCATTCTTGGGAATGATCGTGCTGATCTTCCAGGCCCTGCTGCTGGCCCACGGGGGAATCTCGACGCTGGGGGCCAACACGTTCTCGATGGCTATCGCGGGGCCGTGGGCTGGATACGCCTTCTATAAACTCACGAAGAAACTTCGTGGGCCTGACGCGTTGGCGATCTTTCTATGCATGGTCTTCTCTGATTTCATCACCTACGTCGTCACGAGCTTCCAGCTAGCTTTTGCCTTCCCGGATCCTGCTAGTGGTTTCTGGGGTGCCGTCGGCAAGTTCCTCGGCATCTTCGCCACGACCCAGATCCCGCTGGCCCTTATCGAGGGCCTCGTTGGCATCTTGCTGTTCCGTTTCCTTGCCAAGGTCGCAGCCCCGCAGCTCCAGCAGCTCGGCGTGCTCGGCAACACCAAGGAGGTGGCTCATGCCTGAGAACACTGTCGCTAAGGCCCATCAGGACAATTCACTGACCGGCAAAAGCACATGGGTAACCCCGGTCATCATCGTTCTCGTTGTTGCCCTCTTCGTCATCAGCATGGTTCTCGGTGCCAAGAAGACCAGTGGCGGTGAGGAAGGTTTCGGGGGAACTGACGACGCCGCAGCTGAGGCCGCAGAGCAGGCCGGTGCCAAGAAATGGATCGAGCCGATCTTCGAACCGAACTCGGGTGAGGTTGAGTCCGGTCTGTTCGCGCTTCAGGCGGCTCTCGGCGCTGGCATCGCAGGGTATGCTCTCGGGCGCATGAGCGGTCGCGCGAAAGGCCGCGAGGAGGCCGAGCGCGCCTCCGACCTCCATAGTGTTGACGATGTGCCTGAGGCCGCCGTCATCACATCGGAAGCCAATGCGACTACCAAGTCATGACGATTACCTCTCTCGACGACGCCGCCTGGGATTCCCCCTGGCGGCGTCGTCCAGTCGGGGAAAAGGTTGCTCTGTCGGCAGCTCTTCTTCTGACTGCTCTGTGCACCCCATCAATGGAGTCCTCGCGGTGGGTAAGCCCGGTCGTGGGATCTGGTATTTGGCCTGGTGCCTTACTGGCTGGGATCGTCAGCGTCATTGTTATTTTGGGTCCAGCCCGCATTGCTGGACGAGTGCTGTGGCAGGCAGTCGTGGCCCCGCTCGTCTTCCTCATCATCGGCGGAATATCCGTTCTTGTTAGCCTTGGTTCCACCCCGGTCGGGACGGTCTGGTGGCATGCCGGATGGTTCAGTATTGGACCGGTCTCCACTGCCCAGGCGATGTCGCTGGTTGAACATGGCGTATGCGGCACCCTCACCCTCATGGTGCTGGCGGTCACCACCCCGATGGTCGACCTTCTGACGTGGCTGCGGAAGTTCCATATCCCTGATCCGTTGCTAGAGATCGCCTCCCTGACATATCGGCTTATTTTTGTGCTGCTTGACACCGTTGTGACGGCCAGCGAAGCCCAGCACGCCCGCCTCGGCGATTCCCCGGCTGGACGATTCGGTGGCCTCAACCGGCGTATGAATAACACGGCGGCATTGATGGGATCAGTGGGAATCCGGGCATGGACGAGGGCTAACCGCCTCAACGACGGATTGGTCAACCGAGGCTTTGAGTCCGCACTAGTCACCCTACCCATTACGCGCACCGGTTCGGTGCGCTACAAGATCGTCGTCGTCATTGTCGTTGTTGCCGTGTGGGCGATCAGCTGGACGACGACCGGAAGGATTTTCAGATGAGTGCCGACGTCTTGTTGTCCACTGACCACCTGTACGCCACCCACCCGGGCCGTCCTATGGTGCTCACCGACGTCAATGTCTCATTCAGCGCCGGGGTTCGCGTTGCGATTCTGGGAGCTAATGGGTCTGGAAAGACGACCCTCATGCGTTGCCTGTCCGGTTCACTTAAGCCTGCCAAGGGCTGCGTCATGAGGGGCAATACCGTGCTCGGCTACGGGCGTGCTCACCTGCGCGAGCATCGACGAGCCGTTCAGCTCGTCCTGCAAGACCCCGACGATCAGCTATTTAGTGCTGATGTCAGCCAGGACGTCTCTTTCGGCCCGATGAATATGGGCTTGGATGTTGACGAGGTGCGCGACCGGGTGTCCGAAGCCTTAGACCTACTTGGGGCAAGTCACTTGGCCGAGCGTGCGACGTATCAGCTGTCTTATGGTGAGCGCAAACGGATAGCGGTGGCCGGTGCTGTGGCCATGCGTCCTGATTTGTTGCTCCTTGATGAGCCCACCGCTGGACTTGATCCAGTCGGAGTTACTCAAATGCTCGAAGCTTTGGATAGGTTGCGCGATCACGGAACGACAGTGGCAATGGCTACCCACGACGTCGACCTGGCTTTGGCTTGGGCGGATGAGGCTCTCATCGTTGTTGATGGCGGAGTGCGTCAAGGTCCGATTGACGAATTGCTGGCGGATGCGTCCATTGTGAAGAAGGCTCATTTGCACCTGCCATGGCCCCTCGAGTTGGCTCGCCGCCTTGGCCTAGACGAGCGGCCCCGAACTATGGGCGAGGTCGCGGCGATGCTCTCACGTAGGCCTTCACCGAGCGTCGCACATTAACGCAGTTATCCCTAGCGGCCAGGATGATGCAGTATCGCCGCTGTCATTGTGTGCACTGCCATGTCCACGCCACGACGGTGCGGGCCGGCTTCCAGCCGCGCAGCCGACCGATGCTGTCAGCGGTCTCAACTCCAAGTCTCATCAGATCGCCGCCCAGATCGCGGTGTAAAGCCTCGATCAGCATCTCGGCTTCCATCGTCACCCCATGGACGACGAGGCGCCCCCCGATAGGGAGGCGAGCTCGACACTGGGTGACGAGGGTTTCGGTGACACCGCCACCGATGAAGATCGCGTCTGGGTCTGGCAGCCCGTCGGGTAGTCCCTGTGTCAGGTCGGCATCCACGACCTTGAACTGACCGGGCAAGGTGAGTGCAGCCGCATTGGTACGAGCGTTGGCGGCTCGTTCCGCCTTGCGCTCTACCCCGAGGGCCCGGCAACTCGGATCAGTGCGGCACCATTCCACTGCGATTGACCCGGCACCAGTCCCCAGATCCCACAGCAGCTGCCCTGGCATCGGCCGCAGGGCAGCCAGCGCAACCGCGCGTATTGGGTGTTTGGTGATGAGGCCGTCGTGAACGAAATGCTGTTCGTCCAAGCCAGGGGTACGTCCGAGAAGGGTGGTGTCAGGATCATGGGTCATGTGGGAAGCCTAGGGCAGTGTGGTGTGAGGACAACACGGCCCATATGACAGAATCGGATACGACCCGCGGGGAGGAATCCGGTGTGAATCCGGAGCGGTCCCGCCACTGTGAGCGCCTCAGCGCAAGCCAGGTCGATCCCGCTGGTCAGGTCGCGGAAGTCCCGCGACGCGACGGGCGCGGACCCGCAAGGAGGTTATTCATGCCGCACGCGCGCACTGGCGCCGAACCCAACGACGGACTGTCCACAAGGCAACGGCGGCTACGCCCGGTTTTGGCGGTGAACACCGGTGACGGCAAAGGAAAGACAACGGCAGCCGTAGGAACCGCCCTGCGTGCCTGGCATCAGGGATGGCGAGTTGGCGTCTTTCAGTTCGTGAAGTCCGGGCGCTGGCATGTCGGTGAGGAAGATGCTCTTCGGGCGCTCGGACAGCTGCACGACGAGACCGGCGTCGGGGGGCCTGTTACGTGGGAAGTGATGGGTACCGGGTGGTCGTGGGCGCGGTCTTTTGATGCTGGCAACCCTGAAGCTGCCGCCCGGGAAGGATGGCGTCACGTTGCTGGCCTGTTGGCTGACGAGGCGCTCGACTTTTACCTTCTTGATGAGTTCACGTATCCGATGGACTGGGGATGGCTTGACGTCGACGAGGTTGTCAAGGCCCTCGTTAATCGTCCGGGAATCCAGCATGTCGTCATTACTGGTCGTCGAGCACCCGATGCGCTCATCGACGCGGCCGACATCGTCACCGAGATGACGAAAATTAAGCACCCGTTTGACCTCGGCCAACGTGGCCAGGCAGGAATCGAGTGGTGATGCACCTTCCACGGATTCTCGTTGCTGCTCCGGCCTCAGGCGGCGGAAAGACAACCGTTGCTACCGGCCTCATGGCAGCGCTTCGTGCCAGTGGCCGGCGGGTTGCACCGTTCAAGGTCGGGCCAGACTACATTGATCCTGGATACCACTCGATGGCGAGCGGACGTCCTGGTCGCAACCTCGACTCCGTGATGTGCGGTGACGAGCTTATGGCACCTCTGTTAGCCCACGGGTTCATCACCCCCGACCCGGCCGATATTGCGGTCATTGAGGGGGTGATGGGGCTGTTTGACGGTCAGCTTGGGACTGGCCGAGGTTCAAGCGCCGAGATTGCCACAACGACGAAAACCCCGGTCGTTGTGGTCGTTGATACCGCTCATGCATCGCTTACCCATGCTGCCGTCGTCTCCGGGTTGGCGACGTTTGACCCCGACGTCACCGTCGCGGGAGTAATCCTTAACCGGGTGGCCTCTGCCCGTCACGGTGCCGAAGTCGCTCGCGGCCTGGACCGACTAGGCATTCCAGTACTCGGCCAGATCCCGCGCACTGAGTCGATCTTTGTGCCGTCACGTCATCTCGGCTTGGTGCCCGCAGCGGAATGGGAGGATTCCGCCGCCAAAGTTGCCGGATTGGGAGACCTCATTGCTGAGCATGTGGATCTCGACGCGGTGATGGACCTGGCTGCCGCTGCTGCGGACCTCGACGTCGAGCCGTGGGATCCGATGGCCGCGCTGGAATCTGTCGACTGGCACGCTCATTCTTTCGACGAGCCGCCACTAGTGGGTATTTTTGCCGGACGCGCCTTCACGTTCCGCTATCCCGAGACCACCGAGATGCTGACCGCTGCAGGATTCCGGGTCGTCGACGTCGATCCACTCAACGATCGACGCCTTCCTGACGGCATTCGCGGGCTGTATCTGGGGGGAGGCTTCCCCGAAATGCACGCAGCCGATCTGGAAACTAACTCGGAGCTGGCGGCCGATGTGCGGCGCCGCGCAGAGGCCGGGATGCCGATCGTCGCTGAGTGCGCCGGATTGCTGTATCTGTGTCGCCATCTTGACGGACACGAGATGGCTGGCGTGCTACCGATGGATGCGGCTATGGCAAAGCGGCTTACGATGGGGTACCGCGTCGCGACACGTGACTCCATCAGCGTCGTTGGCCACGAATTCCACCGCACCACGACGACTCTGCTGTCCGGTCTTGAGCCGGCGTGGCACATCACAATGCCCGACGGAGCCGATCGCGCCGAAGGAGCCTTGGCTGACCCAGCAGGAGTAGGACGGCCCACCATCCAGGCGTCGTACCTGCACCTGCATTGGGCCGGCCAGCCTGCCCAAGCAGCGTGGTTTTCTCGCGAGGTGGCCAGGTTCCACGCGAGCCGACGTGGCCGAGACGGTGAACCCGATCTCAACCATCACGGGGATCGCGACATTGCCGATGGTCTCATCGACCTGGCCGTCAACGTCCGCGTGGCCGAGCCTCCGCAGTGGCTGCGCGACGCCGTCACCTCTACCGAGCATGAGTGGGCTCGTTACCCTGACGCCACACCAGCTCGCGATGCCCTAGCCGTCATGCATGGGGTGCCAACCGACATGGTGCTGCCCACCGCTGGTGCCGCAGAGGCCTTCCCACTCATCGCGGCTCTTGAACCGCGTCGCGCAGTGATCGTCCACCCCCAATTTACCGAGCCAGAGGTTGCTCTGAGAGGGGCGGGCGTCAGCGTCAACCGGTACATTCTCAAAGCTTCCGACGGGTTCACTCTCGATCCGGCCCTGGTGCCCGATGACGCCGACCTTGTCATTATCGGGAATCCTACGAATCCCACTGGCAGGCTTCACCCTGCCACTGATCTCACAGCCCTGCGTCGTCCAGGAAGGATCCTCGTCGTGGACGAGGCCTTCATGGACGCTACCGATGAGTCCCAGTCTCTCATTGGAGGCGATATGGGTGATCTCCTCGTCCTACGTTCCCTGACGAAGACCTACGGGCTAGCTGGAATCCGGGCAGGATATGTCGTTGGCGATCGGCGACTCATCGCGCGACTGGCGGACCACCAGACTCCATGGTCGGTGTCAACCCCAGCTGTTGCAGCCATGATCGCCTGCACTAGTGACGAGGCCAGACGCTTCCGGGCCCAGCTACGCGATGATATCCCGGCCGCCCGCGCCGACCTCGTTGAGAGGCTCACAAATCTTGGATTGAGCGTCGTCGACTCCGAGGCCCCCTTCGTTCTTGTCAACACAGCATCCCTCAGCGGGAGCTCGATACGCCAACCCCTTGCTGACCGTGGTTTCGCGGTGAGACGGGGGGAGACGTTCCCTGGGCTAGGACCTACCTGGATCAGGCTCGCAGTGCGTGACTCGAACATCCACGCTGGGCTTGCTCACGCCATCTCCGATCTGACAACACACCGCAACTAAGGAAGACCAATGACCTATTCCGCAGATCTCGTTCCCGGCACTGTCACCCTTGTTGGTGGTGGCCCTGGTGATCCCGGATTGTTGACCGTCGCAGGGCTAGAGGCGGTGCGTCAGGCTGACGTCATCCTCTACGATCGGCTCGCCCCAGTGGCTGTCATGGATGAGAACCCCCACGCCGAGCGAGTTCCGGTCGGCAAAGTGCCGCGCGGGCCTTACGTTCCCCAGGAGCGCACCAACGAACTGCTCATCGAGCACGCTCAGGCTGGGCGGAAGGTCGTGCGCCTCAAAGGTGGTGATTCGTTCGTCTTTGGTCGCGGTGGAGAGGAGTGGCAGGCCTGTGCAGCTGCCGGTGTTCCGGTGCGCATCATCCCCGGTGTCACCTCATGTGTGGCTGGCCCCGAGCTCATGGGGGTTCCGCTGACCCACCGCCACATGGTGCAGGGATTCACCGTCGTGTCGGGCCACGTTGCACCTGGTGATACCCGTTCGGAGTTGGATTGGGCCCAAATCGCCAAAACCGGAACCACCCTAGTCATACTCATGGGCGTGGCCCATATTGATGACATCGCCGCGCGTCTCATCGACGGTGGGCTGGCCGGGGACACCCCAGTCGCTGTCATCGCTGACGCCTCTTTGCCCACTCAGCGCTCCCTGACGACGACTCTCGAAAAAGCCGCTGAGGATATGGCAACCGCCGGGATCAAACCGCCGGCTATCAGCATCGTCGGTGATGTTGCTGGGCTTGGCCTCGACGAGACCCGGATCCACGAACCATCTGATCACTGAGGCGTTACTTTTCGGCAGATGACGGCTCGTGATCGCGTACCCACTGCACCGCGTCATCGATCGTGCTGAGTTCATCCCCCCAACCGGGGGCTGAGCCACGTGACACCATGACGACGTGGACGCCGGTTTGCGCCGCCAACGTGAGTTTCGGGTCGAGGTCGGTGCCTCCGGAGTCCTTGGAGACGAGTGTGGCTACTCCCTGCGAAAAGATTTCGCGCTCGCGGTCGAGGGTGAATGGCCCGCGTTCCTGCAACACCGTCCAGCCGTCGGGAAGGTCCTCGGTCGGGGCGTCGACGCAGCGGACGATCACGTGGCGGGGGCCGAGTGGCAGGTAGTGGCTGATGGGTTGGCGTCCCACTGTCAACAAGATGGTGTCAGGCATCTCGACGAGAATTTGAGCAGCGCCATCGTGGTCGTTAACCCAATGCCAGCTGGCCGCTTCGGGTTGGGTTCGCCAACTTGGCGGTGCCAGTCGAGCTAGCGGAAGGTTGAGGTCGCGGCATGCGCGGGCGGCGTGGTCGTGCATTGTTGCGGCGAAGGGGTGGGAGGCGTCCACCATGACCTTGACCTCGTGGTGAGTCAGGAATTCCTTGAGCCCGTCGATGCCGCCGAAACCACCCAGCCGGGTTGGGCCAGGAATTGGGCGAGGAGATTTCGTGCGTCCCGCCAACGAGGTGCATAGGCTCACTCCTTCACCGATCAGTCGGGTTGCCAGCTGCCGGGCCTTCGTCGTACCGCCGAGAATGAGGACGTCCATGCGTCCATCAAACCAGCCTGTGGAACAATGAGCCTCAATCGCGGTGGAACACCGGTGAGAATCCGGGACGGTCCCGCCACTGTGACGCTCTTGGGCGAAGTCAGACCAGAACCGCGCACACCTGTCCCAGCCGGGGCAGGGACCACTACGGCGCACGTGCGTGGCGCCCGGGCTTGCGAGGACACAGGCTTGGGGGATGCGGCGGCGTCCCCGACGATGGAGCATGATGGCCCACTTGCCCGAATCCGTATCCACCGAGAGCCTGCTCGCACGCACAGTGCGAAGCATCCGAGGAGCTGACGCTAAAGCCGTGGAGGCGGCTCGAGCCCGTCAACAAGTACTTACCAAGCCCGAGGGGTCACTGGGGTTATTGGAGGACCTGTCGATTCGGTTGGCTGGAATGTACGGACAGGTGCCGGTCACTGTGCCGAGCAATCCCGTTGTCGGGCTGTTCGCCGGTGACCACGGGGTATGGGCGCAAGGTGTATCCCCGGATCCTCAGGAGATCACGACTCAGCAGATGGTCAATATGGCGGCTGGCGGGGCTGCTATCAGCGTGTTGTCGCGCCAGATGGGTGCGCAGTTGTGGATTACTGACGTCGGTGCTCGTCACGAAGTGGACGCCCCGATCCGCCAGCGGTGTGTGCGCCGCAGCACCGATGACATGTCTCAGGGACCGGCGATGAGCCTCGACGAGGCTGTCCAAGCCCTTGAGGTCGGCATTGAGACCGGGCTGGAAGCTGTCGGGGAGGGGGCGGACATCCTCGTCACTGGAGAGATGGGTATCGCCAACACCACCCCGGCATCGGCCCTCATTAGCGTCTTCACTGGATTGCCGCCTGCTGAGGTGACTGGTAGGGGAGCTGGGTCGGATGACCGCCGTCATCAACATAAGATCGGTGTTGTCGCTCGCTCCCTGCAGGTAAACCGGCCCGAGGCCGAGCATCCGGTCGAGGCGTTGGCCAAGGTGGGAGGCTTCGAGCATGCCGCTATGGCCGGTTTTATCTTGGCTGCGGCCGCGTCACGAATTCCCGTGCTTATTGATGGTGTTATTGCCTGTTCTGCTGCCTTGACGGCGACCGCTATCTGTCCCGAGGCGCGAGATTTTATTATCACTAGCCACGCTGGTGCCGAGCCGGGAATCACGGCGTCAACTGCTGCCCTCGGTTTGCCCGCTTTGCTGGACCTTGGCATGCGGCTAGGAGAGGGATCTGGTGCCATCTTGGCTCTGCCGATCGTGCAGGCAAGCGCCCACATCCTCAATGAGATGGCCACCTTCGACGACGCTGAGGTCACCGATATCAAGGTGACTGGGGAAACCGACATTCCTGACGATGTCGACACGAGTACTCCACCTTGTCGGGTACTCGTCCTGGGTGGCGCAAGGTCGGGTAAGTCGACATTTGCTGAGTCGCGGCTGCCCCGCGATTCTCGCGTGACGTATGTTGCGACGTCACAGCGCAATCCCGCAGACCCTGAGTGGGAGGAGAGAATCCGCCTGCACCAGGCCCGACGCCCGGCGGCGTGGCAAACCGTTGAGACCACCGACATTGCGTCGGTCTTACTGGCCGATGATGACGCCCCGGTGTTGGTGGATTGCCTTGGAGTATGGATCACGCGGATTCTTGACGAGGTTGGGGCTTGGGCTGCTGACGCCGACGACCGAAGCTGGCAAAACGACCTGGAAAGCCACGTCGACGAATTCATTGATGCCATCCGTCGTACCGGCCGTGACGTCATCTTCGTTTCCAACGAGGTCGGTATGGGGGTTGTGCCTGACACGCCGGCTGGACGACTCTTCCGCGACGAGCTGGGTCGACTCAATGCCGCCGTTGGTCAGGCCTGCGACGAAGTGTGGATGTGTGTCGCCGGGATTCCCAAGAGGTGGGCATGACCGACGACCGGCATACGAATCTTGAGAGGCTTGGGCCGCTGCGTGGAATCGCCGAGGCGGTGTCCCTCTTCACGATCTTGCCTGGACCGTACTTGAGCGACGTCGACCGTCCTCTGGCCCGCCGCGCCATTACTGCATTTCCGTGGTTGGGGCTGTGCCTGGGCGTCGTGGCGGGAGGAATCGTCGCCCTCGTGCTTGGGTTAGGGGCTGGGTCCTGGCTTGCTGGGATATTGGCGCTGTGCTGGCTGGCCGGGGCGACGGGTGGTTTCCATCTAGACGGGGTCGCTGACACTGCCGACGGTCTGGGGTCGAGGGCAACGTCGGAGAAAGCTCTGGCAATTATGAAGAAGTCTGATATTGGGCCGATGGGCGTCATCAGCATTGTGTTGGTGCTACTCATCGACGCCGCCGCGGTGGTGAGTCTGGCTGGAACAGCTGGGCCGGGGGCATGGTGGCGCGTGGCGATTGTGGTGGGACTGGGCCCGGCGTTGGGTCGTGCTGCCATTCTTTTTGCGACGATGACCGCAGTGCCATGTGCGCGCCCGGGAGGGTTTGGATCTTTAGTTGCGGGAGTGACGACGCCGAGGTCCGCAGCGATTAATCTCACCGCGTTAGGGTGCGTGTGTGCCTTGGCCGGGTTATTGGCCGGAGGCTGGGTGTGGTGTCTGGTGGCGATCGGTTGTGCCGGGGCGACCTTGCTCATCGCGCAAGGATGGATCCATCACTTGGTGAGACGCCTGTCCGGGATGACAGGCGACACCTTTGGAAGTATTAATGAGGTGACGCAAATGACGTTTTGGGTATTGACCTCGTTGACTTTGGCGGCCGTGTCATGATCGACGATCTCGGTGTCGAAGTGCCGGTGGCGGGGACTGTGCAACGGGTAGTGAGCTTGGTGCCGTCGATTACCGAAGCCATCGCAATGACGTGTCCGCATGTCTTGGTCGGATGTACCGATTACTGCATTCGTCCGGCCAATCTCACTGAGGTCGTGGGACATGACGTCGTGCGAGTCAGGGGGACGAAGAACCCCGACCGGGCGGCCATCATCGACCTAAAGCCTGACCTTGTCGTCGCCAATCAGGAGGAAAATCGCGAGCACGACGTGACCCTGCTACGCGAGGCAGGGGTGCCGGTGTGGGTAACGCGGATCGGCACCGTGCTAGAGGCGGTTTCCAGCATGAAACGGATGTTTGAGGAGGGACTCGGTAGCGAGCAACCACAGTGGCTTCGCGATGCTGACGAGGAGTGGGCACAGCCGTGGCATGGCGCGATCTGCAGTGCAGTTGTCGCGGTGTGGCGGGATCCCTGGATCTGTGTGGGGAAGGACACGTATATTGCCGATGTACTCAAGCGAGTGGGGGTGGAGCTCATTGACCTTCCGGGGGAGTCTCGGTATCCCCACGCCGAGTTGCCCCTGATCACGTCGGCTCATCCTGACCGCGTCATTCTTCCCGACGAGCCGTATCACTTTGGGCCCGACGATGTATCTGCTTTCCCTGGTCTTGATGTGCGACTGGTTGATGGCCAGAAGCTTGCCTGGTATGGCCCGTCCATGGTCGGTGCGCGGCAGTATTTAGCCCAGGCATTAGCCTGCGATACGGCGGTTAAATGACGCGCTCCCGGTAAATGTGCCACAATGTCCCACGTCGCCGTGAGGCGGCAGGCCTCTGTAGCTCAGTTGGTAGAGCGCCGCTCTTGTAAAGCGATGGTCGCGGGTTCGATTCCTGTCAGAGGCTCCACTGATCTTGGGCGTTGATACTGCTGCGCTGGTGTAGTGGTTTTCACGGGATTTGTTTTTCTCCGGGTATCTTGCGCCATGACCACAGCCCAGCGCGTGCCCTAGTGCGCCTGCGCCATACGACCTACTGCGGTGTCGTGCCAGATTGCGTCGGGTGCTTTCGGCGTCTGAGCGGGAGCGTTGTGGTAAGGTATCATGTAATACAAGTTACCTGGCTATACAAGTTTCTGATTAGACGAATCTCTGCTGATACAAGGAGGACCTGGTGACGGAGTCCCAGCTGCGTAAGGGAACTGTCGAGTTGATTGTGCTCGATTTGCTGGATTCTTCCTCGTCGTACGGCGGTCAGCTTCTCGATCGTCTTGTTGAGGAAGCTGGTGTGGAGGTGTCGTCTGGCACGCTCTACCCGCTGCTTGGCAGGCTGCGCAAGTCGGGGTTGGTGACGACGACATGGGAGGAGTCTCCGATCGGTCCTCCTCGAAAAATCTACGAGCTTACGCCTGCTGGTACGAAACGATTGAGTCAACTCAAAGCTGAATGGGACGTACTAGCCCAAGCAGTCACACGAATAACAGTACAAAAAGGGAGCTAGTGATGGCGTGGTTCACTAAAGGCGACGATGATCGCACATACATTTTCGGGCTTCCCCTTTCGAAATTATGGGAGGGGGATGCGAACGCACTTCTTGACACGTTCGAACCGGAAAATCCGCATCTTTTTGTCCCTAGAAGCTATGGCTTAGGTTGGACGATCAATTTTGGAAAGATCGCAGTCAAGGCTGGTTGGATTCGCCCGGATGACTCTATCCCTGATTTAGTTGACTTTATTCCAGATTCTGTACGCCGCTCAATAGTGTTGGCGCAAGTTGCTGGGAACGTCGCGCTCATAGCTAGCGCAGCGCAGGTAGCCAGACACGACTTTGTGGCAACAGGTTGGAGCCTAGGTGGGCTACCGAAAAGATACTCTCGGGGAAAGAATCTCGCCCTCGCAATGATTCTGACTGCCGGGGTTCTCACGGCTCTTCCCAGTGTCGTGAGGTGCCACGAAGCCGAGTCGCATGAGGCAATCAAGCTCAGCTATCACGCAGATCAATTGGGTTTCACTTCGGCGTCGGTAGTTGGGCTGGTGGCCGCTAATAGGAGCGCCGGTGCTTCAAACCAACGCCAGTTTGTCGCCGTTGTAGCGCCATTTTTAGGCTTGCTCGTCAGCGGAGGGGTGAAACTCACCTGCGTCAAAACTGCACTTCGTAACCTCAACAAGCAATTGCGAGCCGGGGTAGTAGGAGATGGAGGCATTGGCGAGCAACAGTGATGGTCTCACAATCGTCGGTGCGCTTAGTAGTCACGCGCGTTACGCTCATGGGGGCATTGGCGAGGGTTGTCGTTCTCCTGACCCGGTGGGGCGTTTTGGCGTTTTCTATGCACTGCACCAACGCGGCGAGCACGTCCTCGCTGCAGCAGAGGACGTGCCGAGCCCGAGCCGGACGCCCGCTACGTGCTGGCGGATCATCGTGCGGGCATGGTCGGCCAGCCCGTGACTTAGCCAATTGTGCCCACGATCTCGCCCTTCTCCTGCTTGGGCTACGTCGCCACTTGTGAGGACAGGATTGCCTTGCGCTGAGCCACCGTCAACTCCATCCATTCATCCTGAACCCACACGGGAACTTTGGGGTGACTCAACGAAGCACTCCACGCGGGCATGGTGGATAGCCAATGCGAAGCGTTGAAAAATCTTTGGATAGGGATAGCCTAGCACCTGGTAGATATTTCATATTCAAGTAGCGCAATTCAACTCACAATGAAGGTATCGATATGAGGATAAGGAAGTCCGTCTCGGCTGTGGTGGCGACGGTTATCGTTGCGGCCCTTTCAGTGGCACTGCTGGCTCGATGACTGTAGTTGCACATGCGGAGCCGATATCTAACAAGAGTCAAACGGTTACTTTAGCGACGCAGGCCTTGTTGGATCGCAACGATCTGGCCCATGGCGGCGGTGGTCGTGAAGTTGCGCGATGGCATGGTGGAATGCCAGTAGCGGAAGTGGCCAATTCTCACCAAGTATCCACGTATAGTTGGACATCATGGGGGCGCAGAGCCGCCCTTTTTGTGCTGCGCCATTCCGTGCACAAACTACCAGCCAAAATCAGGCCTTGGGCCAACAAAATCGCAGATGTTCTTGAGCAAACAGAGATATGGGAAAAGGCTCCTATTATTTTCACCTTGGGTAAAGCCGGGATCCCGTACGACGTTGCCAAGGCGGCTGCAGATTGGATCATTTTCTTCCTAGGCTGAGGTTCGACGTGGTAGTATCTAAGAAATTCGATGATTTGCTGGGGATGTTAGGCGCAATTGTCTTTTTTCTCGTCATCGTTATTCTTGTTATGTCCCCCTTCATTATGATTCCAGCGTTGTTCGCCTTGGTATTTCAGGAGTGCTATCTAGATTCGCCGTGGACGTGGGAGACTGTTGTCCTGGGCGGATTAGTGCTGTTCGCACTGGGGATGGGTGTTTCCTTGCTCATGGGGGTGTTGGCGAGGGTCGTCGCCCCCTTGACTCATCCTGTGGTTAACAAGGTCTTTAAAGGGGTTCTTGAGTTCCTTGTGCTGTGGTGGTTTTATTCTACTCTCATGCACCCAACTAGCTATGCCTTTTGGGCGAGCATTGTGGTGATGATTATGACCACTGCTACCGAACCCATTCTCGATAGGGCCATCGAACGGCAGAAGCACGCCTCCAACCAGTCTTGACCCGGTAGGGGCACTGGGTGCTTTCTGTGCGCCGAGAAATCCATGCCGATTTTCTACTGCTGTGGGGAAGGCAGCCCGATATCTTCGTAGTTGAGGGCGGTAGACGATGCAAGCGGTGTGTCTCGACGAGCTCGGTGTGGTGGCCGAATTGTCAGGCCATTACCTGTTCCCATTCGTCGCGGTGGTGCAGCATGGTGCGGGCGGCTTTTTGGGCACCGTCGATGGAATGGTTGGCTCCCCATCCGCACTGCACTTCGTTAGCGGCGGGGGTGGCGTCGAGTTCGAGGATGTCACGCAGGGTGGTCTCGACGAGTTCGCATGTGCCGGGGATATCTGGCTCGCCGACCATGATGAGGTAGAACCCGGTCTGGCATCCCATCGGCCCGAAGTCGACAACGGATTGTGAGTGGTTTCGTACGCACTCGGCGAAGGAATGTTCAAGCGAGTGCACCGCAGGCATCTCGAGATGGTCCTTATTGGGCTGGCAGAACCTCACGTCGTACTTGGTAAGGGTGTCACCAGCCGGCAGATGCTTCACATCGGCGACCCGGATAAATGGTGCCGCTACCTTGGTGTGGTCCAGGTTGAAACTTTCGACGTTCATCTTGTGTGCCATGAGCCCATCCTCTCGCATCGGTGCGAATTCCACATAGGTAACCAGTCAGCGACGGTCACAGCCCGGCTGCAGCAACAAATCCGTCGCAATTTCCGTCAACTTGCACTTGCTCGCCTGCCGGAATCCACATGGCCTGACCACGGACGATCTCGTCAGTGTTGTGAGAGCTTGAGCAAACCGCATACCCATCTGTAATGAGGAGTATTCGAGCTAAGTCGCTGGCCGGCATCATGACGGGACAGGTGGTGTCGAGGTCGAGCTGCCAGAGTCGGAACTGGTTGTCGACGCCCGGGAATACTCGCATTCCTGGGGCTACCTCCTGCGCCGCAATCATCCGTGGCTCCTGGGTCTGGAACGAGACAATGTGGATGAGGGAGTCGACGTCAATGTGCTTATTGGTGAGTCCGCCACGCACAACATTGTCGGAATCGGCCATGATCTCAATGCCCGTACCCGAAAGGTATGAGTGCATGAGTCCTGGGGGTACAGACAACGCCTGTCCCGGTTTCACATGAACGCGGTTGAGCATCAGTGCCGCAAGGATCGATGGATCTCCGGGGAAATACTCGTCGAGCTCGACGGCAGTGCGCGCGAACTCGCCCAGCGGTGTGTCTTCTCCCACATGGTTAACGGCTCCTGACACTACTTCGGTAACGATCTGACGCCGTAGGTCGTCGCCGGCGAGGCAGTCGAGAAAAGTTTCGGCGAGAGCGGCAGAGCCAGAACGTTCAGTGAGCGATCCCAATACGGGGTCTGTTGGTGTGCGGACGTCAAGCCCGTCAAAGAGTTGACGGGTCTCGTGGGGATCACGGAACCCACACAGCCCCTCGAAATCGGTGAGGGCGACGAGAATTTCGGGCTTGGGCCAGTCGTCGACGAAGGTGCGACGGGGGTCGTCAACATCGATACCGGCCTGGTTCTCGCGCAGGAATCCTGCTCGTGCCATCGCAGCGTCAGGATGAGCCTGCAGACTTAGCGGATGCCGTGCCGAGAGGATTTTGAGGAGAAAAGGTAAACGGGTGCCGAAGGCGTCGCGACTGCGATCCCCGAGTTCGTCGGGGTGGGCGTGGATGTAGTCAATGAGCGGTGTGCCGTCGAGGGTCGACGGTGAGGTTTCATGAGCCCCCAACCAGTACTCGGCCCAGGGCTTTCCATCAGTATCTTTCCCGAGGATGTCTGGGATCGCGTCGTAGGAGCCCCAGGAGTACGTCCGGACCGTTCCGGTCAGGCGTTTCATAGTCTGCCTCTCGTCTATGGTGTCGCATCGTTGGAGACGCCGTAGGTGTTATCCGAGTAATTGTGCGCTACGGGAGCGGCGTTGCTGGCTGCGAACCCGCTGGAGCCGTCCCACCAGGGACGGTGCGTACCGTGCGGCCCTCTCGTCGTCGATGAGCTCGTTGAGCCGCAGGTGGTATCGAGGCGATGACAGGCCAAGTCTGTCGCGAATGACGGCCTCCTTATCGACGCCCAGATTCCCGGTTTGCCAGGATCCCTCGAGGTCCAAAATCGCGCGGTCCGAGGCACACAGCTCGTCGGGTTCTGCGGATTCGGGGGTGCTGGAATCTGACACAGTGCCAGTGTAGGTGTCACTTCGCAGGTACGGCGTCGTTGCGGTCTCCAGGATCAGCAGAGTGAGCCATTTTCCGCCATGAAATCTTTGCACTCGTAGGGTGTGAGTGCTAAACATGTCATTGGCACTCGACAAGCGAGAGTGCTACCGCCCGAATCGGTGTTGCGAGCGCCGGTACGAGTGGTCGTCCCGGTGATGAGATCACCAGATCGTCCGTCGCGGGCATCACGGGGAATCACAACGCGGGGTCGCTCCCGCCACACCTATCTGACGTCCACGGGCTGCGAAGCCCACCGGAGCGGAGGAATCCCCCAAATATGGCAAAGCTCATCGAATTCAACATTGAGGCCCGCCGCGGGCTAGAGGCGGGTATGAATACCCTCGCCGACGCGGTCAAGGTCACCCTCGGCCCTAAGGGCCGCAACGTCGTCCTCGAAAAGTCGTGGGGCGCCCCCACCATCACCAATGATGGTGTCTCCATCGCCAAGGAGATTGAGCTCGACGATCCCTACGAAAAGATCGGCGCCGAGCTCGTCAAGGAGGTCGCTAAGAAGACCGACGATGTCGCTGGCGACGGCACCACTACTGCCACCGTGTTGGCCCAGGCCATGGTCCGTGAAGGTCTGCGCAATGTTACGGCTGGTGCTAACCCGATGGGCCTGAAGAAGGGCATCGAAACCGCCGTTGAGGCCATCAGCGCTCGTCTTTCCGATATGGCCATCGACATCGAAACCAAGGATCAGATTGCTTCCACCGCCTCGATCTCGGCCGCCGATCCCACCGTCGGTGAGATCATCGCCGAGGCCATGGATAAGGTCGGCAAGGAAGGCGTCATCACCGTTGAGGAGTCCAACACCTTCGGCCTGGAGCTTGAGCTCACCGAGGGCATGCGCTTTGACAAGGGCTACATCTCGCCCTACTTCGTCACTGACACCGAGCGTATGGAGGCTATCCTCGAGGATCCCTACATCCTTATTGTCAATTCCAAGATCTCGTCGCTGAAGGATCTCCTTCCCGTTCTCGAGAAGGTCATGCAGTCGGGCAAGCCGCTGTTCGTCATTGCAGAGGACGTCGAGGGCGAGGCTCTGGCTGGCCTCATCGTCAACAAGATCCGTGGCACCTTCAAGTCCGTTGCTGTTAAGGCTCCAGGCTTTGGTGACCGTCGTAAGGCCATGCTTAACGACATCGCCATCCTCACCGGCGGCCAGGTTATCTCCGAAGAGGTTGGCCTGTCTCTCGACGCCGTGACTCTTGACCTGCTCGGCCACGCCCGTCAGGTTGTCGTCACCAAGGACGAGGCGACCATTGTTGATGGTGCCGGGGATTCCGAGCAGATCGCCGGGCGCGTGAGCCAGATCCGTAAGGAGATTGAGAACTCCGACTCCGACTACGACCGCGAGAAGTTGCAGGAGCGCCTCGCTAAGCTCGCCGGTGGCGTTGCTGTCATTAAGGTGGGTGCTGCTACTGAGGTTGAGCTTAAGGAGCGTAAGCACCGCATCGAGGACGCAGTGCGCAACGCTAAGGCTGCCGTCGAGGAGGGCATCATCCCCGGTGGTGGTGTCGCCCTGCTGCAGGCCTCCAAGGCTGCCGAAATCGAGGGTCTGGAGGGTGATGAGCTCACAGGTGCACAGATCGTTCTGGCCGCCTGCGCTGCCCCGCTCAAGCAAATCGCTATCAATGCTGGTCTTGAGGGTGGAGTCGTAGCCGAGAAGGTTGCCGGTCTGCCCGCAGGACAGGGTCTCAACGCAGCCAGCGGCGAGTACGTCGACATGGTCGATAGCGGCATCATCGACCCGGCCAAGGTCACTCGTTCTGCTCTGCAGAACGCGGCCTCTATTGCGGCCCTATTCCTTACCACCGAAGCTGTCATCGCTGACAAGCCTGAGCCTGTCAAGGCTCCTGCTGGCGGCGGCGATATGGATGGTATGGGCGGCATGGGCGGAATGATGTGATCTCGCATCGCCTTCGCTGACGTGAAGTGGGGTGGTCCTCGTGGCCGCCCCACTTTGCTGTCTTGTCATAACTGTGCTGTCTTGGCATAAGCGTGGTGGCTGCCCGTGCGGTGCCCGTATACGTGAGCTGACCGTGGCAACCGCCACGGTCAGCTCAGCGTCGATCAGCTAAATCCCGTCAGATGGCCGGGGTGATGATGTCACGCACCAACGCGTCGAGATCAGCATCGGCTTGCAGGAACTGTCGAAGAGTCTTGCGAGTGGCGCCAAAGGTGTCGAACTCCTCGATCGTCATTCCGTCTGGTTCGTAGGCGCGCATGAACTCCGGGATCTTCTTAAGAGCATCGAGATGCTCAGCAGCAACTGGTTCGTCAATGCGTGGGACGGTCTGGTAGTCGGAGTCGTTGATGCGCTTCTGCCATTTGAACGGCGGGGAGACGACGAGGTCGCCACCGATGAGTTCGGACCACTGCAAGACGTTGCGGAATGCGGCGCACAGCACCCGGGAGTGGAACCCGCGCTCGACGAAGATCTGGTGGGCTCGTTTGATCGCGGCAATTCCGGCCCATTCCAGGTGTCCAGGGTCGATGAACAGCCGGTCACGCTCGGCTACCACCTTGAGCCAGTCGTCAAGGCGGCCAGCCATGATCGTCACCACAGGTCCCATCGTGTCGATGGGTTTGCCCTCGGCTATGCGGCGCTGCAGTCCCCGTTCGATGGCCTCTGCTGAATTGACTGCCTGAGCCACGGTGAAGGAGACCGTCACATTGACCGAAACGCCACGGTAAGTGGCCTCTTCGATGGCCTCGATGCCCACTGAGGTGCAGGGGATCTTGACGATAATGTTTGGCGCAAGGTTGCTGAACTCTTCGGCTTGGTCTGCCAGAGCTGTGGCATCGCGGTGCAGCCGCGGATCGGTTTGGATGGAGAGGCGCCCGTTTCGGCCCTTGTGCTCGACGAAAATCGGTTCAAGGAGCTTTGCGGCTTCGACCGACATATCTTTGATGGCCTGCCACCCGATCTGGGATTCTCCCCACGTGGGATTGTTCTCGGCAATAGCGCGAATGCGGTCTTCCCAGATGTCTGGGTGCTTCTTGATCGTCGTGTAACCGATAACTGGGTTGCACGTGGCACCGACACCGCCGAATGCAATGGACTGACGAAGTTCGTCTAGATCGGCTGAGTCGTTCCACAGCGCCGTCGGGGTGGTGCGGCACGCGTCAAGGAGTGGACCTGGGGTGTACTCGATGTTCATGGCAACTCCTGTGCGAGGTCTTTACCGGCGCCTCGTCGTCGCCGGCACAGCACTAGCCAACACCTGACTATTTGTCCTGTCAAATGACCTCACTGTGGAGTCAGGCATACACCGTGTTCTCGTAGGCGTAGATGGAGGCGCGGTATACGTGCTGCCCGAACTCGATAACGCGGTTGGATTCGTCGCACGCTGTGCGTTGCATCGTGAGCAGGGCAGCGCCGGGTGGTTCGTTGAGTAGACGTGCCTCCTCGGGGAGGGCGAGGCGTGCGCTGAATCGCTGATGGCCAACTGCGATGACGATGTCCCTGCTGCGCAAATAGTCATAAAAACCAGTCGTTGCAAGCTCTTCGGCGCTGGGTGCGAGCTCTACGGGCACCCAGTTCGTCATAATTGCCAGCGGTTCGTCTTGGGACATCCGTAACCGGCGGAAATGGGTCACTTCGGAGTTGCTGGGCAGGCCTAGTGCTGCGGCGACAGCTGGTGGGGCGATCTCCACTTTCCAGTCGAGCACACTGGTGCGTGGTCGCTGTCCAGATGCTTGTAAGTCGTCGTACAGACTTGTGAGGTTCATGGAGCGATGTACCCGAGTGGGGGTTACTTGGGTCCCGACTCCACGGCGACGGATGACGAGGCCACGTTGGGTGAGGGTCTCGAAAGCACGGCGTGCGGTTGGACGCGATACATGCAGGCGTGTCGCCATGGAAATCTCGTCTTCGATGCGTGTACCGGGCGGGAGCTCCCCAGACTCGATGAGTTGCGCCAGTGGCTCGGCAATCTGAGTGTGGAGCGGTTCCGGGCGCGACCGGTCGATGGTGATGTCAGCGATATAGGGCTCGTTCTCCACTGCCGTTCCTCGTCTGTGTGCGTTTACTGACGCACAGTCTATTGGTGGTCAGGGACGTCGGCCGACTGATTGTGTGGGTTATGTCGGGATGTGGTTCTTTCTTTTGCGGCCATGGCAGGGGGCATCCGACAGTGTCGTTAAATGTATTGACAAATGCGTCGTAGTTGGTAGCATTTGTGGGGTCAGACATCCTCGATGAAGTGGAGTTGTCATGGTATCCAGCCGCCGTCGTGACCTTGATGTCCTTACGATGGGACGAATCGGTGTCGACATCTATCCGCTGCAGTATGGGGTCGGGTTGGAAGACGTCACATCATTCGGAAAGTTTCTTGGTGGTAGCCCCACGAATGTGGCCGTCGCCGCTGCCAGACTGCGGAATTCTGCTGCGGTCATCACGGCAGTAGGAGACGATCCCTTCGGGCGATTCTGTCGCCGTGAGATGGCCAGGCTAGGCGTGTATGACGACTATGTGCTCGTTAATTCCGAGCTGCCCACTCCGGTGACATTTTGTGAGATCTTTCCACCCGACGACTTCCCGCTGTACTTCTACCGACAGCCCACCGCTCCGGACCTCAAGATCACCCCGGACGACGTGCCAGAAGATGCCGTGAAGAATGCGAAGATCCTGTGGCTGTCGGTGACCGGCCTTTGCCAACAACCCTCATACGATGCCCATTGCCGGGCTCTTGAGGTGCGCGGTAAAGCTGAGCACACCGTTCTTGACCTCGACTACCGGTCGATGTTCTGGGATTCTGCTGCAAAAGCCCATGAGGCTGTCTCAGCGATACTGCCTCACGTGACGGTGGCGGTCGGAAACCGCGAGGAGTGCGAGGTAGCCGTCGGAGAGACTGACCCCGATAAGGCCGCACGCGCACTGCTCGACGCTGGGGTCGAACTTGCCGTCGTGAAGCAAGGGCCTAAAGGGACGTTAGCGATGACTCGTGAGGAACGTGTGGAGGTCGCTCCCACTCCCATTGACGTTACCAATGGTCTTGGAGCCGGGGACTCTTTTGGTGGCAGTCTGTGTCATGGACTCCTTGAGGGGTGGAGCCTTACCGAGACAATTCAGGCGGCCTCCGCCGCCGGAGCCCTCGTCGCGACACGGTTGGAATGCTCCACCGCGATGCCTTCAGAGCCGGAACTGTTCGCCATGATGGCGAAGCACCCAGACATTGCTATCAAAGAGGAGCATATGTCATGACGAGCACACCACTTATCGACACATTGCTGGACCGACGACTCGCTGATCCAGTGCGGTTCGCCGACTGCGTCAGGAACCGTACCCGAGCGACGTGGAACCTCACCGAACCCCTTATGGTCGTCGCGGCTGATCATCCCGCTCGCGGAGCACTCGCAGCCGGTGGACGCGACGATGCTATGGCCGACCGGGAACAACTCCTCGAGCGCTGTGTGACCGCATTGGGGCGTCCCGGAGTCAATGGATTCCTGGGAACGGCTGACATGGTCGCTGATCTGGCGAACCTCGGAGCTCTAGACGGCAAGGTCGTGTTCGGATCGATGAACAGAGGAGGGTTCGCTGGCGCTTCCTTTGAACTCGATGACCGAATGACTGGCTATGACCTGCAGGGGATCCTTGAAGAGGACTTGGCCGGCGGCAAGATGCTGTTGAGGTTCGACCTCTCCGATCCTGGGACGGTCGCTACGACGCAGACTTGTGCCGAGGCTGTCACCGCATTAGCCAGGGCGAGGCGAATTGCCATGGTGGAACCGTTCATCTCCTATCGCGCTGGTGATGGCAAAGTCGTCAATGACCTTTCCACCGACGCGGTCGTCAAATCGGTGGCCATGGCTTCAGCTCTGGGTGCCAACACGTCGTGGACGTGGCTTAAATTGCCTGCGGTTGACGACATGGAACGGGTGGCACGAGCGACCTCGTTGCCCATTCTCCTCCTGGGAGGAGAAGTAAGTGCAGATCCGGATGAAACTCGGCGTCGCTGGGCCAGAGCTCTTGGCCCACGTAACGTTCGTGGACTCGTATTGGGGCGGTCGGTCCTCTACCCACCGGACTCAGATGTGGCAGCTGCCATTGACAACGCTGTTCAATTGTTGGGAGCACAAGCATGACGCAATTAGTTCTTCGATCTGGGAGCACTGCTTCGGGCTGCTGCGACGTCGTCGTCGACCCTGAGCGGGCTGGCTGGACGTATTCCGGCCTGACTATCGCGACGCTGGCGAAAGGTGAGACTCTCGAGTTGGTCACTGAGGGCCATGAATACCTCGTTTTGCCGATGGAAGGATCATTCATCGTGCAGAGCGAGGGGTTCCGGGCCGACCTCGCCGGACGCAGCACTATCTGGGGTGAGGTCACCGACTATGCCTTCGTGCCTCACCGTAGTGTGCTTACCGTCACTGCCGTCAGTGGTGGACGAGTAGCCCTGCCTAACGCCCTTGCCAGTGAAGACCTCGAGGCCAGGTATTGCCCATCGGAGGAGGTACGTGTCGAACTGCGCGGAGCAGGCAACTGTTCTCGGCAAGTCGTGAACTACGCGGTCGCCAATCCTCTGCACACGTCGCGCCTACTGGCATGCGAAGTTCTTACCCCAGGGGGCAACTGGTCGTCGTACCCGCCGCACAAGCACGATGAAGAATCGCAGGTCGAGCATGAGCTCGAGGAGATCTACTATTTCGAGATCCGTGGGGACGAGCACGGCCCTGGCATGGCCTTCCACGGGACCTACGGGACTGCGGAGCGTCCGATCCATGTGGCGGAGATGGTGGCGAACGGAGACGTGGCACTCGTTCCGCACGGTTGGCACGGCCCCTGCGCCGCCGCTCCGGGGTATGACCTCTACTACCTCAACGTGATGGCAGGGCCAGGTACCGCTGAATGGAAATCGGTCGACGATCCGCACTACGGGTGGATCCGTCAGACATGGGAGGACCACGGCATCGATCCCCGTCTGCCGTTGGCAGTGGACGGCTCAAAGGAGTGATTATGACAGAGCAGACTGTGAGGCTCAGCGTCGGGCAGGCCATCGTACGCTATCTAACCCATCAGTACACCGAACGAGACGGGGTCGAGCGTCGCTTTATACGTGGCGTCTTTGGGATCTTCGGCCATGGGAATGCTACCGGTTTAGGCCAGGCGCTGTTGCAGAACGAGGTAGACCCCGACGATGAGGAGGGTCGCCTCGAATACTGGATGGGCCGGAATGAGCAAGGCATGGTTCACGCCTGTGCCGCCTATGCGCGAGCTACTAACCGGTTACAGGCGTTGGCTGCTACGGCGTCTGTCGGGCCGGGCTCACTGAACATGGTTACTGGTGCGGCCCTCGCGACGACAAACCGGGTACCGGTGTTGCTCTTCCCAGCCGATATCTTCGCCAATCGAGCACCAGACCCCGTCCTCCAACAGCTGGAGGATCCTACTAATCCCGATGTGTCGTGTAATGACGCGTTTCGTCCAGTCTCAAAGTTCTGGGATCGAGTGAATCGTCCCGAGCAGCTCATGGTGTCGCTGCCTCGTGCGATGCGCGTGCTCACCGACCCTGTAGATACCGGCGCTGCCGTCATATGTCTGCCAGAGGACGTACAGACAGAGGTTTACGACTGGCCAGTGTCTTTTTTTGCTAAAAAAGTGTGGCACGTTGACCGCCGGATGCCTGATCGTGCCGCCCTGGCGCGTGCAGCAGAGGCCATCCGTGATGCGCGCCGTCCACTGATTATCTCTGGCGGCGGAACAATCTACTCGGAAGCTAGCCAGGAGCTGCGTGACTTCGCATCTGCTACTGGTATCCCGGTTGCCGACACTCAGGCAGGCAAGGGTGCTATCAATTGGGATCATCCGTGTGCCGTCGGTGGCGTTGGTGCGACAGGCTCTGATTCAGCGAATGCGCTGGCGGCTCGGGCTGATCTCGTCATCGGCATCGGCACTCGGTATTCCGATTTCACCACCGGGTCGCAGACAGCTTTCAAGAATCCAGACGTGACATTCGTCAACGTCAATGTGGGATCCTTTGACGCCGCCAAGCAGGGTGCGCAGATGGTAGTGGCTGATGCGCGTGAGGCACTCGTGGCCTTGTCAGAAGCTCTTGACGGCTACCGCGTTTCCCAGGAATGGAGTGACTTCGCCAGCACACAGGTCAAGGCGTGGGCAGAAGTGACTGACCGTTGCTACCATCTGGGGCACGGCCCGCTCCCGGCGCAGACGGAGGTGTTCGGAGCGCTCAACGAGCTCATGGGTGACGATGATGTGGTCATCAATGCTGCCGGTTCGATGCCCGGGGACTTGCAATGCTTGTGGCGTGCTCGCACCCCCGTGCAGTATCACGTCGAGTACGCGTTCTCATGCATGGGTTACGAAATTCCGGCGTCACTGGGTGTGAAGATGGCATTGCCGGACTCTGAGGTTGTTGCCATCGTCGGTGATGGCACCTATCAGATGCTGCCGATGGAGTTGGCAACGATTGTCCAGGAGGGCGCGAAGGTCATCCTCGTATTGCTTCAGAACTACGGGTTCGCCTCCATTGGGGCGCTCTCGGAGTCCCACGGCTCCCAGCGGTTCGCGACGAAATATCGTCGCCATGATGACGGTCAGGGACATGTCGTGGGTGACGACACCCTGCTGCCCCTTGATATTGCCGCCAATGCGCGGTCGTGGGGCATCGACGTCATTGAGGTTCACACCATCGAGGAGTTTAAGGAGGCTTACCGTAAAGCGGAGGCGTCTGATCGTGCCACGATGATCCACATCGAGACTGATCTGTATGGGCCTAACCCGCCTGCATCGGGATGGTGGGATGTCCCGGTCACGTCGCAGTCGCGCTTGGAGTCGACGCAAAAAGCCCATGACGAATACACCGAACACGTCGCTGCACAGCGTCGGTTCTTTTGACGGTGCTCGCGCCAGGTGACCGGGGCCGTTGAGCTTGGGTGACACTGACTCGGGTCATGCCGAAAGGGGTTCCAGTTCTGCTGGAACCCCTCGCGAGCTCGTTTTGTCACCGTGACGGCGTCCAGCTGTGGCTCAGTCGTTGTCGAAGAAATGCACCATGCTCAGTGTGATCGTCAGGGCGACGGTGATGAGGCCGGAGACGATGGTCAGGATCGGGGCTTCGTTAATGATGCCCGCGATAGCTAGAGCGAAGAGGACCAGTGCTGCCGGAATAAAGCGAAGAAGGATAGCTGCCTGGCTGTGCCTGATCGCAGGTGGGGTGCGCGGAATGATTCCAGAGTCAATGTAACTCAAGGACATGTGTGGTGTCTTAACTCCCTCTCGGGTGCCGAGGCATGGCCGTACGGTCGTGCTCGGCACGACCGTGTGCATAACTCGAGGCTCCTCGAGCGGTTGGGAACTGTCCCAACGCACAGAATGTTAGCACAATAAGACGGGGCTCTGCATCATCTGTGGAGCGCCAGCTGATTGTGCTGACGGCGTGGCTATTTGTTAGTACAAATGACGTCATATGAGCTACTATGAGATGCGTTGGGCACCGAGTTGGTTAGCCCTGATGTTCATCGACAACGAAGGAGTTCTCGAATATGAAGACCATTAAGCATTGGGTTGGCGGTGAGTACTACGAGGGGTCCCCGCTGGGTGTAATTCCCGTGGAGAATCCCGCAACTGGCGAGATCACAGCAGAGCTGTTGCAGGCATCCAAGCAAGACTTGGACCACACTGTTGAGGTGGCCCGCAATGCGCAGAAGGAGTGGGCGAGCTACTCGCTGTCGAAACGGGTAGCGATCATGTTTAAGATGCGTCAGCTCGTGCTCGACCATCAAGACGAGATGGCGCGGCTTATCGTCGAGGAGCATGGCAAGAACTACTCCGACGCCATTGGCGAAATTCAGCGTGGTCGAGAGACCCTTGACTTCGCAACAGCGATCAACGTTGCCCTCAAGGGCGAGTATTCTCACGACGTTTCCACCGGAGTCGACATCCATACCACCCGTCAACCGGTTGGTGTGGTTGCCGGCATTTGTCCGTTTAACTTCCCGGCCATGGTCCCGATGTGGATGCACCCGCTAGCCATTGCTACTGGGAATGCCTTCATTCTTAAGCCGGCATCTCCCACGCCATCAGCCTCGCTTCTCACTGCAGAGCTCTACAAAGAGGCCGGACTTCCCGACGGCGTGTTCAATGTGCTTTCGGGGGATCGCCGCAGCGTTCAGGACATCTTGGTTCATCCAGGCATCGACGCGATTTCTTTCGTTGGCTCGACGCCGGTGGCCCACATCGTCCAGGACACTGGCGTAAGCCACGGCAAGCGCGTCCAGGCTCTTGGCGGCGCGAATAACCATGCCATTGTTATGCCCGACAGTGATCTGGACTTCGCAGCCCAGCACATCAGCGCATCTGCCTTCGGTGCTGCTGGTGAGCGTTGCATGGCCCTTCCTGTGGTTGTCGCTGTCGGTGGTTGTGGTCCGGAATTGGCCGAGAAGGTCAAGAAGCACGCTGAAGCCATCAAGGTCGGCGAGGGTATGGGCGAGGGCGTCGAGATGGGACCTGTCATCTCCGCCAAGGCCAAGGATCGTATTGTCGGCCTCATTGATGATGCGCAGAAGCGTGGATCGACAGTCGTCCTTGACGGACGCGGCCTTGTCGTTCCCGGTTACGAGAACGGGCACTTCCTCGGACCGACGATCCTTGACGACGTCCCGCTGGATGCTCCGGTCTACACCGAAGAGGTTTTCGGCCCCGTGCTAGCCATCGTCCACGCTGACAGCTATGACGAGGCGCTGAAGATCGTCAACGCTCAGCCTTTCGGTAACGGCTCTGCGATTTTCACCAATGACGGCGGTGTGGCCCGTCGCTTTACCCTCGACGTGGAGGCTGGCATGGTTGGCGTCAATGTTCCGATCCCGACCCCAGTCGCGTTCTATTCATTCGGCGGTTGGAAGGAATCGTTGTTGGGCGATACCCATATCCATGGCCCCGAGGGCGTCACGTTCTACACCCGCGCTAAGGCCATCACTGAGCGTTGGCCAACTGAGAAGACCTACGCAGCAACGATGTCGTTCCAGCGTGAGGAGTGACACTGCGTGTCTCATCGAGGCGGTCGGGGTCCCCGGCCGCCTCGTTTATTCTTGGGGGGTTGATCGGCCGAGCCCACGCGTCATCATATGCGCTGTATATCGGGTGCGTGGGAACTGTGAGCCGTCCATGCAGTGCCGATCCGCATCCTCCTGCGAGTGGCTTGTCCTAGCCACCGCCGTGAGTGTCTAAATCACTGGTCCCGTGGGCCGGTCGGTCATCCCGTTGCTGGCACTAGCGGGGTGGCACAAAAACTCGATGGTGTAGACGCTGGACACCGGTGGTCAACGTGCTATCCTTTTGACAGGACAAACACACGAGGTTGTGTGCGGGTCCGTCGGCCACGGGAGCTGACGGTGATTCATGGGAGTCGTGATGGATATGGGTCGAACCATTGGTGTAGGTGTGGTTTCACTGGGATGGATGGGGAGGCTACATACGCGCGCATATAAGGCGCTTGCTGAGAAGTTTCCAGAAGTTGACGCAGATATTCAATTGGTATCGTGCTGTGACGTGGTAGAGGAGAACCGAAAACAAGCTGTAGAAAGGCTTGGATTCTCTACTGCAGTTGAGGACTATAGGGAGCTAATCAACAACCCAGATGTGGACGTCGTGTCTATATGCGCTCCGAACTTCTTGCACCGAGATATTGCCCTTACTGCAGCTGAGGCTGGAAAGCCATTCTGGATCGAAAAACCGATGGGAATTAATGCTGCACAGTCTCGTGAGATCGCCGAAGCAGCGGAGGCTAAAGGTCTCGTCACCTCGGTTGGGTTTAATTACCGACACACTCCAGCTATTGAGTTCGCGCGTCAGCTGATCTCTGAGGGACGTCTAGGTGTAGTGACTAATGCCAGAGTGTGGCTTATTGCAGACTATGCATCTGACCCCCGCGGTCCGTTGACGTGGCGTTATGACACCGAGCGTGCTGGTGCCGGCGTAGTACTCGATCTCATGGGGCACGGAGAAGATCTTGTTCAGTATTTATTAAAGAAACGATTCACCGAGGTATCCGCTGTCTCTGAGACATTCATTCGCCAGCGGCCTAAGCCACTTAAAGAGGGTATTGGACACACAGGCTGGGTCGTCTCTGACGAGCTTGGGCCGGTAGGCAATGAGGATTACTGCGCCGTCATAGCACGTATGGAAAATGGCGTGATGTGCACATTGGAGTCCAGTCGGGTCAGTGTGGGGCCGCGTGCAGAGTACATCGTCGAAATCTATGGAACCGATGGATCTATTAGATGGAACTTCGAGGATCTCAACCATCTACAAGTCTGTCTGGGACGAAATAACGGCGCCTTGCAGGGATACGTCAACTGCATGGCCGGACCTGATTTTCCCGAGTTTATGCGTTTTCAACCGGGAGCCGGAACATCTATGGGCTTCGACGACATGAAGGTCATTGAAGCTGCGAAATTCGTTCAAGGAGTTTTAGACGGGCAACAACACGGCCCATCCGTCGCTGACGGTTGGGCCTCAGCAGAGGTCAACGACGCCATCGTTGCCTCCTGCGGAGACCGTGCCTGGCATGACGTCAAGCCAGTAACGGGGAGAACCACATTTGATAAGTGACCGCGTCATCGCGTGTCTGTGAATAGGCCCGGCAGCATATTCGGGCCACTGGTGGGGAATTAACCCCCCGGATGGGCTGAAGCTGCCCCTGACTGAAAGGGTGACATGGGTACACCTTCACACATCAGAGAAGACATTCGCCGGATGGTCGATGAGACTCCTCCGTCCGGCAAGCATCGGGGCATTGGCGCTCTCGCTGCTGTAGCAACTCTGGGATCGTTGCTTTTTGGATATGACACAGGTGTTATTTCTGGAGCGCTTCCCTATTTGTATATGCCCCAACTGGCTGGTGGGCTCGCCCTAACTCCAGTGCAGGAGGGTGCCATCGGCGGCACGCTCCTTATCGGGGCCGCAATTGGCGCGGTAACCGGCGGCATTATGTCGGACCGGTGGGGGCGTCGTCACAACATCACGATCCTCGCGGTGGTTTTCCTGCTCGGGGCTTTGGGGACGACGTTCTCCCCGAATGTCTTTGTGATGTACGTGTTTCGCTTTGTGCTGGGGTTTGCTGTTGGCGCGGCATCAGCCACTGTTCCGGTGTATCTCGCCGAAAATGCGCCCAAACGCATTAGAGGGTCGATTGTTGCTATCGACCAGCTCATGATTGTCACCGGTCAGCTCCTGGCGTTCTCTATGAACGCCATCATCAACGCCGCCCATGGTGGTCCGCAGCTGGTCGTCAAGGCTAACAACAACTCCGACAGCCTTGGCATCACGCAGGGCACCTATTCATGGGATCAGATCCTGGCCTTACAGGCTTCGAAGGGCGGCCCTTTGGAGGGAGACCAGTACCGCGCATTTGTGGATAATCTCGTCATTCAGTCTGGCAACGGTGCAGCGTGGCGCTGGATGTTGGTGCTGTGCTCAATTCCGGCTATTGCGTTGTGGATTGGTATTCGCTTGATGCCGGAGTCGGCGCGCTGGTACTTGGCAAAGGGTCGGATTGCTGATGCCGTTGGGGCGCTTAAACGGGTGCGCGATCCTAAGAAAGATGGCCCCCTGGATGCTGAGGTCGAGGAGATGCTCATCTCCCAGCAACGCGAGCTGGAAAATAAGTATCAAGGCAATGCCTTTGCGCACGTGTGGCGCACACCGTGGCTGCGCAAACTCATGCTGGTGGGCATCTTCTTAGCCATCGTCAATCAGACGACGGGTGTCAACACCGTGATGTATTACGCGCCGAAGGTACTGGAATACGCGGGTATGACGACCTCGGCATCGATTACTGCACAAGTGGCTAATGGCATTATGTCCGTCATCGGCTCCGTTGCTGGTCTGTGGCTTATTCTCAAGTTTAGCCGACGCAGTTTGCTCATTTTCGATGTGTCTGCCGTAGGTGTCACTCTGCTCGTCATTGCGGCGACTTTCCAATTCACGATCGCTCCACATATTAATGACAAGACCACACCACCGGCCTGGGCACCATATCTCATCCTCGGCCTCATGGCGGTGTTTATGCTCATTGTGCAGTCCACCAACGGGACGGTGGTATGGACGATGCTCGGCGAGATGTTCCCATCGAATGTTCGCGGTATTATGAATGGAACGGCTATCTTCTTCATGTGGGTGGTAAACGCCATCATAACCTTTACATTCCCGTCCATGATGGCCGGTCTGGGAGGCGGACTCACATACACCATTTACGGCATCATGAACATTGTTATCGCTGTGATTCTCTTCAAGATCATGCCGGAGACTCGGAACAAGTCTCTTGAGCAAATTGAAACGTACATGGAGGAGCGCTATTCCTGAGTTTTCCTGTAGCGTGCTAAGTGGGGTGCATGGATTTTCTGGCCATGCACCCCACTTTCGCGCCTGAGGATGGGGGATTGCTCGGATTATGGCGGCGAAATAACGTCAATGTATAAGTGGTGGGGATTTCGCACTGTGGTGCGGTTGGGTCTTGCGCAACATGTGGGCTTGTGATGTAATGACATTTAATGTACGGACAAAGGGGTGAAAGGTTATGGCCTCCTTACCAACAACTATGCGTGCCGCCGTGCTACGGGAGCCCGGTGAACCGCTTGTCATCGAAACCCTCAACGTTCCCAAACCACGTCACGGCGAGGTTCTTCTTAAAGTCATCGCGTGCGGCTTGTGTCACTCGGACCTACATGTCTTAGGTGGGGCGATCAGCTTTCCGGTCCCGGCCGTCCTCGGGCATGAGGTCAGCGGCGTCATTGTCGAACTCGGTGATGGCCTAGATCATTCCGGCCTCAGCATTGGACAACGCGTCTCGGGTGGATTCCTCATGCCTTGCGGTGAGTGTGACGCGTGTCGTCGGGGACGTGACGACCTGTGCGGGCCGTTCTTCGAGATGAACCGGCTAAACGGGACCCTCTACGACGGGCAAACCCGGTTGTTTACCCCAAGCGGCGATCCGGTGGCTATGTATTCGATGGGTGCTCTCGCGCAGTACTGCGTGGTTCCAGCTACTGCCGTCGTGCCGCTGCCTGATGGGCTTGATCCGCGCAATTCCGCCATTCTCGGGTGCGCAGCTATGACTGCCTATGGGGCGGTTCGACGTGGCGCAGACCTGAGGTATGGCGAGTCTGTGGCAGTCGTCGCCACAGGGGGAGTGGGGTCGAATATCTTGCAATTCGCCAGTGTGATGGGCGCCAATCCCATTATTGCTATTGACGTCAAGGAAGAGAAACTGGCAGAAGCCAAGGAGCTTGGCGCCACCCATACCGTCAACTCTGCTCAGGAAGACGTCAGGCAGAGAGTGCTCGAGATTACGGGCGGACGAGGTGTTGAGATCGCCTTCGAGGCGTTAGGTATTCCCGCCACGTGGACAACAGCTTTGGATGTTCTAGCTGATGGCGGACGCATGGTTCCCGTGGGGCTAGGGGCGGGAGTACAGACCGCCGGCGTGGAGATCAATAGGACGGTCCGGCGCGGCCAGTCGATTCTGGGGTCGTATGGTGCCCGCACTCGAGTGGACTTGCCTGCAGTCGTCGCCATGGCTGCGCGCGGCGTCATTGATGTCAACAGAGTTGTCCACAAAGTCTTTAGCCTCGATGAGGTCAATGACGGTTATGCCATGCTTCGGGATGGTTCGATGGTTGGTCGTGGCGTGATTGACATGTCCTTGTGAGGACCTGATGTAGGCCCGGGACCGAGTGACGGTCCCGGGCCTGTTGCTGACAACGGTGGTGATCGCTTGCCAGTGTCAGGTGGCCCATCTCAGCGTCAGGTGGCCCGTCCTCGATGGAGAACGGGCCACCTATCGCTGAGTTTCAGGGCTTACCGTCCCAACGATGCCAATGCTTGGTAAGACTTCTTCGCATTGATGATCGGGCCGCCGCCAGCGGGTGGTTCCTCGTCGATCATGATGTCTTGCTCTAGGACGTAGTAGCCGTCAAAGCCGGCCTCATCGAGGAGTTTCACGATGGTGCCGAAGTCGATGTCTCCGTCACCGATAGGCGCGAACATCCCGGCACGGATGCCTTCTGACCAGGTGATCTCGCCAGGTAGAAGCTTGTCGGTCATGTCCTTATGAACGTCTTTGGCGTGGACGATGTCGACGCGGTCGGCGTACTCGCTGACTAGCTCGACGACGTCCGTGCCACCACAGGCCAGGTGGCCTGTATCGAGGCACAGCCCAATCGAGGAGCCCTCGAGCACCCGGACCACCTCGTCACGGTTTTGGACCATCGTTCCCCAGTGGGGATGTAGACAGGCGGTGACGTTGCGGTGGGCGCAGACGTCGCGGATGCGGTCAAGGTTGGTGAACAGCGTCTTCCAGCCTGCCTCGTCGAGGACTGGGCGGTTATCGTATCCGTCGCGTCCAGAATCCGTGGCGAGGATGAGGTAGTCGCCTCCAGCGGCTTCGAAGGCGTCAAGCTCCTTGTTCACCATAGGGATCGGATCGAAATTCGGATCGTGCATGACGGCCAGGAAGAATGCTCCTACGGGTTTGAGGCCGTACTTTTTCACTTCAGTGGCGCGGGCCTCAGCCTCGATGGGTAGCCAGCCTTGGGGGCCAAACTCGGTGGCGGTAAGGCCGATTTGTTTCATCTCGGTGAGGACGCGCTCTGGAGTCATCTGGTAACCCCAGTTCGGGACCTCGCAGACGCCCCAGCTGATGGGCGCTCCGGCAATCTTCATTGATGTGCTCCTCATGTCTCGGAGGCCTGAGCCTCTGTGCGTCAGGCCGCTTCTAGAAGTATATGTCCTGTCAAATGAAGGAGCAAGAACTGCTTTTGGTGGGTGGTATCGGTGTCACGTGTGTTAATTGTGCTAACATAATAGAATCTTACCGTCAGTGGTGAGGTCTCAGCTTTGTCGAACACGGGGGTTCACAGCATGATCAATATCGCCATTATTGGAGCCGGACGCATCGGGCACGTCCACGCTCGAGCTCTCGGGGCCCGTGACGACGTCACGTTGACGCTCGTGTGCGATCCATTCGAGCAGAACGCGCGTGCTCTCGCCGAGAAATACCACGTGAAGTACTGCCTGGATCCTGATGAGGTATTCGACGACGCTACCGTCGACGCCGTCGTCATTGGATCTCCCACTCAGTTTCACGTTGACCACATACTCAAGGCGGTCAACAGCGGAAAACGAGTGATGTGTGAGAAGCCGATTGCACTCGACCTCGAGTCTGCCAAGCGCTGCATCGACGAGCTCGGCGATCGCGCCGATCATGTCATGATGGGCTTTAACCGTCGCTTTGATCCGACGTTCAGTGCCTTGAAAGATCGCCTCGACGATGGGGAGATTGGCGATCTGCAACAACTCACTGTGGTGTCTCGAGACCCGGCAGCTCCGCCGGCGTCGTACATTGCAGGTTCTGGAGGCATCTTTAAGGACATGACGATCCACGACTTTGACATGGTGCGGAACTTCCTCGGCGACATCGCCGAGGTCAATGCTGTGGGCACTAATGTCTCTCCGGAGATTGCTGAACAGGGAGACTTCGATCAGGTGATCGTCACGTTGAAGTCCCGTGACGGCAAGCTCGCTACCATCATCAACTCGCGGACCTGCGCCTTTGGGTACGACCAGCGCATTGAGGCCTTCGGTGCCGACGGCATGCTCAGTGCCGACAACCTGACGGCAACTGCGGTTCGTAAAGCCACCAGCACCCAGACTGAGGCGAAGACCGCAGTCATGGACTTTTTCCTTGAGCGTTACGAGGATGCATACCGTATCGAGTTGGACGCATTCCTTGACTCGATCACCATTGGCGGCGCGGTCTGTCCGTCAGTGCGCGACGGCTACCAGGCCCTAGTCCTGGCCGAGGCAGCAGCGCGCAGCGCCAAGGAGCATCGCGCCGTCACTGTGTAATGCCGCTCGGTACGATCACCTAGGTGAGCACTGACAATCAACACGTCGCGGATTCAGAATCGCCTACCGAGGGCGCTGAATCCGCGAAAGTGCCGTCTAGTGCAGGTGCGTCCGGTGTATCTGCGAAGCCATCTGGTGCTCGCAAGCGACCTGTTGATGAGTTCCTTGCCGGAGCCGGAACACTCCACCCACTGCTGTCGTTATTAGCCGCAATGGTCATCTTTGGGGTGGGGCAAGCTGGATTCGGCGTGGTATTGACCGCATTGTTCGGCGGTCACCCAGATGCCCATACTTCGACGGTCTTGCTCTTGGCGTCCTTCGCTGGAGTTTGGCTGACGCTATGGGCATGGATGCGCTTCGTCGAGCAGCGGCCCATGAGCTGTCTTGGATTTCGCGGGCGTGGCCGCGACGTCTGGGTTGGGGTGGCAATCGCGGTCGCAATCCTTGTGATTGATGTTGTCGTCATGACAGCTACTGGCCAGGTGACGATGTTGTGGGCACACCCGAACGTCATGGCTGCGGGACTCATCGTTGCCGCGATCGTGCTGTTTGTCGTGCAAGGATGTGCCGAAGAAGCTGTGCTGCGCGGCTACCTCATGCAGTCGCTGGCGGCAAGATGGGGGATTCCTGCCGGAGTGGCCATACAAGCTGTCGTCTTCGCTGCGTTGCATGGTGCGAATCCCGGAACGACATGGGTGGCCCTGGTCAACATCGCAGGATTCGGTGTTATGTCGGGACTGCTGGTGATCTGGCGAGGCAATTTACTCGCGGCGATGGGTTTC
This sequence comes from Cutibacterium porci, assembly GCF_009696315.1. Taxonomy (GTDB): domain Bacteria; phylum Actinomycetota; class Actinomycetes; order Propionibacteriales; family Propionibacteriaceae; genus Cutibacterium; species Cutibacterium porci. The sequence continues at coordinate 780,237 of NZ_VUMG01000001.1, forward strand.
CACACTGTCTGGAATTGGTTACAGGGCATGGTGTTGGGATTCGACGTTTCGGGCCTGGAATTGGACCAGAGCGTCATGACGACCACGGGCACGACTGGCTCGCGTCCTTGGCTCACCGGGGGAACCTTCGGCGCGGAAGGATCCATCATTAATACGATCGCCTTAGCCGTGCTGATTGCCGTTCTTCTCGTGACGATTCAGCGCGACTGGCGCAACAATTAGGTCCATGGCATTGCTCGAGGTCATCTGTCTGCACGAAAACGACGCCAAACGGGCAGCTCAGGGAGGTGCCGATCGCATCGAGCTGGTCGGTACGATGGACGACGGCGGGTTGGCACCCAGCCCCGAACTGTTGGCGCGCGTCCTTACTGCCGTTGATATTCCGGTGCGACCCATGCTGCGTCTTGACGGCGGGTTTCGGGCCGACCCCGGTCGACGCGACGAGATCCTCCGTCTGGCCAGTATTTACCGGGATTTAGGGGCTGACGGGCCAGTGCTCGGTTTCCTCGACGAGGCGACCGGAGTTGACGTCGACACTGTTATCGAATTGACGGACGATTTCCCACGCTGGACCTTCCACCGCGCCATTGACAGCAGTTTGGAGCCGGATAAAGCATGGGTGCAATTGCTCGGGTTACCCGGGCTCGACCAAGTGCTGACGGCCGGATCGCCACGAGGTGTAGAGCATGGTATTGACGACCTCATTGAGCGGGCCAATGCCGATCCTCGAGTAGCAGCACTCATCATGGCTGGGGGCGGATTGCGAGCCGAGCACGTTCCGTGGCTATACCAGGCTGGCGTGAGGGCTTTTCATATTGGCAGCCCTGCTCGGCCTCAGGGGTCATGGAAGGCGTGGGTTGATGCTGATCTGGTGAGGTCGTGGCGAGAACTCCTCGACCGTTTGACCAGGTAATGCCAGGTTCGCGTCAGAACCCTTGGATCCACACATCCCGGGTGCCCGGTGCCCGTACCGGAATATGCCCATGATCGCTCACCGTCTGGCTGGCCGGTGCGTCGGTCTGTCTGCGGGCCGATGAAGAAGAAGCCGTGACATTGTGTCGCTGATGGCGGGCAATGATGCGTGCCATTCCCTCGATGGTTTCGACGAGGTCATCCATGGACGCCGTGGAGGAATGGGCGAGACCGACAGCGGTGTAGCCGTTGACCCCGGTGGAGGCTACTGAATTCACATGCCAACCGTCGTCGCGCGGCAGCCACCCATTCTTGACGAAGGGAGTTGCCATGCCCGCTGTCATGCCCCAGTCTTGATCGTCTTCGACGTTGGACATGAGTTTGCGAGCGTACGCACGCATGGACGCGGGAATGATGGTGTTGGGGCAGAAGATGTGGTCAGCAAGTACGACTTGATCGGCGGCAGTCGTTGACGTCAGGCCCCAACGGTTCTGAGGATCGAAAGTCGTATGGGTGGCTCCCATCCGACGCATTGCAGTGCGAACACCGTCAGCTTTGCCAACCTTTCTCCACAACGCAGTTGCGGCGTCATTGCTCGAGTTCTCGATCATGGGGACGAGAAGGTCTTTTTCCTCCTCAGTGAGCTGACGTTTCTTACCGGCAGCTTGGATCATGACAGTTTCCATAATCGCCAATTTGATGATGGACGCTGTGATGTAGGTGGTAGCTCCGTGGTTGAGAACGTGGATATTACGCTGCCCATGCACCCTCATCGCCACAGACTGCTCTCCGCTACGCGTTTTGAGGTATTTCGTCAGTTCACTGTGGTAAGGAAATGGCACGTATGGTCCTGGAGCCGCAGGGCTCGCGACCTTAGTCGGGGCGGGTTTGCGTGGTGCAGAAGTCTTTGTCCTATTGGCTGCTCGCACTACGGGCATCCCGATGGCAGCTCCGGTAGCGACAATCAAACCCCCGAGTGCCGTACGTCTGGAGATGATCGCTTTCGCAGACAAAACCATGTCCTCCTATACGTGGACTATTCAACCTTATTGTCACGTCGCTCGGTCCAATGCGTCCAGATCGTCTGCATCAATAATGCGATATGAGTATCCCTGTTCGGCGAGGAACCGCTGACGATGGCTAGCAAAATCGGCGTCAACAGTATCGCGAGAGACGACCGCATAAAAACGCGCGACCAGGCCGTCCTTGGGGCGCAGTAGACGGCCCAAACGTTGAGCCTCTTCTTGGCGTGATCCAAATGCTCCAGAGACCTGGATAGCGACTTCAGCACTCGGTAAGTCAATAGAGAAATTAGCGACTTTAGAGACCACGAGCAGATCAATCTCACCGTCGCGGAAATTCTGGTAGATCTCTTGACGCCGGGCGGGTGTCGTTGAGCCGGTGATAATCGGGCACGATAACTCCTCGGCCAATTCTTCCAGCTGATCGACGTACTGGCCGATGATGAGAGTGGGCTGGCCGCGGTGACGCTCGACGAGGTCTCTGACAACCCGATTTTTAATCGGAAGGGTCGCGGCCATCCGGTAACGGACATCGGGTTCGGCCATGGCGCAGGCCATTCGATCGGATTCAGACAAACTCACCCGCACCTCGACGCAGTCAGCAGGCGCGATCCACCCCTGGGCCTCGATTTCCTTCCACGGGGCGTCGTAGCGCTTGGGCCCAATGAGGGTAAATACATCGTCCTCATGCCCGTCCTCGCGCACCAGGGTAGCCGTCAAGCCGAGACGACGGCGTGCCTGCAAGTCAGCCGTCATGCGGAAGACCGGGGCTGGCAGCAAGTGAACCTCGTCATAGATGACCAAACCCCAGTCACGGGCCTCGAAGAGCTCTAGATGTGGATGCACGCCGTGACGTTTGGTCGTGATGACCTGATACGTGGCGATTGTTACTGGGCGCACCTGTTTGCGCGACCCGGAATACTCTCCGATCTCGTCAGGGGTGAGTGAGGTGCGGCGAACAAGCTCCTCTTTCCACTGCCGAGCCGAGACCGTGTTGGTGACGAGGATCAGAGTGGTGCAGCGGGCGAGGCTCATCGCGGTGGCTCCGACAATCGTCTTGCCAGCACCGCACGGCAGTACAACAACTCCCGATCCGCCGTCCCAGAATGACTCTGCGGCCACGCGTTGATACGGCCGCAGATCCCACCCATCCTCGTTGAGGTCGATGTCGTGGTGCTCACCATCGACGTACCCGGCGAGGTCCTCTGCGGGCCAGCCGAGCTTCAACAGAGCCTGTTTCAGTGTGCCGCGCTGTGACGGATGAACTACTGCCGTTTCATCGTCGATCTGGTCGCCAACAAGTCCGCGTACCGACTTCGAGCGCAACACTTCGGTGAGCACAGCCCGGTCAGTCGATACCAGCACGAGTCCGTGGCTGGGGTGCTTTTCAATGCGCAACCGGCCATACCGTGACATCGTCTCGGTAACGTCGATCAGCAGGCCAGAGGCTACCGGGTAGCGTGAATACTTCATGAGAATGTCAACAACCTGCTCAGCGTCGTGGCCGGCGGCCATGGCGTTCCATAGCCCTAACGGGGTAAGCCGATAGGTGTGGATGTGCTCGGGGGCACGCTCCAATTCCGCGAACGGAGCTATAGCGTGACGACACTCATCTGCTAAGGAGTGATCTACCTCCAGTAGAAGAGTGTGGTCGGACTGGACGATGAGTGGGCCGGGTTCAGAAGTCATCATGACAAGTATCGTCCTGCAGCGTGTGTTTGTTCCCGAGCGGGGTGCGTCGGTGTCGTCGTCCGAAGCGCTGCGGCAATCGACCATACAGAAGGCAGGGATATATGCGACGTCGACTGCCTCAGGCGGGCTGGCAAGAAGTGATTCGAGAAACGGGAACGATGGCTACCCCGCCCCCGCCTCGAATAACGCAGCGCACTGCTCCGGCGGCTACCGCCATGATCCGTACGGTTTGACGCACCGTCGTGCCGTCGTCAATGACTCGTTCGATGTGCATCCACGAGCCATCGTGGTGGGCTTGGTGTAATTGGGCGATGAGTTGTCGTCGATCGGAGAATCCGCGTCCCCGATTGTCCAGCAGGCACGCAGCTAATTCATCGGGGTTAGAGTGGGGAGCCGAGGATGCCGGTGCCTCTGCCTTTGCTCGTGGCGGCGGAGGAGTCGAGAACACGTCACCGTGAGCGTCGCGGGCTACCGGTGACATCCCCAACTCGCGCAGCCCAGCCAGCACTTGGTCGGGTTCTGCCTGGGCTACGAGTACTTGGGGGCCGATGCGACGAAGACCGACATCGTTGGCCAGCGAGCTTCGCAAAATTGCTTCGACGGCGGCTGGATCGTCGTCCTCCAAGAGCGCCCCGGCAGCCGCTACTGACACCCGACCGTGGTCGCGTACAACGTCGTCGAGGAGCACGAGAAGGCTCTGTGGAACATCACCAAGGGAGTGTTCAGTCCACCATTGGCGCACTCGCTCACCGGTCCATCCGGCGTCGAGAGCACGGCGCAGGCTTGCGCGGTTGAACCGCCGTACTCCGGCGATACCAGTAGATTCTCGATCGGCCAGCAGAGCCAGATCGGCGGCGGTATCGGGGGTTAGCGGGCCAGGGGCAATCGCGGTGAGGTCAGATTGCAAGATGACGTCGTCAGTGCGTTCTGGCATGTCTGCACGGGTGCGTGCGTCAACGAGATCGGTGCGCGCGTCGAGTGCGACCATCCCGAGCACCCGGCACTCGTCGAGGACGGCCTCCACTAAGGCGTCGTCGACGGTTGTGCCAGGCTGACGCCACCGGATCCGATCCGCGACGGCCGTTGCCGTAATGGGGGTGCCTGGCTCGGCGGTGCGCAGCTCCTGATGCACTAGTCGACGCCATGCTTGAGCAGTTGCCGGTGCTGACGCGTCGAGAGTGTTATCGAGGCTGCCGGGCATCTGCGGAATATGCCGCCACGCATGTCGCAGGCTCACCCATTGCCCCCATAGCGAGTCAGTACGCCAACGGTCGGCCAACGGTGTCGGAAGCCAGCTGCGCCCGTCAGCGCCAATGAGGCCTCCTGCGGCAGCCAGAGCCAGGTAAACCCAACCGTCACCCTCGGGTGCGACCCGGGATAGCACGATGCGTGCGTCCCGTTTGGCGATGCCACCGTTGGCTAGCAGAGCACAGTTGTGGCGTTCCACCCCTTCCAAGAGAGCAGACATTGCGCTGACAGCTTCAAGAGCGGTGCCCAGCCCGGCCCGGTTCACCAACGTGACCTGACTCGGCTCGGGCCATGGTGGCGGAGTGGGGCGTGGTTGTTCGGTAAAGAGGCGGTTCTCTCGCAGCACCAGAGCCACTTCGCGGGGCAATATAACGGTGTCGTCGTCGAGGGGACGCAAGAGGCGATAGGCCAGAGCGGTTTCGACGGGGGTGGTGGCTGTTTCGGGGGTAACTGCGCGACGAGCATTGGGGACATGACCCGTGGGGGACCACACCAGACGCTCGAGCACCGAGCGGGCCTTGGAACCAGCTGCTGCTAGTTTCTCGGTGACCTCGTCAGGATTCATAGGCATGACGGATGCTGGAGCAAGCCCCGCAGGGTATTGAGACAGATGAGTGGTGACGATCTGGATGACGTGTAGCTGTCCGGAGTCCTCTAAGACGAGGGCCATATCGAGGAGATCTGAGATTCCGGCGGCGACGTCAGCCTGGATGTCTTCTGGAGAGGTAAGCCAGCCTCGACACAATGCTTCGGCTAATTCAGTAAGGCTGAGGTCCCCCAATGCAGCTAATGAGGTTAGCAGACTCAATCGCCAACGATCCAGACTGGAGATGGCAGCATTGATGGACGCATGGGTGCTTGCGCGCGACGACACCTCAGCCAAATCTCTGGGGGCGGGGTTGGCTAGGTCGGGGCGCAGGGCTAATAGCCGGGACAAACTCTGCTTATCGAGATTTCGGATAGTGGAGGCAAGGGTCGTCGGCTCCTCGGCCGCGCTCATCGGGAGGGCCTCGGATCTTGAGGTGTGAGCTGACGGTCAATGAGGAGGAACCCTAGGCCAAGCATGATGAGGCAACCGAGCCGAGACATCCACGCACATTGCTCCAGCACGGTGCGTACCGGTGATGTGATCGCTCCGCCAATAATGACGGCTACCGTCACGGCAGTGAGAGCTTTGGTGAGGTGTCCTGCCGCAAAGGGGTGACGCCATGCCAGCCACCATGCGATGACGAGGGCCGGTATGGATAACGGAGTCCACACGGATCCCACCGCGAGGATGACGATCCATGGCCACCCCAACCCTCGACACAGGTCGAGGAAGGATCGGCTACCGGCTTTCGCAGGGGGCCGCGGATCGAGGCGGGTAAGCATTTTGGGTGACGAGATGCGGGGCGGTGGTGTCGTTGACACCGGCGTCTCAGTCGGCGCCGACCAAGTGGAATACCCACGAGCTAGTCGACTGGTGCGGATCGGTTCATGCGGATCGCGGTGCTCGATGCGTGGTCCTGTCAGCCCGGCCTGCGTGGAGAACGGGTCCAGAGGCTGACGGCAACTGCGCCGACGTGGCAGCAGCTCTGCGAGCGGACGGCGATCGCCCCCCTGATATTCGCGTGGGGCGGTAACGGGCTTTCCGGCAGCGGGATTGGCGGGTTGGGTCGGCGTCTCCAATGGTTCGATCCGAGGTGCCTGGAAGGCGCGCGGGGCAGGCCGTGATCCGACGACGTCGACGGGTGCGGTGATGCTGCGTGCCATAACTCCATGGTAGGGGGTGGGTCCGACGATGCGGCACGCTCACCTTGGCCGGGCCAACGCTCATGGCTGGTGAGTGTGATCGCTCATAAGCACTCACGTAGCCCTAGTCTCAATCAGGCACGTCGAGGACGTTACCCGTGGTCCCGTCAAGGAGGGTTCGACATGGAGGTCATCATCTGCTCCGATGAGCAGGCCGTCGGGCGGATCGCCGCCAACCGGATTGCGAAGGTGCTAGGCCGGGAAAAGAATCCGGTGTTGGGGGTGGCGACTGGATCGACGCCGCTGACGACGTACGCCAGCCTGGCCGCTCTCGCGGCGGAGGGTAAGGCTGATTTCACGGGGCTGCGCGCATTCGCACTCGACGAATATGTGGGGCTCCCCGCAGACGATGAGCGCTCTTACGCGGCCACGATCCGTCACACCGTCACTGAGCAGCTTGGACTCGATCCAGCAAACGTCCACACCCCCGACGGCATGGCCGATGACCTTGACTCCGCCTGTGCTGCCTATGAGGCGGCCATCCAGGAAGCTCACGGGATTGACGTTCAGATTCTTGGCATTGGGGCTAATGGTCATATCGGTTTCAACGAGCCCACTAGCTCGCTGTCGTCGCGCACCCGCGTCAAGACTCTCGCGGAGCGCACTAAGGCCGATAACGCCCGGTTCTTTGAGGCGGGCGAAACGGTGCCGAGCCACTGCGTCACCCAAGGGCTTGGCACGATCATGGCTGCCCGCAATGTTGTGCTACTAGCGATCGGGGCCAACAAGGCTGATGCGCTAGCTAAGGCTGTTGAAGGGCCGGTTTCAGCGATGTGCCCGGCATCGGTGCTGCAATTCCACCCGCACGTGTTGGTTATCGCTGACGAGGCTGCCGGAGCGAAGCTCACTATGGCTGAGTATTTCCGGTGGACCGATTCTCAGCGAGGCGAGCTTTCCGGAGCGATGTGAGATCTGACGCCCCGGACCGATGAGTGTCCTCGGGGTGATGATCGAAAGTGAGTGGTGGACCGTCGTCAAGGCTTGTAACCTTGTATGGCGGTCCATTGGCCGTCATGACCGGAAGGAGTGAGCCAGAGATGCCAACCGGAAGGGTGCGTTTCTACGATGCCACCAAGGGGTTCGGTTTCCTGACGAAGGACGGTGGCGGCGACGTGTACGTCAACGCTTCCGCCTTACCCGCAGGGGTGAATACCCTGAAGCCCGGTCAGAAGGTTGACTTCGGGGTTGTTGAGGGTCGTCGAGGAGAGCAGGCCCTGTCCCTGCAGATCGTCGAGACTCCTGCCTCGCTGTCCAAGGCTAGTCGCAAGAAGCCGCAAGAGATGGCAGTGATCTGCGAAGACCTCATCAAGATGCTCGACAAGATGGGTAATGGTTACCGGCACGGGCGCTATCCTGATCCGCGCACGTCCGTCGCGGTGGCCAAGATGCTGCGCGCAGTCGCTGACGAGTTGGAGCTGTAATGACACCGGTGACGTCGAAGTCGCGCACGGCGACCCGAGCTATCAAGGCTGATGCGACCATCGCGAAAGCTGTGGACCAGGCGCGGGAAGCTGCCGAACACCGCGCTGGTGATTTCGGTGTGGGTGAGCACGTCGGGACCATCACCGAGAGCGAGCGTGTCCTTACTCACCTCTTCGAGTGTCCGCATCCCGGTTATCGAGGGTGGCGTTGGGCTGTGACGATGTCGCGTGCTCTGCGTGGCCGTAACGTCACCGTCAATGAGGTTGTCCTCATCCCTGGCGAGGATTCCCTGCTGGCCCCTGAATGGGTGCCGTGGCGTGACCGGGTGCGGGCGGGTGACATCGCTGCTGGCACCCTCATGCCGACTGCCGACAATGACCCACGTCTGGAGCCTGGATACACCGGCGGTGAATTAGCCCCAGATGAGGATCCAGCCGAATGGGCTGCCACTCGTGCCGTCGCCTCTGAGTTAGGGCTGGGGCGTGAGCGGCTGCTGTCGCGAGAGGGCCGTGACTCCACCGCTGAGCGCTGGCTCGCCGGTGAGGGTGGCCCAGACAATGCGACGAGTCGTCATGCGCCGGCCAGTTGCGTGACGTGCGGGTACTTCGTGCGCCTTGAGCATTCGCTGGGGCGAGTTTTTGGGGTGTGCTCGAACGAGTACTCTCCCTCTGACGGCTCGGTGGTCCACGTTGATCACGGTTGCGGAGGTCACTCTGATGTCGTTGAGAAGCGGCGGGGAATTGAACTCCCCGAGCCGGTTTTCGACACAATCTCGATTGACGAGTCGCTGTTTGACTGAGCCCTCTCTCGCCGTCCTGCCAGAGAGCTCAGGAACGTCGCCAACAGTATGCTGTGCCGGTAATTCCTAGGCCGGTACCCGTGAGGCAGATCCATAGCCAGTCGCGGTAACCAGACACAGTGAGGCGGTCGAGCATCATCCAGCAGATAAGCGATGCCACGGCGAAGGCGATGGTGCCCACGATGCCGACCGTCACGCCGTTTTCGTCTATTGGAGCGACGTTCGCCTGAGTAAGCAGATGACGGTTGGACACGGCTCTATCGTAATGCCCCCCGCAAGCCGTGACACGTTATCTCTAGAATGCCTGCGTGCCTAGCAATACCGCATCAGCAAGACTCGATCATTGGTTTCATCTGACAGAACGGGGCTCGACGAGATCTCGTGAAGTTCGTGGCGGCATCGTCACCTTCTTCACGATGGCCTACATCCTGGCCCTCAATCCCCTCATTATCGGCACCGCTGCCGATAAAAATGGCAAGCTCCTCAACGGCGCTCCGAAATTCCTTGATGCTGCCGGGACCACCCTTAATACCGTCGGCATTGATGACAACAAAATCATGGTAATGGCGGTGACAGCCTTTGTGGCTGCCATTATGACGATTGCGATGGGCATTTGGGGACGATTCCCGATGGGTATCGCGACAGGCCTAGGTATTAACTCTCTGCTTGCCTACGTTGTCGCTCCGACGATGACGTGGTCTCAGGCTATGGGCTTGGTCGTCTGGGAGGGCGTCCTCATTTTGGTGTTCGTTCTTACAGGGGTCCGGGAGATGATCTTCCGAGCTGTGCCCGATTCTTTGCGGGCGGCGATCAGCGTAGGAATAGGCCTGTTCATCGCGTTTGTCGGGTTCGTCGATTCTGGTGTTATTCGCCCCGGTTCGGGTACCCCCGTCACTTTGGGAGTTGGTGGCAGCTTAGTGGGTTGGCCCATCTTTCTGTGCCTATTCGGTTTTCTGCTGCTGGTGGTGTTGCATCAGCGTCACGTTAAAGGGTCCATGCTCATAGCAATCATCGGTACCTCACTTGTCGGAGTGATCATTGAGGCCATAGGAAACATCGGTGCCCAGAGCGACAAGAATCCGACCGGCTGGGCCCTTAACGTCCCCCGGCTACCCGCAGCCTCAGATTTCCGCTGGCCCGACCTGGGGCTACTCGGTCATGTTGACCTTGTTGGCGGGTTTCTTGTCGACGGTCATTTCCGTATTGGAGTCTTCTTGGGCACCCTGCTCGTGGTGTTTTCCCTGATGCTCGCTGATTTCTTCGACACCATGGGGACGGTTGTCGCGATCGGTGACCAAGCCGGCATCCTTGACGAGACCGGTAACCCTGAGCATCTCAAGGGAATCCTCGTCGTCGACGCCTTGGCTGCAGTAGCCGGCGGTCTTGGCTCAGCGTCGTCGGCAACCGGGTACGTCGAGTCGGCCGCTGGTGTAGGGGAGGGGGCCCGTACCGGTATCGCCTCCATCGTCACCGGGCTGGGCTTCTTGCTCGCGATGTTCCTGTCTCCGATCGTGTCCATCATCCCGTCTGAGGCAGCCGCTCCGGTGCTCGTTTTTGTCGGATTCCTTATGATGGCTCAGGTCACGCACATTGACTGGAAGCACGCAGAGGAAGGTCTACCAGCTTTTCTGGGCATGGTACTCATGCCTTTCGCCTACTCGATTACGACCGGTATTGGTGCTGGCCTCATCATGTTCTGCATCGCCAAGGCCATTTCTGGTAAGGCTCGCAGCGTGCATCCCCTGCTGTGGGTTGTTGCTCTGCTCTTTGTGGTGTACTTCAGCCAGTCCCTTCTTATGAAGCTGTTTGGCCAGCTCTGAGACCAGCGGAATGGGTGCATTCGAGGGTGTCCGGCTGCCAGGCTACGAAGAGGTTTGGCGCCGGGCGGCCCAGGTCGACGGCCAGCTGATTCCAGCCCGGATATGAGTTGAGGAAGGTGAGCACGGCGCTCGCTTCACCTCGTCGTGTAGACGGTATTGCTCCGATGACCTTCGACAGTTCAACCCGCGTGGCCAATATTTGTCCGGTCCCTGCATAACCGATTTGCATTCCGGGTGCTGGCCGCAGCGGAATCTGGGGGTCCCTGGCCATGAGCCGTTGAAGCGAGTAGGCGCTGGGTAGCCCGGCGGATGCGAGATCACGATCGAGCTCTTCGAAGCGTGCCACCGTCATGGGGATCTCCGTCCATCCCCATGACATATGGGTGAGCCAGTGATTGACAAGCCGCCAGCATCGCGTCAACCGCTCGGTTTCGATAGAGCGTCCGCGGACGAGGTCTTCGACGTCGTTGGGGGTTGGCCAGCCGGTTGGTAGCATCGGGCCTTCAACGTTAGGCCTGTAGAGCGGGTGGAACGGGCTATGCCACCGTGCCCGACGATGATGGTGAACAGGCACGTTGAACCGAGCTTCCGTCCACCTACGTAGTTTCATGGCGAGGCCCTCGTCGGCCTCGAAAATGTCGCGAACTTCGTCGATCGCGATGGCGTTGAGTCTCAACCCACCCATAGTGACAGGGTATAAGACTGCGGGTCGGCATAAGGTGTCGTCCATGAATCCACGCTCCAGGCAACACATCATTAGCGGGGTTCTCATCATCCTCGTACTTCTCGTCGTGGTGGGATCCCTGCTGTGATTGGTCGATCCGGCATGGCAGGATGTGACATTGTGACCCACCGATCCCGGACTCGACGCCGCGCATCCCAAGCTGCGAGCGCATTGCTGGCACTCGGATGCGCTTGGGGATTGTCGGTCGGCCCGGCAGCAGCTGCTGACCTCACCATCGCCACAGGTAAAAAGCTCGGGAATCCCGTTGGTATGGCTGCTGACCTTTCTCATGACTGGTATTGGATAACCGATGGTTCCTCATCGACGGTCCACTCGCTACTTGCTCTTGACACCTCAGGAAAAGAGGTTCACCGGGTGGCATGGGAGCCGGCCTTTCATGATGTCGAGGCGATGTCGTGGGCTAATGGGGCGCTGTACGTTGCAGACATTGGCGACAAGAAAGCCCAGCGTCGCGGGATTCGGGTGATATCCCCGACCTCAACAACAGCGAAGCAATCGACGTATTACGAGTGGATGTTCACCTATCCAGACGGCGCTCACGATGCCAAAGCGTTGTCCGTCAGTCCCAAGGGGACTTTTTACATCATTACCGATGGTCCACATCCTGCGATTTACCGGGGCGGCCCACAGGTGAGTCGCACTGAATCGAATCCACTAGAAAAGGTCGCTGACGCGCCAGCTGGAGTCAAAGACGCCACATTTCTGCCGGACGGGTCACGAATGGCCATCCTTACCGACCGTGAAGTGCGTGTTGTTGACGCTTATTCCTGGAAGACGGTCGCCAATGCCGCCTTCTCTGGTGGCCAAGCCATCACGACGGACACCACTCAAAAAACTCTGCAGATTGCGACCTCAGGGAACAAGGTGAAGGGGATCGCATTCCCGACCACGTTGACGTCGATCACGCCGTCCCCGTCACATTCCGCAAAATCTATCTCGGCGGCCTCTCAGGCCAAGGGCACACCGACGTCAAAGGCGCGGTCAGGCACCCTCACCGCGGTGGTCGGGGCTGTCGCCATTGCGGTGTGCGCCGGCGTCGTCACTTTTTTCTACGGCCGCTCCCGGGATACCACCTGGCGTCACCGCTAGTCGTGGTGTTCAAGCAGCCAGTCCAGACATGCTGACAACGCTTCAACGTCGCTCGGTTCAATCGAGCTGAAGGTTGCGACTCGGATCTGATTGCGACCCAGTTTGCGATACGGCTCAATGTCGAGGATGCCGTTGGCTCGAGCACGAGCGCACAGCTGTGCGGCGTCGACGGACTCGTCGATGTCGATGGTCACGACCACCGGGCTACGTAGCGCCGGATCGGTGACGAACGGGGTCGTCAGGGGGTTGTCTTCGGCCCAGCGATAGAGGGTTCCCGACGTCGACGCGGTACGCAATGCTGCCCACGCCATGCCGCCTTGGTCGAGGAGCCAACGGCACTGCGCCTCTAACATGATGAGGGTCGCCAAAGCCGGAGTATTGAGGGTCTGATCGGCTCGAGAGTTCGTCACGGCAAGGCTGAGGTCCAGCATCTGAGGCACCCAACGAGCCGAGGACGTCATTTTATTCGAGCGTTCGATCGCTGCAGGTGACAGAATCGCAAGCCATAATCCACCATCCGAGGACAGATTTTTCTGCGGCGAAAAGTAGTAGGCGTCGGTGGTTGAGACATCTGCTGCGATGCCGCCGGCGGCCGAAGTGGCGTCAATGAGGACGAGAGAATCGTCGTCGGTGTCGTCAGGTCGTCGGATGGGGGCGACGACGCCGGTAGACGTTTCGTTGTGGGCCCATGCATAGGTATCGACCCCGCTGACGGCCTGGGGCAGGCGGAGTTTGCCAGGTTCGGCGTGAAATACGGCGGGGTCGGCGAGGAAGGGGGCGCGCTGCAGGGCCGAGGAGAATTTTCGCGTGAACTCGCCGTAAACGCCAGTGGCAGCTCGTTTTTCGACGAGACAGACGGTTGCCATATCCCAGAACAAGGTGGCCCCACCATTGCCGAGTGCTACCTCATAACCGGCGGGCAGGTCATACAGCTCCCTCAACTCTTCGCGAATCGCCGCGACGACATGACGGACCGGTGGCTGGCGGTGAGAGGTGCCCATCACTGATCCTGGTTCGGCGAGGCTGGCTACCACGTCCCGGCGGATTCGAGACGGCCCACTCCCGAATCGGGGGTCAGCGGGCAAAAGGTCACGGGGGATTTTTGGCTCAGCCATACCCCGATACTCCCAGATCATGGAGTGCACAACGGCACAGTTCACGCTGTGATCGTGTGGCAGGATGAGGGAAACCGGGCTAGGAGGCATAGATGATCACCCGCATTGCTTCTCACCACGTCGTCGACCGTGATGGCAATGATTCACCAGCGACGATCACTGTTGAGGCTGGACGCATTAGGACAATCAGCGAGGGTATTGATCCAGAGGCTGAACTCGTCGACGAATGGATTTTGCCCGGATACGTCGATACTCACTGCCATGGTGGTGCCGGAGCTGACTTCACCGATCCCGACCACGAGGCCGCGTTGCGGGCGGTCCGCTATCACCGCAGCCAGGGATCGACGACTTTGTTCGCGTCGACGGTGACCGCAGCGATTGACGACGTCGTCACGCAGATTGGGCGACTTCGCCGGCTCGTCGATAGTGATGAGGTTGCCGGTATTCACCTGGAGGGTCCGTTCCTGGCTGAGTCGCGCAAAGGTGCTCACGCTGTTGAGCTGCTGTGTGATCCAGATCCGGTGTCCGTGGACCGTCTCATCGAGGCTGGCGGATCCGCTCTGAAGATGGTGACAATTGCGCCGGAACGTGCCCATGGCTTAGAGGCGGTGGCTACCTTTAGCCGCGCGGGAGTTCACGCTGCCATTGGTCATACCGAGTGCGACAATGTTACGGCTAGCGCTGCAGTCAACGCTGGGGCAGACGTCGTCACCCATCTATTCAACGCGATGCCATCCATTCATCATCGCCAGCCCGGTCCAGTGCCACCGATGCTCACTGATACGCGGGTGGTCTGTGAACTCATTTGCGACGGCGTCCATCTGGCCCCAGACGTCATTCGGATGGCGATGTCTACTGCCGGCCCACAGCGCATTGCTCTCGTGACCGATGCTATGAGCGCGACTGGACAACCCGACGGCGACTACATCCTGGGTAGCTTGCCGGTAAAGGTTCTTGACGGAAAAGCCCGCTTGGTGGCTGCTGATGGTTCGCTGGGAGCGATCGCGGGATCGACTCTCACGATGGGTCGAGCGGTCGAGTTCGTCACGTCTGTCGTGGGTATCCCGTTGGGGCAGGCTGCCGTGATGGCGGCCACCACACCCGCCAAACTGCACGGTTTGGACGCGGTTGGCGTCATCGAGGAGGGCCGCTGGGCTGATTTGTGTCTGACTGACGCGAAAGGTCATCTGGTGCGTGTCATTCGTCGTGGTGAAGCGGTCTGAGAGTCGGCGCGGGTGATTGAGCACTAAGCTCTAGGCAGGTCGCTCGGGCGTGAGTCATGGCGCCTAAGGGATTGTTGGGAGGTTAGCTTGCCCAGTGGGCAGGCGGCTAGTGTCGCCCCTTGGCTGTGAGGGCGAGGAAGAGGTGCACCGTGAGTAGTGAGCTCGTCGACACGACGGAGATGTATCTGCGGACCTTCTATGAGCTACTCGAAGAGGGCGTCGAATTGCGTCGGGCTCGTATCGTTGAGCGGCTGCACCAGTCCGGCCCGACGGTCTCCCAAACGGTTGCCCGCATGGAGCGTGACGGCCTTGTCGTGGTCGAGTCCAATCGCTCGATCTCGTTGACCCAGCAAGGTCACGACGTAGCTCAGACCGTCATGCGCAAGCATCGTTTGGCCGAGTGTCTGCTTACCGAGGTCATTGGGCTGCGTCCCGATTTGGTGCATGACGAAGCCTGCCGGTGGGAACACGTCATCTCCGGCGAGGTCGAGAAGCGACTCACAGAACTCCTCAAGAACCCTGATGTGTCCCCATATGGCTGCCCGTTGCCGCCGGAACGGACCGGGTGTCGTCCAGACGATTCCGCCCGTTTTCGCGACGACTCCAAGCCTCTGGACGAGGTTATTGCTGAGGCTGGGTGTCCGGTCCGTGTGACCATCATGAGGTTGTCGGAGTTTTTCCAAGCTACCGAAGGAAATCTTGCCGACGTCTACGCTGCCGGGCTATTGCCGGGTAAGAGCATCGAGGTCGACGACGACGCCGACGGCATCCGATTGACCGGAGCCGACGGCTCGGTCGTTGTCGATCCGGAGATCCTTTCGGGTCTGTTTGTTGCCCGGAACTCCTGAGCCGCGGTGACGACGCCACTATGGGTGTGCTTCAAACATTGCGGCCCAGTGAGCCTCTGGACCTGGATCAGATTGCCATTTTATGCGAGTCAGGCTGGTACGACACCGCCGATTCCATGTTGAGGATGGCGCGCGCATCTGAGTCCGAGAATCCGCACCTCGTGCAGGCCGCTGCCGTGACGGCGGTCGCTCGCCGAGTATTGACGTTGGACGCCGAAGATTTCGAAGAAATCGGTGACGTCCTGCCTGCCGATTTGCGATCGCGCCTCGTTGATGCCGGGTTTCCGCACCAGCCGCGGTCTGTCGCCAGAGGAGCGCTTGGTAACCTCGTTCCGCTATACGAGCTCATGCTTGAGGTCCTCGACATCCGGATGCATCGTGAGGAGCCTCAGCAAGTCGTCGTAGCATGTCACATCCTGGGAGAATACTTGCCGCAGCTAGCGTGGCAGTCGACGCTAGGCGACGGCGGGGACCCTCTTACCCTGCCTGACAAGGTTGGCGAGAAGTGGGGTGGCGATGGCCAAGGGTGTGCCCACACATCTGCGATGAATGCCACGGCGCGACGCAGCCTGCACGCCGCTCTGGGAGACGAGGAGGGGTATACCTCGTATCTTGACAAGTTTCACTCCCGGCTGGGAGAGGCCCTCGGGGTGTGCGCGATGAACCATGCCACTGTTGACGCGGGGGAGCGTCCCGACGTGGGTATCACCTGCCCCGATCCGTGCCAATGGGTTTTGTCTGGAACGAGGGAAGAACGCAGAGCTTTAGACGCTCGGGTGCGTCTGGCTCGGATATTCCAAGAGTCTGGTTTGGTGGCTTTGCGGCATCATGCCCCGGTGGGTCACTTCTTTGGGGTGCCGTCGGGCAGCGAGATCGGGAACGCCTGGGTGACGACGTGGAACAAGCTCAACGAGCAATGGGCTGATGGTTCTAACCCGATGCTCGAGGAGGCCCCCGGCTATGACGTCGATGTCTGCGACGAGGCACTTCCGGGGCTATCTCGGTTGGTATCGGTGATCGCCGCGCGTCCGATGAGAGCTGGCCATCTGCTTCGAGATCTGGGTGCCACCGCTATCGCCGAATTGAGAGCAGCCTGAGATTTCGTCACGTGTCGGAGCATCGGGAATAGTTCGGTCCTTGGTGCTGTTTGACGGCATATGGGCCGAGGCGCCACGGCGTTGCGGTCGACCGAACCCAAGCAATTACCGGGAGGTATAACGTGGCTACCGTCGCATTGACCAAGGACAATTTTTCCTCGACCATCGATTCTAACGATGTTGTTCTGATCGACTTTTGGGCGTCCTGGTGTGGGCCGTGCCAGCGGTTCTCGCCGATCTATGACGACGCTAGCGGGCGTCATACCGACGTGACCTTCGCCAAGGTCGATACCGAGGACCAGCAGGAACTGTCTGCCGGTTTGGAGATCACGTCCATCCCGACGATTATGGCCTTCCGCGCTGGATACCTGGTATTCCGTCAGTCTGGCCTGTTACAGGGTCGTCAGCTCGATGAGCTGATCGAGAAGGTTAAGGCGATCGATGTCGAGGATCTCAAGAAGCAGGCTGAGGCTCAGGCTCAGAGCTGATGTAGCAATGTGAACCGCAAATCTGCGGGCCGACGGCAGGATGGTAACGTCCTGCCGTCGGCCCGTCTTTCGTCATATCTAACGACAGTCGATAGGGCGGGGCGTGGGGCTGAGCGCAGAGGTGCGTAGGCCGACAAGCTGTTCCTAGGAGTTATCCGTGACATCAATTGAGGTGGCTGAGCTCGTCGAGACGACGCAGCCGGCCGGTCCGAAGCGCCGGATAGGGGTGGTTGCCGCCGTCGCTACTCTGGGCTCACTGCTCTTTGGCTACGATACCGGAGTCATTTCTGGTGCGCTGCCCTTCATGTATCTACCCCATGGCGCCGGTGGGCTGGCTTTGACAGTGGGCCATGAGGGTGCCATCGGTGGCACGCTCACCCTGGGTGCCGCGTTCGGTGGCCTTATCGGCGGCATGATGAGCGATCGCTGGGGTCGTCGTCATAATCTCCTGACCCTGGCTGTCCTCTTCATCGTGGGAGCGCTGGGGACTGCCGTCGCTCCCAGCGTGTGGGTGATGTACCCATTCCGTCTGGTACTCGGATTCGCCGTGGGAGCGGCCTCAGCGACAGTGCCAGTCTATTTGTCAGAGACCTCGCCGAAACGGATGCGGGGTCGGATCGTCGCACTCGACCAGTTCATGATCGTTTTCGGTCAGCTACTCGCCTTTTCCGTCAACGCTGCCATTTCAGCGGCTCACGGTGGCCCGACGCTGACGGTGACGGCCGATCCATCCGGGCGGCTGGCGCCGGGGACGTATACCTGGGACACGTTGCAGGCCATGACGATCTCCCACGGCGGGCAGATGAACGACGAGGCATTCCACGCCTTCCTCACTCAGCTGTCGGTGTCTGCAGGATCTGGTGGAGCATGGCGATGGATGCTCGTAGTGTGCACGCTGCCCGCTATCGCGCTGTGGATCGGTATGAGGAGGATGCCCGAGTCGGCTCGCTGGCATCTGAGCCACGGCCAGCTCACGGAAGCTATCGCATGTCTTAAGCAGGTGCGTGTCGAGGGGGTTGACGAGCCCATCGTCGATGAGGTCACTGAGATGGTTGAACTCAATGGCGAGGGTGGCAGGCTGACTCATCGTCAGCAATGGGCCGTCGTGCTGGAGTCGCGATGGGCGCGTCGCCTGCTGCTGGTTGGGGTCTTCCTGGCGGCGGTGAACCAGACCACTGGCGTCAATACCGTCATGTACTACGCACCGAAGGTGCTGGAGTTTGCGGGAATGAGCACCCAGGCGTCAATTATCGCTCAGGTGGCCAATGGCGTTATGTCCGTGATTGGTGCCGCAGCAGGCTTGTGGCTCATCGAACGGTTCGACCGCCGCCACCTGCTCATTTTCGACGTCACCGCGGTCGGAGTGTGCCTTCTCGGTATTGCAGCCACGTTCGGGTTGGTGATTGCTCCTCACGCAGGTAAGGGGGTCCCGAAGTGGGCGCCGATCCTCGTGCTCGTCCTCATGAGCATCTTCATGCTCATCGTGCAATCCACTAACGGCACAGTGGTGTGGACGATGCTAGGTGAGATGTTTCCGACACGAATGCGCGGGGCGATGAACGGTGCCGCAGTGTTTTGCGGGTGGCTGGCTAATGCGACGATTACGTGGACATTTCCGGCCATGCTCGCGGGGCTTGGTGGTGCAGGAACGTACCTGACGTACGGCCTGGTAAACCTCGTGATTGCCGTGATACTCGTTAAGGTCATGCCCGAGACGAAGGGACGCTCGCTAGAAGAGATCGAGGTCGAGATGAAGCGACGCTATGCCTGAGGCCGGCTCGATTGTTGATAGGTCTCGCGTGAACTGGGGTTCCGTCCCCAGAAGTGGTGTGATGCGGCCCCGATAGGATTCGAACCTACGACACATGGTTTAGGAAACCACTGCTCTATCCCCTGAGCTACGGGGCCATGCCCATAAAGGGCCCTCCTAGATTAGTCCGGTCAGGCCATCTGGACCAACCTTGGCCCCCCATGACGGAAGTGGACCTGACGAGTTGTGCGCCCGCGTTGAAGATTGGCCGGGACGGCGGTCACCGTCAGTGCGTGCTCTGGCTCACTCGTGAATTGTCCTCGATAGACTGACCGCACCTATGGATATGCAAGGGGGCCAGGATGAGTGAAGAAGGGCTTGCGGCCGCACGCCAGAAAATGACCGAGGCAGGCGTCGATCCCGTCGCCGTCGAGGTCTTTACCTCCTACTACCACCAGCTGGAAACCGGCGATACTGGGCTCATTCGCGAGGACACCATTTCCCCGCTCACTGATCCACCGATGCTTGACGACGTTGAGGTCAGCGAGGAGCAGGCTGCTCAGGCCCTCGACAAGACCGTTATTATCAAGCTCAACGGCGGGCTTGGAACCTCCATGGGACTCGACCGCGCTAAGTCACTGCTTGAGGTGCGTGACGGCAAGTCTTTCCTTGACATTATCGCCACGCAGGTACTCTCGGCGCGCAAGACCTTCGGTGCCCGGCTGCCGCTGATGTTTATGAACTCTTTCAATACCCGCGAGGACACCCTCAAGGCCCTCAAAAAGTACCCGGATTTGGTTGTCGACGGTCTGGAGCTCGATTTCCTTCAGGATCAGGAACCGAAGCTCGATGCTGAAACTCTTGCGCCGGTGACGTGGCCGAAGAATCCTTCCCTCGAGTGGTGCCCGCCGGGCCACGGCGACCTCTACACCGCCTTGCTCGGATCCGGCGTCCTGGACCATCTGCTCGAAGCTGGATACAAGTACGCGTCGGTGTCCAACGGTGACAATCTCGGCGCTGTCCCGGATGGTCGCCTCGCAGGCTGGTTTGCGGCGTCTGGCGCCCCCTACGCCGCCGAGCTGTGCCGTCGCACTGTTAACGACAAGAAGGGCGGCCATCTTGCCATTCGCAAATCCGACGGCCAACTCATCCTGCGCGATACCGCACAGACGCCCGCCGAAGAGATGGATTACTTTACCGACGAGCATCGGCACCCGTTCTTTCACACCAACAATCTGTGGTTCGACCTTGAGGCCCTCAAGAGAGTGCTCGATCAGCGCCATGGCGTGATGGGCTTGCAGCTTATTCGCAACGAGAAGGCGGTCGACCCGAAGGATTCCTCTTCGACCCCGGTTATTCAGATTGAGTCCGCTATGGGTGGGGCTATCGAGGTTTTCGAAGGCGCCACGTGCATCTGCGTCGATCGGTCGCGATTCTTGCCGGTCAAAACGACCAATGAGCTGCTGCTGCTTCGCTCCGATGTCTACGATCTTGACGACTCGGGCCACCTCGTCAAGACCACTGACGAGACGTGCGCTATTGATCTTGACAAGGCGTTTTACAAGAAGCTCGGCGATTTCACCGAACGTATCCCTGAACCGCCGTCCCTGCGTCGCGCCACGTCGCTCACCGTCACAGGAGACTGGACGTTTGGCGCGGGGGTTGTCGTCGACGGGGATGCCTCGCTGGTCACCGAGACCCCCAAAATCATCCCCGATGGGACTGTCCTCACGGGCGACATTCCCGGTGGGGCACAGTGACACCGGATCGACAGTGCTGGGAGGCGGTAGCCGCAGTTCTGACTGGACAGCGACTGACCGCCCCCACCTCGCCAGGGTGGCGGGCTACCGACCTTGTAGCGTGGCTGGCTGAAGAAGGATGGTCGGCACCGCGATTGGTCGACAGGCGTGCCAGATTCCAGCAGGCTGGACAATCGTGGCCTGAGCCGATCCCCGACGATTTATCCACAGGCTTAGAGTTTGCTCGCTATGGGGCAGTGCTTGCCGAGGTTCGTCGGATCGTTGGGCTCGATGGTTTGAGCGCCACAGTGCACCGGGGCGCAGTGGTTATTGGGCCAGACGAAGCTCGCTTGTTGGCCGAACGTCCGCCTCACAGCGTGTTGCACTGAACTCAATGACGCCGACCCTCACGACAGTGACTCGAAATAACACTGACTCTCATAGCCCTGGGTAAGAAGGCGGTGCCGTGACTCCCAGCCCTCTCAATGGATCTGACGGGACCGTAGCTCGTCGCGGATCTCGACAAGCAGGTCGGTAGTGGTCGGGGCAGGCACTGGTTCGGCCTCGGTGTGTGTGAGCTTCGCCGTTGTCAACTCAATGGGCTTGATTAGCCCGGCATAGATCACGAGGGACATGACGAAGAACGAGATGACGTCGGTGATGAATGCGCCGACGTGGACCCCGCCCGGAACCCAGCCTGAAAAGTTCGGGGTGCCGCCCAGTTTGCCGATCAGATCCATGATGATTGTCGTCAATGATGTGACGACGGTCGAGAACGCGCCGCCGAGGATAAATGCGACGGCGAGTTCCATGAGGTTGCCGCGCATGAGAAAATCCTTGAATCCCTTCATCGGGCTCCTTTCACGTTGGTTACTGCCCTCACACCGGGCCCGGTAATGGACGGTATCGCAGCGCCCTGACTAGTTCACCTGCCGATCTGGGTAGTCGTCCTGTCATTCCACCACCAATCCCAAAGGCTGTCCTTGGCCAGCCACCGCGATCGCTGCGGCATCGGCTGACCCGGTGGACACGACGACGAGCTCCGTTGACGGGGAACCCTGAATGAGACCGCCTCCGCTACTAGGCAAGCTCCGAATGATGGCGCCGCGCGTCAGAATGCGCGGGGTCCCATCCTCGCTAGGAGATACCACGGACACTCGCTGGCCCACCTGCAGCATTCCGACCATCGAGGAGTCAGCAACATGGATGCCGACGAGGGCTTTGCCAGGACCGATCGCGGACCCGGAGAGCACCGCTGACGTCGTCAAGATTGTTCCCTCGGTGATTCGCACTGACGCTTGGTGCCCTTCCACTTGCGCAAGGCTGGCCGTCTCATGGGGAAGAATGCCCGGATCAATCCGAACGATGCGCACGTCAGTAGGCTGGATGACGCGACCGCCTTCAATAGCATGCGCGGCGACGACGACTTCACGCCCAGACGCCGAGGTTGCTGGGGATGCCACCAGAAGTACTGCGATGGCCGCGAGAATGGCAGCTAGCCCGCGCCGGTGGCGGGCTACCAGGATATGTACGCGTCGCCGCACGGTGGTTTTATGGGTGTGGGCTGGGCGTCGAGGGTCCTTGGTGTTCTTCGATGTCAGTCTCATACCCACAGTTATCGTCGCGGGAGAGCGAATAATTCAGTTATCCACAGGGCAATTGTGTTCTGGTTGAGGCGCGCCCATGTCACGATGCGCTATCAGAGGCCTTCGTTGATGACGATGGTGACGAGGAGGTCGACTCAGATTTCGGTGTGGACTCCGAGGATGCCGATGAGGAGCTGTCCCCTGTGGCTGCCCTTGAGGCGCCCTTCGTGTGGTTATCGGTGGAGTAGAACCCTGAGCCTTTAAAAACCACGCCGACCGCGCTGAAGACCTTGCGCAGGGATCCCTCGCAGGACGGGCAGACGGTCAGCGCGGGGTCACTGAACTTTTGCACGACCTCGAGGTCACGGCCACAGTCATTGCATTGGTACTGGTAGGTGGGCATAATCTCCTCGTTCTGGCGGTATCGGGCGCCTGTCGAATGATAGGCGCGTCACCGAGTACCAGGAAATCCCGCGCCGCCTACTGGCCCAGTGGGTGCAATCCGCTGGGGGTGAGAGCTGCAGTGACGGGCTCGTCCCATGGCTCGTGGGGCACCTCGTCGACAATCTCGTCGTCATTGACGACTGCCCACACGGGAGTGTCACATGCCCGGTAGGTAAGGACACGGTCATACCAGCCGCCGCCGACCCCGACGCGGTATCCGGATCGGTCGACGAGCAGCGCAGAGCACAGCACCACCTCGACCTGATCGATGGCCGAGGCGGGTAGAATCGGAGCTATCGGTTCAGGGATCTGCCACAGGCCAGTTCGTACGTTCTTGCTGTCGTACCATGCCCACGCCGGTTCGTGGAGAGAGTGGCCATGGCCGTCGGTGAGAACGGGTGCCAAGACTCTCTTACCCATCATGACAAGGGTGTCAGCAAGATCCATGGTGTCGGGCTCGTCGCCACGAGATAGATAAAGGGCGATCTTGCGGGCCCACAACAATCGGCTCATGGCGTGCTCAGTACGCCGATCGTCGCGGCTCATTCGTGTTCGGTGATCCAACGCGGCACGATGAGCGAGGCATCGACGTCGCAACTCCTCCTTGCTGACTTGAGGATCCACTCCGGCGGGTCTCCCATCTGACGGAACATGGTCTGTCGTCATTACTTCATGCTATGCCCTAGCCGAGTCGCTGCCGGGCAGACGCCGTCATGCCCTCTAGGGTGATGCCCATGGCGTTGTTTCACAGGAAGAAGCAGGTCGAGGCCGCTGAACCCGACGTCGAGCCTCTCGGCTTGCCGGGAGCGCCGGAGACGGATATGTCAGGTCGTCGGTCTATCGACGATCATCGTGATTACCTATGCAGCCTGGTGCAAGCCGTCCCGCCAGTAGCTGTTGAGGTTCCCAAGGCTGTTGGTCTGGCTGTGTGTGAGGACGTCCATGCGCCCCATGACGTCCCAATCGTGACGACGGCGATCAGTGACGGCTATGCCCTTGATTCGGCATCGACCCGAATGGCTGGACGGCCTGGTGCTATCACAATTCAGGTTGACCGACGTCCGCCTAGCCCAGTCGTCTCTGGTACTGCTGTGCGCGTCACGGCTGGATCGCTGCTTCCTGAGGGGACCGACTGTGTTATTCCATTGGAGCTGCGTGATGCCGGTGGCGACATCGTGCTGTTCTCTGCGGTGAAGAGGTGGGCTGGGGCTCGATTAGCGGGCTCTGATTACGGTGCTGGCGAAGTTTTGGTACGTAACGGGACCATCCTTCACCCCGGCATCATCTCGATGCTCGCTTCGGCCGGAATCAACGAGGTGTTCGCCCGTCCACACCCCAAGGTTGTCATTGTTGCGGTGCGTGCTGACGAGGACCATCGCGAGGAGATGATGCGAAGGGCTCGGGCCAATGGTGCTGAGGACGTCGCACCCCTTGACGCTACGGCTGCCGCTATCGAGTCTGCTACCCGAGCCCTCGACGTCAATGTCACCGTCGTGTCCACCAGTACCTCCAACGAGACCGAGTTGACGCGTCTGCTAGCGAATGCCGCGCATGGTGCTGACCTCGTCATCGCCACCAGCGACCGGATAGCTGTAGGTCGGCCCGACCCTGTGTCCTCGGTGCTGCCGCGAATGGGGGCCACCGATTTCGCCAGGGTGGCAATGGAGCCGGGCTCAAATCAAGGGTTCGCCCTGATAGACCCGGGCTTGGTTCCCCTCATCGTCTTGCCGGTGGGGCCTGGGCCAGCTCTGGTCTCCTTTTTGGCCTTTGTACGGCCACTGCTACGCAAATTGTCGGGACTCCCGCCAGCCGAAAGTCTTTCCGCCGAGACGGATCGACCGATTGCGCGGCACCCGGAATCGACCACCTTCATCCCGGTACGTTTAGCGCGGGTAGGCGGCCGTCCGGTGCTCTCACGAGCTGGGATGGGGGACGTTACCCATGTCGTCGATTTGTCGATGGCAGACGCCATCGCTGTTGTCGGGGCAGGGGATGAGCCAGTTCCCACCGGAATGCCGCTCACCTGCTGGCGGTTGAGGTGATGGCGTGACGTCATCTCGTCTGCCGTGGGGGGTGTCGATGCCTCGCCATCACCACTGGCCAGTGACGTTGCAGGCCGGTGGGGTGGTGCTGCGTCCGTTGCGGCGTGCTGACGAGGTGAGGTGGACGACGATGCGGGAACGTGATTGGGATTGGTTGGGCCCATGGGAAGCCACCAAGCCCCCCGGCTCTCGCGAGCGAGTCGGAGGCTACGGCGCGATGATTTCGCGAAACCGCCGACGAGCCAGGGAAGGCGCATCGTTGCCGTGGGCAATTGGATGGGACGATGGTTGGCCCGATCATCCCGCCATGAACCGAGCCACCACACCCCTCATTGGACAACTGACGGTGTCGGCGATTTCGCTGGGATCTGCGATGTCGTGCTCGATGGGCTATTGGGTGGCTTCTGCCTATGCCGGTATAGGTATCGCACCGACCGCAGTGGCGCTGGCCTGCGATTACGTATTCCAGGTTATGGGATTGCACCGCGTCGAGATTTGTGTGCGGCCGGAAAACAGCAAGAGCTTGCGGGTTGTCGACAAACTCGGCATGGCGGAGGAGGGCATGAGGCCGTCATATCTGCATATCGATGGCCAGTGGCGCGATCATCGAGTATTCCGCCTACTAGCTGACGATTACCCCGACGGCGTTCTGCGTAATTACCTTGTTAACCACCTTCTTCCAGGGGCTGAGCTGGGGGAAGACGAGGGCTGAACCACATCATTGTGATTCGTTTCCCGACACTCCGTGTGTGGTCCCCGCGACACGCCGAGGCATCCCCGTAGCGTGTCCTTCGTGCAAGCCCTCCAAGCTGTTCTCATCGCCATTGTTCTCGTGGGATGGATCGCCTATCTCGTCCCGATGGTCGTCAATCGACGACGGAATCACGAGGTATCTGACGATAAGCGCCAGGATTTTCCCGACACCATGAGCGTGGTGTCTCGGGGGTCATGCACAGTCACTCCTAACGACATCGACGAGGGCCCCGAGGTGGAGTTGTCCACCCCATACACCAGGTCTTATGCACGTTGGGATCTGAGGCGGTCCTGGGCGGGGGCAGCCCGACGCCGAATGACGACCATGCTTGTGCTACTAGGACTGACGGTGCTGTCGATAGTGTTCGCCGTTGTTGGCATGACGCCGTGGTGGCTGGTGGCTGTCTTCGCGCTGCTGTTGGTTGGCTTCTTTGTTCTAGCGCGCTGGTCCGTGGTGGCCATGGCTAAGCGTTTCGACCGTAGATACGCGCTGATCGATAGCGGATGGGACGAGGATACCGTGGTGCTGGAGGTGAGTACAGAACCCTTTCGTTGCCAGAACGAGCCCACGTCCTGGAGAGTCGACCTCGACCGTCCGGTGACGGCGTCGGAAGGTTCGCTGTGGGATGACGTCGTTGTCACTGCTCCGACCTATGTCTCGACGCCACTGAGCGCTCGGACCGTCCGCACCATCGACTTATCCGCTCCCGGGCCAGTTCCCGGCCAGGTCGACACCCCTGTTGTCGCCGAGGAACCGGTCGAGAAGTCCGACGGTGAGCAGGTTGCGGGGGCTCACGAGGGGCCGTCGGGGGTTTTAGGAGTCGCGTCGGCCTGAACGATCTGGCGCGGCCTGGCACAATGGCACCCGTGTTATCCGGTTTGACGCTGTGTGCTGTTCTCCTTGCTGTTGTGCTTGTCGTTTCGGGCGTCAGCAAGGTTCAGTCACGCGATGCTGTTGGTGACGCACTCGACGCGCTGGGCCTTCCTGGTTCTCAGTTGCCGTCGAGGGTGTTGTCGACGTTGCCATGGGCAGAGGTCGCGTTGGGAGTCCTGTTAGTGGTCGCGGGCGGTACGTTTGGTGTCGTCGTTGCCGCATGTGCTGTCGGGTTGTTTTGCGCGTACCTCATCATTATCGTTCGGGCGGTCGCGACGATTCCTGACCCGGTTGACTGCCACTGTTTTGGCGATGTGGCTCCCGGTGACATCGGAGCTCGGACTATCGTGCGCAACGTCCTTCTCGTCGTGGCGTCCGTGTTGGCTCTCCTTGTAGCGATTGATGATCGTCGTCCGGTGGTTGTAAGGGTAATTAGGGCTCCCGAGGCGGACTTGTGGTGGTGGTTGGCGGCGGTGCTAACGGCTGCCGTCGTCGCTCTCATCCTCTATCGGCCGGCGGGTGAACGAAAAAAGGTTACTGACGCCGAAGATCTCGCCGATTACGAATCCACCCCAATCCCTCTCGCGTCAGTTGTTGACGTCGATGGCGCCACAAAAACTCTTCGCGCGCTAGTGCGGGAACGCCCTGTTCTGCTGCTGTTTATTAAGCCTGGCTGCGCGCCATGCGAGCAGGTGTTGTCGAAAGCTCTGGGATGGGTGCGGTTGCTGCCAGAGGTCGATGTGCGGTGCGTGGTCACGAGTGAATCTGTTCGCGAGAACCTGCCAGAAGCGTTGGGTTCGCTGTGCTTGGTAGATAAGGCAGGCTCGGCCACACTCGTTTTTGAGGTGGATAGATACCCGACGGCATGGCTGCTGGGCGTTGACGGTCGTATCGCTGGGGGTCCGCAGATGGGACCACCAAACATTGAGACGATGATCCATGACATGCGTCGTGCTCTCGATGACGTCGCTAACGAACGAGAAATCCCCGCAGAATGATGAGCATGGCGCGTGACTGTCTGGGTGTGGTAACGTAACCGCGTTGTTGGGGCATTGGCGCAGTTGGTAGCGCGTCTCGTTCGCAATGAGAAGGTCAGGGGTTCGAATCCCCTATGCTCCACGTAAGATGAGAAAATCGAAACTTGCCCCGCCTGATGGCGGGGCAGTTTTGTTTCTGCGGTGACTTTGGCCGGGGCGTCGATGCTGGCGTGGGCAAGGACGCTGGCGGTGGTCTCGTCGGGTGTGTAGGTGGCGTTCTCTTCGTCGTCGATGGTGATGCGGGTGAACAGGGCGCGGTTGAGGATGCGTCGTTCGGCTGTTCGCACTTGTTGTAGAGGTCGTCGAGGTCGACCAGGAGTTCGGTGAGCCGGTCCAAGCCCGTTCGGGCCTCGGCGTAGGTGTCGGTTAGGTTGTCGATCCGTGTGTTGATCTGGTCGAGGCTGGCGCGGATGCGGTCTTGCTCGCTCTTGAGGAGGTCGAGGGGGATCGCGTCGGCGTAGTGGGCCTGGACGAGCTTGAGGCGTTCGGCTTCGAGCTTGTCGCGCTGGGCAGTGAGGAGCTTGCGTTCGTCCTCGCTGGATCCTTCGAGCTGGTCGAACACGTCGTTGAGGACCTTCCGGACCTGTGCGGCCTGGGTTGGGCTCAGGGAGTTGCGCTGGTAGGTACGTTCGATCTCGGCTTCGGCGCGTTCGGCGAGGATCGCGGAGCGAGTGCAGTTGGTGGTCTTGCGTCGTCGTCCGGAGCAGGTGAAGTACTCGTAGCGGTCCCCGGTCTTGTCGCGGGGGCGTTCGATCATGAGCTTGGCTCCACAGGCGCAATACAGGGTGCCTTTGAGGTAGTGGTCGTACTTCTGGGGTCGTTCGCCGCGGGCGTTGTTGGCGTCGAGGTTGGTTTGGGCGCGCAGCCAGGTCTCTGCGTCGACGAGAGGTTCGTGGGTGCCGTCGTAGGTGACGCCGCGGAAGGTGACGGTGCCCTGGTAGTAGGGGTTGGTCAGGATCTTGTGCAGTCCGGTGGTGGTGACTGGTTTGGCGGGCTGCGAGGGGGTGGGTCGGGTGGTCAGGCCACGGGCTGTGAGTTCTTTGGCCAGGCGCGACAGGGACCAGTCCCCGGTGGCGTAGGCGGTGAACGCGAAACGGACGAGGTCGGCGCGTTCGGGGTCGACTTGGATCTCGCGGGACTCGCGTCCTCGGGCGTCGGTGGTGCGGACGTTGAGGTAGCCCAGAGGCGCTTTGGTGGGGGTGCCGCCGATGGCCGCTTTCTGGGTCATGCCTTTGAGGACTTCCTGGGCCAGGTTCAGCGAGTAGAACTCGGCCATAGAGGCCAGGATGCCGTGCATCAGCATCCCTGAGGGGGTCTCGTCGATGTTCTCGGTGACCGACACCAGGCTGATGTTCGCATCTCGCAGCGCGGCGTGGATCATGGCGTCATCGAGCCGGTTGCGGGCGAGGCGGTCGACCTTGTTGATGATGCAGTACCGCACCGGGTGCGTGGTCGCGTAGTCGAGCATCTCTTGGAGCGCGCGTCGTTGGGCGGTCTTGGCGGACTCGTCGGGCTCGATGAACTCCTTGATGATGACCGCGCCGAGCTGTTCGGCCTTGCGCTGCGCGGCTTCGCGCTGGGCCGAGATCGACAGACCCTCTTCCAGCCCGTTGCGGGTGGCCTGATCCTTGGTCGAGACCCGCAGGTAGCTGATCGCCGCCACCTGTCCCTCTCCCTCGGGTGCTGCGGCGTCTGGGCGTGGTGTGGTGCGGGCGAGGCGTCGAAGGCCTGAGATGTCGAGGCCGGAGAGCTGATCGAGTGTCATGGTGACCGCCTTTCACAAGCCCCCACATAACCGGGGACGGGTGGGGCGCCGGAGGCGGTCACGTCAGAGTCGAAAAGAACACCCCGCGAACGGGGCTTAGCAAGGCAGGTGCCAACGGCACCGAAACTTGATGTGAGCCCAGTCTAGCGACCGGCTACGAGCAGGCGACGAAGATGGGCACCGGACTGACTGCCGGGCTGGTCGCCAGCGGTGCGCAGCGCGATCCGGATCAACACCTCCGCAACCTTCGCGGCATCGATCTCCTCACGCGGCTCATACCGGACGCGCAGGGGCCGATCCGCCTCGACTCGGGCCGTGGCGCGGCGGTACCGGCGCACCATCCTCAACCACTCTCCCGGCCCGACACGTTGTCACGAACCTCACCGGTCGCCGGCTCGATCCGGTCATCGAGGCTGGCGTAGAAGGCGTCCTCAGCAGCCTCTCGTTCGTTGACTTGGTCGATGACGAACTGAACGAAGTCGGCATCCCGGTCGGTGATCACCGACTTCTCGTGGGTGGGTTGGGGTTCTTCGCCGGGCCAGGTGGTCTGGCGGGTGGGTCGGTCTCGATCGAGGCGGGTGCCGGAGGCGGTGACCCAGTCGCGCAGGCGGTGGCGGGCGTCGGCGAAGTCGCGGTGCCAGCCCAGGGGTGCGGAACTTTTTTGTTCGGGGTCGTAGGCGCACAGCCAGTGCAGGTGCAGCGCAGACAGTTCCCAGACCAGTTCGGGATGGCGGTGCCAGTACGGCGGGATCACCGAGGCAGGCAGCCCGTAGGTATGGCGCAGCCAGTCGACCCACCGGTTCAGCTCCAGCAGCTCTGCTTCCAGATCCTGCGCGGACAGCAGGTTCCAGTTGATCGGGCGCGGGGGTTCGGGCAGCGCGTTTGCGTCGAACCTGTCGGGCTGGTCGTCGAGGATGCCGGGATCATCGGGTTCGGGAACGAAGTCACTCACGTCAGGCCCCTGTCACATGCTCAGGCTGGTGGTTGCTGGAGCGCTTTGCCGGGGCGGTTCGAAGGCCTGCCCAGTGGCGTCGCGGTTCATGGCTTGGCGGGGTGTGCGGTCAACGTCGTAGCGGGTGCGGGCGGTGTCGTGCCCGATCTTCTTGGCGACAAACTCTTCGCCCGCGATGGACTGTCTGTCGCGCTCGTAGGTGTACTCGTGGGCGTAGCCTTCCGCGACGAACTGGTCGCCCTTGGTGAAGCGTTCGAAAGCCCGCTCGGCGGTGGCGCGGTAGAGCACGAGGTTGCCGAAAGATGGCTCCAGCTTGGTGAAGCTGCCGTCCTCTTCGCGCTGGAAATTCTCCTGACCGAAGCGGGCGTAGAAACGGGCATCGCCGCGTTCGGTGTAGGTCAGCTGCGGGTCGGATGCGATGAACCCGGACAGGGATTCCTGGGTGCGGATAGCCATGACGCGGTACCTCTCAACTCGTGGACTGCAGCCCGCTCGTGGTGTGGGCTGCTGGTACCGGTCAGGTGCACCCACCGTCCCGGACTATGCGTCCTATGTCGGTCCGGTCAGGAGGAGCTGTTCCAGGTCACGCCGGTCGTGTTTGAGGGTGGCGGCGTCGGGGCGGGTGGGCCAGGCGGTCAGGTCGGTGATGATCGGCGGCGCGGAGCGGAGCAGGGTGACGCCGGTGCCGAAGGGGAGGGTGCGGATGCGGTCGGGTGGCAGGATCGGCACCCGCCGCACGGAGCGCTGATTCGACCTGGTCCCGTGGTCACCCAGCGTGACAGAGTCGGTGTATTCGTCGCGTTCCCCGATGAGGGTGGTGAGGTCTTGGAGGTCGCGGCTGTTGGATGCGCCGCCGAGGATGAGTTTGACGATGGCGGCGTCCCAGATCGCTCCGGCTTGGTGTTCGGACCACTTGTCGCGTGCCTGGGCGAGCGATTGGAGGACGGGCAGGGTGGTGATGCCGGTGCCGCCGCCTTCGGCCATCAACGTCGGCAGGGATGGCAGGGGCGCGAGATTGCCGATCTCATCAAGTGCCAGGAGCAGGGGCGGGTCGAGGCGTGCGCCGGGTGAGCGGGCGGCGAGGCGGCGGGCGGTTTCGATGAGGTCTTCGATGAACGCTGCCACCAACGCCGCGGACGCCCCGGCGCCGGCTCCGGTGGCGAGTAGGTAGAGGGTCCCGGACTCGCGTAGGAAGGTCTCGGGATCGAACGGGGTCTCGCCGTCGCGGGGTGTGACCGCGTCGAGGACGCGGGGGTCGGCGAGGGCTCCGAGGGCGAGGGCGACGCCTTGCCAGATGGAGTCACGGGTTTTGGGGTCGGCGTCGATCATCGCTCCGAGGGAGTCGGCCCATCCGGCTGCTGCGTCGGGGTGGTTGGTGAGGATGGCGACGGTTTCGGCTGCGGCGGCGGGGTCGAGGGTCCACCGGAACAAATCCGCCGGCTTTCGAGAGTCCAATGCGGCGGCGTGGAGGAGGGCTTGGAGGGCGGTGCGGGTTTTGCCTTCCCAGAACCCACCCGACTCCACGCCGCCGGCGGACAGGCCGGTGGCAGAGGCCAGGCCGGTGGCGCGGATCATCGCCGTCAACGGGTCTTCGCAGCCGCGGACGGGTGACCAGCGCATCCCCGCCGGGAGCCCTTCGGCCAGGTGTTGGGGGTCGAACACCGCCACCGGACCGCGGCGCTGCCGGGCGCGGAGGGTGGCGGTGAGGTTGTCGGGCCTGGTGGAGGTGGTGACCACGGGGCCGGGGGCATCGAGGATGGCGGGGATGACGATGTGCAGGCCCTTGCCGGAGCGGGGTGGGCCGATCAGCAGAATCGAGTCCTCCACGCTGGCCCACACCCCGACGCCTTTCGATGTCCCGAGCCGATACCCCACCTCACCCGGGGCGGGGTCCTTCAGCGACGGCCGCAACGTGGATGCCCGTTTCAGAAGGGCCTTCTCGGAGGCGACCTGCGCGATCTCGTGGCGAGTCGCGATCCCAGCCAGACGGTGCGGATTCACCTCCTGAGCATGAGAACGGCGCCGCCAGGCGACCCATCCCCAGCCCACGAGCGCGACCAGACCGCCCAGAATCAAAACGGTCGTAGCCCAGTACGCGACCGGGCTGAGACCAGGGGCTGCGAGGGCTTCGGCGGGGTCACCGGAGTTGAACAACACACCGGCGCCGGCGGCCCAGCTCGCTGTGGGCTGGGGTGCTCCGGTGAGGAACGCGGCCACCGACCCGGTCGCGCGCAGGACGAGGGTGAGGAGGAACAGGCTGATGAGGCCGATGAGGGCGGCGTTGGTCAGTTCCTCACCCATCGACCCACTCTGCCGCTGCTGCGCACTCACGACGCCCCCTGCACGATCAGGGTTCCGGACGTCCGCCCGACCACCACCACCGGACCCAAGGCAGTGTCGGGTGGGGTGATGGTGCCGTTTTCATCAGCCGCCACTTCCTCGGTGACCTGGGCGACGAGCACCGTCTCACCGGGCAAGAACCCCACCAACCGCTCCGATTCCACGGCCCGAGTCGCTTCCTCAGGTTCAAAGCCATCATCGGCAGCTTCCGGACCATTAGGGGCCGCGTCATCCGGCTCGGGTTCGGGGTTTCGGCGCGGTCGGTGGGCGTGGATGATGTCGGTGAAGTGACTGCCGTCGGACTCATAGACATCCACTCGCACGGGAACACGGCGCTGCTCGGTAAGGTCATCGAGGATGGCCGCGAAGTCACCCCGACCCCACACCTCACCCGCCGACGGAAGATGCGGTTGCTGGTCGGCGGTCACCGTCAGGGTGCCGGTGATGTCGACGGTGATGACCACGTGCCGCAGCACCACCGGCACCTCGCTACTTTCGTTGCGGCGGTGGCGTCGGGCGGGGAGCTTGGGCATTACTTGACTCCTGCGGTGAGACGGCGGCTGGTGTCGAACAGCTCCAGCTCGCCAGGGTGGAGCTGGTGCTGGATCACGAACGAGCGGTTCTTGATCCGCCACAGTCCTTGGCCCACTCCAAGGTTCGGCAGCAGAGCTTGTTCGGTTCCGGTCAGGCCGAGCGCGGTGGCGGTGGGGCCGAGCTGATCAGATTCCTGGCGGTAGACGATCCGCGTCTCCGCATTCGCCAACAGCGAGTTGGCGAGGGAACGCATGGCGGAGCCTTCGTCGCCGACGTTGTCGAGGTCAGAGAGTTTGTGGAAGATCAGCATGTTCGCGATCCCGTAATGCCGGGCCAGACGCCAATGCGCATCCATCCGCTTCAACAACGCCGGATGGGACATCAGCCGCCAGGCCTCGTCATAGATCACCCACCGCTGTCCACCATTGGGGTCCAGCAGCGCCGATTCCATCCACGCCGAGCTACAGGTCATCAGTACTGAAATGAGGGTGGAGTTCTCGGTCACCCGGGACAGGTCCAGGCTGATCATCGGCAGATCCGGATCGAACGCCACGGTCGAGAGACCGTCGAACAGACCAGCGAGGTCACCAGCGACCAGACGCCGCAAGGCGTGTCCGACCAGGCGTCCGTCTTCCGCCAGACGGCCGTCGGGGTCGTGGCTGGGGGTGAGGATGTGGTCGACAACCATCGGCAGGATCGGCACCTCGTTCTCTGCCACGGTGGCGGTGAGGGCGAGGTCGATCGCGGTGTGCTCCAACGGCGTCAATCCCCGCGCCAACACTGTTTCGGCCAGCGCGCCGATCAGGTCCCGGCGCCGGGAAGCGACGGTGCTCGCCCACTCTTGGTCGGTGAGTCCGCCGGGGCGGTGTCCCTCATCGAGCGGGTTCAGGCGAGTGTGGAGGCCGTGGCCGAGCACGATCGCCTTCCCACCCACCGCTTCGGCGACCGCGGTGTGTTCGCCCTTGGGGTCGCCGGGGACGTAGACGCGGCGCCCGAACGGCAACGACCGCGTATACAGCGATTTCGCCAGCGATGACTTCCCCGACCCGACGATCCCCGCAAGCACCAGGTTCGGGGCGGTGATGATCCCGCGGGCGTAGAGGACCCACGGGTCGTAGACGAAACTGCCACCCGAATACAGGTCCTGGCCGACGAACACCCCATCCGACCCCAGACCGCCTTCTGCCATGAACGGATACGCCCCGGCCAGCGTGGCCGAGGTGTCCTGATGCCGCGGCACCCGCAACCTGCCCGGCGACCGCAACGCCGCCGGCCCAGCCTCACCGGCCGCCGGCAGAAACGTCGTCGACTTGCGCTCCTCCCGTTCCGCCAGCGCTTTCGCCTTCGCCGCCTCCCGCTCGACCCTGGCCTGCTCAGCCTGCAGGCGGGCAGCAGCCTGCCGACGAGCCTTACGGGCCTTGCGTCGCTCCGCAGCCGGGGAGACCAACACCGCAGCGTGCAGGCGTTCCTTCTCGCCACTCACAGCGACCGCCCCACCGAAGACGACGCCCCACGCGCGCAAGAGCTGGTCGTGGAGCCGCATGGTCTGGTGTCGGCCGGCAGCGACTGGTATCTATGCGCCAGCACCGAGGGAACGGTGCGGTTCTTCAAAGCAGTCCGTATCGAGCACGCCGCCCTGCTGGCTGAACCGTGCTCCGGACCTGACCTGGATGTGGCCCAAGCATGGCGAGACCACCGCGGCCGGTTTCTCGACCAGTTCACTCCTGTGAGTGTTGATGCCTGGCTTCGGGCCGAGCGGTGGGACGACGCGCGCGAGTGGAGTATCTGCACCAGCCCGATGGATGCGTCCGGGAGCCCACCGGGTGAGGGGTGGCGGCCCGTGCGCCTGGAGTTCATGGACGACCTGCACGCGGTCACCGTCCTGCTACGCCTCGGCTCGGACGTGCGCATCGAAGCCCCCGACGACATCAAAGCCAAGCTCCTGGACCAGATCGACCAGGTCGCCACGCTCTACCGCTCGTGATCCTGCTCCGTACGGCCGCCTCTGAGCACCCGGATCTCAGCCAGCTGTAGCCACCATCTTGCGCTGCCACGCGTCTTGCAGATCGAGGTTGGGAGGATGCCGGCTCACCTGTGTGACGACCAGGTGAGGGGTGATTCGGGTGACGGTGTCGATGCGGGTGATGTCGGCCGGCGATGGCTACAAGTACCTGCTGCGCACGGTGGCGGCCGGCGACGGCGACCGGTCGTTGTCGACGCCCCTGACCCGTTACCACGCCGAGGCGGGCACCCCACCCGGACGCTGGCTTGGCTCGGGCGTGGCCGCTCTGGGGCATGGTGAACTCACCACTGGCGCCCAGGTCTCAGAGGCACAGCTTCAGCTGCTGGTCGGGATGGGACGCGACCCGATCACGGGTGACCCGCTGGGGCGGGCGTATCCGGTGTACAGCTCGACGGCTGATCGGGTTGCGGATCGTGTCGCGCAACTTGACTCGCCGCTGGGGGCGGTGGAGCGGGGTCGGAGGGTTGCGCAGATCAAGGCGGAGGAGGCTGGGCGGGGGGTCGCGGCGTGCGGTGGCGGGGTTTGATTTCACGTTCAGTGTGCCGAAGTCGGCGTCGGTGTTGTGGGCGGTTGCGGACGCGGGGACGCAGGCGTTGATTGCGCAAGCTCATCACGAGGCGGTTGCGGCGGTGGTTGCGTTCATGGAGCGCGAGGTTGCAGCCACCCGCACGGGGGCAACTGCTGGGGATGGCGCGGTTGCACAGGTTGATGTCACGGGTTTGATCGCGACGGCGTTTGATCACTTCGATTCTCGCGCCGGGGACCCGCACTTGCATACGCATGTGGTGATCAGCAACAAGGTCCGCACGGTGTTGGATGGGAAGTGGCGGAGTTTGGATGGGCGTCCGATGCATGCCGCGGTCGTGGCGTTGTCGGAGCTGCACGAGGCCGTGTTCGCCGATCACATGACCCGCACGTTCGGCGTGAGCTGGGAGGCGCGGGAGATGGGCCGGGACCGGAACCCGTCATGGGCGATCACCGACATCCCCGAACAGTTGGTGGCGGAGTTCTCCACGCGGGCGCGGCAGATCGAGGTGGAGAAGGACCGGCTGGTGGCCGAGTACGTAGCCTCCTACGGCCGGCAGCCATCGGATGCCACCGTGATCCGGTTGCGTGCCCAGGCCACGCTCGCGACGCGTCCGGACAAGCAGGTCCGCTCGTTGGCGGAGCTGACCGAACAGTGGCGCACTCGCGCCAGCAGAGTCCTCGGCAGCGATACGACGGTGTGGGCGCGGAGCGTCACGGGTGGGGAGCGGCAGCTGTTGTTGCGGGCTGATGATGTGCCGTTGGATCTGATCGAGCAGGTGGGGCGGTCGGTGGTGGAGGTGGTCGGTGAGAAGCGCTCGACGTGGCGGCGCTGGAACCTGATGGCCGAAGCCGTCCGCCAGACGATGGGGTGGCGGTTCGCCACCGTCGAGGACCGCGAAGTCATCACCACCATGGTTGCCGACACCGCCGAACAGGCGTCCCTACGCCTGACCCCACCCGAACTGACCACGAGCCCGGTGGAGTTCCGCCGCCCGGACGGCACCAGCGTGGTCCGCCCGAAGCACTCGACCGTGTTCTCCTCCGACACTGTCCTCGCCGCCGAAGATCGCCTCCTCACCCGTGCCCGCACCACCACCGGCCCGAGCATCGACCTGACCACCGTCGAGACCATTACGAGCAAGCCCGATGCCGAGGGTCGGATGCTCGGTCCAGACCAGGCAGCAGCCTTGGCCTCGGTTGCGGTGTCGGGTCGGGTGGTGGATGTGTTGGTGGGGCCGGCGGGGGCTGGGAAGACGACCGCGATGAACGCACTCCGCCGGGCGTGGGAAACTGAGCATGGTGC
This sequence comes from Cutibacterium porci, assembly GCF_009696315.1. Lineage (GTDB taxonomy): Bacteria > Actinomycetota > Actinomycetes > Propionibacteriales > Propionibacteriaceae > Cutibacterium > Cutibacterium porci. Next base: position 817,218 of record NZ_VUMG01000001.1, read on the forward strand.
TGGGTCGGTAGTGGGGCTGGCACCGTCGGCGGTGGCGGCGCAAGTGCTGGCCGACGATCTGGGCATTCAGACGGAAAACACGGCGAAGTGGTGGACCACCCACCAACACACCGGCGCCACCTTCCAGCCCGGGCAGCTGGTCATCATCGACGAAGCCTCCCTCGCCGGCACCCTCTCCTTGGACCGGATCACGCAGGCAGCGGAGGGGGCCGGGGCGAAGGTGCTGCTGGTCGGCGACTACGCACAGCTCCAGTCCGTCGATGCCGGGGGTGCGTTCAACCTGTTGATCCACGACCGCCACGATGCCCCCGAACTGGTCGATGTCCACCGCTTCACCCACGCCTGGGAGAAGACCGCATCCCTGGAGCTACGGCACGGCCGCACCCCAGTCATCGACACCTACCTCGACCACGACCGCATCCACGACGGCGACGCCGAGGCCATGACCGATGCCGCCTACACCGCCTGGCGACACGACCGGCAGCAGGGTTTGGTGTCGGTGTTGATCGCCGAAACCCGTGAGAACGTCACCGCGCTCAACGTCCGCGCCCGCGCCGACCTCATCCTGGACGGCGCGCTGAAGCCCGGCACCGAAATCGCCCTGTCCGACGGATCGGCAGCGGGCGTGGGTGACACGATCATCACCCGCCGTAACGACCGTCGGCTGCGGAACCGGCACGGCTGGGTCCGCAACGGCCAAACCTGGACCGTCACCGCCGTGCGCGGCGATGGGTCTGTCATGATTCGTCCATCCGGTGCCCGGTTCGGCAACAGCATCGTCCTGCCCGCCGACTATGTGGCTGAGCACGTCGACCTCGGCTACGCCGTCACCGCCCACCGGGCCCAAGGCATCACCACCGATACCGCCCACGTCCTCGTCGAACCCACCACCACGCGGGAGAACCTGTATGTGGCGATGACGCGCGGTCGGGAGTCGAATCAGGCTTACGTTATCCTGGACCGGCCGGAGGATCACGCCACGGCGCATCCGGGCGACAATCCTGACGCCACTGCCCGCACGGTCCTCTACGGCGTCCTGCAGCATTCGGGTGCTGAGCTGTCGGCGCACGAGACCATTAGCGCCGAGCAGGACCGGTGGGGCTCGATCGCCCAACTCGCTGCCGAGTACGAGACCATCGCCGCCGCAGCCCAACACGACCGCTGGACCACCCTGGTCCGCGGCTCCGGGCTCACGGGCGAGCAAGCGCAAGCCGTCATCGACTCCGACGCCTTCGGCGCGTTGACTGCGGAACTGCGACGGGCCGAAGCCAACCACCACAACGTCGACACCCTCCTGCCACGCCTCATCCAGGCTCGTGGGTTCGCCGACGCCGACGACATCGCCTCCGTCATCCACCACCGCCTCGCCAACGCCACCACCCGCCCCGCAGGATCAGGCCGCACCCGGCAGGTCCCGCGTCTCATCGCCGGGCTGATCCCTGAAGCCGGCGGCCCCATGACCCCCGACATGCAGCAAGCCCTGGCCGAACGCCGCCACCTCATCGAAACCCGAGCAGAAGCCGTCCTTGACACCGCCCTCCACACCCACGAGCCGTGGGTTACGGCACTCGGTCCGATACCTCCCAGCGGGCGGGAGCGGCAGCAGTGGCGACGCCGCGCCCTGGTTGTCGCTGCCTACCGTGACCGGTACCAGATCACCGACCCCACCCCGTTCGGCACCCATCCGGAAGCCGCGGTGCAGAAGATCGACCGCGCCCGTGCGCGGGTTGCTGCGAAACGAGCACAGGCGCTCGGGCCGCCGCGCAGCTCCAGCACCGCTCCAAGATCCGTGGCTGTCGAGAGGAAGCCCGTAGGTCCGACCATGTGATCGGCTTCTCCGGCCGGGCGGCATGTCACGTGACCTGTTCTGGCCGCGGAGTCGAGCCGTACCCCGAGAACGCGGAGTCGGGCTCACTGGCGGTACCCGAGGCGACACGAACGCGGAGCGAATTGACCCCGGGAGGTCCGAAGCTCCTGCTTTTACGAGCGATCACATGGCCACGACATACGCGAGATTGACCGATTTGTGCGTGCAGCTAAAGTTTAGGGTAGTCTGGAGCCACCACCGAGAGGAGTCCCATGATCGGGCAGCACGAACGCCAGGACTGGCGCGGCGAGTTCACACGAGAGGAACTATCTGCAATCCGCCGGGAAGTTCCGCATGCGATCCAGAGGAGCCAGGAGCGTTCCGCCCGAGCCCACACGGAGTACGACGACCCTGATGGCGACCAAGACGTCTACGGCGCCGGCATGTCCCGTGGTGTGCAGAAGGAACTCCGTACGCTTCTCGCGAACTTCCCCTCCTATCGCGAGGTGCAGGTACCCAGGAGTCGCCGCACGCTGACTTTCCTCGGCGATGCACTGATCTTCCCACTTCGGGTGGGTAAGCAGATGCCTCGAAACCACCGCCGCATCAGACTCAACTATCTCTCGGAGTCGCGTCGCGAACTCTTGGCGCAGGCCAGCAACACCAAGTACGTCGATGCCGGACTGTTCGAGCTTGACGAGGCTCTCGGTGTCGAGCAGCCCGCCCGACTCGGCGATGCGCTCGCCGCCCTCAGCGAAGGTGACACGCGCGCAACACTGTTCGTGCCTTACTACAGCAGCTCGCCCCAGGGCGTCGGCACGATCTACTTCGCTCCGGCACGGCTGAACGGTCGCTACCTGGGGTTCACCGACCCCGAACGCCTCACTTATCAGGTGCCTGTTGCGGGTGAGACGCCCGCAGCCGTGCTCGCGCCTGTTGGCAGCTTCGCGGAAGGTGATCGCCCCCGCACTACCGTGAAGCTTCGCCCTCGCCCGGTCGAGAAGGAAGGCAGTTAACGATGGGCGACCCCCGTAGTCAGTCCGCAGACACGGCTGATGTTGCACGACTTTTCGACCCAGCCCGACTCACCCAAGCTCGACGCATCAACAAGATGTCCAAGGCAGAGCTCCACCGCAAAGTCGGCGTCTCCGCCGCCGCTATCGGACAATACGAACGCGGGGAGGTCCGCCCTCGCGCCGAAACTGTAGCCGCGCTGGCCGACGCTCTTCGCGTTCCGCCGGGATTCTTCACCCTTGGGCGCCCTCGCGCCCAGGTCGACATCGCCGAGGCTTCCTTCCGGCGTCTACGCTCCACCAGCGTCGCTCAACAACAGCAGGCCACTGCTTACGTCGAGCAAGCCTGGGAACTGGCGTGCTATCTCGAAGAGAGCGTCGAGTTTCCGGAAGTCGACCTTCCGGAGTGGGCCAGCGTTGACTCAGCCGATGTTCCGGACCCCGTGACTGCGGCACAAGCTGTTCGGCGACACTGGTCCTTGGGGAGCGAACCCATCCGGCATCTTGTGTACCAGATCGAGCAGCACGGAATCCTGACGGTCTTCTTCTCCATGAAGCAGGACGACAGCTTGGACGAGAAGAGCCGTATTGACGCGTTCTCGACCACGGCACTCCCTCGCCCGATGATCGTGCTCACACCTGACAAGGCGAACGACGTGATGCGGCACCGCTTTTCCGCAGCGCACGAACTGGGGCACATCGTGCTACATCACGGCCGACATGGGACCGACAGCCAGCTAGAACGTCAAGCGGATATGTTCGCCGCAGAGTTCCTAACCCCGCGCGACGTGATCGCCAACGAGCTACCGAGGCGGGTCAACTTCAACCGCTACGAACAAATCAGTCAGCGGTGGGGTGTCTCGGTGGCATCGCTGCTCTATCGATCCCGTGAACTTGATCTACTCTCCGAGTCCACGGTTCGCCGCGGCTACATCACGCTGAACAGCCTTCCGCGACGGCCCATGCCTATTGGCGACTTCCCCGGAGAGCGTCCGGAGTTGCTGAAGTCAGCGATCGACCTTCTTGATGGCTCTGGGATCAGCCTCGCCAAGATCGCAGCTGACCTCCAGATGACCCCCCGTCACGTACGACGCCTGGCAGGCATTGACGATCCGCAGCCGAAATTGACTCTCGTGCCGAATCGGCTGAATGACCCGAACTCGGCACTCCCGCACGAGTTCATGTAGAAGAAGGGAAAGAGCATCATGGGAAAGCCCAACAAGCGCGTGGTGCAACAACGCGACGACGGCGACTGGGAGGTCCGGAAGCCAGGCGCTTCGCGGGCCAGTGCGGTCACGCTAACGCAGGCCGCCGGTATCGGTAGGGCGCGCACCATCCTTGGCAATGACGGGGGTGGCGAGTTACAGGTACGTTCTAGGAAGGGAACCATCCGTGCGCAGGACACTATCGCCCCTGGTAGCGACCCACGGTCTTCAAAGGGATGATTGCCGTGCCTGTCCGCGGAGTCCGATAGGTGATCTGGCTCCGCAGGCAGCTCCGTCACCGCCGACAGGAGCATCATGAAAACGAGACGGCTCACGTTCTACCTCCTGCGAGAGGGCATCGCCGACTTCGACGACGCCCTCGACCCGGACAAGCCAAGTCTGACCGTCGAGATCGACCCATCCACCGGTATCGACGGCCGCTTCTTCTACGTTAAGCCCCAGCCATCCGTGCCGGCATGGGTTGGATTCGTGCAACCTCTACTGACGGACCAACTCAGTGGCATCCGCTCAGTCTCCACATCGGCCCTGCTGCTCCTCCGGACGAGCGGCCGCATCTTCGCGCTCACCTTCGGATACGGGCGATCATTGGTCGACCTCTCGAAGATCGAGTACCAATTCGGTCTACGCGTCGCGCTCAACCGCATCGATCCTCGCCAGATCCGCAGCCTCGACACCAAGACGTTCGAGGATCTTGTCGTGTCAACCAACACTCAAGTGAGCAAGAGTGCTGAGCTGCCGACCTTTGGTGTCGACATCTCCCGAGACATTCTGCGCGCGGTAACCGGCGAACCCCGCGACCAAACATTCTCCAAGAGAATCGCTGGAGCGGACTCACTTGTCATGGGTGTCAAGACCCCATCGTTGGAACTTCCTGCCATCTGCGACGACCTCTTGGCTGCGTTCGCCGCGGATGACTACAAGACGGACTTCGGCTGGATCGACCAGCTCTCACTCGTGCGGGATGACGCTACTGTCGACGCACTAAACGACCTTCTTGTAGCGCAACTGCGGACTGGGTCAACTGGGTCGACACACCTCGCCATGCCAGAGACGATCGACTGGGAGGACATCGACGGATTCACGATCGCCGGAACTCGCAGCCACGTCTACGAAGACCTGGACCTCGATGATTACCTGAGCCGACTTGGCGAAGCCCGCACCACAATCACGCTGAAGCACCTAAAGACTAGGTCTGTCTCCGTCCGGTTCGGACGCTCAGGGAACTTCGACAAGCGATGGAACCTCTATCAATGCATCGTGACCGAACAGCGGCTCGATAGCCGCCTTCATGTCCTCATCGAAGGACGCTGGTTCGCTGTCAGCTCCACGCTCGTCGAGGAAGTAGACGCGTTTGCTGCTGGCCTACCAGACACGCACGTGACCCTTCCGCCGGCACGTTCAGGTGAAATCGAAGCCGACTACAACACTCGCCTGGCGGCGTCCTCGCCACAGCACCTGCTGAAATTGGACGCACGCATCAAACGGCCTGGCGGTGCTAGCAGCGGCATAGAGTTCTGTGACGTCCTCTCCGACCAGGGTGACCTGATCCACGTCAAGCGTAAGTCCCGCTCCGCAACATTGAGCCACCTCTTCGCGCAAGGAAGCGTCTCCGCCTCCACCTTCATCAACGACGGGGCGTTCCGAACCCAAGTCCGCCAACTGATTGAGGATGAGGTCGCGGCGGAGTCGCGCGAGACATGGCTCCGGCTCGTGCCGAGAGCCGACGAGACGGTAGATAGATCACGGTACCGCGTCACGTACGCAGTAATCGCTAACTCGACTCGCGAGGGACGCGACTGGCTCCCGTTCTTCAGCAAGCTGAACCTGATGCAGCAAGGCCGTCAACTAGTCACCATGGGATTCAGTGTCGCTGTGGCCCGTGTACCGATCGCTGACTCCAAGTAGGGCGTCACCCTGAGGCACCCACAGCCCAACTCGTTGCCTCCTTTATCGAACACGGGCCTGTGGGCTACGCAGAGTCACGCCGGCGGTGAGCAAGTGGTTCCGAATCGTGCCAGCTGAGAACCCCAAGCCCCCACCAATGCGTTTGAGTGATTCGCCGGCACGGTAGAGCCGGGCCATCTCTCGAACTTCTGCGGAAGAAGGAGACGCTCCGCGGATACGGACGCCTCGCCCCCGAAGCAGTGACGCCAGCCGGTGACGGCTCATACCGACATCGTTCGCGATCGCGCGCAGCGCCTCGCCATCGTGATACCGCCGTTCCAGAGTGTCGAGTGTCTCGCTACCGATGCTGCGGTGTGCACTTGCCGGTGCTGACTCACGTTGGGTAGGCCGCCCTGCGCGACTGCGGATCGTTCGGTGCAGTGACCTCATGTAACCCAGCGGCGGGGCAAGTTTCGACAAGCCTCCCGCCAGGTCCACCATCAAGAAACCTCGCTGACAAAGATGAACAGGTCTGGCGAGGCGGATGGGATGTAGGGGCGTAGCAGGATGCCCCGGTGATTCAGGATCGATGAGCGCACGGGCCAATCATTTCGTGACATGGACCTGAGTTGTGAGAAAGACTCTTGTCATGACCGGTTTCGTGGTGAAGTGTGCTGGTGTTTTTGACGGCTGGTCGCCTGACGTGGGTGGTCTGACGGAAATCCTGATCCGTGATGGGCGTATCGCGGATATTGGTCACCAGGTGAAGCGATCGGCTGGCGTCGACGTTATCGACTTGGGTGACCGAGTCGTGGCACCTGGCTTCATCGACAGTCATGTCCACTTGACAATGGACGCTCCGACGTTGGCCATGCAGTCGTTGGGCTCGACGGCGACGAAGGCCCTGACTGGGCTGGGGTTAGCAAACGAATACCTGCAGCACGGGTTCACCGCCCTGCGAGACCTGGGCACGATGGACCCAGAGAATCCCACAATCGATCTGCGCAATGCCTTGGACGCCGGCACGGTATCAGGGCCGCGTCTCGTAGTTGCGTCCCACATTCTCAGCTCTACCGGTGGCCACGGTGATCTGAGCGGCTTCTACCCGTCGCGGTGGAACCTGCCGCTGTCGGCGACCGCTGATGGGCCGGATGCAGTTCGCCGTCTGGTGCGCCACGAACACTCAGTTGGTTCAGACTGGGTCAAGACGGTCAACGCCGGGGGATATTTCAGTGTGGCGGACGACCCCACTCATGTCACGTGGTTCGATGACGAGTTCGAAGCACTGTGCGCCACGGCTACACAGCTCGGTATGCCGGTCGCGGTGCATACCGGTAGCGCGCAGGCGTGTCGCCAGGCGATTCGAGCTGGCGTACGGAGTTTGGAGCATGCCTATCTCATCGACCAAGAGGCCATTGACATGGCCGTCGAAGCCGGGGTGTACGTCGTACCGACGATGCAGATGACCCAAGAGGATCTAGCCCAGCTTGAAGCTGGCACGCTGCCAGATCAGGCCGTCTGGAAGTTCCAACGAGACGCTGATCAGATTCTCGCCTCACAACGGTTGCTGGCCGCGAGCAGGGTGAAGATCGTGTACGGCACCGACTGTGGCATGTTCCCGTTTAGTTACGGCGTGCTTGAGTTTCAAGCGATGGTCAATGCCGGACTGACACCGCTGCGCGCGTTGCAGGCCGCGACGTCGACTGCAGCAGAGATGCTGGGACGTGACGACCTCGGCGTCGTGCGCGTCGGTGCCGCTGCCGACCTGGTGGCGATGCCCGGCAACCCTGTCGATGACATTAGCCTGACTGAGCGTGTGGACTTCGTGATGTGCCGCGGCGTGATACATCGACGCCCGTGAGAAGGGTCGACCCTGGAACGGACTGGGTGATATTCATGAGGGGAACAGGGTGCTGTAGAGGGGAGGCATGGCTCCGATCACCACTGCACAGGTCGACAGCCCGTTGCACCTTGCGAGCGTATGCGGTAATGCCCTGGTCGTGTATGTGGCCCTGGCGAGATGCCGTGTCTGGAATACGGTCGTCTATCACGGGGCGACACCCGGTTGCCGGGTTCGAGCTTGACCACTAGCGACTCTGAGGCGGACCGCTCACAATAAGAATTCAGAAAAAGGGAAACTATGACGATCGACGACGTCCTCGCATCCGCCGAGGCCATTACCTCATGGCAAGAGGACTTGTACAAGGACCTTCATCGTCACCCTGAACTGAGTATGCAGGAGCAGCGCACGCGTACAGTCATCGCCAACAAGCTTGCCGAATTCGGCTATGACGTGCACGAGGTCGGTGGGGGTCTCGTCGGCGTGCTTGCGAACGGTCCCGGCAAGACGGTGCTATTTCGCGCCGATTTCGACGCCCTGCCGGTGAAGGAGAACACCGGCTTGGACTACGCCTCCACCGATACCGGCACCACGATAGACGGCGAGACCACCCCTGTGATGCATGCCTGCGGACACGACATGCACACTGCCGCAGCCCTGGGCGCAGCGAGCCTGATGGCCAACCATCGCGATGCCTGGTCTGGCACCTACATCGCACTGTTCCAGCCCGGTGAGGAGATCGCTGCTGGCGCGAAGGCGATGGTCGACGACAACCTTGGCGGCGTGATTCCCAAACCCGACGTCGCCCTAGGGCAGCACGTACTAGGCGACCTTGTCTCGGGTCATGTCGGTACGGCAGCTGGCCCTGTGCTATCCACTGCAGCCAGCCTTCGGATCACAGTCTTCGGGAAGGGCTCTCACGGGTCTATGCCGCACCTGGGTATAGACCCTGTGCTGCTGGCTAGCAACATCGTGGTACGGCTGCAGTCGATCGTCGCCCGTGAGATCGCTCCCAGCGACTTCGGCGTGGTCACCGTCGGCAGCCTGCACGCCGGCAACTCCGCCAATGTCATTCCCGCCGAGGCCACCCTGCAGGTTAATGTGCGGGCCTACGATGAGGACATCCGTGACCACATCATCGAGGCGATTACACGCATCGTCGATAGCGAATGTGAGGGGATGCGGGCACCTCAGCAACCGAGAATCGAGGTTTTCGACACGTACCCGCTGACTGATAATGACCAGGCAGTGTACGAAACGGTTACCAAGGGGCTGGTGCGGGGCCTGGGCGAGGGGCGTGTTGAGACGCTCAACCCGCAAACTGCCTCCGAAGATTTCTCCATCATTCCCGATGCGCTTGGTGCGCCTTACTGTTACTGGGGATTCGGTGCTTTCACTGCTGACCAGGATGTGCTCCCCAACCACAACCCGGGATTCGCCCCGGCGCTGCAGCCGACCCTGACGACGGGTACCCAGGCCGCAGTCGCCGCGGCTCTCGCCTTCTTGGGACATTGACTGGCGGGCACCGGGGCGTCGCGTGGAGGACCCACTTCACCACCGCACCTATCCTCGGGTCTGTACCGGGTGACGACGGGTCGCCGTCAGGCAGGTCGCGCCAACGATAACAAGGAGGGCTAGATGCACGAGTACGGCAGCCGCCATGCCTTGGCGTAGCGACGCCGCGCCCGCGATGGCATAGAACAGAGCTGCGACTGCGGCGACTCCCAGGGATGCCCCGAACTGTTGCAAGGTGGTGACGACGCCACTGGCCATTCCCGCGCGGTTAGGGTCCACCTCGGATAGGGATAACCCGGTGAGGGTGGGCAGCACGAAGCCGTTGCCGAATCCGGTGAGGCTGACGGCGACGACGAGCCACCAAGGCAGGTCATCGGCGGGCACCCCGGTTGTCGTGGCGGCGAGCGTCACCGTCAATCCCAGCCCGGTCATGGCGCAGCCACTGATGAGTCCTTGCCGTAAATGCTGCGGAATCCAGCGAGATCCCGTCAGAGAGCCGAGCATAAAGGTGGCGCCGGACGGAACGAACACCAGACCAGCGGCGATCGGGTCTAAGCCGCTATGCCGTTGCAAGACCACCGTCAGCACGAACATGAAGCTTGCAAAGTAGGCCATGAAGGCGGCGCAGGCGATGCCTCCCCACCGCATCGAGCGGATCATGAACAGTGTGGGGTCCAGCGTTACTGTCTTGCCGCGCTGCACTCGCACCACCTGCCACCGAATCGCTGCGAGAAGGATCGCGATCCCAGCAACCCCGGCGGTGACGGCTGCTGGGCCACGATGATGCTGGGTGAGCAGGGCGGCTCCCATGAGACCAGCCATGCCGACGAAGATCGCCGTTGCCCCGCCCACATCGACAGCGTCGTCGATCCGTCGCGGCGTTGGAGGAACGCACGTTAGCGTCGCCACGATAGCGATGACCATGATGGGTACGTTTACCAGGAAGACCAGGCGCCAACGGAGGTGCCACAGGTTAGCCTCGACGAGGAACCCTCCTAGCCCTTGGCCTGCAATCGACCCGATTCCCGATGCGACGCCGAACCATCCCATGGCCCATCCCCGCCGGGGAGCGGGAATAGCGGTGCTGATGAAGGCAAGCACCTGAGGCAACAACACCGCGGCGCTCAGCCCTTGCAACGCCCGGCAGACGATGAGAGTCATGACGTTGGGGGCCAGCCCGCACAGTGTCGACGTTATGGCGAATGCCACCAGCCCTGTGATGAATACCCGCCGCCTCCCGTGAAGATCGCCGAGGCGCCCGCCAGTAATCAGCCCGGACGCATACATAAAGGCATACCCGGCTACCACTAATTCCAATTGCGTGTTGGTTGCTGCCAGGTCTGACTGAATATCGGGGGCGGCCACATTAACCACGAAGAAGTCGAACTGCCCGATGAACGTGGCGGTGAGGACGGTGGCCAGGAGCCAACCATCCGTCTTTATCGTGGATGTCATATGTCCATAATAGCCACGGTTATGCTGGGCTTATGACGATGTCGGCTGGAGTCGAATGGGGCGTCCACGTCTGCCTGCTTCTCGCTCAGGCCAATGGTGGTTTGGTGAGGCGACGAGCGATTGCAGATCACTTCGGATTGCCGGAGGCATACCTGGCCAAGCAGCTCACCAAGCTGGTTGCGGCGGGAGTCCTAGATGCTGTGCCAGGGCCAGCCGGCGGGTACAGGCTGGCGTCCGATCCCAAACGCATTACCCTGCTCAACATTGTTGAAGCCATCGAAGGCACCCGGTCAAGTTTTGTCTGCACGGAGATCCGGCGGCAGGGAACAGGTGCAGCTGACCCGAGCGAGTGTGTGGCGGATTGCACTGTCAAGTCGGCCATGCTCGCCGCGGACAACGCTTGGCGGCAAGCGCTACGCGCGCAGACAGTGAACGATCTTTCCAGTAGGCTGAGCGATTCCGTTCGACGCCGATATGCATCCACGGCTCGACGGTAAGTTCTAGTTACAACCAATTATTCTTGCGGAATATGGCGTACAGGATAGCGCTGCTTCCGATCATTGCGAGTATGCAGAAAAGATAACCGAATCGCCAATGTAACTCCGGCATGTAGTCGAAGTTCATGCCATAAATCGACCCGATGAGAGTGGGGACGACGAGAATAGCCGCCCAGCCAGAGATGATCTTGAGGTCCTCGTTCGAGCGTTGGTCGACGAGGGTTGCGTTGACGGTGAGGATCTGGGTAAGGAGCTCACGAATGTCAGTGATTTGTGAGGAGATCCGGGCTAGGTGGTCGGCGACGTCAGCCAGGTAAGCCTGCAACTCTGGCGGGACTTGATGTTTGGCCGATCCCGCTCTGAGCGCGGCAATGATCGGAATGAGGGGGTTGGTGGCGTGTTGCAGGTCGATGGCCTCCCGCGACAGACGGTAGATGCGTTCGGGGGCTGCAGAGTCCCCGCTGAACACCTGCCTCTCGATTTGCTCGATGTCGAACTGGATGCCGCTGATGACGGGGAACGTCTGATCGACCACGCCGTCAAGGATCGTGTACAGCACTGACTCGGGGCCGTGACGCAGGAGCTCCTCATCCTTAGGTAGGCGAGGGGTCCACCGTAGGCTCGACAACTCGTCGGGTATGCGCTGCACGATGACAACCACGCAGTTGCGCCGCTTAATGACTTCGGCTTCAACAAAGGCGACGTCCTCGATTGAATCAATGTAGAACGGCGGGTGCAGTACGAGAAATAAGGCCTCTCCGTGGCGCTCCAGTTTGGGCCGTTGATGGCCTTCGACGAGATCCTCCGCTAGCAGTGGATCCAGGCTCATGAGGTCAACTAACCGTTTTATCTGGGTGCGGTTGGGGCTCTGCTCGACAATGATCCCGAGACGCTCTGGGTGGCCATCTAGCCACGACAGCGTGGTTTCGACGTCCGGCTGATGCTCCGGGTCAGCCGGAGCTCCTTGCTCGAACCATCTGATGTCGACGATGCCAGGTTTGGTGTCGGCAATTGGTCCGGTCGCCAGTGGTGAGGTTCCGCCATGGGTCCTTGCACTCGTTGACGCGGTGCTCCTGGGCTGGAATGGTGCTGACATTGATCGCCTCCTCTGACATCTGCGCGGTAAGCCTACTGCGTACGGCGTCGCTCATTCTCGTTGTTATTGCGGTGACTGGGGGCGTCCTCGTCGACATACATCCCGGGGGTATCAAGGATGATGGTGGTGCCGCCCGCCGCGTCAGACAGCTCGTCTGGTGCCAGCCATTTAGCTAGGTGGTAGACGCCGACGGTGACAATGGTGCCGAGGGCGATGCCGCCCAAGGTGAAGGACTCGCTGAACTGCAGCGACACGTCGCCGACGCCGATGATGATCCCAGCCGCGACCGGGACGAGGTTTACCGGGTTACCGAAATCGACCTCGTTTTCCTTCCAGATCTTCGCCCCGAGTAGACCGATCATCCCGTAGAGGACGACGGTGATGCCGCCCAAGACACCGCCAGGTGTTGCCGAGATGACGGCGCCGAATTTCGGGGAAAAACCGAAAAGGATCGCTACGACGGCGGCTACGACATATGCAGCCGTCGAGTACACTCTCGTCGCGGCCATGACGCCGATGTTTTCCGAGTATGTGGTCGTTGGTCCTGCCCCGAGAAAGGTCGCCAACATCGAGGTTGCGCCATCGGCAGCTACCGCTCGCCCAACCTGATGGTCGAGATTCTTGCCGGTCATCTCAGCGACGGCCTTGACGTGGCCGGTGTTCTCCGCGATGAGGGCGATGACGACCGGCAGGGCTAGCAAAATGAAGGCCAGATGGAAGGCGGGCAGGTGAAACCCGACGACATTCGTCGACGCGTAGTGGGAGCCGTTGTGAGCCTGAGGCAGGTATTGCCAGGTGTCCAGGTTCGTCACAGGAGGCAGACCGATCCACGCGGAATCATGCACTGCAGACCAGTCCACTCGTGGGGCGACGCTGCCATCAGGGTGGTGCAGCGGACCAAGAACCAGATCTTCGATCCACGACAGCACATAGCCGATCACCAGAGCAAGGAAAATGGCGATCCGGGACACAAATCCACGCGGCCCGACTGACAGCCCAATAACGAGCACCATGACGATGAGCGCGGTCCACTGATCGGTGGGCCAGTAGGTTTTGGCGACGACCGGGGCGAGGTTGAACCCGATGAGCATGACGACCGCGCCGGTCACTGTCGGCGGCAGAACCTTATGAACGACCCGAGATCCGGCGGCCTGGATGATGATGCCGCACATTAACAGAGTCAGGCCGACACACAGTAGGGCACCTGAAACGTCATTGGGTTTACCGCCCGAGGCATAGATAGCAGTCGCCACTCCAGGAAACGCTGCCGAGGAGCCGAGATAGGACGGCACCTCATGTTTGGTAACGAAGATAAATATCAGCGTTGCCACGCCCGACATCATGACCGCCAACTGCGGATTGAGCCCCATAAGAACGGGGAAAACGAAGGTCGCTCCGAACATGGCAACCACGTGCTGGGCTCCTAGGCCGATGGTACGGCCCCAGCTGAGTCTTTCGTCGGGGGCCACCACCTCGCCTGGTTCCAGTACACCGTGATTGTGCAGTTTCCAGATCATTGGCGTCCTTCCAGGGTTGGGTCCCTTCCGGAGCCTCAGCGTATCGGTCCGGCAGCATCTGTCTGCTCCCGGTGGGCTGCTTAGATCCAGGAGCGGAACCACATTCTCGCCAACCATGCCTTACGGGTTATGAGGCCGTCAGTAAGGATCGGATAGATGAAGGCAAAATTCGCGGCAACCAGAACCATGACGGTGCCGACCACCATCGCACCGATACGGCGTCGACTTGTGGCTTTGGCTGGTCCAAGGATCCGGCCGAGCCAGATCGCCAGGATCGTGACGGTGAATGGGATGATGCAGATCGCGTAGAAGAAAAACAGCGGGCGGTCGTCATAACGGAACCACGGAATCCACGTCGACATCATGGCGACGATCGGTAGCGTGAACCGCCAATCACGGGCGAAGACCCACCAGATCACAGCAGCTACCAGGCCGACAGCTGCGAACCACCACAGCACCGGGGTTCCTGTCGCGGAGATGACACGCAGACAGGTGTCACCGACAGCTTCGCAGCCCTGCTGGCCGGGCTTGATGTCGTTGACGGCGTCGACGCCCAGCGGCCGCTGGTTTATCAGCCACCCGGACGGATTCGCGGCATAGGTATGGGTTTGGGTCATCATGTACGAACCGGTGTGAAAGTCGTACATCTGCCTGTGGTAGTCCCATAGCGCGGCCAATGGTGTTCCGACCACCTTTGAGAGGCCCGGATCCGGATTGGGGCCTGCCCACGATGTTCCGAAGACGATGCGCGGGTAGGTGGCTAGCCACTTCGCCCACGTGGCGAGGTACGTCAGGACGGCGACGATGACGAGGTACCCGAAGGCCGGTACCCCATCGCGCAGAAACGACCACCAGGCCTTTCGTCCGGAACCGGCTAAACGGCGTGCCGACCAATCCCACACGACGGAGACGATGCCCATTGTTGCCAGCACAAACACTGAGTTCCACTTTGTGCCACAGGCTAGGCCGAACATGATGCCAGCGACGAGGCGCCAGGGTCGCCACCCCAGCGCCGGGCCAAATTCTGCGTCGAGGTGTGGTTTGCCGATGGTGCGTAAATGATCGGCCAGCCGGTGACGGAACCAATCTCGGTCAGCGGCCACAGCGCAGACCCCCGCCATCAGGAAGAACGCTTGGAAGATATCGAGGAGACCGATTCGACTCATGACGAAGGCCAAACCATCGAGGGTTAGCAAGATACCGGCAATTGCGCCAACCATGGTGGAGCGAGAGAGACGCCGAGCCAGTCGGATCGTCACGAGGACGAGCAGGGACCCGAAAACCACGGAGGCGAATCGCCAACCGAAGGAATTAAAGCCGAACAGCTGCTCTCCGACTGCGATAAGCCATTTACCGGCAGGCGGATGGACGACAAACTCGGCATCCGGCGTCCAGGTATTCGTGACCCCGCGGACAATGTCAGCATTGGCTGTGGCTGCGTCGGGCCAGCTGCCCTCGTAGCCTTGATGGAGCATTGTCCAGGCATCTTTGGGGTAATAGGTTTCGTCAAAGACGAGGTTATTGGGGAATCCGACGTTCCACACCCGCAGCAGGAAGGCGAGGAGTGTGATGAGGGCCGTGATAATCCAGCTCGGGTACTCGTCGGTCATTCGACCGTCGTCAAGGCGTTCGATCGTCGATCTTCTCGTTGCTGGCACGGTGCCATCGTAAAGGGTTGGTAGGACACTCTCGTCGGCCCGGCGTGGGACGATGGCTCGGTGAGCACGACACAACCGGGACGAGTTATCTTGGCAGGCACCCCCATCGGTGACCGCCGCAGCGCCTCGCCCGCACTTATTGACACCTTGCGAGATGCCCGCATTATCGCTGCCGAAGATACCCGTCGGCTGCGTGATCTGCTGCGCAGCCTTGACATCGAGACCTCCGCCCATGTGGTGTCTTATTTTGAAGGCAACGAGTCCGCGCGCACCTCCGAACTTATCGACTGTCTGCTAGACGGCGACGACGTCGTCGTTGCTACCGATGCCGGAATGCCGTCGGTGTCAGATCCGGGATATCGACTTGTCAGCGCCGCGATCGAGCACGGCATCGTCGTCACGGCGGTTCCCGGACCTACTGCCGTCACAACGGCCCTCGCTATTTCCGGTATGCCCACTGACCGGTTCTGCTTCGAGGGATTTTTGCCACGCAAGTCGGGGGAGAGGCGTCGTCGATTAGCCGAGCTGGCTGAAGAGCCGCGCACCGCAGTTCTCTATGAGGCTCCCCACCGGCTCGCTGATCTCCTTGACGATGCTGCCGATATCCTCGGCTCTGATCGACGCGCCGCGGTGTGTCGAGAGCTGACGAAGACCTATGAGGAGGTTCGGCGTGGCGGGTTGGGTGAGTTGGCCGACTGGGCCCGCGACCACGCCCGTGGGGAAATCACGGTTGTCATTGAGGGAGCGCACGCTGTCGTTATGAGCCTCGACGAGGCTGTCACGATGGTCGCAGAACTCACCACCGATGGTATGAAACGATCCAAAGCCGTCGCTCAGGTGGCCCGAGCGACCGGCGTTGACCGACACGACCTCTACGACGCAACGCAGAATGCCGTGGCAACTGACAAGGTGGCCGCTGACAAGGAGGAATAGTGAACGAAGCTATCCGCGAGGTGTTGGACGAGGCTGGACTGCCGCCTCTACCCGAGCCACTGGCGTACCCGATCGTGGATTGTCACACCCACCTTGATACCGTGCAGGACGTCGCCGGCATCGAACCGGCGATCAGCTTGGCAGCCGCACGCGAGGTCGGCGTGACTCGTATTGCCCAGATTGGGTGCGACGTCGAGGGGTCCGAGTTCGCCGAGGAGTTGGCCCGGACACACCACAACGTCATCGCTGCGGTCGCCATTCACCCTAATGACGCTGTGCATCTGGGGAGGGCAAAGATCGCTGATACTTTAAAGCGGATCGACGAGCTCGCTAGTACCGGCGACCATGTTCGCGCTATAGGTGAGACAGGCATCGACCATTTCGGCACCACTGACGCTGCCGGTCATGCGTTGCAGCGCGAGGTCTTTGCCGCTCACATTGCGATGGCCCACGCCCACGGGCTCACCTTGGCCATCCACATGCGCGACGCCCGCAATGGGGGTGAGGGTGACGGGCCGACGTCGGGGCGTCAAGCCCACGATGACGTCGTCGACATTCTCAACGCGGAAGGCTGGCCTGATCGGGTCATCATGCATTGCTACTCCGGTGACGCCGAGCTGGCTCGGGTCTGTCTCGACCACGGAGCGTATCTGTCATTTTCAGGGACCATCACCTTCAATTCAGCTGGTCCACAACGACAGGCACTGGCGATTGCGCCGGACGACCGCATTCTCGTCGAGACTGACGCGCCGTTCCTCACCCCTGCGCCACGCCGTGGTAAACGCAACGGACCGTATCTGCTGCCTTACACTGCGCGCTTTGTCGCACAGCAGCGTGGCTGGGATGAAGTCCGTGCGTGTCAGCAATTCACCGATAACGCTTTTGCCGCTTACGGAGGTGCCTGGTGAGTGATACCGGACTGCTCAATCCGGCGTCGGTGCGAAGCATTGCCCACCAGATTGGCTTGCGACCGACCAAAACCCGGGGACAAAATTTCGTCCACGACGCCAATACCGTGCGTCGGATCGTCTCGCTGGCGCAGGTGAGCGCCCAGGATCGGATCATTGAGATCGGCCCCGGATTGGGGTCGCTCACCTTGGGGTTGTTGGAGACCGGTGCCCACGTCGTCGCTATTGAGATCGACGAGGTGCTGGCCAATCAGCTTCCCGACACCGTCTTCCAGCGGATGCCTGAGGCTGCACATAGGTTAGATGTCGTGGTCGCCGACGCCCTCGACGTCACGACTATTCCCGGCGCAGAACCTACCGCCCTGGTGGCGAATTTGCCCTATAACGTTGCGGTTCCGGTGCTGTTGCACATGCTGGAAATCTGCCCGCAGTGGCGCACCGGCGTCGTCATGGTGCAGTCGGAGGTCGCTGACCGGCTCGTTGCTGCTCCGGGCTCCAAGATCTACGGGGTCCCCAGCGCCAAGCTTGCGTGGTATGCCGAGGCAGTCCGGGTCGGAAGTGTTCCACCGACAGTCTTTTGGCCGGTGCCCAATGTGGATTCTGGACTAGTTCGGATGACGAGACGATGCCCCCCTCAGATCGACCGACGTGGCCCGCACGCGACCCGCTCCCAAGTCTTCCGGGTTGTCGACGCAGCGTTCGCCTCCCGACGCAAAATGTTGCGCTCAGCTCTGGCCGGATTGTGCGGTGGATCATCGGCGGCGTCCGCTCTCATTACTGCGGCTGGAATTGATCCGACGGCACGTGGTGAAGCACTCGATATCGGCGATCTCGCCCGGGTTGCAGAAGCTCTCGCGCAGGCTGGTGTCCTTGGCAGCCTCGATCAGGTGTGAACTTCTGCCGGTACTGTAAGCACATGGTGATGATGGACGATCCGTTCGACTTGCTCCGGCCAACGACCGTGACGGTGCGGGTCAGCGCCAAGGTCAATTTGGCGCTCGGGGTCGGTAGCCGTGCGCCCGACGGTTTTCACCCATTGGCGACGATCTTTGAGGCGATCAGTATCTACGATGAGGTGACGCTGACTCGCCGCGACGATTCGCGCATCACCCTCACCGTCTCGGGAGAAGACGCTGACCAGGTTCCCACGGACGAGACGAATTTGGCATGGCAGGCAGTTGACCTTATCCGCAACGAATGTGCTGCAGAATGGGGGGACCGCCGTCACGGCGTTGATATTCACGTCGATAAGTCGATTCCGGTGGCCGGGGGGATGGCTGGCGGATCAGCTGATGCTGCTGGCGCCCTTGTCGCTGCAGCCGCGCTGTGCCGACTCCCCGATTCTCCCGAGGAATTACAACCGCTAGCTGCCCGACTCGGTTCTGACGTGCCGTTTTGCCTAACCGGTGGTGTGGCGCTCGGGCGAGGCCGAGGAGACCGTCTTGCGCCGGTCATCTGCCGGGGACGCCATCGCTGGGTTTTCGCAACATCGACTCGCGGGCTATCCACCCCGGCCGTCTACCGTCGTTTCGACGAGCTGGGTGGCAGCCGGGCGGGGGAAATAGTGCCCAATGACCTCATTTCGGCCTTGACGCGCGGTGATATTGACGCTGTTGCTGACAGTCTGAGCAATGATTTACAGGCCGCCGCCATTGACCTTCGACCCGAGCTTGAGGAGGTGCTCACGGTTGGGCGGCAAGCTGGTGCGCTGACCGGCCTGGTGTCTGGATCAGGGCCGACGTGTGCTTTCCTCGTCCCGGATGCCGCTAGTGCCAAGATAGTCAGCGCTGCGCTGTCTCGCCTTTCCCAGGTTGATCGCACACGAATAGCCCGTGGTCCAGCCGCTGGAGCGCAACTGTTGCCCGGTCCTGTGGGGAGTTTCGCATGACAGACCGGTCGCATCAGAACACGTCTCAGCAGCACACGTCACGCCAGGATTCGCCGCGCAAAGACGCGGTTGACGGCATTATCGCGGCGTGGGCCAGGGAGCGTCCTGACTTGCCTGTCGAGGTGATGGAGGTGTGGTCGCGTGTCACGAGACTTGCCCGTCGCCTGGATCGTGATCGCGCTAAGGCGTTTTCGCAGTGGGACCTCGAAGGTTGGGAGTTTGACGTATTAGCAGCGTTACGGCGTTCCGGTGAGCCTTATCAGCTCAGCCCAGGCCAACTCCTTAATGAACTTGAGGTGGCGTCGGGGACGATGACAAATCGCATCACTAGGCTGTCAGATCGCGGTCTGGTGCGTCGGCTTCCCCATCCTAACGACGGCCGCGGAGTCATCGTCGAACTCACTGACGAGGGGCGTGACCGGGTCGATGGGGCCTTGGCGGCGCTGCTGGAGTCAGAGGGTCGCTTACTCGACTCAATGGATCCTCACGTCGTCGAACAGCTTGGACATGGTTTGCGCGCTGTGCTAGCCCGTCAAGAAGAGCTGGGATGAGGGTTGTCGTGCTCGGTGCGGCGGCTGAGACGGGGGCTTTCTGACAGACGGGCCAGTCCGTTGAAAGCCAGATCGACGAGATGGGCAGCGACAACCTCTTTGGCCGGTTGCCGGGTGTCGAGCCACGCCTGACCGGCCATGCCGACCATGCCGGTGAGGGCTTGGGCGTACAGGTAAGAGTACGAGGCGTCGAAGCCGTGGTGGTTGAAGTTCTCGGCCAGGATTCCCTCGGCCCACGAGGCGACGTCAGACAGGATTGATGCGTAGGAACCGGTCGTTGAGCCGACCGAGGAGTCTCGCGAAATGATCCGAAACCCGTCGGGACGGTCGTCGATGTAGTCCAGCAATGCCAAGACCGCTGATTCGAGGGTGCGTTTTGGGCCTTGCCGTGGCTGGGTCATGGCGATGTTAAGGGAATCTTGCAGGTGGCGCACTTCGCGGTCTACGACGACGGCATACAGTCCGTCTTTGGATCCAAAGTGCTCGTAAATGACCGGCTTGGAGACTCCTGCGGTGGCGGCGATCTCTTCGACGGAAGTTCCAGCCATGCCATTATCCGCGAAGAGTCGACGGGACACGTTGATGAGTTGTTCACGACGCTGGCCGCTGGTCATCCGTGCGCGGCGTTGCGGGGACGATGGTTGTGAAGGTGATGGGTCGAACTCCGGCGTCATGACACTGAGGGTACCCAGCGTGGCCACATGGCCGAATTGCCGCTGATGCTCTATGGTAATGGGGACTCGGTTCGCCGAGCGTTCCCCGGTTGGTCTGTCGGCAGGGCCCGCCTGACTTTGAATCAGGACTAGCGACGCAGGTTCGACTCCTGCCCGGGGAGCCCGCTTAATCCGCTCGCGACGGTGCGGTCTCACCAAGTGGCGGCTAGAGTAAATCCTGCATGCCACATTCGAACCTGGGGGAGCACCGTGACGCCGAGCCCGTCTACTGACCGAGCCGAGATCGACGGAGTAGCCGCTGTCATCGTGTTGGCCGCTGGCGGTGGCACTCGCATGAAATCGACGAAGTCCAAGCTGCTGCACGAGGTTGCAGGTCGGCCAATGCTGTCGTGGGCAGTTGGGGCAGCTCGTGGACTCAACCCGAAGCATCTCGTCGTGGTTGTCGGGCATCGTCGCGATCAGGTCGAGGCTCATCTGGCTGAGGATGCCCCAGACGTCACGACGGCCGTCCAGGCGGAGCAAAAGGGGACCGGCCATGCCGTTGCATGTGGTCTCGAGGGGTTGGGTGAGCTTCAGGGCGAAGTCGTTGTCACCTATGGCGACGTTCCTATGCTCACTGGTGAGACCCTGCAACGAATGGTTGACGTTCACCGCGAACGCCGCAACCTCGTCACGGTTCTGACCGCCGAGGTCGACGATCCCACCGGGTATGGGCGCATCCTGCGCGACGGCGAGGACGTGGTCGGCATCGTCGAGCATAAAGACGCCGACGAGGTTCAGCGAACAATTCGCGAGATCAATTCCGGTATTTATGTTTTCGACGCCGAAGCCTTGCGCGCCGGCGTCGCACAGCTTTCTAACGACAACGCCCAGGGTGAGTATTACCTGACCGACGTCGTCACGATGGCTGCTGACGGCACTGTCGAGGTTCCTGGACGCGGTCGCGTCGGTGCATTCCGGATCGACGATGTGTGGCAGACCGAGGGGGTCAATGACCGGGTCCAGCTGGCTCGTATGAACGCTGAGGTCAATCGCCGCATCGTCACTGGATGGATGCGCGCCGGGGTTACCGTCCTCGATCCTTCGGCGACGTGGATTCAACCCGATGTTGACCTTGCTAATGACGTCACGTTGTATCCCGGGGTTTTCCTCAATGGGGCCACCACTATTGGTGCTGGGGCCACTGTCGGTCCGGACGTCACCGTGACAGACTCCGAA
Organism: Cutibacterium porci; assembly: GCF_009696315.1. Lineage (GTDB taxonomy): Bacteria > Actinomycetota > Actinomycetes > Propionibacteriales > Propionibacteriaceae > Cutibacterium > Cutibacterium porci. Next base: position 838,898 of record NZ_VUMG01000001.1, read on the forward strand.
ATTCGTTCGGGAGCTACCGTCACCCGCTCCGAGGTCACCCTTGCCGTCGTCGGTGAGGGTGTGCGGGTCGGTCCGTTCTCCAATATCCGTCCTGGTTCGGTCCTTGACCGCGACGTCAAAGTTGGAGCCTTCGTCGAAACTAAGAACACTCACGTCGGAACAGAAGCAGCCATACCCCACATGGCTTATGTTGGCGATTCCGAAGTGACCGCAGGATCCTCCATCGTTGCCGGATCCGTCCTTTCCCGGGAGTGCGCCGCTCCCGCCACCGACTCGGACGTCACGTCCGACAGCCAAGACGACATCCAGACCCCGGAGGCTGACCAGTGAGTGGAACCACCCGTCCGAACAACAAGCACCTCATGATCTGCTCAGGACGGGCTTATCCCGAACTTGCTGAGCAAATCGCTGCTGAACTTGGCGTTGATCTTGTCCCGTCGCGTCAGGTGACGTATGCGAACTCGGAGATTTACGTGCAGTTCCAGGAATCCGTGCGAGGCTGTGACGCTTTCGTCATCCAGTCCCACAGTGCGCCGGTGAACGAGGCCATGATGGAGCAGCTCATCATGATCGACGCTCTCAAGAGGGCTTCGGCCAAGCGCATTACGGTGGTTTCGCCGTTCTACCCCTACGCCCGGCAGGACAAGAAGCACCTGGGTCGCGAGCCCATTTCCGCCCGACTCATGGCTGATCTCTATCAGGCTGCCGGTGCCGATCGCATCATGTCAGTCGATCTGCACGCCGCCCAGATCCAGGGATTCTTTGATGGCCCGGTGGACCACCTGTGGGCGCTCCCGGTGCTCGCTGATTACGTCGCTTCCAAGTACGACAATTCCGACATGGTTGTGGTGTCTCCCGACGCCGGTCGGGTGCGTCTGGCTGACATGTGGACCGACAAGCTCGGCTGCCAGCTGGCCATTATCCATAAGCGTCGTGATCCGAATAAGGCCAATGAAACAACCACTCATGAGGTTGTCGGTGAGGTCGAGGGCAAGACATGCCTGTTGGTAGACGACATGGTTGACACTGCAGGCACGATGTGTCAGGCGGCTTTGGCCCTCAAGAAGCACGGTGCCAAGCGGGTCATCGCGGCTGCTACCCACCCGATTTTGTCTGATCCGGCTGCTGAGCGCATCAATAACTCTCCTATTGAGGAGCTGATCGTCACGAATACCCTTAAGATTCGCGACGACATCAACATTCCCGCCATGACGCTGTTGTCCATCGCTCCGCTTATCGCTAAGGCGATTCAGGAGGTCTTCGAGGACGGGTCGGTGACGAGTCTGTTCCGCTGAAAATTGCCTCTGACAAGGGACGCAATGTCGCGTCCCTTGAGGTTGGTCGAGGTGACCCTCCCGGTTGATACGGTTCATCCGTAAAGATCAGATCTTGGCCGGGAGCGTGCCGATGCTACGAGCCCGACCTGCCTCGATTGGAGGAAATATGTGGCCCATCAGGACGGTGAGGGCCTGTTGCGCGGGTGCGCTGGCGACAGTTGTCGCATTAGCAGCGTGTGCCACGAGCGGGGCTCACGCCGCAGGGGCCAGGGAAACGAGTAAGCCTCAAGCTTATCCAGTTCCTGGCCTCTTTCATCCGTGTAGCGGTTCCGTGATCCCTGACTGGCACTACGGCGAGACGAGCCGCCACTACCAGTCTGACGGGACCTTGCAGTTCACGAACCGAACCAATCAGGTTGTCAACTACAGCGCCAGCGTGAAGACGTCTACAAATCACAAGATCGATTCCAACTCGGCATCCAAGCTTCCTCCGAACTGGAACACCACCCTTAAGACGGAGTTGGGGATCGTCGCCTCTAACGGGTGGGAAGATAAGGAGACTTTCGGTCCCGTCAAACTTGGCCCTGGAGAGTCGTTCCGCGTTGAGTACGGTGTGACCGTCAAGAACTTTGTCGGCATGTTCCTGGGGTGCCGAGACGGATACCTTCAGCCGAGCGGGGGTGCGGGCGTCATCCAGGGCACCGCGCCAGCAGAGCGATACGCGTACGCGCTCGTCATCCACAAGGATGGCTCCATCTCAGATCGTGCCCTGTCTATCCCGTCGCGAGGCTCGGGCAAGACCAGTCGAGTCGTTGATGATCGAGATATTCGCATGGCCGGTCCGAACCTAGAGAAACTGGCTGACCCCAGCAAGGATGTTCCCGTCGAACCGACTAGCCCATTGTGGCGCGATCCATCCTGGCCCAAGCAGGGCGAGCGGTGCTCGGCGAGCGGTTGGTATCCGTTGGACATCTCCGGTATTGATCCTCTTGTCCGCCAGCCTGGGTACTCCCAGGATTTCCTCAACTGGTCGAAAGGCCAGTACCACTTCACTCCAGTTACTGACACTGTCGTAGGGGCGCAATACGCCGGATATGTGAACTGGAACCCCTCCTCGTATGGCCCACCACGTGGATGGTTGGAGTCCGTGGGGGCGATTTACCGCGCCTACCTGCCGGTCAAGACCGAGCTCAAAGGCGTCGATCTTGCTCCTGGCGAGAAGGTTCACGTCGAATATGGCACGTTGCTGCGTCGCGTGAACTACCACGAGGTCGCGTGTAAGAACGGCGTCGCCTCTATCATCTCCAACTACGGCTTGGCCTCTGCGCCTGCCGGATTCTGGGCTGAGGCCACCATCACCGGCACCGACGGAAGTAAACGCACCGTCGACGTCACCCCTGATGCGTGGAAGAACCTTCCCGTCCCCACTCAAACCACTCGCTGATCGTCATTTCTGCTTTTTGGAAGGAACAACAATGATTCGCTCAGTCGTTGCCACTCTCGCTACCGGGGCCATTGTCGCCGCTGGCGCTCAGATGCCTGCCCAGGCTCTGCCGGTGCAGCACCAGAATGCCGCCAATCCGACCACCATTGGTGCCGCGTGTTCCAATCCTGGTGACACTGGCCAGACCGTCCACGTGGTGCGCAGCTACTTCGATGGCTCCGCTGGAACGTGGACTATTTCTAACTACAACGACACCCCGCTTCCGGTGACGCGCTCCATCACGGAGACGAAGACGAAGAACTGGTCAATTTCTGCAGGTATCGACTTCCCGCTGCTCGATGTGATCCACATTTCCATTTCCAGCAGCTACAGCACGTCGTCTACCTATGAGGTGGGAGAGACTGTCGGTCCTTACGACATTGCCCCGGGCAAGACCGCTGTTCTGCAGGCCGGATGGATCGTTTCTGACTTCGAGGGGGAGCACACGGTCTGCGGCGCTGACAAGAAGTGGCAGGGCCGCGGGGACCATTTCACCGCCACCCTGCCGCGGGAGCATCACGTGAGGATCAGCACCCGCGACAATGAGCAGTACGACGTCTGAGATGCCAAGGAGGATCAGTGTGTTGCGGCGCGCAGTAATGGGCGGGGTGACCGCAGCTGTGGCGTTGACCACCGTGCTCTCGGCAGCTCCTGCTCATGCCGTCGATGAGTCATCGAGCACCGGCATCAATTTCGAGTTGCCACAGCGGTGGAATGACGACTACAAGCCCGGCACCCGTTGTACTCCGCAGGGGACGCGAGGCGTGTATGTCACGGCTTCTCGCCGGTGGTTTAAGCAGACTGACGGGGCCAGCGTCGAGAACAGCACCAATGCCACTGTGCCCGTGACTCATACCGTCACGGTCAAGCGCAGTGAGACGACGGAGGTCAAAGCCGAGATTAAGGCTGAGGGTACGTTGGCCACGTATCTTAATCAGTCCTATGGTTTCGACTACGTTGACGCCGTGTCGTGGGAGCTGTCACAAAAGGTAGGGCCTTACGACCTTGCTCCGCACACCCAGGGCCGTCTGGTCTGGGGATTCGTCATGCTAGATGTTGACGCTCAGAACGTTACGTGTGGGGCTGATCTCACCTGGCATGCTGTCGGGAAGCCATTCTCGGGGACTAACCCGGAGTCCCGGTACGCTGAATTGACATCCGAAGGCGCGATCGACTGATTAGCCTGAATATGTCTGGCGGGGGTCGCAACCTGGGTCGCTCAGGTTGTGACCCCCGCATTGTATGAAGTAGGCTTCGTTGAGCTTGGCGAGGGACCGTGAGGTCCGTAATCGACTGGCCGCCCATCCGGGTTTCCTCTCGTCGAGCCGTTCTACGTCAACGAGAAGGAGACGCCACTATGGCAGATATCATTCACCTCAAGGCAGAGCAGCGTACCGAGTTTGGTAAGGGTGCCGCGCGTCGTATCCGTCGTGAGGATAAGGTTCCTGCGGTGATGTACGGTCACGACCACGATCCGATTCACGTGACCCTTGAAGGCCACGCCACCTTGTTGGCTCTACGTACCGAGAACCCGCTGCTGTCGATCGAGGTCGAGGGTCAGGAGCCTGTGCTCGCTTTGCCGAAAGACATCCAGCGCGACGTTCTCAAGGGATTCGTCCGTCACGTCGACCTCCTGACTGTGCGCCGTGGTGAGAAGGTTGACGTTAACGTTGCTCTGCGGATCACCGGCGAGTCGGCCCCCGGCACCATCGCTATGACCGAGTTCAACGAGATTGAGGTTCAGGCCGATCTGCTCAATATCCCTGAGGTTATCGAGATTGACGTCACGGATCTCGAGGCTGGCTCCACCATCTACCTTGGTGACGTCAAGCTCCCCGAAGGCACCAGTCTGCTGGGCGATGCCGAGGCTGTTGCCGCCACTGTTGTATTCCCGGAGTCCGAGCCCGCCGATGAGGAGTCCGAGGGAGAGGGCGCTGAAGGCGAGTCTGAGGACAAGGTCGCAGACGAGTGAGCCCATCGTGGCTCGTCATCGGGCTCGGCAATCCGGGTCCACGATATGACGGCACCCGGCACAATGCCGGGGTAGACGTCGTAGCCGAGTTATGTCGTCGGGCCGGCGAAAAGCTCTCGCCGGCCCGCAGCCAGCGGGCAGAACTCGTTCGCACCCGTGTAGGTTCGGCGGGTTTAGGTATACCGGCTGCCGATGCCCAGATCGTCACCTTGATGCGCAGTCGTACCTACATGAATGAGTCGGGCATTGCCGTTCGCAAGGTCGCGGACTTTGCCGGAATCACCCCTGACCATCTCATTGTTGTCCACGACGAAATCGATCTTGACCCAGGTCAGTTGCGCCTCAAAAAGGGAGGCGGAGATAATGGCCATAATGGGCTGAAATCCATTCGAGCCCACTTACGCACTGGTGATTTTATTCGGGTGAGATTCGGCGTCGGGCGTCCCCCAGGCCACCAAGATCCGGCGGTCTGGGTGCTGGCCCGGGTGCCCGCCAGACAGCGCGCTGAAATGGCTGCTCAGGTGGCTGTGGCCGCTGACGCCGTCGAGTCGATCATTACCCAAGGGCTAGCTGCGGCCCAGAACCGTTTCAATTCTTGAGTGTTTCGTCTCGGCTGCCTGCAACAGACGTGCGATCGTCGAGCCAATTCTGCCGACACCGATGATGCCAACGGTCATCTCCGAGAGCTGTCGGCCATCGGATCCCTCTAATGAATAATCCTGTATCCCGCCACGGCCAAGGATGAGTTTCATACGCCTGATCGTCATGAGAAGCATCATGAGGGTGTACTCAGCGACGCTCTTCGGAGAGTAGAGGATGTGAGACACACGTATGCCAGCCGCATTCGCGGCGGCGATATCAATGTTGTCGTAACCGATGGATCGGGTGGACAGGAATTTCACGCCTCGTTCTGCTAGGGCTTCGGATAGCACATGATCGACGGGGTAAATGCCCAGCACAGAGACGGCATCGGCCCCGCGGCACTCGCCCAGGTTATCAAGCGTCAGTGATTCTTCGTGAAGACCGATGCTGACGGAAAGGTCTCGTTGGCAGGCCTCAAAATGTGTCACTTCATCGGATCGAACATCGAATGCTTCAATCCGGGTCATGGGGCTTTCCTTTCGTTGACACGGTGCCAAATGTAGCCAAGCCCAAAATCTAGGAAATGTGGTCGTGCGTCGCGATATTTCAGGTTTGGGTGATATGACACATTAGACGTGCAACAGCCATATGCCGTCCCATTCCACGTTGTGAACCGACACAAACGCGGTTGGGTGCTCAGCGTGCACCCAACCGCGAAGGTTTGGCTCAGTGTGTGAAGTCGGTGATGACGGTTGTCCCCACCGTGTTGTAGGTGGACATGGCGGTGAGAGCGTCGTTCACCTCACTCAGTGCGATGGTTTTGGTGACGAGCTGGCCTGGTTTCATCTTGCCGGCAGCAACCTGATTGAGTAGGTAACGGAATTCGACGGCGGGCATTCCGAAGGATCCCCGGAAATCAATCTCCTTGGCGATGAGGTCGTTGATCGTCAACGCGACGTCACCATCTGGTCCCTCTGGGGTCATGCCGATCTGAATATGGGTTCCGCGCGAGCGCAATGAGCTGACCGCGTTGTGCAGGGTTTCAGAGATGCCCAGAGCGTCGACGCTCTTGTCCGCGCCTCCGTCGGTCAGCTCACGAACTGCCTCCACCGGGTCTGCTTCGCGCGAATTGATGGTCGCGACGGCCCCGACCTTGCGTGCTAACTCAAGCTTGTCATCGGCGATGTCGACGGCGATGACGTTCGCCCCTGCACTGGTAGCTACTAGGGTGGCCGACAATCCCACGCCGCCTGCGCCATAGACGACTAGCCAGTCACCGGGGTGGATCTGCCCCACCTCGACGACGCCGTGGTAGGCGGTCATGAGGCGGCAGCCCATACCCGCAGCATCGGTGAAATCGATGGCGTCGGGAAGCTTGACCAGGTTGGCATCGGCGTCGGGGACGGCGACATATTGTGCGAATCCGCCGTCATAGCTGAAACCGGGCATGGACACGGCAGGGCAGACGTTTGAATGACCGCTCCGGCAGTATTCGCAGTGACCGCAACCCAGTGTGAAGGGGACAATCACTCGGTCTCCGACGCGGTATCGGCTCACGTTGCTGCCGATGTCACTGACCAGCCCGACGAATTCGTGTCCGAAGATGTGAGGCAACGAGCCGCCGGTAAATCCCGGCCACTCGCCCTGCCAGCCGTGCCAGTCGCTTCGACAAACGCCGCAGGCTTTTACCTCGACGATCACGCCGTCTGAATCATGAGTTGGCTCAGGAATATCCCTGATGGCCAGTGGTTCGTGGTACTGCTCAACTAGTGCTGCCTTCATTGCTAGTGCCGCTTTCTGTTGATCCCGTTATGGCCTATGTCACAAATCAGTGCGACGTAGACATGGCGATACACCCGGGCTGTCCGGCGCCCTGCCGGTTCTGCTCTGAGTGAATCTTCCTTATGAGAATAAAGCGGTGGGGGTTCGTTTCTACTAGGCGAGGTCGCTTTATTTATGTGAATTATTACGCATATCTACGGCGACTTTTTGTGCGGCAGGGCGGCTGCATGAGTGTCATATTCCCGGCGCCGAGTGGATGCTGTGCAAGATTGTGCATAGAAGCCTGTCAAAGTATTTATTTTCGAAAAACGGAATTGCGGTGCTTACAAGGGCTATCGCTGTCAGGATCGCCGCGGTTCACGACTGCTGCGGCTCACGATCGTCGAGGCTTACCATGCCGTCGGTGGTTGCATCGGCGGGAGTGGCGGCATCAGCGGTCGTTGTCCCAGCTTGTCGGGTCGTGATCGCAGCCATTCGGACAGTTGGTCGCGACGTTTGACGAGCTCGGGACCGCCTTCTCCGGCGGCAATACGGTGTTGTGCCAGCGCAGCCTCGGTTACAGCAGTAATCGTGCGTTTCTGATTCCGTTTTGCGGCACGGCCATACTTACCGGACTCAGCGAGGGCGGCGCGCCGCTTACGCGGATCCGCAATCATGTCAGCCTCAATCGGAGTCACTAAGCCAGCTTCTACCATGAGGGGTAGCTGGGATCGCACCGCTTCATATTCGTTGCGTCGATTACGAGTCGTCATGGTGATGGTTCCGATGAACACCGGTACGAAGAGCACAATGTAAACCAGGATCATCGCAGTTAACTGGCCGGCGTCGTCAAGGCCGAGGCTGTCCGCCAACAATGTGGGGCCGCCATTCCACAGACCATGAAGCAGGCAGGCGACGATGTAGCCAGCAGCGGCTTTCCAGAGTCCACCCTTAGTGCGCCATGCCCAGATACCGACTGCGGTTGCCGTGGTGTAAAGCGGATGTCCGAATACCCCAAAACCGGTGCGCACTATCACCATGGCGACAAAATCGCCGGTACTTGATGACAAAGCGAAATAGCCAAGATTCTCGACGAACGCGAAGCCCAATGCACAGATTCCGGCGTAATAGATGTGATCGGTTAGCGAGGTGAGCTCACGTTTGCGGATTCCCGTGGCAACGATCACGAAAACAGAGGCTTTGGCGAATTCCTCGACGATTGGCGCGACGATGGCCGTGGTGGCGAACTCACTGGCGGGGATAGCCATTTCGACGAGGAACGAGAAGATGACGGCGGCCGATCCTCCCCATATCAGCGCCATGACGGTGAGACGGATAGGTTCGGGCTCCCATCTGTCGAGCCAGCGGTAGCACAGTAGGCACACGATAAGGGCAGCGGTCGATGGGATCGCACCGGCAATGAAGGTTGCCGGTGAACCTGCGCCGATGAGGGCGACAATAAAAAGGATCGTAACCACTCCCAATACGGTGATGACGATGGGCACGGCTCCGCCGCGTCGAACCGGCTTGGAAGTGAGTGGTTGCTGCATAGGCCGGGTGCTCACCTCTATATGCTATGGGCTCCAGAGTCGCGGGAAGCAATTCGATGGTGGTACCACGTACGCTGTGCCGCAGCGGCCTGGGCGCGACTGGTCAGGCGCTAGGTGGTTCTGGTACGGCTGCTGGCGGGCTCAGGGGCGTCAGATTTTGACCTCGTACATGTCAGCTCTAAACAGTGACACAGTGCGTTCAAGACTGGCGGATGTTTGTTCCGTCGATGTGACGATTGTCTGGAGGCAAGGGATTTCGGAGGGCATCTCCAGAAGGTCTGCCTCTTGCGGTGAGGGCATGCGGCTTGAGACGACGATACCCGTGCGCTGGACCTCCAGACCATATGCCCGTTCGAGCAGTTCGTAAAGGGATCCTGTGAGGTCGTGGCCGAGTATTCCTGGGACTAGGGGTTCGTTGAGAACAGCTGTTTCGAGTCCGATGGGAACTCCGTCGCTCAGGCGTACCCGACGGATCTCGATGACGAACCCGCTATCAAGGGAAAAGAAGGACCTCTCCTGCTGGTTTGCGGGATGGCGCATCGTCGCGCTGACGAGCCGGCTGCCGGGTTCCCCGCCAGAGGCTCGGATGGCTTCACTGAATGATCGTGAGGAACTCACGAGCTTGGTCACTCGGGGTTGTGACACGAAGGTGCCATTTCCGGGAATTCCGTGTATCCGGCCTTCTGAAGTGAGCAGTTGCAGGGCTCGGCGAACAGTCATGGGAGACACATCGAACTCGTGTGCAAGCGTCTTTTCCGTCGGTAGCTTGCCTCCCGCCGGGACTGTCTCGATCAGTTCCAGGAGCTTATCCCTGACCTGTTCGTACTTGTACATGGAGCCCAGCATCGCACAGCAGAACACTCCGACCTATAACCCTATGGCAAAGACTAAAACCATAGGGTTATAGTGGAATCACGCACTGCTGCACAAGGGCAGCGAGATGACGTCTCGAAGAGGAGAAGGACTTGTGAACATGCCTGAGGGACAGGGGCAACCACACAAGGTCGTCGCCGTCGATCTCGGCGGCACCAAGATCAGAGCAGCCTGCGTATCGATCACCGGTCAACAAGCGACGGTTGACGATGTGGTCTCAGAACCGACGCCGACGTCCGGGACGGCAGACGACGTCCTGAGAGCCTGCACTCATGCAGTCGGTCAGGTACTGGAACGTCATTCGCAGGTGGTGGCCGTCGGTATGGCGGCTGGTGGTGTCATTGACACCACCGGGCGAAAGGTGACACACGCGACCACGACCATCAAGGGTTGGGCCGGAGCTGAGATAGGGCTGTGGTTCGACAATGCTTTCGGTCTTCCCTTCGCCGTGCTCAATGATGCTCATGCTCACGGGCTGGGGGAGGCGCTATTCGGATCGGGGCGTGGTCACCACTCGATGCTGATGGTTGCCGTGGGTACGGGCATTGGTGGTGCGGTGATCCTTGACGGCGTCCCATTGGAGGGCGTGCGGGGCGCGGCGGGCCATGTCGGTCATGTGTCGGTGGCCGAGGCTGATGACATCGAATGCACCTGCGGACGTGTGGGGCACTTGGAGGGCTTGGCGTCGGGTCCGGGGATCCTCCGGCTGGCAAAGCGGCTCGGAGTCGGGTCCGAAAGTTGTGTTGACGGCCCCACTTTGGCGGCGGCAGCGGCGCGAGGGGATCACGGTGCTGAAGAGGCTTACCGGCTGGCGGGATTTGCGACGGGACGGGTTATCGGCGGATTGCTCAATACCTTGGATGTCGACGTTGTCAGCCTTGCCGGTGGAGTGGTTGACGCGTCTGCGCTATGGATGGACGCCGTCCGGTCGGGGATCATGCACGACGCGATGGATGTCGTCGCCTCGACGCCCGTTGTCGCTGCCGTACGCGGCTCCCATGCCGCCCTTCTCGGGGCCGCCGCCTACGCGCTGAAAAGTGGTCGCAATAATTCTTCGAATTAACTGAAAGAAATAGGAATGTCGAAATCAGAATCGTCCTATAAACCGGGACGAGTTATTTGGGCTGCCCTGGTGATTGCTCTGGGTGGACTGCTGTTCGGATACGACACCGGCGTCATTTCTGGAGCCCTTCCTTCCATGACGGGTTATTTCGAACTGAGTGACCTGAGTTCGGGCGTTGTTGTGAGTGCGCTCGTCGTCGGCGCGGCAGTAGGCGCGTTGACGTCTGGGCGCATGTCAGACCGTTTTGGCCGTCGACCTGTTCTGCTCTCAGCATCAGCAATTTTCATTGTCGGTGCGATTCTGGCCGCCGTTTCGGTGAGCGTGCCTATGATCGTCGCCGCTAGGATCATCATCGGTTTCGGTGTTGGGGTGGCTTCGAGTATTGTCCCCGTTTTCATCTCTGAACTGGCCCCTGCGCATCTGCGAGGTCGGCTAGTTGCCCTCAATCAGTTGATGATCGTCTCTGGCATCATGCTGGCCTACCTGTCCAACTATGCGCTGCATGGAGTGTCTGACGACTGGCGGTGGATGGTGGGGCTGGCTGTGGTCCCATCGGTGTTATTCGGCATTGGAATCCTGTCTCTTGACGAGTCTCCTCGCTGGTTGGCTCTCAACGGACAGACGGATCGCGCGAGGGAGGTGCTCCGTAAGTTCCGCCCGGCTGACGACGTCATGACGGAGCTGGCTGATATTCAACGCACCGAGGAGTCAGCCAGCGCGGAGGAAGGCTGGGGAGGCCTTAGGGACCCCGCGCTGCGGCGAGTGCTCGTAGCCGGGATTGGCCTTCAGATTCTCGGTCAGCTGACGGGGGTCAACGCAGTCGTCTACTACGCACCATCCATCTTCGAGGGTGCCGGCTTGGGGGCATCGAGCGCGCTGCTCGCCACCGTCGGGGTTGGCGTCGTGAACCTCGTATTCACCGTCATCGGTATGGCGCTCGTCGACAAGGTCGGTCGCACCAAGCTGTTGGGCGTCTGCACGATCTTTACGGTGCTGTCCCTTGCTGTGTTCGCCTTCCTTTTGGCCAACGGTGCCCCTTCCGGTGCCGCTTCGGTAGTCGGGGTGGCTTGTGTTTTCATCTATATCGCCTCTGTTGCTACTGGCCTCGACGTCGTCGTCTTCATCATTCCCTCGGAGCTCTATCCGCTTCGTGTCCGTGGTACGGCCATGAGTTTGACTATTGGGGTCAACTGGACGATGAGCTTCATCGTCTCGCTGACATTCCTCAGTATTTTCAACGCATTGGGTGGAGCTGTCACATTCGGGATCTACGCGTTGGTTGCGCTCGCCCTTGTGGTTTTCGCGTTCACAGTGATCCCAGAGACGAAGGGGAAATCACTCGAAGAAATTGAAAGGGAATTTTCAGGAGGTGCTCGATGATGCAGGAATACGGGACTCTTGCGACATATAAAATGCCACTTGCCGGGAGGCCAACACTGATCCTCGGCCATGGTGTTACTGACAATGCTGCCTCGTTGTGTGAGGAGCAGAAACACTGGTGCGGCCGGTATTCCTCTATTGCCGTTGACGCTAGAGGCCACGGGCTGTCTCCGCATTTTTCGCCGGAGCAAATGGCCGATCCGGTTGGTGTGATGGTGGATGACCTCGAATCTATTGCGGAGGCGGCCGCAGAAACAGGCCCCGTGATTCTCCTCGCACACTCCATGGGAGGGGCGGTTGCTGCAGCGGTTGCGGCGAGACGGCCAGACCTCGTCGCTGCACTCGTGCTCGAAGAACCTGCGTGGCTCAGCCCCGATCAGGCTCGCGCCTATCGCGACGGTGCGCCAGAGCTAGTCCGACGACTGCAGTGGATGCGGGAGCACCCAGCGGATGCCCTCGCTGAGAATCGCCGGGACTATTCGACGTGGCCATTGGCAGAGGCATGTGCTTGGTTACAGGGAAAGATCCAGGTTGATCTCGACTTTGTGGCCACGGGTCAAGTCTGTCCACAAATACCGTGGCGAGAGGTGGCTCGGGCCCTGACGATACCCACCCTCGTTGTGACGTCGGATGGTTCGGACGTCCTCGTCGGCCCCGAGGGGAAGGACCAGATCACGAGTCTTGGCAATGCTCATCTTCACGCCGATGTGATTCCGGGGGCACGTCACTGTGTTCGCAGGGAGAAGCACGAGCAGTTTATGGCAGTGGTGGACTCCTTCTTGACAGAGGTGATCGCGTGATGGACCCCGATCTCCTGCTCGATAGTTCTCTCAGAGAGGCGCTCCGGACGGTACCGCCGCAAGAATGTTGGAACCCAGGTCCGATGCGGGCGTCCGGTGCTGCTCTTCTCGACGCTGCCCCAGCTGACCACTCTGGAGTTGACTTAGCGGTTCATCACATTAATGACGATGCAGGGCTCGAGGTTCGTGTCCTGACACCCGCCGCCTCACCGAGACCCCATGCTCTCATCCTCTCTGTGCACGGCGGGGGCCTCGTGGCCGGGCGAGCCCGGTACGACGACGCGTGGAACGCTGAGATTTCACGAAGAACCGGTGCAATCGTCATCAGCCCGGAATACCGACTTGCACCGGAATACCCGTACCCTGCGGCGCTTGACGACTGTCTTGAGGCGTGGACATGGGCTCTCCACGAGTTCAACCCGTCCATGAGCCTCATCTATGGGGACTCAGCCGGCGGAAACCTGGCGGCAGGCCTCGCGCTCCGCCTCCGAGACCAAGGCGCCATTGGTGCTGTCGATGCGCTGTTCCTCATCGAGCCGGTTCTCGATGACAGGTTGGACACTCCGTCAATGAGGGCAGGTATCAACACGCCGGTGTGGGATCTTCCCAATGCTCGTGCGAGCTGGGCTGCCTACCTTGGTCCCGGGCAGGCCGACCGGTATGCCGCTCCCGCGCGCGCCACCGAGCTGAGTGGGTTGCCTGAGGTATTCCTTCTGGTCAATCAGTGCGATCCCCTCCGAGACGAAGGAATCCGGTTCGCCCAAAACCTCACTGATTCCAATGTGCCGACAGAACTGGCCATGTTGGCCAAAAGCTGTCATGGGGTTCTGGGGATGGCCGGGGTAGGTATCGCAGATCGCGCCCGAGAAATGGTTCTCGGAAAGCTGCGCGAGAGTCTGGACACAATAAGGCGTCGAAAAGGGGGAATCGTTGACTGACGCAGCGGACGTCCTCTCCCGGCTACGGGGCAGGCTCATCGTGTCGTGCCAGGCGTACGAGGCAGAGCCCATGCTCGATCCACGGACTATGACTCAGGTGGCGCAATCCGTCGTACGAGGAGGTGCCGCAGCGGTGAGGCTCAAAGGCCTGGAGGATCTACGGCTGGCCCGCAACGTGCTCGACGTTCCGATCATAGGCTTGGTCAAGATCGGCCATGAGGGTGTCTACATCACACTTACTCTCGCTGACGCCATTCATGTCGCTGAGACGGGATGCGAGATTGTGGCTCTTGATGGAACCCGGCGAGCCCGCCCTGATGGCCTCAGCTTGGGCCAAACGATCAGCGAGCTCAAGGCGAGATTTCCTGAGATCCTCGTGATGGCTGACTGCGGCTCGGTCCAAGACTCGCGGGCTGCGGCGTCGGCGGGTGCCGACATCGTGGCTACGACCCTTGCCGGAACGACGCCGGAACGGCCTGTAACTGTCGGTCCTGACTGGCAGCTCGTCCACGAAATGATCCGTGACGCGGACCGTCCGGTATTCGTTGAGGGTCGAGTCAGAAGCCCTGAGGACGCGGCTATGGCCATTCGTGCGGGGGCGTGGAGCGTCGTCGTAGGTACGGCGATCACCCACCCCACGACGATGACGGGGTGCTTCTCGCAGGCGGTGGAAAGCGTCAGAGAGGCGATTTCCGGCGCGTGCTGACCTGTGGCAGCGGCGGTACACCGCGCTCTTCGCCGAGGGCGTAGGTGGGGGCCATAACTTCCGTACACCGGGGCATATAGGCTGTTCCGGTGGGTTGTGACGGTCTTGTTAGCTTGGTCGCACGTGAGGCCGTCGTCGCGGAGTCGGTCGACGATGCCCTCACGGGCCGGTCTCCAATTCTCGACGTCAGAGTCGCGGCACCGGCACGACCAGCAGCCGTCGCCGCGCTGGCACAGGCTCTGGCTGGCACCGGCCATACGCCGATCCTGCTGGTGACGAGTACCTTTCGGGAAGCCGAGGAGTCGGTTGCTACTCTCGAATCCTGGCTCGGTGCCGACGCCGTCTGCTATTACCCGTCGTGGGAGACCCTGCCTCATGAGCGCCTCAGCCCACGCACTGACACTGTCGGGCGACGCATGGAGGTGTTGCGTCGGCTGTGTGGCACTGAAGGCGAGATGCCACGCGTCGTTGTTGCTCCAGTCCGCTCTTTGTTACAACCTCAAGTGGCCGGTTTGGGACGCATCAAGCCGGTGCGCCTGGTCGTCGGGGAAGAACACGACCTTTCTGAGCTATCGACGGAGCTGGTAAACGCCGCCTATAACCGTGTTGACATGGTGGAACGTCGTGGCGAATTTGCAGTACGCGGCGGCATTGTTGACGTGTTCCCGCCAGTGCTGGAACATCCCGTCCGTATTGATTTCTTCGGTGACGAAATTGAGGAAATGACCTCCTTTGCGGTAGCCGATCAGCGATCCACCGATGAGACTCACGAAGAACTGATCTGCGCTCCTTGCCGTGAGCTCATTCTCACTGACGAGGTGCGTTCCCGAGCTAAGAGGCTGTTGCCCGATCATCCCGAGCTAGCTGACATGTTGGAGCGGGTTGGCGACGGTCAGGCTGTCGAGGGTATGGAGGCTCTCATGCCAGCCTTGGTCGACGATATGGAGTTGCTCGTCGATGTGCTGCCTGAGCGCGCCATGGTCATCGTGTCGGACCCGGAAATGGTGCGTTCTCGCGCTGCGGATCTGGTTCGTACGTCTGAGGAGTTCCTTGGTGCTGGATGGGCAGCTGCCGCCGGTGGCGGACAAGCTCCCATCGACTTGGCGGCCTCGGGGTATCGCAGCTTGGCCCACGTGAGATCACACTGCCTGGAACGCGGAATGGCGTGGTGGTCAATGTCGTCGTTTGCTCTCGATGCTCCCGCAACCGATGCCCTCGATACCGACGAGCACTTCACGAGTGCTCCGCAGACTGTCGATCCTCAGTTGGTGGCAGTGGATTCCTGGCATGGCGACATCGAGAAAGCTGTCGAGGACCTCAGAGCTCGCCTCAAGGATGGTTGGACGGTTGTCCTGTGCGCCGAGGGCGAGGGCATGGCCAAACGCATGACCGAGCTGCTGAATGAGCACCACGTCGCTGCCAGGCAGGTCGTCGATGTCGACCCCGATGTCACCGAACCCTGTGTCCAGGTCGTCCGACTTCACCAGCGGCATGGGTTCGCTGCCAATTCTCTCAAGTTGCTCGTGACCTCTACCGGTGACCTCTCTGAATCGCAAGATTCTATGGCGACCGGTGAGCGCCGCATGCCTCGACGACGCCGCAATCAGATCCAGCCTCTAGAGCTCAAGTCCGGCGACCTCGTCGTGCATGAGCAGCATGGGGTGGGACGATACGTGGAAATGGTGCAGCGCACAGTCGGTGGTGCTACCCGTGAGTACCTCGTCATCGAGTACGCGCCGTCAAAGAAGGGCCAGCCCGGCGACCGTCTCTTCGTGCCGGTGAATTCGCTGGATCAAGTGACTCGCTATGTCGGTGGAGATGCCCCCAGCCTCGACCGCATGGGTGGAGGGGACTGGCGAAAGCGCAAGGCGCGTGCCCGCAAAGCAGTTCGAGAGATTGCCGCCGAGCTCATCAAGCTCTACGCTGCTCGGCAGGCGACTAAGGGACATGCGTTCGGTCCTGATACCGCGTGGCAGCGAGAGCTGGAAGACGCCTTCGCCTATGTTGAGACCCCGGACCAACTTACGACTATCGCCGATGTCAAGCACGATATGGAGCAGGTCGTTCCGATGGATCGACTGGTTTGTGGCGACGTCGGTTATGGCAAGACTGAAATTGCGGTACGTGCTGCGTTCAAGGCTGTGCAGGACGGTAAGCAGGTGGCAGTGCTTGTACCCACCACGCTATTGGTGCAGCAGCATTTCCAGACCTTTACCGAGCGTTATTCGGGTTTTCCTGTCAAGGTGGCTGCCCTATCTCGTTTCCAGACTGACGCCGAAGCCCGCCAGACCCTCGAAGGGCTTAAACGTGGCACTGTCGATGTCGTCGTCGGTACTCACCGGTTGTTGGCGAAGGAGGTCGAGTTCAAGGATCTTGGCCTGGTCATCGTTGACGAGGAGCAGCGTTTCGGTGTGGAGCATAAAGAGGCCCTCAAACAGATGAGGGTCAACGTCGATGTACTTGCTATGAGTGCCACACCGATTCCGCGCACCTTGGAAATGGCGATAACCGGTATTCGCGAAATGAGTACGATCGCCACCCCGCCTGAAGAACGTCATCCGGTGCTCACGTTCGCCGGCCCCTATGATGAGGGACAGGTCGTTGCGGCCATCCGTCGCGAGTTGGCTCGTGAGGGTCAGGTCTTCTACATCCACAACCGGGTGCAATCTATTGAGAAAACGGCTGCCAAGTTGCGCGAGCTCGTGCCGGAGGCGCGAATCGTCACTGCCCACGGACAGATGAACGAGAAACAGCTTGAGCAGATCATGGTGGATTTCTGGGAGCGGCGCGCCGACGTTCTTGTCTGCACGACGATCGTCGAATCAGGTATTGACATCTCTACTGCAAATACACTGCTCATTGATCGCGCTGACCTCATGGGGCTGTCCCAGCTACACCAGTTACGCGGGCGTGTCGGCCGTTCCCGTGAGCGTGGCTATGCCTACTTCCTCTACCCGGCTGATAAGCCGCTCTCCCAGACGGCTCACGATCGCTTGGCGACGATGGCCGCCCATACCGATCTGGGTGCTGGTATGGCCATCGCCATGAAGGACCTCGAGATTCGCGGCGCCGGAAACCTGTTGGGCGGCGAGCAGTCCGGTCACATCGCTGACGTCGGATTCGATCTCTACATCCGTCTGGTGGGTGACGCCGTCGCGGAGTTCCGTGGCGACGCCAGTGCTGCCGACGAACCCGAAATGCGCATCGAACTCCCGGTTGACGCCAACCTGCCAGTTGAGTATGTCGAGACCGAGAGGCTTCGTCTGGAGATGTACAAGAGGTTGGCTGAGGTGCGCAGCGACGAGGAGGTCGACGCCATCGCTGCCGAGCTCGTCGATCGCTACGGTCCGATGCCCGAGCCCGTTCAAGCTCTACTCGGTGTGGCAAGATTCCGCCTGCTGTGTCGTCGGGCAGGTGTCCATGAGGTGGTTCCGTCCGGCCGCAACATCCGCTTCTCCCCGGTCCATCTGCCGGAGTCGCGCGTGATGCGACTCAAGAGGCTGTACCCGGGGTCAGTGGTCAAGCAGGCGGCAGGTATCGTTATGGTTCCCAAACCGACTACCGCGCGGATCGGAGGGCAGTCTCTGACGGGTCAGGAACTGCTCGACTGGGCGGGAGAATTCGTCAGGGGTGTGTTGGGGGTGCAGGAGGCACCAACCCAAAGCGCAAAGAGTTGACAAGACGCCAAAGCATTCGTTACCCTGCGCGGGACGATGATTGGGTGTGATTGTCAACTCAAGTACCCCTTGATCGAGGGGGATTTCGGTGAACAACCTAGTGCACGCCGGACGGGTGATGCCTGCGGTTGTTTGGCACAATGGTAAGTGTTCCGCGAAATCCATCACTTGAGGCTTGTACAAGGAGATCTCGGTTCTTCCAGATATTTCAAGGGGAGCAAGGCGTTATTGTGCAAGTATTCAGCTACTCATACGGTTTGGGGGGTACAGCCTGCTGGTAAACATCATTTGACGGTGAAGGGGATTGATGGCAGCTCGGTGGTGTCGCTGCCTTCGATGACGATCAGCTATTGATGTTTCATCATGGGCGAATGTCATGAAACGTGGACTATTGGAATCTGAAATGAAGATCGAAGGAGTTTATTTTTCCTATGGTCGACACGGTGAGATTTTCCATGGTCTCGACTGCGAGTTTCATGGTGGGAAAACCGTCCTTCTGGGCCCCAATGGGGCTGGGAAGTCGACGCTGTTTCGAATCATGGCAGGAATACTTAAACCATCTACTAGACTGGTAGTCCTGCCTGATTCCCCGGGACTGGTGTCGCCCTCGTGGTCGCGGGTCGCACTCATGCCCCAGGATGTACCACCGATACCCGGACTCCGTGTCGATGAACAGGTGGCCTATTCCGGCTGGCTAGCGGGCCTGTCGCGTCGGGATGCGCAGAGTCGAGCTGTGGAGGTGCTGGCGGCGGTCAACCTCTCCGACAAGGCGTCCTCGCGGGTGTCGCGCTTGTCAGGAGGGCAGTTGCGCCGTGTCGGTCTTGCCCAAGCCTTGGTGGCGAACCCGCAGGTTCTCCTGCTGGACGAGCCAACCGCAGGTCTCGACCCAGCCCAACGCCATTCCTTCCGAGAGGTCCTCAAGTCGGTGCCATCTGAAGACCAGGTCGTCGTCGTGTCAACACATCTGGTCGACGACATCGAGGACCTCTACGACCATGTGGTCGTCATGAATGAGGGCTGCGTCATCTTCACAGGAACGCCCGATGAGTTCATCAATCTTTCGGAACCGGGTCCCAACCGTGCCGAACGTTCCTACCTTGGCCTCGTCGAATCGGTGCGGGCATGACCTGGTTGACGCGCATCCGGGTCTCACCAGGCATCTGGCTGGCGCCGGTCATGGCTCTCATCTCCATGACACACTTCGACGTCCCGGCCACCAGGGGATACGCCCTCGCATCGGCCACCCGCGACGCCTACAGTCTGCTGCTCGTTGCTGCACTCTCTTGTGCTGCCGGTGCCTGGGAAGGTCATCGGCTCCAAACCGGTGGGGTGCTTTCCGGAGTAGCGCGTCGGTCTCGGTTCGCCATCATGGCAGCACCATGGGCCTCTGCGGTGGTCGTTCCCACCGCCTTGGACATAGTGATCTTCATCCGTGATGGGGCGTTTACCAGCATTGACGCCGTGCCCGTCATCGTGACGACCATTGCTACTGCGTGGGTGTGGGCCTTGGCCGGAATGGCAGTCGGAGTCGCTGTGCGTCCCGCGCTGTCGGTGCCACTGAGTCTCATAGTTCCGGTCTTGTGGCTCATCATGCTTCCAGCCAGCCAGACCTTGTGGCTGCGACATTTGACCGGAGGCTGGCCCTCGTGTTGCAGCGTCAACAGTACGCTGTCGTGGCGTGCCATTTTGGCGACGTGGACGGTGCTCGCCAGTATGCTGGCGGCAAGTCTCCTCGTGTTGTGGACACGTGGTCGTGCCATGGGTCCCCGTCCTCGTATAGTCGCCGGACTAGTGGCCGTTCTGGTCGCGGGTGGCCTGGTGGGTGGTGCCAGCATGGTTCGGGGGATGGGCCCCGATCCCATCGCGCCGCGAACCCATGGTTTGCGTTGTGACATGGTGGCCAAGGCAAAGGTCTGTGTGTGGCCCGAGCACGAGGCTGCCGCCGCCAGGTTCAAGCCCGTTGTGGCCACGGTGTTTCCGGTCTGGCGGCAGGCAGGCGTTACACTGCCCGAGGTCATCACCGAGGCGAGCCTCCCGGATTCCGCATCATCGGGTTCGCGCGATGACCGGATCGAGTACATCTATCTTGGGCGATCATCCCCAGCTCCGGACGACTTGCTGGGGTCCTTGACGAGTGATCTTGCCACGGCACCATGTCTGGAACGTGAGAACGTCGAGACCCCGGCGTGGGCCACGGTCGCCCAAGGGCGTTACCGAGCGTGGCTGCAGTTGTCGGGTGCACGGGCCTTGGGGCTATCGGAGAAAGACGTGAGGGATGGGAGTATTCCCACGGACCAGTGGCATTGGGCGCAGGAAGTCTTCGCACAGCCTGCTGCCCAGCAGACGAAGGCGGTGAACGTTGTTGCCACTAGGCTGTCCTCGTGCCGGTGAAGGAAGGTGGTCTGGGCGGTGAGGTGCGATGATTTGGT
Organism: Cutibacterium porci; assembly: GCF_009696315.1. GTDB lineage: Bacteria > Actinomycetota > Actinomycetes > Propionibacteriales > Propionibacteriaceae > Cutibacterium > Cutibacterium porci. The sequence goes on from NZ_VUMG01000001.1 coordinate 859,389, forward strand.
GGTGTAAAAACCGCGGCGTCGCAATTGTATTGGCGTGCTCGGTCGGTATGGCGGTCCTGGTGGTCCTCACCGGAAGGTCAATTCGCGATATTCCGGTCATCTTCGGAGGGGTCGCACTGCGGGCACCGCTGGTGTTCTTCGGTTCACTTGTCGTCATTGTGGCTCACGGCTGGTCGGTGGCCAGGAATCCGGTTGAGTTGGAGTTGAGATCTCGGCGTCCGGTGCGTTGGGCCGATGTTGGGCTTATGGTTGCCGCAGCCCTGCCGCTGCTGGCCACCATCGTGTGTCCCGGCCTCACCGAGGTGGGTTTGGTGACCTCGCGCAATGTCGTGATCGGTATGGGACTAACCCTACTGTGTGCGCGTTTCATGTCGCGGGGGCTTGCCTCGATGCCTGCTGTGAGCATGTTCTTGGTTGGAGTGCTAACGGGACGCGGATACGGCCACGAGGCGTGGTGGAACTGGGTTGTCAGCTCCGGCGCGAGTCCGGTGGGAGCGGCGTGGTTCCTCGGGTCCGTCATCGCCGGGTCGGCTGCCACACTCACGGGTCGGGCGCGGAAGCCGAGAGTCTCGTCGTAGGATGCTGCTGACAGGCTTCTTCGCCGTGCCGGAGGCGCGGCACCGAATTCAGGAGGGTTGCCCCATGGCGTTGTCGCGTCCCATACCGATCCGCATGGTCGCTGTCGCAGTGACCGGATTCCTCGGTATAGCAGGGTTGTCCGGGTGCGCGAGCTCCCCCAACACTGCGGCCACGGTGGGAAACACGACAGTGACGATGGATTCCGTGGATGATGCTGTGGAGCATTGCTCGAAGTTCATCAATCCTTCCTCCGAGATCACGCCGCGCCAGGTCATCGCTTCGACGGTGATCCGCGGAGCGGTGGCGCAAGAAGTCCTGAATAAGCGTGGAGTGAAGCTTTCCAACGCTGAACGCGATCAGATCATCACGAAGAACGGCATGGCGGCTCTGACATCCGACCAGGTATGCCACACGATGGCCCGTGACTTCGCGGGTTTGGTCTATCTTGTCAATCTCGAGGGTGCGAAGCAGGCGAGCGCTGACCTGGTTGCCGTAGACGTGAAGACCAACCCGCGCTTGGGCTCCTGGGATACGACAAATATGGTCGTTCAGGGCAGCTCGTCGCTGTCGCAACCGTTCACGTCCTGATTCCGTTGATAGCGGTTGAGGGCGATCGGCCTAGGGCCAATTTCAGCGAGCTCGTCACGGTGATGGCGAGACTGCGTGACGAGTGTCCGTGGGATCGCAGCCAGACACACCGATCTCTGGTGACCTATCTGGTCGAGGAGACTGGTGAGGTCATTGACGCTATCGAGGCGGGTACCGATCGTGATCTTGTCGAGGAACTGGGGGATCTACTCCTTCAAGTCGTTTTCCACTCTCGGATCGGTGAGGAGGAAGGGCGCTTCGACATCGACGAGGTTGTCGGTGGGATCGTCGCCAAGTTGGTGGCTCGTCACCCCTATGTGTTTTCTGATGAGGAGGTTCCCGACGACCTCGATGCCGCATGGGAAGCACGTAAGGCTGCGGCTAAAGGGCGCACCTCCAGTCTTGACGGTATTGCTCGCTCGCTTTCTAGCGTGGTCCGCGCCACCAAAGTCATCTCACGGGCTCGCAGCCGTGGCGTGGACGTCGCGCTGCCTGACGAGGCGATGACGGCCGAGGGCGTCGGTGAACACATGTTGGCCCTCATTGCCCGGGCTCAGGCCAGCGGTGTTGACCCAGACCAGGCGCTGCGCGACCGGTTGCGCAGGCTTGAAGACGAGATCAGGGACGCTGAGCGTCGGCGGTCCTGACTGATAGGTGTATCGTCGCGACGTATTTTGTCGCTGGGGGCCGTTTAGTGTGGTCGGGTGGCCAGGACCAGTACGGTAGTCGGAGTCGTAAGGGAGGTATGCGATGCGGCGAACTCTGGCAGCGGTATGTGTCGCCGTCATCACTGCAGGGGCGTTGTCAGGTTGCAAGGGCAGCGCTAACGATCCGGCTGGTCTTACCGAGGTATCGGATGCTCCCGGACGTTCAGCTCCAGTAGCGAGCGACTATTCCGGTCCCAAGCCGACTCCACAGGATGTGAATCCGAAGGCTATGTCGGCACAGACCCCGCGGCGAGGTGGGGTCGAGGATTTCTTGCCTGGCCTTACCGGGATTGTCAGTGATCGTGTCGTCACCGGCTCTACGTCCCAGACAGTCGCCATTCAGGCTCATACCGTCACCGACTATTACTTTGTGTGTGATACCGATGACACGCTCATCAGTGTCACCGAAGACGACGGGCCGACGACATCGGCGCCATGCCATCAGAGGTTCGCCCATGTGAGCATCGGTGAACGGGCGCAGAGCGGACAGATCGAGGTGCAGATCGAGGTGCCTGACGACGTCAGCTACGAATTCGTTATTACTGAGAATCCTGTCGAGGACCAGCGGCAATAAGTAACGGCAGGCCCTGGGATGCCTCTAGTTGGTTGGCTTCGATACTCTTTGGGGTGGACGCAAAGATCCTCTCTGAAAGGTTGGTCCATGGCAACCATCGAATTCATCGAAGCCCGTGAGATCCTCGACTCCCGCGGCAACCCGACCGTTGAGGTCGAGATGATCCTCGACGACGGCACTCAGGCCCGCGCTGCGGTCCCTTCGGGTGCCTCGACCGGTCAGTTCGAGGCCGTTGAGCTGCGTGACGGCGACAAGAAGCGTTATTCCGGCAAGGGTGTTCTCAAGGCTGTCGAGAACGTCAACGAGAAGATCGCCGAAGAGGTGCTCGGCTGTGACGCCAGCGAGCAGCGCATCGTCGACCAAATCATGATTGAGCTCGACGGGTCGGACAATAAAGGCAAGCTGGGTGCCAACGCCATCCTTGGCGTCTCGCTGGCTGCTGCGCACGCCGCCGCTGATTCTGCGGAGCTGCCGCTGTACCAGTACCTCGGCGGGCCTAACGCCCACGTGCTTCCTGTCCCGATGATGAACATCCTCAATGGTGGTGCCCACGCCGATTCCGACGTCGACATCCAGGAGTTCATGATCGCCCCGATCGGCGCGGAGTCGTTCAAGCAGGCCTACGAATGGGGCGCTGCGGTTTACCACTCCCTCAAGAAGGTCCTCAAGGACAAGGGGCTGGCAACCGGCCTGGGTGACGAGGGCGGCTTCGCCCCCAACCTTCCCAGCAACGCTGCCGCGCTGGATCTCATCCTCGAGGCCATTAAGGCTGCCGGTTTTGAGCCCGGCAAGGATGTTGCCCTTGCTCTCGACGTTGCTGCCTCTGAGTTCTTCGAGGACGGCAAGTACAACTTCGAGGGTCAGGCCAAGACCTCGGCCGAGATGATTGAGTACTACGAGGGGCTCGTCGCCAAGTACCCGTTGGTGTCCATCGAGGATCCGCTAGATGAGGAGGATTGGGACGGCTGGGCCGAGTTCACCAAGAAACTCGGCGACAAGATTCAGATCGTCGGCGACGACCTGTTCGTTACCAATCCGAAGCGCCTTGCCAAGGGCATCGAAACCAAGGCTGCCAATGCACTGCTTGTCAAGGTAAACCAGATTGGCTCTCTCTCGGAGACCATCGACGCTGTTGAGTTGGCTCACCGTAGTGGCTACCGCTGCATGATGTCGCACCGTTCCGGTGAGACCGAGGACACCACCATCGCCGATCTCGCCGTCGCGCTGTCGACTGGCCAGATCAAGTCCGGTGCTCCGGCTCGCGGCGAGCGCATCGCCAAGTACAACCAGCTGCTGCGTATTGAAGAGGAGCTGGGCGACTCGGCTGAGTACGCTGGTGCTTCGGCTTTCCCGCGTTTCCAGGCCTGATTGACCCGACAGGTGCACAGCACCTGACACATGGCAACGACCGTCTCGGCATCGCCGGGGCGGTCGTGCCATGATGGATGACGATGGCCACGACACCAAGCAGCCGACACCCTATGTCCGGAAGGTCCCCACGACCGGCCGGTGGACGGGCACGCTCGTCTACGCCGAACCGATCAGGTCCACGCAACCGCGGAAATTATGAGCGCGCTACCCGCACAGAGCCTCCGGCTAGTCGAGCTAGGCAGGAGGAGAGGGAGCAACCTCGCCGTCTGGGCCTTACCCTTAGGGCAGTCGTCATGGGCGCGGCGGTTCTGTTAGTACTTGTCATGATTACGCCGAGCTTAGGTATCTATTTTTCTCAGCGGTCGCAGCTTTCCCAGATTCGAGACGACGAGGCTCGCACACGTGCTTCTATTGCGAGTCTTCAAGATGAGGTCAAGCGGTGGCAGGATCCCGACTACGTTCGTGCTCAGGCGCGTTCCCAGCTCGGTTGGGTGATGCCGGGCGAAATCGGATACCAGGTCATCGGAGAAGACGGTAAGGTCATCGGATCGACGAGTTCGCTGGACGGGGAGCCCACGATGACAGCCAGCGCGGACGCCCATTGGTGGCGACACGTTGCACAATCAATCCAGGACGCCGACCATCCGGCTCCCCCCAGTGCTGCTGCGAGGACGACGCCGACTCCTTCGGCTACGCCGTCTCCTGCTAGCCCTTCTCCTCGATGAGGTGACCATGTTCGAAGAATTCACCGAGAGCGACCGCCAGGACGTTCGGGACCAGCTTGGTCGCGAACCACGAGGCGTCGCTGCGGTAGGTTGGCGCTGCGGTTGCGGCAAGCCGGGCGTCATCGTGACGGAACCTCGGTTGCCTAACGGAACCCCTTTTCCAACGACCTATTACCTCACGTGCCCGCGCGCGGCGTCCCTCATCGGCACTCTGGAATCTTCGGGGTTGATGGCTCGAATGACGGAGCGTCTGCGTGACGATGAGGAACTCGCTGATCAGTACCGGCGAGCGCATGAGTCGTATGTTGCTGATCGAGCGCAGATTGGTGACAAGGCCGGTCTCGATCCGGTCCCTGAAATCAGCGGGGTTTCCGCTGGTGGTATGCCGACACGCGTCAAATGTTTGCACGCTTTGGCAGGCCACGCCTTAGCTGTCGGACCGGGGGTCAACCCTTTTGGCGACGAAGTTGTCGAGCAGCTGGGCGAGTTTTGGCGCAATCCATGTGCTCCGGAGCATTGCGAGCCTGAGACCGAGGGGAGGACGGCGTGAGTAGCACCCGCACCGTCGCAGCTATTGACTGTGGGACGAATTCCATTCGCATCCTTGTGGCATCGGCTGGCCCCGATGGTCGGCTGGTTGAACATGCGCGTGACTTGGAACTTGTGAGACTCGGTCAGGGGGTCGACGCCACCGGCTCATTCCATCCCGATGCTCTTAAACGCACGTTTGCAGCGTGCCGCACCTTCGCTCAAATTATCGCGGACTACCACTGTGACCGCGTGAGATTCGTCGCGACGTCGGCCGCTCGTGACGTCTCTAACCGCGATGCCTTTTTTATGGGGATACGAGAAGCGTTGGGGGTAGAGGCTGAGGTCATTGATGGTGAGGAGGAGGCGAGTCTGTCGTTTGCCGGCGCAATATCTGGGGTCCAGGTCACCGATGAGCCGGTTCTTGTCATGGATTGTGGCGGCGGATCGACGGAGCTGGTGCTGGGCTACGGAACCACGATCGACTCCCAGGCCAGCCTCAATATCGGTTCAGTGCGGTTGCGTGAACGTTTTCTCCACGACGATCCTCCCACCGCTGACCAGATCGACGCCGCTCGACGGTATGTCCGCGGCGTTGTGGAATCTTGTCCAGTTGACGTTGCATCAGCACGCACGGTCATCGGTGTCGCAGGCACGGTCACGAGTCTGTCGGCGATGTACCAGGGGCTCGTGGAGTATGATCGCACCAAGGTGCATCGTTCTGTACTGCCTGCTAGCCAGATTTCTGACTTGGCAGACAAACTACTCTCGTCGACTGTCGACGACGTTGAGCGTATGGGGCCGCTGAAGCGACGCCGTGCAGAGGTTTTGTGCGGAGGTGCCCTTATCATTGATGAAGTCTGCCGCCGTACGACGGTAGGTGAACTCGTCGTCTCGGAAACCGATATCCTTGACGGCATGGCGCTAGCGATGCTGGCGTAGGGGAGCTGAATTGCTCCTGGCCCCCGTAGCCCAACCGGCAGAGGCAGACGGCTTAAACCCGTCCCAGTGCGGGTTCGAATCCCGTCGGGGGTACTTGGTATCGGATCATCTACGACTCCAGTCATCAACGTTGCGGCACGCTCGTTCTGCGGTACGGGGAAGGTTTCAAATCTTTGCGGCGTTGTTTAAAGTAGACAGCACCACAGTCTTCACAGGAGGATCACATGGCCAACCCGGTCTTTAGCCGAGCCGAGGCCTTCCAGCCGCACGGCAACCCTTACGGGCAACCGGCCTACGCAGGTCAGGGGTATTCATCGCAATACGGCATGTCAGGGCGGCCTGGCGACAAGTGGGACTCGCTGTCACACGAGCGCGGCGCGCAGCAGCATGCCGAGCGGGCGATGACATTTGATGACGTCCTCGGCCGAACTGGTCTCGTACTGCTCATTATCGCGGCTATCGGCGCTGCAAGCTTCACGTTGATCGGACCGAATGTAGTGGCGAGCGGCCCCGCTCTCATCATCGGGTCGATCGCGGCATTCATCACAGCGATGGTGGTCAGCACCCGCCGTACGGTGCCAGTCGGTGGCGTCATCTTCTACTGCATTTGCGAAGGGCTTGTCCTAGGTTCGCTGTCGGCCATCTTTGAGGCTGCTTATCCCGGCATTGTGGCGCAGGCCGTCTTGGGCACGTTCGCCGCCGCCGGTGTGACCTTGGCCGCGTACAAGTTCTTTAACATTCGGGTGACGCCGCGATTCCGTCAGGTTGTCATCATCTCAACCTTCGGTTTTGCCGCCGCGATGCTCATCAACCTCGTGTTGGCGCTGTTCGGGATCAACATAGGCGTTACTAGTCTCGGACCAATCGGTATCTTGTGCTCAGCGCTCGGTGTGGTTCTAGCGGCCATGAACCTTGTGGTGGATTTTGACTGCGCTGAGCAGGGAGTTCGCAACCAGGCCCCAGCTTCTGAGTCCTGGCGAGCCGCCTTCGGTATTGCTGTGACGATGGTGTGGCTCTACACGGAGATCCTGCGAATACTTAGCTACTTCCGCGCTGATTGACGTTGACGTCAAAGGGCTTGGTCATCGCGACCAAGCCCTTTCGTCATGCCTAGGCTGATTAGGTGCTGGGAACGTCTCGCAGATGGTTTTCGAGACACATCCGTGTGGCGGCCCCCCATGACAGTCGACGCCAACGCCACAGCGGGATCCACTGAGCTGACTGAGTGGTACCACCGACATCGATGACGTAGGGGTCAGTGGGATGCTCGCTGGTGGCTGAGTAGATGATTCGCAGGGCATGAAAGTCTTCCAACACCCCAGCGGGGGAACGGCCGATCCAGTGATCTGACTGCAGGTCAATGATGCGGTTGAGGCGGATATGTTGCCCAGATTCCTCCATGACCTCACGAGTGACCGCCTGGGCGGGGGATTCACCGGGTTCTAGACCGCCTCCAGGCAGCGCCCACAGGCCGGGGACGGCAGTGCGTGGAGAGCACTCAGTGCCCAGTAATCCACGCCGTGATCGCACGACAGCGTAGGCGGCAATGCGTTGATACGGACGAACGGATTCGCCGGCCTGACGATCTTCAGACAGATCGGGCACACCTTTTCGCGTCCGAGGGGGTTGGGAGCTGGATGTTCTCGGCGCCACGTGGGCGGTGACGACGATCTCGTCGCCGACTCGATCGGCCGATAAGTATTCCCTGATGATGAGCCCGTGACGCCACAACTCGACGTGTGGATTCATCCCGTGACGGACGCGGAAGGCATGGGTCTGCCCACTGCCTGGCGTTCCGACTGCGGTGATGAGCACACTTTCATTCAACCACCTTGTTCCTAGTCAGCGGGCTAGCTCCTTGATGGGCTGAATTTGTCGAGTGGTTAGCGAGCTACTTAACTTCGTCGGTGACGTCAGTGCCATTAGCGTCGAAAGCCCTAGTCACACCGTTGATATCGATGCGGAGGATTGGCTGGTCAAGCGTGGAATCCTGTGAGATCGTCCATCCCATCTCAGATGGCTTGCGGTTGGCCTTTGCAGCCGTCAGTTGCATGATGCTGACGATGACACGTGGTTTCAGGAGGGCAGGCGAGAATGTGGTCGACGCGTCCCCTTTGCGCTGTACCGCCCATGCAGGCATGTCAGCGGATCGTGTCCGCCTCACGATGATGCCAGGTGTCTGTGTCGGCGTATCGACCATGACGGCCTTATCGGGCTGGTAACTGACCTGTGCTATCCGCGTAGCGTCTGCGGTCGCGTCATCGAGCGCCTCAGCCATGCCGGGGTACGACGCGAAGTCGATGTGATTGATCACGGACCCATCTGGCCGGAAAAAGACCGTCCGGCTCTCTGGTTTGGTTGAGACTGTCATGAGGACAGTGCCTTGGTTGTATTCGACGATCTGCAGGTTCTGATTCATATGGGATCCCGACATATCGGCAGCCTTGCGCAATATTTGAGGCACCTTCTCGACAGCAAAGTCGTCGGGATCAAAAGGACGCGACGCCGTCTGTGTGCTTTGGGTTGCTGACGAATCGATCTTGCCGTTCTGCCACGTCCACAATGATGGGGAGCCGCCGATCTGTACGGTGATGCTCAAGGCAGTCTTAGTAATATCCACCTTGGTAACAGGTCCATTACCAGACGCCGCGATGAGTTCGTTGATGATCGCGCGGGTATGGGTGCCATCCAGTGGAGACGCCGAGGCAGTGACGTTGGATGACGGAACTAAGGCGGTTCGGCTCGGCTCGTCTGAGGGCGTCGTGGCAGCTGTAGAACTGCATGACGTAGCCGTGCACAGTGTGACCGCGCTGAGGATCACGCACGTAGCTTGACGGAATCTTGTTCGACACCTCACGGGGTGAGTCTATGAGGAGCTAGGGAACGGGGAGGCATCCTGGATGCCTATACGCGGCGGTAGATGGGATGGCGCTCGATATGCCCACGCATGGCTATATAGCTGGATTTGCGTTGGTGGTGTGTTTGTGGCAGTGTTTCTTTTTGGCTTCGCGCTTGTGGGGGTTCTGGTGGTCCTTGTGTGGGATTGCTGGGGGCATGATTTGACGTTTGTGTGATGAGTGTTTAAGCTTCTGCGGGTTCCCTTTTTGGGGGCTGGGAATGATTGTGGCTTCCGGGGATTGTTTGTGGTTTCTGGGGATTGTTTGTGGTTTCTGGGGATTGTTTGTGGTTTCTGGGGATTGTTTGTGGTTTCTGGGGATTGTGGTGGTTTCCGCTGGTGAGAATCTGGATTGTGTTGATCTGGTTTGATCTGGTAGTGTTGGCTGGGCTGCTGCGTTGTGTGGTGGTGTGGTTGTGGCTGGTTCTGCTGGCTGGTCTTGGGATTGCGGTTTTGTGGTTTCGGGGTTGGTGTGGTAGGGTTGGTCGGGTCGCCTTGTGA
>NZ_VUMG01000010.1 GCF_009696315.1 Cutibacterium porci
TAAGTCGACCGCCTGGGGAGTACGGCCGCAAGGTTAAAACTCAAATGAATTGACGGGGGCCCGCACAAGCGGTGGAGCATGTGGTTTAATTCGATGCAACGCGAAGAACCTTACCTACTCTTGACATCCAGAGAACTTTCCAGAGATGGATTGGTGCCTTCGGGAACTCTGAGACAGGTGCTGCATGGCTGTCGTCAGCTCGTGTTGTGAAATGTTGGGTTAAGTCCCGCAACGAGCGCAACCCTTATCCTTTGTTGCCAGCGGTTCGGCCGGGAACTCAAAGGAGACTGCCAGTGATAAACTGGAGGAAGGTGGGGATGACGTCAAGTCATCATGGCCCTTACGAGTAGGGCTACACACGTGCTACAATGGCGCATACAAAGAGAAGCGACCTCGCGAGAGCAAGCGGACCTCATAAAGTGCGTCGTAGTCCGGATTGGAGTCTGCAACTCGACTCCATGAAGTCGGAATCGCTAGTAATCGTGGATCAGAATGCCACGGTGAATACGTTCCCGGGCCTTGTACACACCGCCCGTCACACCATGGGAGTGGGTTGCAAAAGAAGTAGGTAGCTTAACCTTCGGGAGGGCGCTTACCACTTTGTGATTCATGACTGGGGTGAAGTCGTAACAAGGTAACCGTAGGGGAACCTGCGGTTGGATCACCTCCTTACCTTAAAGAACCTGCCTTTGTAGTGCTCACACAGATTGTCTGATGAAAAACAGCAGTAAAAAATCTCTGCAGGCTTGTAGCTCAGGTGGTTAGAGCGCACCCCTGATAAGGGTGAGGTCGGTGGTTCAAGTCCACTCAGGCCTACCAAATTCGCCTCCGTGCTGTGTTACGGCGATGCTCGCATACTTCAGTATGCTTCGCACCACCGCGCCTTGCCCGGAAACGAATTAGGGTACAGAGATTAGCATTTACGATGGGGTTATAGCTCAGCTGGGAGAGCGCCTGCCTTGCACGCAGGAGGTCTGCGGTTCGATCCCGCATAGCTCCACCATCCTTTACTGCGAACACAAGAAAACTTCAGAGTGAACCTGAAAAGGTGCACTGCGAAGTTTTGCTCTTTAAAAATCTGGATCAAGCTGAAAATTGAAACGACACACAGCTCATGTGTGTTCGAGTCTCTCAAATTTTCGCAATCAGAAGTGAAACATCTTCGGGTTGTGAGGTTAAGCGACTAAGCGTACACGGTGGATGCCCTGGCAGTCAGAGGCGATGAAGGACGTGCTAATCTGCGAAAAGCGCCGGCGAGGTGATATGAACCTTTGACCCGGCGATGTCCGAATGGGGAAACCCAGTGCAATCCGTTGCACTATCGTTAACTGAATACATAGGTTAACGAGGCGAACCGGGGGAACTGAAACATCTAAGTACCCCGAGGAAAAGAAATCAACCGAGATTCCCCCAGTAGCGGCGAGCGAACGGGGAGCAGCCCGGAGTCTGAATCAGCTTG
>NZ_VUMG01000011.1 GCF_009696315.1 Cutibacterium porci
CGACGTTGCAGTTTCATTTGCTCGTTTATTATTTTTCACTGTACGGACTCCAAACAAATATAAAAATGACAAGTGCGGACAATGTAGCACAAAAAATGATCGCTTTCATAAAGAAACATCACATTTTTATAGATTTATTTTAAATCTAAAACAGGGGTAAACACGTAAAAATAGATTTATTTTAAATCTACCTCACATACAAAAATACCGCCTCAAATTGGGCGGCATTTAACAGTTAATCTATTTATGCGTACTAGCAGTACTTAATAGCTGGTAAGTATCAAGAAAAGTATGGGGTAATGATTTACTTCTTTTAGGCATTCCCTTTCATGATATTTCCAACCTTTACTTATATTAAGAAGGTTTGCACATATCCTTATTTATTAAAGCACTTTTTTCCGACTAGATTTTTATTAGTTAGAGACCAGACACCATGCTGCTCAAGCAATTCTACGTCATAGACAAGAGAAGGAAAATTGTTTGCATCAACGTTATCATAATCCAACCCTCTCAACTTGAGTAATCCATCATTAAAACCAAGAATTTCATTTACTGTTCTCAACCCTGTATTAAAAAAGTAATCCGTTCTACGGACAAAGAGTACTCCCCAATGACTTTGTACAACTTCACACATTGCAGTACCCCAACAACCGGAACCACCGCCATGCCCAATGTCACCTTCCCAAAGAGTAAGATACCTCGTGTCATAATAGTCATCGTGATTAATCGGTGTAACATGAAAGTCCCACGCGGTACCTACCGACAATGCATGTGCGGCAGCCACCGCCAACACTTTTCTTTCTGTTTCATCTTGAGCTTCATTGAGCAAGGCGACATAATCTGAAATAAAACCAGTCAAAGGCTGGATATCCCTTTGCGCATATTCGTCTCCTAACTTCTTATACTCGTCTGAGTTACGAATGAAATTATTGTACTTTAATAGCAGTTCCTGATTAGTTGTCGCGCGTACTAATTGTTTCTTAACTCTTTCCTGAAACGTTTTAACATCATATTCCTCAACATCGTATTCGTTGTTGTCTATTAGATACTTACTCGAAAAAGAAGCTATGCTCCAGTTTAAAATCTTAAGATCAGCTTTAATTTGACGTTGTAAATTTAAAATCTCTAATTTTCTATTCATCTGTCCCCAATTGTCCCTAGAGACTACTTTATTATGTACATATGCTTTAAACCCAAATTATAAAGGAAATGATTATGACTAAGAAAATTACACCAC
>NZ_VUMG01000012.1 GCF_009696315.1 Cutibacterium porci
AGAATGAGTCCTGCGATAGGCCTCGCATAGGATCGGGGCTTTCCATAGGCTATTGCGACATCAGAATATAGAGATTGACCACCAAAAGTCACAGCTCGATACAAACACGAAAAAAGGGGGAGGCCGCGAGGCCTCCCCCTTCTCAGTCCAAGCGCACGGCTCGGTGCCGTCCACCGGTCAGCGGCGCCCTGGCCTCCCACGGGCTGGCCCCGCAGTACTCTCGGCGCGATGGGGCTTAGCTTCCGGGTTCGGAACGGGACCGGGCGTGCCCCCCATGCTCTGGCCGCTGACCGGTGGGCGGCGCCCACCGTTACGGTGATCCGGTGTCTCATCCACGTGCCCTGGGGGCCGCATGGCGCATAGGGGGGAGTGACTCGGGGGCATCCTCGTGCCCGGACCGCGCGTGAGCGCTGGGTCCCGCGGGCCGCGAGGTGCGGTTCCGGAAGAGCTCGGGCGATTAGTGCGGCTCGGCTGAGGCTGTCGCCAGCCTTGCACCTGCCGTCTATCGACCAGGTAGTCTACCTGGGCCCTTACCGGAAGGAGAACTAATCCCTGGAACGGCTTCCCGCTTAGATGCCTTCAGCGGTTATCCGCGCCGCACGCGGCTACCCGGCCGTGCCGTTGGTCGACAACCGGTTCACCGGAGGTGCGTCCACCCCGGTCCTCTCGTACTGGGGGCAGCCTCCATCGATTCTCCTGCGCCCACGGAGGATAGGGACCGAACTGTCTCACGACGTTCTGAACCCAGCTCGCGTACCGCTTTAAACGGCGAACAGCCGTACCCTTGGGACCTGCTCCAGCCCCAGGATGCGATGAGCCGACATCGAGGTGCCAAACCTTGCCGTCGATGTGGACTCTTGGGCAAGATCAGCCTGTTATCCCCGGAGTACCTTTTATCCGTTGAGCGACGGCCCACCCACTCGGGGCCGCCGGATCACTAGAGCCTGCTTTCGCACCTGCTCGGCTTGTGGGCCTCGCAGTCAAGCCCGCTTGTACTCTTGCATTCAAAAGGACGGTTGCCGACCGTCCCGAGCGGACCTTCGCGCGCCTCCGTTACCCTTTAGGAGGCGACCGCCCCAGTCAAACTGCCCGCCTGGCACGGTCCCCGAGCCGGTTGACGGCCTCGGGTTAGGACGCCGGTCGCGCGAGGGCAGTATTCCAAGGGCGGCTCCCCGGGGGCTGGCGCCTCCGGATCTTCGCCTCCTGCCTATCCTC
>NZ_VUMG01000013.1 GCF_009696315.1 Cutibacterium porci
ATATTGTTAAAAATATAGCAAAGATAAACGCATCTGGCAAATAATTTTGTACTAAATTTACACAACCATTGGTAAACTTTTTAAACATATTAATCCTCCTTGTACAATATAGTTATAATCAAATTACAGTTTTCCACTGTAATAATTATCAATTTCTTAGATACTAATATAGTCTTCTTTTCTAATCATTAAATACATTTCTTTGGCTTCTTATCTTAGCCATAAGCCTAGTTTAATTTGGCCTGAACCATGACAATATTGTATAATTAATTTATGGATTTGGAGGTTGATGAAACTCCTCCTAGGACGCCTTTAGGCGACTACCTGTAAAAAAGAGTATCTATCCATTCTCATAAGATTACATTATTTGGCTGGTTGAGGCCAGTTAACACTGGTTCCTCGTGTCACATGCAAGGTTGTGTACTTATTTGAGAAGGAATGGATTTCTAAATCCAAATACTTTATTTAGGAGGTTTCTTATGAATTATCCACCTGTAGCTGGTATTGATGTTGGTAAAAATTTTAGTGAGATGTGTATTTTGTCCCCTAATAATGAGATTTATCATCGTATTAAGATCTATCATGATTCAATTGACAGTATTAAAAAGGCTATAGGTCTATTGCAAAAAGCAGAAAAGGATTTTGCAATTAGGCCTGTCGTAGTCTTAGAATCCACTGGGCACTATCACAAAATCCTCTTCCACTATCTTTCTGATTCTGGATTTGAGGTCTCTATCATAAACCCCATCCAATTTGATTCTATCAAAAATATTGGAATAAGGAAAGTAAAAAATGATAAATTTGATGCCCATAAGATTGCATTGCTTTAGATTTTCTTTTATTAAGACTACAGCTGTGCCTGATGATGTTATTGATTGTCTCAAAAGCCTCTGCCGCCAATATTACAAGTTGGGTGATGAACTTACTACTTACAAGAATAGGCTTATTGGCATTATTGATCAAGTAATGCTAAACTTTACAGAGGTCTTCCAAAATGTATATTCAAAGACTGCCTTAGCGGTGCTTGATAGGTATCCTTCACCCAATCAAATTCTAAAGGCTAATAAGAAAACATTAATATCACTTATTGAAAAAACTTCTAAGAAAGGTCTAGGATGGTCTACTGAAAAATATGAACTTTTAGTTTTAAAAGCTAAGGAGTT
>NZ_VUMG01000014.1 GCF_009696315.1 Cutibacterium porci
AGCAGGTGACCTGTCCACCTGTAGCGGTGAGCGCAATGCAAAAATGGTAGATACTTCAGAGCTTTTACGTGTCTTTGGCCCCTTTGAGCAACCGAAGGGTGAACACCATTCTGGACAGGTCTCTGGACAGCGTGATACAGCCTCTGCTGACCAGAGTGAACAGGTGATCCGTCATCTGAAACAGGAGATTGAACACCTGAACACCTTACTTTTGTCCAAGGATTCGCACATTGACAGCCTGAAACAGGCCATGCTCCTTCTTGAAAATCACCAGGCAAAATTAACTGAATCCCCGGCGCCATGGTGGAAATTCTGGAAAAAATCCTGACCCCGTCATGCTTCAGTTTTCCTCTCCGGCCATCCCAGGGAGTTCCTGAACCTTCCCAAAAATCGTCAGATCTCTGAACGCTCCTCACCACTAAAAATACCCACACCCCACGCAAAATTAAAATTTTGCAGATTCCTTATTTACAACAATGGGTTAATGAAAAATAAATGTGCGGTGATGTGTTACAAAGTGCAGATCCAAGTCGTGGACGACTCTATGGCGAATCGCTGACGAATTGCCCACGATTCATATGTGAATCACGCTTTATTATCATATTGTTATGATGAATCGACTCTTGATTCAATTCATCACTTTGGGTGTTTATTGCTCATGGTGACTCTTGATTCAATTCACGATTCGAATCGCCGGTGAATCGTGTGGTGAGTCGGCCGTCGACGAACCCGATTCCTGAAGGTGCTGAAAACCGGTTTTCCGGCTGCGCCGGCAACGCTTCACGGCCACGCAATAAATTGCGTCCCCGTTCACCGTTTTCGGAGGAGAAGAACGCCGGAAACAGGACTTCCCCTGGCTGAATGGTGTGAATTTCCGCGCTATGCACTTGCGCGCATACTCATGCATGCCGTAAAAACAGAGCCTGGGCGTTTCTGGCGGGTTTTCGGGGGGTTTGTTGCCTGTTTTACCGGTTTCCCGTCAGAAACGCCTTGAGGCCGTTTTTGCGGTGCGTACAATTATGATTTTATGTTAAATTGTTTTAAGTGAATAGAGAGAATATAACTTAAGGGAGCATCTTGTGCTGGGTCTTTTACATTAGATCTGCACAATCATTGTTTTGGCATCTGGTGATGTCTTTAGGACGTTTGAGATTGCTGATA
>NZ_VUMG01000015.1 GCF_009696315.1 Cutibacterium porci
TGCTGAGAAAGCGTCGACGCACCGCGGACGCGGTTTTCATGACGTTCATTATGATCCAGCGCCTTCTCGATAGCCGCCACGTCAAAACCCCAGTGCTCCGGGAATTTCTGATCTTCTGCCGCAATGACCGCCAGCCCCATCCACGGGGAGATTTCATCCATGCCGACCCAGTCTGAGTGGGCAACATAGCCAAAATCACCCGAGAGCCAGGCGCTAATCTGCCGCTCTGCCATCACGGCCGAGAACGGGACGGGCAGGATGCTGAACAGCGCAATGCCTCCGCCCAAAAAAACGGCCAGGACCAGCACAATACGCAGCAGGATCCGTTTTAACCACCCGCCAGGGGATAATTTACGGCTCATTCGGTAAGAACCAGCACTCTGTCCACCAGCTTTTCAATGCCTGCAGCAGCCTCGGCAATGTTCTGCGCCAGCATATACGCCGGCGTGGTGACGATTTTATTGTCCTCATCCACCACAATGTCGTCTACCGGACATGGCACATGTTCGCCGCCCATATCTTCGACAATTTCAGCAGTATCAATGTCGGTTCCGATCGTGAGCCGCAGCGGGAAATCAAAAATCTTCGGCAGCATGGCTGGCGCAATGCAGATAAAGCCCTGCGGCTTACCTGCCGCATGCATCGCCAGCGATAGCGCTTTTAAGTCGGGCTCGAGCTGACACGCCGCGCGTAGCGTTGCAAACGTGCTCAGGTTTTTCGCCGCGCCAAAGCCGCCCGGCACGATGAGCGCATCTAGCTCAGCCGCATCGGCCTGTACCAGCGGATGAATATCCCCGCGCACAATACGCGCCGCTTCAATCAGCACGTTACGGCTTTCCGCCATTGGCTCGCCGGTAAGGTGATTAACCACGTCTGCCTGCGTTTTATCCGGAGCGAAGCAGATAACGTCGGCCCCCTGGCGCGATAATGCCAGCAGCGTTAATACGGTTTCATGTATCTCTGAACCATCGTAAACGCCACATCCGCTCAGCACGACACCCACTTTCTTCATTCTGACGATCCTTCTATGCAACTCGCTGAAGCACATTAAAAATTCTGATTAAAACGCTATGCTTCACACATTTCACTGATTCATGTAACAAACTGTT
>NZ_VUMG01000016.1 GCF_009696315.1 Cutibacterium porci
GTTTGTAGTAAAAAATAATACTTCAGGATTATCTTTATCTGAATCTTTTTTAATTAAATCTGTTGAAAACTTTAGATTTTCCTCAGTGTTAGTGGATTTATTTTCCATGTTATAAAAAATCCCATAACACCTATTAAAACTTTAGATTTTATTTTATCAATGAAAATTGGCAATATAAAACTAGAACTTATAATACCTATTCCAACTGAAACTCCCACGGCTAAAGCCGATGGGGTTCTTAGGTACTATATAGATTTCTTTAATACTCTCACTATATTAAATATAGTTACAACGCATTAAAACTATCTATTTTCCCTAAGACTTTCACTATCAAAGCACGTTCTAATGAACCACTTTAACGATAGCATAAGGCTCGTTTCAAAACCTATTATTTGTTTTATATTCCCATACTACTTATAGTTTTATCATTACTATGTTTAATTCTTTCTATCTCTTTATCGTGAAGTGTTTTAAAATTATCAAATGTTTTAAAACATAAACCCCTATCTATTTCTTTTAAATTATTTTTGACATTCATAATTAAAAATGAACTATATAAATCTCTTTGTATTTTATAATCTCCAAAATCATTCCATCTTTCATTTAAATCCTTCTTAATATATTTATCCTCTATATGATTATATTGACTTGCTTTTACCGACCATGTATCTATTTTATATAATTCTTCTCCATTAAATTTTAATTTATTATCTAATATAGTTAAAAACATACTGGGAGCTTTATTTGCTAGTGATTTGCCAAATCGTTTCTTTTTATTATATTTGCCTGTTTTTTTATTAATAGTAGTTTCTTTTGCTTTAGATTGAAGACCTTTATAATTCATATCCTCAACATATATTTTATTTCCTAATCCCAATATATAATTTGCTAATTCCTCATGATTTTGTTTTCTTATATCAGCTTGTTTTCTTTGTAATTCCCTTAATTCATTTTGAGTTTTTATATATTTGTTAGACTTAACCGATCTATCTTTATTTTCTCGTTTGATAGTTCCATCTTCATTGTATTTATTAGGGTTATTAGCCCGTCTTTGTCTGTCTAATTTTCTTAATAATAACCTTTTTTCTTTCTC
>NZ_VUMG01000017.1 GCF_009696315.1 Cutibacterium porci
GAAAAGGTGAGCGGTTGAAATAAAAATGCATTTTTCCGCTTGTCATTCCTCGGCGGCTCCCTATAATGCGCCTCCATCGACACGGCGGATGTGAATCACTTCACAGACTACCCGGTCGGTTGAAGAGAAAAAAATCCTGAAATAACGGGTTGACTCTGAAAGAGGAAAGCGTAATATACGCCACCTCGCGACAGAGCGCTGAAGCGCGTCGCAACTGCTCTTTAACAATTTATCAGACAATCTGTGTGGGCACTCAAAGTGACATGGATTCTTAACGTCCTCGGACGAAAAATGAATACCAAGTCTCTGAGTGAACACGTAATTCATTACGAAGTTTAATTCACGAGCATCAAACTTAAATTGAAGAGTTTGATCATGGCTCAGATTGAACGCTGGCGGCAGGCCTAACACATGCAAGTCGAACGGTAACAGGAAGCAGCTTGCTGCTTCGCTGACGAGTGGCGGACGGGTGAGTAATGTCTGGGAAACTGCCTGATGGAGGGGGATAACTACTGGAAACGGTAGCTAATACCGCATAACGTCGCAAGACCAAAGAGGGGGACCTTCGGGCCTCTTGCCATCGGATGTGCCCAGATGGGATTAGCTAGTAGGTGGGGTAACGGCTCACCTAGGCGACGATCCCTAGCTGGTCTGAGAGGATGACCAGCCACACTGGAACTGAGACACGGTCCAGACTCCTACGGGAGGCAGCAGTGGGGAATATTGCACAATGGGGGAAACCCTGATGCAGCCATGCCGCGTGTATGAAGAAGGCCTTCGGGTTGTAAAGTACTTTCAGCGGGGAGGAAGGCGACAGGGTTAATAACCCTGTCGATTGACGTTACCCGCAGAAGAAGCACCGGCTAACTCCGTGCCAGCAGCCGCGGTAATACGGAGGGTGCAAGCGTTAATCGGAATTACTGGGCGTAAAGCGCATGCAGGCGGTCTGTTAAGCAAGATGTGAAAGCCCGGGGCTCAACCTCGGAACAGCATTTTGAACTGGCAGACTAGAGTCTTGTAGAGGGGGGTAGAATTTCAGGTGTAGCGGTGAAATGCGTAGAGATCTGAAGGAATACC
>NZ_VUMG01000018.1 GCF_009696315.1 Cutibacterium porci
TCTTCTTTAGACATAGATTCTTCTATGAAGATAATCTTTCTTGCTGCTATCTTTTCTATTTTTATCTTTTCATAATCATCTATTTTTTGAAAGTCTTTAAGTACTTTATCCTTTTTTTCTAAATCTTTTTTTAGTAGTACTAAAGGCATGATTTCTTTTTCTATTAAATCGATTTCTTTTTCCATTAGTTCAATAGTTGTATTTATATTTCTATCTTCTAAATAGGCTTTTATCTGATTTATAGAGAAGTTCAATTTTCTCAAATCCTTTATTACAGCAAGGGGCGAAAAGCCCACTTCTTTAGGTGTGGGATGGATAGCCCAAATATAAAACTATGTGTATGTATAATTTGGCAACGTACACAAAATGTGATACGATACAAGTATGGAAAATAAATATAGAAGAACTAAAACAACAGTATCATTAATTAATTATCATTTCGTATTTTGCCCTAGATACAGAAGGAAAATATTTGATATTTCAGATGTTGAAATAAGATTTAAGGAAATAGTAAAAGATGTATGTGGCGAAAATAATATACAGATAATAGCAATAGAATGTGATAGAGATCATACACATATATTTTTAAATTGTCCACCAAAATTAAGTCCATCAGATGTAATGAATAAAATAAAAGGAGTGAGTAGTAAAATAATCAGAAATGAATTTGAAGAATTGAGTAAAATGCCAAGTCTATGGACTAGAAGTTTTTTTGTGTCAACTGCTGGAAATGTATCTAGTGAAACAATTAAAAAATATGTAGAAAACCAAAAGAAACGTTATTAATTAGGAGGTGGATATGATGTCAAACTTTGTTTTAACCTTAGAACTCAAAACTGAAAAATGGCAAGAAGATATATTAGACAAGAGATTTAATATAGGTAGACAAATATACAATGCTTGTTTAGGAGAGTTATATAAAAGATACAATACTATGACTCAAAGAAAAGAATATAATAAAGTGTTGGAAATGCCAAAGGATAAGGATAGAAATAAGGAATTTAACAAATTAAATAAAAAATATGGTTTG
>NZ_VUMG01000019.1 GCF_009696315.1 Cutibacterium porci
TAATACATAATCCAAAGGTTAAAAAAATATCATCTAATATGCAGCGTTCAATTAAAACGAAAAAAATATTATTTGATGCGATAAAAATATTATCTGTTGAAGAAAAAATAGAAATTATTAAAGCACGTTACCCAAAAAGTGAATTGCGGAAAGCTATTGGTGATGTTGTATCTAAAGATTCAATTGCGAAGTATTGGGATGAGATTGGAATAGTTTTAAATGAAAATGATTAAATGATTACTAATTTTGAGTGATTTTTTGTTTCCTTTTATTTAGTGCAGTCTATTTGCAGTCTATTTGCAGTCTATTTGCAGTCTAAGTGTAATTTTCAGCATAAAATGCAGTTTATTTGCAGTTTATTTGCAGTTTATTTGCAGTCTGTTTGCAGTCTGTTTGCAGTCTATTTGCAGTCTAAAGTATATATCACTAAATGTAAGGCAAAAATAAAGGCACGTTACCGATTGCCAGCATTAATATTTTCGTTCCTCAATATTAATACTGTTATCGACGTGCCTCTGAAATTCTTTCATCGCGTGCTAAAGAGTAAACTCTTTAAAACTCTTTTCACTCTACGAGTGATTTTTAAGATCTTGGAAAATTGAGTGTGATTTTAAGATATTGATGCAGGTAGGGTTTGGGCGTAATATCGTAGATAAAACAAAGCCCCGATTTCTCATACTCAAACTTGGCGGAATGGAATTGAGAAAATCGAGGCTGCGAAACTAATCATTGAGATGATTTGCGTCTCTAAGGAAATTATAGCAAATGGGAATTCAAAAACAATCTAATAACCGCCTTAAGTGCAGTTATGAGTGAAAACCAATCAATTAAATCTCTTTAAATCTGATTTTATCGAGTCACTACCTACAAAACCCTATTGCACTGATGAATTGGGCGTGACATTTATTCGTCCTAAACTTACCGCAATCAATAAAAAGTACATTCAAGTTAATCGACCATCGACTGACTTGTATTTAGTTTTTGATCTTGATTATGAGTATT
>NZ_VUMG01000002.1 GCF_009696315.1 Cutibacterium porci
GGGTGGGGTCCAACACGCGCGTGTGCACACACCCACAAGACACGTGCACAGGGGACAGGGGGTGCCCCGCAACCCCCTCACCAACTCCAGACCCTCACTACCGAAACCCACCACCCCAACACCGCGAACCACGATAGATAGCGGACACACGACTAGAGCTCGGTTCGCCATGAGGGCCATGTGTGCGGGAGAATATCAGCATGGCTGATTCTTCCTCCCCTCATAGCGGTCGACCCGGCGGAGGCCACTCGGGCCCGAGGCGCAACGGCTGGTCCGGCAAATCTGGTGGACGCGGCGGTTGGAACTCGAATTCTCGTGGCCGTCGTAGCGACCGCCAGTCGTGGTCTGATGGCGACCGTCCGCGCCGCGGAGGAGACAACGATCGTCGTTGGAATGGGGACCGTAAGCCCCGCGGTGATGGTGAGCGTCGTTGGGATGACGACCGTAAATCTCGGCGCGGCAATGGGCGCCGTTGGGACGGTAGGCCGAGGCGTGGTGACTCTGAGCGTCCGTGGCGCGAGGGCCGTGATTTTCGTCGAGATGATCGGCCTCGTCGAGATTTTGCCGGGGATGGCCGTCAGGATGATGATCGTCGGGAATTGCGTAAAAATGGCCACGCGCGTGATGCTCGCCATTATGAAGCTGGCGCGACGAAGAATCCCGCAGTTGAATCGGATGGCACTGTGGCTTCTCAGGAGCCCATGGCGCCGCTTGATTTCGATGAGAAAGCTCTTCCGGCAGCGGTACGTGCTGAGTTACGCGGAGTTTCCGCTGATACTGCTCACATCATTGAGGGGCATTTGGTAGCTGCTGCTGAACTTCTCGATGAGGACCCAGCTTTGGCTAATGCCCATGCTCAGGCTGCTCGTCGTCGGGCCCCGCGCTTGCCCGTCTTACGTGAAGTGGCTGCCGAAGCCGCGTATCAGGCAGGTGAATATGCCTCTGCTCTCAACGATTACCGTGCCCTACGCCGTATGACCGGAAATGATAACTTCCTGCCTGTGATGGCCGATTGTGAGCGGGCACTAGGACGTCCGCAGGCTGCACTTCGGCTTATTCGTGAAGGCGAGGCGGCGGGACTCAGTCCGTCTCAGCGGGTGGAGCTTGTGCTTGTGCAGGCTGGTGTGCGCCGTGATCTTGGCCAAAGAGACGAGGCGGTTCGTGTCGTCCGTTATGCCGTCAAGAATCTCAAGGCTCCCACGGAAGCGACTGCGCGTCTGCATTATGCTTACGCAGAAATGCTCTTGGAGGACGGCGATACGGCCGGTGCTCGCACATGGTTTGCTTCCGCCGATAAGCATGATCCCGCGAATTTCCTTGACAGCCAGGATCGCATTGACATCATTGATGGTCGTGAGCCAAGCGGGGATCCGGCTGATGACATGATTTTTATTGACGACGAGAGTGAGGAAACAGATCAGTGAGCGGTGCCCTCATCGATGGTCATGATGCCGTTCTCTTTGATCTGGACGGGGTGGTTTATCTAGGACCGAACCCAGTCCCGACAGCCCCGGACACCATCGCTGAATTGCGGCGTCGTGGGGTGAAGGTTGGCTTCGTCACCAACAATGCTGCGCGTTCTGCTGTGGTCGTTGCTCGACACCTGACTGATATCGGCATCCCGACGTGCCCCGACGACGTCGTCACGTCAGCGCAGGCGGTTTGTGATCTCGCTGCTCGTAGTTTGCCTGCCGGGGTGCGAGTACTTGTCGTCGGCACCGAATCGCTACGCGAGGAGGCGATAGCTCGTGGGCTACTGCCCGTCGAATCCGCCAAAGACGATCCGGTCGCTGTTATTCAGGGGTACGACTCGCAGGTTTCGTGGTCGAAACTCGAGGAGGCGGGATTCGCTTTGCAAGCTGGTGCACGGTGGTATGCCGCCAACCCAGATATCACGCGTCCAACTGATCGCGGTATTGTTCCGGGAATTGGTGCTCAACTTCAGGTTGTTGCCTCAACCTGTGACGTTCAGCCTATTTTCGCTGGAAAGCCCTATCGCCCCTTGCTGGACGCCACTATTTCTCGTTTAGGGTCAACGTCACCAATCTTTGTTGGGGATCGCTTGGATACGGATATTCGTGGCGCCAATGCGATTGGAATTGACTCACTGTTTGTCTTCACGGGTGCTCACGGCGTCACTGACCTATTAAATGCTGTACCTGAGGATCGACCGAATAATATTGCCGCCGATTTGTCCGGGTTGTTTGAACCCAAACGCGAGGTTGTGATGTCGGGCGAGCGCGCACAGTGTGGTGACGTCACGGTGTCGTTGGATGAGGACCGGGCGCTCCGCCCTGAGGGTGTCCCTGAGGATGCGTGCGGACAGCTCGATGCTGTTGCCGCCATGATGGTCCTCGTCTATGGGATGGATGCGACTGTTCCCGACGATGCGGCGAGGCTTTTCGACAAGCTTCACTGAACGGTGTTCAATTAGTTCTATCAGCGGCCTACCGGGACGGCCGCTCTCTCGTCGTGGGAAGGAACGCGATGTCGAAAGGTTTCCAGGCTACAGACCTGGCTCTCATCGCGGTCTTCGCAGCGCTCATCGCTGTGCTGGCCGTCATTCCGCCAATATTCATGGTGGGGGCTGTGCCTTTCGCTCTTCAGATGATTGCCATCATGCTGACTCCCATGGTTCTGGGAAGCGTCCGTGGCGGATGTGCGGTTGGCCTTTACATTCTTGTCGGTGCTCTGGGGCTGCCCGTGTTTAGCGGTGGGGCGAGTGGTGTTGGCGTCTTAGTCGGCCCTACTGGTGGGTTTCTATGGGGTTGGCTGATCGGTGCCTTCATTGCGGGTGCAGTGGCGACGCTCGTGCTTCGGAAACATCCACGAAAGTCGATGCTTCCAGTGTGGCTTTATGTCGTGGTACTGGTGGACTTAGCATGTACCTATGTTGGCGGCATTTTGGGGCTGATGGGATTTGCGAAACTGAGCTTCAACGCAGCGGTTACCGCCAATCTTGCCTTTTTTGGGTTCGACCTAGTTAAGGGAATCCTGTCCTGTCTCATCGCTACTGCAGTGTTGACCGCTTTTCCCCGTCTTATGCCGTGATTGAATTTCATCAGGTCAGCGTCGACGTCGACGAGTACGACGTGGAGGGCCGTCACTGTCGCGTGACAATTCTTCGAACGGTCGATCTCGCCCTACCCGAGCGTAGGGTCGCTGTTATCGGTCCTAATGGGGCAGGTAAGTCAACTCTTCTCAAGCTCGTTAACGGGTTAGTCGAGGCGACGAGTGGCACAGTCACGGTCGACGGGATCGATCCGGCCCGAGACGGTCGTGCGGCTCGATCACACGTCGGCTACATCTTTACGAATCCGATGAGCCAACTCGTCATGTCGACTCCAGCTGCCGACGTTGAACTGTCTCTTCGACAACGCATTCGCGACCGTGCCGAACGCCATGAAGCAGCGATCCGCATTCTCGCCGATCAAGGGCTAGAAACCGTTGCGGGACGCAGCGTGCATGCTCTATCGGGAGGGGAACGTCAACTGGTGTCACTGGCGAGTGTGTTGGCGGTTGAACCATCAGTCATCCTCGCTGACGAGCCGACGACCTTGCTGGATCTACGAAACCGGGAGATGGTGCGTCGCGCATTCGAGCGCTTAGACCAGCAGATCCTGTGTTGTACCCACGATCTGGAATTGGCTGCGTCTTTTGACCGTGTCCTAGCTGTCGAAGATGGTCGAGTAGTTGATGACGGCACACCGGGAGAAGTTATTGCTGGCTACCGGGCGCGGATGATGCTTCACGATGCTCGATATGGTGGACAGGATAAGAGTCGATGACGGCCTTCTTAGGCGGTTACCGCGCCGGGAGCACTCTCGCTCACCGTATGCCAGTTTGGTCGAAGTACCTCCTCGTCGTGCTTGTCGGGGTGACGCCCTTTTTCGTCAAACAATGGTGGTTCTCTTTGGGCTGCCTGGTATTGGCGGTCATCATTGATGTGACGGTTGCCAAAATGTCCATGCGCACGGCGCTGTCCGTAGGTCTGCCGTTATGGATCGCGAATGCCTTGATACTCGCATACCACTGTATTTTCACGACCTGGCAACGGGGAGTGATATACGTTGCCGGTTTACTCGCGTGCCTCTACATTGCCCGATTGGTGACGTGTACCACTGATCCCGGAGCGCTCATGGATGCCATGGTTGTTCTAGCTCGACCTCTTCAGCCATTAGGTGCTAAGCCAGAAAAATTTGCGCTCACTATTGCCCTAATGTGGACCACAATCCCGTATCTGCTCGGATCAATCGGTCAGGTCAGGGACGCCGCCAAAGCCCGGGGATTGGAACGATCGAGTTGGCGATTTCTCATCCCGATGTTCGTCGGGGCGGTGGGTCATGCTCTGGAGATGGGAGAGGCGCTCAAGGCCCGCGGTTTGGGGGATGAAGACCCGTCCTAACGTCCTCTTAATGATACTGCGTATCGAATAATGAGATATTGTTGCTGATGACCCGCATCATTGCGTAGGCCTTACTGCTAACCGCACCAGGTTCTTGGTTCGCAGTTGGCAGTCGCCCTCTCTGGGGCCCTATCAAGGAGGTAGACGATGATGACGCTTGTTGGACCACCCCTGGGCTCCTGGCGCGGGGAGGATATGGCGGTATCGCTGCTCGATGTTGAGCAGGGGTAACGAATGTTCAAGTACCTTGCCAAACGCGCCGTGACGTACGTCATCATGGCTTATTTAGCGACGACCGCTGCCTATTTCTTGGCCTGCTCGTATTTTCGTCCCGGCAACCTAATGCTCGATCGCACTCCTCGTCCGACTCCTGAACAGGTTCAGCATAGCCTTGCGACATTGGGCCTCGACCCGACCAAGTCAGTTCCGCAACGGTATTGGGAATGGCTTAAGGCCGTTGTCCTGCATTGGGACTGGGGCCGTAGCCCAGATTCCACCTTCGTCAACGTCGAGTTCGCACACCGAGTGTGGATCAGCTTTGCTCTTCAGATCGTCTCGATCGTTCTCACCTTGATCATCGGGATTGTCTTGGGCGTCATTTCCGCTGCCCGTCAGTATTCGGTAGCGGACCGTGTGATTACCGGATGGTCGTACCTCACGTACATTCTTCCGGCCCCCGTTGCATACTTGCTGGTGCAGCTCGGGGCTGTTGCTATCAATCAAGCCAGCGGATCCCAGGTCTTCTTCGTGACAGGGACTTATGATCCAACAGTGGTCGGGTTGTGGCCCCGAGCTCTCGACCTGGCGAAGCACTACGTTGTACCGACCGTCGCTATGACGATCTTTGGCTGGGCTGGGTACCAAGTTGGTCAGCGTCAATACCTGTTAGACAACATTGCAACTGACTTTGTGCGGACTGCTCGCGCCACCGGTTTGACCCGATCGCAGGCCATCCGTCGCCATGCGTTGCGGGTGTCGTTTATCCCAGTGGCTCAGTCGATCGCCTTCACAATTCCAGCGGTATTCACCGGGTCTTTCTTTGCCGAGTCGATCTTCAACTGGCAAGGGCTGGGAATGTGGTCTATTAGCGCCATTGGCAAGCAAGACGTCAATGTAGCGGTGGCCATGGTCGCATACGGTGCAGTGGTCTTTGCGATCGGTGCTTTGCTGGCAGACTTCTCGATCACCCTGGTCGATCCCAGAGTGAGGTTTACGTCATGAGCGGGACAGAGCCTGTAGGGGAGCTCGGCCAGCTCGCGCGTTTTGACGCTGGGCCTCACCTCGGCGAGGACATTGAGACTGACAATATACACGGCGCCGAGGATTTCCGTCCCCTTAATAAGCACCGGATTATCGCGCGTCGCTTTTTCCGAAACAAACTGGCTGTTGCTGGCCTATGTGTATTGGTGTTGGTAGTCTTTTTCGCCGTCGCTGTGATGATTTTCAGTCCGTATCGTGTCGATGACCTCGATCCCAATGTCATTGGAGCTGAGCCGCCGAGCTCACATCACTGGCTAGGGACGAACCAGGCCGGTGCCGACGTCTTGACGTTACTTGGACACGGAACTGGATTGTCCCTGCTTATCGGTGTTTTGGTTGGTGTCATCACCCCGGTCATCGCCGTTGTCTATGGCACCGCGATGGCGTACTTTGGCGGGATAGTCGATCGGGTCTTACTGTTTCTCCTCGAGACGCTCATCATGGCCCCGGCTTTCCTTCTCATCGCCATCATTATGGCGGGTCGTAGCGCGGGATGGCCGGTGCTTGTTCTCATGCTCGTCATCTTCGGCTGGATGGGGACTGCCCGTGTCATTCGCGGTATGGCGATGACGTTGGTCAACCTCGACTACGTGCGCTCAGCCCGATACATGGGCGTGAGTTCACCTCGCATTATTTGGCGCCACTTGGTGCCAAATATCGCCTCGCTGACAATCCTCAACGTCACTACCGGCATTTGGGGGGCCATCCTGGCGGAGGTGAGTTATTCCTATATCGGCATCGGTATCAAGATTCCGGATACCTCGCTGGGGCTCATGATCGCCCAGTCTTCGGATGCGGTGTCTTCTTACCCGTGGTTGTTCTGGACGCCAGTGTGCATGCTCGCGCTCATCACGGGCCCGCTCGCACTCATCAATGACGGACTGCGAGACGCCTTCGATCCAAGTTCACATGCAGGAGGACACGCCTGATGGCAGCCACAGCACACGTACCAACGCGCGCCACGACGACCGAGCCGGTGCTGCAGGTCAAGGATCTCAATGTTCAATTTAAGACCGAGGATGGCATCGTTCACGCTGTCAGAGATCTGTCGTTTGATTTATATCCCGGTAAAGCCCTCGGCATCGTGGGTGAATCAGGGTCGGGTAAATCTGTGACGGCGTTGTCGATTATGGGCCTACTAGACCCAACGGCTCGGACCGACGGCACAGTGATGTTAGACGGCATCAACCTGCTCGATCTCAGCGATAAGCAGATGTGCGCCCATCGTGGCAAGGACATCGCGATGATTTTCCAAGATCCGTTGAGTTCGTTGACGCCGGTCTTTTCCATTGGTCGTCAGATTAGTGACGCACTACGTATCCACAACCCTGAGTGGTCAAAAAGGAAGATCCGAGATCGCGTCATCGAGCTGCTTGAGCTCGTGGGTATTCCGTCCCCTGAAACACGAATTGACTCATTTCCGCACCAACTCTCCGGCGGTATGAGACAGCGTGTCATGATTGCAATCGCTATCGCCAATAACCCGCGCGTACTTATTTGCGATGAGCCGACAACCGCTCTGGACGTCACTATTCAGGCTCAAATACTTGACCTCATCCGAGTGGCTCAGAAAGAGACGGGGTGTGCAGTCATTTTCATCACCCACGACTTGGGAATTCTGGCCGGTTTGGCTGATGAGATGATCATCATGTACGCCGGCAGGGCTGTTGAGAAGGCTGAGGTCGACGAGTTATACACGCATCAGTGGATGCCATACACCATGGGATTGTTGGCAGCTGTTCCCCGCGTCGATCAGCATCGTGACGAAGCTTTGGTGCCAATTGAGGGACATCCTCCTAACCTCATAATGGAACCGACAGCCTGCTCATTTGCTCCACGGTGCCCGCTGGCCATAGAGGCATGCCATCAAAGGGTTCCGCGTCTTAAAGAATTAGCCGATAACCACCAGGCGGCCTGTATCCGCGGCGAGGAATTGCGCGATCAGAGCCTCAATGCACGCGACGTATTCAGGCCACCGGTTATTCCACAGGGACAGTTCTATGGTGTGCCGCGTGATGAGCGCGAGACTGTACTCGACGTCAGAAATGTTGTGCGTCATTTCCCATTCACGAAAGGATCCATCGTCAAGCGACGCATTGGGACAGTTAAAGCTGTAGATGGGGTGAGTTTCGATATCCGACAGGGGGAGTGCTTCGCTCTGGTTGGTGAATCGGGCTGTGGCAAAACAACCACATTGCTAGAGATCATGGACCGTGCGGGTGACCAGACCGGCACTATCAGTGTGTGTGGCCGAGATCATCGTTCGAAGGCCGCTGTGCGCGATTCGCGGGCAGATGTGCAGATCGTCTTCCAAGATCCGATGGCCGCACTTGATCCACGGTTCACTGTTTACGAGGTCCTCGCTGAGCCGCTTCAGGCCCATGGATGGGCACCGGACAAGGTCCGCGAGCGCGTCTTCGAACTGATGCGGACGGTGGGGCTCGTTCCGGACATGGCCAACCGTTTCCCTGCACAATTCTCCGGTGGTCAACGTCAGCGGATCGGTGTAGCTCGGGCTCTTGCTCTCAAGCCGAAATTGCTGGTTCTCGACGAGCCGGTATCGGCCCTGGATGTGTCTATTCAAGCCGGCATGATTAACTTACTTGACCAATTGCGCGCCGAGTTGGGGCTGTCGTATCTGATTGTTGCTCACGACTTGTCAGTGATTCGTCATATCAGTGACCGAGTGGGCGTTATGTATCTTGGCCGCATCGTTGAGATCGGCGACACTAATGAGGTCTTCGACGATCCCCGCCACCCCTATACCAGGGCGCTATTATCCGCAATCCCGGTTCCCGATCCTCAGGTTGAGCGGAACCGTCGGCGCGTCGTGCTTGCGGGGGACTTGCCCTCTCCGACCGACGACCTGTCCGGGTGCCCATTTGCCACCCGGTGCCCCCAATACGCCCTCTTGGGCCCCGATGAGCAGAAGGTCTGTTCATCGCGACGTCCCGAACTCACTGCGGATGGTCGTGATCGGCTGCACGCCTGTCACTTCCCGCAGTCAGGGGAGATTGGAAGTCGTATTCCCGGTGGTCACGATGGCCATCCGGGGCGCGCGTTAGAGAAGGAAGGTGACTGACGTGTCTACCCCCAAACGAATCAGTTCAGCCCTCATTATGGGCTTGTGCGCCTCGATGGCCATGAGCGGGTGTGCAGGAGGATCTGGTGAAGGTTCTGGCCCTGCAGCTGGTAAGGCTAATCAGGACTTAACGAAGCTGGTCTCTATCAACAAGCAAGATGCCAGTAACTTGGAGCAGGGCGGCACGCTTCGCACCTTCGTGGGCAGTTTCGGCCCGAATTTCAATACTTGGGCAAATGCCGGCAACTCGTCTGATACGACAGTCGTCCTGCGGGCTATCAACCAGGCTGGTTGCTTCACGATGACGGCTGACGGCAAATACAACCTCGACAAGGACTTCTGCACTGAGGCTGAGACAACCACCGAGAATGGAAAGCAGCTGGTTAAATTTACCTTCAACCCGAAGGCTAAGTTTAATGACGGCACCCCGCTTGACGTCAATACCGTCAAGAATATGTTTAATGTGCTGTCGGGGAAAAATAAAGCTTATGATCTTGTTGAGACGAAACCATGGGATACCGTCGAGAAGGTCGATGCCGGATCAGATTCTCGACATGTCATTATTACGATGAGACAGAAATATGCGGCGTGGCAGGATCTTATCGGGGGTTTCTTTCATCCGAAAATCAACACTCCGGATATCTTCAACAAGGGATTCGTTAACCAGATTCATCCTGAATGGTACGCTGGCCCCTTTACTGTAGGTAAGTTCGACGCGGCCAATAAGACTATCGTCGAGGTTCCGAACCCGCGCTGGTGGGGAAAGAAGCCTCACCTCGATCAGATTGTTATCCGCCAGATCGACTCGCAGGCGTCCCTATCGGCGTACAAGAACGGCGAGATCAACATCGTGGGTGCTAGTACCCCGAGTCGCTATAAGCAAGCTTCTACGGTTCCTAATAATGAATTCCGGCGAGGGCAGCAGGCGGGTGTTTTTGGATATGTACTTAATACCAAGGCTGATGGTCTGACTGACGTCAATGTCCGCAAGGCGATATATGAAGCTACTGATCGCTCGAAGCTGGCAGCTACCCGCTTTCAGGGGCTGAATTGGTCCGAGTCGGTTCCCGGTTCGTGGATGAGTTTACCCATCCAGCTTCAGTATAAGGATAATGTTCCGGTTAAATATGACACTAAGGCTTCCGAAAAAACCATGACTGACGCCGGTTATAAGAAAAACAGCGACGGCATGTGGGTGAAGAATGGGAAGAAAGTTTCCTTCTCGTTGACTAATTTTGGCGATGACCCTCAGATTAATGCTATCGTGCAACGTTACCAGAAGCAACTCACCGATGCTGGATTCGATGCCAAAATAGACCAGCGTGGCGAACAAGATTTTAACGTCACCATGGAAAAGAAGGACTTCGGTATCGTTTCTATGGGATACTCTATTGGAAACGTTCTTTCAGACCAGCCGTCGCAGTACTTCACATCGGATGCTGGCAACATGACTGGTTGCAGCCCTAAGGGCTTCGATAAGAAGGCCGATGACGTCACCCACATCATTGACGATAAGAAGCGCGATGCGGCTGTCAATGCACTGGAAACTGAATGGCAGAAGTCCTGCTATGCCATGATCCCGGTATGGAACGGTCCTAGCATCAGCGCCGTCAACAAATATCTGGCCAATTATGGTCCGTCAATGTTCCAGTCAATTGACTGGTCTATGGTCGGTTGGATGAAGGGTCACAAAGACGGGAAGTGAGGTCATCGTTCCTGATCCCACAGAAATAACCGATTGTGAGGGCGGCTCGACAACGGGCCGCCCTCGCTACGCCTGTCGTCGTAGCGGATGATGGCGTCGTCGCTGGAGGCACCGGGTATGGACGTGGCAATCTGTCCTCGTGAGACTCGACCAGGCCCTTGTCGAAGCCGGACTGACACGTTCGCGCACTCTCGCCGCCCGGTTAGTTCATGAAGGCCGAGTGACGGTTAATGGGATAGTCGCCACGAAACCGGCGATGAAAGTGAAGGCCACCGACGCGCTGGTCGCCGAGGAAGAGGTGTGGGTCTGTCGCGCTGCGTACAAACTTATTGGTGCCTTGGATACGCTCGGCGTCAGCGTGCCGCCAACGGTGCTTGATGCCGGGGCATCCACCGGGGGTTTCACACAAGTTGTGCTGTCGCGCGGTGCCGAACGGGTTCATGCTGTTGACGTCGGTCACGGCCAGCTGTCGCCGGTATTGCGCGACGATCCTCGCGTCATTGTTCATGAAGGTTTGAATTTGCGCGACCTGCGGCCTGCCGATCTGGCAGTCGACGGCTTTATCGAGCCGGTGGACCTCGTTGTCGGAGACGTTTCGTTTATTTCCTTGACGATGATCCTGGAGCCTATGGCGTCCGTTGTCAGCCCAGACGGCGTCATGGTGCTACTGGTCAAACCTCAATTCGAGGTCGGGCGCGCAGCCGTGGGAGCGCACGGCGTAGTCACAGACCCCACATTGCGCTCTCAAGCTGTCGCAAGGGTGATAGCAGCGGCGAGAGATCTTGGGTGGCGTATGCGCGACGAATGTGACAGTCCGTTGCCCGGCCAGGACGGGAACATCGAACACTTCGTTGTGCTGGAACGTATGGATCGGTGACGAACGTCTGTGGAGGTTACCTGCCGCTACTGTGGTGTTGTGAACGACACGAGGCCATCCAGATATGTTGTCGTCGTCACCCATGCCACGCGGGACGATGCCTTTGATGCGGCCGCCGAATTTATATCGGAAGTAGCAAGGCGAGACATCGGTTGTGCGGTTCCCGACGATCAGATGGAGCTGATGACGGCCAAATTGCCAGGGATCAATCTTGAAGGTCTCGCAGAGTTCACCCACCAGGCAGAGGTCGTTGTCGTTTTTGGTGGCGATGGCACAATCTTGCGAGCTGCTGAATGGTCGTTGCCTCGCCATGTTCCCATGATCGGCGTCAACCTTGGCCACGTCGGTTTCCTGGCTGAGCTAGAGCGCTCTGACATGGCGGATCTGGTGAACAAGGTGTGCTCACGTGACTACACGGTCGAAGACCGGCTCGTGCTCAATATCGCCGTCACCGAGCATTCTGGACAACATCGCTGGAGCTCCTTTGCCGTCAATGAGTTATCGCTGGAGAAAGCTGCACGACGGCGCATGCTCGACGTTCTTGCGTCTGTTGACGAGCTACCAGTGCAACGCTGGAGTTGCGACGGAATCTTGGTCTCAACCCCCACCGGGTCAACGGCTTATGCGTTCTCGGCGGGAGGCCCGGTAATGTGGCCCGACTTGGATGCCATGCTCATGGTGCCGTTGAGCGCCCACGCTCTATTCGCTCGCCCCCTGGTGATGAGCCCAGCTGCTCGAGTAGATCTCGACATCCAACCTGACGGTTCGGAATCAGCGGTGTTGTGGTGCGATGGCCGCCGCTCGTGCACTGTGCGGCCGGGGGAGAGAATTACCGTCGTTCGTCATCCCGATCGGTTACGGATAGCTCGTCTGGCGGCGCAGCCCTTCACGTCGCGTCTAGTCAAGAAATTTGAGCTCCCAGTCAGTGGGTGGCGTCAAGGCCGTGACCGTTATCACCCAGAGGAGACGTCGTGATACGCAGTGTACGTATCCGTGGGCTCGGTGTCATTGATGAGACAGTCCTCGAACCGTCATCGGCACTTACTGCGGTCACTGGTGAAACTGGTGCCGGAAAAACGATGGTGGTCACCGGTATCGGGTTGTTGCTCGGCGACAAGGCCGATACAGGATTAGTTCGACATGGCTGCGATCGTGCTGTCGTTGAAGCGGTTCTCGACGCTTCTGCTGGCGATCGCATCGGTGAGCTTGGCGGGATAGTCGAGGACGGCGAGGTAATCTGCGCTCGACACATCACCACCCGTCGCTCCCGAGCGCTGCTGGGAGGGGCTCAAGTCACTGCTCGCCAGTTGGCTGACATTGTCGGTGAGCAGGTGACCATTCATGGCCAGTCTGAGCAGGTGCGGTTGGTTGACGCGTCGCGTCAGCTCGACGTCATTGATCGTGCTGCGGCAGATGAACTGTCCGATCACCTGAATCGGCACGCACAATTGTGGTCGAAGTTTCGCGCTGCATCCCACCTCCTGCGCCGCCTCAACGCCGATCGCGCCGGTGCTGAGATGGAACGGGAAGTGCTTACGCGCCGAGTTGGCGAGGTTGACGCTGTTGACCCCAAACCTCACGAGGACGACGACCTTATTGCTGAGATGGCGGGATTACAGGCTGCTCAGTCGATTCGAGAGTCCCTGAGACGCGCCGACACTCTGCTCAACGGTGTGGAGACGTCGACCGGCCCGCAGCCGGGAGCACTCGCACTGCTGGAACAGGCCGTGCACGAGTTGGACGGCACCGGAGACGCAGATCCCCAGGCTGCTGAGCTGGCCGAGCGTGTCCGTCAGATGTCGTACGACCTCACCGAGCTGGCGGCGTCAGTTGCGAGTCATGCCGCTCGGGCTGACGCTGATCCTCAGAGGCTTGAAGAGTTGGGAGGTCGGTTGGCGGCTATCCAACGATTGCTGAGGTCGCGGACTACCACTCTCCAAGACCTGCTTGAGACCACTGCCGCAGACCGACGGCGACTTGCCGAAATTGACCCTGCCGCGACGGATCTTGAGTCTTTGGGGAGGCAGGTTGAACAGCTGCGATCCGAGTTGAGGCAATCTGCCGATCACATCAGTGCAGTGCGCCGCCGGACAGCCGTTCGCCTCGCTGCTGAGGTGCGCCCTGAGTTGGCTGCGTTAGCGATGCCACATGCCCGATTGGAGTTTCGCGTTGAGCCTGCTCCGATGGGTCCACGCGGTGCTGACTCGGTGACGATCATGTTGGCGGCGAACCCTGGCGCTGATCCGGCCCCGTTAGCCAAGGCAGCCTCGGGCGGCGAATTGTCGCGGGTGAGACTCGCTTTAGAGGTTGTCGCGGCTCAGACTCAGACACCGCAAACCTTTGTCTTCGATGAAATTGATTCAGGCGTCGGAGGCGCAGTTGGCATAGAGATTGGACGACGGTTGCGTCAGTTAGCAAGGCGTCATCAGGTCATTGTCGTCACTCACCTGGCCCAGGTAGCTGCCTTCGCGGACACGCATGTCGTCATTACGAAGGCTTCCGACGGGGCCGTCACTAGCTCGGGGCTGCGTGAGGTTACTGGATCGGATCGGGAAATCGAATTGTCTCGGATGATGAGCGGCATGGTGGATTCAGAATCCGGGCTTGAACATGCTCACGACCTGCTACGCGAGGCGGGCCAGATTAAGTAATGGCGGCATCACGGACGCTCTCGATGTTGTCAGACACAATTGATAATGCATTCTTGTAGTGCGTTCCTTGTCGCCATGGGGTGATTTTTCGACCTCGTAGCATTGCTCGATAAATAGCAATGAGAGCTCATTCACGCCGGTCCGTCGATCGACGACGTTCACCGGACAGATTCGCTATGAACCTCTGAGTGACGAGTGTGGAACGGTCGTGGCGGCTTGCCCCGAAGTCGCGGTGATCCGTTAGGCTGAAGGTCCGTGGGCACCGACAATCACTGCAGCAAGCATGTTTTCGTCACTGGAGGGGTCGTCTCCTCCCTGGGAAAGGGGCTCACGGCCTCCTCTCTCGGGTCGCTTCTGAAGGCGCGTGGCCTGAAGGTCACAATGCAGAAGCTGGATCCTTACCTCAACGTGGATCCTGGAACGATGAACCCGTTTCAGCATGGTGAGGTCTTTGTCACAGAGGACGGCGCTGAGACTGACCTCGATATCGGCCACTATGAGCGTTTCCTCAATGAGAATCTGTCGGGACAGGCCAATGTGACCACTGGCAAGGTGTACTCGGCCGTCATCGCGAAGGAACGTCGAGGCGACTACCTGGGAGACACCGTCCAGGTGATCCCCCACATCACTAACGAAATCAAGGAACGCATGTTGGCGATGGAGGAGGGTCACCCCGACGTCGTCATTCACGAGATCGGTGGCACCGTCGGCGACATCGAGTCTCTGCCGTTCCTTGAGGCTGCTCGCCAGGTGCGGCACGAGATTGGCCGCGAGAACGTGTTCTTCCTGCACGTTTCGCTTGTTCCTTACATCAAGCCTTCCGGCGAGATGAAAACCAAGCCGACTCAGCACTCGGTCGCCGCATTGCGTGAGGTCGGCATTCAGCCTGATGCCATCGTGTGCCGCTCTGAGCGTCCGTTGGGTAAGGGCATCAAGTCAAAAATTGCCCTCATGTGCGACGTCGAGGGTCCGGCTGTCGTCTCGTGTCCCGATGCTCCGTCGATTTACCTCATTCCGAAGGTGTTGCATCGCGAGGGTCTTGATGCCTACGTCGTGCAAAAGCTGAGTCTTTTCTTCCGTGACGTCGATTGGACAACCTGGGATAATTTGCTCGATCGCGTTCGGAAACCGCGCAGTGAGGTGACTGTAGCGTTAGTTGGCAAATACATCGATCTGCCTGATGCCTACCTATCTGTTACTGAGGCCCTGCGTGCGGGTGGGTTCGCTAATAGGGCGAAGGTCAACGTGATGTGGGTGGCCTCCGATTCTTGTGCTACCCCTGAAGGTGCCGCCCAACAGCTCAAAGACGCTGACGCCATCTGTGTCCCTGGTGGGTTCGGTATCCGTGGTGTTGAGGGCAAGATCGGTGCCATCCGCTATGCCCGCGAACATGAGATCCCCTTCCTGGGTCTGTGTCTGGGCATGCAATGTGCGGTCATTGAGGTTGCTCGCGACCTGGCCGGGATTGAGGATGCCGCATCAGGCGAGTTCGACCCACAAACGCCAAATCCAGTCATCGCGACGATGGCAGAGCAGGTTGAGGCGGTTTCCGGGAAGGCAGATTTGGGCGGAACGATGCGCCTGGGCGCCTATCCGGCCAAGCTTGCCAAGGATTCACTTGTCGCCGAGTTGTATGGCACCACGACAGTCACCGAACGTCATCGGCACCGTTACGAGGTGAACAACGCCTACCGAGACCGTCTGGAGCAGGCCGGGTTGCGCATTAGCGGTACGTCACCGGATGGCGGTCTCGCCGAGTTCGTGGAGCTGGATCGTCACATCCACCCGTACTTTGTGGCCACCCAGGCCCATCCTGAGCTGAAGTCGCGTCCAACCCATGCTCACCCGCTGTTTCGTGGACTCGTCG
This sequence comes from Cutibacterium porci, assembly GCF_009696315.1. Taxonomy (GTDB): domain Bacteria; phylum Actinomycetota; class Actinomycetes; order Propionibacteriales; family Propionibacteriaceae; genus Cutibacterium; species Cutibacterium porci. Next base: position 15,848 of record NZ_VUMG01000002.1, read on the forward strand.
CAGCAGCTATTGGCCACGCCTCGGCAGTATCAAAGACTGCTGCCAAGGACACCGGTACAAAGGAGGCTAACAAGTGAGTCAGAAGCGCTGGGACGAGGATGAGTGCTGGCAGATTGTTAACCATCAGGTGAAGGCCACAGGGCGGGTGTGCGATTTCATTGATGATGTCGTCGTGACTCCGGCCGGAGAGCGGATTAACCGTCAGTACACGAGTCATCCCGGCGCGGTAGGCATTATCGCCCTTGACGACCAGGATCGTATCGCGGTCGTGAGGCAGTATCGTCACCCGGTGCGCATGGCGCTGGTCGAGCCGCCTGCTGGTCTACTCGATATTGACGGAGAGGACTTTCTGGAGGCTGCCCAACGTGAATTAGCCGAGGAGGTCATGCTATCGGCGGATGATTGGCGGGTTCTCGTCGATGTCGTCACCACGCCGGGTGGATGTCAGGAGTCGTTGCGGATTTACTTGGCTCGCGGTTTGCATGAGGTGCCTCGCCCTGACGGATTCGTCCTCGAGGGCGAGGAAGTGTCGATGAAGGCTGGATGGGAGCCGCTGGATGACCTTGTCGAGGCGATTTATGCCGGGCAGTGCCAGTCTCCGACTCTGGTAGCGGGAGTGATGGCCTTGGAGCTGGCTCGTCGCACGGATCGAATGAATCAGTTACGTTCTGCTCATTCGCCGTGGCCGATTCGGGAACGTCTTGGCGGTATCAACGGGGTCACTGCGCAGTGACGTTGTCTGTTAGTGGTGAAGTCGAGGATTATTTGCGTCACCTCGTGGTGGAACGAGGGCTTTCTGATAACACGGTGCAGGCATACCGACGTGATTTGCGGCGCTACCAAGAGTTTCTCAGTTCCCGGGGAATCGCATCGTTAGCCGAGGTGACCCGTATCGACGTTGAGGAATTCCGGCGCTCTCTGGATCAGATCGGCCTCGCCCCGGCATCTGTGACGCGTTGCATCGTTGCGGTACGAAATATGCACCGTTTCGCGGTGGAATCCGATCAAGCCCACAGCGACGTCACCGCCGGGGTCTCGCCAGGAACACCGTCCCGTCGCCTTCCTAAGGCGTTGACGATGGACCAAGTTGAAGCGCTCCTTTCGGCACCCGATACGAGCACTGTGGAGGGGCTCCGTGACGCTGCACTTCTGGAATTGCTTTACGGCACAGGGGCGCGAGTTTCGGAGGTCTGTGCCCTCGACGTTGACGACATCCGTCCGGTGCTAGATACCCCGGATCTTGGTCTGAGACTCATCGGTAAGGGGGACAAAGAGCGGATCGTTCCGATAGGTAGCTACGCGATTAAGGCTGTTGATGCCTGGCTGGTACGAGGCCGCCCGGTATGGGCCCAGTCGGGCAACGGGGACCATGCTCTGCTGCTTAATACCCGCGGTCGACGGCTGTCGAGACAGTCAGCGTGGGCAATCATCCGCCGTGCTGGTGAGGCTGCCGGGCTTGACGTCGACCACTTGTCTCCGCACAGTCTTCGGCACTCTTACGCCACTCACCTCTTGGATGGCGGTGCCGATGTCCGCGTTGTGCAGGAGTTGCTGGGACATTCATCGGTGACGACGACGCAGATTTACACGCTAGTGACGGCAGACCACCTGAGAGAGGTCTACCGCTCGTCGCACCCTCGTGCCGTCTAAGGTCGTGAGGGTGGGTGTAGTTGTCAGTTGTGCCCACTATCGTTAATGCGAGCGTAGTGCTGCCGTGACGTCGAGAGGAAGGTCACCACGTGTCCGAGACAGACCCCGAACCGTTGTTCCGTGTGCCCGGTCCGGGACGGGAGGCCGAAGAAGCTGCCGAGAACTCGATCGGTCCGACTGGACGCCCGCTTCCTGATCTTCCCGAGCCGATGCCAGTCCCTGATGGACCGAAACACGCCACCGTCATCTCGATGTGTAACCAGAAAGGTGGCGTTGGCAAGACGACGACAACGATCAATCTGGGAGCGGGACTCGCTGAGTACGGACGGCGGGTCTTGTTGGTGGACTTCGATCCGCAGGGCTCCCTCTCGGTGGGGTTAGGAATCAACCCCCACACTCTCGAAGAGTCGATTTACACTCTGCTGATGTCGCCACGAGACGACGTCCACGAGGTCATCCAGCCTACTGAAACTGAGGGCATGGATCTTTTACCGGCCAATATCGACCTGTCAGCGGCTGAGGTGCAGCTCGTCAGTGAGGTCGCCCGCGAGCAGACCCTTAAAAGGGTTATCGACCGAGTCCGCGGTGAATACGACATGATCCTCATTGATTGTGCGCCATCGTTAGGTCTGCTCACCATTAACGCACTGACCGCTTCCGATTACGTCATTATGCCGCTGGAATGTGAATTCTTTGCTTTGCGCGGTATTGCTTTGCTCACTGACACCATCGAGAAAGTTCAGGACCGCCTCAATCCCGATTTGAAGATTCTCGGCATCCTCGGAACCATGTTTGATCCGCGTACCCTTCACGCACGGGAAGTCATGGAGCGCGTCGTTCAGGCTTTTGGTGACGCCGTATTCCATACCGTCATTAAGCGCACGATCAAGTTTCCCGAGACGACCGTCGCCGGTGAGCCCATCACGAGCTATGCGTCCTCCTCCCCGGGGGCTCAGGCCTACCGTGACTTAGCTAAGGAGGTACTGGCCCGATGCCGCGCCGAGTGAGCTTGCCAGGGGCTAGTGAGCTCTTCCGTCCCACATCCGGTCATCACGAACCGGGTAAAGCTGTTCAACAGCCGGAGGCGCTCAAAACACGGAAGACGTCTCAGGACGTCTCCTCCCGTGAGAATCGTGGCGGTAGTGGGCGAGTGCGCCACGATGAGAAGATTACGGTCTACGTCTCGACCGAAGAGCTCATTGCTCTGGAGACTGCGAGGCTGACCATGAAATCGCAGGGAATTAATGCTGACCGAGGCAGAATTGTGCGTGCCTCAGTGGCAATGGCCCTGGCCGACTTTGAGGACAACGGCGAGGACTCCGCTCTCGCCCGTCTCCTCGCGACTGACTGAATACGTTAAGGACAGAAAATATGAGCGATGAGCAAGGCATCCGGCTGCAGAAGGTGCTAGCCCAGGCAGGTCTGGCATCCCGCCGTGCCGCTGAAGAGATGATCGCAGCCGGAAGGGTTGAAGTCAATGGCGAACTCATCGTTGAGCAGGGACGGCGCGTCGACCCTGAGCACGATGAGATCCGTGTTGATGGCTCCCGCATCCCGACGGCGCGGCGTCACGTCTACTATGTCCTCAACAAGCCGCAGGGTGTCGTCTCTACTATGGATGATCCTGAAGGCCGTCCATGCTTGTCTGACCTTGAAGGAGTGCCACGCGGCATCCGGTTGTTTCACGTCGGTCGTCTCGACACTGAGACCTCGGGCCTGATTTTGCTGACCAATGACGGTGAATTCGCTAACCGAATGACCCATCCGTCTTACAAAGTAGTCAAAACCTACCTGGCCGATGTTGAGGGTCGCGTCGATGACAAAGTCATCCGTCGCCTTTCGAAAGGGCTGAGTCTCGAGGACGGTCCTGTCAAACCTGACGCCGTGCGCTTGGTCCAGGCTGGTGACGAGCACTCCCTGGTTGAGGTGAGCCTTCATGAGGGTCGTAACCGGATTGTGCGTCGCATGATGGATTCGGTCGCTCACCCAGTGCGTCGGCTGTCTCGCATCGCAATAGGGCCGGTGAGACTCAAACGGTTGGGCCGCGGAGATATGCGTGAACTTACCCGCGACGAGTTGGGCCAGCTTCTCGACCTGGTGGAATTGTGATCGCGTATGGCTGGAATTGTCTTGAAGTACCTCTCAGGTAGTGTCAAGCAGGTGAGTTCGAACAATAATCGCTCGGTCAGCGCTGTGGCACTTGCCGCCGTTCTGTGTGTGTCATCATTGGCCCTCGCCTCCTGCAGTAAGTCGTCGTCAGAGCCGAAGCCATCCGCGAGTGCCTCCAGCGTCAGTGCTCCGGTCTCGACACCTGCTAGTGCAGCATCGTCGGCTTCCCCAACTAAGAAGCCGACAATGGTCACAAGTCTTGATCAGCTGAAGGTGTCTGGCGCGAACGGCAAAGCACCGACGGTTGAAGGCCCTTGGCCGCTGGCCATCGCTAAGACTGAATCCAAGGTCCTCAAAGCGGGTCATGGCGACACCGTCGATAAGAATTCCACCGTCAAGGTGAATTATGTTGGGGTTAATGGTCGTACCGGTAAGGTGTTTGATTCGTCATACCAGCGCGGTGCTACTGCTGACTTCCCATTGTCTCAGGTGGTTCCGGGGTTCTCTAAGGGGCTTGTTGGAAAGCACCAGGGAGACCAAGTACTCATTATGATGCCCGGATCTGACGCCTACGACTCCCAAGGTGGTGCTTCAGCGGCGGGCATTATGAAGGGTGATTCCCTCGTCTTCGTCGTTGACATCGTTGGCGTTCCGTTGCCGACGGCGAAAGGGGAGTCTGTCAAGCCGGCGTCTGGTTTGCCTGCTGTGAAGGATGACCATGGCGCTCCCGCCGTGACCATCGGCAAGGCCACCAAGCCGAATAAGCTCGTCGTTCAGCCCCTTATCAAGGGCACGGGGCCTGCGGTTACTGATCACGACGCTATCGACGTCAAGTACCGTACCTACGCATGGTCTTCTGGGGAGCTCATTGAGGATGGCTACGCTGGTGAGCCGGTCGCTGGATCCATGAGCTCTGTCATTCCTGGCTGGAAGAAGGGATTAACTGGTCAGACCGTCGGTTCTCGAGTGATGCTTATTGTGCCACCTGCTGACGCCTACCCGAACGGCAGCACAAATCCGCCGGTGAAAAAGGGTGAGACGTTGGTCTACGTCATCGACATCCTGTCGGCGCAAAAGGAATCCTGATTGGCGACTACCGTGCGCGAGGCATCGTCGTGGCCTCGCGCAGCATCGCCACGTCGAGAACTGCGTCACTCCACCAGCCGTGTGCCCCATCGAGTGGCCCTGGGTTTAAGCGGTGAATGCCCCCAGAAGGGGTTGGTGGTGTGAGAGCTGTGCTGCCGACGAGTTCATGGGGATCAGTGACTTCGGGCAGCCCAAGGGAACAGCACAGCCACGCCATGACTGTGTGACGATCAATCCCTGAATCCGCGAGATCGGCCAACCCGGCGGCTCCTGACGACTTTGACAGGCGCGCCCCCTCAGGGCCGGTGACAAGCCCAGTATGAGCGTAGAGCGGCGGAGTAAATCCGAGCAGTTCGGCTAACTGTGCCTGACGCGGGGCTGACGACCACAGGTCTCGAGCTCGAACGACCTGATCCACCCCTTGCAGACCGTCATCAACGACGACCGCAAGGTTGTAAGCCGCAGTGCCGTCATTGCGCACCAGGACAAGGTCGTCTACCCGGCCACAGGCTCGACCGCGGACGAGGTCGGTAACCTCAAAGGAGTCGAGGCGGCTAGCAAGGCGAATCGCGGGAGGACGGGTTTGCGCTCTGGCTTGCCGCTGATAATCATCGAGGGTTCGACATGTGCCCGGATACGGGCGCCAATCGGCGTTGTTGGGGGCTGTGGTCGCTGCGGCGATCTCGCGGCGGGTGCAATAGCAGGGGTATGTGTCTAGACCCGCTACAGCGTCGGCATAAAGGTCACGACGCTCAGACTGTCGGATGACTGGTCCATCCCAATCCAGCCCTAGGGATTCCAAATCGCGCAGTTGAGCTGAGGCAATATCGCCGGCTGCGGCCACCCGCGCTTGGTCCAAGTCTTCGATGCGCACCACGAACCGGCGACCTGTTGAGCGGGCCAGCAGCCACGCCGTCAATGCGGTGCGGAGGTTCCCCAGATGCAATGCTGAAGTTGGAGACGGGGCGAAACGGCCAGCTGGGCGTACCGGGTCGCAATGAGCGGTGGTGAAATCGGTCACGAGCGGCAGTGTAGGCAACAATTGGAGTGACGCGACGGGCATATCCCGTCCGGATGGGTAGGCTGTGACGCTGGAAGGAGGGTGCCGATGGCTGCACAGCGCTCGGAGAGGCTGGTTAACCTTGTTATCGCTCTCCTGGTCACTGACCGCCCCCTTACTCGCGCACAACTGCGTGACATGATCGAGGACTACCGCAAAGTTTCTGAGGTAGCGTTTCAACGCTCCTTTGAACGCGATAAGGAGGAGTTGCGGCGCATCGGTATCACCGTTGAATCCGTGACCCTTGACACCTTTTTTGGTGACGAAGTCGGATATCGCATTCCGCGTGCCGACGTGGAGCTTCCTCCGGTCCAGTTCACGCAAGCAGAGGCTGATGCGTTGGCGACCGCGGCGCGAGTATGGCGCGAATCTGTGCTGGACGAGTCCTCGACGTCAGCTCTGGTGAAGTTGCGTGCTGCAGGAGTTGAACCCGATACAGAGGCCGGTATCGCAACACAGGTTGTTACCGGGGCAGATGCGCCGTCGTTCTCGGATCTGTGGCGCGCTACCATCGACCGCTCTAGGGTTCGTTTCAGCTACCGAGGTGGCAAGCACCGCACCGTGGATCCCTGGAGAATGGCTTTGCGGCGTGGTCGTTGGTACCTCGTCGGGCGGGATGTTGACCGTGACGAGCCACGACTATTCCGGCTGTCACGCATCAGTTCCGCCGTAACCACCGTGGGGGCGCCCGGTACTGTGACAAGCCCTGAACCGGAGGTGATCGAGGCCCATCTCAATCGCTTAGAGCCGCCTGAACCTGAGGAGGTCAACGTTACGATGGCCGTCGCTCCCGGAGTGCGGTTAGGGGTCATGACGACGCGCGCTGAATGGGATGGGCCGGTGACGGAGGGCTACGAGGTCGTTACCGGCAGTTTTGGTGGATATGACGAAGCTGCTACGGCCGTGTTGCGTGCTGGCGGTCGGATCATTCTGCTTGCCCCGCAAGAGGCTCGCACCGTCTTGGCCGAGAGGATTAGCGCTATCGTGCGGCTGGAGGGAAACGCTTCATGACCGCTCGCACTGACACTGCTCGTCTCTTGGCCCTCATCCCCTATCTGCGGTCTCATCCTGGGGTGGCTGTAACCGAAGTTGCCCGAGTGTTTGGCGTCAGCACGGATCGAGTCATTGCCGATCTCAAGATTTTGTGGATGGTCGGTTTGCCAGGTGGAATGCCAGATGACCTTATCGACATTGACATGGATGCGGTCGACTCCGATGGCACGATCACCATCACAAATGCTGATGCGCTTCCCCGGCCCATGCGTCTGACTCCTGATGAGGCATGGTCTCTGCTGGCGGCTTTGCAAGTCATTGCCGATCTGGCTGACGATACTGTCCGTCCTGCAGTGGAATCCGCTGTTGAGAAGCTGCGTCAGGTCTGCCCGCAGACTGGTCCCGATCCAGTGGAGGCCAGTATCGAAGCCGACTATGATCCGCGCTCGGAGTGGTTTACAGGGGCTTGCGCTAACAAGTGGCGTATTGAGATTGTTCATCGTCGCGGTGACGATCCGACTCCGCACACCCAGATCGTCGATCCGGTGCGTGTTGAGGTTCGCGACGGGCATCGCTACCTCGTCGGGTGGTCAATAGCTCGCAAGCAATGGCGCACGTGGCGACTGGATCGCATCGTCACTGGCAAGAGAGTCGGACATGCTACGAATCACGGACGTCCTCCCAAGACTCTCGAATGGTTCTCTGACGTTGTCGACGAGGTGACGCTCACTCTTGCGCCATGCGCGGGTTGGGTTGCTGAGTATCACCCGGTGCGCCATGTCGAAAAGGACGGTGACAAGTGGAAAGTGACTTTTGCTGTTGCTTCTGCTACCTGGCTTGCCGAGCTCATGGTGGGTCTCGGGCCAGACGTCCTTGCCGTCGACCCGCCTCATGCCGCAGCTCCGGCCATCCAATTGGCGCGCGCTGCAGCTGTTGCAAACGGCATCGAGATTCCCGACCATGAGGAGGAATCGTGATGTGGTGGATGTGGGTGTTGGTGTTCGCTGTTGTGCTGCTTATCGTGGAAGTCGTTGGTGGCACGATCTGGTTGTGGCGCAAGCTTGCTGGCGTCGTGGCTGAGGTTGGGCGAGTAACGGGGCGGCTCGATGAATTTGCTCGCATTTTGGAGGATGTCGGCACTACCGCTGGTAAAGGCACGGCGACGTCCGAAACGTCCTGACTGTCGTGGTAGCCTGAACGCCGATCGTCGAGCTGGCAGCCTTCCTGTGTGGTATGGGAATGGGTGTCAGCCAAGTCTGGAAGGAGAGCCTCAATGGCTCCTCTGCTCATCGCGAATGAAGCGACCATCATCATCATCGTGCTCCTTGCACTCGTGCTGTTCGGTGGTTCCCGCATTGCTGGCGTCGGTAAGGGCGCTGGCCGGGCTATCCGTGAGTTCAAGGAAGAGACTGCAGGGCTGGATAAAGGCAAAGACACGAAGGCCGAGCAGGACACTAAGGCCACCGAAGCTGACGTCGCCAAGAGCGAAACCAAACCAACTGAGTGATGGCCACGGATACTCAGCAGCCCGACGGTGAGGATCACCGCAGGTTTGCCCGATTCCGCCCGCCCCAGGCTGGGGAAGGCGGCACAATGTCTCTCCTGGACCACGTCCGGGAGCTCCGTTACCGGATCATTGTGTCGCTTATCGCGGTGGTGATTACGAGCTCCGTAGCTTTCGTCTTTTACCGGCCGCTGGTTGAGATCGTCATGTACCCATACCAGCAGGCCAGCCGCGCCATCAAGATGAAGAATCCGACGGCCTCACTCCAGGTTGTCAACACCGGCGTCGTCGCTCCATTTATGCTGAATATGAGGGTTGCGATCGTTGCTGGACTCATCGCGGCCTGTCCTATGTGGCTCTATCAGATTTGGGCTTTTATTGTTCCTGGCTTGCTTGTCAACGAGAAAAAGTGGGCGTTGCGATTTCTAGGGTCGGCTATCCCGTTATTCCTTATTGGATCGGCGCTGGGGTATTGGGTGCTGCCTAAAGGCATTGCCCTCATGCTGAACTTCACACCTCATGGCATGGGCATTACCAATTTGCTCGATATGAATGCCTTCTTGGCGCTGGAGATTCGCGTCATTTTGCTCTTCGGCGTGAGCTTTCTACTGCCGGTGGTCTTGGTGCTGCTCAATCTGGTCCACGTCCTGTCGTCTGCACAGTTGAAGTCGGCACGGAAATGGTCGATCTTTGGGTTTTTCTGTTTGGGGGCGTTTGTAAACCCATCTGGTGACCCTATTTCCATGTGCGCCCTCGCTATTCCGTTGAGCGTCATGTACGTCATTGCAGAGTGGATTTGCCGCAGTAACGAACGCAAACGGTCTACTGACAATATGGGTATTGATAAGTCCGAGTTCGACATCCAGATCGACTGAGCAATCCTAAGATGCCCGATGGTCAACCTTGTCGGGCTGATCTCGTCGTAGCTTCCCGCTAGGTTGGGGGTATGAGCGAGACTCTCGACCGGTTCATTGCCGGGCTGTCCTTCGATCTCGACGAGTATCAGGTGAAGGCCTGTCAAGATCTCGACGACGGTGCTGGCGTTCTCGTGGCCGCTCCGACTGGGGCCGGAAAGACGGTGGTGGGGGAGTACGCCACTGATTTGGCGTTGGCATCGGGGCTGAAGTGCTTTTACACGACGCCTATTAAGGCGCTATCTAATCAAAAGTTTCACGACCTAGCCGCCCGACATGGTGACGACGCTGTCGGTTTGCTCACCGGCGACGTCACCATTAATTCACAAGCCCCAATCGTCGTGATGACGACTGAGGTCTTGCGGAATATGATCTACCGAAATTCCCGCTCCCTCGACACGTTGGGGTGGGTGGTGTTGGACGAGGTGCATTACCTCGCAGATCGGTTCCGCGGCCCGGTGTGGGAGGAAGTCATCCTTGGTCTCGATTCGCGCGTCAAAATCGTCGGGCTGTCAGCAACCGTCTCCAATGCTGAGGAATTTGGAGAGTGGCTTGATGAGGTTCGTGGTGACGTCAGGGTCGTCGTATCCGAGCGACGCCCGGTACCGCTCACTCAGCACGTGGCGGTTGCGCGGCATCTCTACGACCTTTTTGACCCGCGCCGTCCTACCGAGGTCAACCCCGAGCTAGTTTCGATTGCCAGAGACGAGGCCCGCTTTCAGCGTGACGATTCCCGGCGTCCGCGCGGACGATCTGGCAAAGGGAAACGTCATGTCTCTTACGGAACTGGTCGATTCGGTGGGGCCGCGGCACAGCGTCGGGGACGCGACAGCAGGCCTGGCGGCCCACGCAACCAGCCGAGCCGCATCCAGGTAGTGCGTTCCCTCCACAAGGCCAACCTTCTACCGGCCATCGTCTTCGTCTTCTCGCGCAGCGGCTGCGACGCCGCCGTCAGCCAATTGCTGAACTCCGACCTCGTGCTCACCAGTCAGCAGGAGGCCCGTCAGTTGCGACGCATCGTGCAGCGACATGGCGAAGGCTTGACCGATGAGGAACGACGTGCGGTCGGGTGGAATCATTTCGTGGCAGCTTTTGAACGCGGTATTGCGGCTCATCATGCTGGGCTGCTCCCGGTAGTGAAGGCGATCGTCGAGGAGGGGTTCGTAGCCGGGTTACTCAAGGTCGTCGTCGCCACCGAGACTCTCGCCCTGGGCATCAATATGCCGGCTCGGACCGTCGTACTGGAAAAGCTCGTTAAATACAATGGCCAGACTCATGCTGATATCACCCCCGGTGAGTACACCCAGTTGACCGGACGTGCTGGGCGTCGTGGGATTGATACTCAAGGACATGCCGTCGTTTGCTGGCAGCCAGGCATGGATCCGCGAGCGGTGGCTGGGCTCGCCTCGCGTCGTACTTACCCACTCAATTCAGCTTTCGTGCCGACATACAACATGGCTGTCAACCTCGTCGGATCGATGGGACGAGACAAAGCTCGCGACCTGTTGGAGCACTCCTTCGCGCAGTTCCAAACTGATCGCAGGCTGGGAGGTTCGGCGGTTCGTAACCGGCAGACCCAAGCTGAGATCGACGCCTACATCAGAGCAGCGCACTGTGAGCAAGGGAACTTTACCGAGTATGCCCGGTTGCGAGAACAGATCAGAGAACTAGAACATCAGCAGGCAAGACTGCGCAAAGCTGACCGTCCCAGCCACGTCGCTGATTCGCTGTCGCGTATTGACCCTGGCGACGTCATCGCAGTGCCATCTGGACCCCATGCCGGGTGGGTCGTTGTCATAGACCCTGGCACTCACGGTCACAGGGGCCAGCGTCCCCGTCCCCTCGTTATGACACCGGATAGGGCAGTGGTTCGCCTCAGCCATCACGACATTGACGCCCCCGTGGCGCGAGCGGCGGGTGTGAAAGTCCCGCGCCACTTCCATCCCGGAAACCTTGCCGATCGTCGCAATCTGGGCAAGGCCTTCGATCGGGTGCTTGATGGGCTGGGAAAACCGATAGTGCAGCGCCATCGCGTCGACGCGGATGCTGAGCTCGTCGGCCAGATCGCAGAGCTACGCGCCCGGATGAAGGCTCATCCTTGCCACTCTTGCCCCGATCGGGAATCCCATGCTCGTTTCGCTGAACGCGCTATGAGGCTTAGCCGTCGTAGCGAGAGGACACTAGCGAAAGCGCGCGCCAAGGCGACCTCAATCGCTACCCAGTTTGAGCGGATCGCGCTGGTGTTAGAGGCGCTGGGATACCTCGGCGAGGGTGGCCAGTCCGTTACCGCCGCTGGCCAGATGCTCTCCGGTATCTATTCTGAACTTGACCTCGTCACAGCTGAGGCTATTCGACGCGGAGTCTTCGACGGTTTGGATTGTCCGCAATTGGCAGCGGTGCTGTCGACGATTGTTCACGAGTCACGGCCAGGGGACCGGGGTCATCTTCACCGCATGCCCGATGCAGCCAGTGAAGCAGCGGAGTCGCAGCTACGAGCCGTTCGAGCTGAAATTGGGCTACTCGAGCGTGACCACCGCATTGACCGTCCCCGAGACCTCGATATTGGTTTTGCTGAGGCTAGCTACGCCTGGGCTGCTGGCGCGGGCTTGCAGACTGTGCTTGACGACATGAGCGCCGGTGACTTTGTGCGCCGAGTGCGTCAGGTGTGCGACCTCGCCGGACAGATCGCCCATGCCGGTGTCGGGGAAGCCCTCGCTCACACGTGTCGCCAAGTGGTGGGAGCCATGCAGCGCGGGGTCGTCACCATGGATCGGGAGGACTGAATCACTGGACGGAAATGTGCGGCCCGGTAGCCTGATGCTATGGCTGTGGCTGTGCGTGTCATCCCGTGTCTGGACGTTAAAGACGGGAGAGTCGTCAAAGGGGTCAACTTTGTGGGGTTGCGCGATGCCGGTGACCCGGTTGAGCTAGCTGCTGAGTACGGGAGGCTCGGTGCTGACGAGATCACGTTTCTTGACATTTCCGCCTCAAGTGAAGGGCGAGCCACTACTCGAGAGATGGTGACGCGATGCGCGGAGACGGTCTTTGTGCCTTTGACCGTCGGTGGTGGAGTCCGAGGGGTTGACGACGTCGACGTCTTGCTCAGGTCGGGAGCAGACAAAGTCGGCGTCAACACTGCAGCAATCGGACGTCCCGAAATGATCGACGAGATTGCCGACCGCTTTGGCAACCAAGTCATTGTGCTGTCTGTCGATGCCCGACGTGAGCCAGATCAGCCGTCTGGTTTCGGGGTGACGACCCATGGCGGCCGCTGCCGTGCAGGGTTGGATGCCGTGGAGTGGGTGCGTGAAGCCGTCGGGCGTGGGGCTGGTGAGATTCTGCTGAACTCAATGGATGCCGACGGGACGACTGAGGGCTTTGATATTGAGATGATCGAGGCTGTGCGAGCAGTTGTTGACGTCCCTGTCATTGCGTCCGGTGGAGCCGGAAAAGTATCCGACTTCGTCGAGGCAGTGCGTGCCGGCGCCGACGCAGTGCTCGCCGCATCAGTCTTTCACTACCGCACGTTGACGATCGCACAGGTCAAGGATGGCCTTCGCGATGCCGGCTTTGACGTCCGTTGAGTAAACATCTCTTCTAGGGGCAGTCAGTGTGGTAGTCATGATTCATGGATTGCCTTTTCTGCTCAATAGCCGCGGGCGACATCCCAGCGAAGATCATTGACTCAGATGACGTCTCTGTCGCGTTTCTCGATATCGAGCCATTCCAAGATGGGCACACTCTCGTCATCTCGCGTAAGCACGTCACGAGCGTCCTCGACGATGATGGGGAGCTGGCGCGTATCAGCCCGATGGTCACCAAGGTGGCTCGTCGCCTCGTGGATTCTCTCGGAGCTTCTGGGGTCAATATCATGTCCAACGCTGGCGAGGTCGCCGGCCAGAGCGTCCATCATTTGCACATTCATGTCATTCCCCGATACGACCGCGAACCGGGTATCAGTGCCATTCGGTCAACGATGCCGCGCCGCCCCATCGAGGAGGTCGCGGCCATCGTGACGGGCGACCCCCACCGCAAATAGCTCACAATATGAGACGTTTGTCCGAAACCGTTGACGGCTGGCCGTTCATGCACGAGGATCACTGCCATGAGCGGCCAGTTTCTCGTTATTGGCTAGCGTCCTGATCCTTTCGGACAGGGCGCTCCCTCGTATGCCACACGGCAGCGAGGGTTTTTTCTTGTCCGGGACTTTGAGGCACCAATGAAGGGCACCGCTCCACGACCACAGAGGGAGGACGACATGGCTGACAAACCGCGGCATCCACGAATGATGATGGGCTCGCAAATCATCATTGAGAGTCTCGAGATACTCGGCGTCGACGTTGTCTTTGGGCTTCCCGGCGGTGCGATCATGCCGACCTACGACCCGCTCATGGATTCCGCGAAGGTGCGGCACATTCTGGTGCGCCACGAGCAGGGAGCAGGTCATGCCGCCGAGGGATATGCCGTCGCTACCGGAAAAGTTGGGGTGTGCATGGCGACGTCTGGCCCTGGCGCCACTAACCTCGTCACCCCGCTCTATGACGCCTATCTCGATTCGGTACCTATGGTGGCTATCACTGGGCAGGTCGGTTCCAGTCTCATCGGGACTGACGGTTTTCAGGAGGCCGATATTCGCGGCATCACCATGCCGATTACCAAACATAACTTCCTTGTGACTCGCGCCGAGGACATCCCACTGGCGATGTCGGAAGCTTTTCACATTGCCTCTACCGGTCGGCCCGGGCCGGTTCTCGTTGACATCACCAAGGATGCCCAAACCGCCGTCGTGCCATTCACATGGCCCAAGCAGCACGATCTGCCTGGCTATAAGCCGACGACACGTCCCCACAGCAGGCAGATCAAGGAAGCGGCCGACCTTATCCGAGCTGCTCATCGGCCTGTTCTGTATGTTGGCGGTGGCGTGGCTAAAGCAGATGCTGCCAACGAGCTGGCACGCTTGGTCGCTCTGACGGGTATTCCTGTCACGACGACTCTTATGGCTCGAGATGTCTTCCCAGCCACTCATCCGCTCGCGTTGGGAATGCCGGGCATGCATGGCGCTGTTGCAGCCGTTGGAGCCTTGCAACGGGCCGACCTTCTCGTCGCCGTGGGTGCCCGATTTGACGACCGCGTGACCGGACGTCTCGATACATTCGCTCCCGGCGCCAAGGTCATTCATGCAGATATTGATCCGGCTGAGATCGGTAAAAATCGCCACGCTGACGTCCCAATCGTCGGTGATGCCAAATTAACGTTGACGCGACTGGCTGAATCCCTGGAAGGAAAAGATCTTCCCGATATTTCTAGCTGGGTTCGTCAGCTGCAGCGGATGAAACAGATTTATAAGCCGTCATGGGAGGAGGCGCCGGAAGGGGAGATCTCCCCACAGCACGTCATCCAGCGTATCGGCGCGTTGGCACCTCAAGACACCGTCTTCGTCACAGGAGTGGGACAACATCAGATGTGGGCGTCCCATCTTCTACCGCACGATCAGCCACGGTCATGGCTGACGTCAGGTGGTGCCGGAACGATGGGGTACTGCATCCCTGCGGCGTTGGGCGCCAAAATTGGTCGTCCGGAATCGACTGTCTGGGGTATTGATGGTGACGGCTGTTTCCAAATGACCAATCAGGAACTCGTCACGGCGGCCCTCAATGGTGCTCCAGTCAAAATTGCCATCATCAACAACAATGTGCTTGGCATGGTGCGGCAGTGGCAGAATCTTTTCTTCGATTCCAGGTTCTCTCATACTGACTTGCACTCTGATCGCCTCCCTGATTTTGTCAAGCTTGCTGAGGCTATGGGCTGCGCTGCTTTTCGAGTCACGGATCCGGACAAAGTCGATGAGGCGATCACGGCTGCCAACGAGATCAATGACCGTCCAGTCGTGGTGGAATTCGTCGTTCACACGGACGCCATGGTGTGGCCGATGGTGGCTTCCGGAGCTAGCAATGACGACATCAAGATTGCCCGCGACCTTGCCCCGGACTGGGGGGACGCTGGCGACGATGGTGCCTGCGCCAACGAGAACGACAGCGACGACTGAGGAGATGAGATGAGCAGACATGTATTGTCGGTGTTGGTGACGAATCGTCCGGGTGTGCTGACCCGAGTATCGGGCCTGTTTGCCCGCCGTGGTTACAACATCGAGTCTCTGACTGTGTCGCCGACCGACGATCCCAGTCAATCCCGGATGACGATCGGGGTGAATGTCGATTCCGCGCAAGCCCTTGAACAGATTGTCAAACAGCTCAACAAGCTCATTGAGATTCACAAAATTGTCGAGCTAGAGCCGAGTGCGGTCGTCCGTGAACTCATTCTTGTGAAGGTGCGCTCCGACGTTGAGAACCGTTCCAAGATCATCGACACTGTCGCGCTATTTCGAGCTAAGGCTGTCGACGTCTCATTAAAGTCGTTGACGATCGAGGCGACCGGAGGACGTGAGAAGCTGGATGCCTTACTGCAGATGCTCGAACCCTTCGGAATTATTGAACTTGTGCAATCCGGACAGGTGGCCCTCAATCGCGGTGCCGCCTCCCTCGGGGCGAAACGCTCCAGGTGATGTTCCAAGATTTCAAACCCCGACACCAGCAAGGAGAGAAACACAACCATGGCAAAGATCTATTACGACGACGACGCTGATCTGTCCATCATTCAAAACCGCCAGGTAGCGGTCATCGGTTACGGTTCCCAAGGCCATGCCCATGCCCTCAACCTGCGTGACTCTGGCGTTGACGTTCGAGTCGGTCTGCGTGAAGGCTCTGCGTCAATTGCCAAGGCCGAGGCTCAAGGCTTGCGGGTGTTGCCTATTGAGGACGCCTGCGAGGAGGCCGACCTGATCATGGTGCTCGCCCCCGACCAGAACCAGCGTCAGCTCTACGCCGAGCAGATCGCGCCGCATCTTCACGACGGAGACGCCCTGTTCTTCGCCCACGGCTTTAATGTCCACTTCGGCTACATCAAGGCCCCTCAAGGCGTCGACGTGTGCATGGTGGCCCCGAAGGGTCCTGGTCACATCGTGCGCCGCGAGTACGCTGACGGTCGCGGTGTTCCGGTGCTGGTGTGCGTTGAGCAAGATTCCTCTGGCAAGGCGTGGGACCTCGCCAAGTCTTATGCCAAGGCGTTGGGTGGTCTTCGTGCTGGCGGTATTGAGACGAGCTTCCGGGAAGAGACCGAGACCGATCTTTTCGGTGAGCAGGCCGTGCTGTGTGGAGGTCTGTCGCACCTCATCCAGGCCGGCTTCGAAACACTCACTAACGCTGGTTACCAGCCCGAGATGGCGTATTTCGAGGTTTGCCACGAAATGAAGATGATCGTCGACCTCATCATTGAGGGCGGTATTTCCAAGCAGCGTTGGTCAATCTCTGATACCGCCGAGTATGGTGATTATGTTTCCGGTCCGCGTGTGATTGACGATCACGTCAAGCAGAATATGAAGGCCGTCCTTGATGACATTCAATCTGGCGCTTTTGCGAAGCGTTTCATTGACGATCAGGATGCTGGCGCTCCAGAGTTCAAGAAGCTTCGCGAGGCTGAGGCACAACACCCGATTGAGGCCACCGGAAAGGAACTACGCAAGATGTATTCCTGGTTGGCAGCTACCGATGAGGACTACACCGAGGGCAGCGCCGCTCGTTGAGTTTGCTGATGTGACATTGGGGCCCGTAACACGTTGCGGGCCCCAATCCTGTATCTCCCGTCAACCGCGTGGAGATAGCCGACACGCGACAATAGCCGCCATGTCGGAGGCAAGTTGAATCTCGGTGGCGTGAACTTTCGGATGGGTCAGCCAAGCCAGCCTGGTGGTATCGACGGTGCCGTTGATATCGCGAGGAGGGAAACCATGGCTGGGGGGCATATCGTCGATAACGACGAGGCCCCCGACTGAAACCGCCTTAAGTATCTCGTCGACGTCGCGCACCCGTGCCACCCGGATCGGCACTGACAGCAATCCAAAAGGGCCATAGTCGAGTAGGTCATCCCAGTCGCCCTCAATAATGTCGACGTCGAGATCGGCCAGTACCTCGCGAGCTCGCGCGCAAACGGTGGGATCTGGCTCATAACTGACGACCTTGGTGCGTTTACGCGCCCCTAGTCGTAGCCAGGCAGCTCCCGCTCCTGACCCTGTCTCGCACTCACCGACAGCGCCATGTACCCCGGCCGCCAGGGTGGCCATGAACCGGCCAGTCTCATTGCGGGTTGTGGTGAAATAGCCCATCTCCAATGCATTGTGGAGAGCTTTCGTCACTGGTTCAGGTATCTCGGGAATGGGTAGCACGGAGCCATTCTGCCAGTCAAAGTCTTCTACGTTAGCTGAGGGGATCGTTACTGATCAGAGCCGTTGGGCAATATCTCGACCGATTTCACTGGTGGTGCGAGAGGGTGAGCAGATCCTAGCTGCAATGTCGGCTGAAACGGCCTCGCGGACGCGCGCCGCATCCTCAGGGCGGTTAAGGTGATCCAGCAGCAATGCTATTGACAAGATTGCCGCCGTTGGGTCGGCCTTACCCGTGCCGGCAATGTCAGGTGCCGAGCCATGTACCGGCTCAAACATTGACGGATATCTGCCGGACGTATTGATATTGGCGCTTGGGGCCAATCCGATGCCTCCGGTCACTGCCGCGGCAAGATCGGTAATGATGTCGCCGAAGAGATTATCGGTGACGATGACGTCGAATCGCTGCGGGTTTCGCACCAAAGCGATCGTGGCAGCATCGACGTGCAGGTAATCAGCGGTAACAGTTGGGAACTCAACGGCGACCTCGTCGACTATGCGGCGCCACAGTGATCCGGCATTGACGAGCACATTGTGTTTGTGAACCAAGGTGAGACGACCGCGTCGAGCAGCCGCACGAGTGAACGCGTCTCGGACGACCCTTTCCACTCCGAAGGCGGTGTTGACGCTCACCTCGGTGGCAATCTCGTGTGGGGTGCCGGTGCGTACCGATCCGCCATTGCCACAGTAAAGACCCTCGGTACCCTCCCGACATACAATGAAATCAATTGGCCCAGCCTCCGTAATATCCGGCGATAACGGTGTTGACGTACCTGGATACCACGTGAAGGGACGCAGATTGACGCCATGATCGAGGGCGAAACGAAGTTTGAGTAGCAGGCCGCGTTCTAATAATCCTGACGGTACTTCGGTTGAGCCGGGGGCAGCGCCGATGGCACCGAGCAGGATGGCGTCGTCGTGGGCAATTTCGGTTAAAGTCGAGTCGTCAAGAATTTCCCCGGTAGCCTTCCAATGCGCGGCACCAAGGTGATATTCATGGGTGGAAAATGCATCAGATCCGACGGCCCGCTCCAACACCTTGAGCGCTTGCTCAGTGACTTCGGGTCCGATTCCGTCTCCGCCGATGACGGCAAGTCGCGTCACGTCGTTAGTCATAGGCAAACCATAGCCATAATGTCCACAATATGATCTGCTGATTCACTAAATGGGATAGCCGGCTCGGCTTGGGTGTAGCGTATGGCCATGAGTTTGCGCTTTGCTTCTGCTGACGATCTGACGTGGTCCTCCGACGAGCGGATCGCGCTGGAACATGCCAATCCACGATTCGGTGCTGTCTTTTCCGACCATATGGCCGTCGCCACATGGAAGGCTGGTGAGGGCTGGGCCGACGACGCCGTGGTCAACTACCAGGGCCTCGATGTCAATCCCGGCAGCGCCGTCCTGCACTATGCCCAGGAGATTTTCGAGGGCTTGAAGGCTTACCGCCACGCTGACGGTTCTATCTGGCTTTTTCGCCCTGACCAGAACGGTGAGCGCTTTGTTCGGTCGGCTGAGCGTCTCGCCCTACCTACGTTGCCAGTTGACGACTTTGTCAATGCATGTGTTCGCCTCGCCGATGTCGACTCGCGCTGGGTTCCTGAGCCAGGTGACAGCGGCGAAAAGTCTCTCTATCTTCGGCCATTCATGATTGCGTACCAGGACTTTCTTGGTCTTGCCGCAGCAAGCACCGTGCTGTTCTCCGTTATTGGTTCTCCCGTCGGCGCCTACTTCGCCAGTGGGGTGAAGCCACTGCGTCTCCTCGTGGAACGCACACAGGCTCGGACGGCTCGCGGGGGCACTGGTGAAGCGAAGTGTGGAGGCAACTACGCAGCCTCCCTGCGCTCCCAGATTGAGGCTAAAAAGCGCGGCTGCGATGAGGTGCTTTTTGTTGATGCCGTTGAGCATCGGTGGATCGAAGAGCTAGGTGGCATGAACTTCATGGCTATCAGCAAGGATGGTCAGCTCGTGACTCCTGAGCTTGCTGGCACCATCTTGCGCGGCATTACCCGTAAGTCCATATTAGAGGTCGCCCCCGATCTCGGTCTTGAGCCTGTGGAACGCAAGATCGGTATTGACGAGCTCCTCGGCGGTGTGCGTTCAGGTGAGTTCCCAGAAGTTTTTGCCTGCGGTACGGCTGCTGTCGTCACACCTATTGGCTCTTTCCTGGACGGAGATACCGATGTCCAGGTTGCTGAGCCTACTGGAAAGGCCACCATGGAGATTCGTCGCCGTCTGCTCGACATCCAGTTTGGGCGCGCTGAGGACACCCACGGCTGGTTGAAGCGGGTCCGTTGATCGCTTTTCAAAGATGACCTATTACGACCCTTGGGGCCGGTTCACGCGCTGTGAACCGGCCCCATCGGTTGCGATCATGCCACGATGGTGTCGGCAACGATGTGTTGAGGCTGGAAGGATTGGCCGACGGTAAAGGCGTCAGTGATGGCCTCTTCAGCCCCCGCAATCGAGGCCGGGGTGTCAGTGAGGAGGGTGGCTAGAGGCTGGCCTGAGATCACGCGGTCTCCGGGGCGAACCCGCAACATGACGCCCGCCGCAGCCTGCACCGGGTCTTCCTTGCGGGCACGACCGGCGCCCAAACGCCAAGCGGCCATGCCAATGGACATCGCATCAATTCCGGTGATGACGCCAGCCTCGGTGGCAACGACATCCTGAGAATGGCGGGCCACCGGCAGCGGAGCGTCGGGATCGCCGCCCTGGGCACGAACCATGGTGCGCCAGACATCCATCGCTGCGCCATTGGCAAGGACATCAGCCGGATCGATACTGTCCAAGCCTGCCGATTGAAGCATCTGACGAGCCAGTGCAAGAGTAAGTTCAACGACGTCGGCTGGGCCTCCGCCAGCGAGTACCTCCAGGGATTCAGCAACTTCGATGCCGTTACCGCATGCGTAACCGAGTGGAACGTCCATGCGGGTCAAGAGGGCAGTGGTGTGCACTCCGGCAGCCTTACCTAGCCCGACGAGACGACGGGCAAGTTCGCGAGCATCCTCCTCGGTCTTCATGAATGCCCCCGAACCGGTCTTGACGTCGAGAACAAGACTGTCAGTTCCTTCGGCGATCTTCTTGCTCATAATGGACGAGGCGATCAACGGAATAGACTCGACGGTTCCGGTGACGTCTCTCAGCGCATAAAGCTTCTTGTCAGCAGGAGCAAGTCCCGGGCCAGCTGCGCAGATGACGGCGCCGACGTTCTCCAGCTGGCAGACCATCTCGTCGTGGGACAGATCCGCTCGCCAACCGGGAATGGCCTCCATTTTGTCGAGTGTGCCTCCGGTATGGCCTAGGCCCCGACCAGACAGTTGCGGAACGGCAGCACCACACGCCGCTACGAGGGGAGCGAGCGGCAGGGTGATTTTGTCGCCGACACCACCAGTTGAATGCTTGTCGACGGTAGGGCGCGATAGCCCGTCAAAGGTCATCCGCTCACCTGAGTCGATCATGGCCGTCGTCCAGGTGGACAGTTCGGCGTCGTCGAGTCCCTGGAAGTACACCGCCATCGCCATGGCAGACATTTGTTCATCCGCGACGATGCCATCGGTGTAAGCGCGGATAAGCCAGGTGATCTGGTCTGGCTCGAGAGTCTGGCCCTCGCGCTTGGCGCGGATGAGGTCAACGACGGAGTAGGTGCTGGTCATGGCGCAAGTATGGCAGGAAGCATCCCATCTCGGCGCGTGGATGGTGTCGGCTCACGCCGTTAGTCTTGATCTATGCGTATTGCCCGGTTTATCGCTGCTGGTTCCGACCCTGCCTTCGGGATTGTCGAGCTTGCTGCAGATCACGGAGATCACCCCGATACTATCGCCGTCATCACTGGAGACCCAGTGGCAGCACCGGTTCAATACACCGGCGCCCGTCACGATCTCGCTGACGTACGGCTGCTCTCCCCAGTGATTCCGCGATCCAAGGTCATCGGAATTGGCCGCAACTACGTCGAGCATATTCGCGAGCTGGGTAATGACGTCCCGAGCCAACCGCTGCTATTCGTGAAGCCGAATACCTCAGTTGTGGGTCCAGATGAATCTATTGTGCGACCGGCTGCGTCCTCCAACCTGCACTACGAAGGGGAGCTGGCTATCGTCATTGGTCGGATTTGTAAGGATGTACCAGAAGACAGGGCACAGGAAGTTATCTTTGGGTTCACTGTTGCCAATGACGTCACGGCTCGCGATTTACAGAACTCTGACGGTCACTGGGTTCGCGCCAAGGGAGCTGACACTTTCTGCCCGCTAGGGCCATGGATGGTGACCCATTTTTCCATCGCAGAAGCGTCTCATCGTCAAATTGTTACTCGGCTTGATGGTAAAGAAGTTCAGCACGGTAATACCAATCAAATGATCCACACTATTCCCAAGCTCATCTCTCATATTTCCTCGTTCATGACCTTATTGCCGGGAGACGTCATTCTCACGGGAACCCCTGCCGGGGTTGGGCCGATGGAGCCTGGGCAGCGCGTTGAGGTTGAGATCGAGGGGATTGGGACGCTAGCGAACACCGTTGTGGACGCCTGATGGCGACTCCTGCCGCGTCCCGCCATACCACGGTGAGCGATCCTGAGCCACGGGTCGACTACACCCGGGTCCTCCTTAATTCATCTGCAGGCCCGACGCTAGGGCTGCTCGGGCTCATCGGACTGCTGCTGGGATATGCCGTCGTTGTGCCCTGTCTGTTGTACGTCTTCCTAGGCGTGGGCTGGCTGTGTGAACATACCGATGGGGAAGGGTTCGGCGCTTACTACAAGCGAGCGTCCGGGTACCACACCGTTGGGGGACTGGTAGCTACCCACGCAGCTCTGGCTAGCCTTATCGTCGTTGTCCTCGTGCTAGCGCGCTATGTCAACCATCGTGCGCCGCGATGGGTGGCTTCAGTACAACCAGGTATTCGCTGGCGATTCGGGCTATTGGTAGGGCTCGTCGCTGTCGTCGTACTCAACCTCACGCAGCTGCTGGTACGGGGGGGAGCAAACTCCCATTACACCGTTCCCCATCACTGGTGGGTGTGGCTGTTGGCGATCATCATTACGTCGCCATTTCAGGCTATCGCTGAGGAGATGTTTTTCCGCGGCTACCTCATGAATGTCATTTCTGGGCTTGCTATGAACCTGCCAGAAAAGACCGGTCGCTGGGCGGCGGTCGTCATTTCTGCCCTCATTTTTGCTCTCATGCATGGGACGCAAAATGTGTGGCTTTTCGCAGATCGGTTCGCCTTCGGTCTGCTCGCTGGTTGGCTCGTCATCGTCACGGGAGGCATTGAGGCTGGCGTGGCAGCGCACGTCGTCAACAATCTCTTTGCCTTCGGGTATGCCGTGTTTTTGGGCGGGGTGTCTCAGGCTCGCGGCATGACGGCGATGGGATGGGTGGATGCAGCGTGGGACATTGGTGGCTTTTTGGCGATCGCTCTTGCCGGGTGGTGGATCGGAAGTCTTATGAGAGTGGCCCGCCGGACACCGGCCTGACAAGAGACTTCACTCTGATTTGCCAAGTTGGCAGACGGTCGGTTAAAGTTTCTCGTCGTTGCGCCACTGAGATTCAACATGGTGGAGCGGCATTGGGGTATGGGGTAATTGGCAGCCCGACTGATTCTGGTTCAGTTAGTCCAGGTTCGAGTCCTGGTACCCCAGCGGGGAGGCCATATCCATGAAGTTGCACACGCAGCGAGTGGATTGCTAAGGTTTTCCAGCCCGGTTTGGAAACGAAGTGGGAATAATTGAAGACAGGTTTCAAGAGCCGAATGTGACGGTAATTGAACACCTCAATGGCCCCGTAGTGCAGCGGCCTAGCACGCGGCCCTCTCAAGGCTGAAACGGCGGTTCGAATCCGCTCGGGGCTACTCAAGGATAGATGGCCCGGACCTTACAGGTCCGGGCCATCGGTATGCCATGACACTCAGCTAAGAGCTCGACGATGCCGACAAGGTGCAGCGTGCTCGTGTAGTTTCACTGCGCGGATCGGCGCAGGACCTCCGATAGGCGCCCTCCAGCCGCGACGACAGCTGGAGCGTGAATACGCCCAGGCTGGCGGGTGAGGCGCTCAATTGGCCCTGACACCGATACTGCCGCGATGACCTTACCGGAGGGCGAGCGTACCGGGGCCGAGACTGATGCCACACCAGTTTCGCGTTCGCCAACAGATTGAGCCCAACCGCGCTTGCGCACTGCCGCCAAGGTGACTGCAGAGAAAGCGGAATTACTCAAACCGCGCCGAATCTTATCGGTGTCTTCCCACGCCAGCAGGATTTGGGCGGCGGAACCGGCGTCCATCGACAACACTGACCCGACCGGAATAGTGTCGCGAAGTCCAGTGGGACGCTCAGCTGCTGCGGCACAGACTCGGCTGCCCGCTTGACGTCGATAAAGCTGAGCGGATTCGCCGGTGATATCACGTAGCCTGGCTAGGATCGGCCCAGAAGCAGCCAAGAGACGGTCTTCGCCGGCGGCTGCGGCAAGTTCTGACAATCGCGGGCCAAGAACGAAACGGCCTTGTAAATCACGTGCGACAAAGCGGTGGTGTTCTAGGGCACGAGCCAAGCGATGGGCCGTTGGGCGAGCTAGCCCAGTCATTTGAACTAGTCCTGCTAAGGAAGCTGGTCCAGTTTCGAGGGCCGCCAATACAAGGACGGCCTTGTCTAACACTCCCACACCACTTGATTCGTCCATATGCCGATACTAGCGTTTCGAATCCTGACCGTCGAGCCAGAATGGGTGCCGTCGAGCGGTGAGCCACGCCGCCAGCAATGACACCGCACGTCAGGAAAGGGAAGGTGCGATGGGAAGAACGTTGAGCGAGAAGCTCTGGGACGCCCATGTTGTCAGGCACGGGCACGACGGGGAACGCGACCTTCTCTACATCGACCTCCATCTCATCCACGAAGTTACGAGTCCGCAGGCTTTTGATGGGCTCAAACTAGCTGGCCGAAAGGTTCGTCGCCCCGATCTGACTCTCGCTACCGAAGACCACAACATTCCCACTGTCGACATCCTCAAGCCAATTGCCGACCCAGTCTCGCGCGCCCAAGTTAATGCTTTGCGTGCCAATGCTCCCGAGTTCGGTGTGCCGCTGCATCCGTTAGGGGACGCCGATCAAGGGGTTGTGCACATTATTGGCCCCCAGCTCGGTCTCACGCAGCCTGGTATGACCGTCGTGTGTGGAGATTCCCATACATCTACGCACGGTGCTTTTGGGGCGTTGGCCTTCGGTATTGGTACCAGCGAGGTTGAGCATGTGCTGGCCACTCAGACCTTGCCGCAAGGTCGTCCGAAAACCATGGCAGTCACGGTGGATGGGGAGTTGCCCGATGGCGTGACGCCCAAAGACCTTATTTTGGCACTCATCTCCAAGACCGGAACCGGTGGGGGACAAGGCCATATGGTGGAATATCGCGGTGAAGCCATCGAGAAGATGTCGATGGAAGGGCGCATGACGATCTGCAATATGTCGATTGAGTGGGGCGCTCGTGCTGGCATGGTTGCTCCAGACGACACGACGTTTTCCTACCTTCAGGACCGTCCGCACGCTCCGCGCGGGCAGCAATGGGACGAGGCCGTTGCGTACTGGCGAACACTTCGCACTGACGACGACGCTACTTTCGACGCTGAGATCCATGTGGACGCATCGACGCTGACCCCCTTCGTCACCTGGGGCACGAATCCGGGACAGGGGGTTCCCCTAGATGGGGTGGTCCCAGCGGTCGAGGATTTTGAGGACGAGGTTGCTCGCAGTGCAGCTTCTCGAGCCTTGGAGTACATGGATTTGACGCCCGGAACCAGGATGCGCGATATCGCCATTGACACCGTATTTCTTGGATCGTGCACGAATGGCCGTATTGAGGATTTACGTTTGGCAGCCGACATTATGAGGGGACGCCATATCGCGGCGGGCACCCGAATGCTTGTCGTACCTGGATCGGCGCGTGTGCGTCTGCAAGCTATGGAAGAAGGACTCGACGAGGTCTTCACCAACGCTGGTGCGCAATGGCGTGGTGCCGGATGCTCGATGTGCCTTGGCATGAACCCCGATCAGCTAGCACCCGGTGAGCGCTCGGCATCCACCTCGAATCGCAACTTTGAGGGACGTCAGGGCAAAGGCGGGCGCACTCACCTTGTGTCTCCGGCCGTCGCTGCTGCCACTGCAATCGTTGGGAGGTTGGCTAGCCCAGCTGATCTGTCACCTAAGGAGAACTGAGATGGACGCATTCAGCACTCATACCGGTGTCCCCGTGCCACTGCGACGCGCGAACGTCGACACTGACCAAATCATCCCGGCGGTCTACCTTAAGCGGATTACCCGTACCGGATTCGAAGACGGGCTGTTTGCGACGTGGCGCACCGAATCCGACTTCGTCTTGAATCACGAGCCTTGGAGCCACGGATCGATCCTCATCGTCGGTCCTGACTTCGGAATTGGATCCTCGCGTGAACATGCCGTATGGGCCTTGCAGAACTATGGGTTCAGAGTCATCATT
Source organism: Cutibacterium porci (assembly GCF_009696315.1). Taxonomy (GTDB): domain Bacteria; phylum Actinomycetota; class Actinomycetes; order Propionibacteriales; family Propionibacteriaceae; genus Cutibacterium; species Cutibacterium porci. The sequence continues at coordinate 41,914 of NZ_VUMG01000002.1, forward strand.
GGTTCCCGTTTTGCCGATATTTTCCGCAACAACTCTGGCAATAATGGCTTGTTGCTGGCTCAAGTTGAGCCCGCAATCGTCGAGACGCTGTGGGACTATGCCGAGCAGCATCCTGGTGAGCAACTCACCGTCTCCCTCCAGAATCGGACAATTAGCCTTCCCGACGCGAGGACCTACTCATTCCACATCGACGACGTCACCCGGCAACGTCTGTTAGCTGGTCTTGACGCTGTTGGTGAGACTCTCAAATATGCCGACGCTATCGCAGCATATGAGGCACATCGGCCATCTTTCCTACCAACGACCTCCGCAGCGGGCTAGCTTTTCGCCATCCCTCGGCCGGTCCCTGTGAACAGGAGAGAGCCGATAAGGTGAGGTGATCCAGTTGACTCAGGAGGGACCCCGTGGCTCTGCCCGCCGTGACTAACCCAGCCGACACTCCCGGTCTGATTTTCCGGATGGGTGTAGCAGTGCTGTACCCGCTTGCTCATACGCTGACGAGGTTTGACCATCATGGCGGCGAGAATCTTCCCTGCCCTGGGCCAGCACTCGTCGTGAGTAATCACGTGTCGAACTTCGATCCAGTCGTGTTGGGGTCTTTTCTTGTCGCCAACGGGCGATGGCCGCATTGGCTTGCAAAGAAAGAGCTGTTCTCCGTGCCCATTGTTGGTTGGGTGGCATCGGCAAGCGGACAAATTCCAGTAGACCGAAAGGGGCCCAACCCGGCTAAGGTTCTTGACGACGCCAAAGCGGCGCTTGATAAAGGCATGACGGTTGTCATGTACCCCGAAGGTACGATCACCGCTGACCCGCTCCACTGGCCAATGACCGGGCGCACGGGGGCTGCGCGTTTGGCGCTGGAGACCGGCGTCCCCGTCATTCCAGTGGGGCAGTGGGGGCCGCAAGAGGTTATGGGGTACAAAGAGATGACGTTCCCGAAGCTGTGGCCTCGTAAGACGATGAAACTGTACTGCGGCACTGACGTTGAGCTGTCGGACTTGCGAGGGCGTCATGATATTGCGGCAGTCAGGGAGGCTACGAACCGCATCATGGATGCCATCGACGCTCAGGTTGCCAGGGCTCGGGGAGAGTTCCCGCCGCCGGATCGTTACGACATGCGTAAGGGGACTCGCGTGTCCAAGTCTATTGCCCCTGCGCGGCCCGTCGTCGACCCTCACTGACGTGTCGGCTCGGTAGTGTTGGGTGACGTCATACGGAAAGGACCTCACATGAATCGCATCCATGTGGCTGTCATCTTTGGTGGGATGAGTCCAGAGCATTCGATCTCCTGCCTTTCAGCGGCGAATGTGGTGGCTGCAATTGATACCGAACGATTCGATGTCTCTGGTGTTGGCATTAGCCATGAAGGAATTTGGGTGCGATATGGGGTCGACGAAATTCTCGCTCTTCCCGCTACTGGTCAGCTTCCTACCGTCGAAGTGGGAGATCGCCCTCTGGTATCGGTCAAACAGATGCCCGAAGGCACGTGCGTCGTCGATACTGAGGGAAATGCCGATGTGGTCCAGGTGGCATTCCCAGTATTGCACGGCCCGTTCGGTGAAGATGGCACTATTCAGGGCCTGCTAGAAATGGCCGGGGTGAGGTATGTCGGGTGCGGGGTGGCAGCGAGTGCTAATTGCATGGACAAGCATCTCACCAAGATGATTCTTGCGGAGGCTGGAGTTTTAGTTGGGCCTTATGTCGTCGTACGTGATCATGAATGGCGTGAGGATAGAAAAGCCGTCTTTGACGCTATTTCCCAGCTGGAATACCCACTGTTCGTAAAGCCGGCTCGTGGTGGATCGTCGATCGGCATCTCTCGCGTGACAAGCTTGGGCGGTCTGGAGGCGGCTATTGAGACGGCTCGTGAGCACGACAGTAAAGTTCTTGTTGAGCAGGGGATTCGTGGACGTGAGATCGAATGCTCTGTCCTTGACGGTCACCACGGCTCTGCCCCCCGCGCCTCCGCGCCAGGTGAGATCGTTATCCATAATCCTGACGACTTCTATGATTTTGAAGCCAAATACCTCAGCGGGGAGCAAAAAGCATCGGTTCAGGCTCGCGCAACACTTGACGACGACACTCGCCTTCGAGTGCAAGAAGTAGCGATCAAAGCGTTTCGGGTGCTCGGTTGTGAAGGGCTTGCGCGTATCGACACCTTTGTCACCCCTGACGGCGCCGTGTACGTCAATGAGCCTAATACCATGCCCGGGTTTACGCGCACGTCAGGATTCCCACTCATGTGGCAAGCCAGCGGGATGAGCTACCCCCAAATCGTCAGTGAACTTATTGACCTGGCTCTGGAAAGGCCACTCGGGCTGCGCTAACTAGTATGCGCTGATGGGGCTTTGGGGAAAATACCTCATTGGCATGGCCGTTCCAGGGGCATTTTCTTGATCGTTGTCGAAAGGTCGACTAATGCGTCGGCTTGAGGGGCATAACTGGTAGGAACTGTCACCTCGACGTAGCCAGCCCTTCCTATGGTGGTGAATCTCCAGCCGTCGTCAATCTGTTCGGAAAACCACCCGACGTCATTGACGACGTCGCATCGTGACGTAAGTTGCAGGTCAGCAGGCTTGTTGACTCCACAGCGCAACACGATGCGTGGATCACCCCACGTTGCCACGGTGGCGTCATGGTCGTCCAATCTCGCACCGGCAACCGTTTGTGGCAGATCGGCCATGACGGCTCGACATCCAGCCACAGCAGCACCCGTGGGAGAGGGATGGGCAATCGGGTCCTGCCGATGAGAGCAGCCCGTCGTCAGGATAAGGACCGCTAGTACGGTTGCACATAGGGATGCATGATAGATGCGCACGCACTCACGCTAGCGTGCTCCTCTCTGACCGGTTGATAAGGAGATCCCATGGCCACCACGACGACCATTTCCCAGGTAGGGGAGTTCCCCCTCATCTCCTCGATGGTCGCAGATCTGGCGATGGGGCAGGCGGTCACTCTCGGCCCAGGCGACGACGGCGCGGTGTTCCAGATCGACGGTTCTGCAGTTGTTTCCACTGATGTCCTTGTCGAGGAGGTCCATTTCCGACGCCGTTGGTCGACGGCGACCGACGTGGGTCGCAAGGCTGTGGCGGTCAACGTTTCCGATATTGAGGCGATGGGCGCCGTCCCGGTTGCTGTCGTCGTGGGGTTTTCCGCTCCCGGTGATCTACCGGCAGCGTGGGCTCGTGAATTCATGGCCGGGATGGCTTCCGAGGCTGACAAGGCTGGAGTAAGCGTCGTCGGAGGCGACACCACGGGCGGGCCGGTCGTCAGTATCGCTGTGACGGTCATCGGCCAGACCGCCGGTATGGCACCTGTGCGTCGTGACGGCGCTGTCCCCGGTGATGAGGTTGCGGTTGTTGGTCAACTGGGGTTGGCGGGCGCCGGTTTGGTCCTTCTGGGGCGTGGTTTCCGCTCTCCCCGGGCTGCTGTCGCGGCCCAACGTTGCCCGGAGGTTCCCTACGGTCAAGGCCGGGTGGCAGCCAAGGCGGGAGCGCATGCGATGATCGACGTGTCGGACGGTCTGCTAGCTGACCTAGGACATATCGCCGAGATGTCCGGTTTCGCCATCGACATTGATACCTCGAAGCTGGATGTTGCCGAACCGGTGCGCACCGTCGGTATGGCTACTGGGGTGGATCCACTCACCTGGGTGCTCGCAGGAGGAGAGGACCATGCCTTAGCAGCGACCTTTGCCCCGAACACTGTTCCGGATGGGTGGACTGTCATCGGGCGTGTGCTGCCTCCTGACCAGGTTTCGGATCCCACAGTTCTTGTTGACGGACAAGCTTGGGAACACGAACGTGGCTGGACTCACTTTCATTCTTGAGGCGATGGCGGCGTTGATGTTGCCATCGAGCTCGTGGCGCAACGACTAATCCCGTGACTCCCCGCATCGGCTCTAGGGCCGTGGTGGTCTCGGTTGATAACGTCAATGACATGGCGACCCGTGCGTCTTCCCCAGCGCGGCCCCGAAAGACGACGGCGAAGAAATCGTCGCGTAGCTCGGGTGCACGCTCGAACGGAAGCAACAAGAAAACGTCGACCAGCTCGCGGAGTAGGTCGACGCCTCCCAGTGCGCCCGCGTCCACTAACCCGGTAGCCCAGGTGCTATCGGTGACGTGGTCGGGCATTGCGAGGGGATTAGGAAGCATGGTTCGAGGGATCGGTGGCAGACCTACTGAGCCTGGTATCACTCATGACGGCACTGGTTTGGTCTTGCTGTTGCTGTCGGGCCTCGTTGCCGCTGGATTCTGGTTCGATTTACCGGGCGGATTTGGCAATGGACTGCGAATCGGGGTTGCGACCATCTTCGGATCGCTGTCTTATGCCCTTCCGCTGTTCGGTTTAGCCGCGATGTGGCACACCTTGCGTCACCCGGCCACGATCGGTACTGGCGGACGTCAGGTGCTGGGATGGACATGTTTCTTTCTTGGTCTTCTTGGGGTTATTAACATTGCCCACGGCCTGCCACGCCCGGACCGTCCTGAGGCGGTGCGTGCTGCCGGCGGCATGCTCGGATACATATCATCGAGCCTATTCGCGGACCTCTTGACAACGTGGGCTGCGTTACCACTGCTCGTTGTTGTTACGGCTTTAGGCGTGTTACTCGTGGTGGGACGACCATTAATTGACGGCGCAGCCCGAGTTCGCCAAGCGTCGCGCCGTTCTGCCGTCAAGCCTCGTGACATTGAGTCTCGTCGGGCATATGACACGCCGTTGGTTGGGGATACCCTCGTTGATCGCCGTGATGATGACGCCGTTACTCAACAGATGGAGCCTGTGCGCACGCACACGAGCAGTTCCGAGCGCACTAACGAGAGCCTCGATGCCATCTTTGATGCCGAGGCACCATTAGCGTCGACCGATGATTCCCTGGACGTACCAGGGCAGGGCGAACCGGAGAAAGTTCGCACAACTGCCGGGCTGCCACAGGGCTTCACTGTCCACGAGCACACCGACCTCGAACCGCCGGCCCATGAACCGATGCCGGCCCGGGTGGAGCAGTTGCAGTTATCAGGGGACATCGCTTACACCCTGCCCGCATCGGATCTACTGCAGCCGGGCTCAGTACCCCAGGCACGCACCGATGCGTCCGATGCCGTTGTTTCCAAGTTGTCAACAGTCTTCGACGAGTTCGGTATCGACGCTCAAGTGACGGGCTATTCTCGCGGTCCGACGGTCACCCGATATGAGGTCGAGCTGGGAGCGGCCGTCAAGGTAGAAAAAGTCACCGCCTTGAGCAAGAACATCGCTTACGCAGTCGCCTCCCCTGACGTGCGGATCTTGTCGCCGATCCCTGGGAAATCCGCTATCGGCATTGAGATTCCGAACCGGGACAAGGAAATTGTGTCCTTGGGGGATGTGTTGCGCTCGTCGAAGGCCCGCAATGATCACAATCCGCTAGTCGTCGGACTGGGTAAAGACGTCGAGGGCGGATTTGTTATCGCCAACGTCGCTAAGATGCCTCACTTGCTAGTCGCTGGCGCTACTGGTTCTGGCAAATCGAGTTTCGTGAATTCCCTCATTACGTCGGTCATGATGCGCGCTACTCCTGACGAGGTGCGCATGATGCTTGTCGACCCCAAGCGGGTTGAGCTGACCCAATACGAGGGCATTCCACACTTGGTGACGCCCATCATCACTAGCGCAAAGAAGGCCGCCGAAGCCCTGCAGTGGGTGGTACGCGAAATGGATCAGCGTTATGACGATCTGGCGGCGTTCGGATTCCGTCACGTCAAAGACTTCAACAAGGCTGTACGGGCTGGCGAGGTCACCTTGCCGCCCGGATCGGAGCGGGTCTTAGCGCCATACCCATACCTGTTGGTTGTCGTCGACGAGTTGGCTGACCTTATGTTGGTCGCTCCTCGCGACGTCGAGGACTCAATTGTTCGTATTACTCAGCTGGCACGTGCGGCCGGTATTCATTTGGTGCTGGCAACTCAGCGTCCGTCGACCGACGTATGTACCGGCCTCATCAAGGCCAATATCCCGTCACGGTTAGCTTTCGCGACGTCGTCGATGACAGATTCACGAGTGATTTTGGATCAGCCGGGTGCCGAGAAGTTGGTTGGTCAAGGCGACGGGCTTTTCCTGCCGATGGGTGCGTCAAAACCGGTGCGTGTGCAGGGATCCTGGGTGTCTGATTCTGAGATTCACCAGGTTGTCGCGCATGTTAAGTCCCAGATGGAGGCCCATTATCGCGATGATGTCGCTGCTCCGACCGTCGAGAAGAAGGTGGCCGAGGATATTGGTGACGATCTGGAGCTCGTCTTGGAGGCGGCGAAACTCGTAGTCGAGTTGCAGCTGGGGTCAACGTCGATGTTGCAACGTAAGTTGCGTGTGGGGTTCGCTAAGGCTGGCCGCCTCATGGATATTCTCGAGACCCGCAACGTCGTCGGGCCTTCGGAGGGATCCAAGGCAAGGGATGTTTTGGTCAAGCCGGATGATCTTGACGACGTATTGGCCAATCTCCAGGCGGAGGGATAAGGCGCTCGTACTGCATGCCACAACGACGATTCCTCGCGTACCGTGAGCGAGGAATCGTCGCGCGTCATGAATGATGTGGACGATTAATCCTCTGCTGGTAGAGGACCGTCGTCATACTTGTGCCAAGCATCGGGATGGGAATTCTGGCAGAAGAAGACCAATAGGACGATCCATCCGATGAAGGGTAGGAGCAGCCAAAATAGGTGGAACCCGGAGCGATTGGCGTCGTGAAGTCGGCGCACTGCCAAAGAGAGGCCCGGGATGAGTGTGCCGAGAGACCAGATAGCTGCCAGCACGAGATAGACCGTTGTTGGGTTGTCGTTTGTGCCACCGGTTCCGGTATTAATGATGTTGAGAGCGACGTTAACGAGCGCGCTGAACAGGGCGACCCACCAGTATTCTGATCGGGAAGCACGACCGTGGAACACCGCGTAATTCTTAAAGAAGAGCTTGATCGCGCGACCGAAACTCACGTTTGGCCGACGATGGTTTGATCCGTCCGCACCAAAGGCAGGATCGCCGTACGGATTGGGCATCCCATAGGGACTGCTGGTTTGTCCGTAGGGATCATGCTGGGACTGGCTTGGCCACGCCGAAGTACCGGCGTTATCGGTTCGGTACGGGTCGTTCGGCTCCGTCATGCGGACACCTCTTCTCGTATGGTTGATGCTGACAGGACATACGCTAGCGTAGAAAGGTCCAACGGTTGCCGTACAGGAATGAACCGTGAGTGGGGATGTTCTGCGTATTCATCGCATCGAGTGGGCGCAGCCGGGCTCGAACCGGCGACCTCCAGCGTGTAAGGCAGGCGCTCTGACCAACTGAGCTATGCGCCCGGCGACTACTCTAGCGGATACGCGCCATGTCCGCCTATTGGCCACACACATGCGCCTTGGGTGCGCTTACGTTAGCGGTTGTATTACTCGGAACACACGCGCCACGGTCGGAAATCATGTCACGAGAGTTGTCGTTGCGTCCCTGTAGAGTTAGTCAACGTGGCATTGGTAGACCTTCAGCAGACCGTTGAGGACCTCGACGCATCCTTGGCTTCGATTGAGAATGTTCTCGATCCTGAGGCGAAGAGGGCGGAGATCGCGAACCTCGAGAAGCAGGTGGCCGCCCCCAATCTGTGGGACGACCAGGAAAATGCGCAGCGGGTAACCTCTCGGCTGTCGGCCCTGCAGGCAGAAATCGAGCGCCTGGAGCGGCTGCGCGCGCGGATCGAGGATGTCCACGTACTGTTGGAATTTGCGGCTGCCGACGACGACACAGATTCCCTGGCTGAGGCAACGACCGAGACGGTTAAGCTCCGGGAGGAGATTGACGCTCTCGAGGTGAGGACCTTGCTGTCGGGTCAGTATGACGAGCGCGAGGCTGTCGTCACTATTCGTTCCGAGGCCGGTGGCGTGGACGCCGCTGATTTTGCAGAGATGCTGCTGCGTATGTATTTGCGGTGGGCCGAGCGCCACGGTTACAAGGTTGAAATCCTCGACACGTCGTATGCCGAGGAAGCAGGCATCAAATCGGCTACGTTTGTCGTCCATGCGCCATTCGCCTACGGCACCCTTTCAGTTGAACAAGGCACTCACCGTTTGGTGCGGATTAGTCCTTTCGATAATCAGGGACGCCGTCAGACCTCCTTCGCTGGCGTCGAGGTGCTACCCGTCGTTGAAGAGACCGACCACGTCGACATTCCAGAGTCAGACCTGCGCGTCGACGTCTTCCATGCTTCGGGTCCCGGCGGCCAGGGGGTGAACACTACTGACTCCGCCGTTCGTCTGACCCACCTTCCGACCGGCATTGTGGTGAGCTGTCAGAACGAGCGCTCGCAGATCCAGAATAAGGCGGCCGCACTGCGTGTTCTGCAGGCCAAACTGCTCGAGAAGGCCCGCGAAGAGCAGGAAGCCGAGATGAATTCGTTGAAGGCGGAGGGCAACTCATGGGGAGCTCAAATGCGCTCCTATGTGCTGCATCCCTACCAAATGGTGAAGGATCTGCGTACTAATCATGAAGTCGGCAATACCGACGCCGTCTTCGACGGAGATATTGACGATTTTATTGACGCCGGTATTCGTTGGCGCCGTAAGAACGAGACTGACTGACGGGGCAGACGTGATTACCTTCGACAATGTCACGAAGATATATAGCGGGCAGAGCCAGGCGGCTTTGTCTGACGTCAATGTCGACATCAACAAGGGGGAGTTCGTCTTCCTTGTGGGGCAGTCCGGGTCAGGAAAATCGACGTTCATCCGACTCATTTTGCGCGAGTATCGCCCGTCTCGTGGCACGCTGTATGTCGCTGGTAAGAACCTTAACCAGTTGAGGTCGTGGAAAGTTCCCGCGCTGCGGCGCCAGATCGGCACGGTATTTCAGGACTTCCGTTTGCTCCCGGGCAAGACGGTCTATGAGAACGTCGCCTTCGCGATGCAGGTTATAGGTAAGTCGATGAAGGAGATCCGTAACGTCGTCCCCGAAACCCTTGAACTCGTCGGTTTGGAGGGCAAGGAAAAGCGGATGCCTGACGAACTGTCTGGTGGCGAGCAGCAGCGTGTTGCGCTAGCTAGGGCTTTTGTGAATCGCCCTAAAATTCTCATCGCTGATGAGCCTACCGGGAACCTTGATCCCGATACCGCAGTGGGCATCATGAAGGTGCTTGATCGTATCAATCGCACCGGTGCAACCGTCGTCATGGCCACTCACGACTCGACGATCGTCGACCAAATGAGGCGACGAGTCATCGAACTCGAGCGCGGACACGTCGTCCGTGACGAGAACGAGGGCGTCTACCGCAATTCCTGAATCCCCGATAAAGAACGAGGAAGTACATGCGTCACACCTTGCGAGAGACGTGGTCTGGGTTACGCCGAAACGCGGCGATGACCCTGGCTGTCATCGTCACGATGTGGGTGTCCCTGTCCCTATTCGGGGCGGCCCTGTTGGCAACACAGCAGGTCGACCTGCTCAAGGGTAAGTGGTACGACAAGGTAGAGGTATCGGTCTTCCTCTGTGTTGATGGCGTTTCTGGGTCCCAATGCTCGGGCGACAAAGCTGCCACCCAAGCCCAGAAAGACGCTATTCGTCAAGCGTTAGAGTCTAATCCGCAGGTGTCTCGCGTCTATTACGAGTCTAAACATGAGGCATTCGAGGAATATCAGCGTATCTATGCCGATTCTCCAGTGCGTGATGTCTTGACAGAGGACACTATCCAGGATTCGTACCGCGTCAAGCTGGTTGATCCTCAGCAGTACCAGGGAGTTGTGACCGAAGCTCAAAGCCTGCCCGGGGTACAGTCGGTTGTTGACTTACATAATGTTTTAGACCCGATATTCCTGTGGATGAACGCCCTGAGATGGGTCACTTTTGGAATGTCTGTGCTTTTGCTTGTCGCGGCAGCTTTGCAAATCGGTAATACGATACGGATGGCGGCCTTCTCCAGACGCCGAGAACTGGGAATCATGAAACTTGTAGGTGCGTCCAATACCTATATCCTCATGCCTTTCCTTCTTGAATCCCTCATTGCAGGTCTCATTGGTGCGCTCCTTGCCTGTGTCACCTTGGCGTTGGGCGCTGATGTGGTCGTTATGCGCAAGATGGCGCACTCGATCACAACGTTGGCTTGGATTGGGTGGCCGCAGGTCTGGACGTCGATTGCATGGATGGTCATTGTTGCAGCTGTGTTGTCTGTGGTGCCTGCGTACGTTGCGACACGGAAGTACCTCAGAGTCTGATGTCTTTCATATAGGATGAAAAATCCTGTGTCGAAGGAGGTTTGTCATGCCTAGGGAGCAGGGAGTTAAGGTGGTTGCGCGTAACCGTCGCGCTACCCATGACTACACCATCGGTGACAAATGGGAGGCCGGTCTCGTTTTGCAGGGCACTGAGGTGAAATCCTTGCGCGCCGGCAAAGCTACGCTCACTGATGCCTTCGCCCAGGTTGATGACCGTGGTGAGGTGTGGATGTACAACCTCCACATTCCCGAGTACGCGTTCGGAACGTGGCGAAATCACAGTGTGATGCGCAAACGCAAGCTCTTGCTCAATAAGCGTGAGATCGCCAAGCTTTCTCGCGAGGCGGATGGTCCGGGAAAGACGATCATTCCTTTGCAGCTCTATTTCAAGGACGGCTACGCCAAGGTCGAGATTGCCGTTGGTACCGGTAAGAGGGATTGGGATAAGCGTCAGGCCATACGGGAGCGCGATGCCAAGCGTGAAGCTCAGCGGGCTCTTGCAAATCGGGTGCGCAATCGCAAACGTTGACCCCTCGTCGACTGCATCGTCGATATAGGTGCGGGGTGGCTGGCGTTCGTCACATCGTGAGCCAGCTTGGGCTCGAGCGCAATCCAGTGTATAAATATGCACATGAGCGCAAAAGGATTCACTGTTGCCGTCGCCGGGGCGTCTGGATATGCGGGAGCCGAAGTTGTGCGCTTGCTGTCTGGACACCCGGAGCTCACGACGGGTGACCTTGCCGCTTATAGCCAGGCCGGACTTTCGTTGGGACACGTCATGCCCCACCTTGCCGGGGCAGCTGGGACACGAATCCTGAGCGAGATCGACGTCGAACGCCTCGCTGCTCATGACGCCGTCGTGCTGGCCCTACCGCATGGGGCTTCCGGGCGGATCGCCCGAGGGATAGCGCAGATCAACCCTGACGTTGTCATCGTCGATGCGGGGGCAGACTTTCGGCTGGCGTCGACCTCTGACTGGCAACGGTGGTATGGCGGCGACCATGCAGGTACCTGGGCCTACGGGCTTCCCGAGCTGCCGCGAGCCGAGGGTGGTTCGCAACGCGATCAGCTCGTGGGTGCCACCCGTATCGCCGGGCCAGGGTGCAATGCCTCTGCGGTCGCGTTGGGCTTGGCGCCCCTTGTCAATAGTGTCGACACGAGCCAGACGGTCATTACCCTCATTGTTGGGACGTCCGGGGCTGGAAAATCCAGTCGACTAGATCTCACGTTTTCCCGGATGAGCGGGGGCGCTCACCCGTATTCAGTTGGTCACGCGCATCGTCATATTCCCGAGATCAGGCAGTCACTTCGCATGGCGGGAGCTGAGGAGCCGCGCCTGAGCATCAGTGCGGTGCTCGTGCCCATGACCAGAGGAATTCTTGCGGTATGCGCTGCACCGTCGCAAGCCTCCACCGAGGAACTTCGTGGACGGTTGCATGAGGTATATGACGACGAACCACTCATTCACATTCCTGACGCCTATCCAGATACTCACGACGTCGTCGGATCCGCCATGACGCACATCAATGCGGTGGGCGATCCCGAAAACGGGCTTGCCACCGTCGTCGTCGCGCTAGACAACCTCGTCAAGGGGACAGCCGGTGCCGTCATTCAGTGTCTCAATGTGGCCTTCGGCCTCCCCGAGACTGCTGGGCTTCCCCTCGTTGGCCTCAATCCATAATAGGAGGATTCATGTCCGTCACTTATCCCCTCGGGTTCCGTGCCAGTGGTGTCCAGGCTGGGTTGCGATCGACGTCAGCCCCTGACCTTGCGTTCATTGTCAATGACGGTCCTGACGACGTCGTTGCTGGGGTATTTACAACAAACCGTGTGTGCGCTGCGCCAGTGCAGTGGTCGCGTCGTGTGATTGCCGATCACAAGGCCCGAGTTGTCATTGCTAACGCAGCCGTCGCGAATGCCTGTACGGGGATTGATGGTTTCGCTGACTGTCAGTGCGAAGCTGAACATGTTGCAACGCTCATTGGATGCACACCGCATGACGTAGTTGTTGCCTCAACCGGAGTCATCGGGGTACGGCTCGATATGCCAGCCATCCTGGCAGGAGCGGGCATGGCCGATCGTGCTCTGAATAGGGGAGATGATGCCAATACTTCGGCGGCGCGAGCGATCATGACGACCGACACCGTCCCGAAGATGGCGACAATTGATGCCGGCAATGCGCGATTCGGCGGTATCGCTAAGGGGGCTGGGATGCTGGCTCCGCAGCTGGCGACGATGCTTGTCTTTGTCACCACTGACGCTGTCGTCGATCCCAAGGAGTTTCAGAGTGCCCTAGCCAAGGCATGCGACGTCACGTTTAGTAGGGTTGATTCGGATGCGTGTATGTCAACCAATGACACGGTTGTCGCTATGGCCTCGGGAGCGTCCGGCGTCAGCTTGACAGGTGACGTACTTGTTGAGGCACTCACTGCGCTATGCGCCAGCTTGGCTCGTCAACTCGTTGCTGACGCTGAGGGGTCTCACCATGACGTCAAAGTGACTGTCACAGGTGCGACGAGTACCGAGGCTGCTGTGGCGGTGGCCCGTGAGGTGACGCGATCTAATCTCGTTAAGACGGCTATTTCGGGTAATGACCCTAACTGGGGTCGAATTGTCGCTGCGGTCGGATGCGTTCCAGAGAGTGTAGCTCCCTTTGATCCTGACAAGATTGATGTGTCTATTAATGGCATCAAGATCTGTCAATCCGGGGCTATTGGCGAAGACCGCAACCGCGTCGATATGAGGCCGCGTGAGGTTCATATTGATATTGAGTTGCACGCGGGCAACGCAGAAGCCGCAGTATGGACTAATGATCTTACCCACGAATACGTAGAAGAGAACAGCGCATACACATCATGACCCTCGTTTATGATATCCCCCTTAATGATTCTCAATTCTCGGCTCAGCGGAAGTCCGAGGTCCTCGTAGAGGCACTGCCGTGGATCCGGCGATTCCAAGGGCGCACTGTTGTCGTGAAATATGGCGGTAATGCGATGGTTGATCCAGGATTACAGCAGGCCTTTGCTGACGACATCGTTTTTATGGCTTCGGTGGGAATCCGCCCCATCGTTGTTCACGGCGGCGGACCTCAGATCAATGCCATGCTTGCTGAGTCTGCTACCCCCGTCGAGTTCCGCAACGGTTTACGAGTGACGTCTCCAGAGATTATGGAGGTTGTTCGAATGGTGCTCGTCGGTCAAGTGGGACGTCAGCTTGTGAATCGCATCAATTCCTATGCGCCATTAGCGGCCGGCATGTCGGGTGAAGATTCTGGACTATTGTCGGCGCGGAGGTCGCGGGTCATTGTTGATGGTGAACAGATAGATATGGGTCTGGTAGGAGATATTGTTGACGTCAACACCGATCTCATTAATTCCATGCTTGATCGCGGTCAGATTCCGGTTATTGCACCGGTGAGTCCTGAGGTTGACGAGGCAGGTCATCCGACTGGACAGGTTCTCAACGTTAACGCCGATACGGCTGCTACCGCAATTGCACAGGCATTGTGCGCTGAGAAGCTGGTGATGCTGACAAACGTCGCTGGGATTTATGGCACCTGGCCAGATCCTCACACCCTCATTTCTGAGATTTCCGCGAGTGATTTGCGCGCGATGATTCCACGTCTAGGAGAAGGCATGCGGCCAAAGGGGCAGGCCTTGCTCGACGCTATTGACGGAGGAGTATCGAGTGCCGTGATTGTGGATGGCCGCCTTGAGCATGCTCTTTTGCTGGAGATTTTTACAACCAAAGGTGTTGGAACAATGGCTCGTCGTGACGACTACGTATAGGGGGATGACGATGATTCAACAGTCGACTCCCGGTGATTGGCAAGAACGCTACCATAGCGCTCTCCTGGGCGTATTCGGTAGTCCCCAATTATGCCTCGACCATGGTTATGGATGCATTGTCGTCGACAGTGACGGTAATGAATACCTTGACCTGCTTGGCGGAATCGCAGTTAACGCGCTGGGCTATGCCCACCCGGCATGGGTCAAAGCGGTGACACATCAGGCGGAAACGTTGGCTCATGTTTCGAACTTCTTTACCACCAGGCCTCAGCTTGATCTTGCAGAAAAAATGCTTTCCCTAGCCAAAGCACCAGAGGGATCTGCGGTCTTTTTCTCGAATTCTGGCACGGAGGCCAATGAAGCGGCGATAAAAATATGTTTGGCGCGTAAGAACGGACGCATTATTGCACTCGACCATGCATTTCATGGCCGCACGCTCGGTGCCCTTGCGCTGACGCACAAGGCTGCTTATCGCCAACCTTTTGGCCCCTCGGCCATTGATGTCACATTCGTTGCTCCTGACGACCACGGCACGTTGTGCCATGAGTTAGACAAAGGCGATGTTTCGGCGGTATTTGTGGAGCCTGTTCAAGGTGAAGCTGGCGTCGTCCCGCTTTCGCGTGAATACTTACGCCAGGTACGCGAGCTGACGGTCTGCCACGACGCCCTCATGGTCGTTGACGAAGTGCAATGCGGAATGGGGCGCACTGGTCGATGGTTTGCGCACCAAGGTGCTCACATCACTCCCGACGTTATGACGACGGCAAAAGCGTTGGGAGGTGGCTTTCCTATCGGGGCAACGGTGACGTTCGGTCCACACGTGTCTGGGGTTCTCACGGCAGGGCAGCACGGAACCACCTTTGGGGGCAATGCGCTAGCGTGCGCTGTTGCGTGTGCAGTCATTTCTACCATCGAATCCGATGACTTACTGGCCCATGTTCGCAAGATCGGCGCCTTGATGTCGACCGCATTGCAGCAATGCCATCCTAGTATCACGCAGGTACGGGGGAGTGGCGCTCTTCTTGGCATCCAGTTCGACTCAGACATAGCGGGTGATCTCGTTGTTGCTGCTCGCGATGCCGGATTTATCGTCAACGCCGCTAACCCATCCACGCTGAGGCTGGCCCCGCCCTATGTTCTGACGGAGGCTCAGGCGCAGTCCTTCGTCGATGCTCTTCCTGGCCTCATCGACAGCGTGAGATCTTGACGATTCCCACCACTTGATGATTCTTCCCCCGGACAATTCTTCATCGTGGGACACGCGTGAGGTTCAAGGATGGGGATAGGTAAGCTGAAAACACGTCCCCGATTGAGGAGCTTTTGTGACCACCGAACCGCATGACCATGCCCAGAACAGCGCTGAACCTCATCGCCCGATGGCGCTGTGGGGCGGACGATTCTCGGGCGGCCCAGCTGAGGCGTTGGCGGCGCTGTCAGTCTCAACTCAGTTCGATTGGCGGCTGGCTCGACACGATATTGCTGGATCGAGGGCCCATGCCGGAGTGCTCCATGCTGCCGGTCTCCTCGATGACGATCAATATGAGGGGATGCTCAAGGCTCTCACCACCTTGGAAGATGACGTTATGTCGGGTCGTTTTGTGGCCCAGCCCGAAGACGAGGATGTTCACACTGCTCTGGAGCGTGGCCTCATCGAGCGTGCCGGTGAGGACCTGGGAGGACGACTGCGTGCCGGGCGTTCTCGCAACGACCAAATTATCGCACTGCTGCGGCGTTATTTGCGCGAGGAGGTTCGCAGTCTTGCGGGGGAGATTTTAGGGCTTGCCGAGGTGCTAGCCCGACGAGCTGAGGAAGCCGGCGACGCGGTTATTGCCGGTCGCACTCACATGCAACATGCCCAGCCGGTACTACTGGCCCATCATCTGCTGGCTCATGCGTGGCCGTTGGTCCGCGACGTGCAACGGTTCCGTGATCTTGATGCGCGACTCGACAGCTCGCCGTATGGATCCGGGGCGCTAGCCGGATCGTCATTGGGTCTGGACCCAGACGCAGTAGCGCGAGATCTTGGTTTCTCGTCGTCAGTGCCGAACTCTATCGACGGCACCGCAGCTCGAGACGTCGTCGCCGAATTCGCGTTTGTCGCCGCCCAGGTCGGAGTTGATTTGTCGCGGCTTAGCGAGGAGATCATTATTTGGAATACTCGCGAGTTTGGCTACGTTACCCTTGACGATTCGTTCTCGACGGGATCGTCGATCATGCCGCAGAAAAAGAATCCGGATATTGCTGAGCTTGCGCGGGGCAAGGCCGGACGACTTATTGGAGACCTTGCTGGTTTGATGGCGTCGTTGAAAGGTATGCCGCTCGCCTACGCTCGTGATCTTCAAGAAGACAAGGAGCCAGTCTTTGACCAGATTGATCAGCTGCACCTGCTGCTACCGGCTGTCACCGGCATGATAGACACCGCCGTATTCAACACTGAACGGATGGCTGAGATGGCTGGTCAGGGATTCTCGTTGGCCACCGATGTTGCCGAGTGGTTGGTGCGTCAGGGGGTGCCCTTCCGTGTTGCGCACGAGTTATCTGGCGCGTGTGTGCGCGAGGCTGAGTCCCAGGGCAAGGAACTGGCTGATCTGACCGACGAGGAGCTTGCCATGATCGATCCCCGTCTTACTCCGCAGGTGCGCGACGTCATGACGGTAGAGGGATCGGTACGCTCTCGGGTTGGACGCGGCGGGACCGCTCCGGAACGCGTGGCAGAGCAGATCAACGAATTACACATGGTGATTGACGACTTGCGTGGTTTCGAGAACGCTGAAACCCGATGAATACAGTGCCCGACAACTCGTCACTGCGGGTGACAGATGAGCAGCGGAACAGAGTTCTCGACCATATTAACGACGCATATGCTCATGGCGTAATCGACGATATTGAGCGAGAACGTCGCACGGAGACCGCCTTATTAGCACGGACTCGCTCCGAGCTCGACGAGAGCTATCGCAATCTGCCGTCCTTTAAGCCGTCCGTTCCCGAAGGGATCAGAACACCATTACCGGATGTGCCCGAGAAGCGGCCAACGACTGGTGTGGGATGGTGCGGGTTGTCGGCGTTGGTGAGCGGTCCGATTGGACCTGCTATTGGGTTCGCGATGACTTCCAAGGGGTCATGGGCACGCCGTAAGACCACGCGCCAGTTGGTGACTCAGACTGCTTTCTTTGCCGTGCAGATGGGACTGGAGCCAGGCCCGATTGGCTTGCACAATAGCTGGGGCTCCAGTGTTGTGGCGCTGATATGGATGGTGGTCACAATTGTGCAAGCGGTTCGGGGATTCCAAGGACGAGACTGAGACGCTGGTAGCGCGTCTATTGATTGCGCATATGACCACAGTCTCTCTCGAGGCGTGCGGGGTTGGTTCGGCCACCTTGTTTGTTCATGCTGGAGGATATGAGCAGCTGGCAGACGTGGCGAAACGACTGGCGTGTGAGCGACGTCGAACGCGATCGAGCCGTCGCCATTCTGCGCGATGGCTATATTGATGGTCGACTCTCGCCCAATGAGTTTGACAATAGGGTGACTCGCGCTCTGGCTGCGGTGACGCGCGCCGACCTAAGCGCCGCTCTGGCTGGGCTGGTGGTTGCTGGCGGACGGTCTTCCCGTCACGCCACAGGCGAAACATTAGCGGCTGGGCTCATTGGGCTGTCACCGTTCATCCTGGGCCCGCTAGGGCCAATGTTGGGAGTAGCAATATCGCCGCGGGGGTCATGGACGCGCCGCCAGGTGGCTCACCAGGCCAATTTTCAGCTCGTCGCGTTACTCGTGGGCATGGTGGTGCTGGGGATCGCCGCGAAGGCGAACCTTATGATCGTAACGCTCCCACTGATCGGTATGGCCTGGTTCGCTGGCACGATCATGCACGCTGCCAAAGCGTTTGAGGGACATGAATGGACGAACCCGGTTCTTCGGCTGATTCCGTTGAAATTTTTCGATGATGGGAACGTCAACGGTGGGAGTGCTGATGGTGGGAGCTTTAAGGGTGGGAGGCCGCGCCCGCCCGGTTCGGCAAGTCTGGGTCGATGAGGTATTATTGAGTGATACAACTCAACAGGGGGATGACTGGTTTCGACTTGGAATGGTTGTTCCAGGAGAAGCGGGCCGAGGAGCCAGGGTCAACTCGTTAACGATCCTTGGGAACCTATAAGTGCCGAGAACACTCGCACTGACTTCGCTCTCGCTGCCTGATCAGTGATCGAAGGGTCAGCCCGGATGTAGCCTTCCGTCCGGATTCTGGCCTCGTTTAGAAGGCTTGCTGTGCGGCCGTGGTCACGGAGGCTGCACGGGACGTTTCCGTGACTGGGCTTGTCTGCACCATGTCGGTGTGAGTGCAGGAGCCGAGCAACAACGACAGCATCGACTGCGCCCGGAGAATGTCTGGACGGTCTTTCAAGGACGCGGGTTCAATTCCCGCCATCTCCACATATAAAGAATCCCACCCCTAGTCAGGGTGGGATTCTTGCGTCTGGCTAGGGGTTATGGCCACCTCGGCATATGCGCACAGTGTCGCAGAGACGCATACTATGCATCACGCTACAGATGCATGGGGGTTGCGAGGAGATGCATATACATCTATCATGCCGGCATGGCGCGTAGGTCGTGGGGATCAATCAAAGTCCAGCGGTCCGGAATGTTTCAGGCCTCATATAAGGGGCCTGACGGGAAGCGGCACCTGGCCCCGATGACATTCCGCACCAAGGGGCAGGCGGGCCGGTGGCTCGACCGCGAGGCAGGGCTTATCGCCACCGGCGGGTGGTCGCCGCCGGATCAGCGGATGCGTGAGGAGAAGGCCGCCGAGGAGGCCCCCACGGTGGCGGAGGCGTTCGAGGACTGGATGACGGCGCTGAGCGTAGCGGGGCGTCGTGACGGGACCCTGCGTGCATACCGCTCGCGGTTCAGCCTCACGATCCTGCCCGTTCTGGGCGAGAGTCGTGTCCGCGACGTGAGCCGGTCAGACATTCGACGATGGTGGTCCCAGCTGTGTGACGGGACGTGCCCTCCCAATCTTGTGGGGGGTGTTGTGCGCCCGCGCACTAATGGCCAGACGAGAACCGCCTACATTGCTCTGCGATCATTTTGGTCTTGGTGTGTCAGGAACGACTTGTGCGAGGTCTCGCCGGTGGCGATCCCTGAGGCGTCGGTTCATCGCCCCGTGCGTGTCGTAGTGCAGGATCATGTCGCAACGCCAGAGCAGGTGCGCGACCTGGCTGCTGCGATGCCGGACAGCCTCGCGGTGACCGTCTGGCTGGCCGCCTGGTGTCAGCTGCGCCAGGGGGAGGTCCTGGCGCTGAGGCGCGGTGACGTCGACCTAGAGGCTGAGACCATCCATGTTCACGCATCGCTGTTTCGGCCTGTTGGTGGCGGGATTGCTAGCGGCCCCACCAAGAGTGACGCCGGAGACAGGGTCATTTCTGTGCCGCCGAGAGTGATGTCTATCCTGCGGGATCATCTGGAGCGGTTTACAGGGGAGGACGATGATGCTCTCGTGGTGTCAAATCCAGAGGGCGGGTTTGTCCACCCCTCGACATTTGGGCGTATATGGAAGCGAGCCTGGGCTTCGTGCGGCCTGGAGGGGTTGACGTTCCACGACTTGCGCCATACGGGGCTGACGATTTTTGCTCAGCATGGGGCGACAGTGGCAGAGCTCATGCACCGGGGCGGGCACTCTTCGATTGAGGTTGCCTTGCGTTACCAGCATGCGACGGCTGAGCGTGATCGTGCGCTGGCGCGGTTGATGGATGGTTCTGTGGCGTCACCGTGATGTGGTGGCAATGGCACACTGGGAATCGCTCATCTTTTGTGAGCGATTCCCAGTGTGAGGTTGACTCTCCTGTCCCCATAGGGGACTATTGATGGTGTCAGGACGACATGAGGAGGACGACATGACCACCTACCGCAACACCATCACCTACAGCACCTACGGCTACCCCGACATGAGGGAGCTCACCGACGCCGAGCGCTTCGAGGCTGAGACCGACATCTACGGCGCGATCGCTCAGCTCGGCGACCGGGACGACCCGGACGGCATCATCCGCTCCACCGCCATGGCAATCCTCGACGGAGACGCCAGCCTCGACGACATCGCCGCACGGTGGCTGCGCGACGGGGACCCGGACGATGTCCTGCACCGCTGGCACGAGGGTCTCACCGACCTCGACCACGCCATGACCGGAGCCCTCATCGGAGCACAGGCGCGCTGGCCCCTCTCGGACGACGATCTGGAGGACGTATCCGGCATCGGCGAGGCGACCGCCATCCTCCTGTGCTACCGGAGGCCCGGCGGCGAGTCGCTGGCCAGCGGGATCATCAGGGCCTGAGCGCAGACACACAACAGCCGCCCCGGAGTCGCTCTCTGGGGCGGCGCATGAGGACTGACAGCCGCAGCATGAGACAGGAGACAGACATGATGCAGGACTACGAGCTCGACGCATGGCTTGGGTCAGCGCTGGAGGACACTACCGACGAGCAGCGCGAGCAGCTGCACCGCCTCGACGAGGCCATCACAGACATGGGGCTCGACCCCGACGAGGACCCAGATCAGGAGCGATTCACAGGGGGAGCTACGGTCATCCTTGGCGATGACACTCTCGAGCACGCTGTCGACCAGTGGCGCGACGCACGCTTGGCCGCTAGCCACGCCCGCATCGCCATGTCGGGGGCCATCCTTGCAGCCTACATCCGCGACGACGCCACCGAGGCCGAGCTCATGGAGCGCACCGGCCTGTCACGCCGAGTCATCCGCGAGGCACTAGGTAGGAGCGATTCCAGGTGACACGCCAGGTGACGGGCCCCCGCGACCTGCCATGGCTGCGGCACGAGCTGCTGGGGCTCATCGGTCAGAGGGTCGCCCTATATGCGGACGGACCTCGCAGCGCTGACGCGGCCACGATGAGACGGTCCGCCAAGTCCATCGCGGCTGGCAGTCTATGGT
This sequence comes from Cutibacterium porci, assembly GCF_009696315.1. GTDB lineage: Bacteria > Actinomycetota > Actinomycetes > Propionibacteriales > Propionibacteriaceae > Cutibacterium > Cutibacterium porci. The sequence goes on from NZ_VUMG01000002.1 coordinate 62,856, forward strand.
GGGTGTCGGCGGACATGACGAGAGTCGCCCTTGACGCCTCCCAGGACATGCCGGCATGGTCCATCGCGGCGGCCATGCCGGACACCTCAGGCCTGCTGTGGTGGGCTGGCAGGCTCCCAGCAGTGCGCTACTGGGACGAGGATGAGCTCGCCATGCACGCCGGCCAGATGACGGCGATTATGTGGTGCCTGCATGATGGCGCGATGAGCATGGTGCCGATTATCAGGCTGGGCGAGGCTGGATGGATCATGCCCACCTCGGCTTCCATTAGCACTGCTGCGACGAGCGAGGATATGCCACGGCTGGGCACGGCTCGCTGGCCGGATGCCGCCGGTGTGCTGTCCCTGCTTGGTGCAACCTGGACGCTCATGGTGGAGCCCCAGGTGGCCGAGCGGCGTCACCGGGATCAGCCGCGCCGGGATGTGGCCCGGGCTGCCAGGGCGCGCGAGTCGACCTCGCCTATCACTATCGTCGACCTGCGCCCAATGCGCACTGTGCCAGAACCGGGCGCGGGTGGCGAGTCGGGGCGGCGCCTGCACGTGCGCCACGTTGTGCGCGGCCACTGGCGTCAGCAGTGGTACCCGTCCTCGGGAGAGCACCGTCCCAGGTGGATTCACTCGTATCTCAAAGGCCCCGATGGGGCTCCGGTCAAGGCGTCGACGCCAGTCATGGTATGGCGGCGCTAGAGACAATGCACCCGCTCTTGACAATGCCATAATTTATGGCATGATAGAGCTATCAAGACGGCACCGGCCGCACCAACGATAGGAGATCGACCCATGACCTACACTCGCGACATTATCCGCAAGACGCACACCGATAACGGCGACGACGAATGGGAAACCCGGACTGTCCCAGTAGCAACATTCACCCAGATCGACAATGCCCTCGCTCGCACCCTCCTCGCGTTCGTTGACAGGCGCAACATCGGAAAAGCTATCACTATTGATGAAACAAACTACGTCCTCGACTACATCTCGCAGTCAACCAACGCGTCGCGACACTCACGCGGCCTCTCCGTTTACTTCACGGTCCGCCGATCAGTCATTCGTATCTCCGATCATTGGTCAGAAAGCCACGGATACCCGGCATCCCGAAAGCTCAATTGCGGGGCCATCGACACTGCATACTGGGTGATCAACAATGATCCAGCCCACGGAACTATCTCAAGCACCTATCACGCGGGAAAACATCCGCACCGGCTTCTAGCGGGCATTTGCGGCAAAACTGTACTCAACACGACCGTCAATCATTGGAGGGCGTCATGAATTCAGCCACCGCGCGGACGATCAGGGAAACGTGCGGTCTAACGTACCGCGATATCGCCGACGCCTTAGACGTGAATATCCGCACTGTGCAGAGATGGGAGGGCGTCGCTTACGGTGCTGACATTCCCGACGATGCCGCAGCCTACTATGTCGGCTGCCTGACCTGGCTCACCAGGACTGTCTCCGACGCGGTTGGGTACGCGCTTGCGATGGCTGACACGTATGGCGAGCCGGAGACCGTCGACCTGTCACGCTACGTCACCCAGGATAGTGCCGAACGCGACGGATTCCCTTACCCGATAGGGCTTCACGCTGCTGCTCAAGGCCACATTCTCGAGCACCTGGCAGAACAGGGCATGACCTGCAATGTGACATACACCCAACCATAGCGGTGATACAGCAAAATATGCCCCCGACCATGATGATCGGGGGCATACGATTTGCGATGAGAGTCTACTTTACTTGCGTCCAGCCTGGCGGATAGATGGCCGGGTCCCACACGTTGCCGTCGACCAGGGATTCCCAAATATGGCCGTCAAATGTGACACGATCGCCCTTATGGTAGGCGTCGGTAGCCCCGGTCGGCTGCCGATACTCTGGCACCGTATCCCCTTGGCGCTCGCGCCAGTTGGCTACACCCGGCTCCCACACGTTCGAGTCGACGGTGGATTCCCACGTTTTTCCGCCGTGGGTGACGAGATCACCCAGCCTGTAGGCGTCGAGGGCCCCGGTCGGCTGGGCCCACTGTGCGTATCCGCCGTCGACTGGCCGACGCTTGGCTGTGATGCCGGTGGCGTCTTGGTAGTGGTCGATAGCGTCGGCGACCTGCTGAGGGATTTCGGCGACGACTCGGCGACGATTCGACTCACTATAGAGCGCGTTGATAGTGTCGTTCAGATCAGCGTCGGAAATGTTTTTCACATCATCGATGAGTGACGTCATTTCGTGTTTTCCCATCTAGAGTGTTGCTGGCCATCTTTCATCAGTAATCCATTCAGCGTGCAATCTGACACCAGATGCGACTGGGCCAGAAAAATTGCTATTAGAAGACGACGCGTTGAAAAACATGTTGCATATATTAATTGACGTGTTTGTGCATAGTTGATTAAATGCGAAACGTACCCTAAACCCTGACGGAAGCGGTTTATCTAGTATGGAGACGCCAGTTTTTGTGTGATCGACAGAGGCATCGAAGCAAACGATGTTTCCGTATCTCCGTATCGTGACGGGAATATTGTTTGTCGGGGTGAGGCTACCGTCTGCCGCTGTAATAAAATTAGTGTACTCTTGTCTCTTTGTGACATCCATGATCCCGGTGTCGCCGTAAACGACAGTCCAGCCGGTGGCGAGTTTCTGCCACAGGAATGTTTTCTGTGGGGCGTCCGTTGGAATCCACAACGCCCCGATCGGGGCACTAGCAGTCCACGTCCTACCCGCCTGATCCAATGTGGCTGGCATGTCGGGGCGTCCCACACCGGTGCCGGTGAGCGTCGACGGCTGACCTGCCGGGCCCGGCGGACCCTGCACTCCGCGAGGCCCCGCAGGACCAGTAAACGCTGACTGTGGGACACCAGACACCTCATTTCCGGCGCGGATGAGCACGTCTCCGTCGTGCACCGTGGCTGGCACGAGCAGGGTCACGGTCGGGGCGGAGGCGTCGGGAGGCTGCCAGCCTGCAGCCGTCCACAGGTCGAGCGGGTGTGCTGTCGTGTGATCTGTGGTGACCGTGATCTGGTATGGCGTCCAGCCCAATGCGGCGGCGAATGATACCTGCCATGTGCCGGTGTACAGCCACAATCCGCGCTGGCCGTTGAGACTTAGGTAGCCGTTGGCGTCGAAATCGGCGACAATATCCTCATGCTGGGCCCTGATGGACGGCTCGGGGGAGGCTCCGGGAATGATCCTCCCAGTCTCAAGCGGCCTGAATGTGACCGCCTTGTCCATGGCGACGGGCGGACCATCAGGGTAGGGGTCGTCGGCGCTCGTAGAGTCGGCGACAGCGCGGATAGCGCGGGCGGTCACAAAGCCGTACGCGTAGGCGGAGGGCAGTACAGGCTCAGCCATGCTCACTCCTCGGCGTGGCGTGCCACGAAAACCGAGCCAGGCTCACCGGCAGTCGCGCTCGGAGTCTCGTCGAGAGGCTCTATCATCCCGGCGTCATCAGCCGACAGTGTCACGGTGTGATCCTCTGGAGGCTCCAGCAGGCCGCCGCCAGCCGACAGCACAGCGTGGGCGTCCGGGGACTGATTTCCGGCCACGAATTCGGGCGAGCCTAGCGACGTGGCCACCGACAGTATCGCAGCTACTAGCGCTGTGAGGAGGGCTGACAGCCACGGCAGTCCCCGGAGACTGTCAGTCGTGTAGGTGACGCCAGCGGAAACGCCGAGAGTGGCGATGAACGTTTGGATAAAAGTTTTCAGGGAGCGCTCGAAGCAGCCGAGCCAAAATTGTTTACCCACAGTCACTTCACTTTCCGTTCCAGATCGCTCAGACGATTCTCGATTTTTTGTAGCCGTGTACGTACCTCAAGTATGTAATACCAGATACTCCACAGGGCATCCTTGGTGCGCCAGAGTTTACCGGTGACCGGGTTTTTCACCCAGGACAGGTTTTCAATCTGCTTTTTGAGCATCCCGTTTTGGTTTTGGACGACACCAACGTCGTGGTGCAGTTGCTGCTGGGCGGAGACAATGCTCGCTTTCAATTCCTTGACATCGGCCATAGTGAGCTCCTCTGGGTGCGTGTTGGTGATGGCGGCCATAAAACGGTCCCAAGGAAAGTAGGGGCCTGGGTCGTCATGGTCGGATTGGTGGAAAGCGTCAGAAACGTTATCGTGCCCGCAAATACCAGACATTCCCGATTTTACTTGGGCGGTGGAAAGCTTGCGGACCGGAATGTGGTGTCGGTGGCAAATGTCGCGGGCAAGAATGGCTGCCCGCTCTACGGCAGGCCACACTTGCGGGGATAGCCACTGCTCACGCGTATAGGAATGCGATGGATTATCGAATGAAGATTTCGACCCGCCGTCGGCGCAAATCTCGATACCGATCGAGTGCGCATTGGGCGGGGCGTGATACCCGATGGTCTCCTCCGACAGGCATTGCACTGTGGCAGTGACGTCGCAAACGTAGTGGGCTGAGGTAGGACGGGATGTCGACTGGAAGTATCGTGCGGTCGAGGCGGCCCTGCCCGCCCGGGATGCCGACGGATACCCAGTATCTGGGCACGTGGCGTGAATGACCAGCCTTGTCACTGGCGTATTCTCATTTCCACCGTGATGCTTGGCCTGAATGAATTGCATGGTGTCCTCTCAGGGGGTGAGCGAGCCAGTCGGGGAAGGTGATGGTTTTTCGGCCGGAGCACATGCGGTTGCCCCGGCGACAGTCGATGTGGTGCCGTCAGTGAACGCGACGACCAGCTCGCCGCTGTCGCAGGTTAGGGAGGCTATGCCGCGCCCGTCTTTGCCTGGCGCGCCGTCTCTACCGTCCTTGCCGTCGGCCCCCGCCGGTCCGGCAGGCCCGGCTTGCCCTGCAGCGCCCGGCTGGCCGTCGACGCCAGGAAGGCCGTCATGGCCAGGATTTCCCTGCGCGCCAGGAGCCCCCGTAGCGTCCTTGCCGGGTGCCCCTGTCGCGTCGCGGCCTGGGGTTCCGGTGGCGTCACGGCCAGGCCGACCGTCGCGGCCCGGAGACCCGGTAGCATCCCTGCCCGGCGCCCCAGGCCTGCCCGCCGGACCCATAGGGCCAGCTGGCCCCGGCGCGCCAGCGGCGGGGGCGGGGGCAGGGGCATCCTTGACACGCGACTCGACGCGGCTCGCCTCGTCGCACAGGCCAGCCTGCCGTAGTGAACGGCCCTCATCTGTTCCGGTGGCACATGCGGCCTTCACCCGCTGAGCTAGTGATTTCGCCTCGGCGGCGTTGGCTGCGGCCTGCGACCCGGCGGCGTCGCGCTCGCCCTGGATGTGTCCGGCCCAGCCGGTCAGGCCAGCAACGGCGGCCACCAGGATTGCGAGCATCAGAGCTTGCCACACATTCAGCCGCTCCGACGATCGGCGTTGTCGGCGTTCTGTTTCGAGCTCATTCGTCGTGTGCGGCATCAATCATCCAATCGGGTAAATCGGGCAAGGAAATTACCGGGACGCTATCGGGGAGAGATAAATTGTGGCGACGTATTTCGGCGCGGGTCGCGTACACCCATTCCTCTAGCTGGTCGATTTGGGCGGCCTGGCGGCGTTGAATTTTGCGGGAGCGGTGCGTCAGGGCCGGTAGCGCGGTGAGTAGGGCTGCCACCACTGTGGCTATACCGGTGACGAGTGTCGAGGCCATCTGGCCCATAGGGCGGCCTCCTAGTCTGTGTCGTGCTCGCTCCACGCGGCGGCAGTCAGCACAGCCAGCGGGGTGCACACGAGCAGGCCGAGCATCGGGGCGACCAGCGATGCGGGTGGTCTGGTGTCCATCGACCACGCCAAATCAAGCGCCGACCACACACCCCAGGCGGCGGTGCTCATGCTCGCTCCGACGATCCCCCACAGGTGCGACGGTCGGATAGCGGCACCGACGAGCACGACCATTGCGGCGCCGTGCACGCCAATCCACCACCAGTCGTCGACGATGGCTACCGGCTGCACCAGCCCGTGCACGGGCAGGATCGCGGGGGTCGTCCGCCCTGCCAAGTGCAGGGCCAGCATGAGCACATGCGTCCAGGCGAGCAGCACTGTGATGCGCACGACCAGGCGGGGGCGGTGCAAAATCCGGTGCAGGTCGGCGAGCATGTCAGCTTCCCATCACCTGCCATGCGGCAGTAATCGGTGCCGACGGTGGCAGCTTTGATCCGTCGACGGTGTATACGACGAGCTGGAAGCCAGTCGTCGTGATTTTTGCTGCCGCGAACGCCCACGCCGCCGAGCCCCCAGGCAGAGGGTCGGCACGAGAAACTATCACACTCGGCGGCGACGAGTAGGTGTGACGGAAGGATATCTGGTACGTATACGCGCTTGATCCACTCGGGGAAATATTCATCGACCCCGACTCGAAGTAGGCAAACCCCAAGGCTCCGGTTGCGGCCTTGGCGGAGTCAGCGGTCTGCTTGATAGAGGCCACATCGGCGTCTATAGCGGTAGCCAGCTTTTTGACATCGCCGGGGATATCAACCGGGTCTCCAGTCATAGGGAACGGGTAGCTGCGACTGGGTGTCGATCCTGCCATTATGATCTCCTTGTCATGGTGATTTGCCCCGATGTCACGTCGGTGCCGACGCCGACGAGGGAGGTGATATCGGCGGCCCCTGTGGCGGTGACTCCGACGCCCTGCGCGGCCCCGCTGAGGAGCTGCTGTGTGATGGCGTCGGGTAGGGTGATAGTGCGCTTTTCGCCTGGCATCCAGGATCCGACATCGACCGGACCGCCGACGGGCGTGGGCGTGTCGGCTCGCGTGGACGCCGTGTGGGCGACGAGGTGTATGGCGGCGGGGGACTCCCCCTCACCGGCGCGAATGATAGTGATCTTGGCGGAGGCGGACCCCCAGCCCGCAACAGCATCAATGTGTGCGCTGTACAGCCAGCACGCTAGTGTCGCCTCCGTGCCGGTCATGGATCCATTGATGAGCGAGTCCGAGGCGGACCATCCGCCATCCCATGTGCCCGACTCGGCGGCCAGAAGCGTGACAGTGGCGGGATCATCTGGCGGGGTCAGCACGTCTGGTAGAGCCGTGATGGCCTGCATGGGATCGCTCGGCGGAGTCTGCCAGGATATGTCGGGCGGAAGTTTTCTAGTCCACCCCCTCGTGCCGTTGGCTACGGCACCGTCGATGGTCCACTCGACAGACACGGCGCTGCCCATCGACAGGTACCCCGATCCTGGCAGGGCGGTGAAAGTGCAGGACCCTAGAGTGGGGTGGTTGGCTGTGACAGTGACATCCTGGATGGTGTTTGCGTCGGCCATGTTGAGGCTCGCGACTGTGCCGAATGTGGGCCGGTAGGCCAGTGACCTGACGACACGGATAGGGCCGACAGGCGACGACTCGACAATGACAACGTCACCGTCTTGGTGCCACCAGCCCACCATTTCGTTGACGGCATCGAGCGTCGACCCGTTGGCGACGACCGACATGATGCCGGGGCCAGCGTGATTTCCTGACACGATGCCGGTGCGCGGCATCTCGTCGGTGCGCACGGCCACAATGTCGGCGAAAATGTCAGCCATGCCACACCTTCTGCCACGGGATTTGCACAGTGAGCTTCATTTGGTCGCTATCCATTTCTGCCTTGGTGATGAGGCCGGACATGGAGTCACCGCCGGGCAGTGTGATTGCCGCCGTGTCGAGAACGTCTACGGCTGGATTGGCTGGTGCTTTGATGGCAATGTTTGCCATCCTGGATCCGCGCAGTGCGTCAAGTTTTTTCACAGCGGCCTGGGTGGCGAATGGGGTGGAGTGCACCATTTTGGAGGTTGAAATGTCTGGGATGCGCCCGAATGGGCCTCCCCACGCCAGCGGCCCGGAGCTGTCGTAGGCGGCCCCCCATATTTCGTACCGGTTTCCGGTATCGGTTTCAGCCTTGACGGCGGCCCCATTGACAAGCCCAGTGCGGGAGGCCTCGGGTGCCCAAGAGACAGCAACATCAGCGCCGACCTGATAGGTCCAGGTGATGCCCGTTCCAGCCGTGGATGAGACGAGCTGGAGAAGCCCGGCACGGTCGCACCAGATCGTGCGACCGTCGATGGCCACCAGCTGCAGGGCGGCATCGAGTTTTGTTGAGCCCCACTCCATATCCGAGGGTACCGGGGCGGTAGCCGACCAGCGGCCCAAGCGGATGTCGACCCCTTTGACGATGCGCGCCCACGCGTCCCGCACGGTCTGGGCGTGAGGTTGAACCCAGTTGGTCCACTTCTCGTCGGCGAGCTGCTGCAGCATGTCGCGGGCTGTAGGCTGGAGTGTTTGCCCGCCGGTCCACCACTGGCCGTTAGATTGCAGGATCATGACTGCCGACTCGTCGGGTCCGGCATCCTCGATACGGAAGATTCCTATAGGGATTATTTGCTGCCATGCGTCGCCGACGGACAGCATCGCCTTGATGATGAGCTGCTGTCCCCACGGTGCTAGCGGGGACAGCGGGTCTGGGCCGAAAAGCGTCGAGTCCGGGTCGGAGACGGTGGCCTTGACTTCGCGAGTGACCTGCTGGCCGTCCCATGACGCCGAGAGCGTCAGCGAGTCGACCTGGATGTGTGAGGCGAGGACGCTGCCGCCGCGCACGGAGGTGGCCAGCCAGATGAGCTGGTGGGGGGATGATAGGGCGTCATTCCATAGTGGTGATACCGGGTATCCCATCAGAAGATCCCCCGCTGCGCATCTAGATAGGTTGTCCACAGTGACGGCAGTCCGTCATATGTGGTGACGGACTGGGCTCTCGCATAGTCGGCGAGGTTTTGGTAGGTCCAGGGTGAGACGATGACCGGAAGCGTGCCCGGGTCAACCTCGTCTCCGGTGATCGTCCATGTCGTCTCCGTGTGGGCAGGATTATCGGCGTAGTCGCGCTCACGGTGCTCGCTCACACTCTGGGCTGTCATGTACAGCAGGCCGGTGCGGTGGCGGATGGCTGGGGCCCGGACGAGAATAGTGATGGATCGGCGCAGCAGGTCTTCGAATTGTTGCGCCGTGTCAAGGCCGGTGAGGCGAATGATAAGGGTGCGCTTCCCGCCAAGCTGGCGAACGCCGACGATCGCCGAGGGAAGGTTGGTGGACCAGCCAGGAGAGGACAGGGTGACAGTTTGATCGTGGCTCGTGTCGTCGTCTGTGCCTGCCATGAGGTCGACGTGAAGGGCCGAGGCGGGGTCGAGAGGATTTGACACCCAGCAGGTGTCGCAGTCGATGGTGCCGGTGTGGAAGGATGCCACCATGTTTTCAAGGTGTCCGCCGTTGGCGTTGAGGGAGAGGACCCGGTAGGTGACGTTGGTGTCAAGGGGGGCGTCCCAGTCGGTCACAAGGCCCTGGTTTCCTGCGATGATGACGTTTTCTGCGCCTCGCACAGGGGCCTCGCTGGAGCCGATAATCCGGCTGACGCGAATGTACGCGGTGCCGGAGGGGAGGTTTTTGGCCGTGATGGCCATATGTGGGGGAGTGTCGCCCCAGACGGCAGTGATGATCGTGCTCATCGGGCACTCCTTGCGAGATTGCGCGCTGTGGAGCGCTGCACAGATATGACTTTGGCTTCGACGGCTGGGCCTAGCCCGGGGACTTCGAGGACGACGCGACCGAGATTAATGTCCGGGGTGCGGGATGCGTGCGGCGAGATAGACCCTCCCGCGTATCCGGCGACGCCGAGGCGACGGCCAGTCTCCCACCAAATGTCCACTGACCGCTCACGCTTCGACGCCGCCAAAGGGATGTAGGCCTCCCCGCCGGTTTCTGGCTCAGCCCACAGTCTCGGCCCGTAGGCGATTTGGGCGGTGTGACCGCCATCGGCGTAGGCCGTGATCGTTGTCAGGCCCAGCTTTTTAGCGATGGCGTCGAGGGCCGCCGAGTTCCGGTTGAGCGCGTTGATAGCGTTACGGCCCCCAGCGAGCACGTTGCGGGCCATCTCGGTTCCGCCAGCCACCCCCATCGCAGTGAGGGTGTCGATGTTTTGCTGAGACAGTCCCATGGAGCGCAGCCGCATAATGTCAGAGCGGAATGCTGACAGTTCCTTGACGCCCTGCCCCATGGAGGCCGACCAGTCCTGCCATGATCCTCCGGCGCGATATGCGGAGGCCATCGATCGTCCCGCGCTGGCAGCGTTCTGGCCTAGGGTTTTTATGACGTCAGAGACGGCCTTGGTGGCGTCGGCCTCCTTCTGTTTCGCGTCGTTAAGACGGTCCCCTAAATCCTTGGTGTTCTTAGCGTGGCGACGCCGCGCCTCCCACCATGCCCGTGAGGCGCGTTGCCGGTCACGGGTGGCTTTGGTGGCGGCCCTCACCGCAGCATTCAATTCTGCGATGTCTCCGGTGGGGGCGTTGAGGGTGAGGTTTACGCTGGCAAGCTGGGCTCCAGTTATTCCACCGTTGGCAAACCACTGCACGGCCCCGCCGAGGCGCTGCACCGCCTGGGCGGCGATGGCGCGGGATCGGCCACGCTTTGACCTAGCGAAAGGAATGTAAGCCTCACCTTCCGTCTCAGGCTCGGCCCAGACACGGTATGTCCCCGCCTTGGCTATTTGGGCATCATGGCGCTCATAGATCCCGCCGTTAGCGTGGGCGAGAAGGCCCGCGACCGCGCCGGAGACGCCACCTACTGCGGCCCGGATCACTACCGAGCGCGTCCTAGTGAGGCGGGAAAGGGCTGATTCAGCAGCGCTTGTGTCGGCGCTAGCAGACACGGTGACATGCTTGCCATTAGTGGCGTCGGCCTGCGATTTCAGTGAGCTGATTTGCCCGGTGGCATTCGTCGCGCCAGGGGCCGACGACGGCACAAAGACCCGTTTGCCGTTGATGTTTTTCCACGCCCCATAAACGCCGTCGATCTGGGCTTTAGCCCCCACCGCTCCAGGAGCCGATGTGGGAACAAAGATTCGTTTCCCGTTGATGTTTTGCCACGCCCCGCGAACACTGGTGATTTGCGACTTCGCCGCTGCCGCACCAGGGGCTGATGTTGCAATCATGATGTGCTTACCGTCGATAGACTTTCGACGATTCTCAATCTGGTTCATTTGCCCCATGACACTGCCAGCATTGAGTAGCGCAATCGGGTGTTTGATGGGCTTCCCGTTGTCTTTCATAGCGGCGGTTTTGAATTTGTTGACCTGGTCTATGGCGGGAAGGAAGCCTTTGGTCTCGGCGATCGTGCGAACCTTGATTTGCTGATCCTTGGGGAGCCCTTTTATTTGCTGGTTGAGCTTGTCGACTTCTTTTTGGCCTCCCCCTTTCACTGTCACGATGATTCCGACTGTCTTGCCGTTGTTGGCTTTCAGGTCGTTGACGTACGTGAGCGCCTCGCTGATCCCCTTCTGCTTAGCGATAGCGAGTATTTGCACCTGCTGCGATCGTGGGAGGGTCGCTATCTTCGATCGTAGCTCGTCTATTTGCTGCGGTGTTGCCCCTTTAATGTTGAAGTCGAGGACAGCGTTTTTGACGTCAGGGATGAGGCCCAGGGAGGCGGCGAGCTGCTGCGCAGCCGGTGCCGACATTCCCATGGATTGGGCGAGCTCGATGAATTTTTGGCTCGCCGCCGCAGTTTTTGCTGCCGCCTGATCTGCTCCCATGCCCTGGTCTTCCAGATTTTTTCGGTAGGCGAGGATGCTTGAGGCGAGATCGTTGAGAGCCTTCTGGTTGTTTCGGCCTTTCTCGGTATTAAGGTCGAGGTTTCGCCCATTCTCTTTCAAGGCTTTGGTGGCGTCTGCCATGCCCTGATACATGCCGATTTGGGATCCGGAGAGTTTCAGCTGGGCGGACGCGTAATCGCTGAGAGACTTGGTAACATTCTCGTACGCTTGGGCGAGCTGCCCGGCAACATCGACTTGGGCTTTCATCGAGTTGGCGGCCTGTTGGCCAGCCTTCCCAGATTTTCCTTGCGCAGCTTCGGCCCTAGTGATGGCTGCAGGAACTTTCCCGCCAACCCAGTCCGCATAGTCTTTCGCGGATAGTGAGGTGACGCCGAGACTGCGGGCCTGCTCTTCGAGCATGGCGTGAAGCCGTGGCATGTGCTCGATCATTTCCGAGGTTCCGGTGCCGTTGCGGCGCAGTTCGGCGTCGAGCTGGTGCCACGCGGCCGCCCGCTGGTCGGGCCTCATTTTCGCCAGCTGCTCATCGAGGGCACCGAAACGCTCATTCAACGTTTCGGCATTGCTCTTAGTGCCCATTATTCCGTTGGATATCTGGTTAAATCCATCGCTGATACGGTGCCAAGTGGAGCCGTCGTTGAGATATTTCAGGCCAGAGGAAAGATCATTGACGCCATCGGCGGACCACTTAAACGAGTGATTAATTTGGTCCATGGACGATGCGACTTTTTGGGCCGACCCAGATGCTAGGCCATTGAGGGCTGCGCTAGCCTGAGACGCCGACAAGGCGAATGAATCAACGATCTGCTGTGCGCCCTGCATTGCCGCACCGAGCGCGACGACGCCGCCCGTGGCCAATGCGGCTGCACCCTTGATGCCGCCCACCTTAGACAGCGCTCTTCCGGTGCGGGTTCCGGACTGCTCGGCTGCGGATGCGAGCGCCGAGAAGCTCTGCGACGCGGTAACGACAGCAGACTTGACTGCCGAGAATGCCGTTTTTGCGGCCCGGATAGCTGAAACAACTTTCGCTATCCCGACGGCTGCCGCCCCTAGCCCGATCAGGGCTGCCGCGACACCGGCGATACCCTGCGCCGCGCCAGCGTTGCGCTGGACGACACCGGCCAGCGCGGCCAGCTTGTCGACGATACTTTTGAGCGGCCCCTGCGAGCTCTCGCCGAGCGTAATGAACGCGTTTGTCCATGATGCCTTCAGCTTGGCGAGGGATCCGGCGAGATTGTCTTGCATAGCGGTGGCGGTTTGCATCGCGGCACCAGACTTGCCGACGTTTTTCGCCCAGTCGGCGGCCGTGTTGGCACCATCCTTGTAGAGGATGGAGGCGGCGCGCACCGCGTCGGAGCCGAAGATCGTCGCCAGTGCGGCGTTGCGCTGGGACTCGGACAGGTGCGACATGGATTGGCGCAGCTGTCCTGCGATGCCGTCGAGGCCCACGAAATGACCCTGCGCGTCGTAGACGTGAATGCCCAGCTGCGACATCACCTGGGAGGCCTGAGTGGACGGGGCCGCAAGCTTTTGCAGCATCGTTTTCAGGGAGGTGCCAGCGTCGGAGCCCATGAGCCCAGCGTTGGCGAACTCGGCCAGCGCGCCCACTGTCTGATCTAGGCTCATTCCCATTTGCGAGGCGACCATGCCGCCCTGCGACAGGGCCATGGCTAAATCCTTGACGTCGCCTTGGGCCATGTTTGCACCGTTGGATAGCACGTCGGCGACGTGGCCCACATCCTTGCCGGATAGCCCGAACTGTGTCATCGCCGACGATGCTGTTTCCGCAGCCTGCCCCACATCCATTTCGCCTGCGGCGGCCAGGGATAGGGCCCCCTGCAGACCTCCTCCGAGAATGTCTGAGGCTGATACGCCAGCCTTGGCGAGCGCCTCGACTGCCCCCATGGCCTGCGTGCCTGACACGCCGAATGTTCCGGCCATGGACATGGCTTGCGTTTTGAGCTGCTCTAGCTGGGCCCCGGTGACAGCGCCGGTCGATTTGACGCGTGAGACCGCCTGATCAAAATCTGCTGCCGCTTTGACGGGTGCAGAGAACGCGGCGGCCAGCCCGACAGCGCCGACCGCCCCCGTCGCCATTTGCCCGACGAGGCCGCTCACATGGGGGGTGGCACCCTGGAGCTTAGCGCCGAAGGCTTCTGTTGCTGTCGCGGCGCGCGTCAGGCCCGTCATGAACCCCTGCACGTCGGCTTTGAGTCTGACGGCTACCGTGCGGTCACCCATGCGTACCTCCTTGTGCGGCGTCGTTGAGCATTTGTGCGAGTTCTGTCATCTCTGATCGTGTGCCGTGAACCCATCGTCTCGACCGTTCCGGGTTGGCGGTGGCGTCACGGTTGCCGTCACGGCGCGCCTGCTCTGCCTGGTCGCGGTCGAGGGCCTCCAGGGACGGGCACGTGATGGCCACGCCTGTGTAGTCGGCTGCCGTTGTCCCCTCATGCTCGGAGAGGGGTCGCCCGCATCCTGGGCAGCACGTGGCCTCGTAGGCGTCGAGGGCGTCGATGATGGCGCGATCCTCGGGGGTCCATCCTGGCGTCTCGCCCCCCCAGTACTGGCTCGGCGTGACCCCCCACTCGCGGGCGTGAGTGATGTCGCGACGCACCTGAGGGTCGGCGACAGCCCTCCTCAGAAAGGGATGTTTTGGCCTGCCGTGCAGGCTTCGATGGCGGCACCGTAGATGGGCGACAGGAGGCCTATGGGTAGCGCTTTGAGGAGGCTCTCGGCGGCGTTCTTGTCGATGTCGGTGGGGTCGCCGTCGACGGTTGTCACCGCTGACAGGCAGCGCAGCGGAAGATTAATGTTTTGCCACTGCTGGCGTTGGTCTTTGGGGCGGGCATCGGATTCTGCGATGATCTTGGAGAATTCGCTGGATGATAGCCCCGACAGCACGAATCGGATGGTTTTGTCTCGGGCCTGGCTGGTGAGCGTGTCGAGACGCTTCTGTGCGGCCTTGAGGTCGCGTCGTGCCGAGGCTAGCGGCGTTGCTTTCCCGATGCGGCCAGAGTCGTTGTCGCCGTCAGTGTTTTCGGCGTCGTCGACGGCTGATTGTGCGAGTGCTACGGCGGTTTGCGCCTCGTCGATGGCTGCCGCGAGTTCGGGGTCTAGACATAGGTCTGCGTGCCTGGTGACGCGGTGCTCTCCGGCCACGTATTCGGCGATTTGGCGGCGCCAGTCGATTTTCTGGGTGTCTGTCACTGCGTGCTCCTCAATGTGTATGCCAGTCCTGCAATGGGTGGGGTGGGCGACGGAGAGGACCGGCACACACGGAGCCGCCGCCCACCGGATCAGGGGTTAGGAGCCCGCTACGACGCCCTTGAGGGTGCGATCTTGGACAGACCATCCGACGTTCATGACGAACAGTTCGCCGTCTGAGGTCGTAATGTCGCCGGGCTCCTTCTTTTTGACCGTCACCTGCCAGGCGTAGTAGCGCTGGCCGGAGGCGATATCGGTGTCAGGGGACAGGTGCGGGAATTCGACAATGTACCCGTGCACGCCAGGCTCTAGACTGTCGATGAAAGCGTCAGGCTTCTGCGGGTCATCAATGATGATGTCAAGATCGTCGATCGCGTATGTGATCGGCCCGGGGCGTTTCTTTGCGTTGCGGGAGCAGATGCGCTTATCCTCTGATTCGGATGCGTCGGATTTGTTTGAGAACTTGGTGAGGGCGCACGTGAACGCTGTTCCCGCGTTGAGTTCAGCCACGGTGGCGGCTTCGATCTTGGCGAGCGAGGGGACCCACACGAATTTCGAGTCCTGAATGGTCTCAATTCCGGCGGGATTATAAACGGTGATGGACATGATTATTTCTCCTCTGTGTTGGCAGGTTTGGCGGGCTGTGTGCCACCGAGCGGCTTCCTCGGCACGGTTGGGAGTGGCCGCCCTTGTCGGTCTACGGCCTCCGCGTCGATGATTTTCGCCCCCTTGGGGATGGTGTCGGCGGGTACGGTGCGCACACAGAGCGGCTCGGATATGCGAACCCAGTCGGTCATGGTGTTCTCCTTGCGGTGAGGGTGAATGTTTGCGTGCAAGACCAGCGGTAGTTGGATGGGTCGTTGCGGTCCTCGAGGACTGGTCCGGTGTCGCGGTGCGTCAGGCGGTATCCGTCGATGCGTAGCCCGTCGAGGATGTCGCGGGCCTTGGTGGCGAGGAGTCTGCACCCGGCTGGATTGTTGTTGACGGTCATGATGCGCACTGGGATGGTGGCGAGTGGGCGGGACCCCAGCGTGGTGGACAGCGTGCCAGGGTCGGCGTCGACGAGCAGCCATGGTTCTTGAGGGGCGTCGGAGACGCGTGAGTCGAGGACGGTTGGGCACACTGTCTCGAGGGCGTCCATGATGGGGGCGGTCGGGTCACTCATCGAGCACACCTGCCGCTATCTGCTCCATGGCGGCGACGAATCCCGGCTCTGCGGCGTCGACTGCCGGTCCCATGAATGGGTGAGCCTCCATGCGTGATGTGCCCCACTCCTGGTAGGGGGCGTAGGCGACGGTGGGGCCGATGACGGCTGACATGCCCCCACCGGTGATTGTTGAGCCGATGCTGGCGCGCAGTGCGCCGGTGTCGACGGGGGCGAACTGCTTAGCCTTGGACTCGATGTCGAAGGCCGTTTTCCTGATGGCCTGCTGGGCTTTGCGGGTGCCTCTGATCCCGGCCTTGCCGAGGTTGGCGGCGAGGCGATTCAGCTGTGAGGTGTCGACGGTGAATGCCATGTGCGTGTCACGTGGGCCCTTCTGGTGATAGCCCAGCCTTGACGTTCCACGTCGCCGACGTACCAGGTGCCCGTGTTGCGCGGGTCGAGGCTGGAGGTGACGGTGACGCGGTCGCCTTCGCGGATGTCGGCGTCGAGGCTGGTCTTGAGGATGTGGTCGACGACGCGGATGGGCTCGTCTGCTGATGCGGTGTCGCGGGCCTGCAGGGTTGATTGCTGTTGTAGCAGGGCGGGGATGGCGGCGGCGACTGTGTCCCATTCTTGGTGCTCGTCGCCAAGGTCGCCTACGGTGACTGGCCCTGGGCGCTCTACGGTGATGGTGTCGGTGAGGGTTTGCGCGTGGAGGGCGCGGGCGGTGTCGATGGCTTGTGTCAGGTCCATGATGCGTCACCCCAGTCGCGGTACAGGTCGGTTGTGGGCCGGTAGGTGCGTGGCTGACCAACCTCGATGAGAGTAAAACCTCCCTGGTGGGTGTCGGCCCAGATGCGGGAGCGTCGACGCCAGGTGTTGGCGGTGGAGGCCCAGTCTTTGGGGGCGATGACCATGGTGGTGCCCTCGGAGGTGACGTGGGTGAGTTGGTCGCCTGCCAGGGACGCCGCCAGCATTGCCGCCTCGGCGGCAGCCCACCACTGGTCGTAGGTGGGCTGCCAGTCGGGGTCGCCGGGCAGGCGTCCGTGATCGTCGGGGATGGCTGACCCGTCGACGCACTCGGAGATCTGGTCTTGGCTAATGGCGTTGCCGAGGAGCCCGGTCACGTGCAGTATTGCGAGGTTTTTGTCCACTGTCGGGCTCCTTTCGCGTCCATCCGAGTTTGGCTGCCAGATCTGGGGGGCAGGTGACCTTCGTTCCGCCTGGCGTTACGAAGGTCACCTTTGCTTCACTCATGCGGCGTTGGTGAGCTTGACGAACTGCTCGGGGTCGGTGATGAGGCAGCCGTATTCGGCTTCGGCGAGGATGCCGACGAGGTTGTTTTGCCACAGGGGGATGATTTCCCCGTTGAGCTTGACGGTGGCCTCGGTTGATACCGAGTAGGTGATTCCGCCGACCTGGCCCCAGACAATCTTGGACCAGTCCCCGCCGTAGCCGACTACGCTCTTACGATCGGAGGTGGCGACACCATCGCCGACGAACGCTGGACGGCCCAGCAGGCGGGCGGAGGCGAGGGCGTTATCGCTGTAGACAGGCTCAGCGAGGAGCGGGCGTCCGGTGGTGTCGTAGGAACCGTTAAGCAGCGGTTCTGCAGTGGAGTCGAATGCCCAACCGGTGAGCTTCTTGCCCTCGGCGACCATGAGCTGAATGGCAGTATTTGCGTCACCGTAGATGCCACCGTGGGCGGCGTCGGCGGTGCCAAGCTCGACGGCCTTCTTGGTCTCGTCGAGGTTGTGGGCGAACGGCGAGCTGGTGCCGTGCAGGACGGCGGCATCGAAGGCTACAGCGAAAGCCTCGGCGATGTCAGTCTTAAACATGTTGACATAGTTGGCAGGGTTGGCGCGCACAACCTCAGCAGAGACGACGGCGATAGCGGCAATCTTCTTGGGCTCCATCTTCAGCAGCCCGACCTCGCCCTTAGTGACGGGTTTCTCGCCCGCCTCGGCGACCCACCCGGCGGTGGGCTTGGAGGTGACAATCGGGACGGTCTCTCCGGAGATACCCAGCGGAACCTTACGGGCGAGCTGCTGGACAACGGAACGCTTGGCGGCCTCGTCGAAGAACGCTTGGGCCATGTGCGGCTGGAGATAGCCGGAAAAATCGGTTGTTTTGGTGGGTGCGGTGACAGTCACGGGGGCTCCTTATTAGGCGTGGCGTCGCCCGACGGCCGCCGTGAGGGCGGCTGCAATCGGGTCGAGGGGGGCTGACGGTGTTGCTGGGGTGTTGAGGTCGCGTACGCCTGCACCTGCTGGCTTCGTCTTGAAGCGGGGGTGGTCTTCGACGAACTGGTTAATGGTGGCGGCGATGTTATCCGGCGTCGCGTCGGAGACGGCCTTACGGAAAGAGGTGGAGTCGAGGAGGGCTTCCCGGTCGACTCCGTCAGGCATGGACTGCCAGACGGCAAGCTGTAGCTGTGCCGCCTTGGTTTCCGCCTGGGCTTGGGCGAGCTGCTCGGTGAGCTGCTCAGGGGTGGGCGTCTCGCCCTGGTCGATTCCGAGGGCGGCGGCGAGGCCGTCGCGCAACTGGAAGAATTGAGCTTCGAGCTCCTGGCGCTTGTCGCGTTCGCGGGCCAGGTCTTCTAGGACTGCTTTCTTGGAGCCACGGCCTTCTGTCTGCGGCGTCTCGCCTGCGTCGACAGTGGTGCCCTGGCTGTCACCAATCTTAGCAGAATCGTTGGCATCCTCGTCGGTGCCGGAGTTTTCGGCGGTGTCATCCATCTCGGATGTCCTTTCTTCTAGTCGTTTTGGATTGGGCCGACATGCCAGGAGTCGCGCCAGTCTTGGCGTAGGCGTCCGTGCTCGTCGCGTGACCAGTGTGTTTTGCGCACCGTCCAGTCCTGGGGCGGGTAGTTGCCCGCCTTCCATGCGGCTAGCCGTTTCGGCCCCATCACGCGCTCTTGCACATCTTCGGGCTGCTTTTTGAGCCATTTGACGCCGTCGCCTGGCCTGATAGCGGTTCCCGGTTCTGGGATGTCGTTGACCCCTAGCTGGGCCCATGGTTTGGTGACCGGGATGCCGGTGCAGCGGCCTTGGTGGTGGTCGAGGGGGCCGGGCTCGTCGAGGGGGTGGATGCTGCCGTGTTGGGCGAGACATGACGGGCAGGTTCGTCCAGTGAGTGTGGCGCACCACATCCAGCCCGAGAGCACGTCACGGTTGGCGGTGTAGGTCTGGTGTGCGGCGGCCCGGTAGGCGTCGAGCTGCTCGGTGCGGGCGATGACGAGAGCGCGGGCGAGTCCCCCCTCGAAGTTGCCTTGAACTGCGCGCACCATATGTGCGGCGACTTGGCGTGGGTTGCGGCCTAGGGTGACGCCGACGGCGATGGCGTGCTTCATAGCGTCGGTGGCGGAGGCGTTGAGGTACCAGTGACGCACAGTGATCTGCTGGAGTGTGCGCCGGATGATTGCGTCGATTTGGCTGGCGTCAACGGAGACGAGGTTGACGGTGTAGCCGGGGGGTAGCTGCGTGGCGATGAGCGCCGTCTGGTCGGATGCGGCCTGCCCTATGAGGCGGCGGGAGATTTCTGCTGCCGTGCGATTTGATTCTGCGAGGCAGTCGGTGAGCCCGTCGGATGCGATGGCGAGGGCGTCTCTGGCCTTGATGCTGCGGATCGCGGCGGTGACTTTCTCGTCGTCGTCGAGTTGGGCCAGAGCGAGGGTGGCGGTCCGCAGCTCGGATTCGATGGCATCCCAAGTGGCAGCCCAGCGGGATGCGAGACGACGGGTTTGCTCATCCTGGATGCGGTCGATCAGGCGACGCTGGCGCAGCAGCTCGGCGAGGGTGCGCTGGTTAGCTGTCATAGCCGATGGCACCGGTCATGAGGGCGCGCCCGGCGGCCTGCGCCGACTGTGCTGCAGTGTCGCTGGCCCGCTGGACGACACCGTCAGGGTCTGGCTCGTCGAGGTCGTGGACAATGTCGACGAGAGCGTATCCGAGCTGCTGCTTAGCCTGGGCGACCTGGAGTTGCTCGATGGGGTCGAGGGGCATGGGTTCGGCCCACTGGATGCCAGGTTCGACGCCGAGGAGCTGCAGGAGCCCGTTCCATACGGGTTCGGCGTCGCGCTGCCAGGCTTTGATGGTTGCGGTTCGCCTGGCGGAGAGGATGCGCAGGGCCTCCCCAGATGGTACGTCGCCGGTGGATTGGGACAGGTAGTGGTAGGGGATGCCGACAACGCGGGCGATTTTCGCGGCGAAGGCGTCTTGCACTTTGAGGAGCGGGGTGAGGTCTGGCGGGTCGAATCGTAGCAGCGGGCCGGGGCCGTTGGTGGCCCAGAACTGCTGCTTGTCTGGGTCAATGCGCCGTTCCTGCTGGGGTTGGGCGGGGGCGTAGGGGTTGCGAATGTCGCTCACATCATGGTTGAGAAGAGCATAGAAGGGGCGTGCGTAGGTTTCGGTGGTGATGATCAGATCGGCCAGAGTTTTGTTGAGAGCATCCTGGAGGGGGATGACGTCAGTGAGGACGGAGTTCCCGTGGCTCATGTGATCGTCTGGGTCGCGTTTCCACCAGCAGACGGGGACGGTGCCAAACTGGTGGGCGATAATGGGTCCGTCGTTGTCGGTGCAGCCGGTCCATGCATCGCCGTTGGCTGGCATTTCTCCGGCGAGACGCTGCTTGGTGATCCAGCGTTCCAGCCGGTCGGGGTAGTACAGGTTGACCCGGCCGTATTCGTTGTCGGCCCAGATGCGGGCCGCCCATGCCAGCTGTGATGTGTCGTCGGGGTCGGGTTGAGCGGCCATGGTGGTTGGGTCGCAGAAAGTTGGTGTGAGCCCGTTGGGGCCGGGCCAGACGATGGCGTAGGCGTCGCCGTAGATAAATCCTGCCCTGTCGATGAATCCTTCGAGGCGGGATAGTCCGTGGGTTTTCGCGGTGCCGTCGTTGTCGTGGCCGTCGCCGGTGGTGGTCCACTGCTGGATGGCGATGCCGTCGGTGAATGCTGTGACGGCGGCGGGGCACAGGTTTTCGCGCAGCGACATGACCGTGTCGGTGAGGAGTTTTTGTGCCTGCTTGTCCTGGAAGTCGCGCGAGGCGAACTGCAGCTGGTGCCTGCCGCGATAGTAGTCGTGGAGGAGGCGGTATGCGTCACGGCTGTCGGCCCATTGGGTGATGGCGTCTGTGAGGATGCTCATGGGCCATGTGCTCCTATCCGATGGCGGTGAGGGTTGTCCCTTGTCGGCGGCGGGTGATGACGGCCCACGTGAGCGCCTGGGTGAGGGCGTCGACCTGGTCGTCGTGGGTGGCGTTAGGGAACGCTGCGAGTTCCTCGATGAGGTCCCAGGTCCACGGTTCGAAGCCCGGCAGGTGGACGTTTCCGGCCTCTACGAGGGGCTGGACTGCGGCGGCGCGGGCTTCTTTGCCGCCCTGTGGCTGGACTGGGACGAGTCCTGGCAGGGTGTGAGAGAGGGCGTCGATGACGGCGGGGCCGTTGGCTTTGTCCTCGACGAGATGGGCGGTGGCCTGGGGCCATCGTGCGGCCATGCGCTGCATGTGCTGGCATGTCTCGGTGAAACTCCAGTGGCCTCGCGCCTGGTCGAGGAGGCGCAGGGTGGCCCCGTCGTGCTGCCATGTTTGGCCGACGGCCCAGTCGGTGTGTTCGCCGCCCTTGAAGGTGAGGTCCCAGGAGGTGAAGACGGCCCCGTTTGGCACCCAGCGTTGTCCGGTGTTGTCTGCCTGCCAGGCTGGGCGGTCGTCGATGACCCAGTGGTCGCGGTTGAAGATTGTGCCGCCGGGCGGTGATGGGTGCCCTTGGTAGAGGGAGGCGAATGTGCGGCTGCCAGCCTGCCTTTTGATGGCTTCCCATTGGGTGTCGGTGCGCCCTCTGGCGGATTGGAGCCACTGGCCTGGCGTGCGCCCTAGCGGGTCGTCGCTACTGTCGGCCTGGGCTGGAATGTTGATGACACTCCATCGGTTGGCGTCGTCGGAGGCTAGGAGTCGTCCGGCGAGGTCGTCTTCGTGCCAGCGGGTGAGGATGAGCACGACGGGCGCTCCGGGGGCGAGTCGGGTTGATGCTACGTCTGTCCACCAGTCCCAGACGCGCTCGCGATATACTTTAGAGTCGGCCTGTTCGCGATCTTTGATGGGGTCGTCGATGATGAGCAGGTCGACGGCGCGTCCGGTGAGGGATCCGCCGACGCCGGTGGCGTAGACGCCGCCGTCATGTCCGGCGAGCTGCCATTCGTGTTGGGCTGACAGGTCGGGGCGGACGGTGAGTCCGAGGCTGGGGTGGGATGCGATGTCGTCGCGTATGATTCTTCCCCATCGTCTGGCTACCGAGTGGGCGTAGGAGGCGATGGCGATGCGGGTGTCTGGGTTGTGGGTGAGCGCCCACAGGGGGAAGCGTCGGCTGCAGCGCTGGGATTTCCCCTCTTGGGGTGGCATGGACACGATGAGGCGTCCGTCTGTGGTGTCTGCGAGCTGGGCTAGTTGGGTGTCGATGAGTCGCAGGGCTGGTGTTTGGATGGTTGTGGGGTCGAGCTCCTGGGCCATGTCTCCGGGTGTGTCCCAGCGGTTGGTGGTGTCGGCGAGTATGGTGCGCATGGCTGCTGCGGTGGCGGGGTTGAGGCGCAGGATTGGCGCTGACATTGCGCCTCCTTGTCTGTTTTGGGCGCACTAGCCCCGCTGACTGTCACCATACCATACTTTACGCGGCTTTGTCTTTGTCTTCGATGGCTGCGGTGATGTCTGGCCAGAGTTGGGCTATGACATCCCATGGGTAGAACCGTGGCGGCGTGGTGTGTGGGGCTGGTTTGATTTTGCCGCGCCGGTGCCATTGGTTGAGGCGTTTGCGTTGGACGGGGAGTTCTGCGGCGAGTTCGGCTGCGGTCATGGGTGGGGCTAGCCGCCATCGTTTTTCGAGGGCGGCGGGGCCGGGGTACTCGTGGCGTTGGCTTTCGGGTTGCCAGCGGGTTGCGGTGCAGGCGAGGACGGGGCCGTCGATTTCGCAGGGTGCCCCGCATGCGGGGCAGGTGATGGCGTTGGGTGGCTTGAGTCCTACGGCGCGGGCTAGGCGGGCATAGGTGACACTAATGGTGTCGTCGACCATGGCCATGTCGGCCTCGTCGAGCCAGGCCCGCGAGTCGGCCCACACGGCTGCTAGCCAGGCGCATTCGGCGGTCCAGGTTAGGCCGCACGGTTGGGGGTGTGTGGCGCGTGTGTCGTCGTCGATGGCCTCCCAGATGACCCTGGATGCCTCCTCTGCGAGGGTGCGTAGCAGGGGTGGCTCCCATCCCGGGGATGGCAGGATGTCGAGGCGTGACAGGTCTAGGGGTGGGCGTGATCCTGGGACGTGGCGGGTGTGTGTGGATTCGCCGTCGGGGTTGCGGGTGGTGCCGAGGTGGTGCAGTTCGGCGACGAGGGCGGGCATGTTTTGGATGCGGCTGAGCGGGTCGGTGGAGGGTAACCATGCGAGGGGTGCGGTCACTGGTCCTCCTGGAGGGCGTCGAGTATGAGTTGGCGTCCGTCGATGGTGTGGTCTGCGCGGGCGCGGTCGATCATGGCGAGTAGGGCTGTGACGTTGGCTGCTGCGGTGAGTTCTTGGGAGTGGGCGATGCGGTCTTGGATTCCGAGTCTGCACATGCGGTCGAGGGCGTTGGTAGTGCGGCCGATGGCGCGCTCGTAGACGGTGACGGTGGCCCGCACTTCGTCTGCCCCGGTGACGGGGTTGGTGTGGGTCCATGTGTCGGTGACTTCGGCGAGTTTGGCGCGGGCAAGGTCGAGGAAGGCTATTTGTTCTCCGACGATGCGGGCGAGTTGTTGGGCTGGGTTGGTGACGGGTTGGATGTTGATGCGGGTGAGTTCCCCGCGGACTTTGGCTTCGAGCACGTTTGCTGCGGCTGTGCGGCGTGCCGCCTTGGAGGCTCCGCCGTGCATGCGGCAGCGTGTCCCGCCCTTGATGGGGTGTTGTTGGCAGGGTTTGCCGGTGCGGGTTTTGGCGCCGCATATGGTGGCATGGGGTTGCCCGTTTGTGTTGTTTCGTGTGGGGTTGTGGTGTTTTGTCATGGCTCCTCCTCTCATGCTTGGGGTGACCGTGCGAGTATTGCGCGTATCTGTGCCCGGTATTTTCGCGATTTCTCTGGTGAAAGTATATCGGTTTTTATGGCTGGCATGGCGTCATTGTTGTCTGGTATTTCGCGGCCTTTGTTGCGTGCCCATGTTAGGTATTTTTTGGGGTCTTGTGGTGGCGGGGTTTGTGGCTGGGTTCTGGCGTAGGTGTCGGCTTTTGTTTTTCTGACCTGGTTGAGGATTTGTCGGGGGTCGACAAAGAGTGGCCCGGTGTCGTGGCTGCGAGCGATGGCGGCCAGGGCGGCTGTGGCGTCGGCGTAGGTGGTGTCGGCGAGGATGGGCTGCCAGGCATCTGGTGTGTATTTGTCGATTTTTTGGGCGGGGCAGATGGCCTGGATGATGCGGACGAGCTGGACGGTCTCGACGTGGTTCATGGCGACCTTTCGTGTCTGTGTGGCGATCTGAGGGCCTAACACTCGCCGGGGGTACAAATACCTAGCCCCCGACCTGTTAGGCGCTCCTAGGCAGCATAGGGAGGCTCTGACGGGCATTGCTGCGGCTTGCGTCGTCTACTGATGCGGCATCCCGGGCGGCAGCGCGGCTGTAGGCGTCCTGCCATTCGTCGTCGGTGAGGCCGGTGGCAGGTCTCCCCTGAGGGCGCGATGGCGTCTCAGCGGAGCGCCGGAGCCAGTTACGCCAGGTGGCGTCCCAGTCGCGCTTGCGTCCGCGCTGACCAGCAACGCCAGCCCAGTAGTCGCGGAAGCGGTCGAGCTGGCCGGTCAGCCATTCGGGGGAGTGCCCGTCCTCGACGGCGAGGTTCGCCGGGGTGCGCGATGGGCCCCAGCCGTCGGGCAGCCGGGTGCCCTTGGCTGCGGTGTTCGCCGCGACCGTCTCGGGGGCGGTCGGCGCGTCAGCGACGACATCGGGCAGGTGGGGTTCGTCGGAGTCGTCACCCCCCTGTACCCCCGAACGTAGTGAGGGGGTTATATATAGGTCGGGACGGGACGGGGCTTCGTTTTGCTTCGACGTTTGCTTCGCGTTTGCTTGAAGCAAAATCGAAGCATTTGCTTCACCGTTTGCTTCGCGTTTGCTTCGTGCTTCGCTTGCCTTATTTCTCCTAGTCACACCGGATTTCATGCCACCTTTACGCCCCGCCTCGGACCGCTTGGCGCTCGTTTGCTTCCGCCTCTCACGGACTGCTGACGAGGAGGGTTGATACTCGTTCCAATCATGGAATTGGTACCCCCCTTCGACGCGTTCCCACAGACCTGCTTGAAGCAAAATCGAAGCATTTGCTTCGTTGCTTCGCAGCATGGGGAGCACTGCCTTTGGAACGTATCCGTCGGTGAGCTGCTGGGCGCACCATGCGCCTGCCGTGACCCACAAGCCGAGCGCTTCGAGAGGGCAGGCCAGCACCTTCGGATTGAGCGGGAAAGTATCGTCAACTTTGAACCAGCTCATGCCGCCTCATCTCCGAACAATGAATCCTGGGTTGCTGGTTTGAGGCACGCCGGGGAAAACCAGATGCGCTCGCGGTCGCTCGCTCTGCCAGCCCCGTAGCCAGAACTGCCAGCCTTTCCGAAGACCTTCGTCCACCCGTGGGCAAGCAGCTCGTCGTGCTCGCTGTCATAGCCGCACAGGGCGATCCTCATGTCTGCTGGTGCTCGCAGACACCAGTCGCGGGCTGCCGCCGACAGGCCGACACCGTCGCTGCCGTAGATGTCGTAGCCGACCTCGTACGGTGGGTCCAGTAGGACGGCGATAGACCCGTCTCCGCCGTTTCTGGCGCACAGCGCGGCCGGTGTCACCACCATGTTCCAGCCGCCGCAGGTGATGCGAACGTGCGACAGCCTGTCGGCGAGGGCCGCCATGCCGGCGGCAACGTCGCGCCCGTTGGCGTACACGCCTCTATCGCTGCCGAGCGCTGGGAAACACCTTTTGACTCCGCTGCTGGCAGGGACTGACACCAATGATCCGCCGCGTGTGATCCACGGCCCCGGTTCGCTTGGGTGGCCGATCGACCCGGAGGCTACTGTCAGCCACCACGCGGCAGCCTTGGCGTCGTAGTGCTCCGGGTCGCCTTCCAGCCACGCAACGAACCCGTCGCGGCGCTCGTTCAGCCACGCCATGCGGGCGTGAATGTCCACCTCAGACAGTGGCCCGGCGCACTCGGCGGCGACACCAGCAGGGTCAGCCTTGATGGCCCGCCACACATTCGCGACCCAGCCGTCGCGGTCGTTGATGGTCTCCACGCGCCTTCCCTTGAAGGCTGGGCGGTTTAGCAGGACCGCAGCCGACCCGCAGAAGGGCTCAACATAGCCGCCAGGATCGCCGAAGCGCTCCCAGATGATCTGGGCGGCGAGACGCTTGCCGCCGAAGTACGGGAACGGCGCTCTCAGCGCGCTCATGGCTCCTCCACAATGTCGGGGTAGTAGGTGCGCTCCCAATCGGCGCGGCCTCGGTGGGCTTGGGTGATGCCACCGATAGGGGAGACGCGCAGCCAGCGGCGGTCGTAGTGGCCGCCGCAGCTCATGGCGTAGGCGGGATGCACTGGCAGATCATGGCGGCACAGATACGCGAACACGTCGACCGCTGTCCATCGCCCGATGGGACGACAGGCACCCGGGCCAGCCTCACCCCACCTGGCTATCACCATGTCGCGCATACGTGATTCCTCAGCACGTACACCGGTGATATGTCGCGAGCCGAATTCTTTTTCCGGTCCTGTGAATTGCCCGCGAGTGTGCTGGCCTTTACGGTCGCTGAATTCAATATTGTCCCACCAGCGGGGCCCGCCATCTACCCAGTATTCGTGGTAGTCGACGCGGTCGCCGTACTCGCCAAGAAAAGCGTCCCGCACGGTGAGGCAGTCGGGATTTTCCCACCGTCTCATACGCACATACACCAGGGGAAGCCTGACGCCGCTGGTGGCGACGAGATGGGCGACAACAGTGGAGTCTTTACCCCATGACGTCGACGCGTAGCATTGCCCCGCCTCGGCGAATTCCCGGATGGTTTTGTGGGCACGGTCCTCACGGGACGTCCACCTGGGGTCGGCTGCCAGGGCGCGATCGTAGCGCTCCAGGCGGGTCCACGCCTTCCTGTCGGCGTCGGTTAGTCGCGGTGAGTCGATGAGCATTCCGCATCTCCTATCGATTTGTAGGGTTGTCCGCGCCGGGAGTATGCGATGCGGCCTTGGCGTCTGAGAGTGGCGAGTGCTGCCGTCACCTGTGCGGGGGTGAGCCCCAGCTGCGCTGCCGCGATGGAGGGGGTGACGGTGCGCCGCCGGTCGGGGCGCGGCGGAAGCCACGCCCACACGGCATCAATAATCTGAGGGTCGATCACTGGAGACTCCGGCGCGAGGGGTGCCAGTAGGGTGCCCGGCAGGCCGCTTGGGGCGGCCACTCCCGGTCGGTCCAGTCGCCGTCGACGTCGTCTAGTGCCCAGTGGGTGACGTGGCCTGCCCCGGCGTTGTGGCGCGCCCCGAGGTGGGTGACGTGTCTCAGCAGGTCCGCCAGGTCGTCGACGTCGGTGGGCTCGACATCCCACCAGACGGTGGAGGTGACGATGGCGGCCCGGATGACGTTGCGGGCCTTCGTCGGGCCGAGCCCGTTGTGATGCTTCGCGTCCGATGTCCACACAGACATGGGGCCAGTGGCGGGCTTGCGGCGTATCTCCATGGCGGTGTGCACCGGACCATCGATGTGGGCCCTCGAGGTGCGCCAGCCCCACCACCCCTCCCTCTGCCAGCGGGCGAGAGGGAGGGGGAAGTCCGCCGCCGGTGTTGACGGTGTTGGGGCGGGGGGAATTGTTTCTCCGCGTGCTCGGGCGCGCACCGCCCAGGCCCACGACAGGGGCCCATCGAGGGGTGTCTGCCATGTGTCGGCGCCGACAATCGGAGAGTCAAGGTGTGCTGTGACTCTCACTGTGTCACCTCAATGATGAGGTCGCGGATGGCTTCCGCATTGTGGCGCAGGCTGAAGTCGAGCCACGCGACGGACTCGTCGATGACAGACTGGGCGATGCTGTCGCGCCAGTCGAGGGTGGCGGCACCGTAGCCGGTGTTTGTCGAGGCACCCAGGTGGGCGACGCCTTCGGGGGCCCATAGCCCGATGCCCGCCTGTAGGGCCACCTGCTGCTCGTCGGTGGCGGCTGGGGTGAGCCCGATGGTTCCCCACAGCTGGGATCCTGGCAGGAGCACTTGGGTGTCGAAGATCATTTGCGTCGACTCGGTCGTGCCGCCGTCGAGGGTGTCTGGGGGCGCGATCATGCGGGACGCCTGGGTGGAGGCCGTGTCGTGGCGGGTGCCGAACTCTTCGCCCCGGTAGGCTCCTGCGCGGCGGGGGCGCTGCCCGGCTACCTGCTCGGGGAGGCGGAATGCGTTCTCGGCGCACACGAGGATGGCGTCGGAGACGCGCGCCGTCCCCTCGTAGATGTCGGAGTGGGCCGCGTAGCCGAGCACGGATAGGGCCGGGAGAAGGTCGCGGACGCGTCGCTGTAGGTCGAGGTCGACCTGTGCCCCGGTGGATGAGATGGCCCCTCCAGACCACAGCAGGTCGACCTGGGTTTTCGTCATAGTGCCCGGCTCGAAGCATGTTGACGCGATCCGCCACGCCAGGGCGGAGCGGATGCCGTGGCGGATGGATGCCCCGGACAGGAAGGGCACCTGCACGGTTGTGTCGCCGTCGGAGATGACCTCGTGGGTGCGCAGGAGGCGCGTGTTCCCCGGAGGATCCTGCGCCGTGGGCGAAGGGTGAGGTGAGAGTGGCGACGTACTGATATTGGGGGTGCATGGTGGCGATTGTGGTAGTCATCAGAAGGGGATCTCCTCGGTCGTAGCAGTGGTTTTCTCAGTGCTTTTCTTTATGATTTTGTGCTTGTCGCGCTCCGTCATGGCGAGGGCGACGATGTAGACGATGTGACGGCTCACGTGGGAGGCCCACGCCTGATAGTCGACGTCGATGGCTCGGCCGATGCGCTTAAGGCCGTCGGCACAATAAATTGACGGTGACTCGATTTGGAGCTTGCGGAATGCGGTCGTGATAGCCTGCCCGGCGTCCTCTGATCCTGCTGCGGCAGTGGTGATGGCCGTGGTGACACGGCCCGCCCAGAAGTCGAGCAGGCTCACGTCTGTGAGACTGGATCGCAGGGCGAAAATGAGATCGACGGTGACAGCGTCGAGCTCCTCGGGGGTTGGTGTGGTCATTGCATGGTTCCTTTCGTGACGGTCCACAGGGCCAGGTCGAGTAGTGGTGAGCGGTGCCATCCGGACAGCTGCCGGTCGAGGCCGCGCCATGCGGCTAGCTGCTCGGATGTCTTGATGAATGCTGGCCTGCCCTCTCGCACAGCTTCGGCGGGCACCCCCATGCGGCGTAGCCCCATGGCCGCGTCGCGCACTGTCGCCCACTCGTCCGAGGTTGCGGAGACCTGGGTGTCTTCGACGCGCACCACCCATGTGCGCCCGTGGTTGACGCGGGCGTATGGCAGGACGTGTTTCTGGCCCGAGAGGGCCACCGATGCCACCCAAGGACCCTCAGGCGGGTCGGACAGAATGTCGACGAGGGGTTGAGGGTTGGCGCGGTTGATAAGCGACAGCCCGGGGGTGTCTTGGAGGAATGCTTTCTCGTGGGTTTGGCACGCCGTTCCCGGCGCGGCGACGATCGTCCACATGCGCAGTGTTGCCGGTGGTTTTCCGGAACAGCACCACAGGCATGCCGGGCATACCCTCGATGTGCCGCCTTCGAGCAGTGACCGGTCGGAGAAGTTCTTCCCCAAGGCCTTGTCGAAGTCTGCGGTAATGGGCTCATCGTGGCCGCAGATGGCGCACACTCCGGGGTGATCCTGCAGGTGCTTGGCTGTGGATGCGGCGGTGATGGGCGGGCATCCCGCTAGATCGTAGACGAGCCTAGTGGCCTCACTCATGGGTGACCATCACCATTCCGCAGCCGTAGGCTTTCCCTGGCCCGACGCCGGAGGCGACCATGCGCTCCAGCGCTGCCGCGTCGATGACGCGCCCGGAGACGGTGTAGTCGACGCGCCTAATCGTGACAAGGCCGCTGGACTTGTGCCCGAACACGGGCCGCAGTGGTGTTGCGTCCACAGCGGCGCAGTCGATTATGTCGCGGAAGCGCTGACGCGCCCACGTGATCTGCCCGTCATGATCCGTGATGGGTGTGCGCACTCCGCGAGACCGTCCGGGCGTGCGCACGCTCGCACATGGGCAGGCGACAAGATGTAGCTGAATCGTGTCGCCGTCACTGGGGTGCCCCTCTGCGATGACGCCAGCCGATGCGATCCATGACATGTCGGCGTTAGGGCGGTAGGCGTCGTGCCTGACCAGGATGTGCATTGGCGTGCGTTGAGCCCACAGGATGCGTCCGCCTGAGAACGTGCCGTCGATGCGATGATGCAGCCAGCGCACATTCCTCAACGCCGCAGCGGCGGCGGGGCGAGTAAGGTCAATTGATGTGAGCATCACTGCCCCTCTACTCTGATAGTGACGGTGTGGAAGCCCTTCGGGGAGGGATCGGTAGCCCGGCGCATGTCTGGGCCGATGACATGCTGTGAGTCGTCATCGGGCCACACTCCGGCGTCGGTCATGCCATCGATTAGGGCCTTGACGGTCGGATAAGCATTGGCGGGGTCGGCCCTCCCAGAGCGGTAGGAAATCTCTGCGACAACGCGAACTGGCCCGTCGGCGTGAATGTGGTGGCGGCGACACTGCGCGGCCGCCATGGCCCGCAAGACTCGCGTCCTGCGGGCACGGTCAGCCCAGTGATAGCGCCCGTTGGCGCTCATCCACACGGCAGCGGGCACCAGCACAGTGAACTGCTGGCTCATCGGGCCTGCTCCTCGTGTCTGTCCATGGCGGAGGCGTACTCGTCGAGGAGCGCCCGTGCGTAGCGCAGGAGCGCAGGAATAGCTGACGCTATCTTGTGACGTTCCTGCGCCTTTGAGGTTGCGTCGTCTGGGCCGTTGTCGAGGATTTCCTGCAGGGTCAAGGCCGCTTCGACGGCATAGACGACCGTGCTCTCGAGGTCGTCCGTTCTGGGGTCGACGACTTCACGGGCCGTGGCGTGGGAGCAATCGAAGGCGTACTCGATCGGGAATGCGGCTTCTCCTCTGGCCGAGGATTGATCGATATCGTCGAGGGCGTGATCGATAGCGTCGCAGAGATTGCTGACCCAGTCGCGCCAGTCAAGATGATAGGTAGCTCTCATGCCACTCTCCTCGCCCTAGAGAACGCTGTGACGATGTGACTGCGACGGAGCGGCCTGTCTGGGGAATCATCTGGTGTGTCGGTGGCGATCTGGTCTGGGTTGATGAGCATGCCGATCAGGTCGGAGGCTTCGTGGTCGTGCAGGAGCTGCTCGCATGCCTCAGCCTGGTCGGCGGTGATAGTGGTTGGGCTGTACTCGAAGAGTGGCACTTTGTCTTTCAGCATGTCGCTCCTCAGAATGGTGCTTCATCGGACTGCTGCTGGCCCCACGGGTCAACCGCCCGCTGAGGCTGCTTGGGCCGCCCAGAGTCCTGAGGCTTTGTGCCGCTGGGTGCGTTGAGCTGCGGTTGGCTCACCCTAGCGAACCTCAGTGATGGGCCAATCTCGTTGACGTCGATCTCGTAGGAGGTGCGGCGGTTGCCGCCGCGGTCCTGCCATGTGCGGGCCTTGAGATTTCCCTGCACCATGACGCGTGTCCCTTTGTAGAGGGATTCGGCCACGTTTTCGGCGGCCTGACCCCACACGGAGCAGCCCAGGAACATGGTCTCGCCGTTCACCCATTCGCCACGCTGCTTATCGTATTGGCTTGGCGTGCTAGCCACGGTGAAATTAGCCACCGGTGTGCCGTTGCTAGTGAACCTCATATCCGGGTCAGACGTGAGGTTTCCAACAATTGTTATTTGTGTATTATTCGCCATATCATTGAATCCTTTCAATATATTCAGCGGCGTCTTTTTTAAGGGGCTCGTGGATGCGCCGCACATGGGGTATGGCCGCGACATCGGCGGC
This sequence comes from Cutibacterium porci, assembly GCF_009696315.1. Taxonomy (GTDB): domain Bacteria; phylum Actinomycetota; class Actinomycetes; order Propionibacteriales; family Propionibacteriaceae; genus Cutibacterium; species Cutibacterium porci. Next base: position 94,741 of record NZ_VUMG01000002.1, read on the forward strand.
GCTCCACCCGGTGTCCTTGCTGATGCGTCGCCAGCCCCAGCCGCGACGGCGCAGGTAGGCGATGCGGTCGAGGTCTGCTGGGGGCCGATCCGCAGCCTTGGGGGCGATGATCTCCAGATGGCTGGGGGCCACACACTGCGGCCTGCCGCAGGTGCGCGTCAGCTTGCCCGGGGCTGAAGTCCAGTCGTGGGCTGCGGCGTAGGCCACCCGGGGAACGTGAATGTACATGGCGTCACCGTCTATGGTGTGGACCCAGATTTGACGCCGTGTAGTGGTCGCGCACCCGCCGCGCTCCCACTCGATGGACTCTTCGAGGGCGCGGCTCGCCTGGGCTGGGTCGAGGCGGACCGCCTTTCTGGCACCCGTCATTGCTGCACCTCGCCGGTGGCCTCGTCGACAACCTCGGCGTCGACGAGAGGCTCGTCATTGGCGTCCTCGATGTGGTCCGCGAGGAGGGCTGAGGCGGTGGCGTCGAGCTCGGCTTGGGTGAGGCCACCCAGGGTGGCCACCTGGCGTCCGAGGATGCGCGAGGCTACGTCGAGGACCTGCTGCTGGGTGGCCCCGGTGGCCTTCATGGCATTGAGAATGACTCCCCAGTCGGGCCGATCGTCGCGGTGCTCGGAGACGGTGACATTGGCTGGGCGCACCGGCTCGGCGAAGTCGGCCACCTCGTCTGGGGTGTACCCGACGCCTCCCATGACCTCGTAGCATGCCTCGCGCACACACTCGGAGAGGGCGCGATTGGAGAGCATCAATTGCGGATTTTTGACCCAATGCCCTTTCCCCCACAGCCCATGCTTTTCCGCCTTCGCACGATCCCATTCGGCGACATGCTCAAACTCTGGGTCGTCGGCTCGGATAATGACGCAGCGGGCGACGCCATCCTCGAATGATTCACGCAATAGGTGCCCTGCTTTTCTGACTCTGGTACGCATAAACTTTGCGCTAAAAGAGGGCTTCCCAGAAATGACCGCCATTTCCTGCATAATCGTCCACGGAGACTCGTCCAGTGTGCGAGCCTCCTCCATGGCAATGAGGACGTTGGCGGGCTGGCGCTGGAATGCGGGCGGAAGAATAGTAGAGGCCGCCAAGGCTCTGGCATACTCCATTTGCTCGCCCAGTGAGGCCACCTGCGGTTGTGCGGCGTGCTCGACATGCTCAATATCTGTGCTCATGATTATTCCTGTCAGGTGAGGGTGATGTAGGGGGTTCCTGGCTTGCCGTCGCGGCCCTTGCGGGCTCGGCGGGTGGCCAGCGTGGTGCCGTCCGGGGCTACTGCGGTGCGGTTCTCTCCCATGGCGCGGGCGAGGATCGCCTTAGCGGAGTCCTCGTAGGCTTTGGCTTCGTCGCTGGCATCCTTGGCGGAGGCATGCAGCTGTGCCGCCTGGCCGATAGTGCGCAGCGCGTCAGGATCGGTGATCGTGACCTGCTCGTCAATGATTTCTGGATGGCGTAGGCGCTCGACCGCATATAGCTTCGCCGGTAGCTCGTCGTCGTCTGGCGGCTCGATGCCCAGCTCGAGCATGTCGACAAAGATCTCGGCCTCGGCGCGGGCATAGGCCAGCCATTCGTCATCCCGCTGGACATGGAAGCGCCGGAATCCCCAGGTAGAGAGCACGGCGAAATCGGCCCAGTCGACGCCGAAAACATCCATATACCACTGAACCTGTGCCCAATAGTGTGCGGGCGGGAGATCGGTGCCATCGCGGCCCCACTGGCCAGGGGTATTCGGTGTGTATTTGATTTCGAGTATCCCGACCGGGTTCTTGAGCGAGTGCGGATTGTCGACGATGATCCGGTCGGGATTGGCCAGCTGCCAATCCCGTTCCTGGTGCACCCACGTGCCGGTGTTTCGCAGATACAGGCCGTCAGGTAGATGATTGTCGGCATACCAGTGGGCGGCCGCCAGCTCGACATAGTGGCCTGCCTCCATGAGGGCACTGGAGGGGGTGTCGTCGATGGTGCCGCGCTTGCGGTGCCACAATTCCCAGCGTGAGCACCATGGCGATAGGCCCACGATCGCGGCGATATCGGAGCCGCCGATGCGGCTTCGGCGAGCCTTCAGCCATTCGGGCGACCCGTCCGGCCATGAGCCGAGAGCTACTGCCTGTCCTGCGCGCCTCATGATCTGCCCCCGTGGGGGTCCGTGCCGTCCCCGCCGCAGGTGTGGCACCAGCCGCCCCATTTGCCCTCGCCAGAGCCGTTACACTCAGGGCAAGGCTCATCCGAGCCGCCTGGTCGCCTATTCCATTCGTGCCGGGCGAGCCATTCACGCTCGGCACGGGCCACACTCCACCGGTCGACGGTGCTCATGACGCCCACCTGTCGGATAGCGCGTCGATCACGCCCGGATGTGCGGCGATATGGGCGTCACACATGTCACAGAATGAGGACAGTAGCGGGCGGAGGCGGGTGATCTCGTCGCCGGTAGATTCGGGCCAATCATCGCCAGCGATCAGCTCGCGCAGATCCCCGACAGTCCCCGACCAGCATCCGATAGTGATGAGCCACCATTCCGGTGTCGGGACGAGGAGGCATCGGTAGCGGTGTAGCCCGTCGATGGCTAGGCCACACCAGCTGGCCCAGTACAGGTCAGCATCGCGCAGGTTGGCCCCGTATAGGTCAGCCCCGCGCAGGTTGGCATCGCGCAGGTTGGCACTGCGCAGGTTGGCGCTGTACAGGTCAGCCCCGTACAGGTCAGCCCCGTACAGGTTGGCCCCGTACAGGTCAGCATCGCGCAGGTTGGCCCCGTATAGGTCAGCCCCGCGCAGGTTGGCATCGCGCAGGTTGGCGCTGCGCAGGTCAGCCCCGCGCAGGTCAGCCCCGTACAGGTTGGCCCCGTACAGGTCAGCATCGCGAAGGTCGACTAGGGCATAATCCTTACGCGCCCTGGCAATAACGTCCAATACTTCTTCGCGGTTCATTTCCCCTCCAGTAATGCGGTAATGACGATGACGGCGGCAATAGCGATGGCGAGGACGAGTCCGCGTCCATCAAAAGCGGAAATAGATGTCACGGGAGTCTCCTCACTTTCGGGGGCTACGTGTCTTGGGTTTGCCGGTTTCTCCTGATATCCATCGGTCGACGTCGCTGACGCGTAGCCGGACAATGGCCGCACCGGCTGGGCGGCATGCCGGAAGGTCGCCCCGATCGATAGCTGACCGGATGGTTCGCTGTGCCACGGCGCAGCGCGCGGCCGCGCTGGCAACGGACTCATATACAGTCTCGGTTTTCATGCCGCCGCCGCGATGGTCGCCGCATGGATGAGGTCGGACGGCCTGATATCGAGGACTCGGGCGATGGAGATGAGCTCTTCGACGCCGAGCGGAGATGAGCCGTTGAGCTTCCGAGCGAGCACTGTCGGGCTGATTCCGACCCATTGAGCGAGGTCCTGGTAGCTGACCCCGGCTTTGGCGACTGCGGCCCGGACCTCTGCTGCCGCTGCGCCCCGGGGGTTATGTGTATCGGTCATGCCACCGATCATAGTCGTAATTACGACTATGTCAATGACTCAGCCCCTTGCGCTTCACAGTCATATATGCGACCCTATGGATATGGGACGGCAGAAGCTCACCGGGCCAGTGACGCGCTACGTCGCGTCAGCGCTAGCAGCGGAGCGCTCCCGGCGAGGCGTGACATATGACTCGCTCGTGGAGTCGTCAGGGCTATCCAAGGGGGCTGTCGTGGGAGCTCTCACTGGCACGCGTTCGATTGCCATAGAGGCATTCGTCGCCATCTGTGAGGCGCTCGACGTCGACTCCGGTGAGCTTCTCGACGCCGCTGCCGAAGTAGCTCGACCTCCCGAGGTTGACCTGGCTGCCGACAATCCCGGCACCCCGACAGACCGGGAGCGCATGGAAGCTGAGTGGGGCGATGACCCCGCCTAACCCGTGGGCGTGGCTGCGCTCACACCCCGACATTGACCTCGTGTGGGGCGGACTGCCCACCGGGTGGCGTGGAGCCACCGACGGTCGCACTATCTGGCTGGCCGAGGGTCTCACTCAGCGGGAGCGTCGCTGCACCCTAGCGCACGAGCTGACACATATACGGCTCGGGCTTCTCGGAGTCCAGTCGGCGTCAGGCGAGGAGCGAGTGAGGCTGGCCACGGCGAGGTGGCTACTGCCCGACCTCGAGGCAGTCGCCGACGCCCTTGCTGATTCCACAACACAGGATGCCGCCCTCGACCTGTGGGTCACCGATGACATTCTGCACACACGACTTGCTCACCTGACCGACAGTGAGCGTAACCTCATGAGCCGCGACACGGCGGCGTAGGGAAGGGAATACCAATGCCCGACGAGAACTTCGATCCCGCTGCTAGCGGGAAAGATCGGAAGGGGCCAGGCTGCCTAGCGGCCGTTTCGCTCATCGTCATAATCATTGTCGTTTTCGCTTCATGTGGTGGTGGCGATAAGCATCGCGGCTATGAGCTGAGCGACTTTAATGTCGAGCTCGACTCGAAATCGGTGTGCGAGGATGCGGTGAGGAATCAGCTTAATGCGCCGTCCACGGCGAAGTTTTCCCACGAGAAGGTGTCCATTAATGCTGAGTCGAAGTCAACTGACGTATGGAAGGCGAACGTGACCGGTGTTGTTGAGGCCGAGAACCAGCTTGGTGGCCGCGTGAGTCGGGCGTGGGCGTGTAGCGCCACAGTTGATTCTCATGGGCAGGCCAAGGGTGACGCGACATTAGTCGAGTGATCTGTGACTGTCATGGATTTGTGGATTAATCGTCGGTGCGGGCGGTGGCGTGCCGTCATGTCAGGCTGGCCGACTTCGTGTCGGTGATGCGGTGATGGCTAGGTACATGTCTTGACTGAGCTGCGCTGGGGATGCAATCCATAGCCTGACCGATATACCGCCTAGTAGATGGCATTATGCAGGCGATTCCCGCCATCTCCACTAAGTGCCTGCTGGCGTTGATACACTCACGCGCCAGCAGGCATTTTGTCATGTGCTTGTGCCATTTTGGGCCCCGCGCGTGAGAGTTGCCCTGGTTAGGGCGGCATCGCGTGCTTAGGTGCACATCACGCTGTTGGGGGCGGGTGTTTGTGATCAAAGATCGCTGGCGTCAGTGGCCTCGACGGCGACGACCTCGGTCTCGTCAAGCTGCGGCCATGTGGCTGGTGCGGGGCCGAGGATTTTCTCGCCAGCTTTGATGACGAACGATCCGAACAACAGGTTGCCTCCGCCGCGGATGGCTGCGCCGATCATGAGGGGGACTTGTTTGCCGAGGACAAGCACTCCTGTCTTGGTGCCCCACTTGGTGACGAACCGTGGGCGGAGGATCTTGTTTGCTTGGCGGACTGCCTCCATTGGGATCGCATCGACCAGTTTCTTGCCCCAGTATGGGGCGGTGCGACCGATGACCTTGTCCAAGACCTTGGAAGAGGCTGAGCTACCCAGGAGGACGGAAGTGACAAGCAGCCGACGCCGCTCTAAGTCTTCGAGATCGAGGTCGTGGATCTCGGCGAGGCGCAGGATGTAGTAGACCGAAGCCTCCAAATACGTGATGAGATCAGCGACTGTAACCGAGGCTTGGGCAACGCCGTTGGGTACCACGGCGGCTGCGCCAGCTCCTGTGCCAGAGGCAGTGACGGTGCCGAGGTACCACGTGTTGATGTACGCAACGAGCTCAGCAGGCGTCATATCGGGGTGCACCCGACGAAGACGGGCTACATTCGCCTGGGCCTTTGGCTGCTACGCTGCGAGTGCCTTGTCGAACCCTGCAGCGATCAACGCCTTCGGGTCTAACTTCGTCAGACTCTGCATGATCAAGATTCTCGCGCGCGGGTCTGACAATTCTCAGAGCCACCTGCGAGTACAGGGTCGGGTTCTTTGAATTAGCGACGGCCTACTTCCCAGGAGCCCTGCCGTCAGCCTTGGTCCGCGATCCGTGTCCCGTCTCTGAACACGACGGTCGTCTGTCGTTCGGGGGCGATCTCGATGTGTTGGCAGAGGATGTGGTAGGTGGCGGGGTCAACTCGCCAGCCGACTCCATCTTCGTGAGGGCGCTGCGGTAAGTGGTCAGGTCGGCGTGGAGTCGTTGGCGGCGAGCTTGTCCGCGGTGATCGTCCCGGCAGTGATCCGTGCAGCCGACAGGTAGTCGGTGGTGATCTTGCCCGCATCCAAGGCAGTGATCTTGGCGTTGGTGATGGCGGCGTCGGTGGTCACTGCGGTGGAGATGTAGCCGTTGGCGATGGTCAGCTTTCGGAGGTGATCGACCCAGCCATGATGTTGACCGCGGTGATCGTGTTGGCTACCAGCCTATCGCCGGTCAGTGACCCGGTCTTGATTTGGGCGGCGGTCAGTGTGCCTGCAGCGATCTGCAGGGCCGTGATGGTGCCGGTTTTGATCCTGATCGCATCGACTGCTTCGGCAGTGAGTTTCGCGGTGGTGATGGCCCCGGCGATGATCTTGGTGGTCTTGATAGTGCCGTCGATGATCAACCAATCCCCGGCAGCCTCCACGACTGTGGGCTCACACAGATCAATGTCTACGCCGGTGGGAACCGTGACGCCGGTGATCGTCAACCATGTCAAACCTTGCTGGGGCTGGGTGTCGCATGTGGTGGACACGGCCTCCCACAGCGTCCACGTGTTGGCAGGAATCTGCGCGGAGGCGGCTGGGCTGTCGCCGAACATTGACATGGTCAACGCCCCAGCGGGCAAAGGTTGTGCGCAACGGATCCGCACCGAGAGCCTGTAGCTGCGGCCGCTGGCGGTGGAGATCACCTTTGACGGGTCATTGTCACCGTTGGTGATGGTGTCGCGACCGGTGCCGGTGATCGTGGCCCACCGGTAGGTGATGTAGGCGTCGCGGTATCCGCCACTGGTGTGGACGGTGCGCGTGCCCTCTGATGGGGTACCCCACCCGTCGGCGTTGTGGGCGAAGCGGAGATTCCACACGAGGTTTCCGGGCTCGAGCATCCCCGCACGCAGCGCGGCCGCGACGGCAGCGGACTTGGCGTCAGCAGCGGTGCGGGTTGCCGAATCAAGAATGGTGCGGGTCTGGTCGAGCTCGGTGTCTAGCGCTGTCAGGTCGGTACGCAGCCCGGTGATGGCGGTGGTGGCGGCCGCGACCTGGTTGGCGGTGCGGGTGAGTTCAGTGTGGGCCTCGGTGAGGGCGGCGGCTGCCTGGTCGGCTGCGGCCTGACCCAGCTTCAGACTGATGTAGGAGCCGGTGAGCGGGTCGAAGGTGTAACCCATCACCCGGGCGGTGACAGCGGTGGTGTGGTGGCGCACGATGACGGTGTCACCCGAGGTGACGGTTTCCAACCAGGCAAGGTCGGCGTATTCGCGATTGGAGGATAGGTCGACCATGTTGATCCGGTAGGTGGCTGTGGGCCGGGTCGGTGATGGCCGGGTCGAGGACCGCCAGCCCGCTGGTGGTGAAGTCAGTGGTGGTGCGGTCGTGAACGCTCAACATGGCGGGGTGTCCTTGCGGGTTGAGGCGGTTAGGGATTGCGCCAGCCGGGCGTGATGACCAGTTGGCCTATCCCGGAGCCGGGGATGATCCGGTTCGCTCTGGGCACCAGGGTCGGGAAGTCGCTGATCAGTGCGCCGGTTTGGGCTTTGCCTGCGACGTGGCACAGCATGCGGGCCGCGTCGACGGTGAGGGTTCCGGCGGGGGAGTTCACCGTGAATGGGACAATGCCGACGGGCCCGGTGCCGCCCTCGGTGACGTCGGCCTTCCACGGGTGCTTGCCTGCCGTGTCGGTCTTGTTGCGGCGCAAGATCGTGCCCTCGATCTCAGGAGTGGCGAACTTGATCCTGTCGGCCTTGGTTGACAGAGACGTCTTGGGGACAGCGACCTTGACCCGATACAGCCAGAAGTACTGGTACTTCCCGCTCGAGCGGGCGGCACGGAACCCGATCGCGACCGGGGCACCGCCATCCGCAGAGGCGGACACCAGCACCCCGTTGCTGTCGACCCGGGCACCGACCAGTGCTGCAGCAGCCGTCGGCCCCAGATCATCGATTCCCAGGGTGAGGGTGCCGGAGGCAAACTCCTTGACCACCTCCGATGCGCCGTCATCGGCATACAAGGTGGCTTCGGCAACCTCTACCTCGAGCTCGGCAGAGATCGCCTTGGCCCAGCTGCACCGGCTTGCCGTAGGTTTCGGCCCCAGTGGCGGGGTCCTCAGTGACCGTGGCGTAGTAGAGCTTGTCCAAACCAATCGTGGCCATAGGTGGTGTCCTTTCAGGGCACGAGGGATAGCGGGTGCGGCCCCACCACGGGGGATGGGACGCGACAAGGGGGAGAGGTGTTCGACGGGTTGGCAGCGAGTGTCACCGCGAGGCATACTGGTACAAGATTCGGTACCATATGGAGGAGGTTGGTCATGGCTGTCACTGCCACGGAGGCACGAAAGAACCTGTTCCCGTTGATTCAGCAGGTCAACGAGGATCGCGCGCCAGTCGAGATCACCTCGCGCAATGGTGACGCGGTGCTGCTTTCCCGGGCGGACTATGACGCGCTGGCTGAGACGGCGCATCTGCTGCGGGTTCCAGCCAATGCTAAGCATCTGCTGGAGAGCTTGGAGCAGGCCCGTGCGGGCAAGCGCGATGAGCACGATCTAGTGCGATGAGACTGGTTTTTACGCCTAACGGCTGGCGCGACTACACCTACTGGCTTGGCGCTGACCGGCAGACCCTCAAGCGCATCAACCGGTTGATCGACGACGCCCTGCGTGATCCAACCGCAGGCATCGGCAAGCCCGAACCCTTGCGACACATGCTGTCGGGGACATGGTCGCGTCGCATCAGCGAGGAACACCGGTTGGTGTACCTCGTCGATGGTGACGACCTTGTGGTCTTGCAAGCTCGTTTCCACTACGAGTAGGCAACGGCAGACCCCGGATAAGCCCGGTCAGCGTGCAGGCCACGGCGACACCGAACTGGGCTGAGCTGCCCGTCCGGCGACATCGATGGCGTAGTGGTGGAATCTGGTGTCGGCCTCGTAGCCGACGTACTGTCGGCCGGTGATAGTCAGCCCGGCCTTTAGCAGGGCGGTGGTGATCCGGTCGCGTAGGGGTAGGTAGTTGCCGCGGGTGAATAGGGGGATGCGGGCTTGTTCGGTCTGCACGCCGGGGGTGTTGTCTGCGAAGACCTCGAGTGTGTCGACCAGTGGTGTGATCACCAGGTAGGTGTCTGGGGCTGGTGTCTTTGTGTACAGGGCGACGGCCGAGGGTAGCCCAAGTTGTTGGGTGAGCTGGTTGAGGGTTTCGAGCACGATCATGGCTGTACTTGACTGATTCGCGCGGCGAGTGCTTGCTTCGTGGCGGGGGCTCGGGTCTGGGATCGGGTGGGTGCCAGGAAGGGGTGGGCTGGCTGATTGGAGCGGCCGTGTTCGAGGACGTTGGCGATGTGCGCGTTGCTGCGTCCGTCGGTGCGGTTTTCGGCGAACCCGACCTTGATGTTGTGGTCTCCGCCGGAGTTGACCTTGACCGACGTGATGCCGAGCGTGGACAGCAGTTGTCCGGTGGGTCGCGACGGGTGCTGTCCTTGTCCGATGGCCTGTTGGAGGTTGGAGCGCATCCGGGCTTCGACGATCCTGGCCCCGGCGTGCAAGACCTCGTCTGCGCACGCCTCAATCGCAGTGCTGACGGTCTGGAGGCTGTCGAGGAACCGGTTGATCTGCATGCGTGCCATCACGTGGTTCCTTCCGGCTCGGTGTGGTGGGCGAGGATCTCTATGTAGCGTCCGCCGATGTTCTCGACGGTGTCGATGATGAAGCGGCCGCGGTCGCAGGAAAGTTCCATGGAGGCGTCGACGATAAGTCCGGGGATTGCTCGGATACGGAAGCTGTCGGTGGCTTGGGTGTAGGCGGCCCGGTTGACCCAGACGGCGGTGGCGTGGCGGGTTTCGATGTCGGCACGGCAGGTGGCGATGATCTCGTCACGGGTGGCTTCGAATCCGGCCGCATCGGTGGTGGTGATGGGTGCGATAAGGCCGACGAGGGTACGCATTTGGCCTAGTATCATGGGCGGGTGTCTGTCTAGATCTTCCAGTCGCGGTCGAACCGCAGCAGGGTGTTGACAGCGTTCCAGACGGCGTCTGTGGTGCCGGATTTGTCGACCCAGTATCCGGCGGTGGCGCCGTCGCGGGATTCGTAGAAGTGGGTGGCGAGCATGATGACGGCTTGCTTGGTGGTGGCGAACAGCTCGTTGAGGCGCTTAAACGAACGCCCCTGCCGGTCAGTGATCCAGTAGTAGCCCAGGTCGCCGAAGGCGACGCTGCGGGCTCCGGCCTTGACTTCGGGCACGAACGCCGACGAATGCACCGGCTTACCGAAGATCAGGTCTGGGGATCCGGCGGTGATGTCGGTGGCCTTGGCGGCGGTGACGCCGTCCTGGGCTCCGGCGGTGGCGTCGAAGATGCCGGTGGGCTTGCCCTTGCCGTCTTCGGCGATGAAGGCTTCCTCTTCGGCGGTGCCGATGCGGCGGGCGAATTCGGCGGTCAGGTAGGCCTCGATGTCGAAGGCGGCATCGTTGAGAAGTTTCTCGCTGATCTTGAGGAAGGTGCCGAGTTTGTGGGCCGACAGGGACAGCTGGGTGAACTTTTCGTCGGACTCGGTGTAGGCGCTGCCTTCGTCGAGCCAGCTCGCGGTGCCGGGGGTGGCGACGACGGGGATCTTGCGGTCCCCGGAGGTGGTCTGGATGACCCGTGCCAGTGGGCGGACGATGTTCTGGTCGGCCAGGGACTGCACGAGGGTGTGTTCGAACTCGTCCGGCACGAGGTACCCGCCTTCCGTGTCGACGCCCTCGGACAGGGCGTTGCGGACCTCGAGCGGGGAGGCGTTGAGGCGCACCGCGTTCCAGAACGCCTGCTTGTAAGTGTTGGTGGCGCGACGGCTCGACGGTGCAGTCTCGGGATCGATGTTAGATCCTTCGGGCATGGACACGAGTGGGGCGGCGGTGGCGCGGGCCATGTCGGCGTCGCGGCGCTGGGCTCGCTCGGAGTGGGGGATCTCGTTGGCGAGGGCGTCGATGTCGGCTTCCATGTGGGCGTAGGTGGCGTCGTCTTCGGCCGACAAGATGCCGTCGGTGTTGCGGTGGTCGTCGAGGAAGGCCTTGGCCTTCTCCCAGGTCTCAGCGCGCTTGGTGCGCAGGTCAGAAATCGTCATCGTGGACGTGAAAATGCCCTCCCTCAAAGGGTTAGTAGGCTTGATTGGTCAGGGCGGCATACAGGTCAACGACCCACCGACCCATAGGAGCAGTCGCGGTTTGCCGTCGCGCTGCTTAGCAGGCAGATAGTCATCTGGCTCTGGCATCGGCTCACCGGGCAGCACCGCGCCATCACCGAAATCGGTGCCATCCAACTCAAACACATCAAACTCGTGCGGGGTGGTGAGTCGGGTTGCGGGGCGGCCGGTGGCGAATTTCTCATTCAGCGGGTCGAATTTCGCACCTGCACGGACGCGCCGTCCGCCCCGGTTCGTGCCATCTTTTGTCATGAAATCTCGCCTCTGCATCAGCCACAGTGGTGACCTCGTGCCGGTTCGGGTAGTGGGCGTTGTTCTGCTGGCCTGTGACGGTGGCGGTACGCATGGTCATCGGTGCCATAGGCCTCCTCAAAACCGGCAGTGAAATAGCGGATAGGTAGCTCGAGGTGGTGTACCCATTCGATCTCGGCGCGCATCCCTGCCGAGACGCGACCGGTGTAGACCCAGATCGCCTCGCACTTGGAGAGCAGGACGCGGTTGAAAGCATCGCCAACTCTCACGGTTCGGGATCCTGGTCGTTCATGAATTGGGGGTAGTACACGTGCGGAGCCAACGGAATCTTCTGCCGCTGCACGGCGTGGGCGCAGAACGCACTCGCCACCTCCACATCGCCGGAATACGGTGAGCAGATGTAGGCCAAGGGCCGGTAGCCGTACTCGGCCCGCTGCACGAGCTTGAGCGCTTTGAATGCTGTGGGGTCTGGGTAGCCCTCGATGTTGTGGGGCGAAAACCCCACGTCCAGGCTTGTCAGAATCGCAGTGATGGTCATGCGGCGTCACCGCCGTTCTGCTCAATCACGGACAGCAAGCCGAGCTGGTTTTTCAGCAGATCGTAGGTGAACAAGCGACCCTTCTGCGTCCAGTACATGTGCGTTTTGATTTTGCCCTCGTTGTACTCGTGAGATTTCGACTGCGTGTAGCCCTGTGGGCGTAGAGGAACCAGTGGCCAGGCTGCCTGAACTGGACTCCGGCGTCGTGCAGCAGCAAGTTCAGCTTCTTCTCTAACAGCCCATAGTCCTTCGCGATCTCGGTCGTCGTCAACGGCGAGTCTGACTGCAACACGATGTCGTAGAAGGAGACCTTCGGGGCGGCCTCAAGCAGGGCTTGCTCGGCTGCCAGCCGCTTGGCCCGCTCGGAGCGAAACTGGATGATGGCGCGCTCAAGGAACTCGTCATCGTCCAAGAGCTCATCGATAGCGTAGACGCCATGGCGGCGGATGGTGGGTAGGACCTCGTCGACAACCCAGGCTTCGAAATCCTGGGCTGCGGGGAGCTTGAAGGAGGAGATGAGCCGGTACAGGTCACCCTCGCTAATGAAGCTGACGTGCTGGACGCCGCCAGACGTTTCAAGGGGTAACGAAACGGAACCCCCCTTGCAGTGATCCTGGAGTGCCTTGTTCGGGTTGGTGTAGCCGAGGGTGGTAGCCACATCCTTGCCGCAGAACAGGATCTGCCCGCCCGAGGTGATGGTTCGGATCGTGCCGAACTTGCGGTTAGTGAACGCTTGTCGCGGGGTAGCCATGACCGGCTCCTTTTCCGGGAGCCGGGGTAGACAATCGCGGGCGTGGGATGCGCCAGGCTCTCACCTGTCAGGCATGGCAGGCGCCGAAACCGGACACGGCGTGAGGAAGGCTCTCACCCATACGCCCCCGAGCACCGACAAATCCGGACGGGTCACTAGGAGAATCGCCGCAGCGGCCCCGACACAATCCGTGCCACTGGAGTCGAGGACGGTGAAGGCGGTTTGTGGGGCACCCGCATGATAGCATTCATGACATGTCATTGGTTTCTGATTATTCTGCAACGATCACCGTCGCCGCTTCCCGCGCCGCCATCCTCAACGTGCTCCTCGACGCCACTCATCTGCCTGACTGGAACCCGGCCTTCACCTCGGTGACACCGGCAAATGATGGCGCCTGGCATGTCCGAGCGTTAGGCATCTTGTCTGGCACGCTCACTTACAGCACGAGCAGTGACGCCGATCTGGTAATGAGCATTGTGATCCCAGGGTTGTCCGAGCGTTCCACCTGGACGATCACGAAGCTCTCCGGCGGGGCTACGGTGACGCATCGGGTTGTTCAGGAAGGTGTTTTGACGCGGGTAATCGGCAGCTCCGAAGCATCGCTCGTGCCTGGCAAGCGACTGTCCCGACTTGCGGACTATCTGGCACACAAGCCGACGGTTGGCCACCATGCATGACACATCACTGGAAGAAGTGGCGAAGCGGCTGCGCTACCTGATCCTGGCCTTGCAGCGGCAGGGCAACCGTGAGCTTGCGGAGCTGCTGGCCCCGCTGGGGTTGACGACTTCGCAGGCGGAGGCGTTGGAGGTGATTGGCGATTACGGGCCCTTGACCACCGTGCAGGTTGGAAGTCTGCTGGTGTGCGAGTCCGGGAGTCCTTCGCGTCTGCTGAAAACCCTGGCCGACAAGGGGCTCACGATTCGTTCCACCCCGGTCGATAACCGGCGAGCCACGCTCCACGCGCTGACCCCGGCAGGTAAGGACACCTTGCAGAAGGTGCGGGAAGTGACCGGCAAGTTTCATGCGCTGATCGCTTCACGCCAGCATGCCGAGCTGTCTGCTGACGACATGCACCAAATAACCGCAGTACTCGCACAGTTCCTCACCGACGAACAATTACGCGGAGCACTCGACCAACGGTTCCCACACTGACCCACCCGGTCAGTCCTTGCGGTAGCAGTCACACTCGTAACCGTCGGCATCCAGAGGCAGGCCGTCCGCCCAATCAGGCGCAGTGGGCATCAGCTCACACCCCTCGCCGACAGAAAGCACCGATGCTTTCACGAGCTCACCGCGCAGCTGGAGGACTTCGCGCACCTCACAGTTAGCCGACTCCAGAGCGGCGGCGACTTCGTCTTTCGTCGGTGATTGCAGTGGCGTGTTATGAGAGGCGAGTCAGTCCTTGAGCTGGATCGGCGAGTTCGGATTCTCCAGTCCGGTGAATTCTTGAGCCCGGGCCAGCGTGGTGGCGCGGTGCTGCCGGTCGCACTGAGCCGCGTGGTCCACGAGCACCCGGTCGAGTCGGATGCCGGTGTCGTTGATGCGGTGGTCAAGGACGTAGGTGTCCCATTCGGAGTCTGGGAGCGGGAAGTCGGCCAGCCGGTCATGGATGGCGAGTTCAACCTCGACGTCGCGCCGGTTGTCGGAGATGAACTGCTCCCACCCGTCCGGGTCAGACGCAGGCGGGTTTCGCATCCCGCCCTGGTTGAAGACGCTGGGTTTGGTCGGGGTGCAAAAACGGGTGATCAGTTTCTTACCCGCACTGTCTTTCCGCACCGGCAGGTCAAGGACGGTGGCGACCTGCTCCAGGCTCATCGGCAGGCCGAGGTAGGCAGACCACACCATGGTGCAGCGCCACTGAGCAGGATCCACAAACCTGCGGCCCGTCATGAACTCTGGATGCTGTCTGGCCAGCCAGGTTGAGAGGCAGATGCGCTCGAACGCGGCATTGAACGCCCGCTTCACTACACGCGGGTCGACCAGCGCGACCAGCACCGTATCGGGGAACTGCTCGCCGTCCGCGAGGTCGACGACCTCGACCGGGCCACCGTCGATCGAGTAGCCGAACTGGAGGAGCTCGAAGTCGTCGTGGTCGGCGTAGGGGTACACCCCGGATTTCGCCAGGTTCACCGGCGAGAAGGTCTCGATGTCAATGAAGAGTTCACGCATGCGCGACACCTCCTAAAAACAATGGGTGCTGGGAGGAGACCACACCGCAGAAGTGGGCGTGGTGTCCTCCCAGCACGGGTGACGGTTTAGCGGTCGTGGTCACCGCGGTACTTCTCGAGCTCAGCCTCGGTGTCAGCCATGAGCTTGTCGATGCGCTTGCGATCGCGGCGGATAGCCCGCCGTTCGGCAATCACAGAGGCGACCTTTATGACGATGAGACCGAGGACAGCGCCAACGAACATTGCCACGACTGTGGTGGTGTTTGCCGACAGCGCTGCTGAATAACACTCGTTCATGATGCTTCTCCGCTCTTCTAGTTGAGGAAGTCGTTCGACGCGGTGGTGAAGCCTCCGAAGTCAGCCTCGGCGCTGATCCGGTTGCCGCCGAGCGATTCGCCATCACGCAGCGGGAGCTTCAAGGCGGCCTTGTTCGGTCGCTTGCCACCAAACTTGCCAATCCCGGCATCGATCGCCGCGTCAATGGCGCGTTCGATCTTGGCCAGGGTCTCGGTGTCGGACTTCGGAATGATCAGCGACACGGAGTACTTGGGCTTGCCGCCCTGGATGGACTTCGCCTCGAAAATGTTGGCGTAGGACAGGCGGACCTCGCCTGTGACCACACGGGTCGGATTCGTTGCAGACATGTTTGTCTTACCTTTCTTCGTTGTTACTTGATTGCAATGAATTCGTTGGCCGCTGACTGGATCTTCAGTACAGGCCGTGTGTCGGACTCGGGAACAAGGGCGGGTTTGCCTGCTGGTGGGTGGCTTCGTATTCCTCGGCGTCGTCGTCGAGGGCTGGTTGGGCAAGCTGGGCGGCGGCGATCGGGCGGGTGCCGGGCATGCGCACGTGGTCTTCGATGCCTTCCCAGGCCGCTTCTTCGATCGCTTGGGCGAGCATCGTCGCACCCTCTGCAACCCGGTTTAACGCGGTGATGAAACGGTTGGCCTCGGTGATGCTCATGCCCGATCACCACCTTTGCCGGTCACGCCGACCGCGCGGGCGAGCGCCATAAGATCGTCGTCGTCAGCGTTGGCCATACGGACTTCGATTTCAGTGGTGTAGGAGCCGGGCAAGATGATGGCCAGACGCGGCGTCGCGGTGCCGAAGACCTGACGGATCAGGCGTTTGTTGGCCCGGATTTCCGTGGTCGAGATCGCTGCCGCTGGGTCGGGCTTCTTGCCGACCCGGAGCTTGAGCTTGGTACTCATCGGTTCTGTCCTTCCTGAGCGCCACGCTGTGCGTCGCTCAACTGAAGGCCAGAAACCGACGAAGAGTTAACACCTGCCTCACGCAGCTTCTGGACCAGTGTTGTTTTGGCCCGCTTCAATGCCTGCGAAACAGCCGCCTTGTTCACCCCACGCTCGCCAGCGACCTCGACCGCCGGACGCTGCTCAACCAAGATCGCGATCGCCACCGCGCGCTGCACCTCTGGCAGCCCGTCGATCAGTTGCTCAATCAGCACATTTAGCGCATCGCGCGTGCGCTGTTCTTCGACAGCGAAGAATTGGTCTTCCGCTGAGGCCGTGACATAGAGGTCTTGGTTGCCGTGGGCGTTCCACACCTCCCAGGAACACAACACATCCTTGTCGCGGTCTTGCCGCCACACCGTGTGCCACGTGTTGTACTCATCGCGCCCGAGCTCGGTGACAATGTCTTGGGCTGTGCGCGGCTTGATGGTTGACGGGTCGTCGGCTGCCTGTTGGCGCTGCGTGAGGTCGGCGGCGATCATCGCCGCTACCTCCTCAGGCGTGACTTCGAGGTCACGGTCGATACGTGCCTTCGCGCTGGTGTAGTTGCTAATGGGTTCTGACGTGATCGTGAGCTTCATGGCTCCTCCGCATTCGTTGCGGAAGACCCACAGGTGGTGGCGTTGTTAGCCGTTGAGGAAGGTTGGGTGCAGGTATGGCATAAGGCGGACATCCGTGGTGGATGCCCGCCCCGCCGTTACCTGCAGTTCTTCCTAGGGGGCGAACCTGAGCTCAGGAGTTGTTGACACTCGGCGTGATCAAGGTCGAGTCTTCGTCGTTCCCCTGGTGGCGGTTGCCATCTGGGGCTGCGGGGGATGCTGATGTGTCGACGGCATCGGCCTCTCCCGGGAAGGACTCCGACGCTTGGCGATGCCTGACCAAGAGACACCATCGATATGAATCTCTACGAATGCGAAGATCCAGTACGATGGAACTCAGGTCGTATTCGGCTCGACTAACGACTTCGTCCTTCACAGATGACGCTATGAAGCCGGTTGTGACGGGATTTTGTGACGACGTGTGATGGCTTGTGATGAGCCGAAGGAGGTCAGATCTATTGGCAACATCACTCTTGGCAGACCCGGCTGTTTTCGGCACGGTTGCCGAGCAGGTCGCTACTTTCATCAAGATCTTGAATGAGCACCTTGGTCTGGGAAAGGCGAATGCCAAGGTGGTGCGCTCATTCGTCAAAATGGTCACGAAGCTTCCCTACGATGCCGATTTTGAAGACACCCGCAAGAACTACCCGGTTGATCGGTGGAGTGATGACTACATGCGCTCAATCATTGAAAAACCCACTGGGTTCAGACCGGACTACGCCGATGAGATTCTCTATTACCTTGACACCACTGAGCTCGAGAAGAAGGTGCGCGCGCTCGTCCCGACGGCCAAAGATCGTCTTTCTCAAGCGTTGAGAGTCTTTGATACCAACATTGGGCGGGCGAATCTGGCGGAATGGGTCGGCGACAAAGCTGCTGAGCTGATCGCTGAATGTAGTGAAAGGGATTTCGCTCACGAGATCGCGATGGAAAAGGTCAGCCTCGCTCGTCAAGCCCTCGCGCGGACCGAGTATGAGAATTTCTTGATGGGTGAAGCTCAAGGGCTGTGCTCATTTACGTCCTGTAAGAAGCCTCTGCTTGCCAACTCTTCTGGCAAACCCGTTACCGATGTTGAGATCGTGATCATAGATCCCCACGGTGATACGGCCTCCCCAACAAACCTCCTTGCTTGCTGCCATGATTGCGCCGTTTCCTACGGGCCGGAACCATCACCGGATGACATTGCTCAGGCCAAGATCATCAAGGAAGCGCAGCAGCGCAACCACAAAATCAGTGACATTGTCGCAAAAAGGGACGTAGAAGAAGCCATCGCAAAGGTCATCCGGCAACTACCTGACGCAGATCAGGCCGATCTCAACATCGAAATTACCGAACCCCTAAGGGTGCGAACCAAACTCCCAGACCCTCGAACCGTCATGTTGGCGAACAAGATTTTGGGCTACGTCGCCGTCTATTTTTGCTACATCGACACGGTGTTGAAGAGCAACGAACTGGTACGTCCTGGAGGGTTCGATGCATTCGCCCGTACCGTCGCAGATCTGTTTGATGCGATGGATCAGGCTCAAGCACCTGAGCCGGAGATCTTTACTCGGCTCGTTTCATGGCTGAACGACCAAACCCATGGCGGAATAGAGGCATGCGAGGCAGTCATCAGCTACTTCGTGCAAAACTGTCAGGTGTTCCGATGAGACTTCCGAATAAGCTGTTTTCCTTCGAAGAATCCACACTCGCAAACCTGCCAGTAGTCCTCGGACCACTGGAATCCGGCCCCATGGCAGTCCTCGACCTCTTTCGGAGCGTGGAAGCTACCCTTGGCGGCCCGGACGAATTCCTCGACACGATGATGTGTCTCTACGCACTCGGAGCCGTGGAGATCACTGATGAAAGGCAGGTGATCGCTCATGTTGGCCCGACTATGGTCTGATAAGTTCATCGACGCTGGTGAGATACGACCACCCATTGATTTCCATCTCGGCCTCAACACAGTAAGAGGCGGCACACGCGCTGAGAACTCAATCGGCAAATCAACCCTCTTGTCGATCGTCGCTTTCGCCTTCGGCGTCGACGATTTTCTGAGCTCAACGGCCATCGGAGCGGTAGGGCACCACTCGATCTTCTTCACGTTCCGGTTCAACGGAGAAGACCGCACCTATTCACGCGCAACCGATGAACCAGGATTCGTCCAGACCTACCAAGACACTGCAGGTCAGCTACGAGCTGAACGTATCAGCATCGACGAGTTCCGAAGCGACTTGAAAGAGCACTATGGGCTTCGCGGTATCGACGCCACATTCGAGGACATCGTCGCGCGATTCTTCCGAATCCAAGAACATGCTGCAGGGCTCGTCACCCAGCCAATGCGAGCCGACCTTGACGAGCCAGCCAGCGCAGGTATCGCTGTCCTAGAGAAGCTCTTCGGTGTTTATGACGAGATCATCGCACTGGAGAGGCCCTATCGAGACGCTAGCAAACAACTACGAGCATTGAACGCGGTGCGCGACCACGACCTGATCCAGACCATGGCTCTAAAAACCAAGACCGAATACAACGAGGCAAAAGAGCGACTCGCCGAGGTGCAACGTCACCTCGCTGGGCTCAATGGTGAATCCGATCAGCAGCTCCTCGATCTTCAATACAAGCGAGACGAAGAGGTCGAGGAACTTTTCCAACAGCGTCACGCCTTGCGCACCAAGGCAGGAATCACGCGCAGCCGCATCAAGCGCATAGAAGAACAGCAAGGCAGCAAGGTCCTGATCAAGCAGGTACAACTTGACCAGCTCCAGCACTTCTTTCCCGAAGTAGATGTGCGACGCATCGAGCAAGTAGAAACCTTCCACGAAGAACTCGCCACCATCCTCGACACCGAGTTGCAAGCTCAGAAACAAACCTTCGAGGAGGAACTCGCCAGCCTCGACACGGCTATTGGACACATCGAGTCAGAACTTCGACGTAAGAACGTGCCCGTGGAGCTTTCGGCAGACAAATACAAAGAGATCGGCGATGTTGCACAACGCGTCGAACTACTTCAGCAGCAAGTCAATGCGTGGGAAACCAGCGAAGACGTGCGAGTAGCAAAGGAAGAAGCCAAGGAACGACTTGACGCTCAACGCCCAGCACTTCTCAACCAGATGGCCGACAAAATCAACACACAACTGGCCATATTCGATGCTTTGCTCTACGACACCCGTCGTATTCCACCAAGCATACGTTTCGACGAGAACAAGAAGTACCGGTACGGATCACCCGTTGACGATGGGACGGGAGCCTCGGACAAGAACCTGATCCTGTTCGACCTCACAATTCTCGCTCTCACCGATTTGCCTGCCGTCATCCACGACTCACCGCTGATCAAGAACATCAGTGACGACCTAGTCGAAAAAATCTTTGACCTGTATCGCACTTTCACGACCAAGCAGATCTTTATCGCATTCGACAAGGATCAGTCCTACACCGAATGCACCCAAAAACATGTCGAGGAGACAACCGTCATCCAACTCGGAGAGGACGAACACTCCCTCTACGGATTTGCATGGAACAAAGAGGGAGCCAAGGCCCCAGAAGAAATCCAACAAGAAGCCCAATCCCTCCAAGACCTTGCCGACACGCTAAGGAGTGAACAGTGGCCACTGTAGAAAACGCGAGCCTGCAGCTACGGATGAGCTACGAAAAGCTCTGGAATCTCCTCAAAACCCGCAACCTCCGTAAACAGGATCTCCAAAGAGAGACACGTATCAGCTCAGGCTCCATCGCCAAACTCGGTAAAGGAGCCAACATTCAAACCGACACCCTGCTCAGGATCTGCCAATTCCTCGACTGCGACATAGCCGACATCTGCGAAGCGATCCCGACAATACCGAAGGGAGAAACTAAGTAGATGGCAGCGCAACGCCTCCAGCTCACCTGGTACAACAAAGACAAAGCCCTCATCCCCACAGAGAACGGGAAGTACGGCTACACCTGGGTTGATCCCTCCGACCCACGCTACTGCGAGACCCACACCCTCATCATGGACGACTACGTCCGCGGAACTCAGACCCCCAAGACCGACGAGTTCGCCTACTCCGAGCGCGCCGACTTGGAGCCGCAGAACGATAACCTGCTCATCTTCGGTGAGTCCGGCGACGTCCTTGAAGCATTGACTCGCGTACCAGAGTTGGCGGACAAATACCTTGGCAAGATCAAGCTGATCTACATTGATCCGCCCTTCAACACGGCGCAGACTTTTGCCAACTACGAGGACAACCTCGAACACTCGGTCTGGCTCACCATGATGCGCGACCGACTGCTGCACCTCAAGAAGTTGCTTTCAGAAGACGGTTCAATCTGGGTGCATCTCGACGATGTTGAGGTCCACCGCATGCGCGTCCTGCTCGACGAGGTGTTTGGGGCGGATCGGTTTGTAGCGGAGATGCAGTGGCAGAAGACCTATTCGCCGGAGAACAGGTCGGTGATCTCCCACTCGAACGACACCATCCTCGTCTATTGCCTCAATCAGGAACGCTTCAAGGCAGTCCGCAACTTGCTGCCGCGGTCTGACGCTCAAAATCTGGTGTACCAGAATCCTGACGACGATCCTCGTGGTCGTTGGCGTCCTGACAACTTTACCGCGCAGTTCAATCCTGCTGAGAACGAGCGCGAATCCCAGCGTTACACCTTAACTACCCCCGCCGGTCTGTCTTTCGATCCCCCGTCAGGGCGGTGCTGGCTCTATACCAAGGACCGCTATCTGGAGCTGCTCGAAGACAATCGGGTGTGGTTCGGCGCGTCGGGTCAGGGCGCTCCGCAGCTGAAGCGTTTCCTCTCCGAAGTGATGCAGGGCAGGGTGCCGACGACGTGGTGGCCCCATGAGGAGGTTGGCCACAGCCAAGAGGGAAAGAAGGAGATTCTCTTGCTCTTCCCGGGTCAACAGCCGTTCTCCACTCCCAAGCCGGAACGGCTCCTGGAAAGGGTTATCACCATTGGTTCCAACCCGGGCGACATCGTCTTGGATGTGTTCGCCGGTTCGGGGACGACGGCAGCGGTGGCGCAGAAGATGGGGCGTCGTTGGGTGACGTGTGAGCTGGTTGCTGACACGTTCGAGCGGTTCACCAAGGCACGTCTGACCAAGGTGATCAATGATCAGGATCCGGGTGGTGTGACGCGCACAAAGGGGGAGCGGATCGCCGCGGAGAATGTCGAGTTGCCTGAGGGTGTCTCGCCTGGGGACGCAGCCAAGTTCACGTCGGTGTTGAACAAGTTGATCGCGGCTGATCCGGTGGCAAAGAAGGATCCTCGGGTCAAGGCGCTCAAGGCTGCTGCGAAGACGGTTCGCACGAAGGATGTTGTGAACTGGCGGGGTGGCGGCGGGTTCCAGGTGGCGCATCTGTCACCATCGTGTTTCGACTATGACCCAGTGCTGGATCGGGTGGTGTTGACGCCGGAGGCGACAGGGCAGGTGCTGATCGAGTCGGTGGCGGCGAATCTGGGGTTCAGCCTGTTGCATCCCGATGATGACTACGTTTTCGAGGGGCGGCGCGGGAACACGTTGCTGAAGGTGGTTGAGGGTGTGGCCACCATCGAGCTGGTGGATGACCTAGTCAAGGAACTCTCGCCGGGTGAAACACTGGTGTTGGTTGCCACGAGTGTGCTGGATGGGGTGCGGCAGCATCTGCGGAAGGTGTGCAAGGGGTCGCGTGTGGTGGCCGTGCCCGATGATGTCTTCAGTTACCAGAAGGAGGCGCAACTGTGAGCAGGCTTGCCATCTCGTTCGACTCGGACCTCTTGGAGCAGATCGCCTCGGATTTCGACCTGCGTGCCCCGAACAAGGAGGCGCTGCGTCAGCTGATCTTTACCCTCGATGGTGACTATGACCCGTCGGTAATGCAGGTGTTGAACTTGGCGACGGGCGTGGGCAAGACATACCTGATGGCGGCGTTCATCGAGTACTTGCGCCGCCAAGGTGTGGGCAATGTGGTGATCGTGACACCGGGCAAGACCGTGCAGGCCAAGACCTTGCAGAACTTCACCCCCGGCTCGCCGCGTTACATCGCTGGTTCGGTGGTGCCGCCGGAGGTGGTCACCCCGCAGGATTATTCGGCGTGGATCGCACGGCAGAATGGCGCCGAGATGCTCTCGATTGGTCGGGAGAAGCCGGTGCTGGCGTTCATCTTCAACATCCAGCAGCTGATTGCTCCGAAGTCGGAGGACGGCGAGACCCAGGGTTCCGGGGCGGAGGCGCAGCGTCGCAAGCCACGGCGTTTCGATGAGAACGCGGGCGTGCTGTTTGACTACCTCAAGGGTCTGGATGACTTGGTTGTCATCGCAGACGAGTCGCACCTGTATGGAGCGTCGGCGGTGGCGTTTAGTGCGGCGTTGAAGGAGCTGGACCCGGCGGCGACGATCGGGCTCACCGCCTCGGTGGATGCCACGGATCACGTGATCTACACCTATCCGCTGTATCGGGCGATCGCCGACCGCTTCGTCAAGGCCCCAGTGTTGGCATTCCGCAAGGCCGGGTATGACGCCACGCCCGCCTCAGAAGAGCAGCAGCTGCGTGACGCGCTAGCCCTGCGGGCGATCAAGCAGGCCCACTATGACGACTATGCGCAGGCCAACAATCGTCCGTCGCTGAACGCGGTTGCGTTCGTGGTCTGCTCCGATGTGGACCACGCCACTCAGGTGGCTGAGCTGCTGCGGACCCCTGAGTTCCTCGGCAAGGAAGATGCGGTGCTGCAGGTGGACACGAAACATGACGATGAGGTGACCCAGCGTCGCCTCAATGAGCTGGATGCCCCGCATTCGTCGGTTCTCGCGGTGGTGAGCGTCAACAAGCTCAAGGAAGGTTGGGACGTCAAGAACGTCGCTGTGGTGGTGACCTTGCGGGCGATGGCCTCGGAGGTGCTGACCCAGCAGACTATGGGCCGCGGCCTGCGCCTGCCGTTTGGCCGATACACAGGTGTGGGGCAGATTGACCAGCTCGACATTATCGCCCACCAGTCCTTCACCGAACTGCTCGCAGCCGAGAACGTGCTCCAGCAGTTCGGCTTGGAGGACACCACCACAGCCGATCCAGCCGCGGTGCAGTGTGCGATCCGAGACGCCGGACAACCCGAACCTCCCCAGCCCAGCGTTGGGATGACCACCACTAGTCCCGATGCGTCTGAAGCGGGATCCGCACGACCCACCGACCAGACTCCGGGAGTGGTGCCGGTGGAGAATCCGGGCGAAGGTGACAGTCTGCCCGGGCTGGGGGTGCGGTCACTGGATTCCGACCTCGAGGACGAGGCAACCGATCCGGTGCAGCTGGTAACCATCGAACGCAATCCGGTATTCGCTGAGGTGGAGTACTGGTTCCCCGTGACACGGGTAAGCGTGCAACAGCCTCCGATCGATCTGTCCGACATTCACGACGACCAGATCCGTGCGGCCGCCCAACGCGTCACCCACACCGGCGATGTTCTGCTGCGCAAGGAGATCGTCGCCGCGCTCGGTAAGAGGTTGCGCGTCGAGGACCGTGAATCCGCTGAGGTGGAGTCGATCCCTCTTGAGACATCCGATGTGGATTTGGCGCTGAATAAGCTTGTCGTCGGTATGGGCATGGTCCCCAAGACCGATGCCACGATCCGCTACGTCGCGCGGTATTTGGTGCCGACGTTCATGAAGCACGTCACCTTCACCGAGTGGACGGTCAAGTCGTTGGCCTCTGCCGAGAACGAACTTCGCACGTTGGTGCACGGGTACATCGTGGAGACCCTCCGCTCGACGCGCGAGGTGCCGTCCATTCATCCGAAGCGCGAGCCTGGAAACGGGTACACGCTCCCGCTGGGAGAACAGGTGCACGACCAGATTCAGGACCGCTCGCAGTTCGTGCGTGGACGCGTTTACGGTGGCTGGTCGAAGTCCCTGTTTGCTGAAGAGTCCTTCGATTCCTACACCGGTGAGTACCTGTTGGCTCGGTTGCTCAACACGTCCCCACACATTGTGTGGTGGCACAGGTTGCACCCGCAGGATCAGGCCTTCGTCTACTACACCTCGAAGGACCGCTACTTCCCTGACTTCGTGGCACTGGACGATCAAGGCGTGTACTGGATCATTGAAGGTAAGGACGAGCGGGGCCGAGACAACGAGAAGGTCCAGGCCAAACGCAAGGCTGCCGAAGCCCTCGTGCGTCGTCTGGTGGCCGATGATGATTTCGCCGACCAGAACTGGGGCTACCTCATTGCCTACGAGGCAGACACCCAGCGTGCTGACTCTTGGGATGATCTCAAGGCCTACTCGGCACCGGTCACGAATGAGGTCTGACCAGCTGGCAGTGTGACTGCCTTGCCATTGGTGAACACGAAACCAGGCTGCCCTCGGGGAGCACGCACCCTGCAAGAACCAGCGGGCTCGGGGCGTACAGCGGGCGGTGAGGATCTGCGTGGCGAGCCGGAAGTTCTGTCGCAGAGCGGCCGCTGTGACCGAATCGTTGACGCAGCCCGGCGTTGGACATGCCAACTGCCCGGGATCGCGCCGGTATGTGTGCCCGCAGACCCCGCAGACCACTGTGGTCGATCCTGTGGACTTGGTGACCGCGGAGATGGGCTTGTTGCTCGTGCGTCCGTACACGGTCTGACAAGCCGAGATATCAACTTCGCTGCAGACGGTCGACGGAACAAGAGCCAAGCGGTCGCGATCGACGCAGCTGCAAGGAATTCGCCGATGAAAAAGTAGCCCAACCGGGTTACTGGCCGAAGAAGATCGGGTCCCCGCTGTCGGCAACGTGATCCAGAAGTTTCTTCACAGTGGGTGTCGGTGCGATGTTGTAGGCGTGGAATTTGAGGTTGCGGTCGCGCCAATACAGGCTCCACATACCGGTGGTCTTGGTGTAACGGAGCCGGGCGATGGGGAAGCGGATGTGGTCACCGTGGCCGTCCCAAGGTGGGCGGACCTCGTCGATGGTGACGTGACGGGGTTCGATGTCGGCTTCGACCTACAGCTGGTCCCACAGGTGTTTGGGGACGCGGGCATCGCACCAGCGGCGGATACGCTTCAGATCGATGTCGGGCATGGCCACGCCTCAACGCTACCGTCCATCGTGCCTGGTTCTCAGGCCTGGCTGTTCAGCGGTCTCGGCTGGGTGTCCATCCGCGAATCAGCGGGATGGTGATCGTCTCGCCGGTCGTGGTCCCCGCGATGATCCGCGTTGTGCTGGCAACCGTCGCACACCCGACCTGCGCGAGTACATCCTCGAGCTGGAACAGTGCTCGGTCTGGTCGCACCGCGAGGACCTGCCGGATGGCCTCGGCCGTATCGGGCAGATCTCTGGTGATGAGGGCAGGGACGTCGCTGCTTCGGCAGAGTTTCTGCATGAGTAGGTTTGCCCGGCTTTTGAGGTGGGCCTGATAGATGTGTGTGGGGTGCTGCAGGTGCCGCGCATGCTGTAGTCCGTCGGGCATTCAAACACCAGTGCTGCGTGCGGGGTGGCAGTGCGCTAGTGCTTGCGGCCGTAGGGTTCTCCGCAGTGTCCGCACCATAGGTAGCCGTGGTGCTGTCGCAGGTAGCTGCCCGGCGCCAGTACGTGGGCGCCGTCCAATGCTGGTTCGGTGAGGGCGTGGATCCAGCCCAGTGCCTCGGCTATCTGGAGTCGTACCATTTCAGCCTCGTGAAAGGTGCAGGCTCCTCGAACGATGAGGTTGCGCAGCAGGCAGCATGCTCGCCGGTAGAGAGCCCAGGTGCGGCTGTCCCACGTGAACGGCTCGAACGTGATCGCTGGGGGAGTGGCCGTAGCTGGTGCGCAGGCGATGGTCATGGAAGCTCCTCTCGTCGTGGTGGTGACGGGTCCATACGTCACTCGTGAGCGCACGGATAGCATGTCGCTTCCAACGCACCCGGGAGGCGCTCGAGGGCAGACGGGGCGTGAACCAACTCTCACGCGCGGGACTCGCGCTGGCGTCCGCGTCGGTTCAATTCAGCCGAATCGACTCGACTATCGAGCCTGACGGTTGCACCAGGCCCAGGCTCCTAGAGGAGAGTTTGCGAGCGATCGAACGCTATAAATACGCAGACCTTCGTGCGTGGATGCATGAGTTCGCGCGTGATCACCGCCGGTGGGGACACCGGCGCGCCTGGATTAAGGCTCTCGCCGAGGGCTATGGGGTGTGCCGCGAAACCTTCCGGCGGATCTGGCGTGAAGAAGGCGTACGCGCTCTGCCTGGGAAGAAGCGCAAGCGTCTGGCAGCAGATACTCATCGTGACGTTCCTGCCGGGCAACAATACCCGCGCGATGTGTGGGCACTTGATTTCCGGCTTGATTCGACCAGGCATGGCAAGGCGATCAAGATCTGCAACACTATCGACGAACGCACTCGCGTGTACGTCGCCGTCGCGGCCGACAAGAAGATCGACGCGGCTTCGGTGATCGAGCTGCTCGACCTCGCGTGTCTCGAGCATGGTGGGCGCCGGAGGGTGATCCGGATGGATAACGGACGCGACATCAGCGCCCAAGCCCTCCACACCTCGACTGGAGAGGATGAGACGACCCAAGCGTTCATCCCACCAGGCCAGCCCTGGCATAACGGGAATGTCCACAACCGGATGAGGGACGAACTGCTCGAAGATAGTGGTATCGAGAACTAGGAGCACGTCCGGATACTCGTGGCCCAGTGGTCACTGTGCTACAGTAACGCCTGTCCGCATTCCTCTCTGGACTACGTCAGCCCACGGAAATATGCGGACCAATGGAGCCAAGCAAACACGGTCAACGCTTAAACCGACTGGACCTAATTCTTAGGCCACTCCATTCGGGAGAACATTTTCGAGTAAAGGTGGGAATTAAGACCCGGAAGGAGCGATCCGTTTCTCATTAGAATAAGGAACTGACTTGAGACATCTGCACTCTGGATTGAGCTTACGAGTGTCCAGATCGTATAGTGCCTGTGACGAGTAAGTGTTGTTTCTCGTGTCCCTTTTATTACGTAGACGTTGAATCGGCAGCTCAACACAGAGCGGATATGAGTAGGATATTTCCGATTGTTGAGCAGCTTGCACGACGCGAGGAAATAGATGTAGTACTTGGCGGAGGTGAGCCTACGTTGGTGGAAAATCTCGGAGAGATAATCGCCGGGATGTCATTTGCTGGGGCTCGTGTGTCAATCGCAACCAACGGCTCTCGTCCTGTTGTAGTCCGAAGCCTAAGTGTGTAAGCAGCGTACAGGTAAGTATTGATGGTTCAAGAGAGCTATTCGCCATGCTTGGGGAGCATTTGATCGTGCGATTGCAACGATAGGGAATTGTAATGACAATGATATCCCAGTTACAATTCAGACAACATTCTCGACTCTCAATATTGACGCTATTGACGAAAGTCTCGATATGCTGTGCAATCTTCCTGTTAAGCAAGTTAGACTAATAGCTGTTCGCTCTGGTTTATATGCACTAGGCGCAAATTCGGAACAGCTGCTTTTTCACGCTATGTCTAGGCGGCTATTTGGACGACCAGAGGCGCCAAGAATCACGTCGAATTTATGTCTAACAGGTATCGCGAGAGAAATTCTTCGTATCGTGCACCCTGACTCGCTCCCATGGTTTTTTGATCAAGCTGATAATGTGTTCAGGCCTGGAAGTCCAAGCGACAGTGAGTATGAGCTGTCAGCCCGAGAATTTTTGAATGAGAAATCCTGGTATGGAGTGGCTCAAAGCGCACTCGAGACTCAAATAAGAAAAGCGGATGCCTCAGCGGATACTTTTACCTTTTTCGACGATTTTTCGAACGGATTTTAGGAAGGAGGTGAATGATGTCCACTCTCACAACGCCAGAATCGGACAAGGTGCTGGACAATCTCATTGAAAAGACAATTGGACTTCTCGAAGCTGTCGCGGACACCGAGGATAGCCCATTTGAAATTGAGGAGATCGATCTGGAGCAATCGATGCTGAAAGTCTATATGGGTACGTGCCATTGCAGCTTGAGCAGTCCAGGAATTTAGTAGCGGGTGTTTGCTTGGGGCCATAGTGCCCCAAGCAAACACCCGCGAGCCTAACACGTAACACAGGAGCTGATATGGAGCCGATAATTGAAATTAAAAACCTTAGGAAGGAGTTCGGGAGTAGGGTCGCTCTTAAGATTGATGACCTAACAATTATGTCGAGTGAAACTGTCGGGATTATCGGCCCTAACGGTGCTGGTAAAACCACGTTCTTGCGACTCATCAGTAGTCTTTGGGTCCCGACGAATGCAGAAAAGCTTTATGTCGCAGGCTTGGACTTATTAGGCGATCATAATAAGAAGTTGCTGAGTCAATGGCGCTCGAAAATTGGCTTCGCAAGCAACAGCAATCAGCTCTTTGGGATGTTAACTGTGCAGGAGAACCTAGAGTACGTCGCCCGACTGTACTCCGTTCCGAAGAAGTTTAAGCGTGACAGGATCAACGAGGTGCTTTCGCTTTGTGGTGTTATCGATCGTGCTGATGAACAGGTTTGGAAGCTGTCTACTGGCCTCAAGCAACGAGCGAATATTGCGCGGGCGCTCATTTCCAGACCTCAGATTCTTTTTTTGGATGAACCGACAACAGGGTTGGACCCTTTGGCTGCCACAGAACTCTATGAGGTGATCCGTCGCCTCTCATTTAATGGCACTAGTGTCATAATTTGCACACACTTGATGAACGAAGTAGATGATTTATGTGATCGCGTTTTGTTTATGTCGAACGGCCAGATAGTTGCCGATGGATCTCCTGAGAATCTTCGAAGAATTGCGGGTGAAACGGTATATTCACTCACCGTTCCCGCTGATAAAATAGGAAGCGTCCGGTCAAGAGCTGAGGAGAACCCCGGATGGCGACTAGTTATACGAGAATCAAATCCCGCGAACGCGGAAGTTTTGCTTTTTGGGGTTACTGATATGAGCGATATTGCAGAGCTCGGGTATAGCTATTCATCACGTGCTCCACTCCTGCGCGATACATTCTTCCTTCTGGCCGGGGGCGGGCAATGAATGTGCTTACTCATGCGCAATATGGTGTCGTTATGAACTCTAGGATGCCAAGTATATGGACTAAGCTCTTGGTCATAACCCCAATTATGGAGGTGTTACCTCTGCTTATCCTCGGTGCTACCTATCTAAGCGAGGAGAGTCAGCGTCCATATATTTATACAAACATGATCTGGTCCTTCTTTGCTGCGGTAGTCATCCAATGTCTTGTCTCGATCCAAGGTATTTCATCAGGTGGGCGATTGGATACTTTCCTCATGTCGGAAGGAACTGTTGTATCGTGGCTACTCGGTTACTCGGTGGGCGTTTGTGGTTTTTATCTATTGTCCTCGCTGCTTTCGACTGCAATACTGGGATTGCTCCTAGGCTTTCCAATAGTGATAGTCAGGATGCTCCTACAGGCCTTGCTTTCCGTACCAGTGACTCTGGGGATAGTTTGTCTTGTATTCGGCTTCGAAATTCGGTTCAGTCGAACGTTTCATTTCATAAATCTTATTCTTGATATTCTGCAAGTTCTATCTTGTGTGCTCTGGCCATTGGCGGCACTTAGCGGTGTAATTAAAATAGGATCGTTAATCTCACCATTTACTTATCTAAATGAATTTGTTCGCACAAACAATGTCGTTCCCCTCTTGGTTTCTCTTCTGGTGAGTGTAGTGTTCGTGATGGCCGGACTGTTTTGGGTGATGAGATCGACGAAAAAATACCGAGAAGTAGGAGTAATAGGGGGTGACCGGTGAATACTGCCGTAGCGTTCAAGCTCCTCACAACCCTTCGGAGAAATCCAATTGATACCTTCTCCATGGCGGTACGCCCACTGCTTTCCGTTGTGCTTTTCGCAGTTTTTGCATCGACATATATCGAAACTGGAACCGGAGTTGCATTCATGGTGATTTCAGTTGCGCTCGTAAATGTCATTGTGAACTCCGTACAAGGTTCTAGCTATGAAGCGCGTGATGATATTCGCGGATTGAGATCTGATGTAATTCTCCTTGCGCCAGGCGGATTCCATAGCTTTTCAGCCGCACAAGCGCTTGTCCAGACTGTATTTGCGTCAATTCAAAGTTTTGTTATTTTAATTGTTTCCGCACCACTCTTAGAAATTCATCACACGGGTTCCGCTACGAAAATCGCGCTCGCAGGGTTGAGCCTCCTAATTGTTACGAGTTATCTCTTATCGCTAGTACTGCTAAAAATTTCAATTCTGTATGATAATTTTCTGGCAGTTTCCTTTGCGGTTGTCGTGATGGTTACGCTCGGAGGTGCGTTTTATCCTGTGGAGTCTCTTTCTGGTTGGGTGTATGTAATATCCCGACTGAATCCAGTCACATACCTAATTGATTTGTGTAGAACACCGTTGATTGGTGAGAGTCCATTCGTAGACTATTCTACAAGTTTGTTTGTTTGTGTAGGCTTTGTCGCACTATTGGTAGCTATGGATGTCGTATTGAGGAGCAAGACATTCGATCTATCTGATAAGAGTCAGTTTTAGATTCTAAGTGAGAATTAATGGTTTTGGCTTTGTATGGCTTATCTGTGGTGTTTGACGCATGAGAAGTAGAGGTCACAGTTGTTCTCAATTTCTGAAACCGGTCATATTTTCCCCATGGCACTAAATACTGCACTCATCTACCTGTTTTCTGCATCCATCTAGGCTTTGTAGCCCAAGTTGAGTACAGACAACAATGAGAAGCCTGAACGGTGCCCAGCACCGCTCGAGCTTTGCTGTGTCTGCCGTGGCACCGCGAGGCGGTTGAATGCACTCTGTGACCTCGTTGCGGCTGTGGTGGGTAGCGTCCGTGCTGTTCGGGGCTATGTGTCGCTCGTACTGGCCGGTGTCAACCATGTGGCTGTAAGACTTGCGTAGGAGTCCGGGTGTGGGGTACGTGGGTCCGTTCTGGCGTTTACGATTTGTGTGATTCTCATGCCGACTTGTTGCTTTGCAAGGAGGGCGACAGTGGTTGCTTCAGGCAGAGGTAATGCCTGGTGCGAGGCGGTAATGCTTGGGCTTAGTCGCGCGAAAGGTGATACTAGCTGTGCCGTGGTGGAGCGACACGCTGGTTTCGGTCGTTATTTTGTACTGCTGTTCTTGTCCCGTGAGGGTGAAGATGAGTTGCAAGGCGTGGCGTAGTTGATGGGGCCGTAGTTTTCGGCGATGAGGTAGGTGTCGTCTTCGAGCCGGTTCTTGTGGTAGGTGAGAATGGATGTGGCGAGGTGGTGGGCGGAGAGGTCTTCTTGGCCTTGGGTATCGGTGTGGATGAATTGGTCTCGGTTGTTTTTGAGCAGGGTTGTGGTGAGGTCGGCGCTGTCGTAGCTGCAGAGTCGGAGGAAGTACTGTTCGTAGATTCGGCGGGTGACGTTGAGCAGCGTGGTGCTAGAAGGTGCTTCTTTGTATTCGTTCCATAGTGCTGCGTAGGAGTTGAGGCCTGGGGTGTAGTTCTCTTTCTGGGAGGGGGCGTCTTGCGGCTCTTCGCAGTTGAGCGGGTAGGTAGTTGAGCGCTTTAAGGCCAGTGGTAAGTAAGAGTACGGAGAAAACAGGTAATTGATCCTAAACATAGTGATCCCGAAAGCGAAACAATCTGGGCTTTATGTTGTCTAGCCCGAAGGGTGTGAAGCGTCGTTATAAAACCTGGTGTCTCGAAGCTTTCATAATGGGCGGGTGATATTGATCGTCAACTACAAATAACTGATTTCTTAGCGGGGGATGATGGTAGATAAAGTGGTTTTGGCCACCCAGAAGTGGCTGAATGCAATCTATGAGGACACGCTGCCGTCTAGTTCTCAAGTCCAAAAAACTGGTGGGGGCACCATTAACGCGCTGATCCGCAGCTTGCAAATTTATCGTGGGATTATCACTGTGACAAATAATTTTGGTTCTGGAACACGGTCTCCCCTCAAGTCCCATTGACTAAAAGGTATTACTCAAACCGCTGGCCAGGACAATGTACATGGAATCATTCAAAATGCCTTGTAGTGTAAGGGGTATCAAGCCGAATACGGTGGCAAGACGGCTATCCTCGAGGCGCATCAAGCGATCAACAGTGGCCATAAGAACTATACGGGATCATCCCCACTGACGGTCTGTATGGCCGCGAAATAAAAACGGCTCTAATCCAGGTATTTCAGGATACACACCTACCGAAGCCACCGGGAATCCCGGTGCAGGCAGCCACTCCAAGCTGCAGACCATTAGGATCATCACCACTGGCAACAGTGCGGCGGACGTGTTGTAGCGTGCCGGTAAGTAGGGCACCGTCTACGGATAGGCAATCAACATAATGTCCGAGCGCGCCAGCGCCGGGACCCATCACGAGCGCTTAGCTCTTTTGGAGTTCCACCTATTCCGATGCCTAATTTGTGGGTAGGTCGCCTATCCCTTCATCTTCGATCATCTCATCATGTTCCAGGTCAAGATGATCCCAGGTGTCGGGAGGGTTTCCCAGTAATTGCTTTGTAGATCGCACGACGAGGTGACTGAACGCCGCGTTGCCACCTGCGCCTACGATAACACCCAACGCGAGTGGTAACTGTTTTCCTAAAACAAGTACACCTTGCTTTGTGCCATATTTTGTGACGAATCGGGGGTCGAGCATTTTATTGACGGTCCTAATAGCATCCATGGGGATCTTGTTGATGATCGTCTTACTCCAGTATGGAATTGTTTTCTTTCCTAGAGCCTGGGTGACTGTCTTGGTACCAGTATCCCCGAGAAGCGCGGTCATCACAAGAAACTTGCGTCGCTCAAAATCTTCAACATCGACGCCGTGAATCTCGGCCACGGCAAGAACATACAGCACGGAAGATTCCAAGAATGTACCCAAATCAGAAATCGCAGCCGGGATCTGAACTGCGCCGTTTGGAACCGCTGCTGCCATTCCTGCGCCTGTTCCAGAAGCAGTCACCGTACCTAGGTATGTTTTGTCGAGAAACTTGATGAGCTGCTCGGGTGTCTTATCAGGATAGACACGTCGTAACCGTGCCACCATACTGAGGGCAATCGGCTGTTGCATCTGCAACGCCTTGTTGAAACCATTCGTCGCCCATTCTCTCATCACTTCAACATCGAAGCGATGTGCAATGCCCTTGTGCTCTTTCTTGGTCACGGTCGAAGCACCCCTCCTACTGAGAGCTACACCCTACTCAGCCAGCACGTATGTTTCGCCACTTTGTATCGATCCCGTACTGGAAGTTTCGAAGAACGTCAGGCCAACCAGCTTGTCCTGGATCCGCGACAGCCGGTTGCGGCGTGTGACCGGGAGCACGCTGGTGTCGGCAAGGATCGTCTGCAGGTCCTCGTCGACGTCGCGCGTGGTCGCGGCCAGGTGGTGGACCGTCTTCTGGGCACGTCGCTGCGGCTCAAGCGGATGCCGCCCGCGTGCTGCGAGAGGCCTTCGGCTCCCAATTCGACAAGCTCGGTTACCTTAACGGGGTGACGCTAATCGGGGGCGACCAACATGTGTGGCGTCACTCTGGTCCCATTCGGGTAAGAAGTCATATACCCACCAAGCAAAGAACTCATGACAATCACGCTGAAAAGTCAGCTCTGGCGTTGACTATTGGCGCTCTATCTGGAGTTCCATGAAGTAGTTGGTGAGCGTAATGTCGCCACGTTGTGGGTGACATTCGCAGCGCGTGGTGAAGCCGCGTCGGGTAAAGAATTCGTGTGCGGCAACGGATGCGAAGGTGGTCAACCGAGATAGTCCACGTCGCTTGGCTGTAGCGATGACATGGGTAAGCAATAAGGTGGCTACGCCTTTCCTTTGCGAATTGGGGTCAACGAACAGCATGTCGATCTCGCCGTCATGTGCGAGTGAGGCGAACCCAGCCACGTGTCCGTGGCCTTGACGGGCTAGAAATAAGACCTGCCCGCGAAGGCGATTGCGCCATTGGTCACTGGTAATGGGGGCGCAGGAAAGCCACGCCTGCACCTGAATCGGGTCATAAAACGTGGGAGCGGTGTGCGTGACAGACCGTGTGAAGAGGTGAGCAATGCCTTGCCACTCGTCGGCAAGCCCCTGCGTTGCTCGCTTCTCCTCGACGTGCCACTCCACCGTCGGTCATTGTAGACGTTGACGGCGGGCGAGCCGTGATCCCGCCCCTCATGGATTGAGCAGCCATCTTCTACACGGTTGCACCGACGTGGCCGGTACCTGCGCCCGGTCGTGCATCCCTCAATGATCGCCCGCCGACGATAAGCCGCAGTGAATGTCTCCGAAAGCATGGGCTGGTCTCGACGACATCGGTCACCCTCTCGGTAACGTCATTGCGGTTGGCCACAATGTCATCGAGAGGGTCTGGACCGAGCACGACATCAGCGGATAATTCACCGCATTACCGGCGGCTTGCAAGGATCACGTGCAAGCATTATCCGAATAGCCCCAGATTACGAATAGAGCAGCGTGTTAGATGTGCGACCACAGATGGTCGACGGCGACGTGAGTGTGCAACCGCACACCGGTGGCAAGCGTCTCGTCGTCGGCGTAGAACGCAGGGTGATGGTTGGGCACTATTCCGCGTCCGCCCTCGATTGGCACCACCTGGCCGTCAACAAAGTGTGTGTCCTGCACGCCAAGACCGACATAGACGCCACCGTACGCATTAACGAATTCAGAGACGTCGTCGTAGCCAAGCGTTGGGGCTGGCTCAAAGACGTTGTCAGTGCCGACGACCTCGGTCAGTGATTGGCTGACGCTGTCCACCCACTCTGGCGTGTTCGTTACAGCGGGGACGGGTTGTAGGAACTCCACCTCGGCACGGCACCCCATTGCGGCAGCACTGCCCTCGGCAAGTTGGCGTACTTGCTGTTGGGCCTGGGCCATGACGGTGTCGGTGAGGGATCGAATAGTGCCCCACATCGTGACCTTGCGACCGATGACGTTAAACCGGCCCACGTCGTCTAGATGACCGATGCTGACAGTCAGGGCATCGGCTGCGTCATTGCGGCGGTAGATCTGGCCGATTCCGGTGAGTATCGCACCAACCGCAGGCATCGGATCGAGTCCTTGCCACGGCGTAGATCCGTGCACCTGTTCGCCGATAATTGTGATGCGCACCATACACGAGGCGGCGAATTGGTTTCCAGAAAGAATCGAGACCATGCCTTTCGGATACGGTTGTACGTGCATGCCAAATGCCATTGTCGGATCCAGGCCCTTCAGCGCACCGGCCTCGAGCATGGCCTTGGCGCCACCAACTTCATTGATGGGAGCGCCCTCTTCGGCAGGCTGGAACACCGACACGACCGTTCCCGGGATGCGATCGGCATGCTCGCACAGTACCCGCATAGCTCCGAGCAACATGGCTGTGTGGCAATCGTGTCCGCACGCGTGTGAGACGGGGAATGGTCCGCCAGGATACGTATCGTCAACCGCGTGTGAAGCGAAGTCGACGCCTGACTCGTCGGGTACCGGCAAGGCATCCATGTCGGCTCGCAGCACAACAACACCGTCGCCGGCTTGGCCACCCCGCAGAACGCCGACGACGCCATGCCCGGCAATGCCCGTGCGGACATCGTCAACACCCATGCTACGCAGGGATTCGGCCACGAATGACGCAGTCTTCTCCTCGCGGTTGGATAGCTCTGGATGAGCGTGCAGATGATGCCTCCACGAGACCATGTCGGGTGCGGTTGCGGCGACACGGCGGTCGAGGTCTGCCAGCAGCTGGGTGCGCGAATCAGCGGTCATAGAAATCCTCACTGTCATGAACGTGGGTACATAGACATCGTCAAATCTATGTGCCTTTCGGATCGTTTTACATTGACGATCGCGCCTGGTTCCCCAGCTGTCAGTGACACAATGGATCTCGTGATCCTCGCGAACCCCCTCAAGGCTGGAGACTTACTGGTGGCAAGTCTCCACATCGACGAGGGAGTTTTCTGCGAATCTGTTGTGTACCTCATCGATGTTGCACTTGACGGCGTTCTCGGGGTTATCGTCAATCAGCCGTGCACTGAAGGAACACTGCACAGACAGCTTCCTGGTTGGGTACATTTGGCCACTCCGCCGCAGGACCTGTTTCTCGGCGGTCCAATGTCGCCCAGCGGGGCTATCTGCCTTGCCCGGGTGCAGCGATCAAGCGAGGAACCTCCCGGATGGCGACGTGTCCATGGGCTCACCGGTCTGCTCCACCTCGACACTCCGACAGAACTCATCGAAGGCGCGTTTACTGACGTTCGAATCTTCGCTGGATACGCCGAATGGGGACCCGGCCAGTTAGAGGCCGAACTCATTCGCGGGGACTGGATTAGGGCCGTCGCCCACCCCGAGGATGTCTTTTCCTCTGAGCCGCGAGGCTTATGGCGAGCCGTACTGCATCGTCAGAATGGCCTTGATGCTTTACTTGCAACGTCGACCAACACCCCGAAGCTGAATTGATCTCGATGTCGTAACTGATCTCAGCGTTGAGGATGACGACGACGAGATGTGGATGGGGACTACGATATGGGCTATCCCAGAATCCAGTGAGGAGGCCCATGGTGGACGCTGCCGGTGATCATGGGCCGATTCTTGTCGTCGACGATGACGCTGCCCTGGCTGAAATGCTTCAGCTTGTCCTTGTCAAAGAAGGATTCTCGACGGTATGGGTTGGGCACGGCAACAATGTGATGGATGTGTTCCGTGAGCGCAGACCCGCTTTAGTTCTCCTTGACCTTATGCTTCCAGGGCGAGATGGCATCCAGATCTGTCAAGATATTCGACGCGAGTCTGGCGTCCCGATCATCATGTTGACCGCCCGATCCGACACCCCCGACGTCGTGCGAGGGCTGGGTGCCGGGGCCGACGACTATGTCTGCAAGCCGTTCCGGTCCGCCGAGTTGGTTGCTCGAATCCGTGCCCGGCTGCGCACACCCTTGAATCAGCGTGAGGAGGGCGACGTCATCACGGTAGGGGACCTCACCATTGATCCCGCTGCCCATGCGGTCCAACTTGCAGGAGAGGAGATTTCGCTCACTCCGTTGGAGTATTCCCTCCTTGTCACAATGGCCCAACACCCCAACAAGGTTTTCAGCAGGGAGACCCTGCTTCGTGAGGTATGGGGGTACACCAACAATGCCGACACCCGGTTGGTCAACGTCCATGTGCAAAGGCTGCGTTCCAAGGTAGAGCGCAACGCCGACCACCCCCAGATGATCGTCACCGTTCGTGGTATCGGGTACCGCGTCAGTGCCCCTGGGGAGGAGAGCTGATCACCCCGGCTCGCCGGACCGGTCGTGGTCGACGGTCGGGTAGAGCGTCATCGTGGCTGGCCGCACCGCGACGGCTGTGGTGGTCCTCGCTGCCACTGCGCACAGTCACGATAACCCTGTCGAGTAGTCTGGTCATCCTCGTTGTTGGCGGCTTTTTCCTCGTTCGTCAGGCGACGGCGGGCATCGTCGAGGCCAAGCGCACCTCCGCCATTGCCGAAACAACCGCCACCATCAACCGAATTCAGGGACAGCTGCGCGACACTGATTTGCGCACGGCCTCCCTCTATGAGCGGCTTAACCGTCTTGCCGACGACGCCGCAAGCCAATCTGGGCAATACCACGTTCTCATCCAGGGGCCAGTTTCTGGTCTCATCTCTCAAGGTGTATCCCCAGACTCAGTCCCGGCAGACCTGACAGCTCAAGTGGGCGAATCCAGCGGTGTGTGGACTGCCCCAACGATGGTGCATTACACCGACCACGTCCGTCCCGATGTCCCCGGAATTGTCGTCGGATCGACGCTGTGGTCGCCAGGATCAAGCCAATCCATCCCGGTATATTTCATCTTTCCTGAAACCCAGGAGGTTGCTACTGTTGCGCTGCTGCGCCGCAGTGTTATCAGCGTTGGTGCCCTCATGGCCGTAGCCATCGCAGTGACGACCTATCTCGCGACCCGCCACATCTCCCGACCGATTCGACAAGCGTCCATCACCGCCTCAAAGCTTGCCGGCGGTGACCTCGACGAGAGAATGGTGGTGCGCGGCACGGACGATCTGGCGACTTTGGCATCGTCCATGAACGACATGGCTGCTCAACTCGACCGACGCATTGGTGAGCTTGAACGATTATCCAGTCTGCAACAGCAGTTCGTTTCTGACGTCTCCCACGAGTTACGCACGCCGATGACGACGATGAGGATGGCCTCGGAAATGATTGAGGCCGACCCACATGATCCGGTGCAAGTACGCTCTGTGGAACTCATGCGTGCCCAGATGGAACGATTCGAGCTTCTTCTCGCTGACCTGTTAGAGATCTCGCGTTTCGACGCTGGCGCTGCCCAACTCGCCTTAGAAGATTGCGACATTGTTGAGCTGGTGCGCTCTGAGATCGTTGATGTCACACCGTTGGCCGATCGCCTGGGAGTTCCGATCGTGCTCGTCGCAGACTGTGCGCAGACCGCTGAGGTAGATCCGCGTCGCATCAGTCGCATTATCCGAAACTTGCTCGCTAACGCAGTCGAGCATGCCGAGGGCAAGGTTGTCGAGGTCACGGTGGTTGGCAACGATTGCGCGGTGGGAGTGGCGGTACGTGATCATGGCGTCGGGTTTGAGCCATGGCAGGCCGAGAAAGTTTTTGGACGATTTTGGCGGGGCGATCCATCTCGGGTGCGCACTGTGGGTGGCAGTGGATTAGGGCTGGCAATCTCCCGTCAGGACGCGAATCTCCACCATGGCTGGTTGACCGCGTGGGGGCGTCCTGGCCAGGGGGCGTTCTTCCGACTGGTGGTTCCCAGACAGCCCGGCGGGGTCATCGTCGAGTCTCCGCTTCCCCCATCGCCAACTGATGGCGACCATGCAGACGACCAGGAGGAATGATGACCTTACGTCCGTCTCGTCGCGCTGTGCTGTCTGGGGCAGCTGTTCTACTTGCTGGGTGCGCAAAAGTGCCCTCCCAGGGGCCCGTAAAGCCAGCCGACGACCCTCACGAAGCGGCGCACGAGGGTATTGACGTCGCTCCTCATCCTCCCGCAAATGGAGCCTCCATCGACCTTGTTGTCGGCGGGTTTTTGCAGGCCATGACGAGCGCTCGTGACGACTACCGGGTTGCGAGGTCCTACCTCACCAGCGACATAGCCGATCGGTGGGATCCCCATGCGAAAGCCACTATCTACGACGCCACGAACTCTAAGCCACGTAGCACCGTCGCCACCGCCGCACTCCAGGCTCCCATCGTGGGGCAAATTGATTCCCACGGCCATTACCACCCGGCCAACTCTCATATCAACCATGATTTCGGAATGGCACAGGAATCTGGCCAGTGGCGTATTTCTCGACCGCCCGAAGGGTTGCTTATTTCCCAGTACACTTTTCAACGCAGCTGGTCGACGATTCCGATCTATTTTTTGACCAACACAGCCGATCACTTGGTACCCGACGTCATCCATCTTCCCAGTGCATCCGCCAACCCCGACGCCGCCCTCCGGGCTCTCACTGCAGGCGTCCCCGAACACCTAGACGCGGCGCTGCAAACGGCCTTGCCTCGGGGCGTGACTGTCACGGGAACAACATCAGTGGATGCTGTCGGGGTGGTCACGGTTCCCTTGAGCCCTTCGGCGGCTCAACTATCGCCATCTCAGCGGCGTCTGCTAGCTAGTCAGGTCACATGGACACTCAGCGGCTTTGCAGCGATCTCGCGCATCCGTTTCACTGCTGGCGGCTCTGTGTTGCCACTGCCGGAGGCGGCTGAAGACAACACCGTATCTGCCGACCTTTACGCCGACTTCATTCCACTGCCGGCTACCCACTCCCTGACCGTGGTTGCCGTCGTCAAGGGACAGCTAGGGCGCGTTGAGACGTCAAGACATAGTATCCAGGTGATGCCCGGCGCATTGGGGCGAGAGGCAGATCCGGATACCGGCGTGGCTTCGGTTGCGTCCACCCAATTCGCGATGCCAATGGCGTCCATGAGCAGTCCAGGTGCGGTGTGGCACGCCGTCTCGTCAGATCGACGCTCGTTGCTCGCCTGGCAGGAAGGTAGCGATGACGCCCAGGTGCTGGCCACCGGCACGAACCTGTTGCGCCCGCAGGTGCTTGCCGACCACACCGTCATGACCTTCTCGGGCACGGACCCGACGCTAATTGTCGTCGGACCAGACGGCACTCGGATGTCAACCGTCGTCGATCTGGCCGGACGCAAGGTGACATCATTCAGCGTGGCCCCCGACTCGACTCGCGTTGCCCTCGTCCTCGATCGGGGGAAAGCCCTGGGGATGGGGCTGCTATCGCGCCAGGAAGGATCAATATATCTAGGCCATATTGTCGATATTCCGCTGTCCTCTTCGGATGCGAACCTGTCGATTATCACCGACGTCGCATGGTTATCCCAGACTCGACTATGTGTACTGGGTCGTGCAATCGAGGCGGGTGTGACAGCCCCGTACGAAATTGTCGTCGACGGCTCTGGTGCCACCTCGATGGGTCAGCTCACCGCAACCAACATGACAGCCGTCGTTGCAATGCCGACAGAAACGGGTACTGAGGCAGTCGTGCTGGGTGCAGACGGGACGCTGTTGCACCACGAGGAGAACTTTCGCTGGCGTCAGATCCTCCAAGGAGTCACCGCCGTCGCAGTCGCTGCATAACTCTTCCGTTGAGCCGCATAACTCTTCCGTTGAGGCGGGTCGAGTCGCAACACTAGTGGATCATGAAGCCACTCGAATCCTTGGCCGATCTGCTGTTAGGGGCATGCTGCCCAGGTTGCACAGCGCCCGGGCTCGGGATCTGTCAGGCGTGTTTGGACGCGGTTAACCCGGCACCGCGCGTCATCCTTGACGGACCGCCCCCAGTCGTCGCATGTGTGGGCTATCACGGCCCGATGCCGGGGATCATCACAGCCCATAAAGACCGCGGCGCTACCTGGCTTACCAGTCAACTTGGCCAATGGTTGGCCCACGGACTAGGGCCGGCCATAGCTGCTGCTCCCGGGCACGTGGACGTCGTCCCGGTTCCGTCGTCGAACCGGGCAGTCAGAAGGCGAGGAGTTGACCACGCTGCTGATATGACGCGTTCAGCCTTGCAGTGGCTTGCGGTACGCGAGGCGACAATGGCTCGGCTACTGCATCGAACTCGTCAAGTGGCCGATCAGCTTGAGGTCCGTGACGATCAGCGGGGCGACAACCAACGCGGGTCTATGAGGGCCGATCCAGGCAGGGGAGACGTCATCGTCGTCGACGACGTGCGCACCTCTGGGGCGACAGCCGACGAGGCCTGCCGTGCCCTCACACGGTCAGGGTGGCGGGTGCTATCCATTGTTGTGCTGGCCGACGCTGCGACGGCCACGCGTTGGCCGTGATCATGATGAGCCTCACATCATGATCACCGTGCTGTTGACATCGTCACTGCGTGCGTTGAAGCTTGCCAAACAGCTGTTGGGAATGTCCCGTATGGGCTAGCGTAGATACATGGCACGACCGAATGGCATACCGATCTCCACGTGGAGGGCGCTACTCGGTCGTGTTTTGTGTGTCAGCGTCGGAAAGACCGATGCAAACCCCAGCACAGGAGGTTGTCATGGAGGTCATCGTTTCGGGACGGCATTGCCACGTCAGTGACGACGTGCGCGCCCAGGTCGAGGACAGGCTCTCCGGGGTCGAGAAGTTGAGGGACCGGGTTCAACGTGCAGAGGTGGTCTTCACCGCCCAGGGCACCAAGGGACCCAAGGACCAAGCTATGACATGTGAGATCACGCTGCGGGCTAAGGGGCCGGTGGTGCGAGCCGTTGGACAGGCAGAGGACAAGATGGTTGCCTTCGATATGGCAGCTGATCGGCTTCGCACCCAGTTAGTCAAAGCTGCTGATCGTCGCCGCAGCCGTCGTGGGCTGCGGGTGTCGCAGGTCCTTGACATTGCGCCCGAAGAAGCTACCGAGGATGCACCCGATATCCTGGCTACGCGGAAGATCGCAGGTGACGTAGAAGTCACCGGAGACAGCCCCATCTACGTCAAGGAAAAGGTCTTCCAGGCTGTTCCCTTGACGCTAGCTCAAGCCCTCGACGAGATGGAATTGGTCGGTCACGATTTCTTCCTCTACCTTGATCAGGATTCCAAGCGGCCTAGCGTCGTTTACCGGCGAAAGAAGGGGTACAACTACGGCGTCATCCATCTGGATTTTGATCACGAGTGATACCTACTGACGTCTCGGCGTAGCGGCGATGCGGTTTTTCGCATCGCCGCTTGTCGTGCCCGGATGAGCTATCGCCTTGAGCGTCGGGTATTGGTGTCGGCAGTGATGGTGATGTGCCAAGATCGAGCCGCGACATTCTTGGTTCAGCCAGGGACCCCCTAGGATAGGTGCGGTGGCTTCACTACGCCACACGTCGGGCATATGCTCGGACGGTTACGACGTCTACTCCTTGAAGGACCCGCCCCGTGAACCTCATGGATCGCGTGCTGCACGCCGGTGAAGGCAAGATCATCCGACGACTCAACCGCATTGTCGGCCAGGTCAACAGCATTGAGGAGGACTACGCCGCCATGGATGACGACGAGTTGGCGGGGCAGACCGCCGACTTCCGTCAGCGTCTCGACAACGGCGAGAGTCTGGATCGCCTCCTCCCGGAGGCCTTTGCGACGGTTCGTGAGGCCTCGAAGCGCGTGCTGGGTAAACGTCACTTCGATGTTCAGATTATGGGTGGTGCAGCCCTCTACCAGTGCAATATCGCCGAGATGAAGACTGGTGAAGGCAAGACGCTCGTTGGTCTGCTTCCTGCCTACCTTGAGGGGCTGCTCGGTGAGGGAGTGCATATCGTCACTGTCAATGATTACCTGGCTCGGGTGCAGTCAGAGCAGATGGGTCGCGTGCACCGGTTCTTAGGACTGTCCATCTCTGCCATCCTGTCGGACATGCCGCCGATGGCTCGTAAGGAAGCCTATAAAGCTGATGTCACCTATGGCACGAATAATGAGTTCGGATTTGACTACCTGCGCGACAATATGGCCAGCTCACTTGGCGAGTGCGTGCAGCGTGGTCACCATTACGCAATCGTTGACGAGGTCGATTCCATCCTTGTCGACGAGGCCCGTACCCCGCTGATCATCTCCGGACCAGCCGAAGAGAACAAGCAGTGGTACCCGGAATTCGCCAAAATAGTCTCGCGCCTTGAGCGCGATGTCGATTACGAGGTTGATGAGAAGAAACGCACTGTTTCCGTGCTTGGGCATGGGATCACCGTTGTCGAGGAGAGGCTCGGTATCGAAAACCTCTACGAGTCGGCGAATACTCCACTTATTGGGTACCTCAACAACGCCATTAAGGCCAAGGAACTCTTTCATCGAGATAAGGACTATGTCGTCGTCGGAGGTG
The DNA here is from genome assembly GCF_009696315.1 of Cutibacterium porci. Taxonomy (GTDB): domain Bacteria; phylum Actinomycetota; class Actinomycetes; order Propionibacteriales; family Propionibacteriaceae; genus Cutibacterium; species Cutibacterium porci. The sequence continues at coordinate 138,678 of NZ_VUMG01000002.1, forward strand.
AGGTCCTCATCGTTGACGAGCACACCGGTCGGACCCTCGCCGGTCGTCGCTACAACGAAGGTCTCCACCAGGCCCTTGAAGCCAAAGAGCATGTTGAGATCAAAGACGAGTACCAGACGCTCGCCACGATCACCTTGCAGAACTACTTCCGCATGTACGACAAGCTCGCTGGCATGACCGGTACCGCGAAGACTGAAGAGAGTGAATTCCAGAAGATCTACGGCCTGGGCGTTATCCCAATCCCGACGAACCGTCCGATGATCCGTAAAGACCAGAAAGATCTCATTTATCGCACCGAAGAAGCCAAGTTCGACGCCATTATTGCCGATGTTGTGGAACGCCACGAGGCGGGCCAACCGATCCTTATCGGTACGGCGTCGGTGGCTAAGTCGGAGCTGCTCTCTGACAAACTCAAGCGAGCCGGTGTGCCGCACAAGGTACTGAACGCCAAACACCATGAATCTGAGGCTGCGATCGTTGCTTTGGCTGGTCGTAAAGGTGCCGTCACAGTGTCGACGAATATGGCTGGCCGTGGTACCGACATCATCCTCGGCGGTAACCCTGAGTTCCTTACTGAGCTTGATCTGCGTGAGAAGGGCCTGGACCCCGTCGAGGACGAGGAGGCTTATCAGACTGCGTGGAACAACACCCTGACTAAGTACGAAGAACAGTCGAAGGCCGAGCACAACGAGGTCGAAGAGCTCGGTGGCCTTTATGTCATTGGCTCGGAACGACACGAATCTCGCCGCATCGACAACCAGTTGCGTGGACGTTCCGGACGACAAGGTGACCCCGGCGAGTCGCGGTTCTACTTGTCACTGCAGGACGAGCTCATGCGACTGTTTAAGCCTGAGGTCATCGACCGCACGATGGTCACGTTGAAGATGCCCGAGGATATGCCCATCGAATCGAAGTGGGTATCGCGTCAGATTGAGAGCGCTCAGAAGCAGGTCGAGGCGCAGAACTTCGAGATGCGAAAGAACGTCCTCAAGTACGACGACGTTATGAACCGTCAGCGTCACGTGATCTACGGTGATCGTCGCAAAGTGCTGGAAGGTGCTGACGTCGAAGCTGAACTGCGGGCGACCACTGATCGTGTCGTTGAGGCCGGAGTCCGCAAGTACACCGAGGGTTACTCGGAGGACTGGGATCTCGCTGCGATGTGGGAGGAGATCGGGACGGTATACCCGGTTGGTCTCGATATTGACGAGTATGCCGATTGTCAGGATGCTGAGGAACTCGTCGAGGATTTCAAGGCCGATGCTCAAGAGGCCTACGATCGCCGTGAGTCTGAACTCGGCGAGGCGACGATGAGGCAGCTTGAGCGTGAAGTTCTGCTGACGGTGTTGGACCGTAAGTGGCGCGAACACCTTTACGAGATGGATTATTTACGCGAAGGCATTGGTCTGCGGGCCATGGCGCAACGTGATCCGTTGGTGGAATACCAGCGTGAAGGCGGCGACATGTTTAACTCGATGATGGACTCCTTCAAGGAGGAGGTCGTCGGGTTCTTGTTCAACCTTGAGATCGAGACAAGCCCCCAGGTTGGCTTGGTGACCGATGACGGCGGTGCCCCGGTTACGGCTGATTCGGTGCTCCCGAAGGAGAACCGCGCGCGTCGAGCCTTGACATATTCGGCGCCAGACGAACGCGGCGACGCTGAGACGACGTCCGAGGGTGGCAGGCAACAGGCACGTAGTGGGGGAAACCGTGCCGCCAGAAGGTCCGCGGCGTCGAAGAAGCCGAAGAATCGTCGCAATAAGAAGCGTCGTTGAGTGGCTCACGGCGTCAGTCCTGCGTGACTGACGCCGTCGCTATCACCCGAGACCGACGGTCTCGCAGGTGATTTTCTTCGATGTCAAGAGCGTAGCCACCTTGGGATTGAGAACGAGCTCGGCGGCGTCGAGACGCCACGAGCGATTCTCACGCACCAGACTTGTGGCGAGCGGCAACCTTCGACCCCTGAGATCAAGCAGACCCACCCCGTCAACTCGGTTGTCGTCGTAGCTGACGCGTGGCTCGCCAACGAGGAGTATGCGGCTCCAGCCTGGACCTCGAGGCCAACGCCTCATAGTTGCAACTGCGCGAGCGCTGCTGGCCTTGACGAGCTGACTCATGGGTCGGCGCCCGGCAATGGTCTCCACAATGACGATATGGACGGCGCGGGTGAGCCGTATCGCCTCGTAGCGGGCTTGCGCATCATCTGCGTCGGGGCACACCGAGGGTGCTGACGAGACAACACAGAGTTCGTCGGGCCACCAATCCCGATCGAGTTCGAGGAAGATTCCAGAGTGGTCGTCGAGTGCTGAATTGAGAGGTGTTGCCGAGGGTGTCGCTGTCATGCGCTCAAGGACAGCGCATGAGACGCTTGACGCGGAAGGGTTGGTCACGAAATCTGTGGACAACTCTGCTTCGCGAACGGTTCCATCATCTGGGACCTCGCGACCCAATATGTGATTCATGTTCCCATGTGGGTAGCGTGGATCATGGATCTGGGACCACGCTGACCAAGGAGAGTTCAATTGTCGACGTCAACCATCGTCTTCATTCCAACGAATGCGGAACAGGCTCATCGGCTCGTCGCTGCACCGATGAAACAGGTGACAGCGTTCACAGTCACGAAGGAGTTGGAATCAATCCTTGACGTCACTGATCCCGAGGAAACTGAGCATGCTGCCATGATTATCGGCTCGGTATGGGGATTAACTCATACTGGACGACGCTTGGTACTCGTCGCCCATGTTCGCCCCGAACAAATCACCAGTCATGAAGAGGTCGATAATGGCGGGGTTACCCTCACCCGCGTCGAACCTTCTCAAATTACCGCGTGGTTCGCTGACGACGACGATGCCGACTCCCAGGCGGCGGCGGAAGCTGTCAAAGGCATGACCATTGACGATGCGTGGAACGACGTCACGATCCAAACTCTTATTGGTGAGCATGAGCTGTCATGGCACGATGTCACCGAGGAGCTCCCTGCGGTCGGCACCGACCCGGAGGGGTTCCGTGGTCTTGAGTGATGCCGACCGCGTGGCCTGACCTGGCTGGCCTCAGTGAGAAGCCAGCCAGTCGTTACCGGCATCTTGCTGCATTTCAAAGGCCTGAATGATGTGAGGACCAGCGGTCTTTTCCAGTTTCTTACCAACTAACGGCACCGACACTGTGAACGTTCCGGTGTAAACGACCTCAGTCCCGGTGGCGTCAGCCCGTACGCGGGCGTGACCATCGGCCTGTGCTGGCATGCCATGAGGGACAATCTGGAGAACTCCTTCGCGTGAATTGTCGGGGCCGGCCGGCTGCCACGACAGTGTTTGCTTGGCGGTCAGAGTCGGACCAACGAATTTGGCTACTTGGCTTGGGGCTGGCATAGCCACGTCCAAACTCAGCGAATCGTCTGTAACAACGGCATTACTTGTCGTGCCACCGCCACGACGGTGAACGTCTTGCCACCATGCCGGATCAGTCATCATGGCGACGACTTGATCGGGGGTGGCGTCGAAATGGGCTCGGTAATTGATGTCCATAACAACCATGATGCCGGACCGCTGCGGTATATCTCACGTCACGCTTTTTCGCAGTGGTTCACGCAAGGGCATTGGCCCTTGTAGAGTTCTCGATGAGGACCACGCGGAGGTGGCCCCGTAACCATGGCGAAGGTGACCCGATCGTGTCAGAGATGGACAAAGTCATCCCGGCTCTCGTGGCGGCTGTGCAGGAGCAACATGCCACCGGAGATCACTATCGTGAAGAGGTGATTCATCAGGCGATGGAACATCAGGTGCAGCTTGCGCTGCAACCTGGGCCGGTTCGCGTTGATGTTATCGTCGACCCCCCGTGGTCAGATGGCCAGATCAATTCAGTTCAGGTCGTCATGGATGATCGTCCGTTCCTCGTGGACACGGTGGTGTCTTGCTTACTGAAGCATGGCTGGAGGGTTGAGGACGTCAGGCATCCGATCATCGGCGTGAAGCGTGACGGCAGCATGATCGAGTCGGTCGGAATGCCCGATCGTGGCGGTCGCTCCCCGGAATCGTGGATTCACATTGACGCGAGGGCTCCACTTGGTATCGATACCGAGAGTGCTGCCGAACAGCTTCGTAAGGATCTGAGTGCGTGCCTTGATCAAGTCGTTCGTGCCACCGACGACTGGGGCGCAATGCACGAGGCAATGCTGCGTACAGCCGAGCTAGTCAGTGCGTCGCAGGGGCCAGCCGACGATCGCGACTCAAGCCGTGAGCTGCTCGAATGGCTGGCCGATGATCACTTCATGTACCTCTCCTATGAGGAGTTTTCGGTCGATGGCGAGACGATGACTCCGGTTGCTGGTACCCGTCTGGGCATCGTTGAAGACGGTCCGCGGTTTGACGCCGTTGTGCATAGCGGGGACACAGCGACCATCGTCGTCACTAAGGATTCGGTCCGTTCAGCAGTACAGCGTAACGGCTACCGTGACTATATCGGTGTACGGATTCGTGACGAGCATGGCACTGTTGTGTCTGAGCACCGCTTCCTTGGCCTGCTAGGGTCTGCGGCGTACACGGAGTCGGTGGCTCATATTCCGGTATTGAGAGCTAAAGCATCTCGTATTCTCGCACTGTCTGGTTACCGTGCGAACTCCCATGGCGGAAAAGCCGTCATCCGCACGATTGCTGAGTTTCCACGTGACGATCTTTTTGAGGCTTCGGCCGAGGAGCTCGTGCCGCTCATTATGGCCATCGTCGACTTGCGGGAAAAGCAGCACTTGCGTGCTCTGGTGCGTCGCGGGCCGTGGGGACGCTTCTTCCACCTCCTCGTCTTTGTCCCGGCGGACCGTTTCGATGCCAGCACGGTCGGCGTCGTTGAGAGGATCGTGGCTGGACGCACTGGTGCGGTAGAGGTTGACTCGACCACCATGATGGGGGAGTCCTCGCTAGTGCGAATCATGGTGACGGCCAAGGTCGCGGACGGAGAAGTTTTGCCTCCGATTGACGATAAAGAACTGCAGGCCGAACTTGCGGACGCCACCTCGAACTGGGACGACGAGTTCATCACGTTGGCTAGCGCCATTCCAAGCAACCAGCGGGGAGTCGATTTTGGCCCCGAGTACAAGCAGGAATTCACGGCCAAGCAGGGCATCTTGGATTTGGAACTCCTCAATGGCCTGGCTGAAGACGATCTTGGGCTCGTAATGTACCGCCCCGATGACCCAGCTGATCCGTCCGATCTGAGACTCAAGATTTTCAATCAGCGGGCTGCGATGACGCTATCTCAGGTGATGCCGCACCTATCGAGTTTGGGTGTGCAGATTGTCGATGAGCATCCGCACCGCATCGTCTTGCGTGGTCGGGACGTGTGGCTGTTCGATCTCGGTCTGCAAACTCCCGGTGAGCTTTGGACAGACGCCGGACGCCATCGTTTTACTGAGGCCTTTGCGGCTTCGTGGAAGGGGCAGTGCGAGTCTGATACTTTCTCCGGATTAGTGACAGAGGCTGGATTATCGTGGTCGCAGGTAGCAATGTTGCGGTGCATCGCTCGATACCTGCGTCAAGTTGGTAGCCCCTTTTCACAGACCTACATGGCGCGAGCCTTGCGGGCTAATCCAGGTTTGGCACGCGATCTCGTGAGGATCGTCGAGGCGAAGTTTGATCCCAGTGCGTTCGATGATGGAGCTGACGCTGGTCCGCAGCGTCTAGCCAACGTTGAAGAGCTATCCGAATCTTTCCTCGCTGACCTTGAGGATGTGGCGTCCCTCGACCATGACCGCATTTTGCGCATGATGCATGCAGTCATTAAGGCCATGATCCGTACCAACTGGTGGCAGAGCGATCGACGAGCGTTGGCCTTTAAGATCCGCCCGACAGAGCTCGATTTTGCCCCGGCACCTCGTCCCAAGTTTGAGATTTTCGTCAACTCGCCACGAGTGTCCGGCACCCACCTGAGGTTCGGTGCGGTTGCGCGCGGTGGCCTACGGTGGTCGGATCGACCCGAAGATTTTCGTACCGAGGTGCTCGGCCTGGTCAAGGCGCAGATGGTTAAGAACTCCGTCATCGTTCCGGCCGGTGCTAAGGGAGGATTTGTGCCTGCGCATCTTCCCGATGCCACGACACATCGAGCTGAATGGGCCGAAGAAGGCAAGGAGTGCTACCGCATTTTTGTGTCCTCCTTGCTATCGCTGACAGACAATGTCGTTGAGGGTGAGGTCGTCGCACCGAAGAACGTTGTTCGTCATGATGGCGATGACCCGTACCTCGTTGTCGCGGCGGACAAAGGCACCGCAACGTTTTCGGATACCGCGAACGCCATCGCCGCCGACCATGGCTTCTGGCTTGGTGACGCCTTCGCTTCTGGTGGCTCACACGGCTACGACCACAAGGCGATGGGCATCACGGCCCGCGGCGCGTGGGAATCGGTCACACGACACCTGGCAGATTTAGGAATTAATCAGAGTGTCGACGACTTCACCTGCGTTGGCATTGGCGATATGTCCGGTGACGTTTTCGGCAACGGCATGTTGTTGAGTAAGCACATCAAATTGGTCGCGGCCTTTAACCACCGCCACGTTTTCGTCGACCCGACCCCGGATCCGCAAACCTCATGGCAGGAGCGTCGTCGTCTCTTCGATCTTCCGCGTTCGAGCTGGGGCGACTATGACACGTCTCTTATTTCCGAGGGAGGTGGCGTCTGGGATCGCAGCTTGAAGTCGATCCCGATAAGCCAGCCCATGCATGAGGCGTTGGGAATTGACGCATCGGTGAGCAGGATGACGCCCGACGACCTCATCTCTTCGATGTTGCGAGCCCCTGTTGATCTGTTGTGGAATGGCGGCATTGGTACCTATGTGCGCGCCACGAGTGAAACTGACGCTCAGGTCGGTGATCGTACTAACGATCCGGTGCGAATCACTGCCAAGGAAGTGCGTGCGAAAGCTGCTGGGGAAGGCGGAAATCTGGGGTGGACCCAGGCCGGGCGTATTGAATATGCCCGCAATGGTGGTCGCATCAACACCGACTTCATCGACAACTCAGCAGGAGTCGATACTTCTGACCATGAGGTCAACATCAAGATCCTTTTGGATGCTGAGGTGGCGGCAGGACGAATCAGTGAGAAGGAACGAGATGAGTTACTTCCAGCCATGGCAGATGACGTTGCCGCATTGGTATTGCGCCACAACCGCGCACAGAACTTGGCCTTGGCTAACGCGCTGAGCCCATCGGGGCCGACAGCTGGGGTACTAGAAGCCTGGATGTGTCAGCTTGAGGAATCGGGTCACCTTGATCGCGCTGTCGACACTATGCCATCGACCACGGAGATGAATCGTAGGATGGCGGCAGGGGAAGGGCTTTCTAGTCCAGAACTGTGTACTCTGCTGGCCTGGACGAAGATTGCGCTGTGCGACGCCGTGTTGGCGACAGACTTGCCAGAAGATCCATTCGTTGCAGACCGCCTCGTGGCCTATTTCCCGCCGCTATTGAGGGAGAGGTTCGCGCAGCAGATGCCGGCGCATCGGCTACATCGCGAGATCATCACGACCGAGGCCGTAAACCGCTTCGTCGACTCGCAGGGGATGACGGCTTACTACCGGTTGCATTTGCAGACGGGGGCAGATATTGCCCAGGTCATTCGATGCCAGCTGGCTGCTCGATCTGTCTTCGGGCTCGGACGAGTCGAGACTGACCTCGCCCACCTTGGCTTGGATGCCGTCCGAACTGCGAAGATTCGACTTGCGTTGCGAGACCTCGCGATGGATGCCACACGGTGGTTCCTTAATCACGGTGGTGCAGACGACATCGCAGGAACTATCGAGATCTACCGACCTGGTGTCACCAGGCTTGTTGGGACGCTATCTGAGCTGTTGTTCGACGACAACGCGGACGCGTGGCAGGAGAAGGTCGATGAGGTCACCGATCTTGGGCTTGATCGTTCGGATGCTGCGGTCGTGGCCGCCTACGATTGGGGCCCCGTGCTTTTGAGCGTCGTCGAAATCTCCGAAGAGGGTCATCCACTAGACGAGGTTGCGAAGGCCTTCCTGACGTTGGCACGCCGCGTCGACATGATTCGCCTTACTCGGCTCGTCGAGCAACTTCCGCAGGACCGTCCGACCGATGCCAGAGTGCGGGCGAGCTTGCGTGAAGACTTGTTGCAAGTAATGTCCGACGCGACTCGTCGTGCTTTGAAGGTTGGAACAGACAATGTTCTGGCAGATGGTGGTCGTATTGTGGAATCCATAGCGACAAACCCGGATCTCGCTCACTGTGTCGTCATGGTCAGTGATCTACGGTCCGCAGTGGGCCAGGAGGTCACATTGTGAGAATTGATCTCCACACCCACTCAACTATTTCAGACGGGACGGATTCACCAACGCGTCTGATGATGAAGGCCGCCAGGAGTGGTTTGGACGTCATCGCCCTTACCGATCACGACACCTTTGACGGACTGGAGGAGGCTCAGGCGGCCGGGCAGCGTTTCGGCGTCCGGCTGCTACCTGGCCTCGAGATGACGTGCCATATCGGTGGTCGAGATGTCCACCTGCTGGGTTATGGGACCCGTCTCGACGACCCGGTATTAGGGAAGGAACTACAAGCTACCCGCGTATCGCGAGTCACGCGTCTCGACGCCATCTGTCAACGGCTGTCTGATGCCGGGATGACGGTAACAGTCAACGATGTGCACCGGGCTGCCGGGGCTGCTTCTAGCCTGGGGCGCCCTCACATCGCGGATGCGATGGTGGCCAAGGGGTACGTCGAGGACCGTGACGAAGCGTTTCGCGACTGGCTGTCCGAGGGGAAACCGGCCTATGTCTCCCGGCGTAGTGTCGCCTTGGAGGATGGTATTGATCTGATCCATGATGCCGGCGGCGTCGCTGTGCTAGCCCATCCGTGGGGAAGAGGTACCCAGCAGGTTTTGACCCCGCAGGTCATTGCCTCCCTGTCGGCGTACCACCAGTTAGATGGGATTGAGGTCGATCATCAAGACCACGACCCGGCCGCCCGTCGGATGCTCTTTGATCTGGGGGGACGGCTCGGGTTAGTCCGAACTGGTGCAAGCGATTATCACGGGGCAGGCAAGAAGGATCACGAGCTGGGATGCAATGTGACGCGTGAAACTGCATATCGGGAGTTAGTGACGAGGATTCAGCTGCGCAGGGGAGTTCTTCGGGTCCGGTGAGGCTGCTACAGTGACCGTCATGACGTGTGCACCGGCGATGACCACCTCGTGGTGGCGTCGCGGTGCGCGGCGCTGAACCATGTGAGGGCCGCCTTGCCTGGTGGCGCTTCCTCGTCGCCGGAAGGTGGCGAGGAAGGATTATCGATGACTAGTGACGTCTCCGAAGTCGGATCCAACGCTGCCACTTTGGCGCGTTCGCAGGCCCGTAGCGATAAGGTTGAGGCTGATTTAGCCGCCCATCCGGATAGATGGCGCATTCTCACAGGTGATCGTCCTACTGGCAGTCTGCATATTGGGCACTACTTCGGGTCGCTAGCCAACCGGGTGCGCCTGCAGGATAAGGGCATTGAGTCTTTTCTGGTTATCGCCGATTATCAGGTCATCTATGACCGCGACGGGGTGGGCGAACTCCAAGCTAATGTGATGTCGAATCTCGCCGATTATTTGGCAATTGGCATTGATCCAGCTCGTACGACGATTTTTACCCATTCGGCTCTGCCAGCTCTCAATCAGTTGCTGTTGCCTTTCTTGTCGTTGGTGACTGACGCCGAACTGCGTCGCAACCCGACTGTTAAAGACGAATTGGCCACCTCAGACCGTCCGATGTCTGGACTCATGCTTACCTTCCCGGTACATCAGGCTGCTGACATCCTCTTCTGCAAGGCGAATCTTGTCCCTGTCGGTCGTGACCAGCTTCCACATATTGAACAGACTCGCGTTATTGCGCGGCGGTTCGACGAGCGATATGGGCGCGCTGAAGCCTCCAAGCCGGTCTTTCCCGAGCCCGAAGCGTTACTCTCGGCGACCCCGCACGTCCTCGGCCTCGATGGCACGAAGATGAGCAAGTCGAAGGGCAACACCATTGAGCTTGGCATGACCGCAGACCAGACCGCCAAACTTATTAAGAAGGCCAAGACTGACGTCGAGCGTCATATCACCTGGGATCCGGAGGGCCGACCGGAAGTTTCCAATCTGCTGTTGCTTACGTCGCTATGCGAAAACACCGATCCGGTTACTATCGCCGAGGAGATCGGCGACGGCGGGTCTGGGATGCTCAAAAAGCGTCTGACAGCGTCCCTTAATGATTATTTCGCCCCGATTCGAAAGCGTCGTGCTGAATTGGCATCGGACGAGGGGCATTTGCGTGAGGTCCTCCGCGATGGCAATGCGAAGGCCGCTGCTGTGGCTGACCAGACGCTGGCAGAGGTGCGCGAAGCTATGAAGATGGTGTACTGAAATAGCCTGGCGCACCCATCTGCCAGCGACGTGGTGCGTCGTCAGAAGGTGATGCCATCCTGAGTATTGAGCTCGGGATGGCGTGCCTTATTGCGCTTGACGGCTGGCCAGGCCAGGAGCATGACAGCGATATATATCAACGAGGCCGCCAAGACGATTCGATTCTGGGGATCGAGCACCATGAGGGCCGTCACCCCGGCCAAGCTGACAATCCCGAAAATACCTGTGACTGGATAACCGGGCATGTGGAAACCGGAATCGGCGATCTGTCCTCGGTTCACGCGTCGACGCAATACCAACTGGCACCAGAAAATCGTTGCCCATGTCCAGATGACACCGACCGCAGCTGTGTTGATGGATATCTCGAAGGCGCGCTCGGGAACGACGTACTCAAGTCCCACGCCGAGCAGGAAGACACTAGCGGTCATGAGGATGCCACCGGCAGGAGTTTTGAACCGGTTAAGGGTGCCCGCAAATCGTGGAGCTTCGCCTGCTGCCGCTAGTGACTTGAGGACTCGACCCGTCGCGTATAGCCCTGAGTTAACCGAGGAAAATGCGGCGGTGATGACGACGACGTTCATGGCGTCGCCAATCCACCCCACTCCCATAGCTGAGAATGCCGTAACGAATGGGGATTCGTCGGCGGAATATGCCTTATATGGCAGCAGCATGGCCAGCAACGCCAGCGATCCTAGATAGAACACGACGAGCCGGAAAACGACCGCATGAACTGCCTTGGGAATGACCTTGCGGGGATTCTGCGTCTCTCCGGACGCTGTGCCGACCAGCTCGATTGTGGCGTAGGCGAAGATGACGCCTTGGATGACGAGCACCAGGGGTAACACCCCTTGCGGGGCGAACCCGCCGTCGAATCGCCAGAGGTTCGACACCGCTGCCTGGTGACCGCCGACATTGACGTGGGAGGCAACCAAACCGATGGCGACGACGATGAACGCCGTCAAAGCGACGACCTTGAGCAATGCCGCCCAAAACTCGAATTCTCCGAAGGCCTTGACACTGATGAGGTTGACCGATACGAGGATCACCAAGGCGACAAGCGAGGGTATCCACATCGGCAGATTGGGCCACCAAAATTGCAGGTAGGTTCCTATGGCAGTTAGTTCGGCGATACCCGATGTCATCCAGTTGAGCATGTACATCCAGCCCACGGCATACGCCCAGCGATCGCCAAGGAGTTCCCGGGCGTAGGACACGAAAGAGCCGCTTGAGGGACGATGGATAACGAGCTCGCCGAGCGCCCTCATGACAAAGAAGGCAATGAGTGCGCAGAAAGCGTAGGACAGGATGACTGCTGGCCCGGCACTGCGCAGGCGGCTTCCCGCGCCGAGAAAGAGCCCGACCCCAATCGCCCCACCGATTGCCATCATCTGGACTTGGCGATTGGACAGGGTCGCGGCATAGCCTTCGTCACCGCGATCAACGACGTGTTGGGTCTCTCTGTTCTCAGAGAGTTGGGGGTCGGCACGAGGCGCGCTGACCTTAAGGGTTTGCGGACCATCATCACGAAACCGCTGGGTTGTGTGGGTCATCATCGACCTTCCAGAACGTCTGACTGGGTTACGGATGTGGTGCCCCAGTAAGCCGGGGGCACCACAACTTGTTCAGTGTAAAGGCCGAAGCGGTCACCTCAGGGGCCTCTTCGTGGCCGAATTGTGGATCAGACGTGATCGATGCCGTCGGTAAGACGGTCACTTGTGCAAGGCGTTTCGGGCGCGTCGTCGCCGCGGCCGCGCCTGGCGTTGACTGCCCACCGCATCACGCTTGCGACTGTTCGCCGTGCGCCCTTTCGCGTGTGTGGTCGGCTGTTGGGCATCTCGCTCAGGAGCAGCCCCTGCGACCACTTTGCCGTTGCGACGACGAATCCGCTTTCGACGCGTGTGTCCTCCGTCCCGGGAATCATCACGAGAACTGCGTCGCAGGGTCTTCTCGGAATCATCGTGGCGGTGATGCCGCCGTTTCCTTTCGGTATCGTCCTTCGTCGCGCCGGTTACGGTGCCATCGACGCCTTCGGGGATAGCGAGATCGGTGTACAGGTGCGGGGAGGTGGAATAGGTTTCAATCGGCTCAGGAAGTTCAAGGTTCAGAGCTTTATCGATAACCTTCCAGCGGGTGACGTCAGCCCAATCAACGAGGGTGACAGCAACGCCCTTGGCACCAGCGCGACCGGTGCGACCAATACGGTGAACGTACGTTTTCTCGTCCTCGGGGCACTCATGGTTGATGACGTGAGATACTCCGGTGACGTCGATGCCGCGGGCGGCGACATCGGTAGCCACCAGAATGGTCGCGTCGCCATGGCGGAACTTTTTGAGAGCCTTTTCCCGGGCAACCTGCGTGAGATCGCCATGGATGGCGCGGGCCTTAAAACCACGGTCGCTGAGGTCGTCAGACAGCCGCTGGCACGCGCGCTTGGTGCGGCAGAAAATGATGACTTTCTCGACGTCATTGGCCTGCAGAATGCGTCCAATAATCTCGATCTTGTCGAGCGGATGGGCTTGGTAAACGAATTGCTGAGTGTCGGGGACAGTGGCCTGAGTGTCGGCTCCCTCAGCGCGAACATGTACCGGTCGGTTCAGCTGAGATCGGGCTAGGGCCATTATTGGGGCCGGCATGGTTGCCGAAAACAGCATGGTCTGTCGAGAAGTGGGAGTACGCGCAATGAGGTTTTCCACATCGGGTAGGAAGCCGAGGTCTAGCATCTCGTCGGCCTCGTCGAGGACCACAATGCGTACATGGGACAGGTCGAGGTCCGTGCGCTGGGATAGGTCAAGAAGGCGTCCAGGAGTACCGACGACAACGTCGACTCCTGCCTTGAGCGCGTCAATCTGTGGCTCATAGCCGACCCCGCCGTAGACGGTGAGGATACGTGCGCCTCGGACGGACGCCGCAGTGGAGATGTCTTTAGATACCTGGAGCGCCAGCTCCCTGGTAGGGCACATAACGAGTGCTTGGGGTTTGCCTTTGGCGGTGAGTCCGTCCCAACCCTCATCGCCGGGCATGATGATGCGCTGGAGGATCGTGATACCGAAGGCGAGAGTTTTGCCAGTGCCGGTACGAGCTTGCCCAATGAGATCGGTGCCCTCAACGGCAATGGGGATCGACATAGCCTGGATAGGGAAGGGTGAAACGATTCCCACCTCTTGCAGTGCTTGGCAAATATCTCCGCGGACGCCGAGGTCGGCGAAGGAAGTGGGAGCAGAAACAGTAGTCTCGGTCAGTGTCTTGGCCTCTTCATGCATGGACCCGTCAAGGCCCGTTGTCGTTCTTATGACGTCGTTTAATGTCACGTCTGGTGTGGACCGGCGAGATGACGCGTTCGACACACCACAGGCCATGCTACCTCTCATGCCGTCAACCCTCTAACCTGATGGGGTGAGCATCGACGACACGAAAACTGGCCATACTGCCGTTGCGGAGATTTTTTGGTCTGCCGTAACGTCATGTGCTTTGCACGGGTTTTCGGCGACAGTTGCCGGCATGGCACTGGCTCCTGGGCTTTCGGAACGGTTCCTCGTCGTCGATCGCAGCGCTGAGATACAGCACATTTTGGCTGAGGCGAGAACTCGTCTGTCGGACCGCGAGACTCTCATTGACGTTGAGCCTCTCGTCGGCTCGGTGGAGGGGTACGTTCCAGCCGAGACGTGGTCTCAGGTGTTGCTGCGCGACCACATCCTGGTAGACCTCATTGCTGATTTCCTAGATCGAGTTGAGCCGAATCTCGATCCTGAGCTTCTCCCTGAGTGTGGATCTTTTGGCCCATGGTTGGGGCGAGGTACTGGAAGTCGAGTGATGTGGGATGCTGCGATGCGTCACGTCCTCGCAACACACAAAGATAAGTCTGGTGACTCTCTTTTCGCTCGGCGACTTGTAGGCGAGGTGCTGTCGGTTGCGCAGCGTCTGTTCGCTCGGCATCAAGGCCTCACATCAGCCTTGACTCAGGCCGGTGGCGGTGAATTTGACGACCTGGATCTCATCAATGAAGTCATGGCCGGTGTACTAGGCGGGCATGATCAGCGCATGATTGAACTTGGCTTAGAGCCCTGAGGACGCGCTGAACACGTCCGGCGCTGATAGGAGCCCCGACGATCGCCAGAACTCCTATTGCGTCTCGCAGCCTAGGTCAGAGCGCTCCAAATCCCACTTGCCGGCTATTTGGCTGGCCTAGATCGAGGTACGCGATGCCTCGAACTGGAATGAGGACCTTGCGGCCCTTGGCATCAGTCAAAGTGAGGACGGCGTCGGGCTGGGTCAAGCTCTCTTTGAGCTGCTGCTCGATGGTTTCGATGCTCTCCTGGGCGTCGATGCTGACTTCGCGTGCGGCGTTGACGATGCCGATTTTGATCTCCATGATCCCAAACCTACCGTCGGATCAAGAATCTCGGCGCCACAGAGCCACCGTAACGTTGTCATGGCCGCCGCAATTGTTGGCGTGAACAATGAGTCCGTTGGCTACGTCTGCTGGACAAACATGGCCGGCGTCGTCAGTGCGAGCCTTATGTACAAGGTGAGCCATGAGCCGGGCCAGGCTTCCGATATCCGGTACGTGGTTCCACAATCCGTCGCTACACACTAATAGCCATCCAGATTGTTGCGGGTGATACGCCATGACGCGAGGAGCAACGTCGGTAGCTGATGCGCCGATCCATTTTGTGATGGCGTGAGCGCCTACCCCCTTTTCAGCCTCTTCCCGAGGTACGCCAAGGTCAATGTGGGTCTGTGCCATCGAGTCGTCGATCGAGAGGCGAATAGGGTCGCCATTATCGGGACACCAGTAGGTACGAGTATCGCCGATATTGCCGACGACAATGCGATCCTGGCTTGCAACTGCGGCAGCAAGCGTGCACGCACCGATCGGATCAGATCCACTCATGGCTGCCTCATGGGCTTTGCGGAAGGCGCGTTCGAATAACGTGACGGTGTCGTCATCGTTGCTCGGCATGCCCTGGTCCATCGTCGCCGTAAGGTAATCGCGCGCCGTCAAGGAGGCGATTCTGGCGCAGTCCTCAGCTCCCTCGGTCGAGGAAACGCCATCAGCGACGACGAGAACAATGTGCTGTCCTGACCTGTCAATCCCCACAGCTGCGGCGTCCTGATTGGTGTCGTGGCGGAGTCCAATATGGGATGCACACGCGACGTCTTTTCGGGCTGCGGCGTTGTCGGTGAGATCCACCCGTGAGGTAGTGGTGTTATCGGGTGTCACGGTGGTGGACTGATCCGATTCGTTCATGAAGGTCCTCAGGCTGGGCAGGCGGTTTCCGCGTGGTCCTTGCGGCTGCGAAAAATGCTCACGATAGCCGTGCCGTCCATCTACGAACGCGGCTAAAACGAGCTATTCGGCGCGCGGAATGTGCCTCATCGTGTGAGACATCACGTCTACTGTTTCACATGCCACCACACTGCTGCTAGGAAATGGCCTCTGACGAGGTTGTTCTGTGTGATCGACATCGCATATTCGCTAAATCTGTCGTGGGTCCCTGGTGGGATATGTGTCATGAGCGGTTGGGATGACCTCCAGAATCGAGTACTTGCCGATAACGCCGGTACGGTTCTCGTCATGGGCGGGCCTGGCACAGGGCGGACGAGCTTGTGTCTGGAGATTGCGGCGCGGCATATTTCCGCCGGGGGACAGCTGTCTGACGTCTTGATGTTGGCACAGACGAGATCTTCAGCTCAGGCGTTACGCACTGCGCTCGTTCGTCGTCTCGGAGGTGCCCATCTAGAACCGCGAATTATGACGGTTCACGCGTTGGCCCGTCGTATTGTCGCTTCCCCACAGCTGCGGCTGCTCACGGCACCAGAGCAGGAGTTCCGGATGCGGGAACTGCTAGCTGCGCGGGATATGTCCGATTGGCCTGATGAGTTACGTACCTGCGCCAGGACGACACAGTTTGCCTCTGACGTGAGGGTGATGGCATCGCGTTTACGTCAAGAAGGATGTGACCCGCAAGATCTGACTAATCAGGGCATCGCGTGGCGGGTGCCTGAATGGCGCGTACTCGGGCCTTTCCTGGCCGATTATTTGGACGTTCTTGATCTGGAGGGATCACTCGATTATGCCGAGGCTGTTCATCGCGCCCGGATTGCGTTAACTCGACCGGGAGCCGATGTTGAGGTGCGGTCACGGGTCAAGCTAGTGATTTGTGATGACGTGGCGGAATGCGATCCGTCTCAGATTCGTCTTCTCGCTCAGATCGCGCGATGCCACGTCCCTTGCGTATTGAGTGCGGATCCTGACCAGACGATCTATGGGTTCCGTGGCGCTATTGCAGAACGGCTTGACGACGTCATCGACGAATTTCCAGACGTGTCAGTTCACCATCTGACAACGAATTACCGCAATAGTCAGCACATCGCCGAGGTTGTCGAAAGTGTGCGAACCGGGATGCCTGTGATCCCATCTTCGAGTCGGCTACGTCGTCGCGCCAACCGTAGCGCCGCTACTGAAGACGGCGTCGTAGCGGCGGTGCGGGCTCCGAGCATCACGCGGTTAGTTAGAAAGATTGCCGGCACACTGCGTCACGCACATGTTGCTGAGGGTGTGGCGTGGCGGAATATGGCAGTGGTTACGCGCCATGGCAATGAGTTGGGCGTGGTCGCGACGATTCTTGCAGCAGAGGGTATTCCAGTCCTGAGGTCGCGCGATGAATATGCGCTGTCGGATATTAATGCCGTAACGCACATCGTGAACGCATTGCAGGTCGCAGTTGTTCTTGCCTCCGGGGCGCAGCCTAGCGATCGAGACGTTGCAGCGCTCATGTCGAATCCGCTAGCGGGGATTGAACGCAGTGTCGTTCATCGGCTAGACACCTGGTGCCGTCTGGTGCGCGGTAGCGTCGTCAACTGGCCGGTGTTGCTGGAACTCCGAGATAATCCGACGGCTGCAATGACTCGGACGACCGGGCATGTTGGCGATACCGGTCGATCTGACGATGCCAATGACGCTGGGGATGTCAGCCGAATTGAGAATTTATCTCGCAAAGAATTGGCCATGTCGCACGAAGTACGCTCGATACCTCCTGGCTTACAGACCCGTGCCCAGCCGTTAGCGATACTAGCTCAACGGATCCAACGTGCTGCTGAGCTTTTGCGCTCTGGCGCCACGTGTCACGAAGCATTGTGGGTGCTGTGGCATGGCAGTTCCTGGGAGTCCTCGCTGCGTCGTCGAGCCTTGGCTGGTGATTCGACTGCTAACCGCGACCTGGACGGTTTGTGCTCGCTTTTCGATATGGCCGATGGCGCTCAGACGATGGCTGGAATCGCAGGCGGACGACGTCTCATTGAAGTGGTGCGGCAAGAGCAGATTCCGGCTGATCGAGCACGCGAATCCGATGAGGATCGCGACGGGGTGAGCATTGTGACTGCCCACCGTGTTAAAGGGCGGGAATTCGACGTCGTAGCTGTATGCGGCCTTGAAGAAGGTAACTGGCCCGCTCATAACCACACCGGATCCCTTACCAGCGCAGACCGTTGGTCTGCAGACGGTCTCGTGGCACCGCCCAGTTGGTCAGAGAATCTTCGCGCTGAAACGAGGCTGCTGCTTGTGGCATGCTCACGTGCACGTCGCCAGTTGCTGTTGTGTTCCGTTGAGTCTGCCGAGGACGGGAAACGTCCATCCGGGCTTGTCACCAGGCTGCCCCACATCGAGGATAATGCTGATTCGCTGCACGTCACTAGTCTCACCGAACTCGTCGGTGAGTTGCGTCGAGTCATCGTCGATGAGTCTGAACATCCGGGGGTTCGCGCCGAGGCCCAAAAACTGCTTGACGATTTGCGCGGTGAACGGCATCGCGGACAGCGATTGGTGCCACAAGCTGATCCGTCAACGTGGTGGCGTCACGGAGCACCCCGCCAGAGGGACGTGGCTGGAGAAGTAGAGCTCAGTGCCTCCCATATTGGGGAATTACTCACATGCCCGCGACGATGGTTTATGACCCGCCGTGCTGGCGCCAACAACGGATCAGCTCTTCGGGCGAGTATTGGCTCCCTGGTACACCGGATCTGTGCGGAGAACATGGACCAGTGGTCACTTCCTGACGCTCTAGCCGAATTGGAAGCGGCCTGGCCTGAAATCGAGCTATCGGCAGAGTGGCAGCGCAGCGCAGAACTCGCTGATGCGAAAGCAGCGATACAGCGTTTTGACGGATGGTTGCAGTCGCGCCATCGCCAGCCCATCGGAACTGAGGTGCGTGTAGATGGCACGATCACAGTGCCGTCCGGCATAGCTCGGATCCGGGGCAGTATCGATCGGCTCGAACGTGATGCAGAAGGCGCGTGTTACGTGGTGGATCTCAAGACCGGGACCAGCCAGAGTGATGAGATTAAGCAGTCTCACCGGCTACAAATTGGTGTATATCAGGCCGTTGTCGCATCCGGGGGAATAAAAGCCATCGGCCCGACACATGACAGCGGTGCGGAGTTAGTGCACCTACGGATTGGTGCGGGGAAAGGACATGCGAATCCGAAAGTCGACCATCAGAGTGGTCTTGTTGATGTGCCGTGGCCTGACGAATGTGATCCTGTTGACGGCTGCCGTAATTGGATTGAGGCAAGCGTCGATAGGGCATTAAGAATTGTCATATCAGGCGAGTACACCGCTGTTGCGAATCGAGGGTGTAGCCATTGCCCTGCCCGGGCAGGATGTCCCGCACTGGTACCGATGGATCCGGCTACTGCGCATACAGGAGGGCATCTCGCATGACAATCGTGACTGGCAACGCTCCGATTGATGGCGTTGATGTGGCAGCACTGCTGGGTATTCCCATTTCCGCCGAGCAGGAGAGAGCAATTAAGGCGCCGCTGAAGCCTTGTGTAGTTATTGCTGGGGCAGGAACTGGTAAGACGACGGTAATGGCCGCTCGCGTGGTGTGGCTGGTTGCTAGTGGGCAGGTAAGCCCTGAGGAAATCCTCGGGCTGACGTTCACTAACAAGGCGACGGCAGAATTATCCGATCGAATTGAGTTTAACCTCACCCGCGCAGGTTTGCTGGAGCCAGACCAGCCCCGCCCGACAGTAGCGACCTATGACAGTTTTGCCGGAACATTAGTAGGCGATTACGGAGCCTGGGATGGTATTGACACCGGTGCGCATCTCATCACTGACGCGAGGGCCTACCAACTAGCCGCAGAGATCGTTGCGGGACTCGACAAGGCCCCAGCAGCCGCGACCCATCTTGGGCCAAGGTCTATAGCTCAGGCAATAGTGGAGCTAGCGGGAGCGATGGCTTCACACGATGCAAGCACAACCACCGTAAGGAAGGCCGATGCTCGTTGGCGCCAGATGCTCTTCGACGCCCCCACAAAACGGGGAGGGGGTAGATACGCTGATATTGATAAATGGCTCTCTCGGGTCGATGAACGCGAAGAACTTCTTGACCTTGTCGAGGCCTATCAGAGCCTCAAAAAAGAACGTGGACTGGTCGAGTTTGGCGACCGCATGGTTCAAGCTCTCCATGTGGTTCGTCATCACCGGCGAGTGGGGGAGGAACTGAGGGCTCGATACCGTGTTGTTCTTCTCGACGAATACCAAGACACATCATCTGCCCAGGCCGACGTGCTCGCTGCGCTTTTTTCCGGTCCAGACTCCGCTCATGGCATGGGGCATCCGGTGATGGCTGTCGGTGATCCGCTTCAAGCGATCTACGAATGGCGTGGTGCGGCTGCTAGTAACATTTTGCACTTCCATCGGCGCTTTCCTGACAAGGACGGGGCACCAGCTCAGGTCCTCTCTCTGGCAACTAACCGAAGATGCGCCGATCAGATCATTAATGCGGCAAATCTCGCATCCGAGGAGTTGCGAAACACACTATCTTCTGCGATGGAGTCTGACGGTGATGGTCGCGCCGATTGTCGGGCGGAAGTAGCTGTCGGTAAGCCACTCATTGCGCCCAAGGAGAATCGGCCTGGCGAGGTTACGGTAGCTGCATTTCCCGACTGGGCGCAGGAGTGCCATGCGTGCGCTGACACCGTGGTGGAGGCCAGGGAGCGCGGCATCATCTCTCACTGGTCTGATGCTGCAATCCTCGTTCGGCGCAATTCAGATGTGGCAGATCTCTATGATGCGCTCAGCGCCCGTGATATTCCGGTGCGGTTCGCGAACCTGTCTGGGCTACTTCGACTTCCAGATATCGCCATGGTGGTAGCTCATCTTCGGTTACTTGTAGATCGCCACGACGATGCAGCGATGGCGAGTCTGCTCGCTGCACCACGGTTTGGGCTCAGCACGGATGACTTGGCAACGGTGTATCGACGCGCCCGCGTGTTGGCGAAAGCTCGTGCCGAGGCAGATGGTCTAGATCCCAACGATGTTGAGGCCCACCTGTGCGACGCTGTCATGGAAGGACGGCCATACGGCCATCAACGTTTGCAATGGGTACTGCAGCGGATGTGTGCCGAAATCGTTGAGGTTGATGCGCACCAAAGTGACAGTCCCGACGACTTGGTTCTGCGCATTGAGGCTATTACTGGGCTCATTGATGACTTGGCTGCTGACGACCCGCACCGCAGCGCAGCTCGGCGAGATCATCTCGACGCGCTGTGGAATGCGATACGTGAGGCTCGTCTCAGCGACGCCACGATGACGACCGCAGGAATCGTCGCCTGGTTGGCTGCTGAAGAGGATATTGGTGCCGGACTTCCTCGCGCCGCTACCGATGACCGTGACGCCGTCACAATATCGACGGTTCATGGGGCTAAAGGCCTGGAATGGCCGCTGGTCATGATTCCTGACATGGCTCAGGGCGTATTCCCGTCAACCTCGAGTCCGGACAACTTCACCTCGGTGGCCGCTGTGCTGCCTTCTTTTGCTAGAGGCGATGCTAGTGACATTAGTCATCCAGTCTCGGGAAGTGTCGCAGACGTTCAGGCTTACGTCGCGGCACTCAAGGATGATTCCCAGTGGGCTGAAGCCCGTCTCGCCTATGTGGCCCTGACTCGCGCTAAAGAGCGATTAATTGTGTCGTGGCACAAATGGAATCCGCATCGCAAAAGCGGCTTACAGCCAAGCCACTATGCGGATCTTCTCGCCGACATGCTTGGAACGTCATGGCCGGACTTTGATGAACGCCCTGACGATGACGTTGAGATTGGCACACCTTGGCCGGTGATCGTCGAGGACATGGCTTCCGGGCCCAGTGACCACGCCTACCAACCCATTGATGATCCTCGACAGGTCGATCGGGTGAATGCATGGCGGTCTGATGCTGATGCGCTGCTCAAAGACGCGAGACGACGTATTGACCTGCAAGACGAAGTCCCGCTTCCGCCTCGACTCACAACCTCGCAGATGGTGAGAGCCCACGACAATCCGCAGGAGTTCCGCGACGAGTTGCGTCGCCCAATACCTCGACGTGCTGACAGGGGAGCCGGGATTGGTACGGCATTTCACGAGTGGGTGAGCCAACGACTCGCCCCGGCAGAACCGACTCCGCTGTTCGACGCCGATGAGTTTGAAGGGCTGGATGCACCACGGGTTAGCGCTGAGCATGACGGCGCTGACGAGCGGGCGTTGCAGAGCCTGCGCAAAGCGTTTGAAGAAAGTCGGTGGGCGGACGCCACTGTGCTGGCAACTGAGAAATCGTTTGTTATGACGATTGGCCAGACGGTTGTGCGAGGCCGTCTTGACGCTGTCGTTGCTGATCCGGATCATCCGGGGGATGAGCTTGTCATCGATTGGAAGACGTCACCACCAGGCTCAGCGGATCCGCTTCAGCTATCCATCTATCGGCTGGCCTGGGCGCAAGCGAGAGGGATTGACCCTTCGAGGGTGCGTGCAGTCTTTCACCACGTGGGTGCAAACACGACTATTAGTGCCGAGCCTCTCTTAGATGCAGACCACGTGGCTGATATTTTGGCGACGTCGTCGTCTGCAAACACGGCAGTGGAAGATACCTCTGAAGCGTGATGATCAGATGGTACACAACGGGTTTAGAGTGGCGGCGTGAGTAGGATCAGCGATGTTCGGGTCGTCGGGCGACCGATAATAGACCGCTGCCATGCCGATCGGGACGATGAGAATGCAAATCGGGCTAGATGGAATGATCCGGCTGCTCGATTGTTGCTCATTGATGCTCACGACAGAGTCGTTATGGAAGACGGCCGGGTGGCTGCTGTTCCTACTGAGGGCGAGCGTGATGACCAGCGCGACCTATTACTCGGCGTTGTAGATGGTGTGCCATGGTTCGCCCGTCGCAGCAGCGAACTGCGGCCAGAGGCCCAGAGCTTGCGGACGGTTGACCTCGTCCCCGTTGATCGCGAACTCGTCATGTCGGCGGTGGCTGCATTGGCTTGGCATGAGAGTAACCCCGTATGCCCGCGATGTGGGCAGCCTACCCGTATTGCCAGTGGTGGGCTGGTGCGGTATTGCTCTCGGGGGCACCACACGTTTCCTCGTACCGACCCCGCGATCATTACCGCGGTTCTTGATGACGACGACCGCATTGTGCTTGCTCGCCAGCATTCCTGGGATTCGCATCGCAAATCAGTATTGGCAGGATTCATTGAAGCCGGAGAACCCGCAGAACATGCCGTCGTGCGTGAGGTTGCCGAAGAAACAAGCCTGACAATCACCTCGGCGTGCTACATAGGATCGCAGGCCTGGCCTTTCCCTCGGTCGCTCATGTTTGGCTACGTAGCTCGGGGGATCGGAACCATTGATGTCGGCCACGACGAGCTAGCAGAGGCCGATTATTTCAGCCGCGAGGAAGTGTCTGATCAGGTCGACGCCGGGCATCTCCAGTTGCCGCCGTCTCTGTCCCTCGCGAGGGTTCTTATTGATGCGTGGCTAGAACAGCGACTTCCGGAGCCAGAAAGCGGTTTCGACTTTTCGACGTGCTGAGGTAATTGTGCGATGGTAGTTGGGTTTCGGTGGCATTAGCGGCTACGACTTTCCTCCCAACGTCGCTGAATTCCTGACCGTCGATCATTCCTTCGATCAATAGCGCGCTCAACCGATTCTTTGGTACCTATCACAGTGAGGTGCTCACGGGCACGCGTGATGGCGGTGTAGAACAACTCACGAGTGAGAAGGGGCGACTCAGGCGGTGGCAGGATTACTGTCACATCCGTGAACTGGCTACCTTGCGCTTTGTGAATCGTCATAGCCTGAAGGGGCTGCAACGATGGGATGAGCGAACAAGGCAATCGTCTGGGGGCTCCACCCGGGCCGGGTAAAGCTAGCGTGGGGACAGGCCTTGTCTCGACTATGACGCCGCAGTCACCGTTATTGACTCCCAACTGCGGGAGGTTGTGCGTTACGATCGCGGTTTCCCCGAGAGTCCATCTGCCCTGGTTAATGCCAGGCAGCACGTCTGATAGCACGGCAACCATGCGACGGGACCACTCGTCTACTCCATATGGCCCCTTTCGGTGGGCGCATAAGAGCCGGTGGGCGTCGACGAGTTTGAGTGCGTCGGCGTCAGCGTCGTTAGTGGCCAGTTCAAGCATGTGCGCTCCGGTGCGCATAATCACTTGTGCGACCGCCGGGAGATCGTCCATCCCGATATTTTCAGGGTCGGCGTCGATCCACGTAATACTGCGAGGACCGCGGTCCGTATTGCTGTCATCGACGGCAGGCTGATCACTTGATGCTGTGGCTGCCATGAGCACGTCCAGTGCAGCGCTGGTATCTCCCTCGCGTACCGCCTCTGATAGTTGTGCGATATCTCCTCGTGATCGGTGATTATGGGTGAGGATCGTGACAGGAAGTCGGGCTTGGAGGGTGTCAGCCGACGAGACGATATCTGCTAAGACACTACCGGCGTCCACTGAAACGAGCTGGCCTGGGTCGCCAACGAGGATGAGGCGAGTCCCAGGCCCGATTGCTGACAGCAGGCTCGCAGCAAGAGTCAGAGATAGCATCGACGCTTCGTCTACGACGACGACTCCAAATGGAAGTTTGTGCTGCCTGTCATACCCGAATGAGGTCCCCGGCCCTTGCCACTTCAACAGTGAATGGACGGTCGTTGCATCAGCAACAAGCGGTTTCACGGTGTCGGGCATCCGCTCGGACACATGAGAAACGGAGTCACGCAAGCGCGCCGCCGCTTTCCCGCTTGGGGCCGCGAGGGCCACAGCCCCAAGGTGAGGATCTGCTTGCTGCAAAGCCGCCAAGAGGGCGCATACTGTGGTTGTCTTGCCGGTTCCGGGACCGCCGGCGACCACACTTATCCGGTGCGTAATTGCTGCGACGGCGGCATCAGCTTGGGCCGAGTCAAGGATGATTCCAGATGCTGCTAAGGCACCACTGATGGTGGTAACAACATCAGCAGCACAGACCGCGCCTTGGTATGGCGGGTCTGCAGCGAGGGCAGCGAGATCGCGGGCGACGTCGTGCTCAGCCTGCCAATACTTTTCTAAGTAGACCAGGCCGCCGTCAAGCCGAGCTGGCAACTTGTTGAGCGGATCATCACGGCCAGCGATGACGGGACTGGCCGCTAGCGTGGACAGCCATTCATGAGGATTCGGCCACTCTAATGCGGCGAATAAGGCCGCCTGGTCGCTTCCCTCGATGTCTGGAATTGCTGGATCAAGAACCTGACGACGGATGGCTTTTGCGATCTCGTGGGGATTCCAAAACACTGATCCGCGGCGGAGCTCACGGCATGACACAGCGATCGCGAGGTTGACGTCACCATTCGTCTCGCCACCGATGCGACATACCAGATTCGCTAGGTGAATATCGCTGGCTTCGAGAACTCCGGCTCGGGCAAAAGGCTCGAGTCGGTCGCCTGCCCCCACTGGAATGATGTCAGTCATGGATGCCTCCCAACAGCTCACTGATCGCCTCAATGAGTTCAGGCTTCGGATGCCAGGTAAAGACTCCGTCGGGCATGTGGCCGTCGGATGCCGGGAGACCAGCCATACCTCGAACAAAAAGATAGCCAATGGGGCCGAGGTGGGTTGCCGGGTCGTATCCGGACAGGTTTGACGCCAGGAATCGATGCAAGGCTGCTGAGTACAACAGTCCCTGAAGTGGGTAATGAGAACTGAACATCATCGCTCTCATTGTGCGCGTGTCGTACATATGAGGGCTGAGCTTTGACATCCCAGGAATCCGGTTCGTCTTGTAATCGACAATGACATGGCGACCATCTGGGCGCCGCAGTACCGCGTCGATCGAACCCGTGAGGAAGCCGCGTAAAGCCTGGTCAGTATTGGGAATATGAGCCAATATTTCGCCGTAGCCAGCAATGGGGTCGTCTGGTGGTACCAAACTCGGATCGCGGAGGAGGGAGGCTAGATCTGTGACAGTTGACGACCGTCCCGATTGCGACATGGCAAGTTCGAAATTCATCTCGGCGAGCCGATGTGCCGGCGGAAAATCTGCCAATGTCATGCCGGGAGCCAACATACCAAGATCGCTATGGAGAACCTGCTCTAAGCCGGCCGCGAGCTCGGCTGGCGGGACGTCTGGCATCGGCCATGTCCGAAGAGTTTTCCGGGTGATTGCCAAGACTTCGGCAGAAAGATCTGTCGCTGCAGTATCGACGTACTCAAGCACGGCGTGAACCAGGGTGCCGAACGATGTTCCGCCGGGGAGACCACACAGGCCAGTGGCACTGTCGTCGATGCTCTCGTCATCTACGGGCTCGTCGGTGAGAGCATTCGTCAATGTCGGCATGGCTGCGTGGAGGTCGGCCGTCAATGCTGAATATGACGTGTGGACAAACGCGGTGTCAATCGGCCGGTTGAGCGTGCGAGCGTTGACGCGGGAACTACGTTGAGTGCTGATTGTCCGGGTGAGGCTCCTTTGGTTAGCTGGTGCTATTGCGGTCGCAATCGGTCCAGAATTGAGCCAGGCGAGGGTCACCGGATCTGTGCTGGCATTGCCCGTGCCAAGCTCGCCCGTCGCGCGGTTCATTTCGATGAGGCGTTGGAAGGCGGACCATCGGTGTCGTCGACGGCAGGGAGACCACCACAGCCGCACGGCAGACCGGGCACGGGTCAAAGCGACGTATAGCAGGCGAAGGTCTTCTCCTTGTTCGTCCTCATTGTGGCTGTTGACTGCTATGGAACGGTCAGGCCCGTGTGAATTGATGTCCAGCACACGCCGTTGACCGTCATGCCACACGACCGGACCGCGGATGGCGTCTTTCGGCTTCCTCCCGGTGGCGATGTCAGGCAGTAGTACGACTGGGAATCCGAGTCCTTTCGCCTCATGGATGGTCATGATGGTGACGGCCTGGTGGTCACTATCTAGGCGACGGGGATCGTCATTTCCGGTCAGTTGCTGTTGCTCGCGGATCCACGCAGCGGTTGCCGTCGCCGTCCATTGTGCTTGACATGCCGCAATGTGCGCTTCTTGCGCAACCTGACGTAGATCGGTGATGTATCGCTCACCGCCCACCATGCTTACCAGACGGGCTAACGCATCTGGGCGGTGAAGGGCGGCTTCAACGGTTCCCCATACTCCCGTGACCGTCCAGGTACTCGACCAACGGGCTAGGTCAATCGCCACGTCAGAGCGCACGCGTGAATCCGGTGCGGCCAAATCGGCTGGGGTTGCACCGATGAGGTCAGATAGGCACAGTCTGGTTCTCAGCCGCTCATCAGTATTGTCGAGGGCTTCAAGTAGCGTCATAAGGTCTTCGGCAGCCTGAGACGACCACACTGATGAGGCACCAGAAAACACTGCGGGCTGGTGGGCCCGCGATAGCGCTGTCGCAAGCTCGGCGCCCCTGCGACGTTTTCGTACCAGTATCGCGATGTCGTTGGGGTGAAGCGGCCTGACCCCATGGGTGCCATCGTCAATGACCGTGCCTCCCTCAAGCATCATGATGACCTGGTTGACGAGGTCTTCAGTGACGAGTTGATCGGACAGTGTCGTATCTAGCTGAGCGTTAGCAGGAGCTTCGAGACAGCGAATTTGGAAAGGCTGAGACCAGGAGTAGCGCGGCCCATCAGTAGCCGATGTTGTGATTCGGGATGTCGAATGATGTGCCGTTACCGGCTCCATTGAGATACCATGCCCCAATTGAGCATTGCCGAAAAGGCTGTTGATGGCCTCGACGATAGGGGCATCAGCACGATAATTGACGTCGAGATGAAAGACATGGTTGACCGATTGAGCCGCTTCCTGATAGGCGTGGACGTCGGCCCCTCGAAAGGCGTAAATCGACTGCTTTGGATCTCCGATAAGCCAAAGATTGCTGTGGTTATGAAAAGCTAAGCGCAGTATCTCCCATTGCAAGGGATCAGTGTCTTGGAATTCGTCAACCATGACGAGTCCAAACCGGTGAGCGAGAGTCTGGCACGCTAGAGGGCCACGGTAGGGGTCGCGAAGGGCCGCAACAAGGTCGCCAATGAGGTCGTCAAAGGTATGGACCGACCGCAATCGGGAGCGTTGTCGAACGTCTTCCCGTATTGATCGAGCCCACTCGATATCTTGTGTCGGGATATCTTGTTTCGGGGTCTGCGCATCCTCGTCGGAGGAGAGTGGAACCTCGCCGAATTTCACCGCAACATCCCACGAAAGCTGGCGCTTTTCATGTACCGAGGGCGGTCGATCGGAGTTGACATACTGGGCTAGGTAATGGTCATCGGAGACTTCGGTTACTAAGGGCGTGAGATCCGTCACGAGTGCTGAGGATGGATCGTGATCTGATAACACGCCTAATTCCACAAGCATCCTAGACGCGAATTCATGGGTCGTGGTGATTATTGCTCTATCGAAAGCATCGAGAGCAACGTCCACTCGTTTCAATCCTTGTGGGCCAAGTTCGATAAGCGACTTGTCAAAACTGTCAGAAGGATCTCGTGATCCTGCGAGTAGCTGACGGGTGTCGACAAGGCGTTCGTAAACCCGGCCGCGCAATTCTTGGGCAGCTGAGCGGTTAAACGTCACTAAGAGAAGATTCTCAATATGCACCATCCCGGTTGCGATGGCTTTTGCGCACACCGCTGAGATCGTCCATGTCTTTCCAGTTCCGGCGCTTGCTGCCAGTAGGACGGTTCCTTGTGGCAGGGGTTGAGTGATGTCAAAGGGGATGTCGGTGGTCATGCCATCCTCCCCAGATGTGGAAACTGTTCCATGGTGGGTTGTGAGAGGCCAGTGTGACGAGATGCTTGAATAATCGGGTTGAATAGCCATCCGGCAAGGTCTTCCAGAGTGGTGCCACGATCACGGCAGCAGGCTATGAGTTCGTCGACATCGGGTCCCAAAAATGCTGCCCAGTTTGAATCTCGTTCCCTCGACCACTGTACCTGGAGAGGGCTGTCTCCGGTCCAATAGTTAGTACGTGCCATGGGCGATAACCCGACGAGAGCATGCGCTAGTTTCACGGGAAGTGGAATGAGTTGTTGGTTGCTCCACCACGCGAGTCTGGTGAGGCCGGCCAGGATGTCGCGGGCCTGGTCAGGGGCTGGGGCGGCCAGATGCGTAACGCCGTCACTGGACACGAGTGCTCCGAACCATCCGACGTCGTCAGTCGCTATGGCCACAGCCAATAGATTGACCCACAGATCGAGGAGTGGCTTGGCATTCGCCCGCGTCGCGACGGCGTGGACAATGCGATGTCCCCTCACACCAATGCGCCCGTGCATATGAATGGGGTGAGTCGGATCGACAATGAGCCCGTCAGGCCACAGCAAGTGAGGGCAGTTACCTTCAACAAGGTCGAGGGCAATTTCGATGAACTGTTCATCCTGCTCGCCTCGGAGCTGAGTAGCCGTCTGAGAAATCTGCACGGAGCTTTCAGCCAACGAGGTGACGATGGATTGGCCCAAATGTCCAGGAGCGGCAGAGCCTCGTAGCCGCTCTGCACTGATGGCATCATCTGGCAAAGAGCCGTGTTCTAGGTCAGCCAGTATACGGGAACGTATCCAGTACTTGTCCAATGCACTTGGCGAAAGTGGTAAGTCGCTCGGAAAATCGGAAAGCCGGTCGTTGACTGGTGCGCCGACACGAGCTCGCAACAGAGTCCGTGCTGGGTGAGACAGGGCGAGAGCGAGATCAGTTGGGGACATCCGGGGATCGGGGAGCTCTGTTACCGGCGGCAACACGACGCGATCAGGTCGAGGTTGTGATCCAGGATGACAGCGTGCCGCTGCGGCGGCGGCCTCGTCGAATCCAGTCCAAGCAGTCTCGGTGAAGTCACAGGACTTATCGGCGGAGAATGGTTGCAAACCGTGAACGATGTGACGTGGTGTTGCCGAGCGTGCGTCTAGAGCGTGGGCGAGGGTTGTTGTGAATGGGCCCGCCAGTACCGGAAGGTCATTGACAGGGTTACGAGTCTGCCTGACAACGACGAGGAGGGTCTTGGCCGACAGGGCAACGTCGAGTAGGTCCTGCCGTGCTTGAGCAGTCGGGTCGAGGCTATCGTCTCGCAGTCCATGAAGGGGGTTTGCGTAGACGACATCGTGGTCGGGGTCAACGATAATGACGACCTCGTGATCGACAGGGGAGAGTTCCCCCGGGTGGCACACTTGAATAGAGCCATCAAACCAGCTGTACCGGCCGTGAAAGGTGCCTGAGAGCCAGACAAGTAGATCGATAATCTCGTGGCGATCAAACTCTCTGTCTTCTGCGACGCCTTCCAAGCGTGTCAGCAGGGCGAGGGTGTCAAGCGCTGATCGAGGGGAGTCTGCGGGAGCGGCCGTGAGGTTGTCAATGATCTCGCTTATCCGACGACTCCAGGTGGCGATCGGTGCCGGTGCTGTGGTGTCGAGGATCGTCTTGCGCATACGGGATACAAGCTCAGCGAGTTTCCCGACGAGTGGGATGGTTGTTGACCCAACGTCAGTAATCGGCGTGACCGTGCCCAGATGAGTTGGTGGGGTAGATGACATCGCGATGGCCAGCAGCATCCGTTCAACACCGGCTAGCCACGTCGACTGCCTAATCCGCCCAAGCCCTGCCTGCTCTCGTGCAGCAGAGTCGATTCCCCACCGGATGTCGGCCTGGCTTACTAGCTGTTCAATTGATTCCAGATCGTTATCGGAGAATCCGAATCGTGCACGTACCGCAGGCATGGCGCACAGGTGAAGTAAGTCTTGTGCTGTGGCACGTGACGACACTAATCCCAAGATGGTCGTCACGGCTTCGGTGACGGGATTGGCATGTTCGCGTGACTCGGGGGTCGTAAACCGTAACTGATGTGCGGGGTGGTCTGTATCTGCCACTGTCGCAGCAGAAAGAAGGTGGGCGGTATCTTCTCCTCCACAACATACGACGACGATGTCTCTAGGCTCGAGAGCTGGGTAGTCGGCAAGGGTGGCGCACACGACATCGCGCACGACTTCGGCTTGGCGATCAGCCCCGTAGCAGTCATGGAATTCGACTGGGGGCAGCTGCGCGTGGTGGGTATGTGCGTCGTCCTCAACGGGGGGGATCGACGACGATGTCCACCGCATGGTCGTAGCGGAGCGCGCACGATCAAAGGTTCGCCACGGATCGGTCTTATGAAGGTTGTGATCGAGATGGACGATCGTGACGTCGCGCGAAGTGGACAGTGCCTCGGCTAAGTTGACGTCGTGGTGAGTCATGGCCGTCGATGAAAACCACACGATTGGAGGCTCAGGGCGTTCGTCACTACATATTGCGTCGACGAGAAGCCGATGTCGGCTCACGGGGTCAGGGACATGGCAGTCTTCGGCGAGAAGTGCGCGCCATAGCGGAGCCCACCATGCGCGGGCGGGATCTAGCGGGTTTCCTGCCGAGTCTGTGTCGCATGGATGAGATGTGGCGTCTGGCCCGTCGGCCCAAGCGCTCAAAACATCGTGGCAGTCGCGAGTGAGCGCGTAGATCGCATCTGCGGCTTGCCGTGCAGTTGTCCAGGATGCGCGCGGCACTCCTAGACAACGACTAGCTTCCAGATGGGCAGAAACGACCTCGAA
This sequence comes from Cutibacterium porci, assembly GCF_009696315.1. Lineage (GTDB taxonomy): Bacteria > Actinomycetota > Actinomycetes > Propionibacteriales > Propionibacteriaceae > Cutibacterium > Cutibacterium porci. The sequence goes on from NZ_VUMG01000002.1 coordinate 169,907, forward strand.
GCCGGGGGAATCGGTTTCGATAAGGAGAGCGATTCGCAGGGCGAGAGGACCGGGCTGCCACGGGTCAGTGTCCCGATCAATACCTAATAGATCGTCCTCGAGTCGTGCTCGTAAACCTTGCGTAGTCGTGATCTGGATACCGGCGGCGACTCCGTGGCGTCGGGCAAGGGATTGGAGCAGAGCACGGGCCTGAGCATAATTGGGGGTGACCAGAATCGGTCGGATGAATGGATCGGTGGCGGGCTCGGACAAGGCAGTGACGACGGCGTCACTGACGTCGCGCCAGGAATAAGCGACTCTCACTGCACCTGTCATCGACGCACCTCCTCGTGATAGCGCCCGGCTACTTGCCGAACTGATTGGTCAGTTTATGTGTCGGTCATGACATACCGACGCCGCAGATGTGTAACAGAGGCAGAACACTCACGAAGAACGCAGCAATATGTTGCTGTCGGCCATGCCCCTTATGGTGATCGCTGTGAGAACCCAATCGGCAGATGCGATTCTGGCGGCACTGGATCCTGAACAGGCCAAGGTTGCGAAGACCTTCGACGTTCCGGTGTGCGTGATTGCCGGTGCCGGTACAGGTAAAACGCGTGCTGTTACTCATCGCATCGCGTACGGTGCGGCGACGGGCAAGCTTGATCCGCGTCGTACTCTTGCGGTGACGTTCACGACGAAGGCGGCCGGTACGATGAGGGGCCGACTTGCCGATCTCGGGGTTGTTGGGGTGCAGGCTCGCACTATTCATTCTGCTGCGTTGCGACAGATCAAGTTTTTCTGGCCACGTGCATACAATTGTGAATTACCGCCGGTGAGTGATTCGCGGTTCTCAATGGTAGCCGAGGCGTCTCGTCGTGTCGGTCTTGGCAGTGACAAGGCGCTTCTACGCGATTTATCTGCCGAAATCTCGTGGGCTAAGGTCTCCAATGTTACGAATGATCAATACGCTTCCCTAGCGAGGGCTGAAGGCCGGGTCGTGGCGGGAGTCTCTGCCACCGACGTAGGGCGTGTTCTGGCCGGGTATGAGGCTGTGAAGAGGGAATGTTGCGTCATTGATCTTGATGATATTCTATTGTGCGCCGTGGGATTGCTCGTCCAGCATCGTGACATTACTGAGGAGATTCGGAATCGGTATCAGCATTTTGTAGTTGACGAATATCAGGATATTTCTCCGCTGCAGCACCGGTTGCTTGAATTGTGGTTCGGAGATCGAAATGATGTATGTGTGGTTGGCGATCCCCATCAGGCTATTCACTCTTATGCAGGTGCGCGATCGGACTATCTACTCAACTTCGTTGCCGATCATCCTGGTGCTAAGCGCATCGATTTGGTTCGCAATTACCGTTCCACTCCCGAAGTCATTCGATTGGCCAACGAGGTTCTCGTTAACCGCGTAACTCCCGAGGAGGCTCTTGAGCATGGCACGGGAGTTACATTGGTCTCGCGCGGGCGGTCTGGCCCAGAGCCCATTTTTCAAGCCCTCAGTGATGAGGCCTCCGAGGCCGCTGCCGTGGCAATGTGGATTGAGTCGCGTCATGCTGCGGGAATCCCGTGGTCCGAGGTTGCAGTTTTATACCGAATTAATTCTCAAGCAGCCCACCTTGAGACCGCGCTGGCGGAAAGATCTATCCCATATCTTGTGAGGGGCTCTGAGCGTTTCTATGACAGAGGAGAAGTCAGATGTAGCCTCGACGCGTTGGCTCAGCTCGTGGCTGATGAACCCGGTGCTGATCCCTTGCCAGCCTTTGATCAGTTGCTCGTTGCTCACGGTTGGTCTACGACAGCACCCGAGGGAGAAGGAGATATCAGGCAGCGGTGGGAGTCTTTGCAAGCTCTGCATGATCTAGCGGTTTCGCATGTGAACGATGGCGTGACGACTTTAGAGGGTCTGGCTGCAGTGTTTTCCCGTCGGGCTGCCACCCAGGAGCCTCCAGTCGGCGACGCAGTGACGCTGGCGACACTACACGCGTCCAAAGGCCTCGAATGGGATGTCGTGGCCTTGTATGGCATCAGCGACGCGATGGTGCCGTTCGTCATGGCTGAAACTCCGGCTGAAATGGCTTCAGAGCGCCGGTTGTTGCATGTTGGTGTGACTCGAGCCAGAAGAGACCTATGGGTCTCGTACTCGTGGGCTGGTGGAAACCGGGAACGGCAGGGCATCTCGCGATTCCTGCGCGGCCTGCCCGGGACCGGGGACATGACCGACAGGTCGCCGCAACATCCGCGGAGCCGGCGTGCCACGATCATGGTGTGTTCGGTGTGCGGAAGACCCCTGACCGCCGCTAAGGATCGAAAACTTGGCCATCACCTTGGGTGCACGGTGGGAGTTGACCCGGACCTCGTCGATAGGTTGCGGCAGTGGCGCAGTGAGCGGGCGGAAGCCGACCGCGTACCCGCTTTCGTCATTCTCACTGACGCGACGTTGCTGAGTGTGGCAGAAAGGCGGCCTCATTCGGTGGAAAGCTTGTTACAGGTTCCAGGAATTGGCAGACGCAAGGCCGATCTTTACGCCGCTGATCTCATCACCGTGTTGCACGATTTTTCCTCAGACAACCAACAGTGACATCCCGGCTGGGCTGGCACGTCGATACTGCGCTCACCGGCGGTGGTGCGCACATGGAAGGTCTTCGTCTGACAGGTGATCGTCGAGTCGCGGATAGACAGTGCAGTATCTTCAACCCGACTGACGAGCCATTCGGTGACTGCCGGGTCATACCCTCCTTCCGTCATGCTGCGAGCCACTGTTACCCAGTCGGGGTCGCGGGCGGCCATCGCCATATCGACACAGTGCTGACATCCGGGACGGTGGTCGTTGATGGGGCCAAGTAGAGCCCACCCGTGGTGCCCCCATGCGATGACCGATGGGATCCCTGCGCGATGACACTGTTCGGCCATATCGCGGCCTCCGAGGAGGGTCCGAGGACAAATGACGACGACGTGAACGTCAGGGTGAGTATGCCCACTGATGCGACGAAGGTCACAGGTGTTCGGGTGTGCTCTAACCCACGTGGCTACGTCGATGCGTCGCGCTGTGAGACCGCGCACTAGGTCGTCGGAACACCCAAGGTCGCTGACGACTGCCACGCGAAGATCGCTGGGCTTGGTCGCTACCCCCACCTCGTAGAGGTGACGTGCGACATCTGCTGGAACGTCGATACGTCCATCGGTACTTGCTTTGGCACCGCGCAGCCGGAAGGACCGGCCGTCTGGAGCGAGGATGCGTAACCCGTCTGAAACTGGGATCCAAGGACAGTCAAGTTCAACGTGCATGGTTCGAGCTTTGCCAAGCCATAGATATTTACGTAAGTGCCGGGGCGTATATGGGCAACACAACGAGGATAATGGGCAACAACACAAGGCCTCGGGACAACACGTCATGCAGGTGGGACAACACGTCGTCTGGACATAGCCCGCTACGATGCACCAGATGCATAAACCCCCGGACCATCACGATGTGCCTTCCCCTGCACATCCGGGATCCGGGGGCTACCTTCAATCTAGGCCAGGGGTGAGCTCTCGTCAACTTTGCTCCGTCGCCATACGTGTCTTTGCCCCCGGGCATGATGGCTGTTATGGCTGACGCGACGGTTCCAGACGAGATCATTGCGGCGCACGACGGTAGGCCCGAGATCATTATTCGACGCAGTGCCCGTCGTCGTCGCACCCTGAGCGCCCGGATGGAGGGACGTTCCGTCCTCGTTATGGTGCCCATGAGTATGCGGAAGGCTGGCCAAGACCCTCAGGTGATGGAATTAGTGGATAAGGTGACAAGGTCCCATGCCCGTCACCGACGCCATGCTGGCGACGAGGAATTGGCTCGACGCGCTGTGCAATTGTGCCGGACGTATCTCGATCCGCAGGTCAGCGACACGGTCAGGCCGACATCGGTTCGATGGGTGTCGAACCAGAACACTCGCTGGGGTTCATGCACTCCGTCGACGGGTCAGATCAGGTTGTCTGACCGCATGCAGGGATTCCCCAACTGGGTCGTCGACCATGTCCTAGCGCACGAGCTGTGTCATCTTGTGGAAGGCCATCACAACCGACGATTTCATGAATTACTTGCCGGATTCCCCAACGCTGAGCGGGCGGAGGGGTTTCTGGCCGGTTTCCAGTGGGCTGTGGCCGGCAGCGGTGACACCGCCGTCACTGGTTCTGACGGCACCGTAGCGGATCAGTCGTCGTGACCGTGGTCTCGCAGTAGCTTCTCTAGTTCGGCGTCGAGGTCGTCGGCGCCTTCTGTAGGTTCTTGGCGATCACCCGAAACGTAACCGAGCGGATCGTCGAGGTCGGCGGTAGTGGGGACGAGGTCGGGATGGTTCCACACCTGGTCACGTCCCACCGTTCCACGGGCCTCACGTAGCGCTGCCCATAGGTTTGCGGCGTCGCGGACTCGGCGGGGACGCAACTCCAAACCGAGCAAGGATTGGAAGAAGACCTCTGCGGGTCCGGACGTGGCACGGCGACGTCGTACCGCTTCACTGAGCTGGTCGTGGCTGGGAAGCCAGGTGCGGGCAACCTGGGAGGTGACCTCGTCGACCCACCCTTCGATGAGTGCCAGCAACGTTTCTAGACGCTGGAGTACACCCTCCTGCTCCGGGGTTCGGGTCGGCTCAAAGAGGCGTCCCTGCAGGCGCTCCGACATTTCCTGGGCCTTTTCTGGCGTCAATCTGGAAAGGTCGTCGATATCAATGGCATCCTCAATCGCCGAGGAATCAATGCGGATTTCGCGGGCGTAGTGCTCAACGAGTGCTAACAGTTGCGGGCCGAGCCAGGTTACGGCATTGAACAGGCGCTGACGAGCCGATTCACGCAGCACAAGATAAATCTCAACATCTCTTGGATCAAGGTCAAGGTCATTCCATGCGGCGGCGATATTCGTGGGGAGGATGACGACTTGCGGCACCGAAAGCACCTGTAGGCCGATCTCAGTCCCGGTGACTGTTGAGGTCGACAGCTCTCCGAGCCCCTGAGCCAGCTGGGCTCCATATAGCATCGCCGACATTCTGCGCAGCACCGGACCCATCATCTGGGCGAGGGCGGCCATTGGGTCGTCAGCGCCGCCCTGAGACATCAGACCGCTCATGGCTTCCGTCAGCGAGACCAGCACAGGTTCGACGACGGACTGCCAGGACGAGAAAGTGTGTTCAATCCACTCCGCACGGCTCCAGCACGCTGGCTGGGCGTTGACCTGAGCGAACTCGCATTCCCGGTCTAGCCAGCTTTCTGCCAAGCGAGACGCATCGAGTAAAGCGGTGCGTTCCTGCTGGCCTGGCGTCGGGTCAGAGCCACGGGAAGCGGCAATATGCCTTGCCATGTCCTTGATGTGAGACCAGTCGACCGGTCCGTCACTCGGATTTGCTCCGGACATGCCGGATCCAAGCATCTGTGACAACTGTGTCATGAATGAGGCGAGGTCACCGTTGGCGGGCAGACCTAATTGCTGCATCATGCGTCGCAACTGCTCAGCCATCTCTTCGGGGTCGGGCTGCCCAGGATGCTGGGGTCCGTCATTCATTCCCGTCTCCGTTCGCTCGTCGTGGTATCTCAACCAAGTCTAGGGCCGTGGCCGTCGAGGCAAAGTCATCGTCGGTGACGGCTAGCATGGCCATCATGTCCGAGCCGACCACGCCGCATGACCCTGGCGCCTCCGTCACCGCAACAACGGTTGAGACTGAGGCTCTGCGTACGAGACGCTTTCCTACTCGCTGGACAGCGATCTCGTCGGCCCTTGTCGTGCTGCTCTGTGTTCTAGCCTTGATTCTCGTCCCGATCCCATTCGTGGCTCGCTCTCCCGGCCAGACCGTGAATCTGCTCTCGACGAACGAACAAGGCAAGCCGATGATTCAGGTCGACGGCTTAACTACGCGGCATAGTCAGGGCGAGATGCGGATGACGACCGTCTCGATTACCCGTTCTGATTCACGCCTCTCCTTGGCTGAGGCGTTGGTCGCGCATATCCGCGCGGACCACGACGTTCTCCAGCGAGAGGCGATTTATCCGCCGGGACGCTCACCTCAGCAAGTCGATGCTGATGAGTCGTACATGATGGACACCTCCCAGCGCGACGCGGCCGTGGCTGCGCTACGAGCTGCTGGTCAGCCCGTCACGGAGATGCCCATGGTGAGCGCCGTCAGCGCGGCGGGACCGGCTCACGGTCAACTTATGCCGGGAGACCTCATCGAGAAGGTAGATGGGAAACCGGTGGCGTCTCTCCTCGACGTTGGAAAGGCAGTCCGTAAACATGCGGTGGGCGATACCGTCGTGCTTGTTGTGCTGCGTAATTCGTCTGCGAAAACGATTGCGGTGACGACGGTGTCGTCAGTAAGCGATCGGCGCGCACCGGCAGTCGGCATTACCGTCGATACGGGGTATCGATATGCGCCGTCGATTCGCTATAACACTCCTGGAGACATCGTTGGGCCGTCAGCTGGGCTTGCAATGGCACTGTCGATATATCAAATGGTTGCTCCCAACGATCTCATTGGTTCCCTGCACATAGCGGGTACTGGAAGTATTTCCCCTGACGGCAACGTCGTCGCTATTGGTGGCATCCAAGAGAAAATTGCCGGGGCTGAGCGAGATGGTGCAAAGGTCTTCCTTGTCCCGGCCGGTAACTGCCGCGATATTAGCGGAGTTGAATCATCTATGAGGCTAGTGAAAGTGTCGAGTCTCAAGGACGCCATTGCTGCTATCCAGAAAATCCGTGCTGGGGGATCGGGAGTACCACATTGCTAAACGACGGTGACGAAGAAACAATGCAGGAGCCGCCCGCTGCGGCGCCGACACATGACGCGTTAATTGCATGTCTGACCGAGATCGAACGGTTTGTTGCCTCGTCGAGTTGGGGAGGCCCGCCTCGCCTGTTCGCGTTGGTGCGCACTGCCGACCTCGTGAAGGCCGAACCGGCGTTGGCCGGTCAGCTTGTCGCGGGAAGCCCCGACAGCTTGTCCAGCATTGAGCAGGATGACTTTCGTCCTGGGGCGGACCTTGCCCAGGCCCTCGCCACCACGACGTGGGGTGACGCCGTGGACGGGGCCGCCATCTGCGTCGAGAGGATCTTCCTACCAGAGGAATTTGCTGATGAGATACCTCACGATCCGGACGAAGCTGCAGCGTATGTAGCTGCTCATCCCCACCGCCATGAGGTTCGGGTGGTGGCCGGAGCCCTTCGTGATGGCAGCCACTATGGTGTCGCGCGGCTCGCCGATCACCCCGATGACCTCCTTGGCTCGATCGATTTGGTGCCTGCCTTGGAATCAGCCGTGTTGGGGACGCTGTCGTGACGATTGTGAGCGCGACCGTCATCTGATCAGTAATATGCATTGTGGTGCTGCCACATCTAGGAGACGGTCATGACGGATCACCAGCCCGCCAATGAAGAAGTCAATGTCCCCGATGACGCCGGGTCTCTCCGCGCGCCTGAGACGTATCAGCGCTCGCCTCGTGGTTCCATGAAGGGCCGCCCCGTGATCGTCGCGATCATGCCGGATATCCCGAAGCCGGTGTTGGAAACAGGGGTTGAGCACGCAAAGGCGATGGGGAGCACAATTGTCTTTGCATACGTGGCAACCGATCGAGTCTCAAGCCCGTCGAATCCCGACGCCAGCTATCCGCTTGATCCGACTGCACAGCAGACGTCGATGGAAACGGCGAGGTCAGCCATCCACAGCGCTCTCGATGTCTTCATGTCTGACTATCCGGACGCCGATTGGGATTTGGTGTACCTGTCTGGACTGCCGGATCAGCAGTTGGCGCACCTGGCTCACACTATTAATGCTGGGTGCTTCATCTTGGGCACTCGTCGGCCAGGGTTCCGTGCTGGGCTTCAAGAGTGGTTGGACGGTTCTGTTGCGGTTCAGCTGGGCCGCCGCCAGTTGCGGCCGGTGATTATCGTGCCCCTTCGAAGCGACGACTGGGAATACCCACTCTGCTCGTCATGACGGTAGGTCGATTGGCGGCCGCCGTCGCATGTTCCGCTGGCTGCCGCAATGTCGCTTTATCGCGCACATTGTTGCACGACGGGCCCAGCGTTGGATGCGAATTTGACCTTGTCAACGACGAGTAATCCACCCAGTAGGCATGGCTTTCGAGCGTGCAGCTGAGTCGGTGCTTGGGCGGGTCCCGCCAGGTGAAAAACTGTTAATTATCTCAGGCGTGACGAAGGCCGGTTCACAAGCGTTTCTCCTTGTGAACCGGCCTTTAAGTGGTAGCGGGGACAGGATTTGAACCTGTGACCTCCGGGTTATGAGCCCGGCGAGCTACCGAACTGCTCCACCCCGCGTCGACTCGTTTCACTATACAGATCACACAGATGCAAGACAAATCGGACTGCGGAGGGCTGCGTCGGGGCGTCAAGAAAGCAGCGATTTCCGTTGCCAGACGCCTGTCCTCGCCAATGGCGCTGAGTTCGCTCAGAGCGTGTCTGGGTCTATGCTCTCCGGCAGGGCGCCGAGCCCGAAGGGAGTATGACCAGACGATGCGGGACCAGCTGAAAGCTGCAGGGCTAGCCGTTGCGGTAGCTTTGTCGGCTACAGGAATCGCCGGTTGCCAGCCGAGTGACGAAAAAGTACTCACTATCGGGGCGACGGCAGCCCCTCCGACTCTGGACCTCGTGTCCAACGCAGCTGCGGCTATTCCGCAGGTTTTGCTCTATAACGTGTATGAGACTCTCGTTCGCGTTGACGATTCAGGCAAGCTTGTTGGATTGCTGGCGAGATCGTGGGAGCTTTCTGACGACGGTCTTAACCTCACCTTTCACCTTGACCCCAATGCGCGGTTTTCATCTGGTAGCCAGGTGACGTCGGCTGCCGTCAAAGCGTCGCTAGAGCGCATGAGGGGGCAGTCGGCAAGCCCGGTGAATCAGGCGAATCTGGCTGCGATTAAGGCTATTCGTACCCCAGACGCCACCACCGTCATCCTGGATTTGTCAACACGCGATAACTTCTTGCTCTTTAACCTAGCGAGCACGTCCGGAGTCGTCATTGACCCGGCGACGAAGGACCTCGCTACTCGACCTCAAGGGTCTGGGCCCTATGTCGTTAGTGAATTCACCCCTGGCCATTCGGTGACTTTGTCGCCGTCATCGCATCCCTGGCATGAGGGAAATCGCCCCACCGTCCGCTTCGCATATTATTCCGATCCGACGTCCCAGACAGCAGCTCTACTGTCAGGCGATCTCGATGTGGTCTCTGATATGACGACCCCTCAGGCGTTATCACGGTTTACTGATAATCCGAATTACCGGGTGTTACGCGGGACTACGAATGGCGAGGTAGTCCTTGGAATGAATAACACGTCGAAGGCTCTGTCAGATCGAAGGGTGCGCCAGGCCATTCTTATGGCAATCGACCGTAAGGGCTTGCTCGACGTTGTTTGGAACGGGCAGGGTACCCTCATCGGGTCGATGGTTCCTCCAACGGATCCTTGGTACACCGATCTTTCACATACATGGCCGCATGATCCGGCTCGGGCCCGTAAATTGCTTGCTGAGGCCGGGCACGCCCATGGCCTTACGCTGAGGCTGCGTACCGCTGCGTTGCCTTACGCGACCTCGGCATCCAGAGTGGTGGCTTCTGAGCTGGCACAGGTTGGTATCAAGGTTGTCACTGACGAGCTGGAGTTTCCCGCTCGCTGGCTAGACGTCGTCTACACCCATGCGGACTACGATTTGACGATCGTTGCCCATGTCGAGGCGCGTGACATTGTTAACTGGGCCAACCCCGATTATTACTGGCGCTATCGAAATAAGGAATTCAACCGGCTCATCGAGTCGGCGCGCACCGGCCCGGCTGATCGGACTAACGCGACCATGATGCAGGCCAGCAGGATCCTGGCTACCGACGCTGCCGGTGGGTTCTTATTCCTCATGCCGAAAATCACTGTCAGCAAGTCCGGCATTACCGGTCTGCAACGCAACTCCACGTCAATGAGTTTCGATCTGACGAAGGTGAGAAGATCACAATGACTCCCCTTAAACGCGTCGTGATTCCATTGGGGGAGCTACTGGTGTGGCTCGTCGTTGCATCCCTTGTGGTTTTTGCACTACTGAGTTTGCTCCCTGGGGATGTCGCCCAGGTCATTCTTGGCGCTAACGCCGACCCTAAAGCGGCTGCCGTGGTGCGCACTCGCCTCGGCCTTGACCTCCCGTGGCCTCAGCGCTATTGGGACTGGATAAGCTCCCTCGTGCGCGGCGACCTTGGCACGTCGATCGTCTCGGCTGAACCCATTGGCCCACAGATCGCTTCTCGCCTAGCTGTGACCGGATGGCTGGTCGGATTGTCCTTAATACTCGCTTTGCTGGTGTGTTTACCGGTTGGCGCGTATGCCGCTGTACACCGTCGGGAGAGCCGTGGGTTTGTGGCCTCGGCTCTGTCCCAAATCTTGATGAGCATTCCTGCCTTCTTAGCCGGCATCCTTCTCATTTTGCTGTTTTCAGTTACTCTCGGTTGGTTACCGGCCGGCGGCTACGTTCCCCTGCATGAGAACGCCGGTGAATGGGCGACCCACCTCGTGCTGCCTGTCTTGTCGCTATCGATTGTTCAGGCGGCCGTCATGACGCGGTATGTGCGTAGCGCCTTCATTGACGTACTGGCTGACGATCACCTACGCACCGCGCGGGCGGCCGGGTGGCGACTGTGGCCCGCGTTGCATCGTCACGGATTACGCAATGCGTCGATCAGCTTGGCCACCGTGCTCGGGCTCCAGGCCAGTGCGATGCTCGTCGGGGCTATCGTCGTGGAGGAAGTGTTCGTGATCCCCGGTCTTGGATCCTATCTTCTTGACGCGGTGAGCACCCGTGACTTACTCGTCGTCAGCGACGTCGTCATGGTCATTGTGGCGCTTGTGTTGGTCATCTCTTATCTCACTGACGTCATCATCGTCATCCTTGACCCGCGGCTGAGAACTGCCGCCCGCACTGCCCAGGAGGAGCAATCATGAGGCGGGCAGGTCTCATCATCGGATGCGTACTAGTTGGGATCGTCCTTATCGCAGGGGTGGTTTCTGCACTGTGGACTCCGCATGACCCAACGCTTGTTGTCCCAGCTGAACGGCTGATGCGCCCCAGCTGGCAGCACTGGCTAGGAACCGATGGGTTTGGCTCCGATATTGCCTCGCGAATGCTTGTAGGCGCTCGCACATGTCTGCTCGTCGGCGTCGTCTCTGTTCTCATAGCGGCTGGCGTCGGAGTGCCGTGGGGGATGACGTCAGCAATGTTGCCTCGTCCATGGTCGACAGTTGTTGGTCGAGCCGCAGACCTTCTCTATGCCTTTCCAGCATTGCTACTCGCCATCATTTTTGCTGCTGCCGTCGGTGGATCGACGTTAACGGGAATGATTGCGATCGGGGTATCTACGGTGCCGGTGTTTGCGCGCATCACCAGAACTGCCAGCCGTCAGATACTGGCGCAGGATTATGTCATTGCGGCGCGCAGCTCTGGCATGTCATGGCGATCAGTAGCTTTCGACCATGTTTTGCCCAACATTGCCCCCCTGATTGGGGTACAAGCCTCTGTCTCGTATGGCACGGCGATCTTGGCTGAGGCTGCACTGAGTTATCTCGGGTTGGCAACTCCAGCAACTGTTCCAACCTGGGGCCGTATGCTGCGGGATTCGCAAGTGTACCTTTTCGACTCGCCCTGGCTGACCGTAGCGCCGGCCGTGGCTATCGCGGGAGCCGTGATGGGATTCACACTCCTTGGAGACGGATTGCGGGACTTCCTCGACCCGCGGCTGAGGGAGGTCCGTTGATGTCTCTACTAGAGGTTAATGACCTGGTTGTCGATTTTGGACGTCACCGCAGGGTCGCCGTCGATCATGTGAGTTGGTCATTGGACTCCGGTGAGCGACTCGGTCTGATCGGCGAGTCAGGGTCTGGTAAATCCGTTACTGCGCTGGCGATCATGGGTCTGTTACCGGGTAATGCGCACGTGTCTGGCTCGGTGCGTTGGCGCGGCGAGGAACTGCTAGGCGCGTCAGATCACGATATGTCGGCCCTGCGAGGCAGCAGCATTGGCATGGTTTTTCAGGAACCTATGACAGCCCTTGACCCCACGATGAAGGTAGGTCGGCAAGTAGGAGAGGTACCGCTGCTGCATCGGTCTGTCAGCCGTGGGGATGCTCGTGGGCGTGTTCTCGATATGCTTGAGCAAGTCGGAATTAAGGACCCGGCTAAGGTAGCTGATTCTTACCCACATCAACTTTCTGGAGGCCAACGGCAGCGTGTCCTGCTTGCTATGGCATTGGTGAATTCCCCGGATCTGCTTATCTGCGACGAGCCCACGACGGCATTAGACGTCACAGTACAGTCTCAGGTATTGGCCACTATCAATGAGGTGCTCGACTCAGTCGGGGCGGCGTGCCTATTCATCACCCACGATTTGGCGGTGGTTTCCCATATTTGTCAAGAACTCATCGTCATGACGTCGGGAAAGGTTGTTGAAGCCGGGCCAGCACGCGCTGTGTTGTCTCACCCGGAGCATCCCTACACTCGCCGCCTGTTGCGAGCTGCCCGGCTCGACCTCGTTGAGCCTGGGACGACAATCGTGTTGGAGGATTGATGACAACTCAGATCGAGGTCGAGGATCTTCACCTGCGCCTGGGATCGGCGAAGAGGGGCACCCATGCTCTAGACGGTGTCTCGCTGCATGTTGGCCAAGGCGAACGGCTAGGTCTGGTTGGGGAGTCTGGCGCTGGAAAGTCCACTCTGCTCAAAGTAATGATGGCGCTCCTGCAGCCAGATTCCGGGGCCGTCCGCTTTAGGGGCAAACCCTTGACCGATACCGACGCTATTCGTGAGCTCCGGCGATCGGCTGCGATGGTTTTCCAGGATCCACGGTCCTCTCTCGACCCCCGTATGAGCGTGGGGCGGGCGATCACGGAGCCACTGCGGTCGCCGGTCGCGCGACGAACGACACGTCAGCAGCGCAAAGACAGGCTGGCGAAGGTGATGGTCGACGTTGGTCTGGAGCCAGATGCCGCCTGCCGCTTTCCGCATGAATTTTCGGGTGGGCAGCGGCAGCGGATTGCCATTGCGAGGGCGCTGATTACTGACCCGGACATCTTGTTTGCCGACGAACCGGTCTCAGCGCTTGATGTGTCGGTACGCGCCCAGGTCCTCAATTTGCTCAATGACTTGGTCAGGGAGCGTGGCCTGACAATGGTCTTCGTCTCCCATGATCTAGGTGTTGTACGGCACCTATGTGACACAGTTGCCGTCATGAGCCGTGGGCGGGTCGTTGAGCAAGGCCGACTTACGGATGTGTATCGCGATCCGCAACACGAGGTTACTCGGGAGCTATTGAGAGCAATTCCGCGTATTCGTCTCGACGATTCCACCCACTGAGACGGCGGAGACTGGTCGATCCTGCGTCGTTCATAAACTGGCAGTTATGAAGGCCCTCCTGCTCGAAAACATTCATGACGAAGCCGTCCGAACACTGAAAAAGGCTGGATACGAAGTTGAGCGGGTGAGCGAGGCCCTTGAGGAGGACGACCTCATCAGTGCCCTTGACGGAGTTAACCTGTTGGGCATCAGGTCGCGTACCCGCATAACCCGTCGGGTCGTTGAGGCGTGTGGGAACACTCTCAGCGCGGTTGGTGCGTTTTGTATTGGCACAAACCAGATGGATCTTGGCGCGTTAGCCGAGGTTGGTGTTCCCGCTTTTAACGCCCCCTACTCCAATACTCGCTCCGTGGTTGAACTTGCTATGGCGGAGATTATCGCGTTGGCTCGTCGTCTCGGTGATCGCAATACTCAAATGCACAATGGGGTGTGGCGTAAATCCGCAATTGGGTCACACGAAATTCGCGGGCGTCGATTGGGCATTATCGGGTACGGCAATATCGGACAGCAGCTGTCGGTAGTGGCGGAAGCCATGGGCATGCAGGTGTTCTTCTACGACATCGCTGACGTCTTGCCCATGGGTAACGCTCACAAGTGTGGCTCAATGGAAGAGTTGCTTGGAAGCGCCGAGACAGTGTCCCTCCACGTCGATGGACGCCCCAGTAACACCAATCTTATTGGTGAACGCGAATTCGCCATGATGCGACCGCGATCCCTGTTTTTAAACTTGTCGCGAGGCAAAGTTGTCGATATCAATGCCCTCGTTGACAATCTACGTACCGGGCACATCGCTGGTGCAGGTGTGGACGTCTACCCCGAAGAGCCGGCGTCCGGTAAAGAACCCTTTGTCTCTCCGTTACGCGACATGGACAATGTTATTTTGACTCCGCATGTCGGCGGTTCGACCCAAGAGGCTCAAGTCGATATTGGCCGTTATGTTGCCCGGAAACTGATCGACTATGTCGAGAACGGCGCGACCGGAATGAGCGTCAATTTTCCTGAGATCACCCCGTCGCCTCGCACAGGTGCTCGTATCGGTCATCTGCATCGCAATGTCCCTGGTGTGATGGCGACGCTGAACAGACTCGTTGCCGATCAGGGAGGAAACGTCACATACCAAGCTCTTGCGACAAAAGGGGAGCTCGGCTATTGCGTTCTCGACATTGCCGAAACTGACGGTGGCCTGCTCGCCAACGTCACGGATCTTGACGGCACAATTCGGGCTCGCATCCTTTAATGGCGAAGTTTGGCCTCTCACTGCTCAGGTTGCACTATGGCTAGGACTTCGTCGTGAAGAAAGCCGTTCGATGCTAGAGCGTTGCCCGACCACGGTCCGTCCTTGCCGTCAAGGCCGGTGAACCTACCGCCAGCTTCGGTCACGATGACGTCGAGGGCAGCCATGTCGTGCACGTTGAGTTCGGGTTCGCATGCTAGATCGACGACGCCCTCGGCAACCAACATGTATGACCAGAAATCACCGAAAGCCCGGCAACGCCACACTGACCGCATGAGCTCACCGAACCCGCGCCCCCTCCCGCTTTCGACCCAGCCGTGGAGTGACGAGTAGGACAAGAAAGCATCTCCGAGGCTGCGAACGTTTGAGACGTGGATCGGAGTTGCCGAGGCTAGAGATTTGCCTGACCATGCGCCTAAGCCACGCGCTGCCCACCAGCGGCGTTTGAGGGCAGGGGCGGAGACCACAGACACGACGACCTCATCGTCCACGCTGAGGGCAATGAGGGTGGCCCATACTGGAACGCCACGCAAAAAATTCGCAGTGCCGTCGATCGGATCAATGATCCACCGCCTTGGCCCGTCTCCGGTATCGGCACGCTCTTCGCCGTGGACGGCGTCTCGGGAGCGCATTCGAGACAGGGTCCGGCGTATTGAGTCTTCGACGGCGAGGTCAGCGTCGGTCACTTCGGAGCGATCAGGTTTAGTCGAGATTGTCAGATCTCGGGCACCGAAACGTGACATTGTCAACGAGTCGGCATCATCGGCGAGAATGTGTGCCAAGCGGAGGTCTTCGGTGTGGTCGGCCATGTCCACACCCTACTGGGAGGACGCCAAGGAGATAAGAACGGCCAGTGGCCGTAGGCTGAAGCTATGACGACAGACGAGACTCCCATCAAGGCTCCAGAGGCACCGAGTGACGACCTAGTGACGACCCGCCACACGATCTCGACGGTCGACGGTGACCTTAGCTACACCGCCACCACCGGACGCATTGTGGTGGACAGTGAGAAGATCGCAAACAACGCATTTACTGCTCACAATCCACAGGCGCTTATGGGCATTACTGCGTACACCCTGAACGACGCCGACCCCATGACAAGACCGCTGACCTTTGTTTTTAATGGTGGCCCAGGCTCTTCCTCAGTGTGGTTGCATATGGGGCTCGTCGGGCCTCGCGTCGTCGATCCGGGCACTCCTGAAGAGCCTGCTACCCCTCCCTTCCACCTCATCGACAATGAGCACACGTTGCTGCGCGAGACAGATCTCGTTGTTATCGACGCTATGTCGACTGGCTATTCCCGCGTTGTCGACGGACACGACCCTGCTGAGTGGCACGGCTGGAGCAAGGACGTTGAGCTGGTCAGCGAGCTCATCCGGCTGTGGGTCACCCGTTATGGACGATGGGGGAGCCCTCTATATCTGCTTGGCGAGTCGTATGGAACGGTCCGAGCTGTCAGCGTTGCGCAACGGTTGCAGGACACGTTCTCGATGTACCTCAATGGCATCGTTCTGGTGTCGTCAGTTCTCGACTTTGGTACTCAGGATTTTGATGATCTGAACTGGGATAGTGCGTGCATTGGTTTTCTGCCGACCTATGCTGCAATTGCTCATTACCACGGTTATAATTCCGATCGCAGCCTGGAAGATGTCCTTGCTGAGGCTGAAGAATTTGCAGACGGTCCCTACCGTCAGGCTCTGGCGGCAGGGCGTCGCCTCGATCCGGCAGATAGAGCACAGGTTGTCGCGACTCTTTCGCAGCTCACAGGTCTGGATATAACGTATATTGAGCGCGCTGATCTTCGCATCGAGCATATGCGGTTTTGCACTGAGCTGTTGCGCAACAAAGGCAAAGTCGTCGGTCGCATTGACGGGCGCTATACCGGTGCAATCCCTAAGCGTACCGATGAGATCGCCGGTTCTGACCCTACCGGTGACGATACTGGTGCCGCCTTTGTCCATGGTTTCCAGCATTACTTGCGCAGCGAGCTTGGCGTGACAACGGAGTCGACGTACACCCTCGGTTTGCCGTTGTACAAGAATTGGAATTATCACGAGTTTCAGGGGCGTCCCGTCAACGTGACAGACAAACTAGAGCGCATTTTGCGAGCTCAGAAGGGGCTACATGTGCGTGTCGAGTATGCCCATTACGACTTGGCAACCCCGTATTTTGCAGCACGAGACACGATCAATCATCTCAAGATTGATGACCATGCATTTGATCGGATCGAAGAGGTTTTCTTCGACACCGGTCATATGCCGTATCTGGGATGCCGGGAGCAGGAAGCAGACGGTATTGCGGCGTTTATCCGTCGGACAGCACGTCACGATGCTCCACATCGTGATGGCCACGACGATTCTGGCAGCACAGACTGAACAGGTATTCCACCGTCCCATCGTCAGCGTGGGGCCGTCAGCGTGGGGCGGTGGCACCTAACAGCCGACGGAACGAGTCGACCCTCGATTGCCGCACTCGCCCGTCGCGGACGGCGCTATCGAGTGCACATTCCGGGCTATCGTCGGTGTGACGGCATCCTCGGGGACAGTCGGCACAAACAGCATCGAGTTCCCGGAATCCGCAAAGAATACCCTGGGCGTCGACGTGGGATAGCCCGAACGACCGGACGCCCGGGGTATCGATGATCCAACCCCCCTCCGGCAAGGGGATCGCTTCCGCGCTGGTGGAGGTATGACGTCCTCGGCCGGTGACGTCATTGACGTGGCCGGTGGCACGGTTGACTCCAGGGACCAGCGTATTGATGAGGGTTGATTTACCGACGCCTGAGTGGCCGACGAGGACGCTCACCTTGTTTGTCAGCATTGTGCGTAACTCGGTGAGGTCGGTTCCTGGTTGGCTAGTGATGACAGGTATTCCCAGCTTCGAATACATGTCGACGAAGTCGTCACCGGATGCGAGGTCAGCCTTGGTGAGGCACAGGATAGGGGAGACTCCAGCAGCGTAACCGGCGACGAGTATCCGATCGATCATGCCTGGTCGTGGTGGCGGGTCGGCAAGAGCAGTGACGATGACCACTTGATTCGCATTAGCGACGATCGGGCGTTCATGGGGGTCTGTGTCGTCTGCGGTGCGTCTGAGTACAGTGGCACGTTCCTCGGTGTGCACGATCCTGGCGAGGGAACCCTTAGTCCCCGATACATCGCCGTCAAGGCGTACTTTGTCGCCAACAATGACTGATTTGCGACCGAGCTGGCGGGCCTTGGCTGCGGTGACGTCGACGTCACCGTCAAGGCGACAACGGTAGCGGCCGCGATCAATAGTGATGACGGTTCCGACAGGCAACGACGAGTAGTCAGGTCGCTGCTTGGTTCGCGGCTTTGTGCGGCGTCGAGGGCGGTCATAGGACGACCACTCACGCGTATCAATCCCAGAAGAGGCTAAACGCCGAGGCGACACGTTAACGCTCCTGGATGAGGTCGGCCCACATCTGCGGGAATGTCGGCATAGTTTTCGATGTACAACCGATGTCATCGAGGTCAATTCCATCGATAACGAGTCCGAGAATGGCACCGGCGTGAGCCATTCGGTGATCGGCATAGCATCGAAATGTTCCACCGTGCAGTATGGCGGCACCCCGACCAGCGATATCGAGGCCGTCATCGGTTTGGTGAATCTCAACGCCGCGGTTAGTGAGTTCCTGTTCGAGAGCGGCAAGGCGGTCCGTTTCGTGGCCGCGAATATGCGCCACGCCGCGGATACGTGAGCGGCCGTGAGCCACAGAGGCTACTGCTGCCACAACGGGTGTGAGTTCGCTGGCCTCATGGAGGTCAACGTCAATAGGTTGCAATCCTTGCCAACCGGGGGCGGTGAGAGTCATATCGCCGTCAGTATGGGAAGCTGTCGCCCCCATTGCGGTGGCAATCTCAATGAATTGAGCGCCAGGTTGGGTGTTGTTTACCGGCCAACCCGGCACTGTGACGGTCCCGCCGACGACCAATGCGGCGGCAAGAAAGACAGCGGCATTGGTGAGGTCTGGCTCGATGACGTCGTCGAGTGCATGTATTGGCCCTGGATGCACGACCCAATGACATGGCTCATCTGACATGACGGTGACACCGCGATCGGCAAGCATGGCGCAGGTCATGGCGATGTGGGGGGCCGATGGCACTGACGTTCCGTCATGACGAAGGTCTATTCCCTGTGGAAAACGAGCTGCGACTAGTAATAAGGCCGAGATGAACTGGCTTGACGCTGCTGAATCAATTGTGACCTCAGGACCACCGAGGCAAGCGGGGGAGTTCAGCGAAAATGGCAGCTGGTCAGAGTCGACGTCGACGCCGAGCTGGCGTAACCCGTCGAGAACTGGCTTGATAGGCCGTCGAGAGGCTTGCTCATCGCCTACAAATCGGGTCGTTCCAGGCACGAGGGCAGCCACGGCTGGGAGAAACCTCATGACGGTACCGGCTAACCCGCAGTCAATCGGATCAGTCGGATGAGCGAGATGCGGCACCACCTGTACGGAAGACGGACCGATAACGCGTATGTTTACTCCGAGTCGGCGTAACCCAGCCGACATGAGATCGGAGTCTCGCGATGACAACACACCGTCGAGGACGCTGGGCCCGTCACTGAGAGCTGCAAGGACGAGGGCGCGGTTCGTTTGTGACTTGGATCCAGGGATGACGACGCGCCCCGCGAGCCGGTGGTTGGCTCGCGGGGCAGTCCACAGGTCAGTTAGCAATCTTCTTCTGAGCCTTCTTGGCCTTCTTACGGGCCTTCTTTTGAGACTTTGCTGCTTCCTTGTGGGCTTTCTTCAGCTTCTTGCGAGCTGACGTCGACACGTCATCGAACGACGCAGTGATGGCTTTGCGCTGATCACCTGCAGCCGACGACACGCGGCGCTGGGTATCGGCGGCACGCCAGGCCAGGCTAGGGCGACCTGCAGTGTCGACGGAGGCCATCATCGCTCCACCAAGTAAAGCGATATTGCGCAGCAAGACGGAGCGAGCAGCTGCACGTTCGTCCTTCGGCAACGACTTGTCAGGGATAGACGCGAGCGTATGTGGAACCATCGTTGCAGCCACGATGCCGGCACCAACGCGACGTGCAAGACCAGTTGCCATGCCGAGGCCACCCAAGACTTGGGCGGCACCGGTGGCGCGAACCAGGGTCTTGGTGTCCTCAGGGATGTAGGCACCGACAGACGCTGGCAGTGCGCGCTGCACCAGTGGGAGGAGACGGTCAGCGACCGGCTCGGCATCCTCAACGAAGGAATCGGGCTTCATCGCAGAGTTCGTCCCTTTAACGATGAAGTAACTGGCGAACATGGTTCGGCCCAAACCTCGGATGATACTCATGGGTATATGTCTACCGTGCCGACGGCTTCTGCGGTAGCGAACTGGCCGGAAATTTCGCTAGATGATGAGTCGTCGCGGGAATACAGTAGCCTGACATATGTGTTGACCCACCATGACTGCTGCCGTTATGACCCACCGTCCACTGCGGAGGCCTCGCTCCTCCCCGGGTCATCGCTGTGCATTAGGCTGGACCACGATGATCAGGCGTGATTCCAAAACCACGATGGATTGCCGCGCGGACGCGTCGTCTAGCGTGGACGTCACCCAAGAGACCGAAGCCCAGCGAGCGGAACGGTTCGAACGTGACGCTCTGGAGTACCTTGACCAGCTGTATGGTGCCGCGCTACGCATGACCCGCAACCCTGCTGACGCTGAGGATATTGTTCAAGAGGCCTATGCCAAGGCTTTTTCCTCGTTCCACCAGTTTCGGCCTGGCACGAACCTCAAGGCGTGGCTATATCGTATTTTGACCAATACCTACATCAACTCTTATCGCAAGGCTCAGCGTCGTCCCCAGACGTCAGACGACCAAGACGTCGAGGACTGGCAGATCGCTAAGGCCGCCTCCCATGACAGTAATGGGCTGCGCTCTGCAGAGCTGGAAGCCTTGGATGCGCTACCTGACCAACAGATCCTTGACGCTCTCGACGGGTTATCGGATGAGTTTCGCCGGGTCGTATTGCTTGCTGACGTCGAGGGTTTTGCGTACAAGGAAATCGCTGAAATTATGGGTACCCCGATTGGCACTGTGATGAGCCGACTAAACCGGGCTCGCAAGCAGTTGCGCAAGCAGTTGGTCGATGTCGCGGGTGCTCGCGGAATTGGTCCTCGTGCCGGACAAGTAGATGAAGAGGATCTGGGTCGTCCTGCCATGGCCCGTAGCGCAGCGAAGGTGGGATCACGATGACGCAGTCCGCTGGTGATGAGGAGTCCTGTTGCTGGGTCATTGACCACCTTCAGGAATTCCTTCATGGTGAAATGAGCCAGGACGATGCTGACGCCTTCCGTCGCCATATTGCAGCCTGCGAAAGCTGCATGGATGAGGCTGACATGGAAGCCGCCGTCTCTCGAGCGTTGAAGAGATGCAATCGAACGGTGGCTGCCCCTCTGCAGTTAAGAAGTCGTCTGATACAGATGCACGTCTCGTATCGTTCGCAGGCTTGAGATCGTCGTGAAAGTCGTTATGCAATAAGACCCCCATCCACGCGGATGGGGGTCTTAACATCCCAAAGACTCAGGCGTTGGGACGCTTGCCGTGGTTGGCGCCCTTCTTGCGACGCGCACGACGCTTACGACCAGTCTTGCCCATGGCGCTCTCCTTCCTGAGGGGTCATAAACCTCCCTACTGATGAAGGAGGGTCCGCGCGGGTGCGCGGCAACGACGATCAATTCTGCCGTATGGGGCGGCCTTGACCCAAATCGAGCCACTCACCGATCCAGGTGCGAGTTGGAGCCGGGTTGAGGTGTGTCACTAGAGTGACGACATGCCCGCGCTCAACCGCATTGCCGCCGACCGTATTCGTCTTGACGCCGCCGATATCACCTGGCTCGAAGAACTTGTTGACGATTGGCAGATGTTGGCAGATACGTCGTTTTCGGACCTCATCTTGTGGGTTCCGGACAAGGATCCAAACGTATTCTGGGCCGTCGCCCAGGTGCGGCCAGACACGGGCCCGACTGCCTTGGAGGACGACGTCGTAGGGGAGTCTGTTGCCTATGACGATGAGAGTCTCGTCACAGAAGCCTTTATGAGTGCCGAGATGTGCGAAACAAGCGATAACAAGCTGTCTGCTGGCATTCCGGTCGACGTGTGGGCGATTCCGGTTATTCGGCATGGGGACGTTATCGCTGTCGTCGAAAGGCACACGAACCAAATGGGGGTGAGAGCGCCAGGCAGCACAGAGGACAATTACCTCGAAATTGCCGACATCCTTTCGGAGATGCTTCATCACGGCAGATTTCCGCAGTTCCCGGACTCTGATCGGGCGCTCGCCCCCAAAGTGACTGACGGCGTGATCCGCGTAGCGGCCACCGGAATGATCACCTTTGCCAGCCCGAATGCGCTATCAGCATTTCGTCGTCTCGGACTCGCTGGTGATTTAGATGGGGAATACCTCATTCCGACGGTGCGAGAGCTTTGCCCGAAAGTGCGCCAAGTTGGCCAGTCGCTGACCTTGGATTTGGAAGGCCGCTGGCTGACCGAGACCGATATCGAAAATTCCGAAGCCACTTTGCGAGCCCGCGTCATCCCGTTGCAGACCTGGCTCGACGACGTGGAGGTTTCGGCTGGCACGCTGATCCTTATTCGGGATCTCACCGAGTTGCGGGACAGGGATCGTCAGCTTGTGACAAAGGACGCCACGATCCGGGAGATTCATCACCGGGTGAAAAACAACCTCCAGACAGTTGCTGCACTGTTGCGATTGCAGTCACGACGCATGAATAATTCGGACGCCAAGGACGCTCTGAAGCAGGCTATGGGAAGGGTGTCGGCAATTGCCGTTGTTCACGAGATTCTCTCGCAGAACTTTGAAGAACAAGTCGCCTTTGATGAGGTCGCCGATCGCATCCTCCACATGGTGGGCGATGTAGCGGCATCGTCTGGGTCTGTTGTGGCCCGACGAGAAGGTAGCTTTGGCGAGGTGCCCGCCGAAACTGCGACCGCGCTATCTCTGGCGACGACAGAACTGTGCCAAAACGCTATTGAGCACAGCCTAGACTCATCCTCCGGGAATGTCGTTGTACGGCCCCACCGCACCGACGACACCCTCGTGGTGGATGTTGTCAATGATGGTAAACCACTGCCAGAAGGATTTTCGCTAGATGACCATCGCAGTTCGCTGGGGCTGTCGATTGTGACGACGTTGGTACAGGACCTCGGGGGAACATTCACTCTTGAAAACAACCCTGACCACATCGGAACGTGTGCCAGGCTCGTCATCCCGCTTCAGCGGGCATAACCGGGGATCAGGAGCGACGCACGCGAGAGCGGGATTGACGACGCTTGATGGCGCGCCTTTCATCTTCGCTCATGCCGCCCCATACACCATGGTCTTGGCCGGCTTCCAGAGCCCAGGCCAAGCACTCGGCGCGAACCTCGCACCGGGCACAGACCTTCTTTGCCTCCTCTATCTGGGCGAGGGCCGGGCCGGTGTTTCCAATCGGAAAGAACAGCTCGGGATCCTCGCTCAGGCAGGCAGCCCTGTGGCGCCAGTCCATCCCTCTTCGACTCCTTCTCCCCGGCGGAACCCAGGGCACGTGTGGTGGTGCGGGCGGATGACCCGTCGTGTCGCATGGCCACAGAGTGGCTATACGGCAGGTAACCATGAAAGTCTGGCAACCAATGGATGCTTTGACAAGAACATCCGCGGCAGGAAGAACATCCGTGCATGAACCGCTCGAACGTGATGCACATTAGTCCGGGCGACCATGCTTTGAGGAGCTCCATGCCAGTTCGATTATGATACGTCGTCGGCCCACCTGTGCAGGAGCAATACCATGATTCCGTCAAGTGAACACAATGGGCGATCGCCTGCGAACCATACCGTTGCCCCCGTGGCTGTGATGGTCGCCGTTGGTGGTACGTGGATGAGTTCTGCCGCATTACTGTGCGTTGCCATAAGGGTTATCGCGTCGGGTCGGGATACCTTCAGTGCCGGGGTGGGGGCCATGCTCATCATCTACGCGGGTCTCGTCGGTCTCGTCGGATGGCTAGCCGTCAAGGGTCAATCCGTGGCTCAGGGGTTGCTTGTGGCAAGCGGCCTCTTGCATCTGGTGGTGTTGGTGTCGATGCAACGGTCTGGCGGCCCAGTCTGGTTCTGGGGTCTGGCCATTCTTCCGGCAGTAGTGACGGTTGCTTCGGTGCTGCCACAGTGTCGCGCTTGGTTCAAGGGCTGAACAGGCTCGGAAATGACGGACTCTGAGACTATTGCGATACATCGCGAGGGAAGGACCTTGCTAGGGCAGTTAAATGCTTCTCAAGTACTCAGTTTAGGCTACCGTATGGGTATGAGTAAGCGGGATGAGCTTCGAGAACAAGAAAATAAGGCGCTTACTAAGAGGCGATGAGCCAAGATAGTTGCGATAGCCACTTCCGTTGTAGCTCTCGTTGTCGTCGTTGCGGTAGTAACTGCGTCCATTGTTCATAAAACAAATGTCGTGCGTGAATCAGAGAAAGGGGTGATGTCAGCTGGCTTAGTTTCTCTAGATCCGAGTCTGTATGATAAAATTGGTAAAGGGCAAGCGCAATATGTGGCAGAAGATACAGGTAACCCGATTGGGGGTTCTGGCCAAGCATCCCTACTATATGTAGGTGCAGAGTTTTGCCCTTATTGTGCCATGGAACGATTATCGCTAACTGCAGCATTATCTCGCTTTGGGAAATTTGATGGTCTTTCAGACTCTGTTTCTAGCTCAAGAGAGAAGGATATGGCAAGTATTCCGACTGTGACATACAGAAATTCTACGTACTCGAGTAAGTATGTAAGGTTTTCTCCTGTCGAACTCCAAGACTCAGACGGAAATAAAATCTCTGACTTAACTTCGGAACAGCGTAAAGTATTTCAGAAGTATGATCCGAAAGGGTACATCCCATTTTTGTATTGGGGTGATTCCGTAACCGAAATACCTGCGCAGATTCAATCACTGTCCAACAAGACGAGTAGTGACGCAATGGGTCTGATTAAAAATCCCGATACCGATGAGTCAAAGAAGGTGATTGGTGGTGCTAATCTCATGTCGGCTGAGATCTGTAAGAGAAATGGTGGTCGTCCCGCTTCTGTGTGCACATCTAAGGGTGTAAGGGATGCCGATAGCCTTTTGAGATAGAATTCTCTACCTCTATTTTCCGGATCTTCACTTCGATGACTTGATTCGCTGCGTCACCTACGTAGTCAATCATCCTTGACGCTGCTCCGCCTGTCATCGGAGCTTTTATTCCAATGAGCTGTCACGGGAGTATGTTGCCCATGGTCGGTCATATGTGACGCTAACCCCGACAGATTTTGTGATCTTGTAAGGTTAAAGACCGTCTACTCAGTGTGTGGGATTGCTATGAAAAACCTCATGTAACCGCGTGGGATTATTCCTAAGACGCAGCAGATCTTGTCTCGAATTTTCCCTCAGTCGTCCTCGTCGTCAAGCCGGGCGAGAAAGGTAGCAAGTCGCTCAACGGGAACCTCAAACTCTGGGTTGAGATCGACGAAGTGACGCAGCTCGTCGGCGAGCCACGTGAAGGTGATTTCCTCGTCTCCGCGACGATCTTCTAGTTCCTCGATGCCCCTATCAGTGAAATACATGGCCCCATCATGCACCATGGCGTCATCTCGTGGCAGAGGTGACGCCATGGTGCAGCGTGTTACGTCGCTCAGGCG
Source organism: Cutibacterium porci (assembly GCF_009696315.1). Taxonomy (GTDB): domain Bacteria; phylum Actinomycetota; class Actinomycetes; order Propionibacteriales; family Propionibacteriaceae; genus Cutibacterium; species Cutibacterium porci. The sequence continues at coordinate 195,175 of NZ_VUMG01000002.1, forward strand.
AGGGCCTTCTCGAGCAACTCCTTCTCTTCACGGACATGGACGCTGTGTTGTCCCACTGAAGGAGCCGAGGACGGCGGGCGGGTGACTGCGGTCAAGCCGTCAAGGAATCCTGGCAGCTTATCCGACATAGCCTGGGGGAGGTGGGTCAGCATGTAGTACCACGCGCCCTGGTTTTCTGGCTCTTCCTGGACCCAGCGAACGTCGGTGACGTGAGTGTAAGGTGCCAGGACCTCAGCCAGTTCGTCAACCGGTAGCGGGTAGAGACGTTCCATCGGGATGATGGCAAGCTGCCCGTCAAGACCGGCTGCCTTACGCTGCTTGACTAGCTCCCATCGCACCTTGCCGGAGCACAAGATAATTCTCGTGACGGCAGAGGGATCAGTAATGGATGGGTCAGGTAGAACCGGACGCCATTTTCCGGTAGTGAAGTCTTCGGGATTCGAGGTCGCCATCTTATTTCGCAGCATCGACTTCGGCGTTGCAATGACAACTGGACGATGCATGTTGACGTAGGCGTGCTGACGCAGCAAGTGGCTGTAGCTTGCCGGCGTCGAGGGCTGGCACACGGCGAGTGCGTCCTCGCTGCACAGATTGAGGAAACGCTCCAGACGGGCCGACGAATGGTCAGGGCCCTGACCTTCGTAGCCATGTGGCAACAGCAGTACCACTCCGGACTTCTGACCCCACTTGGACCCAGCTGAGGCAATGAACTCGTCGATAATCGTCTGGGCACCATTGGCGAAATCGCCGAACTGGGCCTCCCACAGCACCAGGGAATCTGGGCGGGCGACAGAGTAACCGTACTCAAACCCCATTGCCGCGTACTCGTTAAGCGGAGAGTCGAAGACGTCGAGGTGTGCCTGTTCGCCACCGAGGTGGTTAACGGGAACGTAGAACTCGCCAGTCTCGTGATCCACGAGTGCGGCAAAACGTTGAGAGAAGGTGCCGCGCCGGCTGTCTTGGCCAGCAAGACGTACATGCACACCATCACGTAATAGGGAGCCCAGCGCGATCATCTCGCCGGTAGCCCAGTCAATGCCGCCTTCGCGAATATGCTTAGCGCGCCGTGCCATCTGGGGGGCGACCTTGGGGTGAGCATGGAAGCTCTCGGGTAGGTTCTCATGGGCCCTGGCGACGGCTTCCATTGTGTCAGGCTCGACCTTGGTCGGGTGAAGGCCACTGTGCTTGACCGGGTAGTCCGGCACACCGCTATAGGGCTCAGGGGCTGACGTAGCCTCGCGAACCTCCTTGAACACGGTCTCTAGACGAGACCGGAACTTTGACATCACAGCCTCAGCATCTTCGGGCGTGATGTCGCCGCGACCAATCAGACTTTCGGTGTAGAGCTTGCGGGTCGAGCGCTTTTCGGCGATGAGACCGTACATATGCGGTTGGGTGAAGCTCGGGTCGTCACCCTCATTGTGGCCGCGTCGCCGATAGCACACCACGTCAACGACGACGTCTCGATGGAAAGTCTGACGGTACTCGTACGCAATACGAGCAGCGTGAACCACCGAGGCGGGATCATCCCCGTTGACATGAATGACCGGTGCGCCGACGGCCTTAGCGACGTCGGTGCAGTAGGTCGAGGAACGACCGTCACGAGGAGACGTGGTGAAGCCGACTTGGTTGTTAACGACGACGTGTATGGTGCCGCCAGTGCGGTAACCGTCAAGTTGGCTCATCTGGAGGGTTTCGTAGACGACGCCCTGACCCGCGAACGCGGCGTCACCGTGCATGAGAATGGGCAGCACCGGGAAGCCTTCCGGGTTACCAAGGGCGTCAAGCTTCGCACGGCAGATACCTTCAAGAACCGAATCGACGGCCTCGAGGTGACTGGGATTGGCCGCGACCGATGCCTTGATGGTGTTTCCTGAGGCCGCAGTGAACTGGCCCTCGTCACCGAGGTGATACTTGACGTCACCGGATCCTTGAGAATTCACTGGCTCGGTATTGCCCTCAAACTCACGGAAGATCTGCCCATAAGACTTCCCGATGATGTTGGCTAGGACGTTGAGACGGCCACGGTGTGGCATGCCAATGCAGACCTCGTCGAGGCTATCGTCAGCCGCGAGATTGCACAGAGCAGCCAGCAAGACAATGGCAGACTCCCCGCCTTCAAGACTGAAACGCTTCTGACCCACGAATTTGGTCTGGAGGAAGGTCTCAAAGATCTCAGCCTCGTTGAGTTCGTCCAGGATCTGCAAGTGCATCTCCCGAGAAAGTGGCTGATGCTCCTTCTCGAAGCGGTCCTGGAACCACTTGCGCTGTTCATGGTCAGCGATGTGCATGTACTCAATACCCATCTTCGAGGCGTATGAGTCACGCAAAATCGTGAGGATCTCGCGTAGGGACATCGTGGCGCGACGTTGACCAGCAAAGTTCGCTATCGGGAAGGTGCGATCAAAGTCCCACAGCGTCAGCCCGTGGCTGTTGAGCATAAGGTCGTGGTGGAAGCGTGGCCGGTACTCGACGGGATCTAGATCAGCTGACAGATGGCCGAAACGACGCCATGCATCGATGAGTTCGATGACGCGGGCCTGTTTTCCAACCTGGTCGGCGCGGTTAGCAAGACGGTCGCTCGCCCATTGAACTGGGGCGTAGGGGATGCGTAGCGACTCAAAGATGTCCTCATAGAAGCGGTCGGCTCCCAGGAGCAGCTGGTGCATGCGACGTAGGAATTCGCCAGACTGAGCACCCTGAATGATGCGGTGGTCATAGGTGGAAGTGAGGGTTGTTACTTTCGAAATGCCCAACTCCGCCATCCGGGTAGGGGAGTTTCCCTGATACGCAGCGGGATAGTCGATTGATCCAACGCCGAGGATCATGCCCTGTCCGGGCATAAGGCGAGCGATGGAGTGGTTGGTGCCGAAACCACCAGGATTCGTCAGGGAGGCTGTGACTCCCTTAAAGTCATCGACGGTGAGTGAATTCGTGCGACCCTTGCGAACAATGTCTTCATATGCGCGCCAAAAATCGAGGAAGTCCATCTGCTCGGCGCCCTTGATGGCAGGTACGACCAGCTTGCGAGACCCATCCGAAGAAACGACGTCAATAGCCATGCCCAGGTTGATCTGGTGGTTCTCGATGAGGTGCGGTTTGCCGTCAATCTCAGCATAGGCATTGTTCATGGCGGGCACTGTTTTAAGAGCCTGAACCATGGCATAAGCCAGGATGTGGGTGAATGAGATCTTGCCGCCCTTGGCCTTCTTAAGGAAGGAGTTAATCATGGCGCGCTGCTCGATAACCAACTGCATTGGGACGTCGCGCACTGTGGTGGCCGTCGGCATTGTTAGTGACTGATCCATGTTTTTGGCGGTGCGCATCGGCGCACCCTTCATTTTCGTCACTGTTGGCTCAATGGTTTCTGGCTTAGCGCTATGGCGCGGTGCGTCGGCCGACACAGGGGGACGAGAGGGCTTCTTGGGTGGCTTCGGGGTGGGGTCGGGTGCCATGTCTTTGGCCTTCGGAGTCGTTGTGGGTGCAGGATGTGCAGCGGGTTGCGTTGCGGGCTTCGCGTCAGCCTGTGGTTTTGCGGCGGGCTGTGGGGCTGACTGCCCGTCGACACCCTTGCTGGCAGATTGTTCGCTATCGGCAGGCGTAGTTACCGTGCCAGCGGCTGCGGTTTCCTGCTGGCGAAAAAACGTAGCCCAGGCCGGCTCAACTGAGTTCGGATCCTTCTGGTATTGGTCACGCATCTCTTCGATGAGCCAGTCGTTGGCTCCAAAATCAGGAGAATTGTTGGACTTGTCGTGTGGGGCGGGACTCACCACTGCCTTCTTCCGTCAAACCGTCGTCTCGAGCGCTCGCGGAACCTCTGGACAGGCCCTTCGAGCTGCGCTGCTCTGTCTGTGCTTCATCAACCCAGACGTGATGATGGTAGCCGGATTTGCTATGTCATCCCAATAATTCGGACACATCGGGGAACACGCATCCTCGATCGCTAAAATGTGATATAAATCACCGAGACTTACTCATGCTGTGAGGCATCGCGTTGCCGATCACTCGTATCAGTGGTCACTTATGGCGTGCCGTGGTTTCTCGAGGGTGACGGTTGGCGGCGCGGGCATGTGCATGCGAAGGCTCACTATCAAAGTTGCGATACATGCCGCAAAGGTGACGAGGACTAGAACGTTTCGACTAATGAGGAGCCAGCCGCTGCTCAATGTGCCGTGCAGGATTTTCGAGTAGTGCAGCGGGTACTCCAGCTGGGTCATGAAGCCGGTGAGGGCCATCAGCACTGCAACGATCGAGCACCACGTGCGTGCCCGCGACAGCGCGTCGGGATCAACGTGGACGTCGCCAGTCGCCTCAGCCGAGACGTAATCCACGATCATCGCGGTCGGAGCAGCCCACCAGACGAAGTACTGGGGTGACAGGGTCTTATTGGCAATGACGAGGGCACCAATGATGACGAGATCCGCGATAACTGCGGAACGGTGATCGAGCCCATTGCGGCGCCACGCTACGACGGCTAAACCGACCGCCAGAGCCACCGCAAGCACCATGAGGACGGAGGACACCGACTGCCACTCAGCTACGCGCGGTCCAAAAATCTCGTACGCGTTGTACTTCGACATCTTGACGGTGTGATCGCCGTGAGAATTTCGAAAATAGTGGAGCATCGGAACAGTGGCGGGTACCGATTCGATCTGCAATCCACGGTCGGCCTGCCACGTCAACGGCGAAATAAGACGGTTCCATCCTCCCGCAAGTAATGATGCCAGGGCGAGCCCAAAACCAGTGACCGTGAAAGCAATGAGACGTCGCATAGTGGCTCGATGCCGGGAGATCATGGGCAAGATGAGGAGGGCAGGCCATAGCTTTGTTGCAGCGCCTAGCGCAATCATGACGCCACAGGCGGCAGGATGGCGTCGGTACCACAGGGCTCCCAGTCCCATACATACCGCCGGAACCATGTCGAAGCGATTCCACATGATCGGTCCCAGGAGAGGCACCAAGACAATCCACCACAGGGCACCCGCGCGGTGCCCATCGTGCCACATGGCCACAGCGAGAATAGCGTCAAGAAGCAGCATCGTCGTCGCAAAAGCCATGGGGAAATAGGCGTCGCCTCCTGCCCAATAAAGCGTTCGCATGAACCACACAACAGGCAGCGGATATTCCGGAAGAACGGACGCATCTGGCTGCCCACTCGACATCCACCACAGGTAGTACTGCACGTCACCCGTGATGTAGTTCGATGACGGCTGGATGAAGACGTGGAGCATGATGAGTCGCCCTATCGCCCACAGCACTACAGCACCTGCTGCAGACAACAGCGCGGCTCGAGATCCCCGTCGATGAATGTCAGGTAATGGCACGGACCCATACCTTATCTGGTTGGTATGCCGTGATTGGCGCGCGTGAGCGCTCCCGGAGGGATTCGAACCCTCGCTCCCGCCTCCGGAGGGCGGTGCTCTATCCCCTGAGCTACGGGAGCCGACAGGTCCGAAGACCTCGACCGTCCATCGACTCTAGCGCACGAATGGGTTGCTTCGCTATTCACGGTCACGAGCATGGACACCCCACGATCATGTCGGCGGCCTCTGGCAAGGTTGGACTATGACGCATATGCACGTTGCCGGCTCGGTTCACGCTGACGTCGTGGCTGCCGGTCCCCAGTGGCTAACTTTGCCTGACGATGTGAATGCGTTGGATCCTGCGCTGTGGTCAGTATCGGTTGATCGTGGTGACGATGGAATCATTGAGATAGCTGGGGTATCCGTTACTGAGTTGTTGTCCCAATACGGTTCTCCTCTGTACGTTCTTGACGAGACCGACTTCCGACAGCGGGCGCGGGCCTTCCGTGACGCTTTTTCTGGCTGGGACGTCTACTACGCGGGGAAGGCGTTTTTGACCCGCACGATCGCGTCGTGGATTGACCAAGAGGGGTTGTGTCTGGATACCTGTACCGGTGGCGAGCTCCTGACGGCACTACAAGGTGGAATGGATCCCGCCCGCATCGGCTTGCACGGAAACAATAAGTCACTTGACGAACTCAAACTGGCTCTCAGTGTCGGTGTTGGGCGAATCATCGTCGACTCCCTCGATGAAATCACGCGCATTGAGGATTTGTGCCGAGAAAACGGCTGGCACGCCCGTGTCATGGTTCGAGTGACGGCAGGGGTCGAGGCCCATACTCATGAATACATCGCTACCGCTCACGAAGATCAAAAATTTGGTTTTTCGATTACCAATGGTGCCGCAATGGTCGCCATGGTGAGGTGCCACACCAGCGACGTCATCGACCTGTTGGGCGTTCACTCCCATATCGGTTCTCAGATTTTCGACACTGCTGGATTTGAGGTGGCAGCTCGTCGCACTATGAAGCTTCTTCAACAGTTCCGTCAGGCGACAGGACGCTCCCTACCGGAACTTGACCTTGGTGGCGGGTTCGGTATTGCGTACACCAGCCAAGATTCTCCGGCTACCGCCGAAAGCCTTGCTGAGGCACTTCGTGAAATCGTCGCTGTTGAGGCCCGGGGGAGAGGCATGGCAGTTCCCCATATTTCTTTAGAGCCTGGTCGCGCGATTGTTGGGCCGACGACCATGGCCCTGTATACCGTTGGAACAGTCAAGCCAGTCGACCTGGATACTGGCGCGCAACGGATTTATGTGGCCGTCGATGGCGGAATGAGCGACAATATTCGCCCTGCCCTTTATGCCGCCGAATACTCTGCCGTCATTGCGAATCGCGTATCTGACGTCGCTGCTGTACTGTGCCGCGTCGTCGGAAAACATTGTGAGGCTGGCGACATTCTGGTGCGCGATGTATACCTTCCCGGCGATATATCGCCCGGCGACGTTATTGCTGTTCCTGGGGCCGGCGCGTATTCCAGATCTATGGCCTCGAACTACAACCATGTGCCGCGCTCGGCTGTCGTTCGAGTTGGGACAGGCAATCGTCCCGACGTCTCGGTTCTACTCCGCCGCGAGACTATCGACGATCTTCTTGCTCTCGATGAGGGGCCGGTACGTGCGAGGGTGGAATATCCGTGACACACCGGCCAGCCGCTATGGGCATCACCTGTGAACTTTCATCGCCTGACAACAACGAGATGAGGACGAGATGACGAATACCACCGATTCCGCGTCAGCCCAGCCAATACGTGTGGCCCTGCTGGGGTGTGGGGTCGTGGGATCCCAGGTGGCTCGGATGATTGAGTCAAGAAAGGAGGATATTGCTGCTCGAGTGGGGCGCCGGGTTGAGCTCGTTGGCATTGCCGTCGCTCATCCTGACCGCCCGCGTCAAGGTCTAGATTCGCGGCTATTTACCGATGACCCCGCAGCGCTAGTCAGTCGCGACGACGTGGACATCGTCATCGAGCTCATTGGCGGTATTGATCCCGCCCGACAGCTTTTGACGATGGCCCTCAATAAGGGGCACTCCGTTGTCACGGCGAATAAGGCCCTGCTGGCCGCTCATGGCACTGAGTTACATGCAGTGGCCGAGGACAACGGCGTCGACTTGTACTATGAAGCTGCGGTAGCTGGAGCGATCCCGATCGTTCGTCCACTGCGCGAATCCCTTGTCGGAGACCAGATCACTCGTGTCATGGGGATCGTCAATGGTACGACGAACTACATCCTTGACCAGATGACGACGACCGGCGCTGGGTTCGATGAAGCTCTTGCTCAAGCGAAGACTAAGGGATATGCCGAGGCTGATCCGACGGCAGACGTCGAGGGTTATGACGCTGCAGCCAAGGCTGCGCTGTTGTCGTCGCTAGCGTTCCATACTCGGTTGCGCGGCGACCAGGTATATCGAGAAGGCATCACGGCGATTACCCCCGACGACATCGATGCTGCGCGCGACATGGATTGTGTCGTCAAGCTGCTGGCCGTGTGTCAGGCCGGTCCTGACGGTATTTCGGCCCGTGTGCACCCTGCTCTCGTACCTGCAACTCACCCGCTGGGAGGTGTTTCGGGGGCGTTCAATGCGATATTCGTCGAGGCACGTGAGGCTGGACATCTCATGTTCCTCGGGCCCGGAGCCGGAGGCTCTCCTACGGCATCAGCCGTTATGGGGGACCTTGTTACTGTGGCGCGTAACCTCGTGCGCGGGGTCGCTGGTCCGCCTCAGGACGTCTATGGCGAATTCCCGATACTGCCCATTGCTGAGGTTCGCACCAGGTTCCATTTACGCCTGCAAGTTCGTGACCAGTCAGGTGTCCTTGCCGAAGTGGCAAAGATCTTCGCCAGCCACAGCGTGTCCTTGCAAACAGTGCAGCAGTCCGCAGTTGAAGGTACCGACCGCGCTGATGGATGGTCAGCTACTCTCAAGATCCTCACCCACGAGGCCAGAGAATGTGACGTCCAAGAGTGTGTCAATGAGCTCACCGGCCATCACTACGTTAATTCCGATCCCCGCGTTATCCGAGTAGAGGGAATGTGATCATGAGCAAGCAGAAGCGTCCTTTCGGTGTCATCGAGACCTACCGTGACCGTCTCCCCATGGACGGCATTGACCAGATTGTGACGCTTGGGGAGGGATCGACGCCGTTAGTGCCTGCCCCACGACTGGGTGCTGAGCTGGATGCGACGGTGTGGATCAAGGTCGAAGGAGCCAACCCGACTGGCTCATTTAAAGATCGTGGCATGACGATGGCTATGACGAAGGCACTCGCTGACGGTTCGAAGGCCGTAGTGTGTGCCTCTACTGGAAATACCTCTGCCTCGGCGGCGGCGTACGCATCCCGGGCTGGTATGACTCCAGTGGTGCTCCTTCCTCAAGGTAAAATCGCAGCTGGGAAACTTGCCCAGGCCGTGGTCCATGGTGGCAGGATTATTCAGGTTCTTGGCAACTTTGACGATTGCTTGCGTATTGCCCGCGAGCTGGCTGATGCACTCCCGGTATCCCTGGTGAATTCCGTCAATCCGTACCGTATCGAGGGACAGAAAACAGCCGCTTTCGAGATTATTGATGTTCTCGGTGATGCCCCCGATATTCATGCTCTTCCAGTGGGCAACGCAGGTAATATCACTGCTTACTGGAAAGGTTACCGCGAGTATGCTGCTGATGGTCCAGCTAGCCATACTCCGCGGATGTTCGGGTTCCAGGCCGCTGGCGCTGCGCCCTTGGTATTGGGTCACGATGTTGATGCCCCGGAAACCGTCGCTACCGCTATTCGGATTGGCCGGCCTGCTTCTGGGGAAAAGGCTCTGGCTGCTCGAGATGAGTCAGAAGGACTTATTGACGCCGTCACAGATGAGCAAATCCTTAATGCTCAGGCTTTCTTAGCTGCTCGCGAGGGCATCTTCGTCGAGCCGGCATCGGCAGCCGGAGTGGCAGGTTTACTGAAGTTGAAGGCGCAAGGACGTCTGGACCCTGGACAGCGCATCGTTATTACGGTCACTGGAAACGGTCTGAAGGACATTGACACTGCGCTGAGTCGAACCACCCTGTCGACTGAGGCCGTGGAGGCGTCGACTGATCGGGTGGCAGCCCTGTTAGATTTCGATTCCTGAGGAATTGACGATGGCTAACGGTGTGCGGGTGCGTGTTCCCGCTACGTCTGCGAATCTTGGTCCTGGGTACGACTGTATGGGTCTAGCTCTGGACCTGTGGGACGAAGTAGGCGTCGAGGTACTCGATCGCCCCGGCGTGGTGATCGACGTGACGGGGGAAGGGGCTGACACGGTTCCCCATGATGAGTCTCACCTTGTGGTGGCGACATTGCGCCAAGGCTTGGTGGAGCTCGGATACTCCCGCCCTGACGCTGGCTTGCACTTAACTGCCGTTAACTCTATTCCGCAAAGCCGCGGTCTGGGATCTTCAGCTGCAGCTATTGTTTCTGGGCTGGCATTGGCCTGGGGGCTGGCTCGCCCCGCAGTCCCGCTGGATCGCACGGTGCTTCTGACAATGGCTGCTGCCATCGAGGGACACCCAGATAACGCGGCTCCTGCTATTCTTGGCGGTGCCCAGCTGGCGTGGCGCGACAGCGACGTCGTCAATCACATTAGTTTGGCAGTTAACCCATCCATCATATTCCGGGTATATGTTCCCGATCGCCATGTACCGACAGCCTTGGCTCGGCAGGTGCTTCCTCGCCAGGTTGATCGCGATGATGCGGTCCATCAAGTCCTAGCCGCGTCACTGCTCGTCACTGCGTTGACGACCTCACCTGAGCACCTGCTCGCGGCAACTGAGGACTGGCTCCACCAGCCATATCGGCGTTCCCTTATGCCGGAATCTGTGGCCCTTATGGATAGCTTACGCAACCATGGTGTTGCCGCTGTTATCTCCGGAGCTGGGCCCACCGTCTTGGCTCTGGGAAGTCGAGACCAGCTTGACAGAGTGTCCGACATCGACACGACTGGATTTGTGGTGCATGACCTGGTTCTCGGTGAAGGGGTTCACTTCCTTTGACCCGATGAATGACCACGATCCGGTATGTGCGTTATAGTGGTGCTGCAGCGCGCCGGATGCGCGCAACTCCCCACTGGCGATCGTGATCCCTGTGTCACAGTCTTGTCGTTGGGGTCATGTCTTCGGCGTTCGAGGGCCTCGAACGTCACACCACGGTTGGGGTCTGTGCCCCGCGAACCATTCTGGTTTCCGTGGTGTCAGCCGCCCGACCCATTGTCGATTCCGACGGCAGGCCCGATGAAACCGCGCCCACCGGATACCGGCCGGGGCAGTTCGAAGGGACTTACGTGACTCAGACCTCACAGCCGGATGGATCTTTGGATCTGTCCACCAAGTTGCTCCCCGAGCTTCGTTCCATCGCTACTCAGATGGGGATTAAGGGAGCCCGCAGCATGCGGAAGGCTGACCTCGTCGCGGCTATTTCCGAGGGGGGATACCCAGGAGCCGGGGGGACAGCTGCCCATCTGAATCGTGGTCAGGAATCCCGAACCAGGAGTGGCGAGGACCGTCCGCATCGTGCGTCACGACGCCGTTCTGTAGAGTCTGAGAACTCTGAATCTCAACCTGCAGCAGGGGAGAAGGTTCCATCTGTAGGCGACTTGCTCGATGCTGCGGAAGCCGAGAGGGCCCAAGCTCGCAAGCACACAGACGTGAATGGGAAGACTGACGACGATAATCAGAGCGGCGACGATAGCTCAACTGATCGTTCTGTTCGCAATGACCGTGGGCGTCGAGGAGATTCCCCTCGGCGCCGGGCTCGTAACACCTCACGAGGAAACTCCAACGGTAATTCCGGCGACAGTAGCATTAACGATGAGGTCGGAGCGCGTCTCGAAGCATTGTCACGGGAGCAGCGTCATGAGCGCAACGAGTCGTCAGATCGTGGCGCTCAGGATGATCACAGTAACGACTCTTCTTCTGATTCTGACGATGAGTACGGTCGTTACTCGGAGTATGGCAATGCGGGGCGACGTTCTCGCCGTCGTCGTCAGCGTGATCGTCAGAACCGTCGCAAGCGTTCTAACGACCGCTACTCTGATTCCGAGCCGAATGTGCGCGAAGATGACGTCCTTGTGCCGTGCTCAGGCATCCTCGACATTCGCGATCAGTACGCGTTTGTGCGCACCTCGGGGTATCTACCGGGTGCCAATGATGCCTACGTCTCGATGGCTATGGTGCGTCGTAACCGGTTGCGTAAGGGCGATGTCGTCGTCGGACAGATGCGTGCCCATCGCGAAGGGGAGAGACGTGAAAAGTTCGCACCACTGGTCAAAATTGAGCAGGTCAATGGTGCTGATCCTGAGCAGATGAAGCAGCGTCCTGAGTTTTCTAAACTGACCCCGCTGTATCCGCAAGAACGGCTGCGCCTCGAGGACGACCCCAAGAACATGACGGGTCGGATTATCGATCTCGTGAGTCCCATTGGTAAGGGCCAGCGTGGCCTCATTGTGTCGCCTCCAAAAGCTGGCAAGACGATGATCATGCAGTCGATTGCAAACTCGATCACGCGCAATAACCCTGAGGTACACCTGATGGTTGTGCTGGTTGATGAACGCCCCGAGGAGGTGACCGACTTCCAGCGTACGGTGAGCGGTGAGGTCGTCGCGTCGACCTTCGACCGTCCCGCTGACGATCACACCCAGCTGTCTGAACTGGCCATTGAGCGTGCTAAGCGCCTCGTTGAGCTGGGCCATGACGTCGTCATCTTGCTGGACGGCATCACCCGTTTGGGACGCGCCTACAACCTTGCTGCCCCTGCGTCCGGTCGGATTCTGTCTGGTGGCGTCGACTCAGCCGCCCTCTACCCGCCGAAGAAGTTTTTTGGCGCTGCCCGCAATATTGAGCACGGTGGTTCCCTGACAATCCTTGCCACCGCTCTTGTCGAGACCGGCTCGAAGATGGACGAGGTTATCTTCGAGGAATTCAAGGGCACCGGCAACATGGAGTTGCGGCTTCGTCGTGAGTTTGCCAATAAGAGGCTGTTCCCGGCTATCGACGTCGACGCGTCGGGTACCCGTCGCGAAGAACTGTTGCTGTCGCGCGAAGAGACGGCAATTATGTGGAAGCTTCGTAGAGTGCTGTCTGGCCTGGAAGGCTCTCAGGCCCTAGAAATGATGCTTTCGCGGCTGCGCAAGACGCAGACGAATGTGGAGTTCTTATACACCATTTCCAAGACGACCCCGAACCAGGATTGAGATCGTTAAGTGGACTGGAGCTGGGCGCCCGGTGTAAAGTGACGCCCCGGTTCCGGTTCACGTCTGTTGGCATCAATCGGGCGACCCGGAGCGCGTTTGATAAGGAGATCACATCATGAAGCAGGGAATTCATCCCGATTACCACGAGACGACCGTGGTGTGCACCTGCGGGAACACCTTCACGACCCGCAGCACCGCGAAGTCTGGCACCCTTAATGCTGATGTTTGCTCGAAGTGCCACCCGTTCTACACCGGCAAGCAAAAGATTCTTGATGCTGGTGGCCGTGTCGCGCGATTCGAGCGCCGCTACGGCAAGAAGAACTGACGTCGTCTATCAATGACGTATTGCCATGACGCTGGGCTGCTGCTCGGCGTCATGGTTTGTTTCTGGGGCTACAACGCCAGACTCCGTCGAGGCTGGCCAGGAGGGGCATGAGCGAGTCTGCGCAACAGGCGATTGACGAGGTACGCCGTCATTTGCGGGAGATTGAGACCCAATTGGCCGATCCGACAGTGCTATCAGATCCGTCCGCCATGGGGAAGCTGGGCAAGCGTCACGCACGTCTCCGTCATGTGGTGTCAGTAGCCGATCATGTTGACCAGCTGAGCGCTGACCTAGAAGCAGCCAACGATCTCGCTGACGAAGACCCCACTTTCGAGCATGAAGCTGAGATGCTGCGCGGCCAATTGGACCGCGCCAGTACAGAGCTTACCGAGTTGCTTGCCCCGTCAGATCCGCTCGATCAGGAAGATGCCTTGGTCGAAATTCACTCGGGGGAGGGCGGTGAAGAATCTGCTCTGTTCGCTGCTGATTTATTGCGAATGTATATTAGATATGCTGAGCGGGTGGGATGGAGCGTACATGAGCTCACCAGTGAGCCGACAGATCTAGGTGGTTACCGTACGGTGGTGGTTGCCGTCGAAGGGGTCCCGTCGCGTCCGGCCTATGGTTACCTCAAGCATGAAGGTGGTGTACATCGGGTGCAACGGGTTCCGGTAACGGAGTCGGCGGGGCGCATTCATACCTCAGCGGTGGGTGTCCTTGTGATGCCGGATGTCGACGAGACTGAAGTTGATATAGATCCGGCGGATATTCGTGTTGACGTTTATCGGTCTTCAGGGCCGGGCGGACAAGGCGTCAACACTACAGATTCGGCCGTACGTCTCACCCACTTGCCTACTGGCGTCGTCGCTAGTTGCCAAAATGAGCGAAGCCAGTTGCAAAATAAGGTAGAGGCGATGCGTATGCTGCGAGCAAAAGTCGCCGCACTGGCAGCCCAGCAAGCCGCTGATGAGAATGATCGAATGAGACGCGACCAAGTGCGTACTGTCGATAGATCGGCTCGGGTACGTACGTATAATTTCCCTGAAAATCGCCTGACTGATCACCGTATCGGGTATAAGTCCAGGAAGCTCGATCAAATCTTGGCTGGTGATCTTGGTGAGGTTCTTGACGCCCTTCATGCCGATGAGGTGCGGCGTCGTATGGCGCAGCGCTCAGAGAGCCAAGAAACCTGATGGCAGATCATAGTCCCTCACTGTTACTGGCAAAAGCTACCCGTCGACTAGCCACTGGGGGAATTGATACTCCGGCAGCAGATGCACGTATGTTGTTATGCGAGGCACTCGGTATTCATCCGTCACAACTTATTGGTGTAGCGAAGGTTGATGCTGACGATGAAGATCGGTTTAACCAGATGGTGGATCGACGACGAGCTGGGGAGCCAACACAGTACATCGTCGGTCATGCCTGGTTTCGTGGCCTTCGCCTAGCGGTAGGCCCCGGGGTGTTTATACCGCGCTTGGAGACGGAGTTGGTGGCCGAGCGGGCTATTCATGAAAGTCGACGATTGGTGATGTCGGGGGCGTGTCCCAGCGTGATCGATCTGTGTACCGGTACCGGCGCTATTGCCCTTGCGGTGGCTAATGAAGTCCCAGGTTGTCGGGTAAGCGCCGTCGAAATAGATGACGATGCGTTGGTATGGGCCCGGCTCAATCTGCGCGACACCGGAGTCGAGGTCCTTTCCGGCGATGCTTTGCGGGTTCCTGACGATGGCCGTCGGTTCGATGTCGTCGTAACGAACCCGCCGTATTTGCGCCGCCGTGATGCCCCGGCAATTCCTCACGACGTCACCGATCACGAACCTGACTTCGCGTTATTTTCAGGTGACGACGGGTTAGATTTACCGTTACGGCTCGTCGAGCGGGCTGCAGAATTGCTCATGGTTGGTGGCCTGTTCATCATGGAGCATGACGAAACTCAGCGCGACCAACTGACGACGGCCATGGCGGCGTCTCACATGTGGGAGCAGATCGATGATCACGACGACCTGGCAGGCAGACCGAGGTTCGTCACCGCTCGACGACGGTGCAAGGATGGACACCATGGATGAGATTGACCAGCCAATGGTCGAGGGTAATGAGCCAGCCGGGACTGTCGCAGGTACGACCACTGCAGAAGAAGAGTTGCCCGGTGCCGGAGATACATCGGCAATCAGTGATATTGACTCAGCAGGAGACGCCACAGGCGACGATGTCGGGGTTCACCCTTTCATCCTCGACGTCACTCATGCTGATACGTGTGAGGACGCCTTAGAGCAGGCCGCAGACGCCATTGCTGATGGCGAGTGCATCGTGCTGCCTACTGACACCGTCTACGGTATTGGTGCCGACGCTCTCAATTCTTTAGCGGTGCAGCGCTTGCTGAATACCAAAGAGCGCGGCCGCGATATGCCGCCGCCAGTTCTCATCAGCGACTCAGTCGCTTTGCCGGCCCTGTGCCAGCACATACCGTCGGCGGCTCAAGACCTTGCTGAAAAGTATTGGCCGGGGGGGCTCACTCTTATCCTGCGTGCTCAGGATTCGTTGGGAATGGATTTAGGAGAAACGAACGGCACTCTTGCGGTCCGTGTCCCTAACCAGGACCAAACTCGTGAATTATTGCGTATGACCGGACCGATGGCTGTCTCCAGCGCGAATAAGTCTGGCTATCCTGCGGCTCTGACTGCTCAGGAAGCAGCAGATCAACTAGGCGTCGAGGTAGCCGTCTATTTGGATGCCGGTCCGAGTCCGGTCGGGGAGTCGTCCACGATTATTGACTTCGTCTCGACGGCAGACGGAAAAGTCGTGCGTCAAGGCGCCCTGTCACTGGACGATATCCACGAGGTTGCTCCTGACGTCCTCGGGATGGAATCGCCAGACGCGGCCACGGATTCATCTGACGATCATGACGTTGACGCCGCCGGAGACCGAGCTGACACACTGACCGAGGGCTGATTACTCGAGATGCGTGAGTACCTCTTGGTGATGCTGACATCGGGTTTGACGACATATCT
Source organism: Cutibacterium porci (assembly GCF_009696315.1). Lineage (GTDB taxonomy): Bacteria > Actinomycetota > Actinomycetes > Propionibacteriales > Propionibacteriaceae > Cutibacterium > Cutibacterium porci. Next base: position 211,077 of record NZ_VUMG01000002.1, read on the forward strand.
GCTGTCTGGCCTGTGTCGACAGGCGGCTCTGAAATGGGGAGCCGTCGCCAAAGTGCGTTCACGCGATGTTCATACCGTCCCTATTCCCTACTTCGGCGGCGTCGCCATGCTGGGAGGAGTGGCTTTGGCGTGCCTACTGGCGCGTAATATGCCTTTCCTGGGTCGCCATCTCTTAGTTGCTGACGACGCTTTGACGATATGCCTAGCCGGTGTAGTGATTTGTGCTGTGGGTGTCGTCGATGACCTTCTGGACCTTCCAGCCCTAGCGAAGGCCGCTGGCCAGGTGCTAGCGGCTGGTGTCGTTGTTACGGGCGGCGTACGAATGTTTTGGATTCCACTGCCGAATTCCATCATCGCTTTGGGGACGCCCACCTCGATTCTGGTGACGGTGTTCTTCATCGTGTTGTGCGCTAACGCGGTGAACTTCATTGATGGGCTTGACGGCCTGGCGTCCGGGGTAGTGGCCATCGGCTCCTTGGCGTTCTTCTCGTATACCTATCTGTTGGCCCATGAGCAGGACTTTGTCGTTGCGACGACGACCAGCCTTATCACCGCAGCTACTGCGGGCGCGTGCCTCGGTTTCCTGCCCCACAACTGGCATCCGGCCAGGATGTTCATGGGTGATTCTGGTGCCTTGTTGCTGGGGCTGTTACTTGCCACATCGACAATCTCTTTGACCGGTCAGATTGATTCGTCAGCTTTGACAGCACAGGGCGGTGGACTGGTTCCGGCTTATTTACCAATTGTTGTACCGCTCATGGTGCTCGCCATCCCTTTAGTCGATCTCATCATGGGATATGTCCGGAGAACATGGCGGGGGACGTGGTTTTTTGTTGCCGACAAGCAGCACCTTCACCACCGATTATTGCAACGAGGCCATTCTCATCTACGTGCGGTCTTGTTGATGTATTTATGGACGATTGTGCTTACTTTTGGCACGGTGTTCATCGGTCTTGAGCAGACGTGGTGGGCGGTTGTCATTGTGCTGGCAGGACTTGCAGTATGCGTGGCCCTCACCATGGCGAATTCGCGGCACCCTGCTACTGAGGCCTGAGATGTCGACGAAATCGTGCTTTATGTGTTACCTTTCTCACCGAGGACATTCCCATCAGGTACATCAGTACTCGACTCACAGCGTCGCGTTGGCGAGTTTAGGTACCTCGCTTATTCACTACTGGAATCATCGGTCATGACCACGGGGAGGGATGACGAGATGACAAGTCTCGCCATGGCTGGCTCGGATCGTGGCCGGCCGACTCGCACGTGGCCGGTAACGTCGCGGCTTTTATCTGATATTTACCTCAAAGGGCTGCTATGGGCCACCGGGGCTGGACTGCTTGTGACCGCTGTGACAGCCATCATCGTTGAGTACCACATGTTGGCGATTCTCAGCGGACTGATTGGTACCACGATTGCGGTGGTGTTCTTCGCGTGCGGTCGTAGCGTTCATCTGCTCAATCGAAGCGGTTCCTGGCTTCTCAGCGTTGGATCGTTCGTGGCTCAAGTCGGCGTTCTGGGCGGCTTAGCGGCGCTGGCATCTAGCTACCACACCAGTGTTCTTGAGCTGCCATGCACATTGGCAATGGTTGGGGCATCTCTGTCGTGGATCGTCGGCGTCGTAGTAGCGGGATCGCAACATAAGCGGATTTATGACGATCCCGAAGACCTCGGTGGTGACGAAAACCATTCGACCGATAGCGGTCTTCGATGAGGGCGAGTGGGGTTATGACTGCTAGAGTCAGCATGGACATGGACACGAACTCAATGACGCGAACGAGTACCAGCTCTGCGCCGTCCAGTGACGGCGACGCTTGGGGTGTTCTGAGCTACGTCCTAGCGGGGATGCTCTTCTACGGTGGCATCGGCTGGCTACTGTCAAATCACTTCCATCACATATGGATGTTCGTCGTAGGCATGATTATTGGCCTTGTGGCGAGCGTCTATCTCATTGTTAAGCGCTACGGGGTCGTGCCCGACCAGAACGACGACCGGGAGGGTCAGTGAGCGGGATTATGTCTCCTCTGGAGTTCCATACTCCAGGGATTGAGGACTTCAAGTTCGACGGGACTTTCGGGTCTGCGTGGTTGGACAAGCCGTTCTGGCAGGTGATCATTGCGTTCCTCCTCGTCATCGGCTTCTGGGTGTGGATGAGCCGCGATCTTAAGGTGGTCCCTGGGAAGCGTCAGGTTTTCGCTGAGTATTGCTACAACTTCCTCCGTAACTCTTTGGCGCGAGACACCATTGGTCACGGATTTGAGCCATGGCTGCCATATTTGGTTGCCGTCTTCAGCTTTATCCTTATCAATAACTGGTTCGGCGAACTCTTTGTCTTCATGTTTCCGACCTTCTCTCATGTCGGCTACGTTTACGGCCTATCTATAGTGTCCTGGTTTGTCTACGTCATTGCCGGTTTCAAGACCAAGGGGATTCGCTATCTCAAGGACTCGGTACTGCCCCCCGCCGTGCCGTGGTACCTGTGGTGGCTCATCATTCCGCTGGAGTTCTTGTCAAACTTCATCACCCGCCCGCTGACCCTGTCGTTGCGACTATTTGCCAACATGTTTGCTGGCCACCTCATTATCATGATCTTCGTCGTTGGAGGCGGATTCCTCCTCACCTACCCGTCCAACATTATTTATAACGCCGCTGGTGGTCTTTCTCTGATCCTCAGCTTTGCGCTCTTTGCGCTGGAGTTGTTTGTGGGCTTCCTGCAGGCTTACGTATTCACCGTGCTGTCAGCCCAATACGTGGCGTCCTCGATTTCTGAAGGGCACTGACAGCACATCGACCCCTAGGACCTCGTCGTCGTCAAACTGCGGCGATGAAGACAACGCCCCGCAAGGGGCACAATCCGGAAGGAAACACTATGGTTCCCATGCTCATCGGAGGCTCGCTCAACGTGCTCGGCTACGGCTTGGCCACTCTTGGTCCGGCTCTCGGCGTGGCGTGGATCTTCGCTGCCGTTATCAATGGCACCGCTCGTCAACCTGAGCTTCATAGGACCATGCTGACGACGGCGTTCATTGGCTTCGCCGTGGTCGAGGCCCTCGCGCTGTTTGGCTTCATCCTTGCTTTCATCGCTAAGTGAGCTTGGACGTATGAACATTCTCGAGATGGATCTCGGGCCGCTTGCCCCTGAGCATCCCATCGAGATCATCGTCGGAATCATCCTTGTATTGCTTCTCACCTGGCTCATCGCTAAGGCGGTTGTACCCCGTTTCGAGGAGCTTTACGAGGAACGCACCGAGACGATTCAAGGTGGGATCGAGCGGGCTGAGAAGGCTCAGGCCGAGGCTAAAGCGGCTCTAGAGAAATATCAGGCTCAGCTGGCTAATGCGCGTGATGAGGCAGCCCAGATACGTGATGACGCGAAGAGCCAGGGCGCGCAGATTATTGCTGAAATGCGTGCTAACGCTCAGGCAGAGGCAGATCGAATCACGGAGCGTGCCAACGCCCAAATCCAGGCCGAGCGCGATCAGGCGGTGCGCGAGGTACGTGCCGAGATCGGCGGTCTTGCGACCACTTTGGCCAGTCGGATTGTGGGGGAGTCCCTACAGGACGACCAGCGCGTTCAGGCGACCGTCGACCGCTTCCTCTCATCGTTGGCCGAGGAGCCCTCGGCATCTGATTCGCGGACGGTGAATCGGGCATGACGACGGTGGTGAGCGCATCACAGCAGCTAGACGAGGTCGGTCGTGGTACAGGTACCGAGTTCGCTAACGAGATTTTCGCGGTAGTCGACATCCTCGATCGTGAGTCTGGCTTACGGCGGGCAGTCTCAGACACAGGTTCTGAGACCAAGGCTCGTCAAGGACTTATCGACGCGGTGTTCGCATCGAAGGTCTCGCCCGATTGCAAGGAACTCCTCGACGCAACAACCACCTGTAAGTGGCGGTCTCCGGCGGCGCTGACTCGCGCTCTGGAGCGGCAGGGGGTTCGTGCTGTGTTGCGTGGAGCCCGGCAAGCTGATCGCTTCGAGACGGTTGCTGACGAGTTGTTCCACGTAGGCCGCCTTGTACGGGGCCAGGCTGCGCTTCAAGTGGCGCTGGCTGATCCCAACCGTTCGGTGGCGGATCGACAGGAGCTACTTATGACGTTGGTTGGGGGCCAAGTCAGCGAGGAAACCCTCGTCTTGGCTCGCCGAGCCGTCGCAGCATCGGACAGCACATTCGAGCAGATGATTGATGGTTATCTGCAGGTTGCTGCCGAGATGGCTGATCGCGTGCGTGCGATTGTGACAACCGCTAGGGCACTGACTGAAGCGCAACGCATGGAAATGGTGAAACAGCTGGAACGGATCACGGGCAGACAGATCGAGCTATCAGAGGTCGTTGACCCAGCGGTGCTCGGAGGTGCGCTCATCAACCTCGGTGACGAGGTCATTGATTCGACGGTGGCCCACCGTCTGGACCAAGCCCGACGCAAACTGGGCTGACACACGTGACCCCCCGGTGCAGGACGGGGGAACTTACAAGGAGACGTAATGGCGGAACTGACGATACGTCCGGAGGAGATCCGCGACGCTCTGGACAACTTCGTCCAGAACTATGAGCCGGAGACAGCGGTCCGTGAGGAGGTCGGTACTGTCATTACATCTGGCGACGGTATCGCCCACGTCGAGGGGCTTCCCTCGGCGATGGCCAACGAATTGCTGCGCTTCGAGAATGGGACGATGGGCATCGCCCTGAACTTGGAGGAGCGGCAAATCGGTGTCGTGGTGCTCGGCGACTCCGACGGTATTGATGAGGGGTCGACGGTTCGTGGCACTGGCGAGGTGTTGTCTGTGCCGGTCGGTGAAGGTTACCTCGGCCGCGTTGTGGATGCGATGGGTAACCCGGTTGACGGGCTCGGTGAGATCAAGAGCATTGAGGGCCGCCGTGCTCTCGAGATCCAGGCTGCTGGCGTTATGGACCGTCAGGAAGTCCGTGAGCCGTTGCAGACCGGTCTCAAAGCCATCGACTCCATGATCCCGATTGGCCGTGGCCAGCGTCAGCTCATCATCGGTGACCGCAAGACTGGTAAAACCGCTATTGCGATTGACACCATCATTAACCAGAAGGACAACTGGCAGTCCGGCGACCCTAAGAAGCAGGTTCGCTGCATCTACGTCGCGATTGGTCAAAAGGGCTCGACTGTTGCCGAGGTGAAGGGCGCTCTGGAGAAGGCCGGTGCGATGGAGTACACCACCATCGTCCATGCCCCTGCCTCCGATCCCGCCGGCTTTAAGTACATTGCTCCCTATGCCGGCTCGGCCATCGGCCAGCACTGGATGTACCAAGGCAAGCACGTCCTCATCATCTTTGATGACCTCACCAAGCAGGCCGAGGCTTACCGAGCGATGTCGCTGCTGCTGCGGCGTCCACCGGGCCGTGAGGCTTACCCCGGTGATGTCTTCTACCTCCACTCCCGCCTGCTGGAGCGTTGCGCGAAGCTGTCCGACGATCTGGGCGGTGGGTCAATGACTGGCTTGCCGATCATTGAGACCAAGGCCAATGACGTTTCGGCGTTTATCCCGACGAACGTCATTTCTATTACTGACGGTCAGATCTTCCTTCAGTCGGATCTGTTCAATGCCAACCAGCGTCCGGCCGTCGACGTCGGTATTTCGGTGTCGCGAGTCGGTGGCGCTGCTCAAATCAAGGCGATGAAGTCGGTTGCTGGAACGCTGAAGATTTCACTGGCTCAGTACCGCGACATGCAGGCCTTTGCGATGTTTGCCTCCGACTTGGACGATACGTCGCGTCGTCAGTTGGATCGTGGCGCTCGCCTGATGGAGTTGCTCAAGCAGGGCCAGTTCTCGCCGTACCCGGTAGAGGAGCAGGTCATTAGCGTGTGGGGTGGCACCACTGGCAAGTTTGATGATGTCCCGGTCGACGATGTCCTTAGATTCGAGGCGGATGTTCTTGAGCACCTGCGTAGTCACAGCAATGTGCTCACGACGATCCGGGAGACTGGCAAATTCGACGATGACGCGAGGGATGCGGCTGCTGCTGCCTTTGAAGAGGTGAAGAAGGGATTCAAGACCTCTGGCGGGAAGCTGCTAGCCGGGCACGAGGAGTTCTCTCCGATGGACGATGAGAACATCGACCAGGCCAAGATCGTTCGCGCGAAGAAGGGCTGAGCCGTGGCGTCGAACCTGCGTGAACTGCGGGAAAGGCGGAACTCCGTCGCGACGACGAAGAAGATCACTCGCGCGATGGAGCTCATCGCTTCATCGCGTATCATCAAGGCGCAAAACACCGTCAAGGCGGCGAGTCCGTATTCACTGGAATTGACTCGTGCCCTCTCGGCAGTAGCTGCTCACGCTCACGAGGATCATCCGCTGACCTCGATCAACCCAGACCCAAAGCGGTCTGCAGTGCTGGTTATTACTTCGGATCGTGGCCTGGCTGGTGCCTACTCGTCCAATGTGATTCGAGCCGCTGAGGAGCTGACGGCTGCTATCCAGCCGAAGCAGGAGATCGCCACCTATCTGTGCGGTCGCAAAGCGGTGCAGTACTTCGAATTCCGAGGACGCAAGATTGACCATCTGTGGAGTGGTTTTTCTGATTCGCCGACTTATCGAGATGCCAAAGATGTCGCAAATCGTCTCATCGAAGACTTTCTGCGCCCGACTGATGAGGGTGGTGTCGATGAAATCCACATGGTTTTCACTGAGTTTGAGTCGATGCTGACCCAAACCCCGAAGGTTGTCCGTCTGCTGCCACTGGCTGTTGTTGACCCAGAGGACACTCCAGAAAGTCAATTAGCCGAAGGTGACCCCGGGGTTGGAGTTAGTAACGAGGAGATCTTTCACGAGTACCACTTTGAGCCCGATCCGATGAGTGTGCTGGACGAGTTACTCCCGCTATACGTCATCAACCGCGTCCATTATGCGTTATTGCAATCGGCTGCATCGGAGCTGGCTAGTCGTCAGCGCGCCATGAAGGCTGCGACCGACAATGCCGAGCAGCTCATCCAAACGCTGACCCGACAGGCTAACCAGGCTCGTCAGGCCGCCATTACCCAGGAAATCACCGAGATCGTGGGTGGCGCCGCTGCCCTTGCAGAGACCGCCCCACAGGAGTGAGAGAGAACACCATGACTGCGACAGCAAGTAACCCCGAGACGAAGGACAAGGTGGCCGGCGTCGGGCGTGTCGTCCGCGTCATCGGACCCGTCGTCGACGTCGAGTTTCCGGCCGGTCAGTTGCCGGAGATTCTTAACGCCCTTCACGTCGACACTGAGGTCATGGGGGAGACCCACACCATTACCCTCGAGGTAGCTCTGCACATTGGCGAGAATGTTGTGCGGGCTATCTCCCTCAAGCCGACTGACGGTATGCGCCGTGGCACCGAGGTTCGCGACACGGGTGCCCCGATCAGCGTTCCGGTTGGCGACGTCACGAAAGGCCACGTCTGGAATGTGACTGGTGATGTCCTCAACGCTGATCCAAGTACTATCGAGGTGACTGAGCGTTGGCCAATCCACCGGGATCCGCCGGCCTTCGACGACCTTGAGCCCGAGACCGAGATGCTGGAGACTGGCATCAAGGTTCTCGACCTGCTGACTCCGTACGTCAAGGGTGGCAAAATCGGCCTCTTTGGCGGTGCTGGTGTGGGTAAGACGGTGCTCATCCAGGAGATGATTTACCGTATCGCCCACAATTTCGGCGGTACTTCGGTATTCGCTGGTGTTGGTGAACGTACGCGTGAGGGCAACGACCTCATCAATGAGATGGACGAGGCTGGTGTACTCAAAGACACCGCGTTGGTGTTCGGCCAGATGGACGAGCCGCCGGGTACTCGTCTGCGCATTGCTTTGACAGGGCTCACGATGGCTGAGTACTTCCGTGATGTGCAAAACCAGGACGTGCTGCTGTTTATCGACAACATTTTCCGGTTTTCCCAAGCGGGGTCTGAGGTTTCCACACTGTTGGGTCGTATGCCCTCGGCAGTGGGCTATCAGCCGAACCTGGCTGACGAGATGGGTCAGCTACAGGAGCGAATTACCTCGACTCGTGGCCATTCCATCACCTCGATGCAGGCCGTTTACGTCCCCGCCGATGACTACACCGACCCGGCACCCGCGACGACCTTCGCTCACTTGGATGCCACCACGGAGTTGTCCCGTGAGATTGCGTCTCGTGGCCTGTACCCAGCTGTGGACCCGCTGACGTCGACCTCTCGTATTCTTGATCCGCTGTACGTGGGTCAGGAGCATTACGACACCGCCACCCAGGTCAAGCAGATCCTGCAGCGCAACAAGGAGCTTCAAGACATCATCGCTATCCTTGGCGTTGACGAATTGAGCGAAGAGGACAAGGTCACGGTGGCACGGGCCCGCCGCATTCAGCAGTTCCTGTCTCAAAACACCTACACGGCCGAAAAATTCACTGGAGTTGTCGGATCGACCGTCCCGATTGCTGACACCATTGAAGGATTCCAGATGATCTGCCGTGGTGACGTTGACCACATCCCCGAGCAGGCCTTCTTTAATGTTGGCAGCATGGATATGGTGATGGAGAACTGGGACAAGATGAAGAAGGAGGGCTGAGCCCTATGGACTACCCGCCGCTTCATGTCAAGGTCGTCAGCGCCGATCGGGAGGTGTGGAAGGGGGAGTCGGTCAACATCATCGTTCGGACTACCGAAGGTGATATCGGTCTGCTTCCCGGTCACGAAGCTTTTCTAGCGGCTCTCGTGCCGTGTGCGGCACAGATCATCACAACAGATGGCAGCCGTGAGGTGATCGCTTGCGAGGGTGGCTTTGTGTCTCTAGACAATGACGGAAACGTCTCGATTATCACCCAGTACGCCACCCGGTCCGATGAGATATCGGTCGAACAGGCAGAGCGTGATCGCGACAGTTTACGTAAGCAGCTGAACGAGCACGAGCGTTCTGAGCAAGACTCTGAGGTAATTCAGGACGTCACTCATCGCCTCCGTTTGGCTCAGGCACAGATCGCAGCTTCGCGGGTATCCGGAAAGCAGCATTCATGAATCCGATCCCTGATGGTCGTGCGGGCGAGACCCTGTCACGACCATCAGGATGAATTCTGCAAAGTTAGGCTAGCCTTCGTGGACGGTTAGGGGTGTGCTGAATAGCGTTAGAACATGCATGTGTCCACCGCTCAGTTCGGGCCTACCCCGATGCTGTCGACGCTGACGATGGATGCTGCCATTGTTGGTCTTATCGCGTGTTGTGCAGTCCTATATTTAGTGTGGCTTCTCATCAGGCACCGCGTTCTCATGCGCAGACGCGGTGCCTTTTTATGTGCTCTGCGCGTTATGGGCGGCTCTAAGCCAGGCAGCTGGATGATGGGAAGCGCTCGCTACGTTGATGGGGCCTTTGAGTGGTTCCGCGCAATCGATCCTCGCCCAGTTCCGACGATCGTTTTACGGCGGGGTGGTTTGGCCATGGTAGAGCACCGCCCGCCAACCATAGATGACGCACTCGTTGTTGCCTCTAGTTCCTACGAGATTGTTACTCTCGAAACTGGGCGTAAAGGTCGATCGTCAACATGCCAGATCGCCGTCAACCCTGGAGTTGTCACCGGACTGCTGTCATGGCTGGAAGCTGCGCCCCCAGGTGGCGTCGAATACGCCACCGAAGGGCACCTTGTATGATCAGAATGGCCTGATTATTTGGTTTTCTTCGTGCCCGTATTGCGTTCTCCGCCGGGCACCCACAACACCTCGTCAGAAGAGTCCTCGCCGGCTTTATTTGCAGCACGCGAGAGGATAAACAACAGATCCGACAGGCGATTCAGGTAGGTAATCGCAAGCTCATTGACTCCACCTGGGGTGGTTGTTGGGTCCGGTGATGCTTCGGTTCCGTAAGTCTCAGCGGCTCGCCACGCAGCCCGTTCGGCAGTGCGGACTGCAGTGCGGCAAACGTGAAGCTGGGCCCCAACGGGGTTGCCGCCGGGAAGAATGAAGGACCTGAGGGTCGGCAACGCATCGCCAAATTCGTCGCACCATCGCTCTAGGCGATCAACACTGTCCTGAACTGTTCGTAGTGGCTCCCATTTAGGGTTTGCAATGAGTGGATTGGCCAGATCCGCTCCGACGTCGAATAGCTCGTTCTGGATGATGCTAAGGGCGTGCCGAGCATCGGAGGACAGTGACGTCGTCGTGGTGTCGAGAGCGATAGCTAGACCAATGCTCGCGTTGGCTTGGTCGACAAGACCGTAAGCCTCAACACGAGGATCCGACTTTGCTGCCACCGAATTGTCAACCAGGCGTGTTGAACCGTGGTCGCCGGTACGGGTGTAGATCTTAGAAAGAATGACCATGCCCCCAGCGTACGGTCCTTGCCGATGCAACGGAGCGGGACAGCGCGCTAGGTTGGTGACACTGTCTCGACATTCTTGCGCTAGTGGATCCATTGTCCCGCCGTGTGCGGTCGCACCGCCGAGCAGCCCTCGCTGCTTGTAGGTGTTATGGCACGTCTACATGCATGGTATCCGGTCCCTACCCAGATGCAGTATTACGGAAACCGGAGTATTCTGACCGCACGTGAACTCACCGCGCCCCCAGGGATCTGTGCCACTTGAAGCTGACCTAGCAACAGACCTCGTCCTCACTTGCGGACGAATCCAGCGCTTAGCGAAGCGGCGGGCCGGCATACCGCCATCTTCTGTGACATGGCGAGTACTGCACACCCTTGAGGCTAGGGGCGCGATAAGTACCGGAAGCTTGAGCCGAATCGAAGGCACCAGGCCCACAGCGACGACCGATCTTGTGGAAAGGCTGGAACGAGAGGGACTGGTAGCGAGGCGACGCGATCCCCGTGATGCGCGCAGTCGTCTCGTGGAGATTACTGATGCCGGGCGTGAATACTGCCGCAACTGCGAACAGTCCGTGGGGGAGTCCGTCGTTCCGGCGCTAAATGGGTTAAGCAATCGGGATCGAGATGTGCTGGTGATGGCATTGCCTGCGTTGCGTCGGGCTGTCGAAGTGCTGTCCAAAGATGGCGAAAAGCCGACAAGGAATTGACGATGAGCAAAGAGCCAATTAGGCCCGCAGTGTGGGCGGTCACCATTGCGGTGGCATTCTCCTACATGGGGGTTGGGGTGGTAGACCCAATTCTCCCTGAGATTTCGTCAGCCTTGAAAGCTAGCCCCGGACAAACCGAGCTGTTGTTTAGTACCTATCTCTTCGTGTCCGCCGCGCTGATGTTTTTCGCATCTTGGGTCGCTACTCGCATTGGGCGCAAGAAAACCCTGCTTATCGGTTTGACGATTATTGTGGTTTTCGCGATGGCGTGCGCACTGTCTGGGAACGTCAATCTCATTATTGGATTCCGCGGCGGTTGGGGCGTGGGCAACGCATTGTTTGTTTCGACCGCATTGGCGGCGGTCCTAGGCGCGTCAGCCGATCCCCGGCGAGCGATCATGCTCTACGAGGGAGCTTTGGGGGCCGGAATGGCGCTCGGGCCGCTGGTTGGCGGTGCGCTCGGCTCGATCTCGTGGCGCGGCCCTTTCCTCGGAACGGCGGTCCTCATGGCTATCGGCCTCGTCGCTATCGCCTTCTTCGTTCCGGCTACACCGATTGAACGATCCGCACGGCGCTCGGTGGTGGAACCTTTTCGTGCCCTCGTCGACCCGCGGTTATCAATCCTCATGCTGGCGGCATTCGTCTACAACTATGGCTACTTCACCTTGCTGGCATACGCACCCTTCCCGGTAGCTGAGGCATCAATCCGGGCCGGGGGTCAGTTCACACCCCTGGACCTCGGCTTGGTGTTCTTCGGTTGGGGCGTGATGGTGGCCCTCGGATCGGTGTGGCTTGGGCCTCGCAGTTGCGAGCATGTCGGGATTCGTCGAACAGTCGCGGGCGTCTTGGTGCTGTTCACTATTGACGAAATTATCCTCGCGACCTGGATCTCTCCCATTCCGCAGGTGGTCGGAGTCATTCTTGGTGGGTTGTTTATTGGGATCATCAACACTGCCATGACTGAGATCGTGATGTCGGCCAGCGACATTCAGCGTGAGGTCGCGTCCTCGGCATATTCAGGTGTCCGGTTCCTTGGCGGTGCGTGTGCACCAACGCTGGCTGGGCTACTGAGCTCGGTGTGGGGGATTGGAGGCCCGTATTACGTCGGTGCCGTGACTCTTGTGGTGACGATCGCCCTGATGTGGCTGGACCGTCAACGCCGTATGCGCAGTACCGCACACAGTGTTGCCTTGGAGTGACGTCGTCAACATCCCCATCCTTGGCCGCGGCCGGTGTGATTGATATCGCATTTAGCGAGTGCTGACTCGTCGATGCGGTGTAGAGTAACGGCTCGGTCGCGGTTGACGCTCGCTAATCACTGCGGGCGGGCCACCTAAGGTATCCTCCGCCACGGCGGCGGAGGTGGTTCAAGAGGGGGAGTCATGACTCGTGTTGTCCATAGCACCTTATGTAAGGTTTTCGCTATAGTCCTCGTCATCATTGGTATCGGAGCGACGATCGGCGGGACCTACGATCATGGTTACGTCACCGATCAGTTGTCCCAAGAGAAGATCGCCATGCCGCCGGAGCAGGCGCTGAAGACCCAGGAAATGAAAGACGCCCTTGCCAAGTATGAGGGTCAGCAGATGACGACTGGGCCTCAGGCTGAGGCCTTCGCGAATCACTTCATCTACGTTCACATGATGAATACGTCCAGCGGTAAGACGTACCAAGAAGTCTCGGGAGAGTACACGACAAAGTGCTCGGCTGACGATGCAACTAAGAACACCGATGAGTGCAAGAAGCTTGATGCGATTCGTCAGAACCTCTTCATGGGTGACAGCCTCCGTGGCATGCTTCTCAACGCTTACGGCTGGTGGCTCGTTGGCACTATTGCGATTTGGGCTGGCGTGGCCTGCATCGTTTTGGGTGTCGTGCTTGCAGTCTTGGGTTGGGGAGTATTCCGCACCAAAAAGGACGTCCCTCAGGCATGACGGCGGTCCGGTAAGGTCCTACTAAGAAGGTGCCACGGAGTTTTCGAGCCCGTTCGACAGCTATCGATCGGATGGGTAGGTCGAAAACCCGTGGCACTTCGCATGGTGAATTTGTCTCATGAGACCGGGGGAAAGATGGCGAAGGACGGCAGTATCGAAATTATGCCAGGCTTCGTTATCGCTGAATCGGACTTGCAGGAGAGGTTTTCGCACAGTCCGGGCCCTGGTGGGCAAGGCGTCAATACCGCCGATTCCAGAGTGGAACTGATGTTTAATGTCAGACGGTCAGACGCCGTACCACACTATTTACGCCCGGTCATCATGTCGGCGCTGGAGAATCGACTCGTAGACGGCGTGTTGACAGTGACAGTTCATGATCAACGGTCTCAGCTTGCAAATCGCAGACTGGCTCGAGCTCGCCTTGTTGAAGTGTTGCAGGCAGCGTGCATTCAGCCTCGCCGGAGACGTCCTACAAAACGCACTCGCGGATCCCAGCGTCGTCGATTAGACGCTAAGAGACGACACAGTGAGCTCAAAAAGAATCGTCAGCGCCCACAATGGTGACGCAGTTGGTGCTCCGAGTTGACCAGGTGTTGCTGGGGGACCTGCGAAGCCATCTCAAGGCAATGGGCCGTACTAGCCGTACGCCGTCCGTAGCCGCGGTCCATGAAATGACATAATGTTTCTTATCGGACACTTAAGTGGTGGTGCATGCCTGCGCTTTGGCATTCGGAAACTGATGGCACGTGGTGAATGATTGCCTTGATCATGCAGCGTTGTGTGGATTAACGCAATCCTGCTGCTGGCGTTTTCTGCGTCGTGATACAGATGCGACCGTTGTCAATTCTCTTATTGAGACAAACCTCGGGGTGCTATTCATGATGCTCATTAGGAAAGCTTGGCGTGTGCGTCACCCAAAGGAATTCCTGGCTCTGCCGGTCGCTGCCTCGCCATCAGCAGACCAACGCGAACTGGACTGATGAGAGTGTCATGGTCTGGGTTCCGTTGGTCGCGCTAGACCGAGCATACGAATTTTACAATCGTTTCTTAGCGTTATTATCACTGTATGACGATCCAAACTCTCGATGAAGCCGAGGTCGAACTCGATGGTCCTCACCGGCTTGTAGTCGTCAGGCGTCATTTCCATGGAAAACAACACCGCGTCGCTGATCTGGATGGACCCGCATCTGCGGCAATAGTAAGGGCACAACGTTGAGCAGCCACAAACATGATCATTCCCTACCCTCCGACGCGGACCCCCGATTTCTCATTGCGGCATTGACTCTCCTGGCGGCTTTCATGATCACCGAAGTCGTGACTGCCGTCGTTTCCGGGTCATTGGCACTGCTTTCCGACGCAGGCCATATGCTGTCCGACATCGGCGCTATCGCCATTGCTTTGTGGGCAGCACGACTCACTCAGCGTCGTCCTCAAGGATCGTGGACGTGGGGTTGGAAGAGAGCCGAGATTCTTTCGGCAGCGGTCAACGGCGTCACCCTGCTCGTGGTTGCCATCGTCGTCGGAGTCGAGGCTATTCAACGACTGCTCACTCCCCCCGCTGTCGGCGGAGAGCTGATTATGGTCATCGCGGCCATTGGTGTCGTCGTCAACATCGCGGTTGCGTGGCTTGTGGCACGAGCCAGTCGCCGTAGCCTCAACGTCGAAGGTGCCTACCAACACATTCTCACTGATCTGTTTGGCTTTATCGGAACGCTGGTTGCAGGTCTTGTCATTGTGCTAACCGGATGGGCGCGTGCCGACGCGATCGCATCCCTCATTATTTGTGCTCTGATGTTGCGCGCGGCGTATTCGCTGCTCAGTCAGACAGGGCGGATACTCATGGAAGTTGCGCCCGCCTCCCTCGACCTTAACGAGGTGCGGCAGCACGTCATGGGGCTCGACCATGTGCAATCGGTTCACGATCTCCATGCGTGGACAGTCTCGAGTGATCTACCTGCGGTTAGCGCCCATATCGTCGTGGAGGATACCTGCTTTTCTGACGGGCATGCCCCTATCCTCTTGGCCCAGATTCAGCAATGTCTATCGGGCCACTTTGACCTGGAGCATTCGACACTCCAGCTAGAGCCACCCCGGCATGCCGGCACTGAAAACCAAACAGTGTGAAGCGAAGGGGTCCCGGCCAGAAAACCAGGACCCCACAGTATGGCGGCCAGGCCTCATACGTCCCAGCCGCCATCGCATTAGAAGTTGATCATGTGCCCTTCGACACCTTCCGCGGCATCCTTGAGCGCTTCCGACAGCGACGGGTGCGCATGAATGTTGCGTCCGATTTCCTCAGCAGTGATGTCCCACAGCTGAGCCAAGGTCAGCTCGGGGAGCAGCTCGGAAACGTCATGACCAACCAGAGAAGCCCCAAGAAGCTCGCCGTGGCGGGCGTCAGCAACGATTTTGACGAAGCCGCTGCCATCGCCCAAGCCCCATGCTTTGCCATTGGCGGCGAACGGGAACTTGGACACCTTGACCTCATAGCCCTTCTCGCGGGCCTGGTCCTCGGAGTAGCCGAAAGACCCCACCTGCGGCTGGCAGTAGGTGGCGCGCGGAATCATGTCATAGTTGATCGGCATGGTTTCGGCTCCAGCGATCGTCTCGGCGGCGACAACCCCCTGAGCTTCGGCGGTGTGGGCCAGCATGAGTTTGGCGGTGCAGTCACCAATGGCGTAGATGCCGTCAACGTTGGTGCGCATGAAGTCGTCAATCTCGATGGCGCCACGCTCAGTGAGCTTCACACCGGTCTTCTCTAGCCCGTATCCTTCAACCCGAGGAGCGAACCCGACGGCCTGCAAGACACGGTCAGCCTCAATGACTTTGGAATCGCCGCCCTTCGACGGCGAAACGGTGACCTTGATCTTGTCACCAGAGTCATCGATCGAGTCAACCTTGGTGGACGTCAGCACCTTGATGCCAAGCTTCTTGTAAGCCTTGGCTAGCTCAGCTGAGACCTCCTTGTCCTCATTCGGGACCATGCGGTCAAGGAACTCGACGATAGTGACGTCGCAACCGTAATTGGCTAGCACATAGGCAAACTCCGTGCCAATGGCACCGGAACCTGCGATGACAATGGATCCGGGGACGGTATCAGAGAGGATCTGCTCTTTGTAGGTGACGACCCGCTCAGAAAGCTGAGTACCCGGCAGAGTCTTGACAACTGAACCAGCCGCAATGATCGCGTTATCGAAGGTGATCTCGTCGGTCACCGTGCCGTTAGAGTCCTTCACAGAGATCGCCTTAGGGCTAGTGAACTCCCCCCATCCGTTGAACTCGGTGATCTTGTTCTTCTTCATAAGGAAGTGGATTCCCTTGACCATCCGGGCAGACACCTCGCGGGAACGGCTGAAGGCCTTGCCGAAATCGACGGTGATGTCGCCGCTGATGCCGAACGTCTTGGCTTCTTTGGTGACGATGTGGGCTAGTTCTGCGTTGCGCAGAAGCGACTTGGTGGGGATACAGCCGACGTTAAGGCAGACACCACCCCAGTATTCCTTTTCGATGATGGCGGTTTTCTTACCGAGCTGGGCAGCGCGAATGGCGGCTACGTAGCCACTAGGGCCGGCTCCAAGGACAACAACGTCAAAATGTGAGCTCATGAGTAACACTCTAGTGGGAAGGTCGGTCTGTGACGAAGATCTCACGAAAGAGACGGCGCCTGGCGCGACCGAGCCGACCGCCTCCATGGTAAAAACTCAGATCTGATATATCCTGGTGAGGAACCACGTTGTCGTCGAAAGGATCTGCTGTGGACAATATCACCCCAGCTTCGGTCGGTCGCCTCATCCGCGACGCACGCAAGCAGCATGGAATGACGCAGAACCAATTGGCGGAGATCTTGAAGACTTCCCAAAGCGCTATTCATCGGGTGGAGTCAGGCACACAGAACCTCTCTTTGGAGTACATCAACCGTATCGCAGAGGCCTTAGAGTCGCCGATCATTACCCAGCCGGGAAGCGGCACCATGAATTACCGCATTGAGGGTGGCCATCAGCTCTGTGGCTCCATCGAAGTACGGTCTTCTAAAAATGCCGCCGTCGCCCTGCTGTGTGCTTGCCTTATTAATAGGGGCCGTACCGTGCTTCGCGGCATCGCCCACATTGAGGAGGTGAACCGGATTCTTGAGGTGCTCACGTCGATTGGCGTCACGTACGAATGGTCAGACGATGAGCGCGACCTTACCTTAATTCGTCCCGCTGAACTCAACCTTGATGACATGGACGTTGAGGCTGCTCGACGCACGCGAAGCGTCATCATGTTCCTCGGACCGCTGATGCGGTTCTATGATTCCTTCAAACTTCCCTACGCCGGTGGCTGCAACTTGGGCGCTCGAACCGTCGAACCCCATTTGCAGGTATTACGCGCTTTCGGTCTTGACGTCGTTGCCACCGAGGGTTTTTACCACTGCCACGTCACTGATCGCACCGTCAAGGAGCGTCATATCGTCTTGACTGAGCGTGGCGACACCGTTACCGAGAATGCGCTGCTGGCGGCCGCTCAAACTCCTGGCGTGACTGTGCTGCGCAATGCCAGCCCGAACTATATGGTCCAGGACCTTTGCGTATTCCTATGTCAGCTAGGCGTGCAGATTGAGGGTATCGGAACAACGACTCTACGTATTCGCGGCGTCGAGGACATTGACGTTGACGTCGAATACGCCCCCTCTGAGGATCCCATCGAGGCCATGAGCCTCCTTACGGCGGCAGTCGTCACCAAGTCCGAGCTTACGATCACTCGCTGCCCGATCGAATTCCTTGAAATTGAGCTGGCGATCTTGTCCGAGATGGGCTTGGACTTTGAGCTCTCCCCCGAATACGTCTCGCACAACGATTTCACCCGTCTAGTCGACGTCACAGTGCGCCCCAGTCAGTTGCGGGCGGTAGCCGACAAGATTCATCCCATGCCCTTCCCCGGCCTTAACATCGACAACCTGCCGTTCTTCGCGGTCATCGCCGCCGAGGCCGAGGGACAGACCCTCATTCACGACTGGTGTTACGAGAATCGCGCTATCCACTTGCTTGAGCTGGGCAAACTCGGCGCGGACGTTCAGTTGCTCGATCCGCACCGTCTCATCGTGCGTGGCCCGACTCGTTGGCGCGGTCGCGAACTCATCTGCCCGCCAGCGTTGCGTCCCGCCGTGTGCCTGCTATTGGCGGCGTTGGCTGCGTCTGGCGAGACGACTCTGCGTGACGTTTATATGATCAACCGCGGTTACGAAGACCTTCCGACCCGGCTTGGGGCGTTGGGAGCCAAGATCACGGTCTTCCACGGCTGAGCGATAGCGTCCTCAGGCCACCAGTCCAGCTCGTCGCCGGGATGGGTTGCGGTGCGCTTGAGGACGTCATGGACGACGCCCGCGGCTTTGCCTAGCGCAACGTCTGGTGATGTTCCCTTCACCAACTCTGCAGTAAGAACGGCAGTGGTGAGGTCTCCTGAGCCATTGAAGTGATTGTCGAGGAGAGGCCCATGGGTCAGAATGGTCCTCTCCCCCATCACCCCTATCATCGCGATGGCGTCACCGTCGTCTTCGCGGTACGGCACGGAGGTGACGACGACAAAGCGAGGTCCAGTGAGGCTGTGAGCTGCGTCGATAGCCTCGTCAAGAGTGCGAGGTTCAGTCCCCGTCAGAATGCCGAGTTCAGCAAGATTAGGCACGACGACATCGGCCCGATGAACGGCCTGCTTCATCCACGCCACGGTCTCGTCAGGGGCGTAGGCTCTGATATGGCCATCTGGTGTCATATCCGCCATGACTGGGTCGCAGATCCACATCGTGTCGGGGTGGTGAGCGCGGCACCTCTCCACGGTTCGCAGTACCGCTGGCCCGGTACGTGGAGTGAGGTATCCCGACAGGACTGCGTCAACGTGCTTGAGCTCGCCATTGGCGTCAAGGGCGCTGACCATGGCATCAATCTGCTCGGAATCGATGGGGATACCAGCGACGCTGGAACGTCCATTGTGGTTCGACAACAGGGCGGTGGGCATTCCCCAAGCGCGCACTCCCATGGCTCGCATCATGGGAACGGCGATGCTGTTGCCGACGGTTCCCTGGACGACATGGGACTGTAGCGATAAAACGGTGACGCTCACGCTACGACATGGTAGTGGTCACGGTGTCCACCCATCCGAACCATCTCAGGGGCACAATGGACTGTTGTGAGAGCCATGGATTACCCGTACTGTCAGCGTCCATTCACCGTGTTAGCCCATCGTGGTGGCGCAGGGATGGCCGTCAACACGGGAATTGAGAACACTCTGGCTGCTTTTAGCCATGCGCTCGAGGTGGGATGCACCCATCTCGAAACCGATGTCCACGCGACCAGCGACGGCGTGCTCGTGGCTTTCCACGATCCGATGCTTGATCGCGTCACCGATGAGAGCGGCATCATTGCGGCAATGCCATGGCACAAGGTCAAACATGCCAAGGTCGGGGGCGAACCGATAGCCACCCTTGACGAGATTCTGGACGCTTTTCCTGAGTCATTCGTCAACATCGATATCAAGCATGATGGTGCTACTCAGCCACTCATCGATGTCCTTTCCCGCCACCGGGCGTGGCAACGCGTCTGTGTCGGATCTTTCAGCAGTAAACGCATCCGAACGTTCCGGCGTCTCGCCCGGGAGCGCACCGCGACTGCGGTCGGCCCTGTCGGCGTCGGCTGGGCTGTCGTCGGTCCTCATAGGATGCAAATGACAGAAGGGGACGCCTACCAGGTGCCGCATCGCTTAACTCGCTACGGGGTCCCTTTAGTGACGCCGTCATTTATTGAGGCTGCTCATCGTCTAGGCAGAGCAGTCCACGTCTGGACGGTCAACGAGATCTCTGAAGCTCGCGAGCTGATGGATATGGGAGTCGACGGCATCGTGACAGATCGTCCGGACCTTATGTGCGAGTTTGCTCGCGTCCATCAGCCGAAGGAGGCGCCAACTCTTATCCCGCGATAATCCAGCTGTTCATGTTGCTACCAGTCACCGCATTTCTACGACGAAAAAGCCGATCTCGGACGTCGGTTCGACTCCCCGAAATTTGCGGCTTGTGGAATGCTGGGGGTTATCGAGGCCCAGTCAGGGCTTGATGCCTACAGAGCAGGAGGGAGCATCATGGCCGACCGCGCGCTACGAGGCATGGGTTTGGGATCCAAGAGCTTCGAAGATGAAGAAGGCGTTGAGATGGCCGAACGCCAGGAAATCGGCTTTGATTGTCAAAACGGCCACCACTTTGACCTCACCTTCTCTACTGAGGCAGAACTGCCGAGCTTGTGGGAATGCCCGCGATGCGGTGCTGAGGCGGTCCGTAGCGACGGCACTGATCCACAGCGAAAGAAGCAGAAACCGCAGCGCACCCACTGGGACATGCTTACTGAGCGTCGCTCAATCCCCGAACTCGAAGAACTACTCGCCGAGAGGCTGGACGAAATTCGTCGGGATAGTTGATTCGCAGAGATAGGTGATTCGCGTCTCGGTTGTATGGCTGATGCGCCCCGTGGATGTGATGGTACGGGGCGCATCCGGGCTAGTCAGTGGCGAGACCGGTGCTCCTTGATATCTCCAGCGATCTTCTCGGCCCGATCCAACGCCGCGCGACCGAGATCTTTGAGCTGGTGAGAGCGATAGTCGAGCCCCCATATAGTGGTGCGTAGCAACGCCTCGATGACGATATCCTTGCTCATCTTGGAATCGCCGTATTCGCGCTCAATGAATTCGATTGGGGCTTCGGCGACAATCATCCCATTCTTGAGGGTGCGCCAGGTAAGGTCAAGCTGGAAGCAATAACCCGCCGAGGCGATATTGTCGAGTCCGATGGCGCGCAGAGTGTCAGCGCGGAAGGCGTTAAATCCGCCGGTGGGATCTTTGACGCCAATCCCCAGGCACATTCTGGTCCATAGACCACCACCCCGAGAGATCAACTCACGATATTTTGGCCAGTTGACTACCGATCCGCCTTTAACGTAGCGGGACCCTTTGACCATGTCGGCACGCTTGAGGGCCTCCAATAACAACGGCAGCTGCTCGGGTTGATGGGAACCGTCGGCGTCCATCTCAACGAGCACGTCATAGCCGAGGTCGAGGCCCCAGTGGAATCCGGCGAGGTACGCAGCACCGAGGCCCTCTTTACCCTTGCGATGCATAACGTGGACATGGTCGTCGCCGGATGCAATACGGTCGGCAATTTCTCCGGTGCCGTCTGGTGAATTGTCGTCAGCGACGAGAACATCCACGTTTGGGTTAGCGCGGCGAGTCCGCGCAACGATGGTCTCGACATTTTCCGCCTCGTTATAGGTCGGAATAATGACAAGGACCTTGTCGAGCCGGACTTCAGTGTCGGTGGCGGACATCCCTCTCCGATCTGTTGTGATTCGCTTGAGTGAGCATACCGCGTCGGCGTCGCAGCAACGACAGCGCAATCACTCCTACCGCGCATACAACGACGATGATTCGCAACCAGGGCGCACTCTGTACGCCGATGGTGAGGCCAGACTCGAGCGGAATAGTCACCGTGAAATGGGTATGGTCTCCTTCTCTAGTGCGCAGCGCGACGGATCCGTCAGGATTCACCAGTCCTGAAAAGGAATTTGTCGTCGAGACGACGATATGTCGTCCAGTTTCTATTGCTCTTGCCCTCGTGATTTGCCACTGCTGCGGTGTCTGGGCGGTGTCGATAAAAGACGAGTTGTTGGACTGAACGGCCAGAATTCGTGCCCCGTGGCGCACGGTGTCAGCGACCGTATCGTCATAGGCCACCTCAAAACAGACCACCACTCCAACCGGGACATTCTTGCCAGCGATCGTGGCATCAAGGACGCCTGGACTTGCCCCTGGGACGGACTGTCGTCCAATGTTTTTCAGGATCGGGAAGAGGGGAAGGAAGAATGACCGCGCGGGTATCCATTCGCCAAAAGGCACGAGGTTGCGTTTGTGATACGTCGAGCTTGGCTGCGGTGACGACGATGGCCACCACAGCGACGTCGTTTGACGTTCATCGTTGCCTGGGCCGTCGGTCACAGCACCGATCAGGAATGGCCGTTGTGACAAAGCCAGTGCGCCGAGGACGATGTGGTGACTCTCAGCATCGAGAATGGGGTCAATATCGGTAGAGTTTTCCGGCCATAGCACCATGTCAGGGACGGGATTGTCGGATGCCTTTTGTTCGGCTACGGCCATAATCGTCTGGGAGAGGTGATTATCGGTGACTGATCGGGCATATCCCATCGCGTAGGGACCGGCGGTTCCGTCAACTCCTCCCTGCACGACCAGTACCCGTACGGAGCGCTGGTGTGAACTACGGCGGTCTGCGAGGGTGACGCAAACAGTTGCCGCCAAGGTAACAACGAGAAGCTCTGTGACGAAGATAATCCCAGTGCGACGTCGATTACCTCCTGACACAACTCGGGCCAGTAGTCCTGCCGCTAGGGCCACCAGGAAGCTCGTCCCAATGCTGCCTGCCCATCTGAGGACACCGGACCACGGTGTATCAACAACGGTCCATGCCAGCCGTACCCAACCGAAGCCTCCGAGCGGGACAGCGGCAGCGCCCACCTCCATAGCTGTCCACACCATTGCCTGCCACGCCGGGGCTCCAGGCAGGATGCTGACGCATTGAATCGCCCATCCGGAAAGCAAACACCACAAGGACATGACAGCGATGAGCAGGAGCGCCACCGGCGGCCCCATGACTCCAACCCACGCGATTGTGGTGGAATACAAACCTATTCCAAATATGTACCCCAACCCGGCTGCGGCTCGGCTCGTGGTGGTGCGCACCAGCAGGATAAGCGCAGCGAGGCCGGGAATAACGAGGATCCACCAGTTGAGGGGCTGGAAACCTGTCCCGGTCGCAGCACCCGTGGCAAGAGCGGCCACGCCACGCAGCCAGGCAGAGCGCGGCAGACGACACGTCACCGGGTTCCCAGCATCCCGAGGTCGTCGAACATGGTCTCGAGGACGACCACTGTTTCAGTGCCGCAATGACATTCCTTGCGAATGCGAGTGAGCAGCTGATCAAGGTGACTGGTACTGGGTGCTTGGACTCGCGCCAAATAGGAGGCTGCCCCGGCAATCGAATGACAACCCCGGACCTCAGGGAAAGTTTGAAGGATGCCGGGTATCGTTTCATCCTCCTCGGGATCGATTGGGTTGAGGAAGATAAAAGCTGTGATGCCTGCACCGATCGCCTCAAGGTTGAGTGCAGCATGATACCCGGTGATGATCCCCTTGGCTTCAAGACGCTTGACACGTTGCTGGGCCGCAGAGGTTGACAGGCCGGTCTGGTGGCCAAGCTCGGTCCACGACATCCGACCGTCTTTCTCAAGTAGGCCGAGGATGTGACGATCGGTGGGCTCAAGAATCGGTGACCGATCTTCGTCCTCTTCGTCATGGTGTTTAGTCATGAATGCTCCTCCCCGTCTCCGGCTCGACCCAATGGGACTTCAGGACGTGAATGGTTGATCCGGCGAGCAAGTTTGGTGCCGCAGATGCAACCCGCGATGGATGTCCTTTGCCGTCCAAGCACACTCTTTTCACTACCTCAAGGTCGAAACTTGCGAACCAGTCCTCAAGGTCAGCGACGCCCGAATATGACTGGTTCGGAGTGTCATGCCACGAGTACGGCAGATCATGGGAGGTTGGCATCCTCCCGCCTATGATTTTCAGGCGATTACGCCAGTACACGAAGTTCGGCACGAGAAGGACAAGCAATGTACCGATACGCGCCATTTCGGCGAGCACCACATCAGGAGAGGTCACGGCCTGCAGCGTCTGGGACAAGATGACGACGTCATAGGACTTGTCGTGAAACTCCCCCAAATCATCGTTAAGGTCTAACCCCAGCACGGGTACGCCGGCTGACATCGCGGTAGTCAAGGCTGAGTGATCGAGCTCAACCCCGGTGCCTAAGCAACCCCTCGTGGTGATGAGATGACGAAGAAGCGAGCCATCACCACACCCTAGATCAAGGACCCGGGAGTGTGGCGGAACTAGTGAGGTAACAATGCGTTGATCGGGACGGAGAGTCACAGCGTCGTCTCCCTCGTACACAAGTGGCCATCGAAATGTGGGGCACGGTGTGATGCCGCCATGGGTAGTCGGCTAGCCGTCAGAAAAGCGCTCACGAGGTCGTGATAAGGGTCCAACTTCATGAGGAAGGAATCGTGGCCCCACGACGACGCGATTGTCGCGAAGCTGACCGGGAGCCCAGCTCCTTCCAGGTGTCGTACGATCCGTCGCGAGTGCGCGGGAGAAAACCTCCAGTCGGTGTCAAAACACACGATGAGGAAGTTTACGGGATCAGCGACGAGATCGTCTGTGGCACCCGGCTGGCCGAACGGGTCGAAATAGTCCATCACGCGAGTGAGGTAGATATAACTCAGTGGGTCGAATCGGGTCAGAAATGCCTCTCCCTGGTGGTCAAGATATGACTCAACAGCAAAATTGATTCCAAATCCGCGCTCAACAGATTCGGATTGACGAGCTCGCCCAAACTTTTCGGCGAAAGCGTCCTCCGATAAGTACGTGATGTGGGCGAGCATTCGAGCAATCGACAAACCAGTGTCCGGACGAACATCGTGGTAGTCACCCTCGGCAAAAGCCGGATCCCGTAAAATTGCTTCACGTCCGACCGCAGAAAAAGCAATATTTTGAGCCGTTAAGCCGCTTGATGAGGCGATGATGACGGCATTGTCGAGGGTCGACGGGTGCGTGAGTGACCAGTCAAGAGCTTGCATGCCGCCCATGGAGCCGCCGACGACGGCGTGGAAGTGTTCCACACCGAGGTGTTTCGCTAGTCGCAGGTGCACCTCGACAAAGTCGTGCATGTCGATTTGTGGAAAATCAAGTCCCCAACGCTTCCCAGTATCGGGATTAATAGATGCTGGCCCCGTCGTTCCAGAGCACCCTCCTAATAGGTTTGATGAAATGACAAAAAACCGATTGGTGTCGATGGCGCGACCAGGTC
Source organism: Cutibacterium porci (assembly GCF_009696315.1). Classification (GTDB taxonomy): domain Bacteria; phylum Actinomycetota; class Actinomycetes; order Propionibacteriales; family Propionibacteriaceae; genus Cutibacterium; species Cutibacterium porci. Next base: position 235,946 of record NZ_VUMG01000002.1, read on the forward strand.
CAACGATGTTGTCCCACCATCCTGGACGGTCTGCCCCGGGATGTAGCCCGGCGGCATGTGCGTCACCTGTGAGCGCATGACAGATATAAATTGCGTTGTCGCGGGACTCGTTGAGTTCCCCGTAGGTCTCGTAAGCGACCGTGACGTGATCGAGACGCCCACCGGCCACCAGATGAAGCGGATCGTCTGGCGTGGCAACAGTTGCGTATAACGTCTCGACGGTCCCGACACCGGGGCCTTCCGGGCTGGTTCTGGGAGCTGGTTGACGGGGTGACATCCCCTCTATTCTGCCAGTTTTCCTCGCCATACATGGTGAAGGGCCATAAGCCACTACCCTCATTGTCGTGCGCATGATGGATCAAGCCGGCCTTGAAAGCGTCTTGACAAGGATGACGGGCCAACCCCGAGTGGTGTGCGGTGGCTCCGGTTCCACTCCTGTGCCCCTCCTCACTGTCGTTGACCGATGCCTAAAGAAGTGGCGCCTAGCATGCATTAATGCCCCGATCGGTGTGCCAACACGCAAGGGGATCGTCCATGAAACGGTCTTCATTGGTCCTGGATCTCGTCACGCTGACACTCTCGAATATGTACCCTGCCGGTTGAGCCTCGCCCCACGGCTCTACGAGGACCGCCTTGCCCCGGATATCCTTATCCTCCATACCAGCGCACCTCGCAACGGCACGGTCAGCATGGGGATTGAGGTGCAGGTTCTTCCGGCGGCATTGGAATCGGCGAAGCGTCGAGGAGCCCTCATTATTGCCCAGGTAAATCCGAACATGCCTTATGTTTTTGGCGACGGAATTGTCGATGTCGACGACATCGACATTGGGGTCAGCGTAGATGCTCCTTTACCGACAGCCGCCATGCCGCCAGCCGGACCAGCTGCCCAACAGATTGGCGAACTCGTGGCTTCGCGGGTACCAGCCGGAGCGACACTTCAGGTGGGTATCGGTGCAGTACCCGACGCCGTCGTTGCGATGCTGCCTGGCGACCGGACGTACGGCGTGTGGACCGAGCTACTCACCGATTCAGTGAGACTGCTTGAGCAGACTCACAGGCTTGACGAGCGCCCCGTCACGGGGACTTTCGCCATGGGAACCCCCGCCCTGTACCAATGGCTGGATGACAATCCCCGGGTGCAGTTGTTGCGCTGCGAGAAAACGAACAACCCGAATTCCATTGCGGCACAGCCAAGAATGGCCAGCGTCAATACGGCGTTGCAGGTGGACTTGTTCGGTCAAGTCAACGCCACCCGGGTGCGCGGAAAAATCCATTCCGGCATCGGAGGGTCAACTGACTTCTTAGTTGGGGCAATGCACTCACCGGGCGGACAAGCGCTTATTGCCATGTTGAGTTGGCACCCCAAAGCTGATTGCTCGACGATTGTCGGATTATTGGACTCCCCCGCCTCGGCTAGCCAACCCTCAGCAGTTGTGACTGAACAGGGCGTTGCCGATCTCTTCGGGAGATCCCAAGAGGAGCAGGCGCGACACCTCATAGACGATGCTGCCCATCCCGACGCCCGTCACGACCTCTGGCGTCGCGCCGCAGAGCTGTCGTTAGCTTGACTGTGGCCCCCCGGAACATCGACGCCCAACAATGCAGCAAGGACCGTTATAACACCGTTGTCTGTGTTCGGCGGGGCAACATAATTGGCAGCCTCGATAATGTCTGGATGACCGTTGGCCATGGCAAATGACCACGCTGCTAGGGGCATCATCTCGAGGTCGTTGAGAAAGTCGCCGAAGATAGCGGTTTGATCGCTCGTGACACCAAGGTCACGCTGGACGGCTGCGACGGCACTGCCCTTGTTGACGCCGGGGTTCATGATATCGACCCAGTTGGGGGTAGCGAGGATCACCTGGTGCTCGGCGGCAACGCGCTGCATGTCCGGGTAGGTGGCGTTCGAGGCTTCACCGAAATCGTATATAGACAGTTTGATGACATCGTCGGTGTGCTCGGTAAGGTCATCGACGACTGTGTGGCTGTGATAGTACGTTGACACATGCGAGACGAAGGGGTCGTCTGCTCGCTCAAGATAAGCGATGGACTTGGTGGCGACAACCAAGCCAACGTTATGGCCATCGTCACGAAGGTGTCGAACTCCGACAATGACCCGCCGGGCAAGTTCGGAATCAATGACCGATGACGAGATGTCGACGCCGTCACGGACGACGTAGGTCCCGTTCTCAGCGATGATCGGCATACCCTGCAGGTGCGACTGAAACATCGTGGACAAGGTGGTGAATTGGCGTCCCGACGCTGGCACGAAGGCGATGCCCCGATCTTTCATCGTGTCCAACAGCGGCCACAGCTGTGAAGGAATGTTACCGTCGCCGTCAAGGAGGGTGCCGTCCATGTCGGAGACCACCAAACGAAGGTCATCTGCGGGGACAGGAAGCGGAGTTGGATTCGGCATGACCACGTGGTCAGGATAGCGAAAGCTTCAGATAAGGTTACCCGCACTGCCCGCAAGTAAGCGGTTCACACAGCGCAATGACCCGCGCAGTGACACCTTTGGCGCGGGTCCAAGCTGGTCAGAACAGCAGTCCGAGGATCTTGTGACGAAGCTCTCGGAATTGAGGATCGTCCTGGGTACGGGGCCGATCGAGCGCCACGGGGAAGTCTGCGACGATATGCGCCGGACGCGGCGAGAACACCACAACGCGATCGGACAGCAAAAGAGCCTCATCGACGTCGTGGGTCACCATGATCCCGGTGAATCCTTGAGTTCTCCACAACCTTTCCAGCTCGCCTTGCAGGGTTGAGCGAGTCAAAGCGTCAAGTTTGCCCAGAGGTTCATCCAGCAACAGGATCTCTGGCCGGGTGACGAGGGCCCGGGCAAGGGAAGCACGCTGGGCCATACCGCCGGACAATTCTGACGGTAGGGCGTGTCGGAAGTTGTCGAGCCCAACCATGTCGATCATCTCGTCGATCCTGCGGATCGACTCATCGTCATCGCGATGGCCTTGAACCGTCGGTCCGAGACCGACGTTATGCTCCACATCAAGCCACGGCAGCAGCGTCGGGTCCTGGAAGACGAGGCCGCGACGCGGATCGGGCCCGGTGACGATCCGACCGTCCACGTACACCTTTCCGTCAACTGGCATGTCGAGGCCAGCGATCAGTCTCAGTAACGTGGACTTTCCACAACCTGAAGGCCCGATCAGACTGACGAAAGTGCCGGGCTTAACTGAGAGGTCCACCTCGTCGAGCACGGGCAATGGCTTGCCGTGATTGCGAAATGCCTGGGTGACGCCGATCACATCGACTGCCCCGGCCCGGCCATGCTGATTTTCGTTCACCATCGTGTGAGATCTTTCTGCCACGCAAGGACGCGGTTGCGGATGGCCAATTCAAGGCTGAGTAGGCTGCCACACAGGATCACCATGATGCCAATGGCGGCGTACATGGCTGGGTAGGAACTCCACCCCTTCTTCCAGTTGATATACCAACCGAGGCCGGAATTGACCCCTAAAGTCTCCGCGATAGTCAAGGTAACGAATGCTGTCGGCAACGCCATAAAGATTCCAGTGAAAATGTTCGGTAGGGCCGCTGGAAGACTCACCTTAAGCACAAGGAATCGTGTCGATGCACCGAGAGTTTGGCAAACGTCAAAGTAACTCTTCGGAACCGATCTAATACCGGCATTAGTGAGGACCGTCATCGGAAACCATACGGTCAAGGAGACAAGAAATACCGCAGCCCAAAACGTGTTTGGGAACGCAAGAAAGACAATAGGAATCCATGCGAGGGTCGGAACAGGACCGATGTACTTGACGATGGGGTTAAACCAGTACCCAGCCCGGCGGGACCAGCCCATCCATAATCCGGTAAGAAGCCCGACGATTCCTCCTATGAGCAACCCGACTATTAGCAATATCGCAGAATGGGCGATGGACTGGCCTAACAGCGTGCGATCATTCCATGCCTCGGTGAGTAACTGGCCCGGCGGGGGAACGTAGGGTGGTCTCAATACAGCGGTCTTCGCAGTAAGCACGTCGAGTAGCAAGGTGACAACGCTTAAAGCCACCCACCACCACGTCCATACTCCGAGCCACCGCGAGACACGCAACCGAAAACCATGGGTTGCGCCAATCGACAGCATCCACAGAACTACCATCACTGCGACGACCAAGCCGGTCGCGACAGCCAATGGCTTCTGACCATGAACAATGAAAGCCGTCGTATCTGGTATCCACAGGATGACTGCGGTCGTCAGTGCCCACAAGCCCACCATGAGTCCAACGAGACCATGGTTCGCTTTGCGGGCGCGATGACGCAGGGCCAATGCCGCCCTCACCTTTGGATCGGAGGCGAGGGCGGCATCCCGGTCACGAAGCCGGGCTTGCTCCTCGGAAGTAGTCACCACGTGAATCCCAGGGTCGTGAAGGCCGTATCAGCCAGCTTCTTCGGATCATCGGAAGAGTCCAAATAACCGGTCTTCTTGAACTTGATAATCCCAGGTAGCAAGGAGGACTTTAGCTTGGTCACAGACGGCTTCCATGAGTAATTCTTTAGGAACGTCTCAACGAGTTTCGCGTCCCCAGTAGCGACATATTTTCCGTCCACCTCAATCTTGGCGACTTCGGCCTCGTGTCCATTGACGTATCGAGATCCCTTGCACCAAGTTTCGACGAGCCGACGAGCCACATCAGGCTCATTTTTAATAATGTCGCCGTTGATAGCAGTGCAGCAGCAGAAATCCTGGGCCTTCTTACCGCTCATATTGTTGGCCAACTCTACCGCGGATCCGTCATGAATAGGCCAGTAGGCGATGGGGTCTGAAGTAGCAATGGCATCAACTTGTCCGCGTTTAAGTGCATCACCCAATACGGAATTGTCCATGACCTTCCACGTCACCTGTTTAGCTTCGGGAAGAGGATTGATGCCAGCGTCCAAGAGATCCATCGAGAAGAACATGGTTGCTGACGAGTGCATGCTGGGTACGCCAATCGTCGCGCCTTTGAGATTATCGATCTTGGTGAACTTCGAATTCTTAAGGACGACTAGCCGCAAGCACCCACCGTGCAGGCCCGCAACAAATTTGACATTCTGGCCCTGTTCAACGGGCTTGAGCCAGGAGTAAAAAATGCCGGATGCGGCGTCGTACTGACCTGATCCAACGGCTGCCTTGATGTCCTCATCACCGACGGTTCGGTGCAGAGAGACGTCGAGGCCAGCGTCAGCGAAGAACCCTTTCTCCTTGGCGACGATAGCTGGCGCATCACAGACATCACCGCCGAAAACCAGATTGATGTGTCGCTTCTCGCCTGCCCCAGTACCAGCAGCCGACTTGCCGCGATGATACGCGATAGGCGCGGCCACGCCGGCTCCAACGGCAAGCCCGGCAACGGCTGAGACACCAATTCCGGCGAGTAGGGCGCGACGCGAGACAGTAGCAGATCCGGGTTTAGCGGAATCGGAATCGGCCTTGATGGTGGCTCCTGAAGGTAGCACCGCAGAGTCTGAACTGTCAGAGGACGAAACGGGCTGTTCTGAATTCTGGTCTGTCATGAGATGTCCCTTTGTGGAAGATCAGCTCGACGTTGGAGTCACGACGAGCATGTGCTGAAGGCTAGGACAAACGCAGATCAAGCCACAAAAGTATCTCGTATAACGAGATCCTATATCAATATGTAAGATATGTTCAGCGTGCGCGAACAGTAAGCTCGGTTAAGCGGCACTGCGAATCTCGTTACGGGAATTCAGGCATAAACAACCGCGATAATTGTGGCCTGTCGTGGCGCAACGCGGACATGTGATTAAACACCACACGTGTCGAGAATGCATATGCAGAATCAGATGGACCATCAGTTATTGGCGGTATGCCGGGAAACGCGAACCTCTCTCACAGAAGCTCCATAACGTCGGGCTGACAGGATTTGAACCTGCGACCCCTTGACCCCCAGTCAAGTGCGCTACCAAACTGCGCCACAGCCCGTTTGGATCACTTGGTGACCCGAAGAAGTACATTAGCGTACTTCCTTTCCTTCGACAAACGATCACTTCTGCTGCCGCTTAGCCCGAGGGCGGATCTCCACGTGGACGGGTGAGCCCGCGAAGCCGAAATCTTCGCGTAGTCGCCTGATGATGAACCGCACATATCCTTGGTCGAATACCCCCGAGGTGAACAGCGCGAAGGTCGGTGGACAGTTGTGGGCTTGGGTTCCGAAGAGGATCCTCGGTTGTTTTCCTCCCCGCACCGGATGAGGATGGGCCGCTGCGAGTCGGCCTAGGAAGGCATTGAGTTTTCCTGTCGAAACGCGTGTTTCCCAGCCCTTTGCGGCGGTTTCAATAGCCCTCTCGAGTTTGTCAACGTTACGGCCGTTCAGCGCCGAGATATTGACTCGTGGCGCCCAAGAATACGCCTGGACGTCGCGCTCAATCTCGCGCTCCAAGTAGCGGCGCCGCTCGTCGTCGGTTAAATCCCACTTGTTATAGGCAATGACCATAGCTCGACCCGCATTCTCAACCATGGTGAGGATACGCAGGTCCTGCTCACTGATCGGCTCCGATGCATCAATGACGACGACACACACCTCGGCACGCTCGATAGCAGCTTGGGTACGCAGCGAAGCGTAATACTCGTGGCCGGACGCTTCTTTGACTCTCTTACGCAAACCAGCGGTATCAATGAACTGATAGACGGTGCCGCCGACCGTCACTAACTCATCGACGGGATCAACCGTCGTTCCAGAAATATCTGAGACGACGACGCGGGTTTGGCGTGCGATCCGATTCAGCAGAGACGACTTGCCAACATTCGGCTTGCCCACAATCGCGACCCGACGCGGCCCGCCGGATGATGGCTCCTGGCTTGCTTTCACCTCCGGTAGCACCGCAATAAGCGCGTCAAGAAGGTCGCCTGAACCACGCCCGTGCATCGCGGAAACCGGGTGGGGCTCCCCCAGCCCGAGGTTCCACATGGTCGCAGCTTCAGGTTCGCCACGCACGTTGTCGACCTTATTGGCAGCTACCACGACGGGTTTGCGAGACTGCCGTAGCACCTGCACGACGGCCTCGTCTTCGTCAGTCGTACCCACGCTCGCGTCAACAACAAAAAGGACGGCATCAGCAGTTGCGATAGCCAATTCAGCTTGCTCAGCGATCATGGCTGCCATGCCAGAAGCGTCCGAAGCCCATCCGCCAGTATCAACGAGGACGAACTGACGGCCAGACCATTCAGCATCGTAAGACACCCGGTCGCGGGTCACCCCCGGTACATCCTGGACGACAGCTGCTCGACGACCGAGAATGCGATTAACGAGGGTTGATTTACCGACGTTAGGTCTACCAACGACGGCGACAACTGGCTTGGGGAGAGTCTCCTCGATGCCGTCGCGGGAATCGTTGAGGAACTCGGGCGAGTCGGACATGAGGGCACGCTCCTGCTAGATGACTAAACCACGGTACACGGTGTTGCGGTAGGACGCTCAACGTAACGAAACGGGCACCAGATCAATGACAACGTCAATAACCTGGTCCAAATTCAGGTGGGTGGAGTCAACCAGGGTGACCCCCTCAGCCGGCTGCTCAAAGGTTGACACCGTCGAGTCGTCCCGGTCGCGTCTGACGATCGAATCAATGACCTGCGCCATATCAATGGTTTCCCCCAGCTCGGCTCGACGCCGTGCGATACGGACGGCTGGGTCAGCTACCAGAAGCACTTTTACCTGCGCGTCAGGGCACACCACAGTTGTGATGTCTCGCCCCTCCATGACGATCCGGCCACTGTCTGCCGCCACGTGGCGCATACGGGCGGTCAGAGCATCACGAACAGGTTGAATCGTCGCTACCGCAGACACTTTGGCGCTGGTCTGCGGGTCTCGGATTTCTTGAGTGACATCCTCTCCATCAATGATGACGCTATCGCGGGTGGTCGAGGTATCAATCTCTAAGCGACATTGTCTAGCCACCTCAATAACATCATTGGGATTGACAGTCGGATCAATACCCAGGTGAGCGACGCGACAAGCCACCGCACGGTACATCGACCCAGTGTCGAGGTGAGCTAGCCCAAGGCGGTGAGCGACCCCACGAGAGGTCGATGACTTTCCGGACCCACTAGGCCCGTCGATGGCGATGACGAGAGGTGAAGGTGACACGTTCTGCCTGCCTAACGATGGCGATCTGACGGGGAGAGACTATCGGTAACCACTGACATCGGTTCAGGATCGTACCGACCAGCCGTGATCGCGCATTGACACCGCTAACCTGTCCGCTCGGTCTGTGGCAACGTCAATCGACAAGAAACCAACTTCACGGGCTGGATCATGTTCCACCGACAAGTCCTCGACGTTCACCCCGGCTGCCTCGACGTCGGCAAATAGTCGCGCTAAGGCTCCTGGGGCATCCGGAATCTCGACGACAACGGCGGTCGTCTCGACCATCTGATGTCCGTGCTTGCCTGCTAGCTTGCGAGCCCCGGCTTGCCCAACACTGAGGAACTCCTCTAAGCGCTGTGAATCGTCAAGTCGGGACAGCAAGTCGTCGAGGTCATCACGAATTGCTTCTAACTGGCTGCGCACCTCAGTGCGGTTGGAAGTGAGGATTTGACGCCACATCGCTGTTTGGGAACGAGCGATACGCGTAACGTCGCGGATACCTGATCCCGCAAGACTCAGGTGTTCGGCACGAGCATGGCGCAAATTTGCCGCTGTAAGAATGCTCATGAGGTGGGGAAGGTGAGACACCTCTGCGACAGCCCGGTCATGCTCGTCGGCATCCATACTCACCACCCGTGCACCGCACGTTCGTGCCAACGCGACAACTTGAGCAACGTCATCGTGACGGTTATCGGTCCGCGGGGCAACAACCCAGGTGCGGTCAACGAAGAGCTCCTCAGAAGCCGTCAACGGGCCGCTATATTGTGTCCCGGCCATCGGGTGGGAGCCTACGTAGCGGGAGATGTCAACTCCGTTGCCGGCCGTGGTCAACTCCGATAGCACTGCCCCTTTTACCGACGCAGTGTCAGTAATGACGGCGTGCGGATGTCGCATTAATCGTTCAACAATCGTCGGAGCGACGACAGCCGGTGGTGTCGAGACGACCACCATCCGGTATGCCTCGTCGGGAAGATCATCAAGCGTGCCAGCTCCCCGGCCGGCAGCGACGAGGGCATTGCCGCGATCAATATCCCATAGGTGGACGTCGATTCCCGCTGCCATTAAGGCTTTGCCAATAGATGCTCCAATAAGCCCGGCACCAACGATGAGGACTGGGGCATTTAACGACACTTTGACCGACTCAGGATCTGTCACCATCAGCCCCCAAGACGGTAGCAGCGTCCAGCCGTCGGAAGTGACGCCGCGTCGAGACGTGACGATCGAGCAATCCCACTTCAAGGTTCCCTAGTTCGACGTCGAGGACGGTACTAGCCGCCCGTATGACGTCGGAAACCGTGGCGCTGGGAGGCAATTCGAGGAGGCTCTCATTGACCATACCCATGACAACAGGACCCGTGCTCGCACGCACGGCACCGTCAAAGTCGATAGTGTAAAAGCGGTCCTCTGAGGGCACTAAGCCAAGTTCAGCAACCGTGAGCTGGATTTGATAAGGCTTAACGTCTGGGCGAGCAAACACTTTGCCAATAATTCGCGCGTACATGCTGGCGAGGCTGCGACCAGTGACATCGAGGCGGTCATAAGCGTAGGCGCGTAAGTCGGCAAAACGGATACCTGCTACCCGAAGTTCTTCTGCTTCGTGGAATAGCCCGACAGCTGCAAGGGCCAAACGGTCGTGGATTTCGTAGACCGATCGCATTCCTTTGGGAAGGTCGGCGCCACACTGACGTGCTACCAACGCAATTCCCTCGACGCATCGTGCGACGATGACGCCGTCGCCTCCGTCGCGAATGAAATCCGAGACGAACTTAGAGCGATCAGCCACCCAGTCGCTCGGCGGAATGTATGCCGGAAGCATCACGACGAGGCCTCCCCGCTATCAGACGCAGTGGTCATCTCATCGACGACTCGTTTAGTGAGTAACGCCACTTCCTCAGTAGGCATCCGGGTCACGCCGTCGCAGCTTGCGCACGCGACAGTGGGGTATAAGCCGCGCGATAGATCCGGCGCCGATGCAGCCGAGGTGGCGTCGTCACTAATTGCCGTCGCCAGGGCACGAATGGCCAGGGCTACCGATTCGTCGCGGTCCATCCCCGCGCGGAAGTTCTCATTGAGCACTCCGCTGGCAAAGAGAGCTCCGGATCCCACACAGGCATGAGAGTGTTCCTCAGTTCGTCCACCGGTGCCGTCGTAGGAGAAGATCCGGCCGCGATGGGCTTGATCATCCCAGCCCGCCAGCAGCGGAGTGACGGCGAGCCCTTGGGCCATCATCGTGCCATTAGAACGGACCAAACTGGACAGCCTGACTGCCCGGCCGTCCATGCTGATCCGTTGCGCTTGTATTTTCTCAAGATGGTCGACCTCGGCTTGGAACAGGCGAAGCATTTCCCCCGCAAGACCAGCAGCACCGGCGATTCCAATGACACACCGGTCATCGGTGCCGAGGATACGGTCGATATCAGTTTGACCGAGGCGCCTGGCCAAGGCAGAACCCAGATCAGCAGCGACAGCAACTCCCCCGCTATAACGAATCGCGACGACAGTTCTGCCGTGCCTGGCAAGCTCAGGGACACTGTTGTCGACGGTTGTGGGCGGCAACAGTTCTGGGGCAACTCGCCGTAGAAAAACGGCAAAGGAATCAGTGCTCGTGCTCGACATGAGTTCATCGAGATCGGACAACGACAACGACATGGCCCTCCTCGCCACGACGACACCCGGGATTTCCAGCCTAGCCGACGGATTTGGGCTCAACCCTCCCAAGTGGATACCATCGGTATCCGATACCAGTGGTACCGCCGCTGGCGAGCTCAGCATTCCCCAAAGGACGACAACTTGTGATGCCTGCCGCAGTCGAACGACCTCATCGCGATGAGGTGAGAAACCGAATTCTTACTGCAGCCGCCCAGAACTTTGAACAGGACGGCTATGCCGGTGCCAGCCTGCGTCGCATTGCCTCAGACGCAGGTTTCACGAAAGGAGCGGTGTACTCCAACTTCGGATCCAAGCCGGATCTATTCAGGCAGGTTTGCGCGGCGCGACTTGCCAGCGGCGAGCAGGATGTCGTTGACGCCCTCTCCCCTGTCTTCTCCAGCGGTGGGCGTCCCGACGACATCGTGCACAGTATCAGCGAGAAGCTCACCGAGATTCTTTTAGACGATGCCCCGTGGCAGGTGATTCTCGCCGAGTTTCGCGCCCTAGCCCGTCGCGACACAGAGATTGCCGAGGCCTATTCCAAACTCCAGGCACAGCGGATCGCCCAACTTGCTGAATTGACGAGCCAGTACGGTGTACTTGACCGTGTTGAGTCCACTGAGCCTGCTGACCCACGCAGTCTCGCGGTGGTTGTCCTCAGCTTGGTTAATGTGCTTGCTTTGGAGTTTTCCGTAGCGGGTTCAGTTATTGACCGGCGGGTCATTACCGATGTCATCGAACGTGCGATCAGGGGGTTCCTCCAGTGATGCGATTCTCGAAACGTCCTCCGGTCGACACTAAGGCTGTCGAGGATGCGTCGGGAGTGGTGCTCCACGCCCGCGACCTCAATGCCCAAGGGCGTCAGGGAATGATCTTTGGCCCCCTTGATATGGATCTGGCACCACGCCAACTGGCCGTCATCCATGGCCCTGCTGGTGCCGGAAAGTCAGCCCTCCTCTTGGCGCTGTGCGGACGATTCCGTCGAACGAGAGGAACTCTTGTTATCGACGGCATCGATGCCATGGCAGAGCCCTACCGCGCAATCCAGCGGACCTCTGTGGCTCGCATCGCAGACTACGTCGTACCTGAGGATCGTCTGACCCTCAATGAGTCGCTCGCCGAGCGATGCCACCTCGATGCCGTTAACCTCAAGAAAGCCGAAGACAGGGTTCGCCAGATCGAAGAAATCGTTGGATTCGGCATCGATCGCTCGTGCGAATTCGAGCAGCTTGAAGCTATTGAGCGGGCCGTCGCATCGGTAGCGCTAGCTATGCTCAGAGAGACAAAGGTAGTCGTCATTGACGATGCCGACGTCATGGTGCCGCATAACCAGCAGAAATTGCTCTTCGAAATGTTTTCTAAACTCACCGAACTCGACGATTCGACGATTATCGCCGCCACCGTCGACGATGACATGGCCCCGCCGGGGTCTTTGGATGTGGAATTGCCGGCACACAACCGGGTCCATGCCGTCAAGTACCTTCACACGAATGAGGATGCCGACGATCAACCCCGAGATCCCGGAGCCCCCGAAGTGACTCAAATACCATTCGATAGCGATAATACAGCTCCGTTCGAGATTCCACACAAAGCCCATGACGCTACAGATGACCACGTCGACAACAACTCCCAAGCAGAAAATAGCCGTCCCGATAACTCCCCGCGGAGATAACGCATGCTGACTCGATTTATCAGACTCGTACAGTTCGAGTTCCGACGTTTCAAAGGACGCTCCAAGCTCGGCTTGATCTTCATTCTCATCATCCCGTTGCTCTACGGCGGTATTTACCTTCACGCGAACTGGGATCTGTATTCCAACACCAACAAGATTAAAATCGCTGTCGTTAACCACGACAAACCGGCGACATTCGACGGGCAGACAGTGAGCGCTGGCGGAGAATTCGAGGATAGCCTTAAAAGGAATCCCCGGTTCGACTGGCAGTTCTTGGGCACTGACGACGACAAGGCGTACCAAGGTCTCCGCGATGCCGAGTACTTTATGGTTATTGAGGTACCGGATGACTTTTCCACAAACATCATGTCTGCAGGTGACTTCCGCCCTGCACGTGCCACCCTTAAGCTTCACCGTGATGATGCGAACGGGTTCATTATTGGCTTGCTCACGTCTCAGGTGCAGACTGCCCTGGAACAAGCCTTAGACCAGAGCGTCTCTGAAACATATTTCAATGCGCTCTTCGTTAACCTAGGCACTATCAAAGAATCGCTTACGAAAGCGTCAGATGGATCTGGACAGATCGATGGCGGATTAAAGACCCTTAACGCTGGCATCACTCAGATGAATGACAAGGTGCTGGGGGCGACAAAAGCTGTGGGTGATTCCACTGCAACTGTCAACAAGGTTAATTCCGCACTCGCCAACGCGGACTCGGCTGCCGCAAAGACATCGAGCGCGGTCACTCAGACACGCGTTGGTGCGCAGGCAATCACTGGCGCGGCGCAGAATGTTATGACTGACTCCCAAGCTGTTAATTCGGCAATGATCCCGCTCATTAATAATGTGACGAAAAACCTTCCCGCCTTACAGGATCAGGCTAAGAACCTTGTGTCAGCTACTGCTACGTTGCAGAATCCGAATGGCAATTCTGTTGTTACGATTCAGCACAACGTAACTGGGGCTGCCAATAAGGCTTCTGCTCTCACCGTGAAGCATCCAGAGCTTGCCGATGATCCAGATTACATCTCTATGGTAAAACAGATCAATGGCGCTGCGAGTTCTACCACGACTGTGTCATCCAATATCGCAGCAGTGGCGAATGTGTCGGCCGGGCTCAACCTCAGCCTCAATCAGCAGAATGCAGACACCTTGGCAGATAATGCCACGGCGGCATTGAACCGACTCAACAAAGACGCCCAGCAAGTCAATAACGGTCTAGAGACGATTAATGGCGCCATGGACACCGCTGATTCGGCTGCTAAAGATCTCAACAAGTCTGTCAACGACGCCACTAATGCCGGTCGAGACTTCACTGCGAAGGCTCCCGAAATCGCGTCTGGTGTGATGCAACTCAGCAACGGTCTGGGACAACTCAAAGCCGGTTCAGACACGCTGTCCAAGGGAGCAACTCAGCTTCATCAAGGTCTCGATTCGGGTGCCAAGCAGATCCCCGGCTTGTCCGACGACAAGCGCACAAATCTCGCTAATGTCATGAGTTCTCCAGTTGACATCGAGCAGACCGTCCTCCATTCCGCGAAGTATTACGGTCGCGGCTTGGCACCGATGTTCTTTTCTATCGCCATGTGGATCGCTTGTATCTCGACCTTCCTCGTGGTTCGTACTTTCTCCGGACGCGCTATGACCGGACGGGCAAACAGCCTGTCGATCGCCCTCGTAGGCTTCGGCCCACTAGCCGTCATCGCGTTGGTAGGTGCCTACATCATGGCTTTCGGCGTGTGGTTAGCCTTGGGGCTCGATCCTGTCCACCCCTGGTACTTCATCGGATTTGTGACATTGACATCCCTGTCGTGGATGATGTTGGCATTCTGGATGAGGCTTATCTTCGGATCCCCCCAGACCGCGATCTTCCTTATTCTCCTGGTGCTCCAGTTACCTACCTGTGGTGGAACCTTCCCAGTGACGATGCTGCCGTCGGTGTACCAGAAGCTGGCGGTCATTATGCCGATGAAGTACTCGGTCGATGCGTTCCGAGTGCTCATTTCTGGTGGCCCGATGTCAACACTGGCTCTCGGATTCGCTGTGGAGGGTGGCATCCTCATCATCTCCACAATTATCACCTTGAGTCTGGTCCACCGTCACAAGCTGTTCCGTATGCGTGACTTGCACCCACCGATGATCACCTCAACGTCTACCGCAGACTTCGCCTTCTCAGTGAGGCCGCGATGAACGACGAGTTGGCGTCCCCGTCGGTACGCCGTGCACTGGTCGCTGACGTCATCTGCGTGATTCTCTTCGCAACGATCGGGCGAGCCAGCCATGGTGAAGTACTATCGCCGGGTGGTCTGCTGCGAACCGGCACCCCATTCGTGCTAGGGCTTGCAGTCGGGTGGGTCATCATCGTGACAGTCCGGATCGCGGCCCTGCGATGGTCGGCTGGAGCAGTGCTGTGGGCGAGCACCATCATCGTCGGAATGGTGGTGCGCCACTTCACAGGTCAAGGCGTGGCGGTGACCTTCATCATCGTCGCTGCGTGTTTCTTGGCCCTTACCCTCATCGGTTGGCGAGTCATCGCGACCGCGATCGGGGTAGCTCGGCGCAAAAGGCGTGCCTGACAACGGTGGGCCGACGGGATGTCCCGTCGGCCCACCGTTTATGACAAGACTCACGTGTGACAGACGTCGCTATCTTTCTTCTTTCGGCAAGCGCCACTGATCATGCTCAGTGATGTTGCGCGGCCGTGGCCCGTGATAATCCGGGCCGTAAGCTCCTGGAGCTGGGCGGCGCTTACGCATTGGTGCCGTCACACCTGGGGCAAGGCGTCGTGACATGACGAGGAATCCCGTGTGGCCCGTCGTTCCGTGCGCCGGACGAATCGCCAGTCCTTCGGCGTGCCAGTCACGCGTCGTCGTTTCGGTAGCCGATGGCTCAGTCCATCCACCATCTGCGCGCAGGGTATCCATAACGCGACCCATCTGAGTTGTGGTTGCGACATAACAGCACAACACGCCGCCGGGCACCAATACCCTACTCACTGTCTCGACGCATTCCCACGGTGCGAGCATATCAAGTATGACTCGGTCAAGTGGTTCTGGACCGATCCCAGTGACGAGATCGGATACCTTAAGATGCCACGTGGATGGAACTTCTCCATAAAAGGAGGCTACATTCTTCCGAGCGACATCGGCGAATTCCTGACGCCTCTCGTAGGAATACAGGTGTCCGTTTGGTCCTATCGCGCGTAGTAGCGGGATGGATAATCCTCCCGATCCTACTCCAGCCTCTAGTACCCGAGCACCTGGAAAAATATCGGCCCACATGATGATCTGAGCCGCTTCTTTGGGATAAATAATTGCCGCCTCTCGCGGCATAGATACCGTAAACTCGCTCAGGATTGGTCGCATGGCTAAAAAGTTCAAGCCACCAACAGAGGTGACGACAACTCCCTGTGGGCCTCCGATAAGGTCGTCATGGCGTACTGCACCCTTGGTGGTATGAAAGATTCCGCCGGGCTGTAAAACGATGGAATGCTTACGACCTTTGGGATCGGTAAGCGTCACCCGCTCACCTGAACGTAGGACTCCCCCACCACCATTAGCTATCGGAGCAGGTGGTTCGTCAGCGAGGTGCCAAAGACTGATCACGTCGGCCAATGACAATCCTGATAAATCAGGGCGATGTACCCGTCGTGGCCCTGGGCCAACCTGAGCCGGACCAGAGACGGTCAACACGGCTGCACCAGCATCGGTCGCTGAGGCTGCCCCCTTCGGTGAATCCTCGACAGCCAGGCACTCAGAAATGTTGACCCCAAGACGTTCAGCGGCAAGGAGGTAAGGATCTGGGGCAGGTTTAGTGGTCTGCGGGGTGACGTCGTCGAAGGTCACCACGGTGTTGAAAGGATTGCCAATCTCCTCAGTCATGGCCGCCAATACCGGCTCAACTACCGCATAAGCGGACCCGGTGACGATTGCCATCGGAATGCCGGCCTCCCGCATTTCAGTGAGGAGTTGTAATACTCCCGGACGCCAAGGAACCTCGCGTTCCCGATTGAACCGAGAGACCATAGCAATAAGGTCATGCCGGATCTCGTCAATAGTCCGCGCTCCGCCGATACTGGCGGCCATCGCCTCGCAGACATCAGTCAGCGGCCCCCCAGTGAACCCGTTGGCATAGTCGCGATCCCACACAACCCCATGTGAGGCAAGGATCGCCAACTCGGCCTCGACCCAGCGCGGCTCGGTATCAACGAGGGTACCGTCGAAATCCCACAGGACAGCGGTGAAACGGTTGGCAGTCTCGGTATGGGTCTCACTTGGCATTGAAATAGTTAGCCTCCGGGTGATGGACGACGAAGGCGTCAGTGGACTGCTCAGGATGAAGCTGGAACTCCTCTGATAACTCCACGCCGATCCTCGTCGGGTCAAGTAATGTCACCACCTTGGCACGATCTTCGAGGTTCGGGCAGGCGGCATAACCGAAACTGTACCGGCAGCCACGGTACATTTGGTGTTCGATAGCGTCAGCGACCGAGCAGTCGGTGCCATCAATACCCAATTCATGACGCACCCGAGCATGCCACATCTCAGCCAAAGCCTCGGTGAGCTGAACCGACAGGCCGTGCAACTCGAGGTATTCGCGATAGGAATTGGACTCGAACAATCGCTGGGTGGCAGCTGACACCGCCTTACCCATTGTCACGAGCTGAAAGCTGATGACGTCGGGCCCGTACCTGCCAGCTTCGTCAGCGTCGCGGAAGAAGTCAGCCAGACAGAGTCTCCGTCCGCTGCGTTGACGTGGGAAGGTGAATCGAGTGAGTTCCTGGGAGGTGTCCTCTGGATTAAGGACAATGAGATCATGGCCCTGAGAGAAGCACGGCCAGTAGCCGTCAACGACGCCGAACTGAGCGAGGTTCTCTTGACGGATGCGGTCGAGCAGCAGGCGCAACCGCGGCCGGGCCACCTCGTTGACCATACGATCCCAGGACCCGTCACTGCGTGATCCCTTAAGCCCCCACCGCCCCATAAACGTCGCTCTTTCATCAAGCCACACCAGTACATCTGCAAGCGGAATGCCGGTGGAGACTCGAGAGCCCCACAATGGCGGGGTCGGAACCTCTACGGATCCGGGGATAGGACGTGCCACATCACAGCGAGGGGCGTCCTTCTCGATCGTTATGTCTTCGGTGTCTGGCACAGGCTCGGCTACCTTAATGCGACGGCGTCGAGGCTTCGGAAGCTCGGCTCCAGGAACCCCCTTTTTTACAGCCATAACCGAATTCATCAGACGCAGTCCTTCGAACGCGTCCTTGGCGTAACGCACCTCGCCGTCAAATAGATCATTGAGGTCCTCTTCGACGAAGCTCCTTGTCAGAGCCGCTCCACCAAGCATGACCGGGTATCGTGAAGCCAGCCCCGCATGGTTGAGCTCCAGCAGATTGTCTTTCATCACCATCGTTGACTTCACCAGCAGACCAGACATGCCAATAACGTCGGCTTTATTCGCCTCGGCGGCTTCAATAATCGCTGTCACTGGCTGCTTAATGCCTAAGTTGACGACGTGGTAGCCATTATTGGACACGATGATGTCGACAAGATTTTTCCCAATATCGTGAACATCACCTTTCACCGTTGCCAAGACCAGCGTTCCCTTACCGGACGTCTCGGATTTATCCATGTGAGGTTCCAGATAGGCAACGGCAGCCTTCATGACTTCTGCTGATTGCAGCACGAAGGGCAGTTGCATCTTGCCCGAGCCAAAAAGGTCACCAACGACCTGCATACCAGCTAACAGGTCCTCGTTGACAATATCGAGGGCGGATTTGGACGCCATAGCCTCATCAAGGTCAGCTTCCAAACCTTTCGCATTACCGTCAATGATGCGCTGCTTGAGACGTTCGAAGAGCGGCATGGCGGCCAATTCGGCCTCCCGCTCAGCACGCATGGATGCGGCCGTCACCCCCTCAAAGAGCTCCAGGAATCGCGCGAGAGGATCATAGTCACCACGCCGTCGATCGTAGACGAGGTCGAGTGCAGCCTCACGCTGCTCGTCGGGAATCCGGTCGATTGGCAGGATCTTCGCAGTGTGGACGATTGCCGAATCCAAACCTGCTTTAACGGCTTCATGAAGAAACACCGAGTTAAGGACAATCCGAGCGGCTGGATTAAGTCCGAAAGAGATGTTTGAGATACCGAGAGTGGTGCGTACCCCAGGGTAACGCTTCTTAATCGTGGCAATGGCGTTAATGGTCTCTAGACCGTCACGCCGCGTCTCTTCTTGACCAGTGGCGATCGGAAAAGTGAGGCAGTCGACGAGAATATCGCCGATATCCATACCCCAGGTACCGACAAGGTCGTCAATAAGGCGCGACGCCACTCTCACTTTCCATTCGGAAGTTCTAGCCTGACCCTCCTCATCAATAGTCAGCGCAACAACTCCAGCGCCGTTTTCCACAACAATCGGCATAACGCGTTGATAGCGCGAACCGGGGCCATCGCCGTCCTCAAAATTGACCGAGTTAATAATGCAGCGACCAGGGAGGTGTTCCAAGCCAGCGGCAAGCACGTCAGGCTCGGTAGAGTCAAGAATAATCGGCAATGTACATGCAGTAGCTAAACGCGCCGATAGTTCTGACATGTCTGCCACGCCGTCGCGTCCGACATAATCAACGCACAAGTCAAGCAGGTGTGCGCCGTCGCGGGTCTGCGCCTTGGCAATGTCGACACATTCATCCCAATTGTGAGCCAGCATGGCTTCGCGGAAAGCCTTGGAACCGTTTGCATTGGTTCGCTCACCGATCGCCAGATACGCGGTGTCCTGGCTGAGCGGAACATCGTTGTAGAGAGACGCGACAGCGTCGACGTGGTGGATCGTTCGCTCACGAACTGACCGACCGGACACTCGCTGCGCGATAGCGCGGGTGTGGTCGGGAGTAGTGCCGCAACAGCCACCGACGACAGACAACCCAAAACGATCGACATAGTCGTCAAGGACAGGAGCTAGATCATCAGGGCCCAGCGGGTAACGCGCCCCCTCACCCGTGATCTCGGGCAAACCTGCGTTTGGCATGCACATAATTGGCACTCGCGCACCACGAGATAACGTACGCAAATGCTCAGCCATTTCGGCAGGGCCGGTGGCACAGTTGAGTCCGATAGCGTCGACGCCGAGGGATTCCAATACCGTCAACGCAGCTCCGGTTTCCGATCCCATGAGCATGGTGCCGGTCGTCTCCACCGTGAAATCGACGAGGACTGGCAGGTCAACCTTGCGCGCAGCGGCAGCTCGGTGTGCTCCGATTATTGCCGCGCGGGCTTGTAGCAAATCTTGGCAGGTTTCGATCTGGACGCCATCGATGCCGGCGTCGATCATAGCTTCGATGACGTGCTGGTAGACGTCACGGATAGCAGCGAAGCCGATCTGGCGCAGGGTGGGAAGCTTGGTTCCTGGCCCGATCGATCCGACGACGTAGCGTGGCTTATCGGTGCGCCTGTCAGCGGCCTGCCTGGCTAGTCTGGCAGCCGCTGATGCAAGCTCACTAGCCCGAGGTGCAATGCCGTATTCAGTCAATGCTGGCAGGTTCGCACCGAAAGTATTGGTCTCAATGATGTCTGCCCCAGCGTCTAGGTACGCCTCATGGATTCCGGAAATGACGTCGGGACGGGTGACGTTGAGGATCTCGTTACAGCCCTCGAGCCCTTGGAAGTCATCCATTGTGATATCGCTGCTCTGCAGCATCGTGCCCATTGCGCCATCAATAACGAGAACATTCTGGGACAGAGCGGTGCGAAGGGTCATGGGACTCAGCCTAGGGCGCAGGCTAACCTTGGCACCATGCGATTTCGACACATGGACCGGCCATGGGTCGTTGTGGCCTTCGGCGGCTGGAACGACGCCGGCTCGGCCGCTACCCAGGCGGCGACTCTCATCGCCGAGTATTCCGATGCAAAAATATGGCGCACGATTGATGGTGAGATCTTTCATGATTTCCGCCAAACCCGTCCCGCCATTACGGTTATGAACGACATCGAGATCGTCAATTGGCCACGAACTGCTATTAGGGTCGGGAAATGGCACGATCAACCCATCGTCGTCGTTGACGGACCCGAGCCGAGCCTGCGTTGGCGTACATACTGTTTCCGGCTGCTTCGACTGCTGCGCAAGCTCAAACCGGCCGGCATCGTGGTCCTGGGTGCCATGGCTACTGACGTGGCACATACCCGACAACTTCCAATAATGGTGTCGGCCGCCGACCCTCTCCTTATTAGCCAATTGGGGGCGGAAAAGCTCGAGTACGACGGGCCCACCGGTATCCCCTTTGTCCTGGTTACGCAAGCGCGCCACTACGGAATGAATGCTGTAGGTCTGTGGGTAGGGGTTCCTCAGTATGCTTGTGAGTCACCGTGTCCTCCTGCTGCCCAAGCCCTCCTGGTACGAATCGAAGAGCTTACGGGGATCGCTGTTCCGCAAGGTGGGCTTGAGGAAGACAAGCGAGAATGGACCGCCGCAATCAATGAAGCCGTGGCCGAACACCCTGAATTGGCTGAATACATCTCCGCGCTGGAAACTGAGCAGGACGCCGCCCTCTCTGAGGGGCTGACCGGAGATGTCCTTGCTGTCGAGTTCCAGTCCTACCTACGCCACCGGGGCCACTAGCCCCTCACCGGGCACGCACCTGGGCTGCACCAGCCAGATCACGCAATGAGGTGACCACGGTATCGGGGTCGCTCGAACGGTAGACGGCCGATCCGGCCACAAAGGTGTCGGCCCCTGCCTCGGCGGCGCGTTCAATGGTCCCGACTGAGACACCACCGTCAATTTGCAGCCAGATATCCCCACCAGCCGCATCTATGAGCTTGCGGGCCTTGCGGATCTTGGCAAGCACTGGGTCGAGGAACTGTTGGCCACCGAAACCAGGCTCGACCGTCATGAGGAGAATTTGGTCAAACTCGGTGAGAATATCGGCGAGCTGTTCGACTGGCGTTGCTGGGCGCAATGCTACTGCTGCCCGTGCCCCCATCGACCGAAGTTCACGAGCAAGTTTGATGGGGGCAGTTGCAGCCTCTAGATGAAAGGTGACCGACTGGGCCCCCGCCTCGACGTACTGCGGAGCCCATCTGTCAGGGTCCTCGATCATCAGATGGACGTCAAACATGAGGTCAGTCGCCGGGCGCAACGATGCCACAAACGGTGCCCCCATGACGAGATTCGGCACGAAGTGACCATCCATGACGTCAATATGTACGCCGTCCGCTGACGGGATACGTCCCACCTCGCCGGCGAGGTTGGCTAGGTTGGCATTGAGAATCGACGGTGTGATGCGAACTGTCATGGCGTCAGCCTAGAGCGTCGGGTAGGCGCAAGGACCCTTATCAGAGGTTGACGCGCCGTCTCAAAGGGTCTTGTGTAGTGATGTTGTTGACAGGTCAATCGACAACATAACGCGTAACAGACCACCACAAACTCACGTAAGGGAACGTAGATGATTGTCCGACAAGCGAGCCCGTCCGACCTCGATCAGATCGGGCGAATCTATCAAGACCTTAAGCGCGACGGTATGAGCGATGCGCAAAAGGCCAAATTAGGCTTTGTCCAGGGCCGTATGGATGCCGCTGGCATGGCCAAGCGCTTAGAGAAAAGCCTTGGAGCTCTGGTAGCAGTCGATGACGATATCGTCGGTGCAGCGTTCTATGACTGGACACCCCAAGCCACGGACATGCAATCGCCGGTTATCGGTTTGGCGCAATATGTAGCTACTCACAAACTCGACCCACAGCGCGTCATCATGTACGGGCCTTTAGCGGTCGCCGATTCAGCGTCAGGACGTGGAGTGGCCCGCGCCCTGGTCGACGCCGTGATTTCCGCCGCTAAGGACAATGGTGCAACTGAAGTCATCGCCATGGTGGACACTCGTAATTCCCGTTCGATGGGACTCCATGAACATCTTGGTTTCCGAATTGTGCACCGCTACGACTATGACTCGCGACCGTACCTCGTATATGGCCGGGGCGTTCATGAGGACTGAGTGAGGCTGGCTCTCTTACATAGGCAATCCTCGGGACCACGACAGTAGTCCCGAGGATTGTCGCGTATCACGCAATAGTGACGGGAGCATCGGCAGCCGGCATACAGAACGACGGCGAAGCCGGGGCGCCCTTCTTGTTGGGAGCCTTGAGAGCATCCTGGTAGGCGACCTTGAGGTCCTTCATAGCCTGATCGACATCAGCGACCCGCACCCATGCGTTGCCACGGACCAGCCCAGCCCTGCTGATAGCACGATTGAGCAGACGGATGGTGTCGCTGTCTTTGTAGTTGACGACGCACGTATTGCGATCAAAGCGGACTTGCACCATCAGCCGGCCCAGCTTGGCGCGCACGAACTTCGTCGCGACATCGGTTGGCTTGAGATCCGGCATAGCCTGAGCCTCAGCAAGGGCCTTCTTGAGGGCTGCCACCTCATCGGTCAGCTGGGCGGGAGTGGAATCAATGGTAATCAGCACGTTGATCGCGTGAGCGATTTCGAGAAACACGATTGTGTGCGCGTTCTGCACCTTGTCTTGAAGAGTGAGGGTGGCGGTATGCGCGGTATCACACATGGCCAGGAACAATTCAACTCGAGCGGGAATCGTCTTGGCGAAGGTAATGACGCCCTTGACGATCTTTTCAAGCTGAGCCTTAAGTGCTTTGGCCTGCTTCAAAAGATCAGTAATGGTGTCAATGACTTCCTTGGGAGACAGGGCAGCCTTGGCGACCTTGAGATCGTCGTTGAGCGACGCGATACGGCCATTGACGTCATTGAGCAACGTGCGTGCGTCGGCGGTACTCGACGCAGCCGGAACGGCAGGAACGGCAGCCTGAGCCGCGGGGGTAGAAAGAGTGGCTGGAACCATCAGGGCACCGGCGACTAACGGGGCGGCGATGAACTTGATCCTCATGGGGGTCTCCTCGGTAGGACGATTATGTCCGCGACTTCGGACGAATTCACCATCTCAGATAAGGAGGAACTATGGGAATACGGAAGCTCTTCTTCACTCCGAAAGGCACTACCTCATATACCAAAGATCTATGCGGCATGGCCTGGACTAACTTTTGTACCGCAGAGTGTGACATATAGCACTCGTGTAATGGCACCGCCCGCTGCCTGCATATGTAACCGGGTCGATCGCGTGGTTGCTCTGGACAACCACGCCACTGCCTCATTTTGCGTCAATACCCAGCGCGTCGACAGCCGCCTTCAGAGTGGACTGCGCTGTGGCGGCATCTTGCGCACTTGCTTGAACCATCTGATCGTTCTTAAGCCACACGTATGCCTGTGACGACGACATTTCTGGACCATTGTCGGCCGAGCTGATGGTCGTGTAGAGAGACGCCTGCTTAGCGATGTCCTCGTAACCCTTGATTGGAGTTACCTTCATAGTCATCGTTGTCTTGTGGCCCTGCAAGGTCATGGTCGCATGGCCGCACTTAGAAAATTGCTCGCTCTCGTTTTCGTACGTCTTCTTCTGGCGATCCGACATGGCGATGTTGAAGTTAATTGCAGACGGTGATGGCTGATCGGTGCTGGCCGCGGAAACAATGTTGTTTATCTCATTTCCGGTGACACTAGCTGTGGTTTGTTTAATAATCTGTCCGCATTGTTCCGGGGAAAATTTGGCCTGATTCATAGCCTGCACAACCTGCTCTACCTGGGCGCCAAGTTGCGAGCTATCGACGACGGTGAATGTCTGGTTGTTGATCTTCGTGCCCGAGACAGCCTTGGTGAAATCATCCTTGCTGAGGCGCTTGAGGTTCGTGGTCCGCGTGCTTTCTGTAGGCGTCGCAGACGCGGTGGCCAGCGCCGAGGACTGTGTGGCAGTGGTCGCCGGTGTATCGGAAGATGATGACTTGCCTCCACATGCGACAAGGCCGACAGCCATCGCACCAGTCATGCCGAGCGCACAGACCTTTATCAATGTTGTACTCATGTTGGAGTCTCCTAGATAGTCCTATATTTAATAAACCAACGTCCCGCATTAACGCCAGGATAATTTAATCACGGATAGGGGTCATCGACGCGAGGAATAGTGCACCATGTTATGGCATTTTTGACTCGTCACGCCTACGCAAGAGCGCACAGAACATGGCGTCGGTGCCATGGCGATGCGGCCATAGCTGGACGGTGTCTGAAGCACCACAAGCCGTGGTGTACGGGACGTCCGAAAGCATGGCAGGAGCGTCGAGGACGTCAACAGGCAGGCAGGTTCGCGCGAACTGAACGATGTCGATAGTTTCAGCGCGATGCGGTGAACACGTGACGTACGCGACGATTCCACCCGGACGGGTGAGGTTGACCGCCGAGGTGAGGAGCTCACGCTGAAGCTGAGTTAGCTCCTTGATGTCTCTCGGGGTACGACGCCACCGTGCTTCTGGTCGTCTGCGCAGAGAGCCCAGACCCGAGCACGGAACGTCAGCAAGTACGGCAGAAAAGGACTGGGCCGCAAGTGGTGGGCGCGTGCCGTCAGCAGTCATGACGAGATGGTCGCCCGGTATGTTCGCCAAGGCCTTTGCTACGAGCTCAGCTCGGTGCTCATGCAACTCCAGTGCGGTCACATTGCTACCGTGCTCATTCGCCAGTCCCGCCAATAGCGCGGTTTTTCCGCCCGGGCCAGCACACAAATCGAGCCACTTCCCGGAACAGCCATTGGCCTCAATCGCACGCAACAGAGCCAAGACCACCAGCTGTGAGCCCTCATCTTGGACACCTACTCGTCCATCGCGCACGGCAGCGACGTCAGAGGGATTGCCGGGTCGCACCACTCCCCACGGCGAGTATCGAGTTGGAGTGCCTGACTCGATTTCGTCACGCTGAGCGAGCCCAGGACGAACGACCAAAGTGGGAACTGGCGGTTTGTTATCGGCTAGTAAAGCGTCTTCAACCTCGTCAGCGTCGAGACGATCCTGAAATGCTTCGACGATCCACGTGGGGTGGAGCGTACGCAATGCCATGATGTCGAGAGCGTCACGTCCACCGATTGTGACGGCCCATTCCTCAAGGCTGTGAGTACTAATACGACGCGATACCGCGTTAACCAGCCCAGTGACGCGTTCTCCGATGACCTGACCAGCGAGATCTACCGACGACGCAACGGCAGCTCTCGTCGGTACTCGCATGGCTAGAATTTGATGTGCCGCCATGCGCAATACCACCCGGACGCCCGGCTGAAGCTTGGCGGGATTGCGACCAGACGCTGCCGCAATGATGCGGTCCCACGTACCGGTTCCCCTGGATGTTCCATCTACCAATTCAGTAGCGAACGCTGCATCGCGCCCGGTCATTGAGGTGGCACGCAATTGATCTGCCAGTGCCAGGTTGGCGTAGGCACCATGAGTCTCCACTGCCAACAGAGCGGTATACGCTAAACGTCGCGGCGGATCAGCTTTGCGACGCTTCTGATGTGGACGTTGACTCATCGCAGCCTAGTTCCAGCGTTGATATTGGCCCCACGAGCCCAGTCAGCCCCGTTCATGGTCCTTTTACCGAAAGCCTGCACCGACAACAGCTCTAGCGGCTGTGAGCCAGTGCCAAGGAATAGCTGCTTGCGGGTAGCGACAAGTTGACCTGGCTGGGCTGTCGCGACGACGCTCGGGACGTCGTCGTCAGCTTCAAGGCGGCGGGTCCGCAAGATTTTGAAACGCTTGTCATCTAGCTGGGCCCACGCTCCTGGGGATGGGGACGCACCTCGGACGAGGTGATCAATGTCCTCGGCATCGGCAGTTACGGTTACTCTGACGTCGTCAGGGTGGATTTGCGAGGCAATCGTCACCCCTTCAGTAGACTGTGGCGTCGGCGCTACCCCAGCGTCAAGATCCTCAAGGGTGCTAATAACAAGGGGCGTTGCAGTTTGAGCAAGCTCCTGAAGAAGCTCACCGGCGGTCGTTGTCGAACCAATAGGTACTGTCATCGTGCGATAGATCGGTCCGGCGTCTAGGGCCTCTACTAGCTGAAAGACGCACGCGCCTGTCTCGGCGTCCCCTGCCATAATGGCTCGCTGGACGGGAGCTGCCCCACGCCACCGCGGCAGGAGGGAAAAGTGGAGGTTAATCCAGCCGTGTCGCGGAACGGTTAATAGATCGGCGGGAATGAGACCTCCGTACGCGACGACGACGGCAGCATCAACGTTGAGGGATGCGACGGCGTCGTGAACGTCGCCGGATTTCACGGTTGCCGCCTTCATGGTGGGGATACCGAGTTCCTCAGCCTTCATCGCGACTGGGCACGGACGCGGGGTGCGGTGGCGCCCCACCGCTGCGTCAGGCCGGGTCAGGACGACGACGACCTCGTGGCGCCGATCGGCTGCCAAGGCCGTCAGCGTTGGGACTGCCACATCCGGGGTACCAGCAAAAAGAAGTCTCACACGGTAAGCCTATCGACCTCACAGTATGTTGACCGGGTCTATGACGATGCGCAGACTGCCTGTCTCGTGGCCCATCGTGTGCGTAGACCGTAGCCGGAATAGCCCTTGGGACAATTCTGTCGGAGCCATCGTGCCGCTGGGACGCACGATGATCCGGTCCCGCTGTGACTCGCCAGGACGGTGCTGTTGCGGCACTGGACCGAGAACCTCAAGGTCAGCGCCGAACCACTCGCGCAGCCGCTGTGCAGCCAATGCAACCGCTTTCGGGTGACCGTCAACAATCCCACACGGCACTGCGGGCGGAAAGCGAGCCTCTCGACGGTCTGCGAGTTCACGTGTCGCCCATCCGATCGGGTCGTTTCGAACCATGGCCTGTAACGAGGCGTCTTCGGAGGGGCCAACGATTACTGCCCGGCCCCCATCGCGAACCGATCGGACTAAAGCGAGTGTTGCCATCCACCGATCAACAGTCTGCTCCACCGTTGCTAACCCAGGCCTCGACAGGGACGACACCGCGTCCAAAATGACCGCACAGCTGTAGCCCGATTCCGGTAGGGGTTCAGCTCCCGGAGTAGCGACGACCAATCGCGGAGTCGAATCGACACGCTCTCGAACGTGATTAGCAGAAGAATCCACCACTGGAACGTCCGGAAAAGCCCGGCCCAATTCCGTGGCAGTTGTGGTCGCCCCCACAATTCCTGACCTCACGTCAGTGGAGCGGCATTCTGGGCAGCGCCACGCGGATAAGTGACGACCACACCAGGTGCAATGCATATCGACGCCGGATGTGGTTCGCCGACCGGTAGCAGGCCCCCCGCACGAAGGACATCGCACCGGCGTTCGGCAACGTGCGCACGACGGCGAGATAAGATCACCGACTCGCGGGACCGAGACCAGGACGGGTCCGCGCAACAATCCGTCGCGGATCGTCGCCATGGCAAGCCCAGGGAGCCGTATTGACCGTGCCAGCGGATCACGTTCCATAGCTAAATCTGAATCACCGGGAATGCGGACCGGCGCACAAACCGCCCTCATCGTCGCGCGGTCCGCGCCGATTCCGACAAGCCATCCCGACTCTAGCCACGAGGCGCTGCGTACCGAACACGAGTAGCTCGCCAACAATAAGGCGCAGTGGTCAATCTGGGCTCGCAACGCTGCGACGTCGCGGGTATTAGGGTAAGGAGCTCGTGGCTCATCGTGGTGGTCAGACCCCTCATCCCACACCGCCACGAGCCCCACATTTGCCACCGGAGCCATGACGGCCGAGCGCGTCCCTATCACGACTCTCGCTGTGCCACGAATAACTGCCAGGTAGTGACGCCATCGTGCCGAGGCCGGTTGATCAGCATGGAGCACCGCGACAGTTCCGGCCCCCAAAACAGCCTGAAAGGTCGCATGCACGGTAGCGACGTCGTCAACTGTTGGGCAACACACCACCGCACTGCGTCCTGACGCCAACGTGGCGCAGACTGCCTGCAGAAGGCCATTTTTCCAATCTCCGAGCCGATCGTCGTCTCCCGGTCCGCGCACTGGCGTGACCCGCCAGTGCGCTCGAGGACGTTGTCCAGCCTCAAGTAATGCAAGGAAGTGACGACCCCGATCCAGCGTCTGAAGAGTTCCAGACGGCATGGTTACAGTTGGGGTAGGCCATGGAGGAGGATCGGCAGCCTCAGTCGTAGCGTGGCGGGTCGGGATAGCCCACCTGAGTACTTCTTCGAGGGTGCTTGCCCAGTGGTCAGCTACGTGACGAGCCAGATTGAGCTGACCTGGCGTAGCAACGACTTGATCGGACACCAACCGTTCAAGGGGGGCCAGTGTAACCCCAGGCTCTTGCTCATGATCGACCGCCACCACGACTCCATCACACAGCCGCCCGGCTAGCTTGACCCGAACTCGTACGCCGCTCTGAACTCGGCCGACAAGATCGTCAGGGACCAGATAGTCGAAAGGGCGGTCAAGGTGGGCTAGACCGGAAGAGACGACAACATGGGCGATCCACGATGTCGTCTCTAACAGTGGTTCGGTCATGCAGCAGATGCTACGACCCACCACCGACCAAGCCGCAGCGTCATGTGTTCTCTCACAGATGCGCCGCCGCAGCCAAGGCCTCGGCGCGATCGGTCAGTTCCCACGTCACACCTGGTAGATCACGACCGAAGTGGCCACCTGCCACGAGCTGAGAATAAATCGGCCGCAGTAGATCAAGGTCCGCGATAATCGCGCCCGGTCGCAAATCAAATACGTCACCAACAGCGCGCTCGATGGCAACCTCAGGCACATGATTCGTACCAAAAGTGTCAATGCGGAATCCCACTGGACGAGCAGCGCCAATGGCATACGCCACCTGGCACTCACAGCGATCAGCAAGGCCCGCCGCAACGACGTTTTTGGCGACCCAGCGCATCGCGTAAGACGCGGAGCGGTCTACCTTGGATGGGTCCTTGCCCGAGAAGGCTCCTCCGCCATGACGTGCCATGCCACCGTAGGTGTCAACAATGATTTTGCGACCGGTGAGTCCGACGTCGCCCATGGGACCACCGATGACAAACTTGCCGGTCGGGTTAACGAGTACCCGCATGTCTTTATGGGCGAGGTCATAACGCTCCAGCACCGGGTCAATTACGAGGCGACGTAGATCGGGGCTCATCGTCGCATCTACATCAATGCCTGCACGATGCTGGCTCGACACCACGACGGTGTCGACCGCCACCGGTTTGTCGTTCTCGTCATAACGAATCGTCACCTGGGTCTTACCGTCAGGGCACAGATAATCCAGCGCACCTTCTTTACGCACCTTTGTTAATTGCAGAGACAACGCGTGGGCCATATCGATAGGCAGCGGCATGAGAGACGGCGTTTCGGTACAGGCATAACCGAACATCAGACCCTGATCCCCGGCTCCTTGAGCGTCAATAACGTCCGTAGAGCCGTGACGAGTTTCGTAGGCTGCAGTCACCCCTTGGGCGATGTCGGGACTCTGCGCATCAATCGCGACCGAAACACCACAGGATGCGCCATCGAAACCTTTGGAGGATGAGTCATAGCCAATGTCAAGAATGCGGGATCGGGCGATGCCTGCGATGTCAACATAGGCCTCGGTGGTGACTTCGCCACAGACCATCACCTGCCCGGTCGTCACGATGGTTTCCACCGCAGCGTGAGAATGAGGGTCCTCGGCCAGCATGGCATCAAGGACGGCATCGGAAATAGCGTCGGCGATCTTATCCGGATGACCCTCGGTCACTGATTCCGACGTGAACAGATGAGTTGGCATGACGTTTCCTGTCCGCGCGGCCACAAGCCGCGCATTGTGTTACTGAGTGGCCAGCAGCGCAAAGACCTCATCGAGGATGGCGACAGCCGCCTGCGACTTTGATCCGGTGATACGACGACCGGGCCCCTGCTGGTGGACCATGGTGATGTCGGTGCCAGCCGTACCGAATACCTTTCCGCCGCTCACATCATTAACGACCAGCAGGTCGCAACCCTTGCGTGCGAGCTTGGCCTGGGCCAGCGTCAAAAGCTGGTCACGGTCTGGCGTCGTTTCGGCGGCAAATCCGACGACGACCCTGTTTTGCACCGATTGGGAACAGATGCGAGCCAAAACGTCGGGAGTCTGATGAAGATGCAGGGTCATCGTCGCGCCTGTAGCGTCGTCACCCTCATGTTTCTTGATCTTGGTCTCGGCAGCGACTGGCGCAAAGTCCGCCGCAGCGACGGCTTGGATGACAACATCGGCATGTCGAGCTAGGTCGTCCATAACCGTGGCAAGGTCCTCGGTGCTATCAATGTGGGTGATCTGCACGCCAGACGGCATGGGAACGTCAGTATGGGCGGCAACGATATGAACGTCCGCTCCACGGGCTGCAGCAACTTGGGCGATCGCCCTGCCCATTCGACCAGATGACGCGTTACCGAGGTAACGCACGGGGTCGATGGCCTCCCGGGTGCCACCCAAGGAGATGACGATACGTCGTCCGGCGAGGTCTTGCTGGGTCATCGCGTCGACGCACTCAGGCTCAGCGAGGAGGAGGTCGACGAATTCTGCAATTTCGTCAGGATCAGGTAGCCGACCTGGGCCCGAGTCGCGACCGGTAAGGCGTCCCGACGCTGGGTTCTTAACAACGATGCCGTGACGACGCAGAGTTGCAACGTTATCGACGGTGGCTGCATTGCGCCACATGCCGGTGTGCATGGCGGGAGCAAGTAACACCGGCGCCGAAGTGGCAAGAATCGTCGTCGTCAAGAGGTCATCGGCATGACCTCCCGCAATGCGCGCCATGAGATCAGCGGTTGCGGGAGCGACCACGACGATGTCGGCATGCTCTGCTAAACGGATATGCTCCACGCCGGGAACGTCGTCAAAAACCTCAGTATGAACCGGATGCCCGCTCAGCGCTTCCCATGTCGGACGACCGACGAACTTGAGAGCAGCTTGAGTGGGAACAACATGCACCTCATGGCCGGCTTCGGAGAGAAGCCGCGAGAGCAAGCATGCTTTGTAGGCGGCAATCCCTCCCCCAACACCGAGAACGACGACACTCACGCCGGACTCAGATCAGGCGTTGGGATCAGCGAGGTCCGCGAACGGATCATCCAGCTCAATGGCCGGGGCCTCTTGAGCTGCAGCAGCTTGAGCAGCAATCTCTTCGGCATCCATCTCGTGGGCCTCGACGACGCCGGCCTGGATCTCGCGCATAGCGATAGATAGCGGCTTTTCTTGGTTAGTAGTTTCCACCAGCGGGCCAACATTCTCTAGCAGACCTTCTGCCAGCTGGGAGTAATACGCATTGATCTGACGGGCACGCTTCGCCGCGAAGAGGACGAGGCGGTACTTCGAGTCGACGTGCTCGAGGAGCTGGTCAATGGGCGGGTTGACGATGCCTTCAGGCGTGGTCTCAGTCAAGGAATGTCCTCCAGATATGGTCACAGACTCAGCAAGTCTACCAGACGCGCAACTGCATGGTCTACGGTATCGTTAACGACGACGGCGTCGAATTCGTCAGCATTGGCCAGCTCCACCTTTGCCGTCTCGAGGCGCTGGCTCTGCTGCTTCGGCGTCTCAGTACCACGACCCCGCAACCGACGAACTAACTCGTCCCACGAGGGTGGTGCAAGGAAAATCTGGGTCGCCTGCGGATAGGTCTCGCGCACCTGGCGAGCTCCTTGCAAGTCAATCTCTAAGACGACAGTGCGATGATCTGCAACCGCTT
Organism: Cutibacterium porci; assembly: GCF_009696315.1. Classification (GTDB taxonomy): domain Bacteria; phylum Actinomycetota; class Actinomycetes; order Propionibacteriales; family Propionibacteriaceae; genus Cutibacterium; species Cutibacterium porci. Next base: position 267,939 of record NZ_VUMG01000002.1, read on the forward strand.
GCTCCACGGGCCCCCGCGGTGTGCCGTACCGATGGCTGTTATGGACGGTTGCCCATTCGAGTAACCCGCCGGTGTCGATGAGCTTATCGAACTGATCAGGGGTGATGAAGTCGTAATCGATCCCATCGCGTTCCGATGGACGCGGCGGACGTGTGGTCACCGACCTCGAAACGACAATCTCTGGGTGGCTACGCATCAAAGCCCCCACTACGGTCCCCTTCCCGACAGCTGTCGGCCCAGAGACGACAGCCACGGTGACCGGGCCGCGATGTCGAAGACCTCGGGACTTCGGGATGACGGGGTCACTACTCATAAGAACACCCTAATGGCTTGCAACGACACGGTGCCATCAGAGGTACTTACGCTCCTCAGAGGTATTTAGGAGCGTCGATCAAACTCAGCACGCAAACCAGCGATCTGATGGCGCCCGAGCCCCCGAATACGCCGATTCGGAGCGATCTCGAGACGCTCCATGATCTCCGCTGCGCGCTTCTCCCCGACGCGTGGCAGAGCCTTGAGCAGATCCACCACCTTGACATGAGCAAGCACTTCGTCGTTAGCTGCCTTATCAAGGGCCTCAGATAGGGTGATATTGCCGGAGCGAACCTGCGCTTTGAAATCAGCACGGACTCTTCGCGCCCGTGTCGCTGCTTCACGAGCGGCCGAAAGCTGTTCAGGTGAAAGAGTGGGTATGGACACGAGCCCCTCCGATCAGGTGTGCAGCGCCTCGGCGCGACAGCGGGAAGTCTCCACCGGGGACCCGATGGAAACGTTCGGCACATTAGTATGCTTACTCGCTGGTTGTGTCCGTTTTGTCGAGATCTGTCACCAATTCTTGATCTTTTGAGGCTGGATGTTCTCCAACGACCAGGCCAATCTCACCCACGCGATTCTCAGACTCCATGACATTTTTGCTAGCCGTATCCACATTGGCCGCCTCAGTAGAGGACAGGAAGCCATCTGAATCACTAGGCGCAGCGTCGACATTGTCATTGCCAATGGACACCTGGGCTATGGCTACCTGGCCACAATCATCATCTGACGCTGGGGCGTCATCGAATACTGCAGCTTCCGGCACTGAAGAGTCTGAGGGGTCCGCCTCATCCCCAGTACGGGCGGGTCCATGACTGATGACAGCACCAAGGAGTCCATTGAGAAATGGGGCTGAATCGTCGGTCGAGAACTCCTCACTCAACTCGATAGCTTCCGAAATCACCGCCTCATTCGGGGTATCCGTATGCAAGATCTCAAAAGCTCCCAGGCGGGCGAGAATACGGTCTACCCTCGGCATGCGAGCTAACGTCCAGCCTTCGGATAAGCAATCACTCAGAACCGAGTCAAGGCCGACCTGGGTAGCAGCCACTCCACGGACCAGTTCAGCCGCGAACGGCCTGACCGGATTAGTGAAGACACCTGGACGAGCTGCCAGCACATCCAGCGGGTCAGCGCCCATGAGATCCGCTTCGAACAGAATGTCGAGAGCCTGTTTTCGAGCCTTCGACCGTGTCGAGAGATCCGCGTGTTTTTGAATATCCCCGCTGACGCGTCTGACCTCGAGGTCGCCGATCCTCTCGATGGGGCCTTCGTCGCCAGAGGACGGAACGCTATTCGTACTCACTTCTCAGAGATACGGCCGAGGTAATCACCAGACCGGGTGTCGACCTTGACTTTTTCACCCGTCGTAATGAACAACGGTACCTGGATCTCACGTCCAGTTTCGAGGGTCGCAGGCTTGGTACCGCCGGTGGAGCGGTCACCCTGTAAGCCGGGCTCGGTGTAGGTGATTTCCAACTCAACCGAGGCCGGCAAATCAATGTAGAGCGGGTTTCCCTCGTGCAAAGCCACGGTCGCCGTCTGGTTCTCAAGCATGAAGTCCTTGGCGTCGCCAACGACCTCAGTCGGAATCGGCAACTGCTCATAGGTTGTCTCATCCATAAAGATGTAAGCGTCGCCGTCCTGGTAGAGGTACTGCATATCGCGCCGATCAACCTCGGCGGACTCAATCTTGACGTCAGAGTTGAAGGTACGATCGACGACCTTGCCACTCAGCACGTGCTTGAGCTTGGTACGCACGACGGTATTGCCCTTGCCCGGCTTGTGGTGTTGGAACCAGATGACCGTCCACAGCTGGCCGTCAAGGTCGAGAACGGTGCCGTTCTTGATGTCATTGGTGGAGATAACCACAGGTCGGTCCCTTTCGGAGTTGTCGGATGGGAGATGGACGGGTGGGTTAGCCACGCGGGCCCATCTTGACCAAGTGTAGCGGAATCATGGCGTACCACGTTGGTGCGGAAGGCGCCACGCTCACTCGCGATAATGATGAGCCAGGTACAGCCTTAACAGTTGAGGTCTTTTCAACCAGCAGTCTTCACGCTGGGCAGGTGTACATCTACCAGAGATCACGACGTCACCATTCGTTTACCGTCAGGCCGCTCTGCTATACCACGGTCGCGATAATGTGACGCCATGCATGACCTCGATTCCACCGAGCTGCGAGCCAGTTTCAACCCCGCGACGGATTCCGACCAGCATTCTCTGCGCGAGTTTATTGATCTGGTGGCTGACGCGGGATATGTCGTCGACTCCGATGAGCATGGCGATGATCCTGAGCTCATCGCCCCCGACGGTTCAGCGGTGGAAACGTGGCACGAGGATTATCCATACCCGACCCTCATGGATCGTCGCGAGTATGAAACCCAAAAGAGGCTCCTACAGATTGAGTTGCTCAAGCTTCAATACTCTATTGACGACACGGGTGAGCGTCACGTCATTGTCTTTGAAGGCCGAGATGCTGCAGGAAAAGGTGGAGCCATTAAGAGATTCAGCGAGCACCTCAATCCACGTCGTTGTCGTGTCGTAGCCCTTGACAAACCGTCCGACCGCGAACTCGGTCAATGGAATTTCCAACGGTATATTCAGCACCTTCCTACAGCCGGAGAGATCGTCCTATTTGACCGCTCGTGGTACAACCGCGGCGGTGTGGAACGTGTCATGGGGTTTTGCACCGATGAAGAGCATCGGATTTTCCTTCGTCAAGCGCCGATCCTCGAAGAGATGATGATCGAATCAGGCATTCATGTGACGAAGTTCTGGTTCTCTGTTACCCGGCAGGAGCAGCGCACTCGATTCGCAATTCGCCAGCTCGATCCAGTCCGCCGCTGGAAGCTCTCCCCTATGGACCTAGAATCACTGGGACGCTGGGACGACTACACCCGTGCCAAAGAGGAAATGTTCGCCGCTACCGACACCGATGCCGCACCGTGGATATGCATCAAATCAAATGATAAGAAACGTGCGCGTCTCAATGCGATGAGGTATTTCTTGTCACAGTATGACTACGAGGGCAAAGATGTGGACGTCGTCGGACAGCCTGATCCGAGGTTGGTACGTCGAGCCCGGGATATGGTTGGAGACTGACTCAGACGCCCCCATGCTATGCGTGGAACCGTCAACCCGCGTCGACGACTCGACCCGATGCTAATCGGCTCTACTCCGTACAACACCTGGCATAGCACTCAGCCAGCACAGCTTCATCCGGGTCGACAATCATGGCCACCAGACCGGGTTTACCGATGCCGACAAATCGCAACACCCGACGCCCAGTTCGCGGGTCTATCCTCGTTTTTTTGTCCAGATTCATCGTCTCGCGCAAATCTGCCCATTCGACGCCATCGCATGTTACTGGCAATCCAATCCCAGATAGTATCTCTCGAGTACGCGCGACGACGTCGCCGGACAATCCCAGATACCGGTGTGACAACTCCGCCGCGAACACCATACCGACCGCGTCAGCCTCACCATGACGCCACGTGAAGTGTTTGTGCGCCTCAATAGCGTGGGCTAAGGTGTGCCCATAATTAAGTTTCTCGCGCCCAACTTCATTTCCCGATGACATCCGCTCGTGCAAATCTGCACTCACGGCACCAGCTTTAACGGCTACCGCACGCGTCAGCACCTCGGCAAAAGTTGGGGACGTGACGTCAGTCACATGAGTATCGCCTGAAATGAGGTCAAGAATGACTGGGTCGTCGATGAATCCGCATTTGACGATCTCCGCCAGACCGGAGCGTACTTCTCGCAGGGGCAATGTCGCTAGTAGGTCGGTGTCGCATAAAACGCCAATGGGTTCATGAAAGGCACCAACAAGGTTTTTCCCGGCAGGGATATTAATGCCAGTCTTGCCACCGATCGAGGCATCCGCCATGGCTAGCACTGTTGTCGGAACGTGAATGACGTCAATCCCACGCATCCATGTGGCGGCTAAGAACCCCGCAATATCGGTCGTGGCACCTCCTCCAAGCCCGACGATGACGTCGCCACGAGTCATAGTGGCCTGCGCCAATGTGTGCCAGCCATCGACAAGAACCTCGGGGGTCTTGGCGGCTTCGGCGTCGGGAATAGCGATGATCACAGGATCATCAATACCGAGGCGCGAGACCAGATGGATCAACGTTTGTGGGCATACCACCGCTGCTCGACGGCCCGCCACCAAGTTAGGCAGCTCTGCGAGTGCTCCCGGACCGATCGTCACCTGGTACGGCTCGTCCGCAGTCACCTCTACACGATTCACGACTTCCCCTCTAAGTCGGCTAGTTCCGACACGATGACGTCGACGACTTGTTCCGGTGACAGCGTGTCAGTGACCACCCGAATCGTCGCAGGTCGCTGATAGACCGCCTGACGTTCTTTCATGAGGCGCACGAGCTGTGAATGCACCTGGCTACCCAGCAGCGGGCGACCGGTATCCTTCAGCCCGACACGATTAGCGGCGGTACGGGCTGAGACGTCCAGCCAGACAACGCACACTTGATCCAGCGCTTTTCCGACCTCGGCGTCTACTGGGGCTCCCCCACCGAGTGACACCACGCCGTCGCCAGAAAGCGCGGCAAGAGTCTCCCGTCTCTCAACCTCACGAAAGTAGGGTTCCCCCTCAACGAGGAAAATCTCGGTGATGTCACGCCCCTCGATCTGCTCTATCACGGCATCGACGTCAACAAACTGTTCTCCGATGCGCTCAGCGAGCAACGGGCCAACGGTTGACTTGCCCGATCCAGGGGCACCGATGAGGGCTATCACGGAGCCACCACCAGACCACGATCAGCGAGACGATTCAGGTAGGCCTGCGCATTGCGACGCGTCTCAGCCACCGAATCTCCGCCAAACTTCTCTAAGGCACACTCGGCCAATACCAATGCGACCATTCCTTCGGCCACGACCCCGGCGGCCGGAACCGCACACACATCGGAACGCTGGTGGTGAGCCTTCGCGGCCTGACCGGTAACCACATCCACCGTCGGCAATGCTCGCGGCACAGTAGCAATCGGCTTCATGGCCGCACGTAGCCGTAGTACTTGGCCAGTCGACATGCCACCTTCCGTGCCACCGGAACGGTCACTCATCCTATGAATACCGGACTGGGTCGGCTCAATCCAGTCGTGAGCCTGCGATCCTCGACGGCGAGCCAGATCAAAACCATCACCAATTTCGACACCCTTAATCGCTTGAATGCCCATCAAGGCCCCGGCCAGACGAGCATCTAGTCGCCGGTCTGCCTGGATGTGCGATCCCAACCCGGCTGGTACGCCATAGGCCAGCACCTCGACGACGCCTCCCAAGGTGTCACCCTCTTTCCGGCAGGCTTCAACTTCTGCAACCATGCGCTCGCTCGTGGCCGGATCAGCGCAACGCACTGGATCGGAGTCAATACGGGGCAGGTCTTCAGGCCTTGGACGCAGACTGTCCGGAGCCTCGACGTGGCCCAAGGACACCACATGGGAAAGCACGTCAATGTCGAGGGCCTGTCGAAGGAAAGCCTTCGCGACTGCCCCTAACGCCACTCGGGCAGCTGTCTCGCGAGCAGAAGCACGCTCCAGAATCGGCCGTGCCTCATCAAAGTCGTATTTCTGCATACCCGCAAGATCAGCGTGGCCAGGCCGGGGCCGCGTCAGCGCAGCGCCACGAGCTTGGCCCGCCAACACTGCGGGATCCACCGGATCTGGTGACATGACAGTGCGCCATTTCTCCCACTCCGAATTACCAATCCGGATTGCGATGGGATCTCCTAGAGTCTCACCGTGACGAAATCCGGCAATCAATTCCAATTCGTCGGCTTCAAAAGACATGCGGGCACCTCGCCCCACCCCGAGGCGGCGGCGTCGCAGCTCCGTAGAAATCTCGACAGCCCCTACACGGACATGAGCCGGAATACCCTCCATTGTCGCGACGAGAGCAGGACCGTGGGACTCCCCGGCAGTGAGGTAACGCAACATGAGTTCTAGTCTTTCAAAGGTGAGTACGTTCGGTCAGAGCGTTCTGCGCTGTGGACCTCAATAAGCGCATCGGCACCTGGCGGCCAGTCATAAGGCGCACCTGGTCGACAGCTTGTCCGGCAAGCAGATCTAAACCGTCAATAACGGTGATGCCGGCGGCCTCACCGGCGACAGTTAATGGGGTTGGCCAGGGATCATAGATGACGTCGAAGACCGCCTTCGTTCGAGCTGCAAGATCCCCAGCACGCGTCAACAGTGAACTTGCTGGAACTGTTGAGACCACGAGATCGCACTGCGGAGGGTCTGCCCCAAAAGGCTGCCACGAAACATGAAGGCCGAGGCGATGAGCGAGCTCAAGAATCTCCGTTGATCGCTGACGCGAGCGCGACATCACGACGAGTTCTCGCGCGCCGAGGTCGATAGTAGCGGCAAGGACGGATCGGGCTGTTGCACCCGCGCCAAGCATCACCACTGTGCCAACGTCCGTCACTCCGTTGGCACGAAGCGCAATACCTGCCCCAGTGACGTCAGTATTGCGGACAATGGCGTTCTTCCCGCATCGAACCCAGGTATTTGCTGCACCCAACAAATCAACTGTCGAGTCGGTCTGGCCTAACCCGACCACATCGACCTTGTGGGGCATCGTCACTGACAATCCGCGCCAGGAATCGTCAATCCCATCGATAAACGCTCCCAAACCACCAGAGGCAATATCGATAGCCTGATAAGTCCAGTCCAGATTGAGGAACTGGTATGCAGCGCGATGAATTGCTGGGGATAAGGAATGAGCTATTGGGTGGCCTATCACCGCGCAGTGCATTGCCACTCCTCCTATCTCAGCATGTACTCAGCACTTGCCCTTGTGAGCCTGGCACCAAGCTTGGAATTTCTTGACGTTTGCCTTGTGCTCGTCCAGCGTCTTCGCATACGCCGTCGTGCCCTTGTCGGGATCCGTAACAACCCAGTACAGATAGTCACTCTTGATAGGTGTCACGGCCGCCTCCATGGATGCCGCTCCAGGATTGTCAATTGGGGTAGGCGGCAAGCCACTGTAGAGGTACGTGTTGTACGGCGAATCTTTAGCACGTTCCTCATCAGTCGTCGTCAGCCTGCCCTCAGCATGGTTGGCATAAAGCACCGTGGCATCTGACTGCAACTTCATACCCTGCTGGAGGCGGTTGTAGATAATCCCAGCAACCATCTGCATGTCCTTCGGATGCTTCGCCTCCTTTTCCAAGATAGAGGCGACAATAAGAGCGTCATAAGGGCTGCGTTTAATTGTCTGAGCCTGGCCAATAAAATTCATTGTATTAACCTGCTTGGCAAACTGATTCGTTTGCATCTGCAAGATCTCTAGCGGCGTTGGGTTTGATCCCACCTCATACGTATCCGGAAAGAGAAAACCCTCCGGACGCCCTTTAGCCCAGACCGGCAAACCCAGCTTCGCGGTTTGCTTATAGGCATTCTTGAAACTGTCGACGGGCATCGTCGTGCCCTTGGCCATAATCCCGAACTGCTGCTCTGTGGTTAATCCCTCAGGAAGGGTAACGCGAGTGCGCTGAATATTATCCGGATTCCCAACGATAGACACAGCTTTGGCTGCGCTCATATGGGTCTTGAGTTTATACTGACCGGCCTGAATCGTGACGTCAGACTCCGACTCGCGAATGGCTTTGTTGTACGCCTTCGTCGACTTAATGACATCGTTGTCGAGTAGTATCGAGCCGACTTCGCTTACTGACGCGCCGGAAGGTACCCGAACTAAGACGTCCTTCTCGCCATCTCCTAGGTAGTCGTCAGCAGACTTGTATGAGATATAGGCGTCGTAGGCTTTCGCGCCGACGAAGACACACCCGCCAACAAGAACCGCCAGGGAAAGAATAACGGCGACGGCGCTGCGAAACTTGTACCAGAACTCCGCTTTGGGGTCTTCGTGGTCGTTAAACGGTCCGCTCACGAATCCGCCCCTCCTGTCATCGTCTCTGATCGTGCCGCCCGGACTTGTTCCAACACGTGCTCAAGTATGGCCACAGCAGCGGCCTGATCAATCACACCACGCTGTTGACGCGCATTCCGCCCGGCCTGGTGAAGTGCTCGGGCCGCAGTACGCGTCGTCATTCTTTCATCTACCCAGCGTAGCGGGATAGGGCTAATGGCCTGAGCTAACTCGCGTCCGGCGTCGCGGACATCGTGGGCAGCCACTTGCTCGGTGCCGTCGAGGGCTACTGGAAGGCCCATAATGACCTCCACTGGTTCATACTCGGCAACAATCTCCGCCAAGCGCCGTATCGGAGAGTCAGCGGTCCGCACCGTCTCAACAGGGAAAGCCAAAATCGCGTCGCGGTCGCTTGCGGCCACACCAATACGCGCTTTTCCCCAATCGACAGCAAGTCTCACACCACGTAGCGACGTGTCAGGATGCTCGGTGGGGTTCACAGCGCAGTCAACTCGGTATTGATGGCACGCAAGGCAGCGTCGATACCGGATCGGTCGTTGCCAGCCCCCTGAGCCATGTCGTCTTTGCCACCGCCACGCCCACCAATCGGCACAATGCCAGCTTTGATGAGAACACCGGCTTTAGCACCAGCAGCGCGTGCAGACTCAGTAGTGGCGACAATCATGGCCGGCTTGTCGTCAGTACCCCCAAAAAGGACGATGACGGCAGGGCGATCCTTAACACGGGCCCGAACCTCGGAAGCGAGGGTGCGCAAATCGGCGCCCACGACGCCCGGCACCGTTGCAGCAACGAGATCACATGGCCCGGCCGCAGTAGCTCCGGCAACGATGCCGTCCACCTTGCCGAGGAGCTCGCGGGTTCGTGCGGCTGCAAGTTTACGTTCGGCATCCTTGAGATCTGCGGCCAGCTTAGAGACTCGGTCAGCAAGCTGATCCGGTTGTACCTTGAGGATTCCAGTCAGCTCGTTGACGAGCGCCCGCTCAGCCGCCATGTGACGGAAAGCGTCAGTAGACACCAGGGCCTCGACGCGACGGGTGCCAGAACCGACCGATTGCTCACCCAACAAACTGAGCATCCCGATACGGCCAGTAGAGGCGACGTGGGTACCACCGCACAACTCGCGTGACCACGGCCCCGCCAATTCAACAACACGCACGATTGGCGGGTACTTCTCGCCGAACATGGCCATGGCCCCCATGGCTTTGGCATCCTCCAGCGGCATCTGGGTGTCGGTGACCTCGAAGTCGTCATGAATAGCAACATTGCAACGCTCTTCGATCTCGTCTTTCAGAGAACCGGAAAGCCCTTGTGTCGCGGAGAAGTCGAAGCGAAGGTAGCCAGGCTTATTGTAGGAACCAGCCTGCGTAGCTGACGGTCCCACGAGTTCACGCAAAGCAGCATGGAGGATATGAGTAGCGGTATGGGCCTGACAGGCTCCGAACCGAGTAGCAGGGTCAACCACAGCCGTCACGGAATCTCCAACGGCGAGATCGCCATCAACCTGTACCTTATGGACGATCAACCCAGGTACCGGACGCTGTACGTCAAGAACCTCAAGGTCAAAGCCGTTGGCACGGATGATGCCGGAGTCAGAATCCTGGCCACCCATCTCGGCGTAGAACGGAGTCTCGGCCAACACGACCTCAACGACAGATCCGGATTCAGCAGCTACGACGGACGTGCCGTTGGAGATGATGCCAGTCACCGTAGTATCGACTGTCAGATCGGTATAGCCAAGGAATGGCGTTTCACCGAGAGCGCGAACCTGAGCGTAGGCCTCAGGATCTGTGAGTAGGCCCTTCTTGGCCTTGGAATCAGCCTTAGCGCGAGCACGTTGCTCAGCCATGAGGGCGGTGAACTTATCGCGATCGACCTCCAACCCTTGCTCGGCCGCCATCTCGAGAGTGAGGTCAATCGGGAACCCGTAGGTGTCGTGGAGCTGGAAAGCTTTCTCCCCCGAGAGGATCGTTGACCCGGACGCCTTCGTATCGACCACCGCGGCATCGAGCATGGCGGTGCCAGCGCTCAACGTCCGCCGGAAGGTGTCTTCCTCCGCGGTGGCGGCGCTGATGACGCGGTCCCACTGGGTGACAACGTCGGGGAACGATTCAGCCATGAGGTCACGGGAAACGGGAAGTAACTCGGGCAGTACCGGATCCGAGACGCCAAGTAGACGCATAGCTCGGACAACGCGACGCAGCAGACGGCGCAATACATACCCGCGAGCCTCATTGCCGGGGGTAACTCCGTCAGTCATGAGCATGAGACCGGAACGGACATGGTCGGCGACCACACGCAGCCGGACGTCGTCGTCGTGGTTAGCACCATAACGCTTACCCGACATTTCAGACGCTTTCGCAATGACAGGAAAAACTTGGTCGGTCTCGTACATATTGTCGACGCCCTGCAGCAGGTAGGCGATACGCTCGAGACCCGCTCCGGTGTCGATGTTCAGGCTACGCAACGGGCCCGCAATGTCGAAATCATCTTTAGCCCGTACTGCCGAGAGATCTTCAGTCTCGAAAACGAGGTTCCAGATCTCGAGATAACGGTCTTCATCTGCCTCCGGGCCACCATCAGGGCCATAAGCCGGGCCGCGATCAATGTAGATCTCTGAGCATGGGCCTCCGGGGCCGGGAATCCCCATATGCCAATAGTTGTCTTTCAGGGAACGGCCCTGAATATGCTCATCAGGGACTCCAGCTGCACGCCACGCTTCGCGCGCTTCAATGTCACCTTCGGGGTAGTCGGCGTGGAACCCTGGCCCGAGAACAGTCACCCAGATGTTGGCAGGATCGAACCCCAAACCTCCTTGATCTGTCGGCTTTGTAACAAGCTCCCATGCGTACTGAATAGCTTCGCTCTTGAAATAATCACCGAAAGAGAAATTACCGAGCATTTGGAAAAATGTGCCGTGACGCGTGGTCTTGCCAACCTCGTCGATATCGAGGGTACGCACGCACTTCTGGATGCTAGTGGCCCGTTTCCATGGCGACGGCTCCGTACCCATTAAATAGGGCTTAAACGGTACCATGCCGGCGTTCACAAACAGCAAAGTCGGATCGTTGTAGAGCAGCGAGGCGCTCGGTACTACGGTATGGCCCTTACCTTCAAAGAAATCGACGAAGCGCTGTCCAATCTCCGCTGTTTTCATGCCTAGCCCTTCTCAACGTGGTCGCTCTTTGTGGCTTGTAGGAGCCGTCCCGTGTCGGGACACCGCGCCTTAACCCTACCCGTACACGCAGCAGGCCACACCTCACCGCGCCACAGAATTATAGGGAGCTCCTTGCTCTTATCCCAGATCAGTTCTGATCAGGGCCATCTTCGGCCGCCGTAACATTGGGGCCTACCTGGTGGTGATGTGCATTCTCAACGTGAGACTGCCGCGCTCGCCGCCTCGGACGACGAATCGTCCGGCGCACCCCCTCGCCGAAGGCCGCAGCCTTGACCATCGGCGTTCCGACCGTCTGCGTAAACGTCTGAGCCAATTCGGCGGCCTGGCCCGTAACGACGGTGCCATGTTCAGAAATTGTGTGAATATCCTCAATCACCTGATCGAGTTTAGAAATCTCGCCATTAGTGATAACAACGGTACCCTTGAGTTCCTCGAGTATCGGGACAGTGGACTCGTCGACGTCACGGACTGTTTTGCGCACCTCGTCAAGGACGCCACCAAGCTTGAGCAAGGGAATCGCGCACAGCGCGACAAGTACCACCGCCGCGAGCGCCGCGATGAGTCCGGCTATTTGGCCCAAGGTCATGACTTCTTCTCCTCAGAATCTCGCCCCAGCAGCACCCGTATCTGGCTTAGACGTTGCGCAATGGCAGCCTCGTTGCCGTGATCGGTGGGTTCGTAGTATCGGACCGAGGCGATGTCGTCTGGCAGGTACTGCTGTTCGGCCACTGCGTGTGGGAAATTGTGTGCGTAACGATATCCGACCCCGTGCCCGAGGTCGTGCGCCGATGCGTAGTGGGCGTCGCGCAAGTGAGCGGGAACAACACCGCCCTTCCCAGCGCGCACGTCAGCCAACGCCCCATCAATCGCGGTAATGACGGCGTTAGATTTCGGCGCTGTTGCTGCAGCAATAGTGGCTTGGGCTAGGTTGAGGCGAGCTTCTGGCATCCCTATCAATTGGACAGCCTGGGCTGCCGCGACACACGTCTGCAACACGCTCGGGGCTGCCATGCCAATATCTTCGCTGGCAAGGATCACCAGACGCCGGGCAATAAAACGGGGGTCCTCCCCCGCCTCAATCATTCGGGCAAGGTAGTGCAGTGCGGCGTCGACGTCTGAGCCGCGCACCGATTTTATGAAGGCGCTAATGACGTCATAGTGTTGATCGCCGTCGCGATCGTAGCGCACTGCTGCCCGATCAACTGCGGTAGAGACGATCTGGCTCGTGATGGTGTCAGCACCGGCAGCACTAGCACCCGCTGCGGCCTCTTCGAGATAGGTGAGAGCACGTCGCGCGTCTCCACCAGCTAAGTGCAACAGGTCAGCGCGAGCATCGTCGTCCAAGACATAGAATCCGTCGGACTCAGTCCGCAGACCGCGCGGATCGCTCAAGGCTCGATCAACTAACGACGAAATATCAGCATCTGTGAGTGGCTTGAGAGTCAACAACAATGACCGCGACAGCAGTGGTGAAATGACCGAAAAGGACGGGTTTTCAGTAGTTGCGGCAATGAGGGTCACGGTACGGTTCTCTACGGCTGGTAAGAGGACGTCCTGTTGGGCCTTAGAAAAGCGGTGCACCTCATCGACGAACAGCACAGTCGGTTTACCCAAAGCGAGCTGACGCCGAGCGGTATCGAGTTCCCGACGAACGTCTTTAACCCCTGCCGTCACGGCTGAGATTTCCACAAAACGCCGATTTGTGGCGTGGGAGACCACTGAGGCGATCGTCGTCTTACCGACTCCGGGAGGGCCCCATAGAAACACACTCATGGCCCCAGTCCCCTCTGCCAAGCGGCGCAGAGGTGAACCAGGAGTCAACAGATGCTGCTGGCCGACAATCTCATCAATGGTACGCGGACGGAGTCGAACTGCCAGTGGTGCGTCGGGGTTGGGAGTGTCCAGGGACCCACCACTGGTCGCGTCAGACTGGGCTGACGTAACGTTGCCGAAGAGATCCTCACTCACCGTGGCACCATATCGCCGCGCCGCGACAGCGAGCCGCTGAGGCGTGTTCTACAAACCACGTCGGGGCGGCGACCCCCAGGCCGCCGCCCGCTGCAACGACAACGTCGTCACTTCTTATGCTTGTCAAGCTCCTCATTCGAAGCGTGGGTGGGTTTCTTCGGCTTCGCATCGACGCCGGCCTCGCGCCGCTGGGCTGGGGTAATTGGCGCAGGGGCAGCCGTCAAGGGGTCATAGCCGTTACCAGTCTTCGGGAACGCAATAACGTCTCGGATGGTCTCGAAACCACCGAGCAGCATAACGAGACGATCCAGGCCGAAAGCAATGCCACCGTGCGGCGGAGCACCAAACTTGAAGGCGTCCAGAAGGAAGCCGAACTTCTCCTGGGCCTCCTCGGGACCAATCCCCATGACGTTGAAGACCCGCTCCTGCACATCGCGACGATGGATACGGATAGATCCGCCGCCCACTTCATTGCCGTTGACGACGAAGTCATATGCATAGGCCAAAGCTGATCCTGGATCAGTGTCGAAGGTGTCCATGCAATCGGGAGTCGGGCTGGTAAACGCATGGTGGACGGCAGTCCAGGCGCCGGCTCCCACAGCGACGTCACCGGAAGCCTCAGCCTCCTTGGTGGGCTTGAACAGCGGAGCATCGACGACCCAGCAGAAAGCCCAATCGGACGGATCAAACAGCTCGCACCGACGGCCGATCTCCAACCGCGCCGCTCCGAGTAACTCCTGGGACGACGTCTTCGAGCCAGCAGCAAAGAAAATAGCGTCGCCAGGCTTGGCGCCGACTTTCTCAGCGATACCAGCCTTTTCGTCCTCAGAAATGTTCTTGGCAACCGGACCGCCCGGCACTCCCTCGTCGGAAATCGTGATGTAAGCCAGGCCCTTGGCACCACGGGTGCGCGCCCACTCCTGCCAGGCGTCAAACTGGCGGCGCGGTAGAGAGGCGCCACCAGGCATTACGACAGCACCAACATATGGGGCCTGGAAAACCCGGAACGGGGTATTGGCGAAGAAATCGGTGACCTCAGTGATCTCGTTTCCGAAGCGTAAATCGGGTTTGTCGGACCCGTAGCGGTCCATGGCTTCATGCCAGGTAATGCGAGGCAATGGCGTCGGCATATCGACGCCGATGATCTTCCAGCAAGCCGCCATTATCTCTTCGGCTAGCGCAATAACATCGTCCTGGTCGACAAAGCTCATCTCGACGTCAAGCTGGGTGAATTCAGGTTGACGATCGGCACGGAAATCCTCGTCACGGTAACACCGAGCAATTTGGTAATAGCGCTCCATGCCGGAAACCATGAGTAACTGTTTAAACAATTGGGGGCTCTGCGGCAAGGCGTACCAGCAGCCCGGTGCCAGACGGGCTGGGACCAGGAAGTCGCGGGCACCTTCGGGGGTAGACCGAGTCAGGGTGGGAGTCTCAATGTCATAGAAATTGTGACGGTCCAACACGTCGCGAATGGCGTGGGTAACCTTCGAGCGAAGCACCAGGGCTTCATGCTGGCGCGGACGACGCAGGTCAAGGTAGCGGTACTTCAGCCGGGCGTCCTCGCCGACGCTGACGTGTTCGTCGATCTGGAAAGGTAGCGGCGCCGACGGATTGAGCACCTCGAGCTCACGAATGGCAACCTCAATCTCACCAGTGGGTAGATTCGGGTTCGCATTGCCTTCTGGACGGGCCTCGACGACGCCGGTCACCTTAATGCAGTACTCGTTACGCAAGTCGTGGGCACCGGAAAATTCCAGGATCTCGTCACGGATGACGACCTGAGCCAAACCGGAGGCATCACGAAGATCAATGAAGGCGACGCCACCGTGGTCGCGTCGGTGCCCGACCCATCCGGCGAGAGTCACCTCCTTACCGATATCGCTGGCTCGTAGGGTTCCCGCGTCATGGGTTCGCAGCACGTCTCATCCTTCCATTGTCACAGGCCACGCATAGACGGTACGGGCCGGTTAACAGCATACCGATGAGTCATGACAGTCGCCATCCGCGCGGTCGCAGATGAGCTCGCGCAATGCCCCGACAGGGGGATGCCGTAGCGATCGCCACCGCTACGGCATCCAGGTTCAGATCAGGCTTGGATCTCGGGGAACCACTCCTCGATCTGCTTTCGCATCGCCTCATTTCCACCGGAACGCTGATTATGCTCGAGGATCCAGTCACGAATCGATCCCCCGGCGAGCTCGTTAATAGCGTTACGAGCGGTCTGCGGATCGTTGAGCACCTCTTTGAGCATCGAGACCGCCTCATCATTGGTGCGATAGAAGTAGGGATAGTCCTCAGGGACTGTTTTGCGTGCCCAGGTGGTATCCGGGAAGACGCCAATAGCGCCGGCGACAAGAGCCTCAAGGTATTCGAAACCGTAGGCCTCATTCTTCGCTGTGGCCAGGAAAGCTGTCATGCGAGCGAGGGACTCCCAATACTCCTCGCGCTGACCAAACAGAGGGCCAACGGACGCCCACTTCGGCGATGACATCTTCATCGCCATGACGCTCGCGAGATCGCGCTGACTCAGACGCGCTTCCATCCTCACGTCCACATCTGCCGCGACACGAGTCATGATATCGAGGAACACTTTTGGACGCTTGACATCCGTAAGGTGAATAGCCGGATAGAGAACCGTCGGAACCTCGGGATCAACGTGCTCACGAACGAGGTCATCACGAATACCAGGCTGAATCCAGGCAATGCGAGCTTGATGAGCGAGCGGGGAGATTGTCCACCGGCGCACCAGCTCGGTCACTTCGCCAGCAGTGCGCTCACCGGAGCACAGAGTGGGGAAGAGCGCGTAGGAAAGACCCATAGCCGCGAAGTTCACCTTGTGGTGATAGTGGGACGGAGGCAGCCACTGAAGATTGAGAATCTTGGGTTCGACCCCCGCGCGGTGCATCGTCTGAAAAACGCCAACGGAATCGATGACGTCAAGGTTAATGACGAGAGTGTCCAGTGGCTCGAGGCTGGTTAGCTTCTTCGCCTCGAATCCATCGCACTGACGATCCTCATAGTTGACAACGACAGCACCTGGGTACATGGCCAGAAGCCGCTCTACCAAGGCAGTTCCGCCCCCTCGCCCAACAAGCCGACCCTGGTCGTCGACGATGGGGCTGTCATCGAGAAAACCCATCTTGATTGCGATCGTCATTGGTCATCTCCCGTTATCCGTGGGCGTCAGGCGCCGCCATGCGCCAAGGTTGTGACTGTGACTCTATCGCGAGGCGTATCAGCTCGGTAGGTGAACCGACCTGTCCCATGACAAAAACGTTAGCTGCTGACGAGAGGTCCGGTCAGGGTGCGCTGCAAAGCCGGCCCTTCTCGGGCGATAAGTTCCGCCGCCGACAGATCCGCTAGTGACTGCAGACCCACGACGTAACGAGCCGTGAATATTCCCAGCAATTGCGAAAGCCCGAGAGAGGCCCGTATCCCTGCTTCATCTGCTCCGAAACTGGGAACGAGCAGCTCGACGACGGGGGCCAGAATCTGCTCGGTATAGAACCGACGCAGCGTATCGAAGGCATCAGGCTGAGTGAGTAGAGCCTGCACCACCCCCTGCATTTGTGGATCTGGTCCTCCCAAGCCAAGGTGACCATCCCAGGCATCAATGAACGCTTTCACTAAGGCATTCCCAAGATGGTCGGCATCTGTTCGAGAGCACACCTCAGCAATGATGCGGTGCGGACCATTGGGTAAAGACATCGCTTCGTTATAGAGGGACTGCTTCGAGCCGAAATAGTAGCTCACCAGCGAGGTATCTACCCCGGCTTCGCGAGCTATCGCTCTCAGACTGACTGAATGGAAGTCACCGGCAAGAAAAAGCGACCGGGCCGCAGTCAAGATGGCTGCCCTCGCCGCCCCTGCCTCACCACGTGGACCGCGGCGAGATGACGGTGCACACGATGATTGAGACATGCCACGACCGTACTCCCCCACATCTCGACAGAAAAAGGGGCCCCACTTGCTGCAACATCATTTCTACAGTGATGAAATAGAGACATGGACGCACACATCGGCAATGCGATCCCACTGGATGCGCGAGACCTTCGGATGGGTCTCGACGTCGGATCGACGACGATTAAGGCAGTTATCCTTGACGCCAACGAGACCATCCTGTTCGAGGATTACAGACGTCACCACGCCGATATCACCGGCGCCATGGCATCTCTGCTCGACGATGCTTCCAACTCCCTTCCGGGAGCCAAGGTCCGCGCGACCGTCACCGGGTCGGCAGGACTCGGCACCGCAGAGGCGTTAGGTCTTACCTTCATACAGGAGGTTATGGCCGAGACAGCGGCCGTCCAGCACTGGAATCCCGACGCCGACGTGCTTCTCGAACTCGGTGGCGAGGACGCAAAAATCACGTACCTCAAACCTGTCCCTGAGCAGCGTATGAACGGCTCATGCGCCGGTGGCACCGGCGCCTTCATCGACCAGATGGCTACTCTGCTGCACACCGACGCTCCCGGTCTCAACGACTTAGCATCGCGGGCCAAGACAATCCACCCCATCGCGTCACGCTGTGGCGTTTTCGCCAAGTCAGATCTTCAACCCCTCATCAACGAAGGAGCCCGTCACGAGGACCTGGCCGCCTCGGTGCTACAGGCTGTTGCCACTCAATGCATTGCTGGCCTGGCGTGCGGTCGTCCAATTCGGGGAAAGGTTATTTTCCTTGGTGGCCCGCTTCACTTCATGCCAAGCTTACGAGAAGCGTTTTCGCGTGTCCTTGACGGCAAGGTTGACGAATACATTACCCCGGACCGCGCTCAGCTATATGTGGCTATGGGAGCGGCTCTGACGTCGACATCTGAACCAGTAGATCTCGCGGAAACCACGAAGCGGTCTCGGCACGCCCGTACTCGCAACGGGATTTCCCAATCCATGCCTCCGCTATTCCGTGATGAACAGGAATTGACTGATTTCACTCAGCGTCATTCTCAAGCCAAATTGCCGCAGCTACCGCTGCACGATGCTCGCGGGAATCTTTTCCTGGGTATTGACGCCGGATCAACGACAATCAAATCCGTCCTCATCGACGAGTCCCTCAACATCGTGTCTTCCCACTACGCATCCAATGAGGGAGATCCGGTCAGCGCAGCAGTGCAGATCCTCGCTGACCTTTACGACACCATGCCAGCAGAAGCGACCATTGCTCGCACGTGTACAACTGGGTACGGCGAGGGGCTCGTCAAGGCCGCGCTAGGAGCCGACGACGGCGAAGTCGAGACCATGGCCCATTATCGAGCGGCCGATCACCTACTCCCCGGAGTCACGGCGATCATCGACATTGGTGGCCAAGACATGAAGTACCTGCGCGTCGCCGATCAGATCATTGACTCAATCTCTGTCAATGAAGCATGCTCGTCAGGATGTGGATCCTTTTTACAGACCTTCGCTGCAGGCATGGATACCGATATAGAATCATTCGCATCCATGAGCCTGACTGCTGAGCATCCGGTCGATCTCGGCAGCCGCTGCACTGTCTTTATGAATTCATCAGTTAAGCAGGCACAAAAGGAAGGTGCCTCCCCTGCTGATATTGCTGCAGGATTGTCTTATTCGGTGGTTCGTAATGCCTTATACAAAGTCATCAAACTCACCGATCCCGAACAGCTGGGAGACAAGGTTGTCGTCCAAGGAGGAACGTTCCTCAATGACGCCGTATTACGGGCCTTCGAAAAGCTCACTGGACGCGAGGTTGTCCGTCCAGCTCAAGCTGGTCTTATGGGGGCCTATGGAGCCGCTTTGACAGCTCATGCCCGATTCCATGCCGGAGAGCCCTCCACCTCCGACGGCTTACGAGAGCGCGCAGAACTCGACGGTTTCGCTGTCGAAACTCATCGCGACGATTGCACCTTGTGCCAAAACCACTGCCAGCGCACCATAGCCACCTTCTCTGACGGTCGGGTGTTTGTCTCTGGCAACCGTTGTGACCGTGGTGCCGAAGTCAATAACCGCAAAATGGCCAAAGCTCCGAAGTCTGAACTGCCCAATGTGTTTGAAGCCAAGTACAAGAGGCTCTTTGGCTACCGTCGCTTGACAGCGAAGAAGGCATTCCGCGGGGACTTGGGCCTACCCCGCGCATTGAATATGTACGAAAACTACCCGTTCTGGTTCACGACGTTGTCGGCTCTGGGCTACCGTGTCATGATTTCAGGACGGTCCTCTCATGCTCTGTTTGAAAAGGGCATGGAATCAATTGCTAGCGAGAATATTTGCTACCCAGCCAAACTCAATAACGGTCATATTGAGGACCTTGTTGAGCGTGGCGTCAAACGGATTTTCGATCCCTGTATCCGCTTTGAGCAGGTCAGTGTGGCCGATGCTGACGCGCACTTCAACTGCCCGGTAGTTGCCTCGTACCCGGAGGTCATTAGGGCCAACGTTGAAAGTCTCCGCGACAAGAACGTCGAACTCATTTCTCCCTTCCTGTCACTAGCCGACCCTGCCAAGCTAGCTGAGAGACTGGCCGAGATTTTCTCTGACGATGGCGTCACCGTTGATGAAGCCCGCCAAGCAATTGCCAAAGGGCTTGCGGAGGATAAGGCCTTTCATGAAGATATCCGGAAGATGGGCGAAGATGCTTTGGCGTATATGGCCGAGCATAACGTCCCCGGAATCGTCCTGGCGGGCCGTCCGTACCACGTCGATCCAGAGGTCCATCACGGGATTCCAGAGATGGTGAACTCCTTGGGAATGGCAGTACTTACCGAGGACTCAGTAGCCCATCTGGGAGCTGACTTGTTGAAGCGTCCGCTGCGCGTGCGTGACCAATGGATGTTCCACTCCAGGCTCTACCAAGCTGCCGCTTTCGTCGGTTCCCGACCTGACCTCGAGTTGGTTCAACTGAATTCATTCGGCTGTGGCCTCGACGCTATTACGACCGACCAGGTGCGCGAGATCCTGGCTGCCCGAGACCGGATTTACACCACCCTCAAAATTGATGAGGTCTCTAATTTAGGTGCCGCGCGTATCCGCATGCGCTCACTACAAGCCGTCGCGAAGGAAAGGGCCCGCCATAACCGTAAACTGGTCGCCCATCAGCTATCCGATGACCGGGTACCTTTCACTAAGGAGATGAAAGCTACCCACACCATTCTGGTCCCCCAGTTGGCCCCGTATCAGACGTCCATTGCTGAGGCTGCTCTTCGAGCGTCTGGCTATCAGGTTGAGGTGCTGAAACAAGCCTCCCGCCAGAACATTGATTACGGTCTGTCGATCGTCAACAATGACGCCTGCTTCCCCGCCATTGTTGTCATAGGACAGCTCGTGTCGGCGTTGAAGTCTGGCAAGTATGACCTTGATCACACCACTCTGTTTCTTACCCAGACCGGTGGCATGTGCCGGGCCACTAACTACATCGGTTTACTTCGCAAGGCTCTTAAGGACGTCGGCTTCGGCAATATCCCAGTCATAGCGGCATCCCTGCAAGGCGTCGAGGACAACCCAGGATTCTCTCTGACTGCTCCCCTCATTCACCGCATGGTGCAGGCCATTACGATCGGCGACTTGTTGCAGAAGGTACATCTTCGTACCCGTCCATACGAGGCAGTTCCGGGATCGGCCGACGCCCTCATGCACCGCTGGACGACTATTGCTCGCGAGCATTTCTTAGACAATGGTCATTCCGCAACGTGGGGACGCCGCACGACGTACAAGACCATGATCAACGCCATCGTCAACGATTTCGAACATCTTGATATGATCCACGGGCCACGAAAGCCGCGTGTCGGTGTGCTCGGTGAAATCTTGGTGCAGTTCCATCCCGATGCTAATAACCACATTGTTGAGACCATTGAGTCTGAAGGCTGTGAAGCCGTCCTGCCAGGCCTCATGTGGTTTGTGTATAACTGCTTGTCTGCTGGCGATTACAACTACAAGACATTCGGCACCGACAAGTGGAGCCGCCACGTTAAGAAGGCTTTCCGGAGTCTGCTCATGCAGTACCAGAAACCCGTCACTGCAGCATTGCGCAAGTCCACGCGGTTTGAGGTCCCCACCCCGATTACCACACTCATGGAGGATGCCCAACGCATCGTCCAGCTCGGTAACCAGGCCGGTGAGGGCTGGTACCTCGTCGGTGAGATGGTCGACATGATCCGTGAAGGAGTACCCAATATCGCTGTTGTGCAGCCATTTGCGTGTCTACCAAACCACGTCACCGGGCGTGGCATCTTCCGCGAGATCCGCCGTCAATTCCCACAGGCCAACGTAGTGTCGGTCGATTATGACCCAGGGGCTTCCCAAGTCAACCAGCTCAACCGCATTAAATTGATGGCTGCCACCGCGCGCGATCGCAATGTTGCTGAGGAGCTTGAGGCCCACCAGGCAGTGCGCCCGGAACCTGAAGACGAGATCCCAACCTCTCCCCAGACGGCCTCACGCCCAGATCTGACGCCAGTTATGGAGCTGTCTGTGCACTCGTGAAGGCCTTGTGAGGCGGTGATATGGTCACCGTCATGAGACTGGTTGGCACGCGTCCGATTCAGACCGATCGGCTAGCGCTGCGACGATGGTCAGTTGACGATGCCCAGCAGATGTACGACAACTGGGCTAGTGACCCCGAGGTCACGCGATTTGTGACCTGGCCGCCACATCCCAATATCGATGCCACCCGTTCTCTGCTCACCGGCTGGGTACATGACTACGATCGTCCATCCACGTTCAACTGGGCAGTGTGGCTAGGAGATGTCATCATCGGACAGACCGCTGTGGTCAATCTTGAGACGGAAGTCGACCTCGCCGAAGTGGGTTACTGCTTTGGCTCGCGGTGGTGGAATCATGGTTACGCGACCGAAACCCTCAAAGCTGTGATGGCGTACTTGTTCGATGCCGCTGACGTCAACAAAGTTGAGGCTAGGCATGATCCTGCCAACATAGCCTCAGGCAAAGTGATGGAGAAGGCAGGAATGGTTCCTGAGGGGTTGCGGCGAGCGTGCATCGTCGGCTCGACCGGTCCGCGGGATGCGCAGTATCACGGTCTACTGCGTAGCCAGTGGAGAGACCGCCGATGACTGGTCGTCGTCGCGAGATCAGGTTCCGACGTTGGCGCTCTGCTTTCCTCATCCTCGCATCCCTCGCCTCACTTACCTGGGCCTTCGCCGGAATAATCAACCCGGCAATGAGTCAATTGCATGCATTTGTCTCTGAGTATTCTGCGCGTGATCAACCGTGGCGTTATCTATTCCAGATCACCGATATCGTCATGGGAGTGTCACTGGGTGTGGCGGGTGTGTCGACCTTGGCGTGGGTTCGGCAACGTCGCCCCCAGCGACAGGGATGGTCAGGAATCGGCTTCGTCGCAGGAGGGTTCTTCAGCATTCTTGATGCCCTTATCACGATGGACTGCTCCCCTACACGTTCTCCCGCGTGCCTGGCCGCAGAGAATGCCGGAGACGTCAGCGTAAGCCACATCATCCACATTGGGACCTCGACCATTGTCGTCATCGGGTTCGCGTTGCCGATCCTGTTGCTCAACTCGACCATGACGAGGTTCCGCGGCATCGGTCTAGTCGTCGCGTGGGCGTGGGTGTTCTTTACTCTTTTCAACGGCATCGGTGCCGTGGGGTGGCTCGACGGCACCCCTGTCGACTACACGGGACTCTGGCAACGATTCAGCTTGGGTCTAGGAACGTTGTGGTGGCTTATTTTGGCTGCTGACGACATCGTCGCTGTACGCCAGGCACGCACATCCGCCTGAGCACTGGCGGTGGGGCTCTCATATCGTGCTGAGAACCCCACCATCCACGATCACCAGGTGCCAATCACACCGGGACGCAGATCCTCAGCAGGCGGATTCCACGAGGCCGCATCAGCCTCAATCTGGTCGCCAGACCGAATATCTTTGACGGTGTCAATATCTCGGTGGTCAGCATGTTCGACACCGGGGAACCACACATACGGGATGCCTCGACGATCGGCGTGCTTGATCTGCTTTCCAAATTTATCGGCTTTAGGAGCCACCTCGCATGGTATGCCGCGAGAGCGCAACGTCTGGGCAATGGACTCAGACGTTCCGCGATCTTGTTCAGTATTAACGGCAACCAGAACGGCCGAAGGCACCGAACGCGATGAGGACAGCTCGCCACGCGACAGGATCGGTGCCAGCAACCGGGTCAAGCCCAATGAAATACCGACCCCCGGATACACATGCTTACCGTCGGACGCGAGCGACTCATACCGACCCCCCGAGCACACCGAGCCCATCGACTCATGACCAGTGAGTTCAGTCTCGTACACGGTACCGGTGTAGTAGTCCAACCCCCGGGCAATCTTGAGATTAGCGACCATACGGCCCGGAACCGCCTTGTTAACGGCAGTGACTACCCGGTTGAGGCAGTCCAGTCCTTCTTCGAGCATGTCATTGGTGACGCCCAAGTCACGGACCTTTGCAATAAAGGAGTCGTCAGCCGACTGAATAGAGGCCAATGCGACACATTTGTTAGCAACATCATCAGAAAGACTCAACTCATCGACAAGCAGGTCGCGGACGGCGTCCGGGCCAATTTTGTCATACTTATCGACCCGCTGAAGCACCGCCATCGGATTCTCAATACCCAACCCGCGATAAAACCCCTCGGAAAGTTTGCGGTTATTGACGTGCATAGTGACGGTCGGGAACCCCAATTCAGTGTGCAGTCGCTCAAGGGCCGACAACATCACGAGCGGAGTTTCGACGTCATGGTGCTCGGCGAGAGTTTGATCGCCAACGATGTCGATGTCAGCCTGGGTGAATTCGCGGTAGCGGCCCTCTTGCGGACGCTCGCCGCGCCACACCTTTTGAATCTGGTAGCGGCGAAATGGGAACTGCAGATGTCCAGCATTCTCAAGCACGTAACGTGCAAAGGGGACGGTCAAGTCGAAATGTAGGCCCAGTCGATCCTTCTCGGAACGAGAGTCGTGCGGATCGGCGTGCAACCGGTCGACGACGTAAACTTCTTTGTCGATCTCTCCCTTGCGCGTCAACTGTGTCATGGGCTCCACCGCGCGAGTATGAATCGGTGCAAAACCATGTAGCTCGAAGGTCTCCTCAAGAATCCGAGTCACATGGTTCTCCACCATTTGTCCTGAGGGCAGGAATTCGGGAAAACCGGACAAGGGCTTGAGACGGGCCATGAGGAATCCTTCGAAAAGTTGGGTGTAACTGCGGGTCACCCCGCAGGCCTTATTGTGCCAGGCCGGTGACGATCGGGCTCTTGGCGGCGCGACACATTCTAGTGGCGGTTCAAGAACGGATTGGTTGAGCGTTCATGGGCCATCGTCGTTGGCCCACCATGCCCAGGCAATATATGGGTGGCGTCGTCTAAAGGCCACACGACATCGGCAAGACTGCGCGACATCTGAGCCGGGTCTCCACCTGGCATATCCGTGCGTCCGATAGATCCAGCAAACACGACATCTCCAGACATGACGATGGGACCGTTCTCGGCATCAATCACGCGAATCATGGAGCAGCCGGGCGTATGGCCTGGGGCGTGCAGAAACTCCAGGTCAATGTCGGCGAAGCAGTGATGGGAGAACGGTTCGACGTCGATAACGTCGTCTGGCTCACGCAAGGTCGTCGATCCATACCATTGTTCAATGAGCGGACGCGCGAAGTCGGCGAGTCCAGCCATGGGGTCGCTAAGGAGATGGCGATCGTCGCGAGGGCACAGTACCGGAATGCGGTACTCGTCTGAGACCTGCCGCGCAGATCCAACATGGTCGATGTGACCATGAGTCGCAGCAACCGCCACCGGAGCAAGATGATGGGTCTTTAGCGCGTTTCCAAGGAATTCCTCAGCCCCCATGCCAGGGTCAACGATGACGCACTCCGAGCCCTCCTCGCGCGCTAGGAGGTAGCAATTGGCCTGAAAAGGGCCCGTAATAAACGACGCAATGAACACGTTTGCCACTTTATCGGGCAAGATGGGGCGTATGAGTCACGCACAAGCTCCGCAGTCCTTCGGCCGCGTCGATCAAGACGGCACCGTTTACGTCCGAACTAGCGACGGGGAGAGGTCTGTCGGCCAGGTGCCGGACTCCACTAGCGAGGAAGCCCTTGAATTCTTCGTGCGCCGCTATCACGCCCTCGAGACCGAGGTGTCGTTGCTGGAATCACGAGTGACCTCGGGCACTGCCTCGCCAGAGGAGGCACGGTCTGCCGCCAGTAAGCTCGTTACATCCATTCGAGAGGCCAATGCCGTTGGCGACCTGGAATCTCTTGCAGCCCGGGTAGAGGCGCTGAGCCCCACTATTGATGCCAAAGCCGAGACCCGCCGAGAGGAGCGAGCTGAAGCAAAGGCCCGTGCCAAGGCGGCCAAAGAGGAAATGGTCGCTCAAGCAGAAGCCATTGCTGCTGGCAACGACTGGCGTGGTGGCACGGGAAAATTCCGTGATCTGCTAGAGCAGTGGCGTCGTCTCCCCCGAATTGACAAGACCACTGACGACGAGCTGTGGCACCGCTTTTCTGGGGCTCGCACCGCGTTCACCCGCCGCCGCAAGCAGCACATCGCTGAGCAAAACCACGTGCGAGAGCGCGCTCGCGCTATCAAGGAACAAATCATCGAAGAGGCTCGTCCACTCGCTGAGTCGACGGCCTGGGGGGAAACCTCTCGCCAATTCCGCGACCTCATGAATCGGTGGAAGGCAGCCGGACCTGCTCCCCGCGATGTCGATGACAAGCTATGGAAGGAGTTCCGCGCCATTCAGGACACCTTCTTTGGTGCTCGCACCGCCGCTCAGAGCCAACAGGACGAGGAATACCGCGGTAACCAGCAGGTTAAAGAGCAGCTCCTTGATGAGGCAGAAAAAGACATCCTTCCCGTCACAGACATTGAACAGGCCAAGGCTAAGCTTCGTGCCTTCCTTGAAAAATTCAACGAGGTTGGACGAGTTCCTCGCGACGCCATGAAGCGTATTGACGCGCGCGTCCGTGACCTGGAACATCACGTCCATTCCGCTGAGGAAGCCGAGTGGAAGCGCACCGATCCGCAGGCTCGCGAACGTGCCCGCGCCACCGTCGACATGTTCAGCGCCCAGATCAGCAAGCTTAACGCTCAAGCTGAAAAGGCTGAGGCTGCCGGTCGCACCAAGGACGCCGAGAAGGCTCGCGAATCAATTAAGACCTACCAGGCCTGGCTCGACGAAGCCCAGAAAGCGCTCGACGAATTCAGTGCCTGATCATGGCCAACGGCCCCGGAACTGTCAGTTCCGGGGCCGTTGGTGCATCTGGGGTCGTCAAGACTTCACGCGAAAGACGTCATAAACGCCTGAGATTCGGCGAATCGAGTCAGTAAGGTGCTTGAGGTGTGTCGGATCCGGGGCCTCGAAAGTAAGTCGCAATCGAGCCAGATGAGACTTTGAGGTGCTCATATTGGCTGATATGACGCTGACGCCCTGCTCAGCAAGCACTCGAGACGTATCCAGTAATAGGCCGGCGCGATCAAGACCTTCAACTTGGATCGTGACCTGATAGCCCTCTTGCTGGGTTTCAGACCACGACACTGAAACGATGCGTTCCGGATGTTCAAGAAGGTTCTTCGCATTAGAACAATCCGTGCGATGCACTGAAACGCCGTCGTAGCGTGTCACAAACCCCATGATCGGATCACCGGGCAACGGCGTACAGCATCGGGCCAGCTTGACGAGCATGTCCGGGTCTCCATCGACCATAACCCCGGTTTCGCTCCTACGATGCCGCGGGGCCTTGACGCCGACGGCTAGTTCTTCCTCCACGTCAGCGGTGGTCTCTTCTGGTCCACCGCCCAATGCGATGAGCTTTTCAACGACGGATTGGGCACCGATGTTGTGCTCCCCTACCGCTGCATAGAGGGCATTGATGCCGGACACCCGAAGATCGTCGGCCACCGCTGTGAGGTATTCGACGGTCAACAATGACTGTAACGGCACTCCAGCTTGGCGCAGCTGTTTTGCGATAGCGTCCTTGCCAGCTTCGATGGATTCTTCGCGGCGTTCCTTCGTGAAATAGGACTTGATCTTGGAACGAGCACGGGGAGAGGCAATGAATCCCAGCCAGTCCCGGCTAGGGCCAGCGTCGGGAGCATTCGACGTAAGAATATCGACGACGTCGCCATTGCTGAGCTTGGTATCGAGCGTAACAAGTTTGCCATTCACCCTTGCGCCGATACAGCGGTGGCCCACCTCGGTGTGAACAGCATAGGCGAAGTCAACCGGGGTAGCGCCCTGAGGAAGACTCATGACGTCGCCCTTGGGGGTGAAAACATACACTTCCCGGGAGTTGATCTCGAAACGCAGTGAATCTAGGAACTCTCTGGGATCGGACTCTTCTTTAGACCATTGGTTAAGGGATTGTACCCAGGAAAGATCCGCGCCATCAGGCTGAATTCCTCGACCGACAGCATTCGGATTTTCCTTGTATTTCCAGTGAGCTGCCACACCATATTCAGCGCGCCGGTGCATTTCATGAGTACGAATCTGCAATTCAACTGGCTGACCGCCTGGCCCCAACACTGTCGTGTGCAGGGACTGATACATGTTGTACTTCGGCATGGCGATGTAGTCCTTGAACCGACCGGGAAGAGGGTTCCATCGCACGTGCATGACGCCGAGCGCAGCATAGCAATCGCGGGGAGTATCTACGAGAATACGCAGGCCCGTAAGATCGTAAATGTCAGAAAAATCCCTACCGCGCACGACCATCTTTTGGTATATCGAGTAGTAGTGCTTTGGTCGTCCATAGACGGTGGCCTTAATACCTGCCTCATCCAGGTCTTGACGGACGATCGAGATGACTTCTTTGAGTTGGGCTTCCCGCTGGGGAGCACGCTCGGCAACCATATGAACGATCTCGTCATAAAGCTTGGGGTTAAGAGTCGAGAAGCATAGATCTTCCAGCTCCCACTTAATAGCATTCATACCAAGCCGGTGAGCCAGCGGCGCGAAGATTTCCAGGGTTTCTTTGGCGATGCGGTTCTGCTTGTCGGGACGCAGAAACGCAAGCGTACGCATGTTGTGTAATCGGTCTGCCAGCTTAATAACGAGAACCCGAATATCGCGACTCATCGCGATGACCATCTTGCGAATCGTCTCGGCTTTCGCGGAGTCCCCATACTGGACCTTGTCTAGCTTCGTCACCCCATCAACGAGAAGAGCCACTTCTTCGCCAAAATCGGCGGTGAGCTGTTCGTTGGTATACGACGTGTCCTCGACGGTGTCGTGCAGGAGGCCAGCGCAGAGAGTTTTCTCATCCATGCCCAGCTCGGCGAGGATCATAGTCACCGCTAATGGATGCGTGATGTAAGGATCCCCAGACTGACGCGATTGCCCACGGTGATAATGCTCAGCAGTACGGTACGCTCGCTCAATAAGGTCAGTATCAGCTTTTGGGTGGTTAGCTAGCACGACCGAGATCAACGGATCAGTGACGCTTTGGGTCGGGCCGGATGGCTTAGGTGTCCCCCACCGAACGATGCGTTCACGCATCCGCATCCGAGGCTGAGGACGCTGCTGGTCAGGCTTCGGCTTACCCAGGGTTCCCTTGCCCGAACCATACGGCCCGTAGACGCTTTCGTCGGTCATCGGGACACCTCCTGGATGTTAGAGCTCCCATTCTAGTGGCATTGGACACCGTGGGGTTGGTCGAGCGCTCATCGCAGCCGGCTGTGTGATCAGACAGCTGAATCACTCACCGACTAGCGCAGCAGGTCACTCTCGGCTTGCGGCTCGTTCGGGCGTGGTACTGCTTTGCGCACCACCACGATGAGGTCGCCTGGTTGCAACTGTCCAATTGACGGATCGTAAAAGTTGCGCAGCACGTCGTTGCGAATGACCGCAAGTACCCGCTCGTTTTGAATATCTGCTGGCCGCGCACCCACTTCACTCTTGGAAACCATTCTCTGAACGACCTCCATGCCCTTGGAGCTGGACAGTAGATCGTCCACAACGGTGCCGACGTGTGGGTTAACCGACGAGAGCCCGAGCAATCGCCCCACAGCATCCGCGGACGTGACGACCGCGTTAGCACCCGACTCGCGCAGCAACGGAAGGTTCTCGTCCTCTCGACCAGACACGACGATATGGCAGCGCGGGTTGAGCTGGCGCACCGTCAGGGTTGTCAAGATCGCGGAGTCGTCGCGGTTGAGTGTGATGACGACCTCTCGTGCTTTGCTGATCTCCGCTCGTCTCAAGAGATCACGCCGGGTGGCGTCCCCCTCAAATGCCGCCAGTCCAGACCGGTTAGCCTCGGCCACTGCGGATGGACGGGAGTCGATGACAACAATTTTCTCGACTGGGACGTCGTGGTTGCGCAGTGTATTGACCGCACTGCGGCCCTTCGTGCCATACCCAATAACGACAGTATGATTCCTCATGCGCTTCCTCCAAGCACTATCGAGCAAGCCGCGTCGTCCCTCATTGGCCAGCATCTCGAGGGTGGTACCCACCAGCAATACCAGGAAGCTGATGCGCAACGGCGTAATGATGAAGGCGTTAATAAGTCGCGCATGTGTCGCGACCGGGGTGATGTCACCGTATCCAGTGGTGGTGACGGTGACTGTGGAGTAATAAAAAGCGTCAATAAGGGAGACGCCGTCACCAGCAGTGGAATCTACGTACGAATCTCGATCGACCCACACAATCAATGTGCTGACCAGCAACAACACGGCCGACCAAACCAACCGCTTCACTAGTTCCCGAAAGGGCTTAGTGGCTTTGAACGGAAGCTTGACCAGCGCAGTCTGCTCAAAGATGCTGTGGCGTCCAGAGGATTCAGATGATTCCGACACCATGATCAGACTGTTAGGACCGCGTTGACAGGGCCAATTCCGGCGCGATCGAGCTTTTCACGACCGCCCAGAGCCGACAGCTCCATAAGTACCGACACACCGACCAATTCCGCGCCCAATTGCTCCACCAGAGACGCGGTCGCGCGAACTGTACCTGCCGTCGCCAAAATGTCATCGACGATGAGCACCTTCGAGCCAGGCTGCACTGCATCTTGATGAACCGTCAGGGTTGCCGAACCGTACTCCAGCACAAAGGACTCAGAGTAAACCTCACCCGGAAGCTTTCCAGGCTTGCGGACAGGGACAAACCCTGCGCCCAACGAAAGGGCTACCGGCCCGGCAAACATGAACCCACGCGCCTCCATGCCGAGGACCACATCCACATCACGAGATGCAGTATCGACCAGTTCAGAGATCGCAGCGGCGTAACCGTTGGAATTAGCCAGTAGTGGAGTGATGTCTTTAAACGTGACGCCCGGCTCTGGAAAATCCGGGACGTCTCGGATCAAACTCGCAATGAGATCCTTACGATAAGTCATTTCTTCCTCTCGGCACGGGTAGAGCGGCGTGGCTGGTGACGATCACCGCCGGTGATAGTCGTCACGTCGCCCGGACCTTCCGCAGCAACGGTCTGTGCAACCACCTGTGGACTCGTCTGAGCAGCCTTTTCACGGCGGCGCATGACGCGTGCGGTGTGCTCTTTGATGGCCGGTTCATGCTCGCGCAGCTGAGCGAATACCGGCGTTGCAATGAAGATCGAAGAATAGGCACCGACCACCATGCCGACGAACAAGGCCAAACCAAGGTCTTCCAACGGCCCGGAACCGAGCACAAAAGCGCCAGTAAAGAGCAATGCAGCGACGGGGAGCACGCCGACAATCGTGGTATTGATGGACCGCACCAGCACCTGGTTGATCGCTCGGTTAGCGCCCTCGGCGAAGGTGTAATCGCGCTTCTCGATGTCCTGGACGTTTTCGCGCACCTTGTCAAAAACGACGACGGTGTCATACAACGAATAACCCAGAATCGTCAGGACACCAATGACAGTCGACGGTGACACCGTGAACCCGACCAGCGCATAGACACCGATGGTGACGACGAGGTCGTGCATGAGAGCGATGAGAGCGGCGATAGACATCTTCCAGTGCCGGAAATACGCCCAGATCTGCAACATCACCAAGACCAGAAAGACAACTAACGCTTTGAGCGCCTTACTGGTAATCTGCTTACCCCACTGGCTACCAACTTTGGAATAGGTAACCGAAGTCGCCTTTGTTCCGGTGGCCTTCGCAATCGCCTCCTGCACTTTTGTGGTCTCGTCATTGTTGAGAGCACGCGTCTGCACCTGGACTGCATTGGAGCCAAGACTCACGACCTCTGTGGCATCCATATCAGGGGCACCTGAAGACAACACTGACTTTCGGACGTCGTCGATGGTCGAGGTAGCGACATGGGCTGGAGCCCGGAACTGAACACCACCTTTGAACTCAATGCCGAGGTTCAGGCCACGCACCAGCAGACCGATAAGCGAAATAACGACAACGATCGCCGTAATGGTGTACCAGAGCTTACGACGCTCGATAAACCCATAGGAGATCTCACCGGTGTACAAGGCGTGAGTAAAACCATGCTTGTGTTTCTTGCCAGTCGCAGCGTCCGCGCGACGCTCCGTGACAATAGATGAGGTCTGGGAGCTCTTACCATCAGTCATCTCAGGCCTCCTTCGGCTCGGCGGTCCGCTTTGCGCGTGGAGTAGATCGTCTGCTCCTACGACCGAGTAGTTGGCTCTCAGTGACGCCCATATGCTCCGCCTCAAAGCCAGAACCGCGTCGGCCCTGTCCCCAGAACTTCGTACGCCCCAGCAGCGTGACGATCGGATGAGTAAAGAAGAAACAAATGACAAGGTCGATGAGCGTCGTCAGACCGAGAGTGAACGCGAATCCCTTCACCTGATCTACCGACAGCACAAACAAGACGATCGCCGACAGTAGGGACACACCGTCAGCCATGAGGATCGTGCCTCGGGCTTTTGCCCAACCTGTCTGTAGAGCGGTACGCAAGGTGCGTCCTTCACGAATCTCGTCTCGAATACGTTCGAAGTAGACAATGAAGGAGTCTGCTGTCACACCGATGGCAACGATCGCGCCAGCGATACCTGCTAAGGACAGGGTGAACCCGACGGCCTCGCCGAGCAAAACCATGGCCGCATATGTGGTGATACCGGCGACGATGAGGGAGCTGAGGGCAACCAAGCCAAGGCCCCGGTAGTAGAGCAGGCAGTACGCGCCAACGAGAATAAGGCCCACAATTCCAGCAATGATGCCGGCACGAAGCTGCTCACCGCCGAGGGTGGGCGAAATGGTGTCAACGCTGGAAATATCGAACGACAGCGGAAGAGCGCCGTACTTCAAGACATTGGCGAGATCAGCCGCGCTGTCCTGAGTGAAGTTGCCAGAGAT
Organism: Cutibacterium porci; assembly: GCF_009696315.1. Classification (GTDB taxonomy): domain Bacteria; phylum Actinomycetota; class Actinomycetes; order Propionibacteriales; family Propionibacteriaceae; genus Cutibacterium; species Cutibacterium porci. The sequence continues at coordinate 300,521 of NZ_VUMG01000002.1, forward strand.
CTGAGCCTCGCCACCGTTAATCGGGCAGGATGATCCTTTACTTCCGTCGAGCTGCGGAGAAGAGATGACCTTGCCATCGAGGACAACCGCAAACTGATTCTGCGGGCTTGTCTGCGAACACAGGTACGTGGTAGCAGCGCCGAACGAAGTGGTGCCGATAGAATTGAATTTCAAGTTGACGACGTAGGACAGCTGTCCTTGCGGAATACCTGAATCAGCACTGGCTACTTGGGTACCGGTAATCGCGAGCGGAGACAGCAGATATTTGGTGGTACCTTCACGATCACAGGTCACCAGCGACTGATCGCCCGGTGAGTCGACCGATTTCGCGCACGTATAGCTTTTAAAGGCTTGTTGATCTTCGGGCGTAGGCGTCCACTCCTGGGCAGCTTTTACCATTTTCGCAGCTGACTGAGGATCCTTCTCGTTGAACTGCGTAGTACTGGATTTAGCGCCACCTTTGGAGCTAGCAGGTGCATCCGGAGCCGCCGAGGCACTGGCATGAGGGTTGGCAGTCGGCAGAGTAGATGGTTGTACCGGCTGAGGAGTCGCGCCCTTCGTATTTACTGGCTCTTCCGCATACACCATACGGAATCCCAGCTGGGCGGTCTGACCCACCATTTCAACAAGCTTAGAACTCTCGACATTCGGGGCTGACACGACGATATTGCGATCACCCATCGTCCGCACCGATGACTCGCCCACTCCTAGTGCGTTCACCCGCTGTTGGATGATGATACGGGCCTGCTCGAGGCTTGTCGCTGTGGGAGCTTTGCCATCCTCCGTCTTGGCCGTCAATGTGACTGATGTCCCGCCCCTAAGATCCAAGCCGAGCTTAGGTGACCACGTACGCATAACTGCCATGAGGACGTACATGACTATCATGACCACCAGGAAAATCACCAGGGTCCTACCTGGATGATGTGTTCGCTTTTTCGTTGCCACGTCGAATGAGTTCCTTGCTCTTGGTGGGTATCAGGCTTGTGTGTGCTCGTCAGAGGTATGAGTCGTCGCAACGGCGGGCTCCGAAGCAGTCGATGCATCACGTGCCGGCTCGGTAGCGACGTCGTTGCTAGCCGTGGAGTTCTCTGCAGCGACGTCATCAGCGAAAGCAAACTCTTCCTCGTCACCGGCGGGCCGAACGATAGCCTGCTTAAGGATGCTCACCTCAACTCCCGGCGCAAGCTCAACAACTGCCTGCTTGTCCCCAATATGAGTAATGGTGACGAATAGCCCACTGTTAAGCACGACGCGGGTACCAACCTCAAGACGTGACTCGAGTTGTGAGCGCTCCTCTTGCTGCTTCTTGACCTGCTTCTTGCCCTGCCACACCGTGAAACCAATGAGGACGATGAAGATGATCAGCAGGGGCAGCATTCCGCCCAGCGGGCTCGCGAGAAGAGGCATAGAACGTTCCTTGTCTTCGGGTATGACCGGGGTCATGCTACCCCGACTCGGTTAATGTGGTCAGAACAGACCCTCGCTGGGGCCGTCGGAAGGCGGTTCAAGACCGAGATGTCGCCAGGCTCTGTCGGTGGCAACCCGGCCCCTCGGAGTACGCATAAGGAAACCAAGTCGTACCAAGAAAGGCTCAGCGACCTCTTCAACGGTCTGCGGCTCCTCCCCCACGCTAATCGCAAGGGTCGACAAGCCTACGGGCCCGCCGCCAAACTTCAGACACACCGCTGTGAGAACTGCTCTATCGAGGCGGTCCAGGCCCAACGGATCCACCTCGTAGAGGTCAAGAGCGGTCTGGGCCCCTTGCGGCGTCACTGGAGATTCATGATTAACATCGGCCCAATCACGGACCCGTCGAAGCAATCGGTTAGCGATGCGCGGCGTCCCCCGAGACCGTGACGCAATGGTGTGCGCTGTGCCCGCAGCAAGCTCAACTCCAATGACCCCGGCTGATCGCGTCACGATCCGTTCAAGGTCGGCTACCTCGTAGTAGTCGAGCTGAGCCGTAAAACCGAAGCGGTCACGCAGCGGCCCCGGAAGTAGGCCGGCCCGCGTCGTCGCTCCCACCAGGGTAAACGGCGGAATATCGATCGGAATCGCAGTCGCTCCTGGCCCTTTACCGACGACGACGTCCACCCGGAAATCCTCCATTGCCAGGTAAAGCATCTCCTCAGCAGGTTTGGACATCCGATGGATCTCATCGAGGAAGAACACCTCACCGGGTACTAATGACGACAAGATCGCAGCTAGATCCCCAGCGTGCTGAATGGCAGGCCCAGAAGAGATACGGATAGGTGCTGACATTTCGGAGGCAATAATCATGGCCAAGGTCGTTTTGCCGAGACCTGGGGGCCCTGATAGCAGCACATGATCGGGGGTCGTGCCCCGCGATTTCGACGCTGCAAGGACTAAGCCAAGTTGTTCGGCAACCCGCTGCTGCCCTCCGAACTCTGCCAGCACGCCAGGACGTAGGGCCGCTTCCTCAGCCTTTTCAGGGGGTTCGGCCGACGGATCGACGGGCGAGTGCTCCACCGACATTCTCCTTCCTGACGACGTCGGTCAGTCTGCCAGAAGTGACCGACATATCACGGCGCCAAACTGCGCAACGCAGCTCGCATAAGGTTGCCGATCGTCATAGCCGGATCAGCTTCCTTGAGGACGGCCACCTCATCAACGGCTCTCTCTGCATCTTTAGCAGACCAGCCCAATCCGATCAGACCCTCTGTCACCTGCTGCCGCCACGGTGCAGTCACCTGGACGGCACTACCCGAGGAAGGCCCGCGTGAGGCAAAAGCGGCCATCTTGTCTTTCAACTCAAGAATCATTTTCGCCGCACCTTTGCGGCCAATACCGGGCACGCGGCACAACGTCGCGTCATCTTCATCGGCAATCGCCGTGGCAAGCTGAGCAGAATCTAAGACACTCATGATTGCCGCAGCCAGTTTCGGGCCGACGCCCGATGCGGTCTGCACCAGTTCGAAAGCGTCGCGGTCATCAGCCTCAACGAACCCGTAAAGCGTGAGGGAATCCTCCCTCACGACCAGAGAGGTCTGCAAGGACATGTCTTGGTCGATCCGTGCACTCGCAGCCGTGGCAGGGGGACACAGCACCTTGATACCGACACCATGATTGTCAAGGACGACCCACGTCGGGCCAGCAGAACTCACCGTACCGGAGACGTGGGAAATCACCGTGCCAGATCCTTCCAGGAGCGGGGCGTGGGCCGACCGCGTCGTTGCGCAGCCACGGCAGCCTCGAGACGATTGGTAGCCCCGCCACGCCATAGCTGGCAAATCGCTAAAGCAACGGCGTCTGCGGCGTCAGCTGGTGTGGGAGGAGCCGATAGCCGCAGCACACGTGCCACCATGTGGCCCACCTGAGCCTTATCTGCTCGCCCCGAACCCGAGATTGCTGCTTTAACCTCACTTGGGGTGTGTAGCGCGACCGGAAGACCGTGACGCGCTGCGATCATCATTGCCATTCCAGCTGCCTGAGCAGTTCCAGTTACCGTATTGCGGTTGTGCTGTGCAAACACTTTCTCCACGGCGATGGCATCGGGGTGAGTGTTTTCCCGCCACTCTTCCAGCCCATCATGGATACGAAGTAGGCGATGTGCATGATCGAGATCAGCAGGAGTACGGATAACACCCACTGCAATCAGTTTCAGCTGCGTTCCCAGCCCGCCTTCTACGACGCCGACACCGCAGCGAGTGAGACCGGGGTCGACTCCCATAACCCTTGTAACACGCGGGTGGGAAGTCGACTCTGGAATGCTCATTCCTCCTCGTCAAGCGCCGCCGCAACCTCAGCGGAAATATCAGCGTTGGAGAATACATTTTGGACGTCGTCGAGATCTTCGAGGGCGTCAAGAATCTTGTAAAGCTTGCGAGCGTCGTCAAGCTCAACAGGCTGGGTAAAGTCGGGCTTAAATGACACCTCAGCGGAGTCGTAATCAATCCCAGCGTCCTGAACAGCCTTGCGGACATCAACAACGGCGTTTGGATCCGAAATGATCTCGAAGACCTCACCCTCATCGACGATGTCCTCGGGCTCAGCGTCAATAGTGGCCTCCATGAGCTGGTCCTCGTCCACCTCACGGGTCTCTGTCTTGCGCCCCTCCTCAACCTCGTAGGTCTTGGGCACTGAGACAACTCCCTTGCGCTGGAAGAGGCGTTGTACGGAGCCACCGTCAGCCATAGTGCCACCGTTGCGGGTCACGGCAACACGGACGTCGGAAACGGCGCGATTGCGATTATCGGTGAGGCACTCGATGAGGATCGCAACACCGGCAGGCCCGTAAGCCTCGTACATGATCGTCTCGTAGTTGACGGCGTCAGCACCTTCGCCGGATCCACGCTTGACGGCACGGGTGATGTTGTCGTTGGGAACCGAGCTCTTCTTCGCTTTCTGAATAGCGTCGTAGAGAGTCGGGTTACCTGACGGGTCCCCACCGCCAAGGCGAGCAGCCACCTCGATATTCTTAATCAGGCGGGCGAAAAGCTTGCCACGCTTGGCGTCAATGGCCGCCTTCTTATGCTTGGTGGTGGCCCACTTGGAGTGACCGCTCATGGACGGTGTCTCCCTTCCTCGAATGTCGCAGTTATCGGCCCAGCGGGGCCAAGCATCCGGCGCAGGACAAGCCCACGCACACAATCGGACAGTCTACACTCCCCGGCCGAGAACGAATCAGGCACAGAAAAGTGCCACGACAATCGGCGCTTAGTGGGAATCAGGCATCGGTGACGAATCCGCCGGGATCGGGGCTCGGCAAATCTCTAAGGCCGCTGGCAGCGTGAAATTGCCAACGTACAGGGCTGTCCCAACAATCGCTCCCTCAACACCGATCGGGACTAAGCCACGCAAGCGTCGCAAATCTTCCAACGTAGCGATGCCTCCCGACGCAACAACCTTGCCTTGCGTGCGAGCGCAAATTCGTCCGAGAAGCTCGTAATTAGGGCCGGTGAGCATGCCGTCACTGGCAACGTCAGTAACAACGTACCGCTTGCACCCCGCGTCCTCTAACCGCGCTAACACGTCAAGAACCTTCCCACCTTGGCGCGTCCACCCACGGGCTGCTAGTTGGTCGTCGCGAACATCTAAGCCAATAGCTACCTGTTCTCCGTAGCGTCCGACGACCTCGTCGCACCATTGAGGGTCCTCAAGAGCAGCAGTACCGATGTTGACTCGGGTTGCGCCAGCAGCCAACGCGGACTCGAGACTCCGTTGGTCGCGAATACCACCGGAAACCTCAACGTCGATATTCATGTGTTCAACGATGCTACTGATGATCTCAGTATTGGATCCACGCCCGAAAGCAGCGTCAAGATCAACGAGGTGAATCCACTGGGCCCCCAAATCTTGCCATCGTTGAGCTACTTCGAGAGGATCGCCAAATACTCGTTCGGAATTGGCTACCCCTTGTTGCAATTGGACGGCACGACCGCCCTGGACATCAACAGCTGGAAGCAGAGTGAGTTCTCCGGTCACAGGCTAAGGCTATCAACTCAGCTGACGCAGCCACCGACCAAGCAGAGCGAGACCTGCTGTGCCCGACTTCTCGGGATGAAACTGAGTGGACGTCACCGGTCCACATTCCGCAGCCGCGACGAATGTCACCCCCTGGTGGGTACTGGTGGTGACGTGATCGTCAGGGCCGGACACAACGACACCATAGGAGTGAATGAAATAAAACCTCTCGTCCCCGTCAGAGAAAAGCGCCGAGCCGGTGGCCGGTGACACCGTATTCCATCCCATGTGGGGCAGCCGCTGTGCCGGTAATTGCGTCACGACGCCGGGAAGAATACCGAGACATGTCACGTCGGCGTCACGTTCACGTCCACGCTCAAAGAGCATCTGGTGTCCCACACAGATACCCAGAAGGGGTCGTCCTTCATCAACCCATTCGCGGACGAGACGCTCGCCACCCATAGCGCGCAGACCGGCCATACACGCGGCTAATGCTCCTACTCCAGGCAGTACGAGGGCGTCGTTATCGCGCAGGACGCTCGGGTCATTGGAGACCGTAACCTCAGCTCCCGCCTGATGCAATGCTCGCTCGGCCGAGTGGAGGTTTCCTGAACCGTGGTCGATCACGCCAACGCGCACTGAATCAGACATTGAGAACGCCTTTAGTGCTGGGAACCCGACCCGCATTGCGCAGATCCGGCGCAATGGCCATTCTCAAAGCCCGAGCCAACGCCTTGAACTGGGCCTCGCAAATGTGATGAGGGTCGCGTCCGGCCAGTAAACGCAAATGAACGCACAACCCCCCGTTGAGTGCTAAGGACTGCACAACGTGGTACGTCATCGATCCCTGATAAGGCACGCCAGACCCACCGATACGAGCGTAAGCCTGCCCCTCCGGTTCTCCTGAGCACTCCACCCATGGCCGTCCCGCAACGTCAACAACGCACTGAGCAAGGGCCTCGTCGAGGGGAACGACGGCGTCACCAAAACGGGTAATACCGCGTTTGTCACCCAGAGCCTGAGCGAGAGCCTGCCCTAACGCAATAGCTGTATCTTCAACGCTGTGGTGGCCATCGACGTCAATATCGCCGGTCGTCGTAATCGTCATGTCGATACCTGAGTGCTTCGACAACGCTGTCAGCATGTGGTCATAGAATCCTACCCCGGTCGAAATGGTGGATTCCCCTGCCCCATCGAGATCAATCGCGACATCGACAGTAGATTCCGCAGTCTGCCGGTAAACGCGCGCGCGGCGGTGAGTCATCATTCCTCCTCGGGGACGAGACGGTGTGCGGTGGGAAGGACGTCAAGCAACGCGGTACGAAAAGCATCAGTCTGACGTGGGGTTCCAGCGCATACGCGTAAGTAGCCACTCGGCCCGACTTCTCGGATAAGTACCCCGCGATCAAGTAATGCTTGGAATACGGCGTGCCGATCGGCGAACCTACCAAACAGGACAAAGTTCGACTGCGAGGAGACGACGTCCAACCCGTGCATCTGCAGCCAGTCCTCCAGATTTGCACGAGTCTCGCGCAATTCGTCGACCCGGGCAAGCATTTCGGGAGCATGTGCGAGAGCAACCCTCGCCACCACCTGTGACACCTCGGAGAGGTGATAAGGCAGTCGGACCGTCCGCAGTGCGTCGACGACGGCCGGCGCAGCGACCGCATAACCCAATCGGCCACCCGCTAAAGCGAATGCCTTAGACAAGGTGCGTACCACAATGAGCCGACCGTATTTTGGAAGCAACGCGATGCAAGAGTCCTCTGGCGCGTCTGTAAATTCCTGATATGCCTCGTCGACGACCACGATAGCGTCGGTACGAGCACATACTTCGTCAATGACGGCAACTGGGATAGTGGTGCCGGTGGGGTTATTTGGAGTAGTCAGCAAGATAATATTCGGCTTAACCTCCTCAATTGCTGAGAGGATCTCGCTCGTCGTCAGTCCCCATGAGGCATTGCGGGGCCGAGTGACATAGGCAGTGTGGGTATTACGGGCATATTCCGGATACATCGAATATGTCGGCGTAAACGTCAGCAGGGTACGTTCAGGGCCACCAAACGCCTGCAGGATGTGAGTCATAACCTCGTTAGAGCCATTGGCCGGCCAAATCTGGCCGCTGCTGACACCGAAGCCGATGTACCGGGCCAAATCCTCGCGCAGTGCCGTGGCCTCCCGGTCCGGATACCGGTTGAGACTTTTGGCAGCCTTGGCGACGGCCTTAGCCATGTCCTTGCGTACGGCCTCCGATGGCGGATACGGGTTTTCGTTGACGTTGAGACGTACTGGAACATCAAGCTGTGGAGCCCCGTATGGTACCGCGTCGACAAGCTCGGGACGCAGCGGGAGATCCGCCAACTGAATAGAGTTAGGCTCCGGCTTCACCACTGGACGGGGTTGACGAGCCTGTCGGTGCTGAGTCAACGTGGCCTCCTTACGGTGATGGCATTAGCATGGCCGGGCAAATTCTCTGCCAGCGCGAAAGTCTCCACGGAGTCGGCCAGTTCGAGAAGGGCATCTTCGGTGTAGTCGACGACGTGGACAGCCCGCATGAAGGAACGCACCGACAGGCCAGAAGAATGGCAGGCTGCCCCTGCGGTAGGCAGGACGTGGGTGGATCCAGCCGAGTAGTCGCCCAAAGAGACCGGCGCCCACGGCCCAATGAAAATGGCACCAGCATTTCGGACCCGGGCAGCAACAGCGGCAGCATCGGCCGTCTGAATTTCCAGGTGCTCAGCCGCGTAGGCGTTAACGACTTCGAGACCCTGGTCTATATCGCGCACCATGACGATGGCTGACTGCTTGGACGTCAACGATGCGCGAATGCGCTGCGAATGTAAGGTTACCTCCACCATCGGGGCAAGTTCGCGTTGCACTGCCTCAGCCAATCTCGTCGAGTCTGTGACGAGCACTGCTGCGGCCAACGTGTCATGCTCGGCCTGGCTCATGAGATCGGCAGCAACGTGACGCGGGTTGGCGGTCTCGTCTGCGAGGATGGCAATTTCGGTGGGCCCAGCCTCCGAATCAATACCGACGGTGCCGCGCAGGTACCGCTTAGCCGCCACCACGTAAATGTTGCCCGGACCAGTAACCATGTCGACGCGCCGGCAAGAATCCGCATCATCGGAACCGTTAACACCGTAGGCAAACATCGCAATCGCCTGGGCACCGCCGACGGCGTAGACCTCATTCACGCCCAGCAAGTGACACACGGCCAGGATATTCGGATGCGGCAACCCACCGAACTCCGCCTGAGGCGGGGACGCTACCGCAATAGACGAAACACCAGCCTCCTGCGCAGGTACGACATTCATAATGACCGACGACGCTAACGGCGCGAATCCACCCGGCACATACAGGCCTACCCGCCCTACTGGAACGATGCGCTGACTCACCCGCGCCCCGCTAGCTACCTCAACCGGTCGCGAAGATGTCTCTATCTCCGCTTCCTGGCATACCTGGCGGCGACGTCGAATTGACTCGATACAGGCCTGGCGGAAGGTGTCGTCAAGGGCCTCAGCTGCCTTAGCGAGGGCCTGCGCTGGAACACGCAGATGGTCGGGAACCACATGGTCGAATTTCTCGCTGTACTCGCGTAGCGCCTCAGCGCCACGGTCCCTCACTGCAGAGCAAACAGGGATGACGGCCGACATCGCGGCATCGACATCGAAGTCAGCACGCGGCACAGCGTGACGCAGGTCGCCAGTGGTCTGACTGGTCACATCGACGATTCTCAGCACACCGTCAGTCTAGTGAACCCTCACGTAATGACTTTTTACGTCCAGTTCGCGGAGCGCCACGGCTGGCCGTCACCAAGGAGGCAATGAGCATCGGCACCATCGCGGCAAGCAGCCACACCAGGACTGCTACCCAGGTATGAAGGGCAAAATCGACCGGGATGGCCTCCCCCGACTTAGCCGAGGCGATTCGCTCCGCGAAGGAGTCAGGACCGATAAGAACGCCTACCCACCAGCACACTAGCGCCGACAGACACGCCGACGTTGCGGCAGCTAAGACGCCCCACGCTCCCCGCTGTCGCATCATGATCCAGCTCAAACAGCCAATGATAACCCCGACAACCACACCGATAAGGCAGTACATGGCGTCGGTCGAAAAGACCTCAGTGAGTCCCTTCTCTGTTGTCGACGCTGCACCGTCGGACCCGACGGTGTATGTCGGCAGAGTCACCATAGAATGCCATATTGGAGCAGCTAGTCCGCCAAGAACAATTCCAGCCACGATCACGAACAAGCTCAGGCGGAGGATCGCGAGTCGACTGGCGCGAAGGGTCTCGTTCATTGCTGCCTCCTAGGAACGCATGAGGGACCGAGCAGAGCTTTGAGGTCTGCCATGAGCGATTGTCCTTGAGTGACCTTGAGTTCGTCGGCAAGCCGAAAAGTAGTCATCTTCTTGCCGTCAATAAGTCGTAATCGCACCTCGGAGCTACCCGGATGATTGCGCAATACCCCTCGCAGTTCTTCAATCGTGCCACGGGTGCATCGTCCGCGACGCATATCGATCGTCATCGGTGCATTATTACCAGCGTCAGTGAGATCAAGCAGCCAGACATCATTAGCCGACATTTCAACAGCCTCGTCGCGTTCCCGAACAAAGCCGCGAACCTTCAAAATGCTGTCGACCGCCAACAAAGGCTCGACTCGCTGATAAACCTTTGGAAAACACGCAATCGTAATAGATGCATCGAGGTCCTCCAACGTAACCGAAGCCCAAATATCACCGTTCTTGGTGGTGCGCCGCACGATCTGAGTCACCATGCCAGCGACGGTGTACCGACCCTCGTGGTGGGCTTCGGGATTGACCAGCTCTGCCACCGAAATATCGGATTCCGCCTCCAGAGCTGCCTCGAGTCCACGCAGCGGGTGGTCCGAAACATAGAGGCCCAGCATCTCGCGTTCGAAAGCGAGCTTGGTGCTGCGATCCCAATCGTCGTCGGGAACGACCCGTTCGACGCCCATTTGGGTAGGCTGAGAGTCGTCGCCCATACCGAACAAATCGTCTTGCCCGTTGGCCTGATTGCGCTTGATATCAATGACGGCGTCGACCGCCTGCTCGTAGACAGCCATCAGGCCGCGTCGAGAATGACCCATGGAATCGAAGGCACCAGCCTTAATGAGGGATTCGATAAGTCTCTTATTGCAGACTGTCAGACTCACCTGGTCGAGGAAAGTAAAGAAGTCGGGAGCCGGACCATTCTCTTTTCGAGCACGAATAATTTCAGCTACAGCATTAGCACCGACATTTCGGACGGCTCCTAGGCCGAACCGAATATCCTCACCGACAGCGGTGAACTCAAGTGAGGAGGCATTGACGTCCGGGGGTAGGACGTTGATGTGCTGGGCACGCATATCGGCCAGATACATCGCCATTTTGTCTTTGTCGTCACCGACGCTGGTCAGCAGAGCCGCGCCGTACTCAGCGGGATAGTTAGCCTTGAGGTACGCCGTCCAGTACGAAACTAGTCCGTAGCCAGCAGCGTGGGACTTATTGAAAGCGTACCCCGCAAAGGGCACCATGACGTCCCAGAGAGTCTGGATGGCGTCGTCGGAATAACCATGTTCACGCATACCCGCCTGGAAGGGAATGAAGTTCTCCTCCAGGATGTGCTTCTTTTTCTTACCCATCGCTCGGCGCAATAGGTCGGCACCACCCAGGGTGTACCCGGCGAGCTTCCGGGCAATCGACATGATCTGCTCCTGATACACAATGAGGTGATAGGTGGGAGCAAGGATCTCGTCGAGGTCTTCTTTGAGCTCGGGATGGATCGGAACGATCGGTTCCCGGTTGTTTTTGCGCTGGGCATAGGAGATATGTGCATTAGCGCCCATCGGACCTGGACGATACAAAGCCAGCACGGCGACGATGTCGTCGAAGCATGTTGGCCCCATGAGCCGCAGCAACGACCGCATAGCCGCACCATCAAGCTGGAAAACGCCTAGAGTGTCGCCGCGGGCCAACATCTCATAGGTCGCCTTATCATCAAGAGCGAGGTCCTTGAGATCGACGTCGATCCCCCGGTTGTCCTTGATGATCTTGATGCAGTGATCCATGATGCCGAGATTGCGCAGGCCCAGGAAGTCCATCTTCATGAGCCCCATCTCTTCGAGCTGGGGATATGCAAAACCGGCAATGATCATGCCGTCCTTGTCGCGCTTATGCATCGGGACGAGGTCGAGCAGCGGGGCACTCGACAAGATGAAGGCGCAGGCATGCACGCCAGTACCACGAATGAGCCCTTCAAGCCCTTTTGCGGTCTCGACGACCTTTGCGACGTCTGGGTTATCCGCCACGAGCTGACGAAATTCTTGGCCTTCGGCATACCTCTCGTGGGAAGGATCGAAGATCTTGGCTAATGGAACGCCTTTGCCCATGACGTCGGGAGGCATGGCCTTGGTGATCTTGTCGCCGAGAGCGAAAGGGTAACCCAAAATACGGTTGGCATCTTTGACGGCAGCCTTCGCCTTAATCTTTCCGAATGTATTGACCTGGCTGGTGTACTCGGCTCCGTATTTGTGTGTGACGTAGTCAATGACTTTGTCGCGCTGACGATCGTCAAAATCAAGGTCAATATCGGGCGGGTTGACCCGCTCCGGATTGAGGAACCTCTCAAACAGCAAGCCATGTTCCAACGGGTTGATCGCAATAATCCCGGTCAAGTACGCCACCAAGGAGCCAGCAGCAGATCCGCGTCCAGGCCCAACCGGCACACCCATGGAGCGTGCAGCATTGCAGATATCGGAAACGACGAGGAAGTAAGAGGAGAATCCCAGCGGCTCAATGACCGACAACTCGGTTTCGAGACGGTCTAGGACTTCTTTGGGAGGATTCGGGCCAAACTTTTCGTCGAGTCCCTCCTGGAGTTTCTTGCGCAGCCAGGACTCCTGGGTTTCCCCTTCTGGGACGTCAAACTGCGGCATCCGGTCAACGTGTTTAAACACCTCATCGTAGGGGCCAATCATCTCGGTCAACAGCAAGGTGTTGTCGCAGGCCTCTGGGTGGTCAGGGAATAGCGCTCTCATCTGCTCCGATGACTTGATGTAGTAGCCGGAGCCGTTGAAACGAAAACGGTTGGGATCGTCTTTATTTCGACCTACGCCGACACACAGCAACGAGTCATGAGCATCAGCTTGGTCTTCGGTAACATAGTGCGAGTCGTTTGTTACGAGTAGCGGAATATCCAGCCGCTTGGCCAGCTTGAGCAGGTCTGACCTCACCTGTTTTTCAATCGGGACGCCGTGATCCATCAACTCACAAAAATAGTTTTCGTGGCCAAAAATGTCCCGATAATCGGACGCTGCTTGGCAGGCCTCCTCAAACTGTCCAAGACGGAGCCGGGTTTGTACCTCACCCGATGGGCAGCCCGTCGAAGCGATAATGCCACCGGGATACTGAGACATGAGCTCGCGGTCCATGCGCGGCTTCATGTAGTAGCCCTCGTATGACGCTAAGGACGACAGCCGGAACAGATTGTGGAGGCCCTCGGGATCCTTCGCCCACATCGTCATATGGGTATACCGGCCACCCCCAGAAACGTCCTTGCCGCCCTCGGCGTCTGGATCACCAGCATCCCGAGACGTCCCCCAAAATTCCTGAACTCGCGACTTCCGGCTGCTCGGAGCGACGTACGCCTCGATACCAATGATCGGCTTGACGAGAGGATTCTGGTCCCCGTCATATTTCTTCGAGATCTGGAAGAACTCGTAGGCGCCGAACATGTTTCCGTGGTCTGTCATGGCAACCGCGGGCATCCCCTGACGCGCCACCTCTGCGAAGAGCTTCTCATTGCTGGCAGCACCGTCCAGCATGGAGTACTCAGTGTGAGTGTGAAGGTGGACGAAGTCGGAACGGGCCACGGGCACTCCTTTCACATTCCGACCCCAAGCCGTTGGGATCGTGCCGACTTGGACAGAGTAGTCGGCGCGAAGGACATCTCGGATCGCGCAGGTGCGAACAGCGGATCAGTCGCTTGCTCCTACAGCACAGAGAGCACGGATGAGACGACTCCGTAACGCCGGTGACGAAGTCGATAAGCTGAAGTGTGCTGTTCGTCCTGGTTGGATTGTGTGCCATCACCGTGATATGCGTCACAGTCGGGAAGCGATTCGGTCTCCCATATCCAATCCTCATGATGCTGGCCTCGATCGTATTAACCTTCATTCCGGGCTTCACCGTCCCGGTAATCGACCCAGACCTCATTCTGGAACTATTCCTGCCACCGTTGCTGTTCGCGACCGCCCGCAACACGAGTTGGTCGGTGTTCCGCAAGCGCTGGCACCTCCTACTCGCCATGGCAGTCGGGCTCACTACGCTCACTGCTTTTTTGGCCGCGCTGACGCTGTGGTGGGTGGTGCCGGGTGTCACATTTACCCTGGCTCTGGTCGCCGGAGCCGCAGTCGCTCCGCCTGATCCAGTCGCCGTTGAAGCAGTTTCAGGATCGGCCCGCATACCGCGACAGATCATGATGCTGTTGCAATCGGAGGGACTGTTTAACGACGCGGTGGCGATCGTGATTTTCCAAACATCCCTTGCAGCGGTTGAAGCCGGACGCACATCAATCAGCCCGACGATCATCCTCGACTTTCTCCTTGGTGCTCTCGTAGCCGTGGCGGTTGGACTCATGATGGGATACCTGTACCGGGTTGTCGACAAGCTCACTCCTGACGTCGCCGCACGAGTCATTGTCAGCGTTGTAACTCCTTTTGCCGCCTATCTCATTGCCGAGCACCTTCACGCTTCCGGGGTCATCGCGGTAGTCGTCGCCGCGCTTGAAACGAACCGACGAGCGCGTGCAGAAGACAGCGAAACCCGAATCGCGCGGTCGACGTTCTGGGAAATCGCCAACTTGCTGGTAACGGGAATTGCATTCGGCCTTATCGGCTTGCAGATGCGTAACGTGTTTACCGGTGGCGATGACATCCGATCGTATCTAGTTCCAGTGACAGTGCTAGTGATCGTGCTGTTCGCAGTGCGATTCCTCTTCGTCCTCACTATGGGACGACTCATCATCAAAACCTCCGTACGCAAATTTGTGAGCAGCGCGGTGCTACTGACGTGGAGTGGAATGCGCGGGCTGGCCACGTTGGCCCTAGCTCTGGCTCTGCCTGAGATGGGTAAGACAAGTAGCGGAATGGACGAACGCCACCTCGTCGTAGTGTTAGCTGCATCGGTCATCTTTGTCACACTCGTGCCAACAGGCCTGACCTTGCCGTGGCTGTCACGCAAACTAGTACCACCTCAGAAGACGCGCACCATCGCGCAAATAGCCCAAATTGTCAGAACTTCCCAGCACGCAGCCGTGAAGGCCGTAGAAGAGGAATTTCCGCACGATTCCTTTGCGGACGAATTGAACAACGCCCTGGAACGTAGGTTTGAGACCCTGCGAGAAGAATTGAAGATGTCTGAGCAAATTGATGCTCACGATAACGCATCCAGCACCGCAGCCGTCGGTGAAGGCAATAATGGATCAGACGAAAATAGCATTTCCCATCGCACCCAGCATTATCAGCGAATGATGACAGTCGCGTTGGATGCCGCCTGTGAAGCCGTATTACATGCCCGCAGCGATATCGACGTCGACCCAGAACTCGCTGACCGGGTGCTGCGAATTCTCGACCAACGGATGATGGTGGTCACGCGTAGAGATTGATCACCGTCATGGCACAACCCCGTACCTCGTGAACGCATGGGTGCCCAACAGCTTAACAGCTGGGAACCCAGAAATGTGCTCAGCACATTTCTGGGTTTTTCCCAACGCAGTGGACCGATGGTGTTTTTTGGCTCACGT
Source organism: Cutibacterium porci (assembly GCF_009696315.1). GTDB lineage: Bacteria > Actinomycetota > Actinomycetes > Propionibacteriales > Propionibacteriaceae > Cutibacterium > Cutibacterium porci. The sequence goes on from NZ_VUMG01000002.1 coordinate 315,750, forward strand.
CTCCGTGTAGTCAGCCTCCTGCGACGATGACGTGGCAAGCCCCGAGACTTGACGCGCTGTTTACCAATACCTCGCTAGCCAAGATCAGCGAAGCGATCTTGTCACCGGGAAGAAAGGCCACGCGGCGGATATAAGTTGGCGGCATTGAATAGATCGAGAATCCGTCATCTCGCCAATGAGATTTTCACCAAGACACTTTGTGGTCAGTTCATGGTTTATCGGCCCAGTATCGACAACAATCTGCCCATCCCCCGACATCATGGGCGGGCCAGAAGCAACCTCAGCGTTGATCGCCCGCTGGAGGTTCGTATCCAGACTAGCGGCACAGAGCCCCCAATCGATGTTTCTTTGGACGTGAGAGTGACCGATAGAACCCGACAACAGCAACTTCCACATACCGGGGCGCAGCTCGTACAATCACCGAGAATCCGCCATAATGTGCTGCGCATTTGCTGATCGTACGTACCAATGATCATGCATTTTCTGCGAAAATACTCAATGACGAATCTAATGATTCAGTTCCGACAGCCCAACTACCCTTTCCGCTCAACGCCTGGACAGCATCCCATAACTGCCAATGCATCAACCCCACATAGTGAAATCAACCTTCATTCCACCGCTGAGATACGCGACCATCTCGGCATAGGGCCCGGCCACTTCGCCGACTCTCACCCAGTTCCCGTCAAGAGGTTCGTCCCTAACCATGAGATGAACCTCGCCGCAGTATCTGTCCAAAGTATCCATTTGAAGGGATCCAGCGGGACGCAATCCAGCATTGGGCGCATCAGGTACGTCCATCCCCCGCGTGCCGTCGATGCGCCATGAGATACCCGTCTCTTCCCGACGTAGAGTGTGCTCTCCCAAGAGCTCAGCACAAGCGAGATCACACAGCGGCAAGGTAATAACACCATCGGTGTCGAACCGCTCAATCCAGGTAAGGGTTCGTTGAGTCAGCGTTCCCTCGGCCACTGCCACAGTTACTCCCATCTGGCGCAGCTCGATCACGTTCGCCCACGCGTTCCGGTACCGGTGGTGCTCTAGCGTCGGCAATCCACGGTGGAGTGGGCCCCGCAATCCTCTTTCCCCGGGGATAAATGCAGTCACCGGCAGTCCGCGATCAATGAACAGCCGTGACTGCTTTAAGCACCAACTCGTCGTAATGCCAGTACTAGGACGAGGGTAATAATTGTGCCATCCGACAGGCCTTAAATCGATCAAAGAGTCAAGTGTCGTCGCGTCGATCGTAGATGCGTTGATGGCCGTACCTAATCCAGTTCGCTCAGCCAATTTATGGATGTCATAGGTTCCGAACCCAAAATCATATCGCAGTCCGACGATCCCGACATCCCGCAACTCTGGTCTAAGAAGGTCAATGGCCACCGGCGAGACATCAGCCCAAAAGGTAAGCGCGAAACGGTCGTGCAGATCCGCCAGAATGCCGAGGAAAGATTCGACATCTTCAACTTCCGGCAAATGTAGAGACGTAAATACAACTCCGCCATGCTCAGCAGCCTGGCAAGCAACCCGATCGAAACTGTCATCAGTCGGATATATAGACCATATCATTGATCAGTCCATGATGCGCTCAGCCATGGAATCTTTAAAACCGAACAGGAAAGTCAGTAACCAACCCATGATGACTGCCACGAGCCATCCGCCGAGATACCAGGCCCACTTTCCCGCAGAAATCACCGGCGCCATAAGCAAACCCGACAGACCCAAAGCCTGAGAACCAAACAATCCAGAGTGCTGCATTCCCCATGCTATGAAAGCACCGCCAAAACCGCCACCAATACACGCGGTAAGGAAAGGATACAGTAATGGCAGGGAAACCCCGTATATGAGGGGTTCACCCACGCCAAGAATACCAAGTGGCAACGCGCTTTTGATGACAGACATCAATTTCTGGCTACGAGTCTTCATAAGGACAGCAATCGCCATCCCAACCTGACCAGCTCCAGCCATTGCGAGAATGGGCAACAGCTCGGTATAACCATGATTGGCGATCAGTTGAGCGTGAATCGGGGTAAGCCCCTGGTGGATTCCCAACATCACCATAGGTAAGAAGAAAGTCGAGAGGATAAATCCACCGATGATTCCACCCTTGGCAAGTGCAAAATCCACTAGCAGCCAGGTCAGCCTCTTCATGAGTAGGGACGACAACGGCATGATCACAAAGATGGAGGCTGCGGCTCCGAGTAGCAGAGTTACAGTAGGCACAAAAAATAGCTCTATGGCCGCTGGGACAACCTTACGCAGCCGGTTCTCAATTACGGTGAACAGCCATGCCGTGATCATGACACCAATAACGCCCCCTAACCCGGGATTAAGCTCCCCGAATACTGGGATCGTCAGTGGAACACCCGCCGCCTTGTCAGTTGCAACGGTTCCGGCAAGGGCTGGCATGTACGGAACCCCTCCGGCGATAAGACCCAAGATCGGACTGCCACCACACTCTTGAGCTGTGTTATACCCCACGATCAGGTTGAGCGAGGCAATAACGATGCCTCCGAGACCAGCCAAAACGAGGAACCACCCATCGTTGGCAACTGCGGGATCGACCATCTTCCATATACCGCAAATAGCGGTGACTAATCCACAGGAGATAAATCCTGGAATAATTGGGACAAAAATGTTCCCGACGTGCCGAAACATCGCTTGCACCCGCGATGTTTGCTTGTTTCGTACCTTTGCCCTGGTACGGGCAGCCAGATCGGTGTCGTCTTCTGAAATTGCAGCCGATTCTATCTCGGTCACAGCTGGAGACGTCTCTGCCGTCGGAGTCGCAGTTGACGTGCTTGTAGTTACCGCGTCCGTGTCATTCACAGCGGAAGAACCCGCCGACCCTATAACCTCACCGAAGGATGCTCGTAATCTTTCCGCGTGACCAGGCCCAACGACGACCTGCAATTGTGTGCCCTCTACGACCCCGAGGACTCCGTCTAAGTCCTTGATGGCTTCGACGTCAGCTATATGTGGCTGAACGAGATTCAGACGTAGCCGCGTCATGCAGTTGGTAAATGATTCAATATTGTCAGGCCCTCCAGCAAGGTCAAGTATTTGTCGTGCAAGTGAGTAATAGTCCATGGCTTCCTCCCTTGGAAGACTCAGTGGTGACGGTAATTTTCGTCGACAGCAGTCCGGACTGCCCCGCCGGCTATTGCTAGTCGGCTACGAGCTTGCGCCGCAGTCATTCCCATCAGCACCATGACAATGGCCGTTTTGGCATGCCAGTCGGCCTCACGCAGCGCCGTCATGGCATCTTCCCTAGAACATCCCGTAGCAGTCATCACGATTGATACAGCTCGCTGCCGTAACTTCTCGTTATTCGGAGCGACGTCGACCATCAGGTTTCCGTACGTTTTACCTAGTTTCACCATGGTTGCGGTCGAGATCATATTGAGGACAAGCTTCTGTACTGTCCCAGCTTTGAGGCGGGTCGATCCGGTGAGGACCTCAGGACCAGCATCAATTTCGATCGGAAGCTCTACTTCGCTACTGATTGCCGCACCACGATTACAACTCACCGCAGCCGTCACTGCTCCAGCTCGTCTTGCCGCGCGCACCGCACCCACAACCCAAGGAGTTCGCCCCGACGCTGTCAGGCCGACCACGACGTCATGGTGACCTGGTTGAAGGGCGTTCATCTCTGCGACGCCGCGATCCGCATCATCTTCTGCCCCTTCCACAGCCTGGAACATGGCTTGTCGTCCTCCTGCAATGAGACCGACGACCATCGTGGGATCGGTACTGAACGTCGGTGGGCACTCCACTGCATCGAGAACACCTAGCCGTCCGCTCGTTCCGGCACCGGCATATATCAATCGACCTCCGTCAGATAGACCTCTCACAGCAGCCTCGACAACAGCCGCTACCGCTGAAAGCTGGGACGCGACAGTGTCTGGAACCCGATGGTCTTCGTCGTTCATAACGCGGAGCATCTCAAGGGTTGACAACTGGTCGAGTCCCTCGCTTGCCGGGTTTCTCCCCTCAGTGGTTGCGAGATTCGTCAGGCTGTCCATGAAATATCCCCCCTGAGTCACACTTTTCGTGGTTCCATGTCTGAGACGCCACACCACGGAACCGCACCGTCCCCGTGACGTGAAATAACTGTACATGAAATCCCGTCCGATTGGAAGGATGTTTCACATGAACGACAGCCTGCTGCCTCGGATCGATATGGCCAGAATGACGATGCGCCCTGCAGAAGCCCAGGTCGCCGCTGTCGTCTTGGCCGAACCCGATTGGACGCTCGCAGCATCAACGAGCCAGCTTGCCGAGGCTGCCGGCGTATCCCCCGCATCCGTGGTGCGCTTCTGCCGGAGCCTAGGGATGAGCGGCTACCGGGAACTTCGCACCGAGCTTGCACGCGATCTGTCTCTACGCAACCTCGAACTGGAAAGATCTTCCGTGGCCGAGGGCACTATTACTCTCGACGATTCCTTGACCCAAATGATCACGAAGATTGCGTTCCATGAGGCTCGCACGATTGAAAACACCGCACGAGCCGTCAACACCGACGAACTTGAAGCTGTCGCCAGCGCCATCTCCGTTGCCCCACGAACCGCACTATTCGGGGTCGGGTCCAGCGGTCTTGTTGCTAGCGATCTATCCGAGAAGCTCGAACGTATCGGCCTGATATGTCAACACCATCAGGACACCCATATGCAGCTTGTTCATGCCGCATTGTGCACACGCACGTGCGTAGCCCTAGGTATTTCCTTTAGCGGCAACACCCAAGAGGTGGTCGAAGCTCTCACTGTGGCGCGAGAACACGGCGCTCTTACTGTCGCTATGACGGGCCTACCTGACTCCCCCGTAGGACGCCTCGCCGACCACGTCCTGGTCACTTCAGCACGCGAAACACCGATTCGCGCTGGCGCGATGTCCAGCCGTATGTCACAGCTGGCTGTCGTCGACTTTCTCTTTGCACGGGTCGCACAACTGTGTATGGACGACCTCGAGAACATCCTTACCAGCACGCGAACCGCGGTAAGCACGCACCGAAAGCCGCTCACGTAGACTTGATTACATGTCCTCGCAGACCCTCAGTAAAACGTGGAAGTCGATCTGGTGGATTCCTTTCACTAAAGGAATCCTCGCAGTTATTGCCGCTGTAGTAGCCGTACTCTGGTCCCACCAGACGATGACCGCCCTCGTGATGATCGTCGGTATTTACGCCGTCATCGACTCCATTATGACCCTCGTCAACGCCAAGGCCCTCCATGGCATTGCTGGCGCGAGATTCATGACAGTCTGGGGCATCATCGGCATTATCGTCGGCCTCATCCTTACTATTCATCCCTGGTTTTCCCTGCACGTCATTGCCATCCTGATGGGGGTATGGTTAGTGCTCCTCGGCGTAGCTGCTACCGGGTTCGCCCTCCCCATGAGGCTTGTCACAGCAAAAGCCTGGGGTTGGATGCTTGGCGGCGGCGTCGGTCTATTTATTCTGGGTATTGTCGTTTTAGTGCATCCTGGATTCGGCGTAGTAGCCATGAGCTGGCTACTCGCGCTCGCCGTGTTTCTCTATGGTGTCGCCAACCTCGCAATTGCGGTGGGAGCACATAAAATTACGAGTTCCATCTCGTCAGCAGTACACCGCGACCCTCGCAATACCATCATTGAGGGAGACGTCGTGGACAGCCCCGAGGCACCACCTCATCGCGAACTGACGTGAATCGATGCTCAGGTTGTGGCTCCCAGCAACTGCTGGGAGCCACAACCATGTCTGAAGTTATCGGGCAGATGTGAACTGCGTGCGAATGCAGTCATAGCGCAACACTAAAGAGGGTCGCGTCGATCCTCACGCTTGGCATCATTGTCAATACCAAGCTCCTGATCGAGATGATTATCCAAGGCGTGGGCCCTCCGCTGGGACGCCAAATAGGCCCACCAAACGCCCGCGCCGATGATACCGAGGAAGGATGCAGCCCCTCCAAAGGCTCCCAGAACGAATCGTGGATCACTCTGGCCAGGGGCAGTCAAGCCAATAACGTCGAGCAGCACAAAGAGCGTCACGCACACCCACGTCAGCGCTCTGGCATGGTGAATCGCCGACTCAAGGTCCTCCTCGTCATCGCTCATCCCAGCAGTGTCCTCCTGAGGGGTGGCACTTGTCGAACTCATGAGCGCATCACACCATCATTTGACGATCGGAAGGTTGTATCGGTTTTGGTAATACCGACGGCGATCCCCTGAGGTACGCATCGACGCCGTTCGCTGCCGCCCGCCCTTCCGCGATGGCCCACACCACGAGGGACTGTCCCCGGCCAGCATCACCGCAGGCGAAAACCCCCGGCACATTGGTCTCAAAAGCGTTATTTCTCACGAGGTTGCCACGCCCGTCGAGTTCCAGACCCAGCTCAGCGACAACGCCCTCATGCTCCGGATGAGCGAATCCCATCGCAAAAATCACGAGCTCAGCCGGCAAATCGTGCTCGCTACCTTCGTCGGCTATAAATACCCGGTTCTCATCTCGATGGCCTGAGACTACCCGAACTGCCTTAACGTGGCCTTCGTCATCGCTCACGATCTCGACAGTGTTCGTCGAGTACACCCGCTCGCCACCCTCCTCATTGGAACTGGAGACACGCAGAATAAGCGGATAAGTAGGCCACGGATGGGTAGCTGGACGTTCCTTGGGCGGCTCCGGGTTGTATTGCAACTGAGTAATCGAGGCCGCGCCTTGGCGCACAGCGGTACCCACGCAGTCATTAGCCGTGTCTCCGCCACCGATGATGACAACATGCTTACCGTCGGCGCGAATTTGATCGGGAACCTCTTCTCCGGCGACGACACGATTCTGCTGGGTGAGATAATCCATGGCGTAACAAACCCCATCAAGCTCGATGCCCGGAGCATTCAGCATGCGAGGAACAGTGGCCCCGGTAGCCAAGACAACGGCGTCAAAACGTTCTCGTAGCTGTTCGCCAGTAATATCGACACCGATCTCAGTGTTCGTTTTAAAAACGGTCCCCTCCAGCACCATCTGTTTTATTCGACGATCGAGAACCGATTTTTCCATCTTGAAATCCGGGATGCCGTAACGCAGCAATCCACCGATAGCATCGTCACGTTCGTAGACGACGACCGTATGGCCGGCCCGGGTGAGCTGTTGAGCGGCTGCCAGACCCGCTGGGCCAGACCCTACGACCGCAGCCGTCTTGAGCGAATGCCACTCAGGGACCACGGGGATGACGCGACGGTCCTCCCACGCCTTGTCGATAATGGCGACCTCGACGTTTTTGATCGTCACGGGGTCGCGGTTGATCCCCTCAACACACGCCGTCTCGCAGGGGGCAGGGCACAGCCGACCAGTGAATTCCGGAAAATTGTTAGTGGCTTGTAACGAGTCAAGGGCCTCGCGCCATTCGTCTCGCCAGATGAGGTCGTTCCACTCCGGGATGAGATTGCCCAGCGGGCAGCCAGTATGACAAAACGGCACACCACAATCCATGCACCGGCTCGCCTGATCAGTAATGATAGGTAGCAGAGCATGTCCCGGCCCGCCTGGATAGACCTCTTTCCAATCGTGGACACGCTCTTCGACTGGACGCCGTTTTGCCTCTTGTCTGGGCACTTTCATAAAGCCGCGAGGATCAGCCATGAGACACCTCCATGAGCAATTCGGTCGTTTCGTTCTCACTCAGGCCGCGCTCTTCAGCGTCAACCATCGCTTTCATCATGACGGCATAGTCGCGCGGGAGCACCTTAGTAAAGGAGTTGCGAATTCCGTCAGCTCCCTGCGCCAGGATCTCCTCGGCAAGGGTCGACCCAGTCTCGGTCTGGTGCAATTTCAGCAACTCCATGACGCGGTCGACATCCGCCTGGTCCATCGGCAACGCGTCGACCATGTCTGGATTGAGACGGCTGACATCAAGGTTGCGCACCCACGCCACGCCGCCAGACATTCCCGCAGCGAAATTGCGTCCCGTAGCACCAAGCACGAGTGCTTCGCCCCCGGTCATGTATTCACAGCCGTGATCACCGACTCCTTCCACGACTGCGGTAGCCCCTGAATTGCGTACGCAGAACCTCTCACCTACCTGACCACGCAACAAGATTTCACCGGACGTTGCCCCGTAGCCAACCACGTTTCCAGCAACAATCTGATCGCGTGGCCGGAACGGTGCCTGTGGCGGTGGAGCGACGATGACGCGGCCACCGGATAGCCCCTTACCGACGTAGTCGTTGGCGTCACCGACGAGCCTCATCGTCATGCCGCGAGGCACAAATGCACCGAAGCTTTGGCCAGCAGTGCCAGTGAAGGTGAGGTCGATGGTGTTATCAGGTAGACCCTTGCCATGGGTAGCAACTGTGACACGGCTACCGAGCATGGTTCCGACAGTGCGATCAACGTTGCGGATACTCACCTCGCGCCGAATAGGGGTGCCAAGGGTCAAAGCATCCGCGCACATGTCAATTAACGTCATATCAAGACTTGTCTGGAGATCATGGTCCTGATCTCGAACATGATGCAGCGCACAGCCTTCAGGCAGGTCAACCTGGTGCAAGATCGGCGACAGGTCAAGACCTTTAGCTTTCCAGTGGGTGATGGCCTTGCGGGTATCCAACACTTCTACGTGGCCGACGGCATCGTCAATAGAGCGAAAACCAAGCTCGGCAAGAATCTCGCGGGTCTGTTCAGCCATCATCATCATGAAATTGACAACGTGGTCGGGGTCACCAGCAAATTTCTTACGCAACTCGGGATTTTGAGTAGCCACACCGACCGGGCAGGTATCTGTATGGCACTTACGCATCATGACGCATCCCTCGACGATAAGCGCCGTGGTGGCGAACCCGAATTCTTCAGCACCGAGTAAGGCTGCTATGACGACATCGCGACCGGTCTTGAGCTGACCATCGCACTGCACCACGATGCGATCACGAAGGCCGTTAAGGAGCAGGGTTTGCTGGGCTTCAGCCAAGCCGAGCTCCCACGGACCACCGGCATGCTTGATTGACGTCAGTGGAGCTGCGCCGGTACCACCGTCGTGGCCCGAGATCAGCACAACATCGGCTTTGGCTTTCGAGACACCGGCAGCGACGGTACCGACGCCAGTCTCGGCAACAAGCTTGACGTGGATTCGTGCCCGAGGATTGGCGCATTTAAGGTCATGAATAAGCTGCTTAAGGTCCTCGATGGAGTAGATGTCGTGATGCGGAGGCGGGGAAATGAGCCCAACTCCTGGGGTCGAATGACGGGTCTTCGCCACCCACGGGTAAACCTTTGGACCGGGGAGTTGGCCCCCCTCGCCCGGCTTAGCTCCCTGGGCCATCTTGATCTGGATGTCGTCAGCATTGACCAAATACTCGCTCGTCACACCGAATCGTCCCGATGCCACCTGCTTAATAGCTGAACGACGTTCGGGATCGTAGAGACGCTCAGGGTCCTCGCCACCCTCACCGGTATTCGATTTACCACCGATACGGTTCATCGCGATTGCAAGGGTCTGATGGGCCTCCATGGAAATCGAGCCGTAGCTCATAGCACCTGTCGAGAATCTCTTGACGATCTCGCTAGCTGGCTCGACTTCCTCAAGCGGCACAGCCGGGCGATCATGACGGAACTCTAACAATGACCGCAAGGTCATTAACCTGCTTGAGTTGTCATTAATGTGGTCGGTGTAGCGACGGAATTGCTCATAATCATTGGTCCGTGCTGCCAACTGCAACCGGAAAATTGACTCAGGATCGACAAGATGGCGCTCCCCCTCCCGACGCCACTGGTAGTGGCCACCAGTTTTTAGGGTCCGGTGCGCCAGGTGCACCCCGGTTTCTGGATACGCGCTAAGGTGACGCGCCAGGATCTCCTGAGCGATCTCGGTCAGGCCGATACCCTCGATGCGAGTCGTCGTCCCGGTGAAATATTCATCAATGAATTCCTGTGATAACCCAGTAGCCTCGAAGATCTGGGCCCCAGTATACGAGGGAATCGTCGACACGCCCATCTTGCTCATCGTCTTCAGGACCCCTTTACCGAGGGCCTTGTAGACGTTGTGGATGGCAGTTTCGGGGTCGGTAGACACCCACACCTCGTGTCGGGCCATATCTTCGGCCGATTCGAAGAGTAGATAGGGGTTAACGGCGGAAGCACCATAGCCTATGAGGAGGGCGACGTGGTGCACCTCGCGAACGTCACCGGCCTCGACGACCAGACCCGCCCGAGTGCGGGTTTTCTCCCTCACCAGGTGGTGGTGGATGGCCGAGGTGAGGAGCAGAGACGGAATAGGCGCGAGCTCTCGAGTGGCGTGACGGTCCGAGAGCACAATGATGGTGGCTCCATCCGCGATGGCCTCAGAAACCTCCGCACGGATCTCTTCGATGCGGCGACGCAAACCCTCGCCTCCCTCTTCGACTGCGAATAGACCCCTCACAACGTGGGTTTTGCGATCCGGGTGTTCACCATCGGCATCAATATGAACAATTTTGGCTAGCTGGTCGGAATCAATAATCGGATAGTTGACGACCACCTGACGACACGATTCCGGGCCAGGCTCAAGCAGATTTGCCTCCGGGCCGATGGTACCCGTCAAGGAGGTGACGAGTTCTTCGCGAATAGCATCCAAAGGTGGATTGGTGACCTGAGCGAAAAGCTGGCTGAAATAGTCCCAGAGCATCCTCGGACGGTTGGACAACACCGCCAGCGGCGTGTCAGTTCCCATCGCGCCAGTAGCCTCAACTCCTTGGTTCGCCATGGGTGCGACGAGCATCTTGAGCTCCTCGGACGTATAGCCGAAAAGTTGCTGACGCCGGGTCACCGAGGCGTGAGAGTGAACAATGTGAGTTCGCTCTGGTAGATCGTCAAGGTCGATGCGTCCCTCTTCTAACCACTTCCCATAAGGTTTGGCGCCGGCAAGCCGGGCCTTGATCTCGGAGTCTTCGACCACCCGGCGTTCGGTCAAGTCAACCAAGAACATCCGGCCAGGCTTAAGACGTCCCTTCTCAACAACATGAGCGTCCGGAAGGTCAAGGACCCCAGACTCCGAGGCGAAGACGACAAGCCCATCATCAGTCAACCAGTAACGAGCCGGGCGCAAACCATTGCGATCGAGCACCGCACCAATCTGATTACCGTCAGTGAACGTGACACAAGCAGGGCCGTCCCACGGCTCCATGAGGAAGGAATGGAACTCGTAAAAGTCGCGCAGTTCCTGGGTCATCTCAGTGTTTTTCTGCCACGCCTCAGGAATCATCATGAGGACAGCATGTGGTAGCGAACGTCCACCCAGGTGAAGCAGCTCCAAAACCTCGTCAAAGGACGCCGAGTCTGAACCAGACGGCGTACAGATTGGGTAAAGCCGGGCCAAATCGCCAGGAATAAGGTCGGAGTGGAGCAGAGCCTCGCGGGCCTGCATCCAATTGCGGTTACCGCGCACCGTGTTGATCTCACCGTTATGGGCGATAAGACGGTACGGGTGGGCAAGTTCCCATGCCGGGAAGGTGTTTGTCGAAAACCGGGAGTGGACTAGTGCCAAAGCGCTAGATAGATCCTCATCGTGGAGCTCCGGGAAAACCTCCTCGAGCTGATTTGTCGTCAGCATGCCCTTATAGACGAGGGTGCGCGACGACAGCGAGGCAAAATACACACCTGCCTCATTCTGGGCACGCCGCCGCAATACAAATGCTAAACGTTCCAGATCCATGCCAACGCGACCATCGCGAGCACGGATCAAAAGGTGCTCGAAATGGGGCATAGTACTCAGCGAAACCTTGGAGAGGGTGTGAGTATGCACGGGGACGTCTCGCCACCCCAACACCTCTATGTTTTCAACAGCGGCAATGAGTTCGATCGCAGCCCTAGCGCGAGCACGTTTGGCGTCATCGACAGGCATGAAGGCTAGACCAACGGCATAGGCACCGGGCTCCGGCAATCGGATTCCGGTCGTCCTTCGCAGGAAAGCGTCAGGAACTTGGAGAAGAATCCCGGCACCGTCTCCTGCAGCCGGGTCAGCGCCAGTGGCACCACGGTGGTCCAAGTTCCGAAGTGCCTCAAGCCCCTGCTCAACGATCTTATGGCTAGCCACACCCGTCATAGTGGCTACGAAAGCCACTCCGCATGCATCGTGCTCGTAGCGGGGATCATAGAGCCCCTGCTTGGGATGATGGCCGAAGATCATCGGTACTCCTTTCGACGGAGGCGAATGCCCCGTGCTACGCAGACACGCCGGGGGACAGATTGTCACACAGCGATCACACCTTGACATATACGTCCGAGTCGTGGACTCACCGCGACGAGATCACTGCGCTATGAGGTCATACGGTCACCGTTGCCGTAGCGGCGTTGCAGGACGATCAATGTGACGACCGCGCCGATAAAGACAACGAAAGCAGTAACGTCGTTGAGCCGCCATTGGCCCACGTGATGGGCCGGATCAATGCGCAGTCGCTCAATCCAAAAACGCCCAAAGGTGTAGATCGCGACATAGACCGTGAACAAACGACCGTGGTCTAACGTCCAGCGCCGATCTGCCCATACTAGAAATGCAGCACCAGCCAAACTCCACAACAATTCATAGAGGAAGGTAGGGTGGAACGTCGCGTATTGAAGATATCCTGCAGGTCGGTGAGCCAGGTCAATCTCGAGGCCCCACGGGAGGCTCGTCGGGAGGCCGAAAAGCTCTTGGTTAAACCAGTTTCCCACACGTCCAATCGCCTGAGCAGCCAAGATCCCGGGGGCAAGGGAATCCGCCACCGGAGCGAAGCGAATACCCTTGTGTCGGCAGTATAGCCAGATGGCTAAGCCACCAAGAGTAATGGCTCCCCAAATACCTAGACCGCCCTGCCAGATGAAAAATGCGTGATACCACGTCCGTCCCGGGCCGAAATACAATTGATGGTCGGTAATAACGTGATACAGCCGCCCGCCAATAATTCCGGCAATAACGCCGAGGGCGCACAATTCCTCAAAATGTTCCTGCTTACCGTCGCGAGCCTGATAGCGACGCTCACCACTGACGTACGCAATGACGATACCCGCGAGGATGCACAGGGCATAGATGTGGATAGTCAGCGGTCCGAGATGGAACGCGTCGATTGATGGACTGGGAATCGATAACTGGCTCACCGGCGCTCTGCCCGCCGCACGCCAGCTACCAGGTCATCGACAATGAGGCGCATCCGATCAATTCCCGCCGTTACTGAATCCTCTCGCTCCTCGGCCTCGACGAGAGCACGCACCAGAGCCGATCCAACGATGACGCCATCGGCAAAGGAGCCCACTTCGGCAGCTTGATCGCCATTGGACACGCCCAATCCGACGCCCACTGGGATATCGGGATTGACCTCCCTCACCCTGGCCACCAATTCGGGGGCTGCCGACGATGTCTGGGCTCGAGTTCCCGTCACCCCCATCACTGAGGTCGCATAGACCCAGCCACGACATGCCGCAATCGTTGCCTTCAGCCTCTCATCAGTGGACGACGGTGCAACCAGAAAGACACGATCCAAACCGTGCGCATCGGATGCTGCCATCCATTCCTCGGCCTCATCGGGCGTGAGATCTGGCGTAATGAGTCCAGAGCCACCAGCCGATGCCAGATCACGAGCGTAGGCGTCAACACCGTAGTGCTCGACAAGGTTCCAATAGGTCATGACGACGCACGGAGTGCCGGTCTCAGCCACGGCTTCGGCGGCCAAGAGGGTGTCGCGCGTACGTACCCCACGCTCCAAGGCCCGGGTCGTGGCGTGCTGAATGACGGTGCCGTCCATCATGGGATCGGAATAGGGCATTCCGATCTCGACGAGGTCAACGCCGATCCCGGTCGTCCCGGTCGTTAAGGCCTTCAGAGCATCAATGGAGTCAGGAACCGATGGGTGCCCCACAGGGAGGTAACCCACAAGAGCCGGACGGTCTTCTTGATGCGCCTTCAGATAGGCGTCGGCGCTGCTGCTCATTTCATACCTCCCGTCGTGGCATCGACGCTGCCGTCAATCTGGAACCACTTCAGGGCGGTATCGACGTCCTTATCTCCGCGACCAGACACTGTGACGACGACGACTGGCACCTCGCCATCATGATCCGGTAAATCCTGCACAATGTGCAGAACCCCAGCGATCGCGTGGGCTGACTCAATAGCCGGCATGATGCCCTCGGTGCGAGTAAGAGTACGCAAAGCGTCCATAGCGTCACGATCGGTCACCGGAAGATACGTCGCTCGCCGCTGTGCCGCTAACCAGGAATGCTCGGGACCAACCCCAGGGTAATCCAAACCAGCCGAGATGGAATGCGACTCCATCGTTTGGCCATCGCGATCTTGCAAAATATAGGTACGAGTGCCGTGCAATACACCGACGGAACCACCGGTAATCGACGCCGCGTGGCGACCAGTGTCCACGCCGTCGCCACCAGCTTCAAAGCCGTATAGACGAACTTCAGGATCGTCAATGAAATCGGCGAACGATCCGATGGCGTTCGATCCACCACCCACGCAAGCACAGACGGCGTCAGGCAGCCGTCCAACCCGATCGAGGCACTGTTGACGAGTCTCCGTAGAGATGACGCGCTGGAACTCTCGTACCAGCTTGGGGAACGGGTGAGGCCCAGATGCCGTACCGATGAGGTAATGAGTATCGTCAACGTGGGCTACCCAATCCCGCATAGCCTCGTTCATGGCATCCTTGAGGGTGCGTGATCCGGCTTCCACCGCAACAACCTCGGCTCCCAGCAATTGCATACGGGCCACGTTCAGGGCCTGACGCTCAGTGTCGATCTGACCCATATAAATCCGGCACTCCATGCCCATCATTGCGGCCACCGTCGCCGTCGCCACGCCATGCTGTCCAGCTCCCGTCTCAGCAATAAGGCGATGCTTACCCATCCTGCGGGTCAGTAGTGCTTGTCCCAGCACATTATTAATTTTGTGAGAACCAGTGTGATTGAGGTCTTCCCGCTTCAGCAGAACCCGTACCTTGCGACCGGTCTGCCGAGCCACGTACTGAGAAAACCGTGGTGCTTCCGTCAGAGGCGAGGGTCGTCCAGCGTAATCCCGACGCAAACCTTCTAGCTCAGTGCGGAAGCCCGGATCGACCATCGCAGCCTCAAAAGTCTCCGTAAGCTGATTAAGGGCAGCCTGGAGAGCCTCCGGAACGAATCGGCCGCCAAAACGGTCAAAATGACCCCGAATATCGGGCAGATCATGTGCGGACATGGACGACCTTTCCGTTAGATATCAGACTCACACAGTGGCTCGGTGAATCTCACGCAGCACCTGTGCCGGTTCACCATGACGGACTAGCATTTCCCCGACCAGCACAGCATCAGCACCACAGTCATGAGCTTCAACTGCCTGGTCTACGCGCAGAATTCCGGATTCAGCCACCTTGACGACGCCTTCAGGCAGCTCGCCGAGGAGTCTACCGAAAATGGACCTATCGACGTCGAGAGTCTTGAGATTGCGCGCATTAACACCCACCACACGAGCATCGAGGGCTGCGGCACGACGAGCCTCTTCAGCGGTGTGAACCTCAACTAGCGGGGTCATACCCAACTCACAAGCGAGGTCATAGAGGCGTCGCAAGTCGTCGTCGGACAACGCCGCAACAATCAGCAGGACGAGATCGGCCCCATGCGCGCGTGCCTCAAGCACCTGATAGTCCGTGACGACGAAATCCTTGCGGAGCACCGGAATCTCGACCTTCGCGCGCACCGCGTCAAGATCAGCAAGGGACCCTTGAAATCGACGCTCCTCAGTGAGAACGCTGATAGCAGCAGCTCCCCCTGCGCGGTATTGATCGGCCAGTGCTGCAGGGTCGCTGATAGTAGCCAATTGTCCTTTCGACGGACTCGACCGTTTCACCTCCGAAATCACCGATAGGCCAGGCGAGGTCAGCCGTGGAATCGGATCGATAGCGGGGGCCACGAGCTCAATGGCCTCACGAAGATTATCGGAAGTGACCATAAGCTGGCGCTCGTGAAGGTCCTTGAGAACTCCGGCAATGATCCCATCAAGGACTGTTCCAGTAGTCGTGGGCGACATTCAGCGTGCCCCACTGAAACCCATAGCCCGCATGACCAGGGTGACAACACCACCCAGCACGACAAGAGCCGCACCGACGATGCAGGTAATCCAACTCGGCCCGGCCATCGCGCCAACGGCGGCCACGATGAAGCCGATGAGGGCGACGATCGAACCTGCCCAATTCGCGGGGCTCCCGCCGTGACGGTAGTGACGAGTGGCGCGATCAGCACTCATGGTGTTCCCTCCGGTGGTCAGGCGCGGAATGTCCGCGCAGCTGGTCAAAGATGCGGGCTACACCCACGAGTTAGTCGGGGGTGAACATCCGCAACACGGTGAATCCAGAGCTAATCCTACCCTGATGTGTCGTCGGTATGGACGTGCTGTCCGTTGTCGACGTCGTTATGAGATGGCCCGGTAGCCGATGATGTCGATGGTTTCTGTTGCGAGATGTCACTGCGCGACGCCGCGATGTCGTGCCCGGCTGTCTCGGGTGGCACTGCCGCATCACTAACCGTCGGGTCTTCTCCCCTGTCCAAAGCATCCCACGTCGAGCGAGAATCGCCGGAAAACTCACCTCTACGTCGAGCAGACTGGTGAGGCCAACGGTCTGCGAGCGCTGCTAACGCAATTCCGCTAACGATCGTCACCGCCCCCGCTATAAGGCATACCCACGGCCACCCGCTGACATGTACCTGAGGAGCCCGCGCATCAACACCTTTGGCAGCCCACTGGTGTGCCGTCGCAGTGCGATGGGTAACCACGATGGCCACAATCCCTACCCCTACAAGAGCCTGCAGGATGCCAGTAATGCGACGCCCAGTCGTCTTAACGACAAGCAAAAACGCCACGGTGATGACGAGCATCAAGGCGGTTGCCGTTATCAATCCGCCCGTAACATCAGCCCCGGTCAAACCAATGCCGGCACGTTCCAGCCAGACACGACGCGAGGAAACGCTGATAAGGATAGCCGCAAGAATGGGGACGCCAGCAAGGACGATCCGCCAGCCGGGTGACATCGGGGAACTCACTACACGTCCTCTCGCAGCCCGGACAGCAACTCGGCGTCCTGAACCGCCTGAATAACTGCGGCCGCCTTATTCTCGCATTCGGCGTTCTCACGGGATCCGATTGAGTCCAGCACGATTCCGGCACCGGCTTGGACGTGAGCCACGTGATCTTTTAATACCGCTGTGCGGATCGCAATCGCGCAATCGGAGTTGCCATGCAAGTCGAAATACCCCACAACACCGCCATAGACGCCACGCCGAGTCGTCTCAAGCATCTCGATAATCCGCATAGCTGAAATCTTCGGTGCCCCGGACAATGTGCCTGCTGGAAAACAGGACATTGTGACGTCGACAGCGTCCATTCCCGCAGCGATCTGACCGGTGACAGCTGCTTCTAGATGCATCACGTGGGAATACCGACCGACGTGCATGAACTCGGTAACGTTAACTGTTCCGGGAACGCACACCCGACCCAGATCGTTGCGACCAAGGTCTACAAGCATCGTATGTTCAGAGCGTTCCTTAGGATCGGCAAGTAACTCGTCCTCCATGGCTCGATCTTCAGCCGCGGTGCGACCTCTGGGACGGGTCCCGGCGATGGGGTGCGTCGTTGCCACGCCGTCAGCCACCGTCACTAAAGCCTCTGGGGAGGACCCAATCACGTCAAAACCGGGCAACCGGAGCAAATAAAGGTACGGGCTGGGGTTGGTGCGACGCAATTGCCGATAGATGTTGAGGGCATCAGCACGCGTCTCGACGTCGAACCGCTGACTCGGCACCACTTGGAATATGTCGCCGTCGCGAATTCGATCAACCGCCTCGTCCACAAGCTCGGCGTATTGAGCCGGAGTACGCTGACGCCGCACTGGCGCTGCGGGATGGTCGACAATACGAGCTGTTAATACCTCGCGTGGTTCAGCTAGCCTCGCCACCATCGCGCTGAGAGCGCAGACGGCGGCGTCATAGGCTTGGTCGGGATCTGTCCCACTGACAACCTGGTTCGAGATGAGCCAGAGCTCACCGCGCTGGTGATCGAATACCGCCATGTCCCCGACAAGCATGAGACATGCTGCTGGAAGGCCAAGGTCATCAACGACGTCGTCACCAATGCTTTCAAGGCGACGGACCATGTCATACCCGATATACCCCACGAATCCGCTTGTCAGAGGTGGAAGGTCAGGCTCTGCTGGCGTGCTGAGATCAGCGAGCGCTTCCTTAAGGGCTTCCAACGGATCATCGCTGACCGTCAAACCACCAGGCTTGTCACCTATCCACCCCACCGAGTCTCCGTCGGAAATCAAAGCACAGCGGGCGTTGACTCCAATAAAGGACCACCTCGACCAGATGCCAGACTCAGCTGACTCCAGCAGGAACGTCAGCCCGCGGTCTCCACACAGGTGCTGGTACAAGCCCACTGGGGTGTCGTCATCACATACCAATTTGGTTCGCACCGAGACGACCGTGTGATGGGCGGCACGAGCAGCGAACTCCTGGCGCGACGGGGCAACGTCAATCATGACTCGACCTCCTCAGCTAACAAGACATCAGCATCGAAACAAGTGCGATTGCCAGTGTGGCAGGCACCACCAATCTGGTCGACGCGCAGGAGGAGCGTGTCCCCGTCACAATCAAGACTCACTGAACGCACGTGCTGGGTATGACCAGATGTTTCCCCCTTCACCCAGTACTCATGACGAGATCGAGACCAATATGTGGCCCTGCGGGTTGCTAAGGTGCGGGCCAAAGCAACGTCATCCATCCAAGCCATCATGAGAACGTCCCCGGTCGTAGCATCTTGCACCACAGCGGGCACTAGCCCAGCGTCATTACGGCGCAACCTCGCCGCGATCACGGGGGCCAAAGTTGATTCTTCGGTCAGCACGCGCCTCATTGAACACCGGATCACCGACACCTCGGGCTGAAACCACGTTCCGGACTGGTACTGGCAAGATGGACATAGCGCGAAGGAGGACCTGGATGTCCATGGCACAAGATGAACGAGCCACCCTGGCCGCAGATCTATTACGACTCGGCCCCGACGCCCCGACATTGTGCAAGGGATGGACGGCCCGAGACCTGCTCACCCACCTTCTCCTGCGGGAGAACGACCCGCTAGCGATTCCCGGGATGGCCGCCAGTGTCTTTGACGCCATCACTCGCTCACGCGCCGACAAACTAGAAACCTCCGGATCCTTTGAAGACCTCGTAGCTCGGTTCGCTCATGGCCCGGGCCGTTTCTCGGTTTTCCGCATTCCTGGCCTCGACTCTGCGGCCAACTCCATGGAGTACTACATCCACCACGAGGACCTGCTGCGAGCCCAGCCCGACTGGCATCCTCGAGAACTCGGTCATCGCGCCGAACTACGACTAGCTGCCATCCTCCGCAAATACGGGCGCGCTCTTGCCCGCCGCTCCCCTGTCGGCGTACGGGCCGAGATGACAGGACAATCGGACCCGCTCACACTCCGCCCCGGCGATCGCATCGTCACCTTGGTCGGAAAACCGTCGGAAATCATCCTGCTGTTAACCGGGCGCACAACGGTGGCCCAGGTAGATGTACTGGGCGAGCCCGCATCCATCATGGCGTTCATGCGTTCCGACCACTCGCTGTGAGTAGCCGGAACGCATCCTGAGTCAGGAGAGCTTCTCCAAGATAAGCTCCCTGACTCGCTTGGCGTCAGCCTGACCTTTCATGGCCTTCATAACTTGACCAATAAGGGCACCGGCGGCCTGCACTTTTCCGCCACGGATCTTCTCCGCAATCTGTGGGTTTGCCGCAATGACATCGTCAACGGCGCCCCCCAAAGCCGCATCGTCGGAAACCACGGCCAAACCACGACCGTCAACAACCTGCTGGGGGTCTCCCTCACCAGCGATGACTCCGTCAATGACCTGACGAGCGAGTTTATCGGTGAGTGTGCCGTCATCGACGAGCTTTTGCAGCTGAGCAACCTGATGAGGCGTCATACCAACCTCGGACAGCTCCACACCAGCCTCGTTGGCCCGACGCGACAACTCCGTCAACCACCATTTACGCGCTGAGGCGGGCTGGCAGCCGGCGTCGACCGTCGCCTCAAGGAGGTCAAGGGCACCGGCGTTAACGACCGAGGCCATGTCCGCGTCAGAAAACTGCCACTGGGCGGACAACCGGGCCCTCTTGACTGCCGGAAGTTCCGGCAGCTCGGCACGCAATTGTTCGACCCACTCTCTTGACGGGGCGATCGGCACCAGATCTGGTTCAGGGAAATAGCGGTAGTCTTCGGCGTCAGACTTATCGCGCCCGGCAATGGTGTATTCGCCAGCTTCTTGCCACATCCGGGTCTGCTGACGAACCGTGCGACCCTCCGACAACACGAAACCCTGACGCTGAATTTCGTACCGCAGCGCACCCTCCACAGACCGCAACGAATTGACGTTCTTAGTCTCAGTTCGGGTACCCAAAATGTCACTGCCGCGCGGCATCAGAGAAACATTTGCGTCACACCGTAGGTTGCCCCGCTCCATTCTGGCCTCGGAGACTCCGAGGGCAATCATAATGTCACGTAACTGAGCCATATATGCGCGCGCTACCTGGGGTGCCTTAGCCCCCAGCCCACGAATCGGCTTCGTGACAATCTCGATAAGGGGAACACCAGCCCGGTTGTAGTCCATAAGCGAGTGGCTGGCACCGGAAATGCGCCCATCAGAGCCTCCGACATGGAGAGACTTTCCGGCGTCTTCCTCCATATGGGCGCGCTCGATGTCCACCCGGAAAGTTTCGCCATCAACCTCAACGTCGAGCCAGCCGTCGTAGCATATCGGTTCGTCGTACTGAGACGTCTGATAATTCTTCGTCATGTCCGGATAGAAATAATTCTTCCGAGCCATGCGGCACCACTCTGCAATGTGGCAGTTGAGAGCCAGGCCAATACGAATGGCAGATTCGACGGCGTGACCGTTAATGGCTGGCATTGATCCGGGCAAACCCAGGCACACTGGGCAGACGTTGGTGTTGGGGTCTTTTTCCGTGTCGGTTGAGCAACCGCAAAACATCTTGGTCGCAGTGGACAACTCGACATGTACCTCAAGACCGATGACCGGCTCATACTCAGCCATCACGTCGTCGTATGGCAACAGCTCGTCGGTCATCGCTCTCCCCCCAACTCAGGGGCCTGCGCAAGTAACGAGGTGCCCCATTTCTCATTCAGCGATCGCTCCAGGACCGCACCGACACGATAGATACGGTCGTCAGCCATAATCGGCGCCATCACCTGCATCCCAACGGGCATGCCGTCAGTCTGGGATAAACCGATCGGGAAGGATCCTGCCGGGCTGCCAGCCATATTGGCCGGAATAGTGCAAAGGTCGGACCGATACATCGCCATTGGGTCTGCAATGCGTTCACCCAGCCGGAAGGCGGTCGTTGGCGTCACTGGTGACACGAGCACATCACAGGTCTGCCAGGCGTTGTCGAAGTCGCGTTGAATGAGCGTACGGACTTTCTGAGCCGAGCCGTAGTAGGCGTCGTAATATCCAGCCGACAACGCATAGGTGCCTAAGATGATGCGGCGCTTGGCCTCAGCTCCAAATCCAGCACCGCGAGTGGCGCGCATCACCTGTTCGGCAGAATGCTCACCGTCATCGTCGACGCGCAGACCGTAACGCATAGCGTCATAACGCGCCAGATTGCTCGAAACCTCGGCGGGCTGAATGAGATAATAAGCCGGCAAGGCGAGATCGAAGTGCGGGCAAGAAACCTCGACGACCTCAGCTCCGCCATCGGTGAGCATCTCGACGGCCTCGCGGAACCGGGCTACAACCTGCGGATCGTACCCGTCCCCGGCTAGCTCACTGACGACGCCGACGCGCATCCCCGAAACGTCTGTCTTTCTCGCTGCCTCGACGATAGCCGGGGTGGGCTGGTCGATCGTCGTCTGGTCCATAGCGTCATGCCCGGCCATCGCCTCGTGCAGCAATGCAGCGTCAAGGACGGTCCGGGCACAGGGCCCTGGGGTATCCAGAGATGACGCCATGGCAATAACGCCGTATCGGGAGGTCGAACCGTAGGTCGGCTTGATGCCGACGGTGCCAGTCACAGCGCCTGGCTGACGAATCGATCCGCCGGTGTCAGTGCCCAAAGCCAGCGGCGCCTGGAACGAGGCCAAACTTGCCGCCGAACCGCCGCCGGAACCGCCCGGCACCCGTTCAAGGTCCCACGGGTTATGAGTTGGTCCAAAAGCTGACGTTTCCGTCGACGACCCCATGGCGAACTCGTCAAGGTTCGTCTTGCCGAGGATCACCATTCCGGCGTCCTTGCAGCGGGCCACAATGGTGGAGTCGTAGGGCGGAATCCAGCCTTCTAACATTCGGGATGCCGCAGTAGTAGCGAGCCCCTCGGTGCAGAAAAGATCCTTGACGGCAAGCGGTACTCCGGCTAGCGGACCGAGCCGCTCGCCACGAGCAATGCGGGCATCGATACGCCGAGCAGCGTCGAGAGCCCCATCGTGATCAACGAGGAGGAAGGCACGAATGTCACCATCGACCTCGTCAATGCGATCCAAGTGGGCCTGGGTGACTTCTTCGCTAGAGATCTGTCGAGCCGCGATCCGCTCACCTAACTCGGCCGCGGTCAACGTCACAAGTTCGTTCACTGTGCCTCCTCGTCCAAGATGCGAGGCACGCGGAAGCGCTGATCCTCACTGCGTGGTGCCATGGCCAGAGCGTCGTCGGAGGGCATTGACTCTTTAATGACGTCCTCACGGAAGACGTTGGACAGCGGCAAGGCGTGCGAAGTAGGTGGCACGTCGTCGGTGGCAACGGCTGACACGGCGGCCACTGCATCGAGAATCGCGTCCAGCTGTGGAGCAAGATACGCGGTCTCGTCGTCAGTGAGATCGATGCGTGCCAAACCAGCCAAGCGGACGACGTCATCCGGCGTAAGGGCCACGATGAATCTCCTGGTTGACGGCATAGGGCGGAAATACCCTTAAACCATCCTAGAGCCACCAACTGACGTACCCGCTACAACCGCACTAGAACGACTCCAAGACCGATCAAGGCACACCACTGTGACCCGCCCATATGTTGCCCCGTTTTGGGATCGTCGCGCTAACCCGCAACAATGAGAGTGTGCTCATGATCCGTATTCAGCTGCCAGACACGCCGGGTTCTCTGGGGTCGGTGGCTACTGCTATGGGCACTGCCAATGCCGACATCTCCGCCATCGAGATCGTCGAAAAAGGCTCCGACTACGTCGTAGACGACTTCATTTTGACGTTGCCGCCCACGACGATGCCCGACACACTGGTGTCGGCCTGCGGCATGCTCGACGGGGTGCATGTCTTATGGCTCAGCCGGTATCCAGAGAATTGGAGCATTGAGTCTGACATTGCAGCCCTCAATAGGATGTCCGAAGACCCCGAGCATTCGGCAGAGATCTTATGCGGCGCCGTTCCGGTGGTCTTCCACACCCAGTGGGCAGCCCTCTTTGATGCTGACGAGCAGGTCATCATTTCAACTGCTCTTGCCCCCGAGTTCACTCCCGAGGGAATCGCACGATTAACGCCTATGGATCGTTCCCACACTGCGGAGTTAGAGGCCGGCTGGATGCCCGGATGGGGAGATACCGTGATCGCTGTTGTCCCGCTGTCGCGGGGGCGCTGCTTAGTCGCCGGTCGCCAGGGTGGGCCGGGGTTCCTGGCGTCCGAGCTTAACCGACTCCAGCACATGGCCGCATTGGCCAACTGAGGCCGCATGGAGGTTTATCTCACCTGGCAGTTCTGGTACCAGGTTCTCTCGGCCTTCGCCTTTGGCGTCGCGTCAAGTCTCGTCCCGGTTCTCAATTCAGAGCTGTTCATCGTCGGAGCGCTGGGATCCCGTCTCTTAGGGCCACTCGAGGTCGCATTGGGTCTGGCTCTCGGCCACGGGGTTGGCAAACAGGTCATGTTCATCGGCATCCGCAAAGGCTCAGACTCACGGTGGATCAAGCGCAAGGAGCCGAAGCCGGTCTTAGAAGGGTCCTGGCGATGGCGGTTACGACGATGGAATGACAAGGCCGCGCACGTCGTCGAGACGCCACGGTGGGGAATGCCTCTGCTGTTCTTTTCCGCCGTCACTGGAATACCGCCCGTATATCTTGTCGTTATTTACGCAGCGACCACGAAAATGAATTTTTGGCGGTTCTCACTATGGGTGACGATAGGATTTTTCATACGGTGTTATTTACTAGCACTAGCCACCCAGTATGGATTCCACTTAATTATCTGACAATACCTTCCCAACAAGGTATTTCAGCCTCCGACAACGATGGCCCGGAAGAAGTAATACCCAACTCCTACTAAGACGCCAAGAGCAACGCAGAAGGCAATAGGAGCGAGAACCCGCTGGACCTTTTTGCGTTTCGTGGTAGGAACCACGGCCGGGGCCCACTGTTCGTCACCGACGCGTGGCCGAGTACGTACCGGTGTCTGGCCATCCAGATTGAGATTGGTGAACAAGCCCACGGTCGAAACTCTACCTGCTCACCAGTTGCTCGTCGACGAGGTCTCCAGCCCGCCTGACAGCGCGACACACCTCAGCAGCATCGTGACGCGACCAGCCTGCCAGCCCGCAGGCTGGGGTCAAGAAGCCAGACCCGAGCAAAGCGGGGTCGATCTTCAGACCACGCGC
Organism: Cutibacterium porci; assembly: GCF_009696315.1. Taxonomy (GTDB): domain Bacteria; phylum Actinomycetota; class Actinomycetes; order Propionibacteriales; family Propionibacteriaceae; genus Cutibacterium; species Cutibacterium porci. The sequence goes on from NZ_VUMG01000002.1 coordinate 340,369, forward strand.
CAGCCACAGCACGCGATCAATGAGATGGTCTATCGGTGGGATGTCACCCACCTTCATAGTGTCAACGACCCCCATGCCGAGATGTCCACCCGATTCAACCCACTCGGCGACCCGGTCCAGATCCAACGATGGGGTAACCTCACACCACAGCGTCGAGAATCCCGCTTGACGAGCCAGCGCCCACGGAATCGGCGTCCCGCAACAATGCATCCCCATCTCAACGTGTCCGCACTCTGACGTGACAGTCCGCCACAAACGCACCGCTGTCGAACCGGCCATCGCTGAATGGCGGTACAAACCAGACTGAGTAGGGATTGTGCCGGATAGCACTGCGGGAGCTGACGGTTCGTCGATCTGCAGTATCCACGTGACCTTCGGCATTCGCCGTTGTAGTTCTGCTATGAGCTGGCTGACCCCCTCGGCCAGACTGACGGTGACGTCAGTGAGTGCGGATTCATCGGCCAGTATCGCCTCTCCTGCTCGTAGATGTAAGCCGACGGCCAAGGTGAGAGGCCCAGCGAGCGAGATTTTGACCCTAGCTTCCTCACCAGCGAGAGCCTCTTCAAGATCGTCGAGGTCGCTGCGTAAGAAGGAACGCGCCGATCGAGCGGCGTGGTCAGTAGAATCAGCTACCCGCCATCCACCAGGTCCGTGGTCAACCGGAATGTCTACGAGCACAGCCGCTGCTCGCCCGATCATCTGAGCGCCGACCCCACGCGCCGGCAACTCGGGAAAAGGTATGAGCTGATCAAACGTCTCAGCCATCGCCGCCAGACTTCCCCGCATGTCGGTGCCCGGTAAGGAACCGATGCCGGTAGCAATCATGCTGCCTGCTCCGCCGTCATGCCGGAGCGATCCGTACCGCTAATTGTGGCCGATCCGACAACGAGGTCGCCGTCATACAAGACCGCCGCCTGGCCGGGAGCGACTCCACGCAGCGGGTGCTCCAATTCCATGGCTACCCCACCGGGAACCGTCGATATTGTGGCCGGCGCCGGGTCTCCATGGGCTCGCACCTGAACCTGGCCAGTCCAGGTGTCAGCGGGGTCTCCAGAACACCACACCGGCCTGATGGCCTCAATATGACGAACCGTCAGTCCCTCGGCTCCTCCGACAACCACAGTGTTGGTGACTGGTTCGATGTCCAAGACATAGCGCGGTTTGCCGTCGGGAGCCGGAACTCCCAGCCGCAGTCCGCGTCGCTGGCCAATGGTGAAGTGGTGATAGCCATTGTGGTGCCCTACGACGTCACCTGATTCATCGCGAATCTCGCCATCGTTTGAGCCGATTTTTTCTGATAGCCAGCCTGGGGTATCCCCGTCAGGGATGAAGCAAATATCGTTGGAATCGGGCTTGTCAGCCACTGATAGGCCGAGAGCTGCAGCCTCGCGGCGAACATTCGTTTTCAGGGAATCGCCGAGAGGGAAAAGCGAATGAGCAAGTTGGTCTTGGTTGAGGACCGCCAGTACGTAGGACTGGTCTTTGCCGGGATCAACTGACCGATACAGCTTCGTCACGCCGTCAACGATCTTCGTTCTCGCGTAATGGCCGGTCGCCACCGCGTCGTATCCGAGGTCCAGACCACGTTCTAGCAGAGCAGCAAACTTGATCCTCTCATTACAGCGCAGACAGGGATTGGGGGTGCGTCCAGCCTGATATTCGGCGATGAAGGGGTCAATGACTTCATCCGCAAAACGGTCGGAAAAATCCCACACGTAGAAAGGAATCCCTAACCGGTCAGCTGCGCGCCTCGCATCAAAGGAGTCTTCCAGAGAGCAACACCCTCGTGATCCTTCACGGTGGGAGCGTGGGTTGCGTGACAATGCCAAATGGACCCCAGTGACATCATGACCGGCTTCGACTAGACGAGCCGCTGCGACAGCGGAATCGACTCCTCCCGACATTGCGGCGAGAACCTTCACGGTGTTTTGTCCTCTCACGGTGGCAGCTTGATCTCGTGACCAGACGAGCTTCGATAATCCAGACGAGCTTCGATAATACGGCGTTGCCCCGATTTATCGCGCTCCGCTTGCCTTGTTTATCGCTACGGGCAAGACTGTGAGCAGACGGTCAATATCGGAGTTGGTCGTCGTGTACCCCATCGAAATCCTTACCCCTGACGATGCAACATCATCGGTCCGTCCCATGGCAAGCATTGTTGGGGAAGGGCGCGATACCCCGGCGTGACAGGCCGAACCGGCGGAGAGGTCAATGCCATCGCGGTCGGCCAGCATGACGATGTCAGTCCCTCGAGCGCCGGCAATACTGAGATGGATGATTGACGGGCTGGTCATGGGTGCGTCGTCAACGGTCACACCGGGCTGTTGTTGGCACCACGCGATGATGCGTTGCCTCAATGATCGCCAGCGGGCCGTCATGGTGGCGAATTCATCGATGCATGCCTGTAGCGCTGCGGCGAAACCGCGCGCCAACGCCACTGTCTGCGTTCCTGATCGAATGCCGTATTGTTGGCCGCCCCCCGGAGACACCGGATGTACGTCGACCCCTCGTTTCACCCAGAGTGCTCCGATCCCGACCGGACCACCAATCTTGTGGGCGCTGAAAGACGCGAGGTCTGCCCCCCATGCGTCGAGGTCGACGGGGATGTGCCCGAGAGCCTGTACGGCGTCTGTATGCATGAGTGCGCCGGCTCGATGGGCAGCCTCAGCGACCTGCGATATCGGCTGACACACCCCGGTTTCATTATTCACAGCCATGACGGATACGACGTCAAGGCTGCCCGAATGTGCGCCCACATCAGTGGGATCAACGCGTCCAGCGTGGTCTACTGGCAACAACTCACATCGCTGACCGAGTAGCCACGGGGACGTGAGACCTCCGACAGCGGGATGTTCGACGGCGGAGACAAGGGCGTGACGGTCACGAACAGCCCCCATCACTGCAAGCATGTCCGATTCGGTTCCCCCACTAGTGAACACAATCTCGAGTGGAGCGACTCCGAGGAGGTTGGCGATCTCCTCGCGAGCGTCTTCCAAAAGTGCCCGAGCAGCACGCCCGGAACCGTGAATAGCACCGGGATTACCGGGCACGTCACCTGTCATTGCCTCGAGGGCTTCGGGGCGCAGCGGAGACGTCGCCGCGTGGTCGAAATAGGCACGATCGTGATGTACTGATCCGGGCTTTGGCTGCGACATACCTGTCCTTCCTGGCGACTTCTCGACGTTACCGCCCTATGACAAGGCATGGACTGCGCATCATCGCCCTTGCGAACGCAACGGCCAACTCAGGCTAAACTGTCTCGCCGGCCCACTGACGTTGCGGCCATTATCCCCGACGAAAGGCCTCTACTGTGACCGACACCAACACGGCGTCATTCGACACCAGCGCCTTGGGTTCGACCCTCGTCAACGGCAGCTGCCGCTTTGGATTATGGGCACCTCGCGCCGAACGTGTCGAGTTGGCACGCGTGGCAGATGACGGGTCACAGGTCAACCATGACATGGTCAAAGACGAGCACGGTGTATGGACCATCGAGGTTCCGGGCGTCCAGGCTGGTCAACGCTATGGCTATCGAGTGCATGGACCGTGGGATCCTGATCGCGGCATGAGGTTCAATCCCGCCAAACTGCTGCTTGACCCCTACGCCAGAGCCATCACAGCGGGAGTCGACTATCACGGCCCGATCATGGATCACACGCCCGAGTCCAACTACGACCCCGACCCGACTGACGATGCGACATCGGTCCCGCTCGCCGTCGTTATTGAGGCTTCTGAGCCACCTACTCCCATTGCACATCGCCACGACATCAGCGAGTCCGTAATTTACGAGACTCACGTCAAGGGCTATACCCGCCTACATCCCCTCGTTCCAGAGCATCTGCGAGGCACATATGCGGGGCTTGCGTATCCGGCTGTCATCGACCACCTCACGTCGATCGGAGTCACGGCCATCGAGTTACTACCCGTCCAGCAATTCGTCTCTGAGCCATTTGTTGTTGGTCGTGGGCTGTCCAATTACTGGGGTTACAACACTCTTGGATTTTTTGCGCCACACGCCGCTTACTGCTCTGTTGGGTCCATGGGAGACCAGGTACGTGAGTTCAAGGACATGGTGACGTCCTTCCATGAAGCTGGCATCGAAGTCATATTGGACGTCGTCTATAACCACACTGGTGAGGGCGGGCACGAAGGACCGACCTTGTCGTTCCGTGGCATTGACCACCAGTCCTATTACCGACTCACCAACGATCACCGCAATGACTACGACGTCACCGGCTGTGGCAATTCTGTGGATACCTCTCGCCCAGAGGTGCTCACCATGGTTCTCGACTCGTTGCGGTACTGGGTCACCGAAATGGGTGTCGACGGGTTCCGTTACGACCTTGCTACTACCCTCATCCGTGACGCGTCTCATGGGGTCGATCAGAATCACCCGTTTAAGCAAGCTCTCGTCGACGATCCGGTCCTCAGGACGGTTAAGCACATTGCTGAACCGTGGGACCTCGGCCCGTATGGCTACCAAGTGGGCGCATGGGGTCCGAAATGGAGTGAATGGAACGACCGCTTCCGCAACTACGTCCGTGATTTTTGGCGTGGTGCCGTCAGCGGCGTCGAGGAGTTGGCAACGAGGTTATGCGGGTCGCCGGACCTGTACGGTCAGCCGACTTCCAGCATTAACTTCGTTACTGCTCACGACGGCTTCACGATGCGTGACCTGGTTACCTACGACATGAAGCACAACCAAGACAACGGTGAGGACAACCATGACGGGTCCAATGACAACCGGTCCTGGAACTGTGGCTGGGAAGGTGAAACCACTGACCAGTCCATCGTGATGTTGCGGCATCGTCAGGTGCGCAACTTGGTTGCTACCTTGCTGTTAGCTACCGGCGTACCAATGATTACTGCCGGTGACGAGATGGGACGCACGCAACACGGCAATAACAATGCTTACTGCCAGGACTCCCCCATCTCGTGGATGGACTGGGACGACGCCGAATCGTGGTCGGATGTGACCGACCTCGTCACGACGATCACAGCGCTGCGTCGCGAACACCCTGTCCTTCGCCCATCGATCTATCGGCATCATGACCCGGTCGGTGACATTAACGGGTCACGCCCGCGCCGCGCTGATCTGGCATGGTTCTCCGGCCACGGCGGAGAAATGGTGAACAATGATTGGCACGACGAAGGCCGTCGCACCCTTGGTATGTACACAAGTGACGACAGTGAGGCCTTCCTCATCTGGTTCCACGCCGGGGACCACCCGATCGAGATCGTTTTACCGACTGCTCGGTGGGGGCAGTCGTGGCGGGTGGTCGCCTCGACAGCCCTACCTGGGGAAATTCCCGACGAGGCGGTTCCGGCTGGACTATCGGTCACGTTGCCGAGTAGGTGCGTCGTCGTCATGCAGGCGTCCCATGCGGCGTAACCGCGCCATTACGCGCCAAGCGCACAGGCATCGACCCGTCCGATGACGTGTTGGAACCGGCCACGGTAGCCTGTGACGCGTGTGGAGGATCAACAGGCGAGATCGCCGTCACGACGACACGGGTTTCGACGACGAGGTGGAGGCGGTTTTGCCTGCCCCGCAACCGTTACCCGAGCAGGTGGCTTCTCCTGACCCCACCGATTCCTCTGGGATCGTGTCTGGCCCTGACCCATCACCAATGGCACCGCGCCACGCTGCTGACTCTGGTGACGAGGATTTCGTCGATGCTACGGGCGCTATTGATTCCCCTGGACGCCCGCCGCTGCGGGGATTTGGCCGCATTCCAGTCCATAATGTTCGTCCCGAGGTCGAAGGTGGCCGTCTGCCCACCTACTCGGTCGTCGACGAAGAGTTCGAGGTCACCGCAAACGTTTTTCGCGAGGGCCATGACGCCGTCGGGGCGAGCGTCGTCCTCACCGATCCGAGCGGCAACCGCCATGTCACTGACATGCACCAAATTGAGCCATGGGGGCTCGATATATGGACTGCACGAGTCCATGCTGACGTCGAGGGCGACTGGACCATGCATGTTGAGGGCTGGTCAGACACCTGGAGTACATGGCACCACAACGCTGACGCCAAGCTCGCGGCCGGCATTGACGTTGATCTCGTGTGCGCCGAGGGACATGCCCTCATCAGTGAGGCCGTTGCGCACGCTGAAAAACTCTGTGACACCACATCGCTTAGTGCTCTACGTGAGGCCGACGCCACCCTCACCGCTGATCGTGCCCCTGACTCGCTGCGGCAGGTTATCAACGTCTTCGCGTTCTGCCAGGCCATGCGCACCCATGCCCCCCGCACGCTGACCTCGCCCACCAACCCAACCCCGCTGCGGGTGGAGAGGCGCCGAGCTCTGTACGGATCATGGTATGAGTTCTTTCCCCGCTCCCAGGGTGCCCATATCGGCGTGGATGGTCAGTGGGTATCTGGCACCTTTGATTCCTCGTGGGAGCGTCTGGATGCCGCCGCAGCGATGGGATTTGATGTCGTTTATTTACCACCCATCCATCCCATCGGCACGGCATTCCGCAAAGGTAAGGACAACACCTTGACTACTGGCCCGGACGATCCGGGCTCGCCGTGGGCCATTGGCTCCTCCGATGGCGGCCATGATGCGATTCACCCCGACCTCGGTACTTTCGACGACTTCGACCGCTTCGTAGCTCACGCCCATGACCTAGGGATGGAGGTCGCCCTGGACTTCGCGCTGCAGGCTTCCCCCGATCATCCGTGGGTGCAACAACACCCGGAGTGGTTCACAACCCGCGTTGACGGCACGATTGCCTATGCGGAGAATCCTCCTAAGAAGTATCAGGACATTTACCCGATCAACTTCGATAACGACCCTGACGGCATTTACCACGAGTGCCTGCGGCTATTAGAGTTGTGGATTTCTCACGGTGTGACGATCTTCCGTGTCGACAACCCACATACCAAGCCCGTGAATTTCTGGGCTTGGTTAATGGAGCAAGTTCACCGTCGTCACCCCGGAGTCATCTTCTTAGCAGAAGCTTTCACCCGCCCCGAAATGATGGCCGCGCTGGCCAAAGCCGGTTTCCAACAGGGATACTCATACTTCACGTGGCGCACTGCTAAATGGGAGCTCGAAGCTTATCTCGACGAAGTCTCTCACCAGACCTCGCACTTTTACCGTCCCAATTTTTTCGTCAATACCCCCGATATCAACCCGATTTATCTCAATGACGGAAACCCGGCAGGCTTCGCTATCCGCGCTATTCTTGCCGCGACCATGAGCCCCTCGTGGGGCATGTACTCCGGGTTTGAGATCTGCGAGCATGAACCACTTCCCGGACGCGAGGAGTACGCACACTCCGAGAAGTACGAATACCGGCCCCGCAATTACGAATCAGATCCGAACATCACATTGCTTGTCACTCGTCTCAATGAGATCCGGAGGGCTCATCCGGCGCTGCAGCAGTTGCGTGACACCACAATCCATCATGCCCCGCATGACAACGTTTTTGTGTTCTCAAAGAAGGCGGGAGACGACGTCGTCATCGTCGTGATCTCCTTGGATCCGGTCTGGGGTGTTGAGTCCCAGATCATGCTGGATATGGCTGCGCTCGGCCTCGATCATGACGACACCTTTACCGTCCACGATGAGCTCACAGGGGCTGACTTCACGTGGACTCGGCAAGCCTTCGTCCGGCTCTACCCCGCTCAGCCCGCCCATATCTTGCACGTGCGAAAGAACGCCCGATGACCCATTCCTCCTATACTCCAGCTGAGGAGATCCCTGAGACTCTTGCCCCTACTGGGGCCCTCGGACTGACCTCGGCCCAGTTGCAGGCCAGGCTCGACGAGATCCACCCAATCGGTTCCATCGATCGCAGCGAGACCGAATGGTTCCGTACCGCCGTCTTTTATGAAGTTCTGGTGCGATCTTTTAAGGACTCCAACGGCGATGGTATTGGTGATTTTAAGGGGTTGACGGAAAAGCTCGACTACCTGCAATGGCTCGGGGTCGACTGCCTGTGGTTACCACCCTTTTATGACTCTCCGCTGCATGACGGTGGTTACGACATCCGCGATTACCGTTGGATTCGTGAAGAGTTGGGCACCATCGAAGACTTTAAGGTGTTTCTCGACGCCGCCCACGACCGTGGCCTCCGCGTCATCATCGACTTCGTCATGAACCACACCTCCGATTCCCATCCGTGGTTCCAGTCCTCACGCGCCGATCCTGATGGCCCCTACGGGAATTACTACGTATGGTCGGATACCGACGACGCCTACCCAGACGCGCGCATCATTTTTTGCGACACCGAGGACTCAAACTGGTCCTGGGATTCTGAGCGAAAGCAATTCTATTGGCACCGTTTCTTCCATCACCAACCTGACCTCAACTTCGAAGAGCCCAGGGTAATGGAAGAGATGCTTGACGCCGTCCGTTTCTGGATGGACTTGGGCATTGACGGGTTCCGGCTCGACGCCGTCCCATACCTCATCGAAGCTGAGGGCACGAACTGCGAGAACCTGCCAGGCACTCACAAGATTCTCAAACAACTGCGTACCATGGTCGACGAGGAGTATCCAGGTCGCATCCTGCTTTGTGAAGCTAATCAGTGGCCTGACGACGTCGTCGAGTATTTTGGCGATGGTGACGAATGCCAGATGGCCTTCCATTTTCCCGTCATGCCCCGGCTATATATGGGACTGCGCCGCGGTTCACGCGAGTGCATCAGTGAGATCCTTGCCAACACCCCGCAGATCCCACAGGGCTGCCAGTGGGGAACCTTCCTGCGCAATCATGACGAGCTCACCCTCGAAATGGTGACCGAAGAAGAGCGTCAATACATGTGGCAGGAGTATGCTCCCGAGCCTCGATGGCGCTGCAACCTGGGAATCCGCCGTCGCTTGAGCCCCCTTGTCGATAACGACGATGCGAGGATTCGGCTCCTTAATGCCATGTTGCTGTCCCTGCCCGGCTCACCAGTGCTGTACTACGGCGATGAGATAGGAATGGGTGACGATCCTTGGCTGCCTGACCGTGATGGCGTGCGCACTCCAATGCAGTGGGACGATTCGGAAACAGCCGGTTTCTCGACTGCCCTTCCCGAGGACTTCCATCTACCTCTCATCCACACTTTCGGTCACGACCCCGAACACGTCAATGTCGCCCGCCAAATGGATGATCCGTCTTCTCTGCTGGTGTGGACCCGGGCCATGCTCGGCATCCGTCGCCGTCACCCCGTTTTTGGCACGGGCGAGTTCACCGATCTCGGTGGAGAAGACACGGCTGTGCTGTCCTTTCTGCGTCACAATGAGCATGAAACAATCTTGTGCCTGGCCAACCTCTCTGATACTGAGCGGACAGTCGACCTTCATCTTCCGCAATTCGCGGGCGTGGCCGGTTCTTCCCTCATCCACGGTCAGGACGCGCAACCGGTCAGGGCAGACGGAAAGCTGACTGTGCCGTTGTGGCCGTATGGCTATCGGTGGCTGCAGATGTCTGGTGAGGAGAGATCATGACCGGTTGGGACGACGCCACCCTCACCGAGCGCGTCTGGAACCACATCAGCGACGCACGATGGTTTTCGGGAAAAGGTCGGTCTGGGATTCTGACGAGGCTGATGCCATTAGCTCCCGTCGTCGATGAGCACGACCTGAAAGTACTTCCCGTCATCGCTCGCGTTGGTTATCCGGACGCCGCCGACGAGTATTACCAGTTGCTGTTGGCATTGCGGCCAGGAAGCGTCGCCGGTATCGCTGAAGTTGCCATCGACGGTCGACCTTTCACCGTCACCGACGCCACGGAAGATGGACCCGCACTTATCGCATGGGCTCGTGCCATCCTCGAAGGTACTCCTGTCGCCGCCGATGACTCGTGGCAGCTACATCGCCGTCGAGCGACTCCTGAGCCGGTGCGGTCCGCCAAGCGTTTTGGCGGCGAACAGTCGAACACGTCGATCCTGGTAGGCGATGCCATAATCATCAAAATGTTCCGTCGTCTAGAGCCCGGCAACAACCTTGACATTACTGTCCATGCCGCGCTCAACGACGCTGAGGTCTCGTCAGTAGCCACGCTGTATGGCTATATCAGCGGGCAGATCCCCGCTGAGCAAAACCTGGCGACAGACCTCGCCATGATCATTGAACGTTTTCCGCAACCCCACGATGGCTGGGAGCTCGTCACTGACAAGGCAGCCGACCTCGTTGATGTCAGCGACCTTGTCGCTGAGCTGGGACGATGCTTGCGAACCATCCATGAGGCGCTACGGCAGACCTTTAGCACCACTGACATTGACGGGACCCGCGTGGCCGACGATATGGTACGTCGCCTCGATGCCGCCGTGACCACCGCACCGGAACTGGCTCCTTATCGGGACACTCTGGCAGCTCGGTTTGAGAAGCTGCGCGGACGCCGTCTACCAGCCCAGCGCATTCATGGCGACTTTCACCTCGGCCAAACCCTGCTGACGCCTCATGGTTGGCGGATCATCGACTTCGAAGGCGAACCCCTCAAAACCCTTGCCGAGCGACAGCTTCCGGACTCCCGTTGGCGTGATGTCGCCGGGATGATGAGGTCGTTGTCTTACGCCACCTCGGCTCATGCCAGGCCGACAGCACCAGAGACCCTCGCTTGGGCACGCCACGCCAGTGAGGCGTTCTTGACCGGCTACGGCTGGCCAAACCCCGATGAACGCGACGTGCTAGCCGCATACGAGGCCGACAAGGCTAGCTACGAAGCCGTCTACGAAACCCTCAACCGGCCGACGTGGGTGGACATTCCACTGTCGGCCATCCGTGCAATGCGGCAAGATTGACAATACCCAGGATTATTCGCAGATTCCGGTCAGAACATCAAACGGACACCCACACCAACGACATGCCAGGAGGACGACATGGCTCACGATGAGTTCGGAGGGCTCACCGGCTGGGACCTCGAGGGGTTCCATTCTGGTGGGGATACGGAGGTGTGGAAGAGGCTTGGATCCCACGTTGTCACCATCGACGACGATGAGCGTGGCCCGATTACCGGCACCCGATTCGCGGTCTGGGCTCCAAACGCCCAGGCAGTTGAAGTCATATCCGACTTCAACTGGTGGACCGGCGACCAGATGCGCCTCATCCCAGGATCTGGGGTCTGGGGCATCTTCGTTGAAGGTGTCGGGGAGGGAACGCTCTACAAGTTCCGCATTCAGGACCAGTCGGGCACGTGGCACGAAAAAGTTGACCCGATGGCACGCTATAGCGAACAGGCTCCACACAATGCGTCCATTGTCACTGAAACTCACTATGAGTGGAATGACGACGAGTGGATTGCCCGTCGTGAGGCGTCCCACGCACATGCCGAACCGATGAGTGTCTACGAAGTCCATCTGGGTGGCTGGCGGCACGGTTTGAGCTACCGTGACCTGGCTGACGAGTTAGTGAGCTACGTCACCTGGCAGGGATACACCCATGTCGAGTTCATGCCGTTGGCCGAACACCCGTTCTCGCCCTCCTGGGGTTACCAAGTCACCGGGTACTTTTCTCCCACTAGCCGTTACGGATCTCCCGACGACCTGCGCTACCTCATCGATAAGCTGCATCAGGCCGGTATCGGCGTCATCATGGACTGGGTTCCGGGCCATTTTCCGAAGGACGATTGGGCATTAGGCCGATTCGACGGCACCGCGCTTTACGAGCACGCCGATCCTCGCCAGGGCGAGCATATGGACTGGGGCACGTACATTTTCAACTACGGTCGCAACGAGGTGATATCTTTCCTCGTCTCGAATGCGCTTTACTGGGTAAGCGAATTCCACGTTGATGGTCTGCGCGTTGATGCCGTCGCCTCAATGCTGTATCTGGACTACTCCCGTGCAGAGGGCCAGTGGGTGCCCAACAAGTATGGCGGTCGGGAGAACCTTGAGGCCATCGACTTCCTGCGCTATGTCAACTCGCACCTGTATTCGCGTTATCCCGGCATCCTCATGATCGCGGAGGAATCCACTAGTTTCCCTGGCGTCACCAAGCCCGTCGATCACGGCGGACTGGGATTCGGGTTCAAGTGGAATATGGGCTGGATGAACGACTCGCTGCGGTACATGGAGCTTAACCCGTTCCATCGCCAATACCACCATGGCGAGATGACCTTCGCGATGGTCTACCAATACTCCGAGAACTTCATCTTGCCGATTAGCCACGACGAGGTCGTGCATGGCAAGGGGTCCATGATTACCAAGATCCATGGTGACGACTGGCAGCAGTTTGCATCGCTGCGAGCTTTCTACTCGTACATGTGGTCCTTCCCCGGTAAGCAACTAGTGTTCATGGGCCAGGAGTTTGGTCAACGTCACGAGTTCGACGAATCGGTGAGCCTAGAGTGGTTTGTCGCCGACCTGTGGGGACATGGCGGTCTCAAACGCCTCTTCCGAGACCTCAATAAGATTTACAAAGACAACCCTGCGCTGTGGCAGCTCGATAGCGATCCGCGCGGATTCGAATGGATCAACGCCGACGACGCCGGCAATAATCTGTTTTCCTGGCTGCGTCGGTCCGAGGACGGATCGACGATTGCCTGCTTCACGAACTTCTCCCCCAACCCGCAAACCGACTATCGCGTCGGCCTACCGATGGAGGGGGTTTGGACAGAGATCCTCAATACCGACTCCCTGGAATACGACGGCACTGGCGAGTTCGGCAACCTCGGCCAGATCATCGCTACCCCGCTGCCAGTTCCCGATCGGTTCCCCGCGGTTGCCACGGTGTGTGTTCCACCGATGGGATCGATATGGCTGCGTCACGATCCATCGGCAACCGCTGCCCTGCCCGGCGATCCGGGCATGCAATGATCGAGGAGTAATTCGTGGTCGATGACGAGTCCGGTTTCGAGGATTTCAGGATCCAGGTTGAGGTGATGGGTGATATTGGCCGTCTGCTCCTTGATGATCCGCCCTACCCGGAAGGTCTGACACGCGCCATCTCGCTGGCTTCTGATGACGCCATCATTGGCCATGACGTGCGGCGGCTCGAGGCTCGCGTAGCTGTCGACGACGGGGACGTCGTCCGCGCTTTGCATCGTGCCGGTTACCGTCGCGAGGGTCGGCTGCGGCAAGCGCGAGTGCGCGGAAACGGTTGGGTAGATGAGTACGTCTATTCCCGGCTGGCAACCGACGAGATCTATACCCGCACCGGCCACACCGGCATGCTCGATTCTGTCCTCCCCACCAAACGGGTCATTTCCCATGTTCTCATCCGCGATGGCGCTGGACGGGTACTGATGTGCGAAACGACGTATAAGCCGGACTGGGAACTGCCCGGTGGCGTCGTCGAACCCATAGAGTCTCCGCATGCCGGAGCCGTCCGGGAATGTCTGGAAGAGCTAGGCATCACCCTGGACATTCCCGGCACACCGACCCTCATTGATTGGATGCCTCCTGCGCTGGGATGGTCCGACGCCATTGAATTCATCTATGACGCTGGCGTGGTTGACGCGAACCTCGCCAGTCTCATGCACCCCGCTGACGCAGAGATCGGCCACCTCCACTGGGCTGAGCCGGACCACCTGGCCGACCACGTCACGGCGCTATCGGCTCGACGCATCACGGCCATATTGTCTGACCGCACACCTCGGGCTACCGAGAACGGATTCCCCGTGTAAGGCAGCCGGTTCGTAACACTCGGCGTCGACCGGCGCCCGAGTGAACGCCCGATGTCTGGTGACCTGTGACCGCCACGTCACTACCGCAAACGGGATATACCCCGGCGTGCTTTCAGCACCCAAAGGCGATTACACTTCTAGCTCGCTGTCTTCAGGACGGCGGTATCACAGGAGGACCACACAATATGTCATCACCCGCGTCCCAGATCGTAGATGCCGTGGGCGGGCCCGACAACATCGTCGGACTCACCCACTGCGCTACTCGGCTGAGGTTCCAACTTCGCGATTCCTCGCCTATCGACAAGACCAACGTCGAATCAATCCCCGGCGTCATGGGAGCCGTTCCCCAGTCCGGAAACCGGTACCAGATCGTCATTGGAGGCGCCGTCGCCGGTGTCTACAACGACATCATGGACCTGCCTGCCATGAAGGAGCTGTCGTCTGACGGAGAGCACCGCTCTGACGCCGACGTCAAAGCTGAGCACCGTTCCAAAGGTCCCCGGGGCAAATTCTCATGGCTCGACAACCTCTTCGAGTACCTTTCAGACTCCTTCCGTCCCATCATGGGCGCTCTGCTCGGAGCCTCGCTATTTATCACCTTTATGGCCCTCATGGGATCCATGGGTGTCATCGGTAACTGGGCTGACTCGCGGGTCACGCTATCCCCAAGCTGGCAGTTCGTGAACCTCGCCTGGCAATGCGTCTTTTACTTCCTGCCATTGTTGGTCGCTTATAACGCCACCAAGCGTCTCAACGCTGACCCGTGGGTCGGATTCTCTGTGATGGCTGTTGTCATGCTGCCCGGATTCACCGAGCTCGGCAAAGCTGCCCATCCGCTCACTCTCGGCGGATTCACGGTCAACGTCGTCAACGTGTTCGGTTTGCCACTGACGATATTTAACTATGGCTCACAGGTATTTCCTCCCCTCATCATGGCCGCTATCTTGGCTCCGCTATACAAGTGGCTGAAAAAGATCATTTCCCCCAATGTTCAGATGATCTTTGTACCTTTCTTGACGATGCTCATCATGATCCCATTGACGGCTTTTCTCATCGGCCCGCTCGGCGTCTACGCCGGCGCTGGACTCGCCAATGGTCTGAAAGCAGTCAATGATGTTAGCCCCTTCATCTTCGCTGTCCTCATTCCGCTGCTCTACCCCTTTATGGTGCCGTTGGGTCTGCATTGGCCACTCAACGCTGTAATGCTACTTAATATCCAGACCCTCGGTTACGACTACATTCAGGGGCCCATGGGTGCCTGGAACTTCGCCTGTTTTGGCGCCACGGCAGGCGTTCTTTTCTTGTCAGTACGCGACAAGGATGTGACGATGCGTCAAACTGCCACCGGCGCCCTAGCTGCCGGCCTGCTCGGTGGCATTTCCGAACCCAGCCTTTACGGCATCCACTTACGCTACAAAAAGATTTACCCTTCTATGCTGGCTGGCTGCCTCGTTGGCGGTGTCATCATCGGTGCCGGTGGCGGTCTACGGACCCCAGCCTTCGTCTTCACCTCACTGCTGACGATCCCGGCTTTCGATAACATCGGCCTATACGCGGTGGCCATCGCGGCCTCGTTCTTCACTGCTATGGCTCTGGTTATCGTGCGCGACTACCGCGACGACGAGCATAAAGCTGAGGCTAAGGCCCGTCGGCGTCAAGCCAGGGCTCCCGAGGCACCGGCAGTGTCCGCCACGCCGCGCACAGTCGCTTCCACCGAGCCGACAGCTGAAGCCCCCACCTCAGCTAAGGTCTCCTCTGAGGACGTCACCATCACTTCCCCCTTGCAAGGACGTGCCGTGCCGATTTCCGCGATCCCAGATCCAGTTTTCTCCACCGGGGTCGTCGGTGATGGCATCGCTATTGAACCGACTACAAACACGGTTGTCTGCCCAGCTGACGCCACCGTCGTCACTGCTCCTGATTCTGGCCACGCCTTCGGCCTCAAGCTGGACTCAGGTGTCGAACTCCTCATTCACGTCGGCATCGACACCGTCGAACTCGGCGGAAAGGGGTTCGACGTTAAGGTCAAAGCCGGAGATCACCTCAGAGCTGGGGAGCCCCTTGTCGTCTTTGACCCAGTTGTCATTGACGATGCCGGATACTCCAAGATCACTCCTGTCTTAGTGACAAATGGCTTCGATTACTCCAGCGTCACAGGCATCCCTGCCGACAACGTCACGACGAGCACACCAGTAATCACTGTCGTAAAGTGAGATCGCTACGGCCCAAGTGGGCCTGATTTCGCTATGAGTACCTATGACATAGCGGGGGCCGAGATCATCGGCCCCCGCTATTGTTCTCAGTCTCTCGGGATCGGAGACGAGACGATCGTCTCAGCAATGCTGCCAGGAACCTCAGCAGTAATGAGGGAACCATCGGCCCGACGCAAACCCGAGATCGGATGGGTAGCCCTCAAGCTGGGACGCAACGGCCCCTGATCGGACAACGGCACCCTCACCGGCTCGGCTCCAATGTGGTAAAGCTCGCCGCGCACCGTCACGTCGCGGTCATGTCCCGAAAGGATCTGGAAGGTGATGGTGTCACGTTCCAGATAGACGAGCATGTGAGAGTCGCCAATGAGCATGTGGTGCTTGATCGACGTCCACTGGGCCGGAAGCCTCGGGTCGAAACGCAGGTTCTCCCGATCATTACGCATACCGACGAAGCCATGCACAAGACATCCCCACACGCCACCAGTCGAGGCAACGTGGACTCCGTCTGAGGCGTTGTGATGGGTATCTGCCAGGTCGCAAAACAGAGCATCGAGGAAGTAGTCCATGGCCATCTCCTGATGCCCAACTTCTGCTGCCATCACCGACTGAACCACAGCTGACAGACTCGAATCGCCTGTGGTGATCGGATCGTAATACTCGAAGTCTGCGAGCTTAACGGCCTGCGTGAACTGATCTCCTTGCAGGAACAAAGCCAGCACGACGTCTGCCTGCTTAAGCACCTGGAATCGGTAGATCACCAACGGGTGATAATGCAAGAGCAATGGCCGCTTGTCATCAGGGGTGTTTTTAAGGTCCCATAGCTCACGTGAAAGGAATTGGTCGTCCTGGGGATGGATACCGAAAGTATCGTCAAAGGGAATGACCATCCCAGCGGCACACTCTTCCCAGCCACCAACTTCATCTTCGCTGAGATCCAGTTCCGAACATAGATGCTCGTACCACAATGGGTCCTCGTCACGCATCCGCCTCATGACACCGGCGGCATCAATGAGGTTAGCCCTTGCCATGACGTTGGTATAGAGATTGTTGTTGACAACGGTTGTGTATTCGTCAGGCCCAGTAACTCCATGGATGTGGAACTCTCGACCACCGTTAATGCGCCAGAACCCCAAATCAGCCCACATGCGAGCGGTCTCGACGAGAACCGGCGCAGCGTCTCTGAAGAGAAAAGTCTTATCTCCGGTCGCCCGGGCATGGTTCATAATTGCATGAACGATATCAGCGTTGATGTGGTACTGAGCTGTACCAGCCGCATAATACGCTGACGCCTCTTCTCCAGTAATAGTACGCCACGGAAAGAGGGCCCCTCGTTCAGACAATTCCTCAGCCCGTCGTCGGGCTTGGGGAAGGGTGTTCACCCGAAACCGCAACGCATTCTCGGCAATTCGTGGATGGGTGTAGGTCAGCATCGGGATCACGTAAACTTCGGTATCCCAGAAATAGTGCCCCTCATAGCCCGAACCGGTCACACCCTTTGCCGGAATACCAAGTTGATCGGCACGAGCAGATGCTTGAGCGATTTGGAAGAGGTTCCATCTGACAGCCTGCTGAATACCAGTTGGGGCACCTTCAACTTCGACATCCGCCGTCGCCCAATAATCACTGAGCCAGGCACGCTGTTCATCGTAATAGACACCATGTCCCTGCTCACGCACCCGGTCTAAACTGCGCCGCACCCGATCAAAGAGCTCATGCACCGGCACACCACGAGACGTGTGGTACGCCACGGCCTTATCGATATGAATGGGTCGGCCCTGGGTAGCCTCAATGCGATACACCCGCTTCCCAATCCCAGGCTCGGTATCAATGAGAGAGACGTATTCATTATCCGTCGTGATCTCGTGATCAGCCCCTACAGCCAGGGTCATTCCTGAGCGCGCGGTGCGGAATCCTAGGATCATCCGCTTATCAGAATGCCAATCCTTCTGTGGAATCAGCACTTTATCGGTAAATTTACGGGCCTGACGAGGATCGTCCCCCTTTTCGGCATCATCAGGCCGAACATGATACTCGTCCATGCCGTCTTGACGGTTAAGAATCTGCGAGCTGACGACGATGGGGGCGTCACCTTCAAGCATCGTCACCTCAATGCTAATAAGCGCCATGTGCCGGTGAGTGAACGAGACCATCCGCGACGTGGCGACCCGTAGCAGCTTGCCCGCCGGAGTGCGCCACACAAGCTCGCGACGCAAAACACCCTCACGAAAGTCAATCCAGCGTTTATACGACTGGATCTCATTGACGCTGAGCAGCAGCGGCTCATCGTCCACATAGAGTTTCATCAGCTTAGCGTCCGGGACATTGACAATCGTTTGACCGGTACGCGCGAAACCGTAAGCATTCTCAGCGTGATGAATATCCCATATTTCATGGAACCCGTTGATGTACGTTCCGTGGCTAAAAGAATCCCGGCCTTCGGAAGGGTTACCACGCATACCGAGATATCCATTACCAACCGAAAACAGTGTCTCGGTGGTTCCTAAATCACTGGTACTCGGAGCCGTCTCGACAATCGCCCAAGGATCGTCAGGAAAGCGCCATCGATCCATCGGGTCGACGCCTATCCGCGTCATGCCATCTCCTCAGCCATCTCGTCCAGGTCATTTACTACTCGATCAGCACCGGCTTCACGCAGCCGATCACCCCCGACGCCACGATTGACCCCGAGCACCATCCCGAATCCCCCGGCAGCTCCCGCACGTACTCCCGACACCGCATCCTCAACGACAATGCACTGCTCAGCGGGCACACCAAGGAGCTCCGCTCCTCTGAGGTACGTGTCGGGAGCAGGCTTACCAGGCAGTCCTTCAGCCTTCGACCGATTACCGTCGACGAGCACCGGGAAATCTGCAGCCAGTCCGGCAGCCTCAAGCACTGCCGCCGCATTGCGCGATGACGAGACCACTGCCATCGCAACACCATGCTCATGTAGCACATGTACCCAGCGGCGGGAGCCTGGATAAGGCTGGATACCGTCGCGAGCCAGCACCGCGGTGAAAAGATCGTTCTTACGATTGCCTAGCCCACAAATCGTATGGGTGTCAGGGCTGTCAGATGGGGTGCCCTCTGCCAGGGTGATGCCACGACTAGCGAGGAAGTCGCGCACCCCGTCATATCGGGGTTTGCCATCGACGTAGGCGAAATAGTCATCGTCAGTATAGGGAGACTGGTCTTGATGCCGAGACAACTCCTCGTTGAACATCTCCTGCCAAGCGCGCATATGGATGAGCGCGGTGGGAGTAAGGACGCCATCAAGGTCAAACAGCACGGCATGGAACTTCTCTTCGAGGGGGGTCGAGTCCATAACCACCATGCTATTCACCAAGTCGGGGAACGGTCATCTCAATACGCCCCCAAGACATTGCTCGAGATCGTCGGCAGCTCACCAGTCTTGTTGGCTGAGGCAGGCCCATCGAGATCACCCGCCCCAGCCCATGAAGGCTTTAGAACAATGCGGCTGCTAACGAACGACGAGCTGCGGCAACGTCAGGGTCAGATTGCCCGACCATCGCAAAAAGGTCGAGTAGACGGGTACGTGCAGTCTCGCGCTCGTCATCGCGGTGGGTTCGCACGACCTCAATGATCCGGTTGAATGCCTCAGCGGCGCGTCCCCCCATGAGTTCCACATCAGCGGCTGCTAACTGGGCGTCAACGTCATCTGGATGACGTTGGGCAGCGTCCAACAAGGCAGCGGGGTCTTTACCGTCCAGTCGTCCAAGCAACGCTGCTCCGTTACGACCAGCGATGAGGACTGGATCGTTCGGATCCGAAGCCAGTAATGTGTCGTATGCTGCGACAGCTTCGTCGAACTTGCCAGCCTCTATAAGCTTTTCAGCTTCGACGGTACGAGGGTCAGGGCCGACCGATTCCTCGTTGTCTACCTCTACCGTGACAGGTTCTGCGCGTCCCACCATCCCCGCAGAGGTCGCCGCCTGGATGACTTGTTCGGTGATCTGGCGGAACTGCTGCTCATCTATGGTTCCTTGAGCCAGCGGGGCGAGCTGACCACCAATGACAGCGACAAGCATGGGGACCGCCTGAATCCCTAAGCTCTGGGCCAGTCGGGGCTGGGCGTCAATATCGACGTGAACCAACAACCACTTTCCGGCCGCTTCGTCGGTAACGCGGCGTAGAACCGACTCCATCTGTTCGGCACCGTGAGCCTTCGGCGTCGTGAATTCCACCAGCACCGGGTGCTGCACCGATTTTTGCAGTAGCGAGTTGAAGTTCTCCTCGGTACCTTCAACCACCCACGTCCTTGCGGTTGTGTGACCAGCGTGGGCGGTCGGTCCAGCAGAAGAGGTGGCAGACCCGGCTGCAGCGGCCAAGCCAGACAGATCGACGGCATCGTGACGATGAATCGAGTCAGAAGACATGTCATCCATTCAACCAGATTCACGGCACGGGTCTCACTGAGATGATTCACGACCACGTACCGACACCGACCAAAGGATGCTGTTTCCTGCGGTGGCCTATCGTGACACAGCGCTCAGTGAGACAATGGCGTCATGGCTCATGAACGTGCTGGGAAACCTGCCCAGGAATCCGATCTCATTGACGTCGATGCCGTGTTGTCGGCCTATTACGACGTTTCCCCAGACCCTTCGAACCCCGACCAAATGGTCGTTTTCGGCACCTCGGGGCACCGCGGATCCTCGCTCGACGGCGCCTTCAACGATGCCCACATCGCCGCCACGACCCAAGCGATCGTGGAATACCGCGCCTCCCAGGGAATTGATGGCCCGCTATTCATTGGTAAGGACACCCATGCCCTATCTATGCCGGCGTGGACGACAGCCATAGAGGTTCTGCGTGCCAATGATGTCGAGGTTATTGCTGAGCACGACGACGAGTGGACGCCGACTCCAGCGGTCTCGCGAGCCATCATTGTTCATAACCGCTTGAGCGAGGGACGCCAGGCTGACGGGATCGTCGTCACCCCCTCCCACAACCCACCGCGCGACGGCGGATTCAAGTACAACCCTCCGCACGGCGGCCCGGCCGACACTGATGCCACCGGTTGGATCGCTGACCGCGCCAATGAATTGCTCGCTGATCCATCAGGAATCCGCCGCAAACCCTATGGACAGGTGCGCGACGAGGTCTCCCGCTATGACTACCGCAGCGCATATTGTGATGATTTGCGCAATGCCATAGACCTCGATGCTATTGACGAGGCAGGCGTCCATGTAGGTGCCGATCCGCTTGGCGGCGCTTCGGTCCAGTATTGGGAGTACATCGCTGACCACCTCGGCATTGACCTGACGGTCGTCAATCCCAAGGTAGACCCGACGTGGCAATTCATGACCCTCGATACCGACGGCAAGATCCGGATGGACTGCTCCTCCCCATCAGCAATGGCATCTCTCATTGCGAATAAGGATGCATACGACATCGCCACGGGAAATGACGCCGATTCTGACCGTCACGGAATTGTCACCCCGGATGCCGGCCTCATGAACCCGAACGCCTACCTAGCTGTGGCGATTGGTTATCTCTTCGCTCATCGACCCGGATGGAGCCCTGACGCTGGGATTGGCAAAACCCTGGTGAGCTCCTCCCTCATCGACAAGGTGGCAGCTGACCTGGGGCGTCGCCTCGTCGAAGTGCCGGTCGGTTTCAAGTGGTTCGTGCCTGGCCTGATGCGCGGCGACATCGGTTTTGGTGGTGAGGAGTCAGCCGGGGCGTCCTTCCTTGACCTCGACGGTCGGACTTGGACCACCGACAAGGACGGCATCCTGCTCGCCCTGCTCGCTAGTGAGATTAAGGCCGTCACGGGCCGCTCCCCATCTGAGCATTACGCCGACCTAGAGAATCGCTTCGGCAAGTCTTACTACGCTCGTATTGACGCCGACGCCAGCCGTGAGCAGAAGGCCCGCCTCAAGGCCCTCTCTCCCGACGATGTCCGTGCAGACACCATCGCGGGCGAGAAAATCGAAAAGATCCTTACTAAGGCGACAGGCAATGGTGCAGCTATCGGTGGCATCAAGGTTATGACCGAGAATGCCTGGTTCGCAGCCCGCCCATCCGGCACCGAAAACAAATACAAGATCTACGCCGAGTCCCTGCGTGACGCCGACCATTTAGCCACTGTGCAGAATGAGGCCCGCCACATCGTCGATCAAGCTCTCAAAGGCTGAGCACCCCCGTCCCACGTCTCCTCGGCAAGGTCGACATTGTCGGGGAGACGTGGTGCGTCATCGCGGATGAGCCAGGTTGGTCCGCAAACCAGCAACCTGAATTACCCGCTGAATCGTCAAATCGCGCTCCTCTGGATTACCCACGTAGTCAATTTCTCGCAGACCTTGATCCTGCGCTGCCGACTCAAAAATGAAGTGCCCATAGCCAAGTAGCCGTCCTAGAAAGGGCTGCTTGACAGAAATATCAAGAATGCGCGTCATCGGCATCGTAGCCAGGTGTTGATCGAAAATCCCGTGCACACGAAACACCCGCATATTCGTAATGACGAAGCGGTCCATATGGTCAAGATGAAAGCGGAGTGCTCCCCACGTCGCCATGGCTACTCCCATAAGGAAAGGAACGCCCCACCACTGCTGCGCAAAAATCATAGAAGTAAAAAGCAGCATCGCAAGGACCATAGCGAGAGCCGGTAGCACGAGCACGATCCAGTGCTTGGGTACTTCGTCTATAACGTATTCGCCTTCACTCACCAGCAGGTGACGGTCGACATCGGGGTCGAGGAATCGACGGATCATGTCGGGCAAGGTCAGGATTGCCCTCCCAGCGCTCGGATGAACCCAAACAGTCCACTAAAGAAACCACGGATCACCTGAGCTGTGCCGTTTGGATCCGTGAAGACGTAGTACAGGCAGAATACGACCAGAAACACGACGATAACCGTGTGGATTGTCTTCTTCACGTTCACTAAGGCTCCTTGCTCGGCACGCGGCCCAGGGAGGGCACAGGGGCGCTTCATCGCTATTCTCGACGCTCGAGCGGCCTGTTGACCACGCGCAACGCCGAGGAGAATCGACATGACCTTCCCAAGTCCACTGCCTCAGTCGGTGAACTGTGCGGGCCCATGATCTAATTCGGATGCACCATTGGGCTGCGTCAGTACCACGCCCTGGAGTTCTGCGGATTGCCCACCCCGCCTGACGGCTCGTTGGTCAATAGTGCAAGGATGAGGGCATGGAGAACTTTAACAACGATCCCTTTGCGTGTATTGACCACGTCGGTTTCGCCGTCAAAGACATGGATGAGGCCATCAAGTATCACTGCGATGTCCTGGGCTTCCGAGTGCTCTTCCGCGAGAAGAATGAGGGGCATGGCGTTGAGGAAGCCATGCTCGGCACTGGTAAGCGTGGCGAGGAATCGACCGTCGTCCAGCTGCTCGCTCCGCTCAGCGAGGACAGCACCATTGGCAAGTACATTTCCAAGAACAAGAACATGATTCAGCAGGTGTGCTACCGCACCTACGACTTGGACAAGACGATCGCTACCCTCAAGGAACGCGGAGCTGTATTCACCGGTGAGCCCTCCACCGGAACCGCTGGTTCCCGCGTCATCTTCCTTCACCCCAAGCACACCGGCGGTCTCCTTATTGAAATTACCGAGCCCCCGGCCGGCGGCATGCCCTACAAGGACTGACGTCACACCGCTTCGGTAAAGGCCCCAGGGATCATTCCCAGTAACCCCTGGGGCCTGTCTCATCCCGGTGAGTTGCACGGTTGTTATTCCGTTTCCATTGGTACCGTTGAAGCTACCTATTGGAAGGGGACCATCGGTGAGCACAAAAGACGTTTCTGACGGCCAGTTCGACGAAGAGACCGGACTCAACCTCTTCGACGACACCGCCAGCGCGGCCGGTAGTTTCACCCATTCGATGTGGGGTTATGACCGCACCAGCGTCGACAACTACGTCCGAGAGATTGAGCAGCAGGTATCAACCCTCAAGCAACTCACGAGACACCTTCGCGGACAGGTCTCTCAAGCCCAAGCAGAGGCCACTCAGACTGATTTCAAACGTCTGGGGGTACACGCAACGGAAATCCTCACCGCCGCCGAGGCCCAGGCTAAAGACATCGTCGCGATGGCCGGTCACGAAGCCGAACGCATCAAGGAGGAGGGCCGACGAGTTGCAGCCGATATGCGGTCCGCAGCCCAAACCGAGGCTGATGACATCCGGGTGGCCGGACTAGCCAACCAGCGCGAATTACGCGATCAGGCAGCTAAGGATTCCCAGACCGCAATCGAGCAAGCCCGCCTTCAAGCCCGCACCATCGTCGAGCAGGCCGGTACTCATGCCGAAGCCATCCTTACTGAAGCGCGTACCAAGGCTGCCACCATCGACCAGAACGCTCGCGCCCAGGCCGCTCAGATCCTCGATAGGGCTCGTTCGGAGGCTGCGACCATCACGAGCACGGCGCGCAAAGATGCCGAAAGCATCACGAACGAGGCACGCATCAATCACGACGAGGCCTCCGCCAAAATCACACAATTGCTTGAGCAAGCTACCGCCCATGAGCAAGCCAGCAGCGACACTGTTGCTAAGCGCACTCAAGAAGCCGACGCCATTCGTCAGAGCGCACTAGAAGAAGCCGAGACCACTCGTAACCAGGCTGCCCGTGACGCCGAAAACCGCATCGCGACCGCCCACCGTCAGGCCGCCATGATGAAAGAACGTCTCGAAGAGCAGTATGCCTGGCGTAAAGAACAACTCGAGCGCGAAACTGCGGCTCTGTTGCAGCGCAAGCAAGCTGTCATTGCACAGCTCAATAACCTCAAGGCACTAGCCGGAGAAGCCGAAAGCGCTTACCCCGACGCTGATCCCTTCGCCAAGTCCGAGCAGGCAGAGGAGGCGACCGACGATGACGCCACTATCGTCATTGGTGCCAACGGTTCACAGGCTCAACGTAAGCCGGTAGCGAACCAATCAGGCCAGACACGTCCCCACACAGCCAACGACACACAGGCCGACGACGGCAAGGACGCTACCCCTCACACCGATCCGGCCAACCAACGCACCCAGGTTATTCCTGCGGTGACCGACGGTAAGCCTGACCAGCCCAGCGACGCTCCTGCTAACGACGAATCGGACACCGAGAAAACCCAGGTCCTTCCCAAGGAAAACTGATTGGTACGTGACGCTGATGCTGTGAGGCTTTCCATGCCTCCTAGCATCAGAAAAGGCGATCCTCTGGATGGTCCAAGCCACGCAACGCGTCGTAATCAACAGTCACACATTCGATACCGCGATCAGTGGCCAATGTGCGCGCCTGCGGTTTGATCTTTTGCGCGGCGAATACCCCTCTCACCCGATCCCCCAGCAAATGATCTCGATTGAGGAGGTCCAGATACCGGGTGAGCTGCTCCACCCCGTCCATCTCGCCGCGCCTCTTAACCTCAACGGCGACATACACTCCTTCAGCATCGCGACACAGCAGATCGACAGGGCCGATAGGCGTCATGTACTCCCGACGGACAAGCGACCAACCATCACCCAAGGCGTCAGGATTGTCAGCCAACAATTCCTGCAGATGAGCTTCTACCCCGTCCTTCTGCAAGCCCGGATCAACACCTAGTTCCTCAGTGACGTCAAGCACCTTCGGGCCCACCAGGATCTGAAGGTGGTCGCCGGTTGGGGCATCAACCTCCCAGATCTCTTCCGCGCCGATAGCGGTGGTGGTTTCATCGCAGGGACGTATCGTGAGCGTGCATGGCGAACTCATCCAGTTCAACGGCTTGTATGCCCGATCATCAGCGTGGACGCTTATCGAGTTATCTGATTTGACGACGATGAGTCGCTTAGCCCACGGCAAGTGGGCAGTGAGACGGCCGGTGTAGTCGACCTGGCATGGAGCAATGACGAGACGCACGGTGAAGAACTCTACCTGGGCCAGGTCAGCTTCTCAGCGTTGTCGTCTCCAGCACGAGTTGAGGCACAATGGAGCCCATGGGTCGTCATCATGGTTCGCGCAAGTGGCAGCGTCCACACCGGCCCCTCAACGCGGTAAGTCACCCACACTCTGAGCAGAAGAGAGACGGCCAGTACGTCGTGCGGGCCGTGCCCGCCAGCCGAGCACTCAAGGTGTATACCTGTCCGGGGTGTTTGCACCCAGTCCAGCCAGGGACCCCCCATATCGTTGCCTGGCCACACGAACCGTCGATGTTCTCTCAGTCCCCGGTCGAGGAGCGTCGTCACTGGCATACCGGGTGTTGGAGGTCGCGCTTATGAAAGAGCTTCATATGACCATCCTCGGAGACGGTCGTCAAGACGTGTATTGGTGCCATGGGGTCTTTGGACAGGGGAAGAACTTCACTCGAGTTGCCAAGGATCTTCTCGCGACTGACCCCGACGCCTACCGTTGCATCCTCGTTGACCTGCCTAACCATGGCCGATCCCCCTGGACGACGACGCTGTCGTATCCCGATATGGCCAACGCCCTGGCCGCGACCGTGAAAGCCACCAGTGGGAACCGTCCAGTACATCTGCTCGGTCACTCGATGGGGGGCAAAGTTGTCATGCGGACGGTCCTCGACCACCCCGATCTGGCCCACAGTCTTACTGTCGTTGACATGGCACCGGTCGATTCTCGGCTTACCCGGCTCGCGCCTCTTGTCAATGCAATGACGTCGATCAATCTGGCGGAATTATCAACCCGTCGACAAGCCGAAGAACACATGTCTTCTCGGGTTCCTGACCCGACTGTCCGACAGTTTCTATTGCAAAACTTGCGCCATGAAACTGGCGAGAATGAACGCTGGTATTGGCAGATGAACCTCGATTTGTTGGGTAACGGGCTGTCCGATATCGGTGCTTGGCCATCGGTCGCTTCAACCTGGAATGGTCCAGTGCTGTGGATTACTGCCGAGCAATCAGACTATGTCGGCCCCGATCATTCGCAAGCTATGCACGAGCTTTTTCCCCAAGTGCGTCGAATTCGTGTTAAGAATTCCGGCCATTGGGTACATTCAGACCAACCTGGAGTCTTCGTACAAGTACTAGCAGCATTCTTGTCACGGTGCCGCGAAGCATAACTGGTTAAGAGGCATCATTGCATGAGCATCAGCCCATCACGACTGAGCTAATCTTCGTGTCAATCTTTGGGGATGAACCATCGTCAGCTAGTCCTTTATCAGCAATTTCGGAAATACTATTGACGCCATCCTTATCGATAGTTCCTATGACAGAGAACGAATCCGATAGTTTAGAAGCACCATAGATCAGGACAAATTGCGAACCCAGCCGATGCTGAGAATCAGCAACGAGAGCAAGAGTTCCGGCGCTCACTGATCCTCCCGTCCTATTCCCCGGCTCAATCGGGAATGAATATCCCGGACCACCGTTCCCAGTTCCAGAGGGATCACCGCACTGAAGATACTTAGCATCTCCCGTCGTCAGTTTGTGACACGATGTGTCGTTGTAATACCCCTGCTCAGCCAACGAAATGAACGCATTTGCAGCGCACGGGGCCAGTGCGCGATCAACCGTCAGCACTACCGGAGCGTCATTAATCGTGAGAGTGACGGTGGTGGATCCAGACCTCTCAAGGTTGTCCGAAGGTGGCATATCAACTGGACGAGCAGCCTTGCCTGCCACGGCATACCCGCACGGACCACTGCCTGCCGCGGGAGCCGGAGTAGTCGTCGTCGGCGCCGGGCCAGCAGCCTGCGGAGCAGACGAGGGGCGGGTAGTCTTGGCAGACGGTGAGGCCATCCACCAGGGAGTGTCACTGACCCCAGGCACCGCGCCACCGGTGTGGGAACACCCGGCGAGCAATGACAGCCCTGCTGCGGTGACCGCGATTATTGCTCGGCGCGTCATCCTCATGTAATCCATCCTTCGGTCGAGTGGCGACGCGGTCAGGCTACCGACAGGTACAACGGAATAGAGTGAGGACTCACGGTGTTATATCAACCTGCCCCCGATGGAAAGGAGGACGCCCATGGATCGGCAGAGCAATAGCTTCACCTGGCATCCCGGAATTGTGGGCCCCGATCAGGAGGTGTCCGCCCTTATCACTCTGGTGCAATCATTTGGCGACACCGGCCTAGTTCAGGCACGGGTGCGCGACGCCATCTTCTCCCAGCTTCCTCATCACGAGCTCGGAGAATTCGACATCGATCTGTTACTAGATCATCGCGATTCCCGTCAACCCATCATTTTCGACACAGATCATTTCGAGGGCTACAAGCCTCCCCGCCTTGTACTCCACGAGGTCACCGATCAATTCGGCCAAGCATTTCTTGTCTTGGACGGCCCTGAACCAGCTCTCGGCTGGGAATCGTTGGTCTCGTCGCTGACGAGTCTCGTCGACTCGCTGAAAATCCGGCTGACGGTCATTACCGATTCAATACCGATACCGACCCCTCACACCCGCCCCGCCATGGTCACGCGCTGGGCATCACGACCTGAACTGATCTTGGGAACGACGTCTCCTTTCGGTCGCATTCAAGTGCCAGCCTCCTTTCCGGTTGTACTCGGTCAGCGGTTAGGCGAAACACATCACGCCGTTATCGGGCTCGCCTCCCATGTGCCCCACTACTTGGCGGATCTGGATTACCCCGAGTCCGCCCGCGCCCTTGTAGAGGCATTGCGAGGGGCCACTGGTTTAGCACTGCCTATCGACTCGTTAGCCGTTGCTGCCAATACTGTCCGAGCCGAAATTGACACCCAGGTCAACAATTCTGAAGAGCTCAAAGCCATGCTCCGTGCTCTCGAGGAGCAATACGATTCCCGGATTGCCCAGCGAGAGCTCGGAACAACACAAGTTGCTGTTCCCAATGCTGAAGATATCGGGGCCGAGGTCGAGGATTTTTTGCGTTCGATCGATGACAGTCCTAACGACGCTTCCGATGCCGACGCTCAAGGCTCAGCTCCCAGACGCAGCAGTGATGAGAATACCGACGACGCGAAACCTGACTATCGTCCCCGCCGCGGCGGCGATACAGACGACTGACGGGGGTGTCGGACCCCAAGCCTAAACTGCCGAGCATGGATCTGGGAATCGACTTAGGAACCACCTACACTGCGGTGGCTGCTGTTGATGATGGAAACCACCCCCTACTGCCCTTTCTTGACACCGAAGGTGACTCACACGACCAGCTACCCAGCGTTACCGCTGCCGTCGATGGGTCCCTTGTCCATGGTTTCGAGGCCCGCCAGGCTATGGCCGACGGAGCTCCAGGCGTACGCTCAGTGAAGCGACTGCTTGCGGAGCCTGGAGCCGGACCGTCAACCCTCGTCCACATCGCCGATATGGAGATTCCATTAGTCGACGTGTGGGCTGACTTCTTGAGGCATGTGATCGACTGCATCGACGTTCCCGGCCCGCACCGCGCCGTCCTTGGCGTTCCCACCCACTCTCATACCGGGCAGCGGCTCGTGACGATGGATGCAGCAAGGCAAGCCGGAATCGAGGTCCTTGGCCTCGTCAATGAGCCTTCGGCCGCCGGGTTGGAGTTCGCTTTGCGTCATGCCCGCAACCTCAACTCCAAACGCACCCGGGTGATCATCTACGACCTGGGTGGTGGCACCTTCGACGCATCCTTAGTCAATATGGCTGGTCAAAGCCCGGAAGTGCTTGACTCCGTCGGTCTCAACGACCTCGGTGGTGATGATTTCGACGAAGTTCTTGCTGATCTCGCGGCCAGTCACCTTGGCCAGATGACGGTTGCTCGTGCCGACCTTGTGGAAGCTTGTCGGCTCGCTAAAGAATCCTTGCGCCCCCAATCGCGCAACCTTCTCGTCGACCTAGATACAACGACGCTACGCATTCCGGTATCTGAGGTGGCCACAGCGTGCCAGCCCCTGATAGATCGCACGATTGAGGCGATGGCGCCGCTATCTTCCCTGCTCAGCAGCACCGACTCAGACGTAGCCGGCATCCACCTCGTCGGCGGAGCAACATCCTTACCCCTCGTGCCGCGCCGATTGCGTGAACTATTTGGTCGACGCGTGCATCGCTCCCCTAATCCGACGTCAGCAACCGCTATCGGTTTAGCTATCGCGGCAGACGCCGATACCCTCGGCATTCGCGATCGCCTATCTCGTGGCTTCGGTGTTTTCCGTGAGACAGAGTCTGGACGTGGGATCGGGTTCGATGTCCTCATCGATCAAAGCACCCGCCTATCGGGGACGACCACCATTACTCGCAAGTACCGCTGCCGACACAACATTGGCGTCTTTCGTTTTGTCGAATTCTCTCGAACTGATCCCAACGGCGCGCCAGTGGGCGACCTCATTCCCTTCGCCACGGTCGTATTTCCTTTTGACGAGGTTCTGCAAGACCACAACGCTGAACTCGACGCCGACCACGTCGAGGTGCATGAAATAGATAACGGTCACATCATTGAGGAGACGTACACCATTTTCGAAACCGGCATGGTTACCGCGACAATTACCGATGTTGATACTGGGTGGTCCACGACAGCCACCATGGGACGACCAACGACAAGCACCGCTATGGGCCGCGCATGAGCAAAGCAAACCAGCCGGCGAAACCTTGGCAGCTGCTGCGCAAGCTCGTCACAATCCGCCCCGCCCCTGGACGCAACCGCCAGGCGATCGTCCTCATCACCCCGATGGCCGTATCCCTCGTCACCATGGGTCTTATCGTCAGCCCGACCCATGCGGCGATGGGCATGATGGGAGCGATGGGCGCCTTAGCCGGCGTCAACAATGCTCCCTTGTCACGAGCCCGGATCCTCCTCGGGGTCGGCATCGCAACAGTTTTTTCGCAATGCCTTGGCCTGCTATCAGTGCGAATTGAGTGGTTTTTACCACTTATCCTTGCGGGCTGGAGCCTCGTCGTCGTTTGGGTCTGGCATGCACTTCAATTGGGTCCGCCTGGCCCACTCAATATTCTCTTCGCAGCCGCATTCGGCGCCTATATGGCCAGTCATGGCTGGACGGTGAGCACTGTATTCATCGCTACGGTGCCATCCTTTCTGATCGCCGCCGCAGTCTCGATGATCATCATCCTCATCTGTCCGCATCGCCCTGTCCGCGCTGCCGTTGAGAAGGCCGAAAGCGCAGTCAATGCTTACTGCGAACCTAATGACGATGCCGACAGCCACGAGGTTGCCCGGTTACGCTCAGCTGCTCACGCGGCAATTCATCGAGCATGGTGGGCATATAACGACGGTCACTCCTCCGGCGCAGATAACCCGTCCGAGATGTCTGAATTATCTGATCTGCGCGCCCGCCTCATCACCGCTCATATGCGACTCGAGCACCAGCTGCGGTTGGAAGCCTTCCCCTCGACTGATCTCTCGCTACCCGATCACGTTGATTGGACTCCGCTCGGTCGTCCCAAAACCAGTTACCTGCTGCGAACGGCGCTTGAGCGAGGATCGCGCCCAACTATGGTGGCTCTGCGCGCGGCCATCGGCGTCTTCTTTGCTTCTTTGCTCATGATCTTGCTACCGTTCGGCCACCCATACTGGGCAGTCTTGAGCGTCCTCATTATGATGCACATGGATGCAACTCACTCAGACATGACTATCCGTGCCATCCACCGGGTGCTTGGTACCGTCGTCGGCCTTGGTCTGTATTTAGCGATCGCCGCATTCGGCCCATCCGGCTGGATCCAGGTTGGTCTTATCCTGATATTTCTGTGGTGCATGCAAGCGCTGGTGACGCGCAATTATGGCCTCGCCTGCATCTTCATTACCTGCTTTGCACTTTTCATGACGCCCATAACAAAACCTGGTGAAATGTACCAGCTCGCCCAAGACCGCATTGTCGAGACCATAGTGGGCTTGGCAGTCGGCATTATCACCATCTACGTCGTCGGTCGACGCGCCCCAGTGTTGCTGGTACGAAGCCAATATCGCCGAACTCTTCGCTCAATGATGCCGGTGCTAAGGTCCTTGTCTCGGGGAGAGCACATGACCCCACAGGCCCAGGTCGAACGAAACCAAATGGTCCACGAGCTCATTCGCGGCTCAGCTCTCCTGTCGGCAACCCGCCCTGATGCTCCCCAGGCTTTACAGGACTGGTCAAAGGTAGACCGCACTGTCACCGAGACCGGCTACGACCTGCTTTCAGTGTGTTGGCACACCAATGATGAGCCAGTCCCGTGGGCACGGCGAGTGCTGGCCGACATCGCCATTTTCATTACGGGTCTGCCGCCCATCTCAAGCCAGAACCTTGACGCCCACAGCGTCGCCAACGACGTGGAAAAGATTCGGATGGATATGGTGACCTCTCTACCGGGGGTCAGATGAACGAATACAGCGTCCTAGCAGGCCCAGTTGAAGCCACAATCGAGATCAAGCGATCCGTGTTCCTCACCAGATTGGTACGGGTGACTAGCGAGGATGAGGCACGGGAAGTTATCGACCGAGCCCGTCACGACGGCCATGACGCCCGTCACCACGTCTTCGCCTTCCTCCTAGGACCACATCGTCAAATGCAGCGATGCAGCGACGATGGAGAACCCGCTGGCACGGCGGGAATGCCAACCTTGACGGCCCTCGCAGCGGCAAGCCCGGCAGGACATCCAGATCTATCCGATGTTGTCGCCGTCACCAGCCGGTGGTTCGGCGGCATCAAGCTGGGAGCCGGAGGTCTCACCCGAGCCTATGGAAACGCCGTCGGCCATGCCCTTGCAAGTGCCGAATTCCACCGACGCATCATGATGGACGCCTTTACGACCACGATGAGCCTGCGCCAAGCCGGCCACGAGGAGGGCATTATCCGTGCCGCCGGGCACCATGTCACCAATGTGGAGTACACCGCTGAAGGATCCGTGATGACATTGACGTGCCGTGCAGGCCTGGGAGATCAGATGGCCCTTGACCTATCCGAGCTGCTGGGCCGCGACGTCAACCTTACGCCCACGGGTCAGTGCTGGGCCGACGTGTAGTGGCACAGACAGTTGCAGCGCGATGCCCTAGGCTAGCGCCGTGCAGACATCTCAGCCGCGCAAGGTGGCGGTCGTCCACAATTCCGTCAAGACGCGAAACAACCCCGGCTGGCGCGACCTCATTACCAGTAAGTGCCAGGAACATTACGGCGTCACCCCTGTGTTCCTCGCTACCACGCCCAGTGATTACGGCGAGGGGCTAGCACGCAAGGCTGTCGATGAGGGAGCCGAGCTCGTCTTGGCACTTGGGGGCGACGGCACCATCCGTCATGTCGCTGCCGGCTTGGCCAACACCGGGGTTCCCATGGGCATCCTTGGGATGGGTACCGGGAACCTCTTAGCCCGTAACCTTAATCTGCCGCATACCGATCTCACGGCTTCCCTCGAAGCTACGTTATCTCGCCCGGTCAGGGCAATCGATCTGGGCTATGTTCGCTTTGACGAGTCCGAGGAAATCTGTTTCACCGTCATCATCGGAATGGGAATGGACGCCCAGACGATGGCCGGTACCCGGGACCGCCTTAAGGAAAAAGTCGGCTGGCTAGCCTATGTTGCCGCAGGCACTTTGGCCTTGGTTCAGCCGGGGTTCCAGGCTCGGACAAGCGTCGATGGTCGTCGCTCTGCCGTCACTCGAGCGCGAACAGTGCTGGTCTGCAACTGCTCAGTATTGCCAGGTGGCGTCGACCTCGTACCCGATGGCCGCATTGATGACGGAACCCTCGACGTCCTGACGCTGTCTCCTCATGGCATTGTCGGTTGGGCTGCCGTCCTCAATCACTTTGTCACCCGCCACCGTCACGGCCACCACCTAGTGCGCCACGCGACATCGCGCACTGCCCTCGTCATCTCTGGTTCGGGACCTATCCTGGCAGAAGTTGATGGTGACCCGGTGGGAACGGTGACGACAATGAGAACCCGCGTGGCGCCTGGAGCTCTCCTTGTGAAGGCCTAACCGCGTCTGTCAGACTCGCAACACGCGAGCTAGCACGTGCGCGAGATCGCGGCCACGATGTGCGGCATCGTTGAGAAATGCTGGGAAATCCACTGCCGCGTCGCCGTCGCCAGAATCCGACAGAATCCGCACCACAGCGAAGGGCACACCGAGATGGTGGGCTGCCTGCGCTAGTGCCGCACCTTCCATTTCAACAGCGCTAGCCTCAAACGTGGCGCGCAACCACGCAACCTTCTCGGCCTGAGCGATGAACTGGTCTCCACTAACGATCGTCCCTGCCACCACTCGATGGCCGCGAGGCTCGTCAAGGGTACGCACCGCATCGAACACGGTGGCGAAAAGATCAGGATCGGGCTCCCAGAACGGAGGTTCGCCAGGAACAACCCCAATCGGGTGACCAAACGCGGTGTCGTCAGCATCATGCTGGATAAATCGATTACCGACGACGACGTCACCTATCTTTAACCCGGCAGCAACGGCCCCTGCGACTCCGGTGAAAACAATGCTCGTCGCGCCAGCCTGAACCATTGCCGAGGCAGCCAACGCGGTATTCACTTTTCCTATTCCACATTGGGCAAGCACGACAGCAGTACCGTCTAGCCGTCCGCGCAGCAATTCGCACGAACCATCAAGCTCTTCGACCTCGTCAAGGTCAGCTCGAATGAGGCGTACCTCATCCTCCATAGCCCCCATCACACCAAGCACTCGTGTACACCTTTTCCTCAATCGGCCATATCCGCCATGGCGTCATTCAAAAATCGAGGGGTCCCCTGCGCCTCGACGAGTGATAACCGCCTCTCCGGAAGTGAAGTCAACCACTGTGGTTGGCTCAGTGCCACAATCTCCCGAATCGAGGACAGCATCAAGGCGGTCACCGATCTCGTCTTGAATCTGCCATCCATCGACCATTGGTGTGTCTTGACCAGGCAGCATGAGGGTCGAGGAGACAATGGGTTCATTGAGAGTTTCAAGTAGGGCCAGAGCCGTCACATGCTCAGGAACACGCACCCCGACGGTTTTCTTTCGTGGGTGCAGCATAACTTTTGGTACGTCACGAGTAGCCTTAAGAATGAAAGTATATCTCCCAGGAATAGCGGCCTTGACGGCACGGAACACCCAATTATCCATCTGGACGTACTGGCCCACCTGAGCAAACTGGCTCATGACGAGCGTGAAGTGATGCTTGTCGGATAACTGACGAATTTTGCGAATCCGGTCCAAGGCGCTCTTATTCCCCAGCCCCGCACCAAAAGCGTAACCCGTATCTGTCGGGTATGCGATCAGACCACCATCGCGCAGGATATTGACGACCTGGTTGAGAGAACGTTGCTGCGGATTTTCCGGGTGAACTGGGAAATATCTGGACACTTCGCTATCGTAACGCCGCAACAGGCTTAGCGGGCCACCAGCGTGCACACTTCGCTCGCCTGACCATGTACTTCAGTTAGACCGATAAGGGCCAGCAAACGGGTAGGCCGGGTCACCTCCGTCACGACGCTGACGGCATCCCCGTCGACAGTAATAACAAGCTGGCTTAATCTGTCAGCTTTCGCCGCTCGCGCGGAAAGCTCTGCCGCTGCACGGGCAGCTCCGGATCCATCTTGGCCGACAAGTTGTGCCGCAGATCCTTCCTCGCAGCCAGCTCGGGCCGCCTCAGCGGCCACAGTATGAGCAACACGAGTTGCCCGAGCCCGCTCTGCACCATCGACCGCGACACCGGCAGCGACGAGGAGGACTGGCAGCATCATAGTGACCAGAACGGACAAGCTGACACCGCGATCTTCGCTGCGCCGTGGGACAGGGACACCGCATCGCAGGTGTGACGGGTGCAGGCCCTGATTGCGCGAGGAATGTATCGTCATGCCAGCAGATCAGCACGCCGACAACTAATCTGGCAAGGGTTGACTTTTCGGGACCGCGGTGTGATGTTTCAGCCCGTGCCGTAGGCTTATCAGGGTCACCCTAGACAACGAAAGAAAGGTTTCCCCATGACCGTCAAGAAGGTCGCACTCCTCACTGCGGGTGGATTTGCGCCTTGCCTGTCCACTGCCATTAGTGGATTGATCCAGCGCTACACCGAAGTAGCACCCGATGTTGAGATCATCGCCTACAAGCACGGCTACGAGGGCCTACTCAAGGGAGACTTCCTCGAAGTCACCGACACTGTCCGTAAGAATGCCGAGATCCTCAAACATTTTGGTGGTTCCCCGATTGGTAATTCTCGCGTTAAACTAACGAACGCCGCTGACCTCGTTAAGCGCGGTCTCGTTGCTGAGGGCGATGACCCGCTCAAGGTTGCTGCCGACCGTCTGGTTGCCGACGGGGTTGACGTTCTGCACACTATCGGTGGTGACGACACCAATACGACTGCCGCTGATCTGGCAGCTTACCTTGCTGAGAATAATTACGGCCTGACGGTTGTTGGCCTGCCGAAGACCATCGATAACGATGTCGTTCCGATTCGTCAGTCACTAGGTGCGTCGACCGCTGCGGAGCAAGGCTCCCGCTTTGCTCAAAACATCGTTGGCGAACACAACTCTGGATCACGTATGCTTATCGTCCACGAGGTCATGGGGCGAAATTGTGGTTGGCTGACCGCTGCCACCGCTGCCAAGTACCGCGAGTGGCTCGATACCCAACAGTGGCTGCCTGAGATCGGCTTGTCCAAGAAGGCGTGGGACGTCCACGCAGTGTATGTTCCTGAGGTCCACATTGACCTCGAGGCTGAGGCCGCACGCCTGAACAAGGTTATGGACGAGGTAGGCAACGTCACCATCTTTCTGTCCGAGGGTGCCGGTTTAGACGCCATCATTGCGGAGATGGAAAAGGACGGTCAGGAGGTCCCACGTGACCCCTTCGGCCACGTCAAGCTCGACAAGGTAAACCCGGGTGCTTGGTTCGGCAAGCAGTTCGCCGAAAAACTCGGCGCCGAGAAGGTCATGGTCCAGAAATCTGGCTATTTCTCTCGTTCAGCTGCATCTAATGAGGCTGATCTGGAACTCATCGGTCGCTGCACCGACCTCGCCGTTGATTGTGCCTTGGCTGGTAAGGCCGGCGTCATTGGTGAGGATGAGGAGAACGGCGACACGTTAACGAATATCGCCTTTGATCGCATCAAGGGTGGCAAGCCTTTCGACGTCACCCAGCCCTGGTTCACCACCATGCTCAGCGAGATTGGGCAGGCCTGACAGGTTTAGCCGGGAAATGACCCTTCCGAGGGCATCAGTCCTGATAGCTGAACTGAATGAAAACGGAAGGGTCACTTTCCACTTAAGCTCAAGGTTGCTATTCGCCGCTGTGAGCGGCCAACCGCGAGCACAGAAATGAAAGCCCAGACCATCAACACTGCGAGATAGATAAATACCGGGCCATATCCCAGCCATTGAGCCAGATATGAGCTGAGCATCGGGCCAGCAAAGGCACCAAAAACGCCGTAGGCGGTGAAAGCCAGGCCGAAGATCGGACCAAAGTGCTTGATACCAAATAGCGGCGTAAGCAGCATCGGGGAAATAGTGAAAATAGTTCCCAATGTGGCTCCTGCCAAAAAGGCTACGCTGATAAGCACCCATACGCTGGTGACAAACCCCAATAGCGCGTACCCAAGCGCAAGGGTCAAGGAAGCTATGCCTCCAATCACCGTAGGGCCAATGCGGTCGAGCACTATCGCGTCAAACACGCGTACTAGCCCATTGCCGGAAACAAAGGCAGTTATAGCTGCCACGGCACTTACCGGTACCCCAACATCGTTGAGATGTGCTGAGTAGGTGGCAACAAGTGTCATCATCGCAACAGCAGCTCCGCCACCGGCGAACCAAATCGCCCATACCTGCCAGAATGCGGGAGTCCGCACAGCCTGTGTAGTCGTCACCGAAAGGGCTGCAATCTCTGTGCGAGAAGCTGTCAGGCCTGCCGCACGCTCTTTTTCAAGCCAGTGTGGGGTAGAAAGAATAATCGCCACCACCTGTGTGACAGAGATTGTGACTATGAGCGCCACAATTGTGACTGTGAACCCCCAATGTCTCAGCATGGCCCCGACGGCAGGTGCTGCCGCGGCGGCAGGAAGCGCAAAACTGGCACTAACCAGTCCGGTGACCAATCCCAACCGTCGCGGGAACCATTCTTGGACCGCAGCCAATGACGGGGAATAAGCGAACGCCGAGGATGCTCCCGACAGCAGCGCCCAAACATAAGCAGTTGGTAGTGACCGTGGGTTAACCAGCACGACTGCCAGAGAAATGAGCATGAGGACCGTCGCCGCGATATACATCCAGCGAGTCCCCAACTGCTGCCGGACGATCCCGGCGACATACGTCAACAGTCCCGAGGCTAGAACCGCGCACGTCGTCACCCAGCCTAATGATGCGTCTGAGGCTCCCGTCGCGGCCTCCCACCATGCGGTAAATAGGGGAGGCAGCGTGAACATAACGATTCCGGGTGACACTGTGCCTAGGAGACTGGCGGCTAAGGCGCAATTAGCTCTCCGTGACGACCACACGTCGCAACTCCCTTCCTGCGTTCTCAGAGCCTGGTTATGGGGGCCGATCGCACATGGGACGAGCGTGTCACCTGGTCCGGGGGGGAGGTCGGCATCGGGTCGCCCCAAGCGGATAGCGCACCACGCAATCAATGATTCACTAATCCCCACGGCGTCGACCGAGTATGGCGCCGACAACCATGCCCCCGATTGCACCGACGATACTCGCGCCGACGACCGGCAGGCGGCTCAGCTGAGATGGCGGAATTGATGTTGCGGGTGCGTTGAGTGTCGCGCCTTCAGGTACCTGATACGGCTCACCATCGGCTCTCCCACCGCTGGCCTCTGAATCACTGGCATCGGCCGGCAAGCCGATCTGCCTGCCGTCCTCGCCGTGTTCCCCCTCCGCCTGCTGACGGGCACGGTCTGCTAAAGCCGCTTCCCAGTGCCCTTCAGCTGTAACGCAATCATCACGTCCGAGCAAAGGCTCATCGCAATCATTCCACTCATTGTCAATAGCGGGTTGGTTAGCAGTTGCGATCCACGACGCAATAAAGAGAATCAACCGGGCAACGAGGTCAAAAACCAGCATAACGATAATAATCGAGCCGAAGGCTTGAACAGCTTTGTTGGAGTGAAAGGCCTGCACCAAATATCCAGCACCCACCTGCACTAGTGCGAGAGCGAATCCGGCTGTCAGTGATCCTGTGAGGATTGGGCGCCAATTCGCCTTAACCCGAGGCATCACGGTGTACAAGAAGACGAAAAGGAGCCAGCCTGCAATCGTCGTCGCTAATAACCCTGCCAACGTCAGCAGCCAGCCATGCCCAGGAACCGAGTCGAGGCCTGTCCATCGGGCCAGCATCCCGGCCATGGACGACCCAACCTGGGAAGTGGCGATCGTCAAGAGTGTCACGAGCAGCAACCCAAGAAATGCGAGCGTGTCGGAAAGCTTCGCTCGCACGAAACCACGGTCATCGCCAACCATGTCAAAATCCGGGGCCCATTCTGCCTGAATACCTTTGCGGATATTTCCAACCCATCCGATTCCTGCCCACAACGCGGTAAGAATGGACACGACGAACGCCCACAGCGATCCTCCGACTTGCATAGCGTTCTCGATGACAGCGCGAATCTGCTGCTTATCGTCTGGATCAGTGGCCAAGCTCACAACAGAGTCCACGACTTGGTCGAGCAAGTAGGGACTCAAGCGGCTCAAAATCAAACCCAACATCGCGAAAGCAAATGCAATAACCGGGATGATCGCCAGCACCGTAAAATAGGTAATGGACGCGGCAAAATGGTTGCCAAGGCGTCGGCTAAACCGAGTGTGGGCTCGCAGCAGGTGGGCGATACTGGGCCGCTTCATAATGGCGGCTATGGTGTCCTTCACAGGGGCCTCCTCGTTGAAATCATTGCATGGAGAAGGCCCACGATGCACGGTCGCCGGTCTCGAGTACGGAGGCCGCAGAGACCTTTTCCTGTTGATTCACCACACAATCACGAGGCGTGCTTAGCAATTCTGCGTGCAGTGAACTCGTCGAGCTCGGCGTCCTCCACCGGGGCGAGGCGCTCGCTCGGCAGATCAGCGAGGCTGCCCTGGACGTCGCGCCATACCCCTCCCAGTGCAATAGCGAACATCCCTTGTCCACCGCGCAGCAAGTCGATGACCTCGTTGTCGTTGGTGCATTCGTACACCGAGACCCCGTCACTCATGAGAGTGACACGGGAGAGGTCTTCAACCCCGTTACTGCGCAGGTGGTCGATCGCTACCCGGATTTGTTGCAGGGACACCCCGGCGTCAAGGAGTCGCTTGACAACCTTAAGCATGAGAATGTCGCGGAACGAATACAACCGCTGACTTCCCGAACCACGAGCTGCTCGAATCTCTGGACGGACAAGCCCAGTTCGTGCCCAGTAATCCAGCTGACGATAGGTAATACCGGCAGCGCCAGATGCCACCGGGCCACGAAAACCGATGTCCTCAGGCAACGGGGCAAAGTCGCCCTCGAATAGGGCGTCCTGTCCGCGACGCGCGTGGCCGTCGAGAGGAGTCTCAACACTCGGCTGCTCACCGGTCGTTGCCATGTCGTCACCCTTCACCAGTTCTACTCATGGTCGACGAAGCGTGACGCCTCGCCGAACGACTCTGACGCTACGGCGCGAACCTCACGTCAGGGTCGAAGCCACGCCGTCTGCCATGCATCACGCCTGTCCACCTCCGCTAAACATCCTTCTCACTAGGCATTTTGCCGTGGCCTCAAGGTCAACCAGAGGTAGAGGGTCCAGGTCCAAAATCGTCGGGACTAACGTTGTCAAGGAAATGTCGAAACTCCTCAACAGCATCTTCTGGGCCGGCATCGAGGAGAATCCCAGCCGTAGAAATCACCTCGTCGCTGCACCAGATCGGGACTGGCAAGCGCAATGCGAGAGCCACCAGGTCAGAGGGGCGAGCGTCGATATGCATATCCCCCAGCACCAATTCACCAAACCAAATGCCGTCTTCGACCTTAGTAATGATGCACTGCGGCTCTTCCTCACACAGCAGTGCGATGACACGCGCCAATAAGTCGTGGGTGAAGGGACGGACAGGCTCCCGTTCGTTGATGGCGTCCATAATCGCCGTTTTTTCAGGATCCGCGATCCACAAAGCAAGATGACGTCGACCATCAGCCTCGCGCAGCAGCAGCACCGCCGCCCCGGAAACAGGTTCGGTCCGAATCTCGGCAACCTCGAGCAAGACCATGGGATCACCCTAGCGCGCGCCCGACGTCGATTAGTTACCTGACCAATGCTCCAACATGTCGTAAACCATCGCGGTATGGGCGTGCATCATCACTTTGGTCGTCTCAGCAGCGATTTTAGACGCTTGATCGGGATGCCTCGCGTGGGGAATGAGGGCTTGCTCGATGAGTCCAGCCTCATGTTCTGCGGCCTGTCTGATAGCGCGCATGTGACGGGTGTCCATACCGTATGCCATCAACCGACGCGCGGCGACGCAAATGACAAGGGCTTCTTGACCATAGTACGAGGCTCCTCGCTTTGGACGCACCAATTGGTGACGCTCAAGCTCCATAAGCATGGCTTCGGTAATACCGGAAGCACGAATAAGCTCGCGCCGGTTCATCCGAATAGGCCCACGAGTCCGGACAATTCCAGGACCAGTCGGCTCAGGCTGACGATCAGCAGCATCGTCGTTTTCGGTCGGAAGGGGAGGTGCCTCAGACACTGGAGGTTCCTCACCCCGGTCCATCATGTCCAAGTGGTCTCGGATAACCCGCAGCGGCTGGAAATGGTCACGCTGGCACGTCAGGATGTACCGCAATCTTTCGACGTCAGAATCGGAGTACTTGCGGTATCCCGATGGTGCCCTCTCAGGGGAGAGCAGGCCCTCGGACTCTAGAAATCGGATCTTCGAAATGCTCAGGTCGGGAAAATCCGGTTTGAGAGTCTTCATGACCTGCCCGATTGTGCGGACAGATCTTGGCATCAGGCGCGACCGGCCCCACTCGTCCCCGATGTCGTACCACCTGTGTGGTAGGTCATCCGGAATTTACCGATCTGAACTTCATCACCGTCACGCAATACCGCTGAACCATCGACAAGAGTGCGGTTGACATACGTGCCGTTGAGGCTGCCTTGGTCCTCAATAATCATTCGGCCATCGTGGCGAATGAACTTCACATGGTGTCGCGACACCGTGATGTCGTCGAGAAAGATATCGGAATGTGTGGAGCGCCCTGCCGTCGTCTCATCCTGATCTAGCAAGAACTGGGCACCAAGATTCGGGCCTCGCCGCACCACCAACATGGCATTCTCTGCGGGAAGATCAGCGATGTCCTGCAAGACTCCGGCGGGAAGATCCACATTCGGCGACGTCTCCTCGGTCACCGTCGACTCGTTGATAGTCGGGATCACACCAGTATTGTCACCCGGTGTGTCGATGGGTACCCCGAGTCGGGTCCCGCATCGGGAGCAAAAGTTTGCGCCATCTTCGTTGACATGGCCGCACATGGGGCACTTGTTCATGTTCGCATCCTCGCTCTCGGGGTCTCCGAAATAGTCATTCTAGGGGTACCTCCCCCATGCTCGCGAGGTATTCATCTGGGTCGAGCAACTCGTCGAGCTGCTCTGGATCCGACATTCTTACGTCGAAGAGCCATCCGTCGCCCCAAGGGTCAGCCTCGACCTCTTCAGAGCCGATCGCTGGGTTCACCGCTACAACCTCGCCAGTTACCGGCGAAACAATCTCCCAGGTACGCGCTGAAAATTCTACGTCTCCACAACAATCACCGCAGACAACCTGCTCGCCATCATCGGGAAGGGACAGCGACTCGACCGCTCCCCAGCGATCCAGAAGGACCGACGTGAATCCCAGTCGCACTCGATGACCGTTGCCGGGCCTCACCCATAGGTGGTCCGAGGTACACAACACATCATCGGGAATCTCGGTCATCACCACCTCCATGACAGGCCGACGTAAAAAATGTTCGCACTCGCAGAGTACCGCGCCGCGCGCCTTGATGCCTGCCTCATCTCGCTGGTGTTGCATGAGTCATTGGTTGTGGATGAGCTATCGCCGTAATAGTAAGATCCTGCGAGGTCGTCACCTCGACGCTGGCACCCACCTTGTCTGACTCCATTTGGGAGACCAAACCGCCACGGAATTTCGCTCCCTCTTTGAGATCGTGAGGCTCGCCAATAATCGTAAGGGTGTACGGGCGGGTGACGGTGGCGCCGCTAACTTGCAGACCATCTGGGCTCGGCGCAAACCACGTGTCGGCAACGACGCGCACCGTGTTATTGAGCATGATGGCCTCAGCCCCAGCGTCACGCATTTCTTCAACGGCATCGAGCATCATGTCTGAGGTGACCTTGTTGTCAGGATCATCAATAGTGATCGTGACACCAGGCCCGTGAACGGGGACAGTACCAGCCAAGATCTTCATCCGAGTAAGCCGTTCCTCAGCTTGCTGCTGAGCAACCTTTCGAGAATCAGCGCCCGACTGGAGCTCCCTTGTCGTGGCGCGTAGATCAGCAATTTCCGAATCAAGCTGGCGCGACGAGTCCGATAACGAATCCAGCATCGTCACTAGATCGGCTCGACTCATGGTGGAGTAGGCGTCCTGATCGTGACGAGATCGCACCTGAGTAACGACCATGAATGAGCACAGACACAAGATGATGGCAACAAGAATCTGGCCAGTCGATACTGAGGCTAGGTCCTTGCCAATCGTGCGCCAGCGATGCCCCGCCCGGTCTCGTCGATCGCGATGCTCAGGCATGAAGTACCTCGCGCCGAATGGCGGCAGCATTAGTAAAAATACGAATACCTAAGACGACGACGACCGCAGTCGACAGTTGCGAACCCACACCAATCTGATCCCCCACCCAGACAATGAGAGCAGCAATAGCGACATTGGACAAGAAGGACACAACGAAGACACGGTCCGAGAACGTGTGAGCCAAATAGGCACGCACTGCACCGAAGATCGCATCC
Source organism: Cutibacterium porci (assembly GCF_009696315.1). Classification (GTDB taxonomy): domain Bacteria; phylum Actinomycetota; class Actinomycetes; order Propionibacteriales; family Propionibacteriaceae; genus Cutibacterium; species Cutibacterium porci. The sequence continues at coordinate 383,926 of NZ_VUMG01000002.1, forward strand.
AGCGCAGCAACGATCATGATTGGCAAATACGGCTGCAAACCAGGCGGCAGGGTCGGATTAACTGCGATACCGATAATGATCCCGACCACCAAGCCGATGAGCGCAATCATGGGTGTCCTTCCTGTGTGTCAGTGCCGTTCATCGTCTCATTGTCAACGATGGGGGCTCGCGTGACTCACCGATGCCTTCGATTCCGGCACAGAAACCCGGTCTTTCGTCGTCACCTGATAGGTGATCGACGAATTATCTCTGAGGTACGTCATCCAACGACCGCCAGGTGTATCTGCCAGTTCAGCAGGAAGCTTCTGCGGTGAGCCAATGGCTTCGACGACGTAGGGGCGAGACAGCGACACGTAATCGACCGTGATCGCCGATCCGGCAGAGCGAATCGCGGTGCGAGGCCCAACACGGTGTCCGTTGATAGCTACTGCTTCCGCGCCGGCTTGCCACAACGCATTGACCAACCGTCGCATATCCTTATCGCCAAGTTCGTCGGCGGGCGCAGCGTTGGCGTCATCCACGATAATGCGTATTCCCGGGCCCACCATTGCAGTTGTCGCCGAGTCCAGACCTACCTCTTCGTCAATCGGGGAAGCCGTCACCCCCTTCATGGCATTGACTGATGCACGCAACCTATCCAATTCAGCGTGCTGGGCCGATTCGTGAGCCTGAGCCGATTGCACGTGGGCGACAAGGTTTTTGCGTTCTCGCGCATCCAGAGGCGCCCGGGCAACTGTCGACCGCCATGCAATACCGATGAGCACGCCTGTGACGAGGAGTAACACCACGGCTGCCACCCCGATCGGCCGACGAGAGATGGCACCCGGGTCCTGATCGTGGCGTGCTTGGTAGTTGGGATCGAGTGCCTGCTCACGAACCTCACGCAACAGGTCCATCGACGCGTCCGGACGCTGCTTCACGACTGCTCACCCCGCGAATCCATACGCGGTACGGTTCGGACAATGTGGATGGTTTGGGCCAGGTAGAGGAAAAATGCCCACCAGTAGAGGGCTGTCCCCCACACTGCGAAAGCCCATCCGAGCACCCGACACACCGTCCATCCACCGGAACCGAAATGTCCCAGTAGCACCAGCGGAAAGGAATACAGCAGGCAGAAGGTCGCCGCTTTGCCGACGAAATGGACTGGCAGGGATGTGAATCCACGCGTCCGTAATGCCGGGACGAGACAGGCCATACACACGTCACGGGCAACAAGAAGGATGACCAGCCACAACGGGATGACATTGCGCAGCGTCAAGGCAATGACAGTCGCAAAAATATAGAGACGGTCAGCAATCGGATCGAGCATCTGCCCGATGCGGGACACTTGGTGCCACCGGCGAGCGATCCGACCGTCTAGCCAATCCGTCAGGCCCGCCACAGCAAGTACCCCGACGGCCCATCCGTCTAAACGCGGCCCCAAAGCGAGCCATAAAAAGGCGGGTACACCGATGAGTCGGATGATTGACAAGACGTTAGGGACCGTCCAAAACCGATCAGTATCCCATGGATTAGCCTCAGGAATGTCACCATGCGGCGGGGTGCGCATCACGACATCTACCCTAGCCATCCGCATCCTTCAGTTAGGAAACCGGTCACCACGTCCCCCTCATGACTCGCACGCCCGGCGCACCGCCACCATTCGTTGGACGACAGTGATCGCTCCTGCCAGCGTCAGATAACACAACGCAACTGGCAACGCAGCCAGGCACCAATGAGGGAGGACCCCGACCCTGGCGAGCCCAGTGATTTCAATAGCCACCAAGCTCACAAGTAGACGGTCCGCACGAGTCGCGATGCCCACCTTGGCTTCTACACCGACCGACTCAGCCTTGGCGCGCACGTAGGAGGTCGCCATGCCGAAGACCAGGGCAGCGCACGACATCGCCGTCCACAGCATGCTGTTACCCGGCCCGGCGAAGTACAGGGCCACTCCGACAAAGATTGCAGCGTCGCCGAAGCGGTCCAGAGTCGAATCTAGGAACGACCCCCATTGGGAGTGGCGTCCCAGCTTGCGAGCCATGTTGCCGTCGAGAGAGTCAGAGAAAATAAACAGGGTAACCAACCAAGGCCCCTGCCACAGCCAGCCACGCGGAAAGCACACGAGGGCCATAAGCACGGCACCAATTGTCCCGATCCACGTAACCACATCGGGAGTGACATGGGCCCTCAGTAGAGCATCAGCAATGGGATTCATCACCTTAGCCCATCCGGCTCTGAAGTGCTCAAGCATGAGTCATCCACGCATCAGCTAGCATACGACGGCCATCACCGAGTAACTGTGGGACAGCACGAACCCCGGCGACAATAGGCAAGAAGTTCGTATCTCCAGTCCATCGCGGGATGACATGTTGGTGCAGGTGTGCAGCAACCCCGGCGCCGCCAGATGCACCTTGGTTGATACCCATATTGAACCCTTGCGGATGGCAGACCTCTTGAAGAGTACGGATGGCATCCTGAGTAAGCTGAGCAATCTCGACAATTTCCTCCTGGGTCGCGTCGACATAGCCAGCAACGTGACGGTACGGACACACCAGCATATGTCCGGGACCGTAGGGGTAAAGGTTCATGATGACGTAACAGTGCTCGCCTCGGTGAACGATGAGGGCGTCCTCGTCAGTACGCTGCGGGGCAATGCAGAAAGGACAGCCATCCTCGGGACGATCACCATGAGGTTTATTCTCACCAGAGATGTACGCCATCCGGTACGGAGTCCAGAACCTCCTGAAGGAGTCCGGGACCCCGGCCAGGTTCTCAGCGAATTCGAGGCGGTAATCCTCAGTCATCGACAACTCCGCAATCATTGACAACTCCGCGCAATGTCTCGGCAGTCGGATCATCGTTTCGGTGTCCGTCATTCCACGCTGTAATCAGCTTTACAGCCTCGTTCACGGCGATGCCGTTGACTTGAGACCCATCACGCAGCCGGAATGACACGGCACCGGCCTCGGCGTCCTCACCGCCCGCGATAAGGACGAAAGGCACCTTCTCTTTTGAGGCATTGCGGATCTTTTTGCCGAATCGATCCGAGGACAGATCCGTCTCGACCCGAATGCCGCGCGAGCTCAACGCATCGGCGACGTTGTTGACGTAGCCGTTGAATGCTTCCGCCACCGGCACCAAACGCACCTGGACCGGGGCGAGCCAGACCGGGAAAGCACCCGCATAGTGCTCAGTAAGCACGCCAATAAACCTCTCGACGCTACCCAGCTTGGCCGAGTGCAGCATGATCGGACGCTGATGGGTACCGTCGGCCGCCGCATACTCCAAGTCGAAGCGCTCAGGCTGGTTAAAGTCGTACTGAATCGTCGACATCTGCCAGGTACGCCCGATGGCGTCCTTAACCTGCACCGAAACTTTAGGGCCATAAAAGGCTGCGCCGCCTGGATCAGGGACAAGCTGCAGACCGGTGCTCCGGCATACCTGGTCGAGGGTATCGGTAGCGATCTGCCAGTCCTCATCAGAGCCGATGAACTTTTCTCCGTTCACGGCATCGCCCTCACGGGTGGACAGTTCGAGGTAAAAATCATTCAAGCCGAAATCAGCCAAGATAGATAGGAAGAATTCAATCTGCTTCTTGATCTCGTCGGGGGCTTGGTCGCGGGTGCAGTAGGTATGGGAGTCGTCTTGGGTAAAACCTCGCATACGAGTCAGCCCGTGGACAACGCCCGACTTCTCGTACCGGTAGTCATGTCCCATCTCAAAGAACCGCAGTGGCAACTCGCGGTACGACCGACCTCGCGACCGGAAGATGAGGTTGTGCATGGGGCAGTTCATGGCCTTGAGGTAATACTCCTGGCCAGCCCGGGTGACGTTGCCTTTCTCATCCCGCTCCTCGTCGACAAGCATCGGCGGAAACATCGTGTCAGCGTAATAGGGCAAGTGACCCGAGGTGTGGAATAGCCCGCCCTTCGTGATCTCTGGAGTGTGGACGAAAACGAACCCCGCCGCCATATGACGAGTGATGACGTGTTCCTCGATGAGGTGACGCAACATCGCGCCCTTGGGATGAAAAACCACCAAACCCGGCCCAATTTCCTCCGGGAAGGAGAACAGATCAAGCTCGGCACCTAGCTTTCGGTGATCGCGACGCTCAGCCTCCTTGATGCGATGCTGGTATGCCAGCAAGTCTTCACGGCTCGCCCAGGCGGTGCCATAAATACGCTGCAACTGGTCGTTGGCTTGGTCACCCTTCCAGTACGCGGCTGAGAACTTCGTCAAAGCGAAAGCATTTGCCAGATATTTCGTCGAGGGCACATGGGGGCCACGGCAAAGGTCCTTCCATGCCACCTCGCCGTCGCGACGCACGTTGTCGTAGATCGTCAGCTCAGTGCCACCAACCTCGACCGAGGCACCCTCAGCACCCTTGCCCTTCGTACCAATGAGTTCCAACTTGTAAGGCTGGTCGGCCAATTCCTCGCGGGCCGACTCCTCGGTTGTCACTCGACGCACGAAGCGCTGATTCTCTTTGACGATTCGCTTCATCCGCTTTTCAAGTTCTGAAAGGACCTCAGGGGTGACAGGTTCTATGTTGCCGAAGTCATAGTAGAACCCGTCAGTAATGAACGGACCAATACCCAAGTTCACCTCGGGGTACAGCTGCTGGACGGCTTGAGCCATGACGTGGGTGGCCGAGTGCCGAATGATGTTGAGCCCGTCGTCACTGGTAGCCTCAACTGGCTCCACGTCGGCACCGTCATACAGTTCACGCTGAAGGTCGACAAGATTGCCGTCAACACGCATAGCGACGATGGTGCGATCGGAGCCAAACAGATCTAACCCAGTAGTTGTGGTGTCCACCTGCTGGGTCCTGGAGGTACCGGAACGGTGCAGGATGATGCTGATGGACACGATTGACTTCCTCACTCGATAGCAGTCCGACGGATGTCGGACACTGTCTAATCATGCCGTACCCAGTGGGGTTGATTCGACTCCTGGGTCAGCGAATGAGACCACTATCCCGAGCTTTGGCGACAGCTGCGCCCCGAGACGTGACTCCGAGCTTGGTGTAAATGTGCGATAGGTGCGTCTTGACGGTGGCTTCAGACACCACGAGCAATTGCGCAATCTGTGCATTCGATAGTCCCTCCGCAGAAGCTTCCAGGACGTCAAGTTCCCGGGCTGTCAGCGAAGTCTGCGGAGAGCGCATTCGAGCCATGAGGCGCGTCGCGACGGCTGGGGCTAAAGCTCCTTCGCCTCGCGCGGACTGATGGATGGCGGACAGTAGTTCCTCAGCAGGCGCATCTTTGAGCAGATACCCCGTAGCGCCGGCCTCGACCGCAGCCAAAATGTCCGCATCTGTGTCGTAATTGGTGAGGATGAGGACTTCAGGCGGATTGGGCTGAGATCGAATCGTTCGCGTCACATCGACCCCGGAAAGCGCGTCAGTGCCACTACTGAATTGCAAATCAAGTAAGACAAGATCAATGTCGACACTAGCTGCCGCAGCGAGGGCCTGAGACGGAGTCGAGGCAGTCGCAACAATCTCAATGTCAGGGTCGGTTCCGAGTAATGCCGCAACCCCTGCTCGGACCACCGGATGGTCATCTGCAATAAGGACACGCACAGTCATGATGACTCTCCTTGGCTTATGACGGCTCTCTTAAACAGTGGTGAACGCGCGACGCTGCGGGAAGGGGAAGATCGACATTAACAATGGTGCCCTCCCCCGGCTTAGACGTTATGGAGACGTCACCCGACACGTCTTCAACCCGCTGCCGGATAGCCTGTAACCCGAATGATCCGTCGCCGGCGGGCGCCTTCAGATCCATACCGATCCCGTCGTCACTAACCCTCAACAGCACATGGTCCGAGCTGGGACGCACAATCGTGATCGACGCATGGTTTGCGTGGGCGTGACGCACGACATTCGACATGGTTCCCTGACACAGCCTCAACAGCACTGTCTGGATCTCCATGGGAAGATCAGAGGTATCAGGGCAGTCGACGTCGACGTGCAGACCTCCGATTGACCAGGTCGTTACTGCGAGCCGCTCAAGCACGGTGGGAAGTCCTTGACGGGCAACCGTAGGAGGGGCCAATTCGGCAATGAGACCGCGGGTCTCCGAAAGAGCCTCTGAGGAGGCCCGATGCGCAAGGTGAATTTGCTCAATGGCGGGGTGATCGGGAGCGGTGCGCTCCACCGCAGATAGCAATAGACCGATACTTGAAAGAGATTGAGAGACGGTGTCGTGAATCTCGCGCGCCAATCGTGCTCGTTCCTCCAGCACGCCAGCTTGACGCTGAGAGGCGGCTAACCTCTTTTGTACCGTCAACAGGTCCCCATTAAGGCGTTCCAACTCGGTCGCCTGAACCTCCATGGCCTTCAAAGACAAACCGACAACGACGGCGACCGTGGCTCCCGCAACTGGACCGACGACGCCTCCGACACTCCAGCCTCTCGCCAACCCGACTGCAAGCACGATGGCCACCGCCCCCACAACGACCGCGACGCACGCTTGCAAGGGCGCTAGATGATCCACATACACAAATGACAGCGGAATCGTCAGATACGCGGCATAAGGAAAGTCGATTGCCAGTACGACCGAAACGATCACCAAAGCTGCCACCAATAAGGGACGCCACAATGCGCGGCGAGAACGATCCATGACGTGGGTACCCATCAAAGTGGTGTACACAACAATGAGTAATGCCGTCCACATGAGGATCCGCGCCAAATGTGGCGGAGATAACACGAAAGCCATGGCGATGGTGAAGATGACAAGGCCGGCGAAAAGCACCTGAATACCGATCTGCATCCCTACCTCGATGGCCACGGCGCGCCCACGGTGACCAATGTCAATGTCTCGCCAGCGGTGCAGCCTATGACGGGCGTATGTGGTGGTATTCATCGGGCCCAAGTGTAGATCCTGGCGTAAATGCGGCACCGAGGCCCAGCGTCACATCATCCAAAAGATTGAGACGCACATCCAACCTGTGTCGAAACATGACCACACCGTGCGCCGATGCCGACACGACGTTTTGCCACGACAGTGGAGCAGTCAACAATAAGGAGTTCCTCATGTTCCTCGCACGGCGTGACCTGGCTTTCGCTCAAGGACGGTTCGCCCTCATGACCGCTGTAGTTACCCTCATCTGTGTTTTAGTTGGTTTTCTCACAGGGCTTGCCGGAGGACTTGCTCAGCGCAGTGTGGCTGCAGTGGTACACCTGCCAGCCGATCGTATTGTGCTCGCGAAGAATGGATCGACTGCGACATGGACTGATTCGCGCATCAGTGACAATCAGCTCACGAAATGGCAATCTCTCAGCGGTGTCTCCACGGCCACACCGCTCGGAATCACCCAGACCCAAGCCAGGAAAGGCGATACCGAATCTGCAATCGCCATCTTCGGATCTGACGTCGCCGTAACATCACTGGGAGTCCCATCACAGGGCAACGTCATTATTTCGCAAACGATTGCCGACAGCCTTGGTTTGAAGAGGGGAGACTCGGTGGAGATCGGCTCCCGAGAGTTCACTGTGCAGTCGGTCGGAGACAACACCTGGTACAACCATTCTGCTGTTGTTGCTATGGGGTATAGGCAGTGGCGCGAGACTGCGGCACGTATGGGTCAAACTAAACCAACCGCACTGCTCGTCCGTGGCACGCCAGATTGGCAAGCCGTAGATCGGGCTGTCGGAACTGAATCAGCAACGCCGTGGGTATCTGTGCGGATGTTGCCAACTTTTGAATCTGAAATCGGTTCTTTGGCCCTTATCATCGTCTTACTTCTCGGTATTTCTTCCCTTGTTGTGGGAGCCTTCTTTACGGTTTGGACAATACAGCGCCGCCACGATATTGGCGTCCTTCGAGCCTTAGGAGCGACGACCAAAGCCTTGCGTCGCGACGCCCTCGGCCAAGCAGGGGTGATTCTAGGTATTGGCATCGGAACAGGGCTTGTCATAGTGACGATTGCCGGGTATGCCATTCGCCCCGCGATGCCCTTCGCCATGTCGTGGTGGACAACGTTGGCGCCAGGTGCCTTACTCGGCCTGCTCGGACTTGCCGGAGCAGCCATGGCAATCCGGTCTATGTCGAATACCGAACCCGAGCAAACCCTCGGCCCCACCCGCTAACTCACGTCATCACCACGTTCCAGGAGTTTCATCATGATCGATCTTGACAGCGTCACCTTTACCCGCCCTGACGGTGCCCGCCGCGTAACAGCCTTAGACAACGTCAGCATTCACGTCGACAATGGCCACGTCGCCGTCATCACCGGGCCATCAGGTTCGGGAAAGTCAAGTCTCCTTGCCGTGGCGTCGACCTTGGCTCGACCCGACAGCGGAACCATTTACATCGACGACACTGAGGTCACTGGGCTTGACGATGCCAGTGCCACCCAGTTACGCCGGGAGCGCATTGGCATCGTCTTCCAACAGTCCAACCTCATCGCGAGTCTCGACGCGCGTGACCAACTCGTCATGATGGGCGAGCTCGATGGCGCCCATCGCTCAACGCGGGCGCGACGCCGCACGCAGGCCGAGGAACTCCTTGACGCTGTAGGACTGGCCGATCACATGCACAAACGGCCAGCCCAGTTGTCTGGCGGACAGCGCCAGCGAGTCAATATCGCCCGTGCGCTCATGAATGAACCTACTGTGCTGGTCGTGGACGAGCCAACCAGTGCTCTGGACTCGCAAGCGGCAGCGCATATTACCGATATGGTCGTCAAGCTCACCCACGAACACAACGCCGCTACCATCCTCGTCACTCATGACGAAAATCTCATCGCCCGGGGATCACAGCATTTACACATGCTCGATGGACGCCTCACGCCCGCTCGTCGTTAACAGCTAGCCCGTCACCAGCACGCAGGAGTATCGGTTCACGTCTCAGCTAATTCAGGCTGCTTCCTCGAATGTCGCGGTGTCGATGACAAAGCGGAATCTCACATCGCCTGCCACGACTCGGTCGTATGCTGCGTCGACCTCGTTCACCCCGATCTTTTCCACCCACGCCCCGATGTGGTGCTCGGCACAGAAGTCGAGCATCTCCTGGGTCTGAGGAATGCCACCGATATTCGACCCAGCAAGAACCTTGGAGCCGTTAATAAGTGAACCAATTGGTAGCCCAAGTTCCTCAGGTGGCAAACCGACGCAGGTCATAACCCCACGAGGCTTGAGTAGCTTAAAGTAAGCCGACAAATCGATCGGGGCGCTAATAGTATTAAGAATGAAATCGAACTCTCCCTGATGATCCCGGAAGAAGTTGTCGTCGCTGGTAGCAAGAGTCCGCGAGGCCCCGAGTTTTGTGGCCAACTCTGCCTTGCGCAGACTCCGCGAAAGCACCGTGACGTTGGCCCCCTTGGCGGCGGCAATCTGAACGCCCATATGGCCTAGTCCGCCCAGACCTAACACGGCAACGTTCTGGCCAGCACCGACGTTCCACTGGGCGATCGGCGAGTACGTCGTAATGCCGGCACATAGCAGTGGAGCTGCCTCCATGAAGTCCAGAGAATCGGGGATGCGGCAGACGAACTTCTCGTTAACAACGATTTTCTGAGAATAGCCGCCCTGGGTGATCGTTCCGTCAACGTCACGAGAGTTATACGTCCCGACGGGACCGTTGAGGCACGCCTGCTGCTCCCCCGCCTCGCACTGTTCGCAATGGCCACACGAGTTAACCAAACATCCGACACCTACCCGGTCGCCGGGCTGGTACTGCGTCACGTCGGAACCCACAGCCTCAACAACTCCGGCAATCTCATGACCGACGGCCAGTGGAAAGTGCGCCTGACCCCACTCGTTGCGAATGGTGTGGATGTCGGAATGGCAGATTCCAGCCGCTTTGATGTCGATGACGACGTCGTCGGGGCGAGGATCTCGCCGTTGGATCTCGACGACCTTAAAGGGCTTATCCGAGTCTTCCTTCTGAAGAGCTTTAACGGTGATGGGCATGAGTGCGCCTCCTAGTTGATCCCCAGCGCCAATCTCGCGACACTGACGTGACCACAGTATTACGGCGTTGAACTGGGTCATCGTTGAACTGGGTCGTCACAGTCACTCTGATGACCGGGAAGTAAAGAGGGCTGCATGGATACCACGCAGCCCTCCATAAGACTGGTGGGCGATGCGGGGTTCGAACCCGCGACCCCTTCGGTGTGAACGAAGTGCGCTACCGCTGCGCCAACCGCCCGTGCTGGAGAAACTATGCCAGAACCGAGACCTCTTGTCCAAGCCGACGAGAGCATCACATGTTGCTGGTCGGCTACAAGGACGATCATCTACGAAAACGATTATCGCCGCATATTGCGCTGAGCCACGCAGCGAGTCTCAGCCAATCGGGTGTTATGCCCAGCCTTCCTCGTCAGGACCTCGGTTATCCATTCGCCACCCCGAGACCTGCGACACGCTACCCGCCATAAAATTCGATGTGACTAGGTGGGACACCTGGCTTCGTAGCGATCCAACCGGCTCGATTTGCATTGCCTCCAAGGCATCCTCTAGAGTTCTTTCTCGTCGCCCGGCAGGAACGACAAGGCGCGAAAGCCCTCAGAGATCCGCTGGACAGCATGCGGACGTGGCTCAGTTGGTAGAGCATCACCTTGCCAAGGTGAGGGTCGCGGGTTCGAGTCCCGTCGTCCGCTCGGAGAGGTCTTTCGGACCTATCCACGTGGTGGAGTGGCCGAGAGGCGAGGCAACGGACTGCAAATCCGTGTACACGGGTTCAAATCCCGTCTCCACCTCGGGCGGTTGGCGCAGTGGTAGCGCGCTTCCCTGACACGGAAGAGGTCGCCAGTTCAAACCTGGCATCGCCCACAACAAAGGTCGGCCGACGAAAGTCGGTCGGCTTTTTTACATCTCGCGTTAGTGACTTTGCCGCACCCCGTACGCCCATCTGTCCTACGGCGTCACGCCTGGAATGCACACCAGTTCACAGGCGCATTTTCGCCAACCCGGATCACCTATTCCGCTAAGGTAAACGGAAACGTGTAGGACTCATTGTCCTCAAAGATGGGGGAAGGAAGTGGTCCCATGGCTGCGCCGGTACTCGACCTCGTTCTCCCTGCGGTGTCCGAGGCTTCAGCAACCCTCATCGGTCAGCGGTTGCGTCAACGAATGTCGCATTTACATCCACATATTGAATCGACAGTGAGCTTCGTCCCAGATAAGGGCCGTTGCAAGGCGCCCCGCATCAAGCCGTCATGGAGTGAGTTGGTGCTGGTTCCCATCAGTGCCACCCATTTGCATTACAGCCCGCCGCAGCTGGCCCGGCATGCGGAGGACATTCATCGCACTCACCACGATCTGGCTATCCGTGTTGCGCGCCCCACCGGCCCGGCGCCAGCCCTTCTCAATCTCGTCGACGCGCGTCTTCGCCTGGCAGCACACCGAGTACATGCCCAGGAACTAGACTCCCTCGTTCTGTCGACTCCTGATGGTGGAGATCCTCGTGGAGCTGCCATGCTCTCCAAGTTGACCCGGCTATGGTCCCAGCACCATCACCTTCCGGTCCGTATCGCCACCAACAGCGGCGGTGCTACTGCTGTGGAAGAAGTCGTCACCCAATTGCGTCGGGAGGGGCGTCGCCATATTGCAGTGGGAAGCCTGTGGATCTGTGACGACGAAACCTTCCGCGCACACACCCATCGTGCCCTTCATGCTGGAGCTGAAGTGGTCTCCGCGCCGTTAGGCGACGACCCTATACTTGCAGCCCTCGCCTTCGAGCGCTATTGCTCGGCAGCAATGGGGTTAGTATCTGAGCCGATTGACGACGTCGCCCCGGAATAATAGGCGGGTTGAAACACCGGCGATGCTTCACGCCTGGCTGAGGCGTTGTTTTTCCTCCTCAACGTCAAAGTCGGCAGGAGGCCAGGTAAGCTTCATCGAACGCATGGTCTCGAGCAGGATCCGGCCTACCGCCCAATTGCGGTACCATTTGTGGTCTGCGGGAATGATGTACCACGGTGCGACGTCAGGATTGCACAGACTTAGCACGTCGTTGTAAGCATCCATGTAGTCAGACCACTTGGAGCGAGTATCAAGGTCGGACGGGTTGTACTTCCAATATTTTGCGGGATTATCCAGACGAGCTTCGAGCCTCTCCTTCTGGGTTTGCGGAGAAATATGCAGAAAACACTTAATGATGTTGTAGCCGTTAGCAACGAGTTCCAGTTCAAACTCGTTAATAATGTTGTAGCGTTCCTTCCACACCTTTTCCTCGACGAGGCTGTCCACTCTGGCTACCAAGACGTCCTCATAATGAGAGCGATCAAAGACACCTAGCATCCCGGGCTCAGGCAAGGCTTTGCGGACCCGCCACAGAAAATCATGCTCGAGCTCCTCATCAGTAGGAGCTTTGAAGCTGTGATGGTGAATTCCCTGCGGATCAACCAGACCAAAGACATGACGAACGACGCCACCCTTACCTGCGGTGTCCAGGCCTTGAAGGACGACGAGCACCCGACGGGCCTCAGGGTTGCTACGACCACGAGCAAATAGCCGCTCTTGCAATTCAGACAGCTCTTCTGCCATCGGCTCGAATTGTTTCAGAGTCTTATCTTTATCTCCCGGAGCCTCCGGAGTAGCGCCAGTGTCGATCGCGTTGATGTCAACAGGGGCCTGCGGGCAACGCAACACATCAGATAGTCGAAGCGAATCTTTAGCCATGATCGTCCTTTCTCCCTACGCTCCCCCATCCTGCCGTAATACAAATGACGACACCTGCTTTATCGTTTCATCACATACGGAGAGATTCGCCGGAGCGGAGGAGATCATGAACGACGAGCACACCACATCACCGGACCTGCAACCTCGCCTGGTGCTAACCCCTGATCAGTGGCGCGAACGTCTCAGCGACGAGGAGTACCACGTCTTACGCGAATCGGGGACTGAGGCTCCGTTCGTTGGCGAGTACACCGACACCACCGCCGAGGGCGTGTACCACTGCCGAGCATGTGGAGCCGAGTTGTTCCGTTCTACCCATAAGTTCCATTCCGGCTGCGGTTGGCCTTCGTTTTTCGCGCCGCTGGCTGAAGACCGCGTGCGGTACCTCAAGGATGAGTCCATTCCTGGCCGTCCACGAACCGAGGTCAGGTGTGCCCGCTGCGACTCCCACCTTGGCCATGTTTTTTCCGGCGAGGGCTTCGATACCCCGACTGATATGCGGTACTGCATTAACTCCATCTGCCTGGATCTGGAGCTGAGCGATCAACCCGAGTGACGACACCATTACTGGGAATCGAAACCCTCAACCTCATCCCCATAGATCCACGGTGCGCGGCGCGTCGAGGAAGCACTGTCACTGCCAGCCCCCATAACCTGAAGGGGTGATTCGGCAGATGTATCCCGTAGCTTTCGACGAGCTGCGTTCCCGGATCCTCGACTATTCGTGGTCTGACAAACTCGAAGTCCGTGAGATCCCCGCTCCTACCCGCGTCTCACCGTTCTCGGTGGCAATCGAGGGCTCGGTTTCCATCAGGGGAGACGAGCTCGGTAGCGGACGTCTCATTTTGTTGCACAATCCCTCCGGTTCTGATGCGTGGGAGGGAACCAGCCGCTTCGTCGCCATGATCCGCGCTGACGTCGATCCGTCCATGGCTTCTGACCCGCTTGTCGGGCATGTCGCGTGGTCATGGCTTACCGATTCGTTGACATCCCATTGTGCCGTCTTCCACGCCGAAGCTGGCACCGTCACCTCAGTTGTGAGCCGGCCTTTCGGCCGACTTGCGGCGGACCCCGAGTCCAACCACATTGAGTTGCGCGCCTCATGGACACCGGTCTTGTCTGCCACTGAGGACGTCGACTCTCATTTGGCATCGTGGAGCGATCTATGTCTGCTGTCGTGCGGGATTTCTCCGGCCCCCGACGAGATCGCCACTATCCCTCCCCGACGGGCTAAGCTCGCGTGAACGATGTGCCGATCCTCGCCGAACCTCGCGAGGGAGTGCCGCCGGTCGTTAACTCTCGTGAAGGCCTAATACGCACCTGTCAGGCCCTCCGTCATGGCCACGGACCAGTCGCCATCGACACTGAACGTGCTCACGGGTTTCGCTATAGTCCCCGAGCCTGCCTCATCCAGTTGCGCCGAGAGGGATCGGGAACTCACCTTGTCGATCCCCTCGCGCTCGGTGGAGCTATCGGCCTCAAACCACTCGCCGACGCACTGGCTGGAACTCAGTGGATTCTCCACGCGGCCCCCCAGGACATGCCCTGCCTTGCTATGGATGATTTACGCCCTAGTGACCTTTTTGACACTGAATTGGCAGGTCGCCTTCTCAACCTACCAAGGGTCGGATTAGGACCGATGGTCGAGCGTTATTGTGGTGTAACTCTGCTGAAAGAGCACTCCGCCTCTGATTGGTCGCGTCGACCAATCCCCCATGATTGGTTGGTGTACGCAGCTCTTGACGTCGAACTCCTCAATGATCTCAAAGACAAGACCCTCGAGGATCTTCGCAACACCGGAAAACTAGAGTGGGCTCGTCAGGAATTCGCCCACCTTGTTGAGGTCGCCGCAGGCTTGCCCAGTGAGGAACCGGGCGTCAATCCGAAGCGTTGGCGCAGGATCAGCCATATCGGTGATATTCGCAGTCGGGCTGGACTGCAATTAGCGCATGATTTGTGGCTAGCGCGAGAGAATCTTGCCCACGACCTCGACATTGCACCCGGTCGTGTGCTCCGTGACGACGTCTTGATAGCTGCGGCCCGTCGCTGCGACCGCACCGTCAACGTTGATGCCAACACAATCCTGGCCATGAAAGGATTTCGCCACAGGGAAGCAAAAAAGCACCGCTCAACGTGGGTCGATGCAATCAATCACGCACGGGGCGTATCGCCGCAGCAGTACCCGCCGTTGCGAGAGCCATCCTCGGCTATCCCCCATCCCCGCTCATGGCAGCACCATCACCCGAAGCAGGCGGCGCGGTGGTCGGCCGTCAGACCAGCCGTCAACGACGTGGCCGCTCAGTATGACGTTCCTCCCGAAAACCTCTGTACACCAGCATGGCTGAGGCAGTTTGCCTGGCAGCCTCCCGAGGACTGTTCAGTCCAAGGGGTCGACGCATTTCTGGCTGATCTCGGCGCACGGCCATGGCAACGAGAGATTCTCTCCGATGTGCTGTCCACAACGGCGCTATGAGTCTCGGCCTCCTGTGCGTCCCTCGTCACCCAGTTGGGCCATGAACTCTCTGACAGCTTCAGCAATCCCCTGAGCGTCTAGACCAAGCTCAGACATGATCGCCGAGCGCGAATCGTGATCGAGGTAACGCTGCGGGATTCCGAGATTGCGTATCGGACGCCACACACCTCGCTGCGACAGCACATCAGCCAGGTGAGATCCAAGTCCGGAAATAACCAGCCCATCCTCGACGCTGACGATTGCGCGAGCCTTCGTGGCCTCCGCTATGAGCCCCGTGCACACGGGCAAGGACCACCTCGGGCTGACGACGCGAATCGGGACGTCGAGTTGCTCTGCCGCAGTGAGGGCCTCGGCGCACAGCTGACCGTGTGCCACAAGAAGAATCCCGTTCTCGGGACCCTCACGCAGTACGTCGAGGCCATCATGGGACGCGACAACACGAATATCGTCGGGCATCGGGTCCTTGGAATACCGGATGACAGTTGGACGATCGTCAATGTCGACAGCCTCGTTGAGTACGGACACAAGGTGCTGACGGTCCCGCGGGGCCGACAGCATGAGGCCAGGGACAATGCCGCACATCGCCAGATCCCACATGCCGTTGTGAGATGCGCCGTCGGTTCCAGTGATACCAGCCCGGTCCAGCACTATCGTCACACCCGCGTGGTGTAAACCGGCATCCATGAGGAGTTGGTCAAAAGCGCGATTGAGGAAGGTGGAATAGAGGGCTACGACCGGGTGTAGGCCTGCAGCGGCCATGCCAGCAGCAGACGTGACCGCATGCTGTTCAGCGATGCCGACATCGAGAACTCGATCGGGGTGACGGGCTGCGAACGGCGCTAGGCCGACAGGATGAAGCATGGCCGCGGTCACGCCGACAATGTCAGGACGCCTCTCCCCCAGCTCAACCATGGTGCCAGCAAAAGCCTGAGTCCACGAAGCGCCACCGGATGCCTTGAGTGAGGCACCGGTAACTGGGTCGATCTTTCCGACCGCGTGGAAATGATCCTCCTCATTCGCCTCGGCAGCAGCAAATCCCTTGCCCTTGGTCGTCATGACGTGGACGATGACGGGATGGCCGTAACGCTTGGCAAGTTCGAGGGCTCGTTCGACAGAGGAAACATCGTGACCATCAACCGGGCCGAGGTACTTGATACCAAGATCGGAAAAAATCCCATTGCCGATGAGCGCGTCTTTGACACCCGCTTTTGCAGCGTGCATCAGACCAAATACCTGTTTGCCGAGCGGCTTGTCAGTGACGTGCCGCTTCATCCGGTCGAGAGCCTCCTCATAGTGAGGATCAGTGCGGATAATGGCAAGCTGGTTGGCCAGACCCCCCACCGTCGGAGTGTACGAACGACCGTTGTCATTGACGACGATCACCAGATGGAGGTCTTGTTGATCAGCGATAGAATCCAGCGCTTCCCACGCCATTCCCCCCGTCAATGCTCCATCGCCAATGACGGCGACAACGGTGCGGTCTTCTCCCCGAGAGAGAAATCCCTTAGCCATGCCCTCAGCCCATGACAACGAGGTCGAAGCATGGGAGTTTTCCACCCAATCGTGCGCAGATTCCGCGCGACTGGGATACCCAGAAAGCCCGCCACGTTGGCGCAGCTTCTCAAAACCGTTGGCGCGCCCAGTCAAAATCTTATGGACGTAGCTTTGGTGTCCAGTGTCAAAGATGATGGGGTCGTGGGGAGAGTCAAACACCCGGTGCAGGGCGATCGTCAACTCGACGACGCCCAGATTCGGCCCAAGGTGGCCACCCGTACGTGACACCTTGTCTATAAGAAAGGTACGGATTTCCTCGGCGAGGTCCTCGGCCTGCTCAATGGTGAGTTTCCTCACATCGTCGGGACAGCCGATGTCGTCGAGAAGAGCCATACGTGCCATCTTAGGACCTCCCCCGGTGACACGGGGTCTGCTTAGCGCTCGGTTTCGCCTCACGCTCACTATCTAGAGCAGCTTGCGCCCGAGCGTGGGTAGGGCCGCATCCCTCACACCGCTTCAGGAAGACGGATCCCCAGACGGAGGTTCAGCCAGCCGTAATGGCTAGAAAGCCACGCGCGCAGCGCCCCAGGGGAAAGGCGAGACACGCTTCACAACACAACGAGGGGCGGGAACCCTCCCGCCCCTCTCGTTCGTCCGTCAGCTCTGCGCCATATTCCTCAACACATACTGCAAAATGCCCCCGTTGAGGTAGTACAGCCGTTCCCCTGGGGTGTCGATGCGCACGACCGCGTCGAATTCGACAGCCTTACCGCCGACGGCCTTGACGTGGGCCGTCTCCGGGATCGTCTCGTTGATCTTATCGACACCGGTAATCTCGAACGTCTCCTCGCCGGTCAGGCCAAGCGAAGCGGCTGACTGGCCTTCAGGGAACTGCAGCGGCAAGACACCCATTCCAATGAGGTTGGAGCGGTGGATGCGCTCGTAGCTTTCAGCAATGACCGCCTTGACGCCGAGCAACTGGGTGCCTTTGGCAGCCCAGTCTCGGGACGACCCAGACCCATATTCCTTGCCGCCCAAGACGATCAACGGGATACCCTGATCGCGGTAATTCACCGAGGCGTCGTAAACCGTGGTGACGGGTCCATCAGCCCTGGTGAAATCGCGCGTGAAACCGCCTTCCGTGCCTGGGGCAAGTTGATTACGCAACCGAATGTTGGCGAAGGTTCCGCGCATCATGACCTCGTGGTTGCCACGACGGGAGCCGTAGGAATTGAAGTCGCGACGCTCGACGCCGTGACCGGCCAGCCACTGGCCTGCCGGTGAATCGGCCTTGATATTGCCCGCAGGCGAAATGTGGTCGGTTGTGACCGAATCGCCCAGCTTGAGCAGCACTCGGGCCCCGGTAATGTCGCCGACCGGCTCCGGCTCAGCCTTCATACCGTCAAAGATGGGCAGTTTGCGCACGTAGGTAGACGCCGGATCCCAAGCGAAGGTCTCGCCCTCTGGAGTGTCAAGTTCCTTCCAGCGCGGGCCACCATCGAAGACGTCAGCGTAGCGCTCGGTATACATCTCAGCGGAGATAGACGATCCAACGATCTCCTCAATCTCCTTGGTGGAGGGCCACAAATCAGCCAAACGAACCTCACGACCATCCGACGTGGTCGCGAGAACGTCGTTATTGAGGTCGATATCCATCGTGCCGGCAATCGAGTAGATGACGACCAGCGGTGGGCTCGCTAGGTAGTTCATCTTGACGTCGGGACTAATGCGACCCTCGAAGTTGCGGTTACCAGACAGCACAGCTGTGACGGCAAGATCATTGCCGTTAATGGCGGCCGAGACT
This sequence comes from Cutibacterium porci, assembly GCF_009696315.1. Classification (GTDB taxonomy): domain Bacteria; phylum Actinomycetota; class Actinomycetes; order Propionibacteriales; family Propionibacteriaceae; genus Cutibacterium; species Cutibacterium porci. Next base: position 402,307 of record NZ_VUMG01000002.1, read on the forward strand.
TCAGGAATGAGCGGGCCGGTGTTGCCGATACACGTAGTACAGCCATAGCCGACAAGGTCGAATCCCATAGCGGCGAGGTGTTCAGAAAGCCCTGCGCGTTCAAAGTAGTCAGTAACAACCTGGGAGCCCGGGGCCAGCGACGTCTTGACCCACGGCTTCGGAGCCAGGCCCAACTCGTGAGCCTTCTTGGCGACGAGACCGGCAGCAATCATGACGCTCGGGTTTGACGTGTTGGTGCATGAGGTGATCGCGGCCACCGTCACGGCGCCGTTGCGTAACTCGAAAGAGCGGCCGTCGGCCAAGGTCACGGGAACGGCTGCATCCGGGTTCGTGGTGTAGTCACCAACAGTTTTCTCGAAGGATTCCTTAGCCTCGGAGATGAGGATGCGGTCCTGTGGGCGCTTCGGGCCCGCGATAGAAGGCTTCACTGTCGAAAGATCGAGCTCCAGGTATTCGGAGTACTGGGGCTCACGCTGCGGGTCGTGCCACATCGTTTGCGCCTTGGCGTAGGCCTCGACGAGCTTGACCTGGGACTCGTCGCGACCAGTAAGGCGCAGGTAATCGAGGGTGACATCGTCGATCGGGAAAACAGCGATGGTCGAGCCGTACTCAGGGCTCATATTGCCCAAGGTGGCGCGGTTCGCCAGCGGCACAGCAGCGACACCGGGGCCATAAAACTCGACGAATTTGCCAACAACCTTATGCTCGCGCAGCATCTGGGTAATTGTCAGAACGAGGTCGGTAGCAGTAACGCCATCGGGCAGTTCCCCAGAAAGTTTGAAGCCGACCACACGCGGAACCAACATAGAGACGGGCTGACCAAGCATGGCAGCTTCGGCTTCAATACCACCGACGCCCCAGCCGACGACACCTAAACCGTTGACCATGGTGGTGTGTGAGTCGGTGCCCACACAGGTATCGGGGTACGCGACCTTGGTACCGTCCTCGTCGCGGACGAAGGTCACCCGAGCGAGGTGTTCAATATTGACCTGGTGAACGATACCGGTACCCGGCGGGACGACGCGGAAGTTCTCAAAAGCACTCTGCCCCCAACGCAGGAACTGGTAGCGCTCACGATTTCGCTGGTATTCGATGTCCTTGTTCTGCTCAAAGGCTTCCGGAGTCCCGAAACGCTCAACGATGACAGAGTGGTCGATGACCATCTCCGCCGGGGATAACGGGTTGACCTTGCGGGGATCACCGCCGAGGTCTGCGACGGCTTCACGCATCGTCGCCAAATCGACAATGCAGGGCACACCGGTGAAGTCCTGCATGATGACGCGGGCCGGAGTGAACTGGATCTCCTTGGACGGCTGAGCGTCGGCGTCCCAATGCCCCAACTCAGCGATCTGCTCAGCAGTGATATTGGCACCGTCCTCAGTGCGCAACAAGTTCTCAAGGAGAACTTTGAGGCTGTACGGGAGGTTGTCGGAACCGTCAATCTTGGTGATGTCGTAGATCTCGTAGGATTGGCCGTCGACGTCGAGGGTTCGCCTCGCGTTGAAGCTGTTGACACTCATGTGGACTCCTGACTGGTGGATGCAGACCTCATCATCTCGCGTCGAGTTCCGCTCATGTGGCAGAACAAGGTATCTTGACGTCAAGATACCTTGTTACAAAGCCCATCCCAACTAAGGGAACACTTAGTTAGCGTTGACCATTAGTCGACCCCCTCAAGTCGGGGATCCGTGCCCAACTCATCATCCTCAGCGATAGCCACAAGATTCGTTTCAGGCGGTGTGCTTACCTTCGCCCGCGCCGCACTCCTCGACTTCGCAAGCTCATCTCGTAAGGCATCGTCGCCCATGACGAGGTACACCAATCCGCAGTCTTGAGGGCCAGTCACGTACAGCTGACACAAACTGCACGGATCCCCAGGGCGCAACGGACATTTCGGAACTGGACCTGCCATCTCAGACCTTCGGTTCTAAAACCGCAACGGCTTCAACGTGGTGAGTCATCGGAAAGACGTCAAATGCGCGAATTGAGCGCGGCGCATAGCCGTAACCGTCAAATAAGCGCACGTCGCGAGCCAGAGCGGCCGGATCACAGGCGACATGAGCGATCGCTCGGGGAGATGTCCGTGCTACAGCTTGGATGACAGCCTTACCCGCACCCTTTCGAGGCGGATCGAGCACCACTATATTGGCCTTAGTCGACATCCGGGGCAGCACCCGCTCCACACGCCCAGCGGTGAAACGGCCACCAGGTACGTTGCGTCGGGCCAGTGCCACCGCCTGACGCGACACCTCAATACCTCGAACTCGAACTCCGCGGTCTGCCAGTAGCCCCGCAAAGAGTCCAACACCGCAATACAGATCGAGCGCCTCGTCACCTTGATGGGGATTCAAGCCTTCGACGACCGCATCTGCCAACGCTTCAGCAGCCCCGGGATGAACCTGCCAGAAACCTCCGGCCCCAACCTTCCACCGGCGCTGGCCAACATGGGCTGTCATCGTTTCGCCGCCAGAAACGAGTTGCCCATCTGCAATGACGCTTACTTCTGGATCCTCCGTAAGGCAGCTGGTCACCATGACGATTGCTTGCTCAGCCGTCCGACACGCAGTTTCAGCAGCAGCACGCCCTGCCGGGTGCGCAATCGGGCAACCCCCCTGGGGAACCTGAACCAGGTCATGGCTGCGATGACGCCGCAGGGCTGGACGTTGGTTGAGGCTGCGATATTGCATACGCGTACGCCAACCCAGACCGTCAGAGGATCCGTCAACAGCCTCCACCTTGCCCGACCACGTGATGCCAGCGAGACGGCTGAGTTGCTCGGCAACAACACGCCGCTTGAGTTCGCGTTGAAAACTGACGTCGACGTGCTGAAAGTCACACCCACCGCATTCTCCCGCCACTGGGCATGGCGCATCGACGCGATGCGAATCGGCCGAGATAATGTCGACGGCGTGCCCAAACCAGTGCGAGGCCTTCGACGTATCGGTCAGCCGGACTCGGACCTTCTCGCCCGGTAACGCACCGCGGACGAAGACAACTCTGCCGTCGAGACGCGCCACGCAGTACCCACCGTGGGCGATATTGCCCATAACAAGATCGACCTCACCGGTCTGGGACGCATCAACGCAGTTCTGCATTTGCCCAAGTCTAAGACCGTTGGTGCCATATCAGTGCCGTGGAGCGATGGTTGCGCCGGGATCCCGCCATAACCGGGGATCGTTGCGCTTCCACCGCTTTTCACGAATCGCCGAGCTACGCAACTGATACGGCACCGAAGAGATCAGCACACCAGGCATAAAGTGCAGCCGAGCACGCACGACGAGGGCCGTCTGGTTGTGCAGAAAGTGCTCCCACCAGTGGCCGACGACGTACTCGGGAATGAACACTTCGACCATGTCGCGCGGATTCTCACTGCGGATACGGCGAATATGGTCGATTAACGGGTTAGTAACCTCGCGGTATGGGGAAGCGATGATTTTCAGAGGGATGTCAATGTCCTCCTCATCCCAGCGCTCTAGCAAGCGCTCTGTGACGTCGGGATCGACGTCGACGATAACGGCCTCCAGGAAGGTAGGGACAGTAGCCTTCGCGAATTGGATAGCCCTCATCGTCGGCTTGTTGAGGTCCGAAATCATAATCACGGCATGAACCCGCGAAGGTAAGGCACGGTCTGACGGGCTGTTGAGCTCCAGCTCTCGGGCCACCGAGGCGTAGTGCTTTTTGATAGACGTCATGAGTACGTACACCACAGCCATGGCGATGAGCGCTAGGTAAGCACCGTGGATGAACTTCGACGCCAAGATGATGAGCAGCACGACACCGGTGCCGACTAGCCCAATACCGTTAATAATCCTGGAGTGCTTCCACCGACGACGTTGCTTCACCCCGGCTGAGGTATCGGTACGCAGTAGGCGTGTCCAGTGGCGCATCATGCCGGTCTGACTCACCGTAAAAGAGATAAAGACGCCGACAACATAAAGCTGAATGAGGGCCGTCACAGACGCGTTGAATGCCAACACCAGGATGATGGCACCGATAGCGAGGGTCACGATGCCATTGGAGTAAGCCAACCGGTCGCCGCGAGCATGGAGACGCCGTGGCAAGAATCCGTCACGGGCAAGGATCGAACCCAACACCGGAAAACCATTGAAAGCGGTGTTGGCAGCCAGGAACAAAATAATCATCGTGCAGACGATCATGATGTAAAAGCCCGGCTTGAAGGAATCATAGAAAACGGTGCGCGCCAGCTGGCCAACCACTGTCACCTGATCTTTAACGACGTGTCCATGAGTGTCGACGAGGTGAGACTCCCCCGTCATATCGAACATCTTGACGCCAGTGACATTGGCCAGGACCAGAATCCCCATCAACATTGACACGGCGATGCCGCCAAGCATGGCCAAAGTCGTGGCGGCATTTTTTGACTTCGGTTGCCGGAACGACGGAACGCCATTCGAGATTGCCTCGACCCCCGTCAAAGCGGCACAGCCCGACGAGAAGGTGCGCGCCATAAGGACAACGAAGGCGACGCCGACTAAGCCGGTGTATTTAGGATCCCCGACAACAGTGAAGTTCGCAGTTGGCGCACGAAGATTATCTCCTAGGACGAAGATCCTCGTCATGCCCCATACCACCATGCACATCACTGAGATCATGAAGGCATAGGTGGGGACAGCGAAAAACGTTCCTGATTCCCTCACGCCTCGCAGATTCATGGCGGTGAGGATGGCAATAACGACCGCCGCCGTCAGCCCTTCATGCCCGGCGAGTCCGGGAATCATCGCTTCGGCGTTTTGGACACCTGACGATACCGAAACAGCCACCGTCAGCACGTAGTCAACGAGAAGCGCGCTGGCAACCACAAGACCGAATCGGGGACTCAGATTAGCTGTTGCGACCTCATAATCACCACCGCCGGAAGGGTAGGCATGTACCGTCTGTCGGTAACTCATGACCACAATAAGCATGACCAGAGCAACGGCAATACCGATCTTCCACGAAAACGCGAACCCAGAAGCACCTGCCAAGGACAACGTAATAAGAATCTCGTCCGGAGCGTATGCCACGCTGGAGAGCGCGTCGGAGGCGAATACCGGCAGGGCGATCCGCTTTGGTAGGAGGGTCTCGCCCAGCGCACTGCTCTCGAGCTTGCGCCCGATGAGCACCCTTTTGACGGCTTGGAAAACCTTCACGACGGGCCACTCTACTTGCGAGAAGCATCATCGGCACGTCGCCAGCATTGTCTGATCCGGTAACCTCATAGACGTCGGTCCAGGGGACGCCTTCATATGGGACAGGCTCACCAGAACGCGACACGCACCGACAACCACGACACGGATGGGTGCCATCGCCACCCAGGAGAGGGGTCACGTGCACATCGTCATTATGGGATGCGGCCGAGTTGGATCAAGCTTGGCCATCCTATTGGAGAAGCGCGGGCACGACGTGTCAGTTATTGACATCGACGAGAACTCGTTTCGCCGTCTAGGACCTGACTTCAAAGGACGGACAGTCAAGGGGGTCGGATTCGACCGATCAGTACTCGAAAAAGCTGGGATCCGGGACGCTGACGGATTCGCTGCTGTGTCCAGCGGCGACAATTCGAACGTCCTGTCCGCCAGGGTGGTCCGCGAGGAATTCGGCATCGACAACGTCGTCGCCCGTATCTATGACCAAGGCCGAGCCGAGGTCTATGAGCGGCTCGGGATTCCTACGGTCGCTACCGTCCGGTGGGCCGCAGATCAAGTGCTACGCAGCCTCATGCCGGAGGGATCTGAGCCGGCCTGGCGCGATCCATCCGGACAGGTGCGTTTGATTCGCGTCAACACCCACACCGACTGGGTCGGAATGAAGATCTCCGCAATTGAGAACCGCATCCACACTCCTCTGCCATTTCTATTGAGATTTGGTCAAGGTATGGTCCCCGACGGGTCTACCTTGCTTCAGGACGGCGACGTCGTCTACGCCGCCGTAGAGGTGGAGCGAATCACCGAAATCGAGGGCCTATTAGCCAAGCCACCGGTCAAGCGTTGATCGTCACGGACGACGCTATTTACCCGAGGCAAGGAGAATCGTGAGAATCGTCATCGTTGGAGCCGGCAACGTCGGCCGATCCATTGCCCGTGAGCTGACCGCCCATGGGCACCAGATTTTACTCGTCGACAAAAACCCGAAAGCTATGAAGCCGGACACCGTCCCGGAAGCTGAGTGGCTGTGCGCGGATGCCTGCGAGCTGGCTACCTTAGAAGAAGCCCGCCTCGACAACTGCGACATTGCTATTTCGGCCACTGGCGATGACAAGGTTAATCTGGTGCACTCCTTACTTGCGAAGACTGAATTTGGGGTGCCTCGGACAGTTGCTCGTGTCAATCACCCCGGTAACGAGTGGATGTTTGATCAGGTGTGGGGCGTCGACGTTGCTGTCTCGACCCCGCGACTCATGGCCGCCCTTGTAGAGGAGGCCGTCACCGTCGGCGAGTTGGTACGTTTGTTTACGTTCCAGAAGGGACGCGCGAACCTTGTCGAACTCACCCTGCCCGACAATTCACCCCGAGTTGGCGACCGCATCCGAGATATCTCAATGCCAGGCGACGCCGTTTTAGTCGCCATCATCCGCGATGGCCAAGGCCGGGCACCCGAACGCGAGGCTGCTCTGGAGGCCGGTGACGAGTTGCTCTTCATGGTCTCACCCAATTACGAACCCGACCTTGTTGACCTGCTAGCGCCACGCTGACGACGTCTGACGCTTTCCGAGCCGTCGCTCTTTTCTCGGGCCTTGTCTCAGGCTCAGGGCGGCGGGCTGTCAACGGCCCGCCGACTGCCCCTCAGTCGGGAAGAACCGTGTACCGAGGGTTGTAGATAACCCGTCGTCCGCCAGCCTCAGTAATCATTCCCTCAACGCTCAGGCGTCGCCCAGCGCGCAAACCGGGAATACGCCGACGCCCCATCCAGATGAGAGTCACGGCACCGGTCCCGTCCCTGAGCTCCGCCTCAAGCCACCGATTGGTGCCCCGCGGGTTGAGGGTCAGCACCTCGATGCGCCCCTGGAGGGAGGCGCGAGTACGCAACTTCGCCTCGGCAATCGTCGAGACTCCCGCATCAAGACTGGAACGCTGCAGATCGTCGTCAACGAGGTCCTCGTTGGACGCAACCATACGGTGCAGCACCCGGCGAAGCCTCGACTCGTGGTGAGGATCGTCGCCTTGAACCATGTCAGGACTCCTCTGGACGCAAACCGTCAGGCACCTTCAGTGGAATGACGTCACCAGGGACGCGCGGGCTATCGTCACGACGCACCACGAGGTTGCAAAAGAACTCCAGCAGCAACTGTCCGGTGGAGTCGAGCTTGTCGCCCAGCGCCGACTCCCCCATAAGGACACCGCGCAGCAACCAGCGCGGCCCCTGGGCCAACCAGGTGCGCGAGACGTGGTAACCGTCTTCACCGTCGGGGCCCTTCATCGGAACGATACGGCGCAACTCGGCACCCATCGGGCCTGGACCGACATTGGCTTCGCCCCCCTGACTCGCGGTGCCGCGCACCATCTCTTCGTGGACTTCGTCGATCATGAGAGTCGAAGCGGGCGCGGCGAAAAGCGCAACCTCGATGGCTGAATTTCCCTGGACAACGAGCAGACTCTGGACGGCACCTGTGGTCTGGTCCAACTGGATCTGCATCTGCATGTTCTCAAATGGGGTGACGATGAGGGAGCCGAAGTCAATGCGCTCAACGTCGTCAGCGTCGAGATCCACCTCGTCAATATCGAAAGGCCCATCCTCACGGTCGAGGTTGATTCGATAAGCAGAGGTGTCTTTTTCCTCGCCATGCTCATCCTTCTCAGGGGGCTCCGTGGCGTCGAGGTCGTCAGGAGCCTCCTCAGTAGTCTCGAGCTGTTCGTCGATAACTTCCTCGACGTCGTCGTTGCGCTTCTTGCGACCGAACATTGTGTCCTTCCTCGACCGACACTGTGGTGTCAACAAATGCAGTCTAAAATGAAGTCTATCCGTCAACCGGGGGCATACCGGAAACGCCGGTCGAACCGTAGCCTCCCTGCCCACGCTCGGTCTCGTCGAGATCCTCGACTAACTCGAAAACAACGTGTGCTACTGGGACGACGACGAGCTGAGCGATCCTGGAACCAGCATCTAGATGCACCGAATCTCGCGGATCGGTATTGACGAGCAGCACGTTGATCTGCCCGCGGTACCCGGAATCAATCGTTCCAGGTGAATTGACAATCGACAGTCCATAACGCGCAGCTAGCCCCGACCGCGGGTTCACGAATCCCACATAACCGTCAGGAATTGCAACACGCACTCCCGTCGCGACCATCGCTCGCTCCCCTGGAGCCAAATCGACATCGTGACGGCAGGTGAGGTCAGCACCGGCATCACCGGGCATGGCGTATCGGGGCATCGCCTCGGGGTCTGCCACAGTCGGCACAACGACATCAGCCATGATGATCCTCCATAGAGTTCGGAGAAGTCTCCTTGGACCTAGACGGGAACCCCACGACGTACTCGGACACGACAGCGGCGAGTTTCTCTGGATGCCGTGTACTGACGATCCATGCTTGGTGGGGATCAGCAGGATCAGCGAGCCTCAGCACAAGCCCAGATCGAATCCATGGCCGTGTCACCAAAAACGACCCCACCTGGTGACTGGATCGCATGACTGAGTTCATCGTCGTGGCGTCCATACCTCGCACCCGATCGACCCAACACCACTCGATCCAGGAACGGCCAACACCGAATCCGTCGTCAGTGACCACAATCCGCACACTTCCAGCTTTGAGGAAAGCTGCAACCACCGCGACGACGATAATGACGGCCACAATAATCCCCGTGGTCAGGCTCGTCCACGCGCCCACCGCGACGATGAGTGACACCGCTACCGCCGCACCAATAAGCCACCATGACAACGGTGCCCAGAGTCTCTCAGAGTAGACCACTGATCCTGAAGGGAAATTCACCATCACAGACTAGTCGACGAGCCAGCACACCATATGATGACAGCATGATCCCAGAAAAGATCCTGTGGAAGGTTTACGCCGGAGCCCTCGGCGCGGTCACCACCATCGTCAGCCAGAAGGTCGTCGAGGGCGTGTGGAAATACGTCACTGGCGACGACGAAACCCCTCAGCCCGACGACCCAGAGGTGTCAACCACGAAGGCACTGTCGTGGGCTCTAGCTAGCGGCATCGGCATTGCCGGATCGCAGCTGCTCATGCATCGTTTCGTCAACAAGCGCTGGATGAACTTCAGCTCGGTTAACCCCATCACCGGTAAGAACATTGGCAATGACAGCGACGACTGATCGCCTTCCCTCATGACAGCAATGGCCCCCGTCCATACTGGGCGGGGGCCATTCGCGTAAGAACTCACACGCAATCGACGCAGTAGAACTGCCCGTCACGCTCCTCAGCTAGCTGGGACCGTCCTTTAACGAGAAAGCACGATGCGCAGGTAAATTCGCCAGATTGACGAGGCAGAACACGAACCGTCAATTCCTCGTGGGAAAGATCAGCACCAGGCAACTCGAAAGCTTCGGCAGCCTCGACTTCGTCCTCATCGACTTTGCCGGAGTTTTTATCGTTGCGCTGGTTCTTGAGCTCCTCAATGGAGTCCTCACTGACCTCCTCATCGGTCTTACGCGGAGCGTCATAATCGGTAGCCATGGTCACCTTCCAGTAAGGACTCGAGACGTCGTCAACCCGTCGTGAGACGAGATGCGACCGCACAACATTCGCCCCCTTGTGTATCACACCTGTCAAATCAACAGACAGCGCGCATTGGCATCTGGGCGGTACCATCACGCCAGAAGGCAGTAAATTTGGTGACTCACACAGCCAAACCCCGGCCGCCAAGGTCCGGGAGGGAAGGTGGACGATGGACAGCGCTCTGAGCCCCCGCGAGATTCAATCGCGGATCCGTTCCGGGGCCACTGTCGAGGAAGTGGCCGCTGAGGCGGGCGTCGGCGTCGATCAGGTGGAACCATTCGCGGTGCCGGTCCTTGCCGAGTTGGACCACATCATCGAGGTTGCTATGACGTGCCCGGTGCGCCGTGCTGGGGCACCCGGATCCCATCGCACGCTGGGCACCGTGATCGCCCGAGTCGCCAAAGCCAACTCGATCCCTGACGAGAAGATCGCCTGGCGGTCCTGGCGTCACGAGGACCGTACCTGGGCGCTGGAAGCGCATTGGCCGGCCTCCGAAGAGGGCGCTCCCGACGCCGCAACCTTCCGATTTGACCTCAAGGGACGGCATACCTCTCCCGAGGATGCCGGTGCGCGGTGGCTCGTCAATGATCGGTCCCCAGCCCCAGCCGAGCCCCTACCTGAGGGAGCTCCCGATCCCGACCAGGAGCCGACCCTCGACCTCAATGACGAGCTGGCGATCGTGCGGGCTGTCAGCAACCGCCAGCGCCACAGCTCTGATCCTGAGACTGTCGCTGGGATGACGAAGCACGACGGTGTCTATGACTTCGACTCCTCCTCGCCAGCCGACATGGACATGCTCTACGAAATGTTGGCCGGTTTCCAAGAAGACTCGGTGAACATTTATGAGGGCCTCGATACCCCGGTCCTTGATGCCCCGTCTTCTTCTGACGCTAGCCAGAGCCCTGAGCCAACAGAGGATGCGTCGCACGACGACGAGAAGCCGAAGAAAACCGGGGAGGACCAGTCACCTGTCCCCTCACGCCCAGCAACCGATTCACCGTCTTCCACACGCCAGGCCACGACGTCGGCACCACGCACCAAGACCTCATTGGCTCACGCTGATACTGACACTCCACAACAGGATGCTCTCGTCGAGGAAGGCGAACGCCCCCGCAAGAAACGCAAACCGCGTAAATCAAAGCGGGCGTCAATCCCGTCCTGGGATGAGATCATGTTTGGTGGCCCAACCCCACACGCCTGAGACTCCCGACACCGGCAGGTCTGCACTGCGTGACCGCGATCCCAATACCGCTACACAGTCTGAGCCGCTCCATAATCTCAGTCGCTACACAATTCAGCACTGAATACAATCAGGCGCGATACAGAGTACAATCAGGTTCGATACTGAGTATGGTTAGGACTCTGACCCATCAAAAGGTAAGGTCTGTTCCGAGAGGGTCGCCCTGGAAATCTCCCCGGTGATCCCCTGACGGTGATGACGTCGGCACAACACCTCGTAATGGATCTCTGATCCGCCACCGACGTCTCCGACGCCGACTTGGTCACCCTCACGCACCATCACGCCATCGACGATTCGGGCATTATGGGTGGCGGGACGACCGCACCAGCACAACGGCGAAACCGGGGGTTCTACGACCCGGTCGGCCAGCTCAACGAGACGCTTCGAGCCGGGAAAAAGCTCCGTCCGAAAATCAGCTAGGATTCCGAAACAGTAAACGTCGATTCCTAAATCATCGACGACCCGTGCCAGTTGGTCAATTTGTTCGGGCCGATAGAACTGGGCTTCATCGCAGATGAGGTAGTCAATTCGTCCCCCTCGACTAAGGCGCGCGACGACGTCTTGGTAAAGGTTCAAGGCACCAGTGACCTCAACAGCCTCGACACTCAATCCAATCCGCGAGGTGATCCGAGCACCACCGGAGCGGTCATGCATGGCGTATCGGACTCCTTGGCGATCGTGCGCCGACTGCGCATGATCCATTTGCAATGCCAGAGTGGACTTTCCGGAGTCCATCGGCCCGGTATGGAAAACGAGCTCAGCCATCCTCATCCCTCACAGACCTCATCCCTCACAAATCTGTGCCAGCAACGGAACTCGCATTTCACAGCGCGTAAGCGACCCGTGCATGCCAACCAGGGTGAGCTCTTTTGGCGTAGCCCGACTCATGATGGCCCAGTCGCTACGAGTGATAGCGAGGACATCGCCGAACCGGGACCGAGTGGATGCGTCTACGCGTCCAAAAAGGCCAGCCGCAACGGCGTGGTCGCCGATCACGATCTGAGCGCGATCTCCGAGCACTCGCTGCCATCGCTGTGCGACATCGTCGGGATGGCGGGTGTAAATGTGACGGAATCGGGGCTCACCGGCTAGTAAATCGACGTCAGCAAGCAATCCGCCCTCATCCTCAACCATGACGCGATGATCACCGGGCACGTCGATCATGCCGTGGTCAGCCGTGACGACCAGCACCGTTCCAGGGTCAAGCTCGTCGAGGAGGGCACCCACAAGGTTGTCAACCCACATGAGGCGCGACCGCCATGCTGACGACTGCCATCCTTCGCCATGCCCAACGTGGTCCAAGGAGCGTTCATAGACGTACGTCAATGAAACGTCACCTGAGCGAGAGGCTCGCACAGTCTTGTCGACGCGTTCATCCACGTCGTCCTCGTCGTGAATAGGAATGAATTGCGGCCCGCGTAAACTCGCGCGCGTTAATCCTGATCGCTGAAACCGTGCTGGGCCGACGCTGCTCACCGTCACTCCCGCCGCGACAAGCGCCTCGAACGCCGTGGGATGGGGCTGGATGATTTCCGGGTCATCCCCATTTGCCCAGCTGAGGGCGTTCATGGCTCGACCAGAGGGCGCACGAAATGTGTATCCGGCGACGCCGTGACGTCCGGGCACCGTACCAGTGCCAATGCAGCTCAACGAGGTCGCCGTCGTTGAGGGCACCTGGCACGTCAGATCGTGACACTTCTGCATGTCCGACAGAATTGGGGCAAGATGATAAAACTGCTCAAGGTTGTCTCGCCCCATTCCATCGACTAGCAGGAGGACGTACCGCGTCGCGTCAGGAAGCCCTAGGCCAGCCGGACCTTCGCCCAGGAGCGCCCGACCCATCGCGGGCACCAGATGAGAAAGCGTCTTAGGACCAGGTGACGTGAGGTCGGAGGCGAGTGCGAAACTCATCGGGCTGTCCCCGTAACGGCCTGCATTCTTGTCGCGAATGCCATCAAACGGTCAACTTGGTCGGGACCATCGGCCGCCGGGCTCATTCTGATGACGATATCGTCTCCGCTGAACGTTCCGGTGTAACCATGGTCTGCGGTACACAAGGGATCTGCGCAGGTGGCAGGTTCAAGTTCAATTCGCGAGACGGCACCCCATGTCATTTGGAGCCAGGTTTCGACTGTCTGTGACGAGGGGTCTGTACCGAATCGGTCAGGGTGCTGCACGACGCGTGTAAGCACCACCGAATTCACGTGAGATAGCGGAATGGACTCGCTAGACGTCACCGCTTGCAACTGTCCTGCCTCAGCGCGCTCGTCAGTGTGGCCGATCAACATTCGGGTCGCAGTGCGCAAGATCACGGTGAGGTGACGATGAACCTCGTCGTTGTCAAAAGTCGCCTCAAGGTGTAGCAGGTGGTCGAGAACGTCTTCCCCCGCCAAAGACGTCTCAGCAACATCAATAACCAGCTCAGGGAAAAATCCGCACGACTGGATCTCAGCTGCTAGGGCAGCCGGCAGAGGAGTTCGGGCTTGATCGACAGACTGACTCACCGCCCCATCGTCCCACGATGAAGCCTGATCCAGTAATCTCCAAGACATGTCGAACCGCCCGTTCATCGGAGCCCGAGTTGAGGATGCCGTTCACAGGCGTCTCAACACGACACTGCGCAAACGGGGCTGGGTGCCGCGCGTCATCGGGTATCGCAGTTATGGATCGGCTACCCATGTGCGTGTTCTGGGGCGAGTCATTCTGACTAGTCCGCCTGGACGCAATCTCGAGCAGGAGCTTCAGCCAGACCGGTCTCCGTTGACTCGCCGAAATTTGTTGTCCATTGAATTACTGTCGCAGCGTGGTTGGCGCAACTTCCTCGGCTTACCCGCGCCTGGCACAGAAGTGGTTATCGACGTCAACGGTGAGAAAATCACGGTGCAAGCAGACCGCGCAGGATATGTCGATGTGCGCGTCAAGAACCACGGTTTGCAGCCAGGCTGGCATGAGGTCACCTTGTCGACGACCGGTGACACCGCGACTGCCAAGGTACTCGTCGTGTCCCGGAATACCCGCTTCGGCATTGTTTCAGATATTGATGACACCGTCATCGCTACGTCCCTGCCCCGATCCCTTATCGCGGCGTGGAACTCTTTCGTGCTCACCGAGCAGGCCCGCAAATCCATTCCTGGGATGGCACGGATGTACCAGCAGCTTCTAAAACGGCACCCAGACGCCCCGGTGGTCTATGTATCGACCGGCGCGTGGAATACCTACCCATTCCTGGTGCGGTTTCTCGCCCGGCACGGATATCCGCAAGGACCTTTGCTGCTGACAGACTGGGGGCCGACGAACACCGGATGGTTCCGTTCTGGGGTGGATCACAAGCGCACCGCTTTGCGCGAGTTAGCTCGCGACTTTCCTGACATCGAATGGGTCCTTGTCGGTGACGACGGCCAGCATGACATTCGAATTTACTCAGAGTTCGATGAACTCCAGCCTGGCCATACTAGGGCCATCGCCATCCGTGAGCTTTCGACGACCCAGCAGGTCCTTGCCCATGGCACGACAACTGTGCTGGAGGACCGCCATCGAGTGCAGTGGACCCCCGAATCTGCGCCACTCGTCCATGCTCCCGACGGCGATCAGCTCGCTCCGCTCCTTGACACGGTGCTTGGTCACGAAGGTCGCCCCAAGCTCTAATATGCAGTTTTCGCGCCGATCGACCAAAATGGGTCCTTAGCGCGTGCTGCTATGGAGGTAACGATGGCCAAAAAGACGGTGGACGACGACTTCACCGAGAACATCATCGACGTCGACGTCTCCCGCGAGATGGAGAATAGTTTCCTGGAGTACGCCTATTCCGTCATCTACTCCCGCGCCCTGCCTGACGCCCGTGACGGGCTCAAACCCGTTCAGCGTCGCATCCTTTACACCATGGGTGACATGGGGGTACGCCCTGATCGTCCTCACGTGAAGTCCGCTCGCGTTGTCGGCCAGGTCATGGGCCAGTTACATCCTCACGGTGACGGCGCCATTTACGACGCTCTGGTTCGCACCGCCCAGCCCTGGGCGATGCGCCTACCCCTCGTTGACGGCCACGGCAACTTCGGCTCCCTCGACGCCGGTCCTGCGGCCATGCGTTACACCGAATGTCGGATGGCCCCGCCAGCTCTGGCCATGATTGAGGGACTCGACGAAGACACCGTGGATTTTGAGCCCAATTACGATGGCAAAGAACATGAGCCGTCGGTGCTTCCAGCCGCGTTTCCGAACCTTCTCGTCAACGGAGCATCTGGCATTGCCGTGGGAATGGCCACTAACATTCCCCCCCATAACCTCGTCGAGGTCATCGCAGCCCTACGCCATATGCTCGACCACCGTGACGCTGGCCTTGACGATGTCATGAAATTCATTCCGGGGCCTGATTTGCCTACTGGAGGACGGATTATTGGCCTGAATGGCGTTGCTGACGCCTACCGCACCGGCCGAGGGTCCTTCAAAATTCGCGCTACCGCTCGTATTGAGAAGGTTTCTCCACGCAGACGCGGTATCGTCGTCACCGAGTTGCCGTATATGGTTGGCCCGGAGCGGATTATTGACCAAATTAAGACCTTAGTTCAGGCAAAGAAGATCACCGGAATCTCCGATGTTAAGGACCTTACTGACCTTGCTAACGGCACCCGTTTGGTCATTGAGGTAAAGAATGGGATAAACCCCGAGGCCCTGCTAGAACGGCTTTACAAGCTCACTAAGCTAGAGGATTCTTTCTCGATTAATGCAGTCAGCCTGGTGGAGGGACAGCCTCGCACCTTGGGTCTGGTCGACATGTTGCAGGTCTACCTGGACCACCGCCTCAACGTCACGCTACGGCGCACACATTTCCAGCTCAATAAGGCCAAAGACCGGCTGCACCTGGTCGAAGGCCTCCTACTGGCCATTGTCGATATTGACGATGTTATCGCGATCATTCGCTCCTCTGACGACGCTGCAACCGCCCGCACGCGACTCATGGACTCCTTTGGTCTAGACGACATGCAGGCCAATTACATTCTGGATATGCAGCTACGGCGCCTGACCAAATTCTCCACCATTGAATTAGAATCCGAGCGTGATGACCTGCGTGAACGCATCGACGGGCTAACGCTCATCGTCAATGACGAGGCCGAATTGCGTCGAGTCGTGTCCAGGGAGTTGGCCGACGTATCGTCCAAGTACGGCACTCCGCGTCGCACGGTACTGTTGGGAGCGGCACCGTCAGTTGCGGCGGCATCAGCTCCCCTTGAGGTGCCGGACGCCCCATGTTGGGTTCTACTGTCCGCGACTGGCTTGGTGGCTCGCATCGATACCGACGACTGCCTTCCCTCTGACGGGGATCGCGCCAACCACGACGTCATCATCTCAACCGCCCGCACCACCGCCCGCGGTGATTTCGGCATCATCACAAGTGCCGGTCGCCTGGTGCGCGCCCACGCTATCGACCTCGCTAGCCTGCCGATGACCGCGACTGCACCGTCGGTAGCTGGTGGCACCCCGCTGACCGACCTGGTCGGCTTAGAGAAGGGCGAACGGGCTCTCGCCGTGACGAGCCTGTCAGAAGAAGGACCGTCCTTGGCTCTTGGCACCCGAAACGGCATTGTGAAGAGGGTCAACCCTGAATTACTCGGTAAGGACAGCTGGGATGTCATCAGTCTCAAAAATGGTGACGAGGTCGTCGGTGCCGTTGAGATAGGTGACGACAACGTCGAATTGTGTTTCATCACCCAAGGCGCTGCCCTGCTGCATTTCCCTGCATCTGCTGTGCGCCCACAAGGGCGCTTGGGCGGCGGTGTCGCCGGTATTAAGGCTAAAGATCCAGTGATTTTCTTTGGCGCAACCCCCGGCCATGGATCGTCAGTAGTGACGGTAGCCGCGTCCTCTCCCTCGGCCGCAGGCAAGGAGCCAGGCTCGGTGAAAGTGACTCCTCTCGACCAGTACCCATCCAAGGGTCGAGCCACCGGCGGCATGAGGTGCCAGCGGTTCCTCAAGGCAGAAACGGCCCTCGTCCTGGCCTGGGCGGGACCCGATCCGGTGGTGGCCTGTGCCGCATCCGGGGTGCCTCTTTCCCTGCCAGCACCCACTCTGCGACGAGACGGGTCCGGCGACCTCGGACGACAACCGATTCTGGCTGTCGGAACTCGGCGTCATGGGGCTAATGAGAATGATCCACTACCCAACGAACCGAGCGATGTCGATAGCCCATCACCTAATGATGAATCACTCGGCACCCAGCCCGATCTGTTTAGTTAATCGGCGTCGCTATAGCTTGCATACACCGACGACAGGAAAACCCAGGCCGACACGCTGAGGCTATGGCACGTCGACGATGTCTAGCTCAGGTATTGACCGGTGCGCCAACGAGACAGATGCAAGGATTGCTGGCCGCGGTTTCCAGGACAGTGCCGCATATTTGATGGCCCGTTAGACTGCCGCCATGTTCGATGATCTGCTGGCGGGTAACGCTCGTTACGCCGAGTCCTTTGATCTGGCTGATATGCCTGGGCAGGCCGCCCAACGAGTCGGCATTGTCTGCTGCATGGATGCGCGGCTAGATCCTTTGGCCATCTTTGACCTCAAGGTCGGGGATGCCAAAATCTTGCGGACTCCTGGCGGACGTCTGACCCCCGATACCCGAATCGGGCTGATTATCGGATCCCATGTACTCGGCATCGACCGGATTGTCATGCTAGCCCACACCAAGTGTGCCATGGCTAGTGGTGATGACGCTTCAGTGGTCGAGAAGATACGCCGCGCTGATGGTACGGACCTTGCCGGTATGAGAATCGGCTCAACTCCCGATCAGATAGCCGGATTACGCTACGACGTCAATAGTTTGCGCTCAGATCCTCTGGTCGCAGCTGACGTCTGCGGAATGGTCTACGACGTCACCACTGGGCGCGTTGAGCTCGACGATTAGTCCGCGTGGGCCTGGCTGTGGATCTCAGCGGTGTTGACCGGAATCATGGCAGCCAACCCCACCAGCAATACCACGACGATGCCCATGATTCCCCAATACTGGTTGTTATCACCTCCGGTAACGTTATGGCCTGCCGTCACGAAGAAGCCAAAGAGCGCCGGAGCCAGGAACGAGACGGCCTTGCCAGTGGTCGCGTAGAGACCGAAGACCTCTCCCTGGTATCCAGGCGGGCAAATCTGGGTAAGAAGACTTCGCGACGCGGACTGGGCTGGTCCGACAAAGCCGCACATGACAAGGCCGAGCACCCAAAACACCATGGCGGAGCCGTTATGGCCGATAAAAACGCCAATACCACACGCTGATAGCACGATCAGCGAGAAGATAATGAGCCGTTTCGGACCGATGCGGTCATCGATGCGTCCCAGCAGCATTGTGGAGATGCCGGCCACGAGATTGGCCACAATGCCAAAGACGAGCACATCTGACGCGCTGAATCCAAAGGTTTGCCGAGCTATTGGCCCGCCAAACTGAAAGACGCCATTGAGGCCGTCTCGAAAGAATGCGGATGCGATGAGGAAAATAATGGTGTTACGGCTGACATGCCAGATCCGTACCACACTGCGCCATAACTGTGCGTAGGCATGCCCCAATGCTCGAAACCCCCGGAGCTTAGTCTCTGACTCGTCGGCTCGTCGTGGCGTGTCGTGCAGGATGAGGAAGGTAGGCAGGGTCAACACCAAGATCCATACCGCGCAAAACAGCATGGACACACGAATGTTCATGCCGTCATGGCTTGTTACCCCAAGCCAACCCACCGTTGGTTTGATCCAGGCGACATAAATGACGAGTAAGGCAATGATTCCGCCCAGATAGCCCATCCCCCACCCGAAGCCAGAAATCTGTCCAACTTTGCCAGACTGTGCAACGTCGTCAAGCATGCCGTTATACAAGGAACTTCCGACGTCAGAGACAATCGTCCCAACGCCCAACAGCACCAGTCCGAAGACGAGATAGGACGGATGTGGCTTGACGAAAAACAGCAACCCTGACATCACTACCAAGCCCCAGGTAAGCCACTTCAGAGCCGTCACTTGCCGACCCCGCCGACCTGCCCACTGCCCGACAACAGGTGCCAGCAGAGCAATAGCTAGGCCCGCCAAACTCATGGTCCATGACAACGCGGTGACGGTACTGTCCTTAGGTCCAAAAGCGTCACCGACGATGTAGACGGCGAAGACGAAGGTGGTAATGACTGAGGCGAAGGGCTGAGTGCCCGGATCCCACATGGCCCAAGCAAAGACTCGCTTGCGTTGATCTGCCGCAACATCGGTGTGGCTCATGGCTGCTGAGTCTACCGAGGTCAGGCCACATGCATTCGACCCTCGAATCATCCCAGTACGATCGGGGCCCAGACAGCCCCTAACAGGATGGTCACCGCAATAGATATCGTGCCAGGAAGGACGAAGGGGTGGTCAAAAACGACGCGTCCGACTCGTGTTGATCCGGTGTCATCCATCTCCATAGCTGCAACCGTGGTGGGGTAGTTCGGCAACAAGTAGTAGTTGGCCACGGCTGGATAGCAGGCCAGCATTACCACTGGGGAAAGGCCAATCTTGGCCACCACTGGCATGAAGGCGACGGTCGTCGCAGCGTGGGAGAACATCAGTGGTGCAGCAAGGTACAGGATCACCGAGAGGAACCACGGAGCCGAGTGAAGGATTGAAGCCCCAGCGTGAGTGAGAACATCCATATAGTTATTGACGAACATATTGCCCAGCCATGCCAGCCCTAAGATGCACATTGCTGCAGACATCCCGGCCCGAAAAGTCGCCTGGGTAGTGAGTTGTTTGACGTCCTCACGTGATATCACGCAGACGATCATCGCCGTCGCCAACATAATGAGCATGATCGCCGCCGACGACGTCATAGGCGGCTGAGTGAGCACACCGATCTCTTCTGAGGAGCCGGCAGCGTAACTGACCACCGCGATCAGGGCGACAAGGAAGGCAATGAGGCTAGGGATGGCCGCCTTCTTCGGTTTCCAGCTGGAATCGCTGATAGCAGCGTTGTGACTCACCAGACCCTTGGCCTCGCGTTCCTGATAGATCGGATCATCGACGAGGTCCTTGCCTTGACGCGATGCCACGACTGCACCAACGGCACACCCGATGAAGGTCGTCGGAATCGTCACCGCGAGGATTTTGAGGTAGCCCACTCCTAACGGTTCTAGGACTCCAACCAAGGCCAAGGTCGCTGCCGAGATCGGCGAGGACGCGACCGCGACTTGGGACGCCACGACAGCGATAGAAAGCGGTCTTGACGGCCGAATTTTATGCTCTTTAGCTACCTCCACAATGACAGGAAGCACTGAATAGGCGGTATGTCCCGTGCCACACAGCAGGGAAAGGAGGAAAGTCGCCAGCGGCGCAAGGTAGTTGATCTGGTTGGGATGCCTACGCAACATGACCTCGGTCAGATGCACGAGATAGTCCATGCCACCCGCAAGTTGGAGGGCAGCTATGGCACAGATCACGGTCATGATGATGCCGATAACTGTCCAGGGAATATCCTCAGCCATCTTCGTGTGCAAACCAGTAGCGGCGAGGACGAGACATCCCGCCCCGCCCGCGAGTCCGACGCCGACCCCGCCAAGGCGCGATCCGAGAATAATAAAGATGATCGCCACGGCCAAGTGGAACCAGATCATCGTTGCGACCTCCTCGCGGAGGATCCCCCGGACGCGTTTTCCGTGTCGTTACGTTCGGATTGTCGTATCTGATACGCCATGCCAGTTCCTATCCACTCAGGGCCATGACATCTCTGCCATGTCATCTCACAGAGAACCTCAGTGGAATGCATTCTGTCACTACACAGGTTCAGTGTAATTTTTCATACACACCTTGTAGGAGCGAACACTTGTGCACTTAACAATTCAGGTAAGGCCTAGACACTCAGTACGCCCATCTCACCCCGGTCCTGGGCAGCGCCGCGAATTATCGAAAGCTCATTTCAGGCGTCGATCTGTTCAGCGTCAAGACGGTAAGCCCCCTCGACAATGAATTGCTTACGCGGCGCGACCTCATTGCCCATGAGAATCTCGAAAGTGGTTTCAGCCTCCGCAGCATCATCAACGGTGATACGACGTAAAGTGCGGTGGCGCGGGTCCATGGTGGTCTCTTTGAGCTGAGACGCATCCATCTCGCCAAGGCCCTTGTACCGCTGTGGCTCTTTAAACCGCACTCCTTTCTTTGTGAGCTGGGCGGCCGTGCGCTGGTACTCGGCATCGGTGTAGGTGTAAAGGTACTTCTCCATGCCCCGTTTAGGATTGATGAGTTCAAATCGATGCAACGGCGGGACCGCCGAGAACACCCGTCCGGCCTCCACCATCGGGCGCATATACCGGAAGAAAAGGGTGGCTAACAGACAGCGAATGTGGGCACCGTCGGAATCAGCATCGGCCATAAAAATGACTTTTCCATAACGGGCCTGATCAACGTCAAAGGTCTTACCTGACCCAGCGCCAACAACCTGGATAATCGAAGCGCACTCGACATTTTTAAGCATGGCACCTAAATCGGCCTTCTGCACATTGAGAATTTTGCCGCGGATCGGCAGGAGAGCCTGGTGCTCGGAATTACGGGCCACATTCGCCGTTCCAAGGGCAGAATCGCCCTCGACGATGAACAGCTCGGTGACGTCCGGATCGGAGGACCGACAATCCTTGAGTTTGGGCGGTAAGTGAGAGGACTCCAGAGCGTTCTTACGACGCTGGTTTTCCTTGTGTGCCCGGGCAGCCACACGGGTCCGAGAGGCATTGACGACTTTCTCCATGAGAGTGCGAGCCACCAATTTGTCAGCCGCTTTAGCCGAGGTGAGGAGCGCAGTCATCTTCTCTTCGACGATACGCGCCACGAGGCGCCGAACCGGCGGGGTACCCAAGACTTCCTTGGTCTGCCCCTCAAATTGTGGCTCTGCCAGACTCACCGTCACCACGGCTGTCAGCCCCTCAAGAACGTCATCCTTGACGATTTCCTCAGAGGATTTGAGGATGCGCGTCCCCTCCAATCCAGCGTTGAACGCCCGCAGTAGGCCTTGCTCGAATCCTTGGACGTGAGTGCCGCCTTTAGGAGTAGCGATGATGTTGACGAAGGACCGCACAGTAGTGTCGTAACCGGTGCCCCAGCGCAAGGCAATGTCAACCCGGAGGTCCCGGTCGACGTCGGTCGGCGTCATGCCACCGTTCTCGTCAAGCATCGGAACAGTCTCCGTAAATGACGCCTCCCCCTGCAATCTCATGACGTCGTTGACGGGCTCGTCAGTGGCAAGATATTCCGCGAATTCGGAGATGCCACCGTCGAAACGCATCGTCTCCGAGACTGTCTCCAGCACATCTGCGGTCTCCGGATCGGTTTGAACGCCCCTCTCGTCAGTAATAACAATCTCCAAACCTGGGACGAGGAAAGCCGTCTGACGGGCACGGTCGGCAAGCTTGGACCACGACAGCGTGGCATCAGGAAGAAAGATCTGACGATCGGGCCAGTACCGAACACGTGTGCCGGTAGCGCCGCGCTTAGCCTTACCTATCTTGCGTACCCCCGATTCGGCAGTGAAGGGGGCGTCAGGGCCCTCCCCATCGAAGATCCCAGGAACGCCACGCCGAAAGCTCATCCCCCACACCGTGGACTTACGATCTACCTCGACGTCTAGGCGTGCCGAGACAGCGTTGACAACCGAGGCACCGACACCGTGCAGACCGCCCGAGACGTTGTACGCTCCACCGCCGAACTTTCCGCCAGCGTGCAGCTTGGTGTACACCACCTCGACACCGCTAAGCCCGGTACGCGGCTCAATATCGACAGGAATACCACGGCCCTCATCAGTAACGAGAATCGACCCGGCCTTTTCTAAAGTAACGGTGATGCGGTGTCCATAACCAGCAAGCGCCTCATCGACACCGTTATCGAAGATCTCCCAGAGGCAGTGCATAAGACCACGGGTATCGGTCGACCCAATGTACATAGCAGGACGCTTACGTACCGCCTCGAGCCCCTCCAACACCAGCAAATTCTTGGCGCCGTATTCCCGGCTCGTCGACGCTGTACGCAGCGTAGCGCCCTTGCCGCTCACCGTGTCCGAGGAACCAGCTGATGGCGTCGAGATATTGTCCATGGTCACGGCGACAGCCTATCGACAGCCGACGACAAAGAATCGTGTCACCATGCTCGCCCCCAGCCATCCATCTTTTGATACAGGTGGGAACAATCCGACGATAACGTAGGTTGTCTCATACGGTGACCCGATGATTCAGATGGAGGAGGTTGTCATGAGCACCACTACGATCGAACACCAAACCCTCACTACTGCGGACCGTTGTGATCGTTGCGGCGCACAAGCCTATGTGCGTATCACGCTGCGAAACGGTGGCGAGCTCCTCTTCTGCGCGCACCATGCCCGGGCCCACGAGGATAAACTCAAGCAGGTTGCCCTGCATATTCAGGATGACACCACCAAGCTGTCATCCCGGTTGTGAGGGCGGTCGTCGGTGAGGCCAGCGCGAAAACATGCTGGCACACCGACGGCCGCAAAGGCCGCTGATCAGCCGCTAGCCGCAACCCGAGCCGCATCATTGTGACTCGATCGCGTCCTCACGAATTAACCGTTGCAGCTCCACCCCTCCGAGGGAATCATCGACGGCACCATCGGTGTCGTCGATGCGGAACCCATGGCGCTGGTAAAAAGAGATGGCACGAGCGTTATCGGCAAAAACCCATACATAAGCTGGTCGACGCCCGATGCATGCATCAAGGAGATCGTCGGACGCTCCACAGGTACGCGCCTCTGGCAGCACGTGAAGGGTTGCGATCTCCCACGGCGTAGGAGCATCTGGACTCGTGGAAACTCGGGCCATGGCGACTCCCACAGTCCTCATATCTAGGCGATCAACAAGTATCTTGAAGATTGCGCCTCCGTCCATGAAGGTGTTCCACTGCTCGATAGTGGTGTGGACGATTCCGGGCCCAGTAACCTCAGTAAGGATGTCATGAGGGATCACCCCCTGACCGATCTCTCGGAAGCACACTGCCTGGACGGCCGCAGCCTCAGGAAGGTCTTCGTGACGGGCATCTTTAACGACGAAACGACCAGGAGCGGTAGCCGGGTCGTGCATCGGCCGTGACGACGTGTCGACGCTGACTGACGTATCCATGACATGATCCTACCGGTCACCGGCCTACCATAGGCTCGCTTCGATCCAGTCCGACAAAGCATGTGCTACCGGGCGCCTCGGCGTGAGTACCGTGGATGCATGGCAGACACGACGTCACCTCGGCTACGAATCGCTGCTGGCATCGTCGGCTCGGTGCTGGCCCTACCTGTACTGGCATGGTCAATAGCCGCAATCCTCCCTTCGCACACAGCATTCACGTTCGTATCCTCTGTGCTTCTAGGCTCGCTCGCCGTACCAGCCCTCGTCATTATTGCTATTGCCCTTCTCCTTGGCTTTTTCAGTCTGGGAGCGCTGCGAACCGTAACTGTCGTCATGTCGGTGATGGCTCTCATCGTCCCGATGGCCGCCACTGCGACAACATCATGGGTCACCGATCGAGCTGGCGGAAGCATTAATGCTTTTTCTGCCATCGCTGTCACGTCAATGTCCGACAGCCCCGACGAGATAATCCGATACGGATCTGGTACTGACGAAACTGCACAGATTTATCGACCCAAGAGCGCTCATGCGCATGTTTTGGTGGACATCCACGGTGGAGGGTGGAATACCGACGCCACTATGCCAGCCACTTTACGGTGGTTCGCCGACCACGGCTGGTTAGTTATTCGCCCCTCATATACCTTGGCCTCACAAGGGCACCCCACCTGGAATGTCGCCCCACAACAGATTGCGTGCGCTTGGGCCTGGAGCGTCACCCACGTGAAAGAACTCGGTGGCGACCCGTCTCACATGGCCATGATGGGAGACTCCGCAGGCGGTGGAATGGCCATTAACCTTGCCTACGGTGCCGCCAGCGGCAAGTTAACGAGTGCTTGCGGACCAATGCGGACGCCGCAAGCAGTCCTTGCCCTCTACCCGACGGTGGACGTCAGTGCCGTCGAGTCGGTCACAACGCTGGGAGCAGGCAATGCCGCAAAGATGTATATCGGCGGTACACCTCAGCAATTTCCAGATCGTTATCGCAGCGTTAACAGTTCAACGTGGATCACTCCTCAGGCGCCACCGACAATGGTGATTCAGGGACAGAACGACACCTTCGTCCCACCACACAGTGTGCGGACATTCGTCGATGCCGCCCGCCGGGATGGAGTCGAGGTCGATCACGTGCAGTTACCGATGCTCAATCACGCCTTCGATTCCCAGGCACGCAACTCACTGGGATTCCAAGTCGTCACTAGCCTTGGGCAACGTTTCCTTACTCACAACTGAACGGGTAGTCAATACCCGAGCCAACGCCTCAAGGTCACCGACAATATCGGTGTCCGGGTTCTGGATCCACCGCATCTGTAACCCCTCAGCCGCGGCAACCGCCAACCTGATCGCCTGCTCATCATCGATTTGAAGTGCCGTCTTGACGACTTCATGGACCCTCTGACGATGCCGCTCCATAAAGGCATGGGCCGGGTGATGGGGATCGGAAGCAGCCACGCTCATGTCGACAAAGAGCTTGGTTAGGCCCGGAGTACGAGTCGTTTCTGTCAGATATGCCCACACATGGTCGGGGTCGCTCAGCACACCATCATCGACTGCATGGACATCGCGCGCTTCAAGAATCGCTACGAACAATTCGTTCATCGACCCAAAGTAGTGAAGAACGCCAGCCTCTGTGAGACCAACGTCGGCAGCGATAGCCGCGAGCGTGGGCCTCTCCCCCGAGCTTTCGCCATAAAGTCGCAACGCGGCGTCGAGAATCTCAGCCCGTCGAGCAACCCCCTTAGCGTACGGTCCGCGTCGGGAGAGGCTCTTCGTCGTCACTGCCATGACCACAACTCTAGAGGAAGACCCCAGAGCACTCATCCTTCCCATTCACAAATACTAAACTGTGCTAGGTTTTAGATGTGCCTTAGCCCCAGGAGACCTCATGAGTGCCCTATTCCACCTCACCTCCAGCGATCCACGTGTCACCGATCCTGTCGAATTGGACAGGGGTGCGCCCGAATGGATTGACGCAGTGGTGCCAGGCGGGGTGCATGAGAGTCTGATAGCAGCTGGGATCATCGACCATCCATACTCAGCAGATCATGAGAAGGACTGTCGATGGGTCGAAGATCGTGCCTGGTGGTATCGCGGGACGCTGCCCATCCCCGCAGGTGATGATCCACTCATCTTGACTTTGACCGGCGTCGACACCGTCGCAGACATATGGGTCAACGGTCACCATGTCGGTCGTCACGCCAGTCAGTACCGACCTTTCCAGGCCACGCTCGCACCTCTGGACGCCGATGAAGCCGAGGTACTCATTCGCTTCGCGCCGCCACTCGATGGCCTATCCGAGCCGCCAGCCACCAGAGCAATGGTGAATGCGGTCAGCGAGGTCCTCAATGCGGCCGCCCCCAAAGATATGGACGCCGAATCCAGCGCTGGAATTCTTAGTCTCAATCTGGCCGCGACCAGGCGCCGCAAAGGCATGTTTTCATGGGGCTGGGATTTTGCTCCCCGCGTACCATCTATCGGCCTGACTGGTTCGGCGGAATTAACCCGCCGTTCGCCCGTCGAGGTGAGCTATCGCGTCGACACCATGTCCATCAATGACGACTGTGCCAACGTCAATGTCGTGGTATCAACCGTCCATCACAGCGGACCCGCGCCCATTGACGTTACTGCCACTTTGACGTCGCCAGATGGTGATCAGGTCAGTGGCCGTGCTCGGCTGAGAAGTGGTTCGGCCATCGTCGAACTTCAGGTGGATGATCCGCACCTGTGGTGGACCCATGACCTCGGTGAGCCTTCGCTGTATCGGGTCGACGTCACGGTGCGTGACGAGGATGCCAACATCATTGCTTCTGATTCCGGGATGGCAGGTATCCGCACAATTACAGTGGACCATTCGCCCGACGATCCTGAGGACGGCCAGCCTGCCCGTCATTTTCGGTTCATCCTCAATGGACTGCCCATCTTCGCGCGCGGCGCCAACCTGGTTCCACAGTCGATGCTCGTGGGATCAGTGACTGCCCAGCAGGATCGCGACCTCGTGCGAGCCTGCCGCGATGCCAATATGACGATGGTGCGCGTCTGGGGCGGAGGGATCTATGCCTCCGATGCTTTCATGACAGCTTGCGACGAGTACGGCATCCTCGTGTGGCACGACTTCATGTATGCCTGCATCGACTATCCCGGCGACGATGAGGCATTCATGACCGAGGTCCGTATCGAGGCTGACTATGAAACCCGCCGTCTCGCACATCACCCGAGCCTGGCGCTGTGGGCGGGAGGCAATGAGGTACACGCGATGCATCAAGCAGTATGGAACAGCCTCGCCCCCGGCTCATGGGGGACTGAGATCTTCGACAGCATCTTGCCGCAGGCGGTTCGCCGCAACAGCCCTACTGTCGACTATTGGCCCAATAGTCCGGCCACCGACGCCGATACCGACCCTCGCGTCAACGGCACCAGAGCCGGTGATCGTCATGCCTGGGAGGTGTGGCATGGTGCCGACGTCGGAGCCGGGACGCACGAGAATTACTCCAGTCCCGCCGAAGCCATGCACTTTCACCGCTACCGACACGACACCGGTCGATTCATTAGCGAGTTCGGCATACACGCCAGCGCTGACCTGCCCACACTCCGGCGATGGCTCGGAGCAGATCACCTCAGCCTTGACGATCCCGTCCTCGTTGCCCGCAATAAGGACACCCCAAGGGCGAAAGGTATGGCCCTCATTGAATACGAGATAGGCAAACCGACGTCGCTTCAGTCGTATGTCACCTATAGCCAAGTGCTCCAGGCAGAGGGACTCAAATTCGGTATTGAGCATTATCGACGCCGCTGGCCCCACTGCGCCGGCACCCTAATATGGCAGCTTAATGAACCCTGGCCAGGGATGACATGGTCCCTGCTTGACCACGACCTTGGTGCCAAGCCGGGCTACTACGCCGCCGCCCGCGCCTTTACGCCGGCATTGGCCGCTCTGCGCCTGACCGATGATTCACTGGAGTTATGGGTCTCCAATGCGCGGCCCACTCGCGTTACCGATACCGTGACGGTCACGATTGAGGGATTCGACGGCACCGTTGACCAGACGTATCACGTTGAGGTAACCGTGCCTGGATCAACGTCCCAACTGGTGTGGTCAGTACCGCGCACTGACGTCCCCGTCGATGCCAGCCACTACGTCTGGGTCGAAGGATCAGATCTGCCCGCTAACCGGCTCTTTCTGACGCGCATCGGCGACCTCACCTTGCCCGAGACGAGTCTCGACGTCACGGTAGACGCGATAGGACCAACGACGGCCACAGTGACGGTCGCGGCGACAACCTTCGCCTACTTTGTCCGAGTTCTGACGCCGTGGCCTGGTGTACGACCCGACGTCTCGGCATTCGATCTGCGACCTGGGACAAAGGCCGTCGTTAGTGTCAATGGCCTTCCTCAAGGGTTCAATCCCGCCGAGATCACGGTTCACCATTTCCTCGATGACGTGGACAGGTAGCCTCTCAACAACGTAGGAATGAGGGGGCGCCCAGGTGGGCACCCCCTCATCACTGAACTTGTGGATCCTCAATCAAGGTAGTCGCGCAGCACCTGAGAGCGGCTTGGGTGACGCAATTTCGACATCGTCTTGGATTCGATCTGACGGATGCGTTCCCTCGTGACACCGTAAACCTTGCCGATCTCGTCGAGGGTCTTCGGCTGCCCGTCAGTCAGGCCGAATCGCATTGAAACGACGCCAGCCTCGCGCTCAGACAAGGTATCAAGAACATCGTGCAGTTGTTCCTGAAGCAGGGTGAAGTTAACGGCATCCGCCGGGACGATCGCCTCGGAGTCCTCAATAAGATCGCCAAACTCAGAGTCGCCGTCCTCACCCAACGGAGTATGCAAGGAAATCGGCTCACGGCCATATTTCTGCACCTCAATGACCTTCTCGGCGGTCATATCGAGCTCGTTTGCCAGCTCCTCCGGGGTGGGC
The DNA here is from genome assembly GCF_009696315.1 of Cutibacterium porci. Lineage (GTDB taxonomy): Bacteria > Actinomycetota > Actinomycetes > Propionibacteriales > Propionibacteriaceae > Cutibacterium > Cutibacterium porci. The sequence goes on from NZ_VUMG01000002.1 coordinate 431,248, forward strand.
TCGCGACCCAGATCCTGGAGCATCTGCCGTTGCACACGAGCCAGCTTGTTAATGACCTCGACCATGTGCACGGGAATACGAATAGTGCGAGCCTGATCGGCCATAGCACGGGTAATAGCCTGCTTGATCCACCACGTCGCGTACGTGGAGAATTTGTAGCCTTTGGTGTAGTCGAACTTCTCGACGGCACGGATGAGGCCAAGGTTGCCCTCCTGGATCAGGTCAAGGAAGAGCATGCCGCGACCGGTGTAACGCTTAGCCAAGGAGACGACCAGCCGGAGGTTAGCCTCCAGGAGATGATTCTTTGCTACCTTGCCGTCCTCGGCAATCCACTCGTAATCCTCGCGGTCTTCCTCCGCGATTTTGGCGTCCGGATCGGCCAATTGCTCACCCGCGAATAGGCCGGCCTCAATACGTTTAGCGAGGTCAACCTCCTCGACGGCATTCAACAGAGCGACTTTGCCGATCTGCTTGAGGTAATCCTTGACAGGATCAGCAGTAGCACCGGCAACCATAACGGTTTGCTCGGGCTCGTCGGCATCGTCGTTATCAGACAAGGAAAACGCCTCGGTCTCCTTGTTGATCTGCTGCTCGTCCTTAGCGGCCTCGGCCGGGTCATAGTCACGCTCGTCGACGTCATCAAGGGAGCGCTTCTTGCCACCAATAGTGAGCACAACGTCGTCGCCATCGCGCTCCACCGTCACATCGACCTCACCGGATGCCGCTTGGGCGATAGTCGTTTCCTTCTTCGCCTTGGAGGTCCGTTTCTTCGTCGTCGACTTTGTGACGCGACCAGACGATGCCGTCCCGGTAGACGTCGCACCCGACGATTTCACCGCTGTCTTAGTGGACTCTGCCTTCGTGCCAGAGGCCTTCGTCGTAGCCTTGGCTCGAGAAGATTTAACCGTGGACGTCTTAGCCGCACCAGTGGACTTCTTAGTCGACGATTTGCTCGTTTTTGTGGTGGTCTTCTTGGCCCGACCTGTTGTACCGGCCTTGGCAGAGGTGGAACGTGTGCTCTTCCTCGTGGTGGCTGTCTTCGCCTCCTCGTCGGCAGCGATGTTTTCAGTGCTGGACGTGGTGGTCGACACGGGTATCCTCTCCAAGGACTGACCAGTCCTTCAGTGCTGTCCCCTCCAAAATGGGTCCGAACCGGTCAGCGCATCACTAACCACGGAACCCAAGGGCATAAAACGCCCGGGAGGCGTCAAGGCCCTGCATTTATTGTGGCATCATCCGTCCGTTGACACAAACACCCCCGTCTTGCCACAGGTCGGGGACGTCGAGCGCACAGGTACGACCGCGGTCTGATCCTCTGATGTCAGCCACGACCGCAGACACTCATCGGCCGGTCAAGGATGACATTCGACCCTCTGTGACGTTGATATAGGTATCAGCCAGTCCGACGGAGAAAGGCGAAGCACATGGACACCAAGTCCCGGGTTCGTACCACCGATGGCATTGATGGAAAGGACGCGGTCGGCCTCTACTTAGATGGAATCGCCCGCACACCTCTGCTCAATGCCGCAGAGGAGGTTGCGTTAGCTCGACGGATCGAAGCGGGTGTATTTGCACGCGCCATTCTCGAAGGCCACGCCGAGACCACCTCGGACGCCACGGTTGAGGAACTGCACCAGATCGCAGTCGACGGAGACGAGGCCATGGCTCACTTCGTGCGCGCCAACCTGCGTCTGGTCGTATCGGTGGCCCGCAAGTACGGTCGTTCTCAGATGCCGCTGCTCGACCTTGTTCAGGAGGGCAATACCGGCCTCATCCGCGCCGTCGAAAAATTCGACTACGCCAAAGGATTCAAGTTCTCAACATACGCCACCTGGTGGGTGCGTCAGGCTATTAGCCGAGGCATCGCTCAGCAGGGCCGCATCGTTCGCCTCCCCGTACATGTCGCCGAACAGGTGAACCAGGTCTCAGCTGCCCGCCGCAACCTCGAACGTCAGCTGGGCCGCGAGCCCGAGACCGCCGAGATCGCCGACGAGCTAGAGATCACGGAGGACCGTGTTATCGAGCTCATGCGTTTCGGACGAGACCACGTCTCTCTCGACGCTCCTGTGGAGGATGACGGCGATACCAGCCTGGGCGACCTCATTGCCCGCGAAACTGCTCCGGGGCCGGACGATATCGTTCTCGACGCCGAGGACCGCAGCCGGCTTGAAGGACTCCTTGACGACCTCGACGAGCGCTCAGCCGACGTTGTGCGTCGTCGCTATGGACTCGTCGATGGACGCCAAGCCAAGCTCGCTGACATCGGCAAGGTGTGGGGAATTACCGCCGAGCGGGTGCGCCAAATTGAGCGTGCCGCCTTGGCCGCCATGCGTCAGCGCAATATCGCCATGATGGCGGCCTGATCATCTGGCGATGGCTCCAGATTCGTCCGGAGCCATCGCCAGATCACTCGCTGCGGCCAAGTGGAAACGTCACCGAGGCGTCGAGATCCTTCGCGTCAACGAGCCTCATGACCCCTTCTTGACAGCAAGACGCGATGAGCTTGCCATCCTGCATCAAACGCCCCATAGAGAAACCGAGCAGACCCGACGCGCTCGGAGACACCTGGTCGTAGAGCATCCAGCGGTCCGCTTCAGCTGTGCGGTGGAACCACATGGCGTGATCCAACGATGCGGGGTTGACGACCATACCCGGTGGCACCGACCCCAAATGGGGCATGACGGCACCGGCCATAAGACTGATATCGGAAATGTACGCGAGAATTGCGCGCTGTACGACGCGGTCATCGGGAAGGCTCGCGGTGGTGCGGACCCACAGGCTCAAGTGTGTGGCATGGTTGGGGTCAGGTCGTTGCGGGCCGCTACTAGCTAGCCGCACATCGAGCGCATCCCATTCTTTGACAGTCGGCGTCGGTCGCCCGAGCATCTGCTCAAGGGCCTGGGCTAGAGTTGGGCAGTTCTCCGGCCCCGGAAGATAATCGGGCATCGGATCAGAATGCTCCGGACCGTCCTCGCGGTTTTTGAATGACACCTCTGCGGTGAAGATCGTTCGACCGTATTGTCGAGCGTTGACCCGGCGGGTACTAAAGGTTCGACCGTCACGAATTCGCTCGACGTCGAAGATCATGGGCAGGTCAGTGCGTCCAGCGTGAAGAAACAGCGCATGCATGGAATGGGCCGTGCGCTCAGGAGTTGTGCGAGCACTGGCAACTAAAGCCTGAGCTAGTACCTGCCCACCGAAAGTCCGCTGCCACGTCGTATGAGGTTGTCGGCCTCGGAATAGGTCGAGATCGAGGTCCTCAAGATCAAGCAGGTCAAGCAGTTCAGCAGTCGTCGATGGCACTTATACTACTGTGCCATTGACGACCCGCCATAGCGAATTTCAGCGAGGCGACAGAGGTACTCTGCAGCTCGGATGAACGCACGACGAGTGAACTCCGCTCCTCAGCGACGTCAGGAAAGCTTAGCTATTGCCGAACGTATCCGCTTGGGCGATACGCTGACGCGAGTACCGAGTTTCTGCGCAAAATACTGGATACGCAGCTCCTCCAGCATGAATCCGATTTCCTCGACCTCTGCGGGGAGTTTCCCGGCCGGTTGTTTCTCACATAGCACGTCATAGTCAGCCAAGAGAGGCTCAAGCTCAGCCATCTGACGGGGATCACGAGAAGGATTAGTCGTTAAAGACTCGATACGCACACTCACCCCATGGATCCAACGCGGCATGTCGTCATACCAGGGGTCCGGTGTGGCCGAAATGAAGTTTTCAAAAATGAGGTCGTCGATCTGGGCACTAATGTCGTCTCGGATCGTCGGATCTGAGACGGTTGCCAAAGCTTGACGAGCCTCAACGAGGCGCGTAAGCACATTGCCAGCAGTACGCACGACGCGAGCCATCCGATCAGCCTGGTCCTGGCGGACGGCCAGGGAAAGATCGTCGAAGGCGTCCTACTGCGAATCCCCGAGAGGTCCCCGGCCTTCTCGTGCGCCACCGAAGCCACTGCCTTGTGTCGGGCATCTGCCAGTAGGTCCGGGACGCTGGGATACGGAGACGCGGCCAGGGCAAGTTTGGTGGCGTTGTCCATATGTGCGACGACCCACTTCGTCGGATCAGGAAGGTTGAGGACGAGCAATCTGACGACGCCCGCAGCGTGACTGGTCTGCTGAGCACGAGCGGTATCGAGGACAGTCGTACCGACGGAATCTCCCTCATCAACCAGGCAGGGATAGCCGACGGCGTTAGCGCCTTTGCGTGACAGGTCAATCCGCTCCGCAATCGAATCGAAGATCCACTCCTTCGCACCGTGAATCTGAGGTCGGCCTGCAGCCTTTGTTAAGGACGCAGAGACCTTCGAGGCTAGATCGGTTTGCAAAGCATCCAGGTCTTCGGAACGAGCGATATGTGTCGGGCGAGATGTCTGCGCCCCCTTGCCATTCTTTCTGGACTTTTTACTGGCGGGAGCTCCTTCGCCATCAACAATGTCGAAACCGACGCGAAGATGTGCCGGAATGGCAGCGGTATTCCAATCCTTAGAATCGACGATGATGCCGGTGAGAGCTCTGAGTGCACGCCCAAGTTCTTCAGTAAAAGGCGCTTGACGGTCGGCGTCGTGGTCCTCCAGCCACGTCAGCGCCTCTCTGGCACGATCGGGGGCGGGAACTAACTGGGTGCGAATGCGTTTAGGGAGAGCGCGAATAAGTTCCGTCGCTAATTCGGTACGCAGCCCCGGCACCTGCCAACTAAATGGCGCTGTAGGAACCTGGTTGAGTAGCGCCAGTGGAATCGTGACGGTGACGCCGTCGTGCCCGGAACCCGGGTCAAAAACGTATCGCACCGGTAAATCGAGGCTTCCAACCCTCCAGCGATCAGGAAAAGCGTCAGCGTCCACAGAGTCGGAATCAACGAGATCTTCGATCGATAAATCGAGTTGGTGACGATCGCGTACTCGACGCCACCACGCGTCAAAATGTGAGCCAGAAACGATCCCGTCGGGGATCCGACGGTCATAAAAGGCAACAATGGCATCGTCATCGGCTACTAGTCCGCGCCTGCGGCTGCGCTCCTCAAGATCCGCAGCCTCGTCACGGACCCGATCATTATGCTTGAGGAATCCGTGCGGTGACCGCCAGTCCCGATCTACCAGGGCCGACCGAATGAATATCTGCCGAGACACCACCGGATCAATGCGGCCATAGTTGACTCGACGATCGGCCCACAATGGCACTCCAAAAAGTGTGCCACGCTCAGTAGCGACAACTGATGCTGTTGACGCTGCCCAATGCGGAGCCGTCCACGAACGCTTGATGAGAGGGCCCGCAACCTCCTCTACCCATTCAGCCTGAATGGCTGCGACTGTCCTGGCCCACAATCGAGATGTCTCAACCAATTCAACAGCCACAACGAGTTCAGGCGACTTACGCGCTAATAGCGACCCTGGATTAATAGCGAATGTTGTGCCACGGGCACCAAGGTATTCTTGCGGTCCATGACGCTGGCCACGCTGGCGAGGCGACTGTCGAACCCGAGCCAGCCCAATATGGGAGAGTAGTCCCGACAGCAACGCGACAAGGACCCGATCAGTCGGGGCAGGAGCCCGGTTGACCTCCAGGTGTAACTCCTTGGCGATGTGGCGGAGTTGGCCATGCAAATCGTCCCACTCACGCACCCTTAGGTAGTTGATGTACTCCGCCCGACACATGCGTCGAAAAGCGGAGGATCCCATCCGTCGGCGCTGGTGACGCAGATACCGCCATAGCCGGTGGATGGACATGATGTCACCACCGTCGTCGATTCCACCCGCTTGGGGAGGTACGGGAGCCTTATCCCGACGGGAATTGGTATGCGGGGTATAGCGTGCTGGACTTCCCGGTCCAGCGGCATCGACATTTTCGTCATGACCATGATGTTGACGAACCTGAGACCAATCCCCTACCCGATTATTGTCGGCGCTATCAGCCGCACGGAGTGTCTGTAACAGGTTGGTTTCGGTGGCGAAACGCCGATGAAAGCTGTCAGCCTCCTCACGTTTTTCGGCGGGACGCTCCCGGACATCGCGAATTGATAAAGCCGCGACGATAACGAGAACTTCAGCCAGACTGCCCTGTTTCGCTCCTTCAAGAAGCATACGGCCTAGCCTCGGGTCTAGCGGGACCCGAGCTAGCTGGTGACCGATCTTTGTCAGACGCGGCGAGTCACGGTGTCCTGGCTTGAGAGCTCCAAGCTCGTCAAGAAGGCGGATTCCATCATTGATCTGGGATCGATCCGGGGCTTCAACGAATGGAAAATCTGTGATCGCACCGAGCCTGGCTTCCGCCATCTGGAGGATGACGGCAGCCAGGTTCGTGCGCAGGATCTCCGGCTCAGTGAATTTGGGACGTGACTCAAAATTGGTTTGGGAGTAAAGCCTGATGCAAATTCCCGGTGCCACGCGTCCACATCGTCCGGCTCTCTGGTTTGCGCTAGCTTGAGAAATAGGCTCAATCGGCAAGCGTTGGACTTTGGTGCGCACCGAGTATCGCGAGATACGGGCAGTTCCAGGATCAATGACGTAGCGGATACCAGGCACGGTCAGGGAGGTCTCAGCGACATTGGTTGCCAGCACGATGCGTCTCCCGGAGTGAGGGGTGAAAACCCGATGCTGCTCTGCGGCCGATAGCCGCGCAAAGAGCGGCAAAACTTCGGTATTCGAGAAGTTGAGGTCAGCTAGAGCATCGGCAGTCTCGCGGATTTCTTGCTCACCGGCCAGGAACACAAGAATGTCTCCAGTACCCTCACCGCACAGCTCCTGAACTGCCCGACAGATACCAGTAACTTGGTCGACCACCTCGTCGTTCGGGCCCGTTACAACGGAGGGCACGGAAGAATCGGGGAATTCGTCGTCGACGTCGTCATCGTCGACGGCACGGACCTGCTCGGAAGGGTCCAATGGGCGATAACGCACCTCAACCGGGTAGGTACGCCCCGAGACCTCGATAACTGGCGCATCATCGAAGTGAGCGGCAAACCTGGCAGTGTCAATCGTGGCCGACGTGATGATGACTTTGAGGTCGGGGCGTCGCGGCAGTAACTGCTTGAGGTACCCCAGCAGGAAGTCGATATTGAGACTGCGCTCGTGAGCCTCGTCGATAATGATGGTGTCGTGGGCGCGCAGGTCGCGATCATGGGAGATTTCAGCAAGGAGCACGCCGTCAGTCATGACGGTAAGAGCTGTACTAGCCGTAGCACGGCGGGTAAAGCGCACCTGATACCCGACCTGTTCCCCTAACTCGACGCCCATTTCCTCGGCAACTCGTTCTGCGACGCTACGTGCGGCGATCCGACGTGGCTGGGTGTGGGCGATGTGACGGCGCCCTAAAGCCAGACAGATTTTAGGGAGTTGGGTCGTCTTTCCCGAACCGGTTTCACCTGCCACCACGACGACCTGGTGGTCATTGATGAGGTCGGCAATCTCGTCGGCGTGCGCCGCTATCGGAAGGTCAGTGTCGAAGGCGACGACTCCCCCTCCGGGAAGTTCACCTTTCAGTCGTGAATCAGGCATGACTGGCTCAGTCTATGCGGGCTCCGCGACACACAACGACCGCTTGCCATTCTCACGCCGAGAAAATCGTCATCTGCTGGATGCGGTTAAACGCTTCCGTAATCTGTCCGATGCCGACGCATACGGCTAGTCGCAGGTAGTTTCCGCAATGTGGCCCGAACGCAGTGCCGGGCAGCGTCAAAACGTGAGCTTCCCTGAAGATCCGAGCCGCTACCTCGACGTCAGATAGGCCAGTCTCTGAAATGTTGACCCATAGGTAGATCGCCCCGCGGGGACCCGACGTCGACATATGAGGGGTTTCGCAGACCCGTTCATAACAATGCTCGCTGCGGGCACGATACTCAGCGACAAGTGACGGCTGGATCTCGTTGCGAAGCCGAAGCGCGTGGAAAGCGGCGCGCTGAGACACCGAAGGAGCTGTGAACACATTATTTTCGTTAATGTCTTTGCACGTCTGGATGATGTAATCGGGTGCCACGATGTAACCAATACGCCAACCAGTCATCGCGTAGTCCTTGCTAAATGAGCTAATCGTTACGGTCCGCTCGGCCATATTGGGCAGAGTCATCATCGGTATGAACGGCGCAGAATAGGAGTATGCCGTGTAAATATCATCGGCGATGACGAGAAGGTCATGGTCGACGGCGATACGCGCTATTGCCTCCATCGTCTGGCGCGTATAACAGACACCTGTCGGATTCCCTGGCGTATTAATAATGATCGCTTTTGTACGCTCAGTGATCGCTCTTTCGATACGTTCAGGAACAATCTGCCAGTCATCCTCTTCACGGGCTGCCACAACAACTGGAACACCACGAGCGAGTCCGATCTGCTGAATATACGGCGTAAAATACGGCTCGTTGACAATTACCTCGTCGCCGTCATCCAGAATCGCCTCCAGAACAAGCCACATCGCGTGACATCCACTGGTCGTGATCATGCATTCTGTAAGGCTGCGAGTGTGGCTGTAGTCCTCGGTATACATGTCGATAATGGCCTGGCGCAGTGGAACCTCACCGGCATGATCGGTGTAGTGAGTCGCCCCATTGCGCGCATCACGGAAAGCCGCGTCGATGATTCGGAAATCCGTAGTGACATCGGGATCTCCTAAGCTGAGATCAATGGAGTCGTCGTAGCTATGCACAAGTTCATCGGAACTGCCCATGGGAGTTGTGACATTCTTCCAGTACCGCTTTGCCAGGTGGGGATTCTTCATGCGTTAGACCTCTACGGGGAGTTCGCCAACGGCGCCTTCGTCGATCTCGGTATTTGGCGTGATCTTGTTGGCATCAGCGAGTGTTATTACGGTGTAAGTGACAAGGCCAATAGCCATACCGATGATGATTGGCCAGTTACCACCAATAGCGAAGTCAAGATCACCCTGAGTCTCGCCGTAGGTCATGGTCACCATAATCGCGACCGCAGAAGCCCCCAGAGAGCATAGACCAGCACGCGGCGAAACCTTTTTAAGGATGAAAGCCGCAAAGACGGGAATAAACACGGCTCCAGAAAGGAATCCATAAGACAGGTCAAGAGCCTTAAAGATCGGCTCACCACCCAGGGATGTGATCCACACCGACAAGCCAATAATTGCCAGCCTCAGCGTGCCCGCAATAGCGCGATTAACCCACACGTCGTGCTTACCTGAAGCAGGTTCGACCGCTTCGGAACGGGCCGCATGATGACGCTCCATCGCCGAGAGTCCGGGATCTGCAGAAGCGCCGGACGACTGCTTCTTGATGAACCGCAGATAGATGTCGTTGTAGACGACGGTAGAACAGGCGAGCATCGTCCCCGACGCAACGGACATCGACGCGGCGAGAGCGGCAGCGAGCAGCAGTCCCGCAGCCCCCATCGGCAGAAAATGAGTGACACCTGCCTCAAACACCAGTTCTGGCCTGTCAAGCTTAATGCCAGCAGCAAAAACGGACATACCTAGCATGACGGCAGCAAAGGCGTAAAGGATCGAGTAAAGACCAGCAAGAAGAGTACCGCGCTTAGCAATCTTATCGTTCCTCGCTGTAAAGACTCGCTGCCAAATGTCTTGACCAATAACAAGCCCCGGAACATAGAGGAGGATCCAGTAGAGAGTCCCCCAACCACCCATAGCACCAATATTCCAGTGAGAGGACGGAACTTTGTCAATAAATCCTGACACTCCACCAATTCTCTTGTCTCGAAGGACAAATACCGGAACAAGGATCATGATCCCAAGCGTTTTTACGACGAACTGAACAATGTCAGTCATCGTTACCGACCACATGCCACCCAGGAAGGTGTAGAAAACTACAACAGCACCGGATAAAATCATCGCATAGATGGGACCAAGGGTAGGCCAAATCCCCTCCACTATTGCACCCATAGAAACGACTTGTACTACAGTAAGTGCGACCGTATAAATAATAGTAAGAATAGCGCCAAATATTCGAGCTGTAGTTCCGTAATTGCGTTCAATAACTTCGTTAATCGAAAGCGCACGAAGGCGATTAAGTTTCGAGCTAACGAGCATTCCAAGCAGGATCAATCCCATGCCCAATGAACCGCCAACCCAAGCGCCAGCAATTCCTAGTTGGTATCCCTTTCCAGTACCGCCGACGGTGACGGCGCCGCCGACAGCCATCGCAGCCATACAGCCGAAAAATAGTGGAAAACCTAGTCGACGTCCGGCCACCAAATAATCTTCGCGAGTGTTAGTCTTTATGACCGACCACACGCCGATGCCAATCATTGCAGCGAAATATAGCGCGATAACAATGAAGTCAACTGCAGATAGGCTCACCATGCCACCTTTTACGGAGTTCAGCGCAAGGCTAGATGAACAGCACCCATAGCAGTCACCCGGCTTTCTCTACCCAGGGTCGGCCTGTCAATGGCAGATAGCCAACGGCGACTGAGCGTGCGCCATGATGCCGCGACTCACGCCACCTGCGGTCCAGCCCAAGATCGGGTGCTTCTTCATGCCGATCACAAGGAGATCAACGTTGCCTGAGAGGTCGACCAACGCGTCAACAGGCTCTCCGGACAGTACGCGAGTCTCGACCTCAACATCAGGATGCTCATTGGCTCGTGGCTTGACGACCTCGTTAAGTCGCTTGAAGGCTTCATCATGAACCTTCTTGGAATCGGTACCAGGAACCGTCACCGCGAGCAGCTTACAGCCACGGCTCTCGGCCTCGGCAAATCCGAAACTGACAGCGGCGGTTCCTTCACTCTGAGGGCCGACCGCCACCGCTACGCACTTCTTTCCACCAGTCGGATCCGGAGTGGATGCACGAGAGATGACGACGACGGGAGCTGCTGACATACCCGCCACAGCTACCGACGTCGATCCGACGAACATCCGCTCCAACCCCGAGGTAGCACGACGACCGACGACAACGAGCTGGGCATCGGCGCTACGATCAGCCAAAATGGCAGCCGGGTTGCCCAGAACGACTTCTCCAGAGATCCGATCGGGGTCCATACCCCGCCCAGTTGCCACATGGATGGCGTCATCAACGACAACCTGACCAGCATCTTGAAGCGCAGTTGGGTCGTAGACAACTCCCCACGCGCCTGCGACAGCGGCGTCATCGACAGCATGGAGGACGACGAGGTCAGCGTCTCTCCTGATCGCTGATCCTGCGGCAAAGCGGGCAGCACGAAGACCGTCTTCAGAGCCGTCAACTCCAACAATGACGGTCGCGTGACGAGCCTTCGATGAGGTTCGGTCGTCAGTCATAATGGTCCTCCTCAGTGAAACATCAAAGGCATTGGCCCTTGTCACATTGTCCCACCATTTGGCGTGTGGGAAAGGGGGTTGAATCAGGAACCTTCTTCAAAAGTCGTTCTCCCCCGCAATTTGCGGGCCAATTCATTGTCCAGCCCATCGGCCAGCCTCGACATAATAGACACGGCCTGGTGGAGATGCGCGGCGACGAAGGGACGAGCCATTACCGACATCGTCACGAACACTCGGTCTTGGTGAAGGGCAAAACGCCCGTAGCGGGACTGAACGTTGAGGTCGTTGAGGACCTCGACCGCGCGGGAACGTCCCTCGACGTCATGGACGAGGGCGGCAAACAGCAACAACTCCGAGGCATCGGGGGTAGTGCGTACAAAGACCATGCATGTCCCTACTCGGATAGCAAAATCACCTTCGCTATCCCGAATTGCAGGGTGACCAAACATATGGGACAGCTCATCAGCCACCAAACGATCGAGATGATCCTTGTCTACCGGCATGATCGCAGGCACACTAGCCGCTTCCGTGGCCGACAACGGGGGCTCAGGCTGCAAGATTTCCGCAAGCTGGTCGGGAGCCAGAAACACCGGGTGCGGAACGCCAAAGATGTCGCGGAGGGTCTTTACCGCCAAGTCAGCGAGCTGCTCGGAGTCGTCTTGACTTCGGTACACCCAGTAATTGTCGGTGTGATGAACTGTGCATGTTCCAGGGTCCTGCCATCCCAAAGAACTGAGAGCGTCTAGCTGACCCGGTGTAAGGTGCGCGGTCTCTGGTAGGCAGCTATTACTCGACGCTTCGACAAGGATCATCGCGCTTTCGTCACTGCGACCGGGGTCATCTTGTACGAAACGGATGAACGGGGCTGTATCAGTACGCGCTGATAGCGTTGAGATTGTGAGCTCGCCATCATCATCAATAACTGAGACGACCTCCGCCAGACGCTCGGCAAACTGGTCCCACGCCTGCGCTGTGCTGCGATCCAGGTCGAACACAAAATCTGGTGGCTCGTCCATAGCTCCAACCTAGTAGGTCACGCCGTCATGTGCAGCTGCGCCCCGTGATCTCGCTATCCGATCATCTGAGTCTTATGTGGGCTCAGGTGCGATGCGTCGAATAGCCGGCGGGACGCAGCATCCACTGCGCCCCGCCTCGGTCATAGCATTATCAGCTGCAACCGCTAGTTGAACCGCATCCCTCGCAGACGTAGCACGATCCCGAGGGACGCATCTTTGTTCCGCAGGTTAAACACAGCGGAGCGTCGACCTCACGGCCCATCTGCTCCTCGAGGAGTTCGGCACTAGTGTGTGCTCCTCCAACCCGCTCAACCGTCTCCTGAGTTGCGAAGAGACCGGGTTGGTTTGCTCCGTCCTCGTGCACGCGGACGCGGTCAGCTGGCGTGTCTTTGAGGGTCTCAGAGTCGATGAGCTCATCTTCCTCATCAGACAGGTAGGAACCCGTTTCGACGTAGCGAGCACGCTCAGCAGCGGTGTAGATGCCTAGCTCGGCGCGCTCATCAAAATCAAGATAGTCGAGGGCCAGACGACGGAAAACATAGTCGATGATCGACGAAGAGATGCGAATGTCAGGGTCATCAGTCATGCCGGCTGGCTCGAACTTGAGGTTCGAGAACTTCTGGACAAAAGACTCGAGCGGCACGCCATACTGCAAGCCGATAGACACCGCGATAGAGAAAGCGTCCATAACACCGGCGAGGGTCGATCCCTGCTTACCAAGCTTAAGGAAGATCTCACCCAAACGTCCGGAATCGTAAGCTCCGGTCGTGAGATAGCCGCCAGCCCCCGCAACCTGGAAGCTTGTGGTACGTCCCATACGAGACTTCGGCAGACGCTGACGACGTGGCCGGTATTCGATGCGGACTTCCGGCTCTGACTTCTCGTCTTTCTTCTTCACCTCCGAGAGAGGCTGACCGACCTTGCAGTTATCGCGATAAACAGCCAAAGCCTTAAGGCCAAGTTTCCAGCCCTCCATGTAGACCTCGGCAATGTCGTCGACAGTAGACGACTCCGGCAGATTGACGGTCTTGGAGATAGCACCAGAGAGGAAGGGCTGGACGGCAGCCATCATCCGTACATGGCCCATTGGGGCGATAAACCGGGCGCCCATGGCACAATCGAAGACCTCGTAATGGGCCTCATCGAGGACAGGAGCACCAACAACCGAACCATTATCGGCGATGTAGGCGATGATCTTCTTAGCCTGCTCGGACGTGTAACCGAGATTTTTGAGAGCACGCGGCACTGTCTGGTTGACAATCTGCATCGAGCCGCCACCGACCATCTTCTTGAACTTGACTAGAGAAAAGTCTGGTTCGATGCCAGTGGTGTCACAATCCATCATGAAGCCGATGGTGCCTGTCGGGGCAAGCACAGAAGCCTGGGCATTGCGGAAACCATGAGTGCGACCGAGCTCGACAACCTTGTCCCACTCTGCTTTTGCAGCGGTGAGGACAGTGGTGTCGTTGTCGTGTAGCGGGTGTACTTGACGGTTAGCATCGCGATGCTTAGCCATGACAGCCTGATGCGGCTCCGCGTTCTTGGCGTATCCAGTATAGGGACCGACGATGGCCGCCAGCTCCGCGGATCGCCGGTAGGAGACACCAGTCATAAGGGATGTGATGGCAGCTGCGAGGGCACGTCCGCCGTCAGAGTCATAGCCCAGGCCCAGTGCCATGAGGAGAGCACCGAGGTTGGCGTATCCGATGCCGAGCTGACGGAAGTTACGGGTCGTTTCAGCGATGGCCTCGGTCGGAAAGTCAGCGAAACAAATGGAGATGTCCATCGCTGTGATGACGAGCTCAACGGCCTTGGTGAATTTCTCAACATCGAAATGGTCATTTTCGTCGAGGAACTTCAGCAAGTTGAGGCTTGCCAAGTTGCACGAAGAGTTATCCAAACTCATGTACTCCGAGCATGGGTTAGACGCGTTGATCCGTCCGCTATTCGGGTTCGTATGCCAAGCATTGATGGTGTCGTCATATTGCAGGCCAGGATCAGCACACTCCCAAGCCGCTTGCGCAATTTTTCTGAAGAGTTCTTTGGCATCAACAGTGTCTAGCACCTTTCCAGGCTCGGTGCGGGACGTTAGACCGAAAGGTTTACCCTGCTCAACAGCCGTCATAAAGGCATCGGAGACGCGCACTGAGTTGTTGGCATTTTGGTACTGAACGCTGGTGATATCACGACCACCCAAGTCCATATCAAATCCAGCATCACGCAAAGCACGAATTTTATCCTCTTCACGCGCCTTAGTTTCGATGAACTCCTCAATATCGGGATGGTCAATGTCGAGGACGACCATCTTGGCAGCACGCCGAGTCGCTCCACCCGACTTGATAGTTCCCGCCGAGGCATCAGCGCCACGCATGAAAGAAACCGGACCAGAGGCCGTACCACCAGAGCTCAACAACTCCTTTGAGGAACGGATTCGAGAAATATTGAGGCCAGCGCCAGAACCACCCTTAAAGATGAACCCCTCTTCCCGGTACCAGTTGAGAATAGACTCCATCGAGTCATCCACCGAAAGAATGAAGCAGGCACTGACCTGCTGGGGGCTCGTCGTACCGACATTGAACCACACCGGAGAGTTGAAACTGAAGTATTGGTGCACCAATAACCACGTCAGCTCATCACCAAAGATCTTTGCATCATCGTCAGACGCAAAGTAACCGTTTTTGCGCCCCGTAGCCACATACGTATTGACGACTCGGTCGATAAGAGTCTTAAGGCTATCTTCGCGAGCCGGGGTACCCAGAGCACCACGAAAGTACTTATTAGTAACGATCGTCGAAGCGTTAACGCTCCAGAAATCGGGGAACTCGACTCCGTGCTGCTCAAAAACCACATCACCGGTACGCCAATTCGTCTGCACAACGTCGCGACGTTCCCAGGTCACCTCGTCATAAGGATGAATACCTTCAGTGCTGAAGGTGCGCTCGACATGCAGCCCCTTAGAGCGGCTCGTCCTGCGCGGTGCGGACTTAGTCTCGGTCATAGCTCCCTCTGTATTGTTTGGCGATACGGGTGGTTAGTGTCGGTACTTCGGGGCGAGCTGAGCAGCAGCGCAGCTCGTCAGAACAGCGGCTCGTCTTGCTTTGAGGGCCGTTTACGCCCCGATGATTTCGCCCTGTCCGGGGACTCGTCGCGCAACCGATCGATCTCGGTAGCAAAGTCCTCAATGGTGTCGTAATTCAAGTAAACGCTGGCAAACCTCAGGTAAGCGATGGGATCAAGCTCACGCAATGGCCCTAGAATCGCCAACCCGATTTCCTCACTGGGTATCTCCGCGACGCCTCGGGCCCGCAAGCCGTCTTCGACCCGTTGCCCCAGTAACGCTAGATCGGCATCTGTGACCGGCCGTCCTTTGCATGCGTTGCGCACGCCACGGATCACCTTGTCACGCGAGAAAGGTTCCTCGATGCCATTGCGCTTATGAACTGTCATCTGCATGCGTTCGATGGTCGTAAACCGTCGTTCGCACATCGGACACTGCCGCCTCCGACGTATTGCAGTACCGTCTTCGCATACCCGCGAGTCCAAAACTCGAGAGTCATCATGCTGACAGAACGGACAGCGCATCATCGCCTCCTTTCTCAACCTCACTAGGTTCTAAGCATCTGGTTTGCCGTCGTCCTGAGAGACTACTCCTATCTGGGGGCAAAAACACAACTTGTAGAGATCACAAGACTGACCGCCACAACATCTGGTATTCAGAGGTGCTTTCCGGGGGGTGAAGTTGAACCGCTCGTCAAGCCGCCACGCGCGACACGCCCAAGACGAGCAGCTCTATAACCGGATGGCTCGTCAGGATCTGACTTCGGACAGCGCCGCTGGTTGATACCCGTCAATATGAACAACGCGAGTATGACCCTCGTAACCGACAGCAGGATCCCCTCGCCATATCTGACCAAGGCGCCCTAAGGCGAGAATCACCCCGACGATCATGACGGTGATGGTTGCTAGCACGGCAACATCCAAGAGTCGATCATGGTGGGGATGATGCGCGATCGCACCAGGCCGCCCCGCCATTAATTCCTGTCGGTCAATAACAACCACCGGCTCAGCCAATTCGTCCTGCCACGGCCCGACGACCAGGTCACCTCGATGACTGGGCGTCGTTTTGATATCCCATTCGTAAGTCTGAGCGCTCATCGGATTACCTCTCTGTCAACGAGACTCAACGAAAGCCATCCGCTCCCGTCAGCGATCCCAGGAGATGTCCCAGGAATGTTCCGGCGGGCGAAGATCCGCCGGTGCCATCAATGACAGTCCCTTGAGCCGACAAGTTCACCGCCATCGATGCGGAACACGAAGAGAACAACCTAGTCAGAACGAGTTAAGTAGCTCTGCAACGACATCGAGATCACGCACCCGTGGTCCTCAGAACGCCACCGATGACGAACTGTCGTAGCCGCCCTATACCGTGACTGCCATGACCACCGATACGCCCGGAACCGACGCCTCGGACCCGGCTGCCGTCTCGTCGGCTGTTCCGTTCACGAATACCCGTGAGCCCTCCGCTAAGGAACGCGAAGTCTTAGCAATCATCAGGGAGGGGATACGTCGCGATGGCAAAGCCCCAACGGTCCGAGCCATTGTCGACATGACGGGTGCGGGGAGCACATCCACGATCCAGCGGCGTATTTCATCCCTCATTGATCTAGGGTTGCTGCGTCGAGCCAACGGCACTCTCGAAGTGGTCGAAGGCACAGTCAAAACCGCCGTTCAGCAGGGGCCGCAAGCCTTCCGCATTGAAGTCCCCAATCTGAGCAATAACGCCCCTGAAAAACGCGATGACACCGTCATCGCGGTGCCGACCCAACTTTTAAGCCACGGCGAACATGCCGTGGTTATCGCCCACGACGACGGAATGTCCCCCGATATCCGCTCCGGAGACCTCGTAGTGGTGCGGCGTATATCAATAAGCGAGCTGCCCGATGACCCACCTGAGACCTACCTCGTAGCAGCCACGGTGGGAGGGGCGACAGTTGTTCGCACCCTATCCAAGGTCTCGGGACGGCCATGGCTGTTGGCCTCGAACCCTACCCACTCACCGATCAATCTTGACGACGCTTCCCTGCTAGGTCAGGCTGTGTCGTTGATGAGACGGCTCTAACGTCCACTAAAGCTCTAGACACGACACCACACCACGATTGGCCCATCTTGGTAGCGTCTTTCCTGACAGAGATGACGGCTACTGATTCAGGGGCTAGCGAGGCGTTGAAAATCTCGGAAAGATAGCGGCCCGTCCCCAACTGTCATTCCCCATCAACTGTCATTTCCCATATTGTGAGAAGACAGCACCGATAAACCGGACTGTAACCGTCATGATGTCCCCAGTCGTCGCAACGCCCCAATGGCCATCTCTCGATCAGTCGTCGTCCAGAAGGGCGGCATCGACGCCCTCAGAAATCCGCCGTATCTAGCAGTCACCAGCCGCGGATCGAGAACAGCAACCACCCCACGATCGTCAGCACGTCGTATGAGACGACCAGCCCCCTGAGCCAAGAGAAGTGCAGCGTGACCAGCTGACACCGTCATAAATCCGTTGCCACCGGCATCCTCAACAGCTTTACTCCGGGCCGCCATGAGCGGGTCGTCGGGTCGCGGAAATGGAATTCGATCAATAACGACCAAACGACAGGTATCACCTGGAATGTCAACCCCTTGCCACAGTGACATTGTCCCGAAAAGACACGTCTGCGGGTCAGCGGTAAACCGCCGGGTCAGATCAGCTAAATGTCCCTCCCCCTGACACAACACCGAAATACCGGGTATAGCGTTGCGCATGTGCTCAGCGGCCGCCACAGCATTGCGCTGCGAGGAAAACAGTCCCAAAGTCCTCCCACCAGCTGCCCACACAAGCTCAGCAAGATCATCAAGTACTTCGGGTGCAATGCCGTCGCGCCCAGGGCGAGGCAACGATCTGCCCACGTATAGAATCCCTTGCTTCGAATAGTCGAAAGGCGAGCCGACGTCAACTCCTCGCCACCCCATGGGGGTCTCAAGGACCTCGGGAGCGTCCCCCTCGATCTGCTCGCGCGCAGATAGCCCGACATTGCGTGCTGTCGTGAGGAAATTACCGCCAATGCATAAGGTCGCCGACGTCAATATCGTTGTGGATTGAGCAAAGACGTTCTCCCGCAACAAACCACCGACGCTGAGCGGAGCGACGTGAATACTGCGGTATCCCTTCTCAGACTCAGAGACCCACACCACGTCAGCACAGGCCAACTGCACTATGCGCTCGGCAGTCTCAAAAACCTCTCGCATCGCGGCTTGAGCCTGCACCCTTTGTGCATCGGTGAGTTCCTCGGAGTCATCATCTTTTCGACCCAACTGGCTGACTGCTGTGCGAGTGATGTCGCGTAACGCAGTGCAGCACTCAATAACATGGGACTGCGGCTCAGTGATTCGGCCTGGCGCGGTCGCATCGAGGGCATGGGCGATGGAATCAGCCTGATCAAGCAGGTCCGCACCCAGGTCGTCATCGAGCCATGTCAAAGCGCGCTTCGCTGCCGTCGTCACGATCGCTGGAGACAGATCCTTCGATGCAGCCCTAGTGAAGCGATTCACCAGCTCATGAGCCTCGTCGATGATGACCGTGTCATGCTCTGGCAGGACGCGCCCATCGTTGAGAGCATCAATCGCGAGCATCGCATGATTGGTAACGACAAGGTCAGCATTTCGAGCCTGCTCTCGTGCCGCCTCCGATAGACACTCACTGCCAAATGGGCACCGCTGAGCCCCAAGACACTCATGAGCTGGCACACTCACCTGCGCCCATGCGAGTGGAGTATGGGGAGGAGCATCGTCGCGATCGCCCAGACCAGATTCCTCGGCCTGATTTTCGGCCCATTCCCGTAGCATGACAACTTCAGCACCCAGCGCAGATTCTGGAACATACTCCGCATCCTGCGCGTCGTCATCGCCAATAAGATCCGCTCCTGGCAGGAGGGCGTCTTGTCCCTTAGCACGGGTTGAACCACCCCGCACCTTGTGCAGGCAAATGTAGTTGTTCCGTCCTTTAAGGGCTGCCACTTTCGGCCGGCGAGATAGAACATTCCCAGACGCATCGAGGATCGCCGGAACATCCTTATAGGCGAGCTGAGCCTGTAGCGCCAACGTAGCGGTGGCGACGATGACTCGTGCCCCCTTTTCTACGCAATAAACCAGGGCCGGAGCCAAGTAGCCCAGAGACTTCCCCGTTCCCGTACCGGCCTGAACCAACAGGTGCAGCTCGTCGCGCATGGCCTGGTCAACGGCATCAGTCATTGCAACCTGGCCGGGCCTCTCCTGACCACCCATCTCGCTGACTACAGTGCTGAGGAGGTCACGGCACATCTGGCTGATTCTTGCTGAATCAGTCACCACGACAAACCTCCTGAACCTCGGCCGCTAGAGCAGGGTGAAGGTGCGCGATGACATGAGTGCCATCAGCAGTGTGATCGATCAGCTCGATAGTTCCGTTATGGTGAATCTTGTCCATAAGATCCCCGCGCGCATAGGGAATGACGACGTCAATGCGCCGGGACGGTACTGGAAGTCTGGCCTCAATGGCATCGACAAGCTCACCCATTCCCTCACCGGTGTGGGCAGATACCAGGTACGCGTCTGGGAAGGCTGAGCGCAATGTCACGATGGCGTCATCGCTTAGACGATCAATCTTGTTAAGAGCGAG
Source organism: Cutibacterium porci (assembly GCF_009696315.1). Taxonomy (GTDB): domain Bacteria; phylum Actinomycetota; class Actinomycetes; order Propionibacteriales; family Propionibacteriaceae; genus Cutibacterium; species Cutibacterium porci. The sequence goes on from NZ_VUMG01000002.1 coordinate 451,167, forward strand.
AATCTCAGGAATGTCACCTGCACCAATTCCTGATAGCACTGCGCGCACTGCGTCGACCTGGCCAACCGGATCTGGATCGGCTGCATCTACAACGTGAAGGAGTACATCGGCCATCGCCGTCTCCTCCAATGTAGATGCGAAGGCTTCGATAAGATCGTGCGGCAAATGTCTCACAAATCCCACCGTGTCAGTGAGGGTATAGACCCGACCATCAGAGGTTGTCGTGCGTCGAGTCGTCGGGTCAAGAGTTGCGAAGAGGGCATCCTCAACAAGTACTCCGGCCCGGGTGAGCCGGTTGAGCACGGAGGATTTTCCGGCGTTTGTGTACCCGACGATAGCCACTGAGGGCACCATACTTCGGATGCGATCGGCCCGTTTGGAGGCGCGGGTGGATTCGATGTGCTGGAGACGACGACGCAACATTGCAATCCGATGGCCGATACGACGACGGTCAGTCTCAATGCGGGTCTCTCCTGGGCCACGCCCGCCGATACCGGCACCTCCGGCAGCTCGTCCACCAGTCTGGCGCGAAAGATTGCCACCCCAACCACGCAACCTCTGTTTAAGGTAGGTGAGCTGGGCCAGTTCCACCTGGGTACGACCCTCGACGCTGCTCGCATGTTGAGCGAAAATGTCGAGAATCAAAGCCGTCCGATCCACCACTTTGACCTTGACCCGATCTTCAAGGTTGCGCAACTGAGCTGCATCAAGCTCACCATCACAAATGACGGTATCGGCACCAGTGGCCCGCACGACCTCGGCGAGCTCCACAACCTTGCCCGAGCCAATGTAGGTAGCCGGATCCGGGGTAGTCCGACGCTGCATAACGGCTTCGAGCACCTGGGATCCAGCCGTCTCGGCAAGGGCCTTCAACTCCGCCATAGCGTTCTCGGCGTCTGTAGCAGTTCCCTCAGTCCATACCGAACACAGCACTACCCGTTCCAGTCTCAGCTTGCGGTATTCAACCTCGGAAATGTCAGACAGGTCCGTTGACATACCTGGAACGCGAGTCAGCGATAAGCGTGCGTCCAGATCAAACTGGTCACCGTCGTAAAACCTCTGATCGTCTCTGAGATAGCCGAGGCCTTCCAGCGCATCCTCGCGCTCGTCGTCGATGTGTTCGGTCTCGCTCACCCGATACCCGTCCTCCCTGATGCCGTTGCGCTCAGTGTAGGAGGAGACTCTGACAGGTTCGCGCGGGTGTGTTCGCACCTTCACTCACCCGGCAAATCCACCTGACCAGCGGCCACAATGACGGCAGGACCAGTAAGGACAGCCTGGTATCCGTCGCCAGAAGGGCTGAGTGTGACGACAACTCGACCGCCCGGAACATAGACGGTCCACGGTCCTCGATACCCGGTACGGGTGGCCATGGTCGCGGCGACCGCCACCGTCCCAGTACCGCAAGACATTGTCTCTCCCGAGCCCCTCTCATGGACACGCATAGCGACAGTGCGCTGATCAATCTGCTCTACAAACTCGACGTTGACGCCGTCTGGGAAAGCGGATCGTGGCCGCCACGTCGGTGAGGCATCAAAGGAAATCTCTGAAACTGTGGTGTGGTCGGTCACAACGACAGCGTGCGGGTTTCCGACATCGACCTTGTATGCCGACCACCAGGTGTCGTGGTGCTCAATAGTTACGTCATCAGGCTCGACCCGGACCGTCCCCATCGTGACGGATACATCACCGTCGTCATGCAGTCTGACGTGGCGCACCCCTGCGCGCGTTGCGACATCAGCTGTCGTGGTCGTCATGCGCCCGGTTCGGACGAGATACCGAGCGAAGACTCGCAATCCGTTGCCACACATTTCAGCGACTGTGCCATCAGCGTTGCGATAATCCATAAACCACAAAGTCGGATCGCCATGCCAGTCGTCAACGTCACCGGCCCGCAGGGCCTGCAAGGTGCCATCAGCCCCAATCCCGAATCGGCGATGACACAACCAACGCACCTGCTCTGGGGTGAGCGGACTATCGCGGTCGACGATGACGAAGTCATTACCGGTGCCATGCCCTTTCCAAAACCTCGTCATACCATTAATCCTCCTCGCCGATAGATATGCCGGTCAACACTCGCGCCACAACCTGATCGTCAAGATCGGCAGCAAGGGCATCAAACCATTCGATGCGGTTGTCTCGCCGGTACCACATGAGCTGTTTACGAGCAAAGCGACGCGTGCCGATGACAGTCCTACGGCGCGCTTCCTCCTCGTCGTATTCACCGTCGAGATACTCCAGCACTTGACGGTAACCTAACGCTCGGCTCGCAGTACGTCCCTCGCGCAGGCCAACGTCAATGAGGGAACGTACCTCGTCGACGAAGCCATCTGCCCACATCTGGTCGACTCGATCAGCGATGCGCTGATCCATGTCTTCACGCGGCAGTGCTAGCCCAATGTGCACTGTGTTAGGCCAGTGAGAGGCCCCATCAGGGATCGTGGCCGTAAAAGACCCTGTCAGATCAATGACTTCGAGGGCCCTAACAAGCCGTCTGCCGTTGCCCGGCAAAATTGACGTGGCTGCTTGAGGATCGCGACGGGCAAGCTCGTCATGCAGCGCTTGAGGTCCCTCGACGTCAAGCTTGTGCTGCCAGCGAGCCCTCACCTGCGGATCAGTTGGCGGGACGGACATTTCGTCAATGATGGCCTTGGTATACAGCGCAGAGCCACCAACGAGAACAGGAACGACCCCGCGAGACAGACAGTCTTCCGCAGCATCACGGGCCAACGTCTGCATGAGCACTATCGAGGACGGTTCGGTTACATCAAGGATCGACACCAGGTGATGCACCACTGCTTGCTGCTCAGACAAACTAGGAGTGGCGGTACCGATGTCCATCCCGCGATACACCACCATCGAGTCGGTGTTAATGATCTCGGCAGGATGTCCACCAGCGCACAAACGACGGCACACACGGACTGCTAGCCCTGATTTTCCACTAGCGGTAGGCCCGATGAGACAAATAACCGGCAGATTCACATACTTATCCTTGCGCACCCTGGCGATATCACTGCAACAACGCGTAGAGCGAAAGATTTCACAAGTGTGAACCGCCCCATGTGTACCCTTGACAGAGTCATCCCCGAGAGGGGGAAACCTCCCGAAAGGAGATCACATGGGACTCTTTGATAAGGCCAAGGACGCCATCAGCGACCATCAGGACGACATCAAGAACCAGGCCAGCCAACACAGCGATCAGGTCGAGCAGGGCATCGACAAGGCTGGCGACGCTGTCGATGACAAGACCGGCGGCAAGTTCTCCGATCAGATCGACAAAGGTCAGGATGCCCTCAAAGACAAGCTCGGCGACCTCTGAGTCGTCCACGATATGACGCAGCTGGTCACGGACCCCACTTCGGATGGAAGTGGACATACTGCGAGACGAGGGGTGGTGCTCCGCTGGGCACCACCCCTCTTGCTATACAAAAACTCGTGTCATTAACAACGTCGGTATTGCGCACTCAACGTCGCGGCACCACCGGAACTCCGAGCATCGTTGTGCACGACATGTGACGGTCCTGCCAGGCCTCTCCCCCGCGGGTACGCCGCAAATGCACCAATCCACCATCAGCGACTAAGTGATGCGGGTGACCAGACGTAATAACAACCTCGCCGATATCACCTGGCCGTGGCACATCATCGTCGGCCTGAAGACTCACGTGAACTAAGCGATTGTCCCGGGCACGGCCCGTGACGCGGTGGGTAGCGTCATCTTTTCGACCCTCGCCCTCCGCAAACATGACCTCGACGGTACGACCAACCTGAGCCTTATTTTCTTGCCACGCAATATCGTCGACGAGGCCAACGAGACGCTCGTAGCGCTCCTGGACGACCGATTTGGGAACCTGATTCGCCATGACACCAGCCGGTGTATTGGGGCGGATGGAGTATTGGAACGTATATGCTGCCGAGAATCTCGATTCTTCAACAACTCGCATCGTCTCGGCGAAGTCCTCATCGGTTTCACCCGGAAACCCGACGATGATGTCGGTAGTAATCGCAGCTTCAGGTATGGCCTCGCGCACCCGTTCGAGAATGCCTAAGAACTTCGTGGACCGATACGAGCGTCGCATCCGACGCAAGACATCGTCGGAACCAGACTGCAGTGGCATATGCAAGCTTGGCATGACGTTGGGAGTCTCGGCCATGGCTTCGATGACGTCATCGGTAAAAGCAGCCGGATGCGGGGAGGTGAACCTCACCCTTTCCAAACCGTCGATATCTCCGCAGGCGCGTAGCAGCTTAGCGAAAGCGCCACGATCACCGAACTGAACGCCATAGGAGTTAACATTTTGTCCTAGCAGCGTGATTTCCTGAACTCCCTCGTCAACGAGCGCGCGGATTTCAGAAAGAATCTCGCCAGGGCGGCGGTCAGTTTCCTTACCACGCAACTGCGGGACGATACAGAAAGTACACGTATTATTGCAGCCAACTGAGATAGACACCCATGCCGAGTATGCGGACTCGCGTTTGGCTGGCAGATTCGATGGGAAAGTGACCAGAGACTCTTCAATCTCTACTTGAGCGGTCGCATTGTGGCGAGCTCTCTTCAAAAGCGCGGGCAGCGACCCAACGTTGTGGGTGCCAAAAACGACGTCGACCCATGGCGCTCGCGAAACAACAGTATCTTTGTCTTTCTGGGCCATGCAGCCACCGACAGCGAGCTGCATCCCAGGGTTGGCTGACTTCACTGACGCCATGTGGCCGAGGGTCCCGTAGAGACGGTTATCAGCATTTTCTCGCACCGCACACGTGTTGAAGACGACGACGTCGGCGGGTGCCAAGGTATCGGTTCTCGGATCGGGGACATAACCGGCTTCCTCAAGGAGACCGGCTATGCGCTCAGAATCATGGACATTCATCTGACACCCATAGGTCACAACCCGATAGGTCGGGGCCTCGGTGTGCTTCACGGTGTTATTGGGCATGGCGTAGACACTCTACGTCATGAACTCACTGTCACGTGCACTCGCCGATGAGCGGGGGCGATCAGATCACAGTCTGAAGCACGAGCAGAATCCCTCCATAGACAAGAACAAAAACCACCAGCGGCCAGACAAACCTCAGCCAGTGCGAATATTTAATGTCCAGCATCTGCAAAGTCGCCATCACCAATCCGGTCGGCGCTAGGAAGAGCATCGCGTATTGACCCCACTGATATGCACACAGCACAGTAGACCGCGACACCCCAGCAGTATCCCCTAGGGGAGCCATGATTGGCAGAGCTAAGACCGCTAATCCCGACGACGACGGCACGATGAAGCCAAGCAGGAAGAATACGATCAGCAGAGATAGTACGAACACCGGACCGCTGACATGGGAGACGACCTTTGCTGACTCATAAAGTAACGTGTCAGAAATCAATCCTTCATTGAGGATGTGGTTAATTCCACGCGCCAAGCCGATGATAAGCGAGACGGCGACAAGACTAGATGAACCTTCGCTGAACGCATCAACTAGTTGTTTTTCACTGAGCTTATGTGGACCCGTGGCAGCTACAAACATGATGATAATAGCAATAGCGAGAAAGGAGGACGCCATAGCTGGGAACCACCAGCCTCGGGCCATGACTCCCCACACCATAATTGGGAACGCCGCCGCAAAAAGGAACAGGATGACTTTGCGCCGCCAATCGAATCCCATTTTGGCGCCGTCACTACCCAGTGACCACTGACTTGCAAAGGCTTCCCGATCTTCCCACGCATACGAGAATTCAGGATTGGCCTTGACTTTCTTTGAGTACCACGCCAAATAAATCACCACTGCAATAGCACCACCGGCAAGACCGATAACGCGCCACGTCATCCCTTCAGTAAGCCTGATCCCAGCGGAGTTAGCTCCAATTGCCGAGGAGAACGGATTGATCGTTGAGAAGCAGGTGCCAATCGATCCAGCAAGGAAAATTGAGCCCACGACGACGAGAGCGTCATATCCCATCGCTATAAATACCGGCGCTAAGATCGGGTAAAATGCAACGGCTTCCTCTTCAAGGCCACACGTGGTGCCGCCGACGATCATAAAGAGAGACACGAAGAGAACGAGTAAAAATTCCTTGCCTTTCGATCTCGCCGCAAGACGGCCAAGGCCAGCCTCGAACGCGCCGCTCGCTTTCACCACTCCGATGAGTCCACCCAACACGAGGATGAAGACGATGATATCGACAGCCTCAATGGTGCCGGTCACCATGCCGTTAGTGATGTCTCCCACGCCCGCAGGGTGAGCTGCAACCCGCTCATAAGTACCAGGTACCGATACTGATCCCGTTATTGATCCGGATGTAAATTCCGAGATCGTCATAGCGACACCATATTTGTCAAGGGTCGCCTGGGTTGCAGCGTGCTTAGTCGTGGCTCCATGGGGATCCACAATGACCAGCTGGTTAGAACCAGCAGAGTAACTCATCTTTGAGTAACTCCCAGCCGGAACAAACCAAGTACAGACGACAGCGAGCACCGTGAGAACGAAAAGGATTGTAAAGGCCGACGGAACCCGCAGGCGATGGCGGACCTCGACAGCATTGTTACTAGACAAGGCGCACCTACTTTCTTGTAATTATAGCGACAGGACAGATAACGCTTCTTGGCCCGCCGTTGGACACTGTTACGCAATGAACAATAGCGTCAATGTATGGATACCGTGCTATAAAGACTCGCGGCTACTCACTGCGCGGGCTAGTCTTTCGCCATGATCAATGACGCCGTCCTACCCACTGGCTCCCAGTATGAGATCTCGTGTGGCCCCTGGCAGGCCATCGTCACGGAACAAGGTGCCACGCTTCGCAGCCTCCAATATGACGGGGTTGACGTCATCGCATCGTTCGATGCTCATCAATCGCCGGCGTCATCCCAAGGCCAGCAGCTTCTTCCGTGGCCTAACCGCATCCGCGACGGCCATTACACGTTCGACGGAGTCGAGCAGCAGCTAGCGGTAAGTGAAGTCGACCGCCATAACGCCATCCACGGCCTCGTAGCGTGGGCACCTTGGTCATTACTGGAGCACACCGACGTGTCAGTAACTCAGACAATCCGAATTATGGCTCGCCCTGGCTGGCCTGGAACCATCGACGTCGATCTCACCCACCGCCTGAGTGATGCTGGCTTGGCTGTCGACGTCACCGCGCGTAATGTCGGCGCGACAGCGGTGCCTTTTGGATACGCAGCTCACCCATACTTGTCTTTAGGGGGCACCATCGACGACTGGACGATCGATGCCCCGTTGTCTTCATGGCTACAGGTCGATGATCGGCTGCTTCCAGTACAGATGCGCGAGATGGATTACGCCCACGCGCTCAACGGTCTGAAAGTTGGGCACCGTACTTTTGACACCGCTTACACCGTGCACGTCGGATCGCCTACCTGGCGCATCAAAGTTACTAATGGTGACACAAGCCATGAGCTGTGGGCCGATGCCGCAATGGGCTGGGCGCAGATCTACACCCCCGCCGACCGTCGCAGTCTGGCCGTCGAGCCAATGACCTGTGGCCCAGACGCGTTCAACGAGGGCCCAACCCACGATGACGTTCTCCGACTAGAGCCTGGCGAGGCCGTCACACTGCGCTGGGGCATCGCCTAACGACAAGAAGCCTAGAGGTGGGCACTCACAACGCTATCCAACAGTTTCCACTGCTTGGAACGAGCGGATCACAGTAACCCGCGTCCTTCCGGGCACAGTGACCTGTTCCCCAATGGCAATAGCAATCTGGCGCGCAAGGCGGGAGGCCTGGACATCGTCGACAGTGCCCGGATCGACAAGAATCTGCACCTCGCGTCCTGCTTGAAGCGCAAAGGCGCGTTCGACTCCGGGAAAGCCGGTGGCAATCTCCTCGATGGTGTCCATCCGCCGGACATGGGCCTCGAGGGAGTCGCGACGTGCCCCTGGACGGGCAGCAGAGATGGCGTCGGCGGCCTTGACAATGAGGTCAGTGACACTGACCGGGTCAATTTCGTCGTGGTGGGCGGCAATGGCATGAATGACCTCCTCCGACTCACCGTAACGGCGCGCTAGCTCGGCACCAATTGCGGCATGGCTGCTTCCCTCAATTCCGGGAGTGAGGGACTTGCCGAGGTCGTGCAAAAAGGCAGCCCGGCGACACACCTCAACGTCAGCGCCAATCTCGGCGGCCAGATTGGCTGCCAGCCGAGCGCACTCGACGCAGTGATCCAATACTTGTTGACCATAAGAGGTCCGGAATCTCAGCGAACCAAGGATCGGCAGCAAGCGGTCATCAATATCGCCGATTCCCGCCTTCGACACAGCGTCAGCAGCAGCATCGAGGCACATATCTTCAATGCGGTCAACTGCCCGCTGATGGGCCTTCTCGATACTAATGGGGTGGATTCTCCCGTCCTCAACCAAATCAGTGAGAGCCTGACGAGCTACCTCGCGTCGCATCGGGTCGAAGCAACTCAGCAACACGATTCCCGGGGTGTCATCGATGATGACAGTTACCCCGGTGACTTGTTCAAAGGTGCGAATATTGCGGCCTTCTCGGCCAATAACTCGGCCCTTCATCTCGTCGCTAGGCAATGGCACAACGCTGACGACAGTGTCAGCAACCATCTCAGAGGAACAGCGCTGGATGACTTCCGCAACAATGTGACGGGCTTTGGCTTCCGCTGACGCTATCGCCTCAGAGACGATAGCGCGAGCACTATTGTCAGCAACGATGCGCGCCTCTGCCCCAAGGCGGTCAGCCAATTCGTCGCGGGCCTGCTCGAGGGACATACCAGCAACGCGTTCCAAATCGGTAACGATCTGACCATGCCGTCGATCAAGTTCGGCCTCCCGATCGTCAAGTCGCGAACTGCGTTCGACGAGCTCCAACCGGTCTCGCTCTACCTTGTTGAGTCCCTCGTCCAGATGACGACGAGCTTCTCGTAATTGGCGATCGCGTTCGGTTAACTCTTCGACGGAGCGGCGATTGATCTCTAATAGTGCCTCGGCGCTACGGCGGGCTTGATCGGCATGGTCGGCACGGCGAGCCTCGTCAGAGGCCAGCGTACGGCTCGATTCAAGCTCCGCTCGAACCGTAGCGAGAGTCTTACGATTATCGGCAATATCCTGATGTGCGAGAGACAATTTCTCTTCACTTCTGGAAAGCTCCGAGGCCTTGACGTCGCGTTCTGACTCCGCCTGCTGCGCCCTCTTGCCAATGGCCCGCCGGTCTGCCAACCAGCCGATGATGGCTACCACTGCGAGCACCGACACTGCAACGAGCGCGATGAGCATGGCCCCTATCCTCTCTCACGTTCTGACGTGAATCTGCATCGTCGCCCTTACAACACCGGGTACTAAACCATCAGATGTAAGGGGTTAAACGGTACGACTCTAGTCGAACAGGTCAGTGGTCGGGACGTCGGGGGGTTCCTCACCGAGTTCATCGTGCGCCGCGCGAATCGCTGCCCATGCGATCTGAGGACTGTAACCCTTGCGGGCGAGCGCCCCGAGCACTCGTCGAGTCAGCCGAGCTTCCTCAATTCCACGACCGGCACGCAGCTTCGTTACCGCCAGTTTCGTGGCGGCGTCGAGTTCGTCAGCGTCAGTGATCTGAGATGTCGCATCCTCGATGATGTGAGAATCGACCCCCTTACGAGACAGCTCGGCAGACACAGCTCTACGAGATAGCCCTTTCATCCCATGCCGAGATGCCGTCCAGCGATTCGCAAAATCAGCGTCGTTAATCAACCCAACCTCGGCGAGACGATCGAGGACCGCCTCACGTACTGACTCAGGCACCCCTTTGGAATCAAGGACATCCGCAAGCTCGCGGCGGGTGTTAGCCCGACGATCCAGTCGTGTGAGGCAGATCTCTCGAGCTTCCTCATACCACTGGTCATCAGTCAGTTCTGGAGTTTCGCGTCGCCGATTCAGAATTCCACCTCACCGGTCTGGGGATCGACGCCCTCAGGAACCTCGGCTTCCCGTAAACCGAGATGGGTCAAAATCTTGTCCTCAATCTCGTTAGCGACATCCGGGTTGCCCTTGAGGAAATTCCGAACGTTTTCCTTGCCCTGCCCCAACTGTTCATTGTTGTAGCTGAACCACGAACCAGACTTGACGATGAGCCCACAATCTACGCCCATATCAATGAGGCTTCCTTCGCGAGAAATGCCCTGCCCGTAAAGGATGTCAAACTCTGCTTGCTTAAAAGGTGGTGCAACCTTGTTCTTGACGACCTTGACTCGAGTGCGGTTACCGACCATCTCTGACCCATCTTTGAGAGTCTCGATACGCCGCACATCGAGGCGCACGGACGAATAGAATTTGAGGGCGCGACCACCTGTCGTCGTCTCCGGAGAGCCGAACATGACGCCGATCTTCTCGCGCAACTGATTGATAAAGATGGCAGTAGTACCGGCAGCATTCAATGCACCCGTCATCTTGCGCAATGCCTGACTCATGAGACGGGCTTGCAGACCAACATGGGAGTCCCCCATCTCTCCTTCGATCTCAGCCTTTGGGGTCAAGGCTGCCACCGAGTCGATGACGATGAGTTCCAAAGCACCCGAGCGGACGAGTGTGTCGGCAATCTCGAGGGCTTGCTCGCCATTGTCAGGCTGGCTTACCAACAGCGAATCAGTGTCAACCCCAAGTTTGCGTGCATACTCGGGGTCAAGAGCGTGCTCAGCATCGATAAAGGCGCAAATGCCGCCTTCGGCCTGAGCATTAGCGATGGCGTGCAAAGCTACCGTTGTCTTGCCAGACGATTCAGGACCATAAATCTCAACGATCCTGCCACGTGGCAGGCCCCCCACCCCCAATGCGACGTCAAGGGCCACCGAGCCTGTCGGGATAGCGGCGATTTTAACGGTCTCCTGCTCACCAAGGCGCATGATAGAGCCTTTGCCATGTTGCTTTTCGATCTGCTGTAAGGCCGTGGCAAGGGCCTTTTCACGATCAGCGGTTGCTGCCATGTCGTTCCTTCCTCACAAGCGGTCTCCCGCCTCATTTGACGTGCGGCACCGCCGCAGCGTTGGTCGTACCTGGTGATGAGGAGCCCTGTCAGCCTCCTTGAGTCATCACCCAAACTGTAGGAGCGGAGTCGGACAATTCGTCAGGCAGTTTCGTAGCTGTGGATAACCTGTCGACATGCCCGTCCGCCCGGCTGTGGACAACCCTTCCACATGTCACCGACGACAATCGAGCACACTGTGTTCCGGTTTTGTTCCGCCGCTGTTCGCCTTCGCAAAGCTCTTGGACTTCGCACGGGTGCTGGCATTCGCTAGCTTGCACCACCCGAGACGCCATCACCTCAACGAATCGGGCAGCTCTAGCGCTTTCCAACACGCCCGCCAGATCGTCTTAGCGTCAACTCCATTTGCCAATGCTTCCCGCACAGTTCGGGAGTCGAGACCCGGAACTGCCTGCTGCGAGGCCCAAATGCGGCAGTAGTCGTCACCAAGGGCCTCGGCAAGCCGCGTCCACAGCTGGGTCTCCGTCATGGCTCAAGCCTATGCGCTTCAGTGAGTCCTCCTCACAAGAGCTCTCTATCGGGCAAGAGACCCTAATGAACACTCGTACAACGCCAGTCGTCACCAGTATCTCGGCACATCGCACTGACGGCCCGGGAGCATCGTCGGCACTGATCCGCCCGGTCGCAGCGGAAAAATCGGGTCGTAACGGTGCCCAGCAACGAGACCAATAATGTCGCCGGGCACCCGATATCACGCTACGATCAACACAGATACCGGACCGCTCACAACGCCGCGTGAATGCGTCAAGCAACCTGGGAGGGGACAATGCCATCGGACACCCACTCGGCCTCTTCTCGTCGAAACGATCGTATGGTGGCCATTCTCGCTATGCTGCGCGACCGCGACGAGGTCCCCCTCCGAGAGATGGCATCAACTTTGGGAGCCAGTGCGGCTACCATTCGGCGGGATGTCGCTTCCTTGGCGGAACAGGGTCTGCTCATTCGCTCACACGGAACTGCGCGACGCGCTGGAACTGGCGCTGAGTTGCCCGTCAATCTCCGCGATGGTCGCCGGCGCCGCGCCAAGGAAGCCATTGCCCACGCCGTCGTTTCCGAATTGCCAATCGGACGTCACGCCATTGGTTTGACTGGCGGAACCACGACGACCGAGATTGTCCGAGCCCTGCATCATCGTCACGACCTGACCCTTATTACAAACTCTGTAAGCATCGCCCTTGAGGCTGCAAGTCAAGGCCAGCAGAGGGTTCTCATTACCGGCGGCGTCTTGCGTCCGTCCTCCCTTGAGCTCGTCGGCTCTTTGGCCGAATCCACCTTCAAACAGGTTAATGTCGGAACAGCCATCGTTGGCTGCGACGGTTTGAGTGCTGACGGTGGTCTGACGACCCACGATGGCATCGAGGCAGCAGCCAACCACACTATGATCAAGCGTGCAGCACGCATTATTGCGGCTGTCGACGGGTCGAAGATTGGTCGCGTCACCCTAGCCAAGCTGGCGGATGCCAAGGACGTCGACCTGCTCATCACCGACGACTCTGCTGACCCCGAAGAACTGACACGGATACGCGCACTCGGGGTCACAATTCGAATCGTCCACGCGCCCATCGACTAATTTCTCGTGGCTGTCACAGGTCAGCCATCAACCCGCAGATGCGTTGGAACTTCAATAACGTTGGGGGCTTCCAATAGCGCAAGGCCCCGGCCCCAGCGGGACCGGGAACCTCATAGGTTCAAGGCACTCAGGCTGCAACGGTAATGCGGTGTTCGGTACTGCCCTCGGTCTTCAGCATCTTGTCACTGACGATACGCATGAGCTCCGATTGGGGAAGATCCAGGGCCGTGCAAATGGCCAAGATGAGCTCGCTGGAAGCCTCTTTCTGGCCCCGCTCAACTTCTGACAGGTAGCCAAGAGACACGCGTGCGGCGGAAGACACCTCACGCAGGGTACGACCCTGTGCAAACCTCTGCTCTCGCAGAGACTCGCCGAGCACTTCACGCAACAAAGCTGATTTCATGGGCGTCTCCTCCTAAGTGATTCATCCGTGACAACACGCTGCACCGATGAAACATTCCCCACACGGCGAAATTTTTCACTTTTTTGCGCCCCACCTCATCAGCGCTCCGAAACAACCTCACAGCCCAAATCAAGAAGACGCTCCACTGTGCCACGACGAATCTCCTCGCGCGTACCGTCAAGCTGGAGACGCTCAACAACCGGGATCCCGCGATATGCCACCGAGATAAACACAGTCCCGGCCGGTTCACCATCCTGCGGATCAGGCCCGGCGACTCCGGTACAGGCCATGCCAACATCGGCACCGCAAACCTTGCGACACCCCATCGCCATTTGGGTCGCTGTGACGGAATTAATGACACCGTGCTGCGCTATCCACTGGGCGTCAACCCCTGCCAGCGTGAACTTGAGCTCACTGGCGTAGGTGATCAGACCGCCGCGAAACACCGTTGATGCCCCTGGAACAGTGGTGATCGTCGCTGCCACAAGACCTGCCGTCAAAGACTCACAGGTCGCGGCCTTCAGACCGTGCCTAGATAACACGTCGATAAGTCGGCGCGCTCCTTCGTTCCCGATCACTTGAGCGTGCGCTTCCGTGTCGGCCTGGCAGCAGCCATACGTGCGCTGTCACGAATACGAATCGCGTCACGGATATACACCACGCCGGTAACCACCGTCAGGGCGAAAGCAATGATCATGACTGCCCAACCGATGACGTAAACAAAGGTAGGCATACGCCACAGGCCGAGGCAGAACAGTGTGATCGCTAGTGACTGCATAGCAGTCTTGAGCTTGCCGCCCTTGTTAGCTGCCATCACCGCATATTTGAGCATCTTCATCCGCATGACGGTGATGCCCCATTCGCGCAGCAAGATGATGATTGTCATCCACCATGGAAGCTCATTAATGATCGACAGACCGATAAAGGCCATGCCAGTCAGCGCCTTGTCGGCAATCGAATCACCGATCTTGCCGAAGTCAGTGACGAGGTTGTATTTACGAGCAACCTTGCCATCAATGAAATCTGTAAGGATTGCCACCATAAAGACGATCGTCGTCGCTGTCCGCCAGCCGCCTTCATGAGCATGGGCTAACAGCATCCACCCGAAGACAGGAACCGCAATGACTCTCAGCAGGGTCAGCGCATTGGGAACGTTGATGTTGCTGGGGCGGTCCTTCTTCGTGGCCATAGATCCAGTATCTCGCGTGAGGACGTCTCATGCGACTCACCGGCCCGAATGGACCCGGATTAATGTGCCTATGTCAGCGTTCGCCGCGATGCCTAGACACATCGCGCAACGAGATCGACCCCATCAGCCCCAACGAATTCGACGTCGATGATGTCCCCCACGCGAACCGCAGGTGCATCAGCAACAGTGACGATCCCATCGACCTCCGGCCCCTGATGCTCGGCTCTTCCGATGACAGCGTCGCCAATGTCTTCGACCATGACCCGCCCCCGGCTGCCAATGCGGTCCTCAGCACGTTGGGACACCAACTCGTCGATAAGGTCAGCGAGATCTTCACGGCGAGCGGCGATGACGTCCTCGTCTACGTGTCCGTCAAGCCTGGCTCCCTCAGTGCCCTCCTCGTCGGAGTAAGCGAAGATGCCGGCAACGTCGAGACGAGCTCGCTGTAAGAAATCGGTCAGAACCTCGACGTCCGCATCGGTCTCACCGGGGAAACCGGCAATGAAGTTTGACCTAAACCCAGCCTCCGGGCACCGAGAACGGATCGAATCGATGATGTTCAGGAATGACTCGGCGTCACCGAATCGACGCATCCGACGCAGCAATGTCCCTGACGCGTGCTGGAAGGACAGATCAAAGTAGGGCACGACTTTATCTGTCATCAACATCGTGTCAATGAGCCCCGGTCGCAGCTCGGCTGGCTGCAAATATGACACCCGGATCCACTCCAAACCGTCAACCTTGTCAAGGCTCACGAGTAATTTCTCTAACAGCCTGAGATCCCCTAAATCCTTACCGTAAGAACTGGAATTCTCGCTGACGAGAAACACCTCCTTGACGCCATGATCCACCAGCCAATGCGCCTCTTCGACGATGTCTGCGACTGGTCGAGAAAGGTATGAGCCACGGAAACGCGGTATTGCGCAGAACGCACAACGGCGGTCACATCCCGAGGCTATCTTGAGCGGTGCGCTAGGCCCCGTTCCGAGACGTCGTCGGGTAGCTCGCGGGCCAGACGCCGGAGCGATAGCAGCCGGAAGGTCGGGAGCCGTGCCGTGACCGGGGACGGACACCCCGACGCGCGCGGTCGGTCGATCGACTGGGCTGAGCGGCAACAACGTACGCCGATCGCGGGGGACGTGGGCCTCAATCGAGCCGCCGTCCAAAATGGTTCGCAATCGAGCTGCAATGTCGTCGTAATCGTCAAATCCCAGCACTGCATCCGCCTCAGGTAGGGATTCAGCGAGTTCGCGTCCATACCGCTCGGCCATGCATCCAACCGCAACAACGGACGTCGTGGTGCCGTTTCCTTTAAGATCAGCGGCAGCTAACAAGGTGTCAACGGAATCCTTTTTGGCTTGCTCAATGAACCCGCAGGTATTGACGACGACCGTCTCCGCATCGGCAGGATCGTCAACGAGACGGAATCCGCCAGCCTCCATTCGAGCCGCGAGCTCCTCGGAATCGACGTCGTTGCGGGCACAGCCCATCGACACCAGGTGGACTGTCATGAGGTGATCAGGGGCGGACACGGGACTCCATTCTGATACGGGAGGTGGTTTCGGCTGCATCCTACGCGTCTACCGTGGGTGTCATGACGTTCCGCAAGACCGACCACCATAAAAACGCCATTAACTATGAAGTTGCCGGGCTGGCGTGGCTCGCTGCTGCCCAACCGGCTGGAGCCGCAATCGTCAACGTCATCGACCATGGCACTGGATGGCTCACCGAACCCGAGCTATCGACGGTGCGTCCCACCCGCGACGCAGCCGAGGAGTTTGGACGCCGACTAGCTCACACCCACGCAGCCGGCGCGTCGCATCTAGGAGCTGCACCTGACGGGTTTACACCAGATGGCGGATACATCGGACGGGCTCCCCTGCCTCTGCCATCCGAGCCTGTCTCCTCATGGGGAGAGTTCTATGCGCAATACCGCATCGAGCCTTATATGGACAGCCTGGACGCCGACGCCCGCGCGATCATGTCCAGGCTTGTCGACCGGCTGGCAAGTGGAGCACTCGATCATGACGAGCCAGCGTTGGTTACCGATCCTGCGGCTCGCATTCACGGCGATCTATGGGCTGGCAACCTCATGTGGACAGCCAGCGGTGTCGTCCTCATTGACCCTGCCGCCCAGGGCGGCCACGCGGAGGAGGACCTCGCAGCCCTCTCGGTTTTCGGGGCCCCATTTGCTGACACAATCCGTGCGGCCTACAACGAAGAATCGCCGCTCTCTGACGGTTGGCAAGACCGAATCGGGCTGCACCAACTTCATATGCTCATCGTTCATTGCTGGCTCTTTGGCGGCGGATATGTCGATCAGACCCTCACGATCGCTCGGCAGTGGATGTAGAGCTGCGATGAGTGACGGCACACAGCCACCGCAGTCACGGCACCCGCGCACTCATCAGTGTGAATCCGACCATGCTTGCGGATCCGACGACCACGTCGCCAGTGTGGCCTGCTGCTCAGGTGTAATCCGACCGGATTCAGCTGCCACTTCGATAAGAGTTGGATAGTTTGACAGGGTGTAGAGTGGCAGTCCAGCCTCCTCAAAGGCACGATGTCCCTTTTCTAGTTCGTACGAAAACAGAGCAAGAACACCGACGACCGTTGCCCCTTCGCGCTCTACTGCTTGAGCAGCCTTGAGCACTGAGCCACCGGTGGAAATAAGATCCTCAACCATGATGACCTTGGACTGAGCCGGAATCCGCCCCTCGATCTGGTTGCCTCGCCCATGATCCTTGGGAGCAGAGCGAACATAGGCCATAGGTGCGCCAAGCCGATCGGCGGCAAGAGCAGCATGGGCAATACCAGCCGTAGCAGTACCAGCCACAACATCGATGTCATCGAAATTTGTGCGAACGAGTGAGGCTAGCCCTTCCGCAATAAGATCGCGGGTCTGCGGGTCTGAAAGAGTTACCCGATTGTCGCAGTAGATGGGCGAGTGCAACCCGGATGCCCACGTAAACGGGGCGTCCGGGGACAGCGAAACAGCCTCAATGGCTAGCAGACGGTCAGCGAATTCACGAGCGATCGGGCTCACGGTCATGATGGTTTTCCTCCAGGTTGTATTGTCGTCAAGCTTGACGTCCGGCGTTCCAGTCGTCGCGAATGGCGTAGTAAGCAGCAACTGGGTCATCAGCCTTGGTAATTGGACGCCCCACCACAATCGCCGAGGATCCCAGCGAGGCGGCATTTCCCGGCGTGGCGACCCTGGACTGATCTCCTAGTGCCGATCCCGCCGGGCGAATCCCTGGGGTGACGCGCAGGAAATCTGGTCCGGTAACAGATGCAATATCAGCGGCCTCGTGAGCCGAACATACGACGCCGGCCAGTCCGGCGGCTTGGGCTAGCCTGGCGTAGTTGCGTACCGACTCGATCAGCGGAACCTCCACCAGCTGCTCTGTTTTCAATGCTTCTGGAGACGTGGAGGTGAGTTGAGTAATAGCTATCACGCGAGTCGACTCGGCGGCGTCTCCCAAACCCTCGAGTGCGGCCTCCATCATGGCTTTTCCGCCCGCAGCATGGACGGTTAACACATCTGTACCAAGCTTGGACAGACTCGACGCGGCACCTTTGACAGTATTGGGAATATCGTGAAGTTTAAGGTCGCAGAACACATCGTGCCCCGCCTCTTTGAGACTCGTCACGATGGTCGGCCCGGCCGCGTAAAACAACTCCATGCCGACCTTGACGAAAAGATTCTCCTCATCGAATCGACCGACGAAGCTGAGTGCTGCCTCGGCACTAGGAAAATCGAGGGCGATAATTGGGCGGCTGGTATCCATGTGAACTCCTTGAATGGTGGCCAGATCAGCGAGACTGCCTGACCTGGGTGCGTAGCTCCTCTAGGCTGTCAATGCCTAGGTCGTCCATGAGTGGCTCAAGGCCGTCGATAATCTTGGGACAGGCCAATGGGTCGGTGAAGTTAGCCGTCCCGACGGCAACTGCCGAAGCTCCAGCCATCATGAGTTCGAGGGCGTCGGCGCTCGTCATCACGCCTCCCATGCCGATAACTGGAATATCGACAGCTCGGGTAACGACATCAATCATCCGCACCGCAATAGGCAACACGGCTGGCCCGGATAGGCCACCTGTGGTGTTGGCGATGATAGGAGTCCGGCGCGCGATGTTGATCCTCATCCCAGTAAGAGTGTTGATGAGGGTAAGACCGTCGGCACCGGCGTCGGCAACGGCACGCGCGATGTCAGCGATGTCAGTGACATTAGGCGACAATTTGACATAGACAGGCACGCTCGCAGCTGCGACAACGGCCTGCGTCAGATCATAAGCTGCAGCTGCATGAGTACCGAAGGTAATTCCACCGCGCTTGACGTTGGGGCAAGAAATGTTGATTTCCACAGCGGCCACGTTGGGAGCCGTCGAGATGACCTCACACACCCTGACGTAATCTTCAGTCGTGTAGCCGGCGACATTGGCGATAATGGGTAAGTCCGGGAAGCGCTCAGCTAACCACGGCAATTTCTCGGCCATGACGACGTCAAGGCCGGGATTCTGCAAACCGATAGCGTTGAGCATGCCGCCTGGGGTTTCGGCCACCCGGACAACGGGATTACCGCGGCGAGGCTCGACGGTCGTGGCTTTAATCATGATCGACCCCAGTACCGACAGGTCGTAATACTCCGCGTACTCGGCCCCAAATCCGAAGCATCCGCTAGCAGGCATGATCGGATTCTTAAGGTCCAGCCCCGGTAGGGACACGGCCAATCTCGTCACAGCAGAACCTCCTCAGCTGCGAGCACAGGACCGTCGACGCACACCCGGAACTGATGATCAGGATCCGTGGCGTCACCAACAACGCAGGCGTAACACGCCCCTACACCACATGCCATTCTCTCCTCCAGGGAAAGCTGAGTACGCACCGTTGGGGCAAGAGCGGATTTCACCCATCTCAGCATCGGGAGCGGCCCGCAGGCCTGCACAAGATTGGGGACGAAGAGACGCGCCTCCTCGGTATCAGCGATCTGGGCGACGGTCCCCTTCGTCCCGACCGAACCGTCATCAGTGGAGACAAGAACCTCACCGAGCTGGCCGAAACGATCAGCCCAGAAAACATCATTCTTGTCACGGAATCCGAGCCGGAACTGCACCTGGACATCACGCTCGACGAGTCGCCGTCCCAGCAAGTACAGCGGCGGAATCCCAACTCCTCCGCCAACCAACAGAGCCCGTCCGCCGGGCTGCACCGCGTCGACGTCGAACCCGTGGCCAAGCGGACCTAAGACGTCAACCTTGGCACCGATCGGCTCGGTTGAGAGTTTGTCGGTTCCTTGTCCCACGACCCGAAAAATGACGGTGTACCCCTCATCATCAGCGTCAGCGTCAGCGATGGACAGTGGTCTGCGCAGCACATGCAATCCACCGGGTAGCAGATGAAGAAATGTCCCCGGCACAACGTCTGGCATAGGCTCATCAGGAATGAGTCGCACCGAATACACCCCAACAGCAATCTGCTGACGGTCGACAAGCCGCATCATCTGAGGGCCGCGACGAAGTCCCTTTATTTCAGTCATCAAATCGACTCCGTTGAGAAAACACGTGACTCCATAACTCGACAAATTGCCGCAGCCGTATCCAAAGAGGTGAAAAGCGGGATACCGCGTGCGATCGCTTCACGGCGAATCTGCTTACCATCGATAAGGGTATCTTGGCCATTTCCCATGACATTGATGACGGCGTCGCAACCATTGCGGCTAATAAGGTCAAGGACAGATTCCGTCGATCCAGCCTTTCCTGACCCAATCTTCTCCGCAACGTCAATGCGCAAACCACCCTCGTCAAAGAAACGGGCGGTGCCCGCCGTCCCAACAAGTTGGAACCCAATCCGATCAAAACGGCGGGCGAGTTGAAGTGCCTCTGATTTGGCGTCGTCCGCCACTGTGATAAGGATCTTGCCGTATTCAGGAACGTGCAGACTCGCCGCTTCGAACGCCTTATAGAGTGCTTTTTCGACGGTGTCGTCTGACCCCATGACCTCACCAGTCGACTTCATTTCCGGGCCGAGATGGGAATCGACGAGATCGAGTTTAGAAAAGCTAAATACCGGGGATTTGACGTGAATACGCTGTGACCCGGGCAATAAGCCGGGCTGCAATCCCACGTCGGCAAGTGTCTGGCCGAGAATGACCCGGGTCGCCACCTCGGCCATCGACACTCCCGTAACTTTCGACAGAAAGGGCACGGTTCGCGATGCTCTCGGATTGGCCTCAATGACGTAGACCGTTTCCTCACCGGTGGTCGGATCAGTGGCGACAACGAACTGAATGTTAAGAATGCCCTTGGTATTAAGCCCTCGCGCCAGCTGCGTCGTCACCTCAACGATCCGGTCGGCAACCTGCGTGCTCATCCGCTGGGGCGGGTACACCGCCATTGAGTCACCAGAGTGCACCCCCGCGCGCTCAATATGCTCCATGATGCCAGGGATAAGAACGTCACTGCCATCACAGATCGCGTCCACCTCGCATTCCAAACCATTGAGGTAACGGTCCACCAGAATCGGCTTATCGGGACTAGCGTGCACGGCGTCTCGCATGTACCGCATAAGTTCCTCGGCACTGGTGACAATTGCCATGGCGCGACCGCCGATGACGTAGGAGGGGCGCACCAATACCGGGTAGCCAAGCCGTTCAGCGACCGCCAATGCTTCCTCAGATGACCGTGCCGTGCCACCTGGAGCCTGCGGGATACCCAACTGGGCAAGGAGAGACTCGAACCCTTCTCGATCCTCCGCACGGTCAAGATCAGCTACCTGGGTTCCCAATATCGGCACTCCAGCCGCCGAGAGAGGACCAGCCAAGTTGATCGCCGTCTGGCCACCGAATTGGACGATGACACCATCGGGCTGCTCAAGGTCGATGACGTTCATGACGTCTTCAACGGTCAACGGTTCAAAATAGAGTTTGTCAGAGATAGAGAAGTCGGTAGACACCGTTTCCGGATTCGAATTCATGATAATTGCTTCGTACCCGGCGG
The DNA here is from genome assembly GCF_009696315.1 of Cutibacterium porci. Lineage (GTDB taxonomy): Bacteria > Actinomycetota > Actinomycetes > Propionibacteriales > Propionibacteriaceae > Cutibacterium > Cutibacterium porci. Next base: position 472,300 of record NZ_VUMG01000002.1, read on the forward strand.
CCTGAATAGCCTTAACAGAATGAACGGTCGCGTAGTCAAACTCAATGCCCTGACCAATGCGGATCGGCCCGGATCCCAATACGAGCACGCTAGGACGCTGTGATCTTTCCGACTCGTTCTCCATTTCGTAGGAAGAGTAGAAATACGGAGTTGAAGAATCGAACTCGCCGGCACAGGTATCAACCATCTTGTACACCGGTACAATCTGGTTCTCGACGCGGCGAGAACGCACCTCATCGGGTGTCTCACCCCAGATCCGCGCAATAGCTGGGTCGGAGAAGCCATTACGCTTAGCGATCCATAGCGTCTCAGGATCGTCGGGACAAGCTCGCAACCGCTCCTCGATTTCGAGGATGTGGGCAATCTTGTCGAGGAAAAACACGTCGATATTGGTCTGTTCATGTAGCTCGCGCGCAGTGCGTCCGCGTCGGATTGCCTCGGTGAGACAGAAGAGGCGATCATCACGCGCATGAAGTAACCGTTCCTCAAGGATGTCGTCAGGCAGATCGGCAACCTCGCGCAGCTCCAGATGATCCACGCCAATCTCCAGCGAACGCACTGCCTTCAGTAACGACTCCTCGATAGTGCGCCCCAGAGCCATGACCTCACCGGTCGCCTTCATCTGGGTGCCTAGACGACGATCGGCCCGAGCGAATTTATCGAAGGGCCAGCGCGGGATCTTGGCGACAACGTAGTCAAGCATCGGTTCGAACATTGCCCACGTCGTCCCAGTAACTGGGTTGCGGATCTCGTCAAGGGTCAAACCGACCGCGATTTTCGCGGCGATCTTGGCGATCGGGTAACCAGTCGCCTTCGACGCCAGGGCCGAGGAGCGCGAGACTCGCGGGTTTACCTCGATGACGTAGTACTGGAAGGAATGCGGGTCAAGGGCTAGCTGAACGTTACAGCCACCCTCGATCCCGAGCGCCCGGACAATCTCAATCGACGCATCGCGCAGCATCTCATGCTCGACGTCGGTAAGAGTTTGAGTAGGAGCAAAAACGATGGAATCACCTGTGTGAACTCCGACTGGATCGAAATTCTCCATGGTGCAGACCACCATGGTGTTATCGGCGCTGTCACGCATCATCTCGTATTCGATTTCCTTGTACCCGGCAATCGACTGTTCGACCAGGCACTCAGTGACCGGGGAAAGCTCTAGTCCCTTCCCAACGACACGTTCGAGCTCGGCCTCGTCGTGACATATACCGCCTCCCGTACCACCAAGGGTGTATGCGGGACGAACGATGAGCGGATACCCGATCGCGGCTCCGACCTCGACCGCTTCATCCACGGTATGCACAATGTCGGACGCCGGTACCGGTTGACCCAGCTCGGCCATGAGCTGTTTGAAAAGATCACGATCTTCAGCCTTTTCAATGGCCGAAAGATTAGTGCCAAGTAATTCGATGCCAAGCTCGTCAAGAATCCCAGATTTGGCCAGCTCAGTAGCCATATTGAGGCCAGTCTGACCGCCCAAGGTCGGGACAATGGCGTCAGGACGCTCCCGGCGCAAGATCGAGGAGACGAATTCGAGGGTGATCGGCTCAATGTAGACCTTGTCGGCGATGTCACGATCGGTCATGATCGTAGCTGGATTGGAGTTAACGAGGATGACCTCGTACCCCTCCTCCTTCAGTGCCAGGCACGCTTGGGTTCCAGCGTAGTCAAACTCGGAAGCCTGACCGATGATAATCGGCCCGGATCCGATGACGAGGATGCGGTGCAGGTCGGTGCGACGGGGCATCAGTTATGGCCTCCAGTGTGATGGGCATCCATGAGAGCGACAAAGTCATCGAAGACGTGAGCGGCATCGTGAGGTCCGGCGGCAGCGTCGGGATGGTATTGCACGGAGAAGGAACCGAGTCGGGTGTGACGCACGCCCATAACGGTCTCGTCATTGATCTCAATGTGGGTGATGTCTAATTCCGTGCCAACCACCGATTTGGGATCGACGGCGTAGCCGTGATTCTGACTCGTGAAATCGATCCGGCCAGTCGATAATTCGCGCACTGGGTGGTTGAAACCGCGATGACCAAAGGGAAGCTTGTAGGTATCGGCGCCGTTAGCCAGCGCAAAGATCTGATGACCCATACAAATGCCAAATACTGGGTATTCCTCCTGCAGCTCCCGCACAACGTCTTGTACGGCCGGGACAGATTTCGGGTCTCCGGGACCGTTGGAGAGCATGATGCCGTCGGGTGCCAGAGCACGCACCCGGTCCGCTGAGATGTTCCACGGCACCACCGTCACCGCACAACCTCGTTTGCTCAGCTCTCGCAAAATTGAGTGCTTCAAGCCGAAGTCGAACAGCACCACGCTACGCCCACCCAGAGGTGACGGGTAAGCGGTGCGAGTGGATACTTGGGAAATCTGATCGGTAGGCAACTGAACGTTGCGCAATTTCTCCAACTCGGCGTCGAGGTCAGCGTCAGGACCCAGCAAGGCACCCTTCATAACTCCCTCAGTGCGCAGCCGCCGTACCAACGCACGAGTGTCGATCCCCGCCAACCCCGGGATGCCGTGAGTGGCAAGGAATTCGTCAAGGCTGCGGCGGTTGCGCCAATTGCTGGCCAGTCGCGGCATCTCGCGGCAGATGACTCCGGCAGTCGTAGGAAACAACGACTCCATGTCGTCGCGGTTGATTCCACAGTTACCAATGAGGGGGTAGGTGAAGGTGACAATCTGTCCATTGTAGGACTGGTCAGTCAAAGTCTCCTGATAGCCAGTCATACCAGTGGTGAAGACGACCTCGGCGCTCACCTCGTGGTCGGCTCCGAAAGCCTCTCCTTGGTAACTCGTCCCGTCAGCCAGCAACAAGGTGCGTCTACTCATTGCGGATCTCCCATCTCACGGTCGACAGTCTTCCCCATCGGCTGACCGCGACGGTAGACCGTCCGCCCACCAACCATCGTCAGCACGCAGTCGCCAAAGACAGAACGGCCAGCAAACGGGGTGTTGCGTCCCATCCCGGCCCCTTCCTCAGGGATAATCGTGCGCTCGGTGTGCACGTCGAAGGCAGCCAAATCAGCAGGTCCTCCTACTCGCAGCCGACCGGCTTCCGGCATCCCAAAAGTCTCTGCTGGTCCGACGGTGAGCCAATCGACAAGCTGGTCGAGCCGGAACCGTCGATTGAGCACAAACGCGGTGTACAGCAGGGCGAACGTGTGCTCGTTTGTGACGACCCCGAACGCGGCATTGCGAAAAGAGCATGCCTTTTCGTCAGCCGCGTGCGGGGCGTTATCGGTGGCAATGCACGTCAAGGTTCCGTCACACAACCCCTCAACCATGGCGTCAATGTCATCGCGGGTGCGTAGTGGCGGGTTCATCTTGTAGAACCCGTCATCGTCTGGGATGTCATCATCGGCCAGCAACAGGTGATGCGGAGCGGCCTCGCCGGTAACATTCGCGCCATCTTCTCGGCCCCGCCGCAACGTACGAATCGATTGTCGGGTAGACGCGTGGCATAAGTGGTAGTGAGCGCCAGTCGCCTCAGCAATCATGACGTCGCGGGCCACCTGCACGGTCTCAGTAAGACGCGTCATAGGGGGCAGGTCGAGCTCTCTAGCCCGGCGTCCGTCATTGATTACCCCGCCCCGCACCAGCGATTCGTCCTCAGCATGAGCAGCAATCGGACGGTCTACCGCTGCTGCCGACCGCATTGCGTCATACATGACCCCGGCGAGTTGCACACCCTTACCGTCATTAGAGAATGCCACTGCCCCGGCGCTGGTTAAGGCCTCAATGTCAACAAGCGTCGTGCTCGTTAACCCAACAGTAATGGGAGAAATGGGTCGCACCCGTACCAGGGCCGACTCGTCGATCCTCCGGTTGAGTTCGGCCATGAGCTCGGGAGTATGAGGGTCAGGGACGGTATTGGGCATTGCACAAATCGTCGTCCATCCGCCTCGGGCCGCCGCAGCAGTGCCCGAGGCGATCGTCTCTTTATGCTCCTGACCCGGCTCGCGCAGATGGACATGAAGATCCACCATCCCGGGCGTCACCAGAGCCTGACCAAGATCGATGACCTCGGCATCGGCTCCGTCGAGAGCGTGAGATCGCCCTCGAGAAATGGCTTCGACTCGCCCGTCACGGACGAGGAGCTGGGAGGGAACCGGCGTGGTTCCCTCCAGCATGGTCAACCCGGTGAGGAGGACCCGTTGGCTCACTTTGCCTCCCGGCTTTGTAGCACCTGCTCAAGAATGGCCATTCGCACCATGACTCCATTCCTCATTTGCTCAAAGATACGAGATGCGGGGGACTCTACAAGGTGACCGGAGATTTCACATCCTCGGTTTACAGGAGCCGGATGCATGATAATCGCATGCGGTTTCATCCGATTTGCGCGTTCGTCAGTGAGCCCAAACGCCTGCAGGTAATCGGTAGATGAGAAATCCGGACCAGCATCGAACCTCTCGTGCTGGACGCGCAGCATCATGGCGACGTCGACATCAGCAATGACCTCGTCTAGGGTCGCCATCGAACCGAGTCGGGTGACCTCGTGATCCATCCACTCACGCGGTCCGGTAAACACGACGTTGGCCCCAAGCCGGGCCAGGATCTGAGCATCAGAACGGGCTACTCGCGAGTGCGCGATATCGCCGCTGATCGCCACCGTAAGACCGTCGACGTGGCCAAACTCCTCAGCAATGGTCATGAGGTCGAGCATGCACTGGCTTGGGTGCTGACCAGATCCGTCACCACCATTGACAACTGACAATCCAAGCATTCCGGTCGACAGTAGGTAGTCGTAGTAATGATTAGTTGAGTGACGTATGACGGCCACTTCGGCACCAATGGCGTCGACGGTGCGCACCGAGTCGTAGAGGCTCTCTCCCTTGGTCACGCTAGAGTGGCCCGGATCGAAATCAAGAATCTTCATACCTAGGCGATGCTCAGCCATTTGGAAGCTTGTCATCGTTCGGGTGGAGTTCTCGAAAAACATGTTGATGGCGACGTGGCCTGGCTCCACACGTGCAGTGGCACCATCTTTGAATTGGCGACCACGATCAATGATTCGCATGACGTCGTCATTGGACATGTCTTCAACCGACACAAAGTGACGGCCATCGTAGTCTGCATCAAATTCTTCGACAGTCTCAGCGCTCATCGGGAGGCCACCTTTCGGATGGTGACGGCGTCTTCGCCATCGACTTCAGTGACGTGTACGTCAACGGCCTCGTTCAACGAGGTAGGGATGTTCTTACCGACAAAATCAGCACGAATAGGAAGCTCTCGGTGGCCACGATCAACCATGACCGCGAGCAGAATCCGATCGGGACGTCCGGTATCGACCAAGGCGTCGAGCGCCGCCCGAACCGTACGACCGGTGAACAGTACATCGTCAACAAGTACGACAGTTTTACCGGCCAGATTGGTGGGAACGTTATTGTCCGATACCACCGGATTTTGCGGACGCTCCCGATGCTCATTGGGGTCGAGGTCGTCTCGATACAACGTAATGTCGAGCTCGCTGACAGGAACGTCGACGTCACTCAGTGACGACAACTTCAGCGCCATGCGCCGTGCAAGATATGCGCCACGAGTGCGAATTCCGACGATGACTAATTGGCCGAGCCCCTCATTACGCTCGACGATTTCGTAACAAATCCTCGTCAGTGCCCGCTCCAAAGCTTTGGAATCGAGAACGGTCACTGGACCGGATGACTGGGTGAGTTGCATAGCAGGCTCCTACCGCTGGACACCGCGGGTGCGAGGGTAGAACACACCGGACGGCACGCATATGCGCAGCCGCCTGCTGGCACGACCTTCGCGACCTCACGGGATCGCCATTAAAGGGCGTCTGTAGGAGAGTAGCACGTTTGGGATCGCTCAGAGGGTATGGTCGGCCAACACCGATTCAATGCGCACTCTCTCGTCGTCGGTGAAGGGAGTGGCTTCAAGCGCGTCAATGTCTGAATCGAGCTGCGGTACCGACGATGCCCCGACGAGCACACTCGTAATACGAGGTTCGCGCAGGATCCACGACAGCGCCATCTGGGCCAGAGTTTGGTCGCGGTCTTTGGCCACCTCATTGAGGGCAGCAACAGCGGCGCGAGTAGTGTCGTCAATCTGTTCAGGTCGCAGCGAGACCGCACCCATGCCTGCACGGGAGTGGGCAGGCACGCCCCTCAAGTACTTATCAGTGAGAATCCCCTGGGCCAATGGGGAAAAACAGATGATGCCCATCCCCTCCTGCTCACACGTGTCAACTAGCCCATCTTCAATCCACCGATCAAACATGTTGTAGCGAGGCTGGTGGATCACCAACGGGGTACCAAGATCACGGGCGATGGCGGCGGCGCGCTCAGTCTGCGCAGAATCATATGAGGAAATACCTGCGTACAAGGCACGCCCCGATCGCACGATCCGGTCGAGGGCCGCAATCGTCTCCTCGAGTGGGGTGTCCGGATCGAATCGGTGAGAATAAAAGATATCAACGTAATCCAGACCCATTCGCTTAAGCGACTGGTCGCAGGATGCGATGAGATATTTACGGGAGCCACCCTGCCCATATGGACCGGGCCACATGTCGTAGCCAGCCTTGGTACTAATAATGAGTTCATCACGATAAAGCCTGAAATCAGTCGCCATAATGCGACCGAAATTCAATTCGGCCTGCCCATACGGTGGGCCGTAATTATTAGCGAGATCGAAGTGGGTGATGCCCCGATCGAATGCGCGACGCAGGACAGCACGCTGCGTGGATCCAGGGTGAAGGTCTCCAAAGTTATGCCACAAGCCTAAAGAGATCGCCGGGAGCAACAACCCACTCGTTCCGCAACGTCGATACTCCATTGTCTCGTAGCGATCCTGGGCTGCCACGTAGGTGCTCACTGCCATAGCATCAGCGTACCGAGAATGGGAGGATATGCCCATGACTTCGTCACACCGTGCCCTGATTGTCGTCGACGTCCAACCAACCTTCTGCGAGGGAGGTGCTTTAGGAGTCGAAGGCGGCAATGCCTGCGCAGAACGGATCGCCAGGTATGTGCTGGCCCACCGTGGCCGTTACGACCTGATTGTCACCACTCAGGATTGGCATATCGACCCCGGCGATCACTTCTCCGATAGCCCCGATTTCGTGGATTCTTGGCCGCCACATGGGATTGCTGGTACCGCCGAGGCTGAGATTCATCCAGCAATCGCCGACATTCCTGTCGACGCGCGGGTCAAGAAGGGCCAATACGCTGCGGCCTATTCCGGCTTCGAGGGTATCACCGAGGACGGCACGAGCCTCGAAACGGTCCTGCGCGATGAGGGAATCAACGCGGTCGACGTCGTCGGCTTAGCCCTCTCCCATTGCGTCAAGGACACCGCCTTGGATGCCCAGCGTCTCGGGTTCACCACAATCAGTCTGACGGATCTGAGCGAGCCGGTAAGCCCCGAGCTAGGTCAGGCGGCCGTAGCAGCCATGGCGGATGCCGGAGTGAGGGTAACCACCAGTTCGCAGCTGTAAGGCATCTCACTTGTCACTGTGTGCGATTAAGCCTTGAACGATGGGGTTTCCACGCTCGTTAGCTGCGCCGCCCGCCGCGCGGGCGCACAATCTTGTGGGCCTGCCAGTCCTTACTGACGTCGTAGCTGGTGGTGAGGACCATGCCTGCGGTGTCTGCACCGTCAGACAGGTCAGCCGGATCGACAGTGCCCGGACGCCCCACCTTCGGGGTGACGAGAACGATAAACCCATCATCAGACAGATCACGCATAGCGTCTACCAAGCCGTCGGCGACATCGCCGTCATCGGCACGCAACCACAACCAGACGATGTCGACAGCATCGATTGAATCCTCAATCATGTCGCCGTCGATGAGGTCCATAACCTCCTGACGAAGATCCTCGTCAACGTCATCGTCCCAACCGAGCTCCTGGACGACCTGCCCGGCCTCGAAACCGAGCTTGTCCAAATCGGTGTCGCTTCCCACGAATCCTCAGCTTTCTCACGTGTCTGGCGTCTGACGCAAAAAGTGCGTTGAGATAAGCGTGCCAGATGCGAGACGCGGAGGCCACCTCCGGGGGTGGCCTCCGCGCTCTCACCATTGATCAGGCGTCGCCACCGGCATTCCCGGATGCTCCAGCATTAACATTGAGAAGGTCGTACTTCTCTGCGGCCCTGGTAGGCCAGTCTTCCGGAACCTCGCCACGCTCAGCGAGCATCTGAAGGGCACGCACGGCCATGGACGGTCCATCAATGTGGAAGAACCGTCGGGCGGCGGCACGCGTATCGGAGAAGCCGAATCCATCGGCACCCAGCGAGGCGTAATCCCCCGGTACCCATTGAGCGATTTGGTCGGGAACTTGACGCATGTAATCAGTAGCGGCAACAACCGGGCCCGGAGCGTCAGCGAGACGCTCAACGATGTACGGAATGCGCTTGCCCTGCTCGGGATGCAGGAAGGCCTGTTCCTCGGCGTCCATAGCGTCTCGACGCAAGTTGTTCCACGACGTCACCGACCACACGTCGGCAACGACGCCAAAGTCGTCCTTGAGGAGCTTCTGAGCCTCCAAGGCCCACGGCACGGCAACCCCAGAAGCCATCAACTGAACGCGCCGAGCATCCTCCCCGACTCCCTCGAAGGAACCCTTTGACAGCAGATACATACCTTTGACGATGCCCTCAGCGTCGACGCCCTCGGGCTCGGCGGGCTGAATGATCGGCTCGTTATACACCGTCAGGTAGTACATGACGTCTTCAGCGTTCTCACCGTACATATGTTCAAGACCTGCCTGAACGATGTGTGAGATCTCGTATGAATACGCAGGATCATACGAAATGACGGCCGGGTTCGTGGCGGCCAGCACTGGCGAATGCCCGTCCATGTGCTGAGTGCCCTCGCCAGTTAACGTTGTACGCCCGGCAGTGGCACCAATAATGAATCCCTTAGTCATTTGGTCTCCGGCTGCCCAGAAGGAGTCACCAGTGCGCTGGAATCCAAACATCGAGTAGAACAGATAGATGGGCACCATAGGCACGCCCTGGGTGGAATACGCCGACCCTGCGGCAATGAAAGCTGCTGTTGAGCCGGCTTCGTTGATGCCCGTGTGAATGATCTGCCCGTTCTTAGCCTCGCGGTAGCTGAGCATCAGCTCATGGTCAACCGGAGTGTAGCTTTGACCGTGCGGGTTGTAGATCTTGATCGTCGGGAAGAACGAGTCCATACCAAAGGTACGGGCTTCGTCAGGGATGATTGGGACGACGTGCGGGGCGAAGCCCTTATCGCGGGTGAGGTCTTTGAGTAACCGCACGAAGGCCATCGTGGTAGCGACTTCCTGCTTACCCGAGCCACGTTTGACACCGTCGAAAGCCTTCTGCTCAGGAATTGACAACGGGGTGTGCTTGGTGCGCCGCTCGGGCACAAAACCACCGAGGGCTCGACGATGCTCCAAAAGGTACTGAATGCGCTCGTCGTCAATTCCAGGATGGAAGTACGGGGCGCGATAAGGATCGGCCTCCAACACTTTGTCCGAAACCGGAATCTCGAGACGATCACGGAACTGTTTAAGGTCGTCGAGTGCCAGCTTCTTCATCTGGTGGGTCGCATTACGACCCGCAAAGTGAGTACCGAGATCGTAACCCTTAATAGTGCAAGCAAGAACCACACTCGGAGCTCCCTTGAACTCCGTGGCCGCCTTGTACGCATTGTAGACCTTGCGGTAATCGTGACCGCCACGCCGCAGCGCCCAGATCTGTTCGTCAGTCCAGTTTTCGACCATCTTGGCAGTGCGCGGATCGCGACCAAAGAAGTGCTCACGAACATAGGCGCCATCATTGGCCTTGAGAGTTTGGTAATCGCCGTCGCGGGTATTGTTCATAATATCGACGAGGGCACCGTCACGGTCAGCCTGAAGTAGCGGATCCCAACCGGATCCCCAGATGACCTTAATAACGTTCCAACCTGCGCCACGGAAGACAGCCTCAAGCTCCTGAACAATCTTGCCGTTGCCACGCACCGGGCCATCTAGCCGCTGCAGATTACAGTTAATAACGAAGGTGAGGTTATCGAGATCCTCGTTAGCAGCGACCTGCAGGAAACCGCGCGACTCCGGCTCATCCATCTCGCCGTCGCCGAGGAACGCCCAGACGTGCTGATCCGAGCAGTCCTTGAGACCACGATTAGTGAGGTACTTATTCATCGACGCCTGGTAGACGGCATTCATCGGGCCCAGACCCATCGACACCGTCGGGAACTGCCAGAAATCAGGCAACATGCGAGGGTGCGGATACGACGGTAGCCCATGGCCAGCCTTCGACTTCTCCTGACGGAACCCGTCGAGGTCATCTTCGCTGAGACGTCCCTCAAGGAAAGCACGAGCGTACATACCGGGCGCAGCATGTCCCTGGAAGAACACCTGGTCACCACCGCCAGGGGCATCCTGTCCGCGCCAGAAATGATTCTGGCCGACCTCATAGAGAGTCACTGCAGAGGCATATGTCGAGATATGACCACCGACGCCGATACCAGGGCGTTGTGCGCGATGCACGGTAATCGCAGAGTTCCAACGCAGCAGGCGACGAATGCCTCGCTCAATCTCAGCGTCACCGGGATACTCTTCCTCATCCTCAGCGGCGATGGTGTTGATGTAGTCGGTGGAGGTGAGCGCCGATAATCCGAGCCGGCTGTGACTACGAGCCCGCTCTAACAACTTAAGCAGCACAATCCGGGCACGGTTCGGACCGTCGGTCTCGACCATCTTGTCGAGGGACTCGATCCACTCCTGGGTCTCTTCGGGATCAACGTCAGGCAGGGTTGTCGGAAGCCCGTTGAGGACTGGTCCGCGTTCTTCGCGTGGGATCACGCCGGGTCCTTTCTCATCGACATTGACGCACAACCGGCAACATCACCGGTGACGACTCGAGGTGGTAACCGAAGGGCCCACCGCCAATTCATTGTGCCGCCTTGTGGGAGAAAAGTCACTCGCAGATGCCGTAAATCGACTCAACGCGTAATTTCTCGTGGATGCTAGCCGTGCGCTGCCGCTCCTGCGAGGAGGGGGCATCGCCCACTAAACTGACCGAAGTCTCGCCAGGGGGAGGCTTAGGTGGCCAAGAACGACAAAGCGACGACGCCGGTACGTCGTACGGGCACAAGCACCGGCCGGACGGTGGTGTCTTCGGACCGTACACGCAAGGCCATCGCCAAGAGGTTGATGGCCCGCACCTCAGCTATGACGACGGCCACGCTGGAGGAGATGGGTCGCCGTCACTCCTGGTTCCGCAGCCTGTCTGCCGAGGAGAGGTCGTGGATTTCGATCGTCGCTCGCTCCGGTATTGATGGTTTTGTCCAGTGGTTTGCTGACGACGACGCCGAGCCCTATTCCCCCACCGACGTTTTCGATGTAGCGCCCAGATCGATGACCCGCAAGATCTCCTTGCACCAGACCGTCGAGCTTGTCCGCACCACGATCGACGCCGTCGAGGCTCACATCGAGACCGAGATGCCCCGCGGCGATCGCCAGGTACTACGGACCGCCATCGTCCACTATTCCCGCGAGGTGGCCTTCGCCGCAGCCGAGGTTTACGCGAGAGCCGCTGAGCGCCGCGGTACCTGGGACGAACGCCTCGAATCGCTTGTCGTTGATGCGGTGGTGCGGGCCGATGCCGATGAGCAGCTCGTCTCGCGAGCCTCCACCCTTGGCTGGCGCCCAGGAATCAATCTATGCGTTGTGGTCGGACGGGCACCAACGAGCGAGCATGAACTCCACGTGTTGAGACGCGACGGCGAACGCATGCACATGACTGTGCTGGCCGCAGTCCAATCCGACCGTCTCGTCGTCATTTTGGCCGGAGAGAACCTTGTCGACGATACGGCAGCCGTCACCGCGGGGGAAGCCCTTGCAAGCCACTTCGCACCAGGCCCGATCGTCGTCGGACCCGTCGTTGCCGATCTCACCCTGGCCCCATTGTCCGCCCGCGCCGCACTGTCCGGAGCGCGGGCGGCACGGGCCTGGCCGGAAGGTCCGCGCGTCATGGCGGCCATCGACCTACTGCCTGAACAGGTCCTGTCTGGTAACGCCGACGCCATTACGTGGCTGGTTGACGAGGTCTATAACCCCCTCGCGGCGGCTAGTGGTGACCTCATGGACACCACTGTGTCCTACTTAGATCATGGCTGTTCAGTCGAGGGCACAGGTCGGGCGATGTTCATCCACCCCAATACCGTGCGATATCGCCTCAAAAGGATCCAGGACGTCACTGGATATTCCCCATCAGATCCGCGAGAAGCGTACGTGCTGCGCCTAGCAATTACTGTGGGACGGTTGAGGAGTTGACGGCGCAGCTCCAACGCCTCCCCGTATCGGGCCCATCGTCCTCATTGAGGGCTACGCTCATTCCATGAACGTCATGATCCCCGTTCGCCAGGATGGCTCGGTGGAGCCGCGATTCGGCAAAGCTCCTATGGTGGCCGTCGCACAGGTTGATAGCAACAGTCATATCACCGCGTGGCAGACATTCCACGTGGAATGGGACCGCTTGCACGATGAGGGCACCGAAGGCAGCCACCACGCCCGTATCGTTCGCTTTCTGCGTGAGCACGACGTCGTCGCATGCGTAGCTACCCACGTCGGAATGGGAATGCAGCGCACCCTAGCAGCTATGAAAATTCCAGTGCTGCCAGCCACATCCCCTGACGCTCGGGAGTCGGTGGAGGCCGCCGTCGCAGCAGCATATGGAGCAGACAAGGACGAGTCATGAAAGCGGCAGTCATTGGAGCCGGAGCCATCGGTGCCTTCTACGGAGCAGCCTTAGCGAATGCCGGGGTTAACACCTCCTTCATCGCTCGCGGCAAGACCCTCAGCGCCATTCGCAAGCATGGCCTGCGTCTCGTCGGTAACACGGAATTGACCCTTGAGGTACCCGCCACTGATAACTCAGCCGATATCGGCAACGTTGACGTCGTCTTGATGTGCACCAAGACCTTCCAAGTGGCAGAGGCGGCACGCACCTACCTCCCCGCTCTCATGAGTTCTCACACACTGGTCGTAACTACCCAAAATGGCGTGACCGCACCGCGCGAACTCTCCGCGATTATTGGCTCTGAGCATGTTGCGCCAGGGGTATGCCGCGAATGGGTCAAGATCGTGGAACCAGGTCTCATCATGGATTTGGGAGGCCCTCGAATGATCGAGATCTCCACCATTGACAACTCCCCCAACACCATCATCACCGAGTTACGAGACGCGTTCCGTAAGGCCGGGCTCACCTCTCCCGACGTGGACGACATCACCACCACCTTGTGGCGCAAGATGTGTTCGGTCGTCCCCCAAGGAGCCTGCGGTGCCGTACTCGACGTTCCCCTGGGAGACCTCCTCACCGACTACCGCGATCTTTTCTCACGATGTATCGACGAGACAGTTCAGGTGGCCCGCGCCCATGGAGCCCAACTCACCACTGACTTCGTCGACAAGAATCTTGCCGCTTTGGCCGGGCAGGATCCTGCGTCGACAACCTCCTTTCAACGCGACATTCTTGCTGGACGCCCCAGCGAATACGCTGCCCAGGTGGGGGCTGTCCCTGGTCTGGGTGACCACGTCGGCGTCGATACCCCCATCAACGACGTCATCGCAGCCGTGCTGGGACGACGAGAAGCTGCGAATCGCGCCTAGTACTACGGCCCACAAGTCGTGCTTTTGGAGGATCCCCCCTGCCAATTTGTGGGGATCCCACAATGGCCACCGCGGGTACTTCGTCGGTTCCCTGTCTCGCATTGGGCCCTGCAAGGGGGCACAGTGGGGATGTGCTTGCAATTGTCGCTCCGGGACAAGGAGCCCAGAAACCAGGATTCCTGTCGGACTGGATGTCCGACCCCACTTTTTCCGATCACCTTGCCTGGCTCTCGGCGGTGGCAGATATCGATCTTGTGACCCACGGCACGACCTCCGACGAAGCGACTATCAAGGACACTGCGGTCGCCCAGCCACTGCTGGTCGCCGCCGCGCTCGCCACCGCATGGTCGGTTGATCCCGCGATTTTCTCCAAGGCTGATGTGCTCGCTGGCCACTCCGTTGGTGAAATCGCAGCAGGAGCCGCTGCCGGAGCCTTTTCTGCCGAGGCCGCCATGGTTCTCGTGCGTGAACGCGGTCGCGCAATGGCCGAGGCCGCATCACGCACGGCGACATCCATGACCGCTGTCATTGGCGGGAACGCCGATGACGTACTGGCTGCCATTGAGGCCGCCGGACTCACCCCGGCCAACCACAACGGTAAAGGGCAGATCGTAGCCGCCGGCACCGTCGAGCAGCTCGAGGCCTTCGCAGCTGAGCCGCCGGCACGCACCCGGCTCTTCCCGCTGTCGGTCGCGGGGGCTTTCCACACAGTTCATATGGAGCCAGCCGTCGATCACCTCCGAGAGGTCGCCGCAGCCATGCCGACTACTACCCCGTCGGTAGCCCTGTTGTCTAACCGCGATGGTGCCGTTGTCACGGATGGACGCGAGTTCGCTGATCGCCTCGTCAATCAGGTTGCCCACCCAGTCCGCTGGGACCGTTGTATGGACACCATGGCTCAACGCGGTGTCACCGGCCTCCTGGAACTTACCCCAGCCGGTACGCTCACTGGCATTGCCAAACGCAACCTCAAGGGTGTCGAATTGTTCAATCTCAATACCCCAGACCAGATCCCGGCTGCCCGCGAGTTCATTGCGGCACATGCCGGTAAGGAGAATGCATGACAGCCATCAAGACCCGCCCGGTAGACAGATACTCGACGTTCCTGTCTACCGGGTCTACACGGGGCTCCCGTGTGGTCACAAACGAAGAGATGTGTACCATCATCGACTCCACCCCAGAATGGATCGAGCAGCGTACTGGCATCACTGAGCGTCGCTGGGCCACCGAGTCTGAAACGGTGCTGTCGATGGGCACCGAGGCGGCCCGTATTGCCCTGGAACGCTCCGGCTTGCAGACCTCCCAGATTGACGCCATCATCGTGGCAAGCGTTTCCCACCACCGTCCCTCCCCAAGCTTGGCGACCTACATTGCTCGGGAACTCGGCTTAGGTGACGCTGCCGCCTTCGACCTCAATGGCGCATGTGCGGGTTTCTGTTACTCAACGGCCCTAGCTGACTCTATGATCCGCACCGGATCGGCGAACTATGTCCTCGTCATCGGCGTTGAGAAGCTCTCCGATATGACGAATCTTGACGATCGATCCACCGCTTTCCTCTTTTCCGACGGGGCCGGTGCCGCAGTCATTGGTGCCAGTGATGAACCCGGTATCGGCCCAGTGGTGTGGGGATCTCGTTCCGACCAGCTCGCGACCATCGAGATTGAAGACTGGGCTGCGGCTAGTGCCGATCCCGGGAAAACCCATCCCCTCATTCACATGGAGGGCCACGCAGTCTTCAAGTGGGCTATGACTGACGTCGCCAAGCGCGCCGCCGAGACCGTCGCTGAGGCGGGAATCACTCCTGAAGACCTCGATGTCTTTATCCCCCATCAGGCTAACGACAGGATTACCGACGTTGTATGTCGTCACCTCAAGCTGCCTCAGTCAGTGACGGTGTGCCACGACATTGCAGATATGGGAAATACCTCCGCCGCATCCGTGCCGATCGCCATTGACCGTATGCTTCAGCGTGGAGAGGCCCATAGCGGTGACCTCGCCCTCATTATCGGATTTGGAGCCGGGCTGGTATATGCCGGTCAGGTGATTCGCCTCCCCTGAGCCCCACCTTCGATACGAGAAAAAACAAGCTTCGGGCTCACACCCGAGAAAACAACAAGAAAAGGAACAATCATCATGGCTGACAAAGACCAGATCCTTGCCGACATGGCTGACATCGTCAACGACATCACCGGAGTCGACCAGTCCGAGGTCACCCTTGAGAAGTCCTTTGTCGACGACCTCGACGTCGACTCGCTGTCCATGGTCGAGATCATCTACGCATGTGACGAGAAGTTCGGCGTCGAGATCCCTGACGAGGAGTCCAAGAACATCAAGACTGTCGATGATGCTGTCACCTACATCGTCGAACACCAGAGCTGATTTCAAGGCGTCCGGGGCCTCGCAGCCCCGGACGCCGGCTTGCACTGACCCATCACCGATACTGGAGAATTCATGAGCGACGTCGTCATCACTGGTTTCGGGGCCACCACACCGTTGGGACCCGATGCCCCCACCACCTGGGAGGGGCTGCTGGAAGGTCGAAACGGGGTGCATAGCCTCGACGTTGACTGGATTGACGACGTCCCCGTCAAATTCGCAGCCCCTGTGGTCGACGATCCAACCAACCACCTGCCCCGCCCCCAGGCCCGTCGCCTAGACCGTTCAAGTCAGCTGGCCCTTGTCGCCGCTAAGGAGGCCTGGACCGACGCAGGCCTTGAGCTTCCTGAACCCAACGATGATTCTGGCTCTAACGGTATCGACCCCGAGCGCCTGGCCGTATGCTGCGCTACCGGTATTGGGGGCCTGCATTCTCTACTCGGCCAATGGGACATTCAGAAAGACAAAGGATTCAAGCGGGTTAGCCCCTTCACCGTGCCAATGCTGATGGCAAATGCCCCTGCTGCCAATATTGGTTTGATGGTGCATGCCAAAGCCGGTGTCCACACCCCTGTTTCAGCTTGCGCTTCATCCTCTGAGGCGATTTCTTTAGGCTTGGATCAAATTCGTTTGGGGCGAGCTGATATCGCTGTTGTCGGTGGCGCCGAAGCCATCATCCACCCATTGCCGGTGGCTGCCTTCGCTCAAATGAAAGCGTTGTCTACCCGCAATGACGATCCCAAGCACGCATCGCGCCCGTGGGACGTTGATCGTGACGGCTTCGTCATTGGTGAAGGGGCCGCAATCATGATCATCGAGACTCTCGAGCATGCTCAAGCCCGCGGTGCAAAGATTTACGGCACTCTTGCTGGATCGGGTATCTCGGCGGATTCGCATGACATCGTTCAGCCCGATCCCACCGGCTCTGGCCAGACATCGTCAATGCGCAAGGCCCTCGCTTCGGCTGACCTGTCACCCAACGACATTAATCACGTGAACGCGCACGCAACCTCGACTCCTTTGGGCGATACTGCGGAGGCTCACTCAATCGCTGGCGTCTTCGGCACCGCCACCGATCATGTGCTCGTCAACGGCACCAAATCAATGACCGGGCATCTTTTGGGGGGCGCGGGTGCCTTGGAATCCTTCGCCGCAGTGATGGCCCTGCTCAAGCATCGAGTACCGGGCACCATCAACATCGACCACATCGAGGAAGACCTCGGCATCAATGTCGTCACTGAAACGACCGACCTGCCTGAGGGCAACCTGGCTGCTCTCAATAACTCATTCGGATTCGGGGGGCACAACGTTACCCTCGCGTTCACCAACGAGAACGCCACCCGCTAATAGCGGCGTCGGGGCTAGTCCGAGTGACCAGCCCCGACACTGATCGCCATTCAGGACGTCACTCACCCAGCTGACAGCCATGGCACGTGGAGCGACGGGTCACAAGCCCGATACGGCTCCAACTCAACGTCCCACGGTTCACCGAGCAGGTCGCAGATCTCGTCGTCGAGACGCAGCCCAGTGCGACGGGAAGCAGTCATCGCAGAACGCAACCTCATCTCGTCAACGAGGACGGAACCAGCTTCGTCGGTGGGTGCGGAAAAGATACCTAGGTCAGGGGTGACGCTCCAGCGATGTGGGGCTGCCCCTGTGTCAACGGTGACCTCGACACGCACCCGCCGCCAGGCCGCCAGCGTGGAAATGAGTTTGCGAACGTCATCAACGTCGCCACGCCATGTCGACTCTGCTCTCCATGTGCCCGGTTCGACTGGCTGATTCGTCCACCGCAGTGGTGCGGGCATAGCAAACGCGGCATCGGCTGCCCATTCAATGTGGCTGCGCAATGCCGTCGGCGCCGAGTGGATGAAAAAAGTTCCACCGGCCAACTGTGTCGTGTCCACGATCGTCCTCCCGATACCACGTGCCTTCCCCTGCAGTGGTGCGGTATGGACTTACCAGCAACAATAGACGACGCGACTCACGGACGCCATATCTGCGCCGGATCGCGGGGCCCGAAAATATCGGTGCCGATTCTCACTTGAGTCGAGCCGTGGGCAATGGCAATCTCCAGGTCCCCTGACATTCCCATGGACAGTTCAGACCAGTCACTGACATTGCTGACGTCCTGGCGCAGCTTCTCTTGCGTTGCAACGACAATATCGAAACAGTCGGCAACGGCCTTGGGGTCGGGAGTATTGAGGGCCACTGTCATGAGTCCGCGCACGTCGAGAGAATCGAAGGCAGTTAGTTCTCGAGCGAATTCGACAGCCTCTTCGGGGGCTATTCCAGACTTTTGGGGCTCAGCTGAGGAATTAACCTGAACTAATACCCGTAGCTGGCGCCCTTCCTGCTGCAACCTTTTGTCAAGCTCGTGGGCAACCTTGAGCGAATCGAGAGCCTGAAACTCGGTAGCGAAGCGGGCTACATATTTGGCTTTGTTAGTCTGCAAACCGCCGATAATGGACCATTCTAATCCGGGATGGTCGGCATCCATAAGCTCAGATTTCGCGAGCGCGTCTTGTACCTTATTCTCGCCGAACAGACGGTAGCCAGCCCGATACGCCTCATCCACCATGCTCGGCGGCTTGGTTTTGGAAACCGGCAGCAACGAAACGTCGCTGGGATCTCGACCGCAAGCTCGGCAGGCGTCATCGATCCGGGTACGCACAGCCGCTACGTTGTCGGCCACACTCATGGGAAGCTCCTTATTACCACAATGACGAATGTACTCTTGCGGCGGCGCATTAGGGCCATCGAGCACACAAACTGATAACTGAAATGGCCGTCGCCACGATGAGAGCTAAAGCGACGCCGACGTATCTGTCCGTCACTTCTCCGAAAACTTTCTCGTACCCCACCGATTGGGCGATTGATTTATAGACGTCTGACAGCTGGCCCAAGGACTCTGCCGAGAACTTTTCGCCTCCAGAGGCTTTTGCGACCGCCGCTAATTCATAGTGGTTAACGGGAACGGGCTGACGCTGGCCGCCCTCGACGACATATCCGCCTGCGGTGCCATAAGCAATGGTGTACACCGGCACATGCTGACGTCCGGCCTCCTTCGCTGCTTCCAAAGACGGACGGCCAACATTGGTTGCGCCGTCGGAAAGGAGCACGATCGCCGCTGGCGGCTTTTGCCCAGGATGTTTCGGATCGTCGGGAACGAGCTTTAGGGCATTAAGGGAGGAATAAATCCCTTCACCTATCGCGGTAGATGGCAGCACCTGAAGATTCGCGATCGCGGTTGACACCGCAGCACGGTCAGTCGTTGGGGGTACGACGACTTGAGAGGATGCCGCAAATTTCACCAAGGAGACATTAAATCGTGGCGGCAATTCACCCAGGAAATCCTTAGCGGCCGTCTTGGCAGCAGACAGTCGGGAGGGATCGACGTCGGTCGCCACCATGGAGCGAGACACATCGATAGCCACCACGATGGTCGCTCGGTCTCTCGGCACGTTGTGGTAGGCCCTTGGCTGGGCGAATGCCAATACCATGGCAGCCATCGAGAGGACTGACAGGCCCATCGCCACATGCTGCTTCCATGGTCGCGAGCTCGGCAGTAATCGCCTCAACTCGTTACGGCTCTGGTGCGGTCTGCGACGCCACATCACCACCGAAAGGTACATAGCAAGGAAAAGGACCGGCACCAGGAGCCACCAGAGTCGTCCAGGGCGTCCAAAAGCAATGAGGGTCATCATGGCCATCTCACCGCCACTGACAACGTGGCCAACCCGGAGATGACGGCGAAGCAGAACGCATAGAACGCCCACGTCGCCGTCACCTCCTTTCTGACCGGTTCGTAACCCACCGACGAATGCACCTGCTGATAAACCTCCTGGAGCTTGTCTGCCGAATCAGCAGTCCACGACTTAGCATGAGTACGCTCAGCGACGGCAGACAGGAGCTTGGTGTCGGGCGCAACCCTCTCTCGTTGGCCGTCAAGATCGACATACCCAGTTTCGGTGCCAAAGGCGATGGTGTACACCGGGACTTTGGCTGCAGCAGCTTGATTAGCCGATACCAGTGGAGAACCGCCCTGGGTATTGCCTCCATCGCTGAGCATGACAATGGCAGCGGGAGCCGGATCCTTAGATCCTCCGGGGGCCATCTTGACGGCCTCAAGAGACTTATCAATCGCCCCGCCTAGTGCGGTACCGTCTTGCAGCTCGATACCGTCAATGGCGCGCAATACGGTGGGTCGGTCAGTCGATGGTGGCATCCGAATCTCTGGATGTTCAGAAATACTCACCACTGCAACATTGAATCCAGCTGGCAGAGAATTGATAAAGTCCTTGGCCTTAGCTTTAGCCGCAGCGAGGCGATTAGGAGATACATCGTCAGCTTTCATTGACAGGGATGAATCGAGGGCAACAACAATCGTGGCGCGATCGCGCGGCACCTGCTCTACGCCCATCGGTCGGGCCCACGCAACAGTAGTCGTTGCTAAACACAGCAGAACAGCAGCGACAGTGATATGCCTCTTCCACTGCGGCTGCTTACTCATCACCGCCCCTAAAATGGCGGTATTGGTAAACCTCATCGCTGTAGACCTGCTGCGATGTAAAGCCCAAATGTAGAACACCAGTAACGCCGGGACGAGCAGCAGGAGCCAAAGTACCCACGGCGACTTCACTTCAGGTAGGCCAAGGATAAGCGGCGTCATTTCGTCACCCCCTGCGGCGGCCGATGCAAGATCGCAGCAGTACGCCGGTATCCGAGGACGAATCGTGCGATATCAGTCACCCAATCAGAGTCAGTACGCAGCTGTAGATGCCCGGCCCCCGCGCGTCGAATAGCCGCTGAAATGCGCGTGCGCTGATCCCGAGACGCAGCGTTCATCCGCTCGCGAGTGGCTTTGTCGGACGTATTGACGTAGTGAGCAAAAGACGTTTCTGGGTCTCGGACCATGACGTCGCCAACGTCGGGAAAGTCCAGCTCAGCGACGTCAACGATTTCGATACACAGCACCTGATTTCTTACCGACAACCGGCGCAAAGACCGTTCCCATTCCGGGCGATGGTTGGGGTCCAGAACGTCGTCACCGGGAGAAAGAAAGTCAGAAACGACGACCTTCATACCTCGGCGCCTGCCCGATGCAGCAAGACTCTCGATGCCTTTGGCTAGAGTCATTTGTCCGGGAGCGTTGTCAGCGACAATCGGCTCAGTGAGCATTGACCGCAGCAGGCCATAGAGTGCCGTACGTCCCGATCTGGCTGGCAGGCGTCTCACCGAGTCGGGACGCATGATGATGCCGCCAAAACGGTCCCCCATGCGCTGAGAAAGAAAACCGATCGTCGCGATAGCAGCAATTCCCAAGTCGCGTTTCGTCATGGACACCGTTCCCCAGTTCATGGAACCGGTGACGTCGAGAAGTGCCCACACCTCGAGCTCACGGTCAGCGATGGTTTCGCGCACATGCGGGACGGTCGTGCGAGCCGTCACGGCCCAATCCATCATGCGCACATCGTCTTGACCGGGTTCGTATGGTCGAGCGTCATTGACGTCGGCGCCCGCGCCAGGCAGCAAACCCAGGTGGTCACCGTGGAGGAATCCTTCCAACCGACGCACGATCGTCAGTTCTAGGCGCCGCAACGCTGCCTCAGGGGCGAGCTGATTGAGTGGTACGGTCGCTCCGGTCGGTGGGCTCACCAACGTCTGAGCCACTGACGACGGCTGTGGGTCGCGGAATGTTGGTCGCGTCATGGCGAACGCCTCAGGACCAAGCGGGCGGGGCTGTCGGAGCAGGGTACTGGTCGACATTGTCAGTGTTACTGCGCTGAGCAGCCTGATGCTGTTCCTCATTCCACACTGGGGTGGGCGGCGGAACCATGGCGACGACCCTCTCAATAACGTCGGAGGCTGACACGTTGTCAGCAATGGCGTCGAAGCTGAGTACCAAGCGGTGAGCCATGACGTCGACAGCTACGGCCTGGACATCAGTCGGAAGAACGTAATCACGACCGTGAACCAGCGCCAAGGCCCGGGCAGCGGCGACCAGACCGAGGGTTGCTCGCGGCGAGCAACCAATCTGTATGACGTTGGCAAGGTCAGGCATTCCAAAGTCACCGGGATTACGGGTTGCCAGCACCAGGCGTACCACATATTCGGCGACGAGGTTGTGGACGAAGACGTCAGAGGCCATATCTTGCAGGGCTACGACAGCCTCCGGCGTTAACACCTGCTGAGGCTGAGGCGCTTTAACGCTCATCCTGCGGAGGATCTCGAACTCCTCGTTTCCACGCGGGTACGGAACGTCAATCTTGAGCAAAAACCGGTCACGCTGAGCCTCAGGGAGAGGGTAGACACCCTCTGATTCCACCGGGTTCTGGGTCGCTATGACACTGAATGGGTGCGGCGCAGGGAATGTCTGTCCGGCAATCGACACCTGTTTCTCAGCCATAAGCTCAAGCATCGCTGACTGCACTTTTGCGGGAGCTCGGTTGATCTCATCAGCAAGGACGAAGTTGACAAAAACCGGCCCAAGTTCGATATCAAAAGTTTCCTTCGATGCTGAGTAGATGCGAGTGCCGACGATGTCAGAGGGGACGAGATCCGGGGTGAACTGCACCCGTGCGAAACCGCCACCCAACACAGTTGCGAAGGAGCGCACGGCAAGGGTCTTAGCAACACCTGGGACGCCTTCAAGAAGGATGTGACCTCGAGCAAGAACTCCGACCATAAGCTGCTCGACCATGCGTTCCTGGCCAACAATGACCCGCTGTACCTGCCCAATGGCCTGACCGATGAGACGGGCTGCCTCGTCGTTCGACATCGGGGCGTCCTGGTTACCCTTACCGATGTCCTGACCATCTGAGTAGTGCTGGGTGCTCACTAACGTCTCCTGCCTGACTTACGCACGACCCACCACGGGCCCGCACTCACGATACCGTGACAGCGCCACAGCCCAAGAACGGCAACAAATTCACTCAGATGAACGTCTACCATTCGAAGGTCGTCGTCCACATGTGGTGAGATGGTAGGTGATGTCGAGTAATCCGTGGCCTCCTGAGGCAATACCCCTACAATCGTCTGACCCACCGCGGGTCGACGAGTTCTGGCTCGACGCCCGTGCCCTAGCGACGCCGTCAGGTACGGTCTTTTTCGCCCACGACGATGACGGCCAGGCCGTCCTGGTCATTGTGTTGTCCCACGGCGCAGCCGGCGATCCCGCGTCGTGGGATCGACTTGCCGGAGAAGTCAACCATCTCCACAGTGAGACCGTCATCGCCCGCGGTGGTGCGGGACAAAACACCGGTCGCCTCGCCGGTTTATACCGCCCGGTCACTGGCCCTGATGAGGATGCTCAGCTCGTGGCCCCTTGGGTCGCTCTGGTTAACGACGGTTCGCCAGCAGCCGTGGCAGAATCACGACGGATCCTCGACGCTGTCGATATGTCGGTCGTATCGGGATTCCCGCCAGCAGCCGGCCCGAATTTCCGTTTGCACTGGATCGACGACACTGCCACAGGCCTAGTACGTACTTGGCCACTGCCTTGGCCAGGTCGACGCGACAAAGCTGGTTGGTCAACAACCGTCGTAGCATGGCTCCTTACCCTGTTCATTGCCTTGACCGGCCTACTCATAGCGGTGCTGCTATTCCAAAATGTTCCGCCGACTCCCCCACCGCCACCAGTCCCAACATCTGGATCGTCGAGTAGCTCGGCAAATAGTTCCTCAAGCCCCACTCCTGGTCGTAGCTCCGGTCAAAGCTCGTCGCCGTCGAGCAGCAGTAATTCGGCAAGCCCCTCCAAGGGGCAGTCCCCCTCATCGGCTAGCAAGACCCCCTCGACGGGAGGTAGCGAATCCCCGACCCCGTCGAATAATCCGTCGATGTCGCCGTCACGCACCCCGTCCATGCAGTCGCCAGGTGCAGGCACCGGAACCTCGTCGGGGTCCCCGACTGGACGAGGAAGGCTGTGATGGTTGCACTCATTGCTACTGACCTAGATGGCACGTTCCTGGGCACCGACAAAATGCCTGGTGCTGAAAACACTGAAGCCGTGCTCGCTGCAGCCAATGCCGGGGTACACGTCGTCTTCGCTACCGGACGCCCTTACCGCTGGCTGACGGTCCTTGACCCGTTCCGCCCGATCCATCCGACGCTGTTGGCATCCAATGGAGCGGTGAGTGTCGACGCCGCCACCGGAGAAGTGTTGCACGACGCATGTATGGATCCTCAGACGGTCCGCGACATCGTCCACGACATCCGTGATGCGCTTCCGCAGGCGCTGTTTTCGACCGAGGAAGCCACCCGATGGTTCTCCGACAAAGGGTTCGATCGTTGGCAGATCGGCGGCCCACCCGACGGCGAGGGCCCAATCGAGGGCTTTTTAGGAGATGACCACCGCATCGTCAAACTGCTTGTGCGAACTTTCGGTTGTCCCAGTGACGCATTATTTAAGGTGGTCAATCCCATTGTCGGTAATCGTGGAACCGTCACTTTCTCCGCGATAATGGTTGATGGCCTGGTAGAGATTGCGGCGTGTGGAGTCTCTAAGGGGGCTGCCCTCAAACGCGTCTGTGACGATTTCGGTATCGATCCCTCCGACGCGGCTGCTTTCGGTGATATGCCGAATGATCTCACCATGCTGGAACTCGTGGGACATCCATTTATCGTCTCGGGAGCTCACCCAACACTGCGTGACCGGGGATTTACCATCATTGGGGACCATGACGAGTCTGCAGTGGGGCGACAGATACAAACACTACTGGGTTAGGGCACCAATCCGAGCGGGCTGTGGTCGCCATGCCCGCACGCGTTCAGCTAACAACCACCGGATGACAGCATTAGCGCTGGCTGCTACGAGAGCAGCCAGCGCTAACACTAGACGCGGTTTATCGCACCAATGATGCGGTGGCGGTAATAAAGGTCACTGGATGTATCCGGGCACATAGACGCAGTGGATCGCCTTGGCTTTATCTGGAAGCAGGGCGTTAAACACGACTTGGAAAGCGACCGGATCATACGTGAACCCGAAGTGGTCAGTATGGTCTTTAGCACACACAGACTGCATGGTGATATTCGTTACCCCAGGCTGACGAATGAACGCGTTGGTGTACGGCGTAACGACATCGTCATACTTAGTACTAATGACGGTGTAGCGCACGCCCGGCGCAGTCATCCCGCCGTCGTTGAGTTCGCTCAGGAATTGTGAGCCGGCAAGCTGCTGTGGCAGCGACTCGTAATTATGCTTGTCTGCGTAGCTCTGCAACGCCTGAGCGCCTAGACTTCCAGGCCTATCGAGACCAGCAAAAGTCGCCAAACCGTAAACGCTCGTGCCCTTGTTTGACGGAACGAGGCCGATGAGATGGTTGACGACCCGGTCTCCGCCATACCACTTAATGTAGGCACGAGGGAGGGGACCTCCGCCCTGGGAGTGGCCGACAAGATCGACTTTCTCGGCACCAGTCGCCGCTCGCACTTTGTCGACATAGTGGGCTAGGAATGCCGCACTAGAACGAATATCGCCAGCAGTGGCAGCCCATTCGCGATCAGGGTTCGTCTGAATGTTGTAGTTGAAGGTAAATACGCACAGACCGGCCAATTTAAGCTCGGGTGCGTAGTATGACCAGGTCGCGAATGCGTCTTCGCCGGTCCCAGGGATAAGAACGACAGGACGACTGCCTGGAGCAGGCTTACATGTAAAGTCGTTGGCCCCCTTAGGATTCGCGCCTAGATGCGAGTGGGAATACTGCGAAGCCATAGGCCAGGTGTGAAACTGGGGTCCAGTGCCATTCGAGGGGACGCCATCCGGACTGTGTGGAGCGGCAACGCCGCCGGGATGGTCGGGAGTGATCTCCGAATCCGCAGCCCACGAGGTACCGGCCGTCATCATCATCGGTAGCGCCGTCGCTGCGGCAGTGAGGACGGCAAGGACCGACCTGCGTAGCTTGATAGATCTCATGAATGACACTCCTTGTCGATCAATAGCTTGGCCTCTATGCCAAGGCGACGATCACGCTACCGGGACAATGGTGCACTTCAGTTCACCATGACGAAAACGACCAATCGTGCAGCACCAGCAGCATCTCAACGCACAGTTTTTCGTTTGACGACAGGCCCATATCCGTCATTTACCTGACGCCTGATCATCCGATTGAATGATCTCTTTCATCGTGTGAATGAATGACCACCTACAGCACATTCATTCCGGGCTCGACGGAGGATTTCGCACCTCGACGCCGCGGAACCCATGACCGCAGGGTGCTGGACTACCCGGGTTGCAGGACCGTATGAGGTGGGGCGTGCGGGGCTCGAACCCGCGACCCAGGGATTATGAGTCCCCTGCTCTGACCGGCTGAGCTAACGCCCCGAGACAAGTAGCTACCTTACCGGGTAATGGAGTTCGCCTACCAATTCGCCATCCGCGAGTCTTTGCCCGACAACTAACGGAGCAGGGACGTCAAAACTCACGATCCGTGAGCCATACCAGAACTACAGGCGCTAAAGCGTGTCCCAGCCGACGGGAAAACCTCCGCCAGACTCAATCTCGACGTCCCTCACATCGCCACGAACTCTGACGAGCCGATAGGCAGCCCACGATTGAGGCTGACCTGTAATCCCGGTGCCGGCATGTCAGGGGCGAACGCTTGTTCCCCCAGCCTCTCCAAACCTCCTGGCTGTCCGCTGGACTGCTTCGGAGTCTTTACCTATGCCAGCGGGTATGACTCCAGCCAATGGGGCTGCGGCAGCATCCTCGATTTCTTCGAGGTTGCACCTCTCGGCAAGGTCGGGGCGGTCCGGCCACGAGCCGATGACGATCGCGTCGACCTGATGCCCCCGATCGCGGATGGCACGACAGGTCAAACCAGTGTGGTTGAGGGTACCGAGCGCCGAGCGAGTGACGACGATGACGTGGGGCTCGTGCCCACGCCCGGCAAGAACATCCATGAGGTCCAGGACTCCAGACCCGTCATTGTCCAAACCCACGAGGACGCCACCTGCTCCTTCGACGAGGGTGGCGTCGTGTCCATCAGAATCCTCAAGAATGCGGGTTGCGACGTCCTCGATTGAGGGAATGGTCATACCAGCTCGGGCAGCCGACGTGGTCGGGGCCAGTGGCTCGGGGCAGCGCACGTACTCCAGCAGGTTATTGGCGTCGATACCGGCGAGGTGGCCAGCATCGTGGACGTCACCCGGTTCGTCAGGGGCCAGACCGGTCTGGTACGGCTTGATGATGAGAACATCTTTGCCGGCTTGCTTCAGCGCTGAGGCGATAACTGCAGTAGTGACGGTCTTTCCAGCGTCGGTGTCAGTTCCGGTAACGATGATGATTCCCTCGAGATCGGTAATGTTCATGATTCCTTCCGGTGATTAATCTTGTCCTGAGCAGCATCAAGTTGATCTATGACAACGGCACGCATACCGGCAGCCATGGCCTCCAGATCATCGTTGGTACAGATATAGGGCGGCATGGCGTAGACGAGATCGCGGAAGGGCCGTAGCCACACCCCGTTCTCGACGGCGGTGCGAGTCGCCCGTCGCATGTTGATCGGGGTGTCAACCTGGACTGCGGCGATAGCTCCGAAGACGCGGACGTCGATAACCCCAGGCTCGTTGCGCAGTGACGCTAGCTCCCTAGACATCACCTCAGCAATGCGGGTGACGTCGTCGTTCCACTGCCCCTGGGAGATGATCGCCAGACTCGCTGCAGTGACGGCACTAGCCAAGGGGTTTCCCATGAACGTGGGGCCGTGCATTAGTGATCCGCCGGGGCCTCGGCTGACCTCACTGGCCAGCTCGTCGGAACACAACACGGCCGACTGAGTCAGGTATCCGCCAGTCATGGATTTCCCGACCACCATGATGTCGGGGACGACATCGGCCCACTCACAGGCGAAGAGTTTGCCCGTGCGTCCAAAACCGGTTGCAACTTCGTCGGCAATAAGAACGAGGTCGAGTTCATCAGCACGACGGCGCAGGTGCTTCAGACAGGACGGGGACCACGGCCACATACCCCCAGCTCCCTGCAAGATCGGCTCGACGATGATTCCGGCCAGATCGTCACGGTGGTCATCCAAAACCTCATCGGCCTCATGGCACCATGCCTCCACCTCAGTCGCCTCGGCGGCGAAGGCAGGCGGGCGCGGCAGGAAGATCTGTTGGGGAACAGAATCGCTGAACATGGCGTGCATCCCGCCGATAGGGTCGCATACGCTCATGGCGCCGAGGGTGTCACCGTGGTACGCCCCTCGGAGTGCCGCAATACGGGTTCTCGTCAGGGTGCCACCGCGTGCTGCGGTGCGAGCTATCTGCACCTGCCGAGCCAACTTGAGGCTGACCTCGACGCCAACCGATCCGGAATCGCCCAGAAATACCCGATCCAGCGGGGCCAACTCGACCAGTGCCGTGACGGCGTCAACTGCGGCTTTGTGGGTGAGTCCGCCAAACATGACGTGACTGAACTGGGACCTTTGGCGGTTGAGGGCCTCGTCGAGGACCGGGTTTCGGTAGCCGTGAATCTGGCACCACCACGAGGCCATCGCGTCGATCACCTCGTGGTGGCGTTCCCCATCGTGCAGCTGCAGCCGGACTCCGTTGGCAGCCGTGACTGCAAGCATCGGGTCTGCCCCTACCGTCGGGGCGTAGGGGTGCCATACATGACGTCGGTCATATTCGAGAATCTGCTGTTCAGGACTCACAGCGAGGAATGCTAGCCATCATCCTTGAACAGTGTTCAATCAGGGTCGTTATGAACCGTCACCAGACGGCTCCGACTGTCTTACCGACACGCCTCGTAGCCACGTGCGATGCACCCGGTCGTCGTTGGTCTCCTCTGGATGAAAAGACAAGGCGAGGATGTTCCCCTGTCTCACCCCGACAATGACGCCGCTCGCCTCACTGCCATCATCGGGCAGTCGGGAAATGATCTCGACCCCAGGCCCCACCCGAGTAATGACGGGAGCCCGGATGAACGTAGCCGGGATGCCTTGCCCAACACCGTCGATATCCAGCGCCCCCTCAAACGAGTCCAGCTGGGATCCGAAGGCGTTGCGACGCACAGTAACGTCAAGCAGGCCGAGGGTTTGTTGGTCTTGTGCCGCATCCTCCAAATCAGCAGCTAGCACGACAAGCCCGGCACAGGTGGCCAGCACGGGAAGACCGCTGCGCACAGCATCTTTCAACGGTTCGGCCAGACCGAACGACCTCATGAGCTTGTCAATAACGGTCGATTCTCCGCCCGGTAAGACAATCCCGTCTAGTCCGTCGAGATCGGCATCCCGACGAACCCGACGAGTATCAGCCCCCAACGACTCAAGAAGCTTCATGTGCTCAGCAAACCCACCCTGCAGAGTCACCACCCCGATGAGTGGGGCCATGTCACCAGCCTCGCTCAGCCAGACGGTGCGGGGCGGGCACATCAGCGACATTGATGCCAACCATGGCCTCGCCCAAACCGCGTGACACCTCAGCAATCGTGTCCGGGTCGTCATAGGCAGTCGTCGCTTTGACGATTGCTGCGGCACGAGCCGCCGGATTGCCGGACTTGAAGATGCCCGAACCTACAAAGACGCCCTGCGCGCCCATTTGCATAACGAGAGCGGCATCAGCTGGAGTGGCTACTCCCCCGGCAACAAAAAGCACTACCGGCAACTCGCCTGTACGGGCCACCTCAGCGACAAGATCGTAAGGGGCCTGAAGCTCCTTGGCAGCCACGTAGACCTCATCAGGTGACATGCTGCTGAGGCGCGCCATCTCGGCACGAATGGTGCGCAAATGACGGACGGCCTCGGAAACGTCTCCGGTACCGGCCTCTCCCTTGGATCGGATCATCGCGGCACCCTCGGTGATACGGCGCAGAGCCTCACCCAGGTTTGTCGCCCCACACACAAAGGGGACGTCAAAGGCCCACTTATCAATGTGATTGGCGTAGTCAGCTGGGCTAAGGACTTCCGACTCATCAATAAAGTCGACCTTGAGAGACTCAAGCACCTGGGCCTCGACAAAATGACCGATCCGGGCCTTAGCCATGACAGGAATAGAAACAGCGTCAATGATGCCCTCAATAAGGTCGGGGTCGCTCATCCTTGCGACCCCTCCCTGAGCCCGAATGTCGGCCGGCACACGCTCCAATGCCATGACGGCACATGCTCCGGCATCCTCAGCGATCTTCGCCTGCTCGGGAGTGACGACGTCCATGATGACGCCACCCTTAAGCATGTCGGCCAGTCCGCGCTTGACCCGTGTCGTTCCAGTGCTGTTCGTTGCAAGGCTAGGTTCACTCATGGACCCATCGAATCCACGATTATGGTTCATGACAAGATCCATATATGACCACTTCCATTGGACCACTTTTAGGGTCACAGCCGTGAGACCAGATCTTGTCGTCGAGTTACCACTGCGCCTATCAGACGACGCGCGCCCCTTACCCGTTCGGATCTGTGAGGGTGTGCGTGAACTCATTATGGACGGCGTGCTTGCTCCGGGAGATCACCTACCGAGTACTCGATCCCTGTCAGCTCAGCTCGCAGTGTCGCGCGGAACCGTCGTCGCTTCTTACGAGCAACTTGAAGCAGAGGGCTATCTCGTGGCTGCTGCGGGATCGGGAACCCAAGTCAATCCCGACCTGCATGGCCTCCATCGTCGCTGCGCTACCACGGCAGCAACCCCCCGGCCCCAACGCCATCGGGGAATCGACCTGACGCCTGGAGCACCAGACACCGCTGGGCTAGCTAACTCCGCGTGGCGCTCGGCGTGGCATCGCGCCTGCGTCAACCCGCCTCGCATCACCGACCCATTGGGCTCGCCGCGCCTTCGCCACGAGATTGCCGAACATCTGCGCCAGATGCGTAGTCTGCTGGCCGATCCTCGCCAAGTCGTCGTCACCGGGGGTGCACGAGCCGGGCTCGCTGAGCTCATCCAAGTACTCTCTGCAGGATCTCGTCGCCTAACAATTGGCGTAGAAAGCCCTGGATACCCGAGTCTACGAAAGGTGCCGACAGCCCTTGGACATCGCACCATTGGACTGCGCACTGACGACCACGGACTGGATCCCGACAGCCTGCCGACTAGTCGAGACGGGACAGAACTTGACGCCGCGCTCATTACTCCCAGCCATCAATACCCGTGGGGCGGATCGCTGTCGGCTAGCCGACGGGCAGCCGTCATTCAATGGGCGGAAGCAACGTCATGCTGGATCGTCGAGGACGATTTTGACTCTGAGCTACGCCATGTAGGTGCACCGTTGCCTGCCCTGGCTTCCCTAGACGCGGAGCACACCATCCTGCTAGGAACTTTCTCCTCAGTACTTACGCCAGCGCTGGGATGCGGTTACCTCGTTGTGCCTCCCGATCTAGTCAATCCCTTCGCCCGGCAGCGTCGGGCAACCGGCCAGCCCGTCCCTACCATCGTCCAAGAGGCCGTGGCCGACTACCTGTCCACCGGTGCACTGCGGCGACGAACCCAGCGGATGCGTCAGATCTACCGCCGCAGACGCCGCACCGTCATCGACATCCTCGGATCATTACCGGGGACAACCTTGCAACCGATTGATGGCGGGCTACATGCCGTCCTGGTATTTCATGGGTCAGAGGAGGGCATCGTCCAACAGTGCCGCCACGAGGGCGTTGGCGTCATACCATTATCGACATATTGGGGATCTCATGATCCCGAAGTGGCAGGGATAGTTCTCGGTTTCGGCAGCCACGACGACGCAACTCTTGCTTCCGCACTGAAGATCATTGCCAAGGTCGTAACCGAACATGCCTAACCAATACGCAGCGGCCGACACCCTGAAAGGTGCCGGCCAGTCCGCGAACCTCTATCGTCAGTCGACGAGGCCCTCGAATAGAGCAGTCGACAGGTAACGCTCACCAGTGTCGGCGATAACGACAACGATTGTTTTGCCAGCGAACTCCGGGCGAGCCGCAACCTGGCCGGCAGCCTGCAGGGCACCACCACCGGAGATACCCGTGATGATGCCTTCCTCAGCAGCAGCACGACGGGCGAAGGTTATGGCCTCATCGCCGGGAACTAGCAGGATCTCGTCGACGACGGACTTGTCAAGGTTATCGGGAACGAAGCCCGGCCCCCAGCCCTGAATCTTGTGCGGGGCCTTTTCACCCTTGGTAATAACCGGGGACTCTGCGGGTTCAGCACCGAAGGTCTTCACCTCGGGATTCTTTTCCTTGAGGTATTTACCGACACCAGAAATAGTGCCGCCAGTACCGATGCCAGCAACGACGGCGTCGACTTTGCCGTCAGTATCGTTCCAGATCTCCTCACCGGTGCGATCATGGTGGATAGCCGGGTTAGCAGGATTGTCGAACTGACGTGCCAGGATGGCACCAGGGGTGTTCTCAACGATCTCAGCAGCCTTAGTGTTCGCTCCCGGCACACCGTCAGCGCCTGGCGTCAGAACCAACTCGGCTCCCAACAGACGGATGATGGCGCGACGCTCCTTAGACATCGTCTCGGGCATAGTAATGATGACCTTGTAGCCGCGAGCCGCACCGACCAAAGCCAGGCCGACACCAGTATTACCCGAGGTCGCCTCAACAATGGTGCCTCCCGGCTTGAGCTCGCCGGAGGCCTCGGCTGCGTCAACGATCGACTGAGCAATACGGTCCTTGACGCTTGATGCCGGGTTAAAGAATTCCAGCTTGGCCAGCACGGTGGCCTGAGAGTTCGGGAACAGTTTATTGATTTTGACTAGCGGGGTATTGCCAATGAGGTCAGTGACATCATTACCGATCTTCGCCATGGTGATACGTCCTTTCAATGATGCTTGCAAGTATTGTGGTGTGCGTAGCTACGGGTCATGCCTTTTCGACGGTAATCGTCCAGCCAGCATCACCCACCTTTCGGAAATCAGTGACGGGGTAGCCTGCTGTCGCTGCCCACTCGGGGATGGACTCGGTGGCCTGGGTGCAGTCGAAATTGATCGTCAGACGGTCCCCGACCGGCAGTCCAGCGATCGCCTTCTGAGCCTCGACGAGAGGGAACGGGCACACCTGCCCGCCGGTTTCTAAGATGTGGGTAGTCATGACACTCCTTCAGCGACGGTGGTAGATGACAGCGTCCCCAGGGGCGAGGTACGGCCAGTGAAGCCAATGACGAAGACCTTCGTACCGAGCCCGACTCCCAGGAACATGAACAGGAAGGAAATCCAGCCTTGGAAGCTGAACTGGGCCGTCTCGACCATGGCATTGCCGATCGTGCATCCACCAGCCCAGCTGGCTCCAATCCCCATCCCGAGGCCACCAGCGATCGACCTCACGACCTGAGCGGCATCAGGAACACGGATACGGAATTCTCCAGATGCCTTCGCAGCGATATAGGACCCCACCAGGATCCCAACGACGAGCAGCACACCCCAGTCTATGTACGAGGCATGACCGGTTACGGCCCACTCCAGCAGGTTTCCTGTCGGGGTAGTGATGCCCAAACCCGCATGACGGCCAGTCGCCTCGCTAAGCGGATAAGTGATAATCGCGATGACAGAGATGAGAGCAGCAGTAATAAACGGATGCCACTTAGCCTCGAATAGCAGGTGTGCGATTCCAGTTTTCTCCGGCGCCAACGTCGCTACCTTCCGGGCCGGCTGTCGTAACTGACGCCACACTAAGATCCCGACGACAACAGCCAGCACGATGGTAGGTATCCACGGAGAAATGCCGAGGGCGGGGATAGTCGTGACCGGGGCCTTGAAGGACCTTACTGAATTGTTGACGCCTACCAGTGCACCATACTTCATGGCGGCAGCTCCGACGGCGTAGAACACCAACGCGATCCATGATCCGACTAATCCCTCACCACTACGGAACCATGTTCCAGTGGCACATCCGCCGGCCAACACGATAGAGACGCCAAAGAGTAATCCGCCGACGATGACGCCGAGCCACGGCAACGGCTTCCACGACAAGTGGATGACGCCGAGCTGAATCAGCGTCGTGACGCCCACAGCCTGAATCGCGATGACGAGCAGAAACGCCGTCATCCAGGTGGTGCTCTTCGCCACCCATACTTGACGAAAGGCGTTCGTGACACAGAAGCGGCCACGCTGCAAAACAAATCCGAAGGCAATTCCAACTAGTAAGCCAGTAAGAATCATGGTGAATTCCATTCAGAACGTTTCGACATCTTCAGCCACAGGGCAACCGTGGCTATTAATTCGTCGAAATGATGGATAGTGGGGCGCGCCTCTGAGGCGCTCAAGTGGCATGTGAATACAGGTCCGCTCATGCCCGGCAAGCTGGCTAGATCAGCAACAGCGTCGACACATGGAACACATCATCATGACGGAGGTCACAACCGACTGACCGGCATGATTGCTCCAGACACGATGTGTATCCACCATTCCGCCTTTCCACTCATTAACCATGATTACCGACTAAACCCCGACGCTTTTCAATCTTTCAAAACACGTCGAGCGACATCGGCCATCACTAAGGTCAGAAATCATGCAAGCACAATCGCCCTGACCTTTCAAGAAAAATAAGAATTTGTCTTAGAATATGAGAAGTTGTATCACATTTCGATACAGACGCGGTCTGCTAGCGCCCCCAGAAACGCGGCGATTCCCTCCGTCTGGTCACAGACGACGTCGGCGTATTCAGCCATCGATGGCTGCTCCCCAGAGAAACTAATCACGCGGGCACCAGGACGGCCAGCATCAATCCACTCGGCGACAACATTGAGTGCCGGAACGTCGCCCAGATCGTCACCGCACATGATGACGGTCTGCGGCTTGACCTCGTCGATAAGCTCACGCATTGCCTGAGCCTTCGTCGTCACGGCAGCTTTCAATTCGATGATGTTGCGGCCATCCTCGCAGTGCAGCTCCAAGTCCGCGGCAATGTCGCGCACCCTCGGCACCGCAGTAGCTAGGGCATGAGCCGGGTCAGCGGCTCGTCGGGTGTGCAAGGCCACTGCGCGCCCCTTATCCTCGACCCAGCAGCCGGCATCCCGCGGATCCTCGCGACCAAGCTGTTGCGCAAGGGTGTCCAACCGTCCCTTCGCGGTACGCACCGATTCGGGAATCTCCGGGTCTCGCAACGTCCCAGTAGCAGCGTCATAACGCTCTACTCCGTACTGCCCGAGTATCACCAGATGCTCCAAGCCTGGCTGTTCGTCGACGGCAGTCATACGTCGCACCGCCGCGACCTCTCGCCCAGTCACGATCGCCACCGTGGCCAACACGCCGTCTAGACGAGACATGGCGTTGCGCGATTCTTGCGTCATCGTCGACGCAACGGGATCGTCAACAATTGGTGCCAACGTGCCATCGAAATCCAATGCGAGGAGCACGGACGCTGGATCAGCCGCTACGGCGTCCAAGATCCCCCTTCCGGCATCAGTTACAGCGGTCCACGACGTGTCGGCTACTACAGGACGGTTCGTCATAAGCCAATAGTCACATACACCACGATTCACAATGAGTCCCCGTCACCCAATAGCGAAGATTGACTCCGCAGGCGAGC
This sequence comes from Cutibacterium porci, assembly GCF_009696315.1. Taxonomy (GTDB): domain Bacteria; phylum Actinomycetota; class Actinomycetes; order Propionibacteriales; family Propionibacteriaceae; genus Cutibacterium; species Cutibacterium porci. The sequence goes on from NZ_VUMG01000002.1 coordinate 507,712, forward strand.
CAATGGTTGGTAGCGTGAAAGTGGCCTTGCTGCACAGCATGACTGCCATGAGAGGTGTGATCGAAGATGTCGGAGACCGTCCAGGACAAGGTCGACTTCCTTGTCATTGCTAACCGCCTGCCTGTCGACCGCAAGATCGACGACGACGGCAATGTCAGTTGGAAGTCCTCCCCCGGTGGCCTCGTCACCGCTCTGGAGCCTGTCATGCAGCGCAAGGGCGGCGCATGGATTGGGTGGCATGGCGCGCCCGACGAAGTCGTCGAACCCTTCCACCATGACGGTTACGACATCCACCCTGTGCCGCTGAGTGCTCAAGAAGTCGAGGAATATTACGAGGGGTTCTCTAACGCGACACTGTGGCCGCTGTACCACGACTGCATCGTCGAGCCGGTATTCCACCGCGAATGGTGGGACGCCTTCCAGAAAGTCAATAAAAGGTTCGCTGAGCAAGCTGCTCGGCAGGCTTCAGAAGGCGCCACCGTGTGGGTGCAGGACTATCAACTCAACCTCGTACCGAAGTACCTGCGGCAAATGCGACCAGACCTGCGCATTGGGTTCTTCCTTCATATTCCGTTCCCGCCGATCGAGCTTTACAGCCGTCTGCCGTGGCGCGAAGAACTCGTCGAAGGACTGCTGGGAGCTGACCTCGTTGGATTCCAGACGCCCGGAGCCGCCGCTAATTTTCAGCGGTTGGCGAAGCGACGCCCAGGAGTGACTGCCGCTCGTGGGCGCGCACACACCCCAGATGGCCGCACCGTCGTCATCCGCGACTTCCCCATTTCAATCGACTCACGCGGATTCCACGAATTGGCCACATCGGAAAAGGTCAAGGCAGAGGCCATCAAGCTTCGTGAGGACCTTGGCAATCCCGGAACGATCATCTTCGGCGTTGATCGTCTCGATTACACCAAAGGTCTTCGCCAACGCATCCGGGCGGTCGGAGAGCTGTTTAAGGAGGGCAAGCTCGATCCTCACGAGGTCGTCTTCTTGCAGCTAGCCACTCCCTCACGCGAACGCGTTGAGGAATACAAGATTTTGCGCGACGACATCAATCTGCTCGTCGGGCAGATCAACTCTAAAGTTGGGACAATCGCCAACCGCGCGCTGGTCTACCGCAATGAGTCGGTGCCGCGTGAAGTCCTGGCCGCAATGTACCAGGTAGCTGACCTCATGCTCGTCACCCCAGTGCGTGATGGTATGAACCTCGTAGCCAAGGAGTACATCGCTTGCCGCTCGAACGACGATTCCGCACTAGTGCTTTCCGAGTTCGCAGGCGCAGCGCGTGAACTCAAGCAGGCCTATATGGTCAATCCTTATGACATTGACGGTATGAAGGCCACCATCATGAAGGCGCTCACGGATTCTCCCAAGCTGAAAGCCCGCAAGATGCGAGCTATGCGCCGACAGGTCTTCGATAAGACGATCGACGTCTGGGCAGACAGTTTTCTCACCGAGCTGGAAGGCCATTGAGGTCTACGAAGCCGGATCTATAGAGGAGATAACCAGCAATGAAACTCAGTGCATTAGAGCAAATACCATTATTTGTCGGACATGACGTCACCCAAACCCTCGACGAAACCGTCGCCTTGGCTCAAGGACTCGAAGAGATCGGTTTCCATCGGTTTTGGCTGGCCGAGCACCATAACACCGACCACTTCCTGTCGAGTGCGCCAGACCTGCTCATGGCGCGCATCGCGGCAGCGACGCAGTCGATTCGACTTGGCTCGGGCGGTGTGATGGCTATGCATTACGGCTCCCTGCAGATGGCTGAGCGGTTTTCAACACTCACCGCACTGTTTGGCGATCGTATCGACATGGGCCTAGGCCGAGCCCCAGGTGGTGACATGCTTTCAGCCCATGCCCTCAATCAGGGGCACGTCATCCACCCCGAGGCCATCAACACCCTGATCGCCGAAACGGTGGGATTCATTCGTGGCACACTGCCGTCGGAGAATCCGTACGCGAACGTCGTCGTGACACCGGCGGGCCACGTACAGCCACAGACCTGGCTGTTGGGGTCGTCGGGTCAGTCGGCGGCGTGGGCTGCCGAGCACGGCATGGACTACGCCTACGCCCAGTTCTTCACTGGGCATCAGAACACCGGGATCATGGACCACTATCGCGCTCATCTTGCCGATGGTTGTCCTGGACGCACCCTGTCGGCAGTGTGCGTATCGGCCGCACCAACACGTCAAGAAGCCCTGGAACAGTCGTTTATGGCGGCAAATTTCCGGGTGAGTCTGGGGACGGGACGGCCGGTGACTTTCGTCAAGACCTCTGAGATGGACGACGACACCCGATCTTTACTGACACAGTATGTTCTGTCGAATGAGGACACCATCTTCGTCGGAGATTACGACGAGGTGGCCGACAAACTCTCCGCTTTTCAGGACGCTCACCACGTCGACGAGTTAATGCTCATTAGCTACATCGACGACGTGAAGGTCAAAGTAGAGCAGTACCGTCAACTCGCAACGCGACTCATCTGAATGTTGGATGCGCGGGGCCTATTAGCCGCCGATATGGAGAGAAAACCCATATGCGATGGCGGCCCGCCTCACCGCCACGGATTCTCCGGGCCCCGCCGCGTGAACATGGCCAACAGCAACATAGACGGCCCCGGCGTGCGCTACGTCACCACTAGTGCGATGTCGATGTGTGCTGTCAGATACGACGTTCATGGGGTCTATCACCAGGGTGTTGCCTCAGACCACATCAGATTCGGAACCTGCCGTCGGGTTTCCTTACAGTGTTGCGACGCGTACCAGACCGTCGTGGCGGTTTCCTCGATATAAGACTGCATCCCCGCCCAGGTCTCAGCAAGAGCGACATTGCCCTTGCACAGGCGGCACATTCGGTGGCTCCCCCGACTGGACTCGAACCAGTAACCCTCTGATTAACAGTCAGATGCTCTGCCAATTGAGCTACAGGGGATCAGCGCCCTAGCGCGAGATAAAACATTAGCAGCATCACTGACATGAAGACAAATCACGCTGCGTAGACGGGACTGGCCGCATTCACACTATCTTCACCCCCACTCCTTTTTAAGGGAGCTAGTCGTCTCCATAATTACCTGACGAGTCTCAGGGTCGTTAAGGTCAGCTGACTCTCTCGCCAGCGCCGTCCACGTGATAGATCCATCGGCGAGGTGACCAGCCGGAATGCGGCCTGCAATGAGAATGCTCCCCCCGCGCACCGGCACCGTTCTCGTTGCTGCGATGGATTCGGTGATCTTGGCTCTAAATACCTCGGGGATCTTGCCCGGTTTGTTCAGCACCACGGAAGTTCCGGAACCGTCTAGGAATTCCCAACTGAGAGTCTCAGTATTCCCATTCCACTTACCGCGAACGATCTCATGCCAGGCCACCGCTGAGTCAGCGTCATCGGTCAGCACGACCAATCCCTCGATCACGGCGATCGCGGTCACCCCATCGCCACGCCCGCTGGCGAGCACCTTCACGTCGTCGAATCCGAGAACCGCTCGCAGACGGGCCATCTCGTCAGCACTCGGCCCCTTTGTCCACCACATGTTTCCATCCTGTCACGCAGCAACGACCCGCTGCAGATGACGCCTCAGTCGTGCAAGTGCCCGATGCTCAATGCGTCTGGCGTTCGACGCCGATAGACCTAGCTTGTCGGCAACCGCAGTGATCGTCATGGGCTCACCGTGAAAACCGTGCCTCATCTCGACGATGCGTCTCTCCTGGCCCGTCAACAAGCTAATTAGCCCGGACTCGGGTTCGTCGCAACATGTGTGAACAACAGCCATCTGCTCGAAAAAACTCGTTTCTACCTCCCAGCATTCGACTCTCCGCTTCTCCACCCACATGACGTCCTTGCCCATCTGTGCGGCAATCGCATTACTGCTGGGCACTCGTTGCCAACGGGCCGTCAACTCCTCCTCGACACGAGCAACCTCTGCCGCCTCCCTCATCACGGCCCGCGATCTGGCCCCGCTCAGTCGCACGGCCTCTTCTCCAATCCGGCGGCGAATCCATGTCCAGGCAACGGTAGAAAACCGCGCTCCACGCCGCTCGTCGTACCTGTCAATGGCTTCCCCTAGCCCGATGCAGCCGGCTTGGATAAAGTCCTCGACGCTGCACCGGTATGTCACAGCAGCCTGACGGGCCTGGGTCAACACGAGCGCCAACATGTAGCGCCACAGGACCTGCCGGGCCGCCGCTCCATCGTCTGAAATCTTGCGCAGCTCTGTCTCACTCGCCGGGACAGCTGCCACGAAATAACCCTCGAGGACGGCATCAGCAATGGCACCGGCATCAAGCTTGCGGAATAGCTCGCGCTCCTGCGCAGAATCCAAGGCGACGGCACCGTCAATGAACTCCGTATATCTCATGGTCTGACGATGACGCGCGTCGGGACGTGATGAAACCCCTCACAGATAATCTGTGGACACAGAAAAAGTTGTCCACATGTGTCACATCAGGCCGAGGTGGCTCCGCCTGCCGCAATGAGACTCTTACGTAGCGCCTCGAGAGTCACCAAATCAGAGAACATGGCGTCATAGAGCTTGCGATCTTGATTTGGGTTTGTACGTTGCAAGCGCGATTTGAGGTTGGCAATGTCGTCGGTAATCGACAACAACCGCACCCGGGCCGCATATGCCTGCGCATAACCTCGGTCAGGCTCCTCACGCAGCACCGGCTCCACCAGCAGGGCCACTTCAAGTTGCTTCACGAGTGGATCCGGAGTCGCCTCGCCGACCTTCTCAGCCCATCTGTCCTGCCCACGCGGCACAGCCAAGACAGCGTCGAACACCGCCTGGTACGCCGGGTGCCGCAAATCCTCGACCTCGACCTGATCCCATTCCTCATCAAAGAGATCGGGATATTGCAAAGCGAGTTTGAGAAATCCTCGCTCCACGGATAGGGAGACATCAGCCGGATCCGGCCAGGGAGTCCCTGAACTTTGCTGAGGCGACGCAACGGCGACCGCCTGCGGCTCAGAGCGGCGTTGCTTTCGGGCACGCGACACTTCTCGACGAACCACGTCGATGTCAGCACCCACTACCTGGGATAACTCACGCAAATAACCATCCACGAGAGACTGATCGCGAATGCTCGTAACTAATGGCGCGGCTGCCCTAATGGCAGCCACGCGACCATCCGCACGGTCAAGGTCAAACTGGCTGACGGTGTTCTCCATGACATAGCGATACAGCGGGACGCGACGCGCGACGAGCTCACGCACAGCTTGTGGGCCGCGTTGCATCAGTAAATCGCACGGATCGAGCCCAGTTGGCTCGATAGCAACGTAGGTTTGAGACGAAAACTGGTTATCGCCGCGGAATACTTTGAGAGCCGCTTTCTGGCCTGCAGCGTCACCGTCAAAAGTGAAGATAACTTCTCCGTTGAGAGACCCACTATTGCCCATGAGACGCTGAATAAGCCGGGCGTGGTCATCGCCAAAAGCTGTACCGCAGGCCGCGACAGCGGTATCGACGCCAGACAGGTGCGCAGCCATAACGTCGGTATACCCCTCGACGATCACAGCTTGGCTCTTCTTACCGATATTGGCACGAGCCATGTCTAGGCCATACAGAACATGCGACTTCTTGTAGACCGGGGTTTCAGGGGTATTGACGTACTTGGCGGGAAGCCGGTCGTCGTCGTAGACCCGTCTAGCGCCAAACCCGAGCACGGATTTACCGGAATCCTTAATTGGCCACAACACTCGTCCCTGAAAGAAGTCCCACCCTTGGGAGCGCACCAAACCCGACTCGATGAGAACTTTGGGAGTAAACCCTTTAGCCATCAAGTGGTCACGCAGCACATGACCACCACGCGGCGCATAGCCCATCCCGAACTGCACAGCGGCATCCGGGGAGAAACCCCGCTCAGCGACGAATTCTCGAGCAATGCGGCCCTCGTCGGTCGACATCTGGGATTGGAAGAACTGCGCTGCAGCCTCGTTAGCGGCGAGAATCTGCATCCGCAAGCCTGGCTCAAGGCCGGGGCGACCATCATCGACAATACGCAGCTGAACACCGACCTTATCGGCGAGACGCTGAACAGCCTCAACGAACGTGAGGTTGTCGATCTTTTGGAGAAAGGAGATGGTGTCCCCGCCTTCACCGCAGCCGAAACAGTAGAACAGACCGCGCGACGGCGTCACCTGAAAGCTGGGGGTCTTCTCGTCGTGAAAAGGGCATAAACCCTTCAGAGAGCCGCCGCCGGCATTGCGCAAGGTGACGTATTCACCAACGACCTCGTCGATCCGGACACGTTCCCGGACCAGGGCGATGTCCTCATCGTTGATCCGGCCAGCCATGTTTGCAATCCTACCCATGGTCAGAGCACCCGAATGGTGCAAAACTGTCCGCCGTGACCGTAAACCCTACCTGGCAACTTGGGTTGGCGATAGTTCTGCTCGTTGTACTAACCGTTGCCGCATCTATTCTTGGACGTCTCGGCATCGCCAAGGCGTCCGTCATCGCTGCAGTACGCGCAATAGTGCAGCTCGGAATCGTCTCCATCATCCTGGTCTACGCCTTGGCCCATATGTGGGCGGCATTACTGTTCACCGTATTCATGTTCGCTATTGCCGTGCGTACGACTGCGAATCGTTCCGGAGTATCTACAGCATGGGTATGGGCGGCAGTAGCCATGCTCGCCGGCGTCCTTCCGGTACTTCTCATCATTTTTGCAACTGGCTGCGCTCCATTAACTCCAGTATCTCTAGTGCCAGTTTCTGGCATTATCATCGGCAATATTATGAGCGGCCATACCTTGGCTTGCCGTCGGTTTTTTGCCGATCTGCGCGAGGAGATTGGTACCTATGAAGCGGGGCTAGCCGTCGGTTTCCCACGCCGTGACGCTATTGCGCTCGTCACCGAGCCTAGCGTCACTGAATCAGTGCTGCCGACGGTCGACCGCACGGCAACTGTCGGCTTGGTGACCTTACCTGGAGCTTTCGTCGGCGTGCTCTTAGGCGGCGGCTCAGCGCTGCAAGCGGGTGCTGCTCAAGCCCTCGTCCTCATTGGCATTTTGGCTGGTCAAGCGGTAACTGTTGTCGTGGCACATGACCTCGTCACACGAGCGAAACTCTTGCCCGAAGATCTAGCAACCCAACTTCACCCCTGAAACCGGTAACCCCGATCCATATTGGGCGATCAAAAACCCCTACCCATACCCCGGGGAAGACGACGTCGATCCCACCCCAACAACTCAGAGGCTTGAGAAAAAGCGAATTGATCGGTCATTCCAGCCACATATGCGACGACCTGGTGAATTCGATCAGCGTCAGTCTCCAGAAATTCTTTGGGAACCATATCAATATGGTCTTGGTAATACGTCACCAATCCATGTAAAACCTCAATGACAGCCTCTGATTGTCCCAAGGATTCAGGGCGGGTATAAATCCGCTCGTAGTTAAAGGCTCGCAGGGCTGCCAGGGCTTCGGCTACGTCTGCGGCCATCCCAACTCGTCCAGTCGCACACGTGGTATCAATAACGCAGCGGATGAAGACCGACAGTTGGGTGCGTCGATCCGTTCCTGCCACCTCGCTGACGACCTGTGGCAATTCATTGACAGTGACGATCCCCGCTTTCACTGCATCTTCGAGATCGTGAGCACAGTAGGCAATCCGGTCGGCAAGCGAGACCACCTCTCCCTCCACCGTTCCGGGCGCCGGCCGCGACCACGAATGGTTACGGATGCCATCGAGAGTTTCAGCGCAAAGGTTAAGGCTGGCCAGGCTGACGTCAGCTCCCCACGGGCCGTGATCGAATCCTTCCGGGATGAAGGCGTCAAAAGCCTGCTCGGAGGCGTGCCCTCCCGGCCCGTGACCACAATCGTGGCCCAACGCCATAGCGTCGGCCAAGGTGACATTAGCCCCAATTCCGGCAGCAATCGACCGCGCTACCTGAGCCACTTCGAGGGCATGCGTGAGGCGAGTGCGCTGATGATCGGTGGGATAGACAACAACCTGGGTCTTGCCAGCCAGTCGTCGAAACGCCGTGGAATGGACGATCCGATCCCGGTCGCGCTCAAAACAGGTACGCTCCGGATCCGGCTGCTCGGCAATGGCGCGGTTGCCCGCACCGCTCGCGCGGGTGGCTCCATGGCGCAGCAGCACAGTCTCGCGGTCTTCGCGGGCTTGACGACCAACAACCTCACCGGTGTCGATGCGGGCGCCACTCGACGAATGGGCGTAGACAATGTCGTTCATACCGCGGTGACCAGCCATCGTCAGGGCCCATGCTCGGGCGCGTTCCCCCACTTCGGACATGCTCCCATCCTGTCCTAACGAGGGCCGCAGGACCAGCAGCTGATGGAATCAGCCACCAGAAGCGTCAATTTCAGCGGCAGACAGATCATCGTCGTCAAGGGTGCGGGAGTCCAGCCACCCGTGTGGCATGACGACCTTGCGCCTCGGCGCGCCCTGACGCCCACGAGCCTTACCAAGCTCCTTAATCGGAAACGGAGCATTGCGATCAAGGCTGGCCAATAAGTTATCGAGTTCTTCGAAACTGGAAATCTGGCCGAGTGCGTGACGGGTCTGCCCACCTATTGGGAATCCTTTGAGATACCAAGCCATATGCTTGCGCATGTCTATAAGACCATGCATTCCCTGATACTTCACCAACAATTCGGCATGACGACGGATCACGGCGCACACCTCGCCCAAGGTCGGCAACGTGGTGGTGGCTCGACCTGCGAAAGCATCGGCCAGGTCGCGGAACAGCCATGGCCGACCGAGGCAACCACGGCCGACTTCGACGCCAGCGCAACCTGTCTGCTCGACCATGGCCAGCGCGTCGCTCGCCTCCCAAATGTCACCGTTGCCGATGACAGGAACATCCACTGCCTTCACAAGGTCGCCGATAGCTTCCCAGTGGGAATGCCCGGCGTAAGCCTCAGCGACAGTGCGAGCGTGCAAACATACCGCAGCAGCACCAGAGTCGACGGCGGCCCGGGCTGAATCAAGGTAGGTGATGTGGTCATCGTCAATACCTATCCGAGTCTTGACGGTGACTGGAACCCCGTAGTCGTCAGCGGCTTGTACTGCAGCAGAAACGACAGCCGTGAACCGATCAAGCTTCCACGGCAAGACTCCCCCGCCGCCTTTACGGGTGACTTTGGGCACGGGGCAGCCGAAGTTGAGGTCGACATGGTTGACCCCATATCTCTCGCACAAAATCGACGTTGCCTCGCCCACCATTGACGGATCGACTCCATAGAGCTGCACCGACCGCACGTCCTCGCACTCGGCGAAGGCAAGCATGGCGTGTGTCTTGCGGTCTCCATATACCAGGCCACGCGACGTAATCATCTCGCAGACGTAGAGACCCGCCCCCTGTTCCGCACACAGCTGACGGAACGCCGCATTGGTGACGCCGGCCATGGGGGCCAGCACCACCGGAGTGTCCACAGAAACGGTGCCACCGGAGGGTGCGGTCAGGGTGAGAGGGTGAGAGAGCACCAACCCATGGTAAGCGGGGTATTCCGGATCAGCAGAAACTGTTGTACCAGCGCCAGGGACGCAATCAGACATCTCGACCCACATTTCCACACCATCCCGGCGACATGGTGCCGCAAACCGAGCACTACCCTCGTGCTGTGACGACCACTGACGAGAACCCATCTGCCAGCCAGCGCTGGAACCGCCCGATTCCCCGAATCGGCGACACCACTTCTTCGGCCACCCGAGCCGCCGACCCCACCGGATGGTCTCTAGGCGACCAGGTGCAGTTGGGGCTGGACGCCGCCATCGACGCTCGACGTGACATCCGCCGATATCGCCACGACGATGTCTGTGAAGAACTCATCAACACCATATTGTGGGCCGGTCACCGGGCTCCGAGCGTAGGCCATAGCCAGCCGTGGAGGTTCATCGTGGTGCGCGACGCCGACATCCGTGATCGCGCCGCCGTCATGGCAGACCGCGAGAGACTGCGTCAGGCCGACCTCCTCACCCCGGATCGCAAATCCCGTCTCCTCGACCTCCAGTTGGAGGGAATCCGCGAAGCTCCGGTCGGCATCGTCGTCGCCTGTGACCGTCGAGCGCCAGCATCAGGGGTACTGGGGCGAAACACGTTTACCGATGCCGACATGTGGAGTTGCGCTTGTGCCGTCGAGAATATGTGGCTGACCGCCCGCGCCCATGGCTTAGGGATGGGGTGGGTGACGCTTTTCCAGCCCACAGAATTAGCGGAGCTCCTTCACCTTCCAGACGGCGTCGAAACCCTCGGTTGGCTGTGCCTGGGATGGCCTGACGAACGTCCGCCGGCTCCTGGACTTGAGAGGCGCGGCTGGTCACGCCGTGTGCCACTCAACGACGTCACCTTGTATGATCGCTGGCCCGATACCGCACAGCCCAAGGCTCCCATCTCGGCCCTGCGCCAGCCCCTACACTCCCCCGACCGTCGTCACGTCGTGGCTGCTCACGATGACGCCGACCAACTCCTGACGCCACCGGGATCCCTCGGTTTGCTTGACCAAACCCTGGATCGAGTCGAGGCCGCACATGGTGCCGACATCACCAGCGGCACCCTCGTTCTCGTCGGAGCTGACCACCCCGTCGCCCACCTGGGTGTCACGGCTTTCGACACCTCAGTGACCCATGACGTCATGGCAGCGTCCGTCGCCGGAACTGGACTGGGCGTGTCCACCGCAACTGCTGCCGGACTGTCCCACCTTGTCGTCGACGCCGGGGTTGCCCAACCCGTACAGGGCGCCACGTCCCTACGCCTCCCCGGCAAGCGCGGCGACCTCTGCCACACTGACGCCATGACCCCGACCGACGTCGAGGCTCTGCTGAGCGAAGGGCGACGCATAGGTGCACAAGCAGCCTCGAATGGACTGGTATGCCTGGGCGAAGTTGGAGTCGGGAACACCACTGTGGCCACGGCACTGGCGTGCGTGTTAACCGGGTTGGATCCCGAACAGGCTGTTGGTTTGGGGGCCGGAAGCGACACCGCCATGGTCGAGCGCAAGGCCGACGTCATCAAGGCTGCCCTCGCCCGTACTCACGCCACGTGCGATGATCCAGAGCATCTTCTCGCCACCTTGGGAGGCCCAGAATTTGCGGTCTTAGCCGGAGTATGTCTCGGGTCGGCCGAGGCCGGCTCTCCCGTCATCCTTGATGGTCTGGCTACCAGCGTCGCAGCCCTCATCGCGGCCACACTGTCGCCAGGTCTCCACGGTTGGCTCGTCGCTTCGCACGTATCACGAGAACATGCCCATGAAGCTGTACTGGCCGAATTGGGGCTAGAAGCGCTCATGGAGTTGCGGATGCGCGCTGGTGAAGGTGTCGGAGCATGTTTCGGCGCCCAGATGATCCTTACTGGTCTGCACGTTCGCCGTACCGCTGCACGAACCCGCTAATCCTTATTGGTGGCCCCGTAACGTCGGTCTCAGTACCGCGAAAGGATCCGTCACCTCATAGTCATGGCGAGTGAAAGTCCAGGTCGCTGGAGGACGACCGCCTCGTAACCCTGACTCTTCCCGGTGCCCAGTCTTAGCGATCTGGCCACGACGCCTCAATACTCGCGACAGGTTTGTCACATCGACGTCGTGGCCCAGGCCGGCTTGGTAAACGTCACGCAGCTGAGCCAAGGTAAATTCTGCCGGGGCCAGGGCATATGCGATATTGGTGTAGGAAATCTTGCCACGCAGCCTGACGACGGCTTCGGTAACGGCCTGAGCGTGGTCAAAAGCCATCGGCGTGGAAGGTCGGACCGGCAACCATCGCGCCTTCCCCTCCGCCTCGGTATCTGGTGCCACCAAACCGAGATATGTCGTCGCTACAGTCCTCTCAAAGGGATCACGACCCGGCTCTGAGCGCGTCGACAGCTGCTCTTGATGGCCTAAACGGGAGACGTCCAGCAGACCATCCTCATACCGAAGCACTGCCTGCTCCATCGTTTCGTCGACTTCCAGCGGCCCGCCGGGCAGAGCCGGCATTCCCGTGAATGGTTCGCGAGATCGATCGGTAACAAGCACCTCAAGATCGGCTTGAGACACTCTTAAGACGACGGCGAGCACCTCGTGACGAAACTTGGCCACCCCACGTTGATCGCGGTAGATCGTGCGCGGCACCCTGCCTGCTGAGTCATCGCGATCCACCGCCACAGCAGTAGCTTACCGGCACGCATCGGGCGGCTAACCCGCCATTAACAGTCGCACCACCCCAACAGGTTTTCGCCTATGAGACGATTAGTTATAGACTTCGAGTCGATTATTTGAAAGGAGTCGTCCTCGTGACCACTGCCCCCGCATCTTGCAGCATCTCAACCACCTGGGCCGACGACGTCCGCCGTCTCGCACGCGAGCGTGACGCGATCATCCTCGCCCACAACTATCAAGCTCCCGAGATTCAAGACGTAGCCGACCATGTTGGCGACTCCTTAGCCCTCGCCCGGCTAGCCGCCAACAGCTCTGCAAGCACCATCGTGCTGGCCGGGGTTCACTTCATGGCTGAAACTGCCGCCCTGCTCTGCCCCGATAAGACCGTCCTCATTCCCGATGCACAGGCCGGATGCTCCCTCGCTGACTCACTGACCGCCGAGCAGCTGCGAGCCTGGAAAGCCGAATATCCCGACGCCGCCGTCGTCACCTACGTCAACACGACCGCCGAGGTGAAGGCCGAATCTGACATCTGCTGCACCAGCTCCAACGCCGTCGACGTCGTCAATTCACTGCCTGCTGACCAGGAGATTCTCTTTGGGCCCGACCAGTTCCTTGGTGCCCACGTGCGCCGCGTTACCGGTCGCCACAACATTCACGTCTGGATGGGTGAATGCCACGTACACGCCGACATATCCCCTACGCAGCTGCGCGATCAAGTCGAGGCCAACCCCGATGCCGACCTCTATATCCATCCGGAGTGCGGGTGCACCACGAGTGCGCTGTGGCTCACGAGCAACGGAGACCTTCCCAGCGAGCGCACCCACGTCCTCTCAACTGGCGGGATGCTCGATGCTGCACGGACAACGCGCAACCGTCAGGTACTCGTCGCCACCGAAACCGGAATGCTGCACCAGCTTCGCCAGGTCAACACCGACACGACCTTTACTCCTATCAATCCCGACGCCGTTTGCCCTTTCATGAAGATGACCACCCCCGAAAAGCTGCTGCGGTGTCTGGAAACTGGACGCGACGTCGTCACTGTCGATCCCGTCCTCGCCACCAAGGCTCGCACGGCCGTGGAACGGATGATTGCCATCGGTGGATCAGCCTCCCCCGCCAGGGAGTCCAGCCATGCCTGAACACCAGTGCGACGTCCTCGTTGTCGGCAGCGGAGCCGCTGGCCTTTCCAGTGCCCTCGCTGCAGCCAAAGCGGGACGAGCCGTGACGATCATGACCCGCGAAAGTATCGCTGACTCCTCCTCCGACCTGGCCCAAGGTGGCCTGGCAGCAGTATGGGGATCAGACGATTCCTTTGCCCTTCACCTCGAAGACACTCTCACTGCAGGGGCCGGGCTCTGCCACCGCGACAACGTCGACGATCTGGTACACCATGCACCACAAGCTCTACGTCACCTCATGGAGCTCGGCGCTCACTTCGATACCGATGCTGACGGCCAACCCGATCTACACCTTGAGGGCGGCCATCATGCTCGACGGGTTCTCCACGCCGAGTGCGACCGATCTGGTCACGAAGTTCACCAATGCCTTAGCTCACGCCTCGACGCCGCCGGGATAACCGTGCTCACTCACACCCGCCTTATCGACCTCGTCATCGGCGCGAGCGGCACGGTACGTGGAGTGACCGCCTTGTCCAACGGCCACTCAGTGACGATCCCGGCACGCTGCGTCGTGTTAGCCACCGGGGGTATCGGCGCGCTGTGGTCAGCGACCTCTAACCCCCTCGTCTGCACCGGGGATGGCCTAGCTGCGGCACTTCGGGCCGGGCTGACGATTCGAGACCCTGAGTTTATGCAGTTTCACCCCACTGTGCTCTTCATCCCAGGCCAGCAGGGACGCTCTCCGCTGATCTCAGAGGCTGTCCGAGGCGAAGGAGCAGTTCTACTTGACGTCACTGGCCGTCGCATCATGACTGGAATACACCCGCTGAAAGACCTCGCTCCCCGTGACGTCGTTTCCGCAGCTGAGCACGAAGCAATGCTCGCAACAGGATCCGACCATGTACTTCTGGACGCGACCGCGTTCGGTGAGGCGACGTGGCAAAGCCGTTTTCCCACAATTCTTTCCAGCTGTCGCGAACACGGAATCGACCCCTGCACTGAGCCCATCCCCGTCGCACCCGGTGCCCATTACCACTGTGGAGGTATCGTTGCCGGCCTCGACGGACGCACCGAAGTTCCCGGCCTACTGGCTGTCGGCGAAACTGCCTGCACTGGAGTCCACGGCGCGAATCGATTGGCATCGAATTCCTTGACCGAAGCCCTTATCGCCGGTGAGCGCAGCGGACGCTGCTCTACTAGTCCCGTCGGCCCAGTACCCTCACCAAACCATATTCACGCCGTTCACCGCCAGGGTTGGCTTCCCGGCGAGGCGATACGACCTATCCGAACCATCATGGATCGTGACGTCTCTCTTAGCCGTCATGGTGACGGTCTCCAGCGAGCACTTGGTGAACTTCGTCAAATCCGCGCCACAGCCGGCCTCGACGATGCCGCTCTCACTGCGACCAACGCTGCAACGATCGCCGCTGCTATCGCAACAGCGGCGTTGTGGCGCACTGAATCACGTGGCGCCCATCGTCGACGTGACTATCCCCGTCAAGACGCAACTTTCCGCGTCCACACTGATCTGCGCCTTGTCGAGGGGCGACCGACGGTGGTTTCCCAGAGGTCAGAAAAGAAAATCGCATGATCCCTTTACCTGAGTCGCTCATCCGCACGCTGTCAGAGCGTGGCTTAGACCCCGACCTCGTCGTCAGAATCGTCAACACCTGCCTGGACGAAGACTTGCGCGACGGTACCGACATCACGACAGATTCTCTTTTCACAGACGCCATTGGCCAGGCAGACATTCGTACTCGCCAGCGGGGGTGCCTGGCAGGCGTGCCGGTAGCCGCAGCGGTGCTACACGGGCTGGCATACCGCACTGGCACCGAGGTCGAGTTCACTACCCGCCTTGACGATGCTAAGCGGGTCTGCCCCGGAGACACAGTGGCCACCGTGTCAGGCCCGGTGCGCACCCTGCTCGTCGCAGAACGCACCATGCTCAACCTCCTCAGCCACCTATCCGGGGTAGCGACGTCTACCTCACAATGGGTTGACGCTCTGGCCGCAACGACAACGAGGATCCGTGACACTCGCAAAACAGTCCCCGGTTTACGTGATCTCGACAAATACGCGGTGCGCTGTGGAGGCGGCGTGAACCACCGCATGGGCTTGTCAGACGCCGCCCTCATCAAGGACAATCACATTTCCGCAGCCGGATCCCTGACAGCTGCCGTCGATGCGGTTCGATCCCATCAGCCCGACGCCATCTGTGAGGTTGAGTGTGACACCGTCGATCAAGTCCGCGAGGCCGTCAATGCCGGGGTGCAGACCATTTTGCTTGACAACATGGACAATGCCCAGATGACAGAAGCAGTCAGCATATGTCACCCGCGCGGCGTCGTTACCGAGGCATCTGGCGGGTTGACCCTCGATCATGCCAAAGAGATCGCCAAAACCGGGGTCGACTACGTCGCAGTCGGTGCCATCACCCACTCCGCCCCGATTCTCGACCTGGGGTTGGACTTCGACTAAAACCGCAATCGGGTGTTAGCCGGTGCTCAGGTGCCCCGAGCACCGGCTAACATACTCAGTTGTCCTTACTGTGAGCTCCTCGGAACCCGGCACGCCAGCGCTCCCGATTGACCCGCGCAACGGCCACTAGCGGAATTCCCACCGGACAGGCCTCCACACATTCGCCGTATAGCGAGCATGGGCCGAACTCCTCATCAAGAGCGGTAATCATGCGTCGGGCTCGCTTCGAACGTTCCTGACGTCCCTGCGGCATCATCGCTAGATGCGAAAGCTTCGCACCTGCGAAGAGCATCGCCGCACCATTTGGGCAAGCTGCCACGCATGCCCCACATCCGATACACGACGCGAAGTCGAGCGCTTGCTCGGCCTCGGCGTGTGGCTGCGGCACCGAGTCAGCATCGGGAGCTGTACCTGTCATGACGTCGACTGTTCCACCAGCCTGTATCAAGTGGTCCATGCTCGTGCGGTCGATGGCTAGATCACGAATAACCGGGAAAGCCGCCGAGCGGAAGGGCTCGATCGTGAAGTGCGTGATGTCAGGGAATGCTCTCAGATGCTGACGGCACGCGGGGGTATTCGGCAAGGGACCATGCGGCTTGCCATTGACGACAAAACCACAGCACCCGCACACCCCTTCACGGCAATCAGACTCGAAGACGATCGGATCGCCGTCATTGTCAACAATCTGATCATTGAGCCGATCAAGCAACTCCAGCAAGCTCCACTCAGGCTCAGCGTCCTCGACAACGTGGTGCTCAAAATGTCCTTTAGCATCGGGGCCATCCTGACGCCAGATGTCCAATTCCACCCTCATCGGTAATCCCTCACCTGCAGATCAATCAACGAGAACGACAACGGCTCGCTATGCCGTACTTTGGTGCCGTCAGGTCGCGTCTCCCAAGCCGAAACCGCGCACCAATCATCGTCATTGCGTTTAGCTTCACCGGCTTCAGTAGCGAATTCGGTACGGAAATGTGCACCAGCCGATTCCCGACGGTCCAGGGCATCGAGAATCATGACCTCGCCAAGCTCGATGAAGTCAGCAACTCGACCAGCCTTCTCGAGTTCCTGATTGAGCCGGTTACCCGTACCAACAACCTTGACGTCGCGCCAGAACTCCTCGCGCAGTGCGCGAACTTTTGTCAGCGCGTCAAGGAGTCCGGCCTCATCGCGAGAGACTCCGCAACCCTCGTAGAGGATGTCGCCAAGCTTGCGGTGGAACCATTCTGGACGATGCGTTCCGCCGCAGTTAAGCAAGGCATCAGTGCGCTTCTGCACCCTTTCAATGGCTGCGCTGACCTCGGGAGCGTCAAGGGGTA
Source organism: Cutibacterium porci (assembly GCF_009696315.1). Lineage (GTDB taxonomy): Bacteria > Actinomycetota > Actinomycetes > Propionibacteriales > Propionibacteriaceae > Cutibacterium > Cutibacterium porci. Next base: position 524,717 of record NZ_VUMG01000002.1, read on the forward strand.
GCACCGGTTTTCCGACGAATCCGGCCAAATAGTTTGGCACCGTCAGTGGCAGGGTGAACCATCCGTCGACGCTGGCAGAAAGCAAAGAATTGGCCCCCAACCGGTTCGCACCGTGATAGTTATTCGACGCCTCACCACCGACGAACAAACCTGGGATCGTGCTCATCTGGTCGTAGTCGACCCACAAGCCACCCATTGTGAAGTGGGCGCCTGGGGCAATGCGCATCGGCACCTCGTAGGGATTTTCCCCCGTGGCGTCAAAGTACATGTCGAACAGGTTGCCGTAACGCTCTGCAATGGTCTTTTTCCCGAGCCGCTCAATGGCGTCACGGAAGTCCAGATACACCGAATTCTTGAGCGGGCCAACTCCGTGGCCACTGTCAATCTGAGTCTTGGCATTGCGGGAGGCGACGTCACGCGGTGTCAGGTTTCCGAAAGCCGGGTATTTACGCTCCAGGTAGTAGTCGCGCTCCTCCTCGGGGATGTCATTGGCCGGGCGATCATCGCCAGCTTTCTTTGGCACCCAGATACGACCATCGTTGCGCAACGATTCACTCATGAGAGTGGTCTTGGACTGCCAGTGCGAACTGACGGGCAAGGCAGTCGGATGGAACTGCACGAAGCAGGGGCTAGCGAAGTATGCGCCTTGACGGTGAGCACGCCACGTCGCGGTGGCGTTCGATCCCTTGGCCAAGGTGGACCAGTGGTACACCGATCCATATCCACCAGTGCACAGGATGACGACGTGGGCCGTCCATGCCTTGATCTCACCGGTGAGAAGGTCGCGGGTGACGATGCCCTGGGCTTTGCCGTCGGCAACGATGAGATCAAGCATCTCGGTGCGGTTGTGCATTGTCACCGAACCAGCGTCAATTTGTGCCTGAAGAGCCTGAGAGCAGGCTACTTCGAGCTGCTGACCGGTCTCGCCGCGGGTGTAGTAGGTGCGCGAAACCTGCACGCCTCCAAATGATCGGGTAGCCAACTGGCCGCCATATTCTCGGGCGAACGGCGCACCGATGGCGTACATGTGGTCAATGACTCGTACAGATTCTGTGCCGAGTCGGACGACATCAGCCTCCCGACCCCGGTAGTCACCACCCTTGACGGTGTCCTTCACGAACCTCTTGAGGGAATCGCCGTCAACTTTGCGGGCGCGAGCGGCGTTGATGCCGCCCTGGGCGGCCACCGAGTGTGCTCGACGCGGCGAATCATGGAAGCAGAACGCATCGACGTGGTAGCCGAGCTGGCCAAGGGTTACGGCGACCCCCGACCCGGAAAGGCCAGTTCCGACTACGATGACATTCATCTTGCGACGATTGGCGGGGTTGACGAGTTTGTACTCGCTTTGGCGACGGGTCCACGCGGTGAGCGGATCACCGTCGGGAGCTTTACCGTCCAATTCGTCACCGACGAGATAACCGGCCTTCTTTTGCGCTGGCCCAAGAATGTCACGAGCCTTGGACCTCTTGGCACCCTTTCGAGTCACTGGTGACGACGCGGCCCGCTTAGGCTGCCGCCGCTCCGATTTTCCAGAGCCGGATTTCTCCGGCTTGTCATCCATATGACGCCCAGCAATTACCTCAAGAGGCCTTTTGACGGCCTCGATCCAGTTATTCATGAGATCACCCCAGCAAGAATGAGCATGGGAAGTGCGCCGTTGCACACCACAATGGCCAGCGCGATGAGGAGACCAATCACTGTCCAAATCGCACGCAGTCGGCGTCCAGTACCGCCAAAACCATTAATGGTATTGCGTACCCCCTGAGCGATGTGCAACCCGATGATGATCATGACGACGGTGTAAAAGATCGCCATCCACGGACGCGACAGGCTGGCGACAAGGTTCTGGTATGCGGTGATGTGGATATCGGGCGTTCCCTCATTGGTTGGTGCCCGGAAGGATGACGATTGCACCACTCTACCCAAGGTCAGATCGAGCAGATGCACCACGACGAAGGCCAGAATGACGATTCCCGACAGCGCCATCGTACGGGCTCCCCAGCTCATGGCTTTCATACTGTGTCGGGAGAATTTGCCGCGTGCTCGTCGTCCCCTCACCCAGATCGTGAGTCCGGCCCACACATGCAAAACCAAGCACACCAGCAACACAATCCGGAAGCACCACAGCACCCCACCGATGGGGAAAAGCGGGTACAACACGGTGCGGAGGAACTCGGCGTAAGCGTTGTAATCTCCTGGGCCCATAAAGGCCTTCAGATTTCCGACCATATGAACGAAAACGAATAACGCGAAAATCGTCCCCGTAATGGCCATGATCAATTTTAATGTGACGTTGGAAGGACGTGCCGCGCTGCGCGTACGAACGGCCACGGCATCCCCCCTGCGTTCAAGGTCACGTCGGTCTCGAACGTCAGGCACACTCATGGAGTCATCACCCTTTCGTTGCTGTGCAACTAGCCTAAAGGACGATGTTTTACGCGATAACACCGGGGTCGAAATACCCATCACGGGCATCCGACCCCGGTGTTATAGATGTCATTTGTGCACAACCACCTTTGTGTCGTTGTTCATTTGTGCACATATATCTTGCAAACGCGATCTAAGAAATCAGCATCCGCATAGTTTTCCACCAAGGTATTCCTCAACCTTGTCGATGCTGACTCGTTCCTGAGCCATGGTGTCACGCTCGCGAATCGTCACGGCATCATCTTCGAGGGAATCAAAGTCGACGGTGACGCAGAACGGCGTACCAATCTCGTCCTGCCGACGGTACCGCTTACCGATCGCCTGGGCATCGTCAAAGTCAACATTCCAATGCTGACGCAATCGAGCAGAAAGGTCACGAGCCTTCGGCGACAAGTCGGAATTACGACTCAGCGGGAGTACCGCAGCTTTTACCGGTGATAGACGCGGATCCAGCTTAAGCACAGTGCGCTTGTCGACCCCACCCTTAGCGTTGGGAGCTTCATCCTCGGTGTAAGCATCAACCATGAAAGCCATCAAAGACCGAGTCAACCCAGCCGCCGGCTCAATGACATATGGCAGGTAGCGCTTGTTGTTAGCCTGGTCGTAGTACGAAAGGTCCTTGCCAGAATGCTTGGAGTGGGTACTCAAATCGAAGTCGGTGCGGTTAGCAATCCCCTCAAGCTCACCCCACTGCGACCCGGCGAATCCGAATTTGTACTCGATGTCGACAGTACGCTTCGAGTAGTGGGAGAGTTTCTCCTTGGGATGCTCGTAGTGACGTAAGTTATCCCGGTTAATGCCGAGGTCGGTGTACCAGGATGTGCGGGCGTCGATCCAGTACTGGTGCCACTCCTCATCGGTGCCCGGTTCGACGAAGAACTCCATCTCCATCTGCTCGAACTCACGGGTACGGAAGATGAAATTCCCGGGTGTGATTTCGTTGCGGAATGACTTGCCAGTCTGCGCGATGCCAAACGGCGGCTTCTTCCGTGCGCTCGTGAGCACATTCTGGAAATTGACGAAAATTCCTTGGGCGGTCTCAGGGCGCAGGTAATGCAGACCTGACTCATCCTCGACCGGGCCGAGGTACGTCTTCAGCATCATGTTGAAGTCACGCGGCTCGGTCCACTGCCCCTTGTTGCCGCAGTTGGGGCAATTGATCTGCTCAAGCGGGATTGAATCAGGGTTGTCGATCCCATGCTTGGCTGCATGCCCTTCCTGCAGATGGTCAGCGCGCATCCGCTTGTGACACGACAGGCACTCCGTCAGCGGATCATTGAACACGCCGACGTGGCCCGACGCCACCCACACCTCGCGAGGCAAGATAACCGAGGAATCCAAACCGACGACGTCATCACGGCGAGTCACCATGGCACGCCACCACTGCCTCTTAATGTTCTCCTTGAGCTCGACACCGAATGGACCGTAATCCCACGCAGCACGGGTGCCACCATAGATTTCCCCACATGGGAAAACGAATCCACGCCGTTTACAGAGATTGATGACATTGTCGAGTGTGCTAGCGGAGGCCACAGCCATCCCTTTCTTTCAAGTCCTCATTGGAGCGGGCACCCGGATGATGCCCGCACGCGCAGATCGAGCCGCTAAGCGCAACTGTAGCGGCTCCGATTCCAAAGACCGGCGCCAAGATCCCATTGCTGACCCAACCGACACACGCTCACCACAAGCACCAGGCGCTACGCGAGCTGGTCCCCTCGTAACAGCGGGCCACACGTCCAGTAGTGTCCCCGGCTCGTTCTAGCAGATTTGACAGGCCCGCAGCCTTTCATGACGCCAGCGGCAGATGAATAGATGTCAGAGACGAAAAACATCTAGATCAAATTCCATGGTTCCCAAGCGATTCTCGTCAATTCAGTCAAGACGACCTTGATACTCATCTATAAACAAGCACGGTGGGTGTCGGAGCCTTGTCCGACGTAACTCCTGAGAGTCAATACGTGAGCACCCGATTGACCCCCACTACGATGTCTTCCCGCCGTGGGGCTCCTACCGGGCTCACACTCGCACTACTCGAGTCCGGCCCTACGTACTCAACTCTCGACGTACTCAACTCGCCACGACGAATCATCGGCACATCATGCCGACATCAACGTACACACTGACCGGACAGGCTTTGACTGTTCCCGCTTCCTCCACCATCGGAAAGCAGGTACTGCATCCACGTGCGTACCGCTACGGCTTGGCCATGCTGGGTTGTGGTGCCATAACATCCAGTACTCCCCGACATGCTCGACGTCGCCGCGAGAAGCCGTCACGGATTCCCCACTGTGGACATCGACGACTACGGAGACACGGTCTTCCGGGGTATAGTCTGACCTTACTTTCACGCGCAATAGTGAGGTTGATCATGACTGGAAACCGGCGTCGCACGACCAAACAGCGCCTTGCGATTCGCGCTCTGTTTGACGACGAGTCGTTCTTCCTCACTGCCCAGCAAGTTCACGATCAATTGCGCGAACGCGGAGACCAGGTTGGTTTGGCAACCGTTTATCGGAATTTGCAAACACTGGCTGACGATGGCGAGCTTGATGTCATTCGCGCTGAAGACGGCGAGATGACCTATCGTCGTTGTTCCTCAGCGCACCACCATCACCTGGTGTGCCGCAGCTGCGGTAAAGCCGTTGAAATTGGGCCGGAAAAGATCTTGGAGGATTGGGCTCGCGACGTCGCTGCGAAGCACGGGTTCAGCGAGACCGGTCATGAGCTGGAATTGTTCGGGATCTGTTCGGAATGCTCCGCAGCGCGAACTGATCCAGTGTCGTAAGTCAACGACGCAGGCGCGGTGTCACCAAACCGAGCTCGCACGCCCTCACGAGTATCTCAAGACGACTGCGCACTCCCAGCTTTTTTGCTAAATGACCGAGACGCTGCTTAACAGCGGACTCACTGAGACACAGTTCATCAGCGATAACAGCATTCGGAAGCCCCTCAGCAAGAAGTTGCAAGACGTCGTCGTCAGCATCAGACAATTCCACCGGAGTCATATCAACCCGATGAGACTGGCCGCCTGAGGGCTGAGATGAAAAGGCCTCGACAACGCCCCGAGCGACCTCAGGAGATACTGTCACCTGACCGGCCATAACGGCACGGACCCCAGCTATGACGGCCTCCGGCTCAGATTCTTTGAGAAGGTATCCAGAAGCGCCCGCGAGGATAGCCCCAACGACGATATCTCGGCGGGCAAAGGTTGTCAGAGCGACGACACGAACCGACGGATGACGCGAAGCAATCATGCGAGTCGCGGCTAGACCGTCCATCTCAGGCATCTTGAGATCCATGAGGACAACATCGGGCAGTAGCTCATCGACAAGGTCAACCGCCTCACGACCATTAGTAGCCTGACCGACGACCTCCATCTCCTCGACACGAGAGAAATAGCCAGCAAGAGCCTGCCTCATGATCGGATGATCGTCAGCCACCACAAGTCGAACTGACATCACACCTCCTCACACTTACGCTGAGCGCTGCTAGCCCGGATGAACCCTCGTCATCCAGATGACCGCACGACTCAGATAACACCTTCGACGCGAGGCATCCAGCTAACGTCACACTACCTTCCATCTTCGCATGGTGCAGCGACCTGTCTAGCACCGAGTTAGCTGCAAGGCCCGATGAGCCAAACGTGTACGGCCTAGCCGAGAACCTGACCGGATGGGCAATCAGTCGATGCGACACGCGACTCTTTTCGGCACGTAACCTTCTCGTCACATCGTCTTCACTGCGGCCGTTGTAGGTGGCCCTCCACGCGGGATACATTATGCGCATGAAGAAAATCATCACCGGCATCGTGGCTGCGCTGGCCGTCAGCTCCTTTTCGGTCGCCGTCCCCGCTCAAGCCTCCACTGACTCCACCCCTGTCCAGAACGCCGTCAAGACGCAACCCAAGGCCCATGTCGAGGGAATCATGGACGGCCTGTGCACCATTTACCCCAACTGGTGTTACGACTGGAACTGATTTCTCACCCACACCTGCGCCTACCGTGTGAGGCGCCTAACCCGCGAGATGTGCATTGATGAATAGTGCTTCGACTGTACGCAACCTTATATTCGAAAAGGACAGTCGAACCGCTACTATCACGGCTGTCATCATCACTGTGCTAGTCCTGTCTGGGTTAGACGATTTGCGTGTGGCCGTCGCGACTCATCGGAGCGACGGTGCGATGATCTGGACGGCGGTCACGTACGTTTTCAGTGTCGTTGCATTGTTGTGCTGGAAGCACCCTATAGTCCAGGAATTGTTACTGCTTATCGGTCTGGTCAGCAGTGTTATGGCAGGGAATCTCGCATTCAGCATTCCGCTGTTAGTCGTACTCGCGTTCTTCGCCAGCCAACGTGGTCTAGGTTACCATCTCATTCCGGCCGCCATCGGAACGGCCGTTATTGTCATTCGAGCAGCTGGCCACAATGCACGATGGGTGTCCATTTTTTTGGTGACATGTATCGCGTGCATAATCGGTATAGGATTTGGCTCCGCTTTCCGCTGGCTCGATAACCGCCGTGAACAAGCCGAGAAGCAAGCTGCTGATGCTCTCGAGCAGGCGGCACATGCCCGCGAAGAAGAGCGTCAGCAGCTTGCAGCCGAGCTCCACGACATGGTGGCCAAAGATCTCACCGTCATCACTATGTTGGCGGGATCATTGCGCCTCAACACCGCAGATGAGGCCGTGATCACAGCTTCCAAATCAATAGAAACGACATCACGGACGGCCTTAGACGACCTTCAGCGCCTACTCCTCGTGCTGCGTAACCGCGACCTCCCGCTCATCTCCTCCCCCACTCATGAGGACTCCGTCGAGGCCACAGTAGCTGCTATGGTGACTCGGCTCGAGACACTGGGCTGGCATGTTGAATCGTCGGTCACGTGCGCTCCGATGCCGGTCAGTGTCTCCGACGCTATCAACCGAATTCTTGACGAATCCACCGCCAATGCCATAAAACACAACGGCCCCTCCACAGCGAAAATCACCGTCATGGATGACGGCGATGACGTTGTGGTAACCGTCTCTAATCCCGTCATTGGCTCTCAGATAGAACCCGTTCGGTCGACTGGAATGGGTATTGCGCGATTAAAAGAGCGTGTCACCCTGCTCCGTGGCGAGATTTCCATTGGTCTGCGCAACGGTTGGTGGGTTGTTAACGCGCGTATTCCGCGCGCAAAGCCTCTTCGTGAGACGTAGCAGGCCCCCACACAGGTCGGGACCGGCAAGCCATAACCAGCCCATTAATAGCAGCTCACCGCTCCGCAAAAGGCATTGACCGCAGGCCACGATCCATATGCCACGACACAAATGCTGCTACCAGTCCGGAACCTTCACGAATTCTCGGCCACGCGACGCTGCGGGTGGCGGCCCAGTCGCCCACCAGTAAAGCCCGTAGGTACGAAATCGTCTCTTCATGAGGATGAGGAGTCCCGGGTGGCTGACAGTTGATGCACACCACACCCCCTAGGCTCGGCGAGAATCCTGGGTGTGGGCCAGGTGCCCCGCACCGGACGCAGTCGACGAGATCCGGGGCATATCCTGACGCCGCAAGCGAACGCAACAGATACGAATCCAGCACCATCTCGGGCGGTCGAGGACCGTCCGTCGTCCCTTGCCCCAGCACCCGCAATGCACCCGCTAGCAGCCTGTACTGGGTCGGAGCCGGTTCACGGTCTACCGGCACTAGATGGTCGGCAGCCTCAACCATCACCTCAGCAGCGGTAAACAGGGCGTAGTCCTGCCGTAGCGGCGCTGAATACGGATGCAGACACTCCACCTGACTGACGACATCGAGGTTGCGTCCCTTTACGAGCTGCAGGTCGACGAGGTTAAACGGGTCTAACCGAGCACCGAATTTACTGGAGGTGCGCCGGACCCCTCGCGCCACCGCACGGATTTTACCGTGCTCACGTGAAAGCATTGACACGATCCGATCAGCCTCACCTAACTTGTGCGTACGCAACACGATGGCTTGATCACGGTAGGTGGGCATGTCACCTATTGTCTCTCCACAATGGCGTACAGCCGAAACATGGGCCGTGAGAAGGTAGGAAGTGTTCGTCGCAGGTAGACGGCCTCACCCGTTGGAACCCCGTACCAGGAGACGCCCATGGATTCCTTTTCCACGCTGCTCGGCAGTGTCTGGTATTTGGTACTTGTTGCTGCCGTCAGCCCTGTTATGATCCTCAACGCCAGCGCGGCAGTACACGGCCAACGGCAGAACCACGGTTGGGCTTTTGTCTCTGGTGCCGGCCTGGTACTCGGGGCCATCGGCGTCACTAGTTTCGGCCTGTTAGGCACTGCGGCCACTGATTTCGCTTCCCGTCAACTAGCGTCGCACGCCGTTGACCGGGTGCTGGGCGTCGCGCTTTTCTTATTCGGCTGTTATCTGGCATGGAAGAAATGGGGCTCACATCGCCTGCAGAGACATCGAGGCAAGAACGCCTCAGGGCCACGGTCCGCTGGCGCCTATGGCATGTTTACCTGGGGAGCTCTCGGGATGGCTACAAATTTCACGACTATCCCGCTGTTCATCTCGTCGAGCCAGCGCATTGGAACTGCCGATCTGCCACTCATCGTCAGAATTCTGACGTTCATTGTGTCGTGGTGGATCGTCCTTATTCCGGCATGGTTTCCCGTCGTTATTGATCGGTTGCGACCCAATTCCCCGGGCATTTCTGGACGCACTCGTGAACGCATCAGTCATTGGACGAGCGTCGCCTCGATCATCGCGTGCCTCGGCTCCGGAATCATTATCGTATGGACAACCCTGTGAAACCGGTCGTGCACCGTTGTCACCACGACGACAGCGCACGACTGGCCTCACCGCCCTCCCAATCCCACTACGCTGTGACTCATGGCCCAAACCACACCGCGACCCCCAAAACGCGGCCCGCAGCCGCACCCGTCCGGAGCTCGTCCACCTGAGCTACCACCAGAGCTGATCCCCCAACATGTCGCCGTCGTCATGGACGGTAATGGACGCTGGGCCAAGCAGCGAGGTCTTAAACGCACTGAAGGTCACGCACGCGGCGAGGATGCGCTTTTCGATGTTATTGAGGGCGCAATCGAAATGGGCATCCCGTATTTGAGCGCATATGCGTTTTCTACCGAGAACTGGAAGCGCTCTCCTGATGAAGTTCGATGGCTTATGGGGTTCAACCGTGACGTCATCCACCGCCGTCGCAATGAACTTGACGCCATGGGAGTGCGCATCCGCTGGGCCGGACGCCGTCCCAAATTGTGGAAATCAGTCATCAAGGAATTGGAATCCGCTGAAGAACAGTCAGCTGATAATACTGTCCTCACTTTCCAATTCTGTCTCAATTACGGCGGTCGCGCAGAGATTGTTGACGCGGTGCGTGACATCGCTCATATGGCCGCCGAGGGAAAGATTGATCCAGATCACATCACGGAGAGGACTTTCCGTGCGCACCTTGACGAGCCTGAAATCCCCGATGTCGATCTATTCTGGCGGTCCTCCGGAGAACAGCGCACATCGAACTTTCTATTGTGGCAATCGGCTTACGCCGAGATGGTATTTTCTGACGTCTTATGGCCCGACGTTGATCGACGGGACCTCTGGGCTGCGGTGGTGGAATACGCCAAACGCGACCGGAGGTTTGGTGGGGCTGTCCCCAATCCCACCCCACCGTCATGAATCCCTGTCCAGGCGACGTGACATCGACATGCGCTTGCGCTGACAGGCTCATGGTCTGACGATAGAAACTGTCATACGCACCTCGCCATCAGCTGATGGATTGCGGGTTAATCACGAATCAACATACGAGTGGATCTATGCCCACTGAACCGCATGAGCCAATGCAATGAGCGTCGTCATTCAGCCAGCTCGAGCTAAGATAACTTGAAAAAGAGAGATCGAATCGATCGAGACCATTCGTGGTTTTATATATTCTCATTTAAAATCAGGGAATGGGCATGACGGAATATGCAACACTCACCGCCACCACAAGTGCCCCACCCCATTTCGCCCCCAATCGCTTCGAAGCCTACTCACGAACGAAGAACGCAAACCGCATAATTTGAAAACATCTTCTCAGGAGAGACATAGTTGCTGAGCCATCGACCTGTTATCGATCGATGACGAAACGAGCGACACGTCCCGACATACTCTCGGATCCTTCATCCCAAGGGAGATCCTCCGGCAGAATATACATTGAGGTAGCCACCGCTACCGCTACTTGACGTCAATCCAGAACTGGCCTATAACTGGATTGTGGTATCGGTGTGATAACACCCTTAAGCCATCGTAGAGATCTAGATTCCCTTGAAGGAGGAAAAGATGTTACCCCCCCAAAGAGGCCATTACTTTAATGTAGCCAGCCTTGCAGCGTTCACGACATTAGCAGCAATGGGAATCGCTATGTCCGCAACTAACGCCGAAGCAGCCTCACACTGCAGTCTTGTGGCAAATATGCCCGTACGCGCGTCCAACACCGTTGCACATTCCGTAGGAGGGCGCTCTGGGTGCAGCAATTCCGTCAGCAGCGTGGCGGTGGCCATGTATCACGAAACATGGCGATGGGATGATCGCATGGCCTCAGCATCCAAATCAAATGTGCGTAATGCCACGTGGACAGTCGTTGGAAATCCGAAGTCAGGATGGGATATCTACACGAGAACTAATTCATCAACAGGGGCGAAATCGGAGTCCTCAGATCTGCGGTGGCCGTGACCGCACCGTCCATTCACGCTAATCACGTCAGCTATTCATACCGTCGTCGCATAGCGCTCCACGATGTTACATTCGCAGTTGATGGAGGAGTGATAGGTCTCGTTGGCCCAAACGGAGCCGGTAAGTCCACCCTCATCCGGCTTCTGGCAACCCTTCTCACACCATCGTCCGGTGCGCTGACGGTGTGCGGTCATGACACCACACGTGAGCGCAACCTGGTGAGGCCTGACCTTGGTTACCTTCCGCAGTCGTTCGACATCATGGGATTTTCCACGGTCCTCCGCAACGCGGAATTCGCGGCGTGGGCGCATGGTCTGGCCCCGAGCGAATGTACAAATGCCGCACGACAAGCCCTCGAGAAGGTCGGCCTGTGGTCCAGAAGAAATTCGCGAGCCCGCTCACTCTCGGGTGGAATGCGACAACGTCTTGGTATTGCCTGTACAATTGTTCATAACCCTCGTGTCGTCCTTTTGGATGAACCTTCCGTGGGCCTCGATCCAGTGCAGCGTGTAAAATTGCGTGAGCTCGTCGAGCAGATCGCGGTCGATTCGACAATCATTCTTTCCACCCACCTCATCGAAGACCTCAGCGCCATGACTTCCCAGGTTCTTGTCCTCGAGGAAGGTCGGCTGCGTTTCTGCGGCACAATGGCCGAAATCGAGTCGATGGCTTCCATCTCATCCCCTGGGATGTCGGCAGCTGAAGTTGGGTACACAAAACTCTTGGAACCGGAAGATTCAGCATGAGTGATGGCCCACTCCGTTCGCGCCCGACTTCTTGGACACTGCTTCTCGTGGCAGTTGCGATCGCCGCTGTCATCTCACTATTAGCGGCACGGCCTCTTCTTGATTGGCGCCCAACAGATATTCGTAGAATTGTCGTAACGTACCGCGAGGGACTAGCACCGTTTGTTCTCGTCATCATGGCGATGACCGTGATACAGACTGCCCCGCACGCCCCCAACAACGTTATTATTGGCCGAGCGCCTGCTCGCCCCAGAAAAACGATCGCGTGGAGGCAAATTGCCGAGACATCTGCTGCGGTAAGCATTGGCTTGGCAGTCGGTATGGCTGCACCACTCATACGGGCCTCCATACATAAGATTTATGGTACAGATATCCTCGCTCTTCTGGGAGTTTTCTGTGGACTGTTCATGGCAACATGTGTCTCTTATGCAGCATGTCTGCTATTTCGTTTTCCATATTCAGCTTTAGGTGGCCCTCTGCTATCAGGAGCACTCCTTGGAATTCCAATATTCCTCAACGATGTCGTGCTGAATAACACGGGATATTCAACCCTGGCGTCGTCACTGACCTGGGGTATGACAAGTCCCGAAGGAGCGTGGGATTTCTCTGCTTCAGTGGCGATCTACCGCGTTGCGTTGTTCTGTCTTACCGGCGCGTGCATGCTGAACGTTGCACTGGCGGTAACGGATTCCGGTTTACCGCTAGTCCGCCGTCTCACCACATCCGCAGTAAACGTCGCAGTGCCCGTCATTCTCATCACCGCAATGACACTATTGTCCCCAAACATCGTCGTTCCTAGCCAGCGTACCGTCACATGTACCGACCAGGACAAAATACGAGTTTGCACTTTCCCTGGTGCAAAAAGTCTTCAGACTCCGGCCATCGAAGCGGCAAGACAGGTACTCGCGCAAGTACCAAAGGACCATCGCCGGTCACTGGCGATGACTCAGGACAACAGCCCTGACGCCGTCGCAGATATCTGGTTGCCGCCAGTTCCGAGCTCCGATCCCCAAGCTTTCCGGGCCCAAGTGGCCGCAGATGTGGCACGGGTGATGGCGGGATCGCCGGCGTGCCCACTCTCATCAAGTCACCTCGCGTCCGCGCTCGAGCTTGACGCGGTCCTTCGTCAGCGAAGCGGGTTCAGTCCCGAGAACGGAACCAACAGCCCGTTAGCTGACATCCCGAAGCGTTCCTTTGAAGCGTGGTGGAAATCTCACGATACCAAGATCATGCATTGTCAACTCACCGCAGCGGATCTGGGGCAAAAGTGACAGCGCGCATCATCGCGCACCCGTGTACGTGGGTAACCACCAACGTGGCGGGAGTGTTCATCACCGTCATCTGGTGGTACGCGCGCGTCAATTTATACCTTGACCATTCGGAATGGCCCAGACCTATCCTCCTTATGGAGGTAGCCCCTGTGCTCATGATAAGTCTGAGCGTGGCTGCTGCGGTAATACCCGCTACATGGCTCGTCATGACCTCACCGCGGCGGCTGGAATTATCTTTCGCAGCCACCGCTCTCCTAGCCACCGCCCCTGCAATAATGACACCGCTCATTATGACGAGCATTCTTAGGATACTTCCCCTAAAACTCCTACCCGGGGCGCGCTATCTTGATCCATCCTCCCCCACCCCAGTAGCCGATCTATTCGGATGGGCAGATATGGCCGCGTTTGTGCCAACCCTTATGATTTGCGCCGGAATAGCACTCCTGATTGAGGGTATATTGGGCCGCCTCGTTAGCCTTCCAATAGCTCCCCTGACGCTTATGCTGATCGTCATATTCCAGTCACATGGGTACTGTCGTTTTCTACCCGGAGTACCGCACACCGCCACCACGTCGAACACGATGGGTTGGCTTCTGGGTATAACCACCTGGGCACTGGGAACAGCAATCTTTGGGGCGTCGCGCGGCGGTTCTCGCGGTCTCCTGTCACGGTAGTGAGGGAAGCCGCCAATGTGGTCCAGCTCAGCCGACCTCACGCGCACGATTCACCGCACTGACGACCGCGTTAAGGGAAGCCTGCGTGATATCAGGATCAATGCCAACTCCCCAAAGGATTCGCGAAGTTTCGCCATCCCCAATTTCACATTCAACGTATGCAGCCGCCTTGGCAGTACCGCCTGAGGTCATGGCGTGCTCAGAATAGTCGAGCACTTGTACAACGATGTCGAGGGAAGCCAGAGCGTCGATAAACGCCGACACCGCACCGTTACCTTCGCCCCGGATCTGAACGTCCTCACCATCAATTCGAAGGTTAGCGGTGAGCTGGTGGCTACCGGTCTCAGTAGACGTCATGCGGCTGACCAACTCGATGCCGGGAGCTTGCAGGTACTCGCGACTAAACAGATCCCAGATCTCATCATGGCTGACCTCGCGGGCCTGGTCGTCGGTGTAATTCTGCACAGCGCGAGAGAATTCAATCTGCAGACGACGCGGCAGGTCGACTTGATGCTCAGTTTTCAAGAGGTAGGCCATACCGCCCTTACCGGACTGGCTATTGACGCGGATGACCGCTTCGTAGGTACGCCCGACGTCGTGCGGGTCAATGGGAAGGTACGGTGCTTGCCAGTCGATTTCGTGGATTCCGATGCCCTGGTCCTGAGCCCGGCGCTCCAGGTCTTCCAAGCCTTTCTTGATGGCGTCCTGATGAGAACCGGAGAAGGCTGTAAAGACGAGGTCACCGGCGTAGGGCTGACGAGCTGGCACTGGCAGCCCGGTGCAGTACTCGACGGTACGGCGGATCATTGGCATATCAGAGAAGTCGATACCTGCGTCGATCCCCTGGCTGACGAGGTTCATGCCCAAGGTGACAAGGTCAACGTTGCCCGTGCGCTCGCCGTGGCCAAACAGGCACCCCTCGACACGATCAGCCCCCGCCATCTGAGCGAACTCAGCGGCTGCAACGGCAGTACCACGGTCGTTATGCGGGTGTAGAGAGACGCACACGTATTGGCGGTCACGAATGTTGCGACAGAAATACTCAATCTGGTCGGCGTAGGTGTTCGGGGTGCTCATCTCAACGGTGGCGGGAAGATTAAGGATGATTTCACGGTCCGGTCCAGGCTGCCAGACGTCCATCACAGAGTGACACACCTCAATGGCAAAGTCAGTGGGGGTTTGGCTGAAGATTTCCGGAGAATACTCATAGCCGAACTCAACGTCACCAAGGTATTTCTCGGCGTATGCGACAACCCATTCAGTACCCCGGTGAGCTAGGTCGATGCACTGCTGCTCGTCAACTTTGAAAACGACGCGTCGGAAAAGCTCTGCGACCGCGTTATACATGTGGATAGTGGCACGGTGCGCACCGACCAAACTCTGTGCGGTACGTTCGATGAGGTCCTCACGGGCCTGAGTCAGCACCGAGATAGTGACGTCGTCGGGGACGATATCGGACTCGATAACCTGACGGACAAAATCGTAATCAGCCTGGGAGGCTGAAGGGAAGCCAATCTCAATCTCCTTGTAACCCATGCCAACGAGAAGTCTGAACATCCGCATCTTGCGAGCCGGAGTCATGGGATCAATAAGGGCCTGATTACCGTCACGCAAATCGGTGGATAGCCAACGGGGAGCATGGTCCAAGGTCTTGCTTGGCCAGGTACGGTCCGGCAATTGCTGCGGCACGAAAGGCTTGTAACGCCGGGTAGGCATTGGGCTGGTGAGCTGGCAAGGGCGAGGCTGAATTCGCGTCATGATATCTCCCGTGTGTGATGTTTCGGGTAGCCCGTTTCCCCGCAGCGAGGAGGCCACCCTTTCAACGGGTCTCGCTGCGGCACACAAGGAGGAGTGCACGCGACATGGCCGTCACAGTACACCGCAATCGACGATGCGTGGGATATATCTCAGAACCGTCCAGAGTGTGACATCACCCGCCGTCGGTGGGACTATCTGGGAGTGATCTTGCTCCACGACGCCAGAATTCTCGACCTCACGGACGGGTCGATCAGCGACCTCACTGACGTATTGCTTTCAGATCGTGTCCTCGCACTCGGCCCCGAAGCGCGCCACCACGCCCGCCATGCAAGGGTACGGAGCATTGACCTTGATGGTCGACTCCTTATGCCTGGCCTATGGGATGAGCACGTCCACGTCGAGCAGTGGGCATTAGCGTCGCGAAAGTTCCTCATTAGCCAGACGGCAAGCTGCGAGACGGTATTGAAGGAAGTTGCCGCCCATGTCAGCAGACGCGCGCGCAGCAACGAGCCGATCCTGCAGGGATTCGGATTCCGTCCTTCCCTATGGAGCTCAAACCCTAACGCCAGCCAACTCGATGCTGTCACCGGTGATCGTGCCGTCGTCCTCGTCTCAGCTGATCTGCATTCCTCATGGTGCAACACCGCCGCTATGCGCAAACTCGGTATCGGGGGAAACGGATTCCTACGCGAGCAGGACAGTTTCGACATCCAAACTCAGCTTTCGCAAGTCGACCGCCACGTTTTGGACGGTTGGGTAGGAAGCTGCAGTGGCGCCGCAGCACGCCTCGGAATAACTGGCATTCGCGATATGGAATTCAACACCGATGTGAGCACATGGCTACAACGCGAGGCCGATGGCCGGTGTCCCCTACGAGTTGAGGTCAGTGTGTATCCCGAGCGGTTAGATGCGGCTCTTAGGCAGGGTTTAGCCACCGGTCAATCCCCCATCACTGATAAACCTGGCCCAAGCCGAGTAGCTATGGGCCCGCTCAAGGTCATCGTTGATGGTTCGATGTCGACGCGTACTGCCTGGTGCACGGACCCGTACCCAGCAGGCGGAGGCCCCGACGGAGCCGGAATTGACTCAGTGAGGTCCGAAGACCTCGTCAACCTCATGAGGCAAGCGAAGTATGGCAACCTGCAGTGTGCGATCCATGCTATTGGCGACCGAGCGGTCAGCGAGGTCCTCGATGCTTTTGAAGCGACCGGAGCCACCGGATCGATCGAACACGCTCAGCTGCTCGCCGACGAGGATGTGTCCCGTTTCGCAGCTCTCAAGGTGCGGGCGAGCGTCCAGCCACTACATCTTGTCGACGATCGAGACGCGATCGACGTCATGTGGGCTACTCGCGCCAACCGATGCTTCCGATTCGCCGACATGGTCAACGCTGGGATCGACTTAGCACTGGGATCAGACGCACCGGTCTCCCCCGTCGACCCGTGGGGCGCAATCCGCGTAGCTGTCGAAAGAACCGTCGGCAAGCGACCAAGCTGGCACCCCAACCAGGCGCTCACCCTCTCCCAAGCGATCATGGCTAGCACCCGTCACGTGGCAAAGGTTGTCAGGGGTGGGCCAGGCGATGTCATCGCTGTGGCCCACAACCCGTTCGACCTGTCTGGCGACGCATTGGCAGCGCTTACGAGTGACGTGACAGTTGTCGGCGGCGAGGTGACGGCCTCGGCTCTGTAAGATCGTCAGATATCTCAGAACCCCAATCGGTTGAGGTATTTCACGTCGGACTGCCAATTTGGCAACACCTTGACCTGGAGGTCCAAGTGAGTCGGCGTTCCTAGCAGAGCTGCGATCTGCCGCCTGGCGTGGGTGCGGACCTGCTTGATATGGGAGCCATGGTGCCCGATCATGATGCCCTTTTGGGACTCACGCTCCACGATGAGAGATGCGTAAACGTCCAGTAGCTGCTGATCGTCGGGCTGGCCCTCGCGAAGCCCCATCTCCACGATTTCTACAGCCAAGGAGTGGGGAAGCTCCTCACGCACCCCCTCGAGCGCCGCCTCGCGGATCAACTCCGCAACAAGGGTCTCGGTCGGTTCATCGGTTACCTCACCGTCTGGATAGTAGGCCGGCCCTTCCGGTAGCAAAGAAACGATGACGTCGCGCACCTCATCGACCTGCTCGCCGGATACTGCAGAGCACGGAATGATCTCGGTGAACTCGACGCCAACCTGCTGCTGCAGCCTGTCAATGGCAACTAAGTGCTCGGCCATCCGCGCTTTAGGCACGAGGTCGGATTTCGTTGCCAGTGCGACAAGAGTAGGACGACGGGGAAGGTCAGCGATGTGAGAGACGAGGTAGGTGTCGCCTGGCCCAATCCTCTGGTTAGAGGGCAGACATACCCCGATGACGTCGACCTGAGTCCAGGTATCGAAGACGAGGTCATTGAGTCTTTGACCTAGCAGGGTACGCGGTTTATGGAGACCCGGAGTGTCGATGACGACTATCTGAGACTTCTCGTCGGTGACTACGCCACGGATGACATGACGGGTGGTCTGAGGTTTTGACGAGGCAATGGCGATCTTTGAACCAACGAGGGCATTGGTGAGGGTCGACTTACCGGCGTTTGGGCGCCCGACGAAGCATACGAAGCCAGAGTGGAATCCGGCGTGGGTGGACTCCGCTACCCGAGCAGCAACGTAGTCGACATCGGAGACTTCCTCGTCGTCACCGTCCATGAGATCGGCCAGCGAGGGCATGTCATCGTCACTCATCGTCGTCCTCCTCATCGGGGGTGTCTTCGGGAGCTCGCCTCACCAAGCAGGTGTCCACCTGGTGACGCCGACCGGTTGCCTTTTCGGCGGTGATCTCGAGCCCTTCCCAGATGATGACAGATCCAGGGATGGGCACGACGGATAGTTCCTTGGCCATCAAACCACCTACTGTCTCAACGTCGTCGTCGTCGACCTTGAGGTCAAATAGCTCGCCCAGGTCATCAACCGGCAGGCGTGAGGAAATCCGGAAAACACCATCATCAATCTCCTCGGTAAGGGTGGGCTCTGCATCGTATTCGTCAACGATCTCGCCGACGATTTCCTCGACAATATCCTCAATCGTCACCAGCCCCGCTGTACCGCCGAACTCGTCGACGACAATGACGAGATGATTGCGATCCCGCTGCATTTCGCGCAGCACCTGGTCGACCGGTTTAGAGTCCGGGCAGAGCACAGCAGGCCGCATAATCGACTCAACACTTTCAGTGACGTAGCCGTCAGGATTGTCAAGCACCCGTCGTGAAAGATCCTTGAGGTAGACGATGCCGCGAATATCGTCGAATCCCTCACCGACAACTGGAACCCGGGAAAACCCTGACCTCAGGGCCAAGGACATCGCCTGACGCAAATTCTTCGTCCGGGGAATGTAAACCACGTCGGTGCGCGGAACCATGACCTCCTTCGCCAAAGTGTCACCCAACTCGAAAACCGAGTGGATCATCTCCCGTTCGTCGGCCTCGATGAGGTCGGACGCCTCGGCATAGTCGACCATCTCGCGCAGCTCAGCCTCGGAGGTGAAGGGGCCCTCGGCGTATCCCTTTCCAGGAGTCAAAGCATTGCCGATGAGGATCAACAAGGCCGCGATAGGCCCAAGAATGTGGGCAAGCACTCGCCAGGGACGGGACCAAAACGTGCAAATACCGGTGTCATGCTGGCGCCCCAAGGTACGCGGGGCCACTCCCCATGCCAAGAAATCAACGAGCACCATGATCGCCATAACGACGAGTACCCGCTGCCACGGAAGGTCAAAATGACCGAAAATGAGGAGCGCGACGAGAGCTGTCGCTGCCACCTCGGAAATAACCCTCACCAGCATCGCCGTATTGATGAAGGGCGCCGGATCGGCGACCATATCGAGCACTCGTTGGTGAGCGGTCTTACCGTCGGCAGCAAGCGCCTCGGCCTTGGAGTGGGACATGTGCTGAAGCGCTGTCTCCATAGCCACATTGAGGCTTGCTAACACCGTGCAAATGAAGGCGATCGCGAGAACGATCCATTCTTGTTGTGTCACCGCTGACCTGTCTGTTCTCGATGATCATCCCATGCCGCGATGATCTCGTCATTGAGTCCGAACATGACGCGTTTCTCCTCCGGCTCAGCATGGTCGTGACCGAGCAGGTGCAACAAACCGTGAATGAGCAGGTATTCCGCCTCCCCATCGGGGGTACGACCATTCTCGGCGGCTTGCCGAGCAGTGACGGCCGGGCATAGCACAATGTCACCAAGCAACCCAGAGGGCGGGTCTTCGTCATCGCCGGGGGCACGCATCTCATCCATCGGGAAACTCAGGACATCAGTCGGCCCAGGAAGGCCCATGAATTTTTCGTGATATGCCTCCATCGTTTGCTCGTCAACGAGAATGATGGACAGCTCTGACGACGGGTGAATCCGCAACCAATCAAGGGCAAACGTCGCGAGTCCGACGAGCCCCTCCTCATCAGCCGGGGAACCAGACTCATTCGTGATGTCGATCATTGGGTCTTCCTGTTCTTGCGCGGATCCTTGACACCGTGTGGTTCGGTGACGATGTCGTAACGGTCATAGGCGGCGACGATTTTGCCCACCAGACGGTGGCGAACAACATCCCGGCTGGTGAGATGACAGAAGGCGATGTCGTCGATGCCGTCGAGAATGCCCTGCACCACGTGTAGCCCAGACGTCATGCCGCCAGGCAGATCGACCTGAGTGATGTCGCCGGTGACGACGATCTTTGACCCGAAACCGAGCCGGGTCAGGAACATCTTCATCTGCTGCGGTGAGGTGTTTTGCGCCTCATCCAAGATGACGAAAGCGTCGTTGAGGGTGCGGCCCCTCATGTAAGCCAGCGGTGCCACCTCAATGGTTCCGGCACCAAGCAGGCGCGGCACAGTATCGGGGTCGACCATGTCGCGCAAGGCATCATAAAGCGGGCGCAGATAGGGGTCGATCTTTTCCGACAACGTACCAGGTAGGTAACCGATTTTCTCACCCGCCTCGACGGCCGGACGGGTAAGAATAATCCGGCTTACCTGTTTGGTATGCAGGGCTTGCACCGCTTTGGCCATTGCCAGATAAGTTTTCCCCGTACCAGCCGGTCCGATGCCAAACGTGACGGTGTTGGCGTCGATTGCGTCAACATACCGCTTCTGGTTAAGGGTCTTAGGGCGAACGGTTCTGCCGCGGCTACTGAGGATGTCGGCCGTCATGATTTCGGCCGGGCCTTCTCCATTGCGGGTCATGGCCACAACCCGATCGACGTCGTCGGCGGATAGGCCCTGTCCCGTGCGAATGATCGCAATCATCTCTGACAGGATGTCTCCAGCATCCGCCAGATCTGCGGGATGGCCGGCAAGGTGAATCTCATTGCCGCGTACCAGAATGTCGGCGTCCAGGGCGTCCTCGAGACGTTTTAAGAATTCGTCATTGGGTCCGACCAGGGTCACCATGGGAATCGACATGGGCACCGCGACAACGCGGCGCGACACGCCCCCTTCGCCGGTATCGGTGTTGTGGATGTGCAAGGTCGTGGTCAGGGCTCTCTCCGGTGTGACGGGAATGTGTACTCTCCCACTGTAGACGTAGCCAACGACGACGCGGCGCGCCGATAGGTGCGGCGTGCCAGGAGGAAGCGATGGGACTGGGCTGGCTCGACGATGCCGCGTTCACGCTGGGCACCGAGTTGTCACTGGGCAACGTTCTTCGCGAAGGAGTGCGTACAAGCGTGGCCCGGTGCTGGGTAGATGGTTCCACCACGGCAACTGCAGGTGCGCGAACCGTTGTGGCGAAATGCTTCCGATCAACATCAATGGCGCACAACTCTGGTGGACTGGGGATCGTCAGGGAAGTCGCCGGTTTGGGTTGTCTGCCACATGCTCCGCAGCTGTATGCAGCTGATCTCGACATGGGCGTGGTCGTCATGGAGGATATTGCGGGAACGACCCTGGAATCTATCTTGACCGGCAACAATCCAGCAGTGGCCTTCGCTGCCGCACAGATGTGGGGTCGGGCGACAGCGAGGGTGATGGCGGCCTCGATGCAGAATGCATCTGCACGGGTCATCCCACTATTCCAGGACGCCGTGCGCCACCTTGATCCACAGACACGTTCTGCGGGTGGTCCCGCCTCGCCTCGTCTGCCAGGTCGAGGCCTCAAGAAAATGTGCGCAGCACTAGAGATAGCGGTGCCTGATAATGCCGAGCTCGAGCTGTTTCAATCACTGCGCGGAACCGACGGCGCAGAAGTCGTCACTCAAGCTGACCCATGCCCCGGCAATGTACTCATCGCCACGGATGGAGCCAGGTTTGTCGACTACGAAGCCACCTCCATCCACCACCCTGCAGTCGACGTCGTCAATCTGGTCATGCCGTGGAGCAGCTGTGATGGGCTCGTTGGAGTGCCTACAGAATTTATCGACGCCATCCGCGACGGTTTCCTCAACGGTTCCAGATATGCGCGTTCCTGGCTGTCTGATGAACCGATGATCGGTCTGGCAGGGGCCGCCGATACCCTCCAACTCACCGAGCTGTCTTTAGACACTCTTCGTCGTCACCATCGAGATCGACGCAGCGATATGGCTCGACGCGCCATGGTTCACCGCTGGACATGGGTCGCAACGCACGGCATCCTCACTCCGGTCATCGCAGACTTGTGCGGGCGAATGGCGCATCGCGCAATCCACGACTGGGGGTGGCCGGAGCACCTCACTGTCGCGAGCTGCTTCACCCCGGCTACGCGGTGACTTCCTGAGGCCCAGTCGACGATGTTTACAGTCACCTCGACTGGGCTCTCACCAGAAACCCCGGTCACCGCTGGGCGAACTCGTCACACGCCTTAACTAATTCGGAGGAAATCAACGGTTCGAATGCAGAATGACCTGCCGTCACGATTCGCAGATCGGCACTCGGCAGCGCGCGCGACAAATCGACGGCCGTGACATCGGGGCAGCACATGTCGTAACGCCCCTGGACGATAACCGTCGGAATGCCGGCCAGCTTGTGGGCGTCACGCAGAAGCTGCCCCTCCACCATGAAACCGTGGTTGACGAAGTAGTGGTTCTCGATGCGGGCAAAGGCAAGCGCAAAGTTCGGATCTGAAAACTCCTCAACGTGAGAGGGGTCAAAAGACAGCGAAGTCGTCGCTGCCTCCCACGTCGTCCATGCAACAGCAGCAGGACCGTGGACGTCGGGATCGTCATCCCAGAGCAGGTCGTAGTAAGCGGCAATATTGTCACGGGAGAAGTCATGGCCGGAGCGACGCAATGGCTCGCAGAACTTGTCCCACAGCTCCGGAAAAACTTCGGAAGCACCAAAGTTGTAGTACCAGTCCAACTCCTGCTCACGCAGAGTAAAAATGCCACGAAGTACAAGTTCGGTTACGCGATCAGGGTGAGTCTCTGCGTAGGCCAATGACAAACAGGATCCCCACGATCCGCCAAAGACCTGCCAGCGTTCGATGCCGAGCAGCTCCCGAATGACCTCGAGGTCCTCGACAAGTTTCCACGTCGTGTTGGTAGCCATCTCATCTGGCGTGCGGGCTTGGGCAATGTGCGGAGTCGACAGACCGCAGCCCCGCTGATCCAAAATGACAATGCGGTAGGCATCGGGATTGAAAAAGCGACGCCGATCACTACCACCACCGCCACCAGGACCGCCATGAAGGAAAACCACCGGCTTACCGTCAGGGTTGCCGCACTGCTCAACGTAAAGCTGCTGGCCGTCCCCCACGTCAACCATCCGGGTGTCGTAGGGCTCGATCGGCGGATAGAGAACCCGCTGCGGAGTAATAGTCAGCTCCGAGGTAGCAAGAGTCACGGAAACCTCCTGTGGTCATGGTCGTCATGTCGATGATATGCACCAACGCGGTTACCATTTCGCCGTGATGTCACATTCCAGTATCCCCAGGCTCTCCGCGACAGCCCGCCCGGCGTACGCCGACCGAGGATCGGGGCATTATGACATCCTGCTCACCCTCATGTGTGTCGTCGTCATCCTGTCAAACATCGGCGGGTCGAAGGGCGTGCAGCTCGGACCCATCACGACCGACGGCGGCTTTTTCCTGTTCCCGTTGGCTTATGTCATGGGGGACATCACCACAGAGATCTACGGAATCAAGGCCGCACGCCGCGCCATCGTTATGGGATTCATCTGCGCAATTCTCTCGGTGCTGTGTTTTTGGGCCATCATCGCCCTTCCGGGATTTACTGACCCCTATTCGGTAGCCCATGACGCCGCACTGAAAATGGCGCTCGGTCCACTGTGGCAGATGGTACTAGCCGGACTATGCGGATTCCTCGCCGGCCAATTCACAAACTCGGTCATCATGGTTCGCCTCAAAGCCACATGGTTGGAACGTGGTCTGGTCGGTCGACTCATGGGCTCCACGGGTGCCGGAGAAGCCATTGACACCATCATCTTTTGCGCGATCGCAGCACCAGTTGTCGGAATCAGCAGCTTTGGCCAGTGGTGCAATTACGCCTTCTTCGGATTCCTATGGAAGACCCTCGCCGAGTATGCATGTATACCCGTCACGACACGTGTTATTGCCTGGATCAAGTTGCATGAGCCGAGTTATCAGGAAAGGCTCGCCCATGAGGACGTCCCCTCCTGACACCATTCCCACTGGAACGATTCCCACTGAAGCCGTTCTCGCCCCAAGGGCAGAGATGTTCGTCAGCCCCGACGCGAATCAGGACAGGCAACGTCACGCTCACCGCAGCGACGAGCATAACCTTCGGCTTGGCGATGCCCGTCCTTCTCTCTTACGGTTGAGATATATCCGGTAGGTCGTCATGTCAATCGGCTCTCAGCAACCGGCCACCGTTGGCATTCCACCGGCCCATGAAATCGGCCTCAAAACCATCGAGATCACCGCTACGCATAGCAGCACGGATCTGGTCGACGAGTCGCACCGTCCAACGTTCATTGTGAATTGTCGCCAGCGTGTTTGCGAGCATTTCCTTAGCCTTAAAGAGATGGTGAATATAGGCGCGGGAATAGTGAGTGCACGTGTAACAATCACAGCCGTCCTCCAACGGGCCAAAGTCCCGCCGACACCGCGCGGTGGTGATGTTGTAACGACCATCAACGGTATAAATAGCGCCGTTGCGGGCCACGCGGGAAGGATTGACGCAGTCGAAAGTGTCAGCTCCTGCGCGACACGCGGCGAAGAGGTCGTCGGGCTCCGAGATCCCGAGGAGGTGGCGGGGGCGGTCCTCGGGAAGCTCCTCGGCACACCATGTGACGATTCGCCCAAGGTTGGCCTTCTCGATTGCTCCCCCCAGGCCGAAACCGTCGAATTGCTGACCATGAACCTCCATCGCGGCAAGATCACGGCACGCTTTACGGCGTAGATCCTCGTACTGAGCTCCTTGAACAACCCCGTAAAGGGCCTGATAAGGCTTTTCGGCCGACAGCTCGGTGAGGCGACGATGCTCAGCCAGGCACCGCTCGGCCCACAACCGAGTGCGCTCCAGTGCCTCCTCTTGGTAAGCGCGGGTATTCATGAGGGTCGTCAACTCGTCGAAGGCCATCATGACGTCGGCACCAAGGTGGTGCTGGATCTGCATTGACACCTCGGGGGTAAAACGGTGTATGTCACCGTTGAGGGGGCTGCGGAAGGTGACGCCGTCGTCGTCGACCATTGCCTTACGATCGGCGTCAGCAGCGATGACATCGGCCTCCGTAAGCTGAGAAATGTCCATCGCGAGAGTCTTCTTAAACCCGCCTCCCAGGCTAAGCACTTGGAAGCCACCGGAGTCGGTGAAGGTTGGGCCAGGCCAGTTCATGAACCGGCCCAGCCCACCCGCCTCCTCCACCAACTCCGGACCGGGCTGCAGAAAGAGGTGGTAGGCATTGGCGAGCACCGCCTGGGCACCTAGCTGCGCCACGGATTCGGGCAACACGGACTTGACGGTCGCCTTTGTCCCGACGACCACAAAAGCAGGGGTCTCGATGGAACCGTGCGGAGTGTGAATAATCCCGGTACGGCCGCAAGCATCGTCGAGACGGGACGTGACCTCGAAGCCAAATGACATAGGTGACATTCTTGCAGGATGACCGAATCACGTCATCGACTCGAGCCGTCAAGCTCACCACATTTGGCAATCACGGCGTTATGGTGGCGTTCGTGCGCGGAGCGATCTTGGTATTCATGGCCATCCTCTCGGTGCAATTCGGGGGTGCTTTTGCGGCAACGCTTATCCCCCGCGTCGGAGCATTAGGCACCGTGGCACTGCGAATGTCCTTGGCGGCAATCGTCCTCGCCCCCATTGTTCGGCCACGCATCAAGGGCCACACCCGCGCTGACTGGAGGAGGGTGCTGGCCTTAACCATCGCTTTAGCCGGCATGAACACCGTGTTCTACTTCTCGTTAGAGCGCCTGCCCCTCGGCGTTGCAGTCACCGTGGAATTTCTGGGTCCCTTAGGTATGGCAGCCTTCGGAAGCCGATCTTTGCGTGACTGGCTCGCCATCGCGCTCGCTGGGTGCGGTGTTGTGGAGGTCTCGGGCGCGCTGACGACAGACTGGTCCCAACTAGATGTTGTGGGTCTGGTGCTCGCCCTCGTCGCAGGGGTCTTCTGGGCCCTCTATGCCACCTCAGCGCAGCTCGTTGGGATGACCTGGCCCAAACTGGAAGGACTGTGGTGGGCCATCTTGTTCAGTTCGATTGTTCTGGTTCCTTCCGGCCTCGTGACGGCAGGCATCCATCTCGTTGCACCGCGCAACCTCTTTACCGGAGCGGTAGTAGCAGTAATGTCGTCGGCTCTTCCCTACAGCCTGGAAATGTATGCGCTACGCCACATTGACACCATGGTCTACGGCGTCCTGACTGGTGTCGAGCCAGCCGTCGCAGCAACCGCGGGATTCCTTATCCTTGGGCAGAACCTCACCGTGCCCCAGATGATCGGGATGACATTCGTCGTTGCAGCAGCTTGGCTCGTCATGGCCCGCAACCGCCAACAGGAGTGACTAGGCTGGCGACAACGGATTACGATCTGGAAAGGATCATCGATGGACGTCAACTCCCGTGCGCTCGAACCGCGCGGCCTGAAAAAGGTGGCTCAACTCATCGACAAAGGGGTGCGCATCCCAAATCCGCTGACCGTCGACATTGATGACGCGGTCGACATCGACAACATCAGTAGCGATGGTGTGGTCATCGGGCCTGGATGCCGGATCCGTGGCCGTCGTACTGTCATTTCAGCGGGATGTGTGCTGGCAGATGAAGCCCCTATGACGATCCAGGACTGTCAACTTGGTGCCGGAGTCAAGCTCAAGGGTGGATTTGCTCAGGACGCTGTCTTTCTGGCTGGGGCGAATATGGGGTCCGGAGCCCATGTCCGGGCAGGCACTATCCTTGAGGAGGAAGCCAGCGCAGCCCACACCGTTGGCCTCAAGCAAACCATCCTCATGCCTTTCGTGACGTTGGGAAGCCTCATCAACTTCTGTGACGTCCTCATGGCCGGAGGAACGTCACGCTCGGACCACTCTGAGGTTGGCTCCTCTTATATTCACTTCAACTTCACCCCCGACGGCGACAAGACGACAGCATCCTTGTTCGGCGATGTGCCCCACGGAGTTTTACTCAACCGTCATCCAATCTTCCTTGGTGGCCAAGGCGGTACTGTCGGACCAGTTGCAACCGGATTCGGCACTGTGGTCGGGGCAGGTTCGATTCTGCGTGACGACGTTCCCTACGAGGATCAACTGATACTACCAGCTCCTCTGGCGGGACGTCAGCGTCCCCTCGTGCCACATAGCTACACGAAGTTAGATCGCATCATCGCCCGTAACGTCACCTATCTAGGTAATTTGTCTGCTCTGCAGGCCTGGTATCACCAGATTCGTCGTCTCTTTATGTCCCGTGATCGCCTCTCCGGATTGGTCTGGCAGGGCGCTCTCGACAACCTCGTCTCAGCGCGTACAGAACGGGTCAAGAGGCTCAAATCCCTCGTTGGCAAGGTCCAGCCGACCGACGCTGGGCGCGCTCAACTGATCGACAATCGTGACGCCTTCCTGTCCTCCCTCGAGGCCGTCGATTCCCCTGCACCAGCTGACGTCGTGCGCCTTTGCGGTGCGGCCGCTAGCGCCGGGGATGAATACCTTGACGTTATCCGGGCCTTTGATGAAACCGCCCGAAACCAGGTTGTTGAGTGGCTTGGCGGGATCGTCACCGCCCAGCAGAGTCGGGCGCAAAACGTCATTGACCACCTGCCACTGCCGTTCTGACAACGCTGTTCTCCTATTGTGCCGGAATCTCACCACGAAACTGTCATGAGCCCCGGAAAGAATGACGGCATAAGGAGGGGCCATGACAACGTATACCGACGCAGTGGTGAGCGGAACAGATTTACACGCTCGCGGGCTGGCAATTCTTCGGCGACTTGTCGGTCGTAACGATGCCGATTTCCACCCCGGCCAATGGGAGGCAATTGAGGCCCTGGTCGCCCATCACCGTCGCGCGCTCGTCGTCCAGCGCACAGGCTGGGGAAAATCGGCGGTTTATTTTGTCGCCGCCTTGTTACAGCGCGCCATTGGCTGTGGTCCAACCCTCATCGTGTCGCCGCTCATTGCCCTCATGCGCGACCAGGTCGCTGCTGCACAGCGGGCTGGGGTGCGTGCAGCGGCGATCTCATCGGCCAATGCCACCGAATGGCCCGATATTGCCCGCCGCCTCGACGCCGATGATCTTGACGTTCTCCTCATCTCCCCCGAACGCCTTGTCAATCCCACATTCGCCAGCCGGCAACTACCCGAGCTCATACAACGAATGGGCATGCTGGTCATCGACGAAGCTCACTGCATCTCTGACTGGGGGCACGATTTTCGTCCCGATTACCGACGCATCCGTGACTTGGTGTCCGCCCTACCACTGACCATTCCGGTACTTGCGACAACAGCGACTGCAAACTCCCGTGTGGTCCAGGACGTGGCCGAGCAGATTGCTCCTAGTGCCGATGATGTGTTCATTCTTCGTGGACCATTAGCCCGAGACTCATTACGCCTCGGTGTACTCACTTTGCCTCAGCCTTCTGACCGATTCGGTTGGCTCATCCAACACCTCGATGAACTTCCGGGATCGGGAATCATCTACTGCCTGACAGTTTCTACAGCCGAAGACACCGCTCGCACATTGGCCATGGCCGGTCATAACGTGCGGGCATACACCGGACGCACCGATGCCGAAACAAGGACCGAACTCGAGGAAGCTTTACGCGATAACCGCGTCAAAGCCTTAGTTGCAACGAGCGCATTGGGAATGGGGTTTGGCAAACCGGATCTCGGTTTCGTCGTACATCTGGGAGCGCCAAGCTCTCCGATCGCCTACTACCAACAGGTAGGTCGTGCCGGTCGTGCCACCGATAATGCCGATATCTTGTTACTTCCGGGCTCAGAAGATCCTGACATCTGGACATACTTCGCCACCGCGACTATGCCAACCCAAGAACGAGCCGATGGCGTTCTCAGAGCACTCTCCGGTGGCCAGGCGCTCTCTGTTCCTGCTCTGGAGACACGGGTCGATCTCAGGCGTAGCCAGTTGGAGTTATTGCTCAAAGTGATGGCGGTCGACGGCTCAGTCGTGAAGGTCAAAGATGGGTGGCAGGCCACCGGCAAGCAATGGGTATATGACGCTGAACGCTACGAACGTATCGACCAGGCACGTCATAAGGAGCAGCAGGCCATGCTCAACTATGAGCACTCAACAACGTGCCGCATGGCCTATCTCACCGAGCAACTCGACGACCCTTCCGCAACGGCCTGCGGGCGCTGCGACGTCTGCGCTGGCACATGGTATCCCACCGAGGTCAATCAATCAGCCTCTGCTAGGGCCACCGAATCCCTCAATCGGGTGGGAGTCCCGGTAGAGCCGCGCACTACGTGGCCCTCGGGGATGGATTCCCTCCATGTTGCGCTGAAAGGACGCATCAGCGCCGAGGAGATAGCCGAGGAGGGTCGCGTCATCGCCCGACTATCCGACATTGGTTGGGGAAGCGCGCTGCGCGCCTTACTGCGCTTCGACGAAAATGGTGTCCCGGTCGACACTGATATCACCCCGGCCCTGGCCCAGGCATGCCTGCGGGTGTTAGCCGAGTGGGAGTGGGATCAACGTCCGGCTGCGGTCGTGCGAATCCCCTCGATAACGCGCCCGCACCTCATTGATTCCCTGGCCTCAGGAATCTCCCGGATTGGCCAACTGCAAGACCTTGGATGGCTGGATCTGGCGCAAGGAGCCGCGCGACGACAGTCATCCACAAACTCGGCCTATCGACTCCGTGACGTTCACGATCGGTTCAGTGTCGGCCCGGAGCTGATGTCTCGGCTATCCCATCTTGGCGGCGCGTCGATCCTGCTTGTCGACGACATCATCTCTAGTCGATGGACGATGACAGTTGCTGCACGATTGTTGAGGCGGGCCGGAGCCGGGCGTGTTCTTCCGCTGGCCCTCGCCTTATCAGGCTGACTTCTGTTTTCTGTGGGCCACACCGAATCGATGCCTCGCAGATCACGGTCCCGATTCGAGGTCGCCGCCGGGAGCGGGACTCGATAGACAACGGTGGATTCATCACCTACACGCGAACGTTACCCTTTCACCAAGCCTGTCATGGGGGCAGGGCGAGTAATCTTGCGGCACGATAGACGTAGCATCAAACCAGCCAGGAGGATATATGTCACTTGCCAAGTTCACCGCCCGTTCTCTGCTGTCGACCATCTTCATCACTGGCGGCCTCGGGGAGTTTAAGAAGGCCGATCAGCTTTCCGGAGCTGTCGACGGACTGCTCGCGAAGCTTCCGGAGTCGGCCCGTTCCAAGATCCCTGACGTCGATCCGGCCCTGCTAGTCAAGGTTAATGGAGCCAGCATGCTGACCGGCGGATCCCTACTGGCCCTCGGTATTAAGCCCCGGCTAGCTGCCGCAGTCTTGGCCGCGCAGCTCATCCCGGTGACTGTTGCTGGACATGCGTTCTGGGATAAGGAAGGCGCAGAAAGGCAGAGCGACAAGATCCAAGTCTACAAGAATCTGAGCCTGATCGGCGGCCTGCTTGCCGTCGCTCTTGACGGCGCTAAGTGACGTCTTGCCCTCAGGGGCGACGTATATCGACGGGGTCGGACAGATGTCATCTGTCCGACCCCGTTGTTTTTACGCCGCTCGAAACCAACACAACACAACTCCTTGACAACATAAACAAACAGATCCAGACTTGTTCACAGATCGATGGGGATCCTGCCAACGATTGGTAGCTGAGCACACTGGAGTTCCGATGTCATTACCTGATGCGACGGTCAACAAGAACCTGCAGGGACACGGCGTACGTGCCTCCGTCCAACGATTCGGAGGCTTCTTGGCCGGCATGATTATGCCGAATATCGGAGCGTTTATTGCCTGGGGATTGTTGACGGCCCTCTTCATCGAAACAGGGTGGGCCCCCAACGCAACCCTCGCCAAACTTGTCGACCCAACCCTGACGTATCTGCTTCCCGTCCTCATCGGCTACACCGGTGGCAAGATCGTCAATGGGACGCGTGGTGGAGTCATTGGCGCGATCGCCACGATGGGCGTCATCGTCGGTGCCGACATCACGATGTTTCTTGGCGCAATGGTGATGGGGCCGTTCGCCGCGTGGCTGCTCAAACACGTCGACAAGCTCCTCAAAGGTCGAGTTCGTTCCGGGTTCGAAATGCTCGTGGACAACTTTGAGATTGGCATCCTCGGCATGGTCCTAGCAATCATCGGGCACATGGGCGTCGAGCCGGTCGTCTCTACCCTCATGGGCTGGTTGGCCGCCGGGGTCGGATTCCTCGTCCACCACGGTTTGCTACCGCTGGCATCTGTCCTCGTCGAGCCGGCAAAAGTTCTTTTCCTCAATAACGCCGTGAACCACGGCATTTTCACTCCGCTGGGCACCCAAGAGGCTCACACCACCGGGCGTTCAATACTCTTTATGGTTGAGTCGAATCCTGGCCCCGGTCTCGGCCTGCTCCTGGCCTACCAGTTCTTCGGCTCCCGCCAGATTCGTCAATCGACTCCCGGCGCCATCATCATCCACCTCTTTGGCGGCATTCACGAGATCTTCTTCCCCTACGTGCTCATGAAGCCGAAGACGATTCTCGCCACCATTGCCGGCGCAATGAGTGGTCTGGCAGTCGGCGTCGCACTTCACGCCGGCCTCGTTGCACCTGCCTCTCCTGGGTCAATTATTGCGTGGTTCCTCATGTGTCAGCCTGGGCACTACATGGCTATGATTGCCGATTTCCTCACTGCAACCGTCGTCTCCTTCATTGTGGCAATGCTGCTGATCCGCAAAGATCGTGACAAGGACGACGCTGCTACTGGGACCAAGCCTGCCACACGCGCCACCGCAACGAGTGTTGAAGCGCCACTTACCGACATCCGTGAAGTCATCATCGCCTGTGACGCAGGCATGGGTTCCTCGGTCATGGTCGCATCCGCCATGAAAAAGCGGTTGTCGCCCTATGGGATCGGCGTCACCCACACAGCCATCGACCAGATTCCCCCGGACGCATCCCTCATCCTCACTCAGCAAGGGCTCGTTGACCGCGCTCATAAGCGTGCTCCGGGCGCCCGTATCGTTGGGTTTACGAACTACATGAATGATCCTGCGTTTGATCGAGTCGAGGCTGATATTCGTGCCGCGCATGGTGCATCCGCGCCTGTTGCCGACGTCGAGCTCCCCCACACGTCGACCGCTAAGAGGTCTTCTACTACCCATGTCGCCACCAGCGTGCTGCCACGAGACGCCATCCGGCTAGGCCAACATGCCGTGAGCAAAGAGGAGGCCATCATCATGGCTGGCCAGGTGCTCATTGACGAAGGCGCCGCAGATGATGTCTACGTCAAGGGCATGCTCGCCCGCGAGAACCAGATCTCCACCTACATGGGCGCTGGAGTCGCGATCCCCCACGGAATCAACGAAGTCCGCGATCACATTAGCAAGGCCACCCTGGGCTTCCTCCAATTTCCCGAGGGAGTTGAATGGGATGGAAACACCTGCACCGTCGTCATTCCCATCGCGTCGTCGAGCGACGAGCACCTCGAGATCATGGCGACCCTCGCGAGAATCCTGTCCAATGCCGACACTGCCCGGCAGCTTCGTGAAGCAACATCCGCCGACGAAGTCCTGCGTCTCCTCTCTTCCCAGCAGGCATAAACCCACATCATAGAA
The DNA here is from genome assembly GCF_009696315.1 of Cutibacterium porci. GTDB lineage: Bacteria > Actinomycetota > Actinomycetes > Propionibacteriales > Propionibacteriaceae > Cutibacterium > Cutibacterium porci. The sequence continues at coordinate 557,455 of NZ_VUMG01000002.1, forward strand.
AGGCACACATAATGAAGGCATTGAGGTTCCATGCACCCGAAGATGTTCGTCTGGAAGACGTTCCCGAACCGGAGTGCAAGCCTGACGAAATTAAGATCAAAGTTCGCAATTGCTCCACCTGTGGCACCGACGTCAAGATCCTCCACAATGGTCACCAAAACATCACTCGAGTCACGACCATGGGACATGAAGTTGCCGGTGAGATCGTCGAGATCGGCTCTGACGTGACTGGAAACTGGAAGATCGGTGACCGAGTTCAATCGATTGCTGCGGTCCCGTGTGGCGAATGCTACGAATGCCGCAAGGGATGGATGCAGGTCTGTCAGAACCAGACCAGTGTCGGATACCAATACGACGGTGGCTTCGCTGAATATATGATCGTCCCGCCGGAAGTACTCAAGGTAGATGGTCTCAATCGCATCCCCGACGGCGTCGATTTCGATGAAGCCAGCGCCGCCGAGCCTTTCGCCTGCGCTATTAACGCCCAGGAACAACTTGGCATCGAAGAAGGTGATGTCGTCGTCATCTTCGGTGCCGGACCGATCGGCTGTATGCATACCCGCATCGCGCGCGGCGTACACAAGGCTGGCACGATCGTCATGATCGACATCAATGCCGAACGCCTTGCTATGTCGGCTGCTGCTGTCAAACCCGACGTCACTATTGACGGTTCGCACGAAAATGTCGTCGACAGGGTGATGGAACTGACCGATGGTCGAGGTGCCGATGTCGTGATCACGGCTACCCCAGCGAACATCACTCAGGAGCAGGCGCTGTCCATGGCGGCTCGAAATGGCCGTATCTCGTTCTTCGGCGGGCTACCAAAAACCAACCCGACGATCACCTGCGACTCGAATCTGGTCCATTACCGTCAACTTCATATCCATGGTGCCAATGGTTCAGCCCCCGAGCACAATAAGCGCGCCTTGCAATATATTGCGTCCGGGCAGGTTCCGGTCAAGGACCTCATTACCCGACACGTGAAACTCGATGACGTCATGACGGTCTTCGACATCGTCGCCAAGGGCGAGGCCATCAAAGTAACCGTCGAGCCCTGACCCGCTCTGCTCGATCCTCAACCGTTGGCGGTGAAGTTGGCCATGGCCCGCAACTGGGCTAGGCCAACCACGCCGGCGGTTGACGTCCTCAATACCCCGTCCGACACCGTCACAGGGCATGCCCCAGCTGAGACGAAGGCCTCCACTTCCTGGTCGGTGATGCCACCTTCTGGCCCGACGATGAAGATAACCTCGCCAGATGCCGGCAATGTCTGTTGCACGAGTGGCGTGGTGGCCGATTCGTGCAAAATGTATGCGGCGTCGGCATGGCGGATTCGCTCAACAACATTGCGAGTATGTGCCAGCTCTACGTCAGGCACAATAAAACGTCGAGACTGCTTTGTAGCTTCACGGGCAGCCGCCTGCCATTTCGCAACACCTTTGACTTGCTTGTCGCCCTTCCATCGCACAATGCTGCGATCAGCCTGCCATGCGAGGATCTCGTGAACTCCCATTTCAGTGAGAGTTGCTACCGCCAGCTCGGCTCTATCGGACTTCGGTAATGCCTGAACGGCAACCCACCGATGCGCAGTGGCGGCAGTTTCCAGGATCTCAACGGCTTCGACGCTCACTGACCCCTTCGTCACCTCAATGGCAGGGCCCCGAACAGCATGGCCCCGACCGTCAGTAACGAGAACGGACTCACCCACTCGAATGCGTCGAACTGATCCAGCATGATGGCCTTCTGCCCCGGTGATTTTCACCACTGATCCGGGTGCAGCTGCGGCGACCTCGCCAAGGAAGCAGGGGTCACTCATCCGCCAAAAGCTTCCTTGATCCGAGAAAACATGCCGCGCCCGCCCGACTTCTCCACCGAGGCCGACGCCTTGGTCTCGCCGCGAGCCTCAGCCAGCTGACGTAGCAGGTCCTTCTGGTGAGAGTCGAGTTTCGTCGGTGTCTGGACGATGAAGGTGACGCCAAGATCACCGCGCCCGCTCCGGCGAAGCCGTGGAACGCCACGCTCAGCGACGACGATCCGCGTCCCCGACTGAGTTCCAGACGGCACCTCAACAGTAACCGACTTGGTGTCTTCGGCGAAGTCCTCACGGTCATTCTCCAGCGTATGCACCAAGACCTTCGTGCCGAGCGCTGCCGCCGTCATCGGAATGGTGACGATCATCTCGAGATCGTCACCATGACGGGTAAAGACGTCATGGGGGCTGACTGTCATCTCAACATAGAGGTCTCCGGCCGGGCCACCGCCAGGACCGACTTCTCCTTGGGAATCGAGATGAATGCGGTTACCGTCTGCCACTCCAGCAGGAATCTTCACGTTGAGCGTACGAGTGGTTCGTACCCTACCCTCACCGGAGCACTCCTGGCATGGGTCAGGAATGACCGTGCCATAACCGTGACATGTCGGACACGGCTGGCTGGTACGGATATCACCGAGGAAGGAGCGCTGCACGGTAATAACTTCACCGCGCCCCTGACACGTATTGCAGGTCACCGGCGCGGAACCGGACTCAGCACCCTTGCCCTGACATTTCGGACACACCACCGCAGTGTCGACTTCTAACGGCTTAGTGACGCCAAACACAGCCTCTGCCAAGCTCAAGCGCATTCGGACCAAAGCGTCCTGGCCACGGCGGGTTCGCGAACGCGGGCCACGGCCACCGCTCGACCCAAAGGGAGAACCGCCACCGAACATGGCGTCGACAAGGTTGGTGAAATCGAATCCGGCGCTGCTAAATCCACTGTCACCGAACCCGCGAGCGTTGGGGTCGCCACCACGATCGAAGACAGCGCGCTTCTGCGGATCCTGGAGGACCTCGTAAGCCTCTTGGACCTTCTTAAACTCTTCCTCTGATCCAGGTCCGGCAACATCGGGGTGGAGCTTCATGGCCTTGCGGCGATATGCCTTCTTGATCTGGTCGGCACTCGCGTCATGGGAAACGCCAAGAATCTCGTAGTAGTCGTTACTCAAGAATCATCCTTCTGCCAGGAACCGGCCCACATAACGGGCCACGGCTCGCACAGCTGCCATGGTTGAGGGGTAGTCCATTCGGGTGGGCCCGACAACGCCAAGACTGGACAAGGCATTCTCGGGACCATAGGTGCTCGCCACGAGCGATGTCGATTGGAAAGGCACATCTGTGTTCTCCGCACCAATACGCACCGTGACCTCGCCAGCCTCCCCCGCGGTCGCCTCACCGAGCAGTCGCATGAGGACGACCTGTTCTTCGAGAGCTTCCAAGACGGGACGCACCGTCGTCTCCCACTGTGCACCGAATGCAGTGAGGTTGGGAACCCCAGCAACCACAACACGAGCGGATGGGTCGATGGCGAGAATCTCGAGAACGGCGGCGATCACCGAGGCCGCTCGCGACCCCTCGACTGGCTCCAGATCGTCAAGAAGCCGATTGAGAGAGTCAGCGGCCTCAGCACCTGTGAGTCCGACGAGGGCGTCATTCAGCCGGGTGCGAAGCACAGCAAGACTCTGCTCATCATGGCCGGGGAGCTCGACGATCTGCCGCTCGACTGATCCCGACGACATAATGAGCACAATGAGGATACGGTCGGTCGACAAGCTCACCAACTCGAGATGACGGATTGTCCCCGCCATCGCCACCGGGTACTGCATGATTGCGACTTGGTGGGTGATTTGAGCAAGCAGGCGCACCGTGCGGCGCACAATGTCGTCGAGGTCCACGGCCCCCGTCATGAATGCTTGGATGGCTCGACGCTCTGGTGCCGACAAGGGCTTGAGAGTGCCAATACGATCGACGAAGAGACGGTAACCCTTGTCGGTAGGGATACGCCCGGCACTGGTGTGAGGATGGGTGATGTACCCCTCCTCTTCTAGCACCGCCATGTCATTGCGGACGGTGGCTGGGGAAACCCGCAGACCATGGCGCTCAACCAGGGCTTTTGAACCAACCGGTTCCTTGCTAGAGACGTAATCGGTGACGATGGCTTTGAGCACGTCGAGCTTACGGTCGTCGAGCACAACTCCTCCTCACACGATTCGACCGGGTACAGACTCCACTTTGGCACTCCCAAGTGCCGAGTGCCACTTTATCGCGTTCCCCTCGATCCTCCTGCGTCTCTCGCTGGCAGCACATTTCTGCAGACGTGCCAGACTGGTGGTCATGTCGACGATTCCCGAGACTCCTCAATGGTCTGCCCTCACAGCTCGGGTGTGGACGACCACTGTCGAACCAGAAAGTGTCACGTGCGGTCTGGTAGCTGGCGAGGACCACGCCCTCCTTATCGATACCGGATCGACTCCCGATCAGGGGCGGGCCCTGGCGATGTCCGCGGCGCGCATGCTTGGACGACGCGTAGACAGGGTTGTCGTCACCCATCACCACAGTGACCACAGTGGCGGACTACCTGGGATTAGCGCTGCCGAGGTGTGGATGCACGAAGCCGCCCTAGCCCACTGCCCCGATCTTCATGTCGACCACCCGGTATCCCTCATGGCGTATGTGGACTTGGGGGGATTGGGAGCCGAGGTTATCCATCCTGGTCCTGCTCACACCGACGGCGACCTCATCGTCATTGTGCGCGACGAGAACATCACCTTCGTCGGAGACCTCGTGGAGACCGCCGGAGAACCGCAATCTGACGACACCACTAACGTCCGTGGTTGGCCACGCGCGATCGATTCGGTCATTACTGGTACCGATGGTGCCGGCTTGTACGTTCCTGGACATGGCCACCCCATCGACGCCACCGCTGTCATGGCGCAACGTGCCCAACTTGCCGAGCGAATCCCCATGGACATCCCGCTCACGCCGGTGGGACACATCCCTCCTCAGCTATCCTGACGCCCTGCATTCAACGCAGCAGCTCGACAACTGTCTCGTAAGCGCGTTGATCGGCAGCAACGACAAGCCTTCCCCGCGTTTCTCGCAGTCCGTATTCGGCTCCATCGACCGTACGCACGACCCCGCCAAGCTCTCGCACCATGAGCGCGCCAGGAAGGTGATCCCACGGATGCGAGTGCTGATAGACGGTGACGTCATTGTCGCCCAAGCACACCAACGGATAGTCCACCGCGCAGCACCATTTCGCCATCCGCCATTCCACCGCCGGGGAGGCAATTTTGTACGCCTCATGGGTCGTCGCGGCGCGAACTGGGCAGTGCGAACCTGCACGTGTTATTTCAGCGCCGTCGCACGTCACTCCGGCACCGCGTTCAGCAAACCACATATGTCCATACTGCGGTTGCCAAATCCATCCTCGGACCGTTTCACCCCGGTTGAGCTGAGCCAACATAACGCCATGATCAACCGATCCGTGCACGAAATTCTTGGTGCCATCAATTGGGTCGATCACCCAGGCCATGTCTGCGTCAGGGATGGCGTCGAGGATAGCCGGATTCGCGAAGGCTGATTCCTCCCCCACAACGACACCACCGGCATACGTTGCCAAAGCGCGTCCCAACTCGCGCTCAGCCTGACGATCGGCGTCGGTCACGAAGTCTCCGGGTTTTTTCTCGTGGATTTGATGATCGTGAAGGGCCCGGAACCAAGGGTCAATAACCCTAGCGCTCACGTCCCGAATGAGATCAGACACTGTGTCGACGTCAATACTCATGCCATCTCCTCATTGCCCAGCTCGCCGACGTGATCGCATGTGACGAAGTCGATGAGTTTCTCCATCTCAGTGTTAAATCGAGGGTCCAAATCGTGCCAGTCACGCACCCGGGCTAACATCGCCCGCCAAGCTTTACCGACGTCAGCTTGAGTCGAGTGGGGCAAACCGAGCCGCTTGAGAGTACCAAGTTTGAAGTCTTCGTCCATCGGCACCTCAGGCCACGCCTTGCGGCCAATACGCTGAGGGCTAATGGCCTGCCAGATGTCGACAAAACGGTGGCCTGTAATCATGACGTACTCGCCATATCCACCGCGACGCACCTCGTCTGCTACTCGCGACTCCTTGGTGCCAGCGACAAGGTGATCGACCAACACGCCAAGACGATGTCTGGGACCAGGCTTGAACTCAGCGACGATCCCGACCAGATCATCCATGCCACCCATGTACTCCACAACGACCCCGACGTGGCGCAGATCGTCACCCCATATCTTTTCGACCAGCTCGGCGTCGTGACGCCCTTCGACGTATATCCGGCTAGGAAGGGCGACTCGGGCCGGTTCAGCCTGACCTGCGATAGACCCACTCGCGGTGTGCTTTAGTCTGGCACTCCCCTGACGGGGAGGAATACACAGGTTGACGGGTTGACCATCTACCCAGAACCCCGGCCCGATGGGGAAGGATTTGCGCTTGCCTTTCCGATCTTCAAGCACAACCAGACCGTTTTGCCACGCGACGACGGCTCCAACGAACCCGCTGGAAGGATCCTCAACGACAAGGTCGAGTTCCAGCGGCATGTCAACGCTCTTTTTCATGTGTGAGGTGCGCCAGCCGCTTGCGAGGACATCGTGAGAGTACCGGTCAATCACGGTAGCCACTGTATTGCCACACCTGGCGATAGCAACAAGCCGTGCCGCCCGTAGCTCACAGGTTCTAGACCAACAGGTCGGTGATGATCCGGTCAGCCACCATCCGTCCCGACAGATTGAGAACCAGCCGTCCTTGCGCGATCGCACCGAGCCCCTGCTCGACAACGTTGGCAGCCCGCACATGTTCGACCTCGGACAGAGCCGCCATTGGCAAACCATCAGCCAACCGCAGCTGTAGCAACACCGTCTCCTCATGGCGCTGCACGTCGTCGAGCACTTCGTAGCCGTCAACGGGAAGCTTCCCCTCACCCAGCGCGCTCCGGTAACTGGCTGGGTGCTTGACGTTCCACCATCGCGTGCCGGCGACGTGAGAGTGAGCTCCCGGTCCAATGCCCCACCAGTCGTGTCCCAGCCAATAGGCCATATTGTGCCGACACCGGTGATCACGACCACTGCGAGGTCGAGCCCAGTTCGAAACTTCGTAGTTAATGTACCCAGCGTCGGTAAGGACTCTTTCGGCCAACAGGTACTTATCAGCGAGATCGTCTTCGTCAGTCATCGGCAGTTCTCCCCGACGGATTCGGGCCGCCAACCGAGTCCCCTCTTCGACGATCAGGGAGTACGCGGAAATGTGGTCTGGCCCAGCCGCCAACGCAGCGTCAAGGCTGCGCCACCACGATTCAAGGCTCTCCCCTGGAGCGCCAAAGATGAGATCCAAACTAACGTCGTCAAATCCCACCTGGCGCGCAAGATGAGCCATCTCGACAGCGCGTCCCGGACGGTGACGGCGATCTAGGACTGCCAAAACGGCTTCGTCGGCCGACTGCATCCCCATGGACAGCCGGTTAATCCCGGCCGCTAGAAGACCAACCAAGACATCTTCAGTAAGGGTCTCCGGGTTGGCTTCTGTGGTGACTTCGCCATGAGGGTCAATTCCCCACAAGGTGCGAATATGATCGACGAGTTCGCCCAATTGCGCTGGTGAAAGCATCGTCGGAGTGCCACCGCCAAAAAACACTGTCGACACTGGAGGTCTGCCAGCCCCCAGCACATCTGCAGCCAGATCAAGTTCCCGATGAGCAGCGTTGACATACCCCGCTACCGCATCATCCCCCATCGCTGACAGCACGTACGTGTTGAAGTCGCAGTATCCGCATCGCGACGCGCAAAAGGGAACGTGGAGGTAAATGCTCCATGGCCCGTCAGCCGGGTGAAGTCCCGGCAGGCTGCTGTCAGGGTGCGTCATCATCCTCCTTGTCCTGTAGTGACGATGCGCTGTTATATGACGCTACCCGATAAATCATCTGCTACACGCGAACACTGTCACGGTGTGGTGGCGAGACTCCAGACAATGCCTCACAGCTACCCCCATAACGAACATTTAGCTCATCGCGGGAAACTTTCACGGCTTGAGGATTAAGCTGCCATCATGGATTTTTCTCGCCGTCACTTCCTTAGCGCATCTGCTGGTCTGGCGACTGCCGCCGTCCTGGCCGGATGCGGTTCAAACACCGGTGGTGTCTCAACTAGTTCGGATTCTAATGCCACCTCTGGTGGCTCCGGAAAGATCGTCCAGTGGTACCACGAATACGGCGAGAAAGGTGTCCAGCAGGCCGTCAACCGCTACGCCAAGGACTACAAGGATGCCACCGTTAGCGTGAAGTGGAATCCTGGCACTGACTACATGAAACTCCTGGGCACTACTCTGCTGTCAGGCTCGGGCGTCCCGGACGTCTTCGAGTCGGAATACGGTGCCACTCTCGATATGATCCAGAAAGGGCAAGTCGTCGATCTCACTGACGCCATCGGTGACGCCACGTCGAAATTCTCCCAGCCAGTGCTCGATCGCATGACCCTCGATGGCAAGATCTATGCGATTCCGCAGGCCGTCGATATGCAGCTCCTTTACTACCGTAAATCAGCACTAGAAAAGGCCAAGCTTTCGGCTCCAACCACCTTTGAACAGCTTGTTGAGGCAGCCAAGGCTGTCGCGACTAAGGATATGGGTGGGTTCTTTGCCGGAAATGACGGCGGCGTAGGCGTACTTGGCAACCTTCTCATCTGGTCTTCTGGATTCGAGCAACTCAACGATGATCACACCGACGTCGCCTTCATGGAGCAGGCATTCTTCGACGGTGTGGCTGCCTACCGTGATTTCTACAAGTCCGGCGCTCTCCTCACCGCCGCTTCCAAGGACTGGTTCGACCCATCTCCCTTCGTGAACGGCGAAACCGCCATGCAATGGGGCGGTCTATGGTCCTTAAGCGATATCTCGAAGAAGTGGAAAGACGACTTTGGCGTCATCCCATTTCCGGCCATTGGCTCCTCCGGTAAGCAAGCCGTTCCTTTCGGCGCATACGGATCTTGTGTCGCCGCCAAGGGGGTTAACAACGACGTTGACGCTGCCAAGAAATTCGTCAAATGGCTGTGGATCGACCAGACAGATAAGCAGGTCGATTTTGCCAACTCATACGGCACTCATATTCCATCGCAGCCTGATCTCACTGCCAGGTGTTCGCAAATCAATAGCGGCGCTGGCAAGGACGCCGCTGAGATGATCGACAAATACGGCAAGGCGCCGAGCCTCTTCTGGACGTCAAAGATCTCTGACGCCTACTCCGCTGCACTCACCAACGTCGTCAAAAAGGGCGCTGACCCGAAATCAGCCTTCGCAGACGTGCAATCGACTGCCAAGGCCGAACTTCAACGCGTCGGCAAGTGAATGCAACCTCGAAGCCCCCGGCCCGTAACTTCTGGCAGCGGTTCCGGGGGCACCAGGGGCGAAACCTCTGGTTCGCGCTATTCGTTGGGCCATTCTTTATCGGATTACTGGTCTTCGTTTACATTCCGGTTTTGTGGAGCGCCTATCTCTCGTTTTTCGACGCCCGGGCGACGCTATCGCCCACGAAGTTCGTCGGCTTCGCGAACTACCAGAACTTATTATCGGACACCCTGTTCCGCAACTCAATGCTGGTCTTTGTCATCTTCGCGATCGTCATCGTTCCACTCACCTACGTCTGTTCCCTAGCTCTCGCGTTGGCGCTCAACAACGTCGGCCATTTCCGAGCATTCTTTCGGTCGGCGTTCTTCATACCGACGGCCTGTTCCTATGTCGTCGCCGCGATGGTCTGGCGCCTCAGCTTCTTCAATGGCGCCCGCTTTGGGCTAGCGAACTCCTTACTACGCACGTTCGGCGGGACGAACATCGACTGGTTGTCAGGAGTCGGCTACTGGTACTGGATCGCATTGATCTCGCTTCGCCTGTGGCTCCAGGTCGGCTACTACATGATCTTGCTTATCGCCGGGCTCAACCGCATTCCCACCGACACCTACGAGGCCGCCGCTATTGATGGCGCCGGACGGTGGGCAACCCTGCGCCACGTCACCATGCCCCAACTGCGTGGGGTGAGCGCCGCCGTCCTTATGCTGCTGCTCATTGGCGCGTTCCAAGCCTTCGACGAGTTCTACAACCTCTTGTCCTCCTCAGGCACATACCCGCCCTACGCCCGCCCACCGCTAGTGCATCTGTACCTCGTGAGTGTCGGCGGAGCCGATCAGGACCTTGGTATGGGAGGTGCCGGAACCGTCATCCTCACAGCGGTCATCGTCCTTTTTGGGCTAGCCCAAAACTGGCTCACGACCAGTCAGGAACGTCAGGAAAGGAAGGCCATGAGGCACGCTAGCCGTCACGAGATATCCCATGGCTGACGAACGTTCTCACATGGTTGCGGGCCGCTCCGGAAAAACCCTGCACGGCCTCAAAATCAGCGTTCTATTTATTCTATCCCTGCTATTCTTATTGCCATTTTACGTCATCTTTCGTAACGCCTTCACTAGCCCAGAATCCTTCGTGTCCTCCGACTGGAAATGGCTACCGGACAACCTCGATTTTTCGGTCATACGAAACCTTTTCTCAGACACTGATCTCAATCTGCCCGGAGCAATGATCCATTCGGCTATTCAAGCCGTCGGTCAAACGATACTGACGGTTCTCGTCAGTTTCATGGCCGGATACGGGCTGGCTAGATTCCGCAATACGGCAGCTACTATCGTGCTGCGTCTCACTGTGCTTACGCTGATGGTACCGACTGCGGTAACCTTTGTACCAAGCTTCATCATGACGACCCAATTCGGCTGGATTGACTCCTACCGAGGTCTCATCATCCCTATGATGTTTTCGGCGTTCGCGACCTATATGTTCCGGCAATCCCTTCTGGAATTTCCCCACGAGCTGGAAGAAGCGTCATACCTCGATGGCGCCAATCCCTGGACAACGATGTGGCGCATTGTCGTCCCCAATTCCAAGGGCATTATTGCGGCAGTCTCGACGATTACCTTCATCGGCGCATGGAACTCTTTCTTGTGGCCACTACTTGTAGCTCGCGAGAACACCACGACCGTGCAGCTCACCTTGAGCCGGTTTATGACAAGTCAGGGGGTCCAATACTCCGAGCTCTTTACCGGCGCCTTGGTAGCGATCGTGCCGGTCGTTATCGTCTTCCTGGTCTTGCAGCGCTACCTGGTACAGGGTTTAGAAACCTCAGGAATGGACTGAAGCGCAAGGGCCGGGGTCCATATCCCCGGCCCTTGCGTGACGGAACCTCAATCCTCCAGGGTGGAAAGGTCTCCCTCATCCTCGCCAAGGGCACGCGCCTTGAGCACGCGACGCATGATTTTGCCAAAGCGAGTCTTCGGCAGTTTGTCAACAAAGTCGATGGTATCGGGTTTAGCTATCGGCGATAATGTTTCGGCAACGTGACCGCGAATATCAGAGACGAGATCCTTCGTAGGCTCAAAACCAGTATTGAGCACAACAACCATATGAATCGCGTTGCCCTTCACCTCGTGCGGCAAGCCGATCGCGGCGCACTCAGCGACAGCTGGATGGGAGCCGACGGCTGCCTCGACCTCGGCCGTGCCGATGCGGTGACCAGATACCTTGATGACGTCGTCGGTGCGACCGATGATCCAGACGTATCCGTCCTCGTCAATCCGCGCGGAGTCACCGGTGAGGTAGACGCCCGGGTACTTCGACCAATACGTCGTGACGTAACGCTCCGGCTCCTTGTACAAGGTGCGCAGCATCGACGGCCACGGGTTCTTGAGGACAAGGAAGCCGTCAGTGCCCGGCGGCACCTCCTTACCCTCCTCATTGACGACGGCGACCTCCTGGCCAGGAATGGGCTTACCTGCCGATCCCGGCTTCTTGGGCATCGTCGGGAGGCTCGTAAGTTGCATAGCTCCGGTCTCGGTCTGAAACCAGGTGTCAATGACGGCGCATTTGCCGTCACCAACGACGTCATGGAACCACTGCCAGGCTTCCGGATTCAGGGGCTCGCCAGCACTGATAAGGATGCGCAGGCTGGACAAATCGTGCTTACGCACCCAGGCGTCACCAAAACGCATGAGCGTACGGATGGCCGTCGGCGCGGTGAACATACTGTTGATGCCGTAATGCTCGATGAGCTGCCACCACACGTCAGGATATGGGAAGACCGGGCTCCCCTCAGCCATGAAGGTGGTGGCGCCGCGCAACAGCGGGGCATAGATGACGTACGACGTGCCAGTAATCCAGCCCGGATCAGCGGTGCACCACCACCGATCTTCCTCATGAATGTCCATGCAGTACTTCATGGTCGCCGATAGGTGTACCTGGTAGCCGCCATGAGTATGCACGACACCTTTTGGTTTACCGGTAGACCCAGAGGTGTAGAGGATGAATAGCGGGTCCTCTGCGTCCACTTGAACTGTTTCGCACTTGCCCTTAGCGATGGGCAGCTTGCACAACTCGTGATACCAATGGTCACGCGTCGGATCCATTGTGACATCGGTGCCAGTGTTCTTGACGACAATGACATTTTCGACCGTCGGAGAGAACTTCACAGCATCATCGACAATCTGCTTCATCGGGAAAACCTTGCCATTAATCCACGACCCATCGACGGTGATAACAACCTTCGACTCCGAGCCATCAATACGGGCATTGAGAGCCTCCGACGAGTACCCGGCAAACACCACCGAATGCACCGCACCGATCTTGGCACACGCCAGCATCGCGAAAAAGATCTCAGGGATGCGGGGCAGGTAAATAGTGACAACGTCACCCTTGCGCACACCCATCGAGAGCAAGATATTTGCCATTTGCTCGACTTCACGGGCAAGTGAGAAGTAAGAGAAGGTGCGCACCTTGGAGGTATCTTCGCCAACCCAAATCAGAGCCAGCTTATTGCGGCGGGCAGTAGTCAGATGACGGTCCACCGCGTTCGTAACGATATTGGTGCGTGCACCGGTAAACCACTTAAAGAAGGGCTTATTCGAGTCGTCGAGAACCTTGTCCCACGGCTTCGACCATTCCAATTCCGTGGCCTCAGTCTCCCAGAATCCTTCCGGGTCGGCCTTGGCAGATTCAAGTAGCTGGCTCCAGTCGCTCACATTGGCGATCTCTGCGACGGGCTGCGGAACGTCGACGATGGTCTCGTCAGTCATGATGTCCTCCTTGGCATCAGGCGGTTGGGTGGGTAGATCGGGTCACGATGTCGGCGGGGTCCCTGATGTACCCGACATCGGGACCCCCTCAGTAGTGCATATCCGCTTGTGGCTGACCGGTCACCAGCCGGGATCATTCTTCAAGAGTGGAAAGATCGCCTTCGTCTTGTCCCAGGGCACGCGCCTTGAGTACGCGCCGCATGATTTTGCCCGAGCGAGTCTTCGGCAACTTCTCGGGAAAATCAAAAATGTCGGGCTTAGCAATAGGTGAAAGCACCTCAGCCACATGGGCCCGCAAATCTGCCGTCAACTGTTTGGAAGGCTTATACCCCTGAGACAGGATTACTGCGCAATGGATGGAATTTCCCTTCACGTCGTGCGGCAAGCCGATAGCTGCAGCCTCTGCAACGGCCGGGTGAGAAATGAGAGCGGACTCGACCTCGGCCGTGCCGATGCGGTGACCAGATACCTTGATGACGTCGTCGGTGCGACCGATGATCCAGATATAACCATCCTCATCAATACGGGCAGAATCACCAGTGAGGTAAACCCCCGGATACTTTTCCCAGTACGTCTTAAGATAGCGGTCCGGGTCTTTATACAGAGTGCGCATCATGGCTGGCCACGGGTTTTTGAGAACAAGGAAGCCCTCCTTGCCCGCAGGCAGCTCGTTCCCGTCTTCGTCGACGACGGCTGCCTCCTGGCCGAAGACCGGACGCCCAGCCGCGCCAGGTTTCAGCGGCATCGACGGCACGGTAGTTATTTGGAACATGCCGGTCTCGGTTTGCCACCAGGTATCGGTAATCGGGCATTTGCCGCCACCAACGACGTCGTGGAACCAGCGCCACGCCTCAGGGTTGATGGGCTCACCAACCGAACCGAGTATGCGCAAGCTGGACAAGTCGTGCTTACGCACCCAGGCGTCACCAAAACGCATGAGAGTACGAATCGCGGTCGGTGCAGTGTAGAAGCTCGTGATGCCGTAGTGCTCAATGAGCTGCCACCAGCCGTCCGGATAAGGGTATGTCGGGCCGCCCTCATGCATGAAGGCCGTGGCGCCGTTGAGTAGCGGGCCGTAAACGAGGTAGGAATGGCCGGTGATCCAGCCCGGATCAGCGGTGCACCACCACCGGTCCTCTTCCTTGATGTCGAAACACTGCTTGAGGGTGGTGTAGGTGCCAACCTGGTATCCACCATGAGTATGGACGATAGCCTTGGGCGTGCCGGTAGACCCAGAGGTGTAGAGGATGAATAGCGGGTCTTCTGCGTCCACTTGAACTGTTTCGCACTTGCCCTTAGCGATGGGCAGCTTGCACAACTCGTGGTACCAATGGTCGCGAGTCGAATCCATCGAGACCTCGGACCCGGTGTTACGCACCACGATGACGTTTTCGACCGTTGGAGAGAACTTCACAGCATCATCGATGATCTGCTTCATCGGGAAGATCTTGCCATTAATCCATGACCCGTCAGCGGTGATAACGACCTTCGACTCCGAGCCATCAATACGGGCGTTGAGAGCCTCCGACGAGTACCCGGCAAACACCACCGAATGCACCGCACCGATCTTGGCACACGCCAGCATCGCGAAAAAGATCTCAGGGATGCGGGGCAGGTAAATAGTGACGACGTCACCCTTGCGCACGCCCATGGCCTTGAGAACATTAGCCATCTGCTCAACTTCGCGGTTGAGAGCAAAATAGGAGAAAGTGCGTACCTCGTCGGTGTTCTCGCCAACCCAGATCAGAGCCAGCTTATTGCGGCGGGCAGTAGTCAGATGACGGTCCACCGCGTTCGTAACGATATTGGTGCGTGCACCGGTAAACCACTTAAAGAAGGGCTTATTCGAGTCGTCGAGGACCTTGTCCCACGGCTTCGACCATTCCAGTTCTTGGGCCCGCTCTTCCCAGTACGCGAGTGGATCAGCCTTGGCCTTGCCCTCAAGCGCCTTCCAGTCTGAGACCCAGGCGTTGTCAACGATGCTCTGATCGGGTTCGAAGACGTCCTTGTGGTCCGTCATACGGTCCTCCTCGACCTTCAGCCGCTGGTGCGGCATCCGACATGTTGGCAACGATAGAACCACACAATGGGGCCATATGTGAAGAAAATCACAGAAAATTCTTGATTCTTCTTTGACACACTGGAGGTATGACTTCCTATCCGCCCCCATCATCTATCCCTGTCCGCCGGCGTCGGACCGAACCTCCGAGCCGCACCAACTCTGTCGCCAGCAGCGCAGGCGTCATGGCGGTCGTCGTCGCGATCATGTGGATCCTCGAAGGCATCGACACTATGCTTGGCAACACCCTTGACAGGTTCGGCATTCATTCCTGGACCGGACAGGGGTTGTGGGAAGTCTTTACTGCACCATGGCTCCATTACGGCTGGGCACACCTGGCAGGTAACTCCGTGCCACTGTTCATTCTTGGAATGCTCGTGTACCTTGAGTCGACGCGAACCTGGCTCGTCTCGGGATTGACGATCACTGTGTGCTCAGGCCTGTTCGCATGGTGCTTGAGCGCTCCTGGCACAATTACGCTGGGTGCATCCGGAATCGTCTTTGGTTGGTTGGCCTATTTGCTGGTCCGTGGCCTATTCACCAAGAAGCTGCGCGACATCCTGGTAGCAATCGTGGTATTCCTCATCTACGGATCAGTGCTGTGGGGAGTATTGTCAGGCGCAGCGGGGGTCTCCTGGCAAGCCCACCTTGGCGGAGCAGTCGGTGGCGTCATCTCGGCATCATGGCTAGCTCGTCATCCCAGATAGGAGTGGTAGCTTCCACCGAGTGAGCACCCTTCCGTTCATTTCTGACACTTTTGACGCACACCGATGGCGCGACGTTGACATTCCCGGCGAGCCACTGACTGACATGACCTTCCACCGCCTGGTGTCTCGGGGCGAATCGGACCATGCTCCGGCTGGAGAAGACCTACCAGTAGTGCGCATTGCCTTCGACCGTCCGGCAATCCGCAACGCCTTCCGCCCCCATACTGTCGACGAGTTGTACCGCTGCATCGACACAGCCCGTTGCAGCCCAGATGTTGCAGCGATCATTCTCACAGGTAATGGCCCTTCCCCCCGGGACGGCGGATACTCTTTCTGTTCTGGAGGTGACCAGCGCATCCGTGGAGCCGCCGGATACCAGTACGAGTCGGATGAATCGGCCGGTGACGAGGATCTCGCCGTCGACGCTCGCAGAGAAAAAATAGCTAAGGGGCGACTAGGGCGTCTACATATCCTTGAAGTACAACGCCTGATGCGCGCTACCCCGAAGCCAATCATCGCGGCCATCCCAGGATGGACGACCGGTGGCGGACACTCCCTGATGGTGGTAGCCGATATGGCTGTCGCCAGCCGGGAGCACGCCCGGTTCAAGCAAGTCGACGCCAATGTTGGTTCCTTTGATGCCGGGTATGGTTCGGCCCTCCTGGCACGTCAAATCGGCGACAAACGAGCCCGCGAGATCTTTTTCCTTGCCGAAACCTACGATGCCGACCAGGCCGAAAAATGGGGTGTCATCAACCGGGCTGTTGACCACGCTGAGCTAGAGAACACGGCCATTGAGTGGGGCCTGACGATCGCCGGCAAGTCCCCACAGGCCATCCGAATGCTGAAGTACGCCTTCAATATGGTGGACGACGGCATCGCCGGACAGCAAGCCTTTGCTGGAGAAGCCACTCGGATGGCATATATGACCGACGAAGCTCAGGAAGGACGCGATGCGTTCCTTGAGCATCGCCAGCCCGACTGGTCATCGTATCCATATTACTTTTGATTCCAGCTGGAATCACGGAAAGGACTGCCATGTCGATTGCAGAGACGTCGCGGGTACGCGTCGTGCGTGTCGAGCGCACCGCCGCCGATGTCACCTGGCTCATGGGGAGGCTGTCACGCTTTCTGGATGGCGAATCCTCAGTGCTCGTACCTGTCGGGGGTGACGAGCTGCCTCCAGCTGTGGTCCAAGATGTCGAAGATCGAGTCGTGTGGCTGCCCGATGAGGTCGGGCTGATCGTGAGAACCTCAGGATCGACGACGGGGACCGGTCGCATCGTCGGACTGTCTGCCACTCAGATGCGGGCATCGGGAGCGGCCACACGACAGTGGTTAGGAGGCCCATGCACGTGGGTGCTTGGTCTGCCCCCACACCACATTGCTGGGTTACAGGTCGTGGCGCGCGCGGTCGCCGACGGTCGAGACGTTGTGACAATTCAAGGCCACGTCGATCCGTCCTCGGTGACGGCAGCGATCGAGCAGGCAGAGCAGCGCCATCCCGACGGTCGGGTAGCGATCTCTCTCGTACCTACCCAATTGACTCATCTCATAGATGACCCACAATGCGCCGCAGCATTAGCCCGATGCGTGGCAGTTCTGGTAGGAGGCGCACCACCGACAGCAACCCTGTTGGATCGAGCCCGCAACCTCGGTTTGACAGCGACAGTTACCTACGGCATGAGTGAAACCTGTGGCGGGTGTGTCTATGACGGGGTTCCGCTTGAGGGGGTACGAATCGAGGTAGCCGATGACTCCCGCGTCTCCATTGCTGGCCCAATGGTCATGAGCGGCTACCTTGACGAAGGGCCGGTCGGTCCGTGGCTTCGTACCCAGGATTTAGGTCACTGGGCAGACGGACGGCTCATCATTGACGGGCGCGTCGACGACGTCATCAATTCCGGCGGGCTGAAAATTTCAGCACCTGAGGTGCTAGGACAGGTCCGGGCCAGTCAGATGGTGCTCGATGCTGTCGTCATCGGGATAGACGACGACACCTGGGGCCAGGTCGTAGCAGCTCTAGTAGTACCGAGTCAGCAATGGCAAGGAGGACAGGCTTTGCGCGACGCGGTAGCTGACCGATTAGGGCGTACTCACGCACCGCGAGTCGTCGTCGAGACATCTGCGCTGCCGATGTTGGCCTCGGGCAAGGTAGATCGGGTGCGGGCGCGTCAGGTGATAACCCAAGCACTTTCAGATGCGAGCGCATGGCAGCGGTGAAAAACCCGCCGGTTGTGATCGTAGCCAGGTCGGCGTAACACTGCCAATGGCGTCAATACGGCTAGAGTCAGGCTTCGTGCCGACGCTTTCATGTTCCGACGCCATCTCCACCCTCCCCGGTGCAGAATGGCTAGCCGAGGTCCTGCACTGGGTGCCCGATGGCATCGATCCGTGGATCTGGCTCGCTCCTGACTCCGATGACGCCCCAGCAATGGTTGGTTGGGGGGTCCGACAGCGGTTCGTCGCCTCGGGCCACCGAGCGGTGGAATGCGCGTGGCACCGCATGGCATCGTGGAGCAACGACCACATCGTCGCCTTCGGGTCCTTCCCCTTCTCCAAGACTCAGGAGGGGTTTCTCGTCGTACCGCAGGTACTCGTCACTCGTCAACACCTGGGATCGCCAACTGTCGTCACCGGTGATGTCTCATCCCTGGAACGTCGCGATCTCAACCTACAGCCTCCGCGCATCCGCAGCAGTAGCCCAGCCACCTCCCACGGACAGTGGACTGCCTCAGTCAAAGCGGCCACCCGCCGTCTACGCGAGGATCCCTACCTTGAGAAGGTCGTGTTAGCCCGAGCGGTCGACGTCGACACCGATTCGCCAGTGAGCCGCAGCGACATGGCGTCACGCCTGGCTTCACGGTTCCCTGGATGCTGGACGTACAGCCATGACGGCCTCGTCGGAGCCACACCGGAGCTACTAGTTGACTGCCGAGACGGGCTCTTTCGCGCCCGGGTGCTGGCCGGTACCCGCAAACCAGAATGGGCCGACGAACTGTTGTCGAACGCCAAAGAACGCCGTGAGCACGAACTTGCTGTCGCATCAGTCACCGGGAAACTCGCCGAGGCTGGCCTGAGTGATCCCACCGTTCGGGGCCCATTCCGTTTGCAGCTTCCCAATGTCGTGCACTTGGCAACAGATGTCACAGCTCGGGTCAACGGATCCAACGCCGCTCGAATTGTCGACGCGATGCATCCCACAGCCGCCGTGTGTGGCACGCCCAGAGAAGACGCTTACCGGCTCATCAGCGAGATAGAAGGTCTGGATCGCGGGCGGTTCGCGGGCCCGGTTGGCTGGATGAGTTCTGATGGATCGGGGCAGTGGGCGCTCGCGTTGCGCTGCGGACAATTTAGCGACGACTCGCAACAGGTACGTCTATACGCCGGAGCCGGGATCATGCCAACCTCTGATCCAGCGAAGGAGTGGATCGAGGTCGGCGCCAAAATGGAGGCTTTCTGGACAACACTGGAGCATAGTGCGACCTCGTGGTGACCCCGGCCCCTGAGTAGTTCGTCACCCAGGTGCTGGGCACCTCACTTGTTATGGTCATTGATCCACGACAGCACCATATCTATCGGCTGATCCTTGACAGTCTCATTGAACACCTCGTGCATAAGCCCCTTCCAGAACACGGCCTTCTTATCCTTGGAACCGATGGCATTAAGCCAGTTAACGTCAGCGTAGGACGGAGCGAGACCATCAGCCTGGCCGTGCATGATAAGAGTCGGATCCTTGAAATCACGCGCATTGAAAGTGTTGTAGAGCTGCCCAACAACCATCTGAGTGAGTAAGCCCTGAGTGGCATACCGGTTATTGAGGGGATCATTCATCATCTGCTGTTCCACCTCTGGATCGGTGCACACACCGTTCCGCATAGCGCCGGGCACAAGAACCAGTGTATTTGGGTACTTAATTAACGCAGACGCCGCTAGTGATGGGTGATCGAATCCGCGAGGGTCTTTGATAACTTGAGGAAGGAGCGAGCTCTTCACGGACGTGATCTGGTCTAGTGGAAGGAGCTGTGACACCGTTGGCTTTGCATGCTGCTCGGCTGGGGTGAGGTTCTTGGCCGTCACGACCTCAGGCTGCTCGACGTCTTTGCCGAACGGGTTCATGAAAATACCGCCGGCATTTGAAACAATCCCGTCGACCTCACCGGGGTACGTGATTCCAAAGGATTGGACAGCCATAGCGCCCATCGAATGCCCAACGAGGAAAACCTTTTTGCCAGGGTTTTGTTGCTTAGCCCGACCAACAAGCTCGTGGACGTCAGAGACGACAGAGCTCCAGTTATCGAGATGACCACGAGGAACCACGTTGTCAACGTAGGGTCGGGCACTGCGACCATGACCACGGTGATCGAGGCGATAAACGCTGTAGTTCGCGTCATTGAACCGCTTAGTGATGTAGTCGTAACGCCCCAGGTGTTCACCGGCACCAGGAACCACAACGATGACGCCCTTGGGATCGGCGACAGCGTCAGTCTTGGTGAAAATTTTAGTGCCCCACCGGTCAGTTGAGGTCATGTAGTTCGTCGTCGTCACCACGCTCGGCGCGCTTGACGCAACCGGGGCATGAGTCGGCACCGGAGCGGCCTGTGCACAGATACTTAGACCGCTGAAGGCGGTAACCCCAGCAACAAGACCCGCGGTCATCCGCATCCGAAAACTGTGCGCCCCGCCACGTTGCATCTTCTGTTCTGACATCAGCAAGCCCCCTTTGGCTTCTATTGATCTCGACGTCGAGATCCATCCAGTAGTCGTCACCCTAGAGGTCGAAGGGTCACATCAGCCGCAGCGCGTGAGCTATTTGTGCGTCAGTGCACACCAGTGCATACGGAATACTAACAACGCGCACTGATGTGCATCATGTGCTCGCAACAATCACGGGTCATACCGCAGGCAGAGATACCTCGACGACACTTCTGCCACGGATCGGCTCAGCCAGCAGGCGACGCATCTCATTAACCGTATCGTTACGATCGCGCATCGTTACGGTGCAATGGCGCGCACCGAGCCCAACAGCCAGGGCTGAAATATCTAGACGCTGCGGGGTAAGAAACATCCTCTCTAGGACAGGGCGAGGCGCAGCTGAATGCTCCAGGCCTCCAAAGATCGCACCCCCGTGGTCGTCGAGAACAATAACCTGTACGTCGACGTCATCGTCATTGTCGCCTCTGAGCAGCGCCATGGCGTCATGGGCGAAGGTGAGATCACCGACGACCACCCTGACTGGACGTCGACCGCCGATCGCAAGCCCAATTCCGGTGCTCACCGTTCCATCGATACCAGCCAGCCCACGGTTTGCCACTGCGCAGGCAGGCTCAGGCCCTGGCACCGCACCAATGTCGAAGGCCCGGATAACGTCGGAAGCCCCGATGACAAGCTGCGGAGCGTTCGCACAGACTGACGCCTGCCAAATGACGTCGCACATTTCCTGCTTATATGTACGGTCAGTCGGCTGATCGGCATCCAGCCAGCACGGCAACCAGGATTCATCAATCGTGACGTCGGTCAGACTGACTGGGCCTACTACTACCCGCGCGTCGCCAGCAACGTCGGTCCACCGTGCCCGGTGTGTGACAACCGTCACTCCGGGGCGCGCTAGCAGCCGCGACACCGGACGTGAGAGGGTCGGATGCCCCAGCACGAGTATCCCGTCGATTCGATCAGCCACCGCGCTGCCCAAGACCGCCTGGTAATTGGTCAGGGCATGCGAGCCAGCCCGAGCACCCGATGTGGGTTCGGCCAGCAGAGGCCATCCGCCTTGTTCGGCCAGCTCCCGGGCATCTGGCCCGGCACCGTCTCCGGCCACCACGACGGTATGCGACGGCATGGATAGTGGCGTCGCGTGCTCGGCTTCATCCCGGCTACGATCGGCTCCGTAGAGCTCGATTCGGTGATGTGACAGGCGAGTGGGCTGCCACGAATCGTCCGGTACCAATGGATCCCGGAAACCAACGTTGACATGAACCGGACCAGGATCACGGGTCAGAACCCCAGTCGCAGCACTCACGGCACGCAGCACAAGAGAGTCGAGGCGCGTATCAGGGGGGAAACCAGCTGGGATTTGGGCATCGAATCGAGATGCAGACCCGAAAATCCCCGCCTGCAACGTCGTCTGGTTAGCCCCGGTATGCCACATTTCATGCGGTCGGTCAGCTGATACCACGATCAGTGGTACCCCGGCGGCATCCGCCTCAAGCACAGCTGGGTGAAGATTGGCTACAGCCGTACCAGACGTTGTTACCACTGCAGCTGGATGCGATAAACCCAAAGCCTTCGACAAGCCTAAAGCGACGAACGCAGCCGACCGCTCGTCCAGACGTACCTGAACCCGCAGCCATCCAGCAGCCTCGGCATCAGCCAACGCATACCCAATAGGGGCATCTCGGGATCCTGAGCAATACACGACATGCTCGACCCCAGACCTGCCGAGAGCACTCACCAGGCGTCGGGCCACTGCTGTAGAGGGGTTCACCTCAGCTCCGTTCTACGAGGGCGGCTACCGTGAGACCCAGACGCTGTGCCCACCTCGGACACAGATCCGCATCCGGCTCCTCGATCTCGACGTCAACCTCCCCGCGCCGGGGGACAAGGTAGCCGTCAACTGGCAGGAGCGGCGAGGCGCTGACGTCACCGTGAAAAAGACGAATCGTACCTAACCCGCAGGCATGGTCAAGGGCCGGTAAGGCTGCCGCCAAGTGAGTTGCCAGGCCAATACCGACACTGGTGTCCAAAGCTGAGGAGACGACGACTGGTAACCCAGCTGCGTCAATAACCTCAAGGGCTCGGGAGAGTCCGGCCAACGGCTGAGCCTTGATGACGAGGAGATCAGCAGCGCCAGCACGTGCCACCGCGAGTGGGTCTTCAGCCCTACGTACGGACTCGTCGGCCGCCACTGGAACGGTGACCTTACGCCTCACCTGAGCCAGCTCCGCCACGCTTGCACAGGGTTGCTCGACATATTCCAGCCCCTCGGCGGCGGCGTCGAGCTCGGTAATAGCTCGGACCGCTGTCGAAACATCCCAGGCGGCGTTGGCGTCCACCCGAATGGCTCCGTCTGGCATGGCCTCGCGCACTGCGGCGACCCGCTGGCAGTCCTCCCGCAAATCGCTACGCGGATCAGCAACTTTAACCTTAGCCGTCTTGCAGGCTGACTCAGCGGCCATCGTCCGGGCACGGTCAGTGTCGACAACAGGAATCGTGACGTTGATCGGTACCCGATCTCGTCGCGGCGCTGGCAGGCGTTGCGTGGCACCCTCGATGCCTGCACGCAACCACGCCGCCGACTCGACAGGGTCGTAGTCCCAAAACGGCGACCACTCCCCCCAGCCTTCGGGACCGTGGAGGAGGGTTCCCTCCCGCACCTCAATGCCACGAAACCTCACCGTCAAGGGCACAGTGAATGCGACAATCTGGTCGATACCACGATCGGCCAGCAGACGCGGAACATCTAACCGGTACGCCCTGAGGCCGTTCACTTCTTCTCCGTCGACTCTCCGGTACGCAGCGCAGCCACGAAGGCTTCCTGAGGCACCTCCACCGAGCCGACGACCTTCATACGTTTTTTACCAGCTTTCTGTTTCTCGAGCAGCTTGCGTTTGCGGGAAATGTCACCGCCGTAACACTTGGCCAACACGTCCTTACGAACGGCGCGAATAGTCTCGCGGGCGATAACCCGCGCACCAATGGCAGCCTGGATCGGTACCTCGAATTGCTGGCGCGGGATGAGTTCCTTGAGTTTGGCGGCCATCGCGACACCGTAGGAATAAGACTTGTCGCGGTGGACGATCGAGCTTAGTGCGTCCACCGGATCTCCATTGAGCAAAATATCGACCTTGACAAGATCGGCGGCCTGCTCACCGGCCTCGTGATAGTCCAGCGAGGCATACCCCTTCGTTCGAGACTTGAGCTGGTCAAAGAAGTCAAACACAATCTCTGAGAGCGGCAGACAGTAGCGGATCTCCACCCGATCAGACGACAAATAATCCAATCCCTGCTGAACACCACGACGCTGCTGGCACAACTCAAGGATGGTGCCAATGTAGTCGGCCGGGCTCAAAATGGTGGCATCAACGATAGGCTCACGCACCTCGGCGATCCGCCCACTCGTCGGGTATTCCGACGGGTTTGTGACCGTCACAGTCGATCCGTCTTCCATAAGGACGTGGTGAACAACCGAGGGAGCCGTGGAGATAAGGTCAAGGTCAAACTCGCGTTCCAGACGCTCGCGCACGATCTCCATATGCAACAGCCCAAGGAATCCCACTCGAAAACCAAATCCCAAGGCCGTCGACGTTTCCGGCTCATACACCAAGGCCGCATCATTGAGCTGCAATTTGTCAAGGGCGTCACGCAGCTCAGGGAAATCCTTGGCATCAATCGGGAAGAGCCCCGAGTACACCATCGGCTTGGGGTGCTGATAACCGCCGAGGTCCTTTTCAGAGGGCTTAGACGCATTGGTGACGGTATCACCGACCCGGGATTGTCGAACGTCTTTGACCCCGGTGATGAGGTAGCCAACCTCCCCTACCGACAGCCCCTCAGCAGACACCATTTCTGGGGAAATGACGCCGATTTCGAGCACTTCATGGGCTGCGCCGGTGCTCATCATCAAGATCTTTTCACGGTGACGCAGGGCACCGTCAACGACGCGGACATATGTGACGACACCGCGATAGGTGTCGTAGACAGAGTCAAAAATAAGGGCTCGGGCGGGCGCGTCCGCCACCCCTTTGGGGGCTGGCACTTTAGCGACGATTGTGTCGAGCAACTCGTCAACGCCATCGCCGGTCTTCGCTGAAACTCGCAGCACCTCGGATTCGTCGCATCCGATGATTCCAGCAATCTCGGCAGCATGACGATCTGGCTCAGCCCCCGGCAGGTCTATTTTGTTAAGTACCGGGATGATCTCCAGATCAGCTTCCAGAGCCAGATATAAATTAGCCAGTGTCTGCGCCTCGATACCCTGGGCAGCGTCAACGAGCAAAATTGCTCCTTCGCAGGCCTGCAGGGACCTCGACACCTCATAGGAGAAGTCAACGTGACCAGGGGTGTCGATCATATTGAGAAGGTAAGTGACGCCGTCGACCTCCCACGGCATCCGCACCGCCTGGGACTTGATGGTAATTCCGCGTTCCCGTTCAATATCCATGCGGTCCAAGTACTGAGCGCGAGCGCTGCGCTCGTCAAGGACTCCCGTAATTTGCAACATCCGATCGGCCAGGGTCGACTTGCCGTGATCAATATGCGCAATGATGCAGAAGTTCCGGATGATGGCCGGATCTGTACTGCCAGGCTGAGGCGCGGACATCTGCTCCCTTATCGACGATGGTGCCGGAGGTTCCCGGCTCAGCTTTCAGTCTCTCACGCGTCAACGACACCGTGCTTTCAGTGACGACTCACTCAGCCGAGACCACCATCAATTCTCTCGGCGTAACCGCAACCCGGCTAGGCTCGCATCATGGTCACCGACGACACCACCGGACGCGTGAGCCTCGATCCATCCACCCAGCAATCCTTCGACCTGCGCTGGGAGCATTATCTACCAGATCTGTGGATCGGGCTGAGTAAAGTTTACGGCGACCGCGCCGATGAAACTCTGCAGAGAATCTGCGCCATACTGCTCCGACGGTGCGCCGAACGTCCCGATGATCTCAAGCGCCTCGACGAAGCCCGCCTGTTAGAGCCCGACTGGCTCCAACAGGAGACCATGATTGGTTACACCATCTATACCGACCATTTCTCCGGCACGCTTAATGGCATAACGGATCACCTCGACCATCTTTCAGAGATGGGTGTGCGCTATCTGCACCTCATGCCAATACTGCAACCTCGTCAAGGCATCAACGATGGCGGCTACGCCGTCGCGGACCATCACAGTATTCGCGCAGATCTGGGAACCATGGACGACCTAGCCAACCTCACGGCTGTCCTCCGCGCCCATGGCATATCCCTCGCTATAGACCTCACCGTCAACCACGTGGCGGCCGAACATGAATGGGCCCAATTAGCTAGGGAGGGCCAACAGAAATACCGCGACTATTTTCATATTCTGTCAACCCACGATGAGGTTAACGCCTGGGAAAAGAACCTCCCAGAGACGTTTCCGGAGTTTTCCCGTGGGAACTTCACGTGGGACGATGACTGCCAGGGATGGGTATGGACAACCTTCAATGATTTTCAGTGGGACCTCAACTGGGCTAACCCGGACGTTTTCTGCGAATTCCTCGACGTCATGTGTGTCCTGGCAAATCGCGGGGTTGAGGTCTTCCGCCTCGACGCCATCGCTTTCATCTGGAAGACATTCGGCACCACTTGCCAAAACCTTCCGCAAGTCCACGACATTACCCAGTCCCTGCGTCAGGCGATGCGGGTCGTTGCCCCCTCCGTCGCCTTTGCAGCCGCAACGCTTTCTGGCCCCGATGATCTCGTGGCATATTTTGGACGCGGACGTCACTGGGGAAAGACCTGCGAGGTGTCCTACCACAACACCCTCATGGTGCAATTGTGGAATGCCCTAGCTACCCGCGACGTCAGCCTCATGGAAACAACCTTGAGTCGGATCCCCGACAAGCCATCGACGGCAACATGGGCCAGCTACATTCGCTGCCATGATGACATCGAATGGACTATCGACGATGCCCGTGAAATCGGCCTCGACCCCGTTTCCCACCGGAGGTTCCTTTCCGACTTTTATTCCGGACACGCCCCGGGATCATTTGCTCGCGGTCTGATCTTTCACAACAATCCCGTGACAGGCGAATCCCGGATTAGTGGGTCCTTAGCGAGCCTGGCCGGGCTGGAATTGGCGCTGGAGGCCGATGACCCGGCTGAGGTTGACGCCGCCATTGCCCGGATTGTCATGCTGCAGACCGCGGTCCTCGGATATGGCGGAGTACCGCTGATCTGGATGGGCGACGAGGTCGGGATACTCAACGGTGAGTGGCAGCACGACCCCGACCATGCTGACGACAACCGCTGGGTCCATCGACCCCTCATGGACTGGTCGATGGTCGAGCAGGCCCATGCGGAACCGCACAGCATCCCGGGCCGCATATGGAGCGGGGTCAGGCGGGCGATTAATGCTAGGCGTCGCAGCCCGGAATTCCATGCCTCCGTCGAGACGGTGATCCTGCCGTCACCCAACCAAAAAGTCATGATGTGGGGGCGTCCGCATCCGCAGGGCCGCATGATTGAACTGTATAACGTCAGTGAGCACGAAGTGTGGTTCCCGATGGAGGCCTTGCGCTCGGAGCTCGCTGACGTCGTCACCGAGGTGCTGAGCGGGTTTGAGTATGACCTCACTCCTATGAATCTGCGGCTCGGCCCCTATCAGTGCCTATGGCTTAGCGACAGATCTCAGGACTAGCCATGAACCACGGCTCAGCATCGGCTGATTTGGGACCAACCGTATTGATTTGGTAGCGTGTTCTGTCGCGCCTGTCTGGCGCACTCCACGTACATCGACCAAGGAATCAGAGGCTGCCCAGTGCCGAACATTAAGTCGCAGATGAAGCGCGTGAAGACCAATGAGAAGTCGCGCCAGCGCAACAAGGCCGTCAAGTCCGCCCTGCGCACTTACGTGCGCAACTTCCGTCGCGCTGCCGAGGCCGGCGACGTCGAAGCCGCTACTAAGGCTGCCAGGGTCGCTAACCGCCAGCTCGATAAGGCCGTGTCGAAGGGCGTCATTCACAAGAACCAGGCCGCTAATCGCAAGTCGGCTATTTCCAAGAAGCTCAACTCGCTAGCCGTCTGAGCTTTTCGCTCCTCTGGAATCTCCGGAGGATGTACATAGCGCCTCGATCCACTGGGTGGTCGGGGCGCTTGACGTGCATCCGATGACGACATTGGCATGCCCACAAGCCGATTCCAGGCAACTTTTCGCTCAGGTTTGGCGAGCCTCGTCGATGGCGATAAGCATCGACTCCAATGCATAGTTGGCGTCAACAGCAGCCCCCTTGACGGCAGCATCGCACGTGGTCACAAGCCGAATAGCCTTCGCGACGCCGGCCTTATTCCACGACCTACCCTGCCTATTGAGGGACTTTAGTTTCCATGGGGGTACGCCAATAGCCTGAGCGAGTTGCTTATCACCCATTCGTTGAGTTCGCATATCTAGATAGAGACCCAAAGATCGCAATCCGCGCGCCATCGCAGCCGTCACCGCAGCCGGTTGCACCCCAATCGACAATGCCCAGCGTAGGGTCTCCAACGCATCGGGAAGTCTTCCTTCCAAACTGGCATCGGCCACATTAAACGACGAGATCTCCGCCCGTCCGCCGAAGTACGTCCTGACGGCATCGGCCCCAACCTGCCCGTTCGGGGAATCGCTAGCGAGCTGGTCGACAGCTGCGACCAGGGTACGCAGATCGTTGCCAAGGGCCTGGTGCAACGCGTTGACGGCGTCGCGATCCATATCGAGATGGAGTCGACGGGCCTCCTTCGCGATGAAGTCTGGAATCGCTGCCGCCTTGAGGGCGTCAGCTTTGATGGTTTCCACCTTGGCCTTCGACAGCTTAGTCAACAGCCCTCTGCCTTTGGCACCACCCGGATGGACCAGGATAAGGCACAGAGTTTCCGGAGGATGAGCCGCAGTGACAGTGACAAGGTCAAACAGATCCTTGTCAAGGTCAGACACAGCGTCGACGACGACGATCGTTGCCTGGCTAAACAGAGAGCCTCCAGTAGCCTCCACGAACCTGCCAGCGTCGACCTCCCGGCCTTCCAACGTGACGAGTTCGGCATCTGGATGCTCTCGACGAGCAGCCTTGACCCGGGCATCAACAGCCCTGTCCGATAACAGCGCCTCCGCGCCCTGGACTAGCAATGCCGTGCCGTAGACCGTTTTCACCCTTCCAAGAATGCCAGAGGACGACGTCACAATTGCCACGCTGTTCGTTCGTCAGGTTGTTAATGGGAGTGAAGCCACTCCAGCCGACTACGCAACAAGTCCATCGACGCCGACTCATTCTTCGGCCCAGGAACTTCCCGGTAGAGCTGGCCCCAACCCGCTTGTGGAGTGAGATCATGGTGGCGGGAGTAATCCAGCAAGGCTCGATGTATTTCGCGCCGCATCTCTCGTGGGTCGCTGATGACGTCAATAGTGGACCCACCCCGACGCTGTAATGCAACCATCTCCTCTCGTCGGGCTTGCCTCTCCTCAGCTTCTTTCGATGCTTTGGACGCGCGGCGTGCCGAGGCGACGCGACGTGCCTGCTCTGCGCGAATTTTCTCGTCACGCGCTAGCAAAGCTCGCTCTTGTTCAGGGCTGAGCAGACCATCAAGGGCGAATAGACCACCATCGGAGGGTGTGTAGGTGTCAATCACCTCGCCGAGAATGGCGTCAGACGCGACGGCCTGCCAGGTACCGGCGTCAGGATCGGGCTCAGAACGCTCACGTGTGTCGAATTCCTCAATAAGGTCAGACTCGACGGGAGGACCGATGACGTGATCGCGCACCTCCTCCATCTCGGACGCCAGATCCAGGAGCCGCCCTACTGCGGGAAGGAAGACCGTAGCCCGTTCGCGACGATTCCGTGCTCGAACCACACGTCCCACCATCTGAGCGAAGAACAGCGGAGTGGACGCCGTCGTCGAATAGATGAGAACAGCTGCGTCAGGGACGTCGACGCCCTCGGTGATGAGGCGTACACACACGGCACAGATCTTGTCTGGATCGTCGCGGTAGGCGGCAAGTTTTTTGGCTGATGCGGCGTCCTCCGAGAGGATCACAGACGGTTCATTGCCGGTTACGTCTCGCCAAACCTCGGCATATTCTTTAGCAACCTTCTGGTTAGAGGCCGGGATAAGGACCTTGGCATGTGGGATCGTTCCCGAATCGCGCAGCTGATTCACCCGGGCCCACGCTGCCGCCATGACGTGAGCAATCCATTCACCGTCAGGATCCAGGGCAGTACGCCAGGCCATGTCCTCATGGGCCTTGGTGAGCTCGGAATCCCCAAGGATAGCCGTGTGGGTCTCCCCCACTGCGTCCGTCCAGGTGGAGCGCCCGGTGTACGTAGCGAACGTAACCGGACGCACGACACCGTCACGTAGGGCGTCACCGTACCCGTAGGTATAGTCGGCCACCGACTCGAAGACTCCCTCGCCAACATCTTCGTATCGGACGTGGGCGATTCTGGCGTCATCAGACCGGAAAGGGGTTCCCGTCACGCCAAGTCGGCGCACCGCCGCAGAGAAAGCCTCAATGACGCCGGATCCCCAACTCATGACGTCGCCGGCATGGTGGATCTCATCGAAAATAACCAAGGTGCGCATATTGGTCGCTCGAGCCGCATGGAGGGCCGGTTTCTGGGCAACCTGGGCGTAGGTCACAACGCATCCGTGGCAATCGGAAGGAAGGGCCTCAGCATTGGTCGTATCGCGCAAGTCCAGTCCGAGCCCACGAGCTGCCGAAATCCACTGGGAGCGCAGGTGATCGGTCGGGCACACCACGATGACACGATTAATGACGTGGTCTTGCCACAGATGGGCAGCAACGGCCAACGTGAACGTCGTCTTGCCTGCTCCCGGAGTAGCGCAAACCAGCCAATCGCGAGGGCTCGCAGCAAGGTACGAATCCAGCGCTTCTCGCTGCCAGGTGCGCAGACGCATTGGCATCCGAGGTCCTTTCGTCGTGAACCGTGACGCCACCTGTTCTCCTTCCCACGACAGTTCATTGCGAACCGACCGCTCACAGTAGCGCGGCCCGGCGACACCTATCGACGACACCGAGTGTCATGACCGTGTCTGCACCACGACAGATCCACCACTGCGAGCTAGCAGCACCGTCCCCTCAAGATCAGTGCGATGTAGCTGCATTCCCATCCGTTTAGCCAGTGAAACCGTCTGGTAGGAGGGGTGGCCGAAAGAGTTTCCTTGCCCGACAGAAGCCACCGCCACACTTGCCCCGGTTGCCGCCCAAAACCCCTCGTCTTGACGAGACGATCCGTGGTGAGGCACGACGAGAACATCACTAGTGATATCTGCTTTTCGCACCACAATGTGACGCTGTTCCTCAGATTCGGCGTCTCCAGGGAGCACAACTGTCAACGTGCTCACCGTCGCCTTGACTACAAGCGAAGAGTTGTTCTCTGTGGAGGATTCTTCGCCAAGTTCATGTGCGCTGGTATCGGGTATTCCTGCCCACAGTTCTAGACGCGCCGTTCCAGCAGTCACGACCTGGCCTGAACGGGCCGCGACGACTCTAGCCCCTAGCTGTGCAGCAGTGTGCTCCACTCGCTCCGCGGACCACTCTGGTGACGCCATCGGGGACACCACGACGGCTCTGGTAGGACCGCGATCACGGATGGCATCGAGGCCGCCGACATGATCGACGTGGAAGTGGCTAAGGATAACCATCGGTACCTGGGCAACATCGAGGTCATTAAGGCACCGACTCAGCCGGCGCGGGTCCGGCCCCGTATCGACGACGATGGCCTGGCGGGGGCCAGCACGCACGAGCGCGGCGCTGCCCTGAGCAACGTCACAGATCGCCACCTGCCATTGCCCCGGCCAGCCCGGGACGGGAGGACGCACGACCGTCGCCGTTAACACTGCTAATCCAGCGAGCACGGTTAACCACGGCCTCGCCAAGACTGTTGGAGTAAGTAAAGCCAGTCCCACACATAGTCCAGCGAGCACTACGAGAGCCCATCCGCCTGCTGGCCATCTCAGGAGGCCTGATGGCGCCTTGGCTCCAAGGTGGGCTATCCAGATAATCGGCTGGACGCACCATCCGGCCAGCCGCCCGAACGGCGTCCCCAACGGCGGCCAGATCAAGGCCGCAAGCCCGGCCACCATACCTAGCGCCGAGGCTAACGGCACAAACGGAGCAGCAGCGAGATTGGCGACGAGGCCAGTCGTCGATACCGTGCCCGCCATCCAGGTGACGACCGGCTGAGTCGCCAGCTGGGCTGCCCATGGCACTGTCACGGCTACCGCTAGCCACGTCGGCGCCCACGTCATCGCAACCGACCACGGTTGGGCCCACCACAAAATGCCAGCTGTGGCGCAGACCGACAGCCAGAAGCCCGTTGATCGTACTAGCCACGGATCGACGAGCATGAGCCCGGTCACCGCGACGGCTAAAGTCCTCATGCCACCGCGACGGTCGAAGGCAATCCCCGTCGCGGTCATGGCGACCACTCCCATAGCAGCTGCTCGCACGACTGATGCTTCCGCCCGGCACACCACCACGAACACCGCAACGCCGACTACCGACATCATCCTTAACCCGCGCCGCCTTAGGCCGCACCACGCCCCTACCCACCACAGCAGTGCCGTCGTCGATGCAAGGTTGGCTCCAGAGACGGCCATCAGGTGGGTCAGCGCTGTCATCTGAAAATCTTCGGACATCTCTTCGGAGACTGCTGCCGTGTCTCCCACAACCAGCGATGGCACAATGGCCCGTTGCTCCTCAGGGCATCCCGCAACAGCACTGACCAGACCGGCACGAAACCTATTGACCCCACGGTCAAGAGGCCCAGGCGGCGCGACGATCGTCGGCGAGGACCGCAGCTTCAGTATCGCCGCTTCAGCCCGCCCTTCGCGTGGCGGAGTTAGCAAACCCTGCGCCTGGATCTCGTGCCCCACCGTTACTGTCGCCGCTGAGTCCGCCATCGCATTCGACGCCATGACGACAACCTTCACCGACTGATTCATCGCCTGGTCTTCTGCGACAATACGGTGAGCTATCAGCGTCATCATGACGGTGCGCCCACCAGATATTGCCCGCGGATCGGCAGTGACCCGACCGGTCACCGTCGCCGAAACTCCCTGCTGAGCAAGCTCAGCGAGGCCAGTGTGGTGGACAATATGGTTGCGCACTTCAGTGCTCACCAGAACTGTCAACCCCACCGCTGCGGCTACGACAGCGAGCCATGCCTTGCGCCGAATCGCAATCATGCCCGCAACAAGGCAACCGGCTCCAGCTCCGAAACTGATCCAGCGGTAGCCGCCGGTGCCGATAGCAGCCATCGCCCCTGCCGCGAGGGCTACCGGGACCATGCGCACATCCGGGGCGACGGCGACCTGACGTTGAGCGCTTTCGTGACGAGGTTTAGACCGTGACATGCGGCTTGATCTTTTCGAAGGTCTTCGACCCGATTCCAGAAATCTCCCGCAGCTGGTCGATGGACGAGAACTGCCCGTGCTCCTGACGCCAAGCCATGATCTTGCCTGCCATCACTGGACCGATGCCATCGATCGTTTCAAGCTCACTCTGGCTAGCAGTGTTGAGGTTGATCTGGGCGCTACCGGCACGTGACGTCGCTGCTGCGCCACCCTTACTGTTCACCCCGGTTGTAGGCCCCGGAAGGCCACCAGCACTGCGGTCTGGCGACGTCACCGCCCCATCTCCACGTGAGGGGATCCACACCTGGCACCCGTCACAGACTGGAGCAGCAAGGTTGAGATGCCCAGGTTGGGCACCTGACGTCATCCCGCCGGCAGCTTGGATAGCATCGGCGACCCGAGCGTCAGGATTAACGGTATATACACCAGGATGCTTTACCCGTCCGGCCACGTGAACTTGGATAGGTGTGGGCGTCGTCGAGGCGGGAACCTCGGCAACTGGGGTGTTGTCCGGTGCTACCTGTACCTCACTGGTCTCCCGACCAGGCATGGTCGCCCCTTCAGGCACTGTCGACACCATCACGGCGCCTGCTGGAACTTCGGTAGGTTTCGAGCGCATGAGAACGACAGCAATGACAGATAGCACGACGACAAGGACAATCCCCACTGCTGATGCGTGTACCCGGGTTACTGGTCGCTGAGGGGTTGAGGCCCCCTTTGACGTCGTCGGCTCCTCCTCAACTGGGGTTGCTGAGCGGCGAGGCCCCAGATTTCGGGCGGGCAGCCGCGCCATAAGGTCCTCAAGACGCTCTCGGTAGTCGTCACTCATACCTTCAGTTGTCGTCGGAGCAACCAGATTTTCGCCACGAAATGTCAAAACTGTGGATAACGTGATGTGGCGGCGAACCCGCTATCCACAGGCTCGCCGCCAACCCGTCATGTCAGCACGAAACTGATAAGCCACGCAATTGCGTGAAAGAGCTGATCACACCGTCACTTCGCGACGATCGAAATCATCTTTGGCAGTCGGGTAATGACCTTGACGATTTCTTTGCCCTTGGTAAAACGCTGCACGTTCGCGTCGGCCAGGGCCACCTCGCGGGCCTCATCCTCGGTGATGTCGGGACTTACCTGGATTTTCGCGCGTACCTTTCCTGTCACCTGGACCACCATGGTCACCTCCTCGGCAACGAGCAATGTCTCGTCAGGTGTCGGCCATTGAGAGTTGGCGACAGAGGCTTCCAAACCGAGTATTTCCCACATCTCCTCAGCCAGGTACGGTGCCACCAGGGACAGCGCCTGGGCAGTAAATGTGACAGCTTCGCGCACCGCAGGATCAGCTGGGCCGCATCCGGAATCTATCGCCTTGCGGGTGGCATTGACCAGCTCCATGATCCGCGCCACAACGACGTTGTAACGTCCGCCCTCTATCAGGTCAGTGATGTCGGCAATACTTCGGTGGGTGACCCGACGCAGGCTGACGTCACCGGCCGTCACGTCGACGTCAGGATCGCTCGTAACCTCGGATGCCACACGCCAGGCACGCTGCAAGAACTTCAACGTCGAGGCTGGGGAGACGTCGGCCCAGTCGATGTCCTCATCTGGTGGACCAGCAAAGATGACGGTGGTACGCACCGCATCGACGCCGAATTCGTCGATCTGCTTGCCGAGATCCACGCCGTTGCCTAGCGACTTCGACATCGCCCGGCCCTCATTGATGACTTGGCCCTGGTTCATGAGTCGCTGGAAAGGTTCGGTGAAGTCGACCATGCCGAGGTCATGCAGCACTTTGGTGAAGAATCGCGAGTACAGCAGGTGCATCGTGGCATGCTCGACGCCACCGATGTATTGGGCTACTGGCATCCAGCGACGAACCGCCTCCACGTCAAATGGGCCTTCGTCATAGTGCGGGGAGCAGTAACGCAGGAAATACCACGAAGAGTCTACGAAGGTATCCATGGTGTCGGTGTCGCGTTGCGCGGGTCCTCCGCATGACGGGCAGGAAACGGAACGCCATTCCTTCGCTTCGTCACCGGCTAACGGTGACGTTCCTTTGGGAGCAAGGTCAGCGCCGCGCAAATCAGGCAATGTCACTGGCAGCTGATCGTCAGGGACAGGGACGTCACCACATGACTCGCAGTGGATGATCGGAATGGGGCATCCCCAAAACCGTTGACGACTCAGCAGCCAATCGCGCAACCGGTAGGTGACTGTCGGCTCGCCTACCCCCTTCTCTTTAAGGACCTCACACATCTTCGCGATAGCCTCAGCCTTCGTGGTGATGCCGTCGAGGAATCCAGAATTCTGGTAAGCGCCGTCACCTGTCGTGGCGATCCCAGACTCGCGCGGATCGGCTTCACCGGTGTCAATGACAGGGATGACGTCAATGCCATATGCGCGCGCGAAGTCGAGGTCGCGCTGGTCGTGAGCGGGTACAGCCATGACGGCACCCGTCCCGTAGTCCGCTAGCACGTAGTCACCTGCCCACACCGGAATCTTGGCGCCATTGACGGGGTTAGTGGCCTCAACTCCGAGGGGCACACCTGTCTTCTCGTGATCGGTGGATTGCCGCTCAATTTCGGACTTCTTCTTGACCTCGTCAAGGTAAGCCTCAAAAGCTGGCCGAGCCTCATCGGAAACGACCTCTTGGGCCAAGGCCGAGTCGGGAGCCACCACCATGAAGGTCGCTCCGTACAGGGTGTCCGGGCGGGTCGTGAAAACCTTTACTGGCTCGGCACGGCCATCAATGGTGAAATCAACGTAAGCGCCCTCAGAGCGACCGATCCAGTTGCGCTGCATCGACAGCACACGCTCGGGCCACGTGCCCTCGATCTGATCCATATCGTCGAGCAGGCGCTGGGCATAGTCGGTAATACGGAAATACCACTGATTAAGCTGACGCTTAGTCACGACGGCGCCGCAACGTTCGCAACACCCGTCTTTGACCTGCTCGTTGGCGAGCACCGTCTGATCGTTGGGGCACCAGTTCGCCCAGGAATCCTTGCGGTACGTCAGCCCTTTTTCGAAGAAGCGGTTAAACAGCCATTGGGTCCAGCGGTAGTACTCCTCGTCTGAGGTGTGCAGTCTCATCGACCAGTCAAAAGAAACCGCGTACCGCTTAAACGACGCTGCTTGAGTGTCAATGTTGTGGTAGGTCCATTCCGCGGGATGGGTGCCATGCTTGATCGCGGCATTCTCAGCCGGTAGACCAAAGGAGTCCCACCCCACCGGGTGCAGGACGTCGAATCCGCGCAGCCGCCAGTAACGGGCCAACACATCGCCGATGGCGAATGCTTCAGCGTGGCCCATGTGAAGGTCGCCAGAGGGGTAGGCGAACATGTCAAGCACGTAACGACGTTCCTTTGAACCATCGTCAAGAGCTGCGAAGGTGCGGTGCTCCTCCCAGTACTTAGACCACTTCTCCTGGGCTGCAGCCGCGTCGTAGCCCGTCGTCTCGCGCACGTCGTCGCTCACGTCACACCTCTCGGATCCACTGCAGGTCCAACCAGACCCGCAACACATATGGGCCTGAGTTTAGCGATACAGCCCCACACCTAGCGTCAGGGTTCCCTGTCCTTCCTTGTGACCAGCCGTTAGACAGGCGCACAGTATTGCTATGCACACCACGGCACACGGCGTGAACACGCCCGACGAGAAGACGGGAACGCCCACCATTGCGGCTGAATCTCCCCTCGTCCACGACGTTTCTTCAACCGAACCTGCTGACTCGTCGGCACCTACACGTCGACCTCACGAGGCCGACAAAGGCATGGGCAGCCTCAATTCAAAACTCAACTGGCTGCGTGCCGCCGTGCTGGGCGCCAATGACGGCATTATCTCGACAGCGGGCATTGTCATGGGTGTCGCAGGTGCCACCGTCGATCGTTCCTCCCTCCTCATTGCTGGCCTGGCTGGCCTGGTCGCTGGTGCATTGTCTATGGCAGGCGGCGAATACGTATCTGTAAGTTCCCAGCGCGACATTGAGAAAGCTGTCATGGCTAAGGAAGCCGCCGAGCTACGCGATTTTCCTGATGAGGAGCTCGAGGAACTCGCCGGGATCTACGCAGAAAAAGGGTTATGCCATGACACCGCCCGGCAGGTGGCGGCAGAGCTCACGGCCCATGACCCACTGCGCGCCCACGCCGAAGCTGAGCTCGGCATTAACCCCGACGAGTACACCAACCCGTGGCACGCCGCCTTCGCCTCGATGGCCGCGTTCACCGTTGGCGCGCTCGTACCGCTGTTGGCCATGGTGTGCTCTCCGACCGCGACCCGGGTTTATATCACCATCGCCGCGACCATAATCGGCTTGTTCCTCACCGGTCTGGGCTCGGCAATTGCCAGTGGAAGCGGAAAGGCCCGCCCCATCGCCCGCAACATCATCGTCGGCATCTGCTCCATGACGATCACCTATCTCATCGGTCACCTCGTCGGTACCCGGGTGTAGCCCCGTCGCTACGCCGATAGGTTCAATCCCTCGTCAGCCTCATCCACACGTGGGTCGACAATCACTGCTGGATCATGATCCATGACGTCCCACATTTTGGGCGGAACGAAAGCGTCAAGGATCACTGCCAGCGCGGCGGACAGGGTGCCTGCTGCGGCCATGAATTCGCATCGGCGTGCGCACACTGCTGCCACTGCCCCCTCACCGCTCAGCCATCCTGCCAGACCGCAGAGAGACAATGGTGCCGCCGCCATCCGGTCGGGGACGATCTCGACTGCACGGCTCCATATCGTCAGCCACCGCGACGCGTCAGCCCGTTCCATTGACATCCACAGTCTGCGCGCTACGCCGCTACGCTGAACAGCGACCACAAGCTCCGTCACGACACCATCGTTGATCTCATCAGACTCGAAGAGGAGTTGGCACCGGGCAGCCACGGCGTCGTCGTCCTTACGGGACAGCCGCCGTCGAGCGTTGGCCAGCTGTCTGCGGGTATCTGGATCACATGTGCGCCCTGGGCCCGAAAGTGCATGGACGAGACTGGTACGACTGGGCAACACGCTCAGCCCGCGATAAACCGCCTCAGCCGAAATAGCCGGATCTGGAGCAAAGCGGTGGTTGTCACGACAGCCTCGCTCATCGCAAAAAATGCTGCGCCAGTATTCACCGTCAGTCCACGCAGCGTCACCGATATTCATGCCCTCCATTGCATGGAAGGCGGTTGCCACAATCGTCATGGCACGATCTTGACGACGACTGAACGCCAGCACGACCGCTCGACCCCGCCCTGCCAAGGGGCTGACTCGTGACACAAAGGCATCCATAGCGACGGTGGATGCGAGGTCGTCAAGATCAGCTCGGGCAACGAAGCCCTGACACGCAGCACCGTCGTCAGCGACGATGAGAACCAGACTCTCGCTTGGTTGAAATCCCAAGAGGTACGGAGCCAAGGTCACCGCTTCTTCAACGGTCCGGATGGTCAGCGGGTCTCGGCCATTAGTGGTGGAGGAATGTCGTGCTGTCATACCACCAGTTGTCGTCGTCACCCCGCCGAATTCGCCACGCAATTTCGAATCTGTGGACAACTCCCATCGACGCCATCTCATCCCAATGCCAGGCTGTGGACAACATCATCCGCCGACAACAACGTACAGTAGAGCCACCATGAGCCAACCGCCTGACATCAGCCAGTACCAGCCACCGAAACGCCACGGCGGCTGGATCGCAGCGATCATCGTCGTTGCGATCGTCATCGCACTGGTCATCGTGGCACGCCGAGTCACTAGTGAGCCAGCGGCCCCCGTTACCCCGACGCCGTCTCCCGTTGCGACGTCCACGTCATCTGCCCTGAAGCGCATCCCAGCATCAGCTACCGCCGTCGCATCCTCGTTGCCTTTCTCCTCGAAAGATGATGGTGCCGAAGGATGGTGGTCGATCGACAACGTGGAATGGGGGCCTAACACCGTTACCCTGACGGTGACCATCGCAGTCAGCAAAGGTTCTCTGAGCGACTACACCTTCTTCATCATGGAAAACGAGTCGACCAATATCCATCAGGCAAGCCAGCTACCCACTGGTTCTCTCGGAACCGCCGTGGCACAAGGTCAGAAGGTTCACGGCACGATCACCATCGACTGTCCACGAACTGACTCCACCGTGATGCTCACCCACGGATCGGGAATGTCCTCCCCCATCTCGGCATTAACCATCAAAGCATGACTAGCGCCAGAGCCTATGAAGCGCTAGTCATTCCCCGCGTATTAGGCAACCTCGACGCGCGGATAGCGCGGCTGCCACATCGCCGAGAACACCTTCTCAACTGGGTTGTCCGTCATCTCGGTTGCGACGCCCTCCTCCATCGCTTGCTGGGCAACAGCAATGGCCACAGATGCCGACAAGGGCCTCAGGTTCTTAATCGACGGCAGCAGTGATGCCCCCACAACACGGCTATCGGCGTGCATCGCCACCGCCTCGGCAGCTGCTGCAACCATCCCGCTGGTAACTCGAGACGCCCGAACGGCAATAGTCCCTAACCCGATTCCCGGGAAAACCAAAGCGTTATTGGCCTGCGCGATCTGGTAGGTCACACCGTTCATCATGACCGGCTTGAACGGTGATCCGGTGGCAACTAGGGCACGCCCATCAGTCCACTTCAGGATGTCGGACGGCAAGGCTTCAGCTTTACGGGTCGGGTTGGATAGCGGCATGATCACCGGACGCTCGCAGTGGGCAGCCATCGTCGTGACGATCTCCTCAGTAAAGGCGCCAGGCTGGGCAGAACAGCCAATAAGGATCGTCGGGTGAACGTTTCGTATTACGTCGCTGAGCGTGTACTTGTCTGGATTATCGAGGGTCCAACCTTCCAACTCCTCCTTGCTACGAGCGAAGGGTTGCTGGAAGTCGCGCAGTCGCAAGCCTTCTCGCAGCAGGCCTCGCGAACCGAGTCCCCAGAAGTGAGACCGAGCCGTCTTTTCATCAACGCCCTGGCTGACCATAAGCTGCACCAGTAAATTCGCAATTCCGGTTCCAGCTGACCCAGCGCCGTGGATGACAATGCGGTGCTTACTCAGCGGAATACCGGATAATTTGACAGCACTTAAGACCGCCGCTACGACAACGGCCGCAGTGCCCTGGATATCGTCATTAAAGGTGCAGTAATCATCTCGATACTTATTGAGTATCCGTGTGGCGTTACCGGCCGCGAAGTCCTCCCAATGCAGCAGGGCATGGGGGAACATGCGGTGAGCGGTTTCAACGTACTGCTGAACGAACTCGTCGTAACGCTCACCACGCACGCGGGGGTGGCGTACCCCAAGGTAGCCGTCGTCGTTGAGACGCTCCATATTGTCGGTGCCCACATCGAGGATAACCGGGAGCACGCGGTGAGGGTGTATTCCTGCGGCAGCAGTGTACACGGCCAGCTTTCCAACCGTGATCGCAACACCGCCGACGCCCTGGTCGCCAATACCCAGAATGCCCTCAGCGTCGGTGACCACAATGAGGTCAACATCGTCAGGGCCATGCCCCAGCTGGCAGAGCGCTTGCCCCATATCCTCCGGATCGTCGATGGACAGGTAGATGCCACGCGGACGGTCGT
The DNA here is from genome assembly GCF_009696315.1 of Cutibacterium porci. Lineage (GTDB taxonomy): Bacteria > Actinomycetota > Actinomycetes > Propionibacteriales > Propionibacteriaceae > Cutibacterium > Cutibacterium porci. The sequence goes on from NZ_VUMG01000002.1 coordinate 597,802, forward strand.
ACCAGTGGCTGTATTCCTCAATAGCCTTACCAATCGTCGGTGTATAAACGATCGGAAGCATCTCCTCAATATGCTCGGCCAGAAGACGGAAATACAGCACCTCATTTCGGTCATGCATGTGATTGAGGTACAGGTATTTTGCCAAATCATCAGGCTGTGCCGAATATTGTGCATATACCCGCTTGAGCTGATCAGTGATAGTCATGACTCCCGACGGCAGTAGGCCGGTGAGACCGAGCGCCTTCCGCTGCTCGAGAGTGAAGGCAGTGCCACGGTTAGTCAGGGGGTTCGTCAACACCTCCTGGCCACGAGCCGCGATCCTCAAAAAGTCTCCGTCGTCATCGTGCGCATACTGAAAGGGAACTGACATATCCCCTAGCTTATGCGGTCAGCAGCACAAATGGTCATCAGGTCACGAGATCGATGACAAAGTGTCACGCAAGCGTTCCGCTGACGCCTTGAGAGAGGCGATTTCGTCGGCGTCCATAGAGACCGGGACGACCCCCTCAATGCCGTCTCGAGAGACGAGACAGGGCATCGACAAAGCCACTCCAGAGATCCCATGCACATTTGTCATAACACTTGACAACGGCAGGACAGACCGGCCTGGACGGAGCAAAGCCTCGGCCAGACGTGCACCCGTCAACCCGATGGCGTAATTCGTGGCGCCTTTGCCCTCAATAATTTTGTATGCAGCAAAAGCTGCCTCGTGGGCAAGGTCGGCCAGCACCTCTTCAGTGAACACCTGCTCACCGTCAACTGCCCACTCGCGAATCGGTACTCCCGAGATATTAGCCGTCGACCACAGCGGGAACTCCGAATCACCGTGCTCGCCCACGATGGTGGCATGGACGTGACGCTGCTCTACGTTCGCCCACTGACGGATGAGCCAGCGCAGCCGCGAGGTGTCGAGCATGGTGCCCGTGGAGAAAACACGGTTAGCAGGCAACCCGGTAGCCTGCTGAGCAACGACAGTCAGCACGTCGCACGGATTTGTCACCAGCACAAACAGGGCATTTGGGGACTGCTCAACAAGTTGTGGCATGAGGGAGCGCAAAATACCGGCATTGACGCCAGCCAGGTCAAGACGAGTCTGGCCCGGCTTCTGCCTAGCTCCGGCCGTGATGAAGACGACGTCAGAATCGGCAGTGTCGTGGACGTCAGCGCCACCCATGACCGACGCCGGGGTGAACTGAGTGCCGTGGGCGAGGTCCGCCACCTCAGCCTCAACTTTGTCCTTGGCAATGTCGTACAGGGAAACGAGGTCGGCAGATCCGCGGATGAGGCAGGCGTAAGCCAGTGAGGAACCGACCGAACCAGCACCAACAACAGAAATCTTGGAGGCGCGACGAGTGGCGTCAAAAGTGCTCATGACGGTCATCTTAAGGTGGCCTCGCACCTTATTCAGAACGCTGCGCACCAGGGCCGCTCATCTGAACAAGATGCCAGCGACCCTGGCCGTTTGTGCACGCGGTCCATCACGCTTTCGCGTTGCGCCACGCTTGAGCAAGTTCCCGGGCGCTCGCCTCGGGGTCAGTACTCCGGCAGATCGCCGAAACAACGCTGAGGCCATCACAACCCAACCGGGCAAGGTCTTGAGCGTCAGCCGCAGTAACTCCCCCAATGACGCACACCGGCCACGGACTGACGTCGACGACGTCGCGTATGCCGGCCAACCCGAGCTCGCCAGCCTCGGGTTTAGTTCCAGTACCATGCAGCGCCCCAACCCCCAGATAGTCGACGACATCGCGCCCCTGGGACAGCGCAGCCTCTACCTGAGCAGGAGTCTGTGCGGACAAGCCGATAAGCAGATCATCGCCCAGCATCGCGCGGGCTTGATCAACAGGCATGTCCGACTGGCCAATATGGGCACCGTCGGCTCCGATCTCGGCGACGAGATGGACCCGGTCATCGACGATGAGGGGCACTCCAGCCGGGATACACACATCCTTGATGCGTCGCCCCAAAACAACGAACTCATCGTCGGACAGATCGTGGTCGCGCAGCTGCACCAGGGTCACGCCACCAGCGATGGCACGCCGAACAGTCTCGACGACCTCATCAGGACCACCACATTGGTCAGTATCAGTCACGAGATAGACCGATAGATCAAAATCAGGCCGTGACATCGCGAAACCCTCCCCGTTCGCCGACTTCGTCGGGCGAAACTAAGAATAATTCGTCAATGAGAGCTTGAGCGAAAGCGCCTGGACCCGCACTGCGCTCGACCGCCCGCTCAGCAGCCACACACAGCATGGCGGTCGCGGACGCGGCCGCAATGAGGTGGTCATTCTGGACGCCAGCAAAAGCCGCCGTGAGGGCCCCCAACGAGCATCCCACCCCGGTGACTCGCGTCATCCACTCATGTCCCGATGACACGGTCACATGGCGGTCAGCATCAAGAATGTGATCGACAGGACCACTAATGGACACCACGCAGTTGTGGTCGCGCACTAACTGAACCGCAGACGTCAACGCATCCTCAACGGTGTCTCCCGCCTCTGGCCCTCGCGCGGACGCATCGGCGCCAGCTAACGTCAACACTTCGGAGGCGTTAGCCCTGATGACGGCGGGAGCGCCAACGTGCAAGGCGTCGAGAGCTACCTGGGTGCGCCATGGCATACCCACCCCTACTGGATCAAGCACCCATGGCGTATTGCTAGTTACGGCACCGCGCGCAGCAACAACCATGGCTTCGGCGGTTTCTCGGTAAGGGGTTCCCGTATTGACGAGCACACCATCGGCAGCAGACGCGAATCCCTCAGACTCCTGAGGGTTATCGACCATAGCGGGAACCGCCCCTGCAGCTAGCAGCACATTGGCCGTGAAATTAGCGACCACGATGTTCGTCAAGCACTGCACCAACGGCTTATCCCGACGTAAACGCTCCACAGATTCCGACACCAGATTCGACAATTCAGCCACGTCAAGCACTCCCTTCGCCGGCATAACCCGGACAGGTTCAGGCGGTCGGCACCTTCTTGGCGCCCTCTCAGCCCACAGCGGCCAGTGGGCTCCCGCGTTGTTGGTTTCTAACTTATCCCCATACCGAGCGCATAGCGTCATCGGCATAGCACCGTGACGACGACCGGACTACCAGCAGTGCTCAACGACCTATTGGCCTACGGCATCCACCACGTGAGCTAGGCTGGGCACAAGATCGTGATGCATGTTCGTGATGAGATCGTCGTCGAAACCACCACCGTCACCGCTAGCGAGATCTTCGAGCTGATGGCTAGCACGCCTGATTGGGCATCGGGACTGCCTGACGGGTACGAGTGCGAGTTCTGCCGCAAGGACTAGATATGCCAGAGAAGCGAGAGCGGGCCGAAGACGCGGTTCACGTGCCCGGACGGCTGCCAGCTGGGGATCGTCCTTGAGTTTAGAGACACGGTTGAACATACGGGCGTCGTGAGCGCCAGATTGCGCAGGATATTCGGTGATGCAGGATACTCATTGATGTGAGCCACGACTCTAGTTGGGGAGCGCTTAGCGCGTGCTCGGCCAGCGATGTACATACCTCGTAAACACAGCAGGTCAACTTGTTCTTGGTATGTAGTGAATGGTTTAGGCTACGTTACCGGGCTAAATACCATTCCAACAATTGATGTCGCCAGCGGGTTGAGCACTGTTGAATATAGTTATTCTACGATAACTGAAGAACTTGCCATTTCCTCAATGGTGGTGCTGTCAGATGTCGTTGACTCTTCAAAGAAGATATTAAACGTATCAAGATAGGTTAATCTCATGCCGACTCCGGCAGTCGTCATGGACTGCTGGCGGCTCAAAACAGGATGAGCGAAACCAGCCCAAGTGTGGTTCATCGACGACGCCATCTCGTCCGGGACGTCGCCAGTTCGGCAATCATGGGCCATGGCAGGTGGCGTCGAATAACAGCGCATCGCGACTGGTTGGGCTTGGCAGCCAGCGCTTCATCAGCTGCCGCCCGTACGAGTTCAGTGTCGGCGCCGAGGGCCTCTGCGATCCACAATAGCCCCTCTGGGCTCTGAAGCCGGTTATAAGCGCGTTTGGCTGAATGGTTCGGTTTGTTGCGCGTATAAGCACCAGATCCGGTCGTGCGCTGTCCCCTAAACCAGCTCGTCATGTGCTCACGCTGCGATGACCACCGACGCTCACTTTGCCCCACTACGGCGTCCTCGAACGCATCAGATACCTCCAGATGCTCTTCAAGCTTGCCAAGGATTCTGGCAAATTTCTTCACATCAAGGTCAATTTCATTCACTGTCGTCCACCTTCGCACATCCAGGTCCCGTTTTTCCAGCCCTGCGAGCTGCTCTCAATAACGCTGCGACCTCGTTCGGGGAGAGCGATTCTCGGACGAAAAACTGGCAGATCCATCCCACTCTCGGCCGAGGTCGAGGCGGGCTGAACTATTGGCTACAAGCTAGCAAAAATCCATGCTTGACCTCTAGTACAAAGCAGACACCTTGGTTCCTGGCAGGTGCAAAAGTCGCCATGCTTCTCACGGAGACCAGCTCTGGACTCACCGCCACCAAGAGACACTGAGCGGAAGCTGCGACTCGCTCCTGCAACACCGACTTCATCGGCCTTGCCGTCGTATCACCCGCGACGTACTGTTTTCCGTACAGGAGGGAGAGCCATGAAGACGCTCAGCTACACCGAGTCCCGCGCCAGCTACGCCCAGGTACTCGACGATGTCGTCAACAACCGCGAAGAGGCCATCATCACCCGCGCCGGCCACGAGCCAGTCGTGATCGTCTCACTAGCCGACTACGAGTCGCTGCGCGAGACCGCCTATCTACTCCGCTCCCCTGCCAACGCCCGTCGCCTGCTCGATTCCATCGACAACCTGGAGCACGGCCACGGAACACAACACGACCTCGTCAAAGACTGAGACATGATCCTCGTCTGGGATGAAGCCGCCTGGGAAGATTACCTGTGGTGGCAGACCGAGGATCGCCGCACGCTCAAGCGCATCAACAAGCTCATCAATGACATCGCCCGCAACGGCAACGACGGCATCGGAAAGCCCGAAGCCCTAAAACACGGCTTGTCTGGCTACTGGTCAAGACGGATCACCGACGAGCACCGGCTGGTCTACAAGGTCATCGACGACGAGGTCCGCATCGCCGCCTGTCGCTACCACTACGGACGGTGAGAACCAAGCACCACCAACGCGCGCTCCTAGCCGAACTGCTCACCGATGTCAACAGCAATGGAGACCCCGGTAACAGGCCGTCATTGTCGTCAGCAGGATGTATCGGGGTATTCGCGAAGAGCCGGGGTGGTTACTTAGACGTTCATTTTGATACAAGGCTCTAGGTGGGTGCAGGTTCCGGCCAGGTGGGTGCAAGACTTGTGAGGGTGGGTGCAACCGCGTAGCAGGCGGGTGCATGAAGACGTCTCGCCCATTTGCGTGCTGAAACTCGGCAAATGTTGCTGGGCATGCGACGGCAGCGAAGTTCTTATAGCCGAACGCGTTCTTACCCCAGCTCGGGTCTCCAAGCTTGTAATACTGGCAAGACCTCTGCGGTCTAGTACGCGCCTTCTTCTAGGAAAGCGTCGCAATACGCCACGGATTGGAGGTGATATAGGCATGTTTGATTACGATCGAGGTCGCGTTGACATCCCAGTTACCTGCATGCCACACGGTCCATAACAAGACATCGGATTTGATAAACAGAATGTTGCTTCGGCGGGTTGGCTTTGAGGGGGTCTGGTTCCCAGGTTGCGTCGGCGGGTGCTTTGCCAACGGTGCGGCAGGTCGCCATCTGCTCGGCGGCTGCTGTGACAGCGAGTGCATCTATACCGAATCTCCGGGCGTGCAGTCGGTTCGATCTTCGCCCTGGATTTCGGTCGTGGCCACCAGAAGTCCGTCCAATCGATATAGTTTCTATATGGCAACTATCTGCGAAAGGAAACTATGACGGATGTGCGAAGCATCTTGATGCATCTGCAGTGCGAGCTGGTCGCGGAACGTGCGCTGGTAAATCCACTCGGTGTTTCCTGGCTGCAATACGATGTCCTCCTCCAGCTGGACAGGGAGCATCGAATGCTGCCGTCGGACCTCAGCATCATCATGGGGATCTCTCGCACGAAGCTGTCCAAGGCACTCAAGAGCTTGAAAGCCATGGGATACGTTCGCCAGACCCCAAGCGAGTCAGACGGCAGGGAGCTGCACACATCCATCACCGAAAGCGGCAGGCAGCTGCTCGAAGACATTTCCCTTCAGCACACGTCGCTATACGAGACGGCAATCGAATCGATGACGAAAGATGAGCTCGAGGAATTTGCCCGGTTGTCCGACAAGCTCTCGACGAGCCTCAAGCAACAACGAATTGCCCGCCATGAATAGAGATGTTCCCGAAACATACTCGTCCAGGCCTGTGAACTCGATCGAAATCCGTGGCGCTAAAACGCATAATCTTCGCGACGTCACGGTGCGCATCCCCAAGCATGCGCTCGTCGGCATTGCCGGTGTCTCCGGTTCGGGGAAGACGTCCCTTGTATCAACGTTGGCCGCCGGGGCGCAGCAGGCGGTCTCGTCGCTGTTCCCGGCTTTCATTCAAGCCCGGATGAAGACCTTGGAGCCTGGCCAGGTCGACGGCCTTGATGGTCTGACCTTCACCGCGATCGTCGCGCAGAAGAAGTTCAGCAAGAACGCTCGCTCATCGGTGGGCACCGCCAGCGGTATCGCACCCTATCTGCGTCTGCTGTTCTCCCGGTCTGCATCTCCATCCGCCGGATACTCCCCGTTCTACTCACCAAACGATCCGCGCGGCATGTGCATGGACTGCTCGGGGCTCGGCTATGTGGACGACATCGACCTGCAAGAGCTCATCGACGCCGATAGGAGCCTGAACGAAGGCGCAGTCCGCTTCCCCTCCTTCGAGCCGGGGACGTACCGATGGAAACGCCTCGTTTTCTCTGGGATTTCCGATCCGGCAATACCGTGGAAGGATCTCCCGGAGCTCGAGCGTGAGCTACTGCTATACGGACGGGGCGTCCGCCTGGAGCACCCTCTGACCGGCTATCCCAAACACGGCGTCTTCGATGGCGTGATTCCTCGTCTCAAGGTGTCATATCTGGAAAAGGCCAACGCGAAAACAACCGAGAAAGAAGACGCCGCCCTACGCAGAATCGTCAAGCGGGTTCCATGCCCTCATTGCCACGGTCAGCGCATCAACGGTCCGGCCCGCGACAGTAAAATCAACGGGCTCAACATCGCCGAGGCCTCTCATTTGAGCATCGATGAATGCGCTACCTTCATCGAGGGCATCTCCGACAAGGTCACTCAGGCTCCCCGCGAAGCGATCCTTGCAAGGCTGAACAACATGCATGACATCGGCCTGGGCTACCTCAGCCTGGACCGTCCTACCGACACCCTATCCGGCGGTGAGGCCCAACGGCTGCGCCTGGTGTGCCTCTTGGACGCGCCCATCACGGACGCGACTTTCGTGATGGACGAGCCCTCAAGCGGTTTGCATCCCGCGGACATCGAACGCCTACTCAGATCACTAAGAAAACTACGGGACTCTGGTAACACCGTAATCATTGTCGAGCACAACCTCCAGATTCTGGCCGCCTGCGATCACATCATTGAGCTCGGGCCAGGAGCAGGAGATAAGGGCGGACGGGTTCTCTTTGAGGGAGATCCACGACGTTTGCCTGACCGTGACACCCCTACGGGAAACGCGTTGCGCGAAGGAATTCAGCTCAATCAGCAGTCTCTTACCACACCCGAGGTGATAAAGGTCACCCACGCCTCCTACAACAACCTCAAAGACGTTTCCGTGAGCTTTCCGGTCGGCGCGCTCACTGTCATCTCCGGCGTCGCCGGTTCGGGCAAGAGCTCGCTTGCCTCCGTCTTGGCGCGCCAGCACCCCGAAGTCACTGTCATCGATCAAATGCCGCTGGCTGCGTCCAGCCGTTCCTCCCTCTTGACCGTCTTGGGACTCGATACCCCGATACGCGAGGCCTTTTCTAAAATCTCTGGTCTGCGCGCCAGCTGGTTCAGCGCGAACGGGAAAGGCGCCTGCTCATTGTGCAAGGGGCGGGGCACAACGCGCGTGGACATGGCATTCATGGATGACGTGCAGACACGATGCGAGCGGTGCGGCGGAAGGAGGTTTAACGAAACCGCCATGGCAGTCCGACTTCCGCTAGCTTCACAACGCTTCACGATCGCGGACATCCTTGACAGCGGTTTGGATCAGATCAGCGAACTATTCGCCGATCAGGATGAGGTGCTCACCGTCATATTCTTACTTCAGCGAGTCGGCCTGGGATACCTCACCTTGGGACGGACACTCAACACGCTTTCAGGCGGTGAGCTCCAGCGGATCAAACTCGTCCGCTTCCTCAAAGAACACCAGTGGGATCAGAAACATGTGTTGGTCCTAGACGAAATCACTACCGGATTGCACCCCAAAGATGTGGAGCAGATGATGCGCTTCCTGCGCCACCTCACCACGAAGGGCGTGACCATCATCGCCATCGACCATAACCCAGAGGCCATCGCCCAAGCCGACTACAACATCGATATCGGCCCCGGCGCGGGTGCCCAAGGCGGGACAGTAGTCTTCGAGGGAACGCCGCGAGGACTAGCTGACTGCCCATCCTCTCTAACCGGGAGCTGGCTCCAAAAAGGCGCTATTCGTCGACATTGGACTAACGAAATGAGGGGACAAGGAATCGTGTGAAAACTGGCAGCTATGGCAAAAGTGCGATGTATTGCGGCCTAGCCTTCATGGCATGGATGATCAGCTCGCTGCCGCTATCAAGAGAACAACGGTCTCCAACAACCTGCCAGCATCATCAAAGCCGAGCCTGAGTTCGCGCTGTGGATTCTCGTCATCGAGAGGCTCTACCCACAATGGGAATTCAGCAGCGAGAATAATCCCGTCGTCTGTCAGACCCTGATTGACCTGATGGTTGCGTGCGGAAGCATGGAGCTTCACACTCACAACAAGGCCGCTTCTCGAATCAGCTCCGACCGCGACATCTCCCGCGACTGCGCCCGCCGATCCAACTCAGCAATCTCTTCAGGCGTGAAGCGAACTGCCACAACCTGGCTCGGCTGCGCACCTCGACCAGGACGCCCGCGTCCGCGCTTCTTCAGCTGTGCGACGTCGTAACCATCTTCAGCCTCACGAACCCACTGAGAAATCTGCTCCTCAGTAACCGCTTTACCGTCGATCTTTTCACCCATGGGTAAATCGTAATACACAATTACGCTCGTGAGAAGCACCCTCACGAAGGTCACAGCAGAAGGACGCTCACTTGGTATCAAAATGAGCGTCCTAGTGGTGGAGCATAGGGGATTCGAACCCCTGACCTCTTCCATGCCATGGAAGCGCGCTACCAACTGCGCCAATGCCCCTCGGGCGGCTCTCTCAAGCCTTAACACAGCCTTCCGCTGAGCCATAACCGCACCGGAAAACTGAGCCTTGTGGAGCATAGGGGATTCGAACCCCTGACCTCTTCCATGCCATGGAAGCGCGCTACCAACTGCGCCAATGCCCCAAAACACCCTCACCAGGAGGGGCTCCTTCGTTCTCCCGATTACCCGGGCGACCCGCCAAACATTACCGGACCCCGCCCGTCCTCACCAAATCGGCCCGAGGGGGCGAGCATCGTGGTACCCACACAAACAAGCTCACCACGTCAATACTGTTGCCGTACATCACAATGCTCCAGCCATGGTGCAGGGCCACAAATCGGCTCCCGGTCAGTTCAGCTCTGCACGTCCTTGGCTTTTAGATAACCCTGACGGTGCCCTAAGAAAACACACACATACCGGTCGTGACCGACCACGTCGACGTGGTCGGTGGGCGGTGGAGAATCGAAAGTCTTGGAACGGTAATAGTCTGTCGCCGGCTCAGGGTCAATGACGACGTAACGCTGACCAGGCTCCAGCACGTACGGCAACGCAGCATCTGGCTGCACCCATGCGCGATCTGGATAGGCAGACGTTTCTGGATATGCCCGCCCATAGCCTGGCGTGCGTGAAACCACCGTTACTGTTCGCGCCCCTGGGACGACCCGCGCCACAGGCTGCGTGACAGGGTTATGAAACCACGCCTTAGCCCCTAAATACCAGACTGCTATCCACTCGTCATCCTTGCCTCCAACTTCTGCTACCACATACTCGGCACCGGTATTAAGACGGGCGCCAACGTCGGAAGGTTCTGTCGTCGCTGGCTCTGGGCTGATACCGACGTCAACGATAGTCGGCGCATTGTGCGATGGAGCTTGCCGCGCCGTCACAAAGTTCACCCCTGTAATGACCTGACCATCGTAAATCTGGGTGTTGCGCTTAAAGTCGGGCAGGATCCTCACAACGTCATCACGCTTCGGTCTGGTGCTCACCGTCCCATTGGCCAGTGGGCTCCCCAGCAGGTAGAAGTACCGAGCCCAGTTCCAGAATGGTCCCGGGTCCCAATGCATCCCTTTGATGTGTTCGGTATCAGTCCCAGGGACTTCGTCGTGGCCAATCACGTGACCACGCGTGAGAGGAATCGAGTACTCATCGCACAGGTAGCGAACTAATGCTGCGCTAGAGCGGTACATGGCGTCCGTGTACCAGGCTGTCCCCTCGAGAGCCTTACCTTCATGCTCGAGGCCAAGGGCATGCATGTTGTAGTACCAGTTTCCTGCGTGCCAGCCGATGTCCTTGGGATCAAGGTGTTGGGCAACGTGACCGTCGGATGACCTCACCGTGTAGTTCCAGGCGAGGTAGCTCGGATTCTCGACGAGCTTGATGGTGTTGTCGTACGTCTCCTCGGTGTCATGGATGACGACCCGTGTCAACGAGGGCGCAGAGGGACGATGCGCGATGTCGTGATTTCCATATGTGACCGGTTCAGACCCGTAGCGCTGATACGGAGCAGGTAACCACTCGATAGACAGACCGTCTGGTCCATCAATCGGCGGCTCGGACGCGACAGCAACGCGGTCATGCCTCGGTAATGCCACACGTCCTATGAGCGGTGCGAGAACCGTCATAGCGGTAAAGGAGCGTCGGCTAATGTCATTCATCGCAATGGCCCCCGATCGGTAAAACTGCTTGTGAATACGCTATAGAAAGCACACCACACAAGGGGGTCAGGTCACAAAGAATCACCGCGCTGGAGCGTTGCCGCGCACTGCTGACAGCACAGCGTTATACGTCCGCAATCGCCACCGATCGTCCATCCCGCGCTGGTCAGCTTCACTGGATCCAATCCGGTCAAGGACAGTCCACGAACAATTACCCAGCCCACCGAACCTCAAAAACTCCGGGTATCCGCCACCGAGCAGCCACACCACCGCCGCCCGCAGCGCAAATCCGTGCGCAACGACGCACACCGTCTGCCCCTGGTTCGCGCGGGCCGCGTCCTCAATAGCCGATGTAACCCGCTCGGCAACCTCAGCAGTCGTCTCGCCATCAGATCGCCGAAAATCCTCTCCCGAGGCCATCAAGCGCGTGTAGTCGGGGTCATAGCGACGCAGATCGAACACAGTTTGGCCCGCCCACTGGCCGACGTCGACTTCCTGAAGCCGCTCGTCAATACCGACAGCAACTCCAGCGGCTGTGCCAATCGCATCAGCAGTGACCCGAGCACGCATCAACGGCGACGACACGATCGCCACCGGCTTCATCCCGGCAATGACGGGCGCAACCGCTTCAGCCTGAGCAATCCCCACCGAAGACAGTGGAATGTCCAACTGCCCCTGCAACCGCCCGTCGGCATTGAACTCGGTTTCCCCGTGCCGCACCAGGACAATCCGTGTCGTCACATTTGGTCCCAGTCAAGCTGCTCATCCGGCAGCTGCAAATCAACCGCTGGGCAGTCCTTCCACAGCCTCTCCAGAGAGTACAACTCGCGCTCCTCCTGGTGCTGAACATGCACGACGATGTCAACATAGTCGAGCAACACCCAGCGGTTCTCCCGCTCACCTTCACGACGCGCCCGGTGTGCCTTGTGATCGTGCATGGCCTTGTCGACAGCATCCACCACCGCAGAAACCTGGCGCTCGCTGGCAGCCGAGACGACAACGAAGATATCGGTTATGGCGAGGTGCTCTGAAACATCGAGGGCGACGATGTCGAAGCCCTTCTTATCAAGGGCGGCATGTGCCGCTACACGGGCGAGTTCGATGGATTGCTCAGTGGCGCTCAATGATCCTCCGCAATGTTCCTGATGTCGCGGTAAAGACCGCGCTTGTTAATGTATTGCACAATGCCGTCAGGCACGAGATACCAGATTGGCATGTTCTCCCCAACCCGCTGACGGCAATCGGTCGATGAGATAGCCATAGCTGGCACTTCGAGCAGAGTGACCTTTTCTGCTGGCAGGTGAGAAATGTCTTTGGCTCCCAGTGGCACTCCAGGCCGAGACACCCCAATGAAGTGCGCCAGGTCAAACAATTCGTCAGCCCCACGCCAGGTAAGGATCTGGCTCAGAGCATCGGCACCGGTGATGAAGAATAGATCCACATCATTGCCACGCTCTCGGCGCAAATCTTTAAGAGTGTCGACGGTGTACGTGTCCCCGGGACGATCAATATCGACCCGCGACACCGAAAAAGACGGATTCGACGCCGTCGCAATGACAGTCATGAGGTAACGATCCTCGGCCTGAGAAACCTTGCGTCCCTTTTTCTGCCACGGAACGCCGGTGGGCACGAAGACGACCTCATCGAGATCGAACCTGGCTGCAACTTCTGAGGCCGCAACGAGGTGGCCATGATGAATAGGGTCGAAGGTACCACCCATTACCCCGAGCCGGTATCGGCGTCCGTTGTGGACCCGCGCCAGCCCCAACTCAACGCTAGGCATCAGGAATGCGGCCGCCCCTTGCCGATACCACGAACAATGGCCAACGCGATTAGCAGCACCAGCAGCGTCAAGATGCCGACGACGAGGGCCGACGACTCCATCAGGAGAGGAACGATACTCATGGCGCCTCAGCCTATCCCACAACCGCGCCTCAACAACCGTGAAATGGTCACGGACGGGTCTGGCCGTCTCCATGAAGGATGTACGTCGTCGTCGTCATCTCTGTTAGACCCATCGGCCCGCGCGCATGAAGCTTCTGGGTAGAAATACCGATTTCGGCACCGAATCCGAACTCGCCGCCATCAACAAATCGGCTAGAACAATTCACCAACACTGCCGCAGCATCCACGCTTGATGTGAAGAATTCTTGCGAGGACATCGACCTGGTGACGATAGTTTCCGAATGCCCGGAACCATGCTTGGCAATGTGATCAACTGCGTCTTCCAGATCATCCACAATGCGCAATGCAAGATCCAACGACAGGTACTCGTTGTCGTATTCGTCGGGGCTTGCCGGAACGATCCTCGGATCCAGTCGGATGCTCTGGTCATCACCGTGGACCGTCACTCCGCGGTCAGTCATAGCGTCAACTAGTGCAGGCACAGCCAAACCCGCAATTGCCCGATGCACCAGAACAGTCTCGATAGCATTGCACACACTGGGACGCTGGGTCTTGGCATTGACGGCAATATCGACCGCCATCTCAACGTCTGCTTCGGCGTCGATAACAAGGTGGCAGTTGCCCGTACCGGTCTGGATAACGGGAACCTTAGCCCCGGTCACGACGGCGTTAATAAGCCCGGCGCCACCACGCGGGATGAGCAGGTCGACGTAACCTCGAGCAGCCATAAGCTCATCGGTGACATTGTGGCCACCCTCAACAAGCTGCACCGCCTCGCGAACTTCTTCAGGCAGCCTGGTGCGCATCGCTGCAATCACGGCCCGGTTCGACTCCAAAGCCGACGACGACCCGCGCAACAGACATGCATTTCCAGATTTCACGCAGATACCGGCTGCATCGGATGTCACATTGGGGCGAGCCTCATAAATGATTCCGATAACACCAATCGGCACCCGAATTTGCTCAATCTTGACTCCCAGTGGGGTATACCAGCCACGCACTACCTCGCCGACGGGATCGTCAAGACGAGCCACCTCTTCTAAACCGAGCGCCATCCCTTCGATCCGCTCTGGAGTGAGGGCCAGACGATCCAGGAGAGCCTCATCCATCCCAGCCTCGCGACCACGGTCGACGTCGGCACGGTTAGCTGCAAGGATGTCATCGACACCCGAACGCAATCCGGCAGCCATTGCTGTCAACAGATCGTCCTTGTCGATGCGACGCAGCCGACGCAGCACGGTAGCGGCAGATCGGGCAGCTATGGCCTGTTCAATGACGCGCGAGCTCATAGCCACATAGTATTCGTCCCACATAGTGAGTGACATGACCAGCCCCGACCCATCATCACCCGCTTGACGACTGCGCCCGGCGACGACGACGGCTCAGCACCATGGCGTCACGATGGATGATCTCTCGAGACGCCGCCGGACCCATCTCCGCAGCCAACCAGGCACTCGAACGCCCCCTCATGACCCGTACCTCGTCATGGGGGAACTGCGCGATCCCACGACCGACAACTCGACCGTCGGACGCCACAATCGTTACTGGATCTCCTGCTTGGAAGTCCCCATGTACCCGAATGACACCCACCGCCAGCAAGGAGGAGTGACGCTGGGTCAGGGCCTCGACCGCCCCATCATCAATGACGATTTGTCCCTGCGGGGTGGCAGCGTCAGCTAGCCACAGCAACCGTCGGGATCGTCGTGTCGCCATTGGCGGAAAATACGTACCCACCGGGTCACCGGCCAACGCACCGCACGCGTCCGCCGCGGCTGCAAGCACTACCGGGATCCCGGCGCCCACGGCCATTCGGGCAGCTTCAAGTTTCGTCGCCATGCCACCGGTTCCTACCCCAGAACCAGCCTTGTGAGTGTCAACATCTAATGCGTCAATGTCGTCGACAACCTCGATGCGACGAGCATCAGGGGAATCTGGGTGGGCGGTGTAGAGGGCGTCAACGTCGGAGAGCAAGATGAGAGCCTGAGCGCGTACCAACTCAGCCACCAAGGCAGCGAGGCGATCGTTATCGCCAAACCGAATCTCCCCGGTGGCGACTGTGTCGTTCTCATTGACGATCGGTACGACACCCAGTTCCAGCAAGGTGTCGAGGGTTGACCACGCATTACGGTACGAGGTGGGTCGCACCAGGTCGTTGACGGTGAGTAGTACTTGCCCGACCCTCAGCCCGTGACCGGCAAACCGCGACGTATAGTGAGCCAATAAAATCCCTTGTCCCACCGACGCGGCCGCCTGCTTCCCAGCTAATGTACGCGGACGATGAGTCATCCCCATGGCCGGAAAACCGGTAGCGATGGCTCCTGAACTCACCACAATGACGCGCTTGCCGTCCGCAACGACCTCACTCAGCACATCGACGAGATCGTCGACGCGGCGAACATCGATCCCGCCACCGGGAAGGGTCAGGGACGAGGACCCAACCTTGACCACCACAGTGGTGGCATCGCACATGGCCCTGCGCAGATCAGTCACGGCCCTCAAACCACTCCTCGTCGGCAACGCGAGCTCGCCACGACTCTCCGCGTGGGTCGCGCCCGACCTGGCCGTATTCCTCGCGAGCGCGATGGTATTCGCGGTCCATCTCACGACGACGGGTAGCCGAAGGACGTTCGGTCTCCAACCGCTGGTCTTCACCGCGGCGGGAGAGCAACTCCGCTCCCGACTCGATTTGTGGCGCAAAATCGAAGATGACGGCATCCTCGCCACCGACGGCGACAGCGTCCCCAGCGACGGCACCCATCGCCAGCAATTCTTCCTCGACGCCCAGGTGGTTGAGTCGATCGGATAGGTACCCGACGGCTTCGGCGTTGTTGAAGTCAGTCTGGGCAACCCATCGGGTTGGCTTGTCGCCCGTCACGCGCCAGAGGAACCCGCCTTGGCCGTCACCTTGCCGCTTAATAGCAAATGCCCGACCGTCGTTCTTGGGCTTGGGGCGAATAACGATACGCTCCGGCTCGGGTTCAGGCTCGTCGTTGCGGGCCTTCTCAACCAATTCGGCCATTGCGAATTTGAGGGAATTAAGCCCCTCCCCCGATTTCGTCGAAATGCGGAATACCGGCCAGCCTCGCTCAGCAACATCGTGGAAGACGATATCGGCGAGATCAGCGGCGTCAGGGACGTCGACCTTATTGAGCACCACCAGGCGCGGACGGTACTCGAGCCCACCGTGGGCGATCAGTTCGCCCTCAATGACGTCAAGGTCGCTGATCGGGTCGCGACCTGGTTCGTAGGTGGCGCAATCTATGACGTGCACGATAGCCCGGCACCGCTCAATGTGACGCAGGAAGTCAAATCCCAGGCCTTTTCCCTGCGAAGCTCCAGGAATGAGGCCAGGGACGTCAGCAACGGTGTACGTGGTCTCCCCCGCGACGACGACCCCAAGGTTCGGTACCAAAGTGGTGAACGGGTAATCAGCAATTTTCGGCTTGGCCCGCGAAATTGCGGCGATAAGGCTGGATTTTCCTGCCGAAGGAAATCCCACCAACCCAATATCGGCCACCACTTTGAGTTCGAGCAGGATCTTTCGTTCCTCCCCGGCCTCACCGAGGAGGGCGAAGCCGGGGGCTTTGCGAGCCGCATTTGCGAGGGCTGCGTTGCCGAGGCCCCCGCGACCACCTGCCGCGACGACAAGCTCAGATCCTGCCCCGACAAGGTCTCCCAGTAACTCCCCCGTGTCGGCGTCGGAGACGACCGTGCCATCTGGGACGCCCAGAATGATGTCGGATCCATTAGCCCCAGCCTGATTATCGCCGCGTCCAGGCTCGCCGTTCGTCGCCTTGCGGGTGGACTGCCAGTGATAGTCGACAAGTGTCGTCACCTGAGGGTCAACGCGCAAAATCACGGAACCACCGTGGCCGCCGTTTCCACCGTCGGGCCCACCCAACGGCTTGAACTTCTCACGCTTGACGGAGGCGCAGCCATGTCCCCCCTTGCCCGCCACGGCAGTCAGCGTCGCGCGGTCCACGAAGGATGGGATGGCCATGTTGTCTCCTCAGGAATCATCGGGCCTTCCGGCCTGGGTGGGTTACAAGTCTAGACGTCGGGACGCGTCATCCCAGACGCGTAACCGCTCCTCTAAACTTGTGCCGGCTGGTCCGATCCGGCGGAGCGCCTCGGCGGAGCGGCTTCCACCTTCGTCACATCTGTCGCGCGACGAGCTGACGATTGCGTCGAGCTATCGTCCATCTCCGCGTCGCTTGCCGACACGTCATGGGAGGCCTCGGACGCGGCACGCATCTGCAATCCAGTGTGATGGGACAGCGGAACGTCCTTGAGGAGGAAAGCCAGCAATCCCGCCGCAGCAACCATCGGGGCCATCCACAAAAACAGCGGGGTCAATGAGTTGACGTACGCGTCGACAATCCCTTGACGAATAGGGCCGGGCATCTGGTTGACGGCGCTAGGCGTCAGCGATGCTGCCGCGTCGCTGTGCGAGCTCATAGCTCCCAGAGCCTTGAGGATCGTCGGGTCCTTACTCGCGGCCAAGGAGGCGAACAGATCCATAACGCGGTTGGTTAAACGGGTGGTGAAAGCCACGCCGATCAGAGAGGAGCCTAGGCACACACCAATCTGCCGGAAGAAATTGTTGTGGCTGGTGGCCGTGCCAAGCAACGTTGGGCGAACGTCGTTTTGCACTGCCATGACGAGCAGCTGGAAAAACATCCCCATGCCTAAACCAAGGACGAAGGTATCGCCCATGATGCGCCACACGGGCGAGTTCTCGTCGAGGGTGGACATCAGCACCATGCCGCCAGCCGCAACAATCGGGCCGATGATGATGAAGATGCGGTAGCGGCCAATGCGAGAAGTCAGTAGCCCTGTCACCGTCGAGGCCAGCAGAATACCGATCGTCATAGGAATGAGCAGGAGGCCAGATACCGTAGCCGAGTAGCCGTAGGTCATCTGCATATAGGTCGGCAGGTAAGCCAGCACACCGAACATGGCTCCCATAGCCAACATGCCAATAATCGTCGAGACGACGAAGGTGCGGTTATGGAACAGTTCGAGCGGCAACACCGGATCCTCGACGCGACGCTCCACAGTGGGGAGCAACCCCCATGCCACGACCGTAACGACACCCAAACCAATAATCTGCCACGACGACCAGTCGTATTGGGAGCCACCCCAGGTAGCTAGCAGCACGATTGCCACGGCACCGACATCCATGAGAGTCAGCCCAAGCCAGTCAATCTTCGTCTTCAGCTCGTGCTTGGGTAGCTTCAAAGCGAATAGACAGGCGACCCAGGCCACCACGCCGAGGGGAAGATTGATCCAAAACACCCAGCGCCAGGAGACCGAGTCGGTGAACCAGCCACCCAGCAGTGGGCCGAGCACTGAAGAGACGCCAAACATGGCGCCCATGGGCGCCATATATGCCGCACGGACGCGCGGCGGGATGAGGTCACCGGTGATCGCCTGAGACAAAATCATGAGGCCGCCGCCGCCCAGGCCCTGAATGAACCGGTAGAAGATGAACGTCACCATGGTTCCGGCGGTACCGCAGAGGGCGGACCCTAGCAGGAATAGGCCAATAGCGATGAGATAGAGCGTTTTACGACCGATGAGGTCGGATAGCCGACCGTATAACGGCATGCCTACCGTGATAGCCAGCGTATAT
The DNA here is from genome assembly GCF_009696315.1 of Cutibacterium porci. Lineage (GTDB taxonomy): Bacteria > Actinomycetota > Actinomycetes > Propionibacteriales > Propionibacteriaceae > Cutibacterium > Cutibacterium porci. Next base: position 616,364 of record NZ_VUMG01000002.1, read on the forward strand.
GCAGTAATGACCCAGGCCATGTGCTCGACACCGGACAAATCACCGACGATGGTCGGGAGAGCAGTGGCGACGATCGTCTGGTCCAGCGACGACAGGAACATCACCATCATGAGACACAGATAGACAACCCAGAACCGACGGTCCGGTTTGAACTTGACAGCGGCAGCAGCAGTTGCGGTCATATAACAGCTTTCGTAACGATCTGAAATGGATGGAATTGCGCGTCCTCGTGAAGCGCCGTCAGGTCTCGACGGGCCGGGAACAGCCAGACTCAAGGCTTGCCTGCGATGAATTCGGCCGACAGCTTGGACCAGACGTCGACGACGCGATCAAAGGTGTCTGCCACCACAGCCGAGTTGCCCCCGGGACGCGCCACGACTGCCTGAAAAGCGGAGCGTTCCATCGCCTGAACGATGCCGACCAGAGCCAGCACCTCTAACGAATCTTCAGGTTTGCCCGCCCGCCGAGCTGACGCAGTCACTAATTCCGCCCGCTGGTTATCGACGGCTTCTTTAAGGGCCATTCGAAGGTCCGAACTCTCCCCTCCGATTCTCATGAGGATGCAAAGCTCATCGAAGTCGACATCCGCCGAGCGCCAGCGAGCCTCCAGCAGATCACGAATGAGCGTAGCCAGAGGAGTCTCAACGTCCGTCGCGAAAGCATCCAGGGCCTCCTGCGGATAGGGGACGAGGGGTGGCAGATAGACGTCATACTTCGACGGAAAATGGTTGAAAACGGTGCGCCGAGAAACCCCGGCACGCTCCGCAATGTCATCGACCGTGACGTCGTCGACCGGTTTTTCGATCGCCAACTCGATGGCGGCACGGCGGATAACGCCTTGAGTTCGAATTGCTGTCGGTGAAGCCACGTCGATTATTATGCACCCAGTGCAGATTCTGCATCAAATGCAGAATCTGCACTGGGTGCATATATCGCTATATCCTCACGTGCATGGCAGCGCCAGGTCACCGAAAAGCGTTCCAGGCAGCTCGCAAATATGGCCAGGCCCGCTGCGCCGACGCCTTCCACTGCTCGACTGAGCCGGTGGCTCGGTGCACCCACGACCCGGCTTCCTGCCCGGCTGACGGCGCCAACCACAGAACCCCGACGACGACGGTAAGCACACTCACGACGAGGGCGACGGCTACCATGCGAGCCCACATTCCCCGACGCTGACGAACTCCAGAAACACTGCGGTGGGTCCGGGAAAACCACCGCGTGAACAGCGCACCACCTAACGCGATGACCAAGCTTGTCACGGCAGCTCCGATCATCGTCCCGCCGATCCCAAGGCCTCCGACCACCCCGGTAGCGGCTGCAGAAGCACAAGCACCGGCAGCTACCTCATACGGGCGAGGCCACCGGTGACGGGGCTGAGCCTGGGACGCCGTGGCACCGCCACCGGGCTCCCGAGTATCACGCGATGCGGCAGATCGGCCAGAGCGAATCGGCGCAGTGATCCTGGGCAGTGAGCCCGTTGATACCAAAGTCGGCGCATCCGACCCTGGTTCGATCCGGTACAGCCACCGCTCGTCCTCGCTGAAATCCCGGTTGCCCACGATTGTCTGATCTCCCCTCATAGTGCCGTCAATAGCGACCAAGTCCTGAGAGTAGGCCGATATTCCGTCACTTCCAGTCTTTGCACCTCAGTGACGACTACAGTCGCGCTGAGGGTCTGACGACAGTCGCAACCTTCGGCCCAATTCTTCGTGAACGCCGAGTCGATCGCACGCTTTTCTTACGGTGGCTGTAGACACAGATTGACCCCCGCTTTAATAGGCGGGGGCCAATCTTCTTGAATTTGTGGAATCTCAGGCCTCGACCGGGGCCTCCACAGGATTCACGTTGACAACCTTGCGGCCACGACGGGTACCAAACTCAACGTTGCCGTCACGCAGGGCGAAGAGAGTGTCATCACCACCGCGACCGACTCCGTCACCAGGGTGGAAGTGAGTGCCGCGCTGGCGCACGATGATCTCGCCAGCGTTGACGAGCTGACCGCCAAATCGCTTCACGCCGAGACGCTGGGCGTTGGAGTCACGACCGTTGCGCGAAGAAGACGCGCCCTTCTTATGTGCCATGTCTGTCTACCTCAGCCTTCGATTCCGGTGACCTTGACCTGGGTGTACTTCTGACGATGCCCCTGGCGCTTCTTGTAGCCGGTCTTGTTCTTGTACTTGAGGATGCGGATCTTCGGGCCCTTGGTCTCGCCGAGAACCTCAGCGGTGACCTTGACCTTCCCGAGCGCGTCCTTATCGGAGGTGACGGACTCGCCATCAACCACGAGGAGCGGGGTCAGCTCGATGCTGCTGCCCGCCTCGTCGGCGACCTTGTCGATCTCGACGACGTCACCCACTGCCACCTTGTGCTGGCGGCCGCCACTACGCACAATCGCGTACACGCCTGACCTACTCTCGTTCTTGTCGTACATTTCCGGGGGCCGGAACCAGTGGCCCCGGACAAACCTGACCGACGACTCGCGCCGGACCGGCTACCTATTTTACAGTCTGTACAGGGGACGGTCAAAAATACTATCCACCTATCCCCTGTGAGCCTGCTATTACTTGGAGTGGGACTTACCCGAGGCGGCCTTATGACTGCGTCCTCGGCCCTTCGAGCGTTCTCCACCGTCGGCCGGAGCCTGGGAATCAACGGGCTTATCGAAGCGGTGATACCCGCGACCTCCGCAGGCCTCACACTCCTCCGTGAAGGCCTCAGCCAGCCCAGTACCGATCTTCTTGCGGGTCATCTGCACGAGGCCGAGTGATGTCACCTCAGCGACCTGGTGACGGGTACGATCCCGTCCTAGGCATTCCGTAAGGCGACGCACCAGAAGCTCACGGTTAGTCGGCAATACCATGTCGATGAAGTCGATGACGATGATTCCACCAATATCACGCAACCGTAGCTGCCGCACGATCTCTTCAGCGGCCTCCAAGTTATTAGCAGTCACAGTGGCCTCAAGGTTGCCCGCTGACCCAGTGAACTTTCCGGTATTGACGTCGATCACCGTCATAGCCTCGGTGCGGTCAATAACAAGGGATCCACCGGAAGGTAGATACACCTTGCGCTCCAAAGCCTTTGCGATCTGTTCATCAATGCGGTATTCAGCAAAGGGATCCTTGTCGGCATCCTCCCAATGAATCAGCCTCGACGCCATCTCCGGGGCCACATGATCGACGTAGGCCTTAATGGTGTCGTAGGCATCGTCAGGCCCACCATTGCCGGCAATAACGAGCTCGGAAAAGTCCGCAGTGAACAAATCACGAATGATGCGCACCGTGAGGTCCGGCTCGGTGTACAGCATCAACGGCGCCTTGCTGCTGGCTGCTTTGCGCTCAATGACCTCCCACTGGGCCTTGAGGCGGTTGATGTCACGAATAAGGTCTTCCTCGGTGGCTCCCTCGGCGGCCGTTCTCACGATGACGGACGCATCCGCCGGAATGTTGTTCTCGACGATCTTCTTGAGACGCTTGCGCTCCGAATCCGCCAACTTGCGCGAAATTCCTGAAAGGTGACCACCAGGAGAATAGACGATGAAACGTCCAGGCACTGAAATATGGCTCGTTAGGCGGGCACCCTTGGCACCCACCGGATCCTTGGTGACCTGCACCAGAACCTGATCGCCAGACTTCAGCGCCTGCTCAATGCGCTTATCCTCGCCTTCCTTGCCATACTTGGCCCAATCGACTTCACCGGCATACAGCACAGCGTTGCGACCACGACCGATGTCAATAAAGGCAGCCTCCATCGACGGCAGGACGTTCTGCACCTTACCAAGGTAGATATTGCCGATTGACGAGGTAGCAGAGGCGCGGTCAACGTAATGCTCGACGAGCACCCCGTCTTCCAATACTGCCAACTGGGAGTAGTCATCAGACTGACGCACAACCATCTTGCGGTCGACCGACTCGCGACGAGCAAGGAACTCCGCGTCAGTGATGACGGCGCTGCGACGACGCCCGGCAGCTCGTCCCTCCCGACGGCGCTGCTTTTTAGCCTCAATGCGAGTGGAACCCTCGATTCCGGTGACCTCATCGGCCACTGACTGACGTGACCGCGGCTCACGCACCTTGATCACGACGTCACTGGGATCATCGTCAGAACCGCTGATGTCTTCACCACGACGGCGGCGGCGACGACGACGGCGATGGGTGGTATCCGAATTGCTCGACTCGGAATCACCGTCAGAGCTGGTTTCGTCGTCGTTGTCGCTCGACTCATCGACCGATGTGTTGTCCTCGGTGTCGTCGCTACGACGGCGACGACGCCCACCCCGACGCCGACGACGACGATTCTGGCCATCCTCGTCGCTAGCCTCCTCATCGTCACCGACAATCGGCTCCTCCACCGCATCAGTGGTGCCGCGATCGGATTTCTCATCCTTCTTGTCGGGGTTGTGACGGTTGTCGACGTCGCTCTGATCGTCCTTACTTTCGGCTGCCTCACTCACGGTCTGCGACGAATGACCGCCGGCCTCGGAGGGGCGAGTCGCACGACGACGGCGGCGCTTCGGCAAGGCGGACTCGCCGCCACCAATCTCGGCGGCGAGGGAGTCGAGAATGTCGTCTTTTGAGCGCTCCTCGCCGTCGCTGAGACCAAAGGGATGAGCAAGGGCACCTTCAACCTTGCGGCTACGGGCCCGAGCTTTTGCCTTCGTCAAAGCAGCATTGATGAGGTCGTCGTCAACGGGCTTCGTTTGCGTGGCTTCTTCCTCGGTCGCGTCCGCAGCTTTCTCCACACTCCGAGGAGAACGACGGCGTGTGGCACGACGACGCTGAGAAGTTCCCCGCTCAGACTCGGTGGACGGCGCGGCACCACGACGGGTGCGGCGCGGCTTGTCCTCAGCCTTCCGATCCTCAGGCGTCTTGTCCTCGGACTTCTGATCCTCAGTCTTGGGCTGCTGCGATGCCGACTCTGGGACGTCGACCGCCACCGCTTTTGCGACCTGAGGCACACTCGTCGCCTTGCGACGCCGTCCCATCGGAGGACGCGGCAGATCAGATGCGTCAACATCAGAGGTGATAATCGAACCACCCGATCCGGCGGCGGTAATCGTCACTGGAGCGCTCGTCGTCTCAACGGGGGCTGGGGCTCCAGCCGGCCGCGACGCCGCGCGGCGACGTCGAGAAGCAGAAACTTCAGTGATGGAATTCTCGCCAGAATCCAATGTGGTGTTGTTAGTCTCGTCGAGCACTGTGCTCTCCTTGGCCTTTCGGCACGGTCAGTGCCCACCCGGGTCACGGTCCTGCGGGAATCCTCCCGCGGATACACGCCTCGCACTATTACTGACGACGTCGTTCCCCGGCATGGGGCAAAAGCTTGCGGTGAGCCCTCGAGTCCCCCGCGGTCGCCTCTCGGCGTCGCGGTATGAACCGTCGAGTGGGGTGGCACCCCGTTCACCTAGTCCCAGTATGTCACGTCCCCTGGATCAATGCCAGATTTCGCACACCCGCTGATGCCTCACCACACTGTCACGGCAGCACCGGTGAAGGGATCCGCCAACACAGCCCCGCTAGCATCCTCATCCCAGATCCCTTGAGCCAGCCGCGTTACCCGGGCCCCGTCAATCCCCGGACACGTTTGAGCTAACGCGCGCAGCACGTCATCGGGGCGTACCAACGGCGTGACGTGGCGCAGCATAAGACGCACGTGCCCATCTACGACGTCCAGTCCGATAAGGGCGGCACGCACATCAAAAGTACGCATACCTGACTTTGTCATTCGCTGTACTTCGACGGCATCAGCTGCCATGACGGCGTCTACTGCCTCCGCCAGTCCCGGCGCATCGCGCACGGGCTCAATTAGCCACGCGGACGCCGTCAACAACTCTGTGAAAGGAGTGCGATCGGTCTCGACGACCTCCAGGACATCCATTCCCGGTGGCATTTCACGACTCAAGGCCGTCAGAACCTTCTGAGGATCACACACCTGAGCTAGTGCGACTTCAAGATACTCCGCCTCCGACGCTGCCCCGGTTGCTGCGGCGTTGGCGTAGGAGATGCGCGGGTGAGGATTAAATCCTGACGAATACGCCATCAGGATATGCGCCCGGTTGAGAGCCCTCTCAAAAGCGCGAGCAAAATCACGGTGCGACATGAATCTTGCGGTACCACGCTTGGCGTAGCGCATCCTTAGACGCTGCTTGGGCGGAGCCTGTTGTTCTGGCTGTTGTTGCGCGCGCTTCGACACTGTCACTCCCCCTCAGACGGTGCTAAATCAGGTGCCACTGGCGTCAGCGGAATCAACGGATGACCCGACGGGCCCACCTGGATCTCGGTGCCCATGTGCGGACACACCCCGCAGTCGTAACACGGATTCCAGCGACAGTCGTTGACAGCCTCGCCATCCAGGGCGTCCTGCCAGTCGTCCCACAGCCAGTCACGATCCAGTCCAGAATCCAAGTGATCCCAAGGCAGCACCTCCTCATAGTCACGCTCACGGGTAGTAAACCAATCCAGCGAGACGCCTAGCGGCTCCAATTCCTGCTCACAGCAGGCCACCCAGCGGTCGTAGGAAAAGTATTCGTTCCAGCCGTCAAAAACTCCCCCGTCACGCCACACAGCCTCAATGACATTGCCGACCCGGCGGTCGCCGCGCGAGAGTAGTCCCTCGATAATTCCAGGACGCCCATCGTGGTACCGCATACCTATCGACCGACCGAATTGACGGTCAGCACGAATAGAGTCGCGCAACATTGAGAGGCGATGATCGACTTCATCAGCGGAGGCTTGAGCCGCCCACTGAAATGGAGTGTGAGGCTTGGGTACAAAACCACCAATAGAGATCGTGCAGCGAATATCTTTACGCTTGGCGGCGGCCCGACCAGCCTCGATGACGTGGGAAGCCATGTCGTGAATTCCCAACACATCCTCGTCAGTCTCTGTCGGCAATCCGCACATGAAATACAGCTTGACCTGACGCCAGCCATTTCCGAAAGCGGTAGCAACCGTGCGAATGAGATCTTCCTCGGTCACCTGCTTATTAATGACTCGACGCATTCGCTCCGAGCCGCCCTCGGGGGCAAAGGTCAGACCGGAGCGACGACCGTTACGGCTCAACTCGTTGGCCAGGTCGATATTGAACGCATCGACGCGGGTGCTCGGCAGGGACAAAGACACGTTCGTACCTTCATAACGGTCGGCCAATCCCTTAGTAATGTCGGAGATCTCTGAATGATCGGCACTAGACAAACTCAGCAGCCCGACCTCTTCCAGGCCAGTTGCCTGCAGCCCGTCGTTCACCATCTGGGCAATGGTGTCAATAGACCGCTCTCGCACTGGGCGGGTGATCATCCCGGCCTGACAGAAGCGACAACCACGAGTGCAGCCCCGAAAGATTTCCACCGAGTATCGCTCGTGAACAGTTTCAGCAACCGGCACGATGGGGCGTTTCGGGTACTGCCACTCGTCGAGATTCATGACAGTGTGCTTGCGGACAGTGAACGGCGCTTCTGGACGATTCGGGGCCACCCGTCCAATTGTTCCGTCGTCGAGGTATTCGACGTCATAAAAAGACGGCACGTAAACGCCGCCCGTCTCAGCGAGTCTTACGAGCAGACCTTCACGGCCACCGGGACGGCCCTCGCCCTTCCAACCCCTCATGATCTCGGAAATCTCCAGACAGGCCTCTTCGCCGTCACCGAGGACAGCAGCATCTATGAAGTCGGCTACCGGCTCGGGGTTAAATGCGGCGTGGCCACCAATGAGGACGATGGGGTCATCGTCGGTCCGTTCGGCTTGACGAACGGGGATACCGGCCAGATCGATCGCGTTGAGCATGTTGGTGTAACCCAACTCCGTCGACAGCGAAATAGACATGATGTCGAAATCGCGAACCGGCCGGTGCCCATCAAGGGTGAACTGGGGAATCCCGGCTGCCCTCATCTGCTTCTCCATATCCGGCCACACCGAATACGTACGCTCAGCTAGGATCCAGTCCCGTTCATTAAGCACCTCGTAGAGGATGGCCACACCCTGGTTAGGCTGGCCAACCTCATACGCGTCGGGGTACATCAACACCCAGTGGACGTCAACGTCCTGCCAGTCCTTGACAATGCTGTTGTGCTCGCCACCCACGTACTGGATGGGCTTATTGACTCGGGCCAGCAGCGGTTCAATCCGACCGAGGAGATCCTGGGTACTCACAAACGGCCATGGTAGGCGGTGATACCCAGATCGTGGAATCGCGCGTTACCCCAGGTTGGGGAACCACAGACCAATCTCGCGCTCGGCAGACTCGGGGCAATCGGACGCATGCACAAGGTTATGGTTCTTCTGGGTGCCGAAATCACCGCGAATCGTTCCGGGTAGGGCCTCAGCGCAATCTGTTTTCCCATTCATGGCACGCACGACCGAGATAGCCTTACGCCCCTCAAGCACCACGGCGACCAGCGGCCCGGACGTGATGAACTCCTCCAACGGCGTGTAGTAATCCCGACCGACGTGCTCGGCATAATGCTCGCGGGCCATAGAAGCGTCAATCGTGCGCAGCTCCATTGCTCGCACCGTCAAACCTTTGGCCTCATACCTACCGATGATCTCACCGATGAGATGGCGCCTCACGGCGTCCGGCTTCAGCAGAACCAAAGTGCGTTCCTCGTCACTCATGGGCCCAACCTATCGCAGCGAGGATCGCCGCCTCACCGCACCTCAGGGTTTCCGTCGATACGCCTTCCCAGCACCATCACTGACACCCAGATAGCGGCGAAGATGATCCCGACAACGTACATCATCGGCGTGGCTAACCCGAGCAGAATGCCAAAGGCTTGCAGGGCCCATGACAGCACGTATCCCCATGCTCGGGGCACACCGATGGCGCACACGATTGAGACAGCCATGCCAACACATCCCAGCATGACCGACACGGCAGTGCTGATTCCAGAGACGAGGATCATACCCGGAATGGCCAGGCCAAAGACGATGACCTCGAAAGCGAGGAAGCTCACCACAACTTTCGTCATCGGGTTGTCGGCAGGAAGAGTGAGGATCCCACCCTTCCTCGCACCGGGCCGTGCATCCACCGTCACCAACCCCTGTCGTCGCTCGCGCCATCGTCGGGCATGTCATCGTCAGGCAAAGGCTCGAGTCGGTGGCCCTCCATCGCCGTGATCTGATCCTCGGAGAGGTCAGGAGTTTCAACCACAGCAGTCTGCGGGGGATCAAGCATCGTGCCGTCGGGACGAAGAATGGCTCGAGCGCGTCCGGCCAAAACCACTGATCCGGCAATGAGAACCCCAGCGCCCGGACCGCAGGAATCCGCAATCCGAAACGCCTCTTCGAGTGCTTCGGGGACGTCAGCAACGCGAGTGAGATGATCCGAATCCCAATGCGCCGATGCCTTCTCTGCTAACTCGTCAACACTGAGGGCGCGGGGAAGATCCGGCATTGAGGTGGCGACGAGGTAGCTCACCGAATCCGATAGCACCGACAGCACACCGTCAATATCCTTGTCAGCCATTGCTGCCACGACTGCAATAAGGGGCTCAGCCTCGAAGGACTCACGCAACCCAGCCATCGCTGAGGTTGCACCGTGGGGATTATGGAACGTATCGAGAATGACCAACGGGGAGCGTCGCACCACCTCAAGGCGAGCTGGAGCTTCCACAGCTGCCAGCCCTTGCTCAATAATCGCGGGGTTAAGCGCCCCGGTGAGGGCCTCGACGGCTGCAACCGCCTGGGCGGCGTTATGGGCCATGTGTTCGCCAAAGACCGGTAGAAACAGCTCCCCGAGCGGTCCAGATGCTGTCTGGAGACGAAGAACCTGGCCTCCGACGGCGCTGCGACGATCCAACAAGGCCCAGTCAGGGCCTTCCAACAACGGCTTGACGCCGGCATCGGCACATTGAGCCAATAGCACCGGAGCAGCTTCTGCCACTTGGCCAGCAATGACTGGGGTACACCCAGGTTTGATAATTCCAGCCTTCTCAGCAGCGATCTTGTCGATGGTGTTGCCAAGAATGTGCATGTGGTCCATGGCAACCGGGGTGACGACCGCGACGGTGGCATCGGCAACGTTCGTCGCGTCCCAGCGTCCCCCCAGGCCCACCTCGACCACAGCGACGTCCACCGGGGCGTCAGCGAAGGCGGCGAAAGCCATCGCCGTCATGACTTCAAAAAACGTCATCTCAATGCCGTCGATGTGCTGAGCGTCAACTAAACCCACCATCGGCTCAATCTGACGCCACGTCTCGTCGAAGAGGTCGTGGCTGATTGGACGACCGTTGATACAGATGCGCTCAGTAACGTCAACGAGGTGCGGAGAACAGTATCGACCCACTCGTAGACCTGCCGACCGCAGCAACGAGTCGACCATGATTGCCGTCGAGCCCTTGCCATTGGTACCAGCAATCTGGATGACGGGGCAGGCCTGCTGCGGGTTCCCGAGCAGGTCGAGGAGGGCTCGCTCCCGTTCCAAACCGGGCCCGATGCGATGCTCGGGCCAGCGAGCGGTTAGCTCAGCGACGAGCTGGTCGTGGCCGCTCAATAGATGACCTCACCATCGCGGCGACGCTGACGCAGGTTTTCCAGTGCCTCGGCAAGAATCGCAGCCGCCTCGGCCTCACTGCGACGCTCTTTCACATAGGCGAGATGAGTCTTGTAAGGCACAATCTTGGGTGGGGCAGGCGGATTCGCCTGATCGCGGTTGGCCGGCAAACCGCACTTGGGGCAATCCCAGGTGTCAGGGATCTCAGCCTCGGCCGCGAAGGCCGGACGGATCACGTGGTGGTTGGCACAAAAGTACGAAACGTACTCACGAGGGGCAGCCTCGCCACGCTCTGCCTCTCCCATGGGGCCGGCACCGACGCGACTTCCACGGATGGCACTTCCACCGGACATTCGTTCACTCTCCTCGAGGGGTCACAAAGCTGCCTGAGGGCAGCACTATTAGGGGTTGGGAAGATCGCACCTTCCCCATACGATCCGGCGCGGCAAACGGCCGCTCGATTCCGGCTCAGGAATGGCTGTAAAGCACGAGCAAGACGACGATTGAAACCAGCCACATCAGGCCTATCACAATCGTCAACCGGTCCAAATTTCGCTCAGCCACGGACGTTCCGCCCATCGAGGTCGACACGCCGCCGCCAAAAAGGTCCGACAAGCCGCCACCCTTGCTCTTATGAAGCAGGACGAAGAGGGTAAGGATGACACTGAGCACACACAGGATGATCGACATCGTCAGTACAGGCCAGGTCATAAGGGGAGCCGAAATCACGTCGTACAGGGTAACCCACGTACCGTCACTTCCCCACATTGGAACCCCGGATTATGCACGAATTCCACATTTCGCATCGGGGATGGACAGCAACGGTCCCCACACCACAGGGTGCGGGGACCGTCTGAAATCAGCTGATCAGGCCTGGTAGAAGGTCACGATCTTGGAGAAATCGCCTGCCTTGAGTGAGGCTCCGCCGACGAGCGCGCCGTCGACGTCAGGCTTGGCCATGATCTCAGCGACGTTGGCCGGCTTAACCGAGCCACCGTACTGAATGCGCACCGCCTCGGCCGTCGGAGCGTCATAAAGCTCCTTCACAGCCTCGCGGATGGCCTGGCAAACCTCCTGGGCATCATCTGCCGTGGCGGTCTCACCGGTGCCGATGGCCCAGATGGGCTCATAGGCGATAACGAGCTTGGCGACCTGCTCGGCGGGGATGCCGTCGAGGTCGGCCTTGATCTGGCCGACGGTATGCTCAACGTGCTTGCCAGCCTTGCGAACCTCAAGGGCTTCACCGCAACAGATGATCGGGGTCATACCGTTCTCGATGGCTTTCTTCGCCTTAGCATTGACCAGCTCATCAGATTCACTGTGGTACTCGCGACGCTCGGAGTGGCCCACAACGACGTAGCTACAACCCAGCTTTGACAGCATGGTGCCGGACACCTCACCGGTGTAGGCACCGTCGTCATGAGCGGAAATGTCCTGTGCGCCATAAGCGATCGGCAACTTGTCGCCATCGATGATGGTGGCCACAGTGCGGATATCGGTAAACGGCGGGATGACGACAGCTTCCGACTTAGCAGAGTCGTATCCGGCGGCCTTAAGGGCCTCACCGAGATCCTGGACGAGAGAGGTAGCGGCAACGTGGTCAAGATTCATCTTCCAGTTGCCGGCCATGATCGGGGTACGGGACATCAGTTGTTCTCCTTGAGTACTGCGATTCCGGGCAGCTCCTTGCCCTCCATAAGTTCAAGAGAGGCGCCGCCACCAGTAGAAATGTGACCAAACTGGTCGTCAGCGAAGCCGAGGGCGCGCACAGCGGAGGCGGAGTCTCCACCGCCGACTACTGAGAGGCCTTCGACCTCGGTGAGGGCCTGGGCAACGGCCTTAGTACCGAGCTCAAGACCCTTGATCTCAAAGACGCCCATCGGACCGTTCCAGAACACCGACTTGGCACCCTTGATCGCCTCGGCGTAAGCCTTCTCCGTCTCCGGGCCAATGTCGAGGCCCATCTTGTCGGCCGGGATAGCGTCGACAGGGACGACGTCGACCTCACCGACAGTGTGAGCATCGAAGTCAACGTCGGAAGCGACGCGGACGTCGGTTGGCAGCAGGATCTGCTTGCCGGCGGCCTTGGCAGCCTCAAGGTACTTCTTGCACGCATCAATGGACTCGTCGTCGACCAGCGACGTGCCAACCTCCAGGCCCTGGGCCTTGAGGAAGGTGAAGAGCATGCCTCCACCAACTACCAGGGTGTCGGCGACCTTGAGCAGGTTATCAATGACGGCGAGTTTATCGGCAACCTTGGCCCCACCGAGGACAACGACGAACGGACGCTTCGGATCGGCCGTCAGGCCCTCAAGGACCTCGACCTCCTTGGCAACGAGAGAACCGGCAGCACTCGGCAGCAACCTGGCGACGTCATAGACGGACGCCTGCTTGCGGTGCACGACACCGAAACCATTGGAGACGTAATAGTCGCCAAACGAGGCGTACTTCTTGGCAAGCTCAGTGCGCTCGGCTTCGTCCTTGCTGGTCTCGCCCTTCTCGAAGCGAACGTTTTCAACCAAGGCGATGTCGCCGTCAGCCAGCGACTCAGACGTCTTCGTGGCAGAGGGGCCGACGACGTCCTCGGCAAGCTTGACGTCAAGGTTCATGAGTTCACCGAGGCGCTTGGCCACTGGAGCCAGCGAGTACTTGGGATCGACGGCCCCCTTCGGGCGACCAAGGTGAGCAAGCACGGTGATACGAGCGCCAGCCTCGTGCAACTGAGTCAAGGTAGGCAGGGCGGCCTTGATGCGGCCGTCATCGGTGATCTTGTCGCCGTCGAGCGGGACGTTGAAGTCGCAACGGATAACAACGCGCTTACCGCGCAGATCTCCGAGATCCTCAACAGATTTCATGTAGAAGCCCTTTCGTGAAGTAGTAGTCGTGAACGATATTTCGCAGCCATCACGGCCCGGGTATAGGTGACGGCCCCGCGCCCGCATGGGCACGGGGCCGTCATCAGCTCACGATGGTGAGATCAGGCAAGCTTGCTGGCGACGAGCTTGGTGAGGTCAACCAGACGGTTGGAGTAGCCCCACTCGTTGTCGTACCAGGAGAGAACCTTGACGAGGTTTCCGATGACCTTGGTCTCGGTGGCGTCGAAGATCGAAGAGTGCGGGTCACCCTCGATGTCCTTCGACACAATCGGATCCTCGGTGTAAGCCAGGATGCCCTTGAGCGGGCCCTCAGCAGCCTTCTTGACAGCAGCCTGGACCTCCTCGACGGTGGTTTCCTTGGAGGTCTGGAAGGTCAGGTCGGTCAGGGACCCGGTCGGGGTCGGGACGCGAACGGCGAGGCCATCGAACTTGCCCTTGAGCTCAGGAAGAACCAGAGCCACAGCCTGGGCAGCACCAGTCTTGGTGGGGATCATGTTGAGGGCAGCAGCGCGGGCACGACGCAGATCCTTGTGAGGAGCGTCCTGCAGGCGCTGGTCGCCGGTGTAGGCGTGAACGGTGGTCATGATGCCGCGCTCGATGCCGAAAGCGTCATTGAGGACCTTGGCCAGCGGGGCGAGGCAGTTAGTGGTGCAAGAAGCGTTCGAAATGATGTTGTGCTTCTCGTTGTCGTAGTCGCCATCATTGACGCCCATGACGAAGGTGCCGTCGACATTCTTGCCGGGGGCGGAGATGATGATCTTCTTGGCGCCAGCCTCAAAGTGGGCCTTGGCCTTCTCGCCATCGGTGAAGAGTCCGGTGGACTCGACGACGATCTCAGCGCCGAGGTCCTTCCAGGGCAGGTCAGCGGGATTGCGCTCGGCCAGGACCTTGATGGTCTTGCCGTCAACGGTGATGGAGTCATCGTCGTAGCTGACCTCACCGGGGAAACGGCCCATGATGGAGTCGTACTTCAGGAGGTGGGCCAGGGTCTTGGTGTCGGTGAGGTCGTTAACTGCGACGACCTCGAGGTCAGCACCCTGCTCAGCGAGGGCGCGGAAGAAGTTGCGGCCAATACGGCCAAAACCGTTGATACCAACCTTGACGGTCATTAAGGAATCTCCTCCAGACGAGGGTTGTGCGTTTAGCACTCGGACGCTTCTAAGCATAGCGACCGAGAGCAATGAACAAACCGGAGGGTGCGTTTTACGGCAATGCCACGGGCGAACGATCACCAACACCGATCAGGTCGACGCACAAATGACCAGAAGGTTGCGCTGATGACTTCCCAAGTGGGAATGGAATCGGTCTTAAATTGCACGGCACAACTGCGCTGTAACGCCTTTCAGGCGCGATCATCACGCATCTCTGGTGGAAGGCTCTCCAGAGTCGTCGGCTCCCCATTGCTTCGCGCCGTCTTGTCGGCAAGGGCCAACAAGCGGCGAATCCGCCCAGCAATCGCATCTTTCGTCAACGGAGGCTGGTGAACTTTACCCAATTCCTCCAAACTGGCATTTCGGTGCTCAAGTCGAAGTCGACCCGCCTCTCGCAGATGGTCTGGAACAGAATCCCCCAGAATTTCTAGCGCCCGTTCCACCCGCGCACTCGCAGTAACGGCGGCTCGCGCAGAGCGACGGAGATTAGCGTCGTCGAAATTAGCCAACCGATTAGCAGACGCCCGTACCTCTCGACGCAACCGACGGTCTTCCCAAGCCAGTACGGATTCGTGAGCCCCCATCTGGGTGAGCATCGCCGAGATAGCGTCCCCATCGCGGATCGTCACCCGGTAGACGTGGCGAGACTCACGCTGCTTCGCGACAATGTCCAGACGCCGAGCAGCTCCAGTGAGGGCCATAGCGGCTTCCTCACCGGGAGCGGTGATTTCCATCGCCATCGAACGTCCGGGTTCGGTGAGCGATCCGCGGGCTAAGAACGCTCCGCGCCATGCTGCCGCCTGACAGCATCGTCCGCCACCGACGACGGACACTGGAAGACCCCGCACCGGGCGCCCACGACGGTCAAGCAGCCCGGTGAGACGAGCCAAATCGGCGCCACCACGCACCATTCTCACGAGGTAGCGGGTGTTGTTGTGCAAGCCGGCACCATTGACGACCACGAGGTCAGTGTCGAGTCCGAAAACCTCCTGAATGGATTGACGCAATCGACGTGCGGCTCCTCCGGTATCGACCTCCGCCTCGATCGTGAGGTGGCGATGCTGCACCAGGTGAATGCCACCTGCGAATCGCAGGGTAGCCGCGATCTCCGCCCGACGGCAGCACAGTTTCTGTACCGGCACCGTCGCGAGTTCGTTCTTCACCTGCAGGGTGAGCGCCATGTGGGTCTAGCCTCCGGAAGGGTAAACGGGAATAACAAGGTGATCTTAGGCGACAATCAGCGGGGCTGAACTCCCATGATGTTGGCATACGCTGACGCCAACCTCAGCGGATCATGCCGAGCCGAACCATCACGCATAGCGAGATCGTCAACGACGATGTCTGCGCCGAGATTGCGCGCATACGCTTCCAGATGAGGGTCCTGTCCGGCAAACCCGCGATCGACGAGAATGACATCGAAACGCATCCGCGGCTCATGCTCCGCGATGACCTCCAAATGACGTGCTGGGCTAAACCCATCAGTTTCGTCAGCACCGGAGACGTTGAGAGTGAGGATCTTCCGTGCCTTCGATTCAAGAATTGCGTCGACGATCTGCGGGACGAGCAGGTGAGGCATGACAGATGTGAACCATGAGCCTGGACCAAGTACGAGGTTGTCAGACGCACGAATCGCCTCCAGTGCCTGCGGACACGCATCCGGTTCAGACGGTGCTAGCGCCACTTTCAGGACCTCTGCCCGGGTCTTCGCGACGGTGGCCTGACCAGTCAAGGTGTATTCCTCATCCGGCCGGTTCGGATCAAGACCGACGACCTGAGCGCTGATGTCCAGCGGTGTGAGGGACATCGGCAAGACGCGCCCACGAACGTCGAGGAGCTGACCCACCATGTCAAGACCGGAGACCGGGTCACCAAGTTCTTGCCACAATCCGGCAATCAGTAGGTTGCCAATGGCGTGACCGGCGAGTTCGCCGGTGCCATTAAATCGAGCCTGCAGAACTTCAGCCCATGTGCGACCTAACCGGTCGTCGGCACACAAGGCGGCGAGAGCCCGGCGCAGATCCCCGGGGGGCAAAATGTCGAACTCTTCGCGTAACCGGCCTGAAGACCCGCCGTTATCAGCGACGGTGACAACAGCGGTCAGATTGTCAGTAAGTCGGCGCAGTGCTCGCAGCGAAACGGCCAGCCCGTGTCCGCCGCCGAATGCAGTGACGACCGGCAGCGTGGAGGGGGTTGACACCATCGTCATTCCTTCCCGAGATCTCGATGCAGGACGGTGGTGCGGTGCCCGCGAGCCGCTAGTCGAGCGGACAACTCTTCGGACATGGCGGTACTGCGATGCTTTCCGCCCGTGCAACCAACGGCCACCGTGACCTGCTTCTTGCCTTCCCGAAGATACCCCGGAGCCATACCAATCAGGAGCTCTTCAACTCGGTCGATGAATTCTCTAGCGCCAGCTTGGGCCATGACATACGACGCAACGTCAGAGGACAGGCCCGTCTTAGGACGCAGCTCAGGAACCCAATACGGGTTCGGCAAAAAACGAACG
This sequence comes from Cutibacterium porci, assembly GCF_009696315.1. Taxonomy (GTDB): domain Bacteria; phylum Actinomycetota; class Actinomycetes; order Propionibacteriales; family Propionibacteriaceae; genus Cutibacterium; species Cutibacterium porci. Next base: position 633,382 of record NZ_VUMG01000002.1, read on the forward strand.
TCAAAGACGAGGTCGGCGTCAATCGGGACACCGCGCTTGAACCCGAAAGACATCACCTGGAATGCCAGCCCTTCGTCAGTCCCCTCAGCGAAGGCGTGGTCGATGCGTTGGGCTAGCTGGCGGGCGGTAATCGAGGTGGTGTCGATGACGAGATCAGCTTCGGCCCGCAGGTCGGACAGCATTCTCCGTTCCAGGGCAACGGCGTCGAGTAGATGGCCACCTTGCTGTAGCGGCAATGGGCGACGACTGGACTCCTGACGGCGCACAATCGTTTCATCAGAGGCCTCCAAGAAGACAATGGCAGGCTCTATTTCGCGCTCGTCAAGGGCATCGACGGCCACTGTCAAGGTGTCGAACATGGTGCGGCTGCGCACATCGAGGACTACCGCCAGACGATCAATGTCATTGGCGGAGATTTCGTCAACAAGGGCACCCAGCATGGCGGGCGGAAGATTGTCGACGACGTACCAGCCGAGGTCCTCCATGGCGTGGGCCGCCGTACGACGACCAGCACCGGAAATACCGGTGATGATGACAACTCGTGGGGTCTTCGTCGTCTGCTCGGTGCTCACGGCTCAAGGGTAGTGCCGTTATCACCCCTCATCCGGGCCGTCAGCGTCAACAATTTCACCAGTAGCGGTATTAATGGCCTCAGCTGGCGTGTTCTGTGAGAGGGCCGCAATAACCTCGCCGGCTAATTTCGGCCCGAAGCCTGGCACTTCCGCGATGTCATCAACGGTGGCCTTTCGTAGCGCCCGCACCGATCCAAAGTGAGAGATAAGCGATTTGCGTCGAACCTCCCCTAACCCGGGCACGCCGTCGAGGACGGACTCCACCATGGCCTTAGACCGCTTCGAGCGGTGAAAGGTAATAGCAAAACGGTGCGCCTCGTCGCGTAAACGCTGTAACAGATAAAGCCCTTCGGAGGTTCGCGGCAAAATAACCGGCCATTCCTCACCAGGAAGCCACACTTCCTCCAGACGTTTAGCCAGGCCACATAACGCGATTTCATCGTCCAATCCGAACTCCTCAAGCACCTGTTGGGCAGCATGTACCTGAGGTTCACCACCATCGACAACGATGAGGTGCGGTGCGTAGGCGAATTTCCGAGGGGCGCCGGTGGTTGGATCAATGAGGGACCCGACGTCACCGTCAGGTGTTTGGGCAGCAGCCATAGCATCGCGATCCTCAACGAGACGACGCAACCGACGGGACAGCACCTCGTGCATTGCGGCGAAATCGTCAGACCCTTCAAAGCCCTTGATGATGAAACGACGGTATTCAGACTTGCGGGGCATGCCGTCTTCGAAAACGACCATGGACCCGACGACGTGCGTGCCCTGAATATGGGAGATGTCGTATGACTCCATCCGCAATGGGGCACGGTCCAAACCGAGTGCTTCCTGGATGTCCTCAAGAGCGCGGGTACGAGTGGCGAGGTCAGAGGCCCTCTTAAGCTTATGCTGAGCAAGGGTTTCCTGGGCATTGCGGGTGACGGTGTCCATGAGGGTCGCTTTGTCGCCGCGACGCGGGACGCGAATCTCGACGTGGGAGCCCCGCTCAGAGCTGAGGATCGTCGCCATGACGTCAGTGTTCGTGGGGGTGACCGAGACAAGCACCAGCGGCGGAATCGCATTTCCGCGCCCGTCGTCGCGGATCTGGCCGTCGCTGGCATTGACGCCGTACAACTGGGTAAGGAACGTCTCCATGAGTTCGGCCTCGCCGGCGTCATCGGCGCGATCGGCGACCCAACCACGTTCGCCACGAATGCGGCCACCTCGAACATGGAAGATTTTGACGCCGACCTCCAGCGGATCAAGGGCCATCGAGATCACGTCAGCGTCGGTGCCGTCACCAAGGACCACAGCATTGCGCTCTAAAGTTTTCGATAGCGCACCCAGGGAATCTCGGATGACCGCAGCGCGTTCGAATTCGAGATTTTCAGCCGCCTCCGCCATCTCAGATTCGAGCCGCTTGACGATTTTCGTCGTGCGCCCGGCCATAAAATCACAGAACTCATCAGCGATAGTGCGATGATCCTCGGGTGAAATCCGCCCCACACAGGGGGCCGAACACTTACCGATATATCCAAGCAGGCAGGGGCGACCCTGGTTTTTCGCACGATTGAAAACCCCCGTCGAGCATGACCGCATCGGAAACACCCGCAGCAAAGTCTCGACGGTGTCACGAATCGCCCAAGCCTGACCGAAGGGTCCAAAATAACGCCACCCTTTGTGGTGTGCACCACGTCCGACAAAGACACGCGGGTACTCATCGGTCCAGGTGAAGCACAACCACGGATACGACTTGTCGTCGCGGTACATGACATTGAACCGCGGATCGAACTCCTTGATCCAGGTGTACTCCAGCTGGAGCGACTCAACTTCATTCTGAACGACAGTCCACTGGACGTGGGCTGCGGTCGTCACCATCCGCTGTGTTCGAGGATGAAGAGCCGAAATATCCTGAAAATACGAGTTCAGCCGGTTACGCAAGTTCTTAGCCTTGCCAACATAAATCACCTGGCCATGCTCATCACTAAAGCGGTACACACCCGGCTGGGTAGGAATCGTTCCCGGGGCGGGGCGGTAACTCGACGGATCAGCCATAGGGTGAACTCTAGGCGCGGGCTGACGCCGAGGACGTACGCTTGAAGACGGCGCATGGTGATAGAGGTTGCCCTACCGACGATGGCGGGGGCGTAACCGACCGGGCGGCAGAGGCGGGGCGGGCAGGCGTTGCCCCGTTCCCTCGTACCCCACAACCTCGCCAAAGCGCTCATGCCCGGCCTCATACTGTCCGCGCGCCAGGGCTACATATTCATGATCGGGGCCAATGAAGTTCCACCACATCACAATCTCGTCATCGAAAGGTTCCCCGCCTAGCAGAATTGCTCGTGCTGGGTCGGGCCCAGCAACCATTGCAAGAGCCGTCATGCCGGTGTCGACGTACCCAAGCTCACCACGGTTCAAGTGCTGGCCCTCGAAAGTAATCTCCCCCGTGTCAACAAGGACGGCATGCTCGAAATCCTCCCTCACGTTCAGGGAAAGACGTTGACCCGGATCGATATTCAGCTCGACGCCTAGCAGCGGACTGTGGGTGACAATGGGGGAAGCATCAATTCCAAGCAACTCCCCGACGAATACCAAGGCGCTACCCCCATCAAGACGTTTGGGCGCCGGAACGTAATGCTGGAACGCACGGGCGGTGTCCCGGAAACGTTCCGGCAGCGCAATCCAAAGCTGGACTCCGTGCAGCACCTTTGAATCGGCAGTAGAGACCTCTGAGTGCATGATGCCGTGCCCAGAGGTCATGAGATTGATCTCACCAGGATGAATGGTGGAACTCACTCCCGCGGAATCGTGGTGGCTAATGTGCCCCTGAAACAACCAACTGACGGTCTGCAACCCCGTATGGGGATGGGGCGGTACATCCATCCTCGCCTCCGCTGAGGTCATGACGTCAGGGCCGTAATGATCAACGAAACACCACGCGCCAACGAAGGGGCGCCGCCGATGAGGAAGAGTACGACGCACTCGCGTACCCGTCTGCCTGCTGAGTTCTACAACACGTGGTGTGATTATCTGGACCTCAGTCATAGGAACATCGTGTCACCACAAACCATCGGTGTGTAATGTACCGCGAAAATCATGACGTCCAGCTACTGTGGTTGACCGAGCATCGGCGGAGCGCGTCACGGATTATCGTGGCCGTCTTCCTTACTCGCCGCTGTCCACACATCATCGAGTTGAAGATGGAGACATAGTACCCACACCGGTTACAGAGGTGAGACTTTCATCGCATTCTCAATACCCAGACCCCGCGTATTGAAGATTTGAGGGAATGTCGTATCTCTTGCCAGATCAAACCGACGCCCTCTTCGTTGCTGCATGTAATGTCGCTCCTCTCGGCGTCATAAAAAGCATGGCTGTCGCGTCTCGAATTCTCTTTAAATTAATATTTTGGCGTTCGTACGTTCGGTTCCAGGAAGATATCAGGACGCCGTCAATCCCAGAGACGAAAAAATGAGTATCTCCACCGATGCGTCGGCCTTCGTCAGACCCCGCCGGTAGGCTGGCGTCGTGCATCTTCTCCTCATTCGTCACGGCCAGTCAGAGAACAATGCCAACGCGGCAAAATCCGTCGAAGCCTACCGCGCAGGGCGCAAACCTGACCCCGAGCTAACCGACCTCGGGCGGCGTCAGGCAGAGGCTCTCGGGACATGGATCGGATCGGTCTCCCCACGGCCAACCACGCTGTATTCCTCCCCCATGATGCGCACTATCCAGACGGCCGCCCCAGTCGCGGATGCTCTCGACCTTCCTGTCATCGTCAATGACCTCATCTTCGAGCGGCCTGGACCAGTTCAGATCGTTGACGGCGTCGAAACCGGCCATCCCGGGTCGCCACTGTCGGCCCTGTCGGCCATCACCGACCGCGCCGTCTTCCCAGAGACGGTCACTGAGGAGGGCTGGCACGAGGCTCGGATCGAAACCGCAGCTGAGGCGGCGGATCGCGCCGGTCGTATCGCCACCTGGCTACGGGAAGCACACGACGACAATGAGTGCATCGCTCTGGTGGCCCACGGTGCCATCGGATCACTGCTCCTGTTGCATCTCATCGCCCCGCAGCTTGCCGCTGATCTGCGCAACTACCCGATCGGCAGCGAGCCACACTGGATCGGGCTTCACAACACCGCGACGTCCATGATCGAACTGCACCCACATGGATACGAGGTGCATTGGATCAATCGGGTGGACCACCTGATTGAGGCGGGAATGGTTCACGGCGCCGTCGCCACGTCTACCGGCAACCCCGGTACCCGCTGAGCCCAGAGGAGAAAAATGTCCCCCACTCGACGCGAGGTCCTGCGCACTGTTGGAAGTATCGCAGCCCTGGCCATGACCGGAACGGTCACCGGGTGCAACACGTTCCAGAACTCCAATGACGTTCACACCGGGCCGGCAACCGTGAGGACCGCAGACGTCCCGGTCGGCGGAGGACTCGTCATCGACAAGTCCAACTTCGTCGTCACCCAACCCACTAAGGGAACCTTTAAGGGATTTGTGCGGGTGTGCCCGCACGCTGGATGCCAAGTCGATGGCGTCCGTGACGGAGCGATCCTCTGCCCCTGTCACGGATCAAAGTTCGCCATCACTGATGGTCACGTCACCCAGGGCCCGGCTACTGCCGGTCTGGGTGAGGCCACGGTCACCGTGAAGGGTGACACCCTCACCATTAGCGGTTAGTGGTCATCCAGGCCCTTCTCAACGCGACCTCTTACCCGAGGCCTTTTTCTTGGTCTTCCTCTTGGCGGTGGTTTTCGTCGTCCCAGTGGTTGTTGGCTCCTCGATGAGTGCGGGCTCGTCTCGAACTGGCACCTCATGCCCGTCCAAGATTTCTGACAAGTACTGCCCCGTATAGGAACCCTCCACCGCGGCGACCTGCTCGGGAGACCCTTCGGCAACGACCGTACCGCCTCCGTTGCCCCCCTCAGGTCCCATATCAATGATCCAATCGGCAGTCTTAATGACATCCAGATTGTGCTCGATAACAAAGACCGAGTTGCCTTGGTCGACGAGACGTTGCAGCACTAAGAGCAGTTTGCGAATATCCTCGAAATGCAAACCAGTGGTCGGCTCGTCGAGGACGTAGAGCGTCCTACCCGTGGAACGTTTCTGCAGCTCGGAGGCCAACTTGATGCGCTGCGCCTCACCACCGGAAAGAGTCGTCGCAGGCTGGCCCAGCCTGACATACCCTAGACCGACCTCGACGAGGGTCTGGAAATGTCGATGGATCGAGGAAATCGGTTCGAAAAAGGTACAGGCCTCCTCGATAGGCATGTCGAGAACGTCAGCGATTGTCTTACCCTTGTAATGAACTTCCAAAGTCTCGCGGTTGTACCGGGCGCCATGACACACTTCACAAGGAACATAGACGTCAGGAAGGAAGTTCATCTCGATCTTGATGGTGCCGTCACCCTGACAGTTCTCACAGCGGCCACCTTTAATATTGAAAGAAAACCGCCCCTGCTGGTAACCGCGCACCTTAGCTTCGGGAGTCTGGGCAAAGAGGGCACGAATTTTGTCAAAGACACCGGTATAGGTAGCTGGATTTGACCTCGGCGTCCGCCCGATGGGCGACTGATCCACATGAATCACCTTGTCGATTTCCTCGACACCGGTGATCGTCTCATGCTTTCCCGGTATGGCCCTGGCGCCATGGATACGGTGCGCTAACGACGTGTAAAGGATCTGGTTGACCAATGTCGACTTGCCTGAACCACTCACCCCAGTGACGACGACGAGTTGCCCCAGCGGGAAAGTGACGTCCACTCCTTTGAGATTGTTCTCACGAGCCCCCTTGACGACGAGCTCGCGCCCAGTGCGGGGCCGTCGAGTCGCCGGCAACGGGATCGACCTCTTGCCCGACAAGTAGGCACCAGTGACGGACCTCTCGCTAGCCAGTAGGTCATCAACAGTGCCCGACACGACGACCTCGCCGCCATGTTCGCCGGCACCAGGGCCAACGTCGACAACCCAATCTGCGGTGCGAATAGTGTCCTCATCATGCTCAACAACGATGAGGGTGTTACCGAGATCTCGCAGTCTCACCAAGGTGTCAATGAGGCGTCGGTTATCGCGCTGATGCAACCCAATGGATGGCTCGTCAAGCACATACAGCACCCCGACTAGCCCCGAGCCGATTTGGGTGGCAAGCCGGATGCGTTGAGCCTCCCCACCTGACAACGACCCCGCAGACCGAGACAGGGTGAGGTAGTCCAGACCGACGTCGACAAGGAATCGCAGCCGGGCGCGGACCTCCTTGATAACCCGCTCTGCGATGGTGGCTTCCCGCTCGGTAAGGGACAATGCGTTGAGAAATTCCGATGCCTCCCCAATAGACATGTCCGAGACTTCGGCGATATTTCGTCCGCCGACCGTTACTGCCAGACTCGTCGGCTTGAGACGCTTACCGTGGCAATCCCGACACGGGACTTCACGCAGGTACTGGCCCCAGCGGGAGCGTGCGGCATCTGTCTCGGCCTCGTCGTAGCGTCGACGTACATAGTGCAGCACCCCCTCATAATTCTGAGAGTACGTGCGCACCCGCCCGAATCGGTTGCGGTACGAGACCATGACTGGATCGCCGTCCCCGTGCAACACCAATTTGCGTGCCTTAGCCGGCAGTTCGGACCACGGAAGAGCCGCGTCGAACCCATGATTCTCGCCCAACCCAGCAAAAACATGTTGATAGTGGTTAGCCACTCGCGGCCCAGACCACGGCGCAATGGCACCCTCGAGCAAACTAAGCCCAGAGTCGGGAACGACCAACTCCGGGTCGACCTCAAGGGTTGCGCCCAAACCAGAACACGTCGGGCAAGCGCCCCACGGTCCATTAAAGGAGAATTGACGCGGCTCCAGCTCCTCAATGTCGATGTCGTGCTGGTTAGGGCAGGCCATTGTTTCGGAGAAGCGGCGCTCTCGGTGCGGGTCTGACGGATCACGATCAACGAAATCGATTCCGACGATGCCGTGGGCTAGCCCCAGCGCTGTCTCCACTGACTCGGTAAGGCGCTGCTTGGCCGACGGTTTGATTGCGATTCGATCGACGACGACGTCGACGTCATGCTTGCGCTTCTTATCCAGCGGCGGCACTTGTCCAAGTCGATGAACGTCGCCATCAACGCGTACCCGGGTGAAACCGTCAGTTGTTAATTGTCGAAATAGCTCAACGTACTCGCCTTTACGTCCGCGAATGACCGGGGCGAGGACCTGAAACTTGGTGCCTTCATCGAGAGCCATGAGACGATCGACGATCTGTTGTGGAGTCTGACGACTGATGAGTTCACCACACACTGGACAATGCGGCTTGCCGATACGAGCCCACAGTAGACGCAAATAATCATGAATTTCTGTGATAGTACCGACGGTCGACCTCGGATTACGAGACGTTGACTTTTGGTCGATGGAAACTGCTGGACTGAGACCTTCAATGAAATCGACGTCGGGCTTATCCATCTGGCCAAGAAATTGGCGTGCATACGACGAAAGAGACTCGACGTATCGACGCTGCCCTTCAGCGAAGATCGTGTCAAACGCAAGAGAGGACTTACCCGATCCTGACAGACCGGTAAACACAATCATGGCGTCTCGGGGAAGGTCCAGATTGACATTGCGCAGGTTGTGTTCCCGGGCACCCCGGACGATGATGTGGTCACTCACAGAAGCCATCGTAGAGGCCAGCAAAGACAGATCCCGCCGTCTGCGCAGTTGGCAAAACGGAACACCCTGGCCTCTCCCACTGCTGTGAAACTGACTCTCTTGCGTCGCTCATCTGGCGTGTTCCATCCCATAGCATTAGGTTGGGTAGCATGAGCGCTGCCCCACGACCACCCGGTCTGTGCCCCAGCGCCTCCCTACACGAGATCCGAGCGGCCAAGAAAGAGGCCACTCAACGCCTTCTCGGCGCAACTATGGGGCTATCAGACGAGGAATGGCAAGCACCAAGTCGGCTTGCCGGATGGACTCGTGCTCACATCGCCACCCACCTGGCTCGCAATGCCGAAGCCTTCGAAGCCGTCACGAAAGCGGTCGTTGCCCACCTAGCAGTCCCTCCTCTCTATCCTTCTGACGACATCCGTGACCGTGATATCGAACGTGGTTCAGAGCGCACCGGATTGCAGTTGCAAATTGACCTCGACACCACGGCAGGATCTCTCAATACCGCTTTCGACGCACTCGACGACATGACGCCAGGCACTGTGGTGTCGCTGACCCATGACATCCGCGTCGACGTCACGGACCTCCCAGCGCTACGACTCGCAGAGATTGCCCTTCACCACGTCGATCTCGATCTTGGGATGACCGTCGATGACCTGCCCGATGTCGTTGCGCGAACACTCTTAGAGTGGGTCTGCTTCCGCCTTCGGGATCGCCCTGAAGTCCCGGCTATGCGTATTGTCTCTGATTCTGGCTTGACAGATCGCATTGGCGGGGTCGGATTCGCGACCACGATCCATGGGCCTGATGGCGCACTGGCAGGATGGCTATCGGGCAGGGGGGGAACTGAGCGGATCGCCGGAGCTGACCAACTCGCCGTCCCTATGCTCATCTGAGCATCGCCGGCTCACCGTCCTAGGAAGGAATCGTCATGCCGCTCTACCACGTTGATCCCGGTTCCGAAGCTGCCCTGGTGAGGGTCAACGATGACGTTGACCTCATCAAGATCTCGGTAGGAACTATGGATAATAACGCCTACCTCATCCACCCAGGAGCTGGGCCTGCCATCCTGGTAGATGCAGCTGCCGAGCCCGGTCGGCTCAAGGCCCTGATCGGTAACGACGAGGTAGGAGCCGTTATTACTACCCATCGACATCAGGACCATACTAGGGCTCTCGCGGACATCATCACCATAACGGGAGCCCAGCCATGGTGCGGAGAACCCGACGCCGAAGCTATTGAGGCCACCACAGGAGTAACCTGCCGCACTGTCTGGGACGGTGACCTCTTCCGTCTGGGCGATATCGAACTCGACGTCATCGGCCTAGTAGGCCACACCCGCGGATCTATTGCCTTGCGTCTGCATGGAAACCCGAGCGACCACGTCCTCACCGGTGACTCTCTGTTCCCCGGCGGGGTTGGCAAGACCAATGGAAGCCGCGAATTCGACAGCCTCTACAACGACGTATGCATGAAGATCTTCGCGCCCATGTCCGACATGACAGTCATTCATCCCGGGCATGGCGATGCCACAACAGTTGGTGAGGAGCGTCCCAACCTTCCGTTGTGGCGCGCCCGCGGCTGGTGAGCGTCAGACTTTAGCGTCATCTTTGCGACTCTTGATGAGGCTCGCGACTGTGGTGAGAACGAGGGTTGCAACAATGACGCCCAATGACCAACCAATCGGGACCTCCGTGCTGAAGCCGAGGTGGGCGTCAAGCCCGTAATGGTGCATCGCGTGGCCAATGAGTTTGAGGGCAATAAAACCTAAAATTACGGCAAGCCCCAGCGACAAGTACACCAAGCGTTCTAGCAGACTTCCGATCAAGAAATACAACTGGCGCAGGCCCATGAGGGCAAAGACGTTAGCGGTGAAGATGAGATACCCCTCGCTCGTAAGCCCATAGGACGCAGGAATCGAGTCGAGGGCGAAAAGCAGGTCCGTGACACCCAAAGCAACGCAGACCATGAACATTGAGGTTGCAAGAGTCTTGCCGTTCTCGCGAACGAAAAACTTTGTGCCGCGATAATCGCCAGTTGTCGGAACCGTGTTCTTGAACCATGTCATGAAACGGCCATCGACACCAGGCGTGTCATCCTCGTCTGCATCGTCGCGGTGACGATACTCGCGCACCTGGTCAACAGCCGAGTACAGCAGGAAGGCACCGAAGATGAAGAACACCCACGCCCACGCCTCAAGAATGGCTTGCCCCAAGGCAATGAAGACGCCACGGAAAACGAGCGCGACGATAATGCCCACTAGCAAGGCAAACTGCTGAAGTTTCCGTGGAACGCGGAACCTCTCCATCAAAATGAGAAAGATGAACAGGTTGTCGATCGACAAGCTGTACTCAGTTAGCCAGACTGCAAAGAACTGTCCACCTGCAGCATGGCCTTGCAGGGTCCACACTCCCAGGCCGAACAACACCGCAAGGCCAACGAAGACGCCGACAAAAGTGACGCATTCCTTCGTGGAAGGAACATGGGGTTTTCGTCCCAGAATGAGAACGTCAAATAAGAGCAGGGCTCCCATCACAAGGATGGTGATGATCCAAACATAGGCGTGAACGTGCAAACCCGGGCCTCCAAAGGGATAGAACGAAGGTCCGGAGGTCTCGTCCGTCCCGGTGCATCGCTTTACCGGAACTGTGCAGCCGGATCGTGATGGCACGATCGTGATGACGACCACACTTTTCTCAGGAGTACTCCCCTCCAAGGACTTCTATACTGGCACATCGGTAACCGCGACCGCGACTCTGCTTACCGGTTCGCCTCCACCATTTGACGCAGTTCCTTTTTCAGATCAGCAATTTCGTCACGCAGTCGGGCAGCAACCTCAAACTTGAGTTCGCCTGCGGCAGAACGCATGTCGTTGGTGAGATCGACGATAAGATTGCCCAGATCCTCTTCGGCCATCTTGGATGCGTCGAGTCGTTTACCTTGAGCTGCGCGCTGCTCGTCAGTAATCATCGAGTTGTAACCGCGGTGGCCCTTGCCATAGTTGAATTTCTCGACGAGCTCATCAGTATCGGCACCTTCGCGGGCCAGCATTTCAGTGATGTCACCGATCTTCTTACGTAGTGGCTGCGGATCGATCCCGTGCTCCTTGTTATAAGCCATCTGGATGTCACGACGGCGGTTTGTCTCGTCAATCGCGACGCGCATGGAGTCGGTGATCTGGTCGGCGTACATGATGACTTGTCCGTTGACATTTCGGGCAGCACGGCCCACGGTCTGGATCAGCGAACGTTCAGAACGCAAGAAGCCCTCCTTGTCGGCGTCGAGAATCGCCACCAGGGAGACTTCAGGGAGGTCAAGCCCCTCTCGTAGCAAGTTGATACCGACAAGCACATCGAACTCGCCGATGCGCAACTCTTTGAGTAGCTCAATGCGTTTGAGGGTGTCGATCTCCGAATGCAGGTAGCGGGTCCGAATCCCGTGCTCCATGAGATAATCAGTGAGATCTTCAGCCATTTTCTTCGTCAGGGTCGTCACTAGGACACGATCACCACGGTCGACTCGTGCGCGAATTTCTCCCATGAGGTCGTCAATCTGGCGACGCGTGGGCTTGACAATAATCTCCGGATCCACCAAGCCCGTCGGACGGATGATCTGCTCGACGACACCGTCGGCTCGCTCAGTCTCGTAGGAGCCAGGGGTAGCGGACAGGTAGACGGTTTGACCTATCCGCTGGGTGAACTCGTCGAACTTGAGCGGACGGTTATCCATCGCGCTGGGCAGCCGAAAACCATGCTCAACTAACGTCCGCTTACGGCTCATGTCCCCCTCATACATGCCACCAATCTGTGGCACCGTCACATGGGACTCATCAATGACAAGCACAAAATCTTCAGGGAAATAGTCAAGTAGACAGTTCGGAGCCGAGCCGGGTGCGCGACCGTCAATGTGGCGCGAGTAATTCTCGATACCAGCGCACGCGCCAACTTGCTGCATCATCTCGATGTCGTAGGTTGTGCGCATTCGTAGCCGCTGGGCTTCCAACAGTTTCCCGTCACGCTCTAGAACGGCTAGGCGCTCTTCCAGTTCCTGCTGGATAGAGGCGATAGCCCGCTCCATACGTTCCGGGCCGGCAACATAGTGAGTGGCCGGGAACACGTAGACCTGCTCGTCCTCACTGATGACCTCTCCCGTGAGCGGATGCATCGTTGTGAGGGCCTCAATTTCGTCGCCGAAGAACTCGACGCGCAGCGCGTTCTCCTCGTAGACCGGAAAAATCTCGAGGGTGTCACCACGTACCCGGAAGGTGCCGCGCTCTCCTGACATGTCGTTACGGACGTACTGGTTGGTGACGAGGTCGCGCAGCAACTCATCGCGATCCCACTCTTGGCCGACCTCCAGCGGAATCATCCGATCTACGTATTCCTGAGGCGTGCCCAGACCATAAATGGCCGAGACGGTTCCCACCACAATGACGTCGCGCCGGGTGAGCAGCGAGTTCGTCGCAGAGTGACGTAACCTTTCAACTTCCTCGTTGAGGCTGGAATCTTTCTCGATATAGGTATCCGTCTGGGGAATATACGCCTCAGGTTGGTAGTAATCGTAGTAAGAAACGAAGTACTCGACGGCATTGTCCGGAAAGAACGTACGTAATTCCTGGGCAAACTGGGCAGCCAGCGTCTTGTTGGGTTGCATGACGAGCATCGGGCGCTGCAGCTTCTCCGCCAGCCACGCCACGGTGGCCGTCTTGCCAGTACCGGTGGCGCCGAGCAGAACGACGTCCTGTTCGCCGCTGTTGACCCTCTTCTCTAACTCCGCGATGGCCTGCGGCTGGTCACCAGAAGGCTGAAACTCACTGACGACGTGAAACGGGGCAACGCGGCGAGTGATGTCAGTGACAGGGCGCATAGCTCCACCCTAGTTCAAGCCACCCGCGATGGGATCAGCTGAAAGCGTGCGACCGGGTTCGAGACCTCAGATCCGCAAGCCTGCATCTCCGGTCCCGATGAGCCTGGCTGGATGAGCCTCCCACCCGTATTGTGGAATCATCCGTGGATACTCGGACTATCTTCATGGCTCGAAGAAACATGGCAGTTCAGTTCAAGGGGTCAACTTTGTGCGCTCGCCATGCGTCAAGGCCGGCAGTTGGTCCTATGCTCGCACCGATGCAGCATGGTTCGGGAACAAGGCTTGGTACCGCACCTGCTGACAACCCCATCACAGGCGGCACGCCCTACGGTGGGACGTGCCGCCTGGTACCCCTCCACGGTCCGATCAGAAGGAAGCCGCCACAATGATAAGACGACCCTCACCGGTATCCCTCCCCTACTTTCTGACGGCAGTTGTCGCCGTTCTTATGGCATCATTCTGTTGGGCGCGGTAGAAACGGTGCTCCCCTCAGCTAGGCACCCCGTCATCGTTCTCGTCGAGGGAACACCAGCCCGAAACGTCTCGGCGGTCGACTCGTGGATGTCCACGTATTCGCAACGACAACATGTGGCGGTCGGGCGTTGGCAGGCCGATCTGAACAATCTGGAATCCTCTCGGGGGCTCTATGTAGTTTCCGCAGCCGGCCGCACTCTCAATCCGTTTCCTAAGGGTTACCCGAATCTGTCATCGCACATGGTCACCCATATCGCCCACATGGATCAAGATCAATCCACCGATCGCAGCGGCGAGTACCTCGTCTGGCAACGCCGCCGATGCCACCACATTCGCCTCCGGAATGAGTGCATTGGGGTTTCGCTCCTCGGGACAAGGCCAGGTGAACCTGGGACTCGTTGCCAGCCATAATCCTGGCATCATCAAGGCGTACGGCGGGATGATGGGGGCATTGGCCGCCCTGGTCATGGCGGCGGTGTTCGCCCGGACTCGGCGTTACGGTATTCTCCGTTTGCACGGTCACTCGTGGCTACACCATGCCAGCCGAGAAACTCTTCATGCGGTATCCGTCGCAGCGTGTAACGGCTTTGATCAGTGTGCCGATCCTCGGCTTTTACAACGGTTTAACTCAATGGATGCGATGGTTTCGCTGGTCAATCCAGATATGGCCGTCGCAGTACTCCTCACAGTCGAGATCGTGACGTTGGGTCAAGCGCAGAAATCCTGGCTCAGGTCAAGGGTCGAATGACCAGTCTCCCGGTCTTCTCCGCCTCGTATCTGCTTCGCTTTCCGGTGGCCATGTTGGCGATACTGCTGATAGTTTCAGTCACCTCTGCCACACGGGAACTGTGGCGCTATGAAGACCAACAAGCCCAATGGGCCACGGTCGATCGCCACGTGGGGCGGATCACATCGGCTCGGCTCTCACGACTATTTCACCTTCGGGCAGCAGTTCCCCGAACAGGGTCTGTCAGCAACGACGACCGATCCCGCAATGATCCGCGTCCCCTCAGGACTATTGCCGGGTGATGACCTCACCACAGCATTGACTACCGGTGGAATTCTCCTGCTCGATCCCAATTCCGAGTCCCGACGCGTCACGTCCAGCCCCTCGCTTGCCAGGGCAGTTGCCAGCATCTCCCCTACAGGGGCATCCACAGCCCAGAACGCTTCCCGACAGCGGCCACATCGTGATCGACGGCACGGACATCCTTGCCATCCCGCGTCGACGGCACAAGCGTGTCCGCCGTGAGACCATTGGCTACCTCTTCCACGCTCTGCTCGAGAGCGCTACGGTACGCGAAAACCTAGACATCGCAGCGCACCCAAGACCCTTACTACCCAAACCCTCCTTCGCATCCGCCTTGGAACGCGTTGGACTGCCCGGGCAGGAACAAACTCCCGTACACACCCTTAGCGGAGGCGAACAGCAGCGTGTCGCCTTGGCTCGATTGCTCCTCAAGCCGAGCCGGATCATCCTGGCCGACGAACCCACGGCCTCACTTGACCGCGACAACGAGGACATGATCCTAAATCTTCTACAAGGCCTCGCCAATGAAGGCAAAGTGATACTTCTCGCCACTCACAGCGACCGAGTCGCGAGTCGTTGTTCGCAGGTGCTGTCACTGCACCATCGCTGATTGTCCGATCGCTTCACGTCGAGAAACGAGACGACTCGCTCTCAATGATTGTCGACCATGCACGGTTAACTTTTCCCGGAAGATCCCTCAACGGCCCACTGGTGTCGATGACGATGTCGGCAGCCGCCAGACGCTCCTTGCGAGAAGCTTGAGCACGAATCCTCGCCCATGCATCGTCCTGGCTAGCCCCATCCCTCTCGACGACTCGACGAACCTGTTCGGCAGGGTCGATATCCGTAACCACCACGACGTCGAACTCGTCGGCCCGCCCAGTCTCGACAAGCAAGGGAATATCGTGGACGACGACCATGACTCCTTTGGCGATGCGGGCCTGGTCATCGACTCGACGGGCAGCCTCCTCCACCAGTGGATGGATGATGGATTCGAGGCGATGTCGGGCCCGTGAATCAGAAAACACGATGGACCCCAAGGCGGCCCGATTCAGGGAACCATCGGCAGCAAGAATCTGTGGTCCAAAGGCCTCGACGACCTGGGCGAGGCCTTGCGTCCCAGTAGCGACGACGTCGCGAGATAGCTGATCGTAGTCGATAATGGTGGCCCCGTGGGCGGCCAGCAGCCGAGACACCGTCGATTTTCCACTGGCAATACCACCGGTCAGACCGACGCGAACCACACCATCTGGCTCAACGCCACGAATAGCCCGTTCCGGCATCGTCACCTTGTCACCTGTCCCCGTGTACGTCACACCCTCAGCATAAATTGGCTGGGGCAGCCATTGTCATCACATGAGTACAGCGATAGGCTGACGCACAACGAGGGTCCCACCTACCGGCGGGACCCTCGAAGAATGGTCAACGAACCACTCAGTTGTGCGTCAGCTTGTCACGCAGGGCCTGCAAAGCCTCATCAGAGGCCAGCGAACCTTCAGTCGGGCCGCTGGTGTAAGACGACTGAGCACCTCCATCGGCCAGAGCGGCCTCCTGATCAGCCTGCTCGGCCTCGATGACCTGCTTGCGGTGAGCTTCCCAACGAGCTTGAGCCTCGGCGTACTGCTGCTCCCAAGCGATACGCTGCTCGTCGTAGCCCGGCTTCCACTCGTTAGTCTCGGGATCGAAGCCCTCCGGGTAGATGTAGTTGCCATCCTCGTCGTAAGAAGCAGTCATGCCGTACAGCGACGGATCGAACTCGTCAGACTCGACGTCGATACCCTCGTTGGCCTGCTTGAGAGACAGCGAGATACGACGACGATCAAGGTCGATATCAATGATCTTGACCATGACATCGTCATTGACGCTCACAACCTGCTCAGGGATCTCAACGTGGCGCTCGGCCAGCTCGGAGACGTGAACCAGACCCTCGATGCCATCCTCGACGCGAACGAAGGCACCGAACGGAACGAGCTTGGTGACCTTGCCGGGGACGATCTGGCCGATCTGGTGCAGACGGGCGAATGCCTGCCACGGATCTTCCTGAGTCGCCTTGAGGGACAGCGAAACGCGCTCGCGATCCATATCGACGTCCAGCACCTCGACGGTGACAGGCTGTCCAACCTCGACGACCTCACTCGGATGGTCAATGTGCTTCCAGGACAGCTCGGAGACGTGAACCAGACCGTCTACGCCGCCCAGATCCACGAAGGCACCGAAGTTGACGATCGAGGAGACGACACCCTTGCGGATCTGCCCCTTCTGCAGCTGGTGCAAGAAGTTCTGGCGAACCTCGGACTGGGTCTGCTCCAGCCATGCGCGACGCGACAGCACAACATTGTTGCGGTTCTTGTCGAGCTCAATGATCTTGGCCTCGATCTCTTGACCCACATACGGCTGAAGATCGCGAACCCGACGCATCTCGACCAGAGAAGCGGGAAGGAAGCCTCGCAGGCCGATGTCAACGATAAGTCCGCCCTTAACAACCTCGATGACGGTGCCGGTAACGACGCCGTCCTCTTCCTTGAGCTGCTCGATCGTGCCCCAAGCCCGCTCATACTGCGCGCGCTTCTTGGACAGGATCAAGCGACCCTCCTTGTCCTCCTTCTGCTGGACAAGGGCCTCGATCTCATCACCGACGTTAACGACCTCGAAGGGGTCCACATCGTGCTTGATCGACAACTCTTTGGACGGGATGACACCCTCGGTCTTGTAGCCAATGTCAAGGAGGACCTCATCACGGTCCACCTTGACGACGGTTCCAGAGACGATATCGCCGTCGTTGAAGTACTTGATGGTGGCGTCCACAGCGGCCAAAAAGGCCTCCGGGCTGCCAAGGTCGTCAACCGCTACGGATTCATGGGCGGTGTTGGCGGCATTCTGCTGGTCGGTGTCGACCGGGTTCGAGGTGGAGGCCTCAGTGGAGGAGGTCATGTAGTAGGACTCCGATTGATGTCATGTGGCTTGAAACACGCCGCAGCCCCGACCCTGGGGATCGAGCACGATCTACTCCCGTCCGAGATCGCACAGACCACAACGCAGAAGCAAGCGTAATACCATGACCCCAATGGGTCAACCGACCTTCCCTTCACCAACGGCGACGGCTACGCACGTCATTACCCATGAGATGAATTAAATGGGAATCCTCCATCTAAGAGGGTACCCTGCATCTGGATCCGCTCCTCGGACTCGCATCCACTTTCGGGAAAATCAACCCCGAGACTGAACCCCTCTCAAGCCTTGGAGGACATCACAGTTATGGCTGACCAGTCTCCCCGACACGAAGGACCTTTCGCCGAACCAGCCCCATCGACCAGTTCAGCAGCCCATGCCGACAACAGCGCGCGGCCGGGCGGCCCGAAGTGGCGAATCGTCTCTCTCGTGGTCGTCATCGCTCTTGTCGTCGCCGCGGTCGCCACCATCTTCATCCAGCGCGACAACAACAGTTCTGCCTCTGCCAGTGGACCGGCATCATCGGCGGCCACGGCTACGGCCCCAGATGCCTCTGGCACTTCCTCAGCCGTCAAAGCGCCGGTCCCCGCCGGCTGTATGAAGCAACCTCAACCGATCATCCCGGTGAAGTATTCGATCGACCATATGAACGTCTCGGCGAAAGTACTCTCACGCGGCGTTGATAGCACGGGAGCAGCTGGCGCCCCACCACGGGACGATCCGTCGTCGATGGCATGGTTCAACCAAGGCCCGAAGGTCGGTTCTAACAAGGGCAACGTCGTCCTCACCTCCCATACCTTCCACATTGGGGAAGCACTGGGAAACAAGTTGTACAGCAAGGATGACGGCCTCAAGCCAGGAGACATCATTCGGTTGTCCGACAAGTCCGGCAACACCGTCTGCTACCGCTACAGCCACAACACCAAGGTGTGGGTCAAGGACTACGATCCGAATTCGACGATCCTGTACAACGATAACGGCCCGGCCCAAGCCGTGATCGTGGTCTGCTGGGATTACGTCAAAGGCAAGGGACACGAGTCCAGGATCCTGTTCTACGCCGATCCAGTCGCCTGATCGCCGCACACTCACACCGCGTCATCCCAGGCAACCCTAAGATGAGCGTGCACGTTCAGCCACTTCTAATGTGGCATCTATGAACCGTGGTGCACGCTCATCTTTTCCGTCCTCCCTCCTCGACCACCTTCTGGGCAGACTTGGGAAAAGCAAGGTCAGCCAGGATCCGCTTGACCTTGCCGCAATAGCCCCTGATGCCTCTCACTATTTACTCACCCCCGGCGTTCTCGTCCGTGCGCGATCTACCTCCGACGTGGCCGCGGCGATGGCAGCCGCCACGCGCTATAACGTGGACGTCATTTTCCGCTCTGGCGGAACAAGCCTCTCTGGTCAGGCGCTGACGAGCGGGGTCATGGTCGACACTCGGCGATCCTTCCGTGGCATCGAGGTACTCGACGACGGGCACAAAGTTCGCATCCAACCTGGCACAACCATCGCCGCCGCTAATTCCGTTCTTGCCCGGTACGGACGAAAACTCGGCCCCGACCCGGCGTCGTCGGTGGCATGCACCCTCGGCGGAGTGCTGGCCGACAATTCCTCGGGGATGAGCTGCGGAACCGTCGCTAACTCATATCACACCCTCGACTCCATGGTTTTCGTGCTAGCCTCGGGCACCGTCATCGACACCGCAGACCCACAGTGTGAGGACAAACTAGCCGACGACGAACCCCAGCTCGTCGAGACACTCATGGCACTGCGAGACCAATGCCGCGAACCGGCACGTGCCGACGAAATCGCTTTCCAATTCTCGCGCAAGAACACCATGGGCTACGGCCTCAATGCCTTCCTCGACTACGACACTCCAGCGCAGATCCTCTCCCACCTTATGATCGGCTCAGAGGGAACTCTCGGATTCATCTCTTCGGCCGTCATGAACACCGTGAAGATCATGCCGAACCTGGCTACTGCCTTACTCCACTTCCCCACTCTTGATGCTGCCACGAAAGCACTTCCAGCTTTGGTGGAATCCGGAGTAGCCGTGACCGAGCTCATGGATTCCTCGTCACTCCAGCTATGTCGTGACGACCCAGCTAACGGTCACATCATCCCGCCCGCACCCGGAAGCGCAGATGCTGCCCTTCTCGTCGAATACCATTGCCCAGATCAACGCTCACGCGACGACGCTGTCGAAGCCGGTAATGCCGTCATCGCCAATTTGGACTTGGTTAACGAGCCGACATTCACTGACGATCCTGCTGTACGTGGCCCAATCTGGACTCTACGCAATGGCCTTTATGCCAAGGTCGCTGGTACCCGGCAGTCTGGCCAGACGGCTCTGTTGGAGGACATCGCCGTTCCCGTCGAGACCCTCGCAGGGGTATGTAGCGACCTGCAACAGCTCTTTGATGAACACAACTACCCAGAGTCGATCATCTTTGGCCACGCCAAGGACGGAAATATCCACTTCCTCGTCGTCGAAGACTTCCGTGACGAAACTGGCCTGAATCGCTACGAAAAATTCACCGAAGACATGGTTACCCTCGTCCTCAACGCCCACGGCACCCTCAAGGCTGAGCATGGCACAGGACGCATCATGGCCCCCTTCGTCGCACGCCAATACGGTCCTGATCTGTACCGGATCATGCGTCAGATCAAAGAGGCGGTAGATCCAGCGGGGGTGCTCAACCGTGACACCATCATTACCGAGGATCCGAGGCTGCACCTGAAGGAGGTCAAACTCACTCCAACCATCCAGGAGGAGGTCGATCGGTGCGTTGAGTGTGGATACTGCGAACCTGTCTGCCCGTCACGGGATCTCACATTGACCCCTCGCCAGCGAATCGTCTTGCAGCGTGCCATCGCTCAGGCACGAGTCGACGGAGATGAGGAACGTGCCATCGATCTTGAGAAGCGTGCGACTTATCCGGCAGTGCAAACCTGTGCGGTTGACGGCATGTGCCAGACGAACTGTCCTCTACACATCAATACGGGCGATCTGGTGCGACGGCTCCGGGCGGAGCACAATCCAGCTACTTGGCAGACCGCCTGGGACCTCGCCGCCAAGGGATGGAACCCCTTCGTCACCGCTGCGAGTGCCGGGATGTCTGTCATCAAACCCGTCCCCGCGACAGCGACCAATGCCCTCGCCGGTGCGGCACGTGCTGTGCTGGGAGATGACCGCATCCCGCTAGTTTCCGATGAGCTTCCTGGTGGTGGTAGCCGACGCAGTTCTGGTCACCGCAGTGCCCCACATGGACGCCCCGAAGTGTTCTACCTGCCAGCCTGCGTCAATACCATGTTCGGGAGCGCCGTACCGGGTGAGAAATCGACTGAGTTTGCGATCATCTCTCTACTTACTGCGGCCGGGATCGGGGTGACCGTCCCCGAAGGAATTAATTCGCTGTGCTGTGGCACCCCATGGAAATCCAAAGGGATGACGAAGGGATACGCGACGATGCGTCGTCGCGTCGTCGACGTCATGCGCCGAGCCACTCAAGGCGGAGAACTGACGATCATCTCCGACGCTGTCAGCTGCTCGGAAGGATTCGTCCACGAGCTCGAGTACGAGGCAGTGACGGGGATCCGAGTCGTTGACGCCGTCCAGTACGTTGCCGACGAGGTCCTGCCCATCATGCCAGCACTACCAAAGGTCGCATCAGCGGCACTTCATCCGACGTGCTCGTCCACCAGAATGGGCTGGAATAACGCCCTCAAACGCTGCGCCGAAGCGGTCGCTGACGAGGTGGTCGTCGCCGACACCTGGGGCTGCTGCGGATTCGCCGGAGACCGTGGGATGCTTCATCCTGAGCTCACCGAGTCGGCTACCCGACGCGAGGCAGCCGAATTGTCGTCACACGAGTTCGACCTCTACCTATCAGCCAATCGCACCTGTGAGCTTGGCATGGAACGAGCTACCGGGAAGCCGTGGCGTCACGTGCTCTCGGTGCTATCCGAACGAATGGTGGAGTACGCCCCGGCATGACGAGTGATGCGTAAAATCTGCTGGCCCGGCCGATATTGGCCGGGCCAGGTGCGTATGGAGCCCGTCCGATTCTCGGACACTGACATCCGCGGAGCTCGCCAACAACCAATAAATGAGAGAAATCTCTCATTTTTACCTGATAATTGGTCTCCAGGCAGGTACAGTCCACTCCACCGCGTACCACATCGCCGTTGCAACGCCGGGAGTTCAGATGCTTCTCACCTCTACTACCGAAACCCGAACCGTCACCGTCGATGGTGCCGAAGTCACCTATTTCGACTCAGTCGAGACTACCGACGGGCACCGTCCGCTCGTCCTCGTCCACGGCACCTCAGGATCAACTGCCTCCCACTACGGCCAGATCTTCCCCATCCTGGCCACCCGAACCCGTGTCATATCGGCCGACTGGTCTCCGTTGGCCGACTCCTCCGCTCCTCTCACCGTCGAAGCGCTGGCAGGCCAGGTCATGGCTACCGTCAATGACGCCATCGGCGACGAGCCCTTCGATCTCGTCGGATATTCACTCGGTGCCGCAGTAGCCGAGTACATCGCGGCGACTCAGGGCGAGCGCGTCGCCTCCCTCGTCCTACTGGCCGGCTGGATCACCACGGATGGTCATCAGAAACTCCGTAACGGTATCTGGCGCAAGCTGTACGAGGAGAAATCTGAGGCCATTCGTCATTACATGGCTTTCTGCGCTTTCTCCCCCAACTTCGTGCGCAAAGCCGACCCCAATATGGTCGAGGCTGCTATCGCCGCCCTACCGATCAACGAGTTCGTCGCCGCGCAGATGGACCTCAACGGTCGCGTCGACATTTCCGACGTCATCAGCAACATCTCGGCAACCACCCTCGTCGTAGCCGGGGCCGAGGACATGATGGTGCCCAAGCACCACTCCCGGGCCCTCTTCGGCGTCATCCCCGACGCCCGCTACACCGAGACCTCCACCGGCCACGGAATTCCGATGGAGCGCCCGACCGAGGTCGTCCAACTCATCGACTTGTTCATCCGTGATCCACACCGCTACCCGGCCGGGACGATCATTCCCGAGACCCACGCCTGAGAGGAACGATCATGATTACTCCGATCAAGGTCCCCAACCTGTCGGGAGTCGACTCGCTTACTCCTGACCCGAAGTTCATCACCGAGGTTGATTTCGGTGAATCAGTACCCACCGGCAACCACGCCGACGTCATCATCACTGGTGGCGGATTCTCCGGCATCTGCCTGGGTAGTCTGCTGCGCCGCCGCGGTCACCACGATTTCCTCATCATTGATCGCAATGAGGATTGGGGCGGCTGCTGGCTCGACAACAAGTACCCCGGCGTCGCCTGTGACGTCCCCAGCCACCTGTACTCCCTGTCCTTCGAGCTCAATCCCGATTGGTCCCACGCCTACGGAAGCGGCGCGGAGATCTGTGAATACCTCAAGGCCGCCGCCCACAACGAGGGCCTCGACGAGCATTACCGCCCCTCGACTGCCATGGAAGAGGCCACCTGGGATCCCAAGAACGACCTATGGCACATCGAGACTCCCCGGGGCGAGTACACCTGTCACTTCCTTATCACCGGTTCAGGCCATCTCGTCGATCCCAAGATCCCCGATATCCCCGGTATCGACGGTTTTCCTGGAACGATCCTGCACTCTGCCCGCTGGGACACCTCGGCGGACCTCACCGGGAAGAGGGTTGCCGTCGTCGGTACTGGTGCGTCCTCGATCCAGGTGACACCCGCCGTCGCCCCAATGGCTGACCAGCTCGTCGTCTTCCAGCGCACTCCGGCCTACGTCATGCCGCGCATCGATCCGCCCTACACCGACATCGAGAAAAAGACCTATCGTCGTCATCCCGACGAGATGCAGCGCGAGCGCGACGACCACTTCTGGCAGGCCGAGACACTCTACGGCGCGATGCGTCTCATTCCTGCGATGCAAGACCACGTTAAGAAGCTCACCCTCAGCCACCTGGAATCCCTCGTCGAGGACCCTAAGATCCGACAGCTCCTCACCCCGACGTACACCCCTGGGTGCAAGCGAATCCTTGTCAGCAATGAGTACTTCAAAGCATTCAACCGTGCCAACGTCACCCTTGAGCCCTCGGCCCTTGCCTCGGTGGAGGGATCAACCCTCATCTCGGCCAACGGGGAGCGCTACGAGGCCGACGCCATCATCCTGTGTACCGGTTTCACGGTGAGTCAACCGATCTATGCCGCCCACGTCCGCAACGAGAAGAACGAAACCCTGGCAGACGTGTGGGGCAAGGGCGGAGCTCCCACCCACACGCTGGCCCAGCGTGGATTCCCGAACCTGTTCACCGTCAATGCCCGCAACACCGGATTAGGCCACAACTCCTCGGTACACATCATTGAGTCTCAGGCAGCGGCTGTGGTGCAAGCCCTCGATTACTGCCATGACACCGGGCAGACCACCTTGGAGCCGACGGCTGAGGCCGACAAAGCGTGGAATGACTGGCTGCGTAAGTGGTCCCGCAACACGGTGTGGACCTCCGACGGTGGCTGCTCGGCCTGGTACGTCGACGACCGCACCGGCCAGTTGACGGCTATCTGGCCCGACTACGCCTACGACTTCCGCGTCCAGAACGGACACTTCGACCCAGTCTGGTTCGACATGGAGTGATCGCTGACGGGATGAGGGGCGTCCTGCGATGCCCCTCATGTCGTTAGCCGGGCTCAGTGCGCAGCGTCGAACCACGATCGTCCGACCCCAATCGACACTGTCAGCGGGACCGACAGCTCCATAGCATGTCCCATGGCATCAGTGACGATGTCGCGAACCTTGCTCTCCTCGCCTTCGGCAACCTCAAGGATGAGTTCATCATGCACCTGTAGCAGCACTCGGCTCGTCAAACCTGCCTCAGCAATTTTCTCATCAGTGGCAAGCATGGCTAGTTTGATAAGGTCGGCTGCCGATCCTTGAATGGGGGCGTTGAGCGCGGCGCGCTCGGCCATATCTCGACGCTGACGATTCGTCGAGGTGAGGTCAGGTAAATAGCGACGGCGTCCCAGCAGAGTCTCGGTGTATCCCTGCCGACGCGCCTGATCGACGACCTCCTCGAGGTACTCGTGTACCTTTCCGAACCGGCTGAAATAATCGGCCATGAGTTCCTTAGCCTCACCCACACTGACCTTGAGCTGGTTCGATAGCCCATAGGCGCTCAACCCATAGGCCAGTCCGTAGTTCATGGCTTTGATCTTCGAGCGTTGAGCCACGCTGACGTCCTCGGGGGCAACTCCAAAGACGTGAGACGCCGTCACGGTATGGAAATCCTGACCGGATCGGAACGCGTCGATGAGAGATTGATCGCCAGACACGTGCGCCATGATCCGCATCTCAATCTGGGAGTAGTCCGCGCTCAGCAGTGACTCATACCCCTCACCGACAACGAATCCTTCCCGAATGCGTCGCCCCTCGTCGGTACGCATCGGAATGTTCTGGAGGTTCGGGTCCTTACTCGACAACCGTCCGGTCGCGGCGATCGTCTGCATATACGTGGTGTGAACCCGACCGTCGTCACGGACCTCTTTGAGCAATCCATCGACAGTTTGGCGCAGCTTGATGGCGTCACGGTGCTCGAGAAGATGCGCTAGAAGGGGATGCTCTGTCTTCTCATACAAGCCGGCCAAAGCGTCCGCATCAGTCGTGTACCCGGACTTGGTGCGCCGAGTCTTGGGCATGTCGAGCTTGTCGAAGAGCACTCCTTGCAGCTGCTTTGGCGAGGACAGATTGATCTGCTCACCAGCTGCTTCCCACGCAGCCTCCTGGGCCCGCATGACCCGTTCGTCGAACTCGGAACGCAGCTTTTCAAGGATATCTGTATCGACGGCGATGCCGGCGCGCTCCATCGAGATGAGGCACCGCTGCACCCCCATCTCGACATCGCTCAGCAGCTCAGACCCGCCGTGCGCCTCGACTTCCTTCTCCAGGACGTCGGCCAGCATAGTGACGGCAACTGCTCTCTCCATCGACTCGGCAGACGAGTCATTGCCGAAGTCCAGCATCGCCTGGTCAGAATCGTTTTCTGCGCTGCCCAGAGTGATATTGAGGTGGATGCGCACCGCATCATCAAACTTGTGAGCACGGCGATCTGGATGCAGTAAGTAGGACGCCAGCTCGGTGTCACACGTCAAGCCCGCGACCTGCCAACCGCGCTCGGTGAGAGCCTCAATCGGGCCTTTCGCCGAATGCATCGCCTTAGGTTGTTCCTCGTCAGCCAGCCAGGCAGCGAAAGACCTCTCATCTTCCGGGCTCAACTCAGCGGCGTCAAACCACGTTGCACTCCCGTCAACGCATCCCAGCGCGATAGCCTCGACATCGCCAGATCCGCTCCCCCAATGACCAGTGACGTCGACGCCGACGCGACCTTCAGCCGCAGATAGCCAGGTGCTCAATGTCCCCGGTTCCAGGACCGTCCCTGAAATATCGAGGGTGTTATCGACCTCCATGACCTCGGCATCAGATTCGGAGGCGAGTGCACGAACGCGGTCCCACAGGGTACGAAATTCCAGGGTGTCGAACACCGCGCGAGTCGCCTTGGGGTCCCAAGGCTGACGGGCCAAGTCGCTCAGCGTGACGTCAAGGTCGAGGTCGCGGATCAAAGCATTGAGTTTGCGATTACGGACGACGTCGTCGAGGTGATCGCGCAAGGACTGCCCCGCCTTCCCTTTTACAGTGTCAGCCTGACGGATAAGGTTTTCCAAACCGTCATAGACCGTCAGCCACTTCACAGCCGTCTTAGGGCCAACACCAGGAACCCCAGGTAAATGATCGGCGCTCTCCCCCACCAAAGCTGCCAACTCCGGATACCGAGCTGGCGGCACCAGGTACTTTTCCTCGACGGTCTGCGGCGTCATGCGAGCGAGGTCGGAAACACCCTTGCGTGGGTACAACACCGTGACCTGATCGTTCACCAACTGCATGGCGTCCCGGTCCCCGGAAACGAGCAGAGACTTGAATCCCTCCGCAGTCGCACGGGTAGACAGCGTCGCGAGGATGTCGTCAGCCTCGTAGTTCTCCTTCGACAGATGCACGATATGCAGCGCATCAAGGACCTCTTTGATGAGGTCGATCTGACCGGGAAATTCCGCCGGAGTGGCGGCCCGGCCAGCCTTGTACTCGGAATACTCAGTAGTACGAAACGTGCCTCCCGGAAGATCCCATGCCACCGCAACGTGAGTGGGCTTTTCGTTGCGCAGCAGGTTGATGAGCATCGCGACAAAGCCGTGTACCGCATTGGTGTGCTGCCCCGTCGACGTGATGAAATTCTCGACCGGCAGGGCGTAAAATGCCCGGAAAGCCATGGAATGCCCGTCAAGGACCATGAGGGTGGGCTGCGTCGTCTCGCTCATATCGCCGACTCTAGAGGACGCCACGGACAACCACGTCGTGATCACCGCAGCACATAGTGGCATGCTTCAGCTGTGACATATTCCATTCCTGAGCATCCACTTCCCGACTGGCTTGCAGAACTCGTCAGCCCCCTTGACGACAAGCTCGGCGTCAAGGTTCGAGACATTTCACCCAACCGCTGTGTCGTCACAGCGCCGTTAGAGGGCAACACCCAACCTATGGGCCTGTGGCATGGCGGCGGTTCCGGCGTCCTCGTGGAGACCGCCGGGTCGCTAGCAGCAATGGCTCACGCCCGGACCTTCGAGCACTCGGCGGTCGGGACTGAGCTGTCGGTATCGCATGTACGGCCCCCTCATGGTCATCAGGTCATCGCTACTGCGACCGCTGTACATCTCGGTAAACGCACAACGACCCACACCGTCGAGATCGTCGACGACGAGGGCCGTATCTGTGCCATCGGGAGAATGACCTGTCAGGTCATATAAGAGGGGCCAACCACCACGATTACTTCTCGTTCTCGGCGTGATCGATAACCCCCTGAGCGACCTCTCGCATTGACTTACGCAGATCCATGGCGGTCTTCTGGATCCACCGGAAGGCCTCCGGCTCAGTGAGGTCGAGGCTAGTCTGCAAAATACCTTTAGCCTGGTCGACAATCTTGCGCGACTCAAGGCGCTCCTCCAGGTCCATGACCTCGTCCTCAACACCGCGGATCTCAGCGAATCGGGCCATGGCAATTTCGATAGCCGGAATGACGTCTGAGGCGTCAAAAGGCTTGACGACGTAGGCCATCGCGCCTGCCTCTTTAGCGCGTTTAATGAGATCGCGCTGCGAGAACGCGGTCAGCATGACGACGGCGCAAATGCGATCTTCGGCGATCTTGTCAGCCGCGGTGATGCCGTCCATCTTTGGCATCTTGACGTCCATAACGATCAGGTCGGGCTCGAGTTCGTTAGCCAAGCGGACGGCCTCCTCGCCGTCGCTAGCTTGACCGACAATCTCGTAGCCATGCTCTTCGAGCAACTCGACGAGATCGAGACGGATAAGAGCCTCGTCCTCGGCGACAACGACACGTGGATGTTCCGCCTCCGCCCCCGAGTCAGAGGTTGACCGAGTGGGGTCCTGTGGCTTGCTCACGGTGATTCCTTGCATGTCGAACGTTGACAACTCGGTTTAATCTTAGTGGTTGTAACGACTTGCCGCACATGCACGTGTCCCTGACTAGCAGATTTTCTGGTCTAAGGGACTCATCTACCCGGTGGTTGCCTGTGCCGAATCGGCATCTGGGCGCAACTGTGGCACAATAGGCAAGCCGGCCCGAGTGGCGGAATGGTAGACGCGGCGCACTCAAAATGCGCTGTCCTTGCGGGCGTAGGGGTTCGACTCCCCTCTCGGGCACCGCCGGCTTACACCTGTGACCCCAGAAATAGCCCCAGTATTGCTGCTAGTACTCCCGCAATCGCCATCCCGATGCAGTGCAACATTCCTACGAATATCCCATGCTCGGATGAGGTGCGCACTGTCTCGACAGACGCTGTGCTGAAGGTTGTGAATCCGCCACAAAATCCCGTTGCCAGCGGACCCTTGAGGTGCTGCGAAAATCCCATGTGCTGAAGCGCCACCGCAGTAATAAAACCTAATAACAATGATCCAGCCACATTAATAACAACGGTCCCTACCGGAATTGGTGCAGGAAACCGCGAGTTAAGGCGCGAGTCGAGCAGAAACCTCGTAACCGCCCCAAGACCACCGGCTAAACATATCCACACCATCGTCATGATGACCTCCGGCGAACCGCCATGCGCACCGCAGCAATCATGGACCATGCCAGCAATGCACCCACTACGACACTCGTCAAGAGGTACAAAATCCCTAATAACCATTGCCCGGACATGATGCGCTGACCGGTTTCTACCGCGAGGGTGGAATAGGTCGTAAAACCGCCCAGTACTCCGGTACCAACACAAAGCCGGACTGCGCGCCGAATACCTTCATCGGGACCAGCATGGACGAATATCTCGAGCAGCGTCGCCAATACAAAAGCGCCAACAAGATTAATAGCCATTGTTGACCAAGGAACGCCATCTTTCGGCGCCGGCCAGACATGGGAAATTCCAGCACGCATGAGAGTGCCGAGGCAGCCACCCAGGAATACTAATCCCACCAGCACAGGACGACGATCGAGGAATCCCGATCTCATTGCCACGGGGAGGAATCCTTCCAGTCGACGACGGATGTTGGCACCACAAGAACCGGTCGATGCTGATGGTGGGAGAGGTTGGTGGCGATAGATCCACTCACGAATTCTTGAACCCTCCGCCGCCTATGGGTCCTTGCCCCGACAACAAAGGCTGCGGCATCAATAGCGCGAGCCAAGTGAGTCAGCGCACGGTCGGGGCGTCCTGCAAGATACTCCAGCCGCCATGGAACCTCATTATCGCCGAGGACTGCGGCAATCTCATCGGTCAGCTGACGGATCCGACCAGTGTCATCTCCCACATAATCAGGGTCAATGGGGGCTGATATGACCGACCCGTCACCTCTTTCTTTCACGACGTAGCGCTGCTGATCGACATGGGCGAAAACAATTTCGGATGCCCCAGTAGCTTTTGCTAATAGCGCAGCGGTTAAGGCCACGAGGCTCGATTGACCTGGAATGGCAGCAACAACAATGGGATGCCCATCAAAGTCGATCATCCGGGAAGGGTCCGGTTGAGGTACTGCGCAATCGTTCATGACCGCCCTCCAGGATCGCGTTGCGCAACATTCATGACAACCCCGCTCATTCTTTACCGGCGAGGGCAGACTCCCACCCACGCACTTCTGGGTAGGAACCATCAGCCAGATCGGCAGTTTGGCATCCACGATGCCCGGTGGGATCCATCACCGTCGAAAACGTTACCAGCACGATCTGGTCACCAACGCACTATCCACGCACCGAAAACAACGACGTCCCTCACAGCATGAGGGACGTCGCGATAATCGAGGTTCAGTTACAGTCAGTCATCTTCCTTGATACGAAGGATGCGCAGATCGTTGGTCTTGCCCGGAATGTCCATTGGGGAACCAGACAGCACGACGACGCGATCACCCACCGGAACGAAGCCCTTGTCACGCAAGTAGGCATTGACCCAGCGGTACAGCTCTTCGGCATTCTTAAACACTGGCGTGACGACGGCGTGAGCGCCCCACACCCAGGCGAGGGTCTTGGTGGTCGTCTCATCAGGGGTGAAGACGATGAGCGGCGTGCTCGGACGCAGACGCGCGATACGACGCGCAGTGTCACCGGACTTGGTAAAGGCCACGATGAACTTGGCCTCGGCGCGCTCTGCAATCTCGGCAGCCGCCTTCGACATGATGCCGCCGGTGGTGTGCGGATCCCAGTCGATCTTGGCAATCTTGTCCAGGCCGTGAGCCTCGGTGGACTCGACGATCTTGGCCATGGTACGGACGGTCTCACCCGGGAAGTCACCCACGCTGGTCTCAGCCGAGGTCATGACGCCATCGGCACCGTCAAGGATGGCATTGGCGACGTCGGCAGCCTCAGCACGGGTCGGACGGGGAGCGTGGATCATCGACTCGAGCATCTGAGTAGCCACGATGACGGGCTTAGCCTGCAAACGAGCCTTCTCGATGATCTGCTTCTGGATCAGCGGGACCTCTTCGAGCGGGCACTCAACGGCCATGTCACCACGAGCAACCATGACGGCGTCAAAGGCGTCGATGATGTCATCGAGGTTCTCGATGGCCTGAGGCTTCTCGAGCTTGGCGATAACGGGAACAGTACGCCCCTCCTCGGCCATGATCTCGTGAACGCGATTGATGTCAGAACCATGACGGACGAACGACAGCGCAATGAGATCAATACCGGCCTTGAGAGCCCAGCGCAGGTTATCCTCGTCCTTCTCGGTGAGAGCCGGAATAGACACGGCAACACCGGGGAGGTTAATGCCCTTGTGGTCACCAACCGGCCCAGCGACAGTGCAGTGACAATTGACGTCATTACCGCTCACAGAGTCAACTTGGAGGACGGTCTTGCCGTCGTCGATGAGGATGACGTCGCCCGGCTTGCAGTCCTGGGGCAGGCCCTTGAACGTAGTGGAGACGCGCTCCTGATTACCCACAATGTCGTCAGTCGTGATAGTGAACTTGTCACCAATCTTGAGGTCGATCTTACCGTTCGACTCTCCCTCAGCCTTCTCAAACAGGCCGGTACGGATCTTCGGGCCCTGCAAGTCAGCCAGGGCAGCTACGTTGAGACCAAGCTCCTTCGAAACCGAACGGACCAGGTCAAGACGCTCCTGGTGCTCGGAGTAGTCGCCGTGGCTCATATTGAGACGGGCGATATTCATGCCAGCCTCCATGAGCTCCTTCATGGCGTCGTGGCTGGCCACAGCGGGCCCAAGGGTGTTCACAATTTTAGCTCTACGCACACTGATACGATACCGCCCGAGACAACGCGGACCCGAGCCAGGAGGCCAGTCACCGTCGGATGTACATCAGACGTTCATCCCGAGTGCACAGATGACCACCGCACATGGAGCGACTGTTCACTCCTGCCTCACCACATCGAGAGCATGCTGGAGATCAGCTGGAAGATCAGCATGAAACGTCACCCACTCGCCACTTCCTGGATGGGTGAACGACAGCTCAGCGGCGTGCAACCACTGCCGCTCCAAGCCAAGTTCCTTCGCGAAGGCAGGATCACAGCCGTACAGCGGGTCACCACAACAGGGATGCTTGACCGCCGCCATATGTACGCGAATCTGGTGAGTTCGGCCGGTTTCCAGGTGCACCTTGAGCAAGGTCGCATGGCGGAAGGCCTCCACCGTCTCATAGTGGGTCACTGAGTGGCGGCCACCGTCGACGATGGCCATCTTCCAATCGTGACGATGGTCGCGACCTATCGGGGCATCAATAGTGCCGCTGAAAGGGTCAGGATGGCCCTGTACTAGGGCGAAGTAGATTTTTTCAACCGTGCGATCACGAAATGCCTGCTTCAACAAGGTGTAGGCGTGCTCGCTCTTGGCCACGACCATGAGCCCCGATGTTCCGACGTCAAGACGCTGAACAATTCCTTGACGCTCCGGTGCGCCACTGGTGGAAATCGCGAATCCAGCTGCCGCGAGATGCTCAACAACGCTTGGCCCCTCCCAGCCCAGGGATGGGTGGGCAGCGACCCCGGCCGGTTTATCGACGACGACAATGTCTGAGTCGTCGTGGACGATCCGCATCCCTGCGACGATGCGCGGAGTGAAAGATGGCGTCGCAACAGGATCAGAGAGATCGACGTCGAGCATCTGGCCGGCAGCGATTCGCATCGACGCTCGGCGCACCTGCTGACCATCCAGGAAAACCCCGCCCTCGTCAATAAGGGTGGCGATCCGGGAACGGGACACGCCACTCATGCGAGCAGCGGCGACATCGACTCTTTCCCCGTCAAGGCCATCAGGTACCAACAGGACGCTCACGTCTCCTCCTTCTCTCACACCTCTTTAATTGTCCACCCCAGTATCTATCTCGTGGCGCCCGAAAATAGCCACCACCACGACGAGCACAGCCGTGCTAGTGATGAATATGTCGGCAACATTAAACACCGCGAAGTGCGGCAAACTAATGAAGTCGACGACGTGGCCACGCAGCGGGCCGGGAGCCCGGAAAATCCGATCAGTGAGATTGCCGCAGATACCGGCAAGGAGCATGCCGCAGGCAATTATCGACCAGCGGTGGCGCGCGCGGGGCACCCCCCATACGCATACGGCAACGAGCATTGCGATGGCGAAAAGGCTAATCACGACAGTAGCCGTCGAACCCATTGAAAAGGCCGCACCCGGATTGCGTAACAGGCGCAACGTCACCAAACCGCCGAGCACGCGTGGCGGATCGACAGGATCGAGATGGGCAACGGCCTCGGCCTTCGTCCATTGGTCGAGCCCATACCCGAGCACGGCTATCACAACCATACTGAGACGCCAGCGCCTCAGTCGCCTTCCTGCCAGCACCGCTTGGTCAAAGCTTACCGACGCTCTTGACGCTGCTTGCATTTGACACACATAGTCGCTCGCGGAAAGGCCTGCAACCGAGCCTTCCCAATAGGCTCGCCGCAGGATTCGCACGTTCCCCAGGTGCCCTCATCGAGAAGCTGGAGGGCCAGTTTGGACTGATCGTACACGGCGCGAGCATTACGGGTAACGGAAATCTCCTGGTCACGCTCGAACTGTGAAGACCCCACATCGATAGTGTCCATTCCGGCACCGTCATTGCCTTGCTTCATGAGGTCAGCAAGGTCATTCTCTGCTTTGGCAAGGGCGGCGCCCATCCTCTGAACGTCGGATTCAAGGGTGTCAATAATCTCGCTGACCTCGTCCGCCGTCCACGGCTCATCGCCGTCGCGCACCGGCAGGGATGCGGCAATCGCTTCGACATCGTGGTCTGACATGGAACTCTCCATCGTCATGCGGGGATTGGCCCCGGCTTCATCGTGTGTGCCCTTCATGCCATCGCCTATCCGGGGTGGCATGAACTGTGGGCAGACATTACACCCATGGAACTCACTCGTCATCCCCCAAAGGCGTCGGCAGTGTCAAACGCCATAACAAAAGCTCCGTGCTCCCGGTTCCTCAACCGAAAGCACGGAGCCTTAGGACGTATGGTGGCGTCAGCCCTGCTGCTGGCCGCGTCCGATCAGGGCATCCAAACGTGGGGTCGAAGAGCCGCCAGGAGCAACACGATTCTCAGACTTGAGAAGCTCAGGAAGCTCGGCAGGCTCGAACACGCCCTTATCAAGATTGTCTGCTTGAGCACGCAGGTGAGAGGTGAGGGCGTCACGGTAACTCGCCTCGAAGGAACGCAGGCGATCAACACTATCGGCAAGGTGATCACGCTCGGCCTCGAGCTCACGGAAAAGCTCGGTGCGACGAGTCTGAGCGTCGGCGTTAACTTTGTCAGCGTTGTTCTTGGCGTCAGAGGTCAACTTCTCGGCGTTCACGCGAGCGCCGGACTCGATACGCTCAGCGCGGGTCTGCGCATCAACGGTGAGCTCGTGGGCCTTGGTCTCAGCTGCATGGATCTTGCGATCAGCCTCATCCTCAGCTTCGCGAACGACGCGCTCAGCATCAGCAAGAGCAAGCTCAACCATCCGAACGACAGCTGGAGAGGCCTCAGCGCTCGTAGTGACGACGAGCTTCTTGACGCCGTCATCAGTGATCGCAGGCTGCTGGGCAACAGAGGAGGTCCGGCTACGGGACGCAAGGGCCTGAGCGTCACGAAGCTGTGCGCCCAGACGCTCATTCTCGCTGCGAAGGCGAGCGACCTCAGCTGGGTCAATATCCTGGCCAGGACGCTGCGCAGCCTGACGCAATTGTTCTACCTGAGACTGCAACGCAGCTTTCTCCTGCTCCAGCTGGTGGGCACGATTCTCGGCCTCCTGCTGAGCGGCCTTGGCGCGATCAACCTCACCAGAATCAACACGGCGATCGTTCTGCTGAGCACGGAGCTCCTCAACCTGAGCACGCAGGTGTTGATTCTCGTTGACGAGATCATGATCGGGCTTCTGGTCTCCTGGTTCGCCTGATTTGAGAGCCTCGACCTGGGCTTTGAGACGCTCATTCTCATCAGTGAGGGTCATGAACGCCGCTTCAACCTTGTCGACGAAGTCGTCGACCTCAATGGCGCGGTAGCCCTCTCCGGGGCGTTTGACCATCGGGAAACGAACCTTACGCACCTCTTCGAGGGTCAGCGTCATTGTGCACTCCAAGATGTCGGGAACAGTCAAGACCCGTGAGGCGGACCACAATGGTCCGGGGTGGACACGAGATGCCGTCAAGGCTACTCCACCAAGGCCATCTCGTCACTTAAGAGGCTCAACCTCACCTTCGGGGTATGGGCACGTCTCAGCGCCAAAAAATGACAGCAACGACTCGCTGGAGTATCGCCAGGAGCACGAAGACGATGATGAATCCCACCGAAAATCCGACATTGCCAAATCTCACCGGCGGCACAAGGCGATCGAAGAACCTGATGGGAGGATCGGTTACGGTATACACCACCTCAAACACCACTGCGACAACACCGCGAGGCTCAAAACCCGGTATCAGCAATGGCACCCACGACATCAGCATCCGCACGATGAGCAGCACCGTGTAGATCGAGATGATCCAGGTGAGGATTGTCCCGGCCAAAATCATGACAACACGTCAGGATTGGTTAAAGAACCCGCCGCTAGCGATACGGGCCTTATCTTCTGGAGTGACGTTGACGTTGCGCGGGCACAGCAGGAAGACCTTGTTCGTCACCCTCTCGATAGTTCCGCGCAGGCCAAAAATAAGGCCAGCGGCGAAATCGACGAGGCGCTTAGCGTCCGCATCGTCCATCTCGGTGAGGTTCATAATGACCGGAATGCCTTCGCGGAACTGCTCACCGATGGTTCGCGCCTCATTGTAATTGCGCGGATGAACGGTCAGGATGCGGTTAATGTCAGCGATGCTTGGCTCCTCAAGTTCCGGACGGCGACGATGCTGGACCGACTTATGCTCCCGAACGTGCTGCTCATTGGAATCGTGATGCAACTGGGTCACCTCCGAAGATGGCTCATATCCGTCATCGGAGTAGACCTCCGTAGTGAGCTCCTCGTCCGGAAGATCCTCCTCGTCATACCGGCGATCATCAACGATCCCGACGAACGAGGCAATCTTCCTGCCGATTCCTGCCATCTGGAGCTCCTTCTCGTGGGCTTGCCCCCGGACGGGGGTTCTCACCATTCAAGCCTGCCACTGATATTGCCATGGTTTAACGGGACACGCGAATGGCTGACACATCATAAACCAGACGATTCCGTCGTCACTAGACATCGCTCGCGCGCCACACCAGGCCAGCTAGCCGACCAGCACCATGATCCCGGCGATGGGAAAACAAATCCTGTCCCTCAAAGGTGCAGGGGTCCAGCCCCACAGCGGTCACACCAAGTGACTCAAGCTGGGCTAACGCCCCCGCTCCTAGATCAAGGGCCGGTGTGCCCTGCCGAGTGAAGGAGCGAGTGGCTGGATACTCCGCCCACGCCTGCTCAGCCATCTCGGCGGGAACCTCGTAGCAGCGGCCACAGATATGCGGGCCTATCCACGCATATAACTGCGTGGCTCCCATCTCGCGCATGGCCTTGACAGTGGCCGGCAGCACACCCGCCAAGAAACCCACTCGTCCGGCGTGTGCAGCACCGATAACTCCAGCCTTCGGGTCCGCCAGCATCACCGGCATACAGTCGGCCACTCGAATAGCCAGCGCAACTCCTGGCAGGTCAGTAACCATCGCGTCGGCAATAGGGAGCCGCGACTGTCCCTCGACACGGTCTCCAAGGTATCGCTGCGCAGTCCATCCTTCGACGTCGTCGGGGCCGACCCGCCAAACGTCGGTGCCATGCACCTGGTGGCACACCAACACCGGCCCCAAACCTAGCCGAGATCGAAGGGCTTCAACATGCTCAAGGACAGCGGGGTCCTCATCGGTGCGACCGAGATTAAACCCCTCGAAACCAGTACCTCCAAGTCCCTGCCCGGAAGCGTCAATACGATCAGTAAAGGCGACCCCGACACCATGATTAGCGCCGGGGTCGATAACGAATCTCAGCACGTCACTTCAGGAAGTCGGGAATGTCGAGGTCATCATCTGGCTCCTCGGATGGGTTAACAGGCTCCACCGGCTGAGCTGCGTGCTGCGGCTGGCCGTTACCAAACGGGCTGCCCTGAGTCTGCGGGCGAATCGGCGTCGGGCGCTGGTCGTCGGCAAATTGGCGGCCGTTAGACGACGCCCCAGCCGAGGTTGACCCGGCAGAACTCGTTCCAGCACCAAAGACTCCCGCAGACGACCGGTTGCTCATGGCCGGGCGAGAGGCAGGACGCTGACTGATTCCAGGTTGCTTGGCACCCGTAACCTGGCCGTTCTCGAACCCAGCTGCGATGACCGTCACGCGTACTTCGTCGCCAAGAGCGTCGTCGATGATTGTGCCGAAAATGATGTTGGCCTCGTCATGGGCAGCAGCTTCAATGAGGTTAGCCGCGCTAGCGACCTCAAACAGACCCAAGTCGGAGCCACCCGCGATCGACAGCAAGACGCCACGAGCACCGTCGATGGACACCTCGAGCAGAGGAGACGAGATAGCCATCTCTGCAGCAGCCCTCGCGCGGTCCTCTCCGGATGCACGACCAATACCCATGAGGGCAGATCCAGCGTTCGACATGACCGATTTGACGTCAGCGAAGTCAAGGTTGATCTGGCCAGGAGTGGTGATGAGGTCAGTAATGCCCGAAACACCTTGCATCAGCACTTGATCGGCCTGTTTGAAGGCGTCAAGGATGGCAATCTGCTGGTCGGTCATATCTAGCAGCTTGTCGTTCGGGATGACGATGAGGGTATCGACCTCGTCGCGTAGATTGCCGATGCCCTGTTCAGCCTGGGAGGACCGACGGTGCCCCTCAAAGGAGAACGGACGGGTAACAACACCAATTGTCAAAGCGCCAAGGGACCGGGCAATCTTGGCGACGACGGGAGCAGCTCCGGTACCAGTCCCACCGCCCTCACCAGCGGTGACGAACACCATATCGGCACCCTTGAGAGACTCTTCGATCTCATCGGCATGGTCCTCGGCGGCTTGCCGTCCCTTATCCGGGTCGGCTCCGGCGCCCAGCCCTCGGGTAAGGTCCCTGCCGATGTCGAGCTTCACGTCGGCATCGCTCGTGAGGAGGGCCTGGGCATCGGTGTTGACGGCGAGGAACTCGACTCCTTTGAGTCCCGCCTCGATCATGCGGTTCACGGCATTGCAGCCGCCACCGCCTACCCCCACGACCTTGATCACGGCGAGGTAGTTCTGGGATGGAATAGCCACTGGAGTTCTGCCTCACTCTTGTCTGACGGACCGGTCTACCGGAAAGGTTATGAGTAGGTCACAAGGGTGTCCAACGCTATAGCCAACCTTGGCCTCGACCCTCAACCGCAGCTTGAGACTGCTCACCGTGAGGTCGGATGCTCAGGCGACGAGACGTCGTAACGAGTTGCCTTAACATGAACCATCGCCGCGGTGACCTTGGCCTTGAGAAGAGATTGATCCGCCGATCCCCACACCACTGTTCGCTTGCCAGACAGCACCACGACGATGGCATCACGAGATGTAGCTTCGATGTGATCGACGTGCTGTCTCAACTGATTAGGGAAAGAATCAGCGACAGTTGCGACGTCTCGAAGTAAGTCACGATTCCCCGATGACGTCGTCGCCCACATCACATGTGGAGTGGGTTTTGCAGCACGGTTAAAGATCGTCCCATTGGGATCAACCCACAGGTAGCCCCCGGGGGTCTTTACCTGATACGAGATCTTCAGCTCCGTAACATCAATGACGACAGTATGCGGCCATTTTCGGTGCACGTCAGCCTGCCCGACGACATCCATGGCCGTCACGCGTGCGGCCACGTCATCGGTGTTAATCCTGGCGAGCGGCTGGCCCACGGGCACCTTGGCGGCCTGCTTGACTTGGGATGGGGTCACAAGATGAGCGCCGTGAACCTCAACAGTGTCGACGGTCAACAACGACGAACTCCGAACAATCCAGATCGCTCCGAGCGCGAGCACCACCACAGCGGCAACGACACCCGCAACGATCCGGTAACGCTTGTTGCGGCGTCGACGTCGCAGCTCCATCGCGACGCTGATGTCGGAAACCGGCATCAAGCCTTCCCCTCCAGCAAGCCAACCAAAACCGGGCCAACTAAAGTGACATCTCCGGCACCAAGGGTGATGACAAGATCGCCGGGACGCACCTCTTCGGCGAGGGCCTCCGGAAGATCTTGTTTATCGGGGACATAACGGGAATCCCCTCCTGCAGCGAGAACGGCGTCATGCACCATCTTGCCAGTTACACCGGCGATAGGGTCCTCGCGAGCCGGATAAATATCAGAGACGATGACCCGGTCTGCGAGGGTCAACGCGGATCCAAATTCACCGGCGAAATCCCTAGTACGAGAAAACAGGTGGGGCTGGAAGCAGGCGATGACTCTCCCCTGCCCGGTCACGGCGCGGCGTGCTGCACCGAGAGTGGCGCGCAACTCGGTCGGGTGGTGGGCGTAATCGTCAAAAACTGAGACGTCGTTGACCCGTCCAACGAGCTGGAACCGTCGCAACGTCCCGGTAAAGGATGCAATTCCTGCCAATAGATCTTGGTGGCGAATCCCCAGCAGGGAGCCCACGCAGTAAGCGGCGGCGGCATTGGATAGGTTGTAGCGACCGGGCACCTGCAGCTCCAGACGCCCCTGGGTAGGTCCATGAACGAGTGTCGCAGAGGCCGTCGTGCCCTCAAGGTCCAGGTCGACGAGCCTGACCTCAGCTTGCTCAGATTCCCCGTAGGTAACGACTCGTACTGTGCCCGTGCTTTCTAACCGGCACGCCAAGTCGGCCGCACCCGGATCATCGACATTCGTCACGACGTAGCGAACCTCGGGGCGCGTCGCCATCGCCACGAAGCCGTCGAAGTACGCCTGACGAGTGCCCCAATTATCAAGATGATCGGCTTCCACATTGGTGACGACAACGATCTGGCTTGGGTACTGCAAGAACGACCCATCTGACTCATCAGCCTCCACCACGAAAGCTCCTCCCCCACCGAGGTGGGACGACTTGCCCGTGGCGGCCAACGGGGAGCCAATGACGTAGGACGGATCCGTACCAGCATGGTCCAGCATGATCGCAACCATGCCGGTTGTTGTCGTCTTGCCATGGGTTCCAGCGATCGAGATGCCCTCCCGGCCTAGCATGAGGGCTGCCAATGCTGCGGAACGATGCCAGATCCGTAACCCTAACCGGTGTGCCTCAACCAACTCCGGGTTGTCGGAACGAATAGCCGAGGAGACAACAACGGTGCGAGCTCCCGCCAGGTGGGACGGATCATGACCTACCCAGGTCTGAACACCCAAATTCGCAAGATCACGTAAATTAGCTGAGTCCACCTGATCGGAGCCGCGCACATCGACTCCCATGTCGTGGTAAATCCGTGCCACACCGCTCATCCCGGCTCCACCAATAGCGATGAAGTGGACCGGTCCAATGGTCCTAGGATCAAGTAGCTCGACAGGTTCCCGCAATGACATGAGATATCTCCTCAACCAATCGTCGGGTCAATCGACGTCGCGGCCGAGATCACCCGTGCCGCCATCTCCTCCGCAGCATGAGCGGGCATGAGCCCTCGTCCCGCCGCTGACATCCGAGAAAGAACATCAGGGTTATGGATGCGAGCCGTCTCGTGAAGGAGACGCTCAGCATCGAGATCGGCATTGGCAACGACGACGCCAGCACCGGCCGCCACCACTGATGTCGCATTGCGTGCCTGCTCGCCATTGCCGTGCGGTAACGGTACATAGATCGTCGGCACACCGACTGTCGCCGTCTCTACCACTGTTCCAGCACCGGAACGGGCCACCATAAGGTCGGCGGCCGCATAAGCACTCGCCATATCGTCAACGTATCCCACTGGTAGCCAAGAAGCTCCAGTTGACTCGTCATTCACCGCCTCGGCACCTCGGATATTCTTTGGCCCAAGCACGTGAAGAATTTGCACGCCGTCTGCAAGAAGCCGCTGTCGGGCCGCAATAACAGCGTCGTTGATGGCTACCGCCCCCTGAGAACCTCCCGATACCAGCAAGGTTGCCCGGTCAGTGTCAAGGCCAAAATCAGCACGGGCGCGAGCACGACGCTCGGCTCGAACCTGCGAACTAGCGTCAGCTAAGTCAGTAATGTGGGGCCGTAACGGCATGCCGACGAACTGCGCCTTGGGCAAGGGCGTATCGGGGAAAGCGGTACCGACGAAGACGGCGAAGCGCGCAGCAACCTTGTTCGCCAGTCCGGGAACGGCATTCTGCTCATGGATGACGACCGGAATCTTGGCTCGCTTAGCCGCTAAGTACGCCGGCAGCGACACATAGCCACCAAACCCGACGACGACGTCAGCCTGGCGCCGCTTGAGCACGTCACCAGCCTTTCGCACCGCACCAGCCAACCGGGCAGGAACCTTAAATAGCTCTGCGCTGACGGTGCGAGGCAACGGCACTGGCGGAATCATGTCAAGGTCCAGCCCCGCTTCCGGGATGACCCGTCCTTCGAGACCTTTGGGGGTGCCGATGCACGATACCGTCGCACCACGGTTTTGTAGTGCCATTGCAGTCGCTATGAGCGGTGATGTGTGGCCAGCCGTTCCTCCGCCAACCAAGACAGCGGTCACCATGAATACTCCTCAGGGACAGACGGATGAGACAGGGGATGTAGATCAGACACGGGTGCCACCATCGACGACGCTCGTCACTCGACTCGGCTCAGTGCGTTGTATGGACGCGCGTCGAGCATCGGGCTCGGTACGGGCACAGGCCAGCAACACTCCTACGGCCAGCAGCTCCGACACCAGCGCAGATCCACCAATAGAAATGAATGGCAGAGGAACGCCCACAACCGGCAGAAGGTTTAGCGATACGGACATATTGATGAGAGCCTGAGCTGCAATCCAGGCGACGGCCGCCGACGCAGCCGAACGCCGGAACAGCGAATCGTGCCGCATCGCAGTACGCACACCGGCCCATATCAACAACACAAACAGCACAATGACGCCAAGGGTGCCCAACAACCCCATTTCCTCACCAATAACAGCGAAAACGAAGTCGTTTTGAGCGCCGTCATATAGGCCGCCCCATTTTTGCCGAGAGGCACCAATGCCCACTCCCCACCAACCGCCGGTCGCCAGAGCATAAATCGCCGATAGCGGCTGCTGAGAGGTGGTGGCACCATTATCTGGGTGAAAGAAAGACACCACGCGTTGGGCGCGATACGGGGTGATAGCAACAAACATCAGCACCGCTACCAGTCCCAAGCCGATAAGGAGGCCTAAATAACGCTTGGGCACTCCAAAATTCCACATCTGGGCCAGCATGATAAGCCCAATAATCATTGTGGTACCGAGGTCTCCTTGAACCATAACAAACAGACCGACGACCGCGTAGAGACCAAGGTAATACCCCACGCCCTTCCACGTCGCCATCTCCTCGCGACGCGACGACATGTAACTTGCCCCGATGAGCACCAGAGCGAACTTTGCGAATTCTGAGGGTTGTAAACTCACCGACCCCACAGACAGCCACGACTGGTTCCCTTTCCCAGCATCTGAACCCAGCGCGGTGAGCACCAGCACGAGCATAAGGCACACTGCGGCATAGGCAATGCCGCCAAGCTTCCTCAGGTGAGCCTCCGATAGCCGCGACACCACGACGGCGCCAATGGCACCTATTACCAGAAACAGTGCCTGACGAAACGCAAAATGATAGGGCCCGTACCCCAGAGATTGTGAATACACCGACGACGACGACAACCCCATCAGCACGCCGATACCACACAGCAGCACAGTAGAAGCGAGGATGACGTAATAGTCCAAAAACGGCTGAGCCAGTAGGTGCGATGAACTGTCACCACTATCGAGCCGCAGCAGGTGCGTCAACCACCGTCCGGAACGTCGAGTGGCGGGATTCACAGATCTTTCAGCCATCGACATCTGGCCCGTCAACCTGTCGAGCAGCATTGGCGAAGTCATCACCGCGTGCGGCATAGCCCGGCCATATATCCAGACTGGCGCAGCCGGGAGCCATCAAGACGGTGTCACCGGGGCGAGCCATCCGGGCGGCCTCGTGGACCGCACGCGCCATCGATTCGCGGGACATATCGTCAATGACGACGACCGGAACCTCTGGAGCGTGCTTAGCCAACGACGTCGCGACGATGTTGCGGTCAGTTCCCAGCACTATTGCCCCACGCAGCTTGCTGGCATGA
Source organism: Cutibacterium porci (assembly GCF_009696315.1). GTDB lineage: Bacteria > Actinomycetota > Actinomycetes > Propionibacteriales > Propionibacteriaceae > Cutibacterium > Cutibacterium porci. The sequence goes on from NZ_VUMG01000002.1 coordinate 676,127, forward strand.
GTAGTCACGAGATCATCGAAGCTCGTGCCTTTGGCCTGACCACCAGCGATCCACACAATGTGCTCAAAAGCGCGCATCGACGAATTCGCAGCGTGGGGATTCGTCGCCTTGGAATCATCGACCCAGGTAATACCCCCAGCCTGATGTACCGTCTCGATGCGGTGCCCGCCAAGATGCAAGTCACGCAACCCCTGTCCAACAGCGGTCGCGGGAACCCCGAAAGAACGAGTTAACGCCGCAGCAGCCAACGCATTTTCGACGTTGTGAGGAGCAAAGGGATGCACGTCCTCAAGACGAGCCAACTCCAGAGCCGAGGTCGCGCGCTGTTTAACGAAAGCGCGATCCACAATAAGGTCGTCCACGACTCCGATCATGGAAGGCCCGGGAGTTCCAGTCGTGAACCCGATCGCCCGCGCTCCTTCAACGACGTCAGCCTCCTCCACCATATGCTCGGTAGCGGGGTCAGCAACGTTATATATGCAGGAATTGGTCACTTGATGGTAAATGCGAGCCTTATCGGCAGCATAGGAACCAAACGGATCTGACTCGTGGGCGTACCACTCCAGATGGTCTTGTTGAAGGTTGAGCACGGCCGCGGAATGTAGGGATAACGAGTTCGACCAATGCAGCTGGAAGCTGGACAGCTCCACAGCAAAAACGTCGTAATCAATCTCGTCAGCCATGGCCTCTAGGATGGGGCGGCCAATGTTGCCCACAGCGCAGGCCCTCAAACCGGCGGCACGAAGAATTGACTCAGTCATCTGAGTGGTCGTCGTCTTACCGTTGGTGCCCGTAATCGCTAGCCATGGAACAATGCGATCAGGGTGCATAAGGCGCCAAGCCAACTCGGGCTCGCCCCATACTGGGATGCCGTGGGCGAGGGCCTGGGCTACCAGCGGTTGGGTAGGACGCCAACCAGGCGAGACGATGACAAGGTCGGTCTGCTCTGGGAGCGCGGATGCTGATCCGGGGCCCAGACGCACGTCAGCACCGAGGACCTCCAATAGCCCACCCTTGTCACGGTGGGAGTCGTCGTCGGAATCGTCGAGGACGAGAACCTTGGCGTCAAGCTCAAGCAATGCGTCAGCAGCGGCATAGCCAGACGTACCTAAACCAGCGACGACGACATGCACACCAGACCAGTCGAAAAGCCGGTCGGCCGTACTCAGATCAACGGTGTTGGAAAACCTCACTGCCCTGCCACCCATTCTGCATAGAAGATTCCTAAACCAGCTGCAACAGCCAGACCGCAAATAATCCAGAACCTGATAACAACCGTGACCTCAGCCCACCCCTTCAACTCGAAATGATGGTGCAAGGGAGCCATCTTAAAGACTCGTTTGCCACCAGTAATCTTAAACACGCTGACCTGCAACATTACTGAGACTGTCTCAATGACGAAGAGAGCACCGATAATCACTAGAAGAAGCTCTGTACGGCTGACGATAGCCATACCGGCAACAGCACCACCGAGAGCCAGCGATCCGGTATCACCGAGGAAGATTTGAGCAGGCTTGGCGTTCCACCATAGGAATCCGAAACATGCGCCAGCGATGGCGACGGCAACCACCGCAATGTCGTGGGGATCACGCACCGCATAGCAGTGGCTGCCCGCAGTGGCTGGCCGAGAACACCACTGGTTGAACTGCCAGATACTTAGAAGGGTATAGGCCCCAAAAACCATCGTGGAAGCACCAGTAGCTAAACCATCAAGACCGTCGGTCAGGTTGACAGCATTTGAACTGCCAGCAATGAGAAGTATCACCCAAATGACGCCCAGCCAGATTGGCAAGTGGAGCCAGGAAATATCGCGCAGGAAAGAAATAGCCGGCGACGCTGGCGTCACCCCGTGAGTATCAGGGAAATACATCACTCCGATAGCAAATGTAATGGCGACAAAAGCCTGGCCAAGGAGTTTTCCCTTGGGTTTAAGACCCAAGGAACGCTGTTTGGATATCTTCGTCCAGTCATCGAGAAAACCGATGAATCCCAATCCGGCAAATAGCCACAACACTAGCAGTGCCGACACGGAAGGATGGGTCCACGTGACCAGGTGTGCCACGAGATAGGCCAACAATACGGAGACAATAATGACGACACCCCCCATCGTTGGAGTGCCCTTCTTTGTCTTGTGAGTCGTCGGGCCGTCGTCACGGATGAACTGGCCATACCCCCTGGCAGCAAGCCAGTGGATGAACCACCGCGTGCCGACAAGGGTGCCGACCATGGACACCGCGCCAGCGAGCAGGATGTTCTTCACGCCTGGGCCTCCCCTTCCTCAAACACGTCGCGTCCTACTCGTTCCAAGGCCAGACCTCTCGAGGCCTTAAGTAAGACGACATCGTGCGAGGTCCAACCTATCGACTCGGCAGCCTCTTCCACCGTGGTGACGATCACACGTGCGCCTTCAGCTCGAGCACCATCGGCAATGTTCTCGGCCTCATCGCCAACGGCGATAATGACGTCGAATCCGGCCTGGGCCGCATGCCGGCCAGCCTGTGCATTAAGGCGGGCGGAGTCTGCCCCAAGCTCGAGCATGTCACCTAAGACGGCGACTCCCCTAGTCTGAGGGTCTCGCGCCCGGCGCGTCGCCAACACATGCCCCATCGCTGTCAACGACGCCGTCATCGAGTCTGGATTGGCGTTGTAGCAGTCCTCAACCAGCACCAGGCCGTCGGCACGTTCGCGCAGTTGCATTCTCATAGCTGACCGGGACACGGCGTCACTCAGCGCCTCGGAAATACGGGTGACAGCTTGGCCATCAGCCCCGTCATTCATGGTGAGTGCCGCCAACACAGCAGCAGTGGCGGCCACAGCATTCGCGACCTGGTGAGCGCCCATGGTCTTTAGGTGAACACGACGCCGCCACGTCGACTCGCCGCAGCGCGCGACAAGGGTGAAAGCGTGACGATCGAGGTCGTCAGCATGGATTGATTCGGCCCACACCTCAATCTCGGCATCTGGGCGACGATGGTCAGCGTCAGGGCTGAACCATGCGATATATCCGCAGGTGCGCGTTGCCATCTCAGCGACGAGGTGGTCGGCGGCGTTAAGTACGGCCCAGCCGTCAACGGTGAGAGCTTCAACAATCTCGCCCTTAGCCTGAGCAATGGCTTTGCGCGAACCAAATTCGCCCAAGTGAGCGGTTCCGACGTTAAGCACCATAGCGACATCGGGAGCAACGATGGACGTCAGCCAAGCGATGTGACCTCGACCGCGTGCGCCCATCTCCGAGACCAAATAGGACGTGTTCTCGTCGATGCGACACGCCGTCAGAGGAACTCCAATTTCGTTGTTGAACGATCCAACCGGCGCCACCGTCGGGCCGAACGCCTCGAGTATCTGGGCCAGCATGTCCTTAGTGCTTGTCTTGCCACTGGACCCAGTTAACGCGATAGTGCGCATTCCGCGGTCTCGCTCCGTTGCCACGACGTGACGCGCCAGACGAGATAGACCGGCTTGGCCGTCGTCGACGATGAGATGCGGAATCTGTGCGCCTGTGCTGCGCGTGGCTATCACGGCAACGGCACCAGCGGCCTGGGCGGCCTGAGTAAAGTCATGACCATCGACCCGGGCTCCGGGAAGAGCAACAAACAGAGCGCCCGGAGTCGCCTGACGAGTATCAATGACGACATCCGGACCCACCTGGACAGAATCATTAACCGGTGCTGCCTCGACCCACTGAGCGAGGGTGGCAATGTCGAGAACTCTCATCGCGCCTGATCCTCCTCGTTCCGCCGCACCACGGCTTTCCATTCAGCCCGGATAACCTCACGATCGTCGAAAGGCAGCACCTCACTACCGATGTGCTGCCCGGTCTCATGCCCCTTGCCGAGGACGCAGACCACATCGCCAACCTTCGCCATCCGGAGGGCTTCATTGATTGCTTCGCGGCGGCGTCCCCCGTCGACCACAATGACGTCGTCGCCAGCGGCATCGTGGGCGCCTTCCAACACAGCTGCGCGAATCACCGCCGGATCTTCAGTACGCGGGTTGTCGTCAGTAACGATGACAATGTCGGCGCGCTCTGCGGCAACCTGACCCATGGGACCACGCTTGGCCACATCGCGATCTCCACCAGCACCGAGCACAGCGAGAAGACGGCCACCATCGACTGACGTGCGAGCAGCATCAAGGGCTGATGCAATCGCCTGCGGGGTATGCGCAAAATCCACCAGGGCCGTTGGCGCCTCAGCCCCAAGGTCGACCCGCTCCATGCGGCCAGGAACCTGAGCGGACGCCAGGCCATCTGCCACATCGTCAAACGTAAGCCCAGCAGCCTCGAGCATCGCCAAAGCCATGGCGGCATTGCGAACGTTGAACTCCCCTGGCAGGGACAACTCAAGGGTGCGCTTGCCCGACGGAGTATTGACGTCGAAAACCGCCCCAGCGGCCGCCGCATGCCACGACGTCACCTGGTAGTCAGAAGCATGGTGGATGGAGGTCGTCACAACGGTAACTCCGCTGGCCTGCATCCGCTCAACTAGTTGACGACCACGCGAGTCATCGACATTGATGACACCAACGCGGGCCAACTCGGGAGTGAATAACCGAGCCTTGGCCTCAAAGTACTCATCAAGAGTCTTATGGAAATCCAGATGGTCACGACCGAGGTTGGTAAACGCCACTACATCAAAACAGGTTCCGTCTACCCGCTGTAAAGCCAGCGCGTGCGACGACACCTCCATAACAACGTCGGAAGCCCCTCGCTCAGCCATCGCCGCGAATAAGCCTTGCAGGTCTGGGGACTCTGGTGTCGTGACAGTTGTGCGAGCACTGGGCAATTCATCACCGTCGAGCCGGAATCCAATCGTGCCAATCGTCCCGACATGACGACCAGCCGCTCGTAACCCGGCCTCCACGAGAAAGGCCGTGGTGGTCTTGCCGTTTGTTCCGGTGATACCAAACATTGTCATCGCATCAGAGGGATGCCCAAAGATCATGGCAGCCGCAACAGCCATGGCAGCACGCGGATCATCCGCGACGATGACTGGTACTCCCGCACCTGCGGCCAAGGTGGCGCCCTCAACGTCAGTCAGCAGCGCTACCGCACCTGACTTGGCAGCAGACGCAGCAAACGTCGCACCGTGAGCGTGCAGCCCGTGCAGGCCGACATAGAGATCGCCTGGATGGACCTGCCGAGAATCCAAGGTGATGCCGGTAATCGTCGGTCCGTGAGCATCAGCTCGACAATCATCGAGACAGGCCACCAGATCAGCCCACGCGACAGGGTCTACCTGGGATGGGCGGAGGGCGGCACCAGCCGGTGGAATAGGGGTGGCAGTAGGTTCAGGGCTCACGGCTGGTACTCCAAAGGTTCCTTGCGCGCTTTGTCGGTGGACGGTTGCACACCGTATCGCGGTAACGCGACGGACATGAGTTGCCGCGCCGCTGGCTGTGCCACCTCTGCGCCAGTATGTCCATTGCTAGGCTGATTGATGACAACGTAGGTGAGGATACGCGGTTTCTCGATCGGAGCGACGGCAACAAACGACGATATGTACCCGCGGTAGCAACCGCACGCAGGATCAATCCGTTGGGCAGTGCCTGTCTTGCCACCCATTCGATAATCCGGGATGGGTCGGTCCTTGACCGTAGACACCACATTTTCCATCATGTCTCGAACCTGTTCAGAGGCTTGTTGTGAAATGACTCTACGGGTCGTCGTTCCTGGTATCTCGACAGACTCACCGTGACCGTCAGTGGCCGACTTAATAATCGTCGGAGAGTGGTAGACCCCACCATTGACAATTCCAGCAACGGCAGCAGCTTCCTGAAGAGCCGTCACTGATAATCCTTGACCGAACGCAATTTGATCTCGCGTGTAGTCGGGCATCTTGGCAGTAGGGATTTGCCCACTGGCCTCACCGGGCAATCCGATCCTGGTTGGAGCTCCTAATCCGAATGCCTTGAGATAGGACACCATCGTCGACTTGTCCATCTTTCGAGCAAGCAATGCCGTCCCGATATTTGACGAATGCACCAGCACGCCGCGAGTAGTAAGGTGCTCGGTGCCGTGGGGCTCGGCGTCGGTAATCTTGCCGCCACCAGATGACAAGGCAGATGGGACGACGACATGGCTATCGGGGGAAATGATTCCTCGATCGACTAACGCGGCCATCGTCAGGACTTTTTGCACCGATCCCGGTTCATACGCATCCTGGATGGCACGATTGCGGGTCTGATTCTCCTTGGCTTTTCCAGGACTATTAGAGTCAAAAGTGGGCATTGACGCCATCGCCAAAACTTCACCATTAGTGACGTCCATCGTGATGACTTCGCCGCTCTTCGCTTTCGCGTTCTTAAGAGCCGCATCGAGCGCCGACTGCGCCATGAGTTGAAGTTGGGAATCAATGGTAAGGGTGTAGCTCGTCCCGTCGACTGCAGGAACGAGGGTATTAGCACCCAAGGGAATACGTCCCCAGGTCGAGGCCTCGTACGATTCCTTACCCGGTATACCAGAAAGCTGCTTATTATGGGAGTATTCAAAACCACCCGCTCCCTTGCCTTCAGCATTTACGAAGCCGACGACGTTGGAAGCGACAGACCCTGACGGATAGTTACGAATGGGATCATTCGAGCTGAATACCCCGTACCATCCACCCTTCTTCATATCTTCTTTGATGAGGTCGAAGGTGTAGCTATCGACGTGGTGTCGCACTACCGAGTAGCGACTTAGGTTCCCCTTAGCATCCGTGGCCGTGACGGCCTTGCGGTAGTCCTCGGGCTTTCCGCCTAGCCGCAGGGCGAAGATCTTTGCGACAGCCTTCGGTGCGGCGGCGGCCTTCTCCCGTTGCTCGGCAGTCATCGTCACCCGTTCGTCAACACCGTTGCGGGAGATCATCCGAGGATCCACAAAGACTAAAACCGCAGGCCGCGTTTGCGCCAGCACAATGCCATTGCGATCGCTGAGTTGACCTCGGTTGGGCTGCAGATCGTAGGTGTATTTCATTCTCGCCGCCGCGGACGCCGCGTAGGCGGGTGCCTTGATGGCTTGCAGTTGCAGAGCACGACTGGCCAAGCCCACAGCTAGCACGAGGAATCCCGCTAAGAAGATCGTCAAGCGGCTGCGCTGGGACCCCAGTCCGAGAGACGAATTGCGACGAGTCTGTCGACCGCGAGAGCCAGATCGCGCTCCTTTGGGGGCACGGCTGGATACGGGCGGCCTAGCGGAACCAGGCCGAGATTGGGGGCGCCGAGAGTCGCTCACCGTTGACCCACCTCAGGCTTAGCCGTCCCTCCAATGACTCCTGGCACCTCCTTGCCATCGACCCTGGTCTGTGTTCCGATGACGTTGCCAGTGCGCAGGTCAATATAAGACCCATAAGGATTAGGCCTCATGCCGAGTTTCTTGGCCTCGTGCTGAAGGTTCTGCGGGCCATGCAGGTGATCGACCTGTGTCGTCAACACAGCCTGCTGATGGCGCAACACGTTCAGATCGCGCGTCTCCTGAGCGATTTGCATGGACTGCGCCTGAATAGTCGTATTAAGAACTAACAGTCCAGCTAATCCGGCAGCCAGCATGGCGACGACGAGAATAGCGAAGCCAAGTCGGCCCATTCGTCGTTGACCGATCGGCAGTGCGCGCAGAGTTGGACGCGTCGAGGTAGGACGCGAGGTAGCCGCTTTGGCCTGCTGTGGACGCGGTGCTGGTTCGGCGCTCATCGGCTCTCCTTGCTCGCATATTGACGGTTACCAGATCGGGGTCGAACCCTCTCAATGACCCGCAACCGTGCCGAGGCGGATCGTGGATTAGTGGACACTTCGTCGGCATCAGGACGCTCAGCTCCCCGAGTAATCGGGCTGAATTGGGCAGCCATCGATTCAGGGACCATCGGTAACCCGGCTGGGGCAGTGTCGGCGCATGCCTGCCGGAAAACCTCTTTGACGAGACGATCTTCTAGGGAGTGGTAAGCCAGCACCGCTATCCGGCCACGAACGTTGAGTCGATCGAGAGCACGTGGCAGCACTGCGGGCAGGGTGTCCATCTCCCGATTGACGGCAATCCGCAGGGCCTGAAACGTCCGCTTCGCGGGGTGACCAGAGCGTTTGTACCGCACTGCGGCAGGAATGGCCTCTGTAATGACCTCAACGAGTCGCCCCGACGTCTCGAAAGGCTGACGATCACGCTCGGTGACGATGGCATGAACAATGCGATCAGCGAACTTTTCCTCGCCATACTCACGAAGTATGCGCACCAGATCGCCAGGATCAGATTCATTAAGGATCTGGGCAGCAGTGCGACCAGTGGACTGGTCCATCCGCATGTCCAGTGGGGAGTCAACGGAGTACGAGAATCCGCGATCGACCTCGTCAATGTGAAGAGAAGACAGTCCAAGGTCAAGGAGCACGGAGTCGGCATACTCCAGCCCGAGATCGTCAAGCACCGCAGGGAGTTCATCATGAACAGCATGGACAAGATGAATGCGGTCCGAGAAAGGCTTTAGCCGCGCTCCGGCCATCGCTAGGGCCTGTTGATCGCGATCGATACCGACGAGCTGAACGTCAGGGAATCGTCTCAAAACGGCCTCAGCATGACCGCCCATACCGAGGGTGCCATCGACGTGGACGCGGCGGCCATTCTCTAGCGCGGGAACGAGAAGCTCAAGAATGCGGTCGCGCATGACGGGGATGTGAATAGCATCGCTGCCGATAGCATCGGTCGCCATGAGTATCCCCTCCCCGGCATGGACTGCCAGCAACGTCTTCGACCGGTGTCGGTAACTCGTGATCCGAGGTTCCGTGCCGGCTGAACCACCTGGCACAGGGGAAGTCGTGTCAGGGGGCCCGGTCGGCACGGAGCCACGGATCACGAGGTCACTGTTCGGAAAAGACCTCCTCATTCATATCGGCGAAGGCCTCCTCCTGGGCTTCGGAGTACTTCTCCCACTCAGCGGCATCCCACACTTCAACTCGGGTAATCGCGCCCACCACGACGATCTCTTTGTTGAGACCGGCGTAGCGCCTCAACATCGGCGGGATCATGACCCGCCCCTGCTTGTCGGGAGCAGTGTCGCTAGCTCCGGCTGCCAACATGCGCTGGTAGTCGCGAACCTTCTTGACGCTCACTGATCCTTTGGCGATTTCCCGGGTCATGTCCACGAAGGTTTCGGTCGGGTAGATCGCCAGACACCTGTCCTGGCCTCTGGTGATGACCAACCCGTCGTCCAATTCGTCGCGGAACTTTGCCGGTAGGAAGAAGCGACCCTTGTCGTCGAGCTTGGGAGTGTGCGTACCCAGGAACACCGGGCACCTCCTTGCTCCACGATCGAGGTCATCTCCTCCACTTGCCTCCACCATACTCCACAACGCTCCACCCCGTCACCTTCCTCATCCTCCCTCACCACTTCTCTCCACCCGCACCGCGTCATGACGCCACCAATGGCACAAAGATTGCCGATATATGACGCGAGCAGATCGCTATGCCCTGTTTCGCACCTGCACGCCACCGATGGACATTTCAGCGTCATCAGGCCCGGATACCATGGGCTGCGGTCACTGCCGCGCACGCCAGGAGGATTCTGTTGAGCCACCACGAACCACGGCTGGTTATGCCAGCGCACGCCCAGCCTCGTGACGACATCGAGCCGCACGCAGTCTCAATTGATGACGTCGTGGCAACCACGAATGCGATCCGATCGACCGTCGCGGGTGCAATTGAGGGCAAGAACGAACGCATTGACACAGCACTCGTCGTCCTTCTCGCCCAGGGGCATCTGCTAGTGGAAGACGTTCCTGGCGTGGGGAAGACAGCACTCGTTCGAGCGCTAGGGCGCGCCATCGACTGCACCGTCCACCGCATTCAGTTCACACCGGACCTACTTCCCTCAGACATCACCGGTGTGAGCATCTATGACCAAGAAAAGCGGGCATTCATTTTTAAACCAGGCGGGATTTTCGCCAACATTGTGGTGGGCGACGAGATTAACCGCGCCTCTCCTAAAACCCAATCAGCCCTACTCGAAGCTATGGGAGAGCGCCAGGTCTCAGCGGACGGCCAGACTCACCCGCTCGAAGCCCCGTTCATGGTGGTTGCCACCCAGAACCCCATCGAAATGGAGGGCACGTACCGCCTGCCAGAGGCACAGCGTGACCGTTTCATGGCTCGTATCACGATGGGTTACCCGGCGCGATCGGCAGAGCTCGCTATGCTCGAACACCACAGCGCCGCATCACCTCTTGATGAGATCATGCCGGTGACCGACGCTCAGACAATCCGAGCCATCATCTCGACCGTACGTGGGGTACATGTTTCCACTGCGATTGCCGAGTACGTCCTCGATATCATCAGCGCCACTCGATCGCACCAGAGCATTCGGTTAGGTGCGTCTCCCCGCGCAACCCTCCACTTGGTTCGCGCTTGCCGGGCCCGCGCTGCCATGAGCGGACGCGATTACGTCATTCCCGATGACGTCCAAGCTCTGGCTGTCCCTATCCTGGCTCACCGACTGATCTTTTCGGGACGCAGTGGAGTCCCCAGTCACGAGACTGCTCACGCGGCTGAATCGGTCATCGAGTCGATTCTGCGCCAGACTCCCCTGCCTGAGCGGGGCCGATGAGCACCGCCGCAACGTCCAGCGTTACTGTCCGCCGGGGACTACTCACGTCACGAGGACGCGCGGTCGGGATCGTCGGGATCATGCTTGTGACCATCGGCCTCAGCATCGATCAGCGCAGCCTGGCGAGAATCGGGATTCTCCTCGTTTTATTGCCGTTACTAGCCATGGTTGTCGTGGCATGGCTACGACCACGCGTACACATCACTCGGGATCCCGTCGCCATCCGGATGCCGTTGGGCAGTCAGACCTGTGACGTGGTCACGGTGGAGCGTCGTGGCGGACTCCCGCTCGGAGCAGCCCAGTTCACCGACACCATCCCATCGTCGCTAGGCCAACCACAATGGTCGGCTGCCACTATCCAGACTCCACTCATACCTACGACCCGTGGTCGATTCGCCATCGGCCCAGTCGTCATGCGCACCGTCGACCCATTTGGTATGGCCTGTCGTCATTCCAATCTCGGTCATGTTGCCGAGGTGGTCGTCACGCCGCGAATCGTCGATCTTGGCGCATCCGACGAGCTCGGCAGCCCGGGATTCGACACCCGGCTCTCGGCCACCGACGCTGGACGACGTGGTGCCGACGACGCCATGGTGCGAGATTGGCACACCGGAGACTCGGTACGACGCATTCACTGGCGCTCCACCGCTCACCGCGGTGAACTCATGGTCCGACGCGAAGAACAGGCGTGGAATCCATCCGTCGTCATGGTGTTGGATTCTCGGGCTCAGCGTCATGCCGGTACTGGCCCCGACGCGTCCTTCGAGTGGGCAGTTAGCGCAGTGGCATCTATCGCGACACGTCTGACGTCCGCCGGGTATACCACCCAGGTGTGTGATTCCGCTGGCCTACTCGAGGGCGATCTTCTTGACTCCCTCATCGACGAGCCACTTCGCCCCGAGACCACGCTTACGAAAGCCGTGAAATCATGCCAAGGTATCGACGGCCCCGCTATCGCCATCCTCGGCCGGTTAGAGACGGCGGATATTGATCCGCTGATGGACTTACGACGAGATCGGGTCGCTGGTCTCGCCCTAGTCTTGGATCCCGACACGTTCACAGCTCGACGGTTTCGCGGCCCCCTTAAGCAGGCCGACGAGCACACGCATGCCGTCGCGCAACTAGCTGACGCTGGATGGACGGTTGTTCCCGTCAAATCCCATACCGCGATTGATTCGGCATGGCAAAACTTGCTACAGACCGCAAGGATGGCAACTCTATGACACGCCCTCATCGCGCCACTCAGTCGCCATCCCAACAGCCCGGTTCTCTCGACGTGGCTAAGGACTCATCTGCGCACGTCACGATTCACATCGCGGTAGCGCTGGCCATGATCTTGGCTGTCTTCTCGATCGCAAGGCTCACCACCGACCCGTTCTACTGGATCGGTCCGGCTGCCATCGCTGTGTTCCTTGAGACCATCGGCCTGGTGTGTCGGCGCCATCACTGGGATCACGCCGAGGTACAGGGCATACAAGCCATCCTCGTCGTCATTGTCGCTGCTGCAGCGGGAGGCGTCAGCGCATCGGGTTCCCCCGGCATGTTCCCCATAAATGTCTTGCATCTATACCGTGACACCATCACCGTGATCCAGACGACCACCGGGCCTCTACCCCCGTCAATCGGAGTGATCTGGCTGGCAACAACCGTTGTCGGCATTCTGACCGTCCTGACAGACCTACTGACCATTACCCTCGAGAGGCCCGGATGGTCTCTCGCTCCGCTGCTAGCTATCCATCTAGTCGCTGTGCTCGCCGCCACAGACGGCACCCCCTGGTGGAGCTTCGCCCTGATCGCGGCTGGCTGGCTCATCATCCTCACCGTCGATCATGCGCTTAGCGGAGGTGGCCCACTGGCGTGGTTAACGGCAGCCATACTCACCGTTATTGTCATCGCGCTGGCAACAATCCTGGCCACAATCGCGCCTGTCTGGGGCCATATTGATCTATCTCGCCCTGGGGCCAACCCATCGGCCCCAGTCCGGATGAGTGATCCCACGATTGATTTGCGTCGAAATCTCCACAACACGTCGACCGCATCCATCATCAGCTACACCACTAACGCCCCAGACGGTGAATACCTACGCACGACGTCTCTGCCGAAGATGACTGACCGAGGATGGGGCCTCATCCCAGTCGACCTGCAACGGACCGCCCCTGGGACGGTACCGGGATTATCCGGCCCGTCGCGCAGTCACACCGTCGACGTCAGCATCACCAAATTCTCTTCACAATATTTGCCTGCTCCGTATGGGCCAATTGCTGCCGACGTCGACCAAACCTGGGCGTGGGATCCGCAGAGTCTCACAATTGTCTCGACCTCCGCCGATCACAACCGTGCGACAACTGATATGCAGTACACCATCTCAGTTCAAGCGCCCGATCCTGATCCGGCCACCTTCGATAACGCCATAGTCGGCACCCCAGATAACGCGGTATACACCGAGGCACCTGCCACAATTCCATCTGACATTAGAGAATTAACTCACCGAATTACCGAAGGAAAATCGGCTCCGGTAGCCAAGGCCATCGCGATCCAGAATTGGCTTCGCGACAGTGCTCGATTCCGCTACGACATCAATGCCCCCGAAGGCGACGGCTACCAGGTGCTGGAAAACTTCCTGCTGCGCACCCGCCGTGGTTATTGCATCCACTTCGCGGCATCAATGGCACTTATGGCACGACTTGAGGGGATTCCATCACGAGTCTCTGTCGGCTTCCTTCCCGGCACCCGCGACGGAAACACCTGGAAAGTCAGCGCCCGCCAGATGCACGCTTGGCCCGAACTGTACTTCCAAGACTACGGCTGGGTCCGGTTTGAGCCGACAGCTGCAGTGGCACCAGCACCAGCCTGGACCACCAAAGGAACCGCCACTCATTCTACCTCCCCCACCCCCGAGTCATCGCCAACGTCTTCGGCACCGACCCCCGCGTCAGCTTCGCCTGAACCGTCACGTGCTCAAACCCCGACGCCCACCACTCGCCCAGTGCCTATTGACAACGCCAGTCATGACAACTCCATCTGGGCACCTCTCGTTGCAGTCCTCGCCATTCTCGTCGTTCTCACGCTGCCCATGCTCATTCGCATCCTCATCGCACGACGCCGAATGACTAGCGGCTCGATTGCCGGCATGTGGCGGGAAGTCCACGACCTGTGGATCGACCACGGTCTGGCCTGGCCCGATGGCACCCCGCGTCATCTGGCCGATGCCCTGGCCACCGACATGGATCCGACGACCGCCGCTGCCATTACGAAACTCGCCTTGGGCGAAGAGCGCGACCGCTGGTCAGGTAGGGATGGTTCCTACGACACCATGATCGACGACCTACATACAGTCAGGGAATGGCTGGCACACGCACATACCCCCCGACCGCACTGGTTAGCGAGGTGGATGCCAACATCGCTTATCAAGAGATGAGGCCTCATCGCGACTGACGTCGACGCCAACGCTCCTCCATCCGAGCCGTAAAAGACTCAGGATTGAGCTCGCGCTGCCTCACCCCGTTACGACGCAGCATCGCGCCCTCACCAGGCATCGACAGCAATACCCCCACCGCGACGACCATAATGGCGAACCCGACAACGCCAAGAACTCCGCTGTGAAGGACTGCCCCACCAATGACACCGGCCAGGCCCAGCAGCACCATCACCGATCCGATGAGAATCTGACGGCGCCGGGCCCGGCGATGACGCAGGCGCCGCTGCTCCAACGCGTTGTCACCGGTGTGAGAACGACGAGTCGCAGAAGCACGACGGGAGAAGGATCGGGCAAAGTCGGGATCGTCGGCAGACAGCGCCTCCTCAAGCTCGGCGAGCCGCCGCTGCTCCTCAGCTGACAAGGGCATCTCGAACTCCTACCTGACCTGCGTCGGAGTTCGCGACAATGAACTCCGTTGTACGTCAATAAGTCTACGTCCTCAGTTCTCGCTACAGGCAAGCAGACGGTCCCTCGTCATGCCATACTTCGAGGCATGACCACGCTTCGACGTACACCATTGGCGGCAGTACACGAAAGCCTCGGAGCATCGTTCACCGATTTCGCGGGCTGGAATATGCCCGTGCGGTACTCCTCCGATCTGGCTGAACACCACGCCGTCCGCAACAATGCCGGCATCTTCGACCTATCCCACATGGGCGAGATCAGGATCTCTGGCCCTGATGCTGGGGCTGCCCTCGATTACGCATTGGCCGGCAAACTTTCCGCTGTAGCGGAAGGTCGCGCGAAGTATTCCCTCCTACTTACCGACGAAGGAGGCGTCGTTGATGACCTCGTGACGTACCACCTGCCCGACGGTGATTACCTCGTCGTTGCCAATGCTGCCAATGCCGAGACTGATTTGGCGGAATTCACCAGGCGCTGCGCGCAGTTCGACGTCACCGTCACCGATGAATCCGCTCAGACCGCCCTCGTTGCTGTACAAGGCCCCAAAGCTGTCGAGATCGTGTTGGCAGCCCTCCACAAGGGCGATACCACCCTCGACATCGACGAGGTCCGCGACGTCAAGTACTACCGCTGCCTTACCGGAGAACTGAATGGTTTCCCCGTGCTCGTCGCTCGCACCGGATACACCGGCGAAGACGGCTACGAGCTGTATGTGCCGGCCGAGGCTGCCGAGGACCTGTGGCAGCTCCTCACGGTCGCAGGTGGCGACAACCTCACGCCGTGCGGCCTTGCCTGCCGCGACACCCTGCGTCTGGAAGCAGGAATGCCCCTGTACGGAAACGAGTTGGGAACCGACATCCATCCTTCTCAGGCTGGGCTTGGACGAGTTGTCAACTTCAAGAAAGAAGGCGACTTCGTCGGACGATCCGCCCTCGAGAATCGCGATGGCACCACCGATCGGGTGCTCGTCGGACTGGCCGGTCAGGGACGCCGGGCTGGACGTGCGGGGTATTCCGTCCTCAACAAGGGCACAACCGTCGGAGCTATCACCTCCGGCATCCTCTCCCCAACTCTGGGCCATCCCATCGCTATGGCCTTCGTTGATCCCGACGTCGCCGAGATTGGCACATCTCTTAGTGTTGATGTGCGAGGCAAAGCCCTCGACGTCACCGTGGTTGAATTGCCCTTCTACAAGCGAGCCTGACCCCAATCCCCACCCCAGACATCTAGGAGCAGACATGGAACTGTCCGATCTCAAGTACTCCACCGAACATGAGTGGGTCGCTATTGACGGCGACACCGTAACCGTAGGCATCACTGACTACGCCGCAGAAGCTCTGGGAGACGTCGTTTTCGTCGACGTCCCCGAAGCCGGCAGCGAAGTGTCCGCAGGATCGGCTATCGGCGAGGTGGAATCGACGAAGTCGGTCTCCGACCTTTTCAGCCCTGTAACGGGCACTGTATCTGAGGTCAACGAGGCGATTGGCGAGTCCCCCGAACTGGTCAACTCTGATCCGTTCGGACAAGGATGGTTGTTCAAAGTCTCCGGCGGTCAGCTGGCTGACGACCTCATGGACCGTGACGCCTATCTCAAGCTCACCGCTGAGTGATGACAATGACTGACCATACTGAGGATCGGCGCGGCCTCAAGGGGCCGCGCCCCTTTTCGAGCCGCCACGTCGGATCCATCGACAAGGACCTGCAATACATCGCCCACACCGTCGGGGTTACAGATTTTGAGCAGATCATTCACGATGCCATCCCGGCCTCTGTCCTTAACACCGATGGCTCCTCTGTTGGCACCCCGAGCCTACCGCCCGCCGTCGACGAGGCGACCGCCCGCGCTGAACTGGTTGAGATCGCTTCGGGTAACCGTGTTACCCGCGCCCTCATCGGTCGTGGCTATTACGGCACGCTGACCCCACCAGTGATTCGTCGCAACATCCTGGAAAACCCCTCCTGGTACACCGCATATACCCCGTACCAGCCTGAGATTTCCCAGGGTCGTCTGGAGATGCTGACGATCTACCAGCAACTCATTACTGACCTCACCGGCCTTGCCCTGGCGAACTCGTCCCTCCTCGACGAGGCCACCGCGGCGTCCGAGGGAATGCTGCTGGCCCGCCGTGCCACCCGGAAAGTGAAGTCCAACCGTTTCGTAGTGCACACTCACCTCTTTGACCAAGTACGCGATGTCGTACTGGGCCATGCTGAGGCGGCCGGCATCGAGGTAGTCGAGGCTGACCTTCGCGACCCGGCGTCGTGGCGCCCTGAGGTTGATGCGGGGTGCTTCGGCATCCTCGCTCCCTACCCGGACAGCACCGGGGCATTGTGGAACCCCTCTGAGGTGTTCGATGCGGTTCACGAAGCAGGCGGTATCGCCATCGCACAGTGCGACCTGTTGGCACTCACCTTGATGACGCCTCCCGGTGAACTCGGTGCCGACGTCGCCGTCGGCTCATCGCAACGCTTCGGAGTCCCCATGGGCAACGGCGGGCCGCACGCAGCGTACATGTCGGTTCGCAGCGGTTTAGAGCGCCAAATTCCGGGACGGCTCGTCGGCGTATCGACTGACGCCGATGGTAACCCCGCGTACCGACTGGCATTGCAGACCCGCGAGCAGCACATCCGCCGTGACAAGGCAACAAGCAATATCTGCACCGCTCAGGTTCTTCTCGCTGTGGTCGCCGCCGCCTATGCCGTGTGGCACGGACCTGAGGGGTTAACTCAGATCGCCACCCAGATCACCGATCGGGCCCATCAGCTTGCCGACGGTCTGCGCGCAGGGGGTCTTCACGTCACCGATCAGCCGTTCTTCGATACCATCCACATCAGTGCGCGTGGTGCAGCGAAAGAGTTGTGGAACCGAGCCCGGGAGGGCGGGTACACCCTCGATCTCGTTGACGACGATACTGTGCAAATATCGGTTGACGAAACCGTCACCGATGACGAGCTACACGAGCTCACCCAACTTTTGGGCGGAGATATCGACACGGTGGACGGCACGCCCGTTAACGCCTGGCCAGAGGATTTGCGGCGCACGTCATCTTTCATGACGCATCCAGTCTTCTCTAGCTACCACACTGAGACCGCCATGATGCGCTACCTGAAGCGCTTAGCAGACCGCGACTATGGCTTGGACCGCGGCATGATTCCGCTCGGTTCATGCACTATGAAGCTCAATGCTGCCGCCGAGATGGAAGCCATGACCTGGCCGGCATTTTCGCAGATGCATCCTTTCGCCCCCGTTGAGGATCAGGCCGGTAGTTTGCGCCTCATCCGTGACCTTGAGATCTGGCTAGCAGAGCTCACTGGCTACGACACTGTCTCCCTACAGCCCAATGCGGGCTCCCAAGGCGAGTACACGGGTCTAGCAGCCATCCGCAGCTACCATATTTCTCGCGGCGATACCGAACGCAATGTGTGCCTGGTACCGGCCTCCGCACATGGCACGAATGCCGCATCGGCCGCGTTGGCAGGGCTCAAGGTCGTCGTCGTCAAATCCAATGATGACGGCACAATCGACCGCGACGATCTGGCCGCCAAGATTGCTGCGAACGAGGGGCGTATAGCAGCGATCATGATTACGTACCCGTCAACTCACGGTGTCTATGAAGACGGCGTGCGACAGGTTTGTGACATGGTTCACGACGCAGGCGGACAGGTCTATATCGACGGAGCAAACTTCAATGCCCTTGTCGGATGGGGACAGTTCGGCCACATCGGCGGTGACGTTAGCCACCTCAACCTGCACAAGACTTTCGCCATCCCGCACGGAGGTGGAGGTCCTGGTGTCGGTCCCGTCGCGGCCAAAGCCCACCTAGCGCCATTCCTGCCTGGTCATCCGCTCAATCCGCGCAATGGTCATCCGCTCAATAACGGTGGGACTGTGACTCATGATGGACATGCCGTCTCCGCTGCGCCATTCGGGTCGGTGTCGGTGCTGCCGATCTCCTGGGCATACCTGCGTCTGATGGGTCTCGAGGGACTGCAATTCGCGACTGAGGTGGCTGTTCTCAACGCCAACTACATCGCTCATCGCCTGCACGACGCAATCCCGATCCTCTACACCGGACAGAATGGCTATGTGGCCCATGAGTGCATTCTCGATCTGCGGCCTCTGACTGCCCAGACGGGGATCACTGTCGATGACGTCGCTAAACGACTCATCGACTACGGGTTCCACGCACCGACCATGAGCTTCCCGGTAGCCGGAACCCTCATGGTCGAGCCCACGGAATCGGAAGACCTCGCTGAGCTAGACCGCTTCTGCGACGCCATGTTGGCGATCGTCGACGAGGCAAGGATGGTGCAGTCGGGCCATTGGCCGGCGGACGACAACCCGCTGGTTAATGCCCCGCATCCGGCAGCGCGTTTGGTAGCCGACGAGTGGAATCATCCGTATTCCCGCGAATTAGGCTGCTACCCCGGAATGCGTCTGGGTGTCCAGCGCGATCAGGAACGTGGTTTGGACGTCAATGTCGTCACCCGCATCCAAGCCAAGTACTGGCCGCCGGTGGGTCGCGTCGACAACACCTATGGCGATCGCCATCTGGTGTGCACGTGCCCTCCTCCGGAGGCATTTGAAGACTGATGCACAGCTGGCCGGGTCCAATTCAGATTGGACCCGGCCAGTTCGGTGTCGTACGCAGATCTACGCGTATGCGTGCCGCCCTGCTGTCGTGCTATGCCGCCCGAGCCCCAGAACAAGGGCTCGGGTGAACTGCTCAGCGGCGTCGGCATCATGCATAGTGATGGCGTCAAGGATGTCGCGGTGCTGCATAAGGTTTGTCCCATCATCACTCGTGAGAGTGCGGCCACCGTATTGCTCAGCGAGGTAACTCAGCAGCATTGGAACGTGGGCGACGTAGAGCGGATTGCGAGTGGCGGCCAACAGACTCCGGTGAAAAGCGTGGTCATGATTGGCGAAGCCTGCGGGGTCATTGTTTCGGATCGCCTCAGTCATACCGGAAACAGCATCCTGTAATCCTCTGAGATCTGCGCCGTCAGCCCGTTCAGCCGCCAGCCGAGCAGCGGTGGGCTCGATGGCTATCCGCAGTTCATTGGTCCAGCTCATCTCCTGTTCACGCTTGTTGCCAGACATGTGCCAATGCACCACCTTGGGCGACAACACATCCCACTCACCAGCAGGCAAGACTGTCACGCCGACGTGCCGCCGAGAACGCACCAGATTTAAAGATTCGAGGATCTTGACTGCTTCACGACACACTGAGCGGGACGCCGCAGATTCCTGCTCAATGTCTTCTAGACGCAATACGTCACCGGCTTGCAGGTCACCATCAACAATGCGGGCACCAAGACGACTGGCCACCGATGAAGCGAGGAATTCCTGAGGCATGAGAGGAACGATAACGCATAACAACGGATACGACCCGGCATTGTTAGGGAATACTCACTAAAGTGCATCGTCAGTACCGGGTAACAGTACTTTTATCAGCACTAATAGCCACCCACCGGCACTAAGTGATGTGCGTCACACTGGCTCACTTGACGCCATTTTGGTTGGATGAGGAACTCATAGCCTGATGCGCCTCAGTGACGATTTGTCTCATGGCGGCAGCCGCAGCGTCAGCATCGTGACCAGCCACCGCATCGGCAACACTGCGATGGAATCCGATTGCCTCCTGTTTAGGTTCAAAGGGCATGAGGTGGGTACGCCCCTCCAGGACAGCAGAAACGATCTTGACATGGGATGCCACCAACGGGTTATGGGAGGCATGGAGCAGGACGGTATGAAAGTTGATGTCCCAGCGTAGATACTCATCAAGGTCACGGTCAGCAGCAGCCGCGATCATTCCGGTCACGGCAAGGGCCAGCGTGGTCGTCTGATGCCGAGTTGCTCGCTGAGCTGCGAGTTCAGCGGCCAACGGCTCAACCGCTGACCTCAGCTCACTAATCCAAGCGATCACTTCATCACGTCTGGGCCCAGACAAGAACCATTCAATGACTGCCGGGGAGCTGACATCCCACTCTGATTCCTCAGTAACGACAATGCCGATTCGACGCCGTGCCCTGACGATGTGGAGAGCTTCCAGAAGCTTGACAGCCTCCCTCGTGACCGACCGGGAGACGCCAAACTCTGAATCAAGTTCCTCAAGCCTCATAACGGTTCCAGGGGGAAGGGCGCCGCTCACGATTCGCGCACCGAGAACGTGGGAGACCGTGGTGGCCATAGAGGCATCCAACATGCCCTCAGCCTAGCGAGAGCGTCGCCTCGAACCTTGTGAAGGCCTCCGTGGCACGACACCACCCCTGAAGATATGAGTTCAAGCGTTCACTTTCTGTACAAGTCTGATTCCAACAGGTACGCTGAGGCACGTCAGCGAAGACCGCGATTCTGGGAGACCACCATGAGCGTGACCCATCCACCCCGCCGCGTGCCACCGATCGTCGTCATGGGGGTAGCGGGCGCTGGGAAGACGGATATCGGCTCCATGCTTGCCGATCACCTCAGCGTGGACTTCATCGACGGAGACGACCTTCACCCGCACGCAAATATCGTCAAGATGGCGTCCGGTCATCCCCTCGACGACGAGGACCGCCAACCGTGGCTCGCTAATATCGGCACGTGGCTCGCCGATCGTGCTGATAGCGGAGCCGTCGTCGCGTGTTCTGCTCTCAAGCGCATCTATCGCGATCAGCTGCGCATGGCCTGCCCAAATCTTGCCTTCGTCCACCTCGCCGGTAACCGCACGATTGTCACACAACGCATCAAGGCTCGTACCGGTCACTTCATGCCGGCCAGCCTCATCGACTCCCAATACGCCACTCTCGAACCGCTGACCGCTGACGAAGTCGGCATCACCCTCAACTTCGACGCCTCTCGCGAGGAACTCGTCACCATGGCAGCTGCCTGGTTGGCCGACATCAACTGAACACTGGACTCAAGGAGGAGTCAATGCCCGTCGTCCTCGAAACGCCTGCCGGTACTGGCCAGTTGATCGTCGCTGCCATTATCGGTTTCGCCACCATTGTCACCCTGATCACCAGGGCCAAACTCCACCCTTTCCTCTCCTTGACGATCGGGGCCTTGGTCGTCGGGGCGATCTCGACGATGTCACTGTCCGAGATACTGACGGCCTACTCTCAGGGAGTCGGGTCGACAGTCGCCTCCGTCGGGGTCCTCATCGCCCTGGGCGCCATCATCGGCAAGTTGCTAGCAGATTCCGGTGGCGCCGACGAAATCGTCGACACCCTGGTCTCCAAGGCTTCCCCCGCCACTTTGCCATGGGCGATGGCCCTTATCGGTGCCGTCATCGGGTTACCAATGTTTTTCGAGATTGGTCTCGTCCTGCTCGTGCCGGTCATCCTACTGGTGACCCGCCGTTCCAAGCTGCCTCTCATGAGGGTTGCCATCCCGGCATTGGCCGGCCTATCCGCGATGCACGCCCTCGTTCCACCGCATCCGGGCCCACTAGCCGCTATCGGGCTCCTCAAGGCCGACCTGGGCATCACCTTAGGGCTCGGTGTCCTCATCGCCATACCAACCGTCGTCGTTGCTGGTCCACTGTTCTCACGGTTTGCAGCCCGATGGGTGCCTGTCGATGCCCCTGACCTTTTCCTCAACTCCGACGAGAATGGCCGTTCTGGTATCGCGCCTAGCCACCCAAAGTTTTCCGTGGCGTTGTTGACTGTCTTGCTGCCCGTCGTTCTCATGATGGGAAAAGCTCTAGCCGATATCTTCGCCGCCAAGGGCACAGCCGTCCGCAACTTCGTAGATTTCCTCGGCGAGCCGATGTTCGCCCTGCTTCTGACGACCCTGATAGCAATCTTCACACTGGGTCGCACATCCGGAATGGATACAAACGCCATAAGCGACAGCGTGGGTGCATCACTGCCCCCAATCGCCGGGATCCTGCTCATCGTCGCCGCTGGCGGCGGATTTAAACAGATCCTCGTCGACACTGGTATTGCCAAGCTACTTGCCAGCGGTATTACCCAGTCTTCGATTTCCCCGCTGCTCATGGCCTGGCTAGTCGCTGTCGTCATCCGATTGGCGACCGGCTCAGCGACGGTAGCAACTGTGACCGCGGCAGGAATCTTAGAGCCAGTAGCAACGACCTTGCCACCCACCCATGCTGCGCTGCTGGTACTGGCGATCGGTTGTGGTTCGGTGTTCTTCTCGCATGTCAATGACGCCGGTTTCTGGCTCATCAAGGAGTATTTCGGCATATCAGTAGGAGACAACATCAAGAGCTGGTCTCTCATGGAGACAGTACTGTCGGTGTGCGGATTGCTCCTGGTACTGCTGGTCTCCGTAATCGTCTAACGTCACAGCTTTCGCGGCGATGGCCGATTCCCTCGATAGGGAACCGGCCATCGCATCAGCGTTAAGACCTCACTGTTCGTGGTGCTCGCCCGAATCAACCTGAGCCTGGTCGGCCACCGCGTCAATCGTGGTCGAACCGTGGCGGACTTCGACCTTGCGGGGCTTAGCCGTCTCAGCAACGGGGATCGTCAGGGTCAGCACACCGTCGGTGTACTCAGCGCTGATGCGATCTGTCGCCAGACCATGGCCGAGGGTGAGCTGACGGGCAAACGTACCTACAGCGCGCTCGCGGGACAGCCACTGCACCTCGTTAGCGATCTTGGCGGCACGCTCGGCGCGAATCGTCAAGGTGCGATCGTCAACGTCGATATCGATTGATGCTGGATCAACACCGGGCAGATCCACCGCGACGATGTAGTCGTCACCATCACGGTAAAGATCCATGGGCACCGCCACAGCCGCTGGCGTCCTGGTGACGTCTGACAGCAACCGGTCCATTTCACGGAAGGGATCAAAAGTACGAGCCATGTCAACACTCCTACAGGTTCAGCACGCGTCGACTCTGTTTGAGTCGGTATGACTCAAGTTTAACCATGAGTGACCCAGACTCAACAACAGAGTTGAGCGTATTTCGCTCAAGGCTCACATATCCTGGACTCCGTTGTGCCGACGGTTCACGTACTTCCCATTCGTGAGAAAGGGCACAGCAATATCGCAGAACTCGTCGCCCCTGGTGATATGAAGGCGATGTCCGCCATCGATCGTGACCATCCGGGCATCAGGCAGGTCATGTACCACGTCACGCAGCCGGTCTTGACGCAGGTACGACGACTTCCCACCTCCGATAACAAGGACAGGCATGGTTATTCGAGACAGCCCGTCCCACCACTGGGGGTTGGGTCTCAATAATTCGCGGCTGACCTTCCACACCATGTTCGGGTCAAACTTGCGTCGTCCAGCAAGCGCCGCAACCTCCATAAAGATGACGTCGGCATATCTCCTCATCGGCGGCGGATCTCGACGCGCTCGACGCGGTACAGGCATGTCCTCTAGGAGGAGGCGCTCACAGCGATCTGGCTGACGCTGCGCCACAATCGACGAGACGAGGGCACCAAGGGAGTGACCTACTAGGGCGCACGTGTCAATCTTCAAAGCATCCATTTGCTTAAGAACATCCGTCGCAAAGGCTTCCAGTGAATAGTCGGTCCCAACTCCTCTGCGGGTGCTCATCGGCCCGTGCCCAAGCAAAGAGAGCTGATGGACGACGACGCCTTCAACATTGAATGCCAAGACCAATCCGCCCCATGTCGTTGGCGAGCTGGTAATTCCGTGGACAGCGACAACAGGAAGATCCGTGTTCACCTCTGGCACGATACCGTCGGTCGTTGATTCGATCGGATCATCGCAGCAGACATCACGAGGAGGCACAGATGGGAGTTGTTCACATCGTCGGAGACGAACTCGTCGCTCTCGCAGCCGCGTTACGGTTGGCACGGGTGGGGCATAAGGTCACCATCATCTCCTCGTCTCCACGGTGGCACAAGAACGCCGACCATCCCCTCGCCGCCGAGCTCGGCGCTACCCTCGAACTCCCGTCCGCATGGCGTGACCTTTTCGCTAAGTCAGGCCGTGCGATGGACGCCGAGTTGGCAGGTCTGGGACTCAATCTTGTGACCGAGCCGGACCGCCACATCAGTTCAGGCACGACAGCTATCTCCTTGCCTACAGAACGAGGCGCACAAATCCGCACCGTTCGGAACTGCTACGGAGATGACACCGCGCAAAAGTGGCGCAACGTCCTCAACCATGCTGACGATGTGTGGCAAGCCCGTCGCCGTCACGGAGTCGAACATGAAGTCACCTCACGACCCAACCCGCTCCCTACACCGATTCACCTCGATCTTCCTTCCCCGTTGGCCGAGCTATCCGGCAACGAAACGAGACTGGCCGTTACCCGGGTCTTTGGCTGCTGGAACCTCGTCGGCCCTGACGGCCCCACCGATCTCCAACCCCTACTGACCCTTCTAGATCAGCGACTGTCCCGACGCGGCGTCATCGTCGATCCCTCACCAGACGATTGCCCGGACGCCATCATCGACACAACCGCACCGGCTCCCCGACGCACCCGGTGGCATCGCCCAGCTCGACCATGGAATTCGCCGACTATCACTGTCAGCACCTCAGCCGAGCCGCCCGCGCATCATGGTATGGACCACCGGCTGGACTGGACGCCCGAGGGACTTGTCGAAACGTGGACCTGGTGGGATGGCACCTGGACCCACCACATCTGTCACAACCACACTCGCCCGGTCCCGAACCCGAACCTAGGCACTGAGTGGTCGAGCTGGCGGGACCGTCCCCCTATGGTCTGGCACCGAAACGGATCGACGCCAGTGCTGGTGGCCTCGCCGGCATCGCACGGTGGCCCAGAGCCCTGGGCTCGGCTACTAACCGGGGCATTGGCTACGTACCTGACCCACGAAAAGCTCACCGGTGACAACATCCGCCCAAGCAATAAAGCTATCGGTGCAGCGGGCCGTCCCAGAAGACGTCACAGTTCCACTGATGGGGTCTCGGCGCGTAGACTTGAGCGCTAGTCGCGAGGCACCGCGCCTGGAGACAGACATCTTGTGAAGGACGATTTTGACCGCACACGATAGTTCGACAACCGCCGACCCGCGCGTTGTGGAATCCGAGATTGCCAAGGAGCAGGCCCACGTTGACAGGGTTCGCGCGCAGCTAGAGATCGACGAGAGCAAGGCCCGCATGCTGGCCAAGGCGGGTCAAGACATGTACCGCTCCGACCGCACCAGCTGGGTTCGCGAAGAAGACGGCACCGCAATGTTTGAGCGCGACGCCTTCTCCTATAACGCGGCAAAAAGATTAGCGATACTCGATGCTGAACATGAGGGTCTCGTCTTCGGCCGACTCGATCTCACCGACGCCGAGGTGCGCCACATTGGACGCATCGGGGTGCGCGATGCCGACTACGAGCCCCTCGTCATCGACTGGCGCGCCCGTGCAGCCGAGCCGTTTTACCGAGCCACGCCGTCAGATCCCATGGGGGTCGTTCGTCGTCGCGTCTTACGCTGCCGTGATGACAAGGTCCTCGGCATTGAGGACGACCTGTTAGATTCCACATCGCACGCGGATTTGCCGATCATCGGTGAGGGAGCTCTCATGGCGGCACTCTCCCGAGCCCGCGACACTCGCATGCACTCCATCGTCTCAACAATCCAGGCTGAGCAGGATGAGGCTATCCGCGCTCCCTACCAGGGCGTGACGACGATTATGGGCGGCCCCGGCACCGGCAAGACGGTCGTTGCCCTACACCGAGCAGCGTTCCTGCTCTACTCTCATCGAACTCGACTCGAAAATGGTGGTGTGCTCGTCATCGGACCGTCATCGGTCTTCATGAACTACATCGAGCGGGTGCTACCCAGCCTCGGCGAGGACTCCGTAACGCTACGGTCTGTCGGCCAGGTACCCTCCGATATTCTGCACTTCTCTTCTGACCGCCTCGATGAACCACGCACTGCCAACATTAAAGGCAGCCTCGAGATGGTTAATGTTCTCGCCCGGTTGGTTAATCTGCCGCTGTCAGCAGACCCGCACTCCATGCAGCTACGAGTGACGGTCAAGGGCGAAGTCCTTACCCTCGATGCCTCGGCTCTCGCGGCTACGCGTCAGCGCATCCTCAAGCGCAATCGCTACAACGACGGTCGCGAAGCTGTCGAAAGCTCGCTACGCGATCAGTTGTGGGCAAAAGTTCCCGCAGACATCCTCGCTGCTCACGACCTCAGCAGGAGCGACTTCGATGAGTTGGTGTCGTCCCAGGCTTCCTGGCGGATGCTCCTCAACGCATGGTGGCCCACGTTATCGGCTCCCGACGTCTTAGCTCGGTTGGCCGATCCTGCCGTCGCCGAAGCGGTGGCCCCTGAGTTGGACGAGCAGACGCGTCAACTCCTCGTCAGTTCTATCCCAACCGAGGCGGATCGGCGCGGGCGTCGCAATTGGTCGATAGCCGATATGGCTTTGCTCGACGAGTTAGCCGCTTTGCTCGGCCCGGTTCCCCCTGAGCCCGACGCTGAGGCCCCAGTCTTCCTTGAGGGAGGTGACGCTGAAGAACTCGTCAGCCTTGGCGATCGTCTCCACGATTCACGCCAGATCGACGAGGATGAGCCCCGCGACACCTTCGCTCACGTTCTCGTCGACGAAGCCCAGGACATCTCCCCTATGCAGTGGCGGATGATTGGACGGCGGGGCCGACAGGCGTCCTGGACGATCGTCGGAGATCCTGCGCAGTCAGCCTTCCCTCACCCCGATCAAACCAGGGCGGCCTTGGACGAACTGGTCGGTCATTCCCCGTCGCGCACATTCACCTTGACCAAGAATTACCGCTCCCCTGCCGAGGTTTTCGACCTCGCCGCCGATGTCGTCGTCACCGTCCAACCCGACGCCGACCTCCCGCAGGCGGTGCGCTCAGTTGGGGTGCATCCCACCGCCATCCGCACTGACGACCTGTGGGCACAAGTACGCACGCAGCTGGACGAGATGCTCGAATCCGTAGACGGCACCATCGGTCTCATCTGCCCAGCTGGCCTGGTCGAGAAGGCGCGCGAGCTTGCTGACGATCCGCGCATCATCACAGTGACGACAATGCAGGCTAAGGGCCTGGAATATGACGGCGCAGTAGTCGTCGATCCCGAGCAAATCGTGTCCGAAACCGGGAATCCTGCCGGGGGCGTCCGAGTGCTCTACGTTGCTCTGACTCGCCCAACCCAGCGGCTAGCAGTCGTCGGCCTCAGGCAGCAGAACTTGCCTGGGCCCCGTGGGGCAAACCAGCCAGGTCGGGACGCCGCTGCGCCAGCATGGTCCGAAGCTCTGTGGTCGCACGAGACCTATTGAGGGTGAAGTAGTGCAGGCCAGGAGCGCCGGCGTCAAGGAGTTCACAGCACATGTCGACAGCGGCCGCCAAACCAATACGCCGGACCGCAGCCTTGTCGTCCTTAACCTCCTCGATCTGAGCTACCAGCTCAGCGGGGACATCAGTCCCGGATAGCTCGGCAAACCGACGGATCTGTCCATAGGACGTGATCGGCATAATTCCCGGAATAATGGGAATGTCACAACCCATGTCGCGCACCTTCGCCACCAGACGCTGGTAGTGGGAGGGGAAGAAGAATAACTGTGTGATCGCGAAAGAGGCTCCGGCTTCGGCCTTATTCACCAAGATGCGAGCGTCAACGTCAATGTCGCGAGCCTCAGGGTGGCCGTCTGGGAAAGCCCCCACGCCGACACACGCGTCTGGATGAATCCGCTTGACGAGGCGGACAAGCTCTGTCGCATTGGGCAACCCATCGGGATGCGGCTCCCAGGGCTGCCTTGCGCCGCCGGGCATGTCACCGCGGATAGCCAGTATGTGGTCGACCCCAGACTCGGCGTAATCAGCGACCATCTGTTCCAGATCGGCCACCGATTGCGAAACGCAGGTGAGGTGACCAACAGTGCGCAAACCAGTCGACACCATGTGCTGCGTACACCTCAAGGTACGATCGCGCCGCGAACCGTTGGCTCCATATGTCACTGAGATAAAGTCCGGCGCCATCGGTACGAGGGCATCCGTGGCGCTCCACAGCCGATACACATCGTCCTCGCTGCGTGGTGGCATGAACTCAAAGGAGTGCAAGGGGCGCTCCCCCGAGGCCAACAGGTCGGCAATGGTCGGCTTCTGGGACTGCATATGCGACAGGCTAGGCGGCACGCCCAGTAGCTGGGCGACATGTCCAGGGTGCGGACTCGTTTCTGGTCGTCACGCGCCTCTATGCTGGCGCTATGTATCCCTTTGACCCGTCCTCTCCAGTCAACGCTGACTTTCGTGATGCCGTGAGTGCGAGGATCTCTTCGTTCCTCGACGACGAGCAACGGGTCATTGACACGATCGGCGCTGAGCTGTCCCCCATTGTCGACGCTGCTCGCGACTACACCGGCGGTGGCAAGCGGTTGCGCCCCGCGTTCTGCTATTGGGGTTATGTCGCTGCAACGGATCAACCCGCTGAGCCCACTGGCCTATTACAGGCGGCAGCCAGCCTCGAGTTTCTTCACGTCTCCGCATTGATCCACGACGACCTCATGGACCATTCTGACACTCGGCGTGGGCTTGCCTCCGCACATCGTCGTTTCGAAGCGGCCCACGCCGCCGCTCACGGAGACGGATCTGCTGAGCAATTCGGATTCGACATTGCGATCCTGCTCGGCGATCTGCTTCTCATGTGGTCATCGCAGATGTTCACGTCAGCCCCGCTAGCGGCTAGCGCATTAACGGCGGCCACTCCCCTGCTCGACGCCGTGCGCACCGAAGTCACCTGTGGCCAGGTCCTCGACGTCACCTCGCAGTCAGGGATGGCGGGGTCCGATTCCGAATCCGCTCTCGACCTTGCCGGCCGGGTCGTGGAGTACAAGTGCGCCTCCTATACGGTTGTGCGTCCCTGCCAGATTGGCGTGGCCTTGGCTGGCGGATCTAGCAGTCTGCAGCAGACGATGGCGAGCTTCGGGTCACCTATCGGGCGGGCCTTCCAGTACCGCGACGATCTTCTGGGGGTCTTCGGTGACGCCGAGCTGACTGGCAAGCCTGCTGGCGACGATTTGAGGGAAGGTAAGCAAACTGTGCTCGTCGCTCATGCCCTCAAGCGAGCCGATCCACGCGACGCTGCCCGCTTGAGATCTCTGCTGGGACGCCCCGACCTTGACGACGACGACGTCGCCACCGCCCGCCACATCATCGAGATAAGCGGGGCTCGAGAAGCTGTCGAGTCGACAATTGAGCACTGCCATGATCGCGCCGTCGCAGCCCTCGATGACGCCGAGATGACCGATGCCGGTCGGGTTGCCTTGCGGGAGCTGGCTCGCCAATGCGTCGAGCGTCATTTTTGATACCAGCACCCAGAAGGCAGCGCATACGATGAGCCACAATCCTGGGTTCTGGCAGCGGCAACTGTGTGCTCGTGATACCTCGCGGTATTACTGGGCACAGAACACCTCATGATTACGATAGATAGCAATTCAGACCGACCATTAAAGCGAAGCAGAGCTGCAACGGGTTAGCATAAGGACTCGCCGGTTCATCTTCCGATGCCTTCTCAACGACTACGCATACACTTCGAAGTGGGCCGCACATCCCCTCTTCCCCGACCGTGCGTAAGGCGTAATCGTGAGCATGACCATGAGTACTGATCCGCTAGTGGGTCACATCCTCGAGGGTCGTTACGAAATCGTCTCGAAGATCGCTCGTGGCGGGATGGCGACCGTCTACCGAGCCCAAGATCTATGCCTTCCTCGCATCGTCGCGGTCAAAGTGATGCACGAAGGGCTCGACGCAGAGCTTGCTGAGCGATTCGATTCTGAAGCGAAAGCGGCTGCACGGCTCATCAATCCCCATGTGGTGTCGGTTTTCGATCAGGGAATGGACGGGGACCGTCCCTTCATCGTGATGGAGTACGTGCCAGGGTGCACGCTGCGTCACATCATCACCCAGGAGGCGCCGCTGACCCCGGTTCGCGCCTTAGATCTCCTCGAGCCAGTCGTCTCCGCTCTAGCCAGCGCCCACGAAGACGGCCTGGTGCATCGTGACGTCAAACCCGAAAACGTCCTCATTTCTGACCGCGGCCACATCAAGGTAGCTGATTTTGGCCTAGCCCGGGCGGTTGGCAATCACACGATGTCAGCAACGTCGGGCCAGCTCATTGGAACGGTGTCTTACATTCCGCCTGAACGGGTAACGCGCGGTAGCTCCGACGAGCGTTCAGACATCTACTCGGCCGGCATCGTGCTTTTTGAGATGCTCACCGGGCATAAGCCACATACTGGCGACTCCCCTATCCAGGTGGCGTGGGCACACGTCAACAAAGATGTCCCGGCACCATCGCACTACCTGGCCCATGGCACCCGGGCTGAACGCGATATCGCATGGCTCATCCCGGGATACCTCGACGGCTTGGTACGTGCCTGCACCTCCCGGGACCCTGCAAAGCGCCCAGAAAATGGGAGGGCTCTCCTCGATCTCCTTCGCCGTGTCCGCCACGCGCTCACCACTGGCCAGATGGATGATCCAGCTCTGAGAGCCCTTCAGACCACAGCGCCCCAGCCTGACGTTGTCATCACCAACCCGGTAACCTCTGCGCCAGGAGGCTCGACTGACCGGTCGACCCGTAGACGCAGCGAGCCGGTACGACCTGGTACAGCATCAATACCGCCGTGGTCTCGCACGCCAGTATCACCACATACGCCGGTCTCAAGCCCGGACGCTCCACTGTCTCCTATGGACCGCCAGCGCATACCGGCGCGGCCTACCAGCCATTCTCGGCCACGTTCTCAGTCCGCAACCAGCCGTACCCCACGAGCAATATCGCGTTCCAGGCTGGCCCAAGACGCCGTTCATCGTCGTCGCCGTGGTGTTATCGCAGCTTTATTCATCGTGGTGGTAGCCGTGTTATGCGCCTACCTCGTCTTCCACTTCACCTCGTCCCGGTACTCCGCGAGCGAGCTGCACAGCACAAATGTCGTCACGACGCGTGCCGTCCAGATGCATCCTGGTGACACAGGATTAGCCGAACGGCCATCCGTTCACGGTGAATCATCCGGCATGCACACTGTCTCACAACATATTTGACGCTCATCGGGGTTGCAAAGCGAAGATTCTCCCGCGTAACATCTGATTCGTGGTTGGTTTTCGTTCTTCGCGTCTTGCTGTGCCTGCTCTTCTTCTCATGGCTGCTTTGTGGGGATCGACCCTCGTCGTCATGAAGGGGACCTATGCCCACATGAGTCCCGAAAACTTGCTGGCCTGCCGCTTCGCCATGGCAGCCGCCGCATTTGGAATCCTCTTCCCGAAAGCCTGGCGCACCGATATGCGCACGATGGTCAAGGGAATGATCCTCGGCGTACTCTTCGCCGCTGGTCAGATCCTCCAAGCCGTTGGGCTGGGAACAACTCAGGCCGCCATGAATGGGTTTATCGCCAGCCTGTATGTCGTTTTCACCCCGTTGTTGGCCGCAGTGATCTTTCGCAAGAAAGTCTCCAACGCCGTCTGGGGAGCAGTGGCGCTAGCGACTGTTGGAATGGGTGTGCTCGCTCTTGATCCCTCGACCCTCGGTAGCGGATTCGGTATTGGTCAGCTCCTGACTCTGGCCTCCGCCCTTGCCTACGCTGGCCACATCGTTGCCACTGGACGCTTCGCCAACCCGTCCAACGTCGCATCCCTCGGGCTGTACCAGACCATCACCGTCGCCATTGTCTGCACCGTTGCAGCTCTACCTGGTGGCCTGAGCGCCCCAACCCATATGGAAGATTGGCTTGCTCTAGCCTACTTGGCCATCATCTGCGGCACCTTAACGACTTTCATGCAAAGCTGGGGTCAAGCTCGGGTGGAATCGACCCGGGCCGCCGTCATCATGTGCACTGAACCGCTGTGGGGTGCCATCTTCGCAATTGGCTTCGGTGGTGAGACCCTCACTGGGCGTATCACTATCGGCGGTCTCGCCATCCTAGCGGCGATGGCCTTAGTCGTCCGCCCGCCTCGCCGCCGCCGCGGTACACCGCAGCACCATGCCGAGCCCCCTATAACCCAGGTTGATCCGGCCTGGGCTCCAAGGTTCGGCATGGATCGCATGCTCTGATCCCCGTCAGTCCTGCGGCACTTGCCACGGCTGGCCGTCACGCAAGTCATGGAACGTCGTCGGCACCATCTCCTGATGCCGATCAAAGGACAGTTGCCAGCCTCGTTCGTTAACAAGCCCCTCATGGATGAGAAAGCCATGACGGGCCCCCACTGACCTCGCGAAGTCGATGGTTTCCTTCATGGCAGCCCAAGGAGCGTGAGCAGGGCATGCCAGCACGTCGACGCCGCGCGGGGCCTCATCTATCTCGTCACCGGGGTGGTACAGAATCGTCCCAAGCCCCTCCCCGATGAGGAACCCGACATTGCCGATCGATTCCAGGTCCCGGTGAATGACGGCATGACGTCCTCCCACCGCCTCAATTCTCACCTCACCGATCTGCAGCACATCGCCCGGAGCAATGGGGTCGGCGTCGAGACTCGGAACGCTACGGCACGCCCCCTCTTCAGCTCGCACCACCGCGCCCGAATTCGCGTCAACCAAGGCACCGATGTGCTCCGGGTCGACGTGATCGGGATGGCGATGGGTAACAAGGATTGCGTCCAGATCGGTCAGTCCGTGCCAGGATTGGCTGAAATTACCGGGATCGACGAGGACCCGCTGGCCGGCTGCTTCAACAAGGATGCAGGAGTGTCCTAGATGCGTAATTCTCATACCCTCAGTCTCGCGTCGCTATGACATGGCGGCAACCAGTTCGTCACATTCTCACATGAACTCGTCGCTGACTGACAAGGGCGTTGGAGGGGACGTCCGATCACAGGTCGATACCGCGGAATTTCTCAAGTGGACTGACGGCGTTGCGCTTGATGCGACCATCGGCCAACCTCTCAGCGATCATGAAGGCCAATTCCAAGGACTGGTTGCGGTTCAGCCGTGGATCGCACGCGGTTTCATAGCGGTGTGCCAGGTCTGCCTCAGCTAGCTGGTCGATACCGCCCAAGCACTCGGTGACGTCATCGCCGGTCAATTCGATGTGTACACCACCAGGCCAGGTGCCCAATTCCTCATGAACGTCGAAAAACCCGTTGACCTCGTCACATATATCAGCAAATGACCGCGTCTTGTAGCCATTTTCTGCCTCGAAGGTGTTGCCATGCATGGGATCGCAGCTCCACACCACCTTACGTCCGGTGGCCTCTACTGCCTCGATGACTCTCGGTAAGTTGGTGCGCACAGCTTTACTGCCCATCCGGGTAATGAAGGTCAGGCGACCAGGCTCGTGATCGGGATCCAAGACATCAGCAATAGCGACAGCATCCTCCCCGGTTGTCGTCGGGCCGAGTTTCACTCCTAACGGATTGCGCACGTGCCGCAGAAACTCGACATGGGCACCATTGATTTGACGGGTCCGCTCACCAATCCATAGCAAGTGTCCCGAGCAGTCGTAGGGCAGCTGGGAGCGGGAGTCGATCCGCGTCATAGCGTGCTCGTAGTCGAGTAGCAGAGCTTCATGGCTAGCGTAAAAATCGACTGTGGAGAGCTGATCGTCGTCGATTCCGCAGGCCATCATGAACGCCAGTGCCCGCTCGATCTCCGACGCTAGTGCCTCGTAGCGAGCCTCCACGTTGGAGTTACGCACAAAGTCAGCATTCCATGCGTGTATGCCGCGCAGATCTGCGAAACCGCCCGTAGCAAATGCTCGCACCAAGTTGAGGGTCGCTGCCGAAGCGTTGTACACCCCGACCAAACGCTGGGGATCGTGCTCCCGGGCTTGCGCAGTGAACTCGAATCCGTTGACGGCGTCGCCTCGATAACTGGGCAACGTGATGCCGTGACGGGTTTCGGTATCGTTGGACCTCGGTTTACCGTACTGGCCCGCGATTCGGCCCACCTTAACCACCGGAAGCTGACCCGCGTACGTCATAACGACGGCCATCGACAGCAAGACACGCAATTTGCCTTTAATGTTGGCCGCATTTACTCCCGCGAAGGTCTCGGCACAATCACCACCCTGCAACAAAAACGCCTTGCGATGAGCCACTGCCGCAAGATGGTTACGAAGATCGTCGCATTCTCCGGCGAAGACCAGCGGGGGCAACGAACGCAGGTGGCTGATGACCGCAGCGGTAGCCTGAGGATCGGGGTAGGTCGGCTGTTGGACCCGTGGCAGGGCGTTGAGGACCTCAAGACTGGGAACGCTCTGGGACATGGCCGGCAGTCTACTTCCCGTTGCAACGTTCACCACGCCCGTTTCATCCTGTGACGAAACTAACCTTCCCCAGCACGACCGTCGTGCGGGCTCACTCACCTGGGTGGAGATCGCGCTCGGCAAGCCGATCAGCCAGGGACGCTCGCCGAGCCTGAAGTTGAGCGGCACGACGGGCACGCTCTTCTTCCCGAGCGAACTCCTCGGCGTCGCGAGCGTTCTCTTGCTGCGAACGCGTCTGGGCAACCTGACGACGCATCTTGCGTTCGTGACGCCGTTTTCGCATCCGCGACAGCCACGCGATAGGACGAAGGCGGCGATCTACCTGCGCCACCGGATAATCCTGATACGGCAGACCGGTGAGCGCGCATAAGGCCAGTGCCACATCATCAGCTGCAGCCCGCAGAACAGCGTGGGAGTGAGGCGTCGATTCATGACGCGACACGTCAACTGGTGCTCCCATGTGGAGCTGTCCAGCAACGACGTGACCGGGCACCACGAGAACATGCCCATCGAGAGCGAGTCTCGCCACCTCAACGTCGAGCCGATGTACCTGACTCGCCCAACTGTGCGCCCCTTCTGGAGCCATAAGGACCACGGCGCCGCGAGATAGGTGACGTAAAGCCTCCGAGTGCACCTGCGTTCTTTTGGCCTCGGGCATGACGAACACTTTCCTGACAAGTCCCGACAGGCAGTGTTGGGCAGTGGCGAGATCGCCGCGCCGATGCATATGGATAGCCACAATGACTGGCTGAGCAGGCAGAGGTGGACCCGTCACCTCGCCACGGGATCGACGCAACACAGTCACGACACTAAGCCTTCGTCACGCGAGGCGGTGGTACCGGCTTGCCGCCAGGCCTAGGTTTGACAAATGCC
Organism: Cutibacterium porci; assembly: GCF_009696315.1. GTDB lineage: Bacteria > Actinomycetota > Actinomycetes > Propionibacteriales > Propionibacteriaceae > Cutibacterium > Cutibacterium porci. The sequence goes on from NZ_VUMG01000002.1 coordinate 711,555, forward strand.
GAGACATCTTTGCCCTTGAGATTGCCATGCTTAACCCGGAATCCGTAAACGTCGACGTAGTTTTGGCCGGTGAGGTCGCTAATAGCGCCCATGACCTCATCAGTAACCCATCGTAAAACGGCCGTTTCCTCACTACGGTCTGCCAGCACATCGAAATGCATCGGCTTTCCGAAGACGAGGGTCGGATGATCAAGAAGCGGGATGCCCAGTACTTTGCGTCGCACCGTCGTGCCGCTGATACCGACTGGAACCACAGGCGCGCCAGACCCCAAAGCCAACCTGGCGACGCCGGTTTTGCCTTTATACAGACGGCCATCGTGGGAACGGGTGCCTTCGGGAAAGATTCCGACGAGCCCACCCTCGGCAAGTCGGCGTTCTACTGGGCCCATGGCATTGACGCTGGTGCGGCCACCAGAACGGTCCAGCGGCACCTGCTCGACTGCGCGCAAGAACCACGCGACGACCTTCGACAAAAAACCCTTATCTCCTGCAAAGAGCTCTTTCTTTGCCGGGTAGGTGAGCTTTCTGTCAATCATGGACGCCACGATGATGGGGTCCAGAGCCGAAATGTGGTTGCATGCCAGGATCACCCCGCCTTCGGCGGGAATGTTGTCTCCACCGATGACGCGGGGGTGCCACAGGGCTCGCACTCCTGGTCCGAAGAGCGCATACTTGAAGAACTCGTACCACATAGGGCCTCCTCGGCGACCAAGCCTAGCGGCACCTAGACGCTGACGGGCGGAGGGATGATGGAACACGACGGCAACGATGTTGATGCCGCCTTTGAAGCGCTCATCGCTCGTGAATTCGGAGAGGTCGTCACCGCCCCCGGTCGTCCCCGCCCCCACGATCAACCAGTCCGACGAGCACCTGCTCATATTCCGGACGAATCGCCCAGTAACGTCGATGAGGTGGACGAGCCGCTATCGGCAGAACCAACAACCCCTCCCAGCCCGGCGACGAGAGTGGGATTAGTCCTGATGACGATCTGCATCGTAACCGTTCTGCTGTCCATGGGCGGAATCAATGTGCCCCAGACCGCACTCATACTGGCCATCACGTCTGGAGGAGCAGGGCTGAGCCTGCTCATCTGGCGGGCCGCCACTCGGCGCGACCGCGACGATGAGGGCCCGTGGGGAAACCACTCACGCTTGTAGCGAGTCACTTATCGCGAACAACGGGGCCAGCGAGCGTTTCGCTAAGGCTTTGGCGCAGGGTACGGCGCTGTCTGCGGATCGCGGTACGACGGCGTGGCCAGAATCCGCGAGCCATGCCCGGCGGTTCATTGATAGAGTGACGCGCTAAATCCGCAGCACCGATGAGACCGGCGTCGTTACCGAAATGCGCCTTCTGAATATCGGCCATCGGACGGAAGCCTCGACCGGTGAGCGTACGAGCATAGACAGTGCGTGCGGGCTCGAGTAGAAGGTCGCCGGCTGCGCTCACTCCCCCACCAATGACAAAAAGGTCCGGGTCCAAGGCGGCTGCGAGGTTCGCCATTCCGCGGCCAAGCCACATGCCAATATCTGCGATGAGTTCAATAGCGAGACGGTCACCGTCAACTGCTGCACGTGTAACGTCAGGACCAACGAGGTTATTAGGATCACGATCAGCGATATAGGCCAACAGGTCCTGAGCGCCAGGAGCTTCCTCGGCAAGCAAGGCGCGGGCGTCTCTGACAAGGGAGTTGCCGGAGGCGTACTGTTCCCAACAACCACGATTACCACACGGGCACCAATGACCGTCGGGGACCACCGTCATGTGTCCAAATTCGCCAGCCATGCCGTATCGGCCCCGGAACATCCGCCCATTGATGACTAACGCACCACCAATACCGGTGCCCAGGGTAAGACACACCATGACCCGTGACCCTTGCCCGGCCCCAAACCGGAATTCAGCCCACGCAGCCGCATTAGCGTCATTATCGACGAGCACTGGCACAGTAATCCGCTCAGAGAGACGATCACGCAGTGGCTCATTGCGCCACGCCAGGTGGGGCGAAAAGCGCACCAGGGCTTGTTCGGTGTCAATCCAACCAGCAGCCCCAATACCGACAGCACAGATGGGGAGGTTATGGGCCAGTTCCCGGACCGACTCCACGATAGCGTCCTCCACAGCCTCGGGGCTGCGTGAGGGAGTTCGACGCTGAATACGCCGAAGAATCTGGCCACTTTCATCGACGACGCCGGCGGCAACCTTTGTACCGCCGATGTCTATACCAACGCTAAGCAAGGAAGATCAGCCGAACCGACGAGCACCCTGGAACGCGCCATGCTGCGAGAGCACGGAGATCTTGATGCCAGTACGCGGATTGGACGCATGAACGTACTTGCCGCCACCGATGTACATACCAACATGGGTAATGCCCGGGTAGAAGAAGACCAGATCGCCTGGCTGCAAGTCGGACACCGACACGGGGGTACCGGCGGCATACTGGGCAGCCGCAGTGCGTGGAAGACTGACCCCAGCCTTACCCCACGCGACCATCATGAGACCCGAGCAATCGTAACCGTTCGGGCCGGTACCGCCCCATACGTAGGACTTACCAACTTGCGCGAGCGCAAAACTGAGAGCGCTCTGTGCGCGTGAAGACCCCCCCTGGGAAGAGGGGGAAGGAATCAATGCTTGACCTTGTCCCGCATTCGGCTGACCAGCAGAGCGTCCGCCAGATCGCGACACAGTGTCTCCAGCGCTAGCCAAGGCTTCAGCAGCTTGCCGACGCTCGAGTTCAGCCTTTTGCTGAGCGGTCAAACGGTCGAGGACACTCTTCGCTTCCTGTTCCTTCTTCTTAGCGTCGGCCAGAAGTTTGGCCTTGTGATCGCGCTGGGCCTGGATCGTCGCGTGATCCGCCTCGATCTGGGACTTCGTGGATTTCAGGCGCGCCTGTTCGGCCTGGAAATCCTGGAGCTGTGACGTGGTGCGCTCGCTGACGTTCTGGACGGTCGCCAGCCCAGATAGCAGTCGTCCAGGGTCTCCGCTGGTGACGAGCCGCGTGGTCGTCGAGACGCCACCACCACTCTGGTAGTCACTCAGCGCAACGCGACCAAGGGCCTTGCGCATAGCGGAAACCTTTTCCGACTGGGCTTTGAGGTCCTTTTGGGAACGCTCAAGATCCTTCTGAGCCTTGTCGAGAACGTCTTGAGCTTCGGTGTAACTCTCCTGCATCTTCGCAGTCTGTTCATCGAGTTGAGCCAAACGAGCCTTCGCCTGGTTAATTGGATCAGGAGCCGCCTGAGCTCCAGGGTCAACCGACGCGACCGTCCCAAGGAGGATCGCCCCGGTGATGGCAGCAACTGCGACGCTACGTCCGCGTCGAGAAGCCCTACCGCTCACCTGAGAACCTCCATACCTGTGCTCCACTGTCTACCCTTCACCATCACCTGACTGCGCCTCGCCGCGCCATCACGCGGTGTGGGCCAAGTCATACATCCAGCTGTGATTTGGCCGTCGGGCCAGGATTATCCCTACCGACTGAGAGAATCTTATGTGGTCCTCAGGAGCGGAGCAACTTGTTTCACAAAACTGCTCATACTGACGCTCATCTGATTTCCGCATCCGCCGTAAACATTGCCTTGACTAGGTTGTTCTCAGTGTTCCGTGATGATCCATCATGACGCTGTCGTCACATCAATCTACCGTGTCAGATATGAGTGCTGCGCCCCTTCAACCGTCGTTCGACGATGTGGGCACTGCACTATCTGACGTCACATTTTGCGTCGTCGATCTTGAAACCACTGGCACTGGCAAGGATGCCGAGATCACCGAGATCGGCGCTGTGAAGGTGCGCGGAGGCTGTGTTGACGGCGAGTTTCACACCCTCGTGTGCCCAACCGAGCCCATCCCAGCGTCAGTGCAAGTTCTCACAGGCATCACGAACGCGATGGTGCGCCCAGCCCCACCGTTACGCGCCGTTTTGCCCAGCTGGTCAGAGTTTTCCCGCAGCACGGTACTCGTGGCGCACAATGCTCGTTTCGATGTTGGTTTCCTCCAGCGAGCGTATGCCCAGCATGGCTATCCCTGGCAAAACCCATTCGTCGTCGACACCCTCGCGCTCGCTCGGTCAGTGCTGTCTCGAGGAGAAGTACGAAACTACAAGCTGAGCACTCTGTCTCAGCTCTTCCGCACTACGACGACGCCTTCCCACCGCGCCCTTGACGACGCAAGGGCCACTGTCGACGTCCTCCACGGACTGATCGAAAGAGTCGGAAACCTCGACGTGACCACCCTGGAAGACCTTATGGACATAACCCATCGGGTACCCGAATCCCGGCGCCGCCGACGGGTGTGGGCGAAGAATCTTCCAGAGGGCCCCGGAGTCTATTGGTTCTGCTTGGACAAGCCAGCTCCCGCGCAACCGGAGGTCCTTTATGTGGGCAAGTCCGTCAATATCCGACGCCGGGTATCCCAATACTTCACCGCGTCAGAGACGCGACGTCGCATGGATGAGATGGTGCGGATAGCAACTGGCGTCAAAGCTCGCGAGTGCTCAACCCAGCTCGAAGCAGGGGTACGAGAACTACGCCTCATTGACGCCCACCAACCGCGTTACAACCGCAGGTCCCGTCGGCAGGGATCGGTATGGTGGGTCGCCCTGACGCCTGAGGCACATCCACGACCCTCCGTCGTGCGGCGAGCCGACCGGGATTCCCAACCGCCGTGGGGACCTTTCACCAGCCGCCGGGCAGCGACTCGCGCGGCCATCGTGATGGCTGAAGCGTTCGGTCTGCGGCAGTGCAGTGGGCCGGTCTCACAACACCCAGACGGGTGTCCGTTAGCAGAGATGGGCCACTGCTCAGCCCCATGCGTGAACCCCCACGTGGACTACTCCGCCATCGTCGACCGTGCCCGGCTCGCTATGACGACAGACGTTCGCGACCTCACTGATCGGCTGGCCCACCGCATCGCACACTTGTCCGCCGCAGAGCGCTTTGAAGATGCGGCAGAGTTCACTGACGACGCCAAGGAGGTGCTGCGCGCCACCCGGCGTCGTTCCCGCCTCATCTCGCTGGCATCGTGTCCTCAGATCGTCGCAGCGCGGCGAAATGGCGCTTTTTGGGAGATCCACGTCATCCGTCATGGACGCCTTGCTGGTGCTGGACGATGCCGTGTGAACACAGATCCGATGCCCGTCATCGACGCGGTGTGCGCCACCGCGGAATCTGTCTGCCGCCCACCGTCTGGAATACCGGCCTGTACCATCGAAGAAGCCGAATTAGTGGCGTCTTGGTTTGAAGAACCCGGAGTGCGTCTGGTTGACATCGTCGGGGAATGGTCCTGGCCCGCCCACAGCTGGATGGACACTCACGATCTTGCCGCCCGGGTGGCCGCGTTACATCACCCAGGCCACGACGAGAGCAGCAAGGCAGACAGCCAAAATTGCCAGCCCAGCTCCCACCTGGCGCCGATATGACGACCACCGAGTCTGCAACCACGCCCAGCCGGAAACGGCGCCCACAACGACCGCGCCGATGTCAGCAATCCACGTTGTTGAGCCAACGATGATCGCCCAGATAATGAAAATCGTGAGTAACACGATGTCGGCACGAATGTCCTGCTGCTGAACATATTTGACAACGGTCGATGCCGCCATCAAGCCGAAAAGACCGCACATCGAGCCCTCAAAAGAGAACGGCACCCCGGCCAGGGTAATGGCCGTCGATCCACCCACACCGCATATCAGATATAAGACGGCAAACTGTACTGAGCCGATCATGGGTTCAATCTGGTGACCGATGAGGACCAGGAGCAGGCCAGTCAGCACCGCACTCATAATCGAGGAGGTCGTCAGGGCAAAGACGAGTGGTCGCCAAACCTGGAAATCAAAATCTGGAGCCGCCCCTGAGGCTAACAGCGAGGCCAACGGCGTTGCCCGCGCGGCGAGCGCAATGAGCACGGTGACGACGGCAATAGCTACCGACGCCGGACACCTCATAGGGGCCGGACGGACGGGGTGCTCACTCCAGCGGTCGGGCATGTATCTCCTCTGGCTCGATGGCCATTGATGATGAGGGAATCAGGATACGGGCAGCCCCGAGGCGCAACGGCCTCGGGGAGCATTCCCGTCAGGCTGACTCTCAGGCCAGTTCGACACTCTCGATGACGACCGGCTCGACTGGACGGTCCATTCGCCCGGTGCGAACGTGAGCAATCTCGTCGACGACCTTTCGGGACTCTTCGTCGGCAACTTCACCAAAAATGGTGTGACGGCGGTTGAGGTGTGGGGTCGGGGCAACGGTGATGAAGAACTGGGACCCGTTAGTGCCCGGACCGGCATTGGCCATAGCCAGCAGGTACGGCTTGGAGAACGTGAGTTCCGGATGGAACTCGTCAGCGAATTGGTATCCAGGTCCTCCAGTGCCGGTCCCAAGTGGGCAGCCGCCTTGAATCATGAACCCGTCAATGACCCGATGGAAGGTCAAACCATCGTAGAACTTACCGGTAGTTGGCTTGCCGGTGTGCGGATCGATGTACTCCTTCGTGCCACCGGCCAAACCGACAAAGTTGTCGACGGTCTTGGGGGCCTGATCGGCAAAGAGACGAAGAACGATGTCGCCGTGATTGGTGCGCAGAGTCGCGGTAGAGGCCACCTGCTTGCCTTCCTATGAGAAACGATGTGGTCTATCCCAGAGTACTGACTCTCCCATCACGCCGATCGGAATTACTCGCCGTCACGGACAACCGTGAAACTCTGGTCTATGGGTGATTTGGTCGATACCGTGGGATGTGCTCGATCACGAGCCATATCCCATACGAATTGGAGGAACCGTGTCCTGCAAGAAGAAAGCTTCCCGCAAGACCGCCGCCGCAAGCAGCCCCAGCACGCTCAAGGAGCAGCGTGCCCAGGCGCTGGAGACCGCCGCCGCATACCTCGCCGCCGCCCAGGACAAGGCTGCTCCGTTGGCCGCGCAAGTCAACGACAAGATCAGTCCCCTAACTGATCAGATCTCCGACAAGATCGGCCCGCTCTCTGAAAAGCTCGGACCGCTTTCCGATCAGGCTGTCGAAGTCGGCAAGAAGGCCCTCGACGCTTCGAAGGGCTACACCCAGGAGAAGGTTGTCCCGGCTCTTCATCAAGCCTATGACACCTTCCAGAAGGACGTCCTACCCGAGCTTGAGGAGCGTGCCGGAAAGGTCGCTTCCCATCCTGCTGTTGAGGAAGCCGCCCGTCGTGGACAGGCCGCGTTCTCAGCCCTCAAGGGCGAGTCAACCGAGTTGGCGGCCAAGGCGGGCATTGAAACAAAGTCAGTAAAGAAGGCCAAGCGTCGCGGCAAGGCCGGCAAAGTGTTCTGCACCCTGGCCATCCTCGGCGGCATTGGCGCTGCCGCAATTGTCGCCGGGCGTCGCCTCCTGAGCTCGTCTGATGACGGTTGGACGGCCCACGAGCCTAAGGTCACCTACTCGTGGACTCCTGGCGATCAAGACGCAGCCGACAAGCCCAGCCCGAAGACTGACGAGAAGCCGGCCCCCCAACCCGAGACCAGCCATGGCTCGAAGTCTGTTGCCAAGCCAGCCAAGGATGACGCCTCGGTTCCAGCCGATCCGGTTGCTACCATGGCCGACGAGGGCGGACCTGCTGCCGCTGCGTCGGAAACCACCGCCGAGACGGCTGCCTTCGTTGACGAAGGTGCCCGTTCCAAGACCACGACAAAGGATGGTGCCGTCAAGGCCCCCGACAACGACACAACGGGCGAGGCCGCAACGGCGACTTCATACGTCGGGGACAACCCGCCCGAGGGTTTCATCATTAAGGGCAACGATCGCTCGATGAAGTACCACGTTCCGGGCTCGGGCGGCTACGACCGCACTATTGCTGATGTGTGGTTCGCCACGGAAGAGGCTGCCCAAGCTGCCGGGTTTACCAAAGCCCAGCGCTAATCATCGCCCATAACGGCGGGGCTTACCACTGCGGTGGTGAGCCCCGCCGTCGCTGTGCGCCAGCGCCGGCATGGCCCGACCCTGAGGCGGCCAGCACGGGGAGTTCGAAACGCCGTAAACATATCCGCCATGCCATGTGAGAAATATCACATTTCATGACATGGTGTGTAACGGTTCGATAACAACGCCCCGCCGATGTCACAATCCGCGTCCGTAATGGCACTTATTCCGGTTAGAAGAGTGTTCACCTCGTGCGAGCACAAACCACCGACAGAAAGGCCTGTCACATGGTCGCTATAGATCTCGAGTCCTCGAAGACATCAACTGCATGGGTCGACGCCCGCTTTTTCTCCCTCCACGTCCGTTCTCTCGTTCACGAATGCCGCGTCCCGTGGCGTGTCATCGCCCTGCTCGCGCATGTCCCTAGCCGCGTCGTGCAGCGCCTCGCTGGCCAGGGAGATCGTCCTATTCACCGTATTCGCGTCATCGACGCTGTACGTATCCTCCGCATCAGCGCCGACGATATCGATGCAGCCCGCGAACGCGTCGTGCCAGCAGGAAGCACGCGTACCCGCCTTCTCGCCCTCCAGAAAGCCGGCTGCGATATTAATGAGCTCGCCGTCATGCTTGGCGTGACAATAACCCACACCGCGGACCTGCTCAGTGGGAAAGAAGAGCTCTGCACGGAGATGACGCGGCTGCGCGGTCGGGCCGCATGCCAGGCTCGCGGTCTACTCGCCACTGCCGAATCCATGACAACTCTGTGACCCGAAACAATGTGGATTATCCTCGGCTGTGCGGTGGCTTGTGTCCTAGCAATATGGCATCTGCACGTGACGGTCCCGCACCTCGTCGAGCCATCTGTCGAGGAGGTTGGTGACGCGGTGCTTGCGGTCAAGCCCCGGTACGACTCTCTTGCCACGTCACGGCGGACTGTCATTGTCGCCATGACGGCGATCGCATGCGGGGCCGCATCAACTCTCGCGCCGCCGTGGGCGTGGGGCATGTGGTGGGTCTGGTCGGGATCGGTGACAACCCTCGTCGCCGTCGATCATGCGACGACCTTCCTACCGCTGCCGCTATGGCGTCGCTGCATCGTCGAGGCTGGATTGGCCCTCGTCGCTGGGCTTGTCGCGACGCGCCCACCTCCCGGACGCTGGCTCGTTACGTGTGCTGTGATGTCAGCAGCATCAACAGGGTTTTTCTGGCTCATGTGGCGGCTCAGCTCATCCCTGGGGTATGGCGACGTCAGGCTTGCAGCGGGCACCGGTTTCCTGGCGGCAACGACGGCAGTGCCCGATTCACATCCCGACTTCATCGGCACCGGTATGACGGCTCTGCTGTGCGTTACCGTCCTGGGAGCTGTCATAGCCATGACCGTCACTGTCATCCGCAAATATCGCCCCTCACCGTGGGGGTCCGTATTCGCCTATGGCCCAGCTCTATGGGCGGGGCCATGGATGACATTAGCAATCAGTCTTGGGTAACGGCGATCCAGCGATCGAGACAGTCTTCTGCCGCGCCCGAGTCAATCGCTTGCGCGACACGCTCCAGCCTCTCGGCGAGCCGTGGAGCGATGTCGTCATCAACATGCAGCCCGTCATAGGCCAGCAGAGCTGCAGCTGCGTTGAGCAGCACGATGTCACGCACCGGACCACGCTCCCCCGCCAGCACCTTGCGCACGACACGAGCGTTGAACGTGGGGTCCCCACCGACAAGGTCGGTAGCGATGGCCGGCGCCAGCCCGAGCGCAGCCGGATCAATCTCGGTCTCAACAACTTTGCCGTCTGCAAGGACCCATACCTGGGACACCGTGGTCGTCGTCAACTCGTCAAGACCGTCTTCGCCATGGAAGACGAAGCCGCGCGTGCCTCGCGCTGCTAGCGCTTCCGCAACAAGAGGGGCCATGGAATCATCAGCAATCCCAATTGCTGCAGCATATGGACGAGCTGGATTTGTTAATGGTCCAAGAAGGTTGAAGGTGGTCTGAATGCCAAGTTCCTTGCGGGCAGGAGCAGCATGGCGCAAAGACGCATGGTAGAGCGGTGCAAACAGGAACGCTATGCCGACCTCATCAAGGACGGCAGCCTGACGCTGCGGATCAATATCAACTCTGACGCCGAGGGCTTCCAAGCAATCTGCGGCACCACAGGCTGAACTAGCAGACCGGTTGCCGTGCTTGACGACTTTTGCGCCTGCGGCGGCAGCAACGATAGCTGCCATCGTGGAGATATTGACGGTGTTAGCTCGATCCCCGCCTGTGCCGACGATGTCGACCGCATCGCGATCCAACGTTACCGGGGTAGCCTGATCGATCATGCCGTCAGCCATGCCGGCAATCTCGTCGGCCGTCTCTCCCTTAGCCCGAAGTGCCACCGCAAAACCAGCGACCTGGACCGGGGTCAACTGCCCTGACAAAACACGTTCCATAGCTGCACTCGCAGTAGCGCGATCCATGTCGCGTCTGGCCACGAGATCGGCTAGAAGATCAGCCCAGGTAAATTCGTCGACGCGGTCTTCGGACATAGAACTCCTTCGAGTTTCATAGTTGGTACAACGAGCGCGTAAAAACTTCAGGCGTCAGTGGTGCGTCGCAGGTTCACGCTGCTCAGGTCGCAGGTTCACGCTGCTCAGCGTGCCTGGCATCGCTACGGGCACCGCGAATAACTGACGCCACCGTCTGCGGCAAGGCCACTGGATCAACAGGATGCGTAGCGATGGCATCTGCATGGGACCACGACGCCAACCACGCATCGGCGATGCGGGCCACCAATAAGACGACAGGTGGGCAATCCTCGACCTCGTCCTTGAGCTGGTGGCACACGCCCATCCCACCATAAGGAGCAGATTCGCCATCAGCGATCAAAACGTCATAATGGCCGCTGGCCACCGCGTCAACAACAGATGCCTGGGTAGCTGTCTCCACGACTTCAGCACGCGGAAGGTCGGGGGCAAACATCCCAGTCAACGCGAGCTTCACCTGCTCGCGGACAGTATGATCGTCGGAATAGACGAGAACCTTGAGAGCGTCCGACGGCTCCCCGTGCTTGTCGCCCATGAGCGGCCCTTTCCCTCGACGGCGTGGGACTAACTGACATCCCGGACACAACCAGTACGTGCCACCGCAGATGTTACAACCTGAGCCCTCCTTTACGGACAATTTCGTCCTGCCTACTGAGACAGGCACGCCACGAGAGCCGACGCATCGACGCATTGTGCCATCTGGATCGGCGAATCCAACCCCGAATTGACCTGAACAACATGACCAATGACACATTTCCGGCCATAATGAGGCCGTGGCCACTTCAGCGCGAACATCACAACGACCGACGGGCGCCATACATCCGATCGCGCCGACGCGACTCAACGCGCCGGCAGGTCGTCCCGACGCCTTACCACTAGGCGTCTGGGTATGGCTAGCAAGCGAACTCATGTTCTTCGCCGCACTCTTCGCGGCCTATTTCATGATTCGCCAGACGACCAGCGACATGGCCGCAGCGGGCCAGCAGACCCTCTGGCAAAGCGAGTCCTCTCACCTCGCAGTGGGGGCTGCCGCCGTTAACACTCTGATCCTGGTGTTGTCCTCGGTCACGTGCCAGATGGGTGTTCACGCCGCCGAGCATGGCCAGGTCAAGCGCACGAAAGGCCTCGGCGCAGTCACCTCATGGGGTATGCGCGAGTGGTACACCCTGACCTTCATCATGGGCGCGGTGTTCATCGCTGGGCAGGTCGCGGAGTACGTCACCCTCATCGGTGAAGGCCACACCATCTCCTCGAGCGTCTATTTCTCTGCCTTCTTCCTCGCTACTGGTTTCCACGGCTTGCACGTTACTGGTGGCTTGATTCTGTTCTTATTTACCCTTGCCCGCACCTACATGGCTCGACGGTTCACCCACGAGCAAGCAGTCACGGCAATGGTCGTTTCCTACTACTGGCACTTCGTTGACGTGGTGTGGATCATCCTGTTCTCGGTGATCTACATCGTGCGCTGATACCCCTACTCCGAGAAAGGTGACTGTGGTGATGAGATTCCTCTCCACAAAACGGCACAGCCGGGCAGCCAAACCTGTGCTGTTGCTGCTGGCCTTGGTTCTGGTGGGGTGTGTGTACGCCTTCGTCAGTCCTTCAGCCTCGAGTCAGGCGGATACGAATGCGTCGACCCAGGTGGCTCAAGGCAAGGAAATCTTCCAACAGAACTGCTCCTCGTGCCACGGGCTCAACGGCGAGGGTACAACTCAAGGCCCGTCTTTGGCTGGTGTGGGCGCGGCTGCGGTTGACTTCCAAATGGGTACTGGTCGCATGCCGATGGCACGTCCCGAGGCTCAGGCACCGTCGAAGAGGACGAAATTCACTGACGAAGAGACTGCGGCAGTCGGCGCATACGTCGCTTCTCTCGCCCCGGGGCCGGACGTGCCCTCCTCTGAGAGCCTCAAAACCTCTAATTTGACGGCTGAGGAACTAGCCAGAGGTGCTGAACTGTTCAAGACCAACTGCTCGGCTTGCCACAACGTTGAGGGCCGTGGCGGTGCACTCCCTGAAGGTGCTTATGCCCCCTCCCTCATGAAGACTTCCGACAAGCACATTTACGAGGCCATGCGTACTGGTCCACAGCAAATGCCGGTGTTCTCCAAGTCCGTCATTACCGACCAGGATGCCCGCGAAATCATCGGCTACCTGCAGACTGCTCACGCTGAACCCAACAATGGCGGCTTCGCCCTTGGCGGTATCGGCCCGGTAACCGAGGGCCTGTTTGGCTGGATCATTGGTATCGGCGGCCTGGTCTTGATTGCTGGATGGCTGGCAAGGAAGGGGGCTCGCGCGAAGTGAGCGATAAATACACCGAACGCAACGACTTACCGGTCGAAAACCCGGGGGTCGAACCCCACGTTGAGCGTTATACCGACGCCGACCCGAAAGCTGGGAACCGGGCGTACCGACAGATCCTGACCCTCCTCGGTCTAGTTCCAGTTCTCGCTATTGCCTTCGTCGTCATGTACTTCGCTGTGCCCCGCGAGGCGACCGTCGAAATTGGCCCGCTATACATGAATGCTTCCACCTTCGCACTCGGGTTGTGCGCGGGCCTCGCGGTGCTATTCATCGGCATTGCGTGCATCCATTGGGCTAAGCAAATCATGGGTGATGAAGAGATCATCCAAGAGCGGCACCCGGTCAATTCCGATGCCGCTGATCGCGAAGAGTTCGCCAAGCAGTGGCGTATCAACGCCGAACAGTCTGGACTATCCCGACGCAAACTCATCGGTGGAGCTCTTGGCGGTGCCATCGGCATCATGGCCCTACCGGCTATCGTCACGCTTGCTGATCTGGGCCCCAAACCTGGACCGGGCACCCGTCGGGCGACAATCGAACGGACTATTTGGGCTGAAGGTGTGCGGCTCGTCAACGACATCACCTTCCAGCCCATCAAGGCCTCTGACCTTGAGATCGGCCAACTCGTCAATGCTGAACCGGAAAACCTCAAGAATCTTGAGGGGGTTGAGTTCCAGCGCGCGAAAGCCAAAGCCGCCATCCTCATCGTCCGGATGGATCCTGACTCCATCAAGATCCCCGAGTCTCGGAAAGATTGGCAGGTCGGCGGTATTTTGTCGTATTCCAAGATCTGCACCCACGTCGGCTGCCCCGTCAACCTCTGGGAACAACAGACCCACCATCTGCTGTGCCCCTGCCATCAGTCGACCTTCGACCTAGGTGACTCCGGTGCTGTCGTCTTTGGCCCTGCCGGACGCTCATTACCCCAGCTACCCATCACTGTCGACGACAAGGGCTACCTGGTCGCTCGAAGCGACTTCACCGTTCCGGTGGGCCCGTCCTACTTTGAACGAGATTCTCGTCACGACTACAAGAAGGGTGACAACTGATGGCCCGGCCAACTGGCATCGCCGAGGAATCACCTACCCTGCGCACTGCGACTGCTGATGATAAACCCTCGGGTCGCGGGATGCGGATCGTCAACTGGCACGACGACCGTCTTGGGCTGGCCAAGCTAGGCAAGGAGAACCTACGCAAGGTCTTCCCTGACCACTGGTCGTTCCTATTGGGCGAGATTGCTCTGTACTCCTTCGTCGTTCTACTGCTCACTGGCGTCTTCCTGACCATCTGGTTCAAGCCGTCCATGGCTGAGGTCGATTACAACGGCCCGTACCAGTTACTCAAGGGAACGCCTATGTCGGAGGCCTTCGCCTCCACGCTAGATCTCTCCTTTGAGGTCCGTGGCGGCCTGTTGATCCGTCAGATCCACCACTGGGCAGCCATTCTGTTCGTCGCAGCGGCCACCGTGCACATGCTGCGTATCTTTTTCACTGGTGCCTTCCGCAAGCCACGTGAGATCAACTGGCTCATCGGCCTAGGCCTGTTCATGTTGGCCATGGTCGAAGGCTTCGCCGGTTACTCACTGCCCGATGATCTGCTATCGGGCACGGGCCTGCGTTTCGCCGATGGCCTCATGCGCGCTATCCCGCTGGTTGGTACCTGGGTTGAGTTCTTCGTCTTTAACGGCGAGTTCCCCGGCACCGCAATCGTCCCCCGTCTGTACATGGTGCACATCCTGCTTATCCCGGCGCTGCTGCTAGGTCTGGTGGCCGCCCACCTCGCGCTGGTCGTCTACCACAAGCACACCCAGTACCCAGGCCCCGGACGCACCGAGAAGAATGTCGTCGGTTACCCGCTGTTCCCGGTCTACGCGGCTAAGGCCGGTGGCTTTTTCTTCGTGGTCTTCGGCGTGCTGACCCTCATGGGCACCTTCCTTCAAATCAACCCGGTCTGGAAGTTCGGCCCCTATAACCCTGGCGAGGTCACGGCCGGATCCCAGCCTGACTGGTACATGGGCTGGCTTGAGGGCGCTGTCCGTATCACACCGAACTGGGAATGGCACATTGGTCACACCACCTGGAGCTGGAACATCTTCCTTCCAGGCGTGTGCCTCATGGGCGTGTTGTTCACTTTGCTGGTGGCGTGGCCATTCGTCGAAAAGTGGATCACCGGCGACGAATCCGAACACCACCTGCTCGACCGTCCGCGCAATGTGCCAACCCGTACCGCGCTCGGCGTCGCCGCTATGAGTTGCTACGCCATGTTCTGGCTTTCGGGAGCCAACGACATTATCGCGACCCACTTCCACCCCTCGCTGAACTCGATCACGTACTTCATGCGTGGTGCGATCTTCGTCGTCCCAATCATCGCCTACCAGATCACCAAGCGCATCTGTGTAGCCCTACAGCGGGCTGACCGTCAGCGTCTCCTCCACGGGTCGCCATCAGGTGAGATTATTCGCGAACCTAGTGGCGAGTTCTCTGAGGCCCACGTACCTATCAGCGATGACGAGGCCTGGACTCTCACCCAGCACAAGACTTATCCCGTGCTCACCGCCGGGTCGATCGATGATCGTGGTCGCAAAGTCAGCAAGAGACGTGCTCGCTGGATGAAGTGGTTCCTTGGTGACAATGTTCCCAAAGTAACCCGCGAGGAATTGGAGGCAGCTCGCCATCACGCCGAGATCGACTCCGATCACTCGGCCACCCGGGCAGAGATTACCGACTGATCCAGCCCAGACGGAACACGGGCGAAGGCCCCCTCAGTATGAGGGGGCCTTCGTCATACTCGGAGACGTAATAGTTGCCAGGTATTCTCCCACTCGATGGGATCCGGGGCGTGGTCACGAAGCATTGCTACTCCCCCGCCTAGCCCTTCCTCGTCCCAGTGCTGTCGAGCACGAGCCATGAGAGCCGCAGGTAGAGTCCCACGCACACTCGTCACCCGCCACCAATCCACTTCCTGACCCGCACGCGCCATGATTGTGCCGACCCGGCGCGGCGACGTACCCACCAGCTCAGCGACATCGGAGTAGGACACGACGGTACCGGCAGGTAACGCTTCTACTGCGGCGAGGACGTCATCCACGATCGAGGGCATAGTTTCAGTGTGCCGTGTTTTCGGTGGGCTGTGTTTCGGTGTGCCGCGCCCAGCAGAGACATGACCACGACCACGTGGAACAATAGGCCCGTGCGTTTTCTCCACGAGCAGCCAAACTACGATCTGACGTATAACGACGTCTTCATGGCACCGAACCGTTCCTCGGTGGGGTCCCGCATGAACGTTGATCTCACGTCGACAGATGGGCTTAGCACTCCTTTACCCCTCGTCGTGGCCAATATGACTGCGATTTCCGGACGCCGCATGGCAGAGACCATCGCCAGGCGCGGAGGCATCGCGATCTTGCCTCAAGACATCCCGGCGGACTTCGTCTCCCGATCTATCCGACGCGTCAAGAATGCTCATACTCGGTTCGACACCCCGGTCACCGTCACTCCGACGACGACTGTCGGTGAGGCGATGAGCTTGCTCACCAAGCGCGCCCACGGCGTCGTCCTTGTCGTTGAGGATCATCATCCAGTGGGTCTCGTCTCCCCCGCAGAAGCTGAAGGCGTAGACCGATTCGCTCAGTGCCACGAGGTCATGACAACCGACCTCACCCTGGTTAGTCCTCAGACGAGCCCAGATGATGTGTTTCAGACCCTTGCCGAGCGGCACCAAAAGGTTGCGGTAGCCATCGCTGACGACGGCATCCTCGTCGGAATAATGACATCACGTGGCGCCCTGCGTACCGAGATTTATCGTCCTGCTGTCGATCCGAACGGACACCTGATGATCGGCACCGCGATTGGCATTAATGGTGACGTCGCCGGACGGGCCCGCAACGCCTTGGACTCTGGTTCAGACGTACTCGTGATGGATACTGCCCATGGCCATCAGGACCAGATGATCCGCGCTATCGGGATCGCCGACGAGGTCCGCACCGAATTTCATACCAAGACAGGCCGCAGGGTCCCCATCGTGGCCGGCAATATCGTTACCCGCGGCGGCACGCTCGATCTGTTGGAGGCCGGCGCTGACGTCATTAAGGTCGGCGTCGGGCCAGGCGCAATGTGCACCACTCGCATGCAGACCGGTGTAGGACGCCCACAGTTTTCAGCGGTACTAGAGTGCGCCGAGGCTGCTGCCGAGGTTAATGGCGCCATATGGGCTGACGGTGGCGTGCGTCACCCCCGCGATGTTGCTCTTGCCCTTGCTGCTGGTGCCGGATCGGTCATGATTGGCTCGTGGTTCGCAGGCACCCACGAATCGACCGGGGCCATGCTTATCGACCACGACGGTCGGATGTATAAAGAGTCCTTCGGCATGGCGTCGGCTCGCGCCGTGCGTCACCGCACCCGTGAACGCCGCGCCTTCGAGCGAGCCCGCGCCGCCCTCTTTGAGGAGGGCATCTCTCAGTCCAAGATGTACCTGGACCCGCAGCGCCCTGGCGTCGAGGACCTTGTCGATTTCATCACCTCCGGGGTACGTTCCTCATGCACCTACGCCGGGGCAGCTAATCTCAAGGAATTTCATGAAAAAGCTGTGATTGGCGTGCAATCCCCCTCTGGGTACGAGGAGGGTCGCCCGCTGCAGCGCAGCTGGACATGAGCTCGTGGCGAACGCGTCCATACATCACCCTTAGTGCAGGCCAATCGAGTCCTATGGTGGCTTTCATGACATCGCATAGGATTCTCGTGATTGGAGGCCACGGACACGTGGCCAAACACTTGACTCAGCTTGCATCCTCGCAGGGGCGTGAAGTTGACTCGGTCATCCGCCGCGACGACCAGGCAGCTGACGTCACATCGTGGGGAGGCCACCCGGTTATCGCGGACGTCACGACCTTAGGCGCGGCACAATGGGACGACCTCATTCAAGGCCACGACGCCGTGGTGTGGTCAGCGGGAGCCGGCGGTAAAGGCGGACCAGAAGATACCTACGCTGTCGACCGCGACGCATGTAATGCCCTCGTTGACGCTATTGGACGGTCGTCTCATCACCCGCGTTTTGTGCTTGTGTCCTGGTGTGGCAGCCCGGATCACGGCGTGCCAGCCGACGACTCCTTCTTCCCCTATGCCGACGCCAAAGCGGATGCTGACCGTCACACCATGGACTCCTCGATTCGCTGGACTATCCTTGGGCCGGTAACGCTAAGCCATGATCCGGCATCAGGTGTACGCATCCTCGGCGATAATGACGATTACAGCGGCACCACGGTTTCGCGCGAAACCGTGGCACAGGCTGCTCTGGCAAGCCTTGATGATGACGCCACAGTGGGCAAGTTCATTCGTTTCAGTGACGGATCTGTGCCCATTGCTGAAGCGTTCTGACCCCCGGTACGTGCCGTCCTGGCGGGCAGACCCGGAGATGACGACCTGGTCCTGAGCCTGGCACAAGGGTACGAAGGTACGCACCGTGCCGAAAAAAGACTACTCGCCGCCGCAGATCAGAATGCGGCGGCGAGTACTCGTCAGTGAGCGTAATCCCCGCGGTAATACTCAAATGCCCAGCCCGACGCAGCCCAGATGCCGATGCCGATGCCCAGCAGCGAGATCCACCACCCGAAGATCGGGCCGAGGCAGATGATGGCGACCACGAGTGCGCACCAGAACGGCCAGATACTTTGCGGCGGAAAGAATCCGATCGGCCCGGCACCGTCGATAACCTCGGCGTCCTTCTCGTCAGAAGGACGCGGGTTGATCTTCTTGGAGACGACCTGAACGTAGAAGAACACCATGAGAGCCATCGCTCCGGACAGCCCCAACGCCCACGTTCCGGCAACCTCATGGGCGGAGAACCAGTACACCGGGGTCATGATGATGTAGAACAGGCCGAGCCCGCCAAATACCCAACGTTCCGGTTTCATCAGGCATCCTCCTTGCCGGAGTGGACGAGTTCACGCGGATTCGCATCCTCGACGTCGGGGGCCAAAGCAGCCTCCGGATGGTTGATGTCGAAGGCCGGGGATGTCGACCGCACGCGGATCATCTTCGTGAAGTTATGGGCAGGCGGCGGGCACGAGGTAGCCCATTCGAGGGTACGGCCCCAGCCCCATGGGTCATCGACCTCAATATCGGGGTCGTGACGGGTGATCCATACGTTCCATGCGAATGGCAGCATCGAAATAGCGAGCAGGAAAGCACCAAAGGTCGACACCTGGTTGAGCAGCGTAAAGCCTTCCCAAGCACCGTAGTCAGCGATCCGCCGTTGCATACCTTCGACGCCAAGCCAGTGCTGGACGAGGAAGGTGGTGTGGAAGCCGACGAACAGAGTCCAGAAGTGGATCTTGCCCCACGTCTCATTGAGCATGTGCCCAGTGATCTTGGGCCACCAGTAATAGAACCCGGCGAACATCGCGAAGACCACGGTGCCAAAGAGCACGTAGTGGAAATGTGCCACCACAAAATACGTATCGGAGACGTTAAAATCCATCGGCGGGCTCGCGAGCATGACGCCAGTAAGACCACCGAAGAGGAAGGTCGTCAGGAAGCCAATAGCAAAAAGCATCGGCGTGTCGAAGCTCAATGACCCGCCCCACATCGTGCCGATCCAGTTGAAGAACTTCACGCCGGTGGGAACGGCAATCGTGAACGTCATGAACGAGAAGAACGGCAGCGAGACCGCGCCAGTCACGAACATGTGGTGAGCCCACACAGATACCGAAAGACCACCGATAGCCAGGGTTGCGAACACCAACCCGACGTAGCCGAACACCGGCTTACGACTGAAGACCGGCAGCACCTCGGTAATAATGCCGAAAAATGGCAGCGCGATGACGTACACCTCTGGGTGACCAAAGAACCAGAACAGGTGCTGCCACAAGATCGGGCCACCGTTCGCGGGATCGAAGATATGGGCACCTAGGGCTCGATCAGCCTCGAGGACAAGCAGCCCTGCGGACAGGACTGGGAAGACGACCAGAACCATAATCGAGGTGATGAGGATATTCCACGAGAAAATCGGCATCCGGAACATCGTCATACCGGGGGTACGCATAAGAATGATCGTCGTCACAAAGTTGACGGCACCGAGGATGGACGACAGACCGAGGAGGTATAAGCCCATCACCCACAGATCCCCGCCAACTCCAGGAGAGTTGATGGCGTCCGACAGCGGTGCGTAAGCAAACCAACCAAAGCTGGCGGCGCCACCGGGGGTAAGGAAGCCGCTACATGCCATCAGGGAACCAAACAGGTACAGCCAGTACGCAAACTGATTGATGCGCGGGAAAGCGACGTCGGGGGCGCCGATCTGTAGTGGCATAAAGTAGTTAGCGAACCCCGAAAACAACGGGGTAGCGAACATCAGCAGCATGATGGTGCCGTGCATCGTGAAGAGCTGGTTGAAGGTCTCCTGGTGCATGAACTGCATGCCGGGATACGCCAACTCGGCTCGAATGAGCAGGGCGAGAATGCCGCCAAAAGCGAAGAAGAATAGCGACGTACCGAAGTAAAGTCGACCAATCTTCTTATGGTCGGTGGTCGTCATGTAGTCCCAGACGAGAGCACCGAAGCTAGTCTTGCGGCGCTCCTGGCGAGTAACCGCAGGAGCTGTGGCAGTCCGTTGAGCAATGGACGCGCTGGTCACTTCTTCTCCCCCTCCTTCGATTCGGCGGTAGTGAGGGCAGCAACCGAGTTGGCAGGCTTGATCTCACCGGTGTCACCTTGAGCTTTCAGCTTCTGGAGGTGCTTGTTGTAGTCCTCAACCGACACGACATGCACTTTAAAGATCATGTTCGCGTGGTAGGTGCCACACAATTCAGCGCACTTACCGTCGTAGACACCGATCTTCGTCGGGGTGAGGTCGAACTGGTTCGGATGTCCTGGGATGACGTCCATCTTGAAGTAGAACGCCGGCACCCAGAATGAGTGAATGACGTCGGCGGAGTTGAGGTGGAAGCGCACTGACTGGTTCACGGGAAGATACAAATCCGGAATCTTCTCAATGGTTCCGACCTCGTGAGTGACGACACCACCAGCATCGGGATTCTTGGCCTCCATGTAGTTGAAGGTCCACGACCACTTCTGGCCGACAACGTTGACGACGTGCTGAGGTTGAGGATCCTTATCGAGCACCTTGTTCTCGGTACGGACGGTGTAGAAGAACAGCACGCCGATGACGAGGAAAGGAACAACGGTGTAGAGCACCTCGAGTGGCAAGTGGTACCGAGACTGACGCGGAATCGCCGGATCGCCGTCCTTACGGCGGAATTTGAAGGCGGCAAATCCTATGAGCCCCCATACGAAAACGCCAATGACAAGCGCTGCAACCCAAGCACCGATCCACATATTACCCATGTGGACGGCGCGGTCAGACGCTGGATCAACGAGACCGAGACGAGCTGCACGTCCGGGTCCAGTACTGCCGCAGCCGCTGAGGACCATCACCGCAATCGCTACGGCACAGCCACCACCGACTTTCCGAACACCACGGCTGCGACGTTGGGGCACGCCCCGGCCACGGTCGTGTCGCCAGCTGAGTCTGCGTTCCACGGCTCACCCTTCCCCACTGCACGCCCGCCCCGACGGTGGGGACAGGTGACTGTTATGTCTGTCACATCGAACAATAGCGAAAATAAGGCGCTTCGTCCGCCCAGTAGGACTGACGAAACGCCTCAATAACTCCAACGAGCCTGCCCGGACCGATGACCGGCCCTCATACCCAGCTCAGTGGAAGGAATCTCCACACGCACAGGTGCTAGTCGCGTTGGGATTGTCGATAGTGAACCCCTGCTTCTCGATGGTGTCCATGAAATCAATCGTGGCGCCTGCCAGGTACGGAGCGCTCATGTGGTCGGTCACGACGTTGACGCCGCCGTAGGTCTTAACGATGTCGCCTTCAAGATGACGCTCGTCGAAGAACAGCTGGTACCGCAGCCCCGAACAACCACCAGGCTGCACAGCCAGGCGCAACGCAAGATCGTCGCGACCCTCCTGATCAAGCAGGGACTTGACCTTTGCGGCAGCGGCATCGGTCAGAATGATTCCGTCAGTAGTGGGGACGGTAGCAGTATCGGTCATGTGGACTCCAAGAACATTTGGTGGACGGTCCCGGGAGGTGACCCGGGCGGTCGATCCTCACGGATCGGGCGGGTGTGTCGTCCCGTCGCGTGGCCCACTGTATCCACAGCATGCCCTCCACACCGAACGGTTGCGGTTCAGCGTGCAGCGGAATATGGGCCGCTCGGGCGACATCAGCCAGGGATAAGGCCATCCCCGGCTGGGTTTTCCGATAACCAGACGGAGACTTCTTCGATCGTCGCGGACACGTCGGGAACGATGAGATCTGAATCGACGATGGTGTCGTCAGCAACTGGAGTACCGACGGCCCGTACGGACGACACCAGCTCGGTCAGCGCTTCGGTGAGCTCATTCTGTGACCCCGTCTCAATGGCATGCTCAACGCAAGCGTCAATGCGATTGAGATGATCAATTTCGGTGTCTGGCACCTGCCACTGGCCCTCCCCAACGATACGAATGATCATGACTGATCCCCCTGACGTCGCACTGACCGGGATCCTGACGGCGGGTTTGTTGCATTGTCAGCGCCGGGCTCAAGTTCCGGGGTGGACTCACTACGCCCCATCCCCAACTGGGCCTTCATAGCCGACAGCTCAGCGTCAATGGCATGGTCGTTAGCCAAGTTGTCGAGCTCCCGAGTGATGTCGTCGCCGTAGCTGCGGGTGGGGTCCTCGATGGCCCCGGTTTCCATGAGCTCATCCATAGCTCCTGCTCGCGCCTGAAGCTCCATAGTCTTGTCTTCAGCCCGCGTGATTGCCATCCCGATGTCGCCCATCTCCTCATTGAGGCCGGTAAAGGCCTCGTTGATGCGAGTCTGAGCTTCCGCAGCGGAGTAGCTGGCTTTGATGGTCTCCTTCTTCGTGCGGAAGGCGTCAACTCTCGCCTGCAAGCGCTGGGAGCCGCGAATGAGCTTCTCCTCCTCGGCCTGCAGAGTGGCGTACTGGGTCTGTAGGTCATTGAGCTGGGCTTGGAGAGTCGCCTTCCGGGTCAAAGCCTCGCGGGCAAGATCTTCGCGGCCCTGCTGAAGGGCGCGACCGGCAGCGTTCTGCATCTTGTCGACGTCGCCCTGCAATTGGTTCATCTGCAGCTCGACGCGTTTACGGCTCGTGGCGACGTCGGCGACGCCCCTGCGCACCTTCTGCAACATGTCGAGCTGACGCTGGTAGGAATAATCGAGGGTCTCACGCGGATCCTCGACCTTGTCGAGGGCCTTATTCGCCTTGGAGCGAAAGACCGTCGAGAGTCGTGCAAATATGCCAGCCATAGGTGGAATCGAATCCTTCCCCTTCGATGCTTGAGGACTCTAGGAAGTCGTCAGCGTTGCGGTTGCCTGACCATTAGCGTACGGGACTGCGCAACATCAACAACAGCAATACCCGTACAATCTTCTCAGCCCAGATAGGGTCGCGCCGCCTGGAGCAAGCCAGCGAGCGCGCGAGGACGACATACAAAAGGATGGATCGTGGGACTGTTCCGACCCTACGAGCAGGGAGCCAGTAAGAAGGCCGTACCGACGGAGGAGACCGTCGAGGTAGAGTCGGGGTCCAGTAGCGAGTCCTCCCCTTCCTCGGCCACCACGCGCACTACGAAGGATGCGCCGACCGCCACGCCGCAGGGATCGGCAGGTAAGCAGGGATCGGCAGGTAAAGAGCGCCACACCGCTGCCAGCGGATCACCCAGTGCGCAACAGAAGACCCAGTCCCGACACACCGCGAAGAAAGCGCCGACGCCAACCCGCGCTGAAGCCGAGGCTGCCCGTCGTCAACGACTCAACCCGACGCTAAGTAAGAAAGAGGCTCGTAAGCGCGAACGCCTAGCCAAGCGTGAACGCCAGGCAGCTGCGATGGAAGCAGCCGAGCGACGCCCAGAGCGCGGATACCTACGCGACTACGTTGACTCCCGTTGGACTTTTAGCGAATTCATCATGCCGATCTTCCTAGCCGTCATGGTGATCTGGTTGGCCATGCTCTTCATCGCCCCAACCGCTGTCGGGGCCATCAATGCCATGTCGCTGGGCATGTTGATTGTGATGGTCCTTTGGCTCATTGATTCTTGGCGCCTGTGGCATGGCGCGAAGAGGGGTATCCGAGCCCGGTACCCCAACGCTCCCCTCCGTGGTCTTTGGGCTTACCTCAACAACCGAGCTATGACAGTGCGTCGCTGGCGCAACCCGGCTCCGCGCGTCGAGCGTGGGGAAAAGATCAAGTAATCTCATTGCCAAGATCGACACAAGATCTACACACAAAGAAAGACCGACTGATAGCTCTGCAGGGCACAGACGTGGTTGTCTTATAGACATGAGTTACTCGTGGGTTTTTAAACAGTCGCACGTCACCGTCACAGGCGCCGAACACCTTGGCCAACTCGGAGCTGGCCAGCAATTTGCCTCCCAGGAGGAGGCCGAAGCGTGGCTGTCCGAAACCTGGCCTGACCTGCAAGATGCCGGAATCGATGAAGTCACACTTATGGACGATGACGATGTCGTCTACGGTCCGATGGGACTGTCAGAGGAGTGATCGCGGGCCCTCACGGTCTGCCAACTCAGGACCGCGCCGAAGACCGTCAACGCGGCTCCCAGTCCGATAACGGTGGGACGGGACTGGGCGACGGAACGACGACGTTGCTCATACGTCTGCACGGTGTCCGTATGCGTCGCAGTGTACGTGGCTTTGTGGCAGGTATCTCCAGGGTGCATTTCGACGCCTCGGCACGAGATTGTGGGCGAAGCCATCACAACGATTCCCCATACCAACAGAGCAACCCCGGCTATGACGACGATGACGTCGAGAACCAAGCGGAGCTTAGGATGGCTCGCGCCACCCGGCGGCGCGCCGTGCTGTACCGAGGTTGTAGAGCTCACAAACTCACCATACTGACGACTCATCGTGACCGCACTGCCGCACGCGTGACGTCCCTCGACTAGGCTGCACGACAAGGTACCGCCCCGCCATAAGACGGGACCAACCGAATGATCTACTAAATGGAACCGTCCACAGAATGAGAGGAATCCTCGTGGCCAACAGCACCCAGCTGCCCATCCGTCCGCGTCCCGACCTGAAGGTCTCGCGCAATGCCAACGGCGCCGACGTCGTGATTGCCGGCCTGGTCGAGGGTTCCCAAGGTCCCGTCGTCCAGGGCTTGGCACCTCGCGCTGTCAAGGAAGCGGAAGAGACCTTCGGCGCCCCGCTCGCCGAGGTGGCCGTTCGCGCCGGCGGATCAACCAAGGTTGGTTCCACCGTGGTGCTGCCGTGGTCGGGCCATAGCCTCGTTCTGGTCGGTTGCGGAGCCGAAGGATTCGACAGTGAGACCCTACGCAGGGCAGCTGGTTCCGGCGCGCGGGCCGCCGCTGATCTGTCGCACGGCGCCAGCCTCAAGATCGCTGTCGACATGGGGACTGGCTCAGCTGAAGAGGTCCGAATCGCCGCTGAGGGGGCCTTGCTCGGTAGCTACAAGGTGCCGACCATTACCGCTACCTCTCATGCGCCCGAGGTCTCGACCGTCACCGTCGTGTCCAATGCCCGTGGTGCTAAACCCGAACTCGACAAAGCCCGCATCCTTGCTGACGCCGTCTACACCGCTCGCGACTGGGTGGATACCCCAGCCAATCTGCTCTACCCGAAGACTTTCGCCGCCTCAGTGCAGTCCTGGTGCAAGAACCTCCCGGACGTCACCGTCGATGTGCTCGACGAGAAAGCCCTGGCACGAGGCGGTTTCGGTGGAATCCTCGCGGTAGGCGCAGGCTCAGCCCATTCCCCGCGTCTCGTGCGGGTGGAATACGCCCCAGAAGGGGCCGCCACCACCCTCGCTCTAGTGGGAAAGGGGATCACCTTCGACTCCGGCGGCCTCGATATCAAGACTGCCGCCGGGATGTACACCATGAAGTGCGATATGGGCGGCGCTGCTGCAGTGCTTGCTGCCGTTGGCGCAATTGCCCGCCTCGGTCTCAATGTTCGCGTCATTGCTTACGGCTGTATGGCCGAGAACATGCCGTCTGGGTCGGCATGGCACCCCTCCGACGTCGTCACCATGTACGGCGGGACAACGGTCGAAAATGGCAACTCCGACGCCGAAGGACGCATCGTGTTGGCCGACGGTCTGACTCGCGCCTGCGAGGATGACCCTGACTTCGTCGTCGACATTTCTACCCTGACCGGCGCCTGTATGGTCGCCCTTGGTAATCACACCGCAGGTGTCATGACATCAGGACCTGAGGCAGCCGACACCTTGCTCGACGCTTCCGAGGCGGCTGGCGAGGACTTCTGGGAGCTCCCCATCACCGAGGAGGTGCGCGAGGGCCTGCATTCCGACATCGCCGATATCAAATCCTCTGGCGCCCGCGAGGGCGGAGCAATGCTCGCCGCAGCCTTCCTGCAACATTTCGTAACTCCGGGCATTGATTGGGCCCACCTCGACATTGCCGGCCCGGCGTATAACGAGGCCTCAGCCCATGACTACACCCCGATTCAAGGAACTGGATTCGGGGTGCGCACCCTAGTCCAGCTTGCGGAGCACTTGGCTGATTGATAGCTCATACCGTCGCTGGGGGCAGGGGTTTCGACTCCTGCCCTCAGCTACATTCAGACGACACTTTCTAAACCCAAGAATGGGACCGACTGCACATTTGGCCACAGTCAAGCTAGGCTTGCCACGAATCCGTCGCGGCTTGCAAAGGAGCTCCAACACATGTCGACCGAAGTCACTCTTCCCGCACTGGGCGAGTCCGTCACCGAAGGCACCGTGTCCCGCTGGCTCAAGGCTGTCGGAGACACCGTCGAAGCCGACGAACCCCTACTTGAGGTGTCCACCGACAAGGTCGATACCGAAGTCCCCTCCCCCGCCTCCGGCACTCTGCTAGAGATCAAAGTTCCCGAAGACGAGGACGCCGAAGTCGGTGCCGTCCTAGCCATCATCGGCGACCCCTCCGAGTCGGGCTCTACCCCCACGCAGGCCCCCAGCAGCACTCATGAAGCTGCCGCGCCGCAGCCTGAGCCCGAGCCACAGCCTGAACCCGAGCCACCTGCCTCTTCCGCTGGTGCTGCGCAGGGCGTTGAAGTCACTCTTCCCGCACTGGGCGAGTCCGTCACCGAAGGCACCGTGTCCCGCTGGCTCAAGGCTGTCGGAGACACCGTCGAAGCCGACGAACCCCTACTTGAGGTGTCCACCGACAAGGTCGATACCGAAGTCCCCTCCCCCGCCTCCGGCACTCTGCTAGAGATCAAAGTTCCCGAAGACGAGGACGCCGA
>NZ_VUMG01000003.1 GCF_009696315.1 Cutibacterium porci
GCCACTACCCCACCAACAAGCTGATAAGCCGCGAGTCCATCCCCAACCGCCGAAACTTTCCAACCCCCACCATGCAGCAAGAGTTCCTATCCGGTATTAGCCCCAGTTTCCTGAAGTTATCCCAAAGTCAAGGGCAGGTTACTCACGTGTTACTCACCCGTTCGCCACTCGAGTACCCCCAAAGGGGCCTTTCCGTTCGACTTGCATGTGTTAAGCACGCCGCCAGCGTTCGTCCTGAGCCAGGATCAAACTCTCCAATGAAAAAATATCACCACCCACACACACCAATGCGCAGGCCACAGTGACACACGAAGAATCCAATACACTAACCCCAAACACTGACCAAAAAAATTCAGTCACATATCCAGAATCACAAAGGAATCATAAACAAAATCCGACACATCACAAGATGCATCAAAACATATTGACTATCAAAGACACACTGTTGAGTTCTCAAACATCACACCCACACAACAGCCCCCACACCCACGCAGAAACCATCACAAGGCGACCCGACCAACCCTACCACACCAACCCCGAAACCACAAAACCGCAATCCCAAGACCAGCCAGCAGAACCAGCCACAACCACACCACCACACAACGCAGCAGCCCAGCCAACACTACCGAAACCAACACCCACCGTCAAAACCAGCGAGCACTCAATCCCGATCCAGCCACCATCCAAGACCACCAACGCAGCCCCCGACAGCCCGAAGAACATTACACACAACACACCACCAACGCAAATCCACGTCTGTTGGCCACTAATACCCCCTAGTCAGAGCGCATTTAACAGAAGTCACGCGATCTCGTTGGCACTGATAGATCCAGGGACTCTAACCGGTCTGCCTGCAAGTTCATCACTCCCTCATCTCCCCTTTCGAGGATCCCCCGCACCACCAGGGCCTGTGCCGTTCGGGCAACACGGCGATAATGCCTCCATGCCCCCGGAGTGACGATGACGTTAAGCAGACCAGTTTCATCCTCTAGGTTAAGGAAAGTCACCCCTCCAGCCGTCTCTGGACGTTGCCGGTGGGTAACCACCCCGGCGACCTCGATGCGTCGTCCGTCTTCAACACTATCTAGTTGGTCGACCTGCACCACGCCCCGTCGGTTAAGGACACCTCGCATATGACGGACCGGATGATCATCTGCACTAATACCGGTGGCACGGAGATCGTCACTCAGCAAGTCAATCTGGGTAGGTTCGGGGAGGAGAGGAGGCTGGGTAGTTATCTGAACGTCCAGTTGTCCCGAGGTGACACCAGTTATTTGGCCGATCTGCCACAGAGCACCGCGCCTAGAGCCGACGAGATCATCAAAGGCTCCGGCCAGGGCAAGTGCCTCGATCTCCTCGCTACTCAAATCAACCCGGCGGGCGAGATCGTTAAGGCTGGTGAAGGGTTCGCGTTCTCTCTCCTCGACGATCCGCGTCGCCGTCTCGATACTGATACCGGAGACGTCGGAAAGCCCTAGCCTCACGGCAAAGTAGGTATCACGTCTATGGTCACCGTCATCACGGTTCGGGTCAAAAGCCCCGATCTCGGATTCATCGTGATCGCGGAGGCAGCCATCCATCCCCGTTTCCAGTCCTCCATCGCCAAGTCCCCTATAGCGCGAACCCAACAATTCCAAATCTGCACTTACTGAGGACCTTGCTATATCTGGGCGTCTCGTCACCACACCATGTCGTCGGGCATCGGATACCAAAGTTGCTGGGGAATAGAACCCCATCGGCTGGCTGCGCATTAAAGCCGCTAAAAAAGCCGCCGGATAATGGAGCTTTATCCACGCTGAGGTGTAGACCAACCCAGCGAAGCTCAGCGCATGAGACTCGGCAAACCCAAAGTTCGCGAAAGATTCGATGCTGGCATAGATGCTTTGAGCCGTGTCGTCGTCAATCCCATTAGCAGCCATCCCCTTGAAGAGCTTGGCACGCAGGGCGTCAATGCGTTCTACCCCCCGTTTTGACCCCATAGCCCGGCGTAACATGTCTGCGTCGGCAGCCGTGCAGTTACCCACTGTGGTAGCCATCTGCATGAGCTGTTCTTGAAAGAGCGGAATCCCCAAAGTTCGTTTGAGTACCGGTTCTAATAACGGGTGGGGATAGGTAACTGGTTCAGCACCGGTGCGTCGGCGGATATAGGGATGTACCGCACCTCCCTGCACCGGGCCAGGACGGATGAGTCCGATCTCCACAGCTAGATCGTAAAAACAGCGCGGTTTGAGACGTGGCAGCGTGCCAATCTGAGCGCGACTTTCTACCTGGAAAACCCCGATACTGTCACCACGACACAACATGTCATACACCCCTGGCTCATTGCGCGGAATGGCGGCCAGGCTCCAAGAGCGTCCGCAATACCGAAAGATGAGGTCAAAGGAAATACTCAGTACCGAGAGCATCCCTAGCCCGAGCAAATCGAACTTCACCAATCCCATCCAGGCACAGTCCTCCTTGTCCCATTGCAGCACCGTCCGGCCATGCATCCGAGCCGGCTCAATAGGGCAAATACGCCCCACTGATTCTCGTGTCAGCACCATTCCGGCTGGGTGGATGCCCAGATGCCGCGGTAAACCCATAACCTGCTGGGCGAGGGCAGTGACGTCATCAGGTATTTCGGGACCTTCAGAATCTTGAGGAGAGGACGGCACTGATCGTCGCTCCATGTGACGCGACCATGCGTCTTGCTGACCCTGAGAGTAGCCGAGAACCTTAGCCATATCGCGGATAGCACTGCGCGGGCGATAAGTGATGACGTTGGCCACTTGGGCAGCATTGCGCCTACCGTATTTAGCGTAGACGTACTGAATGACCTCTTCTCGACGACAAGCATCAAAGTCAACATCAATGTCGGGTTCCTCTTCACGTAGTGCCGACAAGAACCTCTCAAAAGGCAAGCCATAGAAGACTGGATCGACTACGGTGATCCCCAGAACGTAACAGACGGCCGAGGCCGCCGCTGATCCACGCCCCTGGCACAAGATCCCCTGTGACCGCGCAAACTCCACAATGTCAGAGACGATAAGGAAGTATCCGGCGAAGTCACGGGCCTCGATGAGGTCAAGCTCAGTAGCCAAGCGCTTCTTGGCTACCGGATCATCCCCATAACAGCCCCGGCACCCCTCCGACACCAAGTGACGCAGCCAGCTAATAGGAGTATGGCCGTCGGGAACTTTCTGGTCGGGCAGCCGAGGGCGCACCGACTTCAGATGGAAGGCCGTCTTTTCAGCCACCGCCACTGTGTTGTCCACAGCATCTCGATGGCGACTAAAGAAATCTGCCATCTCAGCCCCACTACGCAGCCGCGCCACCGGACCGGGAGGCAACCACCCGTCCATCTCGTCGAGACTGCGTCGGGCCCGTACCGCAGACAACGCACAGGCCAGCTCAAACTGCTCAGCCCCGGCATAATGAGCAGCTGCCGTCGCCACTATCGACAAACTGTGACGAGAAGCTAGTTCTGCAAGGAGGTCGTTGTCGCGAGAATCGGTGGGAGTCCGATGGTCAGTCAGTTCAACCAGGACATTCTCGGCACCAAAGAGGTCGACCAAATGATGCAGCTCTGTCTCAGCTTGCGACGCTCCTTTAGCCAACCCTTGTCTCACCGCTCCCTTGCGGCATCCGGTAAGGACAGTCCAATGCCCGTCAGCTATCTCGGCCAGATGGTCAAGGTCATGCACCGGACGGCCCTTATGGCCTCCTTCCTCCAAGTAAGCATCGGTGAGGGCCTCGGCTAGACGTCGATATCCCTCCGGCCCGTTGGCCAGCACAAGTAGATGACTGCCAACCGGGTCAGCCACCCCGTTCTGCGGTTCTGGAACACCAATCGACAATTCCGACCCGATGATAGTAGGAAGACCACAGGCTTCAGCAGCCTCGGCCATCCTAACTACTCCGTAGAGACCATCATGGTCGGTCAAAGCTAATCCTGACAGCCCTAATTCCACCGCCCGAGTGACGAGGTCTTCGGGGCTGGATGCGCCGTCAAGGAAGCTATAAGAGGAGTGGCAGTGCAATTCGGCATAGGGCACTACAGGCCCATCTGGCTGGGCTGGATGACGGTCAAAGGGCTTGCGGACGCGACGGTAACCGACCTGACTGTCCCAGTGACCATGGGGAGCAGGTCTCCCAGAAATACGTCTTTCCAGTTCACGCCAAGGAATCGGCGGATTGTGATAGCTCACCGCGATCATGCCTCGTCGTAGCGAGCCTCGACCCACCAGCGGTCAGCCGCCCCTGCCAACACCCAAGCCTGCTGATCCTCAGTGACTAGTTGCACTCGCTCCACTGAAACAGTCGGGGTACTCCACCACCTCTGGTGTATCGGCCAGGGCCCCGCCCACGCGATAACCCGACGTCGCGACGTGCCGTCATGAAACCACTCAGGCGCGATACTGGGCAGATCCGATGAAGTCGTGAGGGGCGTACCATCCGTCGCCTCTAATCGGGCTGGCAGAGGCCGGGAATACACGATGCCGGGGGCCGGGCCTTCTAGATGGCCCGGCCAAGGGCGATCTACCGGGCGGGCATCTTCAACAACCGTCCCAAAAGGAACGAGTCGGCGTCGATCCTTGAGCATCCGACCGCCGACAACCTCCCCCACCAGGACCCCCTCGGGGCCCAGTCTCTGCTGTAGCTGAGAGATGACGTGAACGAGATGCTCGGTGGGTCTGGCGCCGAACAGCCCCTCAGCAGCCTCCCCCGCGCGATGAATAGCGGGAACAATACGCACTGCTTCTACCCCTGATTGACAAAATCCATCAGCGCCACATTCATCGACGCCACGCGGAAGGTCATCAAACTGACGCGACAGTCTCGCCAGTAAATCATCGCCGCTGAATTGCCAAGGCTGACGCCAGGTACGTTCGGAAAAGCCGGTGGTAGCTCGCAATAAAATGCGGGCCTGAGAGCACACCCGTCCAGTCTCCGCTAGACGTGTCATGAACTTCTCCACCACCGGACGTACCTTGGCAACAACCTGAGTACCCGAAGGTTCCGGGTCATCAAAGACGACCTCCATAGTGTCGTCATCCTGGGGATGCCGAGGCGACAACATCGTGACGTCCATCCCCCGCGCCCAGTCATGAGCACGCTGACCGGCATCAGCAAACCGCTGCACAATATGGTGGCGGTCTAGATCAGCGAAAGCACCTATTGTTGTTAGCCCAAGTTGGCGCAAGGTTCGCACCAATTCCTCACTGGCTCGCCCAGTGCGAGCTAGCACCGAGACGTCATAGGGGGCCAGGAAAGCTCGAGTTGTCCCCGATGCGAGAAAAACAGGGGTGTGCTTCCTAGCATCAGCGCCGTCAGTAGCCGCCACCTCAGCGGCAAACAGACCGTCAGCCACCGATACCCCCACATGGAGATATCCAATATGGGCCAAGACATTGCCCATACGCTCGGCGGCAGCAGCCTCACTGCCATAAAAACGGGCTACGCCGCGAGCCGCCACTGCAGCCACTCCTGGCCGCACCACATGGACTGCGGGGGCCACAGACTGTTCGATCTCACGAACCACCTCTTCAAAGAGGACCTCCTCAAAGACAGGGTCGTAAGGCACAACAACACCCTCTGGACAGCGCAGTTGGGCGGCGCGCACCCGCAGGCCGGGAACTACACCTTCCTCGGCTGCGCGCGCACAACAGTCAATGACTACACCACGGTCAACAATCATGAGCGGGTCGTCACCAGGGTGACGACGAGCTGCGGCCACGATCCGCCACTGTGGGATCACCACCAAGAGGACCCGGGCCGGGAGGGGACTCAACCGTTCAGCAGACATCCATCATCTCCTCGGCAGAGTGCACCCCCGTACTAGTGCGAACTAGCCTCACTGAGCGGTTGTGGTGATGCCTGACCACCGTCACCTCAAGTTCTTGGGCTGATAGATAGCCGTACCCCTGCCCGAGACCTCGCCAACCGATCGTGCGCACATTGATTCGAGCAAACGGGCTAGACCACGGCCCCAGCACCACCAGAGTTGAACCGCGAGAACGCAACCGAGCTGTCAACCGCCGTCCTGCTGTCATTGGCAGCGGTGGCGGTGCTGCAGCGAGGACAACATCGAGCCCCTCGATGAGGGTAGCTACCGTCTCGAGCCAGTTACCTGGATCGGGAACGAGCACCAGTCGGGACAGCTCGACTCCCCACTGCCGAGCCGCCTCGACGCTCAACTCGGGCAGGCCTACCACCCCACACCACCCATGAGTGAGCAACCCCAGCCCCACCGAAGATGCCCCGTCCAATTGATACACCGCAGGCATGAGTCCACCAGGAAAGAGCGGTTGAAGCAGCGGATGAATAGCATGACCGCCAGGCGTCCTTAGCCCATCGACACCACGACTCACTAATGCGTCAACGTCGACCATTGCATACCCCCCTGTCTGGCTTATCTGGCATCCATCGGCCTCTCGACGGGAATCACCGTGACACGCGTACCCGACAGCTTTACCGGCGAGTCACCAGAACAACAGCGAACACCCTTGTCAATCCGCATCGGCGCGGCTCTAAGAGCGTCTTCATGCCAGGCTAAGCACTTCGATGTCGTCATCCTTTCCTGTCATGATTGGAACCATGACCTCGTCACCTCGAAGACATCGCAACTCCCCGCGACTGCAACTGGCCGTGCTAGCTGGGCGGACAGCTGCAGCAGTCTCCCGCATGGCCGGGAAGGGCTCGGGGGCGTCGATCCGGGGTCAAGTAACAATGAAACTGGCACCCACGGCTTTGCCTGAGCTATTGGCGGAGCGTCGTATCGCAAGCGTCACCGGGACCAACGGCAAGACCACAACGACTCACTTCCTCGCGGCCGCAATGCGGGCTGGAACCCCCGATGGTCAGCGAACCGTCGTCACCAATGCTGACGGCGCAAACCTGCGCCACGGCATCGTCTCGGCTCTGGGACAAGCCCCTGATGCCACTATCGCGGTGCTGGAGACCGACGAGCGAGTCGTCGCCGATATCGTGGCACTAGGAGCACCGGAGGTTTTGGTACTCCTTAATTTCAGCCGCGACCAACTCGACCGCAATCACGAGTTGACCTTCCTTGGGCGCGATTGGCGGACAGCCCTCGAGAAAGCAGCCGAACACGGGCCGACGGTGGTTGCTAATGCCTGCGACCCGCTCATCGTGTGGGTATGCCAAAAAACTTGTCACGTCATTTGGGTAGATACCAAACCTCGTTGGACAGCCGATTCGACGCTGTGCCCCAACTGTGGTGCTGTCCTTACCCATGGCGACCAGGGGTGGGACTGCCCCGGATGCGAACTACAACAGCCAGCCGCGGATTGGTGGGTAGAAGGCCATGACGCTGTTGAGGCTTCCGGACGACGTTTCCCCCTTGACGTACAGGTGCCAGGCACGTTCAACCTCACCAACGCCACCTGCGCCCTCGCAGCGGCTATTCATATGGGCATCCAACCCGAAGACGCCCTGCGCGGAATCGCCACAGTAGAATCCCCTGCCGGCCGCTACGCCACCTGCACCATCAGCGGCACCTACTGCCGTCTACTGCTATCAAAAAACCCTGCAGGCTGGACAGAATCTCTGCCACTGACGACTTCAGACCCGCTAGTGCTGGCTATTGATGCTGTAGCCGCCGACGGCAAGGATGTTTCATGGCTTTGGGACGTCGACTACGAACAGTTAGCCGGAAGAACCGTCATCTGTACTGGGCCACGTGCCCTAGACCTAGCCGTCAGGCTGCAATACGCCGAGGTGCATCACGTCGTCATTGAGGATCTCTCCCAGGCGCTCTCCTCCCCTCTCCTGGCCGGAAAGTGGGACGCCGAACACCCCATTGACGTGTTGTCAACCTACACGCCTTTCCAGAAACTGCGCCGACTCGGAGGACTGGCATGAATACCGACCGTCCCAAAATCGTCCTGCTGTACCAGTCCCTGTTAGGTATTTACGGCGATCACGGCAATGCCGTCGTCCTCACCAAGCGACTGCAATGGCGTGGCATCGACGCCGAACTCCTCACCGTCGAACCTGGCCAACCTGTGCCCACTGACGGTGCCGTTTACCTGCTGGGAGGCGGAGAGGACACCGCTCAAATCACCGCTGTACAAGAACTCGAAGCTGATGGCGGGCTTTTCACCGCCCTCGATAGTGGCGCAGTGCTCTTTGCAGTATGCGCCGGCTACCAGATCTGCGGAAAGTCTTTCACTATTGGGTCCCGTGACGAGGCCATCAAAGGGCTAGGACTCCTCGATACTGAAACTCGACGGGGCCCAGAACGTGCCGTCGGGGAAGTGCTACATATCTGGACCCAGCCCAACGGTAACACCTGCCCCATCACCGGTTTCGAAAACCATGGCGGCTGGACAGAACTTGGTTCCGACGCCAAACCGCTTGCTGCCGTGGATACTGGCTGGGGCAATGGTAACCGTCGTGACGAAGGGGCTGTGCAAGGTCGCGTCATCGGCACGTATCCTCACGGACCAGTGCTGGCCCGCAACCCACAGCTAGCCGACCATGTGCTTGAAATGGCTCTAGGATGCCGCTTAGAGCCCCTTGATATACCAGAAATGACGGCGCTGCGGCAGCGTCGAATCGAGGCTGTGCGTACCGGTCGGCCATGAGCTTGTCACCTCGATTTTGCATCGAGGCCGAAGTCCGCTAATGTTTCTTGTCGTCGGCGCTGCTAGCTCAATTGGCAGAGCAGCTGACTCTTAATCAGCGGGTTCAGGGTTCGAGTCCCTGGCGGCGCACCCACCATCGGGCCCCTCATCATCACGGTGAGGGGCCCGACCTGTTTCTATCCACTCCACAGGGACTCCACACGCCATCGCCCAGGCCATGACTACATGTCGCCGGGGCGCACTTACGCCGCGTTCAGCAGCGCTCACCGTATTGCGCGACACGCCGATAGTGCTCGCTAATTCACTCTGCTCCAGACCTGCATGTTCACGCGCCTTACGTAGACGGTCAGACCTATCAAACTCAGGAATTGAGAAGGTCCATGGCTGTGTTGTCATAGTGCCAAGTTTAGCAACATCTAACCATCCAAGCTACTTGACCTACCAAAATCAGTCATACGCACAGTTTTGCTGCTATTATCATGCGCATGACAAGTTTAGAGCTTTTATCCTCTTCGGAGGCGTGTGCACTGTTGCGGATGCCGCGTAGGACCTTCATAGACCAAGTCAAGCGAGGCCAGATCGCTACAGCTGGAAAGCTCCCGGGCCACACCGGAGCATTTCTGTTTGATCCTGACGAAATCGAGCGGGTTAAGCGTGAGCGGGAGCAGGCTTCGAGGCGGTCGCGATGAGCGCCGTCGAAATTGCGTCAGTGGTCGCGGTGGTGGGTGCCGTGTTCACTTCGTTGCTCGCGTATGGTCTTGTGGCTTCTATCCGCCACGGTCGGGCCGCAAGTAAGACCTATGTGCCATCTTCTATTCATCGTTACCCATTAAGCACAGATAGCCCCAGCACTGAGTCGGTGTCATACACGGCCCGGCAGATCGACAAAATGATCGCTTTGCATGGTTGTCAGGCTGGGTTCTTGGTCACCGAGTCTGGGCTGGGCCTGTTCTTCAACCCGCACCGCCTCGACTATGACAAGGTCACCAGTTTGGTCTCTGAGTCTCTGGCAGAGCGGCTCCGTGGCCGTCAGAACACTTGCACGGGGAACACGGATGAGGCGACACGGACCCGGGCGTCGTGGCGTACCAAACCGGTGTACCAGGTGAACAAGAGAGTCATTTCTCTATCCGTGGCGGCGTCCTTGGGGATCGCGATCGTCAGCTTCTGTGCCTCGCTGAGGTGGCGCGGAAAGTCGTCAGGCCGTGTCAATCCAGGTTCCCCCTCATCTGACCACCACACCACAGCGACCCGTGGCCACCACACTCGTCTAGCCCCTGTCAAGGAGACCTCGACGACGGGTGACTCGCCGTCGGCACGTAACAGGCCGACCCATTGGATCGACTGTTCTCGGGCCAAGTGCTCGGCCCTCCACAATGTCGCCGCCGAAATCAGTGTTGATCCGACTGATGCTCCCACAACAAACCATTCCATGCGGCGCACCCTAGCTGGAAAGGATGAATCTCGATGACTGCCGATAAGCCTCATATTACGTTGACTCGCGCCGAGTTCGATGCGGTGTTGGAGCTCCAGGAAACGGTTCAGGATGTGCTCATCGCAGAGTCAGCCCGTCGGCGAGTCTCGACGCTCACGCCGAACGACGCTGACGCTATTGCCGAAGTGAATCTGCGTCTCTACCACGCTCTAACCCACCTGTATCACTCCTCAGGAGTGGAGTTCAAGTTATGAGCGCCGAGAAGATCACCGTCGACGAGGAGTACCTCATTCGCGTCATGGCGGTTGTTGCCGCCGCTCAGGCCCTTGCACGGGACCGCCGTCATGGTGTCCCGGAGCGGTTCATCTGCCTTGACATGGACGTGATTGAGCAAGAGGTGGACGCGCTGCGGTACTGGGGTGCCGACCATATTGCCCGGGGAGGCCACCAATGAGGATTGTGTGGACTCGTCTTGCCGCCCTCATCGCCCTCACGGTCTCGGCCGTCTTGGACATTGTCGCGGGTGTTGCTGTGACTCATGGCCGCTATGACATGGCAGCGATGACTGTCATTGTTGGTGTTCTGCCTGCCCTGGTCATCGTGACTGCCCTGATCATGTGGGACGAGTGGGGATCGATATGAGCACCCCGACCGCTGTGTGGGACACTCCAGCGCTGATGACTAGCCTCTCCCGGGCCGGTTGGGGAGACCTTGACGGACCGCGTATGGCCGGGGTCCGTCGCGTCCTTCAGGCCATCGTGGACCTGACCGATCACAGGTCTGGGGAGGGCACGATCACCCGTGCCCAGGTTGCTGACACAGCCGGGGGAATGTCCCTGCGCTGGACATCACGGTGTCTGCATGTCCTTCATGATCTGGGGCTCATCGTGTGGGTGCCCGGGTGGCTTGATCGAGGTCGACCCAGGCCGGGCACTGTCCGTATCTGTAAGCGTGCCCTGTCAGCCCTTATCCGGGCCGCCAGGGGCCGCCTCGAGTCTCGCCGGTCCCGCCGTGCCGCCGAGACTCGGACTCGGATCGCCTCGACGCTGACATGGACGACACAGGCCCCGAAATCGTGGCTCCGCAGGCATAACCCCTTGTCAGTCCGAGGGGAACTGAGTTCCACCCTTACTCCTTACAGGGGTATGTCCACCCCGACAGGCGGTGGGCACATACCCACCGCCACCACCACACCGGAAGAAGCAACCATGACTAAATGCGTTCACGGACTCAATAAGACCGATTGCACCACCTGCACCAGCTACCACAAGCCGAGCCGGCGTACGCCACTACCGCCCACGATTACTGAGCAGCCCATCATCCACTCAGGAGCCAGACAGGCGGGAACCCGGATCATCTGCGAGGTGTGCGGGCAACCTATGCCGACATGCCTACGGGCTTCACTGGCCGACCCAAGCCGTCACCGACCACAACCAGTCACTGTGCCAGCCGACGAGGCACTGTCATGAGGTGGGGAGGACGACGGGTAGCCAGACTCCGTGCTCAGGTCGTCGCTGTCTACGGAACTCGGTGTGTTCATTGCGGTGAGCTCATCGACCTGACTGTCCCGTCGACCTCGCCGATGGGACTGTCCGTGGAGCACCTTCAGCCTCGCTCGCAAGGAGGAACTGATGACATCACGAACTTGAGGCCGTCCCACCTCCACTGCAACACGGCCCGGCAGGCCCGACCAATCGGAGCGATCAGACGAGCCGAAGGCCGACCCGACTGGGCAACCCGGCCCGGACGGGCCGGTTGACCCAGCAGGCCGACCGGCTGCCGGGCCGTTTTCTCCGACAGGCCACCCCCTGGAAACCCCGCCCCCCATTTCCATTCCCCCCAAAAACTCAGGAAAAAACTGGGAAAACGACAGGATTAAAACAATGACACAAAATAGGCCACTATTCGATGTTAAAGAACCTGAATATCATCAGGGTCCTATTGAAACCGCCGCCGACACCTCGATTGCATCGCTGAAAGAACACGAGCATCTCACCGAGGCTCACACTCTGATCGTCCAGATGATCCGCTCACTAGCGAGGGCCTGTGACCGTGGCCTGGACGCCCCGAAAGTTTCTATCGCCACGACCACGATGCTCCGCCAGCTCGGCGACCTCATGCTCACCCTGCCCGGCACCGAGATCGTCGCCGACGATCAAGCGACCGCCGATCTCATGGCCGCCCTCGAAGACCTCCGTAATGCCTGACGACCGCCCACCATTCGACCTAGACGCTCTGAGGGCGCGAGACGCTGAACTCACAGGACGCCCCGCACCCTCGCCCCGCTGGGCACCCGGCACGCCACTCGGACGAAACCTCGGCGCGAAAGCGACGACTGTGTCACGGGCGATCGGCAAGCCACTCCAGCCCTGGCAAATCCAGGCCGCGTCCAGGATCACCGAGCTGAATCCTGCCGGGTCACGCCTCACTTTTCGGTGGCCACTCGTGACCGTCCAGATCCCGAGGCAGGCCGGGAAGACCGTCCTCGCAGCCGTCCTCATGATTACCCGGGCCATGCTGTTCCCCGGCTCAGACATCCGCCACACCGCCCAGCTCGGCAAAGACGCCTCCGAACTGTGGGAGCACATGCGCGACTGGCTCACAGCCGACTCCTGCCCATATCGCCACATTGTGCAAGCGAAATCCGGGAAAGGCGACCAAACACTCAAATTCGCGAACGGGTCAACCATCAGACCATTCCCGGTGAATCGGGAAGCCGGGCACGGGAAATCACCTGACCTTGTTTTCGTTGACGAGGCATGGGCATTCTCGGGAGACGCCGGGACCGAGCTCCTGACCGCGATACGCCCCTCAATGATCACCCGCCGCGACCGACAGATCATCATCGTCTCGGCCGCTGGCGACCCGGACTCGCTGTGGTGGGACGATCTCGTCGCTCAGGGCCGGAAGGCCACCGCTGACCCATCCTCGACTCACTGTCACATCGAGTACGCCCCGCCCGACGACGCCGACCCTTTCGACCCCCGCACCTGGGAATATCACCCAGCTCTCGGACATCTCATCTCACTGACTGACCTCGCCGGGGAGGCGGGAGGTCCCCAAGAGCCCTTTATCCGCTCCTACCTCAACCGCTCGACGCGCCGCGACAGCGGCCTGGTCGACATGATGGCCTGGGACGGCCTCGCCGACGACGTCGAGGAGCCACCTTTCGGCACGACCCTTCACTTCGGAGCCGATGTCGCCCTCGACCGCACCGCCGCCTCGATCTTCGCCGCCTGGTCCGACGACACCGGGCATACCTGGCTGATCCCCTGGGCGGTCCGGCCCGGGTGGCGATGGCTCATCGACGAGCTGGCCGACCTTATCCGTGACGGCCACGATGTCACCCTCGACGATGGAGGCCCCGCCCGGCTCGTCATCGACGCCCTCACTAAGGCCGGACTTCCACCCACCACTATGACCTCCCGCGACGCCTCCCTGGCCTGGACAACTATGGAATCCGCTATCAGTGACGCCACCCTCACCCACACCGGGTCGCCATCGCTCCGCACCGCTCTGGTCGCCGCTCAAACCCGACAGACAGGGGACGTCACCAGCCTCTCCCGACGCCAGTCCCACGGCCCTATCGACCCGCTCATCGCCGCGACCGCCGCCCTCCACGGCGCTCTCGACAGACCCCATGAAATCCAGGTGTTCTAATGCACTACACCGTCGACTCATCAGCCCTCACCCACCTGCCAATCTGCCGCGACTGTGGATGGCGCGGCAATCCAGAAACGTCCAAGCTCGCCGCACTCATTGCCCTTCAACGCCACCAGCGTGACATTCACCCAGGAGAATCGCAGGGTCCCCTCAAATCCAACATCGCGCGCGCCCGCCGCGCCGCTATGGGCCGGAACTGAATACTAGGGACCGGAAACTAGTGGACATGGGAGCACTAACCAGAACTGCAGAACGTCTCGGCCTCATCGTCCGCGAGTCCGCACCCGCGACCGCCGGGCAGCCCATGCGCTCCATCATCCCCGACTCGCGGCCCGCTACGGTTACCGATGACCTCGCCTTGTCCCTTGATGCCGTGTACCGGGCCGTCCAGGTCCTCCAAACCGCCGCCGGGCAACTCACTCTCGACGTGTGGCGAGGCGCGATCCAGATCGATCCGCCCTCGTGGGTGTTATCCCCCGACCCGTGGCGACCAACCTCTACATTCCTCGAAGAAACCGTGGCGTCTCTCGCACTCCGGGGCAACGCTTTCTGGCAGATCAAGCGCAAAGGCAGCGGAGAGATCGTCGCCCTCACGATCCTCGACCCCCTCGGCGTGAACATCACCGTCTCACCGGCAGGGATCCCCACCTACCGGGTAGGAAGCTCCACCCTCACTCGACGCGACTGTGCGCATTTGGCACTCATGCGACGCCCCGGGGCACGCCATCCGCTCGGCCTCGGCCCGATCCAAGCCGCGCAAGCCCAAATCATCTCCGCTGTGGAGCTGAGACGCTACGCCGGGGCATGGATGGACACAAGCACTGTCCCTAACGGAGTCCTCACCTCCGACCAGCTCCTTACCGCCGACCAGGCGCGCACCATCAAGGACTCCTTCCTTGAGTCTGTCAAAGCGACCGAGCCAGTCGTCCTCGGTCAAGGTACCGACTACCGCCCCCTCCTCCTCAAGCCCGATGAGGTCCAGTGGATCGACGCGCAACAACTCAACACCATCGGCATCGCCAGACTTTTCGGTATCCCGCCACGGCTGATCCTCGCCTCCCCCGATGGCGGCACTGAAACCTACTCCAACCAGCAGCAGGAAGAACTTTCATTCGTGCGCTGGACCCTCATGGCCTACCTGCGTCAGATCGAGGCAGCCGTCTCCTGGCTACTGCCCCGGGGCAACACCGCCCGATTCAACCTCGACGCGATCCTGAGACCCGACACCCTGACCCGCTACCAGGCCCACAAGGTCGCCCTGGACTCCGGATTCCTCACCATCGATGAGGTGCGCCGCATCGAAGGCCTCGAACCCCTTACCCAAGCCACTACCCAGGAGGACGCGAATGTCTGACATTGAGACTCGTGCCGTCATCCTCGACACCCGCACCGATACCCAGCCCGACGACATTCGCACGTTCACCGGACGCGTCGTGCCCTGGAACACGCCCACCACCCTGTTCCCTGGGCTGCGAGAACAGTTCGCCCCCGGCTCGGTACGCATCGACCCCGACCAGCCGCCCATGTTGTTCCGCGACCACAGGACCCCGATCGGCCGCATCACCGCCCTCGACGACCACGACGACGGCCTACACGTCACCGGGCATATCTCGGCGACTGCCACCGGCGACGACACCCTGACCCTCATCCGTGACGGCGTACTCGACCGCATGTCGATCGGGTTCGAGCCCGTCGCCGCCGACGAGACCCGCGACGCCGACGGAACCCTCATCACCCGCACCGACACCATCATCCGCGAGGCCTCAATCGTGCCTTTCCCCGCCTACCCGACCGCACAAATCACCGAACACCGCCACCAGGAGGACCACATGACTGACCAGATCACCCGAGCCGACCTTGACACCCTCGCCACCCGCGCCGACCTCGACGAGCTGACCCGCCGCGTCGAGACGATCACCGCGGCACCCGCCCAGGAGCGTCGCGATACCCGCAGCGCCGGACAGATCATCAAGGCGATCATCGCCGGGGATTCCGCCACAATCGACGCCGCGAACCGCTGGCAGGACAGGGCCTACCAGGGAGCTGGCCTCGACGACATTCCCGCCACTATCCCTGCCGGTATCGAATCATTGGTCCAGGTCATCGACACTGCTAACCCGGTTGCCGGACTATTCAAGACCGCAGGCCTTCCAGCAACCGGCATGCAGGTGAACTTCCTCAAAATCAAAGACAAGACGATCAAGGTCGGCAAGCAGTCTTCCCCAGGCGCTGATCTGCCCGGCCCATCCAAAGTCGCCTTCGAGACCGCCTCGGCACCGATCGAGGTATTCGGAGGCTGGACCGAACTCGACCTTGTCACCGTGCAGCGCATGGAGGTTCCCGAACTCGACACGATGCTTAAGGCCATGGCCGTCGAGATCGGCAAGGCCCGCGCAGACCGCCTACTCACCGCCCTCAAGAGTGCTGTTGACGAGCGCAAATCCACCGACAAGGTCAGTATCTCAGCCGTGACCTCCGCTGACGCCTGGTCCGACGCGATCGTCGACGCACAGATCAAGTTCCTCGACACCGGTGTTCCCCTCGACGGCCTCCTCGTCTCGCCCGACGTATTCAAGGAGCTGCGCAAGCTCAAGGACACCTCAGGGCACTGGCTCATGGGCACCTTCGGCACCAACAACAACATCCAGGGCGTCATCGACGGGCTGTCGGGTCAGCTCGGCCCCATCCGCGTCACCCTATGGAACAAGGCCGATGCGAACACCATGACATTCTGGGCACGCGACGCCGTGTCGATCCGCACCAACGGTGTCGTCCAGCTCCAGGACACCAACGTCATCAACCTCACCGGCCAGTGGAGCCTCCACCAACTCTCGGCCACCTGCGTCGAGCGTCCCGACCTTCTCCTCCCCGTCGTTGTCGGTGCCGGAGCCTGACGATGATTCCCGTTGACATCCCTGTCGGGGTCTTAGCTGAGCGTATCGGCGCTGATCCGTCCCGCGTCGATGCGCTCACCGAAACCCTCGACGAGGCCACGGCCATCGTCTCCCGCATCGTCGGGGACGTGACTGTTCCGGCACCGGTCCTACGTCGTGCCATCATCGACACGTCAGCGGACCTGTGGAACGCGCGCTCGTCCCCGAACGGGGTCGCCACGTTCGCCGACGCTAACGGCACCGTGCCACTGAGGGTGTCCCGTGACCGCTCGGCCACGGCCCGCACCCTCCTGCGACCCTGGCTCCCGCCGGTGATCGCATGATCTCAGAAGCCCGCAGCCGCGTCGCAGCCCAGGCCACCCGGGCCTGCCCAGGCGTGCCAGTCCATCAGTCCGTCCCGGCCCGCCTGGACCTTCCCGCCATCCTCATCACCGAGGGAACCCCGTTCATCACTACGGCACGGTTCGGGACCTGGTCGATCGCCTGGCGAGTCCTCGTGATCGCCCGCCCCGGAGACAACTCCACGATGATCGGCTGGCTCGACGACACCGTCTCCGCCCTCATCGACGGCATCGACGATCTCACCGAGGTCGAGCCGTTCACCACGATGACCGGCCCCGACGGTCAACTCCTCCTCACCTGCGCACTCACCATCACCACCATGGAAGGAATGAACCCATGACCTCAAAGAGAATCTACGGCCGCAAGTTGTGCATGTTGGTCGGTCAGGACCGCTATGACGGCGACGTCATCTCCTACACGCTCAGCCAGGATGACAAGGCCGACGGGTTGACGTTCGGCGACATCGCCACCGGCATCATCTCCGGGACATTGAAGATCAAGGCCATCCAGTCCACCGAGGCCAAGTCGTTCTGGCGATTCTGCTGGGAGCACACCGGGGAAGCGGCCAAGGTCCGTCTCGCCCCCCACGGCAACGAGACAGCCTCCGACGCCGAGCCGTTCGTCGACTTCGAGGCCACCATCGGCAACATTCCCGACCTCGGTGGGGATGCCGGCGTCGACAGTGTCTTCGACTTCGAGACCGAGTGGTCCGGCCGCATCACCAAGACCCTCGTCTCCTCCGGGGCTCTGACCGCAGTTGACAGGGGCTGACGTCGCCGTGACGTCCGGTGACACGACCATCCGTGTCACCGGACTCCGGTCGACGCTGCGCGACCTCCAGCGCGCCGGAGCCGACGCCGAGGACATGAAAACCCTCATGCACCAA
Organism: Cutibacterium porci; assembly: GCF_009696315.1. GTDB lineage: Bacteria > Actinomycetota > Actinomycetes > Propionibacteriales > Propionibacteriaceae > Cutibacterium > Cutibacterium porci. The sequence continues at coordinate 17,809 of NZ_VUMG01000003.1, forward strand.
CTCGGCTCCATCGTCGCCACCGCAGCCCAGCCACTCGCACGCCACCACACCGGGGCCATGGCCTCCTCGATCCGGCCCGGACGAGGCAAGACCAAAGCCGTCATCCGGGCAGGAGGAGCGAGGGTGCCCTACGCCGGCGTGCAGCACTACGGCTGGCCCCGACACCACATCTCACCAAACCCGTTCCTGGTCGACGCGATTAACGCCACCCGCCCGCGTGTCCTCGCCCAACTCGACAAGGGCCTGGTCGACCTCATCGGAAAACGACATTTCGACATCAAGTGAGGACCCATGTTCGACACCTCAACCCTCCACCTCGGAGACCTCGAGACCCTCGAGACCGACCTCGGAGTCTCCCTCCAGGACATTGCCGACATCAACATCAGCACCGACGACCAGGGCAGCCCCACCACCATGCCGCCCGCCCGCGTCATGGTCGCCATCGGCTGGCTCATGCTCAAGTCGGACAACCCGGCCGCCACCCTCGACGAGGCCCGAGCCATGTCCCTCGACGACATCACCGCCCGCCTCGCCGATGACACCGAGGAGGCAGCGGGGGAATGACCGGCCCGGACGAGTGGACCAGAACAGTCGCACGGATCGCCGTGGCGACCGGCTGGACCCTCGACCAGGTCCGGGCGCTCACCCTCGACGAGGCCACCGCCATCGTCGCCGCCATCAACGAAGAAAGGTCATGACATGGCAGGACACACCATCCAAGTGTCTGTGCTGGCAGACACCCGGAAGTTCTCCCGCGCGATGTCGAACCTGTCGAAGGCCACCGGCTTCGACAAACTGACCTCGGTCGCCAAGAAGGCCGGAGCGGCACTGGCCACCGTCGGAGCAGCCGCCGGAGCCGCGGCCATCAAACTCGTCAAGGACTCCATCTCCGAGGCATCCAACCTCGAACAGTCCATGGGAGCCGTCGACGACGTCTTCGGCAAGTCGTCGGGAACCGTCAAACAATGGGCCGCCGACGCCGCCACATCAGTCGGCCTCTCCAAGAATGAGTACAGCGAACTCGCCGTCCTCATGGGCACGCAGTTACACAATGGCGGGACCGCCATGAAGGACCTGGCAGGCAAAACCAACGACCTCATCAAGGTGGGAGCCGACCTGTCCGCCGAGTTCGGAGGATCCACCAAGGACGCCGTCGAAGCCATCTCCTCGGCACTCAAGGGCGAACGCGATCCGATCGAGCGCTACGGCGTCAGCCTCAAGCAGGCGACAATCGACGCGAAGGCCGCCTCAATGGGGTTCAAGAAGGTCGGAGGGTCCTTCTCGAACCAGGCACAGCAGGCCGCCACCCTCGCCCTCATCACCGAGCAGACAGCCGCCGCACACGGCAAGTTCGCCCGCGAGACCGACACCACCCAGCACAAGGTGCAAGTCCTCCAGGCCCGCTTCGCCAACATCAAGGCCACCATCGGAGCGCAACTCCTGCCCGTCCTCAACCGGCTGCTCGACGTCGTCGGACGCAACATGGACCCCGCCTTCGCCACCGCACAACGGGCCGTCGACAAGGTCAAGCCGTCACTGACACAGTTGGGTCAGATCGCCACCACCACCGTCATCCCCGCGCTCAAGAACGCCGCATCGGCGGCCGTGGCGATGCTCCCCACCATCGTCCAGGCTGCGAAGACACTGTCCGAGCACAAGACCACCCTCACCGTGCTGGCCACCACGATCGGCACCGTCGTTGCCGGGGTCAAGGCATGGAAGACGGCCCAGGCCGTCGCCAATGCCACCCAGGCAGCGACCCTCGTCGTCCTGCGAGCCGTCCGCGATGCCCACATGCTCGCCGTCGCAGCCAAGGCCAAGGACATCGCCATCATGGCCGCCCACAAGATCGCCTCCGCCGCCTCGACGGCTGCACAATGGGCGCTCAACGGCGCCATGAACGCCAACCCGATCGGCCTGGTCGTCATCGCCCTGGGCGCCCTCGTCGCCGCCCTCGTTATCGCCTGGAAGAAGTCGGCCACCTTCCGGGCCGTCGTCACCGCGGCATGGAACGGCATCAAGCACGCCGCCACCGCCGGGGGGCATGCATTCATGTCCGTGCTCCGGTCGATCGGGTCGGCCCTGTCCACGGCCGTCAACGCCGTCAAACGGTTCGGCTCGTCCGTGAAGTCCCACATCACCTCCGCCTGGAACTCGGCCCGCTCCGCCACCTCCCGCGGCGTCTCCGGCGTCATCTCCTTCGTTCGAGGCCTGCCGGGCAAGGCCGTCTCCGCGCTGTCGTCGCTGGGCCACCGGATCGCCTCGGTCATGTCGAGGGCGTGGAACTCGGCCCGCTCCGCCACCTCCCACGGCATGTCCTCCCTGGTCTCCACCGTGCGAGGCCTGCCCGGCCGTGTCGTATCCGGCATCGGCAACATGGCGGCGCGGACCCGCTCCATCGGGTCGAACATCATCTCCGGCATGATCTCCGGTGTGCGCTCCGCCGCCGGGAACCTGGTCTCAGCGGCCAAGAACGCCGTCGGCAACGCCATCAACGCCGCCAAGGCCCGCCTCGGAATCCACTCCCCGTCGACAGTGTTCCGTGACATCGGTGTCCAAACTGTCCGAGGCATGGAACTCGGCCTGACCGACCGCGCCAGCCGACTTGCCGCAGCGTCGAGAGTCATCGCTACCACCGTGACCAAAAATGCCACTCCCGCCCCGCTTGACCTGGCTTTCACCGGAAACAGCACTCCAGCAGTGACCGCTGCACCTATCACCGTCAACGTGCAGTGCCTCGACCCAACACCAGCAGTCGGCCGCATGATCGTGCAAGCCATCCGCGACGCGCAGCGTAGAGGAGTAGCGATCATATGAGCGAGATCACGTGGCCTAACGACATCGCCCTCGAGGTGTTCATCCAAGACCCCTCGTCGAAGGCATTCCGGCTGGACCTGTCACCGCTCGGATCGGCACCCCTCCAGGAAATGAGCGGCACAGAGATGATCCTCGACGAGGGCCATCTCGATGCCGGAACTCTAGGCGTCGCTGAGCCGCCCGCCGAATGGTGGTCCATCACAGAGGAATGCACCTCTATCTCCTCCGTCATGGGAGCCCGCCCAGACCTGATCTCCCCGACCGCCGAAACCGGAACCCTCGAGGCGACCCTCCGCGATATGCCCGGTCTGCTGTCGATCGGCATCGGCCCCGGAACCCCGATTCGTCTCCGATACGACCAGACACCGCTATGGGCCGGCTGGATAGACGACGTTACAGTCACCTGGAACAAGGAAGGCGGCTCTACCTCGACGATCACCGCTACCGACTGGGTGTCCCACGCCCAGCGGATCAAACGATACGGCCGCCAGATCGACACAGAACCAGCAATCGACAGATTCACACACCTCATCTGGGAAAGCCTCGATGTGGATTTACCCACTATGTGGATACACAATCTCACAAATCTCACATCCGCACGGCGAAAGTGCTGCGCCGTCCTCGACGAAGCCTCGCTCTCCGATCACCTCACATGGTCGGCCACCACCGGAGGATTCCTCTGGTGCCCCCGCCCAGACCTTGATGTGGCCTCCGCGACCATCCGCGAAATCAGGAACCCGAACCAGGCAGTATCCTCCGCGTGGTCTGACGTCTCAGAACCGTCATTCCTTGACGCTGACGTCACCGCAGGCACATCCCAGATCGTCAACGAGCTCGAACTGTCACAGCACTTCATCTCACGTGACGACGGGCAACAGTCCGTTGGAACAACGACCTCGACATGGCGAGACGCGGCATCGATCTCCAACTGGGGAATCCGCCCAGCAACCACTAACGTCTCTGTATCAGACACCGCTGACCTACCAGCAGTCGCCGCCGACATCATGGCCCGATCCACTGCCAAAGGAGAGACAGTCTCGTCCATCACTGTCAAAGGCACCGACTGGATCGCCACGGAAACCCCGCCCCAACCCCTCGACGCCACCGCCGCCGTCATCCGCGGACGAGTACATCACCTCATCGTCGCGACCGTCGCCCACTCTCTCACCCCAATCACCTGGACCACCACCCTCACCACCATCAGGAGCGTGCCATGAGTAGTACCCACAAAACATTCCAGACCGGCGAAATCCTAAGCGCCGACGACGTCAACAACGCGTTGAATCCTGACACCGCCGACCATATCGCCAGAGCTATCGCCGCCGGAGTCACCACCATCACAACCAACTCGTCACCCGGAACCGTACAAGCGGTCACCGTCCCCCTGCCATCTGGCCGTTTCAGCAAGCCTCCAATCGTCGTCACATCAGTGGCGACGGCAGCCGGAGGCACCGGAAAAATCATCTCCCGGGGATATGACACCACCCTCACCACCACGAAAATATGCCTGTTTATGGGAGACGGGCAGAATCTCCCCTCCTCACAGTCAGTGCCCGTCTCGTGGATCGCAATTCAGATGGATGCCTGACATGAGACTGATCCCACTCGACCAGCTCGATGACATGATTGTCGCCCTCGCCGCCCTCATCACTGCCGCCGGAGCCCTCGCCGGAGCCATCGTGCAAGGAGCCAAAACTCGTGCCGAGATCGGCTCACTCCACCGCAAGGTCACTAGCGAGATGGACCCCGACCATGGTGCCAGTCTCCGCGACGCTGTCAACCGGATCGAGGCTACACAACACGACAATGCCCGAACTATGCGCGGCATGGCCCGCGACATAGGGAGACTCGCTGACGCCGACCAGCGCATCGAGACGACCGCTCACGACGAGCATGAGCGACTGAATCACAGAATCGACAAAATAGAGGGTTCCTTATGAAATACATTCCCGCGACACATCACGGAGGCCACACGAACACCCCCTTCACCCGGATCGTGATCCACGCCACCTGCCCCGACCTTGGCTTCCCCCACGCATCAGCTGGTGGACAGGCAAAAGCCACCGCACGCTATTTCCAATCAGAGCAGTCTGCCGGATCAGCACACTATGTGTGCGACATCGCCGAGACTATCCAATGCCTGCCCGATGACGTGATCGCCTGGCACGCCCCACCAAACAGAAGGTCGATCGGAATCGAAATATGTGCCGACGGCGGCTCCCGCTCCTCATTCCAGCACCCCGAGCACGCCTACACCAGATCCCAATGGCTCAGCCCCCAAGTGTGGCCCGCCGTCGCCCGTGCCGCCGCGCTCACCCGCGACCTCTGCCACCGCCACAACATTCCGATGCAACAACTCTCCGTTGCTGATGTGAAAGCCGGGAAGCACGGAATCTGCGGCCACAACGACGTATCCGAGGCATTCCACAAGTCCGACCATGACGACCCCGGCCCCACATTCCCGTGGGACCAATTCATCAAAGAGGTTAGAACACCAGGACAACAAGATACGAAACCTTCCGTACCAACACCATCACTCACAGAAATAGGAGACCAGGACATGAACGGGTGCTACTACAACCTCAATTCGAAAACACGGACGTACCTTATCTTCGATAGCCGTTCCGGATTTTACCACGAATTCTCCCAAGGCAATGGGAACGGCCCCATGAGCCCAGACTATGTAAATCCGATCGCCAAAGGATGGGACACCGGATCATGGCCGGCAATCTCCCCAGGCCACGCGAAAGTGCTCAAGGCCGCCCTCGATAAAGTCCGGAAAGGAATCTGACACATGTGGAAAATCGACAGTATCCTCTCGCTGACCGGTCGCCGATGGCTCTACGGAGTAGCTACGGCAGCAATCCCTCTACTCATCGCGGTCGGGGCTATCAGCGACGAGCAAGCCCCGCTGTGGGTCGCCCTCATCGGAGCGGTACTCGTGCCCGGTGTCGCCCTCTCGGCGACCGTCCCCGACACCAGCCACGCTGTCATCCCACCAGCCGTCGCCGAGGCCATCATCCCCGACGACGACTCCATCGACATGGCCATCATCGACCCCGAACCGCGCCACGGACAGGAATAACCATGCAGCATGATGTGGCAAACAATGGCTAGTCACGCGGCCGCATCCATCACGACCCTCAGCCGCGACGGCTCGGTCAACACATAGAGTCGCGTGGTCTCTGGCTTCGAGTGACCTAGCAGGTCCTGGACTGCCAGCAGATCGTGCGAAGTCCAGTAGGCCCGAGTGGCGAACCTGTGCCGCAACGTGTGGCATGTCCACCCCTCGGGCAGGACCGCTGACACAAGCTCACCCACGCGGGCCGCCGACAGGTGACCGTGATCCTGGCCTGGGAACACCCACCCGGGACCATGCCGCCGGAGAGCACGGGCAATGTCATCGGGCAACGGGACGAGCCGGTCCTTGTCGCCCTTGCCGCGCACCATGAGGGACCATCCGTCTAGGTCTCGCACGAGGTCACCGGACGAGATGCAGGCAATCTCACCGCGCCGCAGGCCGCATCTGGACGCCAGCTCGACCATGAGCCGTGTCCTCTCATCAGCATCCCGCATCGCCGCGCTGACAGCCTCATCAGGTGCCGGACGCGGGAAATGCCGGGCCGGACGGATAGCTGGAACATCAAGGGTAGGATCGTACTCAATCCAGCCCCGCCGGACAGCCCAACCGTAGAACCCCGCAACCCCAGCCCGGTGAGACCTCATCGTCTCCCGCGACCATCCCGACGATGACAACCACGTCACGATCTGCTCCCCGCGTACCTCCCACGGCCCGCACCCGACCCACTCGCCGAGCCGCAAAATCTGATACCGCCTGAGTTGCACTGTCGTGGACGGTCGTCCAGCCGCCCTCAACCAATCACACCATTGCGTCGCGGCACTCACCCACGTGTCAGGCCGCACGGGCAAACCTCTCTCCATGACCAGATAGTGCCCTAAACGCCATGACAACGCCCAAAGCCTTATCAGCGGGTTCAGGGTTCGAGTCCCTGGCGGCGCACCGAAGTGGAAGTCGTTTCACCCTCCAACTGGGGTGAAACGACTTTTTCATTGCCACCATGGCTCCAGCTGGCAGCATACAGTTCTGGGTTCATCACCATCGCATACCCCATCTCTAGTAGAGACTTACCTCTTTTCACAGAACACCCAAGCTAGATCGGTCATAATCCCACACTTTGGACTGACACTCTTGCGAGATATTACCTCTCATCCCCACATCTTCTGCACAATTATTCAGCTCAACACCGAAACAGCGTGCACACACGCCGGGGACACAGTGTAGGGTGCTGCTTACGGTTGTGATCTACCGCACCTATAGAAAGCCGCCGATGCACAAGTGATGTCGCTTGATGTCATTGTCGACATCGCTGTTTCAAGGAGGAAGAAGTCACATGATGCACTACACGCACTCCCGCCGAGCCTTCATTCAGGGCTCTATCGGAGCACTGGCGCTCAGTGCCTTGGCCGCCTGTTCCAATGGCGACTCGAAGGGTTCGGAATCCAACAAACCCGCAGCCAAAAAAGAGGACTTCACTGGTGAGGGCCCCATCAGTTGGGTTCAGGGCAAGGACTTCTCTGGCGGGATGGTCCAGAAGCGCCTCGACGAATGGAATAAAAAGTATCCCAAGGAAAAAGTTACCCTCATTGAGCTGTCTTCCGAGGCGGATCAACAGCGCCAGTCACTCATCAATGCCGCCCAGACCAACTCTGCGGCTTACGACGTCATCGGCCTTGATTTAGTGTGGGTAGCCGAGTTCGCCGCCAACCGTTGGATCGTTGAAATCCCGTCAGATATGAAACCTGACGGCGTCATCGACTCAGTGTGGGAAACCGGCTCCTACCGCAACAAGCAATACGCCGTCCCGTACGCCACTGACGCACCGATCATGTACTACCGCAAGGACTTCCTCGAGAAGGCCAAGGTTGAGGTTCCTAAGACGTGGGAAGACGTTAATAAGGCCGTTGAAGCCGTCCGCAAACTCCCTGGGATGCAGAATATCGGCGGCTTTGGCGGTCAGTGGGCCAAGTACGAAGGTTTGACTTGTAACATCGCCGAGTTCATCAATACCTGTGGTGGTGGGATCGTCGACGACTCCGGCAAGGTGACCGTCGATTCCCCGGAATCCATCAAGGGCATCCAGACAGCCATCGATGCTTTCAAGTCCAAGCTTATCCCGACCGCTGCTTTAGAGTGGAAGGAAGAGGATAGCCGCAACGGCTTCGAATCTGGCAAAGTCCTCTTCCTGCGCAACTGGCCCTATCAGTACGGCAACGACCTTAAAGAACTCGGCCCGGATAAGTTCGGCGTAGCCCCGCTGCCCTCCATTGACGGCAAGCCCTACATGCCGACCCTGGGTGGCCACAACTGTGCTATTACCACCAACTGCAAGAACAAGGCCACGGCCCTTAAATTCGTCAAGTGGTGGACCAGTAAAGAGTCTGAACAATACAACCTTGAGAAGCAGTCCAACGCCCCCATCTACGGCGAGCTATACACCAAGGACGAGAACGTCAAGAAGTTCCCGTACTTGCCAACCTTGAAGAGTTCTCTCGATGCCGCCAAGGGACGTCCTCACGCCGTCGCCTATGGTGACGTCACCGCAGCCATTCAGGACGCCATCTACCCAGCTCTGCAAGGCACGGGTGATGCCGAGAGCGCAGCCAAGCAACTGGCTGACAAGCTCAAGACGATCATCAAGAACTGACTGCCACGCAGAACTGACCACATAGATACGGCGGAGCGGATCACCCACCCCGCCGTATCTGTGATCTCGCTCATACCACCCAGCCACATAGCGCCGGGAACAAGGAGCTTTACCATGACCACTGCAACAGTGGAGCGGACCAACAAAAGGTCTTCGCGGGCTAAATCCCAAGAACGTTTAGCCCTAGCACTCATCGCACCCACTCTCATCGTCTTGACGATAGTTATCGTCATCCCCGTCATTCAGTCAGTGAAGCAGGCCCTCTATGGCCAGCCCGGACTAGATCCAGAAACTGGATTCGTCAACGACACCGAGCCATTCATCGGGATGAAGAACTTCACTGACATCTTCACCGGCTCCGGGGACAGATTCTGGACCGCCTTCTGGAACACCACCCTGTTTGGTGTCGTCACGGTCGTACTCGAAACCATCCTCGGCGTCATTATGGCTCTCATCATGCACCGGGCGATGGCAGGACGCGGCGTCGTTCGAGCCGCCATTTTGGTCCCCTGGGCTATCCCCACCGCTGTCTCAGCCATTTTGTGGGGCTGGATCTTTAACCAAAACGGTGTGGCGAATGCCATCATTGGCAAGCACATTATGTGGGCCTCGGGAAACTGGACGGCAAAGTGGTCAATCATCATTGCCGACGTCTGGAAAACGGCTCCGTACATCGGCCTGCTAACACTTGCTGGTCTGCAGGTGATCCCGGCTGAGGTTTACGAGGCTGCCAAGGTAGATGGTGCTAATGCGTGGAAGAGATTCGTCTCCATCACCTTGCCCTTAGTCAAACCAGCACTCGTCGTCGCTGTGCTGTTTCGAACCCTTGATGCTCTTCGTATGTTCGACCTGCCGTTCATTCTCGTCGGACCTCGTATGAAGTCAGTCGAGACGTTATCCATGCTGGTTCAGGATGAGGCTTCTAATCTGCGATATGGCGCTGCTGCAGCATATGCGATCATTCTGTTCCTCTACGTGTTCATCATCGCATTCGCGTTCATCAAAATACTCGGGGCCGATCTCGTCGGCGACGAGCACAAACGTACAAAGATGAAGGCCACCACCTTCATCTCCGGTGGACGTCCGGGTGGCCGTCGCGCCCGACAAAAGGCCAACGCCGCAGCCGCAGCTAGCAAGGGGGTGGCGTCATGAGCACCGCAACTGCGCCGGTGAGCTCCGAGACCCATCATAAAAAGAGCACCTGGGCCACGGTGTTGCCGATCATCGGAATCGTCCTTATCGTCATCTACTGCCTGGCGCCGTTCTATTGGATGTTGGTGTCTTCACTGCGTCCAGACTCGGAGATCTTCGACAACACCTGGTGGCCAGCCCATCCGTCGATGGAGAATTACCAGGCGGTCTTTCAGCCGAGCAACAACTTTCTGCGCGGCCTGCTGAACTCCCTCATTGTCTCTGTCGCGGTGACGGTCATCGCCTTGCTTATCGCCACATTCGCGTCTTACGCACTTGCGCGTCTAGATTTCCGCGGCAAGGGTGGATTCCTCATCCTTATTATCGCGACGTCAATGTTCCCGTTGGTGGCCATCATCGTGCCGCTACTCAAAAACTTTTCAGCATGGCACTGGATTAACACCTACCAGGCCATGATTATCCCGGATCTGTCGTTTTCCTTACCTCTAGCGGTGTGGAATCTCACGACCTTTTTCAAGCAGATGCCCGATGAACTGGAGCAGGCGGCCATGATCGACGGCTGCTCCCCGGCTCAGGCCTTCCGAAAAATCATCCTCCCGCTGGCAGCACCGGGTATCTTCACCACCGCGATCATCGTCTTCATCGGCGCGTGGAACGAGTTCCTCGTCGCCGTCACCATGATCAACGATCCGAAGATGGAGCCCGCCACGGTGCTGCTGTCGAAGTTCACCGGAGCCTCACAGTTCAACACCCCGTTCGGCTCGCAGATGGCTGCTGGCGTCATCATGACGGTGCCACTAGTCATCATGGTGCTGGTATTCCAGCGTCGCATCGTGGCAGGCCTAGCTGCTGGAGGCGTCAAGTAATGTGAAGGGCCCGGTCCATGCCGGACCGGGCCCTTGCCACGTACCACTCAACTCACGACGAGTCAGGCCACGCCCTCTTCACGCTCGGCAGCTGCCTGTGCGCGCAGCACAGCGGCCTGCTTGAGCATCTTCTCAGCAAGGTTGCTCACCGACGAGTCATCAGCATCAAGCTTGGCGTACTTCTTAGCGTTCTTCTTGCCGAGCTTGGCATTCTTCTTAGCTGCTTTAGCATCATCCTTACGGCGCTGCTTGGCATCCTTACGAATCCGCTTGGCCTCAGAAAGCTGCAACTTCTCAAGCTTGCGACGAGCAGTGGCGCCGGTAGCACGACCGACAATCGCGCGGAGCACAATGATGCTGACGATGCCAGCAGCGAGCGCGCCTCCGGCAATCGCGATCCGCTGAACGCGCCAACCGTGCTCGTCCTTGACCTGGCCTTTGACCTGGTCAAACTCGCCCTGCACAAAGTCACGGGCGCGATCAGATGCTTCACGCTTAAGAGTTGCCGGATGCACCTCCTCGACAAGGTTCTCCACCCCGGCCGCCAGGCGAGCACGAGTCGCTGCAATATCCCGCCTAATCTCGTCGGCAGTGCGCTCGTCTTTTGCCTTTGACTTGCTATCAGCCATATGACTCCTCCTGGTGCCGTATCTGCGCTTTGCGCCGGCGTGGGCGCGGCGCTGGTCTGGCAATAGCCTATATCGTTGTGGTCATGAGCACCCGTCTTCAGCCCGGTACTGCGGCCCCCGATTTCACTCTGCCCGCCGCTGACGGTGACCACGTCACCCTTTCGGACTTCACCGGAAAGCGCGTCATCGTGTATTTTTACCCCGCCGCTATGACGCCCGGATGCACAACCCAAGCCGTCGATTTCACCGCGCATCTGAGCGACTTTGAGGGGGCTGGGTATAAAGTGCTGGGAGTCTCTCCTGACCCCGTCAGCAAGCTGCAAAAGTTCATCGCTAAGGAGTCGCTGACCCTCACCTTGCTCTCCGATGAGAGCAAGGAGGTTATGAAGGCTTATGGGGCTTACGGACCCAAGAACGTCTACGGCAAAGAAATCGTCGGGGTGATTCGTTCCACCTTCGTTGTTGACGTTGATGAAGACGGTTCGTGCAAAATCGCCGAAGCCCAGTACAATGTACGAGCCAAGGGTCACGTCGACAAGCTCTGCAGGGAGCTCAACATCGACTGCTGATACGGGATTCCCGTGGCCCTTGGTGGCCTGGGGCGGCAGCGCCCCTATGCCGGAGTGGTGGAATTGGTAGACACGCAGGATTTAGGTTCCTGTGCCTTGTGGTGTGAGGGTTCGAGTCCCTTCTCCGGCACCGTAGCAATATCTGTTTGACTGTCGCCCGAATGAATGTCGGCTTAGTCGATCACGAGTACCTCTGGAAGATCGTCCGGCCGAACAGTTGAGCGATCCCTGCCGTATGCTGAGGCCAGTTCCTAGTCGTGGGGGTTTGTATGACCTACTCGTTCACCCATCGTCAACGATCATGGCTCGCCGCGATGATTTCCGGCTTGACCTTAACCACCCTAGTACCGGCCACTGCTGCGCATGCGTCCAGCTCCGAGCTACCCGGTGAGCCGTCGGCCCCCAGCGACCACGCAATGGGGTCTCAAATCAAGAAGCATGAGCACGGAAGCGTGGTGACCAATCGGGTGCAGAGCTTGACGACAGACGCCGAACCTGAGGGGATCGACGTCTCCAGCCATGATGGGAACGTTGACTGGCCAGCGAGGGCTTCATCGGGGATGTCATTTGCGTGGGTGAAGGCCACTGAAGGAACGTCGTACAAAAACCCGTTTTTTACCTCTCAGTACAACGGGTCCCAGAGCGCCGGTCTGATCCGGGGCGCCTATCACTTCGCCTTGCCATCGAATTCGTCCGGGCAGGCCCAGGCGACGTACTTCTCCGACCATGGCGGCGGATGGTCCGGGGACGGCTACACCCTGCCTGGGGTCGTGGACCTGGAGTACAACCCGTACGGCGAGAATGCCTGCTATGGGATGAGTCAGACCGCGATGGCCTCGTGGATCCGTGATTTCGTGTCCACCTATCAAGAACGATGGGGCAGGGCTCCCATGATTTACACGTCCACGAGTTGGTGGAACATGTGTGTGGGGTCGGCAGCCTCGGATATCACAGCCGTCGCACCGTTATGGATCGCCCGATACTCCTCCACCGTAGGGGAATTACCGTCGGGATGGGACGCATGGACGGCGTGGCAGTATTCGGATACCGGTTACGACCATGACCGGATGGCCGGAACCCGCGAAGGCCTCGAGAAATTCGCAACCAACGAAACTGCAACGCCACGTCATTAGGTCCTAGAGTGGTGTTCCTGCTGACGACCACAACGGCCATGCCCACGAGAGCCCCGTCATCTTCTCGCGACAGCAGCCAAAAACAGGATGAGCTAACCGCTCATTTCCACAATGACTAAATGGCGACCACTCTGATGCGTCGATCCCGGAGATACTGAGTCCTCATCCAGCGACGAGAAGCACAGGAAATGGAGCCGATACATGACGAAGGCTTTGCCCTAGAAATGGCGCCTACCAGCAAAATTCCCATACCTACAACAACACAATGGTAAATCATTGCCAATGAGTATTCCGGCCCGCCTGTGCCAAGAAAGCTACCGTCACCACACCTGCATAAACATCCAGCGTGGTTACTTCTCAAGTCCACCAGCACGGACCGCATAGACAACGCTGACAAAGCATCGATGTCAATCCCGTAACCCACGACGGAACCTCATACCACCCCGATGTGATCTGGTACTCCGACACATGGTCACGGTTGCGCGACAGCGCCGGATTCACACCGGCTTCCCCACATCACTCAGGCATCAACCCATCTCTTTGGACTGACGGCACACTGTACACCTGCCGCGCGGGAAGAGTTAAGCCCCCCGGCGCGCACCCCGCCCAGAGATGTAAAATTACTTACATAAATAGTCAGCTATTAAAGGCGGCAGACAATGGCGTTCGGATCCTTCGACAACCAGATCACCCGTCGCGGCTACGTCACACAGCAGATGGACCAGATCTGGTCAGAACGATCGACGGTTCAAAACTGGTTCGATGTTGAGGCTGCCCTGGCGCGAGTCCAGAGCGCCATCGGGATGATCCCGGCCACAACCGGTGCCCAAATCACCGGCCAGGCCAAGGCCACCGATACCGTTATGACGCAGATTCTTAGCAGCGGAAGCGGTAACCCCTTCGCCTTAGGCCTCGACGCGCTCAGACGCGCCGTCGATGACGACATCCGCCAGTGGGTCCACTACGGAGCCACCACCCAGGACATCCTCGACACTGCTCGCAGCCTACAAATCCGAGACTCCTTAAGCCTCATTGATGACTGCACCGACACGCTATTGAAACGCATCCGCAACCTCGCCGGGCGCCACGCCGAAACCCTTATGGTGGCACGCACTAACGGCCAGCACGCCGTCCCCACGACCCTCGGTATGAGGTTCGCCCGCTGGGTGGCCGACCTCGAACGCTCCCGCGATCGCCTGACCGACGTACGCAAGCGCTGCCTGCTCGTGCAGTTCTCGGGAGCCGCAGGAACATACGCATCAATGGGTTCCCACGGCACCACTGTCGCCATGGGCATCGCACGGGAGCTCGGCTTAGTCTGCGAGCTCATCGCCTGGCACTCCTCCCGAGACGGCCTCACCGAGTTGGCATGCAACCTCGCGATCCACGCACAGACACTTGGAAAAATCGCCGAGGATCTCTACGACATGCAGCGCACCGATTTCCAGGAAGCAGCCGAGGCCCTCGATCCTCACCTGTCCGGCTCAAGCACCATGCCGCAGAAACGCAACCCCTTCTCCACGATGAAAATCTCAGCAGCTGCCCGAATAGCTGCCGGCGCCGCCGCCACCATCCTCACTAACTCACCCGGCGACTTCGAGCGGGATCATCGTCAGCTCGAGGTCGAAAGGGATGCCATCCCCCGCATTCTGGCAGCCGTCGACGGTGCGGGGCAGAACCTACTCAAGCTCTTGGACGTCATGCACTTCGATGCTAATCATCTCGACGCCAACGCCCGCCGGGAAGGCGTCTTGCTTGTGAGCGAGGGAATCATGATGAAGCTTGCTGCGCAACTAGGTCACGAAAGAGCCCACGATCTGCTACAGGATTACTCAGCCGCATACCGGGCCGATGGAACCAGCCTGCGCGAGTTCGTTACAGAAAGGCCAGAAATCACTGAATGCCTCGACACCATCAACCTTGAGGCGTTATCGGACCCGTCGGCGTACACCGGCCTATCTGCCAAGCTGTCGCGACGCATTGCCACTGGCCAGCCTCATACCGGAACCGACATCACGGAGTAATGAAAACCCCGAGCTCGTCAAACAGCCCCTGCATCGTTTCAACCCGGGAACGCTCGACCTCGTGATCTGCCGGGGCTAAGGCAGCCACTAATGATTCCAGCAAGATGAGATAGCAGGCCCTTGACCGAAACGCCGTCGAGGACTCCGAGGACACCAACAAAACGTGGTCGGCGTACCTACGCATCGGAGTGGACGAACGGTTCGTCAGAAGCACCGTTGTCATGTTGCGCTGGTGAAAGAGCCGCAAGACCGACTCAACCATCCGGGAATGCCTGTCGAACACAGATGCCAACAAGATAGCGTTATCGGGAAGGTCAATAAGCTGATGGGCCATTCGATCCGAAGAATCCAACAAGATAACGTCACGCCGGTAATAGCGCATCAACAACCGGAAATAGTCAAGCAGAGCATGTCCGGTAGCAGCAGCGACAAGGCAGAGTGGACGGGAATCGTCGCGTAGCAATTCAACGACTCGATCGAATGTTTCACCATCCAAAGAATTCAAGCCAATATCAATGCTGCGTCGAGCAGCCTCCATTTTGGAGCGCCACATGGCTCCCGGTTCATCGGTGGTGAGGTCATCGGTCGTGCGATCACTAGGAAGGTCAAAGTTGGCAGCGACCTCCTCACGTAGGCTCCGCGAGAAGTCACGGAAACTGGCATACCCCAACTTCCGCACGAAACGGGTCACCGAGGCCGTCGAGGTACCTGTCGCGGCACTGATCTCATCTAAGTTCTCTAACGCCAAATGCGGAAAAGAATCTTCACAATACCGAGCAATAACTGCATCGGTCGGCGTCATTACCTGTAACTCTCCCAACCGGGCATACAGACCATCACACGCCGAATCCTTCGACGCAGCCATCCTCGTCTCCTCCATGGTGAACCACTGTGATAGCCGTAAATAATACCTGGGCGTCAAATAAGGAGCAGGCTCGAGGCCATCATGACGATAAATCCGACAAGTATGGGAAGCACGGTTCGTATGACGACGGCCATCGGAGAGGCCCCCGCAGCTCCGGCTGCCGTAATGACGACACCGGAGACCGGCGAGACTGAACGAAACAACCCACCGGCAAACTGCATCGGGGTAACGAGGGTAGTCGCACTGCCTGAAAGTCCGCTGGCAATCCCAGGAGCCAGCGAGGCGAAAGAGGTAAACGACCCAACCCCCGAACCAGTCAGAAATGTCACCAGACCGACAACCACGGTGAACAAGATTGCCATCCCCCACAACGGTAGACCAATCCCTTCAGCTCCTTGAACGAGCAATGTAATGACGCCAGCCTGCTTAAGACCCTCGGCGAAGAGCTGAGCCGCAATGATGAGAGACACCACCTTGGTAAACATGTTTCCCATGCCGACGAACATCGCGTTCGCGTCAGTAAGGACCGCCGAGCGATCGTGGTTGCGAATGAGTTCGACGATAGCTGCAATCACCCACACTGAGAGAAAGGCCGAAACCGTCGAGAGCTGAATAGACGTGACGGCAAGCGGACTAAAAACGACCAAGAGAATAATCGGCAACAACAGAAACAGCGCATACCAACGCGGTGCACGCCGACCCGAGGAGCTCGGCTCGTCGATACGCTCGCCAACGTCATCTTCTCCCATGCGATCCAAACGGCGTTGTACAAAATAATGGGTGATCGCTACCGCAATGACCGTCGGTATGGTCACCGGGAGCTGGTGCTTCACGAAATAGACTGCTGGAGATAGACCCACAGTGTGAGCAGCCAAGATTTCCGTTCCAGTAGCTGGGCCAATAGGCATGGCGCTTGTTGTCGCAATGACAGCAGCACCGGCCGCCGGACTAACTCCCGCCGCAATGATGATGGGCATCAGGACGACCACCAGCAGCATCGCGAGGCCAGCGGCGCTCGGAATAACCATGAAGAGAAGCTGACCGATGATATAGGCCAATACAAGGACGACATAGGGCCGCTTGAGCTTGGTAATTGGGGTAATAACAAGCCGAACAAGAGCCTCTGTGGCTCCCACACGATTCATGTAGGCAGAAAAGCCACCAGCAGCCATGATGATGAGTCCAACGCCCGTGAGCTGGTCCTTTGCAATGGACTCGATGAGTCCAATGATGTCAAACCAAACACTGCCAGAACTCTCGTCGCTCTTCATCAACGGCACCGATGGCCGGAAAATCACCCTGATTAGCAAGAGCAGTAATCCGGCACCGACTAGAACGAGCACCGGCGTGTACCGCTTGACAAGCAGCCACCCTGCAAAAACCGTCACGAGCAGTGCGCACACTGCAAGCACAGCTGTCATGATGACTCCTTCGTCAACTCAGCATCATGGTGAAACGGGACGTGTGAACCGGACCATGTGAAACATAATATACAACCTCGACATTATCCGAAAAACTACTAACATTACTCCAGTTGGCGGCGCTGCCCTTTATGGCCTGGCATCCCCATGAAATCCGTAGCCATGGAAACCAAGGAGTACTGTGATGCACTCAGCAACTACGTTGCGACGGTCCCGGTCGTCACTCATCTGTCTGCTACTCATTCTTGCGGGGGCGATGGGGGCGAGCCTCGTCCAGACCGATGGCGGTCATATCAGTGTCCAAGGGCTCACGATTCCTGGCAAAGATGGTGCCGTAGTGAGCGCCGACCTCTTCCGACCTGATACGGCAACGGCAGCACACCCAGCTCCGCTCATCATCGTGACGCCGGGATTCCAGCGCACGAAGGAGACTCAGATCTCCTACTCCCTCGAACTTGCTCGACGCGGATACGTCACCCTCGTCGTCGATCCGTACAACCAAGGCGAATCAACCTCCCAACCTCCCCATAACGACGACCCCGCCATCCAGCCAGCCGTTGATTACGCGTCGCGATCCGACACCCTCGACTACGTCGACAAGACGAAGATCGGCATTGTTGGCCACTCGGCAGGTGGATCCCAAGTGCGCAGGATCGCCGCAGAATATGGCGCCAAAGAGGTCAAAGCTCTCAAGAAAGCTAAGACCCCCGGCTCCCCTGGCGGCACGACGGTCACCAAGGACGAGCGCGAAAAGGCCGAACAACTCAACCCCATCCGCTCTGTCTTCATCTCGGGCTGGTTGCAGCAGCTCAACGCCTCAAAATTCAAAAACGTGCGGTCCAATGTCGGCATCGGCTACGCCCTCTACGACGAAGGCGGCTACCGCAACAAGAACCACAATGGCGATCTGCGTCACGCCCCGGAGGCTATTGCCGTCATCAACTCTGGTCTGCCGACGTCGCAGCACGTCAATCACGTGGCCATTGGGAAAGGATACGGGTCAGCTGCCGATCGAACCTACCGCGTGGCATATAACGACCGGACGATCCACCCGTTCCAACCGCTCACACCTAGCGCGATCGGGTCGATGATTCAGTTTTTCGACGACACCATCGGCGCCCCACACCACATGAGTACCTCCAACCAAACGTGGTGGCTGAAAGAACTCTTTAACGGCCTATCCCTCGTCGCAGCGTTGGTCATGCTCGTGCCCTTGACGAAACTACTTCTGACAATTCCATGGTTCGCGGCAGCTCGTACCGACATCTCGCCCGCCCCATCAAAGCCCAAAGGCACAAGCGCGGTCTTGTTCTGGACAATCTTCGTCGTGTCAGCAGCTGCTGCCTGCGCAACCTTTATCCCTTTGTCGGCAGCTAGTCAGCACGTCTTTTCGGCGGCGGCCAACAAACACAACGGCTGGTTCTTTCCCGGACGAATGGTGAACGGGGTCGTGCTGTGGTCGCTCGTTAACGGTCTATTAGGACTCATCCTGTTGTGGATCAGCTACGCCATATCAAAGAAACACGGCGACGAGGCCAAAGACTGGGGCGTTCGGATGGGCTGGGCCCAGACGGGACGGACCCTTACCCTGGCCCTGCTGGTCGTCGCCATTTTCTACGTTATCTTGGCAGCCTGCTACGGCTTCTTCCACGTCGACTACCGACTCTTCGTGGTTGCTGCGCGGCCATTAACAAAACGCTGGTTCCTCATCGCGCCGGCCTACGTCCCCGCATTATTCCTGTTTTTCTTCTCGAACTCGTTACGGGTCAACGTCTCTATGCGGTTCAACAACCAGCGTCGCTGGGTCAACTGGCTCATCATCGCGCTAGCCAACTCCATCGGTCTGGCGGCGATCTTCGTCATCCAATACGTCACATTCTTCTCGACCGGGACGGTGTTCTGGACGACAAGCTGGCTATACGTCAACATGCTGCAGTCTCTGCTACCGATGATGGTGGTGCTCCCGCTATTCAACCGCGCCTTCTACCATGCCACCGGTCGGGTGTGGCTCGGCCCGATCATCACCACCACGATCTTCGCGCTCATGGCACTCGGTGGATCGGTGGCGTATATCCCCATGTTCTGAATTGCCCAACGTCATGACCCGGCATCACTCAAAACGTCCTCGCCAGGGGGCTTCCATGCCAGTGGAAGAGGATGAGCCGGGTGAAGTGCTTCATCGTCTTGACGAACCGACTTCACCCTACCGATCTCGCTTCCCCGGTACTCAAATCGACAGGTGACAATGCCGTGGCCAGACCCCCACACCCAGCCGCGTCCGTAGTCATCATGAATGAGGTCAGCGCCTGGAGACCAGGTCCGTCCATCAAAGGACCGACGACGGCCAAAAGGGCCCGGCTGGATGGGCGAAACCGTCACCTCGGGTTCGTCGAGCAGCTTCCCGTCGCCGTCGACGACGAAAAGCTCTTCTTGAGCCGACGCAGCGAAATTCGATACTCCGACGCCCAGCAGTCGCACTCCTTCGCGCAGTTCAAGGGAATCGAGCATTCGAACCGCCAGCTGAGATATCCGCTCCAACGAATCGGTGGCCCCCGTCAGGGTCACCGACCGCGACCAGACAGTAAAATCAGCCATCTTCGCCTTGAGGGTGACAGTGCGAGCAAACTGCCCGGACTTCTTCAACCGTCCGCACACCAAAACCGCATGGTGTTCCACGATTCGGCGGCACTCCTCGTGATCAGTGAGATCCCGCTCAAAGGTATCCTCCACTGAGATCGACTTGGCGATTCTGCTAGCCACGACCGGCCGATCATCCCAGGCCCGCGACAGGGCGACGAGACTTGTACCAGCGGCATGACCCAATTCGTGGACCAATTCCGACTCCCTCGCTGCCCGAACATCGGCGATGGTGCGAAGCCCCAGCTTCTCCAACCGTTCCGCCGTAACCGGTCCCACCCCAGGAATAGCCCGAGCAGGCAACGGTGCGATGGTGTCAGCCTCACTACCGGGTGTAATAAGGGCAATCTGGTCAGTATGACCGCGCTGCGGCTTGGCCATCTCGGAGGCAACCTTGGCCATGAACTTGCTTGACCCGATACCCACCGAGCAGCCCAATCCCTCAGTGCGCTCTGCCACTCGGGCACGCAATTGAGCGGCAACGTGGTGCACAACGTCAAGATCCTCAACGTCAATTCCACCTGCTTCTAAATCAACGAAGGCCTCGTCAAGGCTCAGTGGCTCAACGAGCGGAGAAAGCTCCCGCAACGTCGCCATGACAACCTTCGAAGACTCCCGGTAAGCCTCAAACCGTCCGGACAAAAACGCAGCATTCGGGGCCAGTCGACGCGCCTGAGACCCGGCCATTGCCGAGTGCACCCCAAATTTGCGGGCCTCATAGGAGGCCGTCGCAACGACTCCCCTACCGCTGACCCCACCGACGATGACAGCCTTGCCAACGAGGGAAGGCTTGTCTCTTTGCTCCACCGAGGCGAAGAAAGCGTCCATGTCCAGGTGGAGGATCGACGCTGTCGATCTCATGCCAGGCGCCGGTACCCGACGAAATCGAATCCATCGCGAGGGTCGCGCCGGACCTCCGTCCACACTGTGGGGTCGATGGCAGGGAACCGTGCCGCACCGTTTGGTGCCTGGTGGACTTCAGTAATGTCGAGCTCGTCACACAGATCGAGGGCATCAGCGTAAATCTGTCCACCCCCGGCAACAAAACAGATCTCCTCGCCTGCCTCACGCGCCATCTCGACAGCCTGACGGGGGCTGAGTGCGACGTCCACCCCCTCATGGGACCAGTGCGGGTCGCGGGTGCAGATGATGTGACGGCGCCCAGGAAGCGTGCCGATCTGCTCGAAGGTACGACGCCCAAAAACCAGGGTGTGCCCCATCGTGACAGCCTTAAAGCGACGAAAGTCCTCACTAATATGCCAGAGCATCTCCTGCCCCGACCCGATGACGCCGTTGTCGGCAACGGCTGCGATCGCGACAACCTTCATCTGTCCTCCCGTGATAAAAACCTCGGTGCCGATCAGACCGAGATCGGAGCGGGCAGTGCCGGATACGGGTCGTAGCCGGTCAGGGTGATGTCGGACAGCTCAAACCCATCAATGTCACGGATATCCGGGTTGACGGTCAGTGTTGGCAAGCGCCGTGGTTCACGCTTCAACTGCTCATGAACTTGGTCAAGGTGATTGAGATACAGGTGAGCATCGCCCAGCGTGTGGATGAACCGCAACGGTTGAAGCCCGGTCACCGACGCCACCAGATGAGTAAGCAGGGCATATGACGCGATATTGAACGGCACTCCGAGGAATGTGTCACCGGAACGCTGGTACAGCTGGCAGCTCAACCACGTCGGGGTTCCCCGATCATCCGGCGTGACGTAAAACTGGAATAAAGCATGGCACGGCGGCAAGGCCATCTCGTCGATCTCGGCCACGTTCCACGCCGAGACGATGTGGCGACGCGACCACGGATTGGTGCGAATCTGCTCAATGACATTGGCGATCTGATCCACCGTGCCACCGTCGCCGTCAGGCCAAGAACGCCATTGATGACCATAAACCGGCCCTAAATCACCGTTCTCGTCGGCCCACTCGTCCCAAATGTGGATGTTGTTGTCATGCAGCCAGCCGACATTGGTATCCCCACGCAAAAACCACAGCAGTTCCCCGAATACGCTGCGGGTGTAGATCTTCTTCGTCGTCACCAGGGGGAATCCCTCGCGCAAATCAAAAACCATCTGATGACCGAAGACGCTGACCGTCCCCGTCCCGGTGCGGTCTTTACGGCGCACGCCCTCGTCAAGGATCCGTCGCAACAAATCGAGGTAGATCTGCATTTAGTGCTCCCCCAGATGGGCGACGACCGCCGGAACGATCGCGCGAACGGCCTGTCCTCGATGACTAATAGCGTCCTTGACCTCTGGAGTCATCTCAGCACTGGTGAGGTCACCAGGCTGAGCATCGGGAACGAACATCGGGTCATAACCAAACCCATTTTCCCCACGGGCCTGCGAGATAATTCGCCCCTCCATCGTTGCCACCTTGGTGATCTCGGTGCCATTCGGGTCGACAAAGGCCATTGCACACACGAACCGAGCGTGACGCCGCTCGTCCGGAAGGTCAAAAGTCTGATCGAGCAGCAACTGGAGGTTGCGCTCATCATTAGCGTGAGGCCCTGACCACCGCGCAGAACGAATACCGGGCATCCGATTGAGGGCGTCAACCTCTAGTCCGGAATCGTCAGCCAGCGCAGGCAACCCGGTGTCGTGAGCCGCAGCACGCGCCTTAATAAGGGCATTTTCGACAAAGGTTCTGCCAGTCTCTTCCGGGGCTGGGGCATTGCTGACCTCCGACAGACCGACGATCTCGACGTCGGTGTCCGCCGCTTCAAAGGTGCGCCGCAATTCAACTAGCTTCTTAGCATTATTAGATGCCAGCACAATCCGACTCATAGTCTCACACCCAAAGCCTCAGACTGGGCTTGCTTGAGGGTTGCACAACCACCGGCAGCTAGATCGAGCAACTCGTTGAGCAGATCGCGGTTAAAGGGGGTACCCTCAGCGGTCCCCTGAATCTCGACGAAATCTCCGTTACCACTCATGACGACGTTCATGTCAGTGTCGGCACGCGAATCCTCCTCATAGGCGAGGTCAAGCATTGGGATACCGCCGACGACACCCACCGAGATTGCCTGCACCGATCCGGTGATAGGTTCACCAACCAGCCCACCCCGCTTCCGCAACCAATCGACGGCGTCGACGAGGGCGACATAAGCGCCGGTGATAGAGGCGGTGCGGGTACCACCGTCGGCCTGCAGCACGTCGCAATCGAGAATAATGGTGTTTTCTCCCAACGCCTTGTCGTCAACGACAGCACGCAAGGAACGGCCTACCAGGCGGGAGATCTCGTGAGTCCGGCCTCCGACCTTACCCTTGCGCGACTCACGACCGGACCGCTCATTAGTGGCACGCGGAAGCATCTCGTACTCCGCGGTGACCCAGCCCAGCCCGGATCCCTTGCGCCAGCGCGGCACACCCTCAGTGACCGAGGCATTACACAGCACGGTGGTGCGACCAAAGCTCACCAGCACCGAACCCTCGGCCTGAGATAACCAGCCACGTTCAATCCTGACGTCTCGCAACTGGTCGAGGCGGCGTCCGTCAATTCGAGAAGTCTCACTCACCCTGCCAAGGGTAATGGGCCACACTGACACACTTTGGGGTGAGAAAACACCACGGCGCGGGTCAACCCCGAACAACCGCCCGGTCACCGAGTGGGTGCACATCGGTGTGCACTGACTGCACGTCGTGGACGAACCCCTCCATGAGCCGTCGCCCCAATCTCTCGAAACGCTCAGCGTTCCCCGTCGTAAGGAAATAGCGGTTCGATTCGCGAGGCCGGGAATGCAACAGCCCAGATTCAGCCATCAGAGAGTACGACGCACGAGCGCACTGATGAGAAGAAGAAATGAGGGTGACGTCGTCGCCCAAGATATACGAGATAATCCCAGCCAGCAGTGGATAGTGGGTACACCCCAAAATGAGGGTGTCGCAACCCGCCTCTTGGATAGGAGCCAGATACTGCCGGGCGATAGCCTCTAGCTCGTGCCCGCTTGTGATCCCTTCCTCGACGAGAGGGACGAATTTCGGGCAGGCCTGAGTCGTCAACGTGATGCCGGGCACCGCAGCCAATGCGTCCTCATACGCTAGGGAACGAGCCGTCGCTTCGGTACAAATAACACCAATTCGCCCGTTCCGGGTAGCAGCACTGGCCCGACGGGCAGCCGGCATGATGACGTCAATAACCGGCACCTCGTAACGCTCCCGGGCATCTCTCAATACCGCCGAGGATGCGGTATTACAGGCGATAAGTAAAGCCTTGACGCCGTGGGCAACAAGCCGGTCGAGGCATTGCAGCGCATACCGCCGCACGTCCGCAATGGACTTCTCACCATAAGGGGCGCGGTCGGTGTCTCCCAGATACACGATGTCTTCATTGGGCATAAGGTCGACAACCGATCGGGCCACCGTCAGGCCTCCGAATCCAGAATCGAAGATGCCGATCGGTGAGTCGACAACGTCGAAATCAGGTTCGGTCACGACTCGACAGACTACCGCGCCGACGCGCCAGAACCACCAACCTCGATTTTCATAACGATCTTTTGACGAAAATCGTCGCCCAGTGATGACAATGAGGTAAGGCTAGGCTATGCTCTGGTGGTGCGCCGGGATTCCGGCGTCGTCATGACCATCAAGGAGGAGCAGGATGACGAGGCACATGAACCGTAGCATTGCGAGCAACTCATTCGTTGTACCGCTGAGTTCACTGCCAGCTGGGCACAGCGCAACTATTGAGGACATCTCCGCGGACTGCGCCGATCACATCTGCCACCGCCTCCATATGCTCGGTTTTGGACGGGGCCGTGAAATCACCAAGATTCGTCAAGCACCCTTCGGCGGCCCCATGGTGTTTCACGTCTGCGACGTTCACATGTGCCTGCGCCGCGCCCAAGCCGACATGATCATGGTCCGTCCGACGCCCCAGCCGCAGCCAACTGCTCTTTCACGCGTCACCGCTGCCGCCGCGTGATTCTCCACCGTCATCGCGCGCAACCCAGCGTCCGTCCATCCGAGGTTTCCTGATGCCCACACCCACCGCAACGTCCTGCCATGCCGTTCCGACAGCGGAGCCAACGAAGGGCTCCCCGAAACTGGACCTGGTTGGCTCGCCCAACGGCGGCAAGACGTCAATCTTTAACCGACTCACCGGCCTCCATGCCAAAACTGGCAACTACCCCGGAGTCACCGTCTCTCGCAGTACCGGAATCTGCCGTATCGGCTCCGATGAATACGGCATCGAAGACCTCCCCGGTGCCTATTCCCTGACCCCCATTTCTCCCGACGAGGCCGTCGTCGCCCAAGCTCTGGACGGTTCACTCGAAGGCATCCAAGCCCCCGACGCCGTCCTCGTCGTCACCGATGCCACGGCACTGCGCCGCTCGCTGCTACTCCTTGCCGAAACGCTAGAACGCAATCTGCCCACCGCCGTCGTTGTCACCATGACTGATGAGTTACGACGCCGCGGCGGTAGCCTCGACATCGCCGCTTTGTCCCAAGCGTTGGGCGTTCCGGTGGTGTCTGTGGTCGCGAATCGTGGCATTGGGATCGGGGAGCTGCGTCACCTCATCCGCGAGTGGCAGACCTGGAGTCGTCCACCTGTCGCCCCACCCACTGACACTGAGGAGCTCGCCGGATGGGTCGACTCGGTGCTCGCCAGCGTCGGTTACCAAGATCCTCACCCTGACGCCCGCACCGAACGCATCGACTCCGTGCTCCTGCACCCAGTGTTCGGAACGATCATCTTTTTCCTGGTGATGTTCCTGTTCTTCCAGGCTCTCTTCACCTGGGCAGCACCACTCCAGGACGCCGTCGACAACGGTTTTAGCTGGCTTGCTGAATGGGTCGATGGCCACATCTCCACCCCGATCCTGGCCAGCCTCCTGGGCGACGGCATCATCGGCGGTGTCGGCGCGGTGCTGACCTTCATCCCGCAGATCTTGCTGATGTACCTGCTGCTGGCGTTACTCGATGCCGTGGGTTACATGTCGCGGGCGGCATTCCTTATGGACAAAGTCATGAGTCGTGCCGGGCTGGAGGGGCGAGCCTTCGTCGCCATGTTGTCCTCATTCGCATGCGCGATACCCGGCATTATGGCAACAAGAACTATTCCCTCAGCCAAAGACCGAATTGCCACGATGCTCGGTGTCCCCCTGGCAACCTGCTCAGCCCGTCTGCCAGTTTACGTACTGCTTGTGGGAATGCTCATCCCCGACGCCACACGAGTCGGACCGTTCTCGGGTCGAGGGGTGGCCCTGTTCCTGCTCTACCTCCTTGGTGCGATTTCGGCAATGACGGCGGCTTGGGTCGTCAAGAAGGTCACTGATCGTTCCGGGCTCCTGCTGCCCTTCTACATGGAAATGCCGCCGTATCGCATTCCAACTGTGCGCTCGGTAGCGATCGCGATGTGGGAACCTACCAAAGCCTTCCTGCGCAAGGCCGGCACCATCATCATGCTGGCGACCATCATCATCTGGGCACTGACAACCTTCCCCATGCGATCCGATAATGAACTCACCAAGGCCGGAGTCAATCCCAGCGACGATGTCGCAGTGGCCGCCTACACCATGGACCACTCCATCGCCGCCGGCATAGGAAAAACTGTCGAGCCAGTATTCAAGCCGCTCGGCTTCGACTGGCGAATTGATGTCTCCCTGATAGGTTCTTTGGCCGCCCGCGAAGTGGCGGTGTCGACTCTCGGCCAGATGGCCTCGGCTACCGATCCCGAAGACGATGTAGAAGTCGCCCAGCAACTCGATCGCTGGACGTGGACTCATGGAGAACACCAAGGCGAGAAAGTCTTTACACCGGCGACGATCGTCTCTCTCATACTCTTCTTTGCCTACGCCCTGCAATGTATGTCGACAGTCGCCATCATGAAACGCGAGACAGGCGGATGGAAGTGGCCCGCGATTGCCTTCGGGTACATGTTTGTGCTGGCGTGGATGATGGCCTTTATCGGCCACCTCATCACGAATCTGGTGATCTGATGAAGCTCGCCTCTCGCCCATCTACTGCGGTGCACCCGGAAGCCACCGCCGACCCTGCCACCCTGCGCTGGGTAGTCTCGGGAGTGCCATTGCCCTTCGCTGGACTGCTGGTCAGTGCACCTGGCCTCGACGAATTCCTCGACTACATCCATGTTGAAGTGACGGTAGGCGCTGTCGTGGCGACTGCCCCCGACAGCGCATGGGGGCACATCGGTACCAGGTTCCGGACAGCCTTGACGACGGCACTGGAGCACACCGATACGTGGGTGGGTGCCCCTGACTGTCAGTACCTCGACGAGGTCGAAACCTTGCGGCGGTGTGCCAACGAACTTATTGGCGGACCCGTCGGCGCAGTTGCCGCGATGCACGGTGGGTTGATCGAGTTGGTCGACGTGTCAGTCAACGGCGATCAGCGCATCGTCGACGTGACGATGCGGGGGGCATGCCGAGGTTGCCCGGCAGCGATCATTACCCTGCATCAGCGCTTGGAGCGTCAGCTAAGTCTGCGATTGTGCGAGCCGGTCACCGTACGGGAAGTCTGACCCCTATTCCGACAACTCCACCTCGACGAGCACCTCGACAACCACACCGAGCCACTCGTAGATGCACTCTTCCTCGGCGTCGCGCCCTTCTTGGGCCACCCGAGCGACCTCATCGGCAGTGACCTGATCTGTAATCCCCAACCTGGCAGCCACCATGACTCGCAACGCGTTGACGGTGCGAAGCCACCGTTGTGTCATCTCAGGGTTCATGACGATATGGCCAACTCGGTGCACATACTCAATATCGGCACCCAAGGCTTGCGCGTCGTTCCATCGCGCCGCGATATCCCCGGCGTCATGGTCAGCATGGAATTGCGCATCAGCTGACTCGTCGTCGCGGTACGCACCCGGCAGAATACATCGACGCACCTCACCGTCACTGTAAGGCCCGGAGAACTGGCTCTCCCAAAAAGCGAACGGGTCCCCGTCCAACGTAGCGTGTGCAGGAGTGGCACGCAGACGCGACAGCGCCTCCATATAGTGACCTAAAGGGATCTCGATACCGATAATCTCGCCATAGTCGAAGTACCACACCCAGCGATTCCGAGTACCCTCAATTTTCATCACTTGGCCGCCTTTTCGACCGAGGCCTGCAAACCGTAACTGTGCATGGCATGCACAGCGATCTCCATATCGTCCTTACTGCCCTCGGCAACCGTCGCTCGACCCTCATTATGGACTTGGATCATGAGTTGGCTAGCGCGTTCCCGCGAATACCCGAAGTACCTCATAAATACCATCGTCACGTAGTCCATAAGGTTCACCGGATCGTCCCAGACGACCGTCGTCCACACCGATTCTTGATCCCACACCGATTCTTGATCATCGAGACGGTGTGCAACAGGTTGCGCAACGGCTACAGGCATGTCCTCATTGTGTCACCCGGCTGGGACACTCAAGCGTCGCTGACGCGGACCCTTCCGGAACGCATCGCTCTAGACTGTGACCTATGTCGACCGCACTGTTCACCGACCACTACGAGTTGACCATGGTCGAAGCCGCCATGGCATCGGGAACCGCTGACCGGCGCTGCGTCTTTGAATTGTTCCCCCGCCGTCTGCCCGAAGGCCGCCGTTACGGCGTCGTGGCTGGTACCGGACGTGTCCTTGACGCCGTCGAAAGCTTCCGATTCACCGACGAAGACGTCTCTTTCTTGAAACGCACCGGGGTCGTCGGCCCGCACATGGCCGAGTGGCTGTCGCATTACCGATTCAGCGGATCCATCCACGGTTATGCTGAAGGCGATCTCTACTTTCCTGGCTCCCCACTACTCACCGTCGAAGGCACGTTCGCGGAAGCCTGCGTGCTCGAAACCGTACTGCTGAGCATTTACAACCATGACTCTGCTATCGCCTCCGCCGCATCCCGCATGGTCATGATGGCTGAAGGCCGCCCCATCATCGAAATGGGCTCGCGCCGCACCCACGAAGAGTCCGCAGTCGCTGCCGCCCGCGCCGCCTGGATTGCCGGTTTCGGCCCAACCTCTAATTTGGCCGCCGGTATCCGCTATGGCGTCCCCACCTCTGGCACCGCTGCCCACGCTTTCACCTTGCTGCACGACACCGAGGACGACGCTTTTCGCGCCCAACTAGCAGCCTATGGCGAGGAAACGACTCTGCTCGTCGACACCTACGACATCGACAAGGCGGTACGCACCGCTGTCGACCTCACCGAGGGGCGTCTCGGCGCGGTCCGTATTGACTCCGGCGACCTGTCCATCGTCGCTCGCCAAGTCCGCGACCTGCTCGACGACCTCGGCGCAACCAAGACTCGCATCATCGTCACAAGCGACCTCGACGAATGGCAAATCGCTGCTCTGCGTGGCGCCCC
Organism: Cutibacterium porci; assembly: GCF_009696315.1. Taxonomy (GTDB): domain Bacteria; phylum Actinomycetota; class Actinomycetes; order Propionibacteriales; family Propionibacteriaceae; genus Cutibacterium; species Cutibacterium porci. The sequence goes on from NZ_VUMG01000003.1 coordinate 46,962, forward strand.
CGTCGACGGATTCGGCGTCGGAACTTCCCTTGTTACCGGTTCGGGAGCACCAACGTGCTCCTTCGTCTATAAGCTAGTCGCCCGCGCCACCTCAACCGATCCTGACGCCGAGCTGCTGCCGGTGGCCAAGAAATCGTCCCACAAGAACACTGTAGGCGGACGCAAATATGCGGTACGCCGTATCGGCTCAGGGGGGATTGCCACTGCAGAAGTCGTCGGGGTGGGTCAGGAACCGACTGTTGAAGCTGATGATCGTAACCTCATCGTCCCACTTATCGTCAACGGCGAGGTTGTGGGTCGTGAACCGCTAGCGGCGGCGCGTGCGCGTCATCAGGCTGCCATCGCTGAGCTGCCGATCTCCGGGCGCCGCATCTCGCGTGGCGACCAGGCCATCCCGACGGTTATGGTGAAGCAGGGCGATGACGGCACTGACACAGTTCTTGGAGCATCACTGTCCTGAGACGCCACGCTCCACAGTAACCGCCCAGGAGCGTTCGAAAAGTGACACGCAGGTTAACTACTGCTCGAAATCCGCCCCAGCAGCCCCATATGAAGCGGATTTGGGCTTGACTGAGGGCCGACAACCGCTAATGTCATTGATGAGGGAAACGGCAACAAGCCGAAAACCGAGCATAATCCATTTGAGGAGACCCCATGACCAAGTCCGAGCTCATCAAGGCCGTCGCCAAGCAGGCCTCACTCACTGAGGCCCAGACCAACGAGGCCGTCAAGGCTCTCACCGACGTCATCACCAGCGCTCTGGCTGAGGGCGAGAAGGTGCAGCTTCCCGGTTTGTTCACCGCTGAGGCCGTTGAGCGCCCCGCTCGCAATGGCCGCAATCCCCGCACAGGCGAGTCCATGACCATCCCGGCTCACAAGGCCGTGAAGATTTCGGCCTCCAGCACCCTCAAGAAAGCCGTCGCCGACTGAGCGATCTGATCTATGTGGGGTCCAGCGCTAATCTCAGCGCTGGACCTCATTTTTGTCTTCGCATCAATTACATCTCATTCATGACGTGGGAAAGTCTCGATGCTCTCTCGTCAGTGAAGACCTCCTCCAGCCACATCGGGGAACCGTCTGGATGGCTGAGGGGAACTCGCCAGTTCGGGTACTCATTCGTGGTGCCTGGCAAGTTTTGGGTACGGCGATCCCCCACAGCGTCAGTCAAGGTGGCGTTGAGCACCTTCGACGGGGTGCGAGTGAGCAGGCGGTGCATCGCTAACACGATGTCCTCTTCAGAAGGGTTATCCCCTGTCAAGACACCGCGTTCGCGCAAAATGGCAATCCACGTGGCCGTCTGACGAGCTGCCTCAGCACGCTCGTAGTCGACAGGTTCGGTGAGTAAACCAAGCTCATTGCGGACCTCGACGTGATCGCCAGCCAGATACCCAGTCGTGGGGGGCAAATCATGCGTGGTAACCGAGCTCATGGCGTACTCGCGCCATTGTTCAGGGGCCAGCGGACTGCCGTCCTCACCGTTTTCAAACCACAGCACTGAGGTTCCCATGATGCCGCGCTCGCGCAAATATGCGCGCACCCATGGCTCTACCGTGCCAAGGTCCTCACCGACGACGAGGGCGTCAGCCCGGTACGCCTCGAGCGCCAAGATGCCAACCATGGCTTCGTGGTCGTACCGAATGTAGGTGCCCATGCGTGGACCGAGACCAGCAGGAACCCACCACAGCCGAAAGAGGCCGAGAATGTGGTCGATACGAACACCACCGGCATGGCGCAACGCAGCGCGCACCATATCGCGGAACGGCTGATACGCCATATCGGCAAGGATGTCGGGACGCATCGGAGGCTGTCCCCACTCTTGTCCAGCCTGGTTGAAGGCATCAGGTGGAGACCCGACGCACACGCCGTCAGCGAAGACTTTCCCCAGCATCCACGCATCGGCTCCAGCACCCGAAACACCCACGGCCATATCGCAGACGAGCCCCAATGACATTCCGGCGTCGCGTCCGGCAGAATGGGCGGCAGAAAGCTGCTGGTCAGCAATCCACTGCAACCACATGAAAAAATCGACGCGTTCCTCGTGAGCGCGCACAAACTCGATAACAGCACGGTTGTCAGGGTTCTGGTATTCCTCGGGCCAGGTGCGCCAGTCGTTGCCGTATACCTCCGTCAGGGCACACCATGTCGCAAGATCTACCAAACGAGTACCACGCAGTCGGCGAAATGCCTGGTAGGAAAGCTCCCTCGATCCTGCCACGCCAAGGGCATGGACAGCCTCTAACACCGGCAGTTTGGCACTCCAGGATCGATCTCGATCAATCGCCTCGACCTCAGCCGCCGCCTGGGCGCGAGCCGCGCGAGCCTCAGAACGCTGATAGGCGTCAAGGTTGGCGAATTCGGGAATGATTTCGGGACGCACATAGAGCGGGTTGAGAAAAAGGCGACTGCACGGCAAATATGGAGAAGGCTCAATCGGGGAGACAATCTGGCTGGCATGAAGCGGGTTCACGAGCACATAATCGGCGCCTTGGGTGGCGGCCCAGCTAGACAGGTCCGCCAAATCAGAAAAATCACCCATTCCCCACGACGCGCGCGAACGGGTTGAATACAGTTGCACGGCATGGCCCCAGACCCGAGACGAGCCCATCGAGCGGGGTAGCCCGAGCCAGTTTGGGGACACAACAAGTGTCGCGGTTGCGCGACGATCGGCTGTCGTCGCAACGATTGTGTGGTAACCCAGCGGTAAATCGCCTGGAATGCCGAAAGTTGCCTCACCAATCCAGCGGTCATCGACTCGGCGATCAGGGTTCCAATTGTCAACCTGCCAACACTCACGACGCCGACCGTCCTCGCAGACGATATGGACCTCCACCGATTCCCCTGCGTTGACATGGACGTCGACGCGCCCCTCCTGGCCTTCGCGCAGGACGACGATCCCAGGCAGCACCCGACGCCACGTTCGGTTAGCGACCTCATGACATGCACGCTCGGCGCGTTCGGGGGTCGAGGCGTCGATTCCCAACCCGGCAAGGACGGCGATAACAGTCGCGTCCTCGACCTCGGTGTACTGGCCTTTCCAGTCGTAGTAGTCACGAGCGATGCCGAAATGATCGGCCAGGGTCGTCAGGTGAGAATGTGTCAAGGACATGACGGCCTTTCGGCGCCCCAATCGCCGGGGCGGAAGTCGGGATCGGACGAATGTGCTGAGACGAATCTGCTGAGACGACGAATCGCCCCGCGATGAGGAACCTTACTCGGCGTCAGCCTGACGGCCTGGCCGAATGACTTGGGTTCCCGCCACTGCGTCGTGAATAGTCTGACGCGAACGCTGCCACAACGGCATGAGGTAACTAAAAGGCGTGAGCAGCACAATGAATTGGTTGCCGATCTCGACGCAGGCCCACGCAGCCGCACGTATCAGGGCACGCCACCACACCAGACGGCGATTCTCCTTGCCCTTACCCACCGTGACGACTCGTAACCCACATATCAACTGACCCACCGAGCCCGCGCACGCCGTCAACATAATGAATTGGTAAATCGCCTGCGAAACGATCACCGCACCGACGAGATTCGACATGTCGTTGACGAATTCGGCCTGCATCAGTGACTGCGTCGTGATGACATCAGCGGGATTAGCCCCAGCATTGATCGCGCGCATTGAGTCCCCAAGGAACTGTTGGTAACCGTGGACGATGCTCGCAATCGTGTCACGCATTGTCACTGCGACAACGATCCACACCACGAGCGCGTCGATGATGGTTGACAAGGCTCGCCACCACCAGCCTGCCAGCGGGACTCCATCCGCCGTCAATCCCTTCTTGTCCTGCGATTCATCGGACCCACTGCGGCGCGCAGTGGCTACAACCGGTCGCGGCGATGACGGCACTCGTGATACCGGAGCGAGTGTCTCGGGTACATGGCCGACGCCATGACGCGGCTGAGGATCCGGCGGATTGCGCAGGTTCCGAGTCCAACGCTCGCCGTCCCAATACCGTTCCTGGTCACTTCCGGCAGGGTCGGGGTACCAGCCCATGGGGGGTGGAGTCGCATTCGTCACCGGTCTATTGTTTCACGACGCCCCGATAACGCCAGTCACCCGTCGCAACGAGCAACATCTGGGCCAGCCACGTACACTGGTCGATTATGAGCACACAGGTGGCACCAGGTTCCAGCACGGCGGTCGAAGAGAAGACTCGTCCATCCTTCGATGACGGTGATGCCGAGCGCTTTTCACATTACGTCCCCAAGGCAAAGTTGACTGACGCCATGGTCAACGGCACCCCCGTCGTCGCGCTGTGCGGAAAGGTGTGGGTGCCTTCCCGCAACCCCGAAAAGTTCCCCGTTTGTCCAGAGTGCAAGGAAATTTTCGAGTCGATGAATCAGTGAGCACCCTGATTATGGGGCGGGGCTGTATACGTAGCTAGCCACGACAACGCGAGCTCGTACCCTTTCAATCCCAGTCCCGCGATTGTCCCAGTGACATACGCCGACACCACGCTGTGATGGCGGAACTCTTCCCTGGTAGCGATATTGGAGATATGCACCTCAATACAGGGTGCCTCTAATTGGGCGAGGGCATCGGCAATAGCAATGCTGTAGTGACTCCACGCCGCCGGATTAATGACGACTGGATGACCGCCGTCAGCAGCCTGGTGAATCCATCCAATCATCCGCTCCTCGGAATCGGTTTGACGCACCTCGACGTCCAGCCCCAGCTCACGACCGTACTCCACCAACCGGGCCGCCAGATCGTCATAGGTGGTCGTCCCATAAACCTGTGGCTCGCGTCGACCAAGCCGACCCAGATTCGGACCGTTGAGGACCAACACTTGCATACTCATGACTGAGGCCATTCCTCCCCGTCCCTGATGCGATCATCCCCATAACGGATATCGGGTTCCAGGAAGAGCGGACCAACCAATGGTTCAGCCGCGCGCACTGCTACTTCGGCGTTATCGATGATGCGTGCCACTTCGAGGGCAGAATCAGTTGGATCAACAGCGATTTTCGCAGCCAGCAAGATCGTTTCAGGACCCAGATGAACCGTCTTCATGTAGATCACCGAATCCACGCCGTCAGAATTCACCAGAGCGTCATGAATAGCTTTCCGCGACTCCGGGGTTGCCGACTCCCCTTCCAAGAGGGATTTCATCTCGCGAGACAGTATCCCAGCGACAACGACGAGCAAGATACCGATAAACGCCGAACCGATACCGTCGAAGATCGGGTTGTGGGTGAGCAGGGTTAGACCAACGCCCAAGAATGCAAAGATCAGGCCAAGAACGGCGGCAGAGTCCTCCAGCATGACGACCGGAAGCTCCGGAGCCTTGGCCTTCCGAATATATTGCAAAACCGTCATGGCTTCGCGATCCTGGGCGCTCTCCTTGAGGGCAGTGCGCAGGCTCGCCCCTTCAGCGCAGATAGAAACCACGACGACCACAAGCGGAACCCACCACCACTGGGAATCGAGCAACTCGTCAGGTTGACCCATCAGCGTCGATTTGACCTTGTCGTAGGCCTCGTACAAGGCAAATAGACCACCGAGTGAAAAAATGACGATCGCGACAACGAACCCGGACAGGTACCGCGCCCTCTCGTAGCCGAAGGGGTGGTCCTCGTCAGCCTCCTTGTGGGATTCTTTACCACCCACCATGAGAACAACCTGGTTGGCGGTATCCGCCACCGAGTGAATAGCTTCGGCAAGCATCGATGATGCCCCTGTGAGCGCCCACGCGATAGCCTTCGTCACTGCGATAGCGAGATTAGCCGAGGCAGCCGCGATAATCGCTTTGCGGCCTGACTGATTCGTATTGGCTGGCGTGTTCTTCTGGACTGCGGGTGTTTGACTCACGTCATCTCCTCCAGACGATCCAGTCCAAGAGCCACGTAGACGGCAGCGAAACTGCCCTGAAGGAGCAAGGCAACGTAACGATCCATCGACGACGACCGCTCATCAATGCCGAGCGGCAAGGTAACGCTGCGCACCGTCACGTCATGTGCGGCGCACAGCTGCTCTAGCTCGCTGCGAACGTCGACGTGTTCGGTCTCAGCGTCATCCATGACGACAAGGACGGGACGACGAGTCTCGCCGTCGAGGTCAGGATCAGCGAAGAGATCCCGCCGAGGAGCCGATTCAATGACGGGTCGCAGTGATTCAAAGTCAGCTGCCAAGGCGATACGCCCCGTGGCTCGTCGCAACCATTGTGCCAAACGTCGCGATGCCCGCGCCGCAAGAACCGACCCTCCCCACAGTAGAGGCTCGGCGTCGGCCAGCGCACATGCGAGATCTTTCGCCGCATTGACGGCAAGGTTACGGTGCGGCGACGCCGACTCAGCGACCATATCCGCAACCCGAGCCACCTGTCCGGGATGGACGACTGGTCCAAGACCTAGGTCGCTGAGCACCGACAGAGCCGCGACGGCCGCCGACAACGCATCTTCAGAAGCCATCGGGATACGGGCTGTGCCGTGGTTACCGGCAGCTTGCCAGGACTCAGCTTCCTCGGAAGCGGCCAAAATAATGGCGCTGCCTCGACGTCGGGCCTCAGCCACCTGGGCTGCACAGCGTCCGTCGGTATCGAGAGCGACAACAAGATCAAGGGGACCAACCCACGCTGGCAACCGCAAGAAGGGCCAGGCAACCAGCGGAACGGGGCACATCGGCTCAAGGACAGACCGCACCAGGCGGGCTTCGGGGCCGACAACGAGAACCCCTCGGGGCTGCCCCCATTCACCGACCGTTCGATGGACGGCGTCGAGGTCAGCCGAATCGCGACGGATGCGCGCGCCGGTACTGGCTAGCAGACGCAGCACCCCTTCGGCACATGGGTTGAGGGGCGCATCCAGACGGGAGTCGTCGAAGGTCACTGCGACCCCATCTCGTGACGGTGAGTGGGCTCAAAAGCCTCGGTATCTTCGGCACTGTCCGTCTGGCCGCCTCCGCGCCTGCGTGCCGCGTCGAGGCGAAGATCGGGAACGCCGTCACGCACAAGGAAGGCCAGTCCGCATGATGGTGAGGAACACACCAGTTCTCCACTATCGAAATCCAGGGCGAACCGAGAATGGCACGCCGGGCACGCTGCCACCTCAAGGAATGCCGGAGAGAGGTCTAGTGCCTCAGGGGCCAGCGGTAAATCAGGCATGACCGTCATCCTAGTGTCTTGGGACGTCGGGATTCGCGTCCGTAATAACGGACAGGTGCCCACGCCGACCTAGAACGTGCACGGATGCAGGGTCAGGCATGACTTCATCCTCGAGCATTCCAACTTCTCGTACTGCCGCTGCCAATGCCATCAGATCGTCAGCGGGCGGGTCTGGGGGTGGGCTGTCAATACCGGGCAGTCGGATAACGTCCCATCCCACCGGCGCTGAGAGGGCTTCGGCGTGGTCGGCGCACATGTCATAGGCACCAGGTTCACGGCTAGGGCCCAACGGTCCAAGGACTGCGGTGCGTTCGGCATAGACATAAGTCAGCGTCGCGACCGCTGGTCGGGAACATCCGGGGCGAATGCACTCTCTCACCCAGGGCACGGTACGCCACCCACCGGTGCTCACACAGTTGCCACGCGGACACCAAACGACACGCGCTCAGTCGTACCCCTAGACCGACACGTGATCGTGCATTGGTGCCAACCGCAATACCTTTTGCCAACCGCAATACAGTGGCGCCATGTCCAAGCGTCGTAACCGTCATGGTCGTGGCCAGCGTGGTCCAGTCGTCTTGCCCCGCTCCTACGGCGGACGCATTGACCGCATTGACCCCACCCATGCCGAGTTCTTCACGGCGTGTCTGGCACGAGCCGTTCAGCACATACAAATGTCGTGCCCAGGGATACTCGATAACGTCATCGTCGGGGCTGAGGACGTACCGACCGTGCCGGACTGGACGGAAGGACGAGTACCGCTGTCCTCTGCCGTCGACGGGAGCGAACATTCCCCCGCCAAAATTGTTATCTACCGGCGGCCTCTCGAATTGCGGACCGCCAGTCGGCGCGGATTAGCCATCCTCGTTCATCGGACCCTGGTTGAACAGTTGTCCGCATTGACTGGCACCCCAGTCGAGACGATTGATCCCAGCATTGACAACTAATGCTGTCAGCGTAGTTGTGGATCGATATCAGCTCTGCGACCGCTCGTCGTGGTCGCAGCGGCCTCCAGCGGTAGAACAGCCACACCGCTACTCGACACCACCCCGCCGATAAGCGGAGCCGATCCAACAATGTGCAGGTGACCAGCTGCTGGCACCTTGCCCGACCATGTAGACCCGGCGGGAACGGTGCCCTCGATCGCCGTCTTATTCCCGTTGGCCCCTCTCAGCTCACCCGAGAACGTGACGGCCTCCTGCCCCGGGTTTGAAAGCTCCAGGGTTCCTGACGTCGCCACGGTTTGTTCCAGCACCTTGCTCGCCCCTCCCGGACCGACCAAGGCATAATCGGTTGTGCCCGGCTTACCCTGAACGAACAACCTGGCAATAACTGGCTCGTCGGCAGTGAGCCGTAGCCCGACGCCCTCCCCTGCCAACGCCTTTGACAGGTCAACTTGGATGGTGGATCGCGGGTCGATATTGATCTCGTCGGCACCGTCAAGGGTGAAAGGCCCCCGTCCAGCGAGTGCCGTCCCCGATACGCTCAATCGCTTCGTGCCGGGATTCGAGATGACGAGGACAGCCGTCGATACTTTCGCAGGCACGGCCGGTAAAAAGAGGGTCTTCGATGCCGGGGCCATCGCGATCGTCTCTCGGCCCTTATTGGCCCAGGTACGAGCACCGACGACTACTCGTGCTTCACGTGCGCTGACGAGAGCAGTCACAGGGGTAGTGCCGTTGTCCCACACTGACATCGGCAATACCTTGGTCTGCCCTGGGGATACGCGAATCCCTCGCATCCCAGCAGTGACGATTTCTCCCGTTGAACCCAGCATCGTGACGTCGACGGTGGCTGCGCGGGTATCGGGATTAACCACCACAAGGTCAGAGGTCGAGGGGTCAGTGACGCTGACTGCTCCTCCAGTCGCCGCGCCAATACACGGCACCCACGTCGTCATGCCAGCTTCTGAGGAGAGCGCCGAGCCAGAGGGCCGTCGCTGCCCAGCCATGGACCGGACATAACCCGCCGACGTGTTGAGCTTTGTGACGACCGGTGCCGTGACATCAGCGAGGTTACCGACCGAGGTGCCAACTTGGAGTTTTCCAGCCACGGAGCCTGCAGCGAGGCTGGCTTTTCCCTGAGAGGGCGGGCACACCAGGGTGCGCCCCGACGAGATGGGCTGGGCCTTCGGAGCAGAGCGCGGGGTGGCCGGAATCGCTGACGTGGCCACCGAGATCGCGACGGCTACGACGGCCAGTGTTACTGCCCACACCGGCCCTTTCCACAGGTATCTAGCCTTCTTGTCCCTACCCTTCTTGTCTCCCTGGTCATCGTGGCTGTCAGAATCAGGCTCCTCAGGCAGGGCGCGGGCGGCATGCGCGGGCGGCCGGGCACTGACGTCGTCGGGATCGACCGCGCGACGCGCTGGCGTCACGTCAGCGGCACGAGCCTCAGGAATCTCCTCAGGCTCCTCGTCATCTGTCAGGGCGCGACGGGGACGATCGCTCATGACTCCTCCTGATGACGACGCGGTGTAGCTGGCGCGGAGCGACGGGGGGCAGCGGTGCGGCCGCGTTGAGTAGCTTGAGGCCCAGCCAGCACCATCAAGACAAGAAAGGCAATCAGCTCACTAGCGCAGGCCCAGCCCTGGGTTGGCATCGACCACGTCAGATCACCGCGAGCCGAGCCCACCCGGTAGGACTGTCCTATTCCACGGTGCGGCGCTGGGCTCAACTGTGTTCCCCCAACCTCAACCTTCCAACGATCGTCGCGCGGCTCGAGGATCGTCAGGGTTCCCGACTGAGACACTTTTCCAGCGACCGGAACGTCGTCGCCACCACGACTCAGGAGGGACCGCGAGGGATTTCCGTCGACTGTCCACACCGTCGTCGTGGGATCAGTATTTGCGGCAGTCAAACCTGCAGCATTACCAACTTGGGATACCACGTCAGCCCCTGCACCCCGCAGCCACAGATGGCCGATACCCAAACCAGCCAGACGGTCAGCCAGGTCATCTGGGACAGCTCCGGTCGCCACCGCGAGGGCAAGGTCAGCAGTCGGATCAGCGATGCGGCTGTCAGATGAGATCGTCGGGCGCTCACCACTTCCCCAGCTCGGGGTATCAGAATCGACGAGGTTCCACTGAGCGTCGGCGCCTTGCACATTCACCATAAGTGTGCGGGTGTGGCGAGCAGAATTCTCGACTGCTGTGACGTAGGCCGGGCGCAGGGCATCGGTCGTGGACATCGGGCCACGAGCGCCTCCCACAAGCCACCACACACCACTGGCGGCCACAGATATGGCCAGCACCCCCGGCAACCATCGGTTGCCCATGCTGACAAGCAACTGGCCGAGAGTCGGGGATTCATCAGCGGGCAGGTGGTCGGCTTCGGCACCCTTCAACAGGGCCGACTGACGGGCAGCTGCTACCAGCAATAGCAGCACCCCAACGCCTAGCAACTGCCACGGCTCGATGGCTGGGTGTACTTGCTCACCCCAGACAGTGATCACGGTACGCGACGCCACACCAGCGAGAGCAAGGCATACCAGGTAGACCATGATGAGGGCTAATACACAACCCCGAGGATGGCCGGTCAGGGATCCGGTAGATGCCGAACGATCAATAACGAGACGCCACACCGCCCACAACGCAGCAATCCACAACGGCACCATCGCCACCATGGCGAACGCAGTAGGAGCAGTACCGGGTACGATCGCGCGGCCAACGAGTAGCCACAATCCTGCTCGGGTCTCAATAGCCGGACTAAGTAGGGGTTCTGCCCCAGTCGCTAGGCGTCCTGGATCGCTGATGAGCCGAGGAATCCACGGCGCGATAACCAACAGTGGTCCTAATGCAACAATGGCTCCGAGCAGCACGCGTCGAGGACGACTCATCAGGACGCCGACGGCCACCAAAACCGGGTATATCCACAGTGCCGGGACAAGGCTCATAGCGAGAGCTGACCAGACAGCCACACCACCCGCTGAGGAAACGTTTCCCACCGGACGTCTACCCCTACCAGCACCGCGCAACTCGGCGACGTCGACAGTCTCGGGATTGAGTAGCCGCCAGGTATGCAGGGCCATGTGAGGCAGGATCACCCCCAGGGCTAGCGCCGTCACCGAACCGCGAGCTAGACCACCGGTGAGCACGGGAAGCAGGCCCCAAAAGGTCGCGAGTAACACCGCCGTAGCACCAAGGCCGACCACGCGACGGAATAGTCGATGCGCCGACATCGCCGCAAGCAGCGGTGCCACGACGAGCAGAATCCGGACTAACACCTCCGGCTGTCCAATCGTCAGCACCGACCCCAACGCTGGCCACGCCAGCCACGGCGCGTTTGCTCCAGATGTGCCGGGAACAGCCGTTAACCAACGATGCCATGCTCCGGCCAATCCGTCTGGGGCTGGTGCGAGCCACGTCGACGTCGCCTTGCCTGGCCCGTAGAGACCGCGGCATGCGACGAGCCCAACCACAGCCAGAAGACTGACCATGACGGTGTAGGGGTTGACGACGGAGCGGTGGTCGCGGACAGTGAAATCGTCACCCGTGAGATCGTCGATCGTTGCCCCATCCTCATTGCGCCACGGGTGGATCCGGTCGGACAAGTCCCCGGCGTAGCGGTCGACTGCGCGAGCCCAAACGCTACGTCGGCTTGGAATGAGACGATTCGTGTTCTCAAGATCGTCGGGATCGCACTGCGCGTGAAAATCCCGCAGGCGCCTCGTCATCTCGCGGGTCACTGAACGCGACCGCCATAGCTGCCAACCGGCCCGCCACTCATCGGCAGCACGCGACGGGGCCTTCCCGATGAGGAGAACGAGGAAACGCCACACGCTAGCTAGCAGGAAGGCCAGACTGCTGCGGATGGGATGACCTGTCCGAGCTGCAACCATGCGCATCCCTGCCAGGCGGTCAGTGACGTCTGGACGAGGTGCCAAATGCGATTCCCGCTGCCAGCCTCGACCCGCCTGGCGGTGATGAATAGTGCAACTCGGCGCCGTGCGAACTACCATGCCAGCTTCGTTGGCTCGCCAGCCAAAGTCGACGCCGTCACGAAAAAGGGGAAGTGCTGGGTCGAATCCACCAAGACGACGCCACCCGTCTAGTCGAATGAACATGCCAGCTGTGGAGCCGCCCAAGATCGGGCCTGGATCAGCCTGCTTTTGGTCAATATCGCCGAGGTCAACAACCGGCAGAATGCGAGCACCGCTCGTACTGACGCTTTGGCCCAGCTCATCAATGAACTCCGGGTAGTTATGCCGGGCTGGCTTAAGCAATGTGGGATATAAGACGTCAGGGTGGGGTTTACGCGAAGCCTCTCGCAACATGCACGTGAGAGAATCGCGACGCACCTCCGCGTCATCGTGCAAGATCCAGATATGGGTGACGTCGTCGGGAAGCCTGTCGATCGCCAGCTTGATGCCCTCGCCAGGAGCGGTGTCCGCGCGTGCCGTCACACACTCTTCTAGCAGTCCTTCGCCCACAGCATCCGTGAGTAGCGTGGAAGAACCGTCCGTCGAGCCGAGGTCGACGGCAATCTGTACTGCCGCGCGTTCTTGACTCCGTCGCAAGGCGCTGAGAGTTCGCGGCAACCACTCTGCCGCCTGGTGGACGAGAAGGATAGTCGCAACCTGGTCGGCCGTGATGTCGGGATCTACGGGCGTGCGTCGCTCGTGGGCCCACGCCCAATCCTCGGGATCAACTTGCACTGACGGGATGACAGGGATAGTCCAGTCAGTCAATCCCTCCGCGGTGCGGGGAGCATCGCCGCGGTCAGACTGGCGGCTCTCACCGGACCCAGTCTGCGCAGAGTACTTCTCGTCACTCACCTGGCAGGCCACCTGTTCGTCGACGTCATGGAGCACGGGATGCGCGCCACCTGATCATATGACGCATTACTCATCCTGGGCAGACAGGGCATTCTACCGGGTTTCAGCGGCAGCCGCGGCGTTGTCAGATCACGCCCTCTTGCGCAGCCGACGCCGTTCCATCTCAGACAGCCCGCCCCAGATTCCGAACCTCTCGTCATTTTCAAGCGCGTACTCCAAGCACTCCTGGCGTACCTCACAGGCATCACAGATGCGCTTGGCTTCACGGGTGGATCCGCCCTTTTCAGGGAAGAATGCCTCCGGATCGGTCTGGGCACATAATGCCTTGTCGTGCCACTCCGGCTCGTCGTCACCGCCTCCGGCAAGCAACGTCAAAATCTCGTCCATGGGGGAAGCTCCTCGAGATCAGACGCGGCGGGTTCCGCGCCGATGCACAAACTACACGCGTGAGATTCAGCGCGCGACTTCGTCTCGTGAAAAACCACGCAGGCAGTGGCGTGTCGCACCATTGATGTGTGGTTCTACGCCTGGGATGTCTGCTGTGAGCCAGCCCCCGACGAGTCTGACGTCCAGCTACTGCCAGCATCATTGTGATCCCATGGCGACGCCCCCGCACCGCTCGCGGCGTCTCCGGCCCTCGTCCACACCGCACCGACTCCCTCCGGCCAGCTGACGCCATCGTCTGGAACCTCTGCCTGATCTCCAGACAGGAGCTGGACGTCATCGTGGGCGGCTTCAGGCTCATTTCCAGAATCATCGACGTCGTTAGTGGAGACTGCCTCGGGCTTCGTTAAGGCCAATAAGACCCAGGCAGCAAGCACTTTGACGGCGATCGCTAAAAGATCTCCAAAGATTCCCAGAATCGCCCCAAATGCCCCGCCTGGACCGTGAATTGGCGACAGCAAAGCAAGGATAAGATCGCATCCAGCTGAAATAGCGACAATAAGAGCAGATACCCGACCGAGTAATTCGGCATGTGGCGTCACTGGACGAATAAACCGGCACACCAGAACTGCCGCCAAAAGCAACAGAATCATACCGATTCCCAGTGACGTACCCGATAAGCTTCGAGCCATCTCGAACAGTCCACTGTGATCGTGAGTCAACATCACAATCACATGCACTACGAATGCAGCAAGAAAGCCAATACTGACGACGATAACTGTCCACGCGAGAGGCTCGCGAATTTCTCGGGCATCCCTCACGCGTATTGCCCCCCCGCTTTGGCGGCAACCTCGGCAACTAAGGCCTTGACCTGCTGCGATTGCGACAACGGCACCACGAGGGTGGCACGATCGGTGCTCACGACGGCCATGTCGTGCAAGCCGGCGACAGCCAAGACGGCGTCAGGACGGTCGTTGATAAGCAGGTTTCCCGTGGAGTCAATCGAGATCGTCAAACCCGTCACGCTATTACCCATCCCGTCGCCAGGTAGATGAGGAGCCAGCGCCTCATAGGAGCCAACGTCATACCACTGAATCTCCAACGGAACGGCTGCAACATGAACCCCACATCCACCGCGAGATGCTGGCTCCATCACAGCTATATCAACCGAAACCTTTTCCATGAGCGGATAGATCTCAGTCAATCGAGATGGATCAGTCACCAATTCATCAACATAACGACGCGTTTGCGGTTTGAGCTGGGATAAACAATCCAGCAGGGTTGATGCCCGCCACACAAACATGCCGGAATTCCACCAATACTCGCCCGAATCCAAGTATTGACGGGCCACCTGGATACTCGGTTTCTCGACGAATTCGAGCACCTCGTGTGCACGCGAGCCGGGCTCCAATGGTGCGCCCCGGTGAAGGTATCCGAATCCAGTATTGGGCTCAGTCGGGACGACGCCGAATGTCACCAACGTTGTGGGATCAGCCTGAGCAAGGTCAAAACCATATTGCAGGGCCATCCGGAAATCGTCGACAGGACGAATGATGTGATCCGCGGTGACGACAGCCATGACGCCCTCAGGATCGCGATCGGCAATGAGCCCAGCTGGCCATGCCACGGCGTTGAGGGAGTCACGCCCCACTGGCTCCCCCAGAATGTTCTCGGCGGGTATTTCCGGCAACAACGTGGCGACAGTATCGGCATACGAGGCACCGGTGCATACCAAAATATTGGCATCGGGTACCACCCCAGCAACCCGCTCGTAGGCCATCCGAAGCAGGCTGACTCCGTCAATAAACTCCAATAACTGCTTGGGTTCTCCCTGGTGGGACAACGGCCATAGACGAGTACCGGATCCTCCGGCCAGGATGAGGACGTGCTGCATGTTGACAGATTATCCGTCCGCAACGACGCAATCGTGGTAGACGCACCACAGCGTCTCATCCTTCACAATAGGTGCCATGGTTTCCCTTACTCGACCGACACCGGCTCGCAGCCATGATCCTCTGACAGCCCTGTGGCAGCGCAGCCAGGTGGCTGGGGCCCTGCCATTGTTGACGTGGTATCACGGCGCTGATCGCGGTGAGCTGTCAGCTCAAACCTTGCTGACATGGGTCACGAAGTCTGTTCATCTGCTCGATAGTGAAGGAGTCGAGCCGGGAGGTGTCGCCCGTCTTTCCATATGCGCTACTCGCCCCGGCCATTGGACAAGCTGTGTGTGGCTGCTGGCCTCGTGGTGGGCCGGGCTTCGAGCCGATGTCACTGGCCACGCTGAGCCCGCCGTCGAGGTTATTGGCCCTGACGCCGACACCGTCAGCTCCGCCGACGTCCTCATCCAGTGCAGCCTGACACCCCTTGCTACCGCTTGCGAGACCCTGTTGCCAGGAGCGATCGACAATGCAGACGTTCTCGCTGGCCCTGACGACCTTCTCGCTGCGCGGCCTGCCATGGCCGACGAGGTATGGCTCAGCGGCCGCCACGACTGGACGGGGGAACACCTATTCGGCGTCGCGCCACTGAACCAGCCGGTCGTGCTCTCTCCTGATCGCATCCGTCTCGGGGGCGGCGAGCTGGTAGCCACGACCCTCGTCGGTTGCCTCCTCGGTGGTGGCTCGCTGGTTCTCGTCGAATCCGCCGACGACGTGGCTGCCATCGCGACCCAGGAAGGCGCCACCGAGGTATGACGTCAGTTGTGTGAGCGATCACCCAGGCCAACGATGAATCCGGCCCCCCAACTCATGTGCATAATCGCCAAGACGAGGGGCAAACGGGCTCGGACGCCGGGATCCATGTCGCGTTTCATAACCGCCGACCCGACCCCGACGATGTTGGCATAGCCCAACGGGGCCGCCCAGCCTATCAGCGGCCAGCGCTTGAGCGTCTTACCCTTGGCGGCCTGAACGGCCCCGACGAGGCCAAGAGCAGTCCCCGCCGTGATGCCCGCGACGGCGATGGGGGCAGCCAAGTACCGCAGACTCACTGAATCACGATGGCGACGCATCACCTCGCGACGCCACTGCCCAGTACGGAAAAACTGTTTCGCTAGTGCTTTGGCAGTCGAGCGAGGCCGGTAGGTCACGCGAAGATTCGGGCTAAACCACACCTCGCGGCCAGATTGGCGCAACCGATAGTTGAGCTCCCAGTCCTGAGCACGGTCAAACTCCGGACAAAAACCGCCAACAGCCTCCAGATCAGCCTTGCGAAAGACGCCGAGAAAGACCGTTTCAGCCGGTCCTTCAGGAGCATTTCCCTGATGGAACGCGCTGCTGCCCAAACCCAGCTTGGAGGTATAAGCCACCGCCACAGCCTGCTCGAAGGGGGTATAACCCTGCGCGTCCATGATTCCGCCAACATTGGCGGCACCGGTACGTTCCAGCAATTCGACGGCAGTTGCAATGTATTCCGGGCCGAGCTCGCCGTGGGCATCAACGCGAACGATAATGTCGTATTGGGAGACGGCTACAGCGAGATTGAGCGCCTTGGGAGTGGTGCCGTCAGGATTGTCAATGACGCGGATGCGGTCGTCTTGGGCTGCCAGATGGTGAGCTATCTCGGCAGTGCGATCAGTACTGGGTGCGATGGCGAGGATTATTTCTAATAAACCTGGATAGCCCTGGTTGATGACTCCAACAACCGACTCTTCTAGATATCGTTCCTCATTCCTGACCGGTATGACAACACTGACCGGAGGCGCAAGGTATGACGGCATGTAGGCCATTGTGCCAGGTCCCACATGCCTGCGAATCCCGAGGCACACGAGACTCGCCCGCTCAGCCTCACGGATCTGCATGGACCTACGGCTACCGTGGAGTTCATGTCTTATCGAGGGACTGGGCACGGGCCCCGCGACGAGCGATCTCGTCAGTCTGACTTGGACTGGCTATACGGGGTTGACGACGACGCGACTCGCATTGATCCAGTGGGCCCACCGCGCCGCGCATCGAGTGGCGGGGCGAGTCGTCCGCGTGGCGGCCAGCATCCCAAGCCGCGTCAAGCCCCGAGGCCCGATCCAGTCTCACATCCGCAAGCTTCTCGGCGCCGTCCCACCGCTCAGTACCGGTCCCCACGCCAGACCGCACAGCGACATCGGGGCGCCAGCCGTTCAACTCGTCGACGCCGCCACCCTGGCAAGGTCATCATGGTGCTGTTATTGGCATGGCTCGTGTGGCTCGTCGCGGTACCGTCATATGCGCTGAGCCATACTGGGACAGTTGACGCGACCCCGGACGGACCGCGAGGCGCAGATCATCCGGGCACCCTTGTTCTCCTGGTTGGCACCGATGAGCGCCAGAACCTCACTACCAAGCAACAAAAGCAATTGGGCACTGGCACCGAGGTCGGTTTACGCACTGACACGATGCTGCTGTTATATATGCCACCACAAGGCAAGAATGTGCTGATTTCCCTGCCGCGAGATACCTTTCTGCGTATTCCAGGGCATGGCCACAACAAGCTCAATGCAGCCTACTCAATGGGCGGAGCAAAGCTTCTTGTTGAAACAATAGAGAAAGTCACGAACCTGCGTATTAATGGCTACGTTGAGATTGGATTTGGCGGCTTCGTCCAGATGGTTGACGCCGTTGGCGGAGTCCAAGTAACCCTCGATAAACCAATGGTTGACAAGGACTCTCACACCAATCTTCCAGCCGGCACCCAGGACCTCGACGGCGTCCAGGCCCTCGGGTATGTGCGCATGCGGAAAGCCGACGCTGAGGGAGACCTAGGCCGCGTCAAGAGGCAGCAAAAAGTAGCATCCCAAGTAGCTAAAAAAGCTCTCAGCCCGTGGACGTTCATTAACCCGGTGCGTTACTGGAAGGTGAATATGGCTGCCGCGGGAGCTATCAAGCTCGGTAACGACACCTCAACATTTACTGCTCTCAAAACAGCACGAGGGCTCATGAAGGTCTCTGGAAACGACGGAATCAAAATGACCGTCCCGATCTCGACCGCCTCTGCGTACACGTCAGCTGGATCGTCGGTGTTGTGGAACGACAACAAAGCCAACCAACTATGGGATGACCTGCGCAACGGCGATACCTCAAAGGTGACTGCACTGTCCTGATACCTGCACACCTCACCGGCGCGTGACGCCGCAGGGCGCTCCCCCCCCCCTCACCATCCTCACTGCGATGACCTTGCCCAGCGAGCGTCCTTTCAGAGCGCGATGTACACGTTTTCATCGTGACGCTCTATGGTGGATGTCATGGTTGCCAATGCCGACACCGCACACGGATACGACGATGCCCTCACGAACCTCATCCCCTGGGACGGTCCGATAGCTCCCCGAGCTCATCTGCACACTGACGCCCCCGCCCTCGACCTGTCTGGGACCTGGCGATTTCGCCTAGTTGACTCGCCTCACGAGACACCGGAGGGCTTCACTGACCCCGAGTTCGACGACCGAGATTTCGTCGACCTCGCCGTGCCGTCATGCTGGCAGATGACCGACCCAGCCGGAGACGCACCTTTTGGTCGCCCGGCCTACCTCAACGTCAACTACCCCATCCCGGTTCCCGCACCAGACGAAGACGTCGTCGTCCCCGATGAGAACCCCACTGGGTGCTACCGACACACTTTTGACGTCGGAAGCGACTTCACCGACGCCGAGCGAGTGCTACTGCGCTTCGAGGGCGTTGATTCCTTTGCCCGAGTCTGGCTCAATGGGACCGAGCTCGGATGGACTAAGGGGTCGCGTTTGACCGCCGAGTTCGACGTCACTGCTCACGTACGACCGGGTCGCAATGTCCTCGCTGTGGCCGTCAGTCAGTGGTCCGACGGTACATTCCTCGAAGACCAGGACATGTGGCGAATGTCGGGTATCTTCCGCGAAGTCACCCTCCTGGCTAGGCCCCATGATGGAATTGACGACCTCTTCGTCCACGCATCGTGGGACGACGGCGCCACGCTCCTCATTGATGGACCAGAGGGCGCAACCGTGACCATCCCCGAACTCGACGTCACCACCAGCTGCAATACCACGGTGACCATCCCCAACGCGCAGCCGTGGACCGCCGAAACCCCCAAGCTCTACGACGCCACGGTCTCCACCAGCACCGAGACCGTCACCGTCAGGATCGGGTTTCGGACTGTCGCTATTGACGCAGACAACATCGTCGTCAACGGAGAAAAGATCATTTTCCGCGGGGTCAACCGCCACGAGTGGCATCCGCGCACCGGGCGCACCCTCGACGAAGAGACGATGCGCGCAGACCTTGAACTCATGAAGCGCCACGGCATCAATGCCATTCGTACCTCGCACTACCCACCGAATGCCCGTTTCCTTGATCTGTGTGACGAATATGGCGTCTGGGTCCTCCTCGAATGTGACCTTGAGACGCACGGGTTCGAGTGGAGCGATTGGAAAGGAAACCCAACCGGCGACGACCGCTGGTACGACTGCCTGCTCAACCGCATCCAGCGCACTGTCGAACGCGACAAGAACCATCCCGCCATCATCGGCTGGTCCATGGGCAACGAGTCCCACACCGGCGAAGGCATTCGCCTCATGAACGAGTGGGTCAAGCATCGGGACCCATCCCGTTTCACTCACTACGAGGGCGACTACGCCCACGCCATCTGCGACGTGTGGTCGATCATGTATCCGGCTATGGAATGGGTAGAGGCTGTGCGTGATCGCACGGTCATGCCTGGAGCCGATCCTGCTCCACAAACTGGACGCGAACGTGGGTTGCCCTTCCTCATGTGCGAGTTCGCTCACGCGATGGGCAATGGCCCAGGCGAACTTGCCGACTACGAGGAACGCTGTTTCGACCCGCACTTCCACCGCGACCGGATGCACGGCGGGTTCGTCTGGGAGTGGATCGATCACGGCATCGACACTGGACGTGGCTATGCCTACGGAGGTGACTTTGGCGAGCCCCTGCATGATTCAAACTTCGTCTGTGATGGGCTTGTGATGCCCGATCGCACCCCTTCCCCAGGCTTACTGGAGTTCGCGGCAACAATGGGAGCGGTGCGCATCGAGATTGACGGTGACCATCAGCACGATGGTAACGGCGTCACCGTCATTAACCGACGCGATTTCGCAGACCTATCCGACCTTGAATTCAGGTGGCAGATCCTCGACGACGGCGAGTGCGTCCAAGCGGGAATGCTCGACGTCGGTGCCCTGGCCGCCCACCACACCTGGACCGGGACCGTACCCCGTCCAGACGACGTCACGGATCGAATGGTTGTCGTCGTGGATGCCAGACTCATTGACGACACCATCTGGGCACCGGCAGGCCATGTTGTAGCTCGCACGTCGGCCCTGTTGACTCCACCATCGCGGCCCAGTCTCCACGTGTCGACGTCATCCCAGCCGCGTCGAGACGGTCACGGTTGGAGCCTTGGACCTGCGCATTTCGACCGCCGCGGCCGCCTTGTCACATGGGGCGGCGCAGACCTCGTCGCCCCTGTTCTCGACCTTTTCCGCGCCCCCATTGACAATGATCGGGCTAGCTCGCTGGCTCGAGACAACATTGGTGACGTCGCGCTCGCGGCTGGCCTCAACCGGCTCGTCCATACGACGACGTCGGTGCGTCAGGATGGTGACGACCTCGTTGTCGTTACGCGCAGCGCTGCCGCCGCTGCCAGCAATTCCATGCTGGCGACGTGGACGTGGCGTGCCATCCGCACCGACGATGGTTCTGAGGGGATTCATCTTGGCCTCCACGTCGATCCACGCGGCCATTGGCCCGCGATGCTTGGGCGCATCGGCGTGACGATGGGTCTGCCGGCAGAATGGACCAACGTTTCGTGGTTTGGGCTCGGCCCGACCGAGAATTACCCCGACTCTCAGCGCGCCGCTATATGGGGACGATGGAATAGCACGGTAGCTGACCTACAAACCCCGTATGTCATGCCCCAGGAGAATGGTCTTCGTCAGGGAATCCACGAATTAACATTGAGTGGCCCCGACGGCGGCCTGCGGCTCATTGCCGACGGAAGCAAGCCAGCATTCGCAGCTCGGCCGTGGACATCACAGGCTTTGATGGACGCGACTCATACCTGGCAGCTGGAACCTGACGGACACACGTGGCTCACAGTGGATGCCATCTCGGCTCCGCTGGGATCGACGTCCTGTGGCCCGATGCCAATCATGTCTCACCGGCTGTACGCCCAACCGGTTGACCTGTCGCTAACCCTGTTGTTGGTCTGACAGATCACAGATGGCCCAGAACCACCGTGGTTCTGGGCCATCTGAGCATCGACGTCCACTCAGGGATGGGAGTGGCGACGCACCTTCTCGCCCTTACCCGCCGCCATATCGTGCAATTCGGTCTGGTATCTGACCATCGCCTCGCATAGTTCAGGGTTCGACGCTGCGAGAATCCGCACTGCAAGCAGACCGGCGTTCTTGGCATTACCGACGCCAACCGTCGCCACTGGCACACCGCCTGGCATCTGAACGATCGACAGCAGGGAATCCATACCGCCAAGGTGAGCGAGCGGCACAGGAACTCCGATGACCGGCAGTGGCGTCAGTGCAGCGACCATACCGGGTAGATGGGCAGCGCCACCGGCGCCAGCGATAATCACCTTGATACCGCGCTCGTGCGCGCCTCGACCAAACTCGACCATGTCCTCAGGCATACGGTGGGCCGACACCACGTCAGCCTCAAAGCCCACCCCAAAATCAGTGAGTACCTGGGCTGCGGGCTCCATCGTCGGCCAATCAGAGTCTGAGCCCATGATGATCGACACGTGCGGGCCACTCGTGTCACCTGCCAGTCGGCGCGCGGCCCCAGCCGATGTCTCGGCCTTCTTGCCTCGGCGCGGTGTGCGGTTGTTCGTGGTCTCAGGCATTGTGTTCTCCCATGAGGTAGGCGGCAGCGTGGCGGGCCCGGCGACGAGTCGTCTCAACGTCGTTGCCAAGGCAGGTGACGTGACCAACTTTGCGACCGGGCCGCACGGACTTTCCGTACAGTTCGACGCGAAGCTCTGGGTCACGAGCGAAGCAATGTTGCAAAGCCCCAGTCAGGTCGTCCTCGGAACCACCGAGGACGTTGGCCATGACGACAACGGGGGCGGTCAAGGCTGGTGAGCCGAGCGGCAGGTTAAGCACAGCACGCATGTGGTTTTCGAACTGGCTCGTTTCTGCCCCGTCAATCGTCCAATGAGCGGTGTTGTGAGGACGGGTCGCCAGCTCATTGACAACGACTGAGCCGTCCTCGCGCTCCATTAATTCGACCGCCAGCACCCCGACGACGTCGAGGCGTCCAGCGATATCGAGAGCCATGGTCTGAAGCTCAACTTGACGGTCTGAGGACAGGCCAGGGGCTGGGCTAATTGTTTCGGCGCATACCCCGTTACGTTGAATAGTTTCGGTAACTGGGTATGCAGCACCCTGGCCAGACGGGGAGCGCACAATGACCGCGGAGAGTTCGCGTCGGAAGTCGACGAATTCCTCGGCGAGGATACGAATCGGCTGTTTTCCGTCAGCTAAGCCCCCGGCAGCGTCAAAGGGCTCACTAACACCTTCGGGGCCGTCGATCTTAAAAACTCCTTTGCCGTCGTATCCGCCACGGGACGTCTTGGCAATGACGGGCCAACCGTGGTCATTGCCGAAAGCGACGAGATCTGCCGGGGTGTCACAGACGGTCCACGCGGGATTCGGGAATCCCGCGCGCGCCATGAACTCGCGCATGACAACTTTGTCCTGGGCATGAACCATGGCAGCTGATCCTGGCCGGACGGCGTAGCCAGCCTGCTCCATCTCCTCAACAAGGGCTGTTGGTACGTGTTCATGATCGAACGTAACAACGTCACAACCCGCGGCGAAACTCATGACGGCGTCATGGTCGAGGTGGGAGCCGACGACGACGTCAGACATGACCTGGGCCGCAGACTCGTCAGGGCCAGAAGCTAGCAGGCGGGTACGCACCCCCAATCCGATTGCAGCCTGATGCATCATGCGGGCTAGCTGCCCGCCGCCAATGATTCCGATGGTGTAGGACGTCACGACGTTCATCGTAACGGCCACCAGCCCCACAATGCCCACCACTGACGGCGGGGCCCGTGCGATCATCGCCGCCGATGGCGCATCGTCCATACTGGAGGCATGGTGCGAGTCGGACAGCCACTGAGGCGAAACCGTGACGAAACGGTGCTCGTGCATACCCGTCGCCACGCCAAAGCTCTCTTCTGGCCCGTCGTCGTGGGATTTATTGGAATCGTCGGTGCGGCCGCCCTGCTTGGACTCATGCCGACCGCCATGCGTACGCAGTACTGGCCGATCGTCGCCGCACTTGCAGCCACGATTGTCATCATCGGCACCGTCGTCCCGTGGCTGACGTGGTTCACAACGACAATGACGATCACCGACCGTCGTGTCATGCTGCGCCACGGTGTCGTCGTTCGGCGCGGTCACGACATCATGGTTGACAGTCTTGTCGATGTGTCGTGGCAAGCCGGGATCAGTGACCGAATGATGGGCTGCGGAAGACTCATTCTCACTAGTGCGTCCGACCAGATGGTGCTCAACGACGTCCCTGGCCCGCGTCGCATCGCCGATCTGCTCGCGGAGCTAACCGACGGTGAATATGCCGGGTATGGCGGTTACCTGGACGACGATGACATCTCGGTCACAGCACGGTGACGTCAAGTTCTTCGCGCAAGATTCCCGACGATGTGGGCTCTTCGGATGCGGAGAACCTCGAGACCTCAGCTCCTTCGTGCTCAGCGACGGCACCAGCGAACTCACCATCGACGAAATGCACTGCGGCCCCATCATCGACCGCGTACCCGGCAGGAAGCACCCCGTTGGCGACAGCCTGAGCGTATATGGGTGCCCGCTCGGATTCACCATCAAAGTGCGGGCAGAAGGACCCGTCCAGCAACCGCATTCCACCACGCCAGGCTCGCAGGTCTCCAAAGGCGTCAGTCAGGCAGCCTGAAAACCAACATGCTGCGCCTGCAGAGACCCCGGCGAGGACGATGTCACTATCGGCCGCAATCATGCGCCGGATCTCGTGATCGACCCCATGCATCTTCCACAGCGCCATGAGATTTGCGGCCGACCCACCACCGGAAACGACGATATCAGCTTGGGACAGGCGCTCCACTGACTCAGCCGCGCCCTGCCACAGCGTCAACACCATGGTGCGCACGCCGAGGGCCGAGTAAGCAGCGAGAAAACGGTTGACGTAGACCG
Organism: Cutibacterium porci; assembly: GCF_009696315.1. Classification (GTDB taxonomy): domain Bacteria; phylum Actinomycetota; class Actinomycetes; order Propionibacteriales; family Propionibacteriaceae; genus Cutibacterium; species Cutibacterium porci. The sequence goes on from NZ_VUMG01000003.1 coordinate 71,388, forward strand.
GGTCGTCGGCAGCTGCGGTCGGTGCAAAACACACCAGAGGGGAAGACTTTCCAGAGAGGTCAAGGATGTGACGGTCGAGGGCAGTAGGTTCGCCACGGTTCGACATCGAGAAGCCACCGCCGCCAAGAGCCAAGATATGGGTCGTCATGGTCGGCAGTCTAGATGGTGGGAACGATGAGGGAGCCGTGATGGATCTCACCTGGTTCGTAAATGACTGACGTCGCCTGCGTTGAAGCTGCGACGACCAGAAGAGGTGTCCACCACGATGGCGCCATCAATGTCAACGCCGACACCGATGCCCTCAACGGCTTGTGCCCCGCCGCCGATCGTATCTGGGTCGAAGGTCAGGCGAACCGGAGTACCAATGGTGTCGCAACGCGCCACATACTCGTCACGTACAGTTCCGGTGTCTAACCAGACCGTCAGTAGCTCGTCAAGGTGCACGAGGAGGCTGGCTAACAACTCATTCTTGTCGTGATGGAGCCTGCACAGCGCTAATGAGGTCGCCGTCGGTAGTGGCAACTCGTCGCGTCCCATCGAAACGTTGATGCCAATACCGATGATGGCATGTGGACCAGCTGGGCCATCGACGCGCTCTGAGAGGATTCCGCACACCTTGCCGCCATGGTCGGTGCCCAGATCCACCAACACATCATTGGGCCACTTCAACGTCACCCGAGAACGGTCGGCCCCGCCAACCTCCTCAATGACCCTGACGACTGCAAGGCCCGCCACCATCGACAGCCAACCCCAATCCTGCGGTGGACGATCGTTGGGCACCAGAACTGAGATCGCCAGGGCCGTACCGGGAACATCCTGCCAGCTGCGGGAGAATCGTCCACGGCCGCTGTCTTGGTGGTCAGCAACGAGGAGACGGAACGACGTTCCACCTTGCCGGACGAAGGCAGCCATGTCGGCGTTGGTGGACCCGGTGGAATCAATGCAGGCGATTCCTCCCCCGCGCGGCCCGGTAAAAAGGGTGTCCCCGGCGCGGTCAATAACGCGGTCTGCGGTGGGCGACGGTGTGGATGGCACCTGTTCAGACTATCCAGAAGTACTGGCTTGCGAAGTGCCGGTCCAGGCTGAATCAGCGCGATTTATGACGTGGTGCATCTTTGAGCAGGCACGACACGACCGTGCCCCATGCCATAAATCCTGCGGTAACGCGTCCCGCGGAACGGCCCTACGCCACGTGTGTCGTCGGCGGCGGATAGTCTCGGCATATGGAGATCGACATCCACACCACGGCAGGAAAGATCGCCGACCTCGGTCGGAGGATCGACGAGGCCGTCAATGCCGCATCCCCCTCGGCCATCGAAAAGCAGCATGCCGCCGGAAAGATGACCGCACGGGAGCGCATCTTGCGGTTGCTAGACGAAGATTCGTTTGCTGAACTTGACGAGTTCGCCCGGCACCGCTCAACGAATTTCGGCATGGACCGCAAACGTCCGTACACCGACGGCGTCATCACTGGCGTCGGTGCAATTCATGGCCGTCCGGTCTGTGTATTCAGCCAAGACGTCACTATTTTCGGCGGGTCCCTCGGCGAGGTCTACGGCGAGAAAATCTGCAAAATCATTGACTTCGCGGTCAAGACCGGTTGTCCGCTCATTGGTATTAATGAGGGCGGCGGTGCCCGTATTCAGGAAGGTGTGGCGTCTCTTGCCCGCTTCGGCGACATTTTCCGCCGCAACACCAGAGCCTCGGGTGTGATTCCCCAGATCTCCATCATCATGGGTGCGGCAGCCGGAGGTCACGTCTATTCTCCCGCCCTCACTGACTTCATCATCATGGTCGACCAGACCTCCCAGATGTTCATCACTGGCCCTGCCGTCGTCAAACAGGTCACCGGTGAGGATGTCTCTCTAGAGGAGCTGGGCGGGGCACGAACCCACTCCGTTAAATCGGGCAATTCCCACTACCTAGCTAATGACGAGGACGATGCTCTCGAGTTTGTCCGTGATCTCATCAGCTACCTGCCACAGAACAACCTTGAGGATCCGCCGTTCTACGACGACGGTGAGGCAGACCTGACGATCACCGATCACGACCGCAAGCTCGACGTCCTTATTCCAGACTCCTCGAATCAGCCTTACGACATGCATGAGGTCATTACGACCGTGCTTGACGAGGACACTTTCCTGGAGATCCACGAACTCTTTGCCCCCAATGTCATCTGCGGATTCGGGCGCATTGAGGGCCGCGTCATTGGCATCGTCGCCAATCAGCCGATGGTCAATGCTGGCACTCTTGACATTGACGCTTCCGAGAAGGCCGCCCGGTTTGTACGTACCTGCGATTCCTTTAACATCCCGGTGCTTACCTTCGTCGACACCCCAGGCTTCCTGCCCGGAGTCGAGCAAGAGCATGACGGCATTATTCGGCGCGGCGCCAAGCTCATTTACGCCTACGCTGAGGCCACGGTACCGCTCTTGACTGTCGTCACCCGCAAAGCTTACGGCGGTGCCTACATCGTCATGGGGTCCAAAACCCTCGGTGCCGACGTCAATCTTGCCTGGCCAACCGCTCAGATCGCCGTCATGGGGGCTGAAGGGGCCGTCAGCATTCTTCATCGGCGCACCCTTGCCACCGATCCTGACCCAGAGAACAAGCGCAAGGAACTCATTGACGAATACGAGACGACCCTGTCGAACCCGTACCAGGCCGCCGAGCGAGGATGGATCGACCAGGTCATTCATCCACACGAGACGCGCGCTTCAGTCATCCGCACTCTTCGGCTATTACGTACCAAACGCGAGGCCTTGCCTCCCAAGAAGCACGGGAACATCCCGCTGTGAGTGAGAACACTATGGATGACGCGATCACAGTGACGAAGGGGAATCTCACCGACGAAGAGCTCGGTGCCTTGGTGGCGGTACTGGCCGAGCTCACTCGCCCGAGCCCGAACGCCTACGTGCCTGACGACCGTCCGATCGCGTTCGGCTGGAAATCATATTGGCGTACTATTCGCGAACCCTTTATGCCAGGCCAGGCAGCTTGGCGCGGATCTCTGCGACGCTACTGACATGACGACGTGTTTCGTTCTCGCCTCGAAATCCCCTGCCCGGCTACGTATGCTGCGTTCCGCCGGTATCGAGCCCATCGTTATCGCATCGGGAGCTGATGAGAGTCGTGTGCCCGGGGAAGACGCCGTCACCATGACAGCGAGGTTGTGCCGCCTCAAGGCCCACTCAGTCATCGAGTCCACACTTCTTGAAGACTATTGCGCTGACCGGATGATTGTGGTGGCATGCGATTCCGTTCTTAACCTTGACGGACGCATCCTCGGCAAGCCTCATACTGCCGAACGCGCCCGACGGTGGTGGCGTCGGATGCGCGGCCATCAGGGTGTGCTGGTCAGCGGCCATCACGTCGCGGTCATTGCGAACGGGCAGTTGCGTGAGCAGACCAGGGTTGGGCAAACCGTCGTCACCTTCGCAGACCTTACCGACGCCGAGATCGACGCCTACGTGGACAGTGGCGAACCTGCCAAGGTGGCCGGGGCATTCACCATCGACGGTTTGGGCGGCGCCTTCATCACCCGTATCAACGGCGATCCGCATAACGTCACTGGCATCTCCCTGCCCCTGCTACGCCAGATGCTCTTAGACCTCGACGTCGAATGGTCCTCACTATGGAACGGCCCGAAGGGTGGGCATCTGGCCTGACGGACAGGTATCACGCAGTCGGCGTGCATACGCCGTTGGACTGATCCCGGTGCTGCCATAGCTTTAGCCGTGACGCAGCGTTAGCCCCGCCGCCTCATCGGAACTGGCAAAGGCGCCACTCCATCCTTTAGTGTCGTCACGGTTTGAAATAAAGGTCAACGCCCCGTTGGCATTTCCCGTCACGGTGAAACCCGACGCCGACAAATTGTCGGCCAAGAAGTCATGCACATTGCCAGACGTATCCGGCTCGGTCAGCACAGTGATGTTATTGACGTGATCGACCCGCATCGTTACGACCAGGCCCTTGGGCAGCCGAAAATTCCGAGGGCCATACTGAAACCCCAGATCTGCCAGCGTTTCCGCCCCGGCAGGAGCAGGAGTAGCGGACACAGCCTCAGGACTCGGAACAGTACTCTGGTGCGAGGGAGTGCACCCTGCCACGACGAGCAGAGCCGCTATCGCTATCACTGCCCTGCCATTCATGCCGCCGATGTTATCGCTGGTCGCGCCTCGTAGCTCGCCCACAGCACCATGCACGACATGCAGTGTGGACCGCCTCACCCCAGCCGCAATTCGACATCCTTGGCACGTCGATACCGGCAGCCCCATAGCGCTGCACGACGAGTACGGTGGCGTCATGGACATTCCCACAACGTCGCATACGTCACGCTCCAACCGCGACACCAAAACGGTCCTTGTCACCGGGGCCACTCGTGGCATCGGGCGAGCCATCGCTGAGGATCTAGGACGCGACCACCACATCATTGTGGGAGGACGCCACCGAGATGCCGTCGACAAGGTGGTTTCGGCATTGCCTGACGCGTCCCCGTTTATTGCGGATCTGGCCGATGAGGAGGCCACCGCCGCAGCTGTCTCCCGTCTTCACCACCTTGATGTGCTCGTCAACAGCGCCGGCGTCGCCGCGCAATCCCCCATCGCTTCCCAGAGCCGAGACGAGTGGCGACGAGTGCTAGAGATCAACGTTATCGCCGTCGCCGACCTCACTCGCCTCGTGCTTCCCCTGCTAAGAGCTAGCCACGGTGATGTCGTCATGATTAATTCCGGATCGGGATTCTTGCGGACCCCCGCTGGTGGTGGTCTGTACGCTGCTTCGAAGTATGCACTTCGGGCCCTCACCCATGCGCTGCGTGAGGAGGAGCGTGGGGTAGTCCGGGTGACGTCGATCCACCCTGGTCGCGTCGACACGGACATGCAGGTGGAGCTTCAGGCCCAGTCCGGACGTCCCTATGTGGCCTCCGAGCATCTGCGCCCGCAGTCGGTTGCCGCTGCAGTGCGCGCGGCCTTGGAGGCTAGCCCAGAGGCCATGATAGAGGAGTTGTCGATCCGTCCAGTCTTCCGAAACTGACCGCCGCGCACTGCCACGGTGGTTGTAGTAAGCGGCCTCGGCACCATGAGGTGCCGAGGCCGAATTGGCATGCTTCGCCAAGCTCAGGCCTGGTAGTGGCCCTGATAGACGCAGTCGAACGGGGCGTTACCGTGCATCCGGTTCTCAATCGCCGAGACGACGACCTGTTTGGCAGTTCGGGCCGCATCAAGTGCGTTCGCACCCTTGGCAATCTCCGCCGTGATCGCAGCCGCCAAGGTGCATCCGGCTCCGGAAACCCTCTCTTGGCCAACGGCAGGAACCTCAAGAACCTCGCAGTCGTGACCGTCGTAGTAGACGTCAAGAGCGGTACCGGTACCAAGCAAGGTGCCGGCCTTGGCGATGACGACCGGGACTCCTTGGTCACCAATCTTCTTGGCTGCATCTTTGAGGGCGTTGACAGAGGTGATCTCATCGACCCCGGCGAGGGTCTGGGTTTCAAAAAGGTTCGGGGTTACGACGTCAGCGTGCGGAAGAATCTTCTCGCGCAGGGCGTTGTCGGTATCCAGAGCCGCGCCGGGCTCCTGGCCCTTGCAGATGAGGACGGGATCGAGGATCACCTTCGGAAAGTCGTATCTTTCAAGGGCCTCAGCCACGACGCCAATCGTTGTCGGAGTACCGAGCATACCGATCTTCACGGCATCGATTCGGCCATGGACAGCGACTGTGGCCTCGATCTGATCGTGGATGACTTGCGGATCGACCGGCACGAACCGATGCCCCCAGTCATTGTGAGGATCGAAGGAGACGATGCAGGTCAGGGACGTGCACCCGAACACTCCAAGTTGATGAAAGGTCTTGAGGTCAGTCTGGGCTCCAGCGCCACCAGAGGCCTCAGACCCGGCAATAGCAAGTGCAATCTTCGTCACATCGACAAGTGTAGAAGAACTGTCCAGACATGTAGCTCACCTAGCCTTTTGCCGCTGATGCGCCAGCAGACAGGCGCCATAGGGAGAGGGGTTGACGGCTACCTAGCGGCATGGGGTGTTGCGCGGCCTGGGCTAACTTGATGACGACTGCCGTCTTGATTTATACTGCGGTTAAGCTCTCGGCATAGATCGTTTGATACCATTCTCACTTAATTCGGCATTCTTTTGGTCTTGTCACTGCCCTTATCGTGGCGCTAATTCTATATACTAAATGCAGTTTTATTAAGAGTACGGCATAACTATTGAGTGATTTACTCAATGGCGGTGTATCCTAAATCCCGCGCCCCCTGGAATCACAGCCTCTAATCACACAAGACCTCTATCTATTCGCTGTCACTATCCCGTGATAAACCTGTGGTTTCCTATGAAAGCCTGTGAATTATAGCGCTCGCGTTGAAGTCAACGTATTCGCCCTGATAGTTTCACGTGCGACATGCGTAGGTCATTTAGATCCTGGAGGGAAGTGCATCCAAATTCGTGGCATAGTGCGGCTTAATATCGACGTAAATAGCCCCACCTCCACAAGAACACATCGCGAGTCTATTTAGTAGAACTAAATACGAACCACAAAAGGAACACTAGTGATTACAAAGAGAGCCTTAAAGTCTCCAACGACTGCAGTGCTCGCCGGAGCCTTAATTGCCGGCGCTGCCATTTTGGGTAATTCCTCCTCATCACATGCACAAGACGCAAATGCAATTTACGCAAAGGCAGGGGATCAAGCCACTGCCTCTCTTACCGCATTCTCGACAGCTCCTTTCTATAAGAAGCTCCCTTCTTACGTAGCCGATCCCATCAGTCGCGGCGAAGTCAGCTATTACGTTGGATATAACTTCGAAAACGGGACAGCCGCCGCTATGGCTGATATATCCATACTGCATCCAACGGACACAGCCAATAACTCTAAGACTGTAGATGGCGATCCGATTCTCACCTACTGTATCGAGATGAAGAGTGCGCAAGGGCGAGGCACACAAGACACTGGCGCTCTTACCACGTGGGATCAATTTAAACCGCATTACAATGCCGCTCTCACTACCGAACTCCCTATGATCGGGTGGGTTGCTAAGAACGGATTCCCTACCGTATCACTCAGTGATCTCGCAGAGAAAGCTAATGCCGCCAACGGCAACAGTGCCGCGACCGGATTAGACAATAAGGATGCCGTAACCGCCACGCAGGCCGCCATCTGGCACTTTAGCGATGGCTACACACTGGACTCAAGCGATATCACAGAATTCGTCAATGGTTCACTAGTCCAGGTATCCGACGAGAAAAAGAACCGTATAGTCAGCCTTTACGACTATCTCATTACTAAGGCCGTTCCGGTTACGGATCCTCTACTCTCAAATCCTGACGGCAAGGGCACTACCGATTTAGCGGGTGCCACTCTGAATCTGGGTCCAAATAAGACCGGCGTTAATTCGGGGCACCAGAACCGTGTCATCGTCCCGGTCGAGCCGGTCGCCAATCCGACTCCCACACCGACACCAACCGTGACACCGACGACCACCCCGACGGTGACACCGACGTCCACCCCGACCACCACGCCGACGGTGACCCCAACCGTGACCCCGACGCCAACCGTCACGCCAACCGTCACCCCAACCGTGACACCGACTGTCACCCCGACCACCACGCCGACTGTCACCCCAACCGTGACACCGACGCCAACCGTCACCCCAACCGTGACACCGACGCCAACCGTCACGCCGACCGAGACGCCGACTCCGGCGGCTACCGTCACCGTGACGACCACCGCTGATCAGAACGCCGTCGTCGGCAAACCGTTCCGCGACACCGCCAAGGTGACCGGCACAGTCCCCGAAGGCGCAACCATCGTCTTCGCGCTCTACAAGAAGACCAACACCAACGAGTGCACCACCCCGACAGCAGTCACCGCACCCGTCAGCGTCAAAGCCGGAAACTACACCACGGCGATCACCATCGAATCCCCGACGGTCACCGTCAACGAACCCGGCACCTACTACTGGCAAGAAACCCTTACCGACAAGAACGGCAACGTCCTGTCCCAAGAAAAGTGCGGCCAACCCAGCGAAACCACCATCGTCACGAGCCCCGCTCCGGCGACCGTGTCGACTCCGGTCTCTCCGCTGGTGACCCCGGTTGCCTCCTCTATCTCGGTTCCGGTTGGTCCGAGCCACCCGAGGTACATGCCGAAGACGGGTGTCTGATGAGGGCCTGATGATCCTATAGCGGATCCGTTACAACGGGGGTGTCCACTTTGGTGGGCACCCCCGTTGTGTGACAGCTCGGCTTCGTCGAGACCACGGTGGTTGCACCGTAATCGTGGCTCTCAGATCCAATCCTCCTTACGGAAAATGAGGTACAGGACGACACTCGAAACGACGATAAGCGCAATCGAGATCCATAACCCGAGCGGACGTCCATCTCCCAAGAAAGGTACATTCTGACCAAACCAGCCAGTAATAAGAGTTGGCACGGCGATAATCGCAGCCCATCCAGCCAACTTCTTCATAACGATGTTGAGCTTGGCGTCTTGAATCGAAAGATTTGTCTCGAAAATAGTCGCCACCAGGTCTCGCAGGGAATCAGACCACTCAGAAACACGCATTGAGTGGTCGTAGAGGTCGTTGAAATAAGGTTCAAGTACACGCGGGACGGCAACAACCTCCCGGCTCGGTCGGCTTATTGTGGAGACAATCTCACGCATCGGGAGTACGATCCGGCGAAACTGCACCAGCTCCTTGCGAAGGCGATACACCCGAAATTGTACCTGTTGGGTATCAATGGAGTCGTCAAAAAGCTGATCCTCCACGTCCTCAACGACGTCATCGATATGCTGAACGGTGTCGAAATGTCCGTCAACTAGGACGTCGAGAATGGCATGGACGATACCCATTGGCCCATTCGAAACGAGGTCGGGATTCGCATCGAGACGTTTGAGAACATCCGCAATTTCTGGCACATCGTCGCGGTGAACACTCACTACCCCATGCGCAAATACCCACACCGAAAGCCGAGAAACGACAAGGCGACTATTGGGATCATCCGTCTCACCAATCACGGCGGCATAAGTCGTCAGGAAGAGATGGTCCGGATATCGCGTCACCTTCGGGCGCTCTCCAGGAGCTTCGGCGTCCTCAACGGTGTGGAAATCTAGATGAAGTTCGTCAGCCAATATGTCGATGTCTTCATGGTTAGGAGCTGCCAAGTCATACCAGCACAGCGTCTGATCATTGGATAATTCGTCGCTAAGGGTCTCCAGGGACACTGATTCAGCGACAACCGAACCGTCCTTCCATACCCGGGAAGAAAGCCGCGGCAAACTCATCGGATCTCCTGATACGTCACGTCAACATTTTCCGTAACGTCCGAATACTCAGCATCCGAACTCATAATCACACACTGTGGCGGGTGAATGGCCGTTTCAATACGGCGGCGATGACACGCTTTCATGTCAGGCAGTTCGTCCAGATCAAAGAATGCAGTATGACTTGATTCATCGTCACCAACCTGAGGCTCACCACTCACCCACCGGCACAGAAAATCGTGGTCAAGAAATTGACAGCGATCCCCATTCGGATAAGTAATCGGGGCAGCGACGTTGACTCGAACTAATTGCACAATTTCTGCCATGACCCCTGTCTCTTCGTGAATCTCCCGAAGGATGGCTTCGTCGGGCCTCTCTCCCGGTTCGATGATTCCGCACACTGGGGTCCATTCCCCGTTATCGGCCCGCTGCACGAGCAGGACCTGACGGCCCCGCAAACCGTCACGCACCACGACGGCGCTGCTGCCGGCCAACCACAACGGCGCATGACCGATGTGACGTCTCAGGTCCAGGATGAACTGTGGTGTCGCCATGACAGCCACGCTAGCCTCCTCGACGGGTTCCCCGGACCATCAGCAACACGTTATGCCACCGCTAGCAAGTTGTACGCCTGCGTACGCACAGATGCCCCCGTCAACGGTGCAATGAGGACAGCTGGACCGAGAACAGATGGACAATGAGCGTGCAAGGTTGGCTGACCCCCTAGACTCGCCGTGAGGGCATCCGCCCCAAGAGTCGATCGGAGGAACCGTGGATAGGACCATCAAGCGGGTACTCATCGCGAACCGTGGCGAGATCGCGGTGCGCGTCATCCGTGCCGCCAAAGACGCCGGCATTACGAGCGTAGCCGTCTATGCGGACTCTGATTCTGAGGGGTTATTCGTCAAACTCGCCGATGAGGCTTTCGCTCTCAACGGCGTTACCCCTGCCCAGACTTACCTCGACGTCGACAAGATCCTTGACATTGCTCGCCGCGCCGAGGTCGACGCAATTCATCCCGGATACGGGTTCCTTTCCGAAAACGCCGACTTCGCCCAAGCCGTCATCGACGCTGGGTTCTTGTGGATTGGCCCGCCGCCCCATGCCATCCGCGTCCTGGGCGACAAAGTGCAGGCCCGTCACATTGCGCAAAAAGTTGGCGCACCACTCGTGCCGGGCACTGCTGATCCGGTCAACGGACCCGACGAAGTCGTTGAGTTCGCGAAAGAGCATGGCCTACCGCTCGCCATTAAAGCGGCCTTCGGCGGCGGCGGGCGCGGCCTCAAAGTCGCCCACTCGATGGACGAAGTAGCTCCCCTGTATGAGTCAGCGGTCCGTGAAGCCGTCACTGCCTTCGGGCGCGGAGAGTGTTTCGTCGAGCGCTACTTAGACAAGCCGCGCCACGTCGAAACTCAGTGTATCGCCGACCAGTACGGCACCGTGCAAATCATCTCGACTCGTGACTGTTCTTTGCAGCGTCGACACCAAAAGCTCGTCGAGGAGGCGCCCGCTCCTTTCCTCAGCGACGAGCAGCTGACCCGACTCTACGAGTCGTCTCGCGCCATCCTCAAAGAAGCCGGGTATGTCGGTGCCGCAACCTGCGAATTCCTCGTCGGCCTGGACGGAACGATTAGCTTTTTAGAGGTCAATACCCGGCTGCAGGTAGAGCACCCCGTCTCCGAAGAAGTGGCTGGAGTCGACTTGGTGCAGATGATGTTCCACGTCGCCCAGGGTGGCCACCTTGAGCCCAAGGACCCGCAGCTTCGCGGTCACTCCTTCGAGTTCCGCATCAATGCGGAGGATCCCGGAATGGGATTCATGCCAGCTCCCGGAACCCTAACCTCGTGGCAGCCACCGTACGGCCCCGGCGTGCGCATGGACGAGGGTTACCACTCAGGCATGACGGTACCGGGTGCCTTTGACTCTCTCATCGGCAAACTCATCATCACGGGTGATAGCCGCGAGCAGGCCCTGGCCCGAGCGGCTCGTGCCCTTGACGAAATTGTCATTGACGGAATGCCGACAGTCATTCCTTTCCACCAGGCCGTGGTTCGCGACCCAGCTTTCACCGCCACCGATGGTCATTTTGGCGTCTTTACCGACTGGATCGAAACCGAATTCGACAACCAGATCGAACCATACAACGGGTCCCTGGGCGAATCTGCCGATTCCGAGCCACCCCGTGAGGTCGTCGTCGAGGTCAACGGCAAGCGAGTCGAAGTGCGCATCCCCGCCTCCTTGCACGGCGCCCGTCAGGCCCCCAACACCGCGTCCCGCCGCCCCACCCGTCGTAATCGCGCCGGGCGTCGCGCCGCAGCGACCGGCAACTCCGTGGCAAGTCCAATGCAGGGAACAATCGTCAAGGTCAATGTTGTGGAGGGCGAAGAAGTCAACGAAGGCGACCAACTCGTCGTTATGGAGGCCATGAAGATGGAACAGCCCATCGCTGCCCACCGCTCGGGCATTGTTCGCAACCTCGGTGCTACGGTCGGTTCGACGGTCTCCTCCGGCGAGGTCATCTGCGAGATTGTCGACAAGTGAGGCTCAGAGCATGGTTTTGCTTGTGAGCGTCGCCTCGAGACGGCATTCTGGTGACTATGTCCGGTGATTTCCTGCTGTTCGTTCTCTTCTTCGTAGGGCTGGTAGCGACGACAGCATCCCTCATGCGCGCCCAGCGTCAGTCCCGCGAGGTGGAGGCTGAGCGCGCGAAAGCTATCGAGGCCAAAGTCTCCCAGATGCGGCAGGAAACCGAAGAAGACGTCACCACATTCGGGGAAGCCTTGCGGGACCTCGACATGGACATGGTTGGCAAGGACATATCGGATGACGGTCGCAAAGACTGGAATATGGCCCTTGATTGCTATGACCGCGCCAAGACATTAATGGCCCAAGACAAGAGCACCCGCTCGATCCCGCTTGTGACGGAAACACTTGAGGAGGGTCGTCACGCCATTGCCTGCGTGCGGGCTCGCGCTAATGGCGAACCTGTCCCCCAGGTGCGTCCACCATGTTTCTTTGATCCGGCCCACGGCCCGTCAACCACTGACGTCTTGTACTCTCCCGACGGCGGGGTAGCGCGCAAAGTACCCGCATGTGCCGCCGACGCCCAGCGCGTTCAGCAGGGTCGTTCCCCCTGGATTCGCACCGTCGACGTCAATGGTGTCCAGCTACCTTACTGGCAGGCTGGCCCCGACTATGCCCCGTGGGTGCAGGGATACTACCGCCGTTACGAATCTGACCCTGTCATTAGCGGTTTGACTGTTGGCGGTCTCGGCCTCGTCGGGCTGGGCCTCTTCTCCGCCCTCTTCGACGATTTCTGATCCCGGCGGCGCTCAGGCCACAAACGTCTGCAACCGACGAGCTGCCTCCGAAATAGACCCTGACAGCGATGGGTAGACGGTGAAGTCGTGTTGGAAAGCATCGACGGGGATGCGTTCAGCTACTGCCACGGAAATGGGATGGATAAGTTCGCTGGCCCGCGGTGATACAACCACTCCTCCGATGATGTTTCCCGTCGCTGGGCGGCAGAAAAGTTTGATGAAACCGTCGCGAAGCCCCTGCATCTTGGCACGCGGGTTGGTGGACAGATCCAGGCACGTGGACCTTGCCTGCACCCGTCCAGAATCGACGTCGGTTTGCGTCACACCGACAGTGGCAATTTCTGGAGAGGTAAAAACGTTGGAACACACTAACGACAGATCCAGCGGCTGAAGCGCCTGACCAAGGGCGTGCCACACCGCGATACGTCCTTGCATAGCTGCGACCGACGCCAAGGCGAACACGCCGGTACAATCCCCAGCAGCATATATACCCGGAACGTTGGTGCGCGAAACTTTATCGACGATAATGTGACCCCGCGGACCGACGGCCACACCGACCTCTTCTAAACCAAGATCCGCGCTGTTGGGGATCGACCCAACCGCCATGAGGACGTGGGACCCACGCACAGCGCGGCCATCCTCTAGCCCCACCACGACGCCGTCCCCGTCACGGACCGCAGATACTGCGCGAGAACGCGACAGAATCTCCATTCCACGAGATTCAAAGACCTGTTGCAATACCTGTGCTGCATCGGGATCTTCACCGGGGAGAACCTGGTCACGCGAGGACACTAGCGTCACCCGACACCCCAACGAATCGTAGGCCGAGGCGAACTCGGCGCCGGTCACGCCAGACCCAACCACAATAAGGTGCTCAGGAGCCTGCCGCATCGAGTACACCTGCTTCCACGTGAGGATGCGCTCACCATCGCAGTGGGCCTCAGGCAGCTCGCGTGGGGTGGTGCCGGTAGCCAACAGCACGATGTCGGCGTCGATGGTCTCGCCATCATCGGTAACAACCCGATGAAGGTGCCCTGGTGCTCCCGTCGTCAGGCGCGCCCGCCCACGGATCAGCCGCACCCCCTTGCGTTGAAGGCCACGGCCAATGTCATCAGACTGGGCTTGGGCAAGCCGGCGCACCCGAGAGTTGACGGCGTCGAGATCAACCTCAAATGTCTCGGTATGACGCAATCCGAGCTCAGCTGCGCGGCGCAACATCGACGTGACCTCAGCAGTAGCAATGAGTGTTTTCGACGGAACGCAGTCGGTAAGGACAGCCGCGCCTCCGATACCAGTCTGTTCAACGACAGTGACATCAACACCGCCAGCTGCCGCAACGCTGGCAGCCTCATATCCTCCGGGCCCTGCACCAATGATCACCATGGACGTCATAACGGCATTCTTTCAGCCGCGACGGCTCATCTGTCGACATCGAGAGAAATCGCCGCTATGAGAAAACTGTCGGCTCCTGGCGCATCTCGGCACTGAGAGCCCCGACAGCTATCTCAGCCGACGAAAATCGCACCATAGGGGGTTCGCGCTCTCAGGACGGCGAAAACCTCTAGGGTTAACCCCATGACGTCACCGGAGTTCACCGACCCCCATGCCATCGCCCACGATGCTGCCGATGCCATCCGTTCCCGCTTGTCCCTCGCCAGCGTCGATATGGGCCTTGTCCTTGGTTCAGGATGGTCGGCTGGAATTGACCGCCTAGGCACTGTTCTCGGACGGCTCCCCCTGGGTGAGCTTCCCGGATTCTCTACACCCGTTGTTGCCGGACACGGCGGCGACCTCGTGGCGGTAGCCCTACCCACCGGGAAAACTGCGGTCGTCCTCACTGGACGTACTCACCTTTACGAAGGCCGTGGCGTTGAGCCGGTGGTCCACGGGGTGCGCACTATCGCCGCGCTAGGCGCGAGCACGATGATCCTCACGAACGGCTGCGGCGGCCTCGACCCATCGTGGGGGCCTGGAACCGTCGTCGCTATCAGCGACCACATCAACCTCACCGGTGTTACCCCACTGCGCGGCGCCACCTTCATTGATATGTCGAAGGCCTGGACCCCAAGCTTGCTGGAGGTCGTCGAACGGATCGCACCTGGCATTCCGACCGGTGTCTACGCTCAATTTCGCGGCCCCCAATACGAGACGCCGGCTGAGGTACGCATGGCTCGTATTATCGGCGCCGACCTCGTCGGAATGTCGACCGCTTTAGAGGCCATTGCCGCCCGCGAAGCCGGTCTCGATCTACTCGGGCTGTCCCTCGTGACAAACCATGCGGCCGGGGTCACCGACGCTCCGCTGAACCACGCCGAGGTCATCGCTGCAGGCGAGGAAGCTGCTCCCCGGCTAGCCAGTCTGCTCGCCGATATCACCGCTGCCATCTGATCCGTCCCATAACCCCATCGAGGAATCATGACCACCACCTGCTCTCAGGGGCCTCGTCCCGAGCTCGTCACAGAGGTTCAGGCCTGGCTTGACCAGGATCCCGACGCGGCCACCCGCGCTGAACTGTCAGATCTGCTCGCCCGTGCCCAGTCCGGTAACGCTGAAGCCATCGCAGCGATGGAGGACGCCTTTGCTGGCCCATTGACCTTCGGCACCGCCGGCCTGCGTGCGGCGCTCGGCCCTGGCCCGTCGCGAATGAACCGGATCGTCGTGCAGCGTGCGGCAGCCGGTTTCGCCGCCTGGCTGCACTCTCACGGCCACCAGGCAGGCAGCGTCGTCATCGGGTTCGACGCCCGACACAACTCGGACGTCTTCGCACGCGATACCGCAGAGATCATGGCCGGAGCAGGATTCCACGCGTTGCTGGCCGACTCCGCCATCCCGACGCCGGTGACAGCTTTTGCTATCAAGCACTATGGGGCAGTTGCCGGCGTCATGGTGACCGCCTCGCACAACCCGCCCGCCGATAATGGGTACAAGGTTTATCTGGGTGACGGTTCTCAGATCATCCCGCCCACTGACACCGAAATCGCCCACGAAATCGAGGTGGTGTCTGAGAAGCCGGTGAGCGCCATTCCTCGCGGTAACGACGTCGAGTTCATCGGCGACGAGCTCATTGATGCCTACGTGTGTCGGGCCGCCGAGCTGACCGCAGCCAATTCTGACGTCACGTGGGTTTACACCGCGATGCATGGCGTCGGGACACGGGTTGTGCGTCGGCTGGTCGAGAAGACGGGCTTGCCCGAGTTTGTCGGAGTGACCGAGCAGCTCGACCCGGACCCAGACTTCCCGACGGTCGCGTTCCCGAACCCCGAAGAGCCAGGCGCAATTGATCTAGCCATTGCACGGGCACGCGAGCATGACGCCGACGTCGTCATCGCGTCTGATCCCGACGCCGACCGCTGTGCCGTCGCTGCCGTCATTGACGGGGACTGGCGGATGCTTACCGGCGACGAGTTGGGCACATTACTTGGTGACGACGCTCTGCGTCGCGGCCTCGATGGGGTTTACGCCAATTCGGTCGTCTCGTCGACATGTCTGGGACGGATGGCTCAGGCTTGCGGTCGCGAACACCGCGTGACTCTGACCGGATTCAAATGGATCGGTCGCGTTCCTGGACTTGTCTTTGGCTATGAGGAGGCCATCGGGTACTGCTGCGATCCTTCCTACGTGCCAGACAAAGACGGCATCACCGCCCTGGCGACGATTATGCGGCTGATTGGCGAGCTCAAAGCGTCCGGCACAACCGTCGCCGACCGGCTCGACGAGATCTGGGCCACCCATGGTCTGCACCGCACCAGCCAATTGTCGGTGCGCGTCACCGATATGTCGATCATCGCCGACTCCATGGACCGTCTGCGCAGCAACCCTCCCGCGACACTATTAGGTGACCGCGTCGACGTCTGTGACCTCAACGATCCCAGTAATGGTTCCGGGCTACCACAGCAGAACGCGATTGAGCTGACGGGACCTCGCGTTCACGTCGTCACCCGGCCATCTGGCACCGAGCCCAAGCTCAAGTGCTACCTCGAAGTACGTGCGACCCCGGAGGAATCGGCAGCCGATCTGTCAGCCACCAAGGCGCGTCTCGACACAGACATGGCAACCCTGCGCGACGAGATGTCCCAGACCCTCGGCATCTGAGCTTGCCGGAGAAGACGACGAAGGCGATGCTGCGCTACGGAGGCTCTGTGGGTATCAGGGCCTGAGACCATTCACCGCAACGGGCAAGCCCACGTTCCCGATAGACTCGGCAGCCGTGGCGCGCACGATCATCCTGCTGGCAGGACCCTCTGGATCTGGGAAATCCCGTCTCACTCACATGGCACATGTGCCCGAGCTACGCCTCGACGACTTTTACCGAGATCTCGATGAGCCCGGGCTCCCCCGCATACACGACATGGTCGACTGGGACGACGTCGCATCCTGGAAACTTCCGGCAGCCGTCGAGGCCCTGCGAGAACTCGCCACCGTTGGGCACACCGTCGTCCCCTGCTACGACATCGCGCAGTCCCGGGCCGACGGCACCCACGTCGTCGAGGCGGACGATGCACCGGTAATCCTCGCAGAGGGGATTTTTGCCCTCGACGTGTTGGAGCCATGCCTACAGATCGGTCTCAACGTGGTCCCTATTTGGTTGGACCGACCGCGCTGGTTCAATTTCGTCCGGCGTCTCATCCGAGATGTGCGCCAGCAACGGAAATCCCGTCGGGTACTGGTTCGCCGGGGTCTGGCGTTGTGCCGGGCTGAGCCAGCCATGCGATCGCGAGCCATCGTCGTGGGATTTCAGCCCATGAGTATGAGGCGAGCAAGCGCTGCCGTTGCGGCTCTCATGAGCTGACTGCCGGACGCTTTTTCAACCTTTTGGCCGATGCCGATGGGACGCCACCTTCGTAGTATCGACCGGGTCGAAAGGATTGTCGTGTCGGACGCCACCTCCATTCCCGCCCAGCCGTTCCCTGGCCGCTGGAAGGCCCTTGCTGTCCTCGCTGCGGGGCTTTCACTCATCGTCTTAGACGGCACAATTGTCGGAGTCGCGCTGCCGACGATGATTTCTGCCCTCGATCTCAACCTCACTGACGCTCAGTGGGTCAATGCGATATACAACGTCATCTTCGCTGCTCTCCTTCTTGGAGCCGGGCGCCTCGGTGACCGGGTTGGGCGCCGAACCACCTTTGCGGCTGGAGTCGTCCTCTTCGTCGGAGGATCCCTACTCGCCGCGACAGCGTCGGGACCTGGTTCTCTCATCGCTTCACGTGCTGTCCAAGGCGTCGGTGGCGCCCTCGTGCTGCCGTCCACCCTGTCATCAGTCAACTCGCTCTTTCGGGGAAAAGACCGCGCTGCCGCGTTTGGCGTATGGGGTGCTGTTATGAGCGGTATGGCGGCCCTCGGCCCGCTACTAGGTGGAATCTTGACCGAATACGCATCGTGGCGCTGGATTTTCTGGGTCAACCTGCCGCTGGGACTGCTCGTATTCATCGGCATTGCCGCATGGGTGCCGCAAACCCGTGGCAAACCTGCTGAAAGAGGGGTCGACGTCGACGGCTTACTGACCTCGGCCATCGGCTTTGGTCTGCTCGTCTTTGGGTTAATTGAAGCTACCTCTCTGGGGTGGTGGGGCAAGAAAGAAACCTTGAAGGTCTTCGGGTGGCGATGGCCAGCCAGCTGGTCCATCTCCCCCGTACCATGGTCGATCGCCATCGGTGTGTTCTTTATTGTGCTGTTCATTGTGTGGGAAAAACACCGTGCCAAGGTCGGTCGTGACGCCTTACTCGACTTATCCCTGTTCCGGGTGGGCACATTCTCCTGGGGTAATCTCACCGCAGCAACGGTCGCTATCGGCGAGTTCTCACTCATGTTCGTGCTGCCGCTGTTCCTCGTGAACTCGCTCGGTCTTTCTACGGTACGTACCGGCATTGTGCTGGCAGCGATGGCGTTGGGTGCATTCTTCTCAGGAGCGTCGGCACGCCACCTAGCCGCGAGGATGGGTGCGGCTGGAGTGGTAATCCTCGGGTTGACCCTTGAGGTTCTCGGCGTCGGCCTCCTGGCCGGGGTTGTCGGGATGCAGGGATCAACGTGGCTGATCGTTGTCACCCTCGTCGTCTATGGCGTTGGACTCGGCCTGGCCTCAGCCCAACTGACCTCGACGGTGTTACACGATATTCCTGCCGACCAGTCCGGGGCGGGCTCAGCCACCCAGTCAACGGTGCGTCAGCTCGGGTCAGCCCTCGGTGCCGCTATTGCTGGGTCGGCGCTGGGATCGGCGATGAACCACACCATCCCCGACGCCGTGGCATCGGTCACCACCGTACCGGCCAGTATCCTTGACAAGCTCATTCGCGCTACCGAAGATTCAGCCGGTTCAGCTATTCCAGGACTTCGCAATGCGTCCAGCCTTGGCCCACTCGGTGAATCCCGCGACGCCGTCATCAACAGTCTGGAGACCGGTTTCGCTCACGCAGCGGCGTGGTCGATCGGATTATCGTCTCTGTTTCTGGTGATCGGTTTGCTCGGCGCGATCATGGTACGGCACGAGGCACGCAAGCAGGGCGACTAGCGGGCATCCGTCTGGCGAGCCCGCACTGCGGGGAGTGGCAAACATAGCTGCCCCCTCGACGATGCCGCCGCAGCGGATCCCGTGTCGCAACCGGGAACTATCCTGACGCACGTCGCTTTCGGGCGGCGTCACGATAGAAGGCTATAGCGGAGGTACGGATGACGGCGCAGAAATGGCCCGGGCGAGGCGCGAGCAACGCCACACCGGCAGGCTCCACGCCGACCAGGAAGGCTCAGCATCGGTCCTTTTTCGTCCCCTCTGCCACGCAAATTGCCGAGCGGAGTTTCGTCGCGGTGGACTTCGAGACAGCCAACCGGATGGGCGGGGTATCGGCCTGTCAACTAGCGATGGTGAAGGTGTGTGACGGACAGATCGTCGATCGATTGAACACCCTGATTCGTCCGCCCAAGGGATGGGACTCCTTCGAGTTCACCTATCTGCACGGCATCTCAGCAGCTGACGTCGCGGATGCCCCCAGCTGGGACAACATCGCCGATACCGTTTCACGCTTCGTCGACGGCACCACCACATACGCCCACAATGCTGCTTTCGATTCCCGGGTGTGGCGACAGCTTGACGAGTATTTCGGCACTGCCACCCTGCCCTCACCCTTCTTCTGCTCGTACCGGACAGCACAGCGCCTCATTCCTGGGCTACCCAACTACAAGCTTCCCACCGTGCTTCACGCCTGTGCCCCGAATTACCAGCTCAACCACCATCGAGCCGACTCCGACGCCGAAGCCTGCGCCCTCATCGTCTGCGAGTTACAGAGACGGGCGCAAGCGAGCTGGCTCACTGCGGATTAACCGGAGCCCACTCAGGGCCGGTCTCGGCGAGCGTGGCGTCAAGCTTGCGGAAGATCGGGCTCGGCTTGGCCAGCGGAGTTCCCACCGCGATCTCGTGACGACCCCACGAGGCTTGCTCGGTGGCGTAATCACCCATGAGGATTGGTGCCCCATCGGTCTCGATGAGCTCAGGCTGAGCCGCCCACACATCCTCACCACCAAGGGCCTCATAAATCTTCTGCGCCGAATGGGGCATGAACGGAGTCATCATGGTGTTCACGTCACTGACGACCTGCAACGCCACGTGCAGCACGGTATCGCGGCGTTCAGGGTTGTCCTTGAGTTTCCAGGGCTCCTCAGCAGAGATATAGGCGTTGGCAAGCCCGACGATCCTCATCACCTCAGTGATAGCAGCCTTGAACCTCGCGTGGGAAAGCAGCTCGCCCACGGTATCGAATCCAGCTGAGGAGGCATCTAACAACTCACGGTCGGCGTCCGTCAGCTCACCAGCAGCTGGGATCTTGCGGCAATTCTTAAAAGCCATCGAGATGGACCGGTTAACGAGGTTTCCCCATTCATTGGCAAGCTCGAAGTTCACACGACGGACGAACTCTTCCCAGGTGAAGTCAGTATCTTGATTCTCTGGACCAGCCACCGCAATGAAATAGCGCAGCGCATCGGGACCGAACTCGCGCAAGAAATCACCAACAAAAATAGTGGCACCGCGAGAGTTCGACACTTTGGAACCACTCATCGTCAAGAACTCGCTGGACACGATCTCGGTAGGAAGGTCGAGGATCCCGAGCTCTTCTGACGGTTCTCCCCCCTTATCACCACGACCATTTGTACCCAATAGGATACCGGGCCAAATAACCGAATGGAAGACGATATTGTCCTTGCCCATGAAGTAATAAGACCGGGCATCTTCGTCATTCCAAAACTCGCGCCAAGCGTCAGGTTTACCAATACGGCGTGCCCACTCTATCGAGGCAGATAAATAGCCGATAACGGCATCAAACCACACATAAATCGACTTCATCGGATTGTCCTGCCAGCCTTCTACCGGCACCGGGATTCCCCAGTCGAGATCGCGGGTAATAGCGCGCGGACGCAGTTCTTCGAGCAAGTTGTGGGAAAACTTCAAGACATTGGGTCGCCAGTCGGTGCGAGTATCAATCCACGACGTCAATGATTCCGCCAGAGCGGGGAGATCGAGAAAAAAATGCTCGGTCTCACGGAAGTCGGGGGCCGCCCCGGTGGTTTTTGACCTGGGATTAATGAGGTCGGCTGGGTCAAGCTGGCGACCGCAGTTGTCGCACTGGTCACCGCGGGCGTCGTCGTACCCACACACCGGACAGGTGCCCTCGATGTAGCGATCGGGCAGCGTGCGTCCAGTTGACGGTTCGAAAGCCCCCATCTCGGACTTCTTGACAACGTAACCGTTGTCGTAGAGACGGGTAAAGATTTCTTGCGTGACGTGAGCGTGGTTATCGGTCATCGTCGAGGTGTACAGATCGTACGACAACCCGAGCCCTTGCAAGTCCGCCGCGATGATGCGGTGGTATTTCTCAGCACACTCTTGAGCCGTCAGCCCCTCCTGATCGGCTTTGACTGAGATAGCAGTGCCATGACAATCCGAACCAGAGACCATGAGAACCCGGTGCCCCGACATTCGCATGTACCGGGCGAAGACGTCAGAGGGGACACCGAATCCGGACACATGGCCGATATGTCGGGGCCCATTAGCGTAGGGCCACGCGACAGCGGCAAGAACGTTGGCACACATGTGGCTTACTCTATCGGTTGACGTCGCCGAACATGACAGTGTCTAAAACAGCCCAGCGCCCTGTCGCGATCGACGATATTCGCGCAGGTGCGCGCTACCCGTCAACGAACCGGGGTAATTTGGTGGAACCTCAATTGCCAGCCCCTATCTGGGTCACGATGCCACAGAGAAACTCGCAGGCTTACCCGTGACCCAGCCCGAGCTCGCCATCGCAGCAGGACATCCTGTGGCCCGACCCTCACCATTCCGAGAATCTCAATGCTGGACGTCACCTCTGGGGCTGGCATATCGGCCAAGGCCCGACCACGCGTCCACAGTCTGCCCGTCCCGTCATGCTCGACGAAGTCCGAGGCAACAAGTTCTTCTACAGCGCTGCGGTGGGCCACGGCGTCAGTGTCGAGGAGGCGACGTTCCAAGCCGGTAAGCGTGCCGATGAGCTCCTGGTCAGCGGTGGCGGGACGCTCAGGTAGATCACATAGTCTCTCCTGCACAACGCTGGGTACCGGACTTTCCTGTTCCGACGTCGACTCGCGAACGGCACTACCGAAACCTGGACCGTGATCGACTGGGGTACCGTCTCGGAACGCGGTAGCGGCAGCGCGGGCACGCTGATCGGCGGCCTCGTTCATGGCATGGCCAGCGTGCCCTTTCACCCATTCAAAGGTCACATCCCGCCCGGCCAGTTCCTCATCAATGGGCTCTAATAAGTCCCGGTTGAGCACCGGTTTGCCGTCACGCTTACGCCACCCTTTGCGTTTCCACCCGGAAATCCATATGGTGCAGCACTTAATAGCGTATTGAGAATCGCACAAGATCGTCAGCGGCTGATCGACGTCACGGGTAGCGCGCAACACTTCGAGGACAGCCTTGAGCTCACCCATGTTGTTTGTGCCGCGCGGCCAGCCACCGGCAGCCCAGGTGTCGTCGTCGATATACCAAGCCCAGCCGGCCGGTCCAGGATTATCGAGGGAGGATCCGTCGGCTGCGGCTACTATCATGACTTCTCCTGCTGGTGAGCGACACGGTCAAGGTTATCGACGCCGAAGGCTTGCGGTAGCACCTCGGTCATCGTCGTAATCCCGACTGGAGTGTCTATAAGCATGTCCGGGCCGCCATGCTCCCACAGTAGCTGGCGGCAGCGCCCACACGGCATGATCGTCTCCCCACTGCCGTCAACGCAGCAGAAAGCGAGGATGCGTCCGCCTCCCCCAGCTACGAGGTCACTAATAAGCCCGCACTCTGCACACAACGTGACACCATAACCAGCATTTTCCACATTGCATCCGACGACGACGCGACCGTCCTCAGCGAGCCCTGCCGCCCCCACTGGAAAGTGGGAATACGGCACATACGCTCGCTTGGTCAACTCACGAGCTCGGCGGCGCAACTCGTCCCAGTCGACGTTCACGTCACTCCTTGATGTAGGGGGTACCGTCAGCCGCTGGCGACCTGACTTTGCCAACCAGACCGGCCACAGCGACGATCGTCGCAATGTACGGCAAGATGAGCAGGAACTGCGACGGCATAGGCGCGCTAATCGTCGATAGCTCGGTGGACAGCTGGGTTACGAAGCTGAAGAACAACGCCATGACGGCGGCCAGCCCTGGACGCCACCGGCCCATGATGAGGGCAGCGAGGGCGATGAAGCCGTTACCCACGGTGATGTCCTTCGAAAACGATCCGACAGTTCCAATGGTGAAATAAGCACCGCCTAGGCCTGCGAAAACTCCACCGACGAGCACTGCGGACCATCGCACTCCCGCGACCGAAATGCCAACAGTGTCAGCAGCCTCAGGATGTTCACCGACAGAGCGTACCCGCAGCCCCCACTTCGTACGCCACAGCAGGAACCACACCAGTGGAATGCACAGGAATCCTATGTACACCAGCACTGTCTGATCGAAGAAAATAGGTCCGAAGAACGGAATCTTCGAGAGCCCCGGTATTGCGACGGCCTCCATAATTGGCGCAGTGTTGTATTCTTCAGCATTCGGAGAAAGCAGCTGGGTGTAGAAAAATCCTGTGAGACCGGATGCAAAAAGGTTGACGACCACGCCCATGACAACCTGATCGACGACATACTTGATGGTAAAGACAGCCAGCAAGGCAGCAGTCAGCACAGACGCGATGATCGCGGACAGGATCGCAGCGAAGACCGACTGTGTCATGGATCCGACGAGGGCTGCCGCAAAGGCGGCGGTGAGCATTTGGCCTTCAATGGCGACGTTGACGACGCCAGCACGCTCACACATGACACCGCACAGCGCACCGAGGACTAGCGGAGTTGCCACCGACAGGGTGCCCTGAAGCTGACCTGCAACCTGAAACGGCAAGCCGCGCCCAGCGGCCGCCCAGCTCAGGAAGCCGACGATGATAGCGGCTCCGGCGACAACACCGGCGGTGACGGTGAGGGTATGACGACTGCGTCCCATAAAGAACGCTCCGGCCGCCAGCAAACACGCGATGGCGCTGACGAGTACGACCGGGAATCCCGACACCTTCAGGGTACCCAATTCTTTACCAGCGAGGGCGTCGGTAAAAGCAAAATGCGCCTCTCCTGACGTCTTAGTTAGCAGGTAAAACAGCACCAATGCCATGATGCCGATAAGCACTCCGGTAGACAGCCGATGAGTACGAGCTTCACGGGATTCCAACTGCTCGAACTCCAATTCCTTATCGAGGGCCTCGCTGGCCTCGGCAGGAAGGTCGATACCGGTCTTGGTGATGTCAGAGGTGATGGGACGCGGAACGCGTGATGCCGGACTCATGCCAAGGCTCCCTTCGTCGTGTCAGCGGGGACCGGCCCACGGTCACGTTTATTGGTGTGCTTTTCCTTGCGCGTCTTGAGGAACGGCAGGATCGTCTTAACCAGCATCGGAGCGGCCACGAACATGACGATCACAGCCTGGATAACCCGAACCAGATCCAGCGAGGTTTGAGTCATGGCCTGCATACGCAATCCGCCCTGATTCATCGCACCCCAGAACAGGCCAGCGAGGACGATGCCGAGCGGCTTAGAACGTCCCAGCAGAGCCACCGTGATGGCGTCAAAGCCGATTGTTCCCACCAGCCCGATAGATAGCTGGGTCGGAGTGGCACCGGAGATAGGGCCTAGAGCCACCTCGACGCCGGCCATACCAGCCAAGCCACCAGAGATGACCATCGTCCACGCAATAATCGAGTTGGTATTCATACCAGCGGTAGCCGAGGCGTTCGGGTTAGAGCCCACCGCACGGATCTGGAAGCCAAGGACAGTGCGGTCAAGTAACCACCAAGTGCCTACGGCGAGCAGCAAAGCCAGGAAGAATCCGAGGTGCAATTGAGACCCGACCATCCTTGGGAACGTGGCGTTCCAGTCAACGATTGGAGCAATCGGGTCAGTACGGCCAGGCATCTGGAAGGCCTTGGTCGTCAGTAACCAGGCCAGCAAACCACTCGCAACGTAGTTGAGCATGATCGTCACGATGACCTCGTTGGCACCAGCACGAGCCTTGAGAACGCCAGCAATACCGCCCCAGATCGCCCCACCAACGAAACCGGCAATCACGGCAAAGAGCAGGTGAATCGGCAACGGCAAGGAGTGGAAGTTAAACCCAACCCATGCGGCGAGAGTCGCCCCGGCAATTGCCTGACCTTGACCACCAATGTTGAACAGGCCAGCTTTGAAACCCAGACCGATGGCAAGACCGCCACATATGAGAGGAGCCGACTGGGCCGTCGTCGCCGTGAAAGCCTGCCACGACCCGAAAGCTCCCTGGAACAGGGCTGCGTAGGCCGAAGAAATCTGGGCCCACGAGTCGGTCAGAGCGTCGGGGCGAGAAAAGAGGTAACTCCACTCCTTATTGATCTCGGGATCGGCAGCCACCATGACAATGGCTGAGACGATGAACGCCAGCACAAATGCGGCGACCGTCACCCATACGTCGGCCATGAAGCGGCGTGGCTTCGCAGGGGCCGCTGCCGTCGACGAAGGGGCATCTTTCGACGCAGTCGACTTCGGGGCACTCATTCCGAGACCTCCTTGTGTCCCTGGGCGACGCTGTCGCACGCCTCGTCATAACTGAATCCGGCCATCATGAGGCCGAGAACGTCACGGGGAGTTCCCGCCGGGGCGATGCCGACGATACGACCGCGGTACATCACGGCGATGCGGTCTGACAGCGCCTCGATCTCGTCAAGTTCGGTGGAAACGATGAGTACCGCCGTACCGTTGTCGCGCTCGTCAACGATACGTTTATGCAAGAACTCAATAGCACCGACGTCGACTCCGCGAGTCGGCTGGGACGCAACCAGAACACTTAACGGGCGCGAAAGCTCACGTGCCAACACGACCTTCTGTTGGTTACCACCTGACAGCGATGACACCGGCAACGAGGCCGACGGGGTACGAATGTCAAACTCCTCTACGCGGTCGTGCGCGTTGTCGGCGATCCGCTTGAGCTGCAGGTTCCCGTGCTTGGAGTACGCACCAACCTGGTTCAGTACAAGGTTCTCGGCAATGGAGAATTCCCCGACAAAACCGTCCCGCTGACGGTCCTCGGGAACGAACCCGAGCCCGGCCTCAATAGCCTTGGCAGGAGGCGCCCCCGTGGTGTCCTTGCCATCAATGCGGATTGTTCCCGACGTCGGCTTGATGAGCCCAAGCAACGAGGATGCAAGCTCCGTCTGGCCATTGCCCTGTACCCCAGCAACACCGAGAATTTCACCACCTGCGACGGACAGGGACACGCCGTCAACAACGACGGATCCGCGGTCATCGGCCACCGTAAGGTTTTCGATTTCCAGGCGAGGATCGGTCGGCTTGGCTTCGTCTTTGTCGACGACAAGCTTGACCGCTCGCCCCACCATCATTTCGGCGAGTTCGGCCTCAGACTGGTTAGCGCTGGCCTGACCGACAATACGTCCCCGCCGGACCACAGTGATGTCGTCTGCGATAGCGCGAACCTCGCGTAACTTGTGGGTAATAAAAACAATGGCGCGACCCTCATCACGCAGAGTTTTCATGACGGCCATGAGCTCGTCGATTTCCTGCGGAGTGAGCACAGCGGTTGGCTCGTCAAAAATGAGGTACTTGGCGTCGTTGGCCAACGATTTCAGGATTTCGACACGCTGCTGGACCCCAACTGGCAGGTTCTCAATCACCGAGTCTGGGTTGACGTCAAAGTGGTACCGCTGAGACAGCTCGCTCACTTTCGCGCGCGCCCGTCGCATCGACAACACTCCTGCCGTCGATTCTTCTCGTCCCAACGCAATGTTTTCAGCCACCGTAAACACGTTGACGAGCATGAAGTGCTGGTGGACCATCCCAATACCGGCCGCCATGGCCTGCTTGGAATTATCGAAGTGCTGCTCCACTCCGTCGATGTAGACCTGCCCTTCGTCAGAGGGCAGCAGACCGTACAAGATATTCATGAGGGTCGACTTGCCGGCACCGTTTTCGCCGAGCAAACAATGGATCTTCCCAGGAACAATGTCAAGGTCGATATGGTCGTTGGCCGTCAAGGTCCCGAATCTCTTCGTGACGCCTCGCAGGCTCAACCCTTCTTTGAGGGGTGCATTGTCACCGGGTGGAGCAGCGGTGGTGTTGGTGGTGGTCACGGGGCAGATCCTTCCACGTCTGGTGATGTCGCGTGCGCCGACGACGACGCGCCGACCTCCACAGGAGATCGGCGCGTCGTCGGCTCACAATGTTGCACAGCGGCTGAGCGAACCGAGTTCGCGCTCAGACTCACTTCGTGGGCTGGGCCTTCGAGGTGATCTTGATCTTGCCGGAATTGATGTCGTCCTTGATCGTCTTCAACTCATCTTTGACGTCGGCAGGAACCTTGGAATCAAACTCGTGGAACGGCGACAGGCCAGTACCACCGTCTTCAAGGGAACCGACGTACGGCTCGTTATTGAATGTGCCGTCCTTAGCAGCCTTAATCGCGTCGAAAACAGCAACATCCATGCCCTTGAACACTGAGGTGATGATGCTGGAGCAGTAGGTTGGCTGAGTCTTGCAACCGTCACCATCGACCCAGATAGCGTTAGCTTTTCCTCCCGAGGACTTCACGGCCTGCAAAGCACCGTTTCCAGCATTGCCCGCCACCGGAAGGATGATGTCGGCTCCCTGGTTGAGTAGTGCTTGAGCAGTGGTTTTGCCACCCGAAACGTTCTGGAACGGGTTGGGCTGCGGGACGAACTGGCCGTCCTGCTTCTGGGCATCCCAACCAATGACTTGGACCGACTTGTTCTTCTGCTTGTTGTAGTAGTCGACGCCCTGGGCGAAGCCGTCCATAAAGATCGTGACGGTCGGGATCTTCATGCCGCCAAAGGTGGCAACCTTGCCGGTCTTCGTCAGTGCGGAAGCGAGGTAGCCGGCCTCGAAAGAGGACTGGGCAGTGTTGAAGATCAACGGCTTGAGGTTCTCAGGAGGATTGGCCGGGTTGTCATCGACGATGGCGAATTTGACGTTCGGGTTTGCCTTCGCAGCGGTGATGGTGGGCTTTTCGAGCAAGAAACCAACGGAGACGATGATCGAGCACTTAGCGTCAACCATGGACTGCAGGTTGGTGGCGTAATCCTTATCGTCTTTCGACTCAACCTTGGCGGTCTTGATACCGAGGTCGCTAGCGGCCTTATTCAGACCCTGTAGAGACGTCTCGTTGAAAGACTTGTCGTTAAAACCAGCCGAGTCGGAAACCATGCAGGCCTTGAACTCACCGGAGTTCGCATTGCCGTTTCCAGCAGCCGAGGTGGTGGAGCTCGCAGAGGAACCCGTGGACGCGTCAGGAGCCTGCGCACAGGCCGACAGCGACATGGCCGCTGCAGCAAAAACAGCGGGGATAGCGAGGTGTGACTTCTTCACGGACTGCCTCCTGGAGCAGACGATGATCCAACGATTAGGAAGCCCGCGTGGCAGGTTTCGCCACGCGGGCCATAAAACTGTAACCCCTGAGTGGTGGAATCGACACCTTAACGCTCAAACTGACCCCAAGAAGTGGGAAAATGTCACGCTTCTGTGGCCGCTCGGCAATTCATGACGCAACGACGACGCTAGACCACCTGATTGACCAGAGCCTCAGCCGCGTCAATGATCGACAAGGTCTCGGCCTGCCAGTGATCCTCTTGGCTGCGATATGGCCCGGTGGCCAGCGAAATCGCGACCGCCGCAGAGCGAAGTCGTAGCTCGATCGGGTCAACCCGAGAATCGAACACCGGCACCCACGCGGCCAGGATCTGGCGCATGCGATTGGCCTGAGACGCATTCATGCGCTGTACCGTCGATAAGTGAGCCACCAAACACGCAAGATCGTCGGCTCGGCGTCCTGGGCCGATAGTGTCGACGTCAAGGATTCCGCACACGTGGCCATTCCACACGTGAATCTGTCCCTCATGAAAATCCCCATGAGTGGGCTCATTACCTTCTGGCACCCCTGACAGCCCCTGGGTAATGATCTGGGCCATTCTCTCCAACCGCTCACTCTGGTTCGGCATGGCAGCTGCAACCATGCGGCAGTAATGGTCGACCGACTCGCTCCACGGCGACCGGCGCGGAAGATCACACACCTGAGGAGGTAACTGGTCAAGAAGGTCGACGAGGCCCTCTGCGGTACACGGGTCTCCTGGCTCAAAAAGCGCCTTACTGAGCGGACATCCCGGCAGCTCGGTGAGAAACAGCAAATTGTCGTCGGTGGTACCGACCACCCGGGGGCTCGGCACCGACGCACGGGTCAGCAGGTCATGCCTCGCCAACGTCGCCTGGAAGATGCCGTCGCGCAGCACCTTGACGTAGAAGCGTCGATTGTCGACCTCAACGCACAGCACCGCCCGACGTCGCGGCCGGTACCCGATCATGCGCAGGTTAATCTGCTGGGCAGTCACCGGGGTATCCACCAGATTCAGATCGGAGATAATGGCCGCCATTTGCTCTGGATACGCCGCACGAGACAGCCCAGGCAGATCGGGGTCGTCGGGATAACGCCAGACGGCAACCTCTCGGGACCCGTCAACATAAATATCGGCGCGTGAATCGGTCACGGCAGGGCCACTCGCCCGGGCGCTCATGCCGAATAGCTCCTGCCGCTGCCCTGAAGCCCACTGCACCCGAGCCTGATAGGTCGCCGTCGTGGATTCGCCTGGATTCGCGTCAACGTGGTCGAGATGCCAATCAAGAAGGCTCCCACCAGCATGATCGACAGCTGCCTTCAGTAGCTCACCGGCTTCCGGGCCGGTCAGCAGGAGCGCCCCGTCGGCATCTTTTCCGGGACCACCGAGCCACGCAGGCCGCTTCACGCGCTCGCCACCTCGCGCTCAGTCCGAGAGGCCACCGGCAAGCGACGGATCCTCAACCAGGCGGCTCGCAGACCGTCAACCTCGGTAACTGTCAACTCAAAATTGGGAGCGGGCTCGACGTCGCCATCCTCATCGGCGACATATCCAACCGGATCAAGGTGGACGTCAACCTGGGCGCCCTTAGTAGGAACCTCGCCAGTTTGAGCCATAAAGTACCCTGCAACCGTGTCGTAAGGCCCTTCAGGAAGCACTAAACCGACCTTGTCAGAAAACTCCTCAAGGGTCGTCAAACCGTCAATATCGCGCTGCCTGACGTGCGCCAAATCAGACGGCTCAATAGTGTCGTACTCGTCAGTAATATCGCCAACAATTTCCTCGACGAGATCTTCCAAGGTGACAATGCCAGCTGTGCCACCGTATTCATCAAGCACAATAGCTAGGTGAGCGTTAGTGCGACGCATCTCGGTAAGCGCTTTAAGTACCTTGACGGTATCGGGTAATGAGATGACAGCACGCACCAATTGAGATACCCGACTGGCACGAATCTGAGGATCAAGTTCGAGTAGATCACGAACATGGACGAATCCGAGCACCCGATCAGCCGATCCATCGATCACCGGATACCGAGAATGGGCTCCATCTCGAACCACTTGAGCAGCCTGAACAGCTTTCATGGATCCCTGCAGAAAGTCAACCTCTGTGCGCGGAACCATCACCTCACGCAGGGATTTCTCACCCACGGCAAATACTTCGTCAAGAATGGTGCGCTCCTCATCGCCCAGGGTTGCTGACGAAACGACCATGGAACGAATCTCCTCGTCCGTCACCTCTTCGCGAGCTGCGGCCGGATCACCACCAAGAATCTTGACAACAATATCCGTGGACACTCCCAGGAACCATATAACGGGCCGAAACAACGTCGCGATGCCATTCACCATTGGGCCAAGCGCCAAGGAGAATCCTTCTGCACGCTGCATAGCCAATCGCTTGGCTACAAGTTCGCCTAGCACGATTGAAAAATAGGAAATAATAATCGTGATGATGACGAGGGCAACTGTTGCAGCTACCGATGTCGACATTCCCCAGGACTCAAAGACCGGCGCGAGCTGACTGGCAACCGTTGCGCCACCGAAAGCCGAGGCGAGAAAGCCCGACACGGTGACGCCAATCTGCACCGCAGAAAGGAAACGATTGGGGTCAGATTGCAACTTTTCGATAGAGCGACCGCGAGACCCACGAGTCGCTGCCAAGTGTTTGACTTGAGAATCACGAAGGCTCACCAGAGCCATCTCAGCAGCCGAAAACACCCCGCCCACGAGGATAAATAGCAGAATAAGGGCGGCGTTCTTAAGGGCCTCAGCCACGGACCTTCACCATTCCTCTCGTCACAGAGGCAATAACGAAGGTGACGGGACTATCGCCCTCCCGGTCATCGTTGTGCATAGGACTAAGAATAGGGGTTCACTCCAACAGAACTCCACGGCACAGCACATCAGGGGGAGAGACTATGCCCTAACACGTCGAGGCTCCACCACGTCGATACTGCCGATATGACGAGGACGAACACCGCCTGGAGCCATCGTGGAGCCCGGTCGAGTAGTCTCGCCACCGGCAGAAACGCGGGGAAAGCAGGCAACAGGAACCGGGCTTTGGAGTTGAAGTAACCCTGCATGTGAGCGACGAAGATCACAGTCACAAGCACATATACCGTCAACCACACTGGTTCACGTCGGCGCGCCATCACGATACCCAGAACGAGATAGAGACACCACGTCAAAGCAATGAGCCCGATATAGCGCCAATCAAACGGGACCACATCCATCCGTGACTGGAGGACATCCCAGGTGTCGCGCAAGGTACCCATCTCGCTCCCCCATGCCTTTTGGACGAGCAAGTAACCGTTCCATCTACCAGTACGGCAGGCAACAATGACGAACCACGTCAGCAATCCCAACGGGCTTAGCGCCATCCCAACGAAACGACGCCATCGCTGCCCTGACTCTCTGCGGACCACGCTCGTCAGCCACGCGATACCGAAGACAATGCATACGGGCGCAACGGATGCCCGGAACAGACCAGCAACGGCGACGAATGCCCCGGCGGTAATCGGCCGTCCAGACAGGATTGCGAGCAGTCCTAGCCCTACAAGGGCAATGAACCAGCCTTCGGTATAGCCCATTGACTCAACGACGGCGCGCGGTGCGGCACCCCAGCAGGCCACTAGCAGCACAGCTACCGTCGGTGTCGCCACTTTGAACCCAACCGCAGCAATGACCGCAGCGGCTGCCAGAAAACCCATCTGACCGGCGATAAAGATCGCTGTACGCGGCGGCAAACCCGTGATTAGGATGATGCCCCTGCCAAGAGCTGGTAGCCCCGGCAGGAAAGCCAGATCAGATATCCATGGATTGGTATGGCCAAAAAGGGGTCGGGGCCAGTGATATCCGCCAGCCGCAACGACGGAATACCATTTACCGTCCCACCGAGTCAGTCTCGGAATGATCGGACCGTCACAAGCCATAGCCACGATGAGTGCGAGACGTTGAGCCACCCACACAGCGAGGCCGACGCCAATGGTGTTGAACCACCGGCGTCGGTCTACCGCCTCATCATGAGCCAGAATCGGATCTACCCTCACAGAGATTCAATAATGGCGTTGAGGGTAGTGCTAGGTCGCATGGCATCCTCGACGAGCTCCTCGTCGGGGTGATAGTACCCACCCAACTCGACCGGATTGCCCTGAACCTCGTTGAGTTCCTTGAGAATCTGGCTCTCGCGTGCCGCTAGTTCGGTTGCGACATCGGAGAACCGGTCAGCAAGCTCGGCGTCATCCTGCTGGGCAGCCAATTCGGCGGCCCAGTAGCGGGCTAGCCAGTAATGGGACCCTCGGTTGTCGATCTGGCCGAGCTTGCGAGCCGGGGAGCGATCGTTCTCGAGAAACGCGCCGATGGCCTTGTCAAGGGTCGCGGCAAGTACTCCCGCTTTGGTTCCCTCACTGGTCTGGTCAATATGTTCGAGGCACGCGCCCAGGGCGCAGAACTCACCTAACGAGTCCCATCGCAGGTAGTCCTCGGCCACGAACTGGGCGACGTGTTTGGGAGCCGAGCCTCCGGCACCGGTTTCGAACAGACCACCGCCGGCTAATAGCGGGACGATTGACAGCATCTTCGCGCTAGTACCAATCTCCAGAATCGGGAAGAGATCGGTGAGATAGTCACGCAACACATTGCCAGTTACCGAAATCGTATCTTCCCCACGGCGAATGCGCGCCAGCGTGAATTTCATAGCGTCGGCAGGAGCCAGAATGCGAATATCTAACCCCTCGGTGTCGTATTCCGGCAGGTAGGCTTTGACCTTCTCGATAACCCGAGCGTCGTGGGCGCGGTTGTCGTCAAGCCAAAACACTGCCGGGGTATTGGTGATGCGCGCCCGTTCGACAGCCAGACGCACCCAGTCGCGCACTGGAATGTCGCGGACTCGACTCATACGCCAAATATCGCCGACCTCGACCTGCTGACTCGTCAGCACTTCATCGCCGCAGC
This sequence comes from Cutibacterium porci, assembly GCF_009696315.1. GTDB lineage: Bacteria > Actinomycetota > Actinomycetes > Propionibacteriales > Propionibacteriaceae > Cutibacterium > Cutibacterium porci. Next base: position 104,879 of record NZ_VUMG01000003.1, read on the forward strand.
GCACCTCAATGCGCCCATCGTGAGCGACAATGAATGTGGTCGGGTGCGAGCCATATTCCTCCGCTTTCTGAGCCATCAAACCGACATTCGGGACGTCGCCCATCGTCGCTGGATCAAGGGCACCATGTTCGCGGCAGTCATCCATGATTGCGGCATATATTGTGGCGTAACTACGATCGGGAATGCAGGCCAGGGTTTCTTGACGCTTGCCTTCGGAGTTCCACATGCATCCAGAATCACGGACGACGGTGGGCATGGAAGCATCAATAATGACGAGGTTTCCGGCGTGCAGGTTGGTGACGCCGTTGTCAGAGTCCACCATGGCCAGGGCTGGTCGGGCCTGGAAAGCTGAATCAATGGCCTCCTTAATAACGATTGCGCGTTCTTCCGGAAGCTTCTCAAGACGAGAGTAAAGATCACCCAACCCCAGATCGGGGTTGACGCCTACCGAGTTGAGGTCGTCACCGAATTTATCGAAAACATCAGCCAGGAAGGTGCGCACCGCGTGGCCGAAGAGGACCGGATCGGAGACCTTCATCATCGTCGCCTTGAGGTGAACCGACCACAGCAAATTCTCTTCCTTAGCCTGGGCTAGGGAGGAGGCATAGAACTCGTCGAGGGCATCAACGGACAAGAACGTAGCGTCAACAATTTCGCCGTCGAGGGTCTCGATGCCACGAGCCAAGACCGTCTCGGAACCGTCAGGTCCGACGAGGACGACGTCGAGATCCTGCCCATGGGAAACGAATGACTCCTCGTGATCGAAGAAGTCTCCCTGATCCATATATGCGACTCGCGCCTTGACCTGGTCACTCCACGGCCCCATCTTGTGGGGATGAGCCTTGGCGTAAGCCTTGACGGCAGCGGGGGCTCGACGATCGGAGTTCCCCTGACGCAGCACCGGGTTCACCGCTGATCCCAGCACGGTGGCGTAACGAGCGGCGATCTCGTTCTCCTGGTCGCTGGAAGGCTTGTCGGGAAAATCCGGAAGGTCGTAGCCCTGGGACTGCAACTCGGCAATAGCAGCCTTCAGCTGTGGAATTGATGCAGAGATATTCGGCAGCTTGATGATGTTGGCATCCGGGGAACCGGTGAGATCGCCCAGCTCAGCCAGATGGTTGGCAACTCTCTGATCCTCATTCAGACGATCCGGGAACTGGGCCAGAATGCGCCCTGCCAACGAAATATCCGAGGTCGTAATGTCAATACCCGACTCGTCGAGGAATCCCTCCACGATGGGTAGTAAGGAATATGACGCGAGGGCGGGAGCCTCGTCAATCTTGGTCCAGACGATGGTAGGCATGCACGAACTCCTGTGGTCGAGAGGAACGCCGCGGTGCACCCCGGCAGGGCCTCTAGCGGCACTTCATGCTCAGAATAGTGGAGACTGTGGACATCTCTGACGCGCCGAAAGGGAACACCGCACAACACTGGATTACCATGATCCAGCTCGCGAGACCTCACACCTGGTGCGACGAGCTCGACTACCGTACCGGTCATGCTGGAATCCCATGAGCTCGTCGTCACCTGGACTAGCCCAGATCGCCCTGGACTTGTCCATGCCGTTACCGGGGCGTGCGCCCGGGTGGGCGGAAACCTCACAGAGTGTCAGCAATTCACCAGCACCGATACCGGAAACTTCTTCATCCGGTTGCAGGTCGAGTCAGCGAGCAGCCGCGCCGAGCTGGAATCCGCCCTCAGAGAGCTTGCCGGAAAATACCACGCAACCTTCTGCGTCGACGAGCTGGGGCGTCCCGTCCGCACCCTCATCTTGGCCTCTAAAGCACCCCACTGCCTTTCTCACCTGCTGTTTAACCGCGATGCTGGCCGTCTGCCGATCGACGTCGTCCAGGTCATGGCGAATCATCCTGACCTCGCTGATTTAGCCGCCTTTTATAAGGTCCCGTTCCAGTGGCAGAGAGTCGACCGGGAATCTAAAGCCTCCTTCGAGCAGGAGGTGTTACGAACCGTCAGCAATCTCGACGTCGAGCTCGTCGTATTGGCCCGCTATATGCAGATTCTTTCTCCCGAATTATGCGAACGCCTTTCAGGTCGGTGCATCAACATTCACCATTCATTTCTCCCCGGATTCAAGGGCGCCAACCCGTATCGTCAGGCCCATTCCCGCGGGGTCAAGCTCATCGGCGCGACGGCCCACTTCGTCACCGTCGACCTTGATGAGGGCCCCATCATCGAACAGCGAGTGCAACGAGTCACCCATTCTCAAACAGTGGCTCAACTCACCGCTGTTGGCCAGGACACCGAGTCCGCAACCCTTAACGAGGCCGTCCGACTGTTCGCAGAACACCGCACGTTCCTCGACGGAATGCGCACCGTCATCTTGCAGTAGCGATCCCACGACGCCCCACGCGGCCCGCTGATCCCACACTGAGTGGGCGCCCAACCTACCCAACTTATATAGGTGACGTACTTCTTGATACGAATGAGTCCCCCAGCCAACTTCGCGCCGTCACCGCGAGTAGGCTTCGCAATAGCCAAGTGTCATCGAGGACTTTCAAGGAGAGATCCATGACCCAGACCCCAGTCAAGATTGCTGTCACCGGAGCTGCCGGCCAGATTTGTTACAGCCTGCTGTTCCGCATTGCCTCCGGATCGCTGCTCGGAGACACTCCCATCGAGCTTCGTCTTCTCGAGATCACCCCGGCCCTCAAGGCCCTCGAGGGCGTCGTCATGGAGCTTGACGACTGCGCCTTCGGGAACCTCGTGAATATCGAGATCGGCGACGATCCGAAGAAGGTCTTCGACGGCGTCAATGCCGCCTTCCTCGTCGGCGCTATGCCCCGCAAGGCAGGTATGGAGCGTTCCGACCTGTTGACCAAGAACGGTGCCATCTTCACCGCCCAGGGCAAGGCCCTCAACGACGTTGCTGCCGATGACGTCCGCGTTCTCGTCACGGGCAACCCCGCCAACACCAACGCCCTCATCGCCGCTACCAACGCGGTCGACATCCCGAACGATCACTTCGCCTCTCTGACGCGCCTGGATCACAACCGCGCCAAGACGCAGCTTGCCCGCAAGACAGGTAAGACCGTCAACGACGTGCGCCACATGACCATCTGGGGCAACCACTCCTCGACCCAGTACCCCGACGTGTTCCACGCCGAGGTCGCTGGCCAGAAAGCCGCCGATCTGGTGGACGAGGCGTGGATCAAGGACGACTTCATCCCGACCGTCGCAAAGCGTGGTGCCGCCATTATCGACGCCCGCGGTGCATCGTCGGCTGCTTCTGCTGCTAACGCCACCGTCGAGTGCATGCGCGACTGGATGGGCACCACCCCCGAGGGTGACTGGGTGTCCATGGCGATCCCGTCTGATGGCTCCTACGGAGTACCCGAGGGCCTCTTCTACTCGTTCCCGGTGACCATCACCGACGGCAAAGTTGAGATTGTCCAGGGCCTCGAGATCGACGACTTCTCGCGCACCATGATGGATGCTTCTGCCAAGGAGCTCACTGGCGAGCGTGACGCCGTCAAGGAGCTCGGCCTCATCTGATCGACCTGAAATCACAACGGGCCCGGAGACGTCGTCTTCGGGCCCGTTGTGTGCGTCGTGGCGTGAAAAATCGGTGTGCGCGACCGATTACCGACCGTCGAGAGAGATGCACCACACCTGTGCACGAATGTGCACTCCACTATGCATCCAACGTCGTCAGTAATGATGCTTATCACCCTGATATAAGGCGGTTTGCAGCTCCTTTTCCCCTCCTGGTCCACAGTGGCAAAGGCCACACTTGAGACTCCCGCAGAAATGCGCATTAGTGCACGCTCAGGCATGCCTCAACTGCACTTCGGACCCGTTCTGGTTTTTGCTCTGGACGAACGATTGTGGCCATTCCTATGGTCGATGCATCAGGTGTCCTGAAGTCCACCGCAAGGAGGCGGATCTCCCCAGGACTCCACACCCGAAGGAGCCAGCAGCTATGACCACCACCGCAGTCCCTCCCACCAGCACCCAGCTTGCTGGAGTATTCACTGACGTCGACGCCGCAGTAGCCGCCGCCCGCGAGGCCTTCGTCGCCTTCTCTGATTGCTCCTTGGCGCAGCGTCGCACCTTCATCAAGGCCGTACGCGAATCAGCCAGCCAGCAGGAGCGTCTGGAATACATGGCCACCGCTGCCGTCGAGGAAACTGGGATGGGTAACGCCCACCACAAGGTCCTCAAGAATCTCTATGCGGCAACCCGCACCCCCGGGGTTGAGGACCTCGTCATGGAGGCGCGCCAAGGTGACGACGGCTTAACCACCCTCGAATACGCCCCCTACGGAGTCATCGGCGCCATCACTCCGACGACGAACCCCACTGAGACGATCCTCTGCAACACCGTCGGCATGTTGTCTGCCGGTAACACCGTTGTCTTCAGCCCTCACCCGCGAGCCCGTCGCCTCAGCGCATGGCTGGTCGACGTACTCAATCGCGCGATGATCGAGGCGGGAGCTCCTGAGAACCTCATCACTCTCATCGCCGAGCCGACCCCAGCAACTACCACGGCTCTCATCAATCACCCCGACATCACGATGCTCGTCGCGACCGGCGGCCCGCAGATCGTCAACATGGTGTTGTCGAGCGGCAAGAAGGCCATCGGCGCCGGGTCAGGCAACCCACCTGTCGTCGTCGACGAGACCGCTGACATTGCGAAGGCCGCCAGTGACATCGTCCAGGGGGCTAGCTTCGATAACAACCTGCCGTGCACCGCAGAGAAGGAAATTATCGTCGTCGCCGATGTGCTGCCCCAGCTCATGACAGCTATGACGGCCAATGGCGCACAGATCGTCAGTGATCCCGACGAACTCGCCACGCTGCGTTCGTTGCTACTCGATCCTTCTGGTACGCGACCGAATACCGCATGGGTTGGCCAAGATGCCCAGAAGATCCTGCGCGCTGCCGGAATTGAGCCTAACCAAGACGCTCGCTTGGTGACGATGGTTACTGACCCGTCTGACCCGTTCGTGCAGGTGGAGATGCTGATGCCTGTGGTGCCGGTGGTGCCCGTCACCGATTACCTCACCGCGATTGACTTGGCCGTCGAGTTGGAGCACGGCAACCGTCACACCGCGATCATGCACTCTAAAGATGTGTCACGGTTGGATCTCATGGCCCGGCGTATCCAGACGACAATCTTCGTCAAGAATGGGCCATCTTTCGCCGGTATTGGCATTAACGGGGAGGGGTTCGCCACCTTCACCATCGCGGGCCCCACCGGTGAGGGACTGACGTCGCCCCGCAGCTTCGCCCGTCGGAGGCGTTGCGTCTTGGACGCACATTGACACTGTGTCTTGGACGCACATTGACACTGCGTCTTGGACGCACATTGACACTGCGTCTTGGACGCACATTGACACTGCGTGGACGCACATTGACAGCGTGTTGTAACGCTGCCGCTGGAGCACCTGCGCCATGCCTCGCCGCTATCTTGAGCGTAGCTGAGGCATGGCGCAGATTCGTCGTCGCGGGCAGATTCGTTGTAGCGGGCGGGTCTGCGTCACCGTGTGAGAATAACGACGACCATTACTGTCCCTAACCCTAAGAGGAGCGCCGAATCGGCCCATCGTCCCCGAACCGCTAGCAGTCCGGCCAATTGGTCGGGTAACACTGCCCGCAACACCCCTGCCATGAGCACTGACGCCGCGAAGACCATCGCGCCACGACGCCAGTGCCCAATGCCCATGATGACGGCCGAGGCAGCAACGCCGACCAAACAGACAGCGAGCGCCCACCACGATTGGAGATGCTCCTGCGATTGAGCGCAACGCTCGCTTCGCCGGGCGTGTCGAGTGGCGGTGCTGGCGGGTAGGCCGGCGGCATGGCCCGTCATGACAGATCCGCAGCGAGTTGCTCAGCTCGGTCTACCACATTGGACAGCAGCATGGCGCGAGTCATCGGGCCGACGCCACCGGGGTTCGGCGAGACCCACGCGGCCTTTTCCCACACATCGGCAGTGAAGTCACCCTGGATCTTGCCCTCGGCAGACCGTGACACACCGACGTCGACAAGAACCGCGCCGTCACGAATCATGCTGGCATCAATCAGCCCCGCAGACCCAGCAGCACCGATGATGATGTCGGCCTGGCGGGTGTGATCAGCAAGATCACGAGTACCAGTGTGGCAAAGGGTAACAGTGCAATTCTCAGAACGGCGGGTCAGCAGCAGTCCTAGCGGTCGTCCCACCGTCGTGCCACGTCCGACCACGCACACGTTGGCACCCTGCAGCTCGATGCCGTGGCGGACCAGCAACTCGACAATGCCGCGCGGGGTACACGGAAGTGGGGCCGGCTCGTTAAGGACAAGTCGCCCCAACGATGCTGGCGTCAAACCGTCGGCGTCCTTATCGGGATCGATCAGGTTCAATGCCCAGTTGGTGTCAATATGGCTGGGCAGCGGCAGCTGAACAATGTAACCGGTGCAATGCGGGTTGGCATTGAGTCCGCGAATTTCCTGGGCAAGGTCATCCTCGGTGACATCAGCAGGCAGGTCAACACGGATCGATTCAATGCCCACTTGCGCACAGTCGCGATGCTTGCCAGCGACGTACTGGTGCGATGCCGGGTCGTCCCCGACGAGCACGGTCCCTAGCCCCGGCACAACGCCTTTATCGCGCAGGGCTGTTACCCGTTCGGCTAGCTCGGACTTGATCGCGGCAGCCGTTGCCTTGCCGTCGAGTTTCTGGGCGGTCATGGATCCTCCTTGTGTCACACCTCAACAAGTCACTATCTTTCCACGACAGCGCCATTGCCTCGACCAACTTTGAGTGACATCAATAACCCGGTCTATCGTCGCCTCATCCATCACAGGAGGCAGACTGACGAGATCTTCGGGCCAGTCGACGTCGAGATGCTGTGGCCGATCCCAGTGCAGTGGCCCAACCACACCGACCTTTCGTAACTGGTCTGCTAGCCCGTCAGCGCCCGGGTGGGAAAGCACCGTCGCGCAGCAGGCCGTCGGATTGACGACCGTCATGGTTCCCAAGCCCTCCAGGAGGGCATCGCGGGTGTGTTGCACCCGGCGTGCAAACTCAGCACGGTCAAAAGTGGCAAACTCAGCGCACGCGTCGTCGTCGGGCGGAACGGGAGCCCAGCAGTCGTCGGCCAAATCCTCGACTACTTCGAAGGTGTCGAGGCCACGACGCTTCAAAAAACGTCGACGAGCCGCCGTAACGCGCACGTCTGTGTCGCTTCGGTTGCCTACAAGGTATGAAAGGTCCTCGTCTGCACGCACCCACGCCACCTCAGCTAATGGCAGGAGCTTGCGAGTGCTGGTGACCTCTATATCAGCAGGGGTCCGCGAGGGTCCTAGAAAAGAATGAGTGCGATCGACGACGACTGGCACTGCGTCGTGACGGGCCTGCTGAAGTACCTCAACGAGTTCTGCGCCTGGTTGAATTCCGAATGTCTCGCAGGCCAACACTGCCGGACGCTCACCTCGACGCCGACACACCGCCAAGGCATCAGCGACAGTGCTCGCGTCAAGCTGGAAGTCATCGCCAACCGACAGCCTATGTACCCGATATCCCTCTAACTGCCAGGGGGTTATCATTGTCTGGCACGAAAACCAGGGCACCAACAAACTATTCGATCGATTACCGCTAATACCGTCGTCTCGAAGCCATCTCGCGGTCACCGCCAAAGCCTGCCGCCCCAGCGCTGTCATCGTCGTTACTGTCACACCATCACCACACATTCACCAGCAATTCGCATACTGTTTACCAGCTACTCCCCCAGCCTCCGACTGCCATCGGTAGACCGGTGCCATGCACATATCGCATCCTCGCCTTACCCGTTTGGTGAGCGCGTCCGTTGCCGCAGGCATGGCTGCTTTTGGGTTCGCCGCACCCATCGCAAGCCATGCTCAGCCCAACAGCAAGCCCACCCCCGGCACCTCTCAGACCGCGCAGAAGCACACCACCATCAGCTCCGTAGCCAGCGGCAAGATCAAGCACGTCTGGCTCATCATTTTGGAAAACAAGTCCTACGACGCGACGTTCTCCGGACTCAACCAGAACTCTTACCTGTGGAAGGAACTGCCACAGCAGGGCGCTCTGCTCCCCCACTACTTCGGCACCGGGCACTACTCCCAGGACAATTACACCTCTATGGTCTCTGGTCAGTCCGCTGAGATGGACCTCCAATCTGACTGTGACGTCGCCAACACCAACTTCGGCTCGAACTCGTCTATCATCGACCGCCACAGTGGCACGCAGTTCGGTCGTGACGACAACTACGGCCAGGTACTCTCCCTCGCCGGCCCGAATGCTCAAGACGGCAAGAACGGTTGCACCTACCCCAAGGACGTTCCCACCCTGTTTAACCAGCTCGATGCCGCTGGCGTGACGTGGAAGGGATACGCCCAGGACTTGCGCAACCATCCCGGGCGTGAGGATGGTCTGGCCGGTTCGCCGGGCACTTTGGACAACACCCCGGACAACAACCCCAAAGCTATGAAGCCGACCGAGCAGGACAAGGCGAAGGGCATCACCTCCTTCACTGGGGCTCAGCCTGATGACCAATACGTCGCCAAGCATTTCCCCTTCCCCTGGTTCCACTCAATTATCGGTAACGACGGTACTGGCAAGGACTCCTTGACCACACCAGCTGACGGTGGCACCCCGTCAGACTCTAAGCACATCGCGAACGCCGACGACCCGTCGCACGGACTTCTCGCTGATTTAGCTAAGCCCGCCAATCAGGTGCCGGCATTCAACTGGATCACACCAAACAACTGCTCCGACGCCCATGACGCCACGTGTAAGGGCAATAATCTGTCCGGCCTGTTCGACGCCGACGGCAAGCCCGACTACTCCAAGCCATTAACCACCCCGCCGAAGAACCACACCGGTGGTCTCTATGCCGCTGACCTGTGGTTGCGCTACTACATCCCGCTCATTGAAAAATCGGCAGCTTTCAAGGATGGCGGACTCATCGACATCACCTTTGACGAGGCCAACCCACCATTCGCCGACATGTCGTTCAATAATGCGACCGACGACTCCGATGTGTCGAACGACGCTCGCAAGGACGAGCTGTACACCTACTCTCCGCAGACCATTAAGGATCTCGACGAGGGGTACAAGAAGTACGCGGCTAATACCTTCCCGAAGCCGTCGAAAATGTCGAAGAATTACATTAACGCTGATCTCGCTGGCCAAAACATTAACGGCCAGAACGTCGACTGGGAGCCAACTGGCCCGAACTCAACCCTAGATACCGACGAGCATGGCAACCAGCTATTCCCTGGGCCGGGCAATAATAGCTTCATTACCCGCCCGCCTTCGTGCGAGCAGGACACCGATCTGGTCAACGCCGACAAATCCAACTGCGTGCATGGTGCTAAGAACACCGGTGCCGAATGGGGATACTCCAAGGCCAAGACCATCGACGTCACCAACACCGCTGGCACCTCAACGCTGACCGGCAAGGTCACCGTCACCGATCTCGGCCGCAAAGTCACCGGAGACGGCATCCCCCAGGGCGCCTACGTCGGTAAAGTTGCTAATCACGGGCCGAACATGGTCGCTGATCCGAAGGATTCGGCGACGAATTCCTCCTTTGTCATCGTCGATGCCAATGACAAGCCCCTCAACACCACCGCTGACGTCACCTCAGTGACCTTGTCGGCGACTGGAGTGCCCGGTCACCTAGCCAGTGATCAATCCCCGTTGGCTACCTTCAACGCTCACGACGCCACCCCAGGAGGCGGAGCCACCGGTTCGGTTCTCATCTCCCCGTATATCAAGCCGGGAACCGTCTCAAACACCTACTACAACCACTTCTCGTGGCTACGCACCATGGAGGACCTCTTCGAGGTCTCCAAGGGTAAGGACACCCGTCAGCTTGAAGCTGGCACGGTATCTACCGGGCTCGATGGACAAGGACACCTTGGCTTCGCAGCCCAGGCAGGTCTAGGGACCTTCGGAACCGATGTGCTTAACAACCTTCCGGCTGACTCGGCTCCCTCGACCGCCCCAAGCACACCAGCGTCGTCGGCCCCATCCGCGACGCCACCCGCGACCACACCGACTCCGCACAAGACTCCCTCCAGCAGCGCTACTGCACCCGCCACGACCACCACGAGCTCTGCCCCTGGTCACGGCGGATCGCACCCGAACCTGCCGCGTACTGGCAGTGACGGGGTGTCCGACCCTGCTGCCACGGAGTCAGGCGCTGCTGGTCTTATCCTCGTCGGAGGCGCTGTGGCAACCTGGGCCATCCGTCGCAACCGCTGCTGAGAGGTAGGCAATGACTATTCGTCTCGCACCCGCCTCGGGTATTCGCAGGGTTGCCGTCGTCGGCCTGTGCGCTGGGATTGCCCTTGTCTCAGGATGCTCGGCATCCTCCCAAGGCGCCGCCTCAGCCACGCCATCGTCCTCGGCCAGCGGTGGCAACCCAGCTGAGCAACTGGCTGCCCAACCGATGCCCTCCTGGTTGCCCTCACAGAGCGCGCCGGGTGTCGCCGTCGGAACCCTCCAGAAGCCGGCATTGTCCTACCAAGGGGTCAACGTCAAGATGAACCTTGATCGCGGCAATTCTGTGATGATGACCGTTACCGGTCCGACGGCTCCTGCCGGGACCAAGGTCGGCGCAAAAGAAGCAGATCTCACCTGGACGGTGACAATCTCTGAGGCGACTGGGACGATCCCGTTATCGGTCAAGCAGTTCAACGTCCAAGACGAAGCCGGTGAGTATCACTGGGCTCAGCCGGTGAAGGGATCCCCAATCCCAGCCACGATCAGCAAGGGTCAAACGGTGGCTTTCAAGATCCATACCGTCGCCTCTGCCGGCGAGGGCATGGTTCGATGGGCCCCTGACGGCACCCATGTCATCGGCTTGTGGGACTACATCGCTGAACTCGACTGACGTACATATTGCAGGGCCCCAGCTGTGAAAGGCTGGGGCCCTGCAATGCGCTTCATCCCGTCATCCTCTGCCGCTGACAGTGGGGTCTGTGGAAACGGTTCGTTCAGTGGAAGAAGTGCCTGGTACCGGTGAGGTAAAGGGCGACGCCAGCCTTGCGACACGCTTCAATGGTCTCGTCGTCACGGATCGAACCGCCTGGCTCAACGATCGCCTTGACGTTGGCGTCGAGGAGCACCTGAGGACCGTCAGCGAAGGGGAAGAAAGCGTCAGAGGCAGCCACTGATCCGGCAGCTCGGTCTCCAGCCCGCTCCACGGCCAGCCGACAGGAATCGACGCGGTTAACCTGCCCCATACCGACGCCGACCGAAGCACCATTGTGGGCCAATAGAATGGCGTTCGACTTCACCGAACGGCAGGCTTTCCACGCAAAGAGAAGATCGGCCAAGGTGGCTTCATCAACGGGCTCACCTGCGGCCAGAGTCCATTGGGCTGGGTCATCGCCCTCGGCCTGAAAGACGTCGGCCTCCATAGCCAGCACACCACCATCAATTTGGCGCAGCTCCCAACCGGCCACCTTCGGCGCCGGAGCCTCCAGCAAGCGGATGTTCTTCTTGCGAGACAGGATATCGACGGCGCCGTCCTCGTAACCGGGAGCGACGACAACCTCCGTGAAGATTTCGGCCACTTGTTCAGCCATTGCGACGCTGACCGGTCGGTTAGTGGCGATGACTCCGCCAAAAGCGCTAAGGGAGTCACAGGCGTGAGCCTTGCGATGGGCTTCAGCGATGTCACAACCGGTGGCAATTCCGCAGGGATTGGAATGCTTGATGACGGCGACGCACGGCTCAGCGAAGTCAAAAGCGGCACGACGAGCCGAGTTGGTGTCGACGTAGTTGTTGTAGCTCATAGCCTTGCCGTGGAGCTGACGAGCACCGGCGAGGCCCGGCTCCCCAGGGCTGCGGTACACGGCAGCGGCTTGGTGAGAGTTCTCGCCGTAACGCAACGGGTGGATGAGCTCGCCAGTCATCCCGACGAAGCTCGGCACTCCGTCAGCGCAAACGCCGTCGCGGGTGGCGAACCACGTGGCCACCGCGACGTCGTAGGACGCGGTGTGGGCGAAGGCATGGGCGGCTAGCACCCGACGCTCCTGGGCGGTATATCCGCCCTCAGACAGCGCCCGGACAAGGTCGTCGTATTGAGCCGGATTGGTCACAACAGCGACGCTGGCGTGGTTTTTAGCAGCCGCTCGCACCATGGAGGGGCCGCCGATGTCGATCTTCTCAATGCATTCATCGAAATCTCCCCCATCGGCCACCATCTCAGAGAAGGGGTACAGATTGCACACGACGAGGTCGAAGGGTTCCACCCCTAACTCGGCCAGCTGATCGCGATGGGATTCCAGCCGGCGATCGGCAAGAATCCCGGCATGCACCTTCGGGTGCAGGGTCTTGACGCGCCCGTCGAGGCACTCCGGGAACCCCGTGACCTCACTCACCTCTGTCACCGTCACCCCGTGAGAAGCCAGCTCTTTGGCTGTTGACCCCGTCGAGACCACCTCGACCTGAGCGTCGATGAGGGCCTTGGCTAGCTGGTCGAGACCAGACTTGTCGTAGACGGAGACGAGGGCGCGACGGATGGGTTGACGTTCGCTCACTGGGGATCCTTCCGGGACGATTCGATGCCTTTCCATGCCGGGCGAGTCCCGGCAAGCTCTGTAACAACCTCGACGAGCATCTCGCGTTCCTCCGCCTTGATGCGTTCGTGAAGGGACTCGACGGTGTCGTCTGTCAAGACGGGCACGGCCCGCTGGGCAAGGATTCGCCCGGTGTCGACTCCAGCGTCGACCATAAAAACAGTAGCCCCGGTAATTTTGACCCCGTATTCCAACGCATCTCGGGGACCGTGGATTCCGGGGAATGACGGCAGCAAGGCTGGGTGGGAGTTGATGGTGCAGCCTCCGAAGCGGTCCAGGAAGGATTGCCCAAGCAACTTCATGAATCCGGCGCAGACGACCAAGTCAGGATCATAACGGGCGACGTCGTCAGCAAGACGGGCATCCCACGCCGCGCGCACGGTGGTTTTTGCATCGCTGCGCGGCAGCGGCTCAACGAACGTATCGATACCTGCTGATTGGGCCCGTTGCAAGGCAGTAGCGCTGGGCTGGTCGGAACCGACGGCGACGATATCCACCTGCTCGGGCAGGTTGTCGATGAGAGACTGCAACAGGGTTCCGGTGCCCGAGACAAGAACGACGACGCGAAAGGTCACGGCCCTACCTTAGGCCCTCTGAGTCTGCTGTGGGGACGACGCAAGCACGGTGGACATGGCGGTGAGCGTCGCGATAGCTGCTTGAGCAGCCTCGTAGCCCTTGTCTTCGTGGGAACCCTTGAGCCCAGCACGGTCGAGGGCTTGGGCGTCGTCGTCACAGGTCAGAACACCGAAACCGATAGGCGTTTTGGTGCGTACCGCGACGTCGGTGATACCGCGGGTAGCGGCGTCACACACGTAATCGAAGTGCGGGGTTCCTCCCCGAATAACCACGCCAAGGGCCACGAGGGCGTCAAAGTGGTCGGCCAGGATCGAACAGGCCACCGGAAGTTCGAAGGAGCCTGGCACTCGGACGACGACGGGGTCGTTCACTGCGCAATCAGCCAGGCCGCGCAAAGCACCGTCGAGCAGTCCAGTCATGACTGCCTCGTGCCACTGTGACGCGATAACGGCAACCGTGAAGCCGCTGCCATCGAGGCCGGTGAGGGCAGGGGCAGCGGGGCCGAGGGTGGTCCGTGAACTCATGATTGGTCTCCTTGAGTGCTGAAGGCGGGGGTCACACCGTCATGGCTGAGAGGCTGTGTGGAAAATTCGTGAGGACTGTCTCGCAATGCCAACACATGTCCCATTCGGTCGCGTTTGGTGCGAAGGTACCGCTCGTCCTCAGGGCGAGCACGAGTTTCCAGCGGGGTCATCGTCACCTCAAGGCCTCCCTGACGCAGGGCCTCGATCTTGGCCGGGTTATTAGTCAGGAGCCGGATATTGGTAATGCCAACATCTGCCAGGATTGCCACGGCTGCCCCGTACTCGCGAGCATCGACAGGCAAGCCAAGGTGGGTTTGGGCGTCGACGGTATCCAAACCGCCATCTTGGGCACGATAAGCCGCAATTTTGTTGAGCAGACCAGTCGCGCGCCCCTCATGGCCACGCAACAAGATGATTGCCCCACCATGGCGGCAGACGTGCTGCTGGGCGGCGGCCAACTGATCGCCGCAGTCGCAGCGCAGCGATCCCAAAGCGTCTCCGGTAAGGCATTCTGAGTGCACTCTGACCCACGCGGGACCGCCGTCGTCAGCGTCGATACCATGTTCGCCTATCAGCAGCACATGCTCGGCTCCGGTGAGGTTGTCACGGTAACCGGTTATGGTAAATTGGCCATACTGAGTCGGTAAATGGGCACTGGCTAGAGCGGTTACTCGCTGCGGCGCGGTGGTCGGAGCGGGGTCATGGGCTCGACGCCACTGGGCAAGCTGGTCAATGGTGATGAAGGCTAAGCCGTCGGCGCGAGCCAGGTCAGCGATGGCGTCGGCTCGCAGGCACATGCCGTCATCTCCGACAAGTTCCCCGATAAGACCAACCGGCTCGAGCCCCGCCAATCGCGCCAAATCAACAGCGGCTTCGGTATGACCGCGCCTTTCTAGCACTCCCCCTCCTCTAGCGCGCAAAGGCAGCACGTGGCCCGGACGAACGAGATCTGCCGGTGTTGAGGAGGGGTCAGCAAGTACCCGAGCTGTTCGGGCACGCTGGGCAGCATCAATGCCCGTCGTGATGCCCTGGGCCGCGTCAACGGCGACGGTGTAGCGGGTACGTAGCGGATCTTGGCTAGCCGGCCACATGAGGGGCAGGCCGAGCTGGTCGGCCCTATCCTCGGTCATCGGTGCGCACAAATAGCCGGACGTATGGCGCACCATCCAACCAACCCAGTGCGCATCAGCCCGTTCTGCGGCCACAATGGCGTCGCCCTCATTCTCACGGTCAGCGTCGTCGGTCACGAGCACAGGTCGTCCGGCACGCAACTGGTCCAACGCTTCCTCGATAGTGTTCAGCATGAGCTCTCCTTGCATACCAGCATTTCCACATACTTTGCGATGACGTCGACCTCGACGTTGACCTCATCACGAGGGGCCAGCGCTCCCAGCACGGTTCCAGTGAGGGTTGCCGGGATGAGGCTCACCTCAAACCACTCGGGCCCTACCGCGCAGACCGTCAGTGATGTGCCGTTGAGCGCAATGGACCCTTTCTCAACGACGTAGCGCGACATCGAGGTGGGGATGGCGAATCGGAATACCTCCCAATGATCCCCAGGTGTGCGGGAGATGAGCGTGGCAACACCGTCGACATGGCCTTGAACAATGTGCCCGCCAAGTCGATCCCCAACGGAAACCGGGCGCTCCAAATTGACTCGGCTTCCCGCAACTAAGCGTCCCAGTGCGGTCCGATGAAGGGTTTCGGCCATGACGTCACAGCCGAAGGAGCCCTCATCGAGGTCGGTAACTGTCAGGCAGGTGCCATTGACGGCGATGGACGACCCAAGCTGAGCGTCCGAGCAGGCCAGTGGCCCCCGAATAGTGAGTCGGGCCGAGTCCTGTTCCTGCTCAATGGCGAGAACCTCGCCAATTTCCTCAATAATTCCAGTGAACATAGTTTCCTCACTCGTGGTGCGCGTGAATCTGGATGTCGGGACCTAGCTGGGCCACGTCGTCGATGACGAAGTGGTGCGCTTGAGACAAGGTGGTAACGGTGGGGTCCATGGCGGCCGCCGCGCCATCTCCCAACACCATGGGTGCTATGTAGGCGAGGACCTCATCGACCATGCCAGCAGCAAGAAAAGCCCCGGCCAGGTGTGCGCCGCCCTCGAGCCACACCCGATGGATACCGCGATGCCACAGCTGGTCAAGCACTTCCATGGGGTCATGGCTGCGAATGCACAGCGTTGGAGCCGAGCCGTCGCGCAGGTGGTAATCGGCAGGGAGGTCTCGCAGCCCCACGACGACTCGCAGTGGCTGGCGGGTTAGTCCGGGAAGGCGGACAGTGAGTCGCGGGTTGTCGGCCAGCGCGGTTCCGGTGCCGACGACGATTGCCCCGCATTGAGAACGACCAAGCTGCACCTGGTGTCGGGCTTGTTCCCCGGTAATCCACTGGCTGGTTCCGTCAGACGCGGCGCTACGTCCGTCCAGGCTTGCCGCATACTTCCAGCACACCCGGGGGCGCCGGTGAATTTGGCTGAAGGTCCAGTCGGCATTGAGCGCCGTGGCTTTCGTGCGAAGAACCCCGGTAACTACCTCAACCCCGTGGGCACGCAACCACTGTTCTCCCCCAGATGCCACAGGGTTCGGATCTGATTGGGCTATGACGACACGCGCGATCCCGGCGTCCAGTAGGGCATGGCTGCAAGGTCCGGTGCGCCCGGTGTGGTTGCAGGGTTCCAACGTGACGACAGCGGTGGCGCCCCTGGCCTCACTGCCAGCCTGGTGCAGTGCTTCCACTTCAGCGTGTGGTGTTCCTGCTCCGCGATGCCATCCCTGACCGACGACTCGCCCCTCGGCGATGATGACGCAACCGACGCGCGGGTTCGGATCCGGCCACGGTGAATGTGCCGCCATGGTCAAAGCGAGCGTCATGGCGTCGTCCCATCGCTGATCCATATGTCCTCCAGAGCCGTTGCGGCTCCGGGGTGCGCAAGGACGACGCACAGCGGCTGACGGGGACGTCAACCACGTGTCGTGCTACCTCCCATCCGGACTGTAACCGTCGGTACCGGAATTTCACCGGTTCAACCTCACCACCACAGAGGCGGCTCGGGTCGCGGACTATCACCGCCGGTTCGGACTTTCACCGACCCCGGAGCACGTGTGCTTGCAGACAAGTATGCACCCGCATGCCTGGGACCACCACACAAACGCGGACGATCCAGCTCAAGGCCGGCGAATGGTGTCCTCATCGTCGGGGGCGTCCTGGGCGCTCTGAATAGAGTCGTAGATGTCGTGACCGAGCGCCTCATCGTCCGTCGAATTTGCCGTATCGGAGGACGCTTCGTCCTGAATAGGTTCAGATTCTTGCCCAGCATCGGGTTTTTTCTCGACGCTCTGCTGACGTTTGTCTTGTTGTTTCTTGGCAGCGCGATTGCGGGCCTTTTCCTCGGCCTTGATGGCGCGTTTCTTCTGGCGCTCTTGACGACGCTCCGCGCGTACCTGACGCGACTCTTCAGACCTCAACCGCCGCGTCAAACCGATAGCGAAACCGCACAGCATTGTCACAAGGGTCAAAATTCCGACCGCGCAACCGGCAGTAGCCGGCATGATCGTGCCAACCTCGCTGAGTCGTCCATCTCCCAGGCTTCCCCTACTAAGTAGCCCTAAGACACCAACGACAACCCCTGATATCAGACCGGATAGGGCACCAAGTCCAGCCCCTATTTCAAATCCAGCCTCCGGTAGCGATTTCATGATGAGAACTCCGCCAATAATCGCCGCAATAACCGGTACAGCAAACCAGGCGCAGGCGGCTGGGTTCAATGGACCGTTAGACGGTAGCGCGCCAAGCACTGGCAGTGCCGGGACAATTCCGAGGTGGGTTCCCAACGGCGACACGAAGGTGCCAGTGCCGAAGGCAAAACCTGGGCCCATCATCCAAGCGGTACCCCATAGCGCCATAGTCGGTAGCCACGCCAATTGCACAAGAATGAGGCAGAATCCGCCCCAACCGGTGGCACCCATCTGATGATGCAGCTGAATAACTCGATCACCATGAATCAACAGCGCCACCGCCAACGCCGCTGATCCACCAGCCACGCATACGGCGACGGTTGACCCGACGGCGCTCGGCAATCCGCGGGCCCAACGAGGCAATCGGGAAAAAGGACTGATGTGAGCGCCGCGACACGCCCCGACAAACCCTGAACCTAGTCCGATGAGCAATGCCCCAACGACAGCGATCACCCAATGGGACGTCGCTGCGCCTGCCGCCATGATGATAGCCGCTACCACCTCAACCGTCGTGTGAAGGGCTACCACTTCGCCGACACGGCGCCCTGACGGTTTTTTGTGGTGCCGGTGCCATAGCACGCGGGCACCGTATCGGCAGGCTTCTTCACCGAGCAGCACGCTCACACACGTGAGTCCGAGCGGAATGAGGCCGATGTGCACCCCAATGATGTCAATGGGAACTCCATGGCCACTCAGCCACAGACTCGACGCGGTCGCCAAGATATTCGGGAACGAGCGCCCATCACTGGCCAGCCATTCCGGAACGATGATTCCGGCGAAGGCGAGCCATTGCACCAGAATCGCGACTGCCGCAGCTACGACGACGACAACTGGCCACGGCCATGGAACGCGCGGCTCGCGAGACTCGTCTACCTCGGAGGACTCGATGACGAACCTCGACGAGGTCGATGTCGAGCCTGATCTGACCATGTGGGAATCCTGTTCAGTTCGGGGAAGAAGGTCATGGGGAACCCTACCGTCCACCACTGACTAATTCAGATAACCACACCCGGGGTTGTGCAACGCAAGAGCCCGGCCTTTCACCGTGACGAGCGTGATACCGTCACCGACCCGTCCCTGTTTCACCGCGCAAGAAGGAAGAACCAGCCCTCATCAACGGCGTACCCGGCCCCCTGGAGAGCCGGGTACGTGGAACGAGTCGATTACAGCGTCACTTCTTGAGAGAGTCCATCGCCTCGTGAGCCAGCCGGGCAGTCTCGGTCGGGGTCTTGCCGACGCGGACGCCGACGGCCTCGAGAGCCTCCTTCTTGGCAGCTGCGGTGCCCGAGGAACCAGACACGATGGCACCAGCGTGACCCATCGTCTTGCCCTCGGGGGCCGTGAATCCGGCAACGTAAGCGACAACTGGCTTCGTGATGTGCTCGGAGATGTACCTGGCGGCGCGCTCCTCAGCGTCACCACCGATCTCGCCAATCATGACGATGATGTCGGTCTCCGGGTCATCCTGGAAGGCCTGGAGAGCATCAATGTGCGTGGTGCCGATGATCGGATCACCACCGATGCCAATTGCAGTCGAGATACCCAGGTCACGCACCTCGTACATGAGCTGGTAGGTCAGGGTGCCCGACTTCGACACGAGACCGACACGACCGGGACCAGTGATATCGGCCGGGATGATACCGGCGTTGGACTTGCCAGGGCTGATAATGCCCGGGCAGTTCGGGCCAATGATGCGGGTCTTGCCGGAGCGCTGGGCAGCGGTGAAGAACTCCGCGGTGTCCTTGACAGCGACGCCCTCGGTAATGCAGACAACCAGCGGGACCTCAGCCTCGATGGCCTCCATGACGGCCGACTTCGTGAACTTGGCCGGGACGAAAATCACCGACACATTAGCGCCAGTGGCCTCAACGGCCTCCTTGACGGTACCGAAAACCGGGACGGGGGTGCCACCGTTAAAAGACACTGTCGTGCCAGCCTTGCGCGGATTGACACCCCCGACGACGATGCTACCGGAATCGAGCATGCGCTGAGTGTGCTTCATGCCCTCCGAACCGGTCATGCCCTGGACGATGATCTTGGAGTTCTGGTCGAGAATGATCGCCATGAATCAGGCCTCCTTGGATGCGAGCTCGGCGGCCTTGCTGGCGGCCTCATCCATGGTCGGCACCATGGTCACGAGCGGATGGTTAAATTCCTCGAGAATCTTGCGGCCTTCAGCCACGGCATTGCCGTCCAAACGGACGACGAGCGGCTTGCTAGCCTTGTCGCCCAGCTTCTCGAGAGCGCCCTTAATACCAAGCGCCACCTGGTCACACGCGGTGATACCGCCGAAAACGTTGACGAACACGGAACGCACCTGCTCGTCACTCATGATGAGATCGAGACCGTTAGCCATAATCTCTGCCGATGCGCCACCGCCAATGTCCAGGAAGTTAGCGGGAGCTGGAGAACCTGGGAACTCCTCACCGGCGTAAGCCACGCAGTCGAGGGTGCTCATAACGAGACCGGCACCGTTTCCAATGACGCCAACGCTGCCGTCGAGCTTGACGTAGTTAAGACCAAGCTCACCAGCACGCAACTCGAGCGGGTCGGTGGTGGCACGGTCCACCAGTGCCGCGTGATCGGGCTGACGGAACGCAGCATTGTTATCGACAGTCATCTTGCCGTCGATAGCGAGGATGCGTCCGTCACCGGTCTTGACCATCGGGTTGACCTCGACGAGGGTGGCATCCTCATCGCGGTAGGTCTCCCACAGCTTAATAACGACCGGGACGATGGCGTCCTGCTCTCCTGCCGGGAATCCGGCTTGGGTCAAGATCTCGCGAGCCTTGGCATCGTCAATACCATCAATCGGATCAACCGCCACCTTCGCGAGGGCCTCGGGGCGCTCCTTGGCAAGGGTCTCAATGTCCATGCCACCCTCACGCGAGCACATCGCTAGGTAGCGGCGCTCCCCGCGGTCGAGCAGGATCGAGAAGTAATACTCCTCGGCGATATCAGCACCTTCAGCGATCATCACCTTGTGAACGGTGTGACCCTTGATGTCCATGCCCAGGATGGCTTTGGCATGCTCAGCCGCTTCCTGAGGCGACTTGGCGATCTTCACGCCGCCAGCCTTGCCACGGCCACCCACCTTGACCTGCGCCTTGACGGCGACGACAGGGGTACCTAACTTCGCTGCGGCCTCGGACGCCTGCTCGGGAGTCTCCGCGACGATGCCCCGGAGCACGGGGACGCCGTGCTTCTCGAACAGGTCGCGGGCTTGGTATTCGTACAGGTCCACAATCTCTCCACTCTGCGAGTCAACCGGCCGTAGACGGGCCGGGGACGGAACTGAGGCCAACCCGCCACCTCGAACAAGAATGTTCATGTTGAAGCGACAGTGGCTGGTCGTTTGCCCACCGGGAACAGGTTAACAACCTCGGCGGTTTACTGCCCAACCGGTGTCACGACGTCGAGGGATCCGAGCTCTCGTAGCGACCGACATCGCCTTACAACTTCTCTAACGGCGCGAACCGCAGTGCCAACCTCTTAAGACCCGCTGAACCGAAGTCAACGTCAGCCTTCGCGTTGTCACCCTGACCAGACGTGGCCTTGACGGTTCCCAACCCGAAGGAGGAGTGAAGCACTTTGTCCCCTACCGACAGCGACAGAGTGCGGCCCTTGGGCGCGTTTGCTGGGCCTCGTCCAGATCCGAACGTTGGAGTGTCGTCGCGCAGTGATCCGCGTGCCGATTGCGAGCGACCGCTCGCCGACGTTGACCACCCCACTGAGGCTTGGCCCAGCCTTTCCCACTCGATGAGACGCTCGGGAATCTCGTCGATGAATCGGCTCGGCGGGTTGTATTGGGCCTGGCCCCACATCGTGCGCACACTAGCTCGCGACAAAAACAACTGCCTGCGAGCACGTGTGATACCGACGTAAGCCAATCGCCTCTCCTCGGACAGTTCCGTGGCATCGGCAAGTGACCGCATGTGAGGGAATACACCGTCCTCAAACCCTGTGATGAAAACCGTGTCGAATTCCAGACCTTTTGCGGTATGCAGGGTCATGAGAGTGACGACACCGTCAGAATCAGCTGGCACCTGGTCAGAATCGGCCACTAAAGCGATCTGCTCAAGAAATGCTGGCAACGAATCGTCAGCAGACAATTCGAGGTCTTCGACGGCACCCTGTTCAGCCTCGTCGATGTCGACAGCATGAACCCTGGCGACAAATTCCTGAGCCACCGACACCAGTTCAACGAGATTTTCCAGTCTCGTCTCATCCTGCGGATCCTTGGAGTTTTCCAACTCAGCGATGTACCCGGATTCTTTAAGAATGGAGCTGGCAATTTCATCAGCGCGTTTCCCCTGATCCACCATCGCAATGTGGTCAGCCATGAGACCCACGAAGGCGCGAATCTGATTCAGCGATCTGGTTGCAAGACCGTCGATCTCGTCGATCCGCTTCAGGGCCTGCCAGAAGCTAATTCTGCGGGCGGTAGCAAACATCTCGACAGCCGCTTCGGCTCGCGCCCCAATGCCGCGACGCGGGGTATTGAGGATGCGCCGCAGCGAAACGTCGTCAGAAGGATTCGCGATGGCGCGTAGATAGCTAACCGCGTCCCTAACTTCTTTGCGTTCATAAAACTTCACACCGCCAACGACACGGTATGGCAAACCGGTGCGTATGAAGACATCTTCAAAGGCCCTCGACTGAGCGTTGGTGCGGTAAAAGACGGCAACCTGGCCGTATCTGGTACGCCCGTCATCGACAAGCTCGTCAATTCGTCGGGCCACCCAAGCGGCCTCGTCATGTTCAGTATCCGCGACGTATCCGACGATCTTGTCGCCATCGCCTTGATCGGTCCACAGGTTCTTGACGGGCCGACTCGGGTTCATCTTGATGAGATTATTCGCCGCGGAAAGAATCGTCTGCGTGGAGCGATAATTCTGTTCCAATAAAATCGTCCTAGCTCCGGGAAAATCCTTCTCGAAGTCAAGAATGTTCCGGATTGTCGCACCTCGGAATGCATAAATCGACTGATCCGAGTCGCCAACCACCATAAGCTCCGGAGGATCGACACTGCGAGCACCGTCATCTAATTCAACAGGATCATCCCCACACAACTCACGAATAAATTGATATTGGGCAGTATTAGTATCTTGATACTCATCGACGAGAACGTGTCGAAAACGACGTCGATACTGCTCGCGAACCTCAGGGAATGTCCTCAGTAGGACGACGGTACACATAATGAGATCGTCAAAGTCCAGTGCATTGGCGGCACGGAGCCTGCGCTGATACTCGGCGTAGACGTCACTATTGATGCGATCATTCCCTGTACTAGCCCCCGCCAGGGCCTTATCCGGATCAATAAGCTCGTTCTTTTGATTTGAGATCCAGTTCATAATAGCGCGAGGCTGAAACTTTTTAGGATCCAAGTTCTGGTCACGAATAACCAGAGTTATGAGCCTTTTAGCGTCGGTGTCGTCATAAATTGAAAAATTACGAGAGATACCAAGCCGGTCAATGTCACTGCGTAGCATTCTTACCGCAGCAGAATGGAAGGTTGACACCCACATCGGCTTGGCGCGATTCCCCACGAGATCGGCGACACGCGCCTTCATCTCAGCTGCCGCTTTATTGGTAAAGGTAATCGCCAGAATTGAGCCAGGATGAACACCTCGATCCCCCACCAAATACGCAATGCGCCGCGTGAGTACTCGCGTCTTTCCCGACCCTGCTCCCGCGACAACGAGAACCGGCGAACCGGCATGCAGCACAGCCTCGCGCTGAGGCTCATTGAGGTCGGCTAGCAGGTCAGCAGCAGAGGCCTCACCAGCCATCTCTGAGGCAACGGCCGGCAAAACCCCCGGTTCAACGGGGCCGCGCCACTGCTTGGCCGATTCAAAAAACGAAAACAGATCCGGTGTCGTCATGGCGATTCACAGCCTACCGACCCCCAGACCGACACGCGCCCCGGCAGTACGTCGACGCGGCCCGCCCTTAGCTGAGGTCGAGGCAGCGGGGCCACTGCGAGCGTCAAAGTTGACATATTCCCCGACTCCGCCCTACCTTTTCTGGCGGACCATCGAATACGGTCTTCATCGATTCCAGGAGCACTACCATGACTGCGGCCTTCAGCCACACCGTCGACGCCGACCTTCGTGCGGCCTCGATGATGATGTGCCGCCCGTGCTGCCTGCGAATGCTCGGCACCTGCTGACGGCGGGATATTTTCCCCCGGCAGGACTTCCGCCCCTCTCCCACTGGTGTGAACCAGTGGTCGATTTATGCCCATCGTCGTGACGCATACCGGCATGCCACCACAAACCGATCCCACGATCGGCCAGTTGGCACACCTACCAGTGACACTTCTAGGAGACCTACCATGAGCACATCTGCATCCTCAGCGTCCACCCCCCAGGCACTCCCCGAGAAGCCCGGAGGACGCCACACCGGCCTCATCATCGCAGCAGTTATCGTCATACTCGCGATCATCGCGGGCATTATTATCGCAGTCACCAGGACCAAGGGAGACGACTCCGCAAGCGGCACAACAACCGTCAAGATCGGCACGACGGAGGCCGCCAACGATTACTGGAATGTCGTCAAGAGCAAGGCTGCAGCAGAGGGCATCACTATCGACCTTGTCAGCTTCAATGACTACACCCAGCCCAACGTCGCGCTATCTCAAGGACAGACCGACCTTAACGTCTTTCAACACCTACTCTTCTTGGCCGACTACGACGTCAAAAATCACGACACCATCACACCGTTAGCTGCGACGTATATCGTTCCGCTGAACGTCTATTCGAAGAAGTACCAGAAGCTCTCCCAGCTGCCAGCCGGGGCCACGATCGCCATCCCGAACGATGCCACTAATCAGGGGCGCGCGCTCCTGGTGTTGCAGAAGGCTGGCCTGCTCAAGCTACGAGGTGACGGTTCAGCGCTGTCGACCCCTGCAGACGTCGTCGCGAACCAGTCCAAGGTGAAGGTTAAGGCGATTGACGCAGCCCAGACTGCCGCTTCTCTCGACGGCGTCGATGCCGCTGTCGTCAATAACAACTTCGCCGCAGACGCTGGGTTGGACCGCAACAAGGCTATCTACAATGACGACGCCACTGGCGCATCAGCCGATCCTTACATCAACGTCATCGCAGTCAAGTCCGCTGACAAGAACAATCCGACCTATCAGAAGGTCGCGAAGCTGTGGTCCGACCCCGAGGTCAAGGAGGCCATCGTCAAGCAGTCTGGTGGCACCGCCAAGACCGTCTCCGGCCGCTCTCAGGCTGATCTGGAAAAGATCCTCAACGGGCTTACTGCCACTATTAAGAAGTCAAATTCCTGATCCACGTCCGATTTCCAGCGAGGCCTTTCACATGGCAACAGATATCACGCAGTCCGCGCCACCCCAGTGTCTTGACCACATCGTTTTCGACCACGTCACTAAGGAGTTTCATACCCGCTCCGGTATAGTACGGGCCCTTGACGATGTGACCCTGACTATTAAGAGAGGCTCCATATCAGCCGTTATCGGGCACTCCGGTGCTGGCAAATCCACCCTGGTGCGCCTCATTAACGGACTGGAGACACCCACAAAGGGCCGCATCCTGGTAGACGGAACCGACGTCGCTCAGCTCTCGGATAAGGCAATGCGACCGCTGCGCGCAGACATAGGGATGATCTTCCAGCAGTTCAATCTGTTTGGTTCAAGGACTATCTACGACAACGTTGCCTATCCGCTCAAGCTAGCTCGTTGGAAGAAGGCAGACGAAAAAAAGCGCGTCACTGATTTGTTGAGCTTCGTCGGATTGACGAGCAAGGCCTGGGACCACCCGGATCAGCTTTCCGGCGGACAGAAGCAGCGAGTTGGTATCGCCCGAGCGCTCGCAACGAGGCCATCAATTCTGTTGGCTGATGAATCAACATCAGCCCTCGACCCAGAAACGACGGCCGACGTCTTATCACTGCTCGAGCGAGTCAATTCGGAGCTTGGGGTCACGGTTGTCGTCATCACCCACGAAATGGAGGTAGTCCGCTCCATTGCGCAGCAAGTCTCGGTGCTAGAGGCTGGTCATCTCGTCGAATCTGGGAGCGCACGGCAGGTCTTCGCTCACCCGAAATCCGAAACCACCCAACACTTCCTCGCAACGATTATCGGCCAGCACCCGAGCGGTGAGGAACAGGCCCGGTTGCAGGCAGAGAATCCAGGCGCGCGCCTCGTCGACGTCAGCTCGGTAGCCAGCGACGCATTCGGAGAGGCGCTCGCCCGCATCGGCAGCACTGGGGTGACCTTCCAGATCGTTCACGGCGGCGTTATTGAGGTCCATGACGGCTCGCTGGGCAACTACACGGTGGCCTTATCTGGTCCCGATCAGGCCGTCGAGCAGGCGGCTCACATCCTCAACGACGTATCACACTCAGCCGCACCAGCTGCGCCCGCAACCACCCCAGCGATCCTTGAGGAGGCCCGTTCATGAACGAATTTTTGCGTCCCATCTATCTTCAATCGATTTGGGAAACCCTCTTCATGGCTCTTATCACCCTGGTTATTGGGGGGATCTGTGGGCTGGTGCTGGGCGTGTTGTTGTATGCCACCCGTCGGGGCGGCCTGTTAGCCAACACGATTGTTCACACCATCCTCAACATCATTGTCAACATCATTAGGCCTATTCCGTTCATCATCTTCATGACGGCTATCGCCCCCCTCACCCTTAAGGTCATTGGCACCACGATCGGAGTGCGGGCGGCCACCTTCCCGCTGTGCATCGCGGCGACCTTCGCCATCTCTCGGATTGTTGAGCAGAATCTTGTCACCGTCGATCCTGGAGTTATCGAGGCTGCCCGTGCCATGGGGGCTGGGCCGTGGCGAATTCTTTTCGACGTTGTTGCTCGCGAAGCGCTCGGACCGCTGATTCTCGGTTACACCTACATTCTCATCGCGATTGTCGATATGACGGCTATCGCCGGGGCCTTGGGAGGCGGCGGTCTCGGTCAATTCGCCATCACGTACGGTTACCAGCGTTATAACTGGACCGTGACGGCTGTCGCAGTAGTGACGATCATCATCGTCGTGCAGTTGGCGCAGTTCTTGGGCAATTGGCTGGCCCGCCGCGCACTCCGGCGGTGATACGCGCCGCGCATCCACCGCACAACCTCAATCGCTGCGGCACATCTCCGGGCTCCGGCACTGACCGTTTTACGGCGAGTGCTTGTGAGCCCGGTACTCTGTGCTCATGACCCGGGCCCCTCGCCAGAAATTCACTGTTCGTCGTGCACTACATTGGGCAGCAGGTGGGGTGGTTACCGCACAGATAGCCACGATGGCAGGATTAGTTGCCTTCAACGGCGCCAAACGACGAAGCCGTCGTCCATACCGTTTCCCCACTGCACCTGTGGAATCCATCGAGGTATCTGGTCATGAGGTCGAGATTTTTACGTTCGGACGCGATCTGTATGCCGCGATGATCTCTGACATCGAGTCAGCTCACCACACGGTCTACCTTGAGACGTTCATCTGGAAAAACGATGATGTTGGACGTCGCTTTCGGCAGGCGCTCGTGGACGCAGCTGCTCGCGGGGTTGAGGTCTATGCGATGTGGGACACGTTTGCCAACCTTGTGGTGGATCCGCGATTTTTTCGGCAGCTCGACGGAGTCCACGTACGGGCCCAACCGCTGGTCACCCCTTCGTGGCTACCGACACTGCGCAATCTGGGGCGAGACCACCGCAAGCTCCTCATCGTTGATTCCGAGATCGCCTACATCGGCGGATACAACATCGGCGCTCTCTATGCTGACCGCTGGCGCGACACCCACGCTCGTATTACGGGCCCTGCCGTTGGGGAACTCGAAAACGTCTTCGTCGACATGTGGAATCAGCGCCCCAAAGGGGCCTTGACCTCTCGACGCAGCCAACCTGTATTGCCGTCTCCCGACGTCCGTTATTGGGACACTCCCTTTGCCGTACACCGTAACTCGCCTCGGATGGCGGTCTATCCCATTCGAAACATGTACCTAGAAGCCATCGACCGTGCCAGCGAGCGGATCTGGATGACACAGGGGTACCTCATTCCTGATGACGACGTCGTCGCGGCCCTCCACCAAGCTGCATCCCGCGGAGTTGACGTCAGGATCGTCATTCCCGCTGAATCGAACCATGTCATCGCCGACTGGCTAAGTCGGGGTTACTACGACCGCCTCCTCCACCAGGGCGTACGCCTGTTTCTTTATCAGGGGGCCATGGTCCATGCAAAGACATGCACTATTGACGGCATCTGGTCGACGATTGGCACGGCCAATCTCGACCGGTTGTCCCTTCAAGGCAACTATGAGGTTAACGTGGCTATCACCGACTCCACCGTCGCCCAACGGATGGCCGAGATTTTCGAGATCGACCTGGCCAACTGTGTTGAACTGACCTTAGACGAATGGCAGTCGCGCTCTCACGTAGCAAAGTTCACTGAAACCCTACTGTCTCCTTGGCGGCCATTTTTCTAAAAATTCCGTCAGTAGCGTAACTAAAATATATAACACCTTGTCAACGTACAATTGGTGAGAATCGAATTCGATAACTTATCCACAATTTTTATCAGATTCAGTGGTGATTACTGGACGCGCCACCCCTCCATATTGGATGATAAGTGTATGGGATTCATTGCATGGATTGTCCTTGGCCTCATCGCAGGCGCCATCGCTAAAGCCATCATGCCGGGCAAGCAGGGAGGCGGCTTCCTCGTCACCCTCCTTCTCGGCGTTGTCGGCGCGGTCCTCGGCGGCTGGCTCGGTTCCGCTATCTTCCACAAGCCGCTCGGCAGCTTCTGGAGCCCCTGGACCTGGCTCATCTCAATCGTTGGTGCTCTCATCGTCCTGTGGATTTGGGGCATCATCACCAAGAAGAAGGCACAGTAACTACCTGACCTACCCCCACCCTGGCGAGGCCCCGTCACTGACGGGGCCTCGCTGCATACTCGCCCCTCAGGTCTTGCTTCTTGCACAGCCATGGCACCATGGACATAAGCGACTAGCCAGGAGGAGCGAGCTATGCCCACCAAGATTACTCGGCCAAAGGAGGGCCGCCTCGTCGGCGGCGTCTGTCAAGGCATCGCCAACGCTTTCGATTGGGATCCCACCATCGTTCGAATCATCGCGGGAGTCTTAATCCTCGCTGCGGGTTCTGGTCCACTGATTTACCTACTCCTGTGGGCGATCATCCCCGACGAGGCCAGCGGCACGAGTGCGGCTAGCACCTTCGTCGACAAGGCCCGCAGCAACACGCAGGCGTCGGGCCGAACCACGACCCGACCAGACGACACATTTAACCCTTACCGAGGAGACTGATCTCCCCGGCTACATGATGGCCCGCACCAACGATGGTGCGGGCCATGTTCTGTTCACAGCAAACCGGGGCTCACTCCCATTCGATCGTGGCCGGCGGCTTAGAGGTGATATCGAGTACCACCCGGTTGATCTGCGGGCAGACATTCGTAATGCGCGTCGAGATCTTTTCTAGCACGTCATAAGGGATACGCGCCCAATCAGCGGTCATGGCATCCTCGCTCGTCACCGGACGAAGCACAATCGGCGAACCGTAGGTACGCCCGTCTCCCTGCACGCCCACCGAATGAACGTCGCCAAGAAGGACGACCGGGCACTGCCACACCTTGCGGTCCAGGCCTGCGGCTGCCATCTCCTCACGCGTGATCGCATCAGCGGTACGCAGCACCTCTAGACGCTGCGCAGTGACCTCGCCAATGATGCGGATGGCCAGCCCCGGACCGGGGAACGGCTGACGCCAGACAATGTCCTCAGGAAGGCCGAGTTCCAGACCAACGGCTCGGACCTCGTCCTTGAAGAGGGTGCGCAACGGCTCAACGAGACTGAACTGTAAGTCATCGGGGAGGCCACCGACGTTGTGGTGACTCTTAATATTGGCAGCGCCCTCTCCACCACCAGACTCAACAACATCGGGATACAAAGTACCCTGCACTAAGAAGTCAATCGGCTGATCAGCGTTAAGGCGCGTGGCAACATCCTCAAAAGTGCGAATGAACTCGCGTCCAATGATCTTGCGTTTAGTCTCAGGGTCGGTGACTCCAGCAAGAGCATCCAGGAAGCGCTGGGACTCGTCTGCCACCACCAAATCTGCACCCGTGGCTGCGACGAAGTCATTCTTGACCTGCTCAGCCTCGCCTTTACGCAACAGTCCGTGATCGACGAAAACGCAGGTGAGCTGATCGCCTACCGCACGCTGCACCAGAGCCGCAGCGACAGCGGAATCAACACCGCCCGACAGCCCACAGATGACGCGACGGTCACCCACCTGACCGCGAATCTGCGCAATCTGGTCACCGACGATCGAGCTGGCATTCCAATCGGGACGACATCCAGCAACGTCAAACAGGAAGTGCTCGATCACCGTCTGTCCGGACTCGGTGTGATGGACCTCTGGATGCCATTGCACGCCAACGAGCTTGCGCTCCACGTCCTCAAACGCCGCCACCGGGGCACCTGCGGTGCGGGCTAGTGTCGAGAACCCTTCCGGGGCACGAGAAACGGAATCGCCATGACTCATCCACACGCTGATGGTATGGGGAATGCGAGACAGGAGCTGGCCCGATGACGTAATACACAGACTGGTGCGCCCATACTCCGACGCCCCGGTGTGAGCCACCTGGCCACCTAAGGCCTGGGCCATCGCCTGAAATCCGTAACAAATGCCCATCACCGGCACACCAGCGTTAAACAGGGCTGGGTCAACGCTCGGTGCGCCCTCTGCGTACACCGAGGCCGGACCACCCGAAAGAATGATGGCGGCGGGTTCCTTAGCGAGCATGTCGCGCACCGGCATGGTGTGCGGGACTATCTCGGAGTAAACATTTGCCTCTCGCACCCGGCGAGCAATGAGCTGGGCGTACTGCGCACCGAAATCGACCACCAGAACGACGTCGTGGAGTTGTTCCATGAAGGCGAGTCTATGGCCCCTGACCCCATCGGGCGCCACTCGCAGTCCCCGTATTGCCACGGATACCTCGTCGACTACGCTCCTCATGGCGGGCGAAGGCGTCAATCCAACCTCCCCCGTTGGCCGAAGGACCACAGCTCGATATGGTTCATTCACCGGCATTATTCACCGGCAGAACCGAGGTGGACTTATGAGCACTGAGACGAAGGCCCTGCTCCGGACCCTCAAGCGATGCAAGGAACGCGCTATGGAGGACCTCGACGCCGCCATGCGCGAAGACCCCGCTGCAACCTCAAGGATCATGGTCGCCATCGCATACCAAGGCGTTCACGCCATCTGGGCGCATCGCCTCGCCCATGCTCTATGGGTCAAGAGCCCTGGGCTGCGGCCACTTGCACGGTTGTTGTCGCAACTGTCGCGTCACGTCACCGGTATCGAGATCCATCCGGGGGCAACAATTGGACGCCGTTTCTTCATCGACCACGGCATGGGCGTCGTTATTGGTGAGACAGCCGTCGTTGGCGATGACGTCCTTATGTACCACCAGGTAACCCTTGGTGGCCGCGCGCGTGGACAGTTCAAACGTCACCCCACGATTGGCAATCGTGTCCTTATCGGTGCCGGAGCCAAGATCATTGGTGACATTACCGTTGGCGACGATTGCAAGATCGGTGCCAACGCCTTGGTCATTAAAGACGTCGCCCCCGGCACGGTCGTCGTCGGAATACCGTCAAAGGTGCACCAGGGCGACGTCATTGCCTGATATAACAATCAGCTCTGAGCTTGGGGTCTGCCTCAGCCGTCGCCGTCAGCAATCGCCTCATGGTGACGCACCACCTCAGCGACGATGAACGTGATAACTTTTTGCGCGAATTCAGGATCGAGATTGGACTCGACGGCTAACTGCCGTAACCGTGAGATCTGCTCGGCCTCGCGGACGGGGTCAGCCGGTGGTAGGCCACGCTCGGCTTTGAGGCGACCTACCTCTCGGGTAATTCGGAACCTTTCGGCGAGCAGATGGATGAGGGCGGCGTCCATGTTGTCAATCGCGCCGCGCAACACGACCAATTCTTCGGGCACTTCACTCATGGCCGAAGATTAGCGATTCATCCGCTCGCCGGAAAAGCGTTCTGCCTTGTGGGACGATTAGCGGATCGTCAACTCGATGCGCTGAAACTCCTTGACCTCAGAGTATCCAGTAGTTGCCATCGCCTGTCGCAACCCGCCAACCAAGTTCATGGTGCCGTCTGGAACGCGCGACGGGCCATTGAGAACCTCGGCAAGGGTTCCCACCGGCTCAAAGTGGACTCGAGCGCCACGAGGCAGGTCACGGTGCCACGCCTCGGCCCCCCAATGCCATCCCTTTCCGGGGGCCTCGGTAGCCCGAGCCAGTGGCGAACCGACCATGACGGCGTCAGCACCGCAGGCGATGGCCTTGGCGATGTCGCCAGAACGGCCCACTGAACCATCAGCGATGACATGGACGTAACGTCCGCCCGACTCGTCCATGTAATCACGACGCGCTTCCGCGACGTCGGCAATCGCAGACGCCATCGACACCTGGATCCCCAGCACCTGACGAGTGGTGTGAGCCGCTCCCCCGCCGAACCCCACTAGGACGCCAGCAGCACCAGTACGCATGAGGTGCAGCGCCGCCTGGTACGTGGCACAGCCTCCGACGATGACGGGTACGTCGAGCTCGTAAATGAACTTGCGTAAGTCCAAGACGTCGTCACCGTTGGCGACGTGCTCCGCCGAGACCGTCGTACCACGGATGACGAAGAAGTCAGCCCCGGTATTGACCACTGTCTCTGAGAAGTGCGAGGCATTCTTCGGTGACAACGACCCCGCCACGGGCACCCCAGCGGCCCGAATCTCAGCCATCCGCTCGGTAATGAGCTCAGCCTTGATCGGCTCAGCATAGATTTCCTGCATCCGACGGGTGGTGGCAACATCGTCACCCATCTCAGCCAGCTCATCGAGGTATGGAGTGGGATCCTCGTAACGGGTCCACAGACCTTCGAGGTTGAGCACACCTAAGCCACCCAAACGCCCGAACTCAATAGCCGTCGCAGGACTCATAACCGAATCCATCGGGGCTGCCATGATCGGAAAGTCAAAGGTGAGCGCGTCGATGCGCCACTCCAGGTTCACCATCTCGGTACCACGAGTGCGCCGAGAGGGAATGAGGGCGATGTCATCCAGGCTGTAGGCCCGGGTGGCACGCTTGCTGCGTCCGATGTCGTACATAATTCCTTTCCTACCGGATGTCCGGTGTGCCCGTCAGCGGGCCGAGTAATTGGGAGCTTCGACTGTCATCTGAATATCGTGCGGGTGAGACTCGCGCAGACCCGCCGAGGTGATGCGCACGAAGCGGCCCCGCTCGTGCAACTCGTCGATAGTGCAAGCACCGGTGTAGAACATTGACTGCCGCAGCCCGCCAACCAACTGGTAGGCCACCGCGCCAAGCGGTCCGCGATACGCAACCTGGCCTTCTATGCCTTCAGGAATGATCTTGTCGTTGGCCGTGACATCACCCTGGAAATAGCGATCCTTGGAGTAGGACAGTTTCTCCCCGCGCGCTGACATGGCTCCCATCGATCCCATACCGCGGTAGGTCTTGAACTGTTTGCCGTTGATAAAGGCGAGCTCACCTGGGGATTCTTCACAACCAGCCAGCAGAGATCCGAGCATGACCGAATCGGCTCCGGCAACGAGGGCCTTGGCAATATCGCCGGAGTACTGCAAGCCACCGTCACCGATGACCGGCACGCCATACTGACGAGCAGCCTTAGAAGCGTTAAAAATCGCGGTGACCTGCGGGACGCCGACCCCGGCAACGACGCGGGTTGTACAAATTGATCCTGGTCCGATGCCGACCTTGATGCCATCAGCGCCTGCCTCGCATAAGGCCTTGGCGGCCTCGTAGGTGGCGATATTGCCGCCAACAACGTCAACTCCCTTGGCTGCCGGTTCGGCTTTGAGTCGGGCAATCATGTCAAGGACGCCCTGGGTGTGACCGTGGGCGGTATCGACGACGATGAGGTCAACTCCCTCTTCAACGAGAGCCATGGCGCGATCCCACGAGTTACCGAAGAACCCGATTGCGGCACCCACACGTAGACGCCCCTGCGGGTCCTTAGTGGCATTGGGATACTTATCGGCTTTAACGAAGTCTTTTAGGGTGAACAGGCCGCGTAATTTCCCGTCAGCGTCAACGAGCGGCAGCTTCTCAATTTTGTGAGCAGCCAACAGGGAGAGAGCGTCAGACGGGCTAGTGCCCACTGGAGCGGTGACGAGCGGGGCTGCCGTCATCACCTCGCGGATGGGGCGCTGTGGATTATCCTCAAAACGCATGTCACGGTTGGTGATGATGCCGACCAGGTTTTCGTTATCGTCGACAACGGGTACACCGGAAATTCGGTATGTGTGGCAGAGCTCCTCGGCGTCAGCCAAGGTGGCGTTCGGGGAGATCGTGATCGGCTCGTCAACCATGCCTGCTTCAGAGCGTTTCACCTGATCGACCATGGCCGCCTGATCCTCAATGGACAGGTTACGGTGCAGAATGCCAAGGCCACCTTCACGCGCCATGGCGACCGCCATTCGGGTCTCCGTGACAGTATCCATCGCCGCGCTGACAAGCGGAATCGCGATCGAGATATTGCGAGAAACCTTCGTCGTCGTCTTCACCTGGGAGGGAATGACGTTGCTTTCAACTGGCTGAAGCAGAACGTCATCGAAGGTGAGGGCCAGCGGTGCCAGCTCCTCAATCGTGGTCGGGCGGGAATCCGAGGTCATGAGCCACCTTTCGCCGGGATGCTCGCTATCCTATCGCCGCTCACGTCGACGGTCTTCACTCGTAGCCTGGTCTCCGGCCTTAAGCGAGGTGACCCCGTCAGTTCGCCGCTGTCACGAAAGCCCAAGCTTTCGGAATCCGCCAGATGATGAGATACCCGACGGTGACCAGCGGCAAGCTCACGAAGGGCGACCAATACCACTGCATCATGGTAAGAGCGGTGGTGGCAACGACACCGGCGATGAGGGCGTCGCGGTGAGTACGCCGCAGTGGGACGGAGGCGCATACGGTCAGCGGGCCGATGAGATACCAGGGCTGCAGCGACGCCCCAAGAGCGGCAAAGACGATCATCACACCGGCCTGCAGCCGGAGCGGGCTGCCAACGCGTCCTGTCGCGCGCTCTACAACGTCATGATTCGCGTCACGACGACGCGATGAAACCCAGGTTACGTGGATGCGGCAAGGGGGAATAGGGCCCCATCGTGCCCAGCACCAGATCATGGCAGCAACGGTGAGGATCAGACTGACGCCAGTCGCTGGCCCAACGAGCTTGTCCAACGGGATACCGCCGCTGCCCCGCAGAATCTGGACGACGAGCGCGATCGGTGAATCGCTAGTCACTGATGCCGGGCTACCGGCCGTGCTGTTGAGCCAACCCAGACCTAGCCCACGGATAGCCGAAATCCCCCCAAACACAGCCACTGCTGGTATGGCACCTACTGCGATGCGAGCGAATAGCGCCGACCAACAGTTGCGCGTTGACCATTGATCGCCGCCGCGACGCACCGCATTGACGTGGACCAGGGCGACGAGGCCCACCCCGCTCAACACACCGGGCTGCTTGACAGCGCCAGCCAACCCGACGAGTGCCCCGCCAAGTACAAGCCCAAACCATCCTCGGTCCATCAAAGCCAGATGCGCGCCCACGACGAGGGCCATAAGGGACAACCCCACCTGAAGTCCGTCATTGTGCATACCCCCAATCACACTCAGCGTCGTTAATGGGCAACACACTGCAAGCCAGACGGCGTAATCTGGGTCAATTCCGGCATATCGCGCTAGCCGAGGGACCGCCCACATCATGAGTGCAACGCCGATGACGGCGGGCACTCGCATGAGCATCACCGACCATATGGGATCCGCATGAGCAAGCGTCACCATGGCCGCCTGGATCCACAACGATCCGGGAGGATATACCGCCGTTGTCTCTTGCCACGGCGCATCGACGGCGTTGCCGAGGACTTCAGCCAAGCCTTGCGGGACGCGGTACGGGTCCATCCCCTGAGCGAGAATCCAACCTTGCGCCGCGTAGGCCCAGCCATCGTGGCTCAGTAACGGAGGTCCAAAGAGCAGCGGCAGCGACCACACGACCAGAGTCAGCACACGCCGACCCACGAGCTTACGGGACCGCAGCCACGCGACGATCATGGCAGCCAGACCTGCGATACCACTGGCAGCCACTGCCACGCCAATGGGCCGCACGTGCGCGGGCATCCCGCCATGTGGGGATCCCCAGCCCCACAATGTCACCATCACTGAACCGACGAACCCCATCGTCAACACCTCAACCAAGCGTCGCCGGTCCGAATGGTTATGCGTCAGGACAGGCTGAGGTTCATCGAAGGGGGCGGTCGCGGTCATCACACTCAGCGTAGGGGAATAACAGCGTCAAACGTTACGAAGACGTGTCAGTGTCGGGGTTTAGACCATGTGACACACTCACCCGCTACAGTGTCCAAGGCGGTTCTCCGCCGCAGGCACGGCCCCGCCCGCGGTCATGGCGATGGCTGGGTGGTCGTGCCCACCGAGTCATTGGTGCCTGTGTGCACTGAGATCGGCCATGACAGATGGCTGGTACCGCACAGTAGTGGCACCCAGGCTTGGTGTCCCATGTCGTCAACGGTTAGGACCATTCGTGCCACCTGGCATCATGTCATCGCCCGTTTCCGGAAGTCTCGATACTCTTGTCCTGGCTCCACTGAGCTTGGATCAAGCTATCGACAACTTCATCTCCCCCATTGCTACCGCCATTTCTGACGCGGTGTTTTGGGCTATTCCACTGCCCGGAGGAAATGAATTCCCGCTCATCCTGGCGTGGTTGCTCGGGGCCGGCATCTTCTTCACGATTTTTCTTGGCTTTCAGCAGCTGCGTCCAGCGTCGATTCGCCACTCCAGCCACGTGATGCGGGGCCACTTCTCCCGCCGCACCGACCCCGGTGACGTCACCAGCTTCCAGGCCTTGGCAACCGAATTGTCAGGCACCGTCGGCCTGGGAAATATTGCCGGTGTCGCCATCGCGATCGCAACGGGCGGGCCGGGCGCCTCCTTCTGGATTGCGGTAGCCGGGCTGGTTGGCATGAGCGTCAAGATGTCCGAGGCCACCCTTGGAGTGAAATTCCGCGTCATCAACGAGGACGGAACCACTTCTGGTGGCCCGATGTACTACCTGCGTGACGGTCTTGCATCAATCGGAAAACCCAAGCTAGGCCGCGTCCTTGCCACGATGTTCGCTATTTGCACCGCTTTCGGTGTCATTGGCGCAGGCAATATGTTCCAGTCCAATCAAGCTGCCTACCAGCTCGCAATGTTCGCAGGAGGTCCAGACTCCTGGATCGGTACCCACATGTGGGTAGTCGGTTTGATTTTCGCGATCCTTGTCGGGCTCGTCATCGTCGGAGGCGCATCCAAGATTGGTGCCGCTACCTCCAAGATCGTACCGTTCATGGGCCTTCTTTACGTCATCATGTGCGTGGCCGTCATTGCCGCCAACGTCTCCCAGGTTGGCAGCGCGTTCGAGGCTATCTGGTCCGGTGCTTTCACCGGCCACGGTGTCGCCGGTGGAGTCCTTGGAGTGCTGATCGTCGGCGTCCAGCGTGCTGCATTTTCGAACGCAGCCGGTGTTGGCACCGCTGGCATCGCTCATTCTGCAGTGAAGACGCGCCGTCCTGCCCAGGAAGGCTTCGTTGCCATGTGGGAGCCGTTCATTGACTCAGTCGTCATTTGCACCATGACAGCCATCACCATCATTATCACCGGCGTTTACCGCAATGGTGACGCTGACGGCGTACAAATGACTGCCCAGGCGCTGAAGACTGTTGCCCCCTGGTTCAGCTCTCTCCTGACACTGGCCGTGGTGTTGTTCGCCTTCTCGACGATGCTGTCCTACTCGTTCTACGGCAAGAAAGCCGTGGGCTACCTATTCGGCAATTCGACCACCGCCGAGCACATCTACAACGCGCTTTTCCTCATCCTCCTGATCATTGGGGCTGCAACAAATATGACCTCAATTCTTGGTCTTGCTGACGCCATGCTCTTCCTCATGGCAGTGCCGAATGTGTTGGGAATGTATTTCCTAGCCCACGTCATCGCTCGCGAGATTAAGGGCCACCGTGAACGCGTCGACGCTGGAGTTATTCCACAGGTGCCTGAGGAGGCCCAGGCCGGCATGATGGTAGCCAACGAGGCCACTGCCGAACAGCTAGAGACTGCCGACGCAGAGTACGCCCTACGTGCTGCAGCACAGGACGCCCGCAGTAAAGAACTTGAGCTGGGGCACACCGCCCCCGATACCGAACGCGACTATCTGCAACACTTGCCAGACGATCATGAGATTTTCACCATCATGGATCGTGACGGCAATCCGCTCAAGGACACCAGTCGCGAGGAGTGACGTCCCGGCCCAGAATTGTCATGGGAGTGCTGACAGTAACGGCCCTAGAACCATATGGTTCTAGGGCCGTTGAGGAATCAGTGAGTCAGTCTCACTTGTCGTCGTCCTCGTCCTCCGGCTTGTCCACCACGAGGGTTTCGGTGGTGAGCAGCAGAGCGGCGATAGATGCGGCGTTGGCCAGCGCGGAACGGGTCACCTTGACGGGGTCGATGACGCCGTCAGCGATGAGGTCCACGTACTGCCCGGTCTTGCCGTTGTAGCCGTGTCCGGGCTCCATTTCGGCGACCTTCGAGACGATCACGTAACCGGGCTCGCCACCGTTCTCGGCAATCCAGCGCAGCGGCTCGCGAACAGCCTTAGCGACGATCTGCACACCGGCCTTCTCGTCACCCTCAAGGTGAAGATCCCCCTCGAGCACATGGGCAGCGTGGATGAGAGCGGAGCCGCCACCGGCGACGATGCCCTCTTCGATCGCTGCACGGGTCGCGGAGACAGCGTCCTCGATGCGATGCTTCTTCTCGTTGAGCTCAACCTCAGTGGCCGCACCCACGCGAATGACACACACCCCTCCGGCGAGCTTGGCGATACGCTCCTGGAGCTTCTCACGATCCCACTCAGAGTCAGAGTTATCGTACTCAGCACGCAGCTGGGCGACGCGTCCCTCGACGTCAGCCTTGGCACCGGCCCCGTCGACAATGGTGGTGTTGTCCTTGGTGACAACAACCTTCTTAGCGCGACCCAATACTTCGAGGCCCACCTGGTCAAGCTTGAGCCCAACCTCAGGAGCGACGACCTGGCCACCGGTAAGGGTGGCGATGTCCTGCAGCATTGCCTTGCGACGGTCACCGAAGGCCGGAGCCTTGACGGCCACCGAGTTGAAGGTGCCGCGGATCTTGTTGACGACGAGGGTGCTCAGGGCCTCCCCATCGACGTCCTCGGCCACGATAAACAGGCTGCCGTGGGCGGCAATAACCTTCTCCAGCAGGGGGAGCAGGTCGTTCATCGACGAGATCTTGCCGGAGTGAATGAGGATGTATGGATCCTCGATCACGGCCTCCATGCGATCCTGGTCGGTAACCATGTACGGCGACAGGTATCCCTTGTCGAACTGCATGCCCTCAGTGAAGTCAAGCTCCGTGCCGAAGGTCTGCGACTCGTCGACGGTAATAACCCCGTCCTTACCAACCTTGTCGAAGGCCTCGGCGATAAGAGAGCCGATGGTCTCGTCACGGCTGGAGATGGTGGCGACACTAGCCATGTCCGAGGTGGTGTCGATAGCGCGCGAGATAGAGCGAAGCTCAGTCACGACGGCGTCGACGGCCTTCTCGATACCGCGCTTGAGGCCGACCGGGTTCGCCCCGGAAGCCACGGCGCGCAGCCCCTCGTGAACGAGAGCCTGGGCGAGCACGGTAGCGGTAGTGGTTCCATCACCGGCCACATCGTTAGTCTTGGTGGCGACCTCTTTGGCGAGCTGAGCGCCGAGGTTCTCGTATGGGTCAGTGAGGTCGACCTCCTTGGCGACGGTTACACCGTCGTTAGTGATAGTCGGGGCTCCCCACTTCTTGTCGAGAACGACGTAGCGGCCCTTGGGGCCGAGGGTCACCTTAACGGTGTCAGCGAGGATGTCGACGCCGCGCTCAAGGGAGCGACGAGCCTCCTCGTCAAACTGAAGTTGCTTGGCTGCCATGTATCAGCGCCTCACTTCTCAACGACAGCGAGGATGTCACGAGCGTTGAGGAGCAGGTACTCCTGGCCGTCGTACTTAACCTCGGTGCCGCCATACTTGGAGAAGATGACGACGTCACCCTCTTTAACATCCATGGGAACGCGAGCGCCCTTGTCATCGACGCGACCGGGGCCGGCAGAAATGACCTTGCCCTCCTGCGGCTTTTCCTTGGCGGTGTCCGGGATGACGAGTCCGGAAGCGGTGGTCTGCTCGGCCTCGAGAGGCTGGACGAGGACGCGGTCCTCGAGCGGCTTGATCGTGGTTGCCACGTCAAGACCCCTTTCTAACTGAAGACGGATTATGTCGTTGTCTCTCGCCAGGGGTTGCGAGCCCCGAGCGCGACGGACCGTCGGCGTCGCGGGTGCTTCAGGTCCGTTGGCACACTCACCACGAGAGTGCCAACCCCGAAAGTACACCCGAGGTTGGCACTCAGGCAATGGGAGTGCCAGAAATGATCCTCCACAGGCCAGCGACCGTCACTGGGACCCGGGCCCCCTCCAGAAAGTATCGGGTGCCGAAGGAGTATCGGGTGCCGAAGGAGACTGCTGACCCGACAGTGGATCTTGATGGGAGGGCGAGCTCTCACCAGGCTGGGGCACACGTGTCGAGCTATCCGCAGCTTGACCCGATGGGCTACCCCACGGCTGACCCGGCCCCTGTGAACCCCAAGACTGCTGACCCCAAGACTGCTGCTGCGGCCCCGGATAGGCCGGTCGGTCCTGACCGTTGCCTTGATAGGGCTGACCCGAACCCTGCGGTTGCACGGCATCTGAGTACTGCGTGCCCCACGGAGCATCATCAGTGTTCGGCTGGGCCGGTGTCGAGCCTTTCTTCTTCTTATTAACGATCACCACAACAGCGCCGATAACTGCCACAACGAAGACGGCAACAATAATCCAGATCCAGGTGGGTACGCTATGAGAACGTTTACCCGTCGCAGTCAGCCCCGAACTAGAGAACATATCTTTCGGATCGGTCCAGGTGACGGTGTTCCCGTTGATCGTGCTCGATCCAGAATGGCTGACAACCTTTCCGGGGAAGGTCACAGAAACCTTGAAATCACTGAACATGCTCGCGCTTATGGATCCATCGGGCTGCCCGCTATTTCGGAACAAGTCCGAGGTCATCTTGAAAGACACCTCGTTTTGATCAAAATTGACCTTTATGCCACTGTCCCCCTTATTGAGCTCAGCAGCGGTGGTGTCACCAGTCACAGTGCACCCGATGTAGTTCTTATCCTCGAACCTCTCGGCTTTACCGCCCGAGCCGGCGCCACTAGACCCCATGGAATCGTTGCAGTCGGCGAACTCAGAGGTGAGGTCCTCACCCGACGCGTCTGCCAGTGACTTAGATATACCGACCGTCATCGTGACGTGGATATGATCTTCGTCCTTGAGGTCCAAGGCAGTATCAAATTTTGCGCACCCGGCAAGCAGCGCAGGCGCGAGAAGCACAACGAGACAGCATCTCAAACGGCGCGAAACACTCAGCATAGACACATGAAACCACGAATGGGGTGGGTAATGATAGGCCTTTATCAGACAAACCTAACGCCTCTTCGGACGCGTCGCGCTTACGACCACCGCAGCCACAGCGCCACCAATGGCTAGCGCCACCAATGCGCCAATACCCCACACCCAGCTGGGAAGGCCGCTCTCATCCTTACCCGCCGCCGTCAGCCCTTGCGCCGAGACGAGATCGTTGACGTCGGTCCACGTCACAGTATTCCCATCAACCGTGCTTGATCCAGAGTGACTCAAAACCGTACCCGGAAAGGCCACTGACACCCTGAAATTGACCACGTCGGCCCCGCCACCGATATCACGAGAGTCAATGCCTGGCACACAATCAGAAAATGCTGATCCGTCCACGTGGAAATGAATCGTCCTGTCGTCGAACGCAATATCTATCGGGTTCGCTCCCCTATTCGCTGGACCCGAAGACGGAGTCGCCCCACACTGAGGCCACGGTATATGCGTGTTGAGGTCCGCCGATGTCATCGTGCCAGTAATCGTGCAACCAACATATGTACCGTCACTAAATGATGTGACCCTCACGTTACCGGCAAGGCTGCTGCCCGGTGAGATTATCGTTGAGCAATCGCGAATTCGCGTCGCGAAGCCGTCATAGCGATCGTTTTCTTCCTCATTGACTCCCGATGTGGGAACCCCGACAGTAACGGCGACGTCAATATGGTCCTCGTCCTTAATAACAAAGCCAGCATTGATCTTTCCGCACCCCGACAGCACAACGAGCGGAACTACCAGCAGGGCAAGGAGGTATCTCGCTGAGCGCCGAGTCGTCACCATGGCCTCATGACATCACATCCGGCCCCGCTTCGTGTACGCCCCCGCGGCAGCCTCACCCGATCACATATCAGTGCCTTGGCGCTGCCAGTCGTTGGGGTACAGATCACGGTGACGCAATGTGGCCCTGACGGCTTCAGTTTGCGTCGCCACGTGACAGGGTCGACGTCAACACCTCGCTTCTTAATCTCGACCGTTCCGACGTGGTGTTGACGCAGCCAGGAACGCAACGATCTCACATCGAGGGGTAGGACTTCCTTGACGGCAAACCACGTCAGCCACGGCGAGGCAACGAGCTCGTCTGCGGTGAGATAGGCGATGCCCTCCGACACTGCTCGCAGCGATCCATTGATCGTCGAAAGGCTGCCAGCACGGATTGCAGCGGGGTGAGGTTCAGCCAGGTAGCAGCCAAGTTCACCAGCTGCAGGAGCCGCAGACCCGCCGGGTAGCTCGTGAATCCCGGCAGGCTCAATGAGTACTGCCCGATCGCCCGACCGCTGGGTGTCAAACCCGGACCACACCGTCGCCTCAACCAGGTCTGCGCGGTGTCCGACGTAGGTGACGGGAAGATTCGGCAGCTGAGAGCGGTCAACGCCAGGCCCTAGCTTGGCAACTGCAGGCATTGATTCGAGCACTTTCTCAACGAATGACCATGACGGTCGCACATCCTCTAGCCGCCAGGTTCGTCCCCGTCCCGTACGCCGAGCCGGATCAAGCATGACGACCGTGGTGGCACCAGTCTGGTCACGCAGGCGCGGCAAAACCGCCGTCGCGTCGCCACATATCACCTGCGCCTCGGGCAGATTGTGGCGCGCGAGCTCAGCTGTTGCCGGATCAATCTCGACGGCCGTCACCTCAAGACCAGCATCGAGGCAAGCCCGCGCGTCTGCGCCACACCCGCATCCGAGATCGAGAACATGGCTGAACCCGGCCTCTTTAATGCGACGTGCCCGCCATCGCGACACATCGGCACGGGTAGCTTGTTCCAGAGCGTCGCGCGTCCACAACATGGAAGCTCCTACCGGTCCAATTTTCGCAACAGCCCGGCGCCGCAGACTGATTTGATCGAGGACAGCCGCAGCGAGATCGGCATCCATGTGACGACGCATCCTGCTAGCAGCCGACAACGAATCGGGGTCGGCTTCAGTACTGGCTAGCTCAAGAGCTCGACGTCCCTCGCTACTAGCCAAACGACATGCCACGGTGTGATTCACCCTGCC
Source organism: Cutibacterium porci (assembly GCF_009696315.1). GTDB lineage: Bacteria > Actinomycetota > Actinomycetes > Propionibacteriales > Propionibacteriaceae > Cutibacterium > Cutibacterium porci. The sequence goes on from NZ_VUMG01000003.1 coordinate 147,909, forward strand.
ACCTTAGAGGTACTTTCTGAAAGTGGGGGTACAATCCTCGGTCGAGAGATTGCGATAGACCGTTTCTGCACGAGGAGCAACCAGTAACGTCGTGGCCATCACCACTCTTGAGAGTCGATTGAGATTTACCCAACGCCTACAGTCCCGGGGGTCAGAGAAGGCAGCCTCCGGGAGCGACCCGTCGCGCCGTTCAGCAGGGTGGTACGTCCATCACTTCATCGGCTCGGCATTCCAGTTGGGTGCTATGGCGACGACCTATTACGCGTCACGCACTGAACCCCTCAGCTGGGACGCCCACGCTCACATCAGTTGGGCACTGCTGTTTATCGTGGTCATTGTGATTCCTGGGCTGCTGACCTTCGTGGAATCGTTTGTTGAGCCGGACGGCTCTGGGCAGGACATGGTCACTGCCGTCTCCATCATGCTGGCCCTGGGGGGCATCATGATGGTGGGAGTTCTCGCGGGTACCCCCATCGTGATGACGCCAGTACCGTTCTCGATCCTGACGCCTGTCAGCCTCGCGCTTACTGCTATCGCACCATACAGCCTGCCAGGGGGAAATCCACGGGCAGACAGCATGTTCGCCGAGACCCACTACGGGGCATGGAGTTCTCGCTGGGTGGCTCCAGTGGTGTGCCTCATCCTGTGGGTCGTTGGAATAACCAGCTAGTCCAGGACGGCAACGGTCACACACGGGACACAGCATCATGGTCTATATGGAGTATGACCAGCCGGTCGGTCGGCCATCGTGATAGGGCAGACAGCCGTGGAACTGCGGGACAGTAGGATCAAACACCAGCGGCAGGAAATATCGGTCCCCCTCCCACATCGGTAACTCATCGAGTGAGTCGATGCGCTCCCACGTCAGCGGACCTTCTTCATTAGCGTCAGGGATGGCGTCGGCAATGGGATGCCATGCGTCGACGACGAAGATGAAGCCAAAATGGTCTTCTCCGTGCCGCCCGAACCCCGGCCACGAGACGGTGCCACGTAGGCGCATGGCGTCAACCTCGATCGCAGCCTCCTCGTGCAGCTCGCGCTTCATGCCAGCGACGACATCCTCCCCCGGTTCCACCTTGCCTCCCAGCCCGTTGTACTTGCCGAGCTGCTCGTCGCCAGGACGTGCGATGCGATGCACCATGAGGACGCACTCTCCGTCAGGGTGCATGACGAAACCAAGGGTGGTGAGGATCGGGGTCATCATGAGGACATCCTCTCAGGGCGACGGAGACGAGTGGCAAGAGACGGGCAGCCTCGACCAGTCACGACAGCTTATCTGGGGCCCTTGGCGCTTGATGTCTACATGGCTGCGCGTCCTTGTACCGGTCCAGCAATTCGTGGGCCACGCGTTATCCTGATGCTGCGCGTCTGACTGCCGGACGCTGGCGGGATAATCTGGAGCCTTTGTCCATGCTCATGTCGCACAACGGGTCGACGGGGATCCATCGCCGCCCTGTTCAGGAACGCGCATCCCAGAACCACCGCAATGACCCTCGCCGCTTAATTAGTACGTGATTTCTCTAGTTCCCCATTTGACAAGTCCTGCTACCTCATCAGCAGGTGCTACGGGTCATGTGAAATGAATGAAGCTCTGGGAGCTGAAGCTCTCGGCTGCTACGTTGTCATTGACGGCATTTTCAACGAGAGAAGGGATTGCGTTCATGCAGATCACCGTCACGACCGTCACCGACCATCGGGTTCGCACCGTACAGACCGCCATGAGCAACACCTTGGGAATCGGTTCCCAGGTGGACATGCTCGCTCCCGGCGGGTCCACCAGCTCTAGCTCCGGCTCGTGCTGCTCCTGCTCGACCTGTGCCGTCGTGGCGCAACCGGGCAACTGACTAGACTGGGTTCTTCGACCCATGGGGGAGGTGGCGCGTGCTGCGCCATCTCCCCCACTTGTTGGACAGCAAGCGTGAGCTTCGGATCAACGAAGTAATCGCCGACCGAGACATTGAATTCCATGTCGCCCCGACCGATCCGGGAAGCCAGAAGGAAGTCAGTCAGCGCGCTGGATAGACCCTGTCCGTCCGTGTTGTCGCAGCGGAACTGATGGGTCCTTAATCCCCCTCCACCCCCGGACTCTGTGCTCGATACGAGGTCACGGCCGAGCTGGCCTTACGTAACCCGCTAGATGTAGATGCCATGTTCCATCTCCCCTGACGTCTCCCGAACACCTGCGACACTAGCAGCCCGAAGGTGCTCGGTGTTCAGCGATCCCTATGCGGATAGAGGGTTGACGAGCGCTACGTATATGCGCATAGTTATGTACATGCCTAGTAGAAACGTGTACGTCGCAGAAGACGACGTGAATCTGTTCTCCGAAGCCAGTGAGATCGCTGGCGGTCTGTCTGCGGCCGTCGCGGAGGCGCTCCGCGACTACGTGAAGAAGCATCAGCGAGCGAATGAGGGCTACGAGCAAATCGAGCTCGCGCTGCGCACTGACGAGGTCGACCACAGGGTCACCTTCATGGGACGGCGTCTGGTTCGCGTCAGGCAACCAGTCCCAGAAGGGACCCGCATTGACACCGTCTATCAGACGGCCAAGAGCCAGCTGGCTGTCGCCACCAAGATTCATAGGAAGCTGCCAGACTGGGCCGCAGGCCAGGAGAACATCTGGTCACACCCCGAGACCTGGGACCGCGACTTCTGGACCACTGGGGACAAGACGCTGGTCGTATACCCTGATACCGAACACTTGCGTCAGGCAGACGCTGTTTTGGCTGAACGCGTCGAATCAGCCCTCTCCATCCCCCCTCTCGAAGTTTTGGATATCTGACATGCGTTCACCCATAGCAAACCGTACGTCCTCAAGCTCACGAAGAAGTACGCCGTTCATGGCAGGTATGAAATCCCGGCGCTATGCGGGTTTCTCTAGATCTCTACCCCGGTGAAACGATAGGCCTTTTCGGACCCAACGAGGCTGGGAAAACTACTCTCGTCAGAATCATTGCCGGTCTTCTCTCCGCTGACTCCGGTGACGTGGTGTGGGAATCTGAGGGGCGTTCCTGCTCGCTGGTGCAGCAGTGGGCGTAGGCCCGCCCATCGGCCATGGTTCGGTGGAAGCGTTCGATCTTGCCGTTGGTTTTGTGGACGACGTGGACGGGTTCGTTTCGGTGTGAATTGGAACTGATCACAAACTGTAGCCCGGAGCTTGGAGAGGTAGGTCGGCCCGTCGTCGGACAGTACCTGCTCAACGCTCGCCCCGCGGGCGGCAGACCAATCAACAGCTCGTACCAACACCCCCGGTGGCGGTTAGCGCGCACTCGTCATCATGAACCTCGCAATAGACAAGTCGAGAGTGGTCATCGATGATCGAATCCACGAACGCGTACCCCATCTTGAAGTTGCCTACCGATCTTAGCTTGCTCAGTATTGCGATGCGATTTTTGTCGCCTTGGGCGCGGCCCACGAACCGTCAGCCACCACCGGGGATATTGCCCAACTTCTTCACTCCGACATGGACTAGCGACCCGCGGTAGCCATGCCCATAGCGTCGGATCTGTTCACCAGTGGCCCGATCATACGCCGACAATCAGTTCAGACGACAGGCGGCCAAGATCCGCACCACGATCGAAGAAGCGATACCGAGTCGAGCGGCCAGCTGGATGGGCCATTCTCGCCACCGCAGCCGCAGACTGACGCAGCATCGGTCCACCGGTGATGGGGTGGCGTTGGGCCTGCGATGGGGCTGTGAGGACCGGTCCTGCATGGTAATGCTCGGCCCACCCTGCAACCTCAGCGATAGGCACGCCACCGTCGGCGACAAGCTTGGCAACGATCAAACGATGCCTCGGGATCAGTACTGCGTTAGCGTGAGACATCAGAGGGCCTTCCTGGTTAAACGGGTTCTGTCGCAAGTCCCACCCAACCAGTAAGGCTCTCCCCTACCCACACACTCGAATCGCAATCCTTCAACCAACCTGTACGGTCAGTACACCTGATATCGGTGCGGCTTCTGTCACGCGAGCAGGACGAGACGCCGCCGGTCATGGTGGCTGCCCATAGGTGTTTCGCGGATCGCTCCGATGGAGTTGCCGGTGAATCGGCTCCAGCCACCGATCTCGACCACCAGAGCGAACCCGGTCAACGTGGAGATCCCGCGCAAGCAGCCCAGCCGGTGAACGGTGCCGGTCCAGGGACTGTCGGCATCCATGGCCGCGATCGTGACAACGGAATCGTAGCCCTCGTCGAACGTGGCTTGGACCAGTGGCGAGCCGAAGCGCTGCCGCCGCGCCCAGGCATCGTGGGCACCGGCCCAAGCCTGCCCGTCCGAGTAGACAATCTCATGCCTCAACAACCAATTCGACAGGCGGTGACGAGCCGGCATCAGGTCACTGCAGCAGTTCCTCGCAGGCCCTCACCAGGTCACGGGCGGCTTAAGTAAGCTCATCAGGGGCCGTCACTGTAGATGACCGCAGCCGGGCCCGGCAGGGTCGTGATCCACGCCGTCACTTCAGTCAGGTCGGGGCAACGTCTAGCTCTGAAGATTTCTCCGGTCTGGACATCCATCGCATGCGCCACCACGCTGCGGGCGGGCAAATCCATGTCGGCAGGGAACTCAGATCATGTCCCACTCAGGCAACACGATGGGCTCCTGGTCGCAGGCTTTGGCAATGTCATCGGACACCCGGGAACGGGGCACGATGACCTCGTAGACGTATTCATCGAACCACGAGTCGTTCATCGTGAAGAATCCTTTGCGGCCCACCTCGTCACCCCAGGAATTCTCAACCCTCCAGCGCACCGGGACATCGTCAACCAGATCGACCCCGACGAAGGTCATGGCGTGAGTGCCACCGGATTCACGCAACCGCAACCTTTCAGCCTTCGACATGTCCATGTCGATGCCGTAGAGGGCCTCGTAGTCATGCAGCTTCGCATCCCAGATGCCCAGGTCCTTGTCGAATTGCTTCTTGACATCGCAGGAGAACCACACCGGCTCACCGTCAGCAATTGACTCGACAATGGTCTTCTTAAGGAGATCAAGGCCCACCGATAGATGCCAATATGGGGTGCCACCCTCCATGTACGGGGTGTGCTCGTGGACGTAGGTGCGGACCACCGGGTGTTCTTCGCGCGGGTCATGGGCGAGGGCCACCCACGGGTCGAAGGCTTGTGGCACGATCTCATGGGCAAACTTCAGCGGGGTGTAGGTGCCCTTGCGGTGGAAGTTCTTATCCTTGTCGCGGTACTGCCACATGAAGCTGGTAGGCGGAGTCCCCAGGTGGATCGCCAAAATCCGCCACACCGCGTTCAGGGCCTCGTTGCGCACTGCCTCCATGTGGGCCGACCCTTCAGCCGGGTCAGAGTTCGTGGCCGCCTCCCGAATGCGTCCGATGGCCCGACGCAGTACCGTCGCAAGTGCCTGATTCATCTGAGCAGTATTTCCTGCAGACTCTGTGTCAGGCATCGCCCATGACGGCACCAACCCATATTTCGCGACGATGTCAGTGAACTGGAACCACCAGCCGCCGTCCTCACTCGGGTAGTCCATGATGGAGCGCACCTCCTCCTCGCTGGCATCACGGGAGGCAGTAGCGATAGCACGCGACAGGGTGTGGTTGGCCTTTTCGAGCTTGTCGAAAAACGCGATGTAGTTCTGCGAAAACTGGAAGTCATCAACTTTAAGCTCATCAATGACTTTGGCGCGCAGCACATTAAGCCCAGCGAATTCCCAGCACCGTCCGGAATGCTTCTGGTCGGTTACCTTCCAGGAATCGAGCCGCTGAGAGGTCGTTTCGTCAACACTATTGACGAGGGTGCGGTCCAGACTGACAGTATCAGCACCGGTACCAGTCACAGCATTCTGTACCAACCGTCCAACGGCGTCATTGGTGAAGGACTCCGCGCGAAGCGTACTAAAACTGGCGTCAAGAACGAAAGGTTCACTCATTTCTCATCCACTCCTATCTCTCAATAATGTTTCACAGAATCGCACAGTAGAGCCCTGTTACGAGCGACGTTAGGGCCAACAGCTTAAGGCTACATATTCGCATCTTCGACGATCCCTACCACCCCGAAATTCAGACAAGAACCGTCTCAACGGGCAATCCTGAATCAGCCGAAATATCCATGGCCGACGCCGGCAGTCCCGCCTTAACAACCTGCACACCTAAGGCCGCGATCATGGCCCCATTGTCTGTGCATAGGCCCGGACGCGGCCGTCGCAACTCAACGCCGGCGTCCGCCATCCGCTCAGCAAGTAGCGTCCGCAGTCGAGAGTTCGCCGCGACTCCGCCGCCGATGAGGAAGTGAGTGAGGCCATACTCCTGGCACATGTCCACGGCTTTCGCGGTGAGGACGTCGGCAACTGCCTCCTGAAAACTGGCGGCGACGTCAGCAATACGAAACGTGACTCCGTCGCGCTGTTGGGTCTCAACCCACCTACTCACCGCCGTCTTGAGACCAGAAAAAGAATAATCAAAGCGATGTTTCGCCATATCGTGACGGGCAGTAAGGCCGCGCGGAAAACGGATCGCAGCCGGATCACCATCAGCGGCAGCCTTATCAATGACGGGCCCGCCCGGGTACGGCAAACCAAGCACACGCGCCACTTTGTCGTACGCCTCACCGGCGGCGTCGTCAATCGTCGAGCCGACCTCAACAATGTTGGTGGCGATATCGTTTACCCGCAGCAAGCTCGTATGGCCGCCTGAAACAAGCAGAGCGCCGCATGGCGTCGGTAAATCGCCATGCTCGAGCAGGTCGACGGCAACGTGTCCGGCCAGGTGGTTGACGCCGTACAGAGGCTTGTTGAGCCAACTTGCCAGCGCCTTGGCCGCCGACAGTCCGACGACGAGTGCCCCAGCCAGGCCTGGACCGGCTGTCACGGCGATGCCATCGAGGTCGGATAGGTCCACCTCCGCAGTCGCGGTGGCTTTTTCTAGGACAGGGACGATGGCCTCCAGATGAGCGCGCGAGGCGACCTCGGGGACGACCCCGCCGAATCGCACGTGCTGTTCCATCGACGAGGCGACCTCATTGGCAAGCAGGTCATTGCCACGGACGATGCCGACTCCGGTCTCGTCACAGGACGATTCGATGCCCAAGATGAGCGGTTCAGACATGGTTCTCCTCGGGTGGGGTTGTGGTCTCGATGTGGGGCAGGTCGACCGACATCATGAGGGCGTCGACCCCGCCGCCGTAGTAGTTGGGACGCTGCGAAACCGTCTTGAAGCCGAAGCGTCGATAAAGGCCGATTGCCGGACTGTTATCTGGGCGGACCTCAAGCATCATGGCGCGGCATCCTCGACTTGTTGCCCAGTTCAGGCCATGGATGAGCAGTTCGATGGCCAAGCCACGCCCTCGCGCCGCAGGTACCACCATGATCCGGTCGAGATCAGCGACGTCAAAGCCGTGGAATGTCGCAGCGGCAGCGACGTCGTCACCTCCAGCGACCAGAGTCAGGCGGTAGTCGGCCGGGGCGATCTCCTCTGCCCACGACGTACGAGACCACGGCGGGTCAAAGCTGGCCTGCTCAATAGCCATAATGGCGTCGAGGTCGCTCATACGGGCAGGTCTGGTCATCGGCCGGGCAGGGTGAGTCGGGTCGGGGTCAAGGTGGCCTTGCGGGTCGTCGGAACAGTGGCATCAGGATCGCGCAAGTAGAGCGGCTCCAGCCCGACGTCGGGCATGGTTTGCCACGACGCCGCAAGCACCCCGGCATCTAAAAACTCCGGCGATCCCGGAGTCGGCGTCAGGCCGCGAACCAGACATCCCGGACCGCCGATCGGCAGATCCTTCGGCACGTCCTCAGGGCGAGTGACATTGGGGCCGTCAAGACGATTCGCTGAAGCGTCGTAGCGAGCCCAATACAGCTCATGGCGACGAGCGTCAGTACATACCACGAACTCTCCATCGACCCCAGCCCATTGTCGGGCCAGAATGTCGAGGGAACATACCGGGTGTGGGGTAAGACCGGCCAGGTGTGCCAGTACCCTTCCTGTTGCCACCCCAACCCGCAGGCCGGTGTAGGGGCCAGGGCCGACCCCAATAGCGACCTCTGCGATGTCGGTTAATGCGATCCCGGCCTCCTCACAGCCGCGATGGATGAGGGGCATGAGCTGCTCGGCGTGGGCGCGAGGATCGTCGTGGCGCAGACTGACGAGCACCTCAGATCCACACGCCAGTCCAACGCTGACAGCAGTCGATGTGTCGATTCCCAAGACGATGGTGTTCATCAGTTGTTGTCTCCGGTCTGGTCGGGAGAAATAGTGTCAAAGGGAAGTTCTGACAGCGGTGACAAATCGACCCCCTGCCAGCGCGGGCCAAAACCTTCTACGTAGACCACGCGAGTCTCATCAGTGGGATCCTCACTGCGCCGGATGTCGACGTCGAGGTGGGAACCGCCGAGATCCTCGGCAATGCCAGCTCCCCACTCAATGACAGTGACGGCTTGGTCCATGGTCTCGTCGAGGTCGAGGTCGATAAGTTCGGCGGCCGATCCGAGACGGTACGCGTCGACGTGGACTAACCCGGGCCGCCCCCCGGATCCGGCATGGCGGCGCGCCAGCACGAAGGTCGGGGAGATGACGGGCCCGTCGACGCCGAGCCCCCTACCTATCCCCTGCGCCAAGGTGGTCTTACCGGCACCGAGATCTCCGGAGGCCAGCACAATATCTCCGGCGCGCAACTGCGCCGCCAGTGCTGCTCCGAAGACATGCATAGCCTCAGCGGTGGGAACGACGACCCGGGTGGGTAGTACACGAACCCAGCCACCGTCGTAGTGATAAGCCGGGCCGGGTGAAGTCGTGAGTCCCGAGACGACGAGGACGCGCGACTCCAGCTCGGTAGCGATCTGTTCGGCCCCACCGATGAGGGCTGCAACGACGTCGGTATCGTCAGGGGTAGTCAGGGCCAGATCGGTAACGTCAGCGTGGCCACCATCATCCACGAGGTGAGCTAGACCGACAATCTGGGAACCGACGCGGGCAACAATGCCGAGACCCTGCGTCAGCCACGTCGAAACAGTCTGTGCCTCGAGATCAAGGGCGCGCGCAAGAACCGCGGCGTCCTGCGGAACTGCGACGGCAAGCTCCGGGATCGCCTCTTGCGGGCTGGTCTGTTTATCCACAAGAACCCAGGATAGTCGTCGAACCTCACGTCGGCCTCGCCGTCCCGAGTCCGTCGGCAGGCAGTGGGACAGCTGATCCAGTCCAAGCCTTCCCACGGGCCAGACCAGTGGTGTAGCGTCCGCGACTATGCCGCTAGCGATGCCACGCTGGCCAACAAAGCTGTGGGGGTAACGATATGGCGTCGGCGCCGCAACGGAGATGGGCGTGGGTGCTGCTCTTGATCGTCGCATTGCTGGTGATCGTCGGGGTGTACCGCAAGGCTGTTCCACGCGAAGGATCGACGGCCTATGGCCAGGCCGCGGAGGCTCTCGGTGGCCTCCCTGTCAAGGGACGTGCGCCGATGACCGGCTACTCGCGGGACCAATTCGGCCCGGCGTGGAGCGACAACTCCGACTCAGCCCTGACTCGCCCTTGGGGCCACAACGGTTGCGGCACCCGTGACGATGCCTTGGCTCGTGATCTCGTCAAGGCAAAACTGAAATCCGGCAGTCGATGCCAGATAGTCTCCGGCGAACTGCACGACCCCTACACCGGACGGACGATCACATGGCGGCGCGGTCGCGACACCTCAGCTGTGGTGCAAATCGACCACGTCGTCGCCCTTGGTAATGCCTGGGTTACAGGAGCTCAGCAGATGCCGATGGACCGACGCCAGGCGTTAGCAAACGACCCGCTCAATCTGCTAGCCGTCGAGGGGCGCGCCAACCAGGACAAAGGGGCTGGGGACGCGGCGACATGGCTGCCACCACAGAAGTCATACCGCTGTGACTACGTATCCCGCCAGATTGCTGTCAAGCGGAAATACCGTCTCTGGGTCACCCCGGCGGAACGCAACGCCATGGTTCGGGTGCTTTCGACATGCCCGAACCATGCGCTGCCCGCCCGGTAACTCAGCAGTCACTCACCACGTGTCGTTTCCGGAACGACCGTACTTGGCCTCAATGTCACGACGATCACGCCCCCGAGAGTTGAGTCCGCGCGAATCATGCCCCCGGTCATGACGGTCACGGGAGTCGTAGCCGCGATGGCGACCACCGTCGAATCCACGACCACCACGATTGCGACCGCCCTTACCACGACGAGGCTTGCCGTCCCGAGACTTCTTGCCACGCTGCTGTTTGGGAGCGACGAGGGCTTCGTAATCCTTCTCGTCAATGGCAGTGCCCGAGACAGGGCTGCAACCGGCCACGTCAGCGACGTAGTCGTCACCCACCATGACCTGGGCCTCCACCGGCTTCACCCCGGCTTGACGGTACAGGCGTGCCATAGTGCGGCGCTGATGTGGCAGCACAAGCGAGACGACGGCGCCGTCGTGTCCGGCACGGGCAGTACGACCGGATCGGTGCAAATAATCCTTGGAGTTCATCGGCGGATCGACCTGCAGCACCAAAGTGACATCATCGACGTCAATTCCTCGGGCCGCGACGTCAGTAGCGACCAGAACTGGCAGGGAGCCGTCCTTGAATGCCGCCAACACACGGGCACGGGCGCCCTGCGTAAGACCACCATGCAACGCACCAGCCATGACACCAGCCTCACGGATCTGCTCGGCCATCCGGGACGCACCTCGTTGAGTTCGAGCGAAAACGATGGTGTGACCACTACGGTTAACGATCTCGCACATCAGCCCGACCTTCTCGTGAGGCTTGATCTGGAAAGCGTGATGGGTCATCGTCGAGACAGACCCCTTATCGGAGTCGATCTCGTGGGTGACTGGATCGTGCATGTACCGCTTGACTAACTTGTTGACGGCACCATCGAGAGTGGCAGAGAACAACAAACGCTGCCCGTCTGCCGGAACAGCATCGAGGATCGAACCGACGGCCTCCATGAATCCAAGCTCAGCCATATGATCGGCCTCGTCAAGGACGGTTACAGCGATACCGGAAAGGTCGGCGTCACCAGTCTCCAGCAGGTCGACCAAACGCCCGGGGGTGGCGACGACAAGGTCGACCCCCTTCTTGAAAGCCTTGGTCTGCGGGCCATAGCTCATACCACCCGCGATGAGGATGGTCGATAGGCCCATTGATGACGCCAACGGGGACAGCACGTCGGCGATCTGCATGGCCAGTTCACGCGTAGGAGAAAGGATGAGAGCTCGCGGACGCTTATCCTCGCGCGGGGTGGCCGACAGGCGCGACAGCAGCGGGACACCAAAGGCCAACGTCTTGCCCGAACCCGTCGAGGCACGACCCAGCACGTCACGCCCAGCGATGGCGTCGGGGATGGCGGCAATCTGAATGCGGAAAGGATCAGTAATGCCAGTCTTGGCCAGAGCGGCGACGATCTCGTCGGGCACGCCAAGGGCCGAGAAACCGCCCTCGTGGTCAATGCCGGTGACGTCGAGGTCGGTGAGCTCGGTGGCCTTCCAATCCATTGTGTCGGCGTCATCGTGATCCTCGCGGGGCCCGTCGTCGCGACGGTGATCCCGACGATCCGACCAACGCTCATCCCGACGATCATCGTGTCTGTCGTGACGCTCGCGCCAATGATCCTCGCGTTGATCCCAGGAACCTCTGCGCTCGTAGCCACGACCGCCATGACGGCGATCCCCGTGATCGTCACGACCGAGTCGGTCCTCGCGCCATTCGTCGCGAGACCACGAGGATCCGCGACGGTCGTCACGCTTCCAATCACGATTGGCGTAGTGGCCCGGTCGACGCGATTTATGGGACCGGAACTCGCCGTCGTCAGACCACCTGCGGTCGTCACGACGATCCCGGTCACGACGATCATATCGACGGTCACGACGACCATCAGACCACTGGCCACGACCGCGTCGATCTTCGGAATAGCGGCGGTCTTTACTGCCGGCATCGTCGCGGCGTGCCTCATCTCGCGGGGTCCACGCCTCAAAGTTGCGGCCACGCGAATCGGTGTGACCGTTGCGAACTCCGCCTCTGGTGCGTGGCTTGTGCCCGCGAGCGGCCCGCTCAGCTGCGGTCCAGCGGCGCTTCGGAGTGCCGTCAGCCTTAAAAGATTTGGGATTGTGTTTCTTGTTGCTCAATGGGGTGTTCCCTCATGGTCGGCGGATTCCTCGACCAGGGGCGACCGGCGTCACCGCGCACACAAGGCGCAGCACCGCTGCATGGGATCGCGGAACCTAACCGCAACACACCGGACCCAAGATAGGGTCTTGGTCATGGAATCCTGGATGGCTGTCTGTCTCGATGGCTGGGCGAATAGCTGCTGCGCAGGTGAATGCAATAAAACCAGAGCCGGTAGCTCCGTCATGCCCTGAGGGCACATCGAGCAACTGAAACGCATCATGGGCTCGAACGAGTCGGGCCGTTGCCAACGTCAGTACTCTACCCACAAAGGTCGTATCGACGAAATCGACCGCATTTCCTGGCGCACGTCATGGCACCCTCGACGAAAGTCACACCGTCTACCCGGCGCAGTGTCTGTCCGAGGCGCCGCAGGTAGTGAGTCGTCTCTGAGACAGTCGCGCGTCTCGGCCCGTGGAGTCAACTGCGAATAAGGCCCGTTAGATATCAGCTCTTGGGCAGTCTCGTTGCCCCACGTTCACCGCCCCGACACCGCGGCCCTACCAAGGCGTCGCACGTGCCGGTTACCATGAAATTGTGCGTGTTGCGATCATCACTGAGTCATTCCTCCCCCTGGTCAACGGAGTGACGAACTCGGTGCTGCGGATTCTGGAACATCTGCGCGATAACGGCCACGATGCCCTTATCCTCGCCCCTGGCGATGCGCAGACTCCGCACGAGTACGCCGGTTTCCCCGTCATCCCGTTAGCCTCGCTGCACTGGCCGGGCTACCAGGACGTCCGTGTCTCCACTAGCCCGCAATGGACGATGGAACGTTACCTGTCAGAGTTTGAGCCTGACGTCGTGCACCTTGCTGGGCCCTTCATGATTGGCTACAAGGGTGCCATGGCGGCAGCCTCCCTCGGCATACCCATCGTGGCCATATATCAAACTGACATCCCTTCTTATGCCGGTCGTTACGGACTCGGAAAACTCGAGTTCTACGGCTGGTACCGCGTCCGTCAGATCCACTCCCTTGCCGTGGCCACCTACGCGCCGTCGACCTTCTCGCGCGACCAACTCATCAACCATGGCGTCCCCCGGGTGGGTATCTGGGGGCGCGGCGTCGACAAGGTACGATTCCATCCGTCGAAGCGCTCCCAGCAGCTACACGACGAGTGGGCCCCCAATGGCGAGGTCGTCGTCGGATACATGGGCCGGTTGGCTGCCGAAAAGCGAGTTGCCGATATGGCGAACCTCGCCGACATTCCCAATACCAAGCTCGTCATCGTCGGAGATGGTCCGGCTCGCGCCGAGGTGGAAAAGCAGCTTCCCCATGCTATTTTCACCGGCGGTCTCGGCGGGGAGGACCTCCCCCGTGCCGTCGCCAGTATGGATGTGTTCTGCTCGACAGGCGAACTTGAGACCTTCTGCCAGGCTGTTCAAGAAGCCAAGGCCTGCGGCGTCCCAGTCGTCAGCCCGCGCAAAGGCGGCCCGATCGACCTCATTGATCCGTCACGGACGGGGTGGCTTTATGAGCCTGGCGACATGGCCGATTTCCGCTCCCGAGTCGTCGATCTCGTTGGTGACGACTACAAGCGCCGCGCTATGGGCATAGCAGCACGAGCGTCGATCGAGAACCGCACCTGGGACAACCTGTGCGCTGAACTCGTCGAGCACTACAAAGAGGCTATTCGGCTAGCTGGCCGCTCGACGAAAACTCATGCAGCCCTCTGACCCCGACCTCTCGACCAGACACCCATAGATCAGCGCGACAGAACCGTTGTGACAGTTCCGGGCAACAACTCCGCGATTTGGTCTGGAGCGTAGGGCCCAGGCATTGACATAGCTGTAGCAGCTTGCATCCCGGCAGCGCAGAGAGCCGCATCGTCAGCAGCTAGCCCTGCAGCCATAAGGGTGCCGCACATCCCGGCCAAAACGTCACCAGAACCAGCCTGGGCTGTCCATGCAGGTCCAGGAAGAGCGGCACGAACAACCCCATCAGGCCGAGCAACCCATTGGATGGACCCTTTCAGCAGGACGGTCGCACCGAACCGCTGGGCCGCTCGAACAGCCCATCCGCGTGGATCATCGTCGACCTGGCCGCGCTCTACCCGCAGCATTCGAGCCAATTCCCCGGCATGAGGCGTGAGCAGACAGCCGTTGGGCAACTCAGCTGGCAACAGAGTCAGGGCATCGGCGTCGATCACCATCGGGACACCTTCAGACGCCCGCTGAATAAATCGGTCAGCATTGCCATCGTGAGCGCCCCAACCCGATCCGATGACCCAAGCTTGAACGCGTCCCTCGCCAATGACGACAGACGGAGCACGGCTCAATATAAAGGCCATGATGGCGCTGGGTCCGGAGAATCGCACCATCCCGGGACCAGTTCTCAATGCCCCCAGGACGCCGAGCACCGCCGCCCCAGGGAACCTCTCGGATCCAGTGTCGATGCCGACGACCCCGCGGGAATACTTATCATCAAGTGCGCCAGGAACCGGCCACAGCGACGCCATCTCGGTAAGATCGCAATACTCGTCGACACCGTCGAGACTCTCGCCGTCATCATCGACAAGGTCGAGGCCGATGTCATGAACCTCCAACTCTCCGCAATAGCGGGCGGCCGGATGAGCAATATGACACCACTTGAGGCTGGAAAAAGTAATGGTGTGAGCAGCGTGAACACAGGATTCTACCTCACCAGAATTCGCGTCTAGCCCCGATGGCAGATCGACCGCAAGCACTGGGATCCGGCGATCACGCAACCACGTGTCGATTCGCTCTAGAGACTGCGGGATACCCGGACGGCCCCCAATACCGAGGACAGCATCAATCGCGAGATCATACGAGTGCCTCGTGACCTCTCCCAGCGAGACCCGGATGCAACCAGCATCGAGCGCAGCAGCCATGCCAGCCTCGTGCGGTTGACCCATAACCTGAGCAAGCTCGACCCGCCACCCGCGCTGCGCCAAAGCTGCAGCCGCGAACAGTCCGTCACCGCCATTATTTCCCCCACCGACGAGAACGAGAACGCATTGGGACGCAGCCCAATCAGGCACGACCTCATCGACGACGCCACCCAGCAGAAGCTCTTGAGCTTTTCGCGCAACAGCATGAGCGGCAACGTCCATAAGGTCTCGTCCGGGGTGGGCATCGAACCACCTCTGCTCGGCCGCTCGAGTGGCCTCAGCGGTACAGACAATTGCCATGACGATCCCCTTCAGCCCCCGGCGGGGCCCTCGCTGCGGATTGGTATTCATTCAACCACGATGGAAGAGGTGAGCCGGGCAGGCGCGACTCAACCTTCGCACACCACCATGGCCACGGCGACACCAGCGTCATGAGTCAATGAGAGATGAACCGTGCGTACACCCAACTCCTTGGCCCGCCGAGCCAGCGATCCACGAAGCTCAAACTTAACAGCGGTGCCATCGGTGACTACCTCGCAGTCCTGCCAGGAAAGCCCACCTACTCCGCTCAACGCCTTATACAGAGCCTCTTTGGCAGCGAACCGGGCAGCCTGGGAGTGCGCCGGTAGCGCAGCCTCAGCATCCGTAAGTACTTTGCGAGCTATCCCGGGGCGACGTTGTATAGCAGCCTCCCACCTAGATATGTCGCAGACGTCGACCCCAATTCCGATAATCATAGGGTCAAGATTAGGTGCCAGGTCGCGTCGATGCTCGCCGTAGCGCAAGCAGCACATCATCAATAAAAGGTGCCCCGGAATATCCCCGGGGCACCCAGCTTCAACGAACTCACTCCACCGTGACGGACTTCGCCAGATTTCGCGGTTGATCAACGTCATGGCCCTTGACTGTGGCCAGCTCACACGCGAAAGCCTGCAGCGGCACTGCGGCGACCAACGGCTGAAGTAGTGTCGAGCAGGCCGGCAGTCCGACGAAAGTATCCGCATACGCTTTGACGTCGTCATCGCCTCGCTCTGCGAGCACGATCGTCCTAGCACCGCGAGCGCGGATCTCCTGGATGTTCGAGACCACCTTGTCATGGAGCTGGTCTCGCCCCTTCGGCGGCACTACAACGAATACTGGTGTGCCTTCCTCGATGACGGCGATGGGCCCGTGTTTAAGCTCGCCCGCAGCAAACCCTTCGGCATGCATGTAAGCGATCTCCTTAAGCTTGAGGGCACCCTCGAGTGCGACCGGGTAGCCGACGTGGCGTCCCAGGAAGAAGACCGCTTCCTCCTCCTTCGCCATGACACGGGCCAGCTCGTAAACCGGCTCAATCTCATCGAGAACCTCCTGGATCTTGCCAGGCATGTGATCGAGCTCAGACATGACGGCGCGGATTTCGTCGCCATACTTCATGCCGCGAACCTGGGCCAGGTAGAGGCCCAGCAGGTAGCAGGCAACCACCTGCGTAAGGAATCCCTTGGTGGAGGCGACTCCAATCTCGGGGCCAGCATGGGTGTAGATGACGGCATCCGACTCGCGAGGGATCGTCGCGCCATTGGTGTTACAGATTGCGATGACCTTGGCATGCTGCTCACGGGCGTGACGGATGGCCATGAGAGTATCGGCGGTCTCACCGGACTGGGAGATAGTCACGACGAGCGTCGTCGGGTCGATGATCGGGTCGCGGTAGCGGAACTCACTAGCCAGATCAACCTCGCAGGCAACCCTCGTCCAGTGCTCAATGGCGTACTTGGCAACCATGCCAGCGTAATACGCCGACCCGCACGCGACGACCACGATCTTGTTAATGCGACGCAACTCCTCCGGCGAAATGTGCACCTCGTCGAGGACCAAGTCGCCCCGGTCGGACCAGCGACCCAGCAGAGTGTCGGCCACAGCGCGCGGCTGTTCAAAAATCTCCTTACGCATGAACCAGTCATGGCCCTGTTTCTCAGCGGCGGAGAGATCCCAGTCGACGTGGTACGGGTGAGCTTGGCTGAGATTGCCCTCGAAGTCGGTGACGGTAACGTCGTCGGGAGTGAGCACGACGACCTGATCTTGCCCCAACTCGAGAGCCTCGCGGGTGTGCTCAATAAACGCAGCAACATCAGAGGCCAGGAAGTTCTCCCCCTGTCCCAGCCCGACGACGAGCGGAGAGTTGCGTCGAGCAGCCACCACCGTGTCAGGGGCATCTGAACTGACGGCGACCAGCGTAAAGGCCCCCTCGAGTCGTGACGCCACTGCGCCCATCGCCTCTGCCAGCGAAGACCCGTGCTGCATCTCCACAGCGAGCAGGTGAGCAGCAGTCTCAGTGTCGGTCTCCGACGAGAAGGCAATGCCCTGGCCCTCAAGCTCGGTGCGCAGCGCGGCGAAGTTTTCAATAATTCCGTTATGGACGACGGCGACTCGTCCGTCGAAGGAAAGGTGGGGGTGGGCGTTTTCGTCAGTCGGTGCACCGTGGGTGGCCCACCGGGTGTGACCAATACCTTGGTTGGATTCCGGAAGCGGATGAGCTGCCAGTTCCTCCTCGAGATTGGTCAGCTTGCCCGACTTCTTGGCTCGGTACAAGTTTCCGTCCGCCACGACCGCCAGCCCAGCCGAGTCATATCCTCGGTACTCGAGACGTCGGAGCCCGTCGATGATGACACGTTCGGCCTGTCGATGGCCGCAGTAACCAACAATTCCACACATGGCAAGAAACGTACATGAATCATGAGCGTTTCCGCGACCTGAAACGCCTGATCATCCGAACACAACCTCGCACTAATCTCTGCACGTATGTTCGCTTTCGCTACGAGGAAACACCTTGTGATCCCACCATCTCATAGCGTCAGATCCGCATCCTGCACCAACGCAAGATATGGAGAAAAGCATGAAGAGATCAAAGAAGATCGCCGCAGTCCTAACCACCCTGACGACGGTCGTCGCTAGTGCGTTCGCGACCGTCTCGGCAGCGCCCGCTCACGCTGCTGAGGGTGACACCTCAGTTCCGCCAGAGATCACCATGCCCGGCAGCCCGGACGGTATCCCGTCTGCCGGCGACGGCCCGACAAAGTTGCTTACCTACACAGCCTCTCTGTACGCCCTCGCCCACCCCGGGACGAACCCGCAAGGGGCCAACAACTTCAACTGCAAACCGCGCGAGGGGCAGAACCCAGTCGTCTTACTTCCCGGCACCAACTCTGACGCCTACGCATCATGGTCGATGTACTCCCCGAAACTCACCAAGCTGGGTTACTGCGTTTTCTCCCCCAACTTTAACGGCCTGAAGATGCTGCCAAACTTCGCCTACACCGGCGATATTCGTGTCTCCGCGAAAGCCGTCTCCGGATTCGTCGACCGGGTCCTCGACGCTACCGGCGCCAAGAAGGTCGACCTCATTGGATGGTCCCAGGGTGGCGGTCCGCTCCCGAATTACTACATCACCAAACTTGGCGGAGATAAGAAGGTCGGCAAGCTCATAGCCCTCGCCCCGTCGAACCACGGGGTCGGGTCGCAAGCCGTTTCGAAGTTCATTAACCAAACTATGTCAGAGGCTGAGCACGAACAAATCGAGTCCGCCTTTGCTCAAGCCCACATCGCCGCCTACGAACAGCAGCTCGGCTCCTCCAGCTTCAACAAGGAGCTCTATGGCAACGGCCCAGTAACCCGCCCCGGCGTCACATACACGATTATCGAAGGTCGCTACGACGACACCGTGATGCCGTTCACCAATGCCTTCCTGCACGAGCCAGGCGTCAAGAACATCCTTGTTCAGAACACCTGCCGCGACGACCACGCCAGCCACATCAACTTCACCTACGACACGAACGTGTACCAGATGGCCGTCAACGCGCTAGATCCCGATCACGCGAAACCAGTCACATGCGTATTCCAGCCATTCCTAGGCTGATTGCCTGATGCCGCCCGACGTGTGGGGCCCTCACAGCCCCACACGTCCTCGCGCATCACAAACGACCATCGCCCTCATGAGCACCGCGTCCGCCAGCTCGCCCGCAGACATCACGCCCGGTCATCCCGGCGGATTACTACGCCACATGCGCCATGCGTCCATTCACACCCGATCCGCGCGATAGGCACTCCACGACGTTGCCGCAATGTAGAAAGCCGCAATATGGAAAGCGTGCCCATCTTGTCCGCATTAGCCATGCTGACAACGTCACTGTGAAGTACAGTCTCTACGACCGACCATTCGGAGGCGCCCGATGAACTTGACCCCCACCACCCCCGTCGACGACGACAACACCGAACCGGGGCCGTTCATCGAACTATCACGAGAATCATGGGCCGCACTTTCAGACTCGACCGAAATCGACATCGACGAGGCCACGCTGGGCCGCATCCGAGGCCTCGGGGACCCCACCAGCCACCGCGACGTCGTCGAGGTGTACCGCCCACTGACCCAGCTCATACACCTGTACTGCATGCATACAGGCGCCCTCTTCGACGCCTCAAATAGCTTTCTGCAACTCAGCCGTCACGGCATGAAACGCACCCCGTTCGTCATCGGGATCGCCGGATCGGTAGCAGTTGGCAAGTCGACCGTCGCCCGTCTACTGCAGGAACTCTTGGGAAGGTCACCACGCCGTCCCATCGTAGATCTTGTCACGACTGACGGATTCCTCTACCCCAACCACATACTCGAAGAACGCGGCCTACTTTCACGCAAGGGATTCCCGGAATCCTACGACCGTAAAGCACTGCTAAAATTCGTCGTCGACGTCAAATCCGGGATGCCCGAGGTCACCGCCCCCGTGTACTCTCACGTCACCTACGACATTGTGCCAGACCAACAGCTCGTCGTGCGACAGCCGGATATTCTCATCATTGAGGGGCTTAACGTTCTGCAACCACCACGGCGGCGCAGCAGTGGAACAATGGGACTGGCCCTGAGTGATTTCTTCGATTTCTCGGTATATGTTGATGCCGAGGAAACCGACATTATCCGGTGGTACATTAACCGATTCCTCTCCCTGCGCCAAACCGCATTCACCGATCCCGACTCGTTTTTCGGCGACTATGCACGAATGCCAGACGACGAGGCCATCACCATCGCTAAGGAAATATGGGACACCATTAATGGCCCGAACCTCGTGCAAAACGTGTTGCCCACCCGCGGGCGGGCAACCGCGATTCTGCACAAGGGCCCCGACCATGAGGTTCGCAATGTGTGGATCAGGAAGGTCTGAGTCGGCGTCGTCTCCTCGTGCCTGATCCCTCAGACGTTCTGCCCGGTCAACCGCCAGGGGAACGGATCCGCAATGCGCGACGCCGACAACGCTTCGTCGATCTGCTTCTCGTGCCCCTGTGCCGCGACCACAACGCGATCCGGCGTCTCAATCCCAACAACGACGCTGTCACCAAGCTCGTCGGCGATAGGGCCTCCAGCCTGCGGCACCAGCAGCCATGACGACACGAGCCACGACGAACCAGTCACGGTAACGATGTCACCATCGCGAGACAAGGAAAGCCCATTGACAAGGGCAGACGCCAAGTTTTCGGTGCCACGGCGGTAGGCCGCATCAAGGTCTGAAACCTCAGCCAGGGCAGCGTCATTGAGAAGCTCAACCCCACCGTCAAACCACGCTAAAGCAACAACCAGTCCAGGAACAGGTTTCCCAGTAACGGTCGACACAAGAGGCCGCGCGTAGTCGAAACTGCGTCCGGCACGTTCCCGATCTCCCACCACCTTGACGACGACATGCTCAGCGAGGGTTGCGTCAGTCAGTCGAGTGGCGCCATCTAAGAGAGATCGCACCATCCTTGTGACGAGCTCATCGACAACCATGCGCCAGTCGTCGCGGTGATGACCGTCGAGCTCCTCAACGATCGGAACCAGCGGAATATCACCAACAGACGTCGCAGCGTGATCGCCCGAGACGTCGGCGTCGATGCCCATTGCCGTCAGCGACTCCTCAACCATCGCGCGTAGACGATCCGCCGCCCCGGTATCTAGACCGGGAAGGTCGTCATCGGGGCGACGGCGAAAGAATCCCATGACGCTCACAGAGCCAGGCTAGCCTTGACGGTTTCGGCCAACTCGGAGCACAGCTGATCGGCTTCCTCCTGAGTACTGGCTTCGACCATGACCCGCACGACCGGTTCAGTTCCCGATGGGCGCAACACCACGCGGCCGGTGTCACCGAGCTTCTGGTTAGCGTCGGCCACCGCCTTATTCACATCTGGGTCGATGCCAGCTCGCAGCTTATCGACGCCGCGCACGTTAATAAGGGCCTGCGGCAGTCGGGTCATTACCGACGCGAGTTCCTTGAGGGTCTTGCCAGTACGAGCGACACGTGCAGCTAGGTGCAGACCAGTGAGAACACCGTCACCCGTGGTTGCGAACTCACTCATGATGACGTGGCCTGACTGCTCACCGCCCAGTGAGAACCCGTTCGCGTTCATTGACTCAAGGACGTAGCGGTCACCGACCTTGGTCTGGTCGACGTGGATATCGTGCTCGCGCATCGCAATGATGAGACCAAGATTGCTCATGATCGTCGCGACAACGGTGTTCGAGGCCAGACGGTGGTCTTCTTGGAGAGCTAGTGCGAGGATCGCAATGATGTGGTCACCGTCGACAATGGTGCCCTCGTGGTCGACAGCCAGACAACGGTCAGCGTCACCGTCAAAGGCCAACCCCATATCGGCCCCGACCTCGACGACCTTCGCCTGCAACTTTTCCGGATGAGTAGAACCGCATCGATCATTGATATTGAGGCCGTCGGGTTGGTCATGGATAGCGATAACCTCGGCACCCTGAGCGGTAAAAGCGGCCGACGCGGTGTGGAAAGAGGCACCATTGGCAGTATCCAGGACGATCTTCAGCCCCTTGAGTGTGTCCTGCTGACGCAGAGAGCGCACAAGATGGTCGACATAAGTGTCAACAGCCTGCGGGGTGTAGCGGATACGACCAACCTTGTCGCCAATAGGCCGGGCCCACGGCTCACCCATACGTTGCTCGATCGCATCCTCAAGATCGTCGGGAAGTTTCACGCCGCCACGAGAAAAGAACTTGATGCCGTTGTCAGGCATGGGATTGTGAGACGCCGAGAGCATGACGCCCAAATCTGTGCGGTACTCGTTCACAAGGTAGGCCGCAGCGGGGGTCGGGATCACGCCAACGCGTAACACGTCGACACCGGCACTGGCCAACCCAGCGCACACCGCGGCCTCGAGAAACTCGCCGGATGCGCGAGGATCGCGCGCCACTAACGCGGTAGGCTGCCGGTGCCCGAAAGCACCCGCCTCACCCAGGACGTGGGCAGCCGCGACCGAAAGGTCGAGGGCCAACTCGGCGGTGAGGTCCTGGTTAGCAACACCGCGCACTCCGTCAGTTCCAAAAAGTCGTGCCACGAGAGTCTACTCTACCCACCACTCATGCAGCATGAGCGAACACCCGCTGAGGAAGCGCAGATTACCCCCATAAAACTCTGGGGCTGCCCCCCCATAGGAGAGCCGCCCCAGAGTTGTGAGACGAAGAATCAACGCTTCGAGTACTGCGGAGCCTTACGGGCCTTCTTAAGTCCAGCCTTCTTACGCTCCTTGGCACGGGCATCGCGGGTCAGCATGCCGGCCTTCTTGAGGGCCGGGCGCGAAGCCTCGGCGTCAACATTATTGAGGGCACGGGCGATACCCAGACGCAGCGCACCAGCCTGACCGGTGACGCCGCCACCGCCAATACGGGCGATGACGTCGTAGGCACCCTCAACGCCAGCCGTGGTGAAGGGCTCAGTCACGATCTGCTGATGAACCTTGTTCGGGAAATACTCGTCCAAGGTACGACCATTGATCTTCCACTGGCCGGAGCCGGGGATGATGCGAACGCGGGCGATAGCCTCCTTGCGACGTCCGGTAGCAGCACCGGCGGCAATTATTGCGGGGCGCTTGGACTCGCCGGCTGCCACGGTCGGGTTGGAGTCGGTACGGTAGGCGATCTCACGGTCGCCCTCGGTGAACGGGGTGACCTCGGTGTTCTCGAGGTTCTCGGTTGCGGTGTCAGTCACTGTCACAATCCTTCGTGGGCGATCACTGGGCGATCTGGGTGATCTCGTAAGGCTGCGGGTTCTGCGCAGCATGTGGATGCTCAGGGCCGCCGTACACCTTCAGCTTCTTGAGCTGCTGACGCGACAGCTTGTTCTTGGGCATCATGCCCCACACCGCGCGCTCCACGGCGCGACGCGGGTTCTTCTCAAGCATCTCGCCGATGCTGGTGACGCGCAGGCCGCCCGGACGCCCGGAGTGGTCGTAGCGCAGCGAATCGGTGGCCTTTTTGCCAGTCAACGCAATTTTCGACGCGTTGACCACGACAACAAAATCACCGGTGTCAATGTGGGGGGCGTACTGCGGCTTGTGCTTGCCGCGCAGGAGGTTGGCAACGGTGGTGGCCAGACGACCCAGGACAATGTCCTCGGCGTCAATGACGTACCAATTGCGCTGCACCTCGCCGGCCTTGGGGCTGTAGGTGGTCACAGGTACCTTCTCGAACTCGGTCCCATGCGTGAGATCACGCACAGGGATCTTGCAACGTGGTGGTGCTCTGCGGGCGATTCCTCCACTCGACGGCGTGACACGCCGGAGACCGGAACCGCATCACGACATCGATGTGTCGGACAGACGGAGCGACCGCGGTGGCCAACTCCCGTTTGCTCGAGGGCAACAGCACATAGGCTACATCCAACCATCACCACCACCAAATCGCCGCGGAATATCCGGTTCAATCCCGATCGCCATGGAACCGCGTCGTCGTGGGCGGCCATAGTGCTGGCGTACTCTTCTCAGTCCATACGCCATGGAACCGCGCCTCCGAGCCCCCTTGCTCCTGCTCTCGCCGGGAACCCGGCCATGATGTGGCAACTGTGCAAGATTGTCCGATTGCCGTCTTCACAGAGCGGGGGCTCGACCGTTCCTCCCGTGTTATCCACAAGATCCGCGACCCACCTCCAAGCTGTCCACAGATTTGCTGATCCTCGGCGTTTTCCTCAGCTCGAGACGACAACCAAAGACATGAGGAAGAAAAGCTTGAGCCAACTCGAACGGGAATGGCAGGACAACGGTGCAGTGGCTCGCATCCAGCGATCGAGTGCTTTGCGCGGTCAGGCAGACCGCGCGGTGGCCTCGGGACAGGCCACACGAATCCTGCCAGGGATAGTGGCACCATCCTCGGTGGCCCGTGATCCGAGGGTACTCATCAAGGCAATGCACATATGGCATCCGGATGCCGTGGTTGTTGGAAAAGCCGCGCTAATCCTGCAAGGGCTCCAGCCACCGGGGTCCTTCCTAGATCCCATCCACGCTATAGATGAGGTCGAGGGGTTTTGCTCAACCCGAAGTATCACCCGCGCTGGGATACGGGTTCATCGCTGGAGAGTCCCTCGCCACTATCTGGGTGATCACCACGGCATCAGTGTGGCGGCGCCGGAAGTGTCCATCCTCCTACTAGCAATCCGAGGCGAGTGGGAGTGGGTCACCGAGGCCTTACGCCAGGGAATCGTGTCTCCCGATTCATGCCGTGCTGCCCGATCCAGCTTGTCGTGGCGATTCAGCAAGAAACGCATCGCTGCCGCCGTAGCGGACATCAGACTCAAGGCGTGGTCCATCCCCGAGCTAGAGTGCAGCCGACTCTTGAGGGCCGTAGGCATCACCGGGGCCAAGCCCAACCATGCCGTTCATGTGGCAGGCCGCACATACATCCTCGACGAGGCCTTCGAGGCTGAAAAGGTTGCTGTCGAAATCGACGGACGCTCCATTCATTCCACCGTCGACGGCTACGAGAACACGATGATGCGGTCGGCGCATCTGGACCGGGATGGGTGGAAGGTCCTCCACGTCACGCCAACCATGCTGCGCCGCAGCCCGCAATTCGTGCTGGACTGGATCGCATCGCACCTGCATAAACGCCATCGGCCCCGAAGAACGTTCCCCGAATATCTCCTGCGTCAGATCATGAATGGCATCACGCCAGCCCCAGCCTAGTTGACAGGAACTTCGCCCCTTCGGCCATCCATTGTCCATGCCATTGCGTGGCGATCGTGGAAGATTCATCATCGCCTACCACTCAGAAATGGCAGTTGGCCCCAACCACGCAGGATTGCCATGACACGGCACCTCCGACCAGACACATCGGTATACATGACAGCGGTATTCATTCGATCCGAGGCAGAACCAACATCAGCTGCTGGCTTCGAGACTCCTCGTAGCCTCAGACCCGCCACACCCTAGGAACGTGTTGTCGTCACCATCGCCTAGCATCTATGGCCATGACCGACGACCTCGTCTCCGCCACCGGTAGCGACTTCCCCACCGCGCTTCCTAACACTGCGGAGTATTCCGACGACCACTCGGCGGGCGCCCACCGCTCAGGGGATCGGGTCCGGCGCGGGGTCGTCTCCTTCGTCCGTCGATCTCCCCGCATGAATGCCTCCCAACAGCGTGCCATGGACACCTTGGCCAGCACATATATGGTCGACGTCCCGCGCGACGCCACCAGCACCTCGGTGGCACCCGAAGCTCACCTAGACCTACCGAAGATCTTCGGGCGCACTGCCCCACTCACAATAGAGATCGGTACCGGATCCGGCGACGTTCTAGCCTCCCTAGCTTCAGCCCACCCGGATCGTGATTTTATTGGCTTCGAGGTCTACCTACCCTCGATCGCTAGTGCCCTCAATAAACTCCACGCCGCAGGAGCAACAAACGCCCGCGTCATCCTTGCCGACGCCGCAGCTGGGCTCGACCACCTCGTTGTCCCCGGACAAGTCGATGAAGTCTGGACCTTTTTCGCTGACCCATGGCACAAGAAGCGCCACCACAAGCGCCGCATCGTCAACCCCGACATGGCTCGTCTGGTGGCTTCCCGCCTCCGCCCCGGCGGCTTGTGGCGTCTGGCCACCGATTGGGACGACTACGCCACATGGATGCTCGAGGTACTATCCGCCGAGCCCGCCATTGAGGCCGTCAACGCTGGTCCAGACGGATTCAGCCCACGCTGGCAGGAGCGCCCAATCACCCGGTACGAAAAGAAAGGCCTGGCAGCCGGACGTGTCGTCCATGACCTGACCTGGCGTCGTGTGGAGGAATCATGACCCGCTGGCGCCTAGATATCGCGTATGACGGGGCGAATTTTTCCGGCTGGGCTGCGCAACCGGATCGCCGCACTGTCCAAGGCGAGCTGGAAAGATGGATCCCCAGGGTGCTGCGCCTCGACGGGCCAACCCCGTTGACGGTCGCGGGGCGTACCGACGCTGGCGTCCACGCCCGTGGCCAGGTAGCCCACGTCGACCTCCCCGACGACCTCGACACGTCGTCGATGCTGCGTCGGCTATCCCGAGTCCTCGACCCCGACCTCGTCGTCGCATCGATCCGACGTGTTCCCGATGAGTTCGACGCCCGGTTCTCAGCGTTATGGCGCCGTTACGTCTACCGCCTGTGGGATGAGTCGTCCCGGCCTGACCCGGTGACACGCTTCCACGTGGCGCCCGTGCGGGGGCACCTCAACGTCGACCGCCTCAACACCGCCGGTGCCTCTCTCCTCGGGCTACGCGACTTCGCTGCTTTCTGCAAATACCGCGAGGGCGCCACGACAATCCGCACCCTTCTCGATTGTCACGCCGAACGACTCGACGACCCGTGCGGCACCGTCGAGGTCACAGTCCGTGCCGACGCATTTTGCCACTCCATGGTGCGGTCCCTCGTGGGTGCTCTCACCGCCGTCGCGTCGGGGCGACGCAGCCAAGACTGGCTCGACACCGTCGCCGCCAGCACCTCGCGGGCATCCTCGGTGCTCGTCATGCCAGCCTGCGGACTCACCCTCGAGGAGGTCGGCTACCCTGCCGACGCAGACCTCGCCAAACGTGCCGCCCAGGCGCGTTCCCGTCGAACCCACGACGATACTTGTGACACCTGTTGGGAGGACCGATGAGTCAATCGCGCCATGACGATCGTGGGCCCAGCCACTACTTCATCACCCCGCAGGGACCGGTCCAAACCCGCACTATCAGTGTCAACATCTGGGATGATTCCATGACGCTGACCACAGCAGGCGGGGTGTTCTCTGGCACGCGCCTCGATCCCGGCACCGCGGTTCTCATGCGAGAAGTCACTCCCCCGCCATCGGACGGCACTTTTCTCGACCTTGGTTGCGGCTATGGGCCCATAGCTTGCGCTCTGGGGCGAGCTTGCCCTGGCTCGCAGATTGTCGCCGTCGACGTCAACGACCTCGCCATCAGATTGACGACCCGCAACGCCAAGGCCCTGGGGGTCGGCACTCGCGTCCACGCCTGCCGCCCCGAGGATGTTGATCCTCACCTCCGCTTCGACGAAATATGGTCAAATCCGCCGATCCGAGTAGGGAAAGCGGTCCTGCATGAGATGTTGACGATGTGGCTGACGCGTCTCAGTGACGACGGGGTGGCGCACCTCGTCGTCGGGAAAAACCTTGGCGCGGATTCTCTCACCCGCTGGCTGTGTCAGCAGGGATTTGACGCGGCTCGGATCGCTTCCGCGAAAGGGTTCAGGGTCATCGACGTCCACGCCTGACCAGGTCGTAAGCTGAGACGGTGCCCATAGGAAGCGAAGCCATACCTTACGATGCCTGGGATCAGGGTTGAGCTGTGTCAAGGTTAGTGACGAGAACGTCTGACCCTGTCGTCGAGATTCCGACCCCGACTGCCGCTGGGAATACCAGGACAGTCCACCCATGGTCGTGGTGGGCATGGGCGGCAGGCTGCGGAATTGCCATCAGCCTCACCACTAATCCACTCCTGGTCGTCCTCATGACGGGAGCCGTCGCCATCGTCGTCGCATTGCGCCGTACTGACGAACCGTGGGCCCGGTCCGCAGGTGTCTACGCCGGCCTGGCCCTCGCCGTCATCGGTATTCGCGTGTTCTTCCAAATTCTCATCGGCGGCGACGGGACGGGAACGGTGCTTTTCCGCCTTCCCGAGGCGTCTCTGCCTGACTGGGCGGCCGGGATCCGCATTGGCGGCCCAGTTACCGCCGAGGGGCTGGCCGCCACCGGTTACGATGCCCTCCGACTAGCCGGAATGCTGATTTGCTTCGGTGCTGCGAATTCACTGGCCAACCCCCGACGCGTCCTCAAATCAGTCCCCGCCGCTTTACATGATGTTTCCGTGGCCGTCGTCATCGCTCTGTCGGTTTTCCCCCAGCTCATCGCCTCGGTGCAACGAGTTCGACGCGCGCGACGGCTACGCGGCGATACCCGAACCGGTATTCGCGCTCTGGTAGCCGTTCTCGTTCCGGTGCTTGAGGATTCCGTCGAAACATCAATGTCTTTGGCTCGCGGGATGGAATCGCGCGGGTACGGACGCACTCATCGTCACGTCAACCCTGGGACGCAGGTTCTACTCATGATCTCGGTTATGGTGCTGACCCTCGGTTGTTACGGCGTCCTCGCTAACCCGACCGGATCGTTCAGCGCCAACCCGTCAAGCTGCGCTCCCGGCAGCCTCTGTTCATGGTTTCTGACTGATCGAATGGGTCAGCACATTGGCATCGTGCTCATCATCGCCGGAGCCATCGGGTCGGTCATCGGGCTGAGGATCTCAGGGAGCCGCCTCGGGGTGAGCCGGTACCGCCCTGACGTATGGACGTGGCAGGCAACAGCGTCGTGCCTGTGCGGGGCGATCGCGGTCGTCACCATGATCTGGCTCTCCCGCGCCGACCCCGACGCCGTCACTGTATCGACCTCGCCTGTGGTTTGGCCGCCGTTGCAACCAACGATGCTCCTCCTGGTCGTGGTGACCGTGTTGCCCGGAATAGTCACCCCCGCACCCCAACGGTCCAGCCACATTGATCCGGAGCAGGCCGCATCGTGGCAATCCTGGAAGGACGAGGTAGTCGAGTCATGAGCGATGTCATCACCCTGTCAAACGTGTCGATAACCCACCCTGGCGCCTCGGCTCCGACCCTCAGGAGCGTCAACCTCGTCGTCGAGGAGGGCGACTTGACTCTGGTCGTCGGGCGCACAGGCACCGGTAAGTCGACCCTGTTGGGGGCGCTCAATGGGATCGTCCCTCACTTCACCGGCGGTCGTCTTGACGGCACCGTCACAGTCGCCGGACGCGACACCCGTACTCATCGCCCCCGAGAACTGGCCGACGTCGTCGGCGTGGTCGGGCAGAACCCGGTTGCCGGGTTTGTCACTGACACTGTCGAGGATGAGATCGCCTATGGTATGGAGCAGCTGGGCATCTCACCGTCAGTGATGCGCAAGAGGGTCGAGGAAACGCTAGACCTCATGGGGATCGCCGATTTGCGTCGTAGGGCGTTGCTAAGCCTGTCGGGGGGTCAGCAGCAGCGGGTGGCTATCGCCGCTGTTTTGGCTGCTCAGCCTCGCATTCTCGTCCTTGACGAACCAACCAGCGCCCTCGATCCCACTGCGGCTCAGGACGTCCTTGCCTCCATTTCTACGCTCGTCCATGACGTGGGACTGACCGTTGTTCTTGCCGAGCATCGTCTGGAACGTGTCATGCACGCCGCAGACGCCGTTTGGTGGCTCCCGGGTGACGGCTCGGTGGTGGCGGGACCCCCCGAGGAGGTATTGGCTCACGCTGACGTCGTCCCGCCGCTGGCGGCTCTGAGTCGCACTATGAAATGGCCAACTGTGCCATTGTCGGTGCGCGAGGCCCGTCGTCGGGTCGGTCCGCACCTAGATCTCCCACATGCTCCACAACCCTGTGAGGCCATGACCTGGCACGGCAGTGGAGACGACGTACTGCGCTTGGACAAGGTTGGAGTCAGCTACGGCAAGGTACGGGCCGTCGACACTATGACGGCCACGTTGGAACGTGGCACCATTACCTGCCTCATGGGGCGAAATGGGTCAGGCAAGTCATCGTTAATGTGGGCGATACAGGGAGCGACGAAATCGTCAGGAAAGGTGCTGGTCAACCACCACGGTTCCTGGTCTGACCCCCGCAAGGTCGACGCCGCAACTGCGCGCCAGATGGTCAGCCTGGTCCCGCAGTCGGCATCTGACCTGCTCTACTTACCAACCGTCGCTGAGGAATGCGCCCAAGCCGACAAAGAGTCCAACGTGCCCGACGGCACCACCGGCGCTATCTTGTCGCGTCTCGGTGTGGAATTACCGGAAGATCGTAATCCCCGGGACATGTCGGAAGGACAGCGACTTGCCCTCGTGCTGGCGATCCAATTGTCCAGCCGTCCCGACATCCTCCTCCTCGACGAGCCCACCCGCGGCCTCGATTACGCCATGAAGACCGAATTGACCAGGATCGTCCGGGACATCGCCTCTGGTGTTACCGGGGAGCCAGCGGCAGTTCTCCTGGCCACCCATGACGTCGAGTTTGCTGCAGCGACGACGGACCGCACGATTGTCATGGCGACCGGTCATGTGGTTGCCGACGGGTCCACCCGCTCACTGTGCACGTCCTCGCCTGGGTTCAGCCCGCAGATCGCGAAAGTGTTTCATCCAGCCGACGTGATGACGATCGCCGACGTAGAGCGGCTCGTGGGCACCCCGATCGGAGCGCGCCGATGAGCAGCGGCCAGCACACCGCAGTTCGCACCTCGACGACATCTCGGGTGCTACTCGTCGTCACCGCAGCCATGGGGTTACTCGCCTTCTGCTGGCCATTGTTCCTGAACCCGGGAAGCGCCGCCGACTACGAGACGCGCACCCCATTCCTCTTCGCCGCAATCTTGCCCGTGGTGTTAGCGGTGGTGGTCTCTCAACTGAGTTCTGACGGGATCGACGTCAAGGCCCTCGCCATGATCGGTGTGTTGACCGCATGTGGCGCAGCGCTACGCACCCTTAGCCCATCGATGGCGGGAATCTCATTCGTCTTCATCCTCATGATTGCCGGAGCGAGAGTGTTCGGCGCGGCCTTTGGCTTCGTCCTCGGCACCACGACGATGTTCGCATCTGCCCTCCTCACCGCAGGTTTCGGCCCCTGGCTGCCCTACCAGATGATCGCCTCGGGGTTCGTCGGGCTGGGGGCGGGACTCCTTCCGCGCGCGAGGGGCAAAGCCGAAATTGCCTGGCTGTGCGGGTGGGGATTCGTCTCAGCCTTCGTTTACGGCTGGTTGATGGACTTCGCCTTCTGGCCTTTCAACCTCGGCACAAGCACCCAGCTGTCCTTCGACCCGCACGCCTCCCCACTGACGAACCTGTGGCACTTCGTGCTGTTCAATGTGGCGACGTCCATGGGCTGGAATCTGGGACGCGCGCTCACCAATGTGGTGTGCCTGGCGCTGTTGGGGGGTCCGATTCTGCGGGTACTACGGCGGGCATCCCGACGTGCCCAATTCATGCCAGATGCCGTCGACAGTCCGAGTACAGGGGACAGTTACATGTCCGCCAATGCATCTGGCCCCTCGGGCAGGATCTGCCCACCATCGACCACGATCGACTGACCGGTCACATAGCGCGCACCATCTGAGGCGAGGTACGCCACTGCCTCGCCAATATCGGTCGCCTCGCCGAGCATCCCCAGCGGTACGGCTTTCGCCATCTCAGCAAGGTAATCGTCCCCCAAGGCCTTCAAACCTGGGGTCACGATATTGCCCGGCATCACAGCATTAATGGTGATCTTGTCGCCCGCCAGCTCCATCGCCGCAGAGCGAATGAATCCCATCTGTGCTGCTTTCGTGGCACCATAATGGGACCATCCGGGATACCCGGTGATATTGCCGGTGATCGACGAGGTCACCACAATGCGTCCACGGCCAGATTGACGAAGTGCCGGCGTCGCCGCCTGCACGACGTGCATCATGCCCTTGACATTGACGTCGAAGATGAAGTCAATCTGGTCATCGTCAAGGTCAGCGAGGCGGGTCTGGGGATACACACCAGCGTTAGCGGCAAGCACTGACAGGCCGCCAAGCTTGGCGGCGACATCCTTCACGACGCGGATGCAGGCATCTTTGTCCCGCACATCGAGTTGGTAGGCGTCAAGCCCCTCCGCGCGAGCCTGAACGCATTCTTCCTCAGTCACGCCCGTGACGGCGACGCGGGCGCCGTGGGATGCAAGCACCTGCGCAATTCCACGGCCGATACCAGCGGATCCACCGGTCACCAACGCGGTACGGCCAGCGAGTAGCTCAGTCATTGTCACTCCTCCAACATCGTTGATCGCAGGGGACGGCTTCATCGTAACGCTGGGTGGCGCTCAATGCGTGGCGGAGGTCTGAAAAGCGCGGCGGAGGCTGAAAAGCGTGGCGGGGGCTGCACAGCGCGAGTGGTGATGCCTGGCCCATGGGTGAGTGTGCGGAGGGCCGTGGGATCCGATACGTCAGACCACATTCCTCCACATCTAGTGAAAAATCTCGCAAACACGGGAATGATGGAGACAGGTTCGGCGTTGTACCGAACAAGCGGCCCTGCCAGGGGCCACGTCATGGCAGACGTCGTGACGGATCTCGTTCCATAGGAGGAAGAATGGCTGTTTACACCCTTCCCGATCTCGACTACGACTACGGCGCATTGGAGCCCCACATCTCGGGCAAGATCATGGAACTGCACCATGACAAGCACCACAACACCTACGTTCAGGGCGCCAACACCGCCCTAGAGAAGCTGGCCGAAGCCCGCGACAAGGGCGACTTCGGAGCCATCAACAAGCTCGAGAAGGATCTGGCCTTCAACCTCGGTGGTCACATCAACCACTCTGTGTTCTGGAAGAACATGTCACCTAACGGTGGTGGCCGTCCGGAGGGCAACGAGCTCGCCGCTGCAATTGACGAGTTCTTTGGTTCCTTCGATGGCTTTAAGAAGCAGTTCGAAGAGGCCGCGAAGGGCGTTCAGGGCTCCGGCTGGGGCATGCTGGTGTGGGATGTGCTGGGCCAGCGCCTCAACACGATGCAGCTGTTCGATCAGCAGGGCAACCTGCCGTCCGGCCAAATCCCGATCGTGCAGCTCGACATGTGGGAGCATGCCTACTACCTGCAGTACCAGAACGTGAAGGCCGACTACGTCAGCGCTTGGTGGAACGTCGTCAACTGGGCCGACGCTCAGGCCCGCTTCGATCGTGCCCGTTCTCAGACCCCAGGTCTCATCTGAGACGCTATCTGACTTTGCGAGGGGCCCATCGCCATGGTGGGCCCCTCGTCGTGCATCCACGCCAGATTCTCATCACCGTCAATCCCAGCGACCCTCATAACCAGTACGGTGGGTCGATAGGCCGAAAATCGCACTATCGGTCTTAAAACCATGGAGCGACGTATCGATGACAGGGCTTCTGTCTG
This sequence comes from Cutibacterium porci, assembly GCF_009696315.1. Taxonomy (GTDB): domain Bacteria; phylum Actinomycetota; class Actinomycetes; order Propionibacteriales; family Propionibacteriaceae; genus Cutibacterium; species Cutibacterium porci. The sequence goes on from NZ_VUMG01000003.1 coordinate 181,116, forward strand.
TCGTTCCTTGACGCACTGTCCGCCACCGGAAGGGGCTGCCATAATGGCCGCCAACATCCCGACCACCAGTTCAGCGCCCGACACGCCATCGACGTCGGCCTCGATCCCGCCTAACTCCAGACAATTTCTGCGTCATGTTACGGCAGCCACCGCTTTTGGTGGCGGGCTCGACGGTTTCGATCTTGGCATTATTAGTGTCGTCATCTTGCACATCAATCACGACCTTGGGCTGACCCCCGCGATGGAAGGACTCGTCGGGGCGGCGAGCCTGCTCGGCATTTTCATCGGCGCCCCGCTCTTCGGCTACCTCACCGATAAATTCGGCCGCCGCAAGATGTTTCTCGTCGACATCGTCGCTTTTATCGTGATTGGCGTGGGGCAGGCTTTCGCCATGGGCGGAGTCTCGCTGGCGATTCTCAGATTCCTGTTGGGCATGGCCATCGGCGCAGAGTATTCCATCGGGGCGCCCATGCTTTCAGAGTTCGTTCCGGCCCGAGAACGCGGATCGAAGCTAGCTTTCCTCGAATTGTGCTGGCGCATCGGCTTTTTGATCGCCGTACTCCTGGGATATGCGCTGCTATGGTGTGGGGTGTCGTGGAAGGTCATCCTGGCCACCTCGGTTGTCCCAGCCCTCATTGTGCTTGGGTTGAGGATCGGTCTACCAGAATCGCCACGCTGGTTGCTGCGTCACGGTCGCGAAGCAGAGGCTCGCGCAATCGTCGAGGAGCATATGGGACCGGACTATTTCGCCGCAGAGAGGCTCGGCGAGGAGTCCGTGGACGGTGAAGGCTACCGCAAACTATTCAGCAAAGGTCACCGGCAACGCACGGTCTTTGTCTGTCTTTTCTGGACGTGCATCGTCACCCCATATTTTGCGATCTTCACCTACGCCCCGAAGGTGCTTGAATCCCTCAACGTCAAGTCTCAAGCTGGCGGCACAATTCTCTCTAACACGATCGGCGTCGTGGGCGCGGTCGCTGGTCTGGTAGCGATCGACCGCATTGGCCGTCGACGTATGCTCATCGGGCCGTTCTGGATTCAGGCTGTTGTCCTCTTGGTTGTCGGATTGTGGACCCATGCGCCGTCGTGGGTGCTGGTTGTGGGCTTGGCAATCTTCGCTTTGGTTAACTCCTACAGCGACATCCTGACTGCGGTGTACCCCTCAGAGATCTTCGACACCGATATCCGATCCAGTGGGGTGGGCTTCGGGTCGGCTGTCAGCCGCATTGGCGCATTCCTCGGTACCTACCTGCTGCCCATCGGCATCGGGACGATCGGGATCAAGTGGTGCATGGTCATCGCGGCGGCACTCTGCGTCATAGGCGCCGTGACGGGTCAGACGATGGCACCTGAGACGATGAACCGGCCCTTGACGAAGACGGCGACTGGCGAATTGACGCAAGCCTGACCGCGCGGTGTCAGGCCGACCGTCCGAATGGCCGGTACATCCAGCTCTGGATGTCCGATCCCGTCAGCCACGATTTCCACACGCTAGCGACGACGATCGGGGCCAGAGCGAATGTGGTATCAATGCTATTTAGTCTGGTCCGGTCGAGTACCTCGGTGACGGGGACGAAAGCGACGTTGCCAGCCGTGTTGCCTGGCCGCGACGCGCAGACATCGAGCTCTTTGCCGTCGTAGGTGACCCGTAGCCAGCTGTGTCCGGTGTGGTACCACGGGTGGTGTTCCAAACGGACTCGCGCTGCGTGGACGGGCCGAACCTGGAATCCCAGCTGCTCAAGTATCTGTCCCAGCACGATGTTGTACTGGCCCGAGTGACCGTGCCCGGCCTCCAAGGACGCTTGAGGGCTGAGCCACAGGTGCCAACACGAGTAGTGGGTGTACATCCGGTGCACCAGACTGGTGGCCTTGTTGACGAGGTCCCAACCGACTGCCCCGGAGGCTCGGCATGCCGCGACAACATCCGCTGCGGTTCGCAGGGGTGCGCCTGCGGGACCTTCAGGCAGGCCTGGCTCAGGTTGTGGAGCCTTAATCGCGACAGTGACGACGGCTGCCGCAGCGCCTGCCAACACGAGTGGGATCTTGTTCATCTGCGCTCCTGGTGATCGTCGGTCTGCTCAACGTCAGTGTGCGGCGCGAGGGGGTCATTGGCGCGGAATCGGGCGTCGCGCCGATTCTTGAATATCTGTTTCCAATACGGCTTGGCGTCGGGGGCAGCTGCGATCTCGGAGTGAACCTCCAACATCTTCTCGACGCTAGCGTCCCACGTGAACTGCTCAGCGCGCCGACGGGCGGCTTCACGCAACTCGGGTCCAAGCCGTGGCGCAAGCCGTAAGACGGCGTCGGCTAAACCGTCAGCGTCAGGGCTGCCAGCTTCTCCGCATGTCGCGTCGACGATCTCGTGGGCACCGCCTCGATTGGCAGTAACCACCGGAGTGCCGCAGGCGAGCGCTTCTAACGACGCTAGCCCAAAGGTCTCTGCTGGACACACCGACATGGACATATCAGCGCGAGCGAAACGTCGGGCAACCTCGTCACGCCCCTCGACGAAGCCGTTGAAGAAAACCGGGGCGTCGCCAGCCTGCTGCTTCATGGCGTCGGCGTCCGGTCCGACACCGTACATGTCAAGGCGCAGCGGAACCCCGCGGCGATGTAATTCGACGGCAGTTGCGACGGCAAGCTGAGGGCTTTTCTCGTGACTCATCCGCCCGACGTAGCACAACCGCAACAGGCCGTCAGGGCGCGGGGTTGGCAGTCCTGCGTCACGCCTATCGGGATGGAAGGTCGCGAGGTCGACTCCTAGGGGGACTTTCACAAGGCGTGCACCGGTATCGGCAAATTCACCTGCGGAGTAGTCAGATGTGACGACCACGATGTCGAACGATTTCGAGAGACGACGATTGAGGGCACCGACGGCTGCTGCGACGCCGAACTGTCGACGAACCCACATCGTCAGCATGTCGTCGAGTCGCTCGTGGCTAAACAGCACCGATCCGATGCCGCGCCGTGACGCCCAACCTGCGGCTGGGGTGAGAGTCCACTTGTCGGAAGACTCGATAGAGGTGGGTCGAAAACGGTCGAGGACGTCGAGAGCCCGCCAAGGAGTAGCGATCATGCGGTAGCCGGCGGAAACACGCGGGGCAGCGATCTCGACGGTGATTCCCGATTCTGATTCAGTAATGCGGTCTTTCGGGCCCGGTATCACCAGGATTCGTTCGTGACCGGCAGCGACATATCCCTTTCCAAGCGCGTCGATGGCCACCTTCATGCCTCCGGAGACGGGGCCGACGAAGTTGGCGAGCTGAGCGATGCGAAGGGTCGTCACCCATCCAGCCTATGCGGTTATGCTCGCGTCTGTGTTAGCGGGTTGGAACAGCGCAGACACGACAAACGCCGGCCCCTGTGTTGAGGGACCGGCGTTGATCGTGAAGGAGGATCAGGCCTCGGGCTTTTCCTCGGCCTTCTCGTCCGCCTCAGCCTGCTCTTCGGCCACGGGGGCCTGCGCAGCGGCATTCTCGGCCGACGCATTGTCCGCAGCGTCACCGGCTTCGGGCTCTACGTCCTTGGTCTCGGCAGCGGTGTTGATCTGTGCCTTGGCGTCAGCGGCGCTAGCCGGAGCCTTCGAGGAGACCTTCTCAGTAATAACCTCGATGACGGCCATGGGAGCGTTATCTCCCCTGCGGTTGCCGATGCGGGTGACGCGGGTGTAGCCGCCGTCACGACCCTCCATCATGGGGCCGATCTCGGTGAAGAGGATATGCACGATGCCGCGATCGGTGATCGTGCGATTCACCAAACGACGGTTGGCGACGGTGTCTGTCTTGGCTCGGTTAATGAGCTTCTCGGCCAACGGGCGAACGCGCTTGGCTTTGGTGAGGGTGGTCACGACGTGACCGTGCTCGAAAAGCTGACTGGCCAGGTTGCGCATGATGATGCGCTCGTGGGCCGGTGAGCCGCCAAGACGAGGACCCTTTGTGGGTTTCGGCATTCTTTTCTCCTTGTGTGTCGGTGTGGCGGGCAGGTGGACCCGCCGCGGTCCGGCTGAGGGAGGACTGGGCGTCCTCCCCTCCCCTTTCTCGCCATATGACGGGTGGGGGTGCGGCCAGGGTCCACCCCCCTGGCCTCCCCTCCGAAGAGAGGAAATCTTCAATTGTCGCGGTAGGGGGTCGCCCCCGCAACCATCCCTACCGAATCAACCCCGCACACAACCACCAACCACAGCAAGCCGCACGCCGGAATTGACCCACTCGGGGGATGCAAGGGGGTCGCCCCCGCAACCATCCCCACCGAATCAACCCCACACACAACCACCAACCACAGCAAGCCGCACGCCGGAATTGACCCACTCGGGGGATGCAAGGGGGTCGCCCCCCTTGCCCTTAATAACTCAGTACTGCTCAGTCTCCGCGTAGTCGTCGTCGTTGGCCTCGTCATAGGCCTCAGCGGCGGCAAGCGGGTCAAACCCCGGAGCCGAGTCCTTGAGAGCCAAACCGAGTTCGGTGAGCTTTTCTTTGACCTCGTCAATGGACTTGGATCCGAAGTTACGGATGGCCAGCAAGTCTTGCTCAGAACGTGAGACGAGTTCTCCAACGGTGTGGATGCCTTCACGCTTGAGGCAGTTGTAGGAACGGACGGTGAGGTTGAGCTCCTCGACTGGGGTGCCCAGGCTCTCGGCATACTCCTCGTCGACCGGTCCGGCGCCGATCTCGATGCCTTCTGCTTCAGCGTTGAGCTCGCGGGTCAACCCGAACAGTTCAACGAGGGTCTTACCGGCTGAGGCGACGGCGTCGCGAGGAAGGATGGATGACTTAGTTTCGACATCAACAACAAGCTTGTCGAAGTCGGTGCGCTGCTCAACTCGGGTGGCCTCGACCTTGTAGGTGACCTTGAGGACTGGGGAGTAGATCGAGTCGACGGCGATGCGGCCAATTTCGGCGTTCGGATCGTCGTTGAGGGCGCTGGAGACGTAACCGCGGCCACGCTCGACGATGAGTTCCATCTCGAAGCGGCCGTCGTCATTGAGAGTGGCGATGTGCAGCTCCGGGTTGTGGATGGTCACACCGGCGGGCGGGTTGATGTCGGCGGCGGTAATCTCACCGGCACCGGACTTGCGCACGTACATTGCGACCGGCTCGTCCTCCTCCGAAGAGAGCACCAGACCCTTGAGGTTGAGGATGATCTCAGTGACGTCCTCGACGCAACCCTCGATGGTCGAGAATTCGTGCTGGACTCCCTCGATCTTGATGCTCGTCACAGATGCGCCCGGAATGGACGACAGCAGAGTGCGACGCAGCGAGTTTCCAATGGTGTATCCGAAGCCCGGCTCCAGGGGCTCGATGACGAACTTCGAGCGGAACTCGGAGATTGGCTCCTCGGTCAGGGTGGGGCGCTGTGCAATGAGCATATTTTCTACCTTTCGCGCCAACCACTATTTGAAGGCGCACAGGGGAACAAGATGGCGGCTACGACCGCCGTGATATTCAATTGTGTCAAGTTCAATTATGCAGGCGTCGCCGCCGCAAATCGGGCAACGCCCCCTCGCAACCCTTGGATCAGACCCAAGCCTAACCGCCACACCACCAGAGGGAGCACGCCAGGCCTGACCCACCCAGGGGTTGCAAGGGGGCCGTCCTGTATTACTTCGAGTAAAGCTCGACGATGGCCTGCTCGTTGACGTCGACGATGATCTGGTCGCGAGTCGGCAGCTGGTGAACGAGAATGCGTCCCTTGTTGGGGCGAACCTCGAGCCATGCCGGGACGTCACGGGTCTCGAAGGTCTCGCGAGCAACGACGATCGGGTGGAGGTCCTTGGACTTCTCACGAACGTCAATGATGTCGTGGGTGCTCACGCGGTAGGAAGGAATGTTAACCTTCTTGCCATTGACCAGGAAGTGGCCGTGGCTGACCAGCTGGCGAGCTTGACGACGGGTAGCGGCAAGCCCGGCACGGTACACGACGTTGTCGAGGCGCGACTCGAGGATCTGCAGCAGGACGTCACCCGTCTTGCCCTGGGCGCGGTCTGCTTCCTCGTAGTAACGACGGAACTGCTTTTCCAGAACGCCATAGGCGTAACGAGCCTTCTGCTTCTCGCGCAGCTGCAGCGAGTACTCGGAGTCTTTGGTACGACCGCGTCCATGAACGCCCGGAGGGTAAGGACGACGCTCGAAAGACTTGTCGTTGCCGACAAGGTCGGTCCCGAGGCGACGGGACTTCTTGGTAAGGGGGCCGGTGTAACGGGCCATTGTGTATCAGTCCTTTGCTCTCGGAGTGGATCAGACGCGGCGACGCTTCGGCGGGCGGCATCCGTTGTGCGGAACGGGAGTGACGTCGGAGATCGGGCCGATCTCCAGGCCAATTGCCCCGAGGGAACGGATAGCGGTCTCGCGACCCGAGCCGGGACCCTTAACGAAGACGTCAACCCGCTTCATGCCATGCTCCATGGCGCGACGACCAGCAGCCTCGGCGGCCATCTGAGCGGCGAACGGGGTGGACTTGCGGGAGCCCTTGAAACCGACGGTGCCGGCAGACGCCCACGAGATCACCGCACCCGAAGGGTCAGTGATAGCGATGATGGTGTTATTGAACGTGCTCTTGATGTGCGCCTGCCCGGCGACGACGTTCTTCTTCTCCTTGCGGCGCACCTTAGCCTTGGGTGCACCTTTGTGGCCTGCAGTAGCCATGTGATATCTCTCCTGAAATCAGTGTGATCTGCGCGTCAATGACGGTTGGTGAGTGCCTTGAAGGCGATGGCTCACTTGGCCGCCTTCTTCTTGGCGACGGCCTTCCTCTTACCCTTACGGGTACGGGCGTTGGTGCGGGTGCGCTGACCACGAACGGGGAGTCCACTGCGGTGACGACGGCCCTGGTAGGTGCCAATCTCAATCTTGCGGCGGATGTCAGCAGCCACCTCACGACGAAGGTCGCCTTCGACGTGGTAGTTGGCCTCAATGTGGTCACGCAGTGCCACAAGCTGATCGTCGGTCAGCTCGTGAACGCGCAGGTCACCGCTGATTCCGGTGGCCTTGAGGGTCTCGGTAGCACGGGTACGACCGATTCCGTAGATGTACGTCAGGGCGACCTCGAGGCGCTTGTCGCGCGGCAGGTCAACTCCGATGAGGCGTGCCATATGGCATCCCTTTCTTGTTCTTTCGACCCGACGACTCGGGCCGCGAAGGTGTCCGACGTGGAGCGCCCTCATCATTCCTAAGAACGAAGGACAGTGTCTGACTGTCCGACGAGGCCCCGGCCTTCGTCCGGGGGTGGTGGCCCGAATCCGTGCTCGATGGTTTCGAGCGGGGTTCCGGGACGTGCTTCCACGGTGTCCCGAGCAGCGCCCGGGAGGTCTGCGCCAGTGTGTGCGACTGGCGCGTTTTCAGTTGTGGAATTCATTTGTTCACCGCTCCCACCTGGATGGTGGGCCTGACGGTGGACCTCAGGGGCCGAACCCCTGCATTCCTGCTGACCGTCGCGATGACGATCTGCGATCCCGTCGCGGCGTGGGCTCAGCCCTGACGCTGCTTGTGGCGCGGGTTTTCGCAGATGACCATCACGCGGCCGTGGCGACGGATGACCTTGCACTTATCGCAGATCTTCTTGACGCTCGGCTGAACCTTCATGAGATTCTCTTTCGCGTAACGATCCCCTCATGGGAACCTGGGTGGTGCGCCGCTAAGCGCTTGGTATGAGCCGCAGCTCACTTATGGCGGTAGACGATCCGGCCGCGAGTGAGATCGTAGGGCGACAGCTCGACGACGACACGGTCCGACGGCAGGATTCGGATGTAGTGCTGACGCATCTTGCCGCTGATCGTGGCAAGAACGCGGTGCCCATTCTTGAGTTCGACACGGAACATGGCGTTGGGCAATGCTTCAACGACAGTTCCCTCCAGTTCGAGTGCTCCCTCTTTCTTGGCCATTACGTCCCATCTGTCCGCTACCCACACCCCCTGCGGGCGTGGCTGTTGGCTCCGCACACACGAAACCAGCAGCTAACAATACCTTCTCACCTCGGTCGCCCCAAATCGATTCCGCCACCGGCAACCAGCAGGTCAGCGTCAGTCAAGGGCGCCACATGGCACTCCACGCTTCTCAAGCTCAGCTCGGCCACCGTCAGGCTCCGACAACACCCACAGACCTTTATTGGTTACAGCGACGGTATTTTCCCAGTGGCTGGCCCACGAGCTATCCACCGTAACAACGGTCCATTCGTCGTCCAGAGTCGCGGTGTCCTCTGTACCGAGGGTGGCCATTGGCTCAATGCATAGCACCATGCCCTCAACGATCTTCGGGCCGCGTCCGGCACGTCCCCAGTTGGGAACATCTGGATCCATGTGCATCTCGGTGCCGATCCCGTGTCCGGTGTATTCACGGATGATGCCGTAATCACGATCATGGGACTCCAGTGATGCCTGCACCGCTGCAGAAATATCACCAATTCTGTTACCAGGCGCAACCTTGGCGATGCCAGCCCACATCGCCTCACGAGTGACCTCGGAGAGGACTCGGGCCTCCTCGCTTACATCCCCCACCAGAACCGTCCGAGCAGCGTCGCCGTGCCATCCATCAACAATGGCACCGTAATCAATAGAGACGACGTCGCCGTCCTTGAGCTCACGCTCACCGGGAATACCGTGGACAATCGTCTCGTTAGGGCTCACACAGGCCACGCCCGGATAGGGCGGCAGTCCCCAGTCACCCCCATAGTTGAGGAAGTTTGATCTGGCGTTGTGCCGCTCAAGGACTTTCCGACCGGCCCTGTCAATATCGGCGGTGGTAGCCCCAGGCACGGCAACCGCGCTCATGGCTTCCAACCCCTCAGCGACGACAAGGCCCGCCCGCCGCATGGCGCGAATCTGGTCGGGGGTCTTGATCTGGAATCGATGGCGACCCAACACGTCAGTTCTTCGAATCGAGCGCGTCGAAAATACGCTGACGCACCTCAGCGATCTCACCGACGCCGTCCACCCCGACGAGAATGCCAGACGAACGGTAGTAGTCGAGCAGCGGCTCGGTCTGGGAAGCGTACACCTTCATCCGGTTACGGATGGTGTCCTCGTTGTCGTCAGTACGCCCCTCAATCTCTGCACGCTTCAGCAAACGCTGAGTGAGCAGCTCAGGGTCGACATCGAGGCTGATGACAGCGTCAAGGTGCAGCCCATGCTCCTTGAGGTATGCGTCAAGGGCCTCAACCTGATGCATATTGCGAGGGTAGCCGTCAAGCAGGAAACCGTTGGAAGCATCGTCCTGGTTGAGGCGGTCAACGACGATCTCGTCGGTCACTTCGTCGGGGACGAGGTCTCCGGCATCCATGATGGCCTTAACCTTCTTGCCCAGCTCGGTACCGTTCTTGATGTTGGTACGGAACATATCTCCAGTGGAGATCGCGGGCACATGGTAGTGCTCGGCGATGCCGGTAGCCTGAGTCCCTTTGCCTGCGCCCGGGGCGCCCATAATCAGTAATCTCATGATGACAGGAATCCTTCGTAGTGTCGTTGCTGCAACTTGCTTTCGACCTGTTTAACAGTATCCAGCGCCACACCGACGATGATGAGGATGCTCGTACCCCCGAATGGGAAGTTCTGGTTTGCCTGGAGATAGACAAACGCGAGCGTCGGAATCATCGATATGAGGCCCAAGTACAAAGACCCAGGTGCCGTCAACCTCGACAACACATAGGCCAGATAGTCCTCGGTGGGCTTCCCAGCCCGGATGCCGGGAATGAATCCACCATACTTCTTCATGTTGTCACTCATCTCGACTGGGTCGAACGTGATCGCGACATAGAAGTAGCAGAAGAAGATAATGAGCAAGAAGTAGACGATGTTATAAACCGGGTGGTCGCCCCTCTCGAAGTATCGAGCAATCCACTGAGACGCCGCAGTCTGCGGGCGGAAAGTGGCGTAGAGCACTGGCAGGTACAGGATCGACGACGCAAAAATGACCGGGATAACGCCGGACTGGTTTACCTTGAGCGGAATGTAGGTCGTCGAACCACCAAACACCCGGCGTCCCACCATCCGCTTGGCGTACTGCACCGGGATACGGCGCTGACCCTGCTCGATAAACACAACCGCAGCCATCACCGCCAAGCCGATCGCGATCACCACGCTGAAGATGAACCAGGCATGGGCCTGACCAGCGCCATTTCGAGCGACCTTGATAGCCCACAGCGAATCGGGGAAGCGTGCAGCAATCTGGGTGAAAATCATGATCGACATGCCGTTGCCGATGCCGCGATCGGTAACAAGCTCACCCATCCACATGACGATGGTCGTACCCGCCGTCATCGTCAAGATCATGACGACGACCTCGAAGATCGAGGTGGAGTAGACAACCGGCAAGCTGCAAGTAAACAGACGCCCGGACGTGGCAAGCGTCACGAAAGCGGTCGCCTGCAACAAGCCAAGCACCAGCGTGAGGTAACGGGTGTACTGGGTGATCTTGTTCTGGCCGGACGCGCCCTCCTTTTTGAGGGTTTCCAGCTTCGGAATCACGACGGTCAGCAGCTGAAGGATGATCGACGCCGTGATGTAAGGAATGATCCCGAGGGCGAAAATCGCAAGCTTCAGCAAGGCGCCGCCGGAGAACAAGCTAATCATCGAGTACAGACCAGCTGACGAACCGGAACTGGCCTGGCTAACGCACGTGTTGATATTCGACACATTGACGTTCGGGACGGGGATGACGGACCCGAGCCTGAAAATCGCCAGGATGAAGAGCGTGAACAGGATCTTGCGGCGAAGATCCGGTGTTCTGAAAGCATTGGCGAAGGCGGAAAGCATCCGGGCCCTCTCCCATCTCGTGGACTACTACTACGCAGATCTAACCCCCATGACGCGCAGCAGGCAAACATCTGGGAGCATGGACACAGCGGGGGTAGCCTATCAACTCACAAGGGCAATACCCACGTCACCGTTCATCGTTACCTGTCTGACCCCCATCTGGAGCGCCATGAGACCGCCGATCATCATCTCCTCGCACCGAGGGCGAATCGGCGTCGGGATCATCCTGGCGGCGATCATCGTGCTGACGGTTCTAGACCTCATCAGATTCGGCCTCGACGGGTTGGCGAATCTTCCCGCCCTGCTGCTTTTCGTGTGGTTGGTGTGGATTATTTGGGGAGTTGCCGAAATTCAGATCAATGACGAAGGGGTAACCGTCGTCAATCAATTTCGGATTTGGGACGTGCCCTGGCATCGGATCACCGAAGTCACCGGGCGTTGGGGCCTGTCACTGAAAGCCGAGCGTCGCCCAGATGCCGAGGGAGTGCGCAAACCTCGCACGATCTCGGCGTGGGCTGCCCCCGCACGAGGCACGGCAACCGCCATGAAAGGCAAAGTTGACCACATCCCGCAGGTCATCGTCGGCTCAGAAATCCCTATGAGGTGGTCGTTGGATTCCCACTCGACTGCACGTCTCATCGAAATGGAGCGGATCGAACGTCCTGCGTCGAGTGCGACAACGACGGGCGAGAAGGACTCAGGCACGAGACCCCATGACGGGGAAATCCAGGTACGCCCCAATTGGAGGACGATCTGCATCACCGCGGTGCTCGTCGCTACCGTGATTATTACCCAAGTCTGATCGCCTGCCCGATACCGTTACTCAATATTGTCGTAACTGTCATCACTGTCGTGGCTGTCATCATCTGGCAACGTCTTTCCCTCCCGACCCTGGGGTCGTCGGTATAGACGCCAGGGGAGCCGGGTCGCGCCACAAATGTTCATGCCGTAAGCTAGGTGTCGCCCGAGGTCGCGTACCCCGAGCCGACAGCTGTGACGGAGAAACCGGTGAAAGTCCGGTGCTGTCCCGCAACCGTGATGCCGTGAGGCTGAGCCGGATCGCCTAATCAGTTGAGCGTTGATGCCATGTCGTGGGTTGCGTGGCGTGACGGCTCCTCTCGTTCGTCGCGGTGACCCGCCGAGAGGAGCCCGATGAGTCGCCGCCCAGTTACCATTGCGAGCCTGCTGGCACTCACATGCGCCGCGGGGTCGATGATGGTCGCCCCTACCAACGCCGAAGGGGCAGAATTCCACGACGGGTGGTGCAAGAAGGACGAAGGGTTCGCGGTCGTCCTGTACTGGCCAGGCAAACCCGCTGACGTCACTCCAGAGATCCCTGGCAACCTCAGCTCAAAGACCTTGGTGCGCTGCATCGTTGGGTCGCATAAGGCCGCTGGTGACGGCCGTGAGGACGCCGTGAAGCTGGCGGGATTCGGATACGCCGTGACCGGCGGCGTCGTCACGACGATCAACGGTATCGAGGCCGATCCCTTCGCAGACATCCCCGCATCCTGGTGGTACCACACTGGCAGCTGGGAAGAGGGCTCGGGCGGACGGTGGAACCCCAAGAGCAACTGGACGCCGAATCTCCAGGTCAACGGGTTCGGAGTCATCGTCTTCTCCGCTGATGCCGAGCAGCTTCCTCCCGTCACCCCCGAATTCGCCAAGGGCGGCGACCACGGTGACGAGCCAGACCCCGGCCCATCCACCGGTCCCGGCCCATCCACCGGCCCGACAGGAAAACCAAGCCATGGCCCCACTGGCAAGCCGACTCACAAGCCAACAGGCGGAAGCGATAAGCCGACGGGTAAGCCCACCCATAAGCCGGGCAATGGCGGGAACGCGCCATCCCACACGTCTGGTGGTGGCCGTGGCGGCGACCATCCCAATCGTCCCAACCCGACGGCTCCGAAGCAGAGCACCGGGCCAAAGCCGGGTAAGAACCGCGACAACGCGGACAGCCGCCCCAACACCATCGCGACGGTCCGTCCGACCACCACGTCGCCGACCCCATCGCCGCGTCCGTCGTCTCCCTCGGCCACCCCGAGCTCACCGACTCCGAGCCCCAGTGCTTCGTCTCCGGCAGCCAGCGCCGGACCCTCCCTGGCCCCGCAATCGACATCTTCGCCAGTGTGGGGTCGCGAAGATCGCACGCGTCGCTCTCCTGACAAGGGTAATCACGGAGGTGCCCCGTGGTGGGTGCCGGTCGGCGTCGGAGTCGTTGCCCTGGCTGGCCTGGCTTTTGCAGCCGTCAGCCGCCGTCATCCCCGTCGACCTGACCGGCAGGACGAAGAATGAGCCGCACCTCCAAGATCGGTGCCGCAGCAGTCTCCTTTCTGGCACTCTCTATCGGCGCTGTGGCGGGGGCTGCACCGGCGTACGCCGAGCAGAGCGCCCAGACGACCAGCCTGTGTTCCGGTGCGAAGGTGTGCAGCCTCACCACCGACCGTTGGCTTCGTGAGGGAACCACCCCCAGGGTGGTCGTGCGAGGAAATCCGAATATCCGCGGGACGGTCCGCATTTTCCGCGCCGCCACCAGCGACAACAAGCTGATCAGACTTGAGCCGATCGGCAAAGCCACCAACTTCTACACTGACGCTCACGGCGCAGCCCAGGTCTACGTCCCCCTCCCCTCTTCCGCCAAAATTGGTGAGGGCGGCTGGGCCCTCGTGAGTGTCTCTGACATCCAGGGACTCGACACCACCCGGATGCCTGGCCAATTCGTCCCCTTCGGATCCCTCGTGCCGCACCTGCTGGGCGACGGCTACTCCGAGCGCAAACCCGCCGGCGAGACCCTCGACATGCAGGCCATCGGTGCGGTTCCCGGCGAGACCTATCGAGTTCAGGTCAAGCAGGGTGACACCTGGCATGACGCCACTGCGATCGGCGAGGCCCCCGAAGCAGCGGCAAACCCCTCACAAATCAGCCACATTCGGTGGACGGTACCGCGCGGACTGACCGGCACGGAGCACGACGTGAGGCTGCAGTCGCTCACGGATCCGCAGCGGACGGCGTCGTGGACGCTCGTCCCGACCGTCGACGGGGTTAAGGCTGCTCGCAGCCCGTTGTTCACGCCCCCGCCGGTTGGCACGAATCTCGGCGTCCCGACTACCGATCGCGGCGATCATCCTGAGGGAGTCGTAAAAGCTGCCACCGGTACCCTCTTCGGCGTCGGAGTCATCTCCGCCCTCGTCTTGACCGCCACATCTCGCCCCAAGCGCGGTAAAGGTTCTGGCCGAGGACCGAAGGAAGCCACCGATGAGGTGAGTGCGTCATGACAGCCACGCGCGTTCACTCCACCTCCACCACTCCGATCCCTGCCTGGGCCTGGGGAGCTGAGATGCTTGTCTTGGCCACCATCGCCGTATCGACAACGAATCTGCTGCTACTCGCAGCGATGTGGGTGTGTCTCGTGGTGACCCTGGCGATATTGGGCAGCCACCCGGGAGTGCTGTCCATGACTCGTTGGTTGTCGGGAATCGTTGTCGTGTGGTGGATCATCATGGCGATCATCAGCCCCTCGTCAGACTCGACCCTTGGATCGGTGATGTGGCGGCTGCCGACGTGGTCTCCTGGGCCGGGAGTCAACCTCGGTGGTGCCATGACAGGCTCGGGCCTCCTACTGACCATCACCTCCATGATGCGCGCCCTCGCCTTGGTGGCAATTGCGGGAGTCGGCATGGCGGCGGTGCGACCCGCCGACGCGTCAGCTGCGGGACGTCGTCTGTTGGGTTCGTGGTCTCCAGCCCTAGAACCGTTCGCAGCCCTGCCACCCGCCCTGGATCGCCGCGCTGTCGTGGCTGCGATGCGACCTGCAGACATTGTCTCAACAACTCACGACGGGGCATCCGGGCTTGCCCGTCGGCATCGCCCGCTGGCTGCCTGGACCGCTCCGGTGCGCGCGTTGATCCTTATCATCTGCATGACATTCCCGGTCGTCGCGCTGGTGTCCAAGCACCCGTTGCCCGGGATCGACCAGCCCACGACAGCCTTGTTGGCCTTGATCGTGGCGGTTGTTCTGACCGCCTTGTTGCCGACCGGCGAGCCCGTCGGGCCGATCTCAGGTCCCAGCCTCATCGTGGCCGTTCTGGCCGCCATCACCCTCACGCTGTGGACGATCGGTGTTGACGGGTCCGCAGTTGCTCCCCACCCGGGTTGGCCGCCGATCCCGATCGCAAGCCTCATCTGCGCCGTCGCCTTGCCCCTGGTTGTTGCTGTTGCCACGCCACGTCGCCAGGAGGTGTCGGCGTGATTGTTCTCGATGATGTAACGGTGTGGCTGCCCGGCCGCGGAACCGTCGTCAACGGCGTCAGTGTCTCGCTAAATGCCGGCACCGTGACGTGTCTGGTGGGTCGTCGCGGGTCGGGGACGACGATGCTGCTGCGACTGCTCGCCGGCCAGTTGCCGGCCGGCGCCCGAGTACGGGGACGCGCTCTCATCGATGGTATTGACGTCATGGATCTGGGACCGGATCGACTGGCCGAGACAATCCAGATCGTCGACACCGACCTACTGACCTGGGCGGATTTACCAGATTCGGATGCGGTTGAGGTCGGCCCATGGACTCGTCGTCCGCTCGACACCTGGCCGCTCGACGTCAGGGCTCAGCTCGCGGCGTCCCTCACCACCCCCGACGGGGGAAACTCGCAAAGAATCGTCGTGGTCGACCACCCGACCTCTGGACTCACCCGTTCCCAACGCCATGACCTCATCACACGGCTGCGCGAACTCGCCGATCGCGGCGCAACAGTGCTGTGGGCCGATCACGACCTTGACGCCGCGTGGGCCGGGGCCGACCGCATCGTAGAGATGGCGGCAGGATCCATCGTGTCCGACTCCCCAGCCGGCTCGTGGGTGCCTCAGAGCCTACCGCTACCGATTGGTCGAGCGTTGGCTTCCCTGGCCGGCCATGACGACTCTGTCAGGGCATCTGACACCCTCCCCGCCATCTTTTCGGACTTACCACGGCCGCATCGCCATCACGAGCACCGCACCGGACCGGTCATGACGGTCATCAGCTGCCGCGACCTCGGCCTGGAGGGCCCTGACCTCGTCATCCATGATCGTGAGTCACTAGCGATCGTCCGGGCCGAGGACATCGACGGAACCACCGGCATTGAGACTCGTCACAGCACAGACAATGCGGTTCGTCCAGAATCGGTCGCTTCCCGTCTACTGCGCGCACTCCCCTGGCCAGGTCGATCCCTCTCCTCGGCGTGCCTACGCCCGAGCCACG
Organism: Cutibacterium porci; assembly: GCF_009696315.1. Lineage (GTDB taxonomy): Bacteria > Actinomycetota > Actinomycetes > Propionibacteriales > Propionibacteriaceae > Cutibacterium > Cutibacterium porci. The sequence goes on from NZ_VUMG01000003.1 coordinate 197,093, forward strand.
ACCTGCATCTGGTGGCAGGAACGACCGAGTTGGCGTCACGACGTCGCCGCGATCTGTCCCGCGGGGAACGGGCATGGCTGCGTGTCCACGACCATCTGACGACCCCCGATCCGCTGCTTCTCGCCCATGCCGACCACGACCTCGATCCAGTCGAGCGATCACTGGTCTCCGAGAGCCTCTTCGACGATCCCGCCCGTCTGCGCATCATCACCACCCGGGACGTCGAGTTCCTGGTACGAGCCGTCCACCGCGTCATCGTCATCGACGGTCATCGCGTCATTGCTGACCGATCGCCTCTGGCGCTTGGCCTGGCTCCCCTCACGCACGTGGGTGCCCTCACGGGTTCCCAGCATCACATGACCCTGAGTGACGTCATCGACTCCCTCGACGCCATGGAGGGGAGGACGTCATGACGGCCACCAGCCCGGCAACCACCGCCACCGCAGACCGTCCGACCCGGTGGCGGACGGTCGGAGCGACCTCCGGCCCCCTCAGCCGCACTATCGCCATCGTTAACATCGTCTTGGGCGTCATCTGGCTCACCTGGCCGGTGTGGAATTCCCACACTGCCGCCCTCCAAACCCAGGCTGAGTCCACTGCGCCGTGGTTCGTCGCAGCCCAGATCGGGATCAGTGCGGCGCTTGCCGTCATCCTCGTGCGAGAAACGAGGTCCGCCCGTCCATTCAGCCTGGTGCTAGGTGCATCCGTGCTCGCGGTCGCGGCCCGCGCCGCCCTGGCCCCAGGTGCCAGCGGTATCGAACCTGTCTTCTGGATTCCGATGCTCGTCGGTGCGGTACTTGGCGCACCAGGCGGTGTCCTCGCCGGAACCTTCACCTGTCTGGTCTCGTCGGCTGCTATCGGCACCGTCGCCACGCCACTCGCCGGACAGCTCGTCGTCTGGCAGCTATGGGGACTCGCAGGAGCTGCCATGGTGCGGCTGCGCACCGTCACGACCTGGCTCGCAGGAGCACTGTGGTGCCTAGTCCTCGGCCCGATCACCGGTGTTCTACTCAACCTCACGGGATGGGCGTGGGCAGAGGCCGACCCCGGACAGTCCTTCCTCGCCGGCCTCGGTCCCATTGAGGAAGCCCAACGGCTGTGGGCCTGGACACGCGCCACCTCGCTGGCCTTCGACATGACCCGAGCGATCACCAACGCCATCGTTTGGCTCATCGTGATCCCCTTTGTCATCCGCGCCTTGCGTCAGACCATGGCATCGGATCGCCGCGCATCGGCCCGGGCGAGACCCGTCATCTCGGCCGTTGATGACACCGCCCTCCGCAAGCGAGGCCTCACCGGCCTCACCAATTCCTTCCCGACCACCTCTGACCCTTCAGGAGACGACGATGACACACCACACTGACGCCGACGCCCAGGCACGCCCCCCGCTCAGCGAGCAGGAACTGAGCTGGGCTGCAGATCGGCTCGGCGCCCTGTCGACCGCCTTCAGTAATCGGGTGGTGGGACAGTCTGCCCTGCGTACCAGCCTGCTGGTGGCGATGCTGGCCCGCGGACACGTGCTCCTCGAGTCGGTCCCCGGACTAGCGAAGACCCTCGCAGCCTCCACGCTCGCCTCGGCGGTCGACGGGTCCTTTACCCGCGTGCAATGCACGCCTGACCTGCTGCCCTCCGACATCATCGGCACCCAGATATTCGACCAGTCGACGGCAGCCTTCCGCACCGAGTTGGGCCCGGTGCACGCCAACATCGTGCTTCTCGACGAGATCAACCGCTCCAGTGCGAAAACCCAGTCGGCCATGCTCGAAGCGATGCAAGAACGTCAGACGTCGATCGGTGGCGTCGTCCACCCGCTGCCCGACCCCTTCATAGTGCTGGCCACCCAGAACCCCATCGAGGAGGAGGGCACCTACGTCCTTCCCCACGCCCAGATGGACCGCTTCCTGCTCAAGGAGGTGCTTGACTATCCCGACGTCTCCGAGGAACTCGAAGTCCTCAACCGCATCGAAGACGGATCGATCGACGCCCCTGCGGCTCCCGCAGTGAGCACCAACGACATCCTCACCCTGCAGAACCTCACCCGTCGTGTCGTCGTTGACGAGGCGATCAAACGGTACATCGTCGACCTCGTCGCGGTAACTCGTCACCCCGAATCGGCCCTCTCAGATTCCGCCGCTCGTGCCATCGAGTACGGCGCATCCCCGCGTGCCTCGATCGCCTTCATGGCCGTTGCGCGTGCCTTGGCCCTGCTGGACGGTCGAGCCCACGTCGTCCCGGAGGACGTCGTCGCCTTGCGTCACGCCGTACTGCGTCACCGACTGGTCCTCAGCTTTGAGGCACAGGCTCAGCGGGTGAGTCCCACCGACGTCATCGACGCCGTCTTCAAGGCGGTGCCCACCCCGTGACCGTAGCCACCACCACTTCTGTCGGCGTGCTGAGCAGCCGGGAGCGCGCACTCATCCAGGCCGTCCGCTCCCGGGTGCCGCTGGCGTTGCGCCGCCGGGTGGAGTCCCTCCTTGACGGCGACCACGACTCGGTCCACGTCGGTCGAAGCCTCGACTTCAACGACCTGCGCGCCTATGCCCCCGGTGATGACGTCAAGGACGTCGATTGGAAAGCCACTGCCCGTCGCGGGGAGCTGCTCATCCGTCGTCATGTCGCCCAACGTCAGGCCACGCTCATGGTTGGGATGTGCGGTACACCGACGATGCGCGGCTGGTCCGACATGGACGTAACGAAGGCACATTTGGCGGCCGTGGTGACCGCAATCATGGCCCAGATCGCCGTGGACCATGGCGACCGGGTCGCGATGGTGTGCACCGGACCTGACGGAACGTCGTCGTGGCGTCCGACCGTCCGGCTACCGCAGGTGGAACGGATGCTCCACGAGATCATCGAATTTGAAACGGCTAGCGGTTCCCAAGACCCCCACGTCGTCGAAACAGTGCTTGCCACAGCTACAAATGCCATGCGTCGGCCCGGTCTTCTCCTACTCATCCGTGACGACGACGACATCACCTCGGCCCAGGCCAATGCGTTGAGCCGAGCCGCGGTACGCCACGACGTCATCGTTGTCACCCTCACCGACATGCTGGCCACCGATCGCAGGCTCGCCGGCCGCGCGATCATGGCCGCCGATGGTGGCCGTTCCGTGATGGAGGAGGTCCTTGGCGACCGGCGGCTCCGCGAAGCGGCAGCTTCCGCGCAGATCGACCTCGCTCGGCGAAGCGACGCCATGCTCGACGACCTCGGCATCGCGCACGCCCGGGTGCAGACTGTCGCCGAGGCGCCGGAGGCTCTCGCTATGGCCCTGTCGCGACGCGGGAGGCGATGATGACTCTCCTCAAGATTAATCCCACCGTATCCATCCCCGCTCACTGGTGGATCCTCGTCGCCGTCCTCGCTGCCGTTGGCATTGCTGCACTGGCGGCCCTCGTCGTGATGTCCCGACGCCACGACGTCTCCGAAGAGCCTCGCGATGACGTCGCACAATTGTCGGCCGAGTGCCTCAGGTCCCTCGATGACGTCTCCACCAGATTGAGCGAGGGCCTCTCAGCTCGCCAGGCATGCCTGGAGGCGAGCAGAATCGTGCGTCGCTTCATCGGTCTGGTCAGCACGGAGGACGCCGACTACCTCACAGCCTCCGACCTGACGCGGGCCGCCCGACGGGAACCCCGACTGCAGCCAGCTGCGGCATTCTCAAGGCAGGCCCGTGACGCCTGCTTCGGCCCGAAGCCCAGCAAGTCCCGCGCCCGCGACCTCATCGAGTCCGGACGGGAGGTGGTGTCCTCATGGCACTGATGCAGCAATGGCCATTCGCCCTCGTCGCAGCCATCGTCGCGCTGATGGTGGTCGTCGCAGCATTCCTGTGGCCACTCGATCGACGCCGGCGCATCCAGCACTCGGCGGTCCCGCTGGACCACCTGGACCGGCTGCGGAAGCTTCCCCGGTACCAGCAGCTCGTCCGCTCTCGGCTTCGACGCCGCCTCATCCAAGTGGTGTGCGTCCTCGTCGCAACCGCGTGCCTGGTGATCCTGGTGGGTCGTCCCGCAAAGCCTGACGAAGACTGGCAGCAACGACGCAACCACGACGTCGTGCTGTGCCTCGACGTCTCCGGCTCGATGTCTGACGTCGACCATGACGTCATCGAGGCTTACCGGAAACTCGCGGACAGCCTTGACGGCAACCGAATCGGGCTGGTGGCATTCAACTCGGCTGCCGTGACGATCTTCCCGCTGACCGACGATGCCAACTACATCGACTCCCAGCTCACCCAGTTCTCCCGTGACCTAGACCGTGGCCCCATTCCGGGATCCAGGGCGGGCACGAGCGGTTCGAGCCTCATCGGCGACGGTCTGGCCTCCTGCCTCCAACGTTTCGACGGTTCTGACGATCGACGCGGGCGCACCGTTGTGCTGGCCACCGACAACCAGCTCTCCGGCACGCCGGTCTTCAGCCTCAACGAGGCAATCCGCCAGGCTGTCAAGAGGAAGGTCCTCATCCAGGCAGTTGCTCCCTCAGAAGCGGACAACACCGCTGTGTCGGTCCTTCATGACGCTGTGGCACACACGGGAGGTGACGTCACCCTCGTCACCAGAACGAACCTGGAGGACCCAGATCGCATCATCACCGCGGTGAGGGACCAGGAAGCGCGTGCGACTGCGGCAACCGCCCGATGGACCCAGGTCGACGTCGTCTGGCCCTTCGGCGTGCTGGCCCTCGTGTGCCTCGTCGCGGCGACAGCGATGGAGGCCGACCCGCGGCGTCGAAAGGAGGACTCATGACCGTCAATCCCGACTGGATCCTCCTGGTGGTGGCCATCCTGGCGACACTTGCCCTGGCTGCCATCGCGATAACGGCACAACGCCATTCCTCTCCCCGATCCACCGCGGCGATGTGGTGCCGTGTGCTCGCCGCCCTACTGCTTGTCGCAGTGGCCCTGCGCCCCGGGAGCGCCGACACCTCGCGCAGCAACGAGGCCGCCGGCGCTGAGATCGTCGTCATCGTCGACCGCACCACCTCGATGGGCGCGACCGACTTTAACGGCACGTCGCGAATGTCTGGGGTGACCACTGACCTCATCTCTCTGGCCGCTGCAATGCCGTCGGCACGCGTGACCGTCATCACCTCGGACAACCAGGCACGAATCGCCCTGCCTCCTAGCACCGACCCGGCCGCGCTGCGCACCCTTGCCGAGACCTTGGGCTGGCGCGAGACGGTAAACGCCACCGGAACCGATATCGGTCTGGCCGAACCGCTTGCACGCGAGATGCTCGTCAAGGCACGTGAGAGTCGTCCCGGCGCCAAGAGGTATTTGGTGTACATGGGCGACGGCGAGCAGACGACCTCCTCGCCCCCGCACAGTTTCTCCGACTTGTCTGGGCTCATCGACGGCGGTCTGGTCCTCGGCTACGGGACGAGCTCAGGAGGCACCATGCCGATCCGCCCTGGCGCAACTGAAAAAGTGACCAGAAATGGCATTGCTGCGGTGTCCCGTGCCAATCCGCAAGCCTTACGAACCATGGCTGGGCAGATGGGCGGACGATTCACCCAGCGCGATGCCGCCAGCAAGGTGACATGGTGGGAAAACCCGCTGCAGCAGGCGGCAGATCCACAGCCTGGACGCAATCGCCACTGGGCGTGGTGGTTCGCCGCAGCGGCCCTGGCCTGCGAGATGGCGGATGCCTGGCTCAGCGTGCGGGCATGGCGTCGGATGCGCACGGAGGTCGCGTGATGGCAGATCTGGAAAAACCGGCACGTCGTGGCATGCACGGCGTCAGGGCCCCGTGGACGGTGCGCGTTGGAGCTGGAGTCGTCACCCTCGCCGCTCTCGCAGCGGCAGCCCTTCCCGCACGAACGATGATCCTCGTTGATCGCGGGCAAGCTGATCTTGACCGGGGCGATGCCGCCAGTGCCGAGGGGAAGTTCACGTCCGCCGAGACGTGGGCAACCGTTGACAAGTGGATCGCCCCCTACGACGCCGGGGTCGCTCGGTACACTCGTGGCAACTATGACGGCGCTGCCAGCAAGTTCGAGAAGGCCGCAGGTCTGGCTCCTGACGAGGAACAGTGTCGGGTTCGCCTGAATTGGGCGTGGTCACTGGAAGCGTCAGCTGATCGTTATGCCAAGGCCGACAACCGAGACGAGGCCCTGGTGAGATGGCGTCAGGGAAAGGCTGTGCTCGCTGAGGCACAGTGCACATCGTCGTCGCAGAAAGCTGCGGCGAGCTCCACCAGATCTCGACTCGATCGCAAGCGCCAAAATGGTGGCGGAGGAGATGCGGGCGAGGAGGCGGACTCCTCCGGTGAGCAGGACAAGAAGGATGAGCTCGACGAGAAGCTCAAGGAGGCCCAAGAACAGCGTCAGAAGGCACTCGACCAGGCCAACACCTCCCAAAAGGACTCGGGTTCTGGCACCGGACGGACGTGGTAGCTCTCCGGTAGTACACGAACTCGACGTCGTGGCCGCGATCTGATCTGATTACCTGGCACGACCCGCGCGAGATGACGAGGGGCCCCACCATGCCGGTGGGGCCCCTCTTCGTCACTCGGAAATCAGACTCCCGTGGCGGGAAGTCCGGGATGGCGGGTGGCATGGAAGTACGGATTCACCGGGATGTTCCCCTGGTGAGGTCCGGACTTGCCTGGGCCGGCGGACCACGACGTATTCGGCGTCGGGGTCGGAATCAGGGTGGCCGACGGAATCCCGGTTGGAACCACTGTTGGCGTCGAAGTCGGAGTGACGGTCGGCGTCGGAGTGACGGTCGGCGTCGGAGTGACGGTCGGCGTCGGAGTGACGGTCGGCGTCGGCGTGGCAGTCGGAGTCGGCGTCGGAGTCGGGGTAGGAGCTGCGGCCGTCACTGGCTGGATCCACGTCCCAGCGAAGTCCTCGGACTGGCTGTTCGCATCCCTGTGCGACCATGTCCACTTGTACCCATCACTGGCAGCCGGATAGGTCACCTTCTCACCAGAAACCGTCACTCCGTCAGGAACGGTGAATTCGACCGTGGACCCGTCGGCAGCCTTAGCCACCGGAACCGCAACCTCCTGCTGAGCAGGAACGGCCGGAGCCGTCACAGTCTGCCATCGAGCCCGCAAACCCATGAATGCGATCTCGTCCAGGTCTGACAGCGGGGACAGGTCAGAGACGTGGTTCGAACTCAGACCGATCTTCGTGAGGTGCTTCATCCCAGCCAGAGCGGAGATGTCGGAGATTTCATTGTTGTCGAAACCAACCTCGACAAGGTTCGTCAGACCCTTGATCGGGACCAGGTCGGAAACGTTGTCATTGTTCAGGAAGAGCTTCTTCAACGAGGTCACCCCAGAGATTCCGGACAGATCGGACAGGTTGACGTTGTTGTTGGCCACCAGTCGCTCGAGTTTGGGCAGCGAACTCAGCCCCTCCAGGCTGGTGACGCCGGGGTACTTGTACTTGCCACGCGTGTTCTGGTTGATCGTCAAGTCAGTCAGATTCGTCAGCGAGGAGAGCGGCTTCACCGTGGTGATCGGGTTCTGATCGAGACTCATCGTCTTCAGATTTCCCAGACCCGCCAGCGGAGTCAGATCCTCGACGTGGTTGTTAGGCAGATACAGGGTCTCCAGCTTCGTCAGACCGGCCAGCGGCTTGACGTTCTCGATCTCGTTAGTCGTCAGGTACAGGGTCTTGACGTTGGTGAGGGCCTCGGCACCAGTAATGTCCTTGATGCCCCTGCCGATGCACTCAACCTCGGTGAGAGCTGCAAGGTTCTCGGCACTAAGGGCATTTCCCTCACCCACAGCATCCTGCAGGCAGGTCTTGAAGTTGGCGTCGGGAATATCGATAACCTTCGGAGGCTCAGGCGCGGCCTTCACATGGACCGTAATGGACCCATTGAAGTACATCGAGGCGTCGCGGAACTGCCAAACGTAGTCTCCGGCAGCGGGGTACGTGACGATCTTGCCCTTGATCTTGACGCCCTCGGGAATCTCACGATCAGCCACGAAGGTGGTGCCAGTACGATCGACGGCCGTCGGGACCGCAGTCTCGACACCAGCGATAGCCGATCCGCCGTCAACGGTTTGGAAGTTCGAGGTGATGCTAGTCAGACCCTTGATGTCCTTGAGTGGGGACAGGTCACGAATGTGGTTTTTGCCGACATCCAGGTTGGACAACTTCGTCAACGACGTGAGTGCCGAGATGTCGGATATCTCGTTGCTGTTGACGTCGAGGCTAAAAATCTTAGTCGAGGAGGACAGCGGCGTGAGATCACTGATCTTGTTGCCCGCCAGGAACGCCTTGCCCAGACCGGTCAACTGGTCGATCCCGGTAAGGTCCTTGATCCCTTTATTGCGGCAGCTCAGGCTCGTCACGCCGGCAAGCTGATCTTTGGTAGGAGTGGTGGTCCCGATCGTATCGGTGATGCACTTTTGCAGGGCCTTGTCAGGAATCTCGAAGGAGGCCGCCGGAGTACTGGGGGCGGGATCCACCTTCGGCTTCCAGTTCGGAGGAACCTCCCACGGGCCGTCAATAAGCATGTAATGCCATGCCTCTATCGACCCAGGCTTCGGGTGGTAATTACTGGCACCTAACTGCGAGTACTCCCACGTAGTCTCAGCATTCTTACCAGCCGGCTGGCCATGGAAATAACCCCAGTAAGCGTAAAATTTATCAGGGTTTTCCGGATATCCATTGATTGAATCAATGAATAGCCCCAGGTCGCCACCAAAATCGGTGCTACCGATGTCAAATCCGGCCGACTTCAATGCCTCCACACCATTGGAAAACTCGGACGCACATCCGGTGTCAACATGGCCGTCATCACGCTCGGCGTAGACGAAAACGTGCTTCTCATTGATACACTTCTGCGCCTCATCGTCATAGGAGGCAGCCGACGCTGGGACGATAGACACAATCGCCATCGGTACTGCCAGGGCCGCAGACAACACTGCGGCCAATCCTCTGAACCGTCTCACAGGTCCTGCCTTTCACTATGTGGACGCTTCGTCGTCATCCAAAGACAGGATCGACCATTCCGCTGTCCACGACGGAATTGAATTCGAGGCATTTCAACGACGGCGATCCGACTTCACCGGCATCTCTGCCGGGCTACACGGTTGCGGGACAGTCCTGGATTCGCACCAGATTCTCCATCGATGAAACCGTTGGCATCCTAACAAACGTCTTCGCTGCGCCTAACCCAAATGTGGACATGTGATGGTCGCGAGCTTAGACTGAACCCGCAACCGCAGGGGAATCCGGTGCGAATCCGGAACTGACCCGCAACCGTGAGGGGCTCGTCCCCGAGTCGGAGTACCTGGGTTGTCGAAAGAACATCACACACCGTCGAGGACTGCGGTGAGTTCGACTCGGGCCCTTCTCGTTCGGAGCGCAACGCAGCCTCAGGAAGAAGGCCCGCCACATGACCAGGCTCAACCGATGGGTCGCCGGCCTCGCCGCCGGTGCGCTCATTGCATCGCCGTTCGCAGTGCCGGCGTTCGCCGACCCGCAGCCCGCACCATCACCAGCAGCCGCCACCGCCACCGTTGACGACGGCTCCGCTCCGTACTGCTTCGACCCGCCGGCCAACGCGGTCGACGGTGCGATGTGGGCCGGGTCGGTCAACGACACCGCTGCCACCAGCGAGAGCGTTCGTGATGCCGCCGACTGGCTCGCCCAGAAGTGGACCGGTCCGACGAGCTACGGACAGGCTGGCGGTATCGCCGACGGCATTATCGCTCTGGTGGGCGCAGACGCCCACCCAGACGTCGTCAAGGAGATGACCGCAGCCCTCAAGGAAGCCGGACCGGCGTACGTCGAAAAGAACCCGGCCGGACTCGCCAAAGTCATCATGACTGCCGAGATTTTGGGCGAAGACCCCACCTACTTCCTCGGCGAAAAGACCGGCAACTTGTGGGTCAAGCTCGCCGGATACATCAATGACGACAGCCCAAGCATGAAGAATCGCGTCAACATGTATTGGGGCCCGCACCTCATCACTATCGCGCTGACTCGTGCCAACCGACCGGTACCGGCGAAGATCCTTGACCAGCTGCTCTCCACCCAAGGCACTGAGGGCGAGGACGCTGGCGCATTCGGCTACTCCAAGTGGAACCAGGACGGCACCAAATCCTTCGTCGGAGACCCCGACTACACCGGCATCGCCCTGTCCGACCTGACCCTGCTCGAGCGTCACCCTGCATCCGTGCCCGCCGGCTACGCTGATAAGATTTCCGCCTCAGCCAAGGCCGCCACCAAGTGGGCAATGGACACCAAACATCACGACGATGGTGAGTACTGGGAGACCTATTCAGCCGCCAACTCCACCGGCATGCTCGCGAGCGCCCTCGAGGAGCGCAACGAGGACATGACGGCTGTCAGGACGTGGCTCATCGGCCAGCAGGCGCTGACAGGAGTCGGCGCCTGGCAGGCCCAGCGCGACGCCACCGAGCCCAACCTCATGGCCACTGACCAGGCCATCATGGCGGTGTCGGGTCACGGTTACGCCTCGGCATGGTCTGGCAAGATCCCGGACGGTGTTCCCTCCTGCACGGCCACTCCGACCGCGACTCCTACCGCTACCCCGACGTCGACGCCGACCACCACCCCAACTGCCACACCCACAGTCACCCCAAGCCAACCAACTACCACACCCACAGTCACTGGCAAGCCTGGTGACATGAGCGGCACCACGAAGTGCGTCGCTGACCAGAACGTGTGGGTTTACGTCGAACAGCGTGACGGCACCTCCAAGGGCGCCTGCGCCTCGAGGTTCGGCACCGGCCTTGAGGCCCTTGAGTCCGCCGGATTCGTCGCCAAGACCGACGGCGGCATGGTCACCATGATCGACGGCTACCCGACGAAGGTCGACACGACCCAGGCCTACTGGTCCTACTGGCACGCCACGCCGAACGGTGACAAGCCCGCCAAGTGGGAGTCGTCCCAGACCGGCGCAGAGCAGGCCCACCCCAAGGCTGGCTCCATCGAGGGCTGGTACTTCAAGGCTCTGACCGACGACTGGCAGGCCGCCCCTAGCTGGACTTATGATCCCTCGGCAATCACTACCCCAAGCCCGAGCGCAACTCCGACCCAGACACCGAAACCCACGGTGACCCCGACCGGATCGGCCACCCCGGCCCCGTCGGCCACCGCACCTGTATCGGCAATTGCGACGGCTCCTGCCACCGCTCTCAACCCGGTTGCACCAGTTGCGGTCGGCCCGTACAACCGTCCTTCAGGCCGGCCGGCAGCCCTTCCCCATACCGGGGTCTGAGGCAGTCAACAGGACGAATACTCTCCTCTGCGGCATGATCGTCACGTGAGTATTCCCCAAATCGACAACCGGCGAGCACTCCCGACCATGGTCGCAGTGCTCGCCGCTGTCTTGTTTGCAGCCACCACTATCCTCGTCCCGGTCTTCGCTCAGGCGTCCCCATCCCCGGCAACCGGCACTGCTCAGGCCAAGGCCATCGACGACTGCCTCAAAGCCGACAACGTCTGGGTCTTCGTCATCACTGAGGACGAAACGGTGCTATCCAACCAGTGCGTAGACTCCCCCGCTAGCGGTGCCGAGGCATTGGACAAGGCTGGCGTCACCGTTCAGAATAACAAGACTGGCCTCATCTGCACCATGAACGACCACCCTGCCACCTGTCCCAAGACTTTCACCGGCCAGTATTGGGCGTATTACCACGCCTCGGGCGCCGGGGCGCCGTGGGAATACTCCCAAAAGGGCGCTGACCAGTACAAGCCAGCTGCCGGATCCATCGAGGGCTGGTGCTACAACAAACCGAAAACCAAGTCCTGTACGCCGCCAAAATTGGCTGCCGGCAGTGCTGAGGGATCGTCATTCAACCTGACCACCGCTCACAGCACCGGCGCATCATCGTCGAACAATGGTGTTATGTCCGGGCCCGTCGCCACCATCGCTGTCATTGCCGTCATCGTCATTGTGCTAGTCGCCGCGCTCCTGGTGCGTCGCCGTCATCAATCCTGACGCGACTGCCCTCGCTCACTGTCACGAATAGCGGGGCCGGGGATCACATCCCCGACCCCACATCTGGCGTATATCTGACATATAAGAAGTAGCCGTTACTTCTGGAATCCGATGTCCTCAGCATGCATAGTTTGGAACGTGGCCGCACCAAAATTCGCCAGATTCTTTGGAACCGCGGTAAAGGAAATGCGGCGGTACAACGGCAACGTCATGACGTCGTCCCAGATCATTGCGTCAGCCTGGTTAGCCAGTTCACGGCGCTTCGAAATATCAGACTCAGTGTCGATCTTCGGAATCAGCTTCTCGATTTCCGGATCAATCAGTTGCGAGAAGTTGGATTGCGACGGCTGGGTGGATCCTACCGCAGCAGCGCCATAGATCTGGCGGACGTTGGCCATCGGGTATGGGGTGCCATTCCAGGCGAAAGCGATAACGTCAAACGAATGGCTACTCAGGGTCTGGGTGAAAGAATCACTTGGCGTGTTAACTAGGTCAACCTTGACGCCGATCTTGGCCATGTCCTGCTTGAATAGCGCCCCCTCATTCTCGGAGGTCGGAACGCCAGTCAGCTGAGCATAGTTAATGGTGAGGGTTTTACCGCCTTTGACGCGATAGTCGCCCTGCATCTTCCAACCAGCCTCGTCCAGTCCTTTCTTCGCAGCCTCAGGATCATATTTATAATCTGTGGAATTGTCTTTGTATCCAGCCTGGCCCGGCATAAAGAAATGGTTGCCAAGCATGAGAGTATCCGGATTAACCGGCATGCCAGCAAGATCCGATTTCGCAATTGCTGGCCTGTTAATGCCCTTGGCTATAGCCTGGCGCACCTTCTTGTCGGAGAGCATCGTCGACTTGGTGTTAAAAGTGAAATGACGCCACTGCAACGAACCAGCCTGACGCATCTGCGCGTCTGGACGTTTCGCAGCAGTCTGATATCCGTCCTTGGTAATGATGTTCGAGGCGGCGTCGATCTCCTTATTCGCAAACGCCTTAGTCTGGGTGGCGTTGTTCATCGCTTTGAAGGTAACAATATCGAGCTTTGACTTTTCACCCCACCACTTGTCATTGCGTTTGACAGTGAGAGTTTTAGACGCCTCATCAGCCTTCGTCGGAATGAACGGACCAGTAAACCAGTCAGGGTTCAGCTTATTCCACCCCTCATTGAATGTTTGAGCATTCTTGACGCCCTCCTTTGGCAGCACGGTACTCAGGGTGGCCGGCCAGTCCGGGTAGGTGGTCTTAAAGGTCAACACGACGTCAGTGTCCTTATCGCCTTTTTCCACCGAGGAAATCTGGTTGAAGCCATCGGTGCTGGCCGGCAGGAAACCGGGATCAGACCCGTTATTTGCCTTCCAGGTGGCCTGATAGTCGGTGTAGTCAATGGTGCGACCCGAATTCCACTTGGCCTTGGGATTAAGGTGCAAGGTGACAACCTGCTTGCCACCTTTGGTCTCTACATCCGTCGAGGAGATGTAATTCGGGTTTGGTTTCGGGGTGCCGTCCTCCGTGATGTCGAAGTTGTTAGCACCGACGAACTGCCAAATCGTCGTGGATAAGTCGGTGGTGTTGCCGTTGACGTTCATGGGATTCCACCCCGTCGGCAGCTGCTCAATGGCCAATCGCAGGGTGCCACCGTCCTTGAGCTGACCGCGATCAACCACATTGAGCTGAGCCAAGGGGGCCGACTCCGACGTCAACCCCGACTGCTTACTGCCGCCAGACTGGTTTTTCTGTCCACACCCGGTGAGAGCTAAAGCCGACACGGCCAGCACCGTCACCGAGGTCATGATCGCCTTGCGCAAGATGTCCTCCAGTACAGTGAATGGCAGGACGCTCCTGCCACGATCCGGATTCTTCATCGGAAGCCGGATATCACACCTTACGAAACCATCTTTAGGGTCGCCAAACCACCTCCAGCGATACGATTCCCCAAGATTGCCTACCAACGGCATGAGAAGGGCCCGGCAACCCGTGCCGAGCCCTCCCTCAATCCTTCACAGATCACTTAACGTAGCCGATGTCCTCAGCACGGGTGCTCTGGAACGTCGCGGAACCGTAATTCGCAAGGTTCTTCGGGGTACCGGTGAACATGATGCGGCGGTACAGCGGCAACACCATCACATTGTCCCAGATGTGCTTGTCTGCCTCATTGGTCTGCTCACGCCGCTTGTTAACGTCCATCTCGGTGTCGATCTGCGGGATGAGCTTCTCGATCTCAGGATCAATGATCTGAGCGAAGTTCGACTGCGACGGCTGCTTGGAGCCCTCAGCGGCGGCACCATAGATCTGACGAACGTTGGCCATCGGGTACGCGGTTCCCTGCCAGGTAAACGAAATGACGTCAAAGGAGTGGTTCGTCAGCACCTTCTGCATGTCGTTGGACGGGGTGTTGACGAGGTTAACCTTGACACCAATCTTCGCCATATCTTGCTTAAACAAGGCGCCTTCATTCTCGGAGGTCGGAACGCCAGTCAGCTGAGCGTAATTGATGGTGAGGGTCTTTCCATCCTTGACGCGGAAATCACCCTGCTTCTTCCAACCGGCCTCGTCGAGCTGCTTCTCGGCGGCTGCCGTGTCGTACTTGTAATCTTCAGAGTTGTCCTTGTAACCGGGCTGGCCCGGCATGAAGAAATGGTTACCGAGCATCACCGAGTCAGCTTGCACCGGAAGACCGGCAAGGTCCGACTTAGCGATGGCCTGACGGTTAATGCCCTTGACGATCGCCTGGCGAACGTTCTTATCAGAGAGATTGGCCGACTTGGCGTTGAACGTAAAGTGGCGCCACTGCAACGAACCAGCAGCCCGCATATCGGCATCGTCACGCTTCTTGGCCGTCTCGTAACCGTCTTTAGTGATAATGGTGTCAGCGACGTCAATCTCCTTATTGGCAAAAGCCTTGGTCTTGGCGGCGTCCTCCATCTCCTTGAAGGTAACGGTGTCAAGCTTGGCCTTATCTCCCCACCACTTGTCGTTGCGTTTGACGGTGAGGGTCTTGGACGCCTGATCCACCTTGGTGGGGACGAAGGGCCCAGTGAACCAGTCAGGGTTCGGCGTCTTCCAACCAGAATTAAACGTCTCGGGGTCGGAGATACCCTCCTTGGGCAGCACATAGCTCCAGGTAGCCGTCCAGTCTGGGTAGGTCGACTTGTACGTGATGACGACATCAGTGTCTTTGTCGCCCTTCTCCACCGACGCTATCTGGTTGAACCCGTCAGTCGTGGCAGGAAGGAACTTATCATTCTCACCACTAGAGGCCTTCCAGGTCGCCTGGTAATCCGTGTAGTCAATGGTGCGGCCCGAGTTCCACTTGGCCTTGGGATTGAGGTGCAGGGTAACAACCTGCTTGCCGTCCTTGGTTTCCACGTTGGTCGACTCAATGTAGTTCGGGTTTGGCTTCGGAGTGGCATCTTCAGCCATGTCAAAGTTGTTGACGCCAATGAACTGCCAAATAGTCGAGCTCAGGTCGACAGTGTTGTTGTCAACCTGCGATGGGTTCCAGCCGGTTGGCAACGTGCCGATGGCGAGACGGAGAGTGCCGCCATCCTTGATCTGGTCCCGGGACTTGATGTTCAGGGCAGCCAGCGGCGCACTTGCTGACGTCGCTTTGTCGCCCTTGTTCTGGTCGCCGCCGGACTGGTTCTTCTGTCCGCACCCGGTGAGGGCAAGTGAGCCCACCGCCAGCGCTGCAACTGCGGTCGTCAAGGTCTTGCGCACGGTAAACCTCCGGAAAGGTAGTGATGTGGATCGGGGTTGCAATGAGCTTGGCACCTCAGCGCCACCGCGGCCACCACAATCGACGTCGCAGTGCAGTATCGTTATGAAATCTTGACTTTTTCTTGATCCAATCGTGATGTTCAGAGACACCGTCATGGTCCCAGCCCGGTTTTCCGGCCAGAGAGGCACGTGGGGTGGCGTCGTCACGACACCACCCCACTGCGCTAGGCCTCAAGCCCTCAGAACACCCGAACCTCCTCGGGGAAATGGCAGGCCGTACGGCGGTCGATGTCCGGCTGCGGGTACTCCAGCTCAGGGCGCTCCCCCGTGCACCGGGCTTGGGAAGCCTCGTCGAGACCCTTGAATTTCGGACACCGAGTATGGAAGGGGCATCCGGACGGCGGGGCGGCAGGAGACGGCAGATCACCCTCCAGCAGGATGCGATGACGGTCATGCTCTTTGGCTGGATCCGGCACCGGGATCGCCGACAGCAAGCCCTGCGTGTAGGGGTGCATCGGGTGGTCAAAGACCTGTGAAACTTCGCCAAGTTCGACGATGCGTCCCAAATACATGACGGCCACACGGTTAGCGATGTGACGCACCACTGACAGGTCGTGCGCAACGAACAGATACGACAGCTCCAACTGCTCGCGCAAGTCCTCCAACAGATTCAACACACCGGCTTGAATCGACACGTCAAGAGCCGAAACGGGCTCATCAAGCACCAGCAGCTTCGGGTTGAGGGCCAATGCGCGGGCAATGCCGACGCGCTGCTTTTGACCGCCGGAGAAGTTCCTCGGGTAACGGTTCGCGTGGGCCGGTTCCAGACCCACCAGGGCCATGAGCTCGTCGACTCGTTCCGGGATCTTGTCCTTGGGGTAACCGTTGTACTTCAACGGCTCAGCGATAATGTCGGCAATCGGCAGTCGGGGGTCCAAGGATGCCATCGGATCTTGGAAAACGACCTGAAGGTCCTGACGAGTCTTCTTGCGCTGCCTCGCATTCATCGTGGCGGCGTCATGGCCCAAAACGACCACGTTGCCAGCCTCGGGCTTAGTCAATTCCAGGATTGACATGATGGTCGTCGTCTTTCCGCATCCAGACTCACCGACCAACCCGAGAGTCTCACCCTTCTTGATCCGGAAAGAGATACCGTCAACGGCATGAACGGTGCCAACACGCCTCTTGAACACCGCACCCTTCATGAGCGGATATGTTTTCACGAGATTCTCGACGTGCAGAACGTCTTCTAGAGCTTCGCGGTCAGATGTTCCTAAGGCGGTCTTGAAGCGGCTCTTGCGTTCCCCTAGCTGGGGATAAACCTCGGCATAGCTACGGTCGATCAATTCACCGTGACGCACACATGCCGCCTCGTGATCAGGCAAATCGGTGCTCGTGAGCTCCGGCTCGCTTTGGCGACACGCATCAACAACCATTGGGCAGCGCGGCGCAAAAGGACATCCTGCAGGCAAATTCAGCAGGGATGGCGGATTACCTTCCACCGGTGTGAGCGGCTCGTCCTTGTCAAGGTCAGGCCGCGGCAAGGAGCCTAATAGACCGATCGTGTATGGGTGACGGGAATGGTAAAAGAGGTCGTCGACGCTGGCACGCTCAACGACACGTCCGGCGTACATCACTGCCACCCGATCAGCCAAGCCAGCCACCACACCAAGGTCGTGTGTAATCATGACGACGCCGGCGTGGGTCTCACGCTGAGCCACCCTCAAAAGGTCCAGAATCTGGGCCTGAATAGTCACATCGAGGGCCGTCGTCGGCTCGTCTGCGATGATGAGGTCAGGGTCATTCGCGATAGCCATGGCAATGACGACTCGCTGCCTCATGCCACCAGAAAACTCGTGCGGGAAGGCTTTAGCACGCACCTCTGGATTGGGGATCCCGACCATGTCAAGCAGTTCAAGAGCGCGCGCCCACGCGTCCTTGTCAGACATCTTCGAGTGCACCTGTAAGGCCTCGACGATCTGGTCACCGATGGTGTACACAGGCGTCAATGCACTCAGCGGGTCCTGGAATATCATGGCGACCTTTTTGCCGCGCACATCGGACATCCAGTTGTCGTCGCGGCCCAGGAGCTCAGTGCCGTGAAGCTTGATCGACCCTTCGACGTGCGCTCCCTCATCCAACAGCCCCATCACCGACATCGAGGTGACTGATTTACCGGATCCCGATTCGCCCACCAGACCGACGACCTCGCCAGCGTTAACGGTGAGATTCACGCCACGCACAGCATGAACCACGCCATCCTCAGACGGGAAACGGACGTTGAGATCCTTGATTTGCAGGACCGGCACTCCTTCCTGACGCTCGGGGAGGGCGTCAGACAAGTGAGCCGCAGTGGCAGTTTTCTTACTCATGCCTTACCACCAGACTTGGAGGAGGGATCGACGGCGTCGCGCAGGCCGTCACCTATGAAGTTGACGCTCAGTAGCAGGATAACCAGCACACCAGCCGGGAACATGAACAGCCACGGAGACGTCGTCACTGCTGTCATACCGTCGCCGAGCAGGGTGCCTAGAGAAGTCTCCGGCTTTTGAACGCCGAATCCGAAGAACGACAGCACCGTCTCGCTCATGATTGCTGCAACCACCCCGAGGGTGAGATCAATGATGAGGTAGCTCGCGATGTTCGGAATGACGTGCCTGACGATGATCGTGAACGGCGGAACCGACATGAACCGGGCGGCAGTGACGTAGTCGAGGTTGACCACCGACAGGGTCATGGCTCGCACCACGCGCGCCGAGAGCATCCAGCTAAAGATTGACAGCAACACAATGAGCAACAGCGTCGAGGTGCTCTTGCCAGAGGTGTGTTGGCTGAGGATGGCGATAATGAGGAACGACGGGATCACCAATAGCAGATCAATGAACCACAGGATGACTTTCTCTGCCAGCTTGCCGAAATACGCCGCTGCGGAACCGATAAGGGCCGCCAAGGTTTCGACGATGAGGGCGACGCAGAAACCGATGATGAGGGACTTGCGCAACCCTTCGATGGTCATGGCGAACAAGTCGAATCCACCCTGGCTAGTGCCGAACCAGTGGTACTGGTCTGGCGGCGAAAGGAAGGCGTTGTCGTCAACTACCCAGTAATCCCAGTTGGCGATATATGGGCCGACGAGGGCAAGTAGGACGATAAGCGTCAAGCCAATGACACCAACTTTTGAGCCAACAGGGCGCCAGAACCGACGCAGGATCAAACGCCCCCGCGACATGTGCTTACCGTCGCGCTCGTTGCGACCCGGCTGATGTTTCTCATTGCGCTGAGATGCCACGAGGGCGTCAGGGCCCTCTATCGGGGCGCTGGGTCCCACCATCGGGGTGTTGAGCTCAACACTGGAATTGTTTGTAGGTTCAGACATGACGGCTCCTCCTCATCGAGCCCGGACACGCGGATCAATGACCGCGATGAGGATGTCGGACAACAAAGCGCCGGTCAGCGTGCACAAGCCAGAGAAGGCGACCACAGCGACTGATCCATTGATGTCGTTCTGCTGAATCGACATCACCGAATAAGAGCCAACACCGTTCCATGCGTAGACCTGCTCAGAAATAGTGGCACCGACGAAGATGTTGGCGACGCCGAAGGCGAAGTAGGTCGCCATCGGGATGATGGCGTTACGCAGCGCATGATGACGAATTGCGCGACCCTTACGCAGACCCTTCGCCCGAGCGGTGCGCACGTAATCGGCGCCGAGGGTGTCAAGCATCAAGTTTCGCTGATACCGCGAGTAGCTGGCCAGGCTCAAAGCTGACAGCGAGATCGTTGGCAGGAGCAGGTGCTGCATACGGCTGAGGAATTCCGCTCCGAAATAGTTGCCGTGGGCGCCCACCTCACCGATGAACTGGAAAACTGGGTACCAGTCGCCTGGTTAACGCGAATTGCACCTAGCTGCAGCAAGACCGCCAACACCATCGTTGGGGTTGAGATGAGCAGCAGGCACAAAAAGGACACTATCCGGTCGGCCGCCGAATACTGCCGCACTGCAGACCAGGCACCAATGGCGACACCGCCAACCATGCCGATGATCGTTCCGCAAATCACCAGACGCACCGACACACCGATGCGGGTACCGATGAGGGAGTTGATCGCGTCACCGTGTGGAGTCCAGCCCCAGTTCCAGTGAAGGAAGACCATCTTAAGCCATCGTTCGTACCGCACCCAGATGCTGGTATCGGGGTTGATGTTGTAGTTCGTCAGTGACTGATTGATCGCAGTCCAGTTAAGCTTCGGATTCGTCTGATCGAAGGCGTTGCGCGGATCTAAGGCATACGAAGCGAGCAAGTATGCGAAAGAGACTGCAATGAACAACAGCACGACGTAATTGATGAGGCGACGCACCACGTACTTGAGCACGATCGTCCTTTCTCACAGTGTGCATTGTGCCTGCTCGGATAGCAGGTGGGCCGCCGGCTCATGTGGCTTGACGACTCGTGCGGCAGAACAGCCGCCGCACACACATAGGCATGAAGCCACCACGGCACATGTACCGCACGGTGAGCGTGATCTTACACATACCGCGACCTTACGGCAGTCTATTGAGACCAAATAAGCGAAGCATGTCATCCTCTGTGTGTACTTCGCTCATTAAATAAAACGACGGGAGGGATGGAAAACACTAGGGTTTCCCATCCCTCCCGTCGTCAGTCAATCGTAATGATGACGGCGCTCAGCGCTTAGTTACGCTGCCACCAGCCTTCTCAATCTTCTCCTGAGCCGACTTCGACCAGGCATCGACCACGAGGTCCACCTTGACGGTAAGTTCGCCAGTGCCAAGCACCTTGACGAGCTCATTGTCGCGGACAGCGCCCACGGCAACCAGGTCATCGACCGTAATCTTTCCTCCCTGGGGGAACAGAGACTCGACCTTGTCCAGGTTCACGACCTGATACTCGGTACGGAACGGGTTGTGGAACCCGCCCAGTTTCGGGGCCTGCATATGAATCGGCATTTGACCGCCGGCGAAGAACTCGGGCACATTCTTACGTGCGCCAGTTCCCTTGGTACCGCGGCCAGCAGTCTTACCCTTGGAACCCTCACCACGACCAACGCGGGTCTTGGCCTTGTGGGCGCCAGGAGCGGGCTTGAGATCATGGAGCTCAATTGCCATGTCAGTCCACCTCTTCCATGGTGACGAGGTGACGAACGGTCTGGACCATGCCGCGGAACTCCGGCCGGTCCTCCTTCACAACCGTGTCACCGATGCGCTTCAGTCCGAGGCTGCGCAGGGTCTCACGATGATTCGGCTTCGTAGCGATGCCGGACTTAACCTGCGTAATCTTTAGCTTGCTCATCAGTTGGCTCCCGCCTTCTCCTCCATGCGGGCGGCAGCGGCGGCCTCGTCGGCCTCCTTGCGCGCACGCAACATGGCTGCCGGGGCGACGTCCTCAATGGACTTGCCACGGCGACGAGCGACCTCTTCGGGCTCCTCGAGCTGCTGCAACGCATCGACGGTAGCGTGCACCACGTTGATCGCGTTAGACGAGCCGAGGGATTTGGCGAGCACGTCATGCACGCCAGCGCACTCAAGGACCGCGCGAGCCGAGCCACCGGCAATAACACCGGTACCGGGCGAAGCCGGACGCAGCATCACGATGCCAGCAGCCTTCTCACCAATCACCGGGTGCGTAATGGTACGACCGACCAGCGGCACCTTGAAGAAATGCTTCTTGGCCTCTTCAACGGCCTTGGCAATAGCTGCGGGCACCTCCTTGGCCTTGCCATAGCCGACGCCCACGTTTCCTTCGCCGTCTCCCACGACGACGAGCGCCGTGAAGCTGAAGCGACGACCGCCCTGGACGACCTTAGCGACGCGGTTAATAGCCACCACGCGCTCGAGATATTCATTCTGATTGCGGTTGCGATCGTTCTGGCCACGACGGTTGTCACGGCCACGACGCTCACCACCTGCACCGCCACCGCGGCGCTGGGTTTCACTCATCGTTGCTCACTTGCCTTTCGTGGGTCAGAAGTCGAGACCGGCCTCGCGGGCCGCATCGGCCAGCGCGGCGATCCGCCCGTGGTACTTGTTCCCGGCCTTATCGAAGACGACCTTCTCGATGCCAGCAGCCTTGGCGCGCTCACCAATGATGGTGCCAACGCGGGCTGCCTTCGCGGTCTTGTCTCCCGCCATCTCGCGCAGCTCGGGCTCCATGCTGGAGGCCGACACCAGCGTATTGCCGGCAGCATCGTCGATGACCTGAACGAAGACATGCTTTGACGAACGGGTCACGACCATGCGGGGACGCTCGACGGTGCCGAAAATCTTCTTGCGACCACGGGCCTGGCGACGAGCACGTGCCTTGGCGCGGTCGGACAGGCTCTTGCGAACAGTCAGGGTGCTTGCCATGTCACTTACCTGCCTTTCCAACCTTGCGACGGACGTTCTCGCCCTCGTAGCGCACACCCTTGCCCTTGTAGGGCTCCGGCTTGCGGATCTTACGGATATTGGCCGCGGTCTCACCGACGACCTGCTTGTCGATGCCTTGAACCGAGAACTTCGTCGGGTTCTCGACAGCGAAGGTGATTCCCTCCGGGGCATCGACGATCACCGGGTGCGAAAAACCGAGGTTGAATTCGAGCTGCTTGGGGCCCTTGGACATCACGCGGTAGCCCACGCCCTGAATCTCCAGCTTCTTCTCGTAGCCCTCGGTCACACCAATGACCATGTTGTTGATAAGGGTCCGAGTCAGCCCATGCAGCGAGCGATTCTCACGCTCGTCGTCGGGACGCTCGACCAGGATCTCGCCCTCATCATTCTTGCTCACAGTGATGGGCTCACGAACGGTGAAGTTCAGGGTTCCCTTAGGACCCTTCACCTCCACGTACTGCCCATCAAGCTTCACCTCGACACCGGACGGGACGGCGATGGGAAGCCTGCCAATGCGCGACATTGATTACTCCTATCTGTCTCGTCGACGGTCACCACACGTAGGCGAGGACTTCCCCGCCCACAGACTTCTCATGAGCCTGCTTGTCAGTGAGCAGCCCCTGAGAGGTGGAGATGATAGCGATGCCCAAACCGCCGAGTACCTTCGGCAGGGCGGTGGACTTGGCGTAGACGCGAAGTCCGGGCTTGCTGATACGGCGAACGCCAGCGATCGAGCGCTCACGGTTCTCGCCGTACTTGAGAGTAAGGGTCAGGGTCTTGCCGACCTCACCCTCCTTGGGTTCGTTGACTTTGTAGTCGGCGATGTAGCCCTCGGACTTGAGGATGTCGGCGATTCCCGCCTTAA
This sequence comes from Cutibacterium porci, assembly GCF_009696315.1. Classification (GTDB taxonomy): domain Bacteria; phylum Actinomycetota; class Actinomycetes; order Propionibacteriales; family Propionibacteriaceae; genus Cutibacterium; species Cutibacterium porci. The sequence continues at coordinate 219,986 of NZ_VUMG01000003.1, forward strand.
TCTTCGAGTGAGGCATCGACGTCTGGTCATGGTACGCCTGGTTAGCGTTGCGCAGACGGGTCAGCATGTCTGCGATTGGGTCAGTCATCGTCATGGCTGGTTTGGCCTCTTTCTCACAACGGTTTCCCGAGCACGGCTTTGGGGATCGGATCGGGACCTTCTGTGTTGTTCAGGTGTGTATAAGGCGGGTTACCAACCCGCCGGGGCCTTGTCGGGCCCGTGGATCAGCATCCTTGAGCGGACGCGCACTGTCACCAGGAAGACTTGGTGACGCCCGGGAGCTGACCGGCGTGGGCCATCTCGCGCAAGCAGATTCGGCACAGGCCGAACTTGCGGTACACCGAGTGCGGACGACCGCAGCGCTGGCAACGGGTGTAAGCACGGACACCGAACTTGGGCTTGCGGGCCGCCTTGACCTTCAGAGCTGTCTTGGCCATCAGATCCTCACTTCTTCTTCTTCTTGGCGTAGTAGGCAGGACCGCGCTTGGTCTTCGCCTTCTTCGGATCATCCTTCGCCTTGAACGGGAATCCCAGGTGCTTGAGCAGGGCCTTGCCCTCCTCGTTCGTCTGCGCAGTCGTCACGAAAGTGATGTCCATGCCACGGACGCGGTCGATTTTGTCCTGGTCGATCTCGAGGAACATGACCTGTTCGGACAGGCCGAAGGTGTAGTTACCCTTGCCGTCAAACTGGTTCGAGTTGAGACCGCGGAAGTCACGGATGCGAGGCAGAGCCAGGGTCAGCAGACGGTCGGCAAACTCCCACATACGATCACCGCGAAGGGTGACGTGGCAGCCGATCGGCTGTCCCTCGCGCAGCTTGAACTGAGCGATGGACTTGCGGGCCTTGGTCACCTGCGGCTTCTGTCCAGTAATGGCGGTGATGTCGCGAACGGCACCGTCCATAACCTTCGAATCATGAGCGGCGTCACCAACACCCATATTCACCACGATCTTCTCAAGACCGGGAATGAGCATCGGGTTCTTGTAGCCAAACTCCTCTTGCATGGCGGCGCGGATGTGCTCGCGGTATTGCTTTTTCAGACGAGGCATCTCGTGCGCGATAGCGTCGGTGCTCACTTGGCCTCCTCCTTCTTGAGGTAGCGGACGCTGCGCTGGGCAGCGTACTCGGAGCCGTCGGGACGACGCTTGGTGACGTCCACGCGACGGTAGCCGACACGGGTCACGACGTCCTTGCCGTCGATCTTGGTCACGAGCTGAACGTTCGAAACGTGAATTGGAGCCTCAGTGGCGATGATTCCACCCTTAGTGGTGCCGCCCTGGGCGTTCGGCATGTCGCGACGATGGTGCTTACGAATGTTCACACCCTCGACAATGACGCGCTCACGCTTCGGGTCCACCGAGAGAACCTCGCCAATGGCACCCTTGTCGTTGCCAGCGATGACCTTGACGCGGTCACCCTTCTTAATCCTGAGCGACTTCATTCAGATCACCTCCGGGGCGAGCGAGACGATGCGCATGAACTTCTTCTCGCGCAGCTCGCGGGCAATGGGCCCGAAGATACGGGTACCACGAGGCTCCCCGTCTCCCTTGAGGAGGACGGCAGCGTTCTCGTCGAACTTGATGTAGGACCCATCTGGACGGCGATGTGACTTGACGGTCCGAACGACGACGGCCTTTACGACCTCGCCCTTCTTCACGTTTCCGCCGGGGATGGCATCCTTGACGGTGCACACAATGGTGTCACCGAGGTAGGCGTAGCGACGCTTAGATCCACCGAGAACACGGATGCAAAGAAGCTCCTTCGCACCAGTGTTGTCGGCGACCTTGAGTCGCGTCTCCTGCTGGATCATGTCTTCTCCTTTGTCCCACTGGTTCCCTGTCGGGCCTAGTAGGACTGTTGAACACGAACCCCCTGGATTTTGCCAGAGGGCAACCCGCACCTCAGTGGGTACGCGGCTGTCGTCCGCGAGAGGTCCCGCCACCCTCGGGCGGCGTACGGTATCTCCGACTCCGCAGAGTCGGGCCCCGCACTGTGCTTAAAGGTGGGCACAGTCGCAAAACAACTTGAGCATTCTAGCTCTCGTCAGGCTAGATTGCCAGTCGCAGTGTGCGTCGGCACCCTTCTGGTGCTGCCACGTCACCACTCCGATTCCTCACCACAACTACGACTCCCAAACGCATACGCCATGGCCTTAAACGCAAACAAGGCGACCCACCCATTCGGATAGGTCGCCTTGCAGTACGTCAGGGTCAACTCACCACGACGTCACTTGGCCTTCTCGACGATCTCGACGAGCCGCCAGCGCTTGGTGGCCGACAGCGGACGGGTCTCCATGATCCGCACACGGTCACCCATGCCAGCCTCGTTGTTCTCATCGTGGGCCTTGAGACGCACCGACTTCGTCATGACCTTGCCATATAGCGGGTGCTTGACACGATCCTCGATCAAAACGGTGATCGTCTTATTCATCTTGTCCGACACGACGAGTCCCTCACGGACCTTGCGGCGGGTCGTCCGCTCAGCGGTGTTCTCGCTCATGCTCAGGCCTCCTTAGTGGAATCGGGATCATCGACGATATTGAGGTTGCGCTCCTGGAGCACGGTGTACACCCGGGCGATGTCCTTGCGAACTTCACGCAGGCGTGCGGTGTTTTCAAGCTGGCCGGTGGCCGACTGGAAACGCAGACCGAACAGCTCTTCTTTAAGTTCGCGAACCTTCGTGCGCAGCTCCTCACCGGAAAGCTGGCGCAGCTCAGCAGCAGAAAGCTTCGGCATCAGTTGTCACCGCCTTCACGGGAGATGAAACGGGCCTTCATCGGCAGCTTGTGAATGGCCAGACGCATGGCTTCGCGAGCCACATCGTCTGACACACCCGACAGCTCAAAGAGGACCCGTCCGGGCTTGATGTTGGCGATCCACCACTCAGGCGTACCCTTACCGGAACCCATACGGGATTCGGCGGGGTGCTTGGTCATGGGGCGGTCCGGGTAGACGTTAATCCACACCTTTCCGCCACGCTTGATGTAGCGGGTCATAGCAATACGGGCGGCCTCGATCTGACGGTTGGTCAGATACCCTCCCTCGATGGCCTGGATGCCGTAGTCACCAAAGGCCAACTGGGTGCCACCCTTCGCAGCGCCAGTCCGCTTGGGATGGTGCTGCTTACGGTACTTCACTCGACGAGGAATCAACATGTCAGGCTCCTGCGTTCTCGGTCTGCGGGGCCGGGGTCTCAGCCGACTGCTTGGCGGCCTCAGCGCGACGGCGTCCACCGCGACGATCGGGACGGTCGCCCCGGCCACGACGATTACCACCGCGTCCACCACGGCCGCCCTGGGCAGCCTGGCGAGCAGCCTTCTGGGCAGCACGCTCGGCACGAGTGCCGGTGACGTCACCCTTATAAATCCACACCTTGACGCCAATACGGCCGAAGGTGGTGCGGGCCTCAAAGAAGCCGTAGTCAATGTCAGCGCGCAGAGTGTGCAGCGGCACACGGCCTTCGCGGTAACCCTCAGAACGGCTCATTTCGGCGCCACCCAGACGACCAGAGCACTTGATACGGATACCAAGCGCGCCGGCGTTCATGGCGGACTGCTGGGCCTTGCGCATAGCGCGACGGAAAGCCACACGGGCAGCAAGCTGCTCGGCAATTCCTTGGGCAACCAGCTGGGCATCGGTCTCGGGGTTCTTGACCTCGAGGATATTCAACTGAATCTGCTTGCCGGTGAGCTTCTCCAGCTCACCTCGCACGCGCTCAGCCTCTGCGCCATTGCGCCCGATGACAATGCCTGGGCGTGCGGCGTAAAGGAAGATGGTTACGCGCTCGGAGCGACGCTCGATCTCGATGGACGACAGGCCGGCGCGCTCCAGGTTCTTGTGGAGCCACTCACGGATCTTGACGTCCTCACCCACGAGCTCGGCGTACTGCTTCTCGGCGTACCAGCGGGTCTTGTGATCGGTCGTCACACCAAGACGGAAACCATGGGGGTTGATTTTCTGGCCCATGTCAGGCTCCCTTCTCGGTCTCGGACTTGGCTGCAGCTGCCGAACGACCCGACTTGGCCTTCTTAGCGGCCCGACGGGCTTCCTTGGGCTCGACAACCACGGTGATGTGGGCGGAGCGCTTCAGAATCCGGCTAGCGGATCCCTTAGCGCGGGGACGGATGCGGCGCATGGTGACGCCCTCGTCGACGAAGGCCTGCGAAATGTACAGGTCGTCGGCGCGCAGGCCCTCGGTCTGCTCGGCGTTGGCCATAGCTGAGGCGATAACTTTGCGGATTGGCTCAGCTGCGGCCTGCGGCTGGAACTTCAGCATGGTCACCGCCTCGACGGCGTCCATGCCGCGAACCAAGTCGATAACGCGACGGCACTTGCTGGCGCTCATCCGGACGTGACGCGCGATGGCGTACGAGCCGGGTCGATCGCCGAGCAGGGCGGCGCGACGGCTGGGCCTCTCAGTGTTGCTCATGAATCAGATCCCTCTCGTCAGCGCCTGCGCGCCTTCTTGTCGTCCTTCACGTGACCTTTGAAGGTCCTGGTCGGGGCGAACTCTCCGAGCTTGTGCCCAACCATCGACTCGGTCACGAAAACCGGGACGTGCTTGCGACCGTCATGCACGCCGATGGTGTGCCCGATCATGTCGGGGGTGACCATGGAGCGACGCGACCAGGTCTTGATGACGTTGTGTGTGCCCGCCTCGTTCTGGGCAGTGACCTTCTTGGCCAGATGCTCGTCGACGAAGGGGCCCTTTTTCAGACTGCGTGGCATGTCTCAGACTCCCAATCAGCGCTTCTTGCCGGACTTGCGGCGACGCACGATGAGACGGCTGCTCGCCTTTTTCTTGTTACGGGTGCGGCCCTCAGGCTTGCCCCATGGGCTCACCGGGTGACGACCACCAGAGGTACGACCCTCGCCACCACCGTGCGGGTGGTCGATCGGGTTCATGACCACACCACGAACGGTCGGGCGGATGCCCTTCCAGCGGTTACGGCCAGCCTTACCCCAGTTGATATTGATTTGCTCGGCGTTACCGACCTCGCCAATGGTGGCGCGGCAGCGAATGTCGACCATGCGCATCTCGCCGGAGGGGAGGCGCAGGGTGGCGTATTTGCCCTCGCGGGCGACCAGCTGCACCGACGCACCGGCAGAGCGACCCATCTTGGCACCGCCTCCTGGGCGCAGTTCCACAGCGTGAACCGTGGTACCGACCGGAATGTTACGCAGCGGCAGATTATTACCTGGCTTGATGTCAGCCTCTGGGCCAGACACCACGACGGTACCTTGGCCGACACCATCGGGAGCGATGATGTAACGCTTCTCACCGTCGGCGTAGTGGAGCAGAGCAATGCGTGCGGTGCGGTTCGGGTCGTACTCGATGTGAGCGACCTTAGCCGGCACGCCGTCCTTGTCGTAGCGCTTGAAATCAATGATGCGATAGGCCTGCTTGTGCCCGCCACCAATATGGCGGGTAGTGATACGGCCTGTGTTGTTGCGTCCACCGGTCTTCGGCTTGGCAACGAGCAGGGACTTCTCAGGGGTCGAGCGGGTGAGCTCGACGAAGTCCGACACGCTCGAGCCGCGGCGGCCCGGAGTGGTGGGCTTGTGCTTGCGGATACCCATTGGTACTTCGTTCCTTCTCTCGCGGCTCAGGCGACCGGGCCGGTGAAGATGTCGATGCGATCACCCTCGGCAACAGTCACAATGGCGCGCTTGGTGTCGGGACGCTTGCCGATGCCCGTGCGGGTACGGCGCGTCTTCCCCTTGCGGTTCATCGTGTTCACCGAGGTGACCTTCACACCGAAGATCTGCTCGATCGCAATTTTGATCTCGGTCTTGTTGGCAGTCGGCTTGACCAAGAACGTGTACGTGTTCTGGTCGAGCAGGCTGTAGCTCTTCTCGGAGACGACCGGGGCGAGAATGATGTCCCGGGGATCTCGGATCTTCAGCTCGCTCACTTGGCGTCCTCCTTCGTGGAGTCGGACTTAACGGCGTTGACAAAGCCAGCGGCCTCAGCGGCTGCAGCGGAACGGAACCACACCTCAGCGATAGTGCGTCCGTACCACGGCGACGACGGCTCGTGGAACTTCATGGAGTCCTCGTTGCCCTTGATGTCGAAACCAGCCGGTGGGTTGTCGCCACGGAAAGAATCTTCCCCGTAGGGGTGCTGGTCGGCGACATTCGTCTCAGGAACCTCGGGCTCAGCGGTCAGGGCCTGAGCGCTAGCGCTGCGGGCTCCGACGAAGGCGTCGAGACCAGCCTGGCTGAACACGATGGTCCGGGCATTAACGACGTCGTAGGTGTTGAGCTGATCAGCGGCCACGACGTGAACCTCGGAGAGGTTACGCACCGACAGCCAGTCAACCTCATCGGTGCGAGCCAGGACGACGAGCACCTTGCTGAGCTCAGCGAGACCGGACAGCGCAGCCTTGGCCTGCTTCGTCGAGGGTTTGCCACCCTCAACCAGTGACGTCACGACGACAATGCGATTGTCGCGAGCCATATCGGACAGGGCGCCACGCAGTGCGGCAGCCACCATCTTTTTGGGGGTGCGCTGAGCGTAGGAGCGCGGCTGCGGACCGTGGACGGTGCCGCCACCGACCCACTGCGGTGCACGAGTCGAACCCTGACGGGCACGACCGGTGCCCTTCTGACGCCACGGCTTCTTGCCTCCACCGGAAACCTCGCCCCGAGTCTTCGTGGCGTGGGTACCCTGGCGGGCAGCCGCGAGTTGGGCGACGACGACCTGATGGATCAGCGGAATGTTGGTATTCACGTCGAAGACGTCACCAGGCAGCTCAGCCGATCCGGCCTTCTTACCCTTGACGTCGAGGACGTCGATGGTCTTGGTCTCGTTCATGCGGCATCCCCATTCTTGGCGGCCTTCTTGGCGGCGCTGCGGACGACGAGCAGGGAACCCTTCGGGCCGGGAACTGCGCCGCGGACCAGCATGATCCCGCGCTCGGCGTCGACGGAGTGAACCTGCAGGTTCTGGACAGTCACTCGCTCAGAGCCCATGCGGCCAGCCATGCGGAGGCCCTTAATGACCTTGCCTGGCGTCGAGCAGCCGCCGATGGAGCCCGGCGAGCGGTGCTTGCGGTGCACACCGTGCGTGGCACGCAGGCCACCGAAGCCGTGACGCTTCATAACACCAGCAGTGCCCTTGCCCTTGCTAGTGCCGGTCACGTCAACGAAATCGGACTCGGAAAACACGCTAGCGGTGATCTCCTGGCCCAAGGTGTACTCAGAGGCATCAGCGGTGCGCAGCTCAACAAGGTGACGTCGAGGGGTCACACCGGCCTTCTCAAAATGGCCAGCCTGAGGCTTGGTGACGTTCTTAGCCTTAACAGCCCCGAAGCCTAGCTGGACAGCGGAGTAGCCATCAGTCTCGGGGGTGCGCACCTGAGTGACGACACACGGGCCAGCCTGGATGACGGTCACAGGAACGAGCCTGTTGTGCTCGTCCCACAGCTGGGTCATGCCGAGCTTGGTGCCCAGCACGCCCTTGACAGTGCGTTCATTGGTCATGGTGCTCAACCTCACGGAAGCTTGATCTCGATGTCGACACCAGCAGGCAGGTCGAGACGCATGAGCGAATCGACCGTCTTAGGGGTCGGCTCGAGAATGTCGATGAGCCGCTTGTGGGTGCGCATCTCAAAGTGCTCGCGGCTGTCCTTGTACTTGTGGGGCGAACGGATCACACAGAACACGTTCTTCTCGGTCGGCAGCGGCACCGGGCCGGCGACCTTGGCACCCGTGCGGGTCACCGTGTCGACGATCTTGCGCGCCGACGAGTCGATGACCTCGTGGTCGTAGGCCCGCAGCCTGATGCGGATCTTTTGTCCCGCCACAGTTGTTCCTTCTACTCGTCTCTGCCGCGTCCAAGATTCCCTGACGTGGGAGTCCGGTACGCCCAGAGGGTTCCGGCGTGAGGAGCGAACTCCTCATTGGTCCCAACCTCGCGATTTCTACGCATGTCAATAACACGCAAACCGCAAGGTCACATCACCCCTCCCCGACCCACGCGCTCGGGCGTGTCGCGCATCGGAAACCGCAGCACACCACCGCTCACCAGCCGTTGAGGACCCCGTGAACACTGTGGAATTGTCTGCGATCAGCCCGATACAAACCCGCTTCCGTGGGCTAGGTAGTGGACTCACCTTGGTGGTGACACCACTACCGATGGACTCCAGTAGCCCCACCCGACCCCTGTGGATCCGGGCGTGACGCACCGCAGCCCCGTTCGGAGCAACTTGTACAGTCTCTCACCGACATGCCGGCAAGGCAAATCGGGTCCACGGGCCCCAACGCGGCTCGCGAATTGAATGGTGTTCAATTAAGGTCCGGTGGCCGTCATACTGCGGCTGCCACCACTGTCAAGTATCCCATCCAGTCAGGAGTCGCCGATGCCACCGTCAGATCCCGCACCTAAGGCGTGGTGGAGCGTTCGGATGAGGGCCAGCGGAACCCTCGGCGGCGAGCCCTATCACGTCAGCGGAGCCGAATCCCTCGTCGCCTCAGCCATGGTCGAGCAGGCCATAGCAGGCCTGACGCGACGCGCCTTTGCACCGGGACACAGCGTCGAGCCCCGACACGTGCGACTCAGCCTGGATCAGATTGACGCCGAGCCCGCCGTCATTCCCGCTCTACCTACTCACCTGAAGGAATGCCCTGATCCGGCGACGGCTCGCCAGCACTTCCTCGACGTCTTGTCGCGCTTCATTCCCAATCCGGGTGACGTGCTACGCATCCTCACCGACGCACCGACCATGCGAGGCGCGGCTCTCGTTGAGGTCGGAACTGGCCGACGATTGGAGGCCGACCCTCTTCGTGGGGTGCGGGTCACCAGGTTCGGTGACCTGGCAGAGCCAACCCCCGGGTCGTTGGCGCACAAGAAGCATCATTACGAAGCCGTTTTGTTAGCGAGCAAGGTCGCAGCAGCACCGGGAGTGCTCGCCGAGTTCTGTATGTCCGATGATCCCGATTACACCCGGGGTTACATGTGTGTTGACGGCATCTATACGACGGTCACTAACGTCAAAGCCGATGGTGACCGCAATGGCGGACGCGTCATCCTTATTGACACCGCATCCGCCGACCCAACGATCACCACCGAATGGCTTGAACGTCAGCCTGTACTTATCGGCCCTACCGCCGATTCTCATGAGACGACCTCGTGGCGCGATCACATCTGCCAACGCCTCAATGCCTGGCGCGACGCCGGTCTGGACCGCAACCCCCGCATCTTTTGTTCTCCCCAAAGCGCTGATGCCGTCACAACCGAAGGTCCCGCCCTGCTGTTCTCGTCATCGGACTATCTCGGCTTGTCAACCGAGCCTCGCATTCAGCAAGCCATGATTACCGCTGCCGAAAAACTCGGGTGCAGCTCGGGCGGATCTCGCCTCACGACCGGGACTTCTGTCGCTCACCAGCAAGCTGAACACGAGATTGCCTCGTGGTTGGGATACCCGCAAGCCGTATTGATGGCCAGTGGATACCAGGCCAACCTTGCGACCCTCCAGCTACTCGCTAGCCCTGACGTCACCGTTATTTCCGACGCCGACAACCACGCCAGTTTGATCGACGGGTGTCGCTTGGCGCGAGCACGCACCGTCGTCGTCCCACATGCAGACCTCGACGCTATCGAAGCCTGTCTCAACCGCGTCACGACTGACAGGGCGCTCGTCCTCGTCGAAGGCGTCTATTCCATGGGCGGCGACGCCACCGACGTCGCCGAGGTCGTAAAGATAGCCCACCGCCACGGTGCTCTCGCTGTCATTGATGACGCTCATGGGATCGGCACGGTTGGGCCTACTGGCCGCGGCGTAACTGAAGGGCTGCCGCCATCGCAACGGCCCGACATCGTGCTGGGAACGGCCAGCAAGGCGCTCGGAGTCGAGGGCGGTTTCGTCTGCGTCGACGAGACCGTGGCGGCTCTGATACGCAATTGCGCACGGGGATATGCGTTTTCCAGTGCTTCCTCCCCCGCCGTCGCGGCTGCGATAGCTGCGTCTGTGCGTTACCTTCGAGCTGACACCAGTAAGGTCCAACGACTTCAGACCACCGTCGCCCAGGCACGCTGTCTTCTCGCCGAGGCAGGTCTCATTGCAAGCCCAGCAGCCAACGACCTCGGCCCGATCATCCGAGTGCCGGTCGGATCGGAGTCGCGTGCCGTCGCCGCCCAGGACGAATTAGCTCGCCGGGGCCTCATAGTCGGTGCGATCCGCTACCCAGCCGTCGCGAGGGGCCGGGCAATTCTGCGTATTTGCCTGACAGCACGTCACACCGAAGAACACATTCGGGTTCTCGTCTCGGCGATCCGCGATGTCCTCGACGGGACTGTCACCAACGCATGACGTTGCCCGGCAGGTCGTAGTACTGATGGAGCCGGTACTCGGTGGATCGACGGGGACCCGCATAGTCGGGCTCCGGGTACGGCAGCGCCTTCAGACCGACCGCATTACGCTCCCTACAACGTGCCGCGTCTGCTTGGGCATCGACTGTGCGCCACACACTGCCGTTGCTGCCTGGAGCATGCACCACGCTCCTTGCCGCCCGATAGCACGATGCCGTAGCGACGATCGCCAGAACCATAGGCAACCGCCGCTACGTCGACGCCCGCCCACGCGAACCTGCGACCACAGGGTCACAGGTTCCGAATCTGGAACACCACCGTCCTGCGTCACATTGTTGGCTACCAACCCGACGGCAGCCCACGCCAGCGCGCTCGCAGTGAAAACCACCAGGCCAAGGAAAGAGGTATGTCCCCCTGGGGAGCCCTGAATCATCGGCAGTGCGTAGTAACCGCACGCCGCGCCGGTCGAGACCCCTACCATGCCGCATCCAGACATCCGAGCAGCGATCACAGTGAGGACCACCATCACGACCACGAAACCCGGCATTCCCATTCTCGCGGCGTCGCCAACCACCGTCACGTCAAGGCCACTGCTCACCGTATAGTCGGCAGGTGTGATGAGGGCCATAGCAACAATTGCACCGATAATCCCTGGAGCATTCAATTCGTGATGAATACTCGCTACAGTACGACTGCCGCCCATAGCCATGACAAGCCCGCACCATCATGTCCGAGAAACGGCCATTGCGTTCCACCAGGTCATATCTGGTTAGCCGCGCAAAATCCGCCCAGCCGATACGACCGCCGACAGCGCCAGAGCGAGTGGCAAAATACAAATCGTCGATATCCCAAATGGGTGTTCACCACACCAACGCCCAATAACATGTGACGAGAACCTAAAACCACACGACGGGGCGTTTCAGCATCCCTGTGTGTCGTTCGATCACCCTTGTCGTCCTATCTCGGCCTCAAACCTGCGCATACGGCGTAGCGTCGACTCTTTACCCAGAATCTCCATCGCTTCAAACAGCGGCGGAGACACCCGAGAACCGGTGACAGCCACCCGCACCGGAGCAAAGGCTAGACGCGGCTTAACACCCATGTCGTCACACAGTTTGGCTCGTAGAGCGGCTTGGATGGCGTCAGCGGAGAAGTCGTCGAGCCCCTCGAGCACCTCAACAGCGGCATGTTGGACCTCGTCAGCTCCTGCCTTGAGCTTGGCCACAGAGTCCTCATCAAATACCAGGGCTTCATCGTCGATAAGGAGGAAAGCCAGCTTGGGTAACGCCTCAGACAACAACGTCAACCGCTCGCGAACCAGCGGCATCGCGGTGCGAAGAACCACACGATCCTCGTCAGTGAGGTCGCGAGCGAGCACGTCTTGTGCTTGGCCCCTTCGGTCGGCATACTCGAGCACGCGACGAGTGAGGTCCTCTACCTCAAGACTGCGAATGTACTGGCCATTAAGCCAATCCAGCTTAGTGACATCGAAAACAGGACCGCCAGTGGAGATATTGCGCCACTCAAACCGGGACACAAAGGAGTCAAAATCCTCCATCTCTTGACCCTCGGCAATCGTCGGGTAGGCCAGCAACTGAAGGAAATTCCGCAAGGCCTCAGGCAGATACCCCTGCTCCCGAAACCACATCAATCGGGCTGCCGGGTTTTTGCGCTTAGAGATCTTCGACTTGTCGGTGTTGCGCAGAAGTGGCATATGAGCGAAATTCGGAACGTCCCATCCCAGCCACTTGTAAAGCAGCAGATGCTTGGGGGTTGACGAAATCCATTCCTCACCGCGCACAACGGTATCTATCCCCATGAGATGATCGTCAACAACGACGGCCAGGTGATAGGTCGGGAAGCCGTCGGCTTTGAGAATCACCTGATCGTCAGGGCGAGGGGCGTGGACCTTGCCCCGGATAAGGTCGTCAAATTCCAGATCGACGTCCTCAGGGATGAGCATCCGAACCACCGGGGTTTCGGTAAAGCCCGGCAGCTTGGCCCTCTCTTCCTTAGACATCCCCAGACACATGCGGTCGTAGCCGGTCTCAGACGACTTGGCTGCAGCACGCTCGTCACGCAGCTGCTTGAGCCTCTCCTGGGAGCACCAGCAACGGTAGGCATGTCCGGACTCGATGAGCTTGTCAACGAGCGGCTTATATGTGTCCAAACGCTCGGATTGCTTATACGGCTCATAGGGGCCACCGACGACCGGCGACTCGTCAGGCGACAACCCCAGCCACTCAAGCGTCTGGTAAATCTGATCCTCCGAGCCTGCAACTAACCGATGGCGATCGGTATCCTCGATGCGCAGCACAAACTGACCGCCAGTACGCCGTGCCCACGCCTTATCAAACAAGGCCATGTAAGCCGTGCCGACGTGAGGATCACCGGTGGGCGAGGGGGCAACGCGCGTGCGCGCGGGATGCAATTCAGTCATGATGGCACGAAGTCTATCGAGATCCACTGACAGACTCCGGTAAGGTTCCCGCCATGGCAGAACCTACTGGAACCCCAGCCGCGTCGGACTTCATTCATCAAGTTGTTCGTGCGGACATCCACCAGGATACGTACGGCGGTCGAGTCCAGACCCGGTTCCCACCCGAGCCCAACGGCTATCTCCACATCGGCCACGCCAAGGCCATTGTCACCGATTTCGGCATTGCCGAGGACTATGGCGGCATCTGCAACTTGAGGCTCGACGACACCAACCCCGGCACTGAGGAAACCGAATATGTCGAGTCGATCATTGCCGACATTGAGTGGCTGGGCTACTCCCCTGCCCACGTCGTCCATGCCTCCGATTATTTTGGACAGCTCTACGAGTGGGCGAAATACCTGGTGCGTGAAGGGTTAGCCTACGTTGACGATCAGTCTCCCGAAACTATTCGCGAGCAACGAGGCGGCTACGGCAAGCCGGGCATTGAGAGCCCCTATCGCAATCGTCCTGCCGCCGAGTCCCTCGACCTGCTGGAGCGGATGCGCATCGGGGAGTTCCCCGACGGTTCCCGCTGTCTACGCGCTCGCATCGACATGCAAGCCGAAAATATGTGGCTGCGCGACCCCGTCATGTACCGCATCCGCCACCAAGCCCACCATTCCACCGGCACCACGTGGTGCATCTATCCCACCTACGACTGGGCGCATGGGCAGTCTGATGCCATTGAGGGAGTGACCCACTCGCTGTGTTCTCTGGAATTCAACAGCCACCGTCCGCTCTATGACTGGTTCCTCGCCCATCTGCCGCTCGATGGTCCCGCCCCTAAGCAGCGCGAATTCGCCCGTCTCGAATTAACGCACACCATCACCTCTAAGCGCAGACTCAAGTCCCTTGTAACCGACGGTGTCGTCGACGGGTGGGACGACCCGCGCATGCCCACCCTGCGCGGTATGCGTCGCCGTGGATACCCGGCTGCCGCGATCCGGGCCTTCTGCCAGGCCGTCGGCACCACCAAGAACAACTCGGTGAAGGCCATCGAGGAGTTCGAGTCATTTGTGCGCCGCGAGCTCAACGCCACCGCCCAGCGACGCATGGCAGTGTTGCACCCCCTCAAGCTCATCCTTGATGGTTGGCCAACTGACGACGACGGCAACCCGGTAGTGGAGTGGTTTGAACTCGTCAACAATCCGGAGAATCCTGACGACGGCACCCGTCGCGTTCCCTTCACTGGTGAACTCTGGATTGAATCCGACGATTTTCGCGAGGATCCTCCCCGCAAGTTCTTCCGCCTCTCCCCCGGCCACGAAGTACGCTTGCGGGGTGCCTACCTGGTGACGGCTACTGACGTCGTCAAGAATCCCGACGGCACCATCGCTGAGGTCCACGCTAGCTACGACCCGCAATCGCGAGGCGGGACAGCCCCTGACGGTCGCAAGGTGAAATCGACGATGCACTGGGTTTCAGCCGCCCATGCCATTGACGTCACGGCCAACCTGTACGACCGGCTCTTTAGCGCCGAAATTCCCGGGTCTCAGACTGGGGAAGCCCTGGATGATCTCAACCCACAGTCGCGCGAGACTCTCACCGGGGTTATGGCCGAGCCAGCCTTAGCCGGCGTGGCACCGGGCGAGGTCGTGCAGTTCGAGAGGCTGGGATACTTCGCCGCCGATTGTGACACCTCGGTGTTCCATCGCACTGTCGGTCTGCGCGACGAATGGACCCAACTACAGAAGCGCAAGGCCTGACTCAAGCATGGCGAGCAATCCACCGATGCGTCACCTCTGTAGGCAACGATGGTGTCGCTCCCCGTCGGCTGGAAGGACACTATCCATGTATGACAACCTCCTCGCTACAGACATGTCTCGTCGTGCCATGTTGGTCAGCTCACTAGGGGCCGCTGCGGCAGCCTCCTTCGCATCGGCGTCGACGGTCGCTGCGGCTTCCCCGGCTGCAGCCGGCCCCACTGCGCTGACCGTGTTGGCGACCACAGATATCCACGGCCACATTTTTGACTGGGATTACTTCGCCGACGCCCCATTTACGCCCTCGAGCAAGAGCTTCTCCTCGGCACCCCTGGGTGTCAGCCGCGTAGCCACGATTGCGAAACAGGTGCGCGCCGACGTGGGTTCTGAGTCCGTCGTCGTCCTCGACAATGGGGACACTATCCAGGGCACCCCGCTGACCTACCTTTCAGCGAAACAACCCGAAAAACTCGGTGGCGATGAAGTTATGGCCCGCGCCTTCAATGTGGTCGGTTATGACGCTGTCAATATCGGCAATCACGAATTCAATTACGGAATCGACGAGCTCCTCCGCTATCGCAGGGATCTCAATGCGCCGTTGCTGTGCGCGAATGTTATGGACAGTGGCAAACCGCTCACGCAGGGCAGCATCATGCTCAGTAAGACCGTTGCCGGTCACAGCGTCAAGGTCGGTGTGGTTGCAGTAACTACTCCTGGATCAATGGTGTGGGACAAGGCCAATCTGGCTGGCAAAATCGACATAATTGACCCCGTCAAGGCCGCCGCAAAACACTCGGTACACCTACGAAAGAATGGTGCTGACGTCGTTATCGTGCTCGTCCATGCCGGGCTATCCGAAAATCAGGCTACGCCGGTGTACAACGGCCTGCCAGAGAATGATGCCACCACTTTGGCACAATCTGTTCCCGACGTCGACTTAGTTGTCATTGGCCATACCCATCAGGATGACCCATTCAAGATCGTTGACGGCGCCTCGGGACATAAGGTTGTTCTCACCCAGCCCGATTACTGGGCCCGTTCGGTATCCCAGGTGACAATTCCGCTGGATTTCTCTCACAATAAAGTTACGATCAAGCACGACGACATCACCGTCACACCGCGTTACACTCGCGACGTTGAGGAAGACGGCGAGTTCGCTTCTGACTCCCAGCTTCAGGCCGACCACAAGGCGACCATCTCGTATGTTAATTCGGTCGTCGCTACCTCAGCGATGAGGCTGACGACCGAGCGTTCGATGGTCGAAGACACCCCGATACTCGACTTCATCGGTGCGATCGAAGCCGACACCGTCGCCAAGGCAATCGCGGGTGGCAGGTATGACGGTATCCCTGTCATCGCCCAAGTATCACCATTTTCCCGCACCGCCGCCTTCCCGAAGGGCGACGTCAAGATTAAGGATATTGCCGGGTTGTATCTATTCGATAACACCCTGGCCGGCGTCCTGCTCACGGGAAAACAACTCAAGGACTACTTGGAATACTCGGCGAAGTACTTTAAGCGCGTCACGAAGGGCGCCACCATCAATCCTGCTCCGGCCAGCGAAGGCGGCGACACGCAGGCCGATTACCAAGGCAAACCGGTGTGGGATTACAACTACGACGTCGTTACTGAAGTCAAGTACTCCATCGACATTTCTCGACCGGTCGGCAACCGCATCTTAGGTTTGTCGTGGCACGGTAAGCCGGTTACAGATGACCAGAAGTTCGTACTGGCCATCAATAATTACCGCATGAGTGGTGGCGGTAACTACCCACACGTCACCGAAGCCCCGGTCGTGTGGAACGAAATTCTCGAAATTCGTCAACTGCTCATCGACACTGCCACCGCAATGAAAACAATTGATCCGAAGAGTTTCTTCGATCGCAACTGGTTCCTCACCACGACTGGCCAGACGTGGCCAGCCGATGGTAAATCCGGTAACGATAGGCATCGCACCACCACAGGTAAGCTCAGGCCCGGACCTCGGTCCGGTGACCGTAGCACTCCACCGGAAGCTAGCTCTGACAGCCATCCGGTGCGCCTGCCGCGCACCGGCCTCTGACAGGAACGATTGTGTGAGCCTCGGCCCACGACGTGTGGTGAGCCGAGGCTCATTTAGTCAGGGCACCGTGAAACGTGTGATCATGATAGGTGACGGTTGTGCCCTCGATGTTGGAAGGATGCTGCGCTGACAACTCAAATCGTTCCACGGGATCCAAAGCATGAACTCCCGGCGCGGCTGGCCACGAGGCGTTGGCCAGCAAAAGTGCTGCGCCGTGCCAGTATCGCGGGCCTCATTTTCGCCCTCTTTGGCCTGTGGACTGCTTTGACCCCGTCGCTCGTTCCCCGAACGTGGTGGATGGTTGCTATCAACGTGTGGTTATCAACTCTCGTCGCATATGGGATCGGCGGGTTCATCGGCCGTATTTCCCGGTGGTTGGCAGAGATCAGCCGATTACAGGTGACGGTGTCGACGAACGCTGTGCGGGGGATACGACGTAGCTGGTACGCCCTCCTCACCCTCATATCACTCGGGATGTTCATATGGTGCACCCGGCAGCAACGCGCGGTATCCGAGGCTGTTGGGCTGCCGCGTAAGGTGTGGCTTGCGCAGACAGTCGGGATGCTGACCGGCCTGCTTCTCTTCATCACAACCGTGCTATTAGTGCGTCTTATCGCCCACGGCATCCGAACTCTCTACACCGGTGTGCACCGTCTCATTGCCCAACCGGTTCTCGCAGTCGTCGTCGTCACCATAAGCATCGCCCTGCTTCTGTGGGCGACCAACAACGTCATCGTGAGAACCACCGCCAATGGTGTCGCTCACGTTATGGCACGCACAAATGCCCAGACAGCGGCCGGGCGTACCCCGCCGACGTCTTCGCTGAGGTCAGGCTCACCAGACTCCCTTCAGACCTGGGACAGCCTGGGCAGGGAAGGAAAAGACGTCGTCACTGATGGCCCTCATGCCGCCATGATTAGCGACGTCATGGGAAAACCGGCGAAAGAGCCAATACGCGTGTACGCCGGGCTAAACGCTCAGCGTGATTACATCGCAGAGGCTAACGGTGTGCTCGCTGAGCTCATTCGCACCGGAGCGTTTCACCGCAAAGTTCTCGTCATCCAGAACGGCACAGGTTCTGGATGGGTCGAAGAGTGGTCCATGTCCGCAGTCGAGTACCTGACACTCGGCGACTGCGCCACGGCGACCATGCAGTATTCGTACCTAGGTAGCGTCGGGGCTTTCCTCCTCGACCGTGAATCGCCTAAGCAAGGTGCCCGCGCACTCTTCACCGTCATCTACGACTACTGGACCACACTGGACCCCCATACCCGCCCCAAGCTGTACAGCAGCGGCGTATCCCTGGGATCCTTCGGTGGACAGGCTGCCTTTTCGTCGATCGACGACATGGTGTCAAAGGTCGACGGTGCGGTATGGGTCGGCACTCCCGGTTTCACGCCGATTTGGAAAAACCTCGAAAAGAATCGGCGTGACGGATCTCCCGAGATCGTCCCGGTCATTAATAATGGCCGAGTTGTGCGATTCATCGGAAATCCTAGCGAAATCACCCACGATCATTGGGGAGCCCCGTATCCATCATGGAACTCGCACACTCGCATTGCCTATGTCCAGCACCCTTCAGACCCGGTCACATGGTGGTCTCCCGAGATGATTTGGGCTGAACCGGACTGGATGCGCGAAAGAGCGGGCAGTGACGTCAATCCTCACATCCAGTGGACTCCGTGGTCAAGTTTTTGGCAAGTGACAGCCGATATGGCCTTGTCGACGACTCCCCCAGGTGGCCATGGACACAATTACCATAGTGAACTCATCCCCATCTGGGCTGCCGTATTAGGGATCCACTGCGACGACAACACCGTGGCCGCTCTCACTACCGCCATCCCCAAAACATCCGCACCTCGGTAGCAGCACTATCGCGTCCTACCACTGGTGGCAACGTCCTCCCCCGGCGCGTTAATCCCAGCGCGGTCCCCACGCACCTTAATGCCAGCGCGGCCCCACGGCGCACTTAATCCCATATGTAAACGAGCCCGCCCCCAATGGGGGCGGGCTCGTTTACGAGCTCAGATTACATCACTTGATGATCTTGGTGACTCGACCAGCACCAACGGTGCGGCCACCCTCACGGATAGCAAACTTGAGCTGCTCCTCCATGGCGATCGGATGAATCAGGTGCACGGTCATGTCGGTGTTGTCGCCCGGCATAACCATCTCGGTGCCCTCAGGGAGCTCCACAGTGCCAGTCACATCCGTGGTACGGAAGTAGAACTGTGGGCTGTAGTGGGAGAAGAACGGCTTGTGACGTCCGCCCTCATCCTTCTTAAGGACGTAGACCTGGCCCTCGAAGTCGGTGTGCGGGGTGGTGGAACCGGGCTTGCAGAGGACCATGCCGCGAACGACGTCCTCCTTCTTGGTGCCACGGAGCAGAACACCGACATTCTCACCAGCACGACCCTCATCAAGGATCTTGCGGAACATCTCGACACCGGTAACGGTGGTCTTCTGGATCTTGTCGTGGATACCGACAATCTCGACCTCTTCACCGGTGGCGACGACGCCACGCTCAACACGGCCGGTGACAACGGTGCCACGACCGGTGATGGTGAAGACATCCTCAATCGGCATCAGGAAGGGCTTGTCGAGATCGCGCTCAGGCTGAGGAATGTACTCGTCCACGGCATCCATGAGGTCGACGATCGACTGAGTCCACTTCTCGTCACCCTGGAGGGCCTGGAAGGCGGAGATGCGGACGACAGGGCAGTTATCGCCGTCAAACTCCTGCGAGGTCAGCAGCTCGCGGACCTCCATCTCGACGAGCTCGATGAGCTCCTCATCGTCAACCATGTCGCACTTGTTCAGGGCCACGACGATGGCCGGCACACCCACCTGACGGGCGAGCAGCACGTGCTCGCGAGTCTGCGGCATTGGGCCGTCGGTAGCGGCAACGACGAGAATGGCACCATCCATCTGGGCAGCACCGGTGATCATGTTCTTGACGTAGTCAGCGTGCCCAGGGCAGTCGACGTGAGCGTAGTGACGCTTCTCAGTCTGGTACTCGATGTGGGCGATCGAGATGGTAATGCCGCGCTGACGCTCCTCAGGAGCCTTATCGATCTGGTCGAACGGCGACTCCTCGTTCAGCTCCGGGTACTTGTCGTGCAGCACCTTGGAGATCGCCGCGGTGAGGGTCGTCTTGCCGTGGTCGATGTGTCCGATGGTGCCGATGTTGCAGTGCGGCTTGGTCCGCTCGAACTTGGCCTTTGCCACTGGGGCTCCTTCTGGAATGTCGCCCGCTTGTGCACGGGACGCGTCATGTGGATATTCCTGGGAGGTTCCCAGGAACGTTTCTGGACGGGCCCCCGACCAGAGGTCAGGGAACTTTTCTTATTGTTCTGCACCAGGCCGCGATAGTCAAACTAGCGGGATGCAGGACGCAAATCTTCTCATCAGCGCACAGATTACTGCGCGGTCGGCAACCTTGCCATTGCCGTTATGCTGACAACCCGGCCGGCATCGCAATAACCCGGTTCAGGTCGAGGTAACCGACGCTTCGACATGTCCACGTCCAATATAAAAAATTGGCCCAGCCTCACCCCGGTGAGACTGGGCCACAAGGTCAATCAGCTACAGCTGATGGCTCACTTGCCTCCGTTAGCCTTGGCGATGATTTCTTCAGCAACGGTGGACGGACACTCCCCGTAGGAATCGAACTCCATAGAGTACGAAGCCTGTCCGGAGGTCTTGGAACGCAGGTCACCGACGTATCCGAACATCTCAGACAGCGGAACCAACGCACGCACGACCTTGTTTCCGTGTTCCTCAACCATTTCCTGAATCTGGCCACGGCGAGAGTTGAGGTCGCCAATGACGGTACCGAGGTAATCCTCCGGGGTCGTTACTTCGACGGCCATGAGCGGCTCAAGCAGACCCGGATTGGCCTTACGAGCAGCCTCCTTGAAAGCCATCGAGCCCGCAATCTTAAACGCCATCTCGGAGGAGTCGACCTCGTGGTAGGCACCGTCGAGCAGGGTGACCTTGACGTCCTCAACCGGGTAGCCGGCCAGAACACCAAACTGCATGGACTCCTGGACGCCAGCGTCAACCGACGGGATGTATTCCTTGGGGACGCGACCACCGGTGACGGCGTTAGCGAACTCGTAGCCGAATCCGGGCTCCTTTGGCTCAACCGCGATGACGACACGAGCGAACTGACCAGAACCACCAGTCTGCTTCTTGTGCGTGTACTCGTACTTCTCGACCGGTTTGCGCAGCGTCTCACGGTAGGCGACCTGCGGCTTACCGATGTTGGCCTCGACGTGGAACTCGCGCTTCATGCGGTCGATGAAGACATCGAGATGGAGCTCACCCATACCGGCGACGATCGTCTGACCAGTCTCCTCGTCGGTATGAACGCGGAAGGTTGGATCCTCCTCGACGAGACGCTGAATGGCGTTCGAGAGCTTCTCCTGATCGGCCTTCGACTTTGGCTCGATGGCCTGCTCGATCACGGGAGCGGGGAAGGTCATCGACTCAAGGATGATGGGGTTGGCAGGGTCACACAGAGTCTCGCCAGTCGTGGTGTCCTTAAGACCCATAACCGCGCAGATCATGCCAGCCCCGATGCTTTCGATCTCCTCACGCTTATTGGCGTGCATCTGGTAGATCTTTCCGATGCGCTCCTTCTTGCCCTTGGTGGCGTTGAGCACCTGGTCACCAGCATGCAACACACCGGAGTAGATGCGCACGAAGGTCAGCTTGCCAAGGTGAGGATCGGAGGCAATCTTGAAAGCCAAGATCGACAGCGGCTCGTCGTCAGAGGGGTGACGCTCGAGCTCGACGGACTCGTCACCAGGCTTGAAACCGGAGATGGCGGGGACGTCGATCGGCGACGGCAGGTAGTCGACGATAGCGTCGAGGAGCGGCTGCACGCCCTTGTTCTTGAAGGAAGTACCACAAGTGACGGCAGTAAAAGCGGAAGCCAGCACACCGCGACGGATAGCAGCCTTGACCTGATCGACAGTCACGGCATCGGGATCCTCGAGGTAGAGCTCCATGAACTCTTCGTCGTTTTCGGCGACAGTCTCGAGCATCTCTGCGCGAGCAGCCTCGGCCTCGTCTTTCATGTCGGCCGGGATGTCCTCAGTCTCGTAGTGAGCACCGAGTTCAGTCTCGCCACGCCACGTCTTCGCGTTCATCGCAACGAGGTCGACGATGCCCACGAACTGGTCCTCGGCACCGATCGGCAGCTGCAGCAGAACCGGGATAGCGTGCAGACGCTCCTTGATGGTATTGACGCAATGGTCAAAGGATGCGCCAGTACGGTCCAACTTGTTGATGTAACAAATACGTGGCACGCCGTACTTAGCAGCCTGACGCCAAACCGTCATCGACTGTGGCTCGACGCCGGCCACGCCGTCAAACACGGCGACGGCACCGTCGAGAACACGCAACGAGCGCTCCACCTCAACAGTGAAGTCCACGTGCCCGGGTGTGTCGATGATGTTGATCTGGGTGTCATGCCAGAAGGTGGTGGTCGCGGCGGACGTGATGGTGATGCCGCGCTCCTGCTCCTGTTCCATCCAGTCCATGGTGGCGGCGCCGTCGTGGACTTCACCGATCTTGTACGACTTACCGGTGTAGTAGAGGATGCGCTCGGTCGTCGTCGTCTTGCCGGCATCGATGTGGGCCATGATGCCGATATTGCGAACCTTGCTCAGGTCAGTTTTGGCCACTGTGCTTGACCTCGAATCTTGGAGTAAGTGGTCTTCGTATGATGCTCGACGCAGATGAACCTGCGGTGAACCGCAGATATTGGGGGCTGGACGTGACTGTGCCCCCTCCCCGAAGTGGGAAGGGGGCTCACGATCACCAGCGGTAATGGGCGAATGCGCGGTTGGCCTCGGCCATCTTGTGAGTATCCTCGCGGCGCTTCACCGAAGCACCGAGACCATTGGAGGCGTCGAGGATCTCATTCATGAGGCGCTCAGCCATGGTCTTCTCACGACGCTCACGAGAGAAAGCGACCAGCCAACGCATCGCCAGAGTGGTCTGACGGGCAGGCTTAACCTCAACCGGCACCTGATAGGTGGCACCACCAACACGGCGGGACTTGACCTCCAACGACGGCTTGATGTTGTCAAGCGCGCGCTTGAGGGTCTGAACCGGGTCAGTGTTGGTCTTGGCGCGGCAGCCTTCGAGGGCGGTATAGACGATGTTCTGGGCGACAGTCTTTTTGCCGTCGAGAAGGATCTTGCTCACGAGCTGGGAGACGAGAGGAGATCCATAGACGGGATCGACCATCACTGGGCGCTTCGGCGCGGGTCCCTTACGAGGCATGAATCACTTCTCCTTCTTGGCACCGTAACGGCTACGGGCCTGCTTGCGACCCTTAACACCCTGGGTGTCAAGGGAGCCGCGGACAATCTTGTAACGCACACCCGGGAGGTCCTTCACACGACCGCCACGCACAAGCACCATAGAGTGCTCCTGGAGGTTGTGTCCGACACCGGGGATATAGGCCGTGACCTCAATGCCCGACGACAGGCGCACACGGGCGACCTTTCGCAGCGCCGAGTTCGGCTTCTTCGGCGTCGTGGTGTACACACGAGTGCACACGCCACGGCGCTGCGGCGAGCCTTTGAGGGCAGGCGTCTTGTTCTTGCTGATCTTGTCAGTGCGGCCCTTGCGGACCAGCTGCTGGATTGTAGGCACCGGCTGGTATCTCTTTCCGTCTGGTGTGTTCGGAATTCCCTGGCTTTGCACTCCACCATCGCTGCGTCGGGATCACCGCTGCCCCTCGCTGCAGATTGGGAGTACCGTGCGAACTCCGCACGGGCAGACCTTCTCGCAGCAACTCAAGCGGTCGTAAATCGCCGTGCCAGGGCACGCACAAGCGTCCGGACGAACCGGACATGCCTTAACAGGGTATCCCCCCACATTGCGAGGGTCAAACTTGGCGGCATCGTGACACCAATACGGACGCCTCGCGCACTTCGTCAGAGCAGGAACATTCAGGCACCGGTCTTAGGAAGGGCCACCGGACGATCCTCGGGAACACCTACGCCCCCAGCGGCAAGGAAGTTCCCCCGACCGATCTGGCCACGGAGGGCACCGTTTGCTCTGATATCCCCCGTAGCACGCAGCGACGGCAACGCGATCGGCGGAATGCTCACCACCCCACCCTGGAACTTGGGAAGGACAATGGGACCCCCACTGATGTCAGGGAGGGTGACCGTGCCACCTTTGACATTAGGGAGAGTGACCGTCCCACCTTTGACGGTCGGAAGGATGATCGGCCCGCCGCTGATATTGGGCAGCGATATGGTGCCCCCGTGAATCTCCGGCGGCACAACGACGTGATGCCGAGGAGACCGTGTAATGCCAATACTGACATGCACTGACGGGCGAACAAGCTGCACGGACTTCCCATTTGCCTGCGACGTCGGCACCGGAGCCGGAGCAGTCTCAGCTCTGGCACTGGGAGCTGTCGCTACCAAGGCAACCATTCCCAGGCACGCCACTGCTGCACCAGTACGAACTGTTCGCTTCATCCCGTTATCCCCCGTAATACAGCAAGCACTTCGACAAATGATGCGATGTACTTTACGCCTTCGACCCTACCTCGCCACATCTGCGTGGAGCAGCCGGTGCGCACGTCCGACCGCCGCGAGCGTGGCAGTCGGACGGCGCTAGGCCTACAGCGTCAACGTGACGGATACGCCTTTCAGACGCCGGTACGCGGCAACCCATGGTGCCGCGCGATCCCCTGCGCGCGACCATTGCCGGTCTGTGGTGGCATCGGAGTCGTAGCCGCACTAGTCGGTAGCGCACGCCCACCGGCGCTCTCAGCCACGCTCGACGTGGACGACGCAGCCCCATTCGGGGACTTTGCCGACTCCGACAGGTAGCTACCGCGTCGGTCACCAACAACCCACGTGTACGTCACAGGCTCAGAGGCGACAGCTTTGCCATGAGGCGCTTTGACCGGGACTCCCTTGAGACGAACCTTCATCGTGTATGTACCCGGCTTCTCAAATAACCAGTTGGTGTGGACATGGCCAGGTTTCTTCTGCGAGATGGACTCCCCCGCGGCCAACACCCATGAGCCGGATGTCAGCGCCGAACGCAGCTTGCCGATCCCTTGCATGAACATGTACACCTTCCCCGGACCCTTCACATCGACGAACTCGAAGTCAACGGCCTGGAAATCGGGCGCGACGCCGTAGGTATCCCAGCCAGGGAACAACGCCTCCTGCTGATTTTCTCCATTCTGGGCCAGAACATATCCCTGCGGTGCAAAGCGGTCGTGCATATTTTGAGGTAGTTTCCGGTAGGTGTTCTCACCAACGCGCAGAGTTACAGCCTCAGGAGCTCGGTAAACAGCCACGCCATTGCGATCGTCCTTGATAGCCATCAACAGCTTTTCATTGCGAGCGATACCTGCGAATACGTCAAGATGACCTTGGGAGATGTCGATGTTGGTGTCGTCAATCTTCACAGCTGCCGGCTCGCTGGATGGCTCAGCAGAGGGATCGTCCCCTTCTGACGGCCCAACCACATCGTCCCTGCGGTTGTCGTTGTCAGATTTCACGACGTCCCACGAAAGAGTAAATGGTTGCGACGTGACGTCCCTACCGTCAGCTTTCTTGCCGACGACTACCCCACTCATGGTGTATTTACCAGCTCGAGTGAAGAGCCAGTGGGCGTGCTGATGACCCTTGATCGGTAGCGATGCCCCTTTGACAACCTGATATGTGCCACCAGTAAGGAATGCACCGAGCCTGCCGTTCTCGTCTTCCTCGGGTGAATTGCCAAGGATGTATATCTTGCCTGAACCTGTTATCGCCGTGAAGTCAACGCGCAATGCGTCAAATCCGTTCTTTGTGAATCCCGGGGCATTCCAGCCAGGCTCGAACCATTCGTCGCTCTCCTCGCTGCCGGTGTAATAGCCCTCAAGAGGCGACTCACTTACTCCGGTGAGCGTGTACTTTCCGTACGTACTCGACCGGATTTGGAATTCGACATTGTTCGGATCGTACATCCGCGAGCCGAGCCCATTGTCGACCTTCACGACAGGAACGCCGCCGTCAGTGGTGATATAGAACGCGTCCGTGTGGCCTTTACTCAAGACAACCTTGGCGTCTGCGGCCCACGCTACCGGCGCAAACATCGACATGACGATGGTCATGAGGACGGCCAGCACCACCGGCCTTTGTACGTTGTTCTTAGCCTGCATACCACTTCTTTCCAGCCCGACTGACACATGGTGGGCGGTCACCGCCACATACTCCCGGTTAGGAGTCGTCACCATATTACATGATATTGCGAGTCATTCCCATTAATGCCTTCGGGTCGCCCGGCGAGCTGCACAGTGGCTTCTCTACCCCTCGACAGACAACGGGCCCCTCCTCCCCACAACGGGAAGGAGGGGCCCGCAGTGCAGGCTCTAGCCTCAGCCCAGATCACCCAGGTCGAGATCGTCCAGCGGCACAGCCGCACCCGATCCCGAACCGAAGTCGTAATCAAACGGGTCGTAGTTCATTGTGAACGCAGCAGCCTTGGCTTCCGCAGTCGGCTCGACACGCATATTTCGGTACACTTCCAGACCAGTACCGGCCGGGATGAGCTTACCGAGAATGACGTTCTCTTTGAGGCCAACCAAGGTGTCAGTCTTGCCGTTAATCGCAGCGTCGGTGAGAACCTTGGTCGTCTCCTGGAAGGAGGCGGCCGATAGCCACGATTCGGTGGCCAACGACGCCTTGGTGATACCCATCAGGACCGGTCGGCCCTCAGCCGGGCGACCCCCTTCAGAAACCGCCTTACGGTTGGCAGCTTCGTAGGCACTGCGGTCGACGAGCTCGCCCGGCATCATCTGAGTGTCACCAGACTCAATGACGGTAATGCGCCGCAGCATCTGACGAATGACAATCTCGATGTGCTTCTCGTGGATACCGGCACCCTGAGTGTTATAGACCTTCTGCACCTCTTTGACGAGGTACTCCTGAACCCGACGAACACCGGAGATACGCAGCACGTCCTGTGGATCAGCGGTACCACCCATGAGCTGCTCGCCGGCGGCAACTCGCACACCGTCACGGATGACGCGGTGAGTACCGTCGAGGTCGAACTCAAGACGGGCACGACGCGGGATGACATACTCAACATCCTCTTCGCCGTCGTCACGCACCAGCACGAGCTTGCGACGATTATCCGACTCGTCGATGCGAATAACACCGGCGGCTTCAGCCAGTGGCGACTTGCCCTTTGGGCTACGAGCTTCGAAAAGCTCGACGACACGGGGAAGACCCTGAGTGATGTCATCACCAGCCACACCGCCGGTATGGAAGGTACGCATCGTCAGCTGAGTTCCAGGCTCACCGATCGACTGGGCAGCAATAATGCCAACGGCTTCACCAACGTCAACCAGGTGGCCGGTCGATAGTGAGCGTCCGTAGCAGCGAGCGCAGCAGCCCTGAGCAGCAGCACAGGTGAGCACCGAGCGCACCTTGATGTGCGAAATGCCAGCAGCGATGAGTTTGGAAATCTCTTCGTCACCGAGATCGGAATTGGCTTCCACCACAACGTTGCCGTTGGCATCAACCGCGTCAGCGGCCAGGCAGCGGGCGTACACTGCAGTGTCAAGTCCCTCAGCACGCACCAGGTTACCGTTGCCGTCGTCGACAGCAATGGTCTTAGGCATACCGCGGGTCGTACCGCAATCCTTCTCCCGGACGATGACGTCCTGAGAAACGTCGACCAGACGACGAGTCAAGTAACCCGAGTCAGCGGTACGCAGAGCGGTATCAGCCTGCCCCTTACGACCACCGTGGGTCGAGATGAAGTACTCCAGAACCGTCAAGCCTTCACGGAAGTTCGACTTGATCGGGCGAGGAATGATGTCGCCCTTCGGATCTGCCACCAGACCGCGCATAGCAGCAATCTGGCGCATCTGGGTCATGCTGCCTCGAGCGCCCGAATCCACCATCATGTGAATCGGGTTGGTCTGGGTGAAGTTGGCCTCCATAGCGGCGGTCAACTCGGCAGTCGCTTCCGTCCAGATCTGGATCAGATCCTGGCGACGCTCCTCCTCGGTCACCGCACCACGGTCATACTCACGGTCGACCTTGGCAGCGCGCGCCTCATACCCGGCCAAAATCTCTGGCTTGGATGGCGGAGTCTGGACGTCACCAATGGAGACGGTCACACCGGACAACGAGCCCCACTTGTAGCCAATGTCTTTGAGGTTATCGAGAACGTGGGCTACCTCAAGCTGGGTCATGCGCTCACTGAGGTCATTGACGATCTTGCCGATCTGTTTCTTGCCGACCAAGTAGTCAACATAGGGGTAGTCATCGGGAAGCACCTCGTTGAACAAAGCCTGTCCAAGGGTGGTATTGAGGATGACCGAGCCGTCAGCGCGAACCGTCTCCCCATGCGGCGGCACAACGCCCTTGAGGCGCAGTTTGATCTTGGCACCAATCTCGAGTTCGCCAAGATCGTGAGCCATGATCGCCTCAGCCAATGACGCAAACGCGCGCCCCTCGCCCTTGAGGCCGTCAAGGGCCATGGTCAGGTAGTAGGCGCCGATGATCATCTCGTGGGACGGCAGCGCGACTGGGCGGCCGTCAGCCGGCTTGAGGATGTTGTTTGTCGACAACATGAGGACGCGAGCCTCGGCCTGAGCTTCAGGGCTCAGCGGCAGATGCACAGCCATCTGGTCACCATCGAAGTCGGCGTTAAAGGCCGAACACACCAGCGGATGCAACTGGATAGCCTTGCCCTCAATGAGCTGAGGCTCGAAGGCCTGGATACCCAAGCGGTGCAGCGTCGGTGCGCGGTTCAGCAGAACCGGGTGCTCCTTAATAACCTCTTCAAGGACGTCCCACACCACTGGGCGCTGACGCTCCACCATCCGCTTTGCGGACTTCACATTTTGAGCGTGCTCAAGGTCAGCCAAACGCTTCATGACGAAGGGCTTGAACAGCTCCAAGGCCATCGTCTTCGGCAAACCGCACTGATGCATCTTGAGCTGCGGGCCGACGACGATGACCGAGCGGCCAGAGTAGTCGACGCGCTTACCGAGCAAGTTCTGACGGAAACGGCCCTGCTTGCCCTTAAGCATGTCGGACAACGACTTCAACGGGCGGTTACCAGGACCGCTCACTGGACGCCCACGACGACCATTGTCGAACAGCGAGTCGACGGCCTCCTGAAGCATCCGCTTCTCATTGTTGACGATGATCTCAGGTGCGCCAAGATCAACCAACCTCTTGAGTCGGTTGTTGCGGTTAATGACGCGGCGGTAAAGATCGTTGAGATCGGAGGTAGCGAAGCGACCGCCGTCAAGCTGCACCATCGGGCGCAGGTCCGGTGGGATAACCGGGACGCAGTCCAACACCATGCCCTCTGGGGAATTGCCGGAGTCGAGGAAGGCCTGCACAACCTTGAGGCGTTTAAGGGCGCGCGTCTTCTTCTGGCCACGACCGGTCTTGATGATCTCGCGCAACTTCTCAGACTCGCCCTTGAGGTCAAAATCGTGGAGACGACGCTTGATCGCCTCGGCACCCATCGAGCCTTCAAAGTACTTACCGAAACGCGACTTCATCTCACGGTAGAGAATCTCGTCACCCTCGAGATCTTGAACCTTGAGGTTCTTAAAGCGATCCCACACGGCGTCCAGTCGATCAATCTGGCGCTGAGCACGAGTCTCAATGTGCTTGAGCTCCTTCTCAGCACCGTCCTTGACCTTGCGTCGAACGTCAGCCTTGGCACCGTCGGCCTCAAGCTGAGCCATGTCCTCCTCAAGCTTGACCCGACGAGCCTCTAGCTCGGAGTCACGGCGCTGCTCCAGCCGCGATCGCTCAGTTTGTACCTTGGCCTCCAGCGACGGAAGGTCACGATGGCGGGCTTCATCGTCGACGGCTGTAATCATGTACGCCGCGAAGTAGATGACCTTCTCAAGATCTTTCGGAGCAATATCCAGCAAGTAGCCCAGCCGGGACGGGACTCCCTTGAAATACCAGATATGCGTGACCGGTGCGACCAGCTCAATATGTCCCATGCGCTCGCGACGCACGTTGGAACGGGTCACCTCGACGCCGCAGCGCTCACAGATGATGCCCTTAAAACGGACGCGCTTGTACTTGCCGCAGTAGCACTCCCAGTCCCTAGTCGGGCCGAAAATCTTTTCGCAGAAAAGGCCGTCACGCTCAGGCTTCAGGGTGCGGTAATTAATAGTCTCGGGCTTCTTGACCTCACCGTGGCTCCAGGCACGGATCTGGTCGGCTGTGGCCAGGCCGATCTGCAACCGATCGTAGTAATTGGTGTCCAGCACGATTGTTCTCTTTCCCCCACTCGGGTGGGTGGTGGCCCCTCCTCGTCAGGAGGGGTTCCAGTCGGGGTATTTGTGTGAGTCGGGTTGTCCGGGCCCGTCCCCACCCCCGTCAAACGGACTGTGTTCAGGGGTCGGGGACGCCGTCAGCGCCCCCGACGTACAGGCAGATCAGTCGGCCATAGCGTTGTCGGCACCGGGACGACGCCCAATGTCGATACCCAGACCAGACCGCGTGTCATCCTCAGAGCCTCGCAGGTCGATCTCCTGGCCCTCCGAGTTGAGCACCTCCACGTTCAGACAGAGCGACTTCATCTCTTTGACGAGCACCTTAAAGGATTCAGGGATACCCGGCTCAGGAATGTTCTCGCCCTTGACGATCGCCTCATAGACCTTGACTCGGCCCGGAACGTCATCGGACTTGATGGTCAGCAGCTCCTGGAGGGCCCAGGCAGCGCCGTAGGCCTCCATGGCCCACACCTCCATCTCACCGAACCGCTGGCCACCGAACTGCGCCTTTCCGCCGAGCGGCTGCTGGGTGATCATGGAGTACGGGCCGGTCGAGCGGGCGTGGATCTTGTCATCGACCAGGTGGTGCAACTTCAGCATGTACATGTAGCCGACACCCACCTTCGAGGGGAACGGCTCACCAGTACGGCCATCGAACAGAGTTGCCTTACCGTCGGCGTCAACGAGCCTCTCACCATCGCGGGTGGGGTGACCGTATTCCAGCAGACCGGTAATTTCTTCCTCGGTGGCACCGTCGAAGACCGGGGTAGCCAAACGGGATTCCTCAGGAACGTCGACAAGGCCGACTTCACGCAGTCGCTCGGCCCAATCTCCCTCGGCTTGGGTGATATCCCAGCCCGAGTGGGCTATCCAGCCCAGGTGCATCTCAAGGACCTGACCGACGTTCATTCGAGAAGGCACACCCAACGGGTTGAGGATGATGTCAACGGGAGTGCCGTCTGGCAAGAACGGCATGTCCTCGACAGGCAAGATCTTCGAAATGACGCCCTTGTTACCGTGGCGTCCAGCCAGTTTGTCGCCAATGGAAATCTTGCGCTTCTGGGCGACGTAAACGCGAACCATCTGGTTGACGCCAGGGGCAAGTTCGTCGCCGTTCTCGGCGTCGAAGATGCGCACACCGATGACAGTGCCTTCCTCGCCGTGAGGAACCTTGAGGGAGGTGTCGCGAACCTCACGGGCCTTTTCACCGAAGATCGCACGCAGCAGGCGCTCCTCAGGAGTCAGCTCCGTCTCGCCCTTCGGGGTGACCTTACCGACCAAAATATCGCCGGTACCGACCTCGGCACCGATGCGCACGATGCCGTTCTCGTCAAGGTTGGCGAGCATGTCCTCGGAAACATTGGGAATATCCCGAGTAATTTCCTCGGCACCCAGCTTGGTGTCGCGGGCGTCAACCTCATGTTCCTCGATGTGGATCGAGGTAAGGACGTCGTCGGAGACGATCCGCTGGGACAAGATGATGGCGTCCTCATAGTTAAGGCCCTGCCATGGCATGAATGCGGCCAGCATGTTACGCCCCAGAGCCAGCTCGCCCTTGTCTGTCGACGGACCATCGGCCAGTGGAGTGCCAACCTCGACGCGCTGCCCCACCTTAACGAGCGGACGCTGGTTAATGCAGGTACCGGCATTCGAGCGACGGAACTTCTCTAGCTTGTACGTCTGGTAGGTGCCATCATCACAGGCGATGTCGATGAGGTCAGCACTGACCGACAGGACAGAACCGGCCTTCTCAGCGAGGGTGACGTCACCGACGTCGACCGCGCAACGGTATTCCATGCCAGTTCCGACGAACGGAGCCTCAGTTCGCACGAGCGGCACGGCCTGACGCTGCATGTTCGCACCCATAAGGGCTCGAGACGCATCATCATGCTCAAGGAACGGGATGAGAGCGGAAGCCACCGACACCATCTGGCGCGGCGACACGTCCATGTAATCAACGTCAGAGTTCGGAACCTCATCAGCCTCGCCGTGACGTTGCCGGACCAAGACGCGGTCGTTGACGAAATTGCCCTCGCCGTCGAGCTTGGCGTTGGCCTGAGCAATGACGTGACGATCCTCTTCATCCGCAGTCAGGTAGACGACCTCATCCGTGACGTGTCCGTCAATGACCTTGCGGTAGGGGGTCTCGATGAATCCGAAAGCGTTGACGCGAGCAAAAGAGGCCAGCGAACCAATCAAACCGATGTTCGGACCCTCAGGGGTCTCAATCGGGCACATGCGGCCGTAGTGCGACGGGTGAACGTCACGAACCTCCATGCCAGCACGATCACGCGACAGACCGCCAGGCCCCAACGCCGACAGACGGCGCTTGTGGGTCATCTCAGCCAACGGGTTGTTCTGGTCCATGAACTGTGAGAGCTGGGAGGTACCGAAGAACTCCTTGATAGCCGCCGTGACTGGACGGATATTGATCAAGGTCTGCGGAGTGATGGCCTCGATGTCCTGGGTGGTCATGCGGTCACGCACGACACGCTCCATACGCCCCAGGCCGGTACGCAGCTGGTTCTGAATCAGCTCGCCAACGGTGCGCAGACGACGGTTACCGAAGTGGTCAATGTCGTCTGGCTCAACAACGATGTCGTCGCGCCCTTCACGCGGCAAAACCTCGGTTCCCTCATGCAGAGCGCACACGAAATGGATAGCGGCGACGATGTCATCAATCGTCAGCACCTGTTGGTCAAAGGGAAGGTCCAGACCAAGCTTCTTGTTGATCTTGTACCGACCGACTTTAGCCAAGTCGTAGCGCTTCGGATTGAAGTAGTAGTTCTCAAGCAGCTGCTGTGCAGCGTCGCGGGACGGCGGCTCACCGGGGCGCAGCTTCTTGTAAATATCAAGCAGCGCCTGATCCTGAGTCTCGACGCCGTGGTCCTTTTCGAGAGTCTGGCGAATCGACTCGTGATCACCAAACTCTTCGAGAATGCGATCGGCAGTCCACCCGAGAGCCTTCAAGAAGACGGTGACGTTTTGCTTGCGCTTACGGTCCAGGCGCACACCGACGGTGTCGCGCTTGTCGATCTCGAATTCGAGCCAAGCTCCACGCGACGGGATCACCTTGCAGGTGAAGATGTCCTTGTCGGAGGTCTTATCGGCGGTCTTCTCAAAATAAACGCCAGGGGAACGCACCAGCTGGGAGACGACGACACGCTCAGTGCCGTTGATAATGAAGGTGCCCTTCGAGGTCATGAGCGGGAAGTCACCGATAAAGACCGTCTGGGACTTGATCTCCTCGGTCTCGTTATTCATG
Source organism: Cutibacterium porci (assembly GCF_009696315.1). GTDB lineage: Bacteria > Actinomycetota > Actinomycetes > Propionibacteriales > Propionibacteriaceae > Cutibacterium > Cutibacterium porci. Next base: position 253,107 of record NZ_VUMG01000003.1, read on the forward strand.
AACTCTGCGGTCACGAACAGTGGGGCCGCATATGTGGTGTCGCGATCCTTACACTCGTCGACGCTATGCTTAGGATCTTCAAAGCGGTGATCCCGGAACGACAGAGACATCGTCTGGGAATAGTCCTCGATCGGGGAGATTTCCTCAAAAATCTCCTCAAGACCGGACTTAGTGTTGATGTCGGTACGCCCCTCTGCAAGGGCGGCGTCCACATGGGACTGCCATATCTCGTTGCCAACGAGCCAGTTAAACGACTCAACCTGTAGGTCGAGAAGGTTGGGAACTTCCAACGGCTCGTGAATCTTGGCAAATGAAATTCGTCCCGACTGGGGCGAAATGGCGTTGGTGTTCTTCGACGCAGTACGCGTGGCGGCCAATGTGCGGTCCTTCCGAGAACTCCTACAACCGACCCGTCGGCCGGTCTGGGGGCATGACGAACCGCCCATGTCAAGCACGGGCGATTCTCAGTCAATAGTGCAATTTATTAGTTTACGGCATCGTCGCAGACAATGCAACCGCAATCGGCAGGGCCCAGCTTTCGGGGCGGACATCAGGACTCACCCAACAAGTTCCCGCCACAACTCGAAGAGCAACGGATCGACCGGTTTCATCTCGATGGGTGGGGAGTCTAAAATACAAGTTGCGCCGCCCCACAACGGGGCGGCGCAAAGCGTTGTCAGTCGCCGCTTCGGGCGACCCTCACCAGGTCACTTGAGGGTGACGGTGGCACCGGCAGCCTCGAGGGCTTCCTTGGCCTTCTCGGCATCTTCCTTCTTGGCCTTCTCGAGGACAGGCTTCGGAGCGCTCTCGACGAGATCCTTGGCATCCTTCAGGCCCAGGCTGGTGAGGCCACGAACCTCCTTGATGACCTGGATCTTCTTGTCGCCGGCCGACTCGAGGATGACGTCAAACTCGTCCTTCTCCTCCTCGGCAGCAGCGGCCTCGCCACCGGCAGCCGGGGCACCGGCAGCAGCGGCAACAGCCACCGGAGCGGCGGCGGAGACGTCGAAGGTCTCCTCAAACTGCTTCACGAACTCGGAGAGCTCGATAAGGGTCATCTCCTTGAAAGCGTCAAGGAGCTCTTCGTTGCTGAGCTTCGCCATGATGGGCGTCCTTTCACTCGTTGGTGTTGTCCTGGGCGGCGGACGCCTCAGGGGTCTCGGTTGTCTTGGGCTCCTGGTCGGAAGCCTCTCCAGCTCCACCGATCACAGAGGGATCGGCGGCAGCCTTCTCCTGCAAAGCACCCAGGCCGCGAGCAGCCTTAGACGGCAGGGCATTGAAGACCACAGCGGCCTTCGTGAGATTGGCCTTGAGGCCACCGGCGAGCTTGGCGAGGAGCACCTCGCGGGACTCAAGATCGGCGAGCTTCTTGACCTGGTCGGCGTCGAGGACGTTACCGTCCATGACACCGCCCTTGATGACCAGGAGCGGGTTGTCCTTTGCGAAGTTCTTCAAACCCTTGGCCACGGAGGCCACGTCACCGTTGATGAAGGCGAGGGCGGTGGGGCCGACGAGCTGCTCGTCAAGTCCCTCAATACCCGCCTCCTTGGCGGCGATGCGGGTGAGGGTGTTCTTCGCAACGGCATAGGTGGCGTCACTCCCCAGCGAACGGCGCAGGTCCTTAAGCGCCGACACGGAGAGACCGCGGTACTCGGTCAACACGGTGGCGTCGGCCGAGGAGAACTTCTCCTTCAGCTCGGCGACCGCGGCGACCTTGTCAGGCCTAGCCATTGGGTCTCCTTCCCACTTCTCGTACGTTGCGCTGACAGTTGGACTGCTAGCACCGGAGCCGTAGCGGGAGGACAAAAAGAAAACCCCGGTGTGCAGGCACACGACGGGGTAACACAGTCATCTCGGCGTCCACCTGCGCGGGCCATCCGTCACTCCGGATGCTTGGCGGGACATCCCCGACCAGCGGTCTACGGCAACCTGTATAGAATATCAGACTTCGTGCACAGCATCAAATTGGGGCTACACACAGACGGCCTGACATGTGCACTCAGGATCGTCGCCACGATGCCATACCGACGAAAACGGCCCCCGCAACAATTGCGGGGGCCGTCTCATCGCCAATATGTGTCACTCTGCGTCACGAGCAGCGGCAGGATCAATCTGCACACCGGGACCCATCGTCGAGGAGACGGTGATCTTGCGCAGATACCGGCCCTTGGCGGCGCTCGGCTTGAGACGCAAGATCTCGTCGAGAGCCGCGAAGTAGTTCTCAATCAACTTCTCCGGCCCGAAGGATACTTTTCCGATAAGGAAGTGAAGATTGGCGTAACGATCGGTACGAAACTCGATCTTGCCGCCCTTAATGTCAGAGACAGCCTTAGCGACATCCATCGTGACGGTGCCTGTCTTGGGGTTCGGCATAAGACCACGCGGACCAAGCACGCGACCCAGACGGCCAACCTTGCCCATCATGTCCGGGGTAGCAACCACGGAGTCGAAGTCCAGGTATCCGCCCTGGACCTTAGCGATGAGATCGTCGTCACCGACCTCGTCGGCGCCCGCCTCGCGAGCAGCCTCGGCCTTCTCACCAGTGGCGAAGACGAGGACCCGTGCCGTCTTGCCAGTGCCGTTAGGAAGGTTGACGGTACCGCGAACCATCTGGTCGGCCTTCTTCGGGTCGACGCCGAGGCGGATGGCCACGTCGACGGTCTCGTCGAACTTGGCCGACGCACCGGAAGCCACCAGAGTCAGACCCTCCTCCGGAGAGTAGAGCTGATCGAAGTTCACCTTCTCAGCGGCTGCGCGATATGCCTTGCTGCGCTTCATATCTGGTTCCTTTCACCAGGTGTGGTGAGGGCAGCGCGTGCCCCTCCACAGAAAACTATTGTTGGGAAACTGCCTAAGGATTAGCTGCCTCAGGCCTCAACCTCGACGCCCATGGAACGAGCAGTACCGGCCACGATCTTCATGGCGGCCTCGACGTCATTGGCATTGAGATCAGGCATCTTGGTCTCTGCGATCTCGCGGACCTGATCCTTGGAGATCTTGCCAACCTTGTGGGTCAGGGGGTTCTCCGTACCCTTCTTAATTCCAGCCGCCTTCTTGATGAGCTCGGCAGCCGGCGGGGTCTTGAGGACAAAGCTAAAGCTGCGGTCCTCGTAAATGGTGATCTCGACCGGGACGACGTTTCCGCGCTGTCCCTCAGTCTGGGCGTTGTACGCCTTGCAGAACTCCATGATGTTGACACCATGGGGGCCGAGGGCGGTTCCCACAGGCGGGGCCGGGGTGGCCTGTCCCGCTTGCAGTGCGACCTTGACGAGAGCCGCTACTTTCTTTTTAGCAGGCATTGTTGGGTCCTTCTTCCGGTGGTGACGACACCGGTCGGTGCCGCCAGTGCGAATCCGAATGTGACGATCATCCGGACACAGACGCACCGGCCAAGTCTAAGCAACTCGACCGGTGGGGCCAAAATCAGGTTCAGATCTTCTCGATCTGGTTGAACTCGAGGTCCACTGGGGTCGAGCGACCAAGAATCTCAACCAGAGCCTTAACACGCTGGTTATTGGTGTTGATCTCAGTAATCTGGGCTGGGACGCCGGCGAACGGCCCATCGGTGATCTGCACCGACTCACCGACCTCGTAATCAGCGACCTCAACCTTCGGCTTGGCCTTCGGCGAGGGAGCTTTGTCGGCGTTCTCATGGCTAACTCTGGCAACAACCGACGGCGTCAGCATCTTGACAACCTCGTCGAAAGTCAACGGGATAGGAGTCGTCGATTGCCCAACGAACCCTGTCACCGACGGGGTGTGGCGCACGATGCCCCATGAGTCATCGGTCAGGTCCATCCGCACCAACACGTACCCCGGTAGGTACACCCTGGTAATCGTGCGGCGGGTACCGTTACGAATCTCGACGACCTCTTCTGTGGGCACGACCGTCTCGAAGATGTAGTCCTCCATATTGAAGTTCTGTACCCGAGCGTCAAGGTTCTGCTTCACCTTGTTCTCCATGCCAGAGTAGGTGTGCAGCACATACCACTCGCCGAACTTCGAGGACAGCTCATCGCGCAATTCTTCAATAGCTGCGTCAATGAAGTCCTGGTTGCCAGTCTCGGCAGGCTCATCCCCGTCAGCGTCGTCCTCATCGTCAGCGGCCTGACCGATACCAAGATTGCGGGCGATGTCGTCGTCCGAAGCCTCAGTGGGCTCGTCATCGCCAAGATCAAGGGTGATCTCAGGCTCCTGAGAGGAGGTCTCCTCGCTAAGGTCTCCAAGGTCAATCTCGACCTCGTCGTCGGTCTCCTCGACGGTGTCAGGGGCCAAAGCGTCGAGATTGATCTCGACGTCGTCGTTCTCGCTGAAATGGGGGCTGTCAGTCACAGGTCAATTCTCCAATGTGATCGTCAGTTGCCAAAGAGTTTGATGACGAGCCATCCGAAGACGACGTCCAAGCCACTGACGTAGGCGATGATGAGCAGAACAAAAACGAGCACGACGAGGAAGTACTGACCCAACTCATCACCCGTAGGCCACTTGACCTTACGCAGCTCAGCAACTGACTGCTTGGTAAAAGTCACCGGGCCAACGTGGCGCTTACCTTGGTCAACGGGTTTGTGTTGAGATTTTGCCTTGCGAACCGGAGCCTTCGTCAATTCACGCTTCGGCTTGGTATTAGCAGACTCAGACGCGGTATCGGACTTCTGGCTTGCCGCATCACCTTGTTTGCGCACAGGCTTGCCACGGCGAGCCGGTTTGCTGGCTGAATCCTTCTTTCGGACCGGCCGAGTAGAGCGAGCCGATGCGGCGGCATGTTCGGCTTCCTCAAGCTGGTCGGGATCGTCAATGACCATGTCTTCAGGATCGGCCTTATCCGGAGTCTTATCGACGACATCGTCTGGCGTCGTCAGCTCCTCAGCCTCAGGGTCAACGACGTCGTACTCGCCAGTCTCCGGAAGGTTGTTGGATGCGAGATCCTCGCCCCGTGGAGACAGCTCCCCCTCGACGGAGGGATCGTCTCCGTCATTAAGGTTTCGCTTCTCGTCGGTCACGCTATTCCTTCGGGTCCTGCCTGACGGTTGGTGCCGTGGACCAGGACTTCGCCACGACTGCGCACCAGGGATACGCCCCGCATATGCGTCTCGCAGGGCACGAGGGACTTGAACCCCCAACCTGCGGTTTTGGAGACCGCTGCTCTGCCAATTGAGCTAGTGCCCTTCGGTGCCGTCTGGGTGACAACACCAGCACAGGGAGTATAGGAGAGAAGTTGGTCCCGCGTCGAATCAGGCACGGTGAAAACCTGCAAAACTCCCTGCCAACCATCCATTAGGCCGGGTGGTTAGCCGCGTACTCATCCATCGTGTCAGTACGCATCGCCTGCGCCAACTCTTGCATCCCGGCTTCGTCAACAACGTCGTACTGCTGACCGTCCTTCGATGTATCAAAACCCTTAATGGGGGCCTGAAGGGGCACGATGTCCTCGCCAGAATCAAACTTAAGGCTTGTCGCGAGTTTGCGCACCTCCTTATTCGTCAGCGCATCGTCAACAGTCATCGTGGAACCGACGTCAGACATGACGTTGGAAAACTTGCTAGGATTCGCCAACGTTCCCTTGGAGAAAATCTTGTCGATCATGGCCGAGAGGACAGCCCGTTCGTTCGCGGCACGATCGAGATCGCCACGCCGCAGAGTTTTACGTTCGTGAACGTAGGCGAGCGCAGTATCTCCTTCCAGGGTGACGTTCCCCTTGTCGAAGTGGTGCCCGAGGCTGTCGAACTCTTGCGGGTTGTACACCTGAATGCCGCCAAGGTCACTACTGAGCTTCTTGAAGCCGTTGAAGTCAATGACGACTCCGTGATCCATCTTGACGTCAGTGAGCCCCTCCAACACCTTGATCGTCAGAGGCATCCCGCCCCACGAATATGCAGCGTTGATCTTGGCCTTCGAATCTCTCTTGACAACGTCATTGGCAGGAATCGTCACCCACATGTCGCGCAAGAAACTGATGAGGTACAGCTTCTCCCGGTTAGCTGGAAGGTAGGCGACCATGAGGGTATCGGAACGGCCCCGGTCCCAACCACGAGAGTCCGAACCGACGAGAACGAACGTCTGAGCACCAGTCTCGACTGACGGCGGACGGGTACCTTGCACCACGATCTGGGCACGATCCACGTTATCCATGCCGACATTGATCGACTTGATGTAGTACGCGATGGCACCGACAACCGCGAGCAGAAGGGCCAGGACAATAGCGAGGAACACCAACGGCCAGCGACGCTTCCGCTTAGATGTCGTCACGCCAGCCGTATCGTCGTCGGAGCGACCGTCAAAGAGCTCATCAACGCTGGCATCTTCCTCATCCGGGTCGTAACCGCGCCGCCCTGGGGCCGACGCAGCAGTGTCAGCGCGACGCCGCGGGGGCGTGCCCTCGCCCTCCTCGTCTGGATCGTCGAACAGATCAAGTCCATCGTCGTCAGCCACGAGCGTGCCCCTTTCTGCTGATAATCCAGCGGAGTCGTTGAGCATTACAATATGCAACAATGACAACCCGATCCGCATCAACGGTCACATGTCAGCTGGTCTGCAGCGTGACCCTCTTCGCGGTCGAGCGAGTTTTAGCCTGTGAGTCAGCCCTGCAGCAACTTCTCACTAGCTGCAAGCAAAACACAGGTTGAAACGCCCTCCATGGCGTCTCTCAGCTCATCCAGGCTCGGAAACGACGGCGCCAGCCGAATCGTCCGATCGTGAGGATCATGGTGTAGCGGGTGCGAAGCCCCAGCCGGCGTCAGGGCAATGCCAGCCTCCTTAGCCAGCGCAACAACACGAGACGCGGTGCCGTCCATGACGTCGAGGGTAATGAAATATCCGCCGGTCGGGTGAGTCCACGTCGCGACGCCACGTCCGCCTAAACGACGAGTAAGGATCTCATCAACAACAGCGAACTTCGGGGCAAGAATCTCTCGATGGGCACGCATAAGGTTACGAACCCCGTCTGCATCGCGCAGATACTGTGCGTGGCGCAGCTGATTCACCTTGTCAGGGCCGATTGAGCGAACCGCCGCGTGCTCCAGGTACCAGTCGAGATTCGCCTTGGACGAGGCCAGGAAGGAGACCCCGTCGCCAGCAAAGGTGATCTTGGAGGTTGAGGCCAGCTCGAAAACACGATCGGGGTTGCCTGCCTCCTCAGCCCATTGCAGCACCGGCAGCGCGGGACGCTCGGTGTCCGTAAGATGGTGCAACGTGTACGCGTTATCCCACCAAATGCGGAAATCTGGCGCCGCTGGCATGGAAACCAGAGCCCGGACAGTCTGTTCGTCATAGACGACGCCGTTCGGATTAGCGTACATCGGCACGACCCACATGCCTTTGACCGAAGGATCAGACGCAAGCTTGGCAACCTCATCGACATCGGGGCCATGCTCCCCCAGCTCCACAGGAATCATGTCGATGCCCAGGTGCTCGCAAATGGAAAAGTGGCGGTCGTAACCGGGAACCGGGGCAATGAACTTGACGTTGCGCCCAAACCAGGGCTGCTGCCCGGCGATGCCATAAACGACGGCAAACATCGCCAGATCGTGCATGATCGACAGACTGGAGTTGTCGGCAGCAATGATGTGGTCGACGTCCACGCCCAAAAGCTCACCAAAAATACGGCGAATCTCGGGCAGGCCCCGGTTACCGCCGTAGTTTCGGACGTCTTGACCATCCTCGGCATGGGAGGGGACGTCGATCGTCAACAGATCGGCGTTGAGATCGAGCTGATCTGGGGACGGCTTGCCACGAGTGATATTGAGACAGACGCCGCTGGCGGCAAGCTTGGCATGCTCGCTGCTCAACTGCTGATGCAGAGCGGACAGGTCATCATGAGACAGGTCAGTCAACGAGGTGGTCATGGCCCAATTGTGTCCCCTCACCGACTCCTGGCACCAAGCGACCCTCCGCTGTGGCGCGGCTTAGAGCAGCGCGGACCCCATCAGATCGCGCAGCCAATGAGACGCGGCTCCGGCACCAACGTGATCCCATAGGCCTCACGGACTCCGTCGATGACAGTGCGCGCCAGGCAGGTAAGGTCGCTCGATTTAGCGCTACCACGGTTGGTTAGAGCTAGCACGTGCTTGGTCGACAGACACGCCGGAGCATCCTCAGCCACTTTAAATCCTTTACCGTATCCCGCGTGGTCGATAAGCCACGCCGCGCTCGTCTTGACTCGACCGTCAGGCTGAGCAAAAGCCGGGGCGCCGTCGGGCACCTGGTCGGGAGTCACCAGCGGGTTGGTGAAGAAGGATCCGGCACTCCAAGTGTCGTGGTCGTCGGGATTAAGGACCATCCCCTTACCGTTGCGGACTGCCAGCACTGTCTGGCGTACCGTGGATGTATTGGCTCGTTCCCCCGGCTCAACGCCTAGGCGTCGCGCAAGCTCAGAGTAACGGACCGGCAGGGAGCGGGTACCGAGATTGAATTGCATGGTGACGTCAAGAACCACGTAGCGATCGGGCTCGGCCTTGAAGCGGCTAAAGCGATAACCGAAACCACACTGGTCAGCGGTAAACGTGCGTTGGGTGTCGTCGACGCGATCCCATGTACGCACCCGCGCAATGAACTCCCCCACCTCGACACCGTATGCACCGACATTCTGGATGGGCGTTGATCCGACGAGACCAGGAATACCAGAAAGGAACTCCGGACCGATCCATTCCTGGTCAATAGCGTGGACAACAAAATCGTCCCAGACCTGCCCCGCAGCAACCGTCACTAAGGCACCGCCACACGACGACACCTCAGCAGACAGCCCCGCCGTAGCGACACGGACAACCGTGCCGTCAAATCCATCGTCACCGACGAGAACATTTGAACCACCGCCGAGCACTACACATGGTTCTCCACGGCGATCGCAGTCACGAACGGTCCCCAACAACTCGTCGTTAGTCCTGGCAATGACGAGATGACGGGCCGGACCGCCCACCCTGAGGGTTGTCAGGGAGGCTAGCGGTACGTCATCACCGCCAGACAGCGTAGTCATGGTGCCAATGGCCTCATGATGGATTGTGCTGCATGCCTCCGTCGGATCGTCGTCTTCGTAGGGGCCGATGATTGTCGTGCTCACTGTTCACCCTGCCTGACAACGACCTCGACGCGTCCGAGGACCGACTGGTCATTGCACTTCGCGTCAACAGACAGGGTTGCCGCATCGTCGCTGACCTTGCGCACAGTTGCAGCGACCTCGATCGCGGCACCCTCCGGGGTGTCCGGCACCTGGACCGGTCGGGTGAAGCGGGCCCGCTGCGAGATCACCCGTTCAGGACCACCAACCCATTCGATGACGGCTCCAAGGGCGGCACCCATCGTCCACATGCCGTGGGCGATAACCCCGTCCATTCCGGCCTCACGAGCGGCACGATCACTGTAATGGATGGGGTTAAAATCGCCAGACGCGCCGGCGTAGCGGACCAGAGTGGTCCGAGTCACGCTGATGGTTCGCGGCCCGAAAGTTTGGCCCTCTATCAGCTTCACGCTCACGCCTGCCCCTCCGGACGGGTGTGCCACAACGTTGAGGTGGCGTTACCCAAGTGCTCGCCGTTGACATGGTCCAAAGAAACGTCAATGCCGATAATGTCGGTATTACGCCGATGACGCACCGACGTGATCGTGAGCGTGGCCGTCACCTCGTCGCCCTTGTGAAGCGGACGGATCCAGTTGAAGGCCTGGTCGGTGTGGATCATGTGTTCTAGGCGCAGGTCAAGTTGCTCATCGTCGAACAACGCCTCCCACGCACGAGACGCCAGCACCATCGCGAATGTGGGTGGGGCGATGGGATCGTCGCCTCGGTACGCCGGGGCAGTGTCGCCTAAAGCAGTGGCAAGTTCCCGGATCTTTTCCGCGGTAACGAGATAAGGTTCTGTCGTCGGGTACGTGCGCCCAACGTCATCAGGACTAATCGGCATATTGCCAGGCTATCCCAGACTCCCGACGCAACAGCAGGCTTCGGAACGGAACAAAGACTGAGATGCGAGCGACATCGCCCAGATCGACGGTGGCGCTACCCCCTACCAGCATCATTCGTACCAGCATCATTCGTAGCCAGGAAGCGACCCGTTAACCACCTGCTAACAGCTAGCCGAGCCCTATCCGTCATGCGCACACAACATGAGGGGCCGCCTCAAAAGCGGCCCCTCATGAAAGGTCTTGATCTCGACTCCGGTATCAGCGGGTCTCGCGGTGCGCGGTGTGCTTGCGGCAGCGCGGGCAGTACTTCGCCATCTCCATGCGATCAGGATTGTTACGGCGGTTCTTCTTGGTGATGTAATTACGCTCCTTGCACTCGGTGCAGGCGAGCGTGATCTTCGGGCGAACGTCGCCGGACTTCTTGGCCATCTTTCCTACTTTCGAGCCGTGTGGAGTGTGCGCTCCCGGATTCCCCGGTTAACTTGGTAGCGGGGGCGGGAATCGAACCCGCGACACAGCGATTATGAGCCGCTTGCTCTACCCCTGAGCTACCCCGCCAATGTGATCCTCGGCACCATGTGTTGGCCCGGCCCACCGGGTGAGTGGGGCCGATTCACACCCAGAGCCCCCAAGCAGAATCGAACTGCTGACCTTCTCCTTACCATGGAGACGCTCTGCCTACTGAGCTATAGGGGCAACGGATGAGAAAACTACACGAGCTTTCGACCGTTGGCAAATCAGACTCGGATCTGCTGAATATTCGGGCTAAACCCCGACATGATTCTTTGTTAAACCGAGCCGTCCCGCCTTAATCGCGTCCCGCAACGAGCAATGTCAGCGTGAGACCCGGTTATGGCGAAACCAACCCCCGAATCCATCCGATTCGGGGGTTGCGTGGCAGGTGTTGGATTCGAACCAACGTAGGCGAACCGACGGTTTTACAGACCGCTCCCTTTGGCCACTCGGGCAACCTGCCGTGCTGGCACCAGCCAGCGATCGACGATACTAGCAGGCAGGTTGCGGTCATGACCAATCAGCCTCGTAGACGTGGCATTGGCTCGGTGACCATAGTGCGGTATCCGCCCCTGTAGCAATCAGCCTCGTAGACGTGGCATTGGCTGCGCCACAGCGCTATTCATCGCCTCCGTTAGCTACCTCGATAGCCGACGGCCACAACGACCACCTCAACACACCGCTGTTGTGACAGACTCACGGACATGCGCATCGCCAGTTTCAACATCAACGGTATTCGGGCAGCCTTGAAAAGGGGATTCGCCGACTGGGTAGACGCACGCGACTGTGACGTCATCGGGCTGCAAGAGGTGCGCTGCCGCCCTGCGGACCTACCCGAAGGCGCCTTCGGTAGCTACCACGTCGCATGGGCGCCCGGATCCCTCGCTGGACGCAACGGCGTCGCCCTACTCACCCGCACCGCCCCGGCCGAGGTTCGCTGTTGGGGAATGCATATCGTCATGGCCCCCGGCCAGGCCCCCGAACCACATGAAACAGGCACCACCGACGGCCTCCCTACCGAGTTGCTGCCTTTCGCTGACGAGGGGCGTTACATCGAGACCGACCTTGCCGATACTCCGCTCACCGTCGCCTGTCTCTACCTACCAAAGGGAGCCACCCCGGACCCTGCCAATGAGAAGTCCATCGCCAAGCAGGAACGCAAAATGACTTTCCTCACCGGGTTCGCCGACCACCTTGCTCGACGACGTCAGGAGTGCGAGGCCCAGGGCCGCCACTTCCTTGTCATGGGCGACTTCAATATCGCCCACGAAAACGCTGACCTCAAGAACTGGAAAGCCAACCAGCGCAACGAAGGGTTCCTACCCGAGGAGAGACAATGGTTCGACACCATCCTCTCGCCCGAGACCCTTGTTGACGTCGTGCGGGCCCAATATCCCGACGCCAACGGGCCTTACTCGTGGTGGAGCTGGCGCGGCAAGGCCTTCGTCAACGATGCCGGCTGGCGCATTGACTACCACCTAGCGTCACCAGCGCTAGCGAACAAGGCCGTCGCAGCCGTCATCGATCGGGACCCCTCGTACGAGGAACGCACGTCCGACCACGCAGCAGTTGTCGTCGACTACAACCTGTAGGTCACGACGGATCGAACATCTTGTCAACCTGACGGGCCGACACGTCAGCCACGCTTGTGTGGGACCAATGTGGATCGCGGTCCTTGTCAACCAGCTGGGCCCGCACTCCTTCACAGAAGTCCGAATTGCGCATGAAAGACCGCCCTAGGGCACGATCGGTCTTCAACACGTCATCGAGGTCTGACGCTGATTCTGCCTTGATAACAGCCGCTAAAGCGACTCCTACAGACAGTGGGCACCGCGTCGCAATGTGTTCAGCCGTCTTGCGCGCAGCTTCTTCGGGGCGGTCAGCCAATCGACGGCACACCTCAACGGGATCGTCGCTGTTGTAGCATTCCTGAATCCACACCGCATCGCGCGCCAGCTGTGAGGTATCCGGATCGACGTCAACAGGCTCACCGTCAGCGTCAACGACGTTATCCACCAAACCAGCCCAAAGCGCCGAAGCAGCGTCGATGGAGGCCCCCGTCATGGCCAAATGGCGTCCGACAAGCCGCGGAGCACGAGATAGCTCGAAACAGACGCCGACGTCGGGCCACAGGCCAATACCTGTTTCCGGCATCGCGAGGACGAGATCGTCGCGGGCCTCAACCTGCGTGAGCCGCAGCGCTAGCCCAAGACCGCCCCCCATGGAGATCCCGTGCAGATGGGCGGTTCCGGAGGAAACCTTGGCGATGGCGGCGTCGACGTCGTATTCATCATCTAACCAATCCGCGGCCGCCTCGGGATCGGTCAACGCCAACGATCTGAGCTCGCGAATGTCAGCTCCCGAGCAGTAACCGCGCTCCCCTACCCCAGATAAGTTGACGCGGCGTGGCGACAATGCGACAGCCTTACCAATAGTCCTCAGCATGTCACCGGACAACGAATTGATCGCTCGGGGGCGGTTCAAGGTGATCGTGACGTCATCGGTACCGCTGATCTTCACCTCATCCATATCCACAGCCTGCCACGCCGGGGGTTAACGGCGTCACACACCCGGCGAGCAGCCGTGCACCCAGCGTGACTACGACTGCCGACGAACTCTATGCGGAACGTGAACGTCCTTATGCGTCCACCCTTGCCCAAGACTGCGCTCGTGCCATACCAGGCGAGCCACCAAGACTAAAACCAACGCAACGCCGAGAGCTGCGGCGCTATTGCGCCAGGACAAGTTGACGGCATCGAAGGACAGCAGGATGACGGTAGTCCACACCGCCGGGCGGACGAAGCGGGCAGCCTCGTCGATCAGTGGCAGCAGCAGAGCCCCCCACAGCACGTACCACGAGTGCAGGGCTGGGGCGCAGAAAGCAACCGCAAGAAAGCCCAGAGCTAAAAAGGAAAGTGGCTTTCGCGGCAACAACCGAATAGCCATCACCACCAACAGTAACGCGCCAACGAGCACACCAATAGCCTGAACGATTGGGATAACAGCTGCCGCCGCCTGATGCGCGCCGAAGACGCCGAGCACCATACGCACACCCATTCCGATGAGGGTAAAAGGCGACACAGTCAAAACCATACCGGGTACATCAACAGCGTGATACCAACCAAATCCTAGTCCCGAAGCCCAGGAAATACCTGCAAATACTGCTACTGAAATAACCAACGATCCTACTGCCCGCCTTAGGGCCCCAAAAAGGTGACGCGGATGCCACGACGGCATAGGGTGGCGAATCAATGGCAAAGCTACTGCAACCATAAATGCCGGCTGCTTCACGGCAGCCGCACCACCGACGAGTACTGCACCAATCGTCCACGACCAGCTCGTCATACAGGCGACCCATAACCCGGTGACGACTAGCCCCATCATGAGAGCGTCATTGTGAGCCCCGCCGATGAAATCCACCACGAGGATGGGGTTGAGGGTGGAAAACCATGCCGCGAAGTGCGGATCTCGACCAACTCGGCGCGCCACCCGGGACAGCAACAACCCTATTGCGACGACGCCCACAAGGGCAGGAACGCGCATAAAAACCGACGACCAATATGGATTATCACCAGTCAGGTGAACAATCCAATGTTGAACGACGAGGGCTAAGGGCCCGTACGGCGTCTTGGTGTAGCGCCATTCCTGGGCAACCTGATCGGCGAACGCCCCAGGCAACAAGCCCGGATACCCTTCATATGGGCTGATGCCGTTTTCAAGCAGCCAACCCTGGGCTGCATACGAATAGGCGTCATGGCTGAAGATGGGTGGGGCTAACAGGAATGGCAATCCCCATACGCCGAGCACAGCCCACGGGTGCAGCCCAGCACGAATACCCGGGCGGTGGTGGATGTACTTACGCACACGCCTTGGGAGCGGTTCCGCATCGAGATCACGCGGCTCGCGGCCTGGCCGCAACCGCAACCAGGAGTCAACGAGCAGACCGACGCCGACGAGGACGAGGATCGTCCCTACAATGCGCCACGTTGATCCGCGCAATCCAGCCTCGTCCAGCCGAGACCACCATGGCGAGTTCAACGGCAGATAGGCCGGGGTCAGTGATCCAGCCGTGATGAGAATCGTCCCGACCAGCCCTTCGAGAACCGACCGGGACTGCCAGGCGCGCAGATAGGCAAGCCATGTCAGACGGATCCGTCGCTGCCAGCCAACAGGCTGATTCACCGATCACCGTCCGATCCCCATGCGCTAACCAGATCAGTTCGCGACGTTGAATCCGCAACACGCTTGTCGCTCCAGGACAGGGCGTCGAATGGGCAGGACTCAATGCACATGCCGCAGTACATGCACAACCCCCAGTCGAGAGTGAACTCATCGAGAACGGCTACCGTGCGAGGACGACGGGCATCGGAATCGGGAACCGATTCGTGGTGAGCGTTGATAGTAATGCACCAGGATGGGCACTCCCGGGCGCAAATAACGCAGGACGTACATGCGTCGACATCCAGGTCGATTGCGGTATGCCTCATGCTCACCTCCGCGACGCGGTTCTCGACGTGGATGCCGCCCGCCTGCCCCTCGGACGCCGACCGGTCATGGCCGCGATGACCTCAGTATCCGCGACGTTCTCGCCATCCTTGATCCGCTGCCACGTCGCAGGATCGGGAACACCAGCTGGCAGACGTCTGGACGTCGACGCAGCCCGATCAGCTGCGCCAGGCCATATCGTGTCAGCTCGCTGAGCCAACACGACGTCCTTACGCAAAGGCGGTTTCGGTGCCTCGTGAATAAGGAGGGGACGATGATCCGCACCGGGGCCGACGAACCTCACCCCAAAAAAGTCGTGAATCTCTCGCTCATACCACGATGCCCCGGCAAGGACGTCGACAACCGAGTCCAGAGTCCCGTGATCACGAGGCACGCGAGTCGAGATTGTACTGTCGTCGCCGTCATGATTTTCCACACGGCAAACCACGATGATGTCGGGATCCTGGCCGCGCTCCCCGGCTCCGTCAATGGCACCCACATAAGCCAACCATGGATGGGTGGACACCGCTTCGGCAACAGCGTCGTGCCAGGCGGTTGCAGGAACAGTATTTGTGGTCATGCCGCCTCCCGAGAGGACGACACAACCTCAGTGAGTGCGTCAGGCCCGGGAGGACAGCCGGGAATCCAGTGGTCGGCGTCAATTCCTAGGCCATGAAGTCCACAGACCACGCTGGCGGAGTCCCAGTAGGGGCCGCCTGCGCAGGCGCACGCCCCGAAAGCCACGACGTCAACCGGATGGTTGCGCTTGAGCTCATTGATAGCCTCGCGCACCACGGGGGCCAGCCGGGTAGTCACCGTCCCTGAGACGATCACGACAATCGGGGTACCGTCTGGGATCGCCGCACGCACTGGAGCGTTGACTGGCATGGCTGCCCCGCTTTCGATCCCGCAGCAGGCCAACGCAAGGTCGACAACATACACCGATCCGTTGGCGAACCAGTCAATGAACTTCACCCGGCCATCCTACCGAGGATGGTCTTCACTGCGAGATTCGCGCTAGGCGAGCGCTCACAGCAACGCAATAGTTCGATAAGCGGAGCCTCGATGGTAGCGTTAGTAGCCGATTCCGGAGCATCCAGATGCTCGCTGCGGGCGCGGCCATCCGACACTCCCATGACGCGTCAACAACGGAATCCCGCGACGAGAAAAGAGGTCAGAGTGCCTTCCACCGACACGGCACATCACACCACTGACGAGCGAGAGGTCCAATCCCTCGACCGAGTCGTCATTCGATTCGCCGGCGATTCCGGCGACGGCATGCAGTTAACTGGCGACCGCTTCACCGCTGAATCCGCCATTCATGGCAATGACATTTCAACACTGCCGAACTTCCCTGCCGAAATCCGCGCCCCCCAAGGCACCATCCCCGGCGTCTCCAGTTTCCAGGTGCACTTCGCCAACTACGACATTGCCACACCCGGCGATGAGCCGGACGTTCTAGTCGCTATGAATCCCGCTGCTTTAGCCGCGAATCTCAGCGATATCCGCCGTGGTGGACTCATCATTGTGGATTCCGCCGAGTTCACGGAGAAGAACCTCAAGAAGGTCGGCTACAGCGAGGATCCACGCAAAGACGGCACGCTGGAGTCCTACCAGATCGTCGAACTCGACCTTACCGGCCTGGCAGTAGCCGCCGTCGAGCCCTTTGGCCTTGGCCGTAAGAACTCCGAGCGCGCCAAAAACATGTTCGCCCTCGGGCTGCTGACCTGGCTATATGGACGTCCCCTTGGCCCTTCGGAGAAGTTCCTGGCTAGTAAGTTTGCGTCTAAACCCGACATTCGGGACGCCAACCTTGCCGCACTCAAAGCCGGACATGCCTACGGGGAAACCTGCGAGCTATTCCGGGTGCGCTACGAAGTAGCCCCGGCACCGATGCCTCAAGGCACATATCGCCAGATTACCGGTAACCTCGCTACCGCTTACGGCCTCATCACTGGCGCTAATCGGGCCGGGTTGCAGTTGTTCTTGGGGTCGTACCCCATCACCCCGGCTTCTGACATTCTGCATGAGTTATCTCGACGCAAGGCTCACAACGTCGTCACCTTCCAGGCCGAGGACGAGATCGCTGGAGTCAGCTCAGCCATCGGTGCTTCCTTCTCCGGGTCGCTGGGTGCCACGACGACGTCGGGCCCCGGCATGAGCCTCAAGTCCGAGGCTATTGGCCTGGCCGTCATGACGGAACTGCCGCTAGTGGTCGTCGATGTGCAGCGCGCCGGCCCGTCCACCGGTATGCCGACCAAGCCAGAACAAGCCGATTTGTTGCAGGCAATGTTTGGACGCAATGGCGAATCCCCCGTCCCCGTACTCGCTGCGAAGTCTCCGTCGGACTGCTTTGACACCGCGCTGGAGGCTTGCCGGATCGCGGTCACCTACCGCACCCCGGTCATCATGTTGTCTGACGGCTACCTCGGCAACGGTGCGGAGCCGTGGAAGGTGCCCGATCTAGCCGAGATCCCGCGCATTGACCCCAACTTCGCGACCGAACCAAACGCCACTGCCGCCGACGGCGCGCCCAGATTCATGCCATACCACCGTGACCCTGAAACCCTGGCACGTCCGTGGGCGCTACCGGGCACCAAGGGTCTAGAGCACCGCATCGGTGGACTGGAGAAGTCGGCACGTACCGGCGCTATTTCGTACGACCCAGCCAATCACGAGGAGATGGTGGCCACCCGAGCCGCCAAGGTTGCGGGCATCGCGAATAGTATTCCTCCTACTGCCGTCGACGATCCTTCCGGTGACGCCGATGTTCTCGTACTCGGTTGGGGCTCCACGTATGGGCCAATCACCGCCGCCGTACGCCGAGTGCGTGCCCGCGGTCTGTCGATCGCCCAGGCCCACGTGCGCCACCTCAACCCGCTACCGAAGGACCTCGGTGACGTCCTGCACCGATACCGCCGGGTTATCGTTCCCGAAATGAATACCGGCCAGTTCGCCATGCTGTTGCGCTCGAAGTACCTCGTGGACGTGAAGACGATCTCGCGGGTGCGCGGGCTGCCGATCTCGCCGGTCGACCTATGCGAGGAACTGTGCCAGTACTGCAACGACGAGACCAAGGAGGCCTGAGATGACTGACATCACCACCGAGGATCGTCCCACCGGTCTGACAGGCGTGCCGCTGGCGATCGAGCCGCTCAAGCGTCGGGACTTCGCCTCCGACCAGGAGGTGCGCTGGTGCCCCGGCTGCGGGGATTACGCCATCCTGTCTACCTTCCAGGGTGTGCTGCCCGATTTGGGTATCGCTAAGGAAAACGCCGTCGTCATCTCGGGTATCGGCTGTTCCTCACGCTTCCCGTATTACATGAATACCTACGGTATGCACTCCATTCACGGTCGCGCTCCGGCCATCGCGACGGGGGTGGCGGTATCCCGACCAGACTTGGCCGTGTTCGTCATCACCGGCGACGGCGACGCCCTGTCTATCGGCGGTAATCACCTCATCCACGCCATGAGGCGCAACGTCAACCTGACGATCCTCATGTTCAACAACAGGATTTACGGTCTGACGAAAGGCCAGTACTCCCCCACCTCGGAGGCTGGCAAGGTGACGAAGTCCTCCCCGATGGGATCGATCGACGCGCCGTTCAACCCGTTGGCAGTGGCATTGGGGGCGGGCTGCTCTTTCGTAGCTCGTGCCGTCGATTCCGATCGTAAGCATCTTGCTCAGGTACTCACCGCCGCCGCCAAGCACCGCGGCACCTCGTTTGTCGAGATGTACCAGAACTGCCCGATCTTCAACGATGGGGCGTTCGATGACTACAAGGGGCCCGAGGCCGCCCAGCACCTCATCCGGCTCGTTGACGGACAGCCGGTGCTCGTCGGTGCTGACGGTTCCCGTGGCGTGGTGCGAGACCCTGTCAGCGGCGAATTGACGGTAGCTGACGTCGCCGAGGTGGGCATGGACCACGTGCTTGTTCACGACTCTCATCGCGCCGATCCATCGTTAGCTTTTGAGTTGGCGCACTTGGATGACGGCACCATCGTCACCCAGACGCCGGTCGGTGTCTTCCGTGACGTGGACCTCCCTACCTATGACGACCAGGCCCGTGCCCAGCTGAAGCTAGCTGCTGGCGATGCCACCGATCCTGATTCTCGTGACCGCGCCTTACAGCAGCTGCTGCTCGGCAGCGATACCTGGCAGGTTCAGGGCTGACGGCCCCCGGGGCCACGGTCGGACGTGGCCCCGGCGCGCACATAGCGACTTGTGGCCAGGACGCTGGCAAGGTTCTCGGCCATGTCTGGCCGAATAGTGGCCGAAGTTATGACAGGCAGAATGCACGGCGCATCCGGCGGATAGGCTGGACCTCATGACCGCATCCTTCCAGGACCGGGACTCCGACGTCCGCCCAGCTGATGACCTTTTCCGCCACGTCAACGGGTCGTGGCTGTCAACAACGACTATCCCTGACGATCAGGCAAGCACCGGATCGTTCCGGGTATTGCGTGACAACTCCGAAGCCGCCGTTCACGACATTCTTGAGGAGTTGACGTCTGGCGATGCCCACGAGTTGCGGCAGGTAGCCAGCGCGTCAACTGACCACGAAGTCGACCTTATGGCAGAGCTATACCGCCGATTCATGGACTCTGCCGCTGTCGAAGCCGCCGGCACAACCCCCTTGACGCCGATCTTGGCGCGCATCGACCGCGTAACAACGACACCTGAATTCATGACGTTGTTGGGCCAGCATTACCGCGAATCCCTCGGTGCCCTGTTTTACCTCACTGAGGAATCCGACCCCGCCGACCCCACTCGTTATGTGCCCTGGATGGGGCAAGCTGGGTTAGGCCTACCTGACGAGGCCTACTACCGTGACGATGACAAGGCCGAGGTTCGCGAGGCGTATGTGGGCCACGTCACTCGGATGTTCACCTTGGCTGGGCTGGACAATGCCGCCGACCAGGCGCGGGCCGTCATGGATCTCGAAACCGAAATCGCATCCCATCACTGGGATCAGGTCCGCTGCCGGGATATGAAGGCAGCCTTCAATCCCAAGACCTTTAGCGAGCTATCGAGCACCCATCCGGGTCTCCACCTCGATCTGTGGCGTGAGGGTGCGCGCATCCCCGTCGACGTGCTGGCTACCATCGTCGACAACCAGCCGTCGTTCTTCGACGAGGTTGAGCCGATGCTGATTGACCGACGCCTTGACCAGTGGAAGGCGTGGGCTCGCTGGCACGCCATCTCTTCCCTGGCCCCTTACCTCAGCTCAGCCTTCGTCAATGAAGACTTCGATTTTTACGGTCGCGTCCTTAGCGGCACCCCTGCGCTCAAGGCTCGATGGAAGCGCGGCGTCTCGTTCGTTGAATCGACCATGGGCGAGGCCGTCGGCAAACTCTATGTCGCTAGGCATTTCCCTCCAGCAGCCAAAGAGCGGATGGACAACCTCGTCGCCAACTTATTGGCGGCATACCGTCAGTCCATCTCGACACTGACATGGATGAGCGAGTCAACCCGAGCTGAAGCCCTTGACAAGCTCTCAGCCTTCCGCCCGAAGATCGGCTACCCAGAACGCTGGCGGGACTTCTCGGCATTCCAGTTACCGCACGGTAACCTCGTTGACGCCGCAATGGCGTGCAGCTCATTCCAGCTCGACTACACCATCGAGAAACTCTCGGGGCCGATGGATCCTGACGAGTGGCTGATGTTCCCTCAAACGGTCAACGCCTACTATCACCCATTGCGCAACGAGATCGTCTTCCCCGCGGCCATCCTGCAACCGCCATTCTTCGACGTCGAGGCCGACGACGCCGTCAACTACGGCGGGATAGGGGCCGTCATCGGCCACGAGATCGGTCACGGTTTCGACGACCAGGGCTCGACCTGCGATGGGGCTGGAAGGCTACGCGACTGGTGGACCGCTGAGGACCGTTCCGCCTTCGAGGAGCGCACCAAGGGTCTCATCGACCAGTATGACGCCCTTGTGCCGCTGCAGCTACAGCCAGACGGCCCTCACGTCAACGGATCCCTGACCATCGGCGAAAATATCGGCGACCTCGGCGGGGCAGGAATCGCCTTCAAGGCCCTGCAGATTTCTTTTGCGGGAGCCGAACCCGAACCGATCGACGGCCTGCCGTGGCAGCAGCGTTTCTTCCTGTCTTACGCCCGGATCTGGCGGGAAAAGCAGCGCGACGAATCCCTGCGTACACAGATTGCGACGGACCCGCACTCACCCACCGAGTTCCGCAGTAACCAGATCGTCCGCAACATCGACGCCTTCTATGACGCCTTCGACGTCACCGAAAACGACCCGATGTGGCTGGCCCCCGAGAAGCGGGTCACCATCTGGTGATGATAATGCCCCCGCTAACCCGGGGGCATTTCTCATGCTCAGGTCGCATCGTCAGTGTCATTGTTCGCGCAGCAACTCGTAAGGCTTGTGAGACTTCACCGAAGCAATAGTGCGCGGCAAGCACCCCAGCGGCACGGCAGCAAGAAGGAGCAGGGGGAACCATGCTCCTTGTTCCAGCACATCGGCCAGCGGCACCGGGGACATCGCCACCGGACCCACCCCAGCAGCCGTCAACGCCATCGCTACACCACACAGCACCAGCCCAACAACAACGATTCCCAGCGCCATCACCACACCAATGAGAAAGGCCTCCATTTCTAGGCAACCGAGAATCCACTCCCCCGAGCGGCCGAAAGCCTTAAATACTGCAATCTGAGACCCCCGCTGACGCGAGATCGTCGAGCCAACACTGACCCCAAGCACCAATGCCGCTACACAGATGACGACGATGAGGATCGTCTGCATCCGCTGGACATCGGAGGTCATCTGATCGGCGTATCCGACCACATCAGCCTGGCTGGTTGCCGAAAATCCTGCCTGGCTTAGCTGCCGATGGACGTCAGCGACGTGGGCGCGCGAATCAGCCTCGACATAGGCCCTCGACACGCCCTGCTTATCAAACGCTTGAGGGGACATCCCTGCGTTGGCAGCCTCCCAATTCTTGGCGTCGTCGACATGAACGTAGACCGTATCGGGACCGTCATTGTTCGGACGGCTGGAGTCGTAAAGGCCAACAACCTTGAGCTTCGTCGGGACAGCCTCAGCTTCAGATGCCTTCGTCTTGCGCTGATACGACACATTGATCGTCGTCCCCAGCAAAGCGTTGAGATCATGACCGTTTACCGCATCTGGCACGATGATTTCCCCTGGCCGCACTGGCCTGGTGGGGCCGTCAAAGGCCACCGTGGCGGGAGGAACATCGGGAATCTGTGCCGTGGCCCATACGATCTGCGGAAGCCCATTGTCGTCGTCGCAGAGCAGTCCCGCCTGCGACCACTCGTAGACCTTCGCCACATGGTCCATGCCCATCATCTGCCGGCGAGCTGCCGCGTTAATCGGGCCACTAGACCCACGCCCCGTACTGTCAACAACAACATAGTTGAGTCTCTTGCCCGCGTCAGCGGCGTCAATCTGGTCACGAACATGGCCTGCGACGATGGTGTTCATCGCTAGAGCGCATCCTCCCAGCAAGGCCAGGACGATGATGAACCAGCGCTGTCGGGGCAAGCTGGAGCGTCGCAAGGACACCCAGGCGTGACGCGATGCTGACATGCTCATCGTGTCGCCTCCACCGTGACGCTCAGATGTGGAAGGTCGATCGGTTGGTGCGATGCCATGATGATCGTTCCTCCGTCATCCAAGTAGTCCTGAAGCAGTTTCTCCACGGCCCACCGATTGTCGTCGTCAAGGGATGCCGTCGGCTCATCTGCCAGCAAGACTGCGGGCCGCGACGCCACAGCCCGGACGACGGCCACCCGCTGCTGCTGCCCACCGGACAACGTGCTGGCCTGCTGATTGGCCAGGTCAGCCATGCCGCAAGAGGCCAGCAACTGATACGCGATCTCGGCTTCGGCGCACAGAGCGGCGTTCTCCCAGACAGTGAAGTACGGGGTGAGGAATGGGTACTGGAAGGCGTAGGCAACCAGCCCCCTCACGGCGAGCCTGCTCAGGATCACGGTCGCCATGACCATGAGCAATGGTGATGTGCCCGCTCGTCACTGGAAGCAGGCCACCGATCATGGCCATCATGGTCGACTTACCCTGACCGGATGCTCCCTTGATGAGACATGCCTGACCTGCGTCAACAGTCGCATCGGCGCAATGAATCGTGCAACCCCCACGCGCGGAATCGCCCGAGGGGAATGTCTTGGTCACACCTTGCCAAGAAACCGTCATGTCACCACGCCCAATTCCCGGAATACCTCAACAGGTACGCCGATTCGATACTGCACTTGTCCTTGACCGGCTTTCCATTGCGAATGAGCACCGGACCAAGGTCCTTCCTCGGACATGGCGCATCCGCGAGACTGTCGCCGATGCGTTGCAACTGGGAACGAGACAATGTAGAGACGGTATTCGCCGCCGACAAGGCCATCGCGATAGTCGTACTCGGGCCACTGTAGGTCTCGAGATGGCGCAAATACCCGTCCGAGATCGACTCCCACCCCCATTTCTCGGCGTCCTTAGCATTGCTGAATAGGTCGGCACTGGCCAGCGCCTGCATCGCCCACCGAGCCTCCTCGGAAGAAGTCGTCTTGACCTTCCACGGTGTGAGGCACAACCCGTCGTTGGACAGGCCGATCTCCCGCCTCATCGCCGCGATGGGCAGATCCGTCATCACCGTCTTTCTCGTGATGCAGCCCTTCGGCGGGCGGGTACGTTTGTCGACCTCTGATCTCTCCTTGTCGGACAACGTGTTGAGGGTTTTCAGGGATGACGCCGCCATGAGTTGGTTGACGTGGGCCTGCCGACTGTCTCCACCATTCACCAAATACGGGCGCAAAGCCGCGACCAGATGATCATGAGCGTAGCCATCGTCGTCGGGTAGATCGTGACCGTCGATGAGCCGGAGGTACTCATATGTGCTCTTGAGTGTCCCATTGACTGACGAATTCGCCGGCTCGCGAATGAGGGAGTTGGAGGGGCTGAGGACCGTCCCGAGGTTATCGACAACGGGTGCCTGTGCATCATCAGAGCACGCAGTAGGCAGGAGAAGCAAGATGGCTGCCACCCCCGCCAAGAATCGTTGAAACGACATACCGCAAACACTATGACGCAACAGGCTTACCCCGACGATCGCGACAGCGTCACCGGTGAACGAACTTGTCATGCCGACGTTGACACTGGGCTCACAACTGTGTCCCGATGTGTCGAGGTCAACAGAAAAATCGACACCCCGCAGACTGTGACCCGTTGAGGAGTTATCCTGCGGTCAGCTGCGGCCACGGCAAAACCGCGCAACACGATATTCGGTATCAGGGAAGATCACGTCATGCCCGAATCACAAGCCTTTGCCTTGCAGTCAACCAGCGAAATCTTCAAGAACAAGTTCGATTCAGCTCTCCTTCGTCACGACGCTTGGTGGCTCGTGTTCATCGCAGTGCTCATCGGGCTGGGCGCTTCCATCCTTGCTGCTATGGCTATCTGGTGCGTCGTCAACCAGCACGGGAAGTTCACCGGCCACTGGAAATGGGTCAAGTACGGCATCTCCGTTTCTATGGAGTGTGCACGCTAATGCGTCCACCCCATGGCGTTGGCTGGCCCACCTCCCCGCGAGAGGGGCCAGCTCCCTCAGACACATCGATGCTGGAAGACCCATGTCCTCACCACAAACCTGTCGTCGAGATCGAGCATTTAAATTTTCAATACTCTGATTCCCCGATCCTCAACGATGTCACTCTGTCAATTGCCCAAGGATCCTGTCTTGCACTCATCGGTCCCAATGGATCGGGAAAGTCCACCCTGTGCAAGATCGTGCAGGGCATCCTCGCTGCCCCGAAGACGGCGACGACCACTGTTCTCGGCTACCCCTGCGGTTCCCGAGTAGCGTGCAGGGCGATCTCCTACTGCGCCGACAACGACCACCTGCCGCAATTCCTCACCGGGGCAGAATTCATCTCTTATACCCTGTCCCTCAGGTGCCCATCGCGTGTCAAGAAACCGCGTCTTCGTGGTGCTACAGCTGACATCTTTGAACGTTTAGGAATGGCCGGCCGCCAGGACGAGCTCATGGAGACCTACTCCCATGGCATGCTCAAGAAGACTCAGATCGCGGCTGCCCTGCTCGCCCACTCGCCCGTCATCATCATCGACGAGGCGCTTAACGGCATCGACATCGAGGCCCAGATGGCAATCGAGGACGCCCTTTTCAGCCACATCCGGCAAGGCGGTACGCAGATCATCTGCAGCCACGATTTCGCCATGCTAGACCGCTGCGCGACCCACATCGCGATGCTCGATTACGGGAATCTCGTTGAATTCTCGAGTGTCGACGAATTGCGCGCCAACCGTGCCACTATCCGTGATCTCATTGTTGGGTATATGGGACTAAACGATGACACCAATGGACGAGACTGAAACCTCCCGGGTAGCCAATGGCGATCCACTCATTCTGACCCGAATCACCGTCGCACCCACACCTCGACGTCAGCTCGGCGAAACCGTTTCGCGAACCATCATTGTAATGCGCCTAATGGGGGCGTATCTGATCCGCGTTGTCATTGGAAAAGGAGTCCTCAAATCACGTGCTATCCGCCTCGGCGTCTTCGCTTGCTTGGTGCTCTTTCTTCTCATCGCGACTGTTCTTGCGATTATTCTGACCCGAGACGTGGCGAATGGGGCAACGATCCGTGACCTTGTCCTGACCATCAACTCCCTGTCTTCCGTGGTGTGGACAGCAGTCGCCTTCCTCATCGTCAAGATACTTATGGCTGACGCCGGCACTATGATGGCTATCACCCACCATCTTCCGATCACGAACCGAGAGCGTCAGCGTGCCGTGGGGGTCCTCGACGCATTAGCCACTCTGATCATCGTGATCATCGGCATGTTCACCACCAGCGTCTCGTCTCTCGTGAATTTCGGCATCTCAGCCGTCCCAGGATTAATCACATGCGTCGTCATGCCAGCAACCGCCACCTATGCGACCCTGGAACTATCCCACCGGTGTTGTGACCTCGCGCTCGCCCGAACCCCGTTTCGTCGCGCCCGTCAACCAATCCTTGCAGTGATGTTCTTCCTCATCGTCCTCGCACTGTGGCAGTCGATGCCCACCATGCTAGCTGCCATCACCTCCTCCCCAGAACCGTTCACCGTCTGGCCCCTCGTCTTCCACGACATCAATCTGTATTACGGCTCTCCAGCAACCACAGGTTGTTTCCTCGCTCTGATCGTGGTGAGTTTCCTGCCGGTCATGGTCTTGCCGACATCGCCGTTAGACATACGGCACCGCTTCGTCATGCTTCCCGTCGTCGGCCTCAATGCGTCCTTCTTCGATACGGCGCCCCAGTTCCGGGCTCTCTTCCGCAGCCGGTACACCCTGCAGGCGGCTCTGCTCTCAGCGGGATTCGTCGCGCTTTTGGCCACCCGTGTCGCAGGCCCGTCATCAGTATGGGGGGTGGAACCCCTGACCATCGGTGGATTCTTCCAATACGCCACCCTCGCACCGAGCTTCCGCATCTTTGAACCGCGGCTACCAGCATCGCGCTTCTACCTTCGGCTGCTCGCCGCACAATACGCCCTCGTCGCCCCGATGCTTGTCGTGGCAGTGTTGATCGACATCTTCACCAATCACCCGGCACATTCCACCATCCTCGCTACCGCCGGAGTATGCGGATCAGCCCTTATCACCATTGGTGTCGGGATTTTTGTCCCTGCTCGCGACGACAATCCCCTGTCGATCCTGCTGGGTTGCGCGATTGTGCTGACCATCGGAATGGCGCTCGTCGTATTCTGCGGAATCCTCCATCTTCCTGCCGCAGCATCTATCGGCCTTGGTATCGCCTGCGCAGCCTTACTCATCACCTACAGCATCGTCACCATTTCGGATCAACGGAAGGCAGCCCGATGAAGAACCCTAAAGTCTACCTGACAAGCCTAATCATCGCGATCATTGCGACACTAACACTGGCCACCGGAACCATCTTGATCCTGATGTTTTCGGTGCACGACGAGTCGGCTTACCGAACTGGTCTCTTCGGGTCGGTATATTTCCGGGCCGCACCCAACCCCCAAGGCAATATCGACGCGACGATGGGTGTCGCGTCGCTGCCACGGCTAGGCATCGTCGCAGCCGCGATATTTGCCTTCACCCTCCTCGTCTCAGCTATCTATTTTCGGCTCAAGGCCTACCGTGCATCACTCATCCAATAATCGTGCGGTGTGGCAACACCCGCGGGATCTCAGCTTGCAGCCGTTAGCCAGACACCTCGTTTTCATAGGATTCGCGCCTGGGGCCATCCTCGCCTTCGGATGGGCATTTTGTGCTGCCCACGGCGCGAACGGCTCACATCGGGTACCCCACGCTCACTCCTGTCCGCGTGACTCGATCGCCTCTGCCATCGCCAGGGCTCGTCGGGCAGTATCGACGTGAAGGTTCTCAATCATGCGGCCATGGTAGGTAACAACACCCGAGCCATTCCCGCTCTCCCAGGCGTCGATGATGCCGCGGGCCTCCGCGACCTGTTCAGCGTCGGGTGCGAAAACCTCGTTGGCCGGGCCGACCTGGCCTGGGTGAATGAGCGTCTTGCCGTCGAATCCCATGAGCTGGGCTTCACGGCACTGGGCGGTGAATCCCTCGACGTCACGAACATCGTTATAGACCCCGTCAAGGATGACGACATCGGCCGCCCGAGCAGCCAACAGGCACATCTGCAGGGCCGTCGTCACCGGCGCGCGACCCGGTACATGGGATGCGCGCAGTTCTTTGGTGAGGTCGTTGGTGCCCATGATGAGCACCGTCAACCGGTCGGAAGCCACCGCGATGTCACGGCAATCCAGCACCGCCTGTGGAGTCTCGATCATCGCCCACAGCTTGACACTCTCATCGGCCCCAGCCGCCTCCATGTCGGAGACGATGGAACGAACCTGCTCAGCAGAGCCAACCTTGGGCACCGCGATAGCATCCGGGCCAGCGGCAACTGCGGCAGCCAGGTCATCGCGATACCACTGGGTGTCCATCCCGTTGACACGGATGGCAACCTCCCGGTAACCGTACGGATGCTCTTTCACAACGCCAGCCGCGCGCTCACGGGCTTCAACCTTGAGATCGGGGGCCACCGCGTCTTCTAAATCAATAATGATGCCGTCGCAGTCAATGCTGCGGGCCTTCTCCAGCGCCCTGGCATTAGCGCCGGGCATGAATAAAACAGAACGACGAGGGCGCAAAGAATCCATGCCCCCAATTGTGCCGCACTGGTGTCAGCGACGACGCAACAGATAGGTGTCAAACACCCATCCCAAACGCTTCTCGGCGTCAGCACGGGCGCTCAGTATCTCATCACGGACCTCGGCGAGATCCCCACTGATAAGAATTTCGTCAGGCGTACCGATATAGGCCGCCCAGTAAATATCAATGCCAGTGGGGTCAATAAGGCTAAAAGTCTGACGCCCGTCAAGCATAACGATGACGTCGTCAACCCCCTCCGGCATCCCGTCGGCCAGCAACCGGGCCGGCGAGATCTGCAGCGCGCGGCCCTGCCGATTGAGCGGAATCTGGTGACGCGATGCTAGCGACAGCGAACTCGATATACCAGGTATCACGTTGAGTTCGATCGGTACGCCACCGTCAACGTCAACGGCAGCGATAAGCTTTTTCACAATTGCCAACGTCGACTCAAATAGGCCCGGGTCACCCCACACCAGGAATCCACCGCGTTGGCCGTCAGCAAGGTTGTCAGCCACAGCGTGGGTCCACTGGTCGAGTCGCTGGCGACGCCACGTGGCGACGGCCTCCTTGTAGTTGTCAGCGGTTTTCCAGGGGCGCGGCGCATCCTGCAACTCGACAATGCGCATACCCTCCGCCTCGGCGCCAGGGCGATGACGACGCAGCAGTTCGCGGCGGAACTCAACGAGATCGTCGACGTCATGCTCCTTGAGGACCACGAACAGCACGTCAAGGTGCTCAATGGCGTCGACGGCGGCCAGCGTCAGCCAGTCCGGGTTGCCGGGCCCAATGCCGATGAGATCAAGATGACGGGACACGATGCCTCCTAGGTGGTTCCGGGCGTCACGAGGACCGAGAGACAACCTCATCGCAGAGGGCCGCAAGGGCTTGCTTGGCGTCACCGTCCGGCAACGGGGCTAAATGGGTGCGGGCACGATCAGCCCGGCGCTGGATCTCGACACGAGCCTCTTCGATAACGTGATTGGCACGCAGCTGCTCTAATACGTCAGCGAGCACAGCATCGTCGGACAGGTCAGCATCAAGCATCCCCTTAAGCTCGGCGTCTGCCGGGTCATCAGAAGCGCGCAACAGCAGAGTCGGCAGGGTCGGGACGTTCTCGCGCAGATCCGTGCCTGGGGTCTTTCCTGTCACCGTCGAGGTGATGTCAATGAGGTCATCAGCGAGCTGAAACACCTCGCCAATATCCTCACCAAACTGCTCCAACGCAGTCACCGTCTCCACAGATGCGTGGGACACCATCGCCCCGAAAACAGCAGATGCGGCAATGAGTGACCCCGTTTTATCGGCAACGACTTTAAGGTAATGAGCCAGCGGGTCCTCACCCTCGGATGGCCCACGGGTCTCGGCGATCTGCCCCTGCACCAGACGAGAGAACGTCTGCGCCTGCAACTTGACGAAATCGACGCCCAGCTCCGCCACAGCGAGGGAAGCCTTGGAGAACAAGTAGTCGCCCACCATGATGGCCACCGAGTTACCCCACCGGAGGTTCGCCGAGGGGGCCCCGCGACGTTTGGATGCCTCGTCCATAACGTCGTCGTGGTACAGCGACGCGACGTGGGTAAGCTCCATC
Organism: Cutibacterium porci; assembly: GCF_009696315.1. Taxonomy (GTDB): domain Bacteria; phylum Actinomycetota; class Actinomycetes; order Propionibacteriales; family Propionibacteriaceae; genus Cutibacterium; species Cutibacterium porci. The sequence continues at coordinate 282,781 of NZ_VUMG01000003.1, forward strand.
ACCACGGCAGCACGCACGAGGTCAGCATCACGGACCTCGTCACCGAATTGGGAACACAACACCACCAGCAACGGACGAAACCTTTTGCCGCCAGCGGAAATAATATGGTTGGCAGCCTCGGTCACAAAGGGGGTTTCGGCGCCGGCCTGACGGCCTAGCTCGTCCTCGACGAGGGCAAGTTTGGCGCTCACCAAATCGGTGAACTCGCTGCTGGCGCTGTACGACACGGTTCTCCTCTTCCGACCAGGCGGCCGCCCGGTACTCGTCCGGCCGTCGTCTCGACGCGACCCGGCCAACTCCCACATTACTGGCTCCCTAGTGCCCGCGTCTTGCTGGGAAGCTATTGCTCCGCATGATGTAGCTAGGCCGGGGTCATACCCTTACGGATAGTGGCCCCGGCCCAATAGACAAAACCCCCGCTACCACAACTCAGCGCAGGAACGTGCTCGCCTGGTTGAACAGGTCAATAACGGGTTGCGGGGCAACACCCATGACGATGGTGAAGACCGCGCACACAATGAGGGTGATCCATCCGGCGACAGACGGCTCAGCAACCTCGACGGGATCGTCCCCCTCCTTCGGCGACCGGAAGAACACCACGACGATGATACGCAGGTAGAAGGCTGCCGCCACCAAGGAGAACAGCACCCCAACCAACACCAGCCAGGCGTATCCGCCGCGCCATCCGGCCAAGAAAACCACCAGCTTGCCGGTGAACCCTGCTGTCAGCGGGATACCCGCGAAACTCAGCACAAAGATGACCACCAGCACGCCGATCCACGGATGGGTGCGCCCAATACCGGCCCAGGATGCAATCTCGGTGGATTCACCACCCGCGCGACGCACCATAAGGATGAGCAGCCAGAAACCGATCGACGCAAGACCATAGGCCGTCATGTAGACCAAAACCGACGACACCGAGCCCGTCTGACCCTCAACCATGCCCGTCTGGGTCGTCCATGCCCCAACGACACCGACGAGCACGAAGCCAGCATGGGCGATGGCGGAATAGGCCAACAGACGCTTCATATCCGTCTGCGCGAGACCCACAATCGCGCCGACACCCATCGAGGCGACAGCCACGACGGCCAGCACGATCTGCCAGTCCCATCTCAGCGCACCCAGACCGACGTACAGGACGCGCATCAGGCCGACGAGGGCAACGAGCTTCGTCGCGACAGCCATCCAGCCGCTAACCGGAGTTGGCGCGCCAGTGTAGACATCGGGCGTCCAGGACGCGAACGGAACCGCGCCAATCTTGAACAGCAGGCCGACGGCCACCAGAACCATGCCCGCAACGATGAGCTTCGACGAGCCGACCTGGGTGACGCCCACAGCGGCCACGTCGCCTAGCTTGAAGCTACCGGCGCATCCGTACAGCAGCACGATGCCGTACAGGAACAAGGCCGAGGAGAGCGAACCCAACAGGAAATACTTCAGCGCTGCTTCCTGGGACAGGAGTCGACGACGCCGCGACATGCCGCACAACAAGTACAACGGCAGGGAGAAGATCTCCAAAGCGACGAACATCATGATGAGGTCGTCAGCCGCAGCAAAGCACATCATGCCCAGCACTGCGAACGTCAGCAGCGGGTAGACCTCGGTGTGCTCACGATGGTCCTGCTCTGCCTTGGCCTCCATCGGCGATCCAGGCACCGATGAGGCGCTGGCGACAAACGCCGTCTGGGCGGTCCCGACGCGTTCAGCGAAGAGCACCACGGCACCAAGACTGGTCACTAGCAGAATGACCCAGGTAGCCAGAGTCGGACCGTCGAGTGCCAGGGTTCCCTGTCCGGCAACGATCCTTGTACCGTGGGCAACGGTCACCAGTGTCGAAGCGACGGCTACACCCAAAGCAACGACCGTCAAGGCGATCTGGACCGGTCGTCGAGCTGGCCGCGGCACAAAGGCTTCCACCAGCACGGCTAAGCAGGCCCCGGCCATGAGTACGAAGACCGGCGTCAGCGGTCCCCACTCGATGTGCGGTGCCGCGACATCGAGGAGCGCTGGCAACCCAGACGCGGTAATCAACAGGGCGGGATTCACTTGAGACCCTCCTTGACGACGGGTGCCGGATCAGTGGCGTGGACCTGGGTCATAGTGGCTGTAGCTACCGGTTCAATGGCGTGCAACATCGGCCTCGGGAAGAACCCGAACACCAGCAACAAAATGATGAGCGGTGCAAGCACCAACTTCTCCCGGCCACTGAGATCACTGACGTGCTCAGACACGCCTTGCACAGAGCCAGTCATGGTGCGTCGGTAGGTCACCAGAACGTAAACCGCAGCCAACACCATGCCGATGGTGGAAACGGCGACGTAAATCGGATGACGTGACCATGCCCCGGCCAATGCCATAAATTCGCTGACGAAGTTCCCGGTGCCAGGCAGCGACAGAGTCGCCAGCCCCGCAAAGAGGAAGGTTCCGGCGAGCACCGGAGCGACCTTCTGGACACCACCGTAACCGTCGACCTTCGCCGTCCCGCCCCGGCGCACCAAGAAACCGAGTACCAGGAATAGCGCAGCCGTCGAGAAACCGTGGTTAAACATGTAGAAGATCGAGCCGGTGATCGAGGTCGTCGTCAAAGCGAAAATGCCAATCACCATGAATCCGAAGTGGCTCACGGAGGTGTATGAGACGAACCGCATGAGGTCGCTCGATGTGGCGGCCATCATTGCGCCCCACAGTACCGAGATAATCGCCAAAGTCAGGACGAAGGGGGTGGCCCAGTCGGACGCCGCCGGGAACAAGCCCAGGCACAACCTCAGCATTCCGAAAGTGCCGATCTTGTCGAGCAGACCGACGAGCAACGATGACGCCCCCGCAGTGGCTTGTTCGGCGGTATCAGGCAGCCAGGTGTGAACCGGCACCATTGGCGCCTTGATCGCGAAGGCGATAAAGAACCCGACGAAGAGCTCTTTACCAATCGTCCCGGAGAAATCCACTGTGGCCAGGTCGCTCAGGAGGAAGGATCCGCCATGCACCCCGACGCCGATGACAGCGAAGAGCATAACCAGTCCACCTGCCAACGAGTACAGCAGGAACTTCATCGCCGCTCGACCTCGTCGTGGGCCGCCCCATCCTGCGATCAAGAAATACATCGGAATGAGGGTGGCCTCGAACATGAGGTAGAACAGCAGGACGTCGGTGGCTGCGAAGCAGTAGATCGCAAGTCCCTCAAGCATGAGGGCTAGGCCGAAGAACGCCCCCGTTGACCAGCGGGCCGTCTCGTCGTCGCCCACATGCCATTCGGCAAGCAGCACCACTGGAACAAGGATCACGACCAGCAGAATCATCGTCAGCGAAAGGCCATCACCGCCGAGGGCATACCAGGCTCCAACAGCGCGGATCCAGCGATGGGTTTCCGACAGGTCGGTGCCATTAACTCCGACGACGAAGGCGTAAACGCCCAGCACCAGGGTGACCAGCGAGAACACCATTCCGGTGCTTCGCGCCGCGGCCCCACGCAGCATCATGGTGATAACGCCGCCGACGAGTGGCAGCAGCGCGATCACTGTGAGGATCGGGAAAGACATGTCAGCTCCTCCTGCGCTCAGGCCATCCGGCCCAGGACGACGACGAGTCCAACAACCAGCACGCCAACAACCATCATGAGGCCGTAACTGCGCACGTAGCCGTTCTGGACTTTGCGGATGATCTGGGAACACGCTGTGGTGACGGAGCCAGCGCCGTTGACCAGGCCGTCAACCACTGAGTGGTCGAAGCCCGCTACACCACCGGCAAGCCAGCGCCCCGGCTTCACCACAACAGTGTCATTGACGTCGTCACCGAAGAGGTCGTGACGACCAGCGACCAGCAGAGGATCGTGAGTCTCGGGCTCCTCGCTTGGCACGTCGTGACGATTGAGAAGCCAGCCTGCCAGGATGCCGAGGATCACCACGACGAGGGTGACAACCCCAATCACGCCCATATGCCACATACCGACGTGCTCAACCTCAGCGCCCGTAGCTGGAGCCAACCAGTCGCCGATCCAGTTGTTCATAAAGGCACCGGCGAGGATCGACAAAATAGCCAACACGACGAGAGGGATCGTCATGACTGCCGGAGACTCGTGCGGGTGGACGTCCGCGCGCCAACGCTTAGTCCCCAAGAAGGTCAGCATCATGAGGCGAGTCATGTAGTAGGCGGTGATTCCGGCACCGATCAGGGCCAACACCCCAAAAACTGCACCCTTGTCGAAAGCAGCCTCGATGATGTGATCCTTAGAGAAGTAACCGGAAGTACCGGGAATACCAATGATGGCAAGGTAACCGCAGGCGAAGGTCCAGAAGGTAATGGGCATCACCTTAGACAACGCGCCGAAATGGTACATATCCGTATCGTCACCCGTACCGTGCATCACCGAACCAGCCCCGAGGAACATGTTCGCTTTAAAGAACCCATGGGTAAGCAGGTGGAAAATCGCCAGTGCGGCACCAGCCGGTCCGAGCCCTGCAGCCAGCATCATGTAACCGATCTGGCTCATCGTTGATCCGGCCAGGACCTTCTTAATGTCCTTCTTCGCCGAACCAATCCAAGCACCGAACAACAGGGTGACGGTGCCGACGATCGCCACAGCCAACGACGCCGCACCCGTCTGGGCGTAAATCTCATGAGAGCGCACTACCAGGTACACGCCAGCCGTCACCATCGTCGCCGCGTGGATGAGGGCTGACACCGGGGTCGGGCCCTCCATGGCGTCAAGCAGCCAGGCCTGCAATGGCACCTGTGCAGACTTACCGCACGCAGCCAGGAGCAGCATGAAGCCGAGCAGAGTGGCCCAGCTTGACGTCAGCCCGGAAGCCTTGGCCGAGACGTCGGCAAAACGCACACTGCCGAATTGGCTGAGCATGGTGAAGATCGCCATCACCAAACCGAGGTCACCGATGCGGTTCATGATGAAAGCCTTGTTACCAGCGCGGGCGGCAGCGGGACGACCAAACCAGAACCCGATGAGCAGGTAGGACGCCAAACCGACGCCCTCCCAGCCCACGAACAGGATGAGGTAGTTGTCCGCCAACACCAGCGTTAGCATCGCGGCGATGAAGAGGTTGAGGTAGGCAAAGAACCGACGGCGGTCGGTGTCATGGGCCATGTACCCGATGGCGTAAATATGAATCAGGGAGCCCACGAAGGTGATGAGCAGCACAAACAGAATCGACAGCTGATCGACCAGGAGTCCTACTCGCAGATCCCAGGATCCAGCGTCGATAAACCGGTAGACCCCAACTTCCACGGCACGAGACGCGCCGTCGCGTCCAAGCAGGTCGATGAAGAGGACCAACCCGATGACAAAAGAGACGATCGGAGCCACGGTGGCCAGCAGATGGCCCCAGGAGTCACTGCGGCGTCCAAGCACCAACAGCAGGCCAGCAACCACCAGTGGCACCGCAATCATGAGCCAGGCCACGTTGAACAAGCCAGTTTCTAGGACAGTCACGGTACCTCCCTCAGAACTTCAACAGGTTGGTGTCGTCCACCGAAGTGGTGCGACGGGAACGGAAAATGGTGACGATGATCGCCAAACCGACGACAACCTCAGCAGCCGCCACGATCATCACGAAGAAGGCTCCGACCTGGCCGTCAAGACCGCCGTGCACATGGGAGAAGGTCACCAGCGCCAAATTCGCGGCATTGAGCATCAACTCCACCGACATAAATGCCACCAACGCATTACGCCTCGTGAGGAAACCCAAGATGCCGATAGCGAACAAGATCGCCGAGAGCACCAGGTAGTCATTCGGATTCATTCGAGTTCTCCTTGGACCTCGTGGCGGGCGGCACTAATCGACGCAAACGCCCGATGTGTCGGAGCCTTCAGCTCACCGGCGTCGATGATGGCGCCGCGGGTCGCCAAGGTGCCCGAGATCGAATCAGGAGCCACTGTGCCGTCAGGCAACAGGGCCGGTGCGCCGATCTGGTTCGTGCGGGCGTAAACACCGGAATTGGGACGAACACCGGGGTGGGAGCCATGCTTAGCGTAAGCGGCCATACGGTCTGCCACACGCTCGCGCTGGCTCTTCTTCTCGTCGGCCTCGCCATGGGCCAGCACCATGGTGCCGACGGCAGCAGTAATGAGCAAGGCCGAGGTCGCCTCAAAGACGATGACATACTTAGTGAACACCAACTCGGCAAGCGACTTGACGTTATCCCCGCCAGCCGCGTTGGCCTGCGTCAAGCCCACCGGCTGATCGGTGCCGATCACGCCCGTCGTCACCGCGTTACCGACGGCGAGGATGAGCAGTGCAAGAAAGGCCAGGGCGGCGATAATAGCCGCCACCTTGTGACCTTTGAGAGTCTCTTTGAGGGAATCGGTGGAATCGACGCCGACCAGCATGACGACGAACAGGAAGAGCATCAGGATGGCGCCGGTGTAGACGATGATCTGCACCACAAACAAGAAGGGCGCTTCTTGGCTGGCGTATTGAACAGCCAGACAGATCATGACCACAGCCAACGACAAGGCCGAATGGACTGGCTTCTTGGCGAACACCATCACCAGAGCTGCGAGCACCATAATCGGCGCCAACAGCCAGAACGCCCACTGTGATGCCGTCACCATGGGCGCAAGAGTGACGAGCAAGGGAAGTCCCGGGGTCATCGGGCAGCCTCCTCGTCTGTGTGATGGGTCGTCGTGTCATCGCCTGGGTGGGCGGTGTCACCCTGTACTGGGCCGGTCCGCACATCGTCCTGACCGGAAGGCGGCAGACCGTTGAAGTAGTCGTCCTCGTCGTCACCGAGTCGGCGCGGATGCGGCGGCTGCTCCATGCCCTCCTTGAGAGGGGCCAACAGCTCATCTTTAGTCCAGATGTGCTTGGCGCGAGTGGTGTCGGCCAACTTGAAGTCGTTGGTCATCGTCAGGGCACGAGTCGGGCAAGCCTCAATGCACATTCCGCACAGAATGCACCGCAGGTAGTTGATCTCGTAGACGCGACCGTATCGCTCACCGGGCGAGTAACGCTCCTCGTCGGTGTTGTCGGCACCCTCGACGTAGATGGCATCAGCCGGGCAGGCCCACGCGCACAGCTCGCAGCCCACGCACTTCTCTAGTCCATCGGGCCAGCGGTTGAGCTGGTGACGGCCGTGCATGCGCGGCGGCATCGGCTTTTCTTTGCCCTTCTCCGGATATCCCTGGGTGAACGGCTTGCGGAACATCGTCTCGAAGGTGATCCCGAATCCTGACCAGGCTCCCATCACAGACCTCCGTTCTCGTCGTGGTCTCGTCGAGCCACCGTGGTGGCCGTTGTGGCCCCCGCTAATGGGGCTTGCACCTGATGTGGCAATGGCGGTACCGGATAGCCACCGGCAAAGGCATCAAAGGGCTCGTCTGGAGCTCCCTTGTCCACGGAATCGTCCTTACCGCCCGCGAATGCCCATACGAGCAGGGCAACAACGATGACGCCGACGATCACCATGAACACGGGGTTACGACCCCAGCCTTGGTTGAGAATCGTGCGCCACGCAGCGACGAGCAGAACCCAGCCGAGCGACACCGGGATAAGGACCTTCCAGCCCAAATCCATGAAGTGGTCGTATCGGAACCTCGGGATCGCGGCACGCACCCACACGAAGAAGAAGATGACGAACTGGGTCTTGAGGAAGAACCACAGCAGACCCCACCAGCCCGAATCAATGACGCCGAAATAGTTCAGCGGCCATGGAGCGCGGTAACCGCCCAAGAAGAGGGTGGTGCATACTGCCGACAGGGTAGCCATGTTGATGTACTCCGCCAGGAAGTACATGCCGTAGGGGAAGCCTGAATACTCAGTGATATAGCCACTCACGAGTTCCGACTCACACTCCGGCAGGTCAAAAGGCAGGCGGTTCGACTCACCGAACATCGTGATGACATAAATGACGAAACTCGGGATCAGCAGTAGCCAATAATGACCTGCAATATGAGTGTCAAATCCACCGACAACGAGGTGGCCAGCCTGCGACTCGACGATCTGTGACGTCGACATCGACCCGGAGAAAATGAACACTGTCACCAGAGACAGGCCCATCGCGACCTCGTAGGAGATCATCTGGGCGCTAGAGCGAAGCGAACCGAGCAGGGAGTATGTACCAGCCGATGACCAACCGGCCAGCACGACGCCATAGATGCCGATGGACGCCACCGCAAGGATGAAGAGCACGGCGACCGGCACGTCGGTGATCTGAAGTCTGGTGGTGTGGCCGAAAATCGACACTTCACCACCGAGCGGGATCACAGACCAGGACGCGAAGCAGGCGATGCCCGCAATGACCGGTGCCAGGTTAAAGACGATCTTGTCGGCACCCTTCGGGGTGAGCATCTCCTTGAAAATGAGCTTCAGGCCGTCACCAACAGCCTGGAACACACCGCCAGCCCACGCCGAGTTCATGATCGGGCCGATGCGGTTCTGCATCTTAGCCAGCACACGACGCTCGAACCACACGTTGAAGATGGTCCAGGCCAGCAGGATCACGAAGAGGATGACGACCTTGATGATGATGAGCCACACCGGGTCGATGGTGGCCTCAAGGGGACTCATGCCACACCTGCCTCTCGGGAAGTATCGGGTTCAACGGCACGCAACGAAACTACGGTTCCGGGAGCGTCGGGGACGGTGGTGCGGCCCTGCGGGGCAGTGGAATCACCACGCAGTGACGGGATCCACACAGCTTCAGCCGTCATCGTCGCGTCGATCTTGACCGGAAGTCGCAAACTAAGGGGCCCAGAGACGTCAATGAGCTGTCCATTGCTCACGCCTAGTTGCTGAGCCGTGACCGGGTCGATGACGGCCACCGGCGCGGGGGCGGTGGCAATCAGAGCGTCCGCCCCAGTCAGGCTCGCTGAGCCCTCCAACAACTGCCGCCAGGTTTCCAGCACTCGGCCAACTGAGCCAGCTTCAACCATGGGGGTTTGTGGAGTGAGCGGGGAGGTCGGCTCCATCGTCGGGCGATCACCCTGCCACTGCCCCAAGTCCTGCCAGGCTTTGTGAGCCTGCGCCACTGTCGCAAGGCCGGAGGTCGAGCCCATCTGGGCGCTCAGCGCGTCGATGACGCGGATCTCGTTCATGGGAGTCGCGGGCTGCTTGTTCACCACCCTGACTCGACCAGGGCGATGCTCCCAGTCAAGGAAGGTGCCGGACGTTTCCTCCAGCAGGCACACCGGCAAGACGACGTCGGCTCGCGCCGCGACCTCGGAAAAACGCTGCTCAACGGAAACAACGAATCCGCAATTCTCGACGGCCTCGCGGGCTCCAGCCGGGTCAGGCATATCGGCCAGTTCCACGCCGGAGACGACCAACGCATCGAGTTTCCCGGCTTGGGCAGCAGCCAACATTCCAGCGGTGTCGAGACCAGGCTGAGTCGGCAGGTTAGTGACTCCCCACGCGGCCGCGATATCAACACGGGCCTTGGCGTCGTCAACGAGGCGTCCGCCGGGCAGCAGCTGGGGCAACAGGCCAGCTTCAATAGCACCAATCTCGCCAGCCCTGCGCGGCACCCAAGCCACTCGCACCGCCGGATCAAGGGCGTTGATAGCGGACAGCGTGCCGGGCCGGGTTGCGGCCCGCTCCCCTACCAGGACGATGGTTCCCTCTCCGATGGTGCCGTCAGCAACCAGCTGAGCAATTGCCTCGGGCTCTTGCCCGGGCAGGCAGCGCGCGAGCTCGGCTCCCATCTTCGCTGAACCATTGGACAGGTGGGTTCCAACTGCGGTGATCGCCACCTTGTGACGGCGCCATGCCTTGCGCAGGCGCAGGAAGATCATCGGGCACTCGTCTTCGGGTTCCAGGTCGACGAGGACAACCCGTGAAGCCGCCTCAAGATCGGCGTAGGTGACGGACTCCTCAAGGCTTCGTCCAGCCACCCGTGCAGCCAGGTAGGCGGCCTCCTCACCCGAGTGGGGACGGGAACGGAAGTCAACATTGTTCGTGCCGAGAACGACGCGGGCGAACCGCGACCACGACAGGCACGTCTCCACGGGGAGTCGTCCACCAGTCAGGACGCCGACATTCGTGCCAGCCTTCGTCAGGCCAGCAGCGGCCGTCTGCAGAGCTTCGGTCCATGACGCCGGTTCCAACACACCATTGCGGCGTACCAGCGGAGTCGTGACTCGGTCGTCACCCCGGCCATAACGGAATGCAAAGCGACCCTTGTCGCAGTTCCATTCCTCATTGACGTCGGGCAGATTGCCAGCGTTGCGACGCTTGACCTCGTAGTGACGGTGGTCGGTACGCAGCTGGCAACCGGCTGCGCAGTGCTCACATGTCGTGACCGTCGAGACCAGATCGAAGGGACGGGAGCGGAACCGGTATTCGGAGCTGGTGAGGGCTCCCACTGGGCAGATCTGGATGACGTTCCCGGAGAAGTAGGAGTTGAAGTCGTCTCCTGCGTATGCACCGATCTGGGAAACGGCACCGCGCTCCTGCAAGTTAATAAAGGGGTCACCGGCGATCTGGTCAGCGAACCGCGTACAACGTTGGCACAGCACGCACCGTTCGCGGTCCAGTAGCACCTGAGCCGAAATGTTGATCGGCTTGGGATAGGTGCGCTTGACCCCGCCGTAGCGAGACTCGCCACGCCCATTGGCCATCGCCTGGTTCTGCAAGGGGCACTCGCCGCCCTTGTCGCAGATCGGGCAGTCCAGCGGGTGATTAATGAGGAGGAACTCCAGCATTCCCTCTTGGGCCTTGCGGGCCATCTCGGAGCTGACCTGGGTCTTGACGATCATCCCCTCGGCCACCGGCATAGTGCACGACGGCTGCGGCTTGGGGAACCCACGACCGTTACCGGCATCTGGGATCTCGACAAGACATTCGCGGCACGCACCAGCGGGGTCAAGCAGTGGATGATCGCAGAACCTCGGAATGGCGGTGCCAATGGATTCGGCAGCGCGAATAATGAGGGTTCCCTTAGGTACGCTCACCTGCTGACCGTCGATAGTGCACGTCACAAGTTCGACGGGCTTGTTTTCGCTCATGCCCCTGCCCCCTCCAGGACTCGGCGATCGGCATCGTTGAAGATCGAGCTGCGCTCATAGGGCAGGTATTGCCACGCGGGAATGCCCCGGCATCCAGCTTCGAACTCGTCGCGGAAGTGGCCGATGGCCCCCCGCAAGCAACCGACGGCGCCGTCTGCCAGAGCGCAGAATGAACGGCCACCGATGTTGTCAGCGATGTCCATGAGCTTGTCGACGTCACCCTCCTGGCCCTCGCCAGCCTCAATGCGACGCAACATCTGGACAGCCCACCACGTGCCTTCACGACATGGCGTGCATTTGCCACAGGACTCGTGCTTATAGAACTCCAGCCACCGCAACGTGACACGGACCACCGAAGTCGTCTCGTCGAAGCACTGCAGGGCCTTGGTACCGAGCATCGTCTTGGCTCCGGCCATCCCCTCGTAATCGAGTGAGAGGTCAATATCATCCTTGGTCAGAATGGGAGTTGAGGACCCACCAGGAGTGAAGAACTTCAGCTCATGGCCCTGTCGCATGCCACCGGAGATATCGAGGAGCTGGCGCAGGGTAATGCCCATCGGCGCCTCATATTGCCCTGGGTGAGCCACATGCCCGGACAACGAGTAAATGGTGAAGCCGTCGGATTTCTCGGTCCCCATCGACTTGAACCATTCCTTGCCATTACGCAGGATCGACGGCACCGTTGAAATCGACTCGACGTTATTGATGACCGTCGGGCTGGCATACAGACCCGCAACAGCCGGGAAGGGCGGGCGCAAACGAGGCTGGCCACGGCGTCCCTCCAAGGAATCCAGCAGAGCCGTCTCTTCGCCACAGATATAGGCACCAGCACCCGCATGGACGACGACGTCAAGGTCGTAGCCAGAGCCGAGGATGTTCTTGCCGATGTAGCCAGCCGAGTATGCCTCCCGTACGGCCTGCTGCACGCGACGGATCACGTGCAGTACTTCACCGCGAATATAGATGAAGGCCATTTTCGCCTTAATGGCGTAGGAAGCGATGATGACACCTTCGACGAGAGTGTGCGGCGAGGCCATCATGAGCGGCATGTCTTTGCATGTGCCTGGCTCGGACTCATCACCGTTGACAACCAAGTAGGTCGGGTTGGGGTTGTCCTTTGGCACAAAAGACCACTTCGTGCCAGTAGGGAATCCGGCACCACCACGACCACGCAGGTTAGCGTCTTTAACCAGTGTGACGACGTCATCGGGCTGCATCGCCAAAGCATTCCGAAGACCGGTGTATCCGCCCAGGCGCTCATAGTTGAGCAGCTTCCAGCTACGCTCGTCGTCCCAGTTGGCCGACAGAACCGGCGTCAGTGGATCGGTCACTTCTTCTCCTCCTCCACAGGCTCAGCAGGAGCGGGCACGCTATTGGGGTCTGGCGCCGTCCAGCCATTCTGCTTCGCTAGTCGAACGCCTCGAAGCGACGCTTCACCGGCACTGGGGCCCTCATCGGCCCGCCCGTCAGGAAAGCCAGCGAGCACCCGCTCGGCCTCACGCCAACTGGTGATCTTCGCTCCACGGGTGGAATGAACCTCTTCGTCGCGGGCCAAGGCGTCCAGGATTTCTTCGGCGCGCAACGGGGTCATGTTGTCCATATATTCCCAGTTGACCATCATGATCGGCGCGAAATCGCAGGCGGCGTTGCATTCGACACGCTCAAGGGAGAACTTGCCGTCAGGGGTCGTCTCCCCCTCCTTAATGCCAAGCTTTTGCTCGACGCGGGCGAGCACTTCTTCGCCGCCCATGACCGCACAGAGCGCCGTGGTACAGACACCGATGTGATGTTGACCGGCGGGATGCTTCTTGTACATGGTGTAGAACGTCGCTACCCCAGAGACTTGGGCAGTCGTAATACCGAGCACTTCGGCTGCGGTCTCGATGCCGACCGGGGAAACGCGTCCGTCCACCGACTGCACCAGGTGCAGGATCGGCAACAAAGCTGAGCGCGGATCGGGGTAGCGCGAGGCAATCTGGCGCATTTCCTCAATGGTGTGCTCGTCGATATTGGTGGAACGGTCGGTTTGGTCGACTCCACCGGTGCCTGAGAAGTCTGAGTGGAACGACTCGACGTAGGGGTATCCCAGATTGACGGGTTCGCGATCGCTCATCGGTCAACTCCTCCCATAACAGGGTCCAGGGATGCCAAAGACGGCACCACGTCGGAAAGCATTCCGCCCTCACACATGGCGGGCAGAGACTGCACGTTAATAAATCCAGGATCACGCAAGTGGGACCGGTAGGGCCGGACGCCACCGTCAGAGACAAGGTGACAACCGAGCTCACCGCCGGCACCCTCAATAGCCTGGTACACCTGACCGGCAGGCACCCGGAATCCTTCGGTGACGATCTTAAAGTGATGGATAAGGGCCTCCATCGACTCGCCCATAATGTGACGGATGTGCTCGTTGGAGTTGCCCTGACCGTCGGGGCCTAGAGCCAGTTCAGCTGGCCAAGCGATATGCGGATCCTCAACCATATGACGATCGCCCTGAGTGTCTTCAAGGCGCTTGAGGCACTGCTTAAGGATGCGTACCGACTGGTCCATCTCTTCGAGGCGGATGCGGAATCGCCCGTAGCAGTCACAGGTATCCCACGTGGCGACGTCGAAGTCATACGTGTCGTAGTCGCAGTAGGGCTGGGTCTTGCGAAGGTCCCATGGCAAGCCGGTGGCGCGCAGCGCAGGGCCGGTGACTCCCAGGGCCATACACGTCGACAAGTCGGCGTAACCGATGTTCTTGGTGCGGGCCTTGAAGATCGGGTTCTCGTTGCAGAACTGGCCGATCTCGGGAAGGTACTTCTCCATCCGCTTGATGAGGTCACGCAGTTGATCCAGGCCGGTCTCGGGAAGGTCCGTTGCGACGCCACCGGGACGGATCCACGCGTTATTCATGCGCAAGCCAGTAACGGCTTGGTTGAACTCCAAGATAATCTCGCGCTCCCTCAAGCCAACCTCGGCCACTGAGGAAGCACCAAGCTCTAGACCGCCAGTACCAACCGCAATGAGGTGGGAGGAAATACGGTTCAGCTCGGTAATCATGACCCGAAGCACTCGGGCACGCTCGGGGACGTCGTCGGTGATGCCAAGCAGCTTCTCGACGGCTAGGCAGTACACCAACTCGTTAAAGAAGTTCGCGACGTAATTGCACCGCGTCATGAAGGTAACGCCCTGAGTCCAAGTGCGGAACTCCATGTTCTTTTCGATGCCGGTATGGAGGAAGCCGATTCCGACGCGCAGGTCGGTCACAGACTCACCGTCAAGCTCAATGATGAGCCTCATCACGCCGTGGGTGGACGGGTGGGACGGCCCAAAGTTCACGACGACAGTTTCGTCGCCTCGCTCGGCGGCCTCATCAACGATCTGGGCCCAGTCACCGCCCTGGGACAAGTACTCGTGGTTCTCGCTCATCAGTTGTAGCTCCTGCGCTGGTCCGGCGGTGGTACGACGGCACCTTTGTACTCAATCGGGATGCCACCGAGTGGGTAGTCCTTGCGCTGCGGGTGGCCAACCCAGTCATCAGGCATGAGGATGCGGGTAAGGGCCGGATGGCCGTCGAAAATAACCCCAAACATGTCCCACGCCTCGCGTTCCTGGAAGTCCGCGTGCGGGTAAACCGAAACGATGCTTGGCACGTGAGGGAGGGACTCGATGTCGCTGCGTCCGGTACGGGCGACGTCCTCCTGGCCAGGATCAGCCAGAGCGACCTCGAGGCGAATGCGTCGATTATGTGTCATCGACAGAAGGTCATACACGACGTGCATTTCGCGACCGGCCATCTTCGGATAGTGCACGCAGGTCAAACACGAACAGCTCTCGAAGCGCAGGGCCTCGTCGTCGCGCAGCACCTTGACGAGTTCGAGGAGCTTCTCAGGGCGGACGAAGAACGTAATTTCCCCGCGATCAACCACGGTTAAGCCATCAGAAAAGTCCGGGACAAGTTCTTCCATGCGATCGGCAACCTCGTCGAACCATCCGCCGTAGGGACGTTCAGAGCTGCCAGCAATCTCAACCGTGCGGACGATACCGCCATAACCAGAGGTATCACCAGGGCCGGACGTCGCCCCCCACATGCCCTTGCGAGTATCAATGCGACGATCTGCCCACTCGCGACCCTGCGCTGGGGTGTGAACCTGATCGGGCTTGCTCGAATCGAGGAAGTTACGACCGTCAGGAATGCGGTCTCCGGAATCTGAGCCGCCAGCAGCGCCGCTCGGGGTCGGCTTGTCACTCATCGCATGAGCCCCTTCTGCTCGAGGGTGGTCTTAGCTTCAAGGGCGCGCTTCTCCTTGGCTGCCTCAACCTCGGACATGTGGCCCATGAGCGGCCAATGCTGGATCTGCTCACGAATCTTAAAGACGGCGTCGATGAGCATGTCGGGGCTGGGCGGACAGCCTGGCAGATAGACGTCCACCGGAACGATATGGTCGCAACCCTGAATGACCGCGTAATTGTTGAAGATGCCACCTGACGAGGCGCACGCACCCATCGAGATAACCCACTTGGGTTCCGGCATTTGGTCGTATAGCTGACGGACCACCGGAGCCATCTTCTGGCTCACCCGGCCCGAGACAATCATGAGATCGGCCTGACGGGGAGAGGCACGGAAAACCTCGTGGCCCCAGCGCGCGGCGTCGGCGCGGGGGCCACCATAAGAAATCATCTCAATGGCGCAGCAGGCTAGGCCCATGGTCAGCGGCCAGAATGAGGTCTTGCGGAGCCATCCGACGATGGCCTCCATTGAGGTCATCACGATGCCAGCTGGGACGTCAGCGTCGTACTCAGCCATTCTCGCGCGTCCTTTCTTTTCTTAAGCGTTGAGCGACGTGACGTTCGAGCCACTCAACATATTGCTGCACGCGACCCTCAGGCCGCGCGGGAACATCAAGTCCAATCTAGGCCGCCGCGGCGACGGATGTAGAGGTACGGGACGAATACCATCGCCACGAACAGCACCATCTCTACCAGCGCAAAAACGCCGAGGTGGTTAAAGTCAACCGCCCACGGGTAGAGGAACATGATGTCGATGTCGAACACGATGTAAAGCATCGCAACAACAAAGAACTTGACAGGGAATTTTCCGCCGCCTGCAGGCTGTGGAGTCGGTTCAATACCGCACTCGTAGATTTCATGCTTGGAGCGGTTGGGCCGCTTTACCGCAAGAAGGACGTTAACTGCGATCGTCGCCAGCACGAAGACCGCGCCGAGGATGACCATCCCCACAAGGGGAGCGTATCCGTTCATCTCACCACCTTTGGTCAGCACCATTCGCTCAGACCATACGACTCTGGTCTGACATCCCGGTACTTCGGGTTACCTAACTTCAGGCCTGCTGCCCTGATGTGCGCTTCGTTACAGGCCATGAGATCAGACCGACGGGGTAATCCTCGTCAGAATGTTGATAATACGATCATCGACGTCTCCTGCCCGGGAATCAGTGAGGTTTGCCAGCAATTTGTTGACGAACATCATGAGTCGACGGCGCGGAAGCCCGTACGTCGTGCAGATCTTCATGACGCGCGGATCACCAATGAGCCGCACGAAGATCGTGCCAAGCCGGTAGTAACCACCAAAGTGGCGCTGGAGAGCCCGCGGGTACCCCTGCAGCGCCTTCTCGGAAGCCGACGTCTGGTGACCGCGATAATGTGCCTCGGCAATCGCGTCAGCCGCCAGCTCACCAGCCTCCATGGCGTAGTCGATACCCTCACCATTGAAGGGGTTGACCATGCCACCGGCGTCACCTACTAAGAGCAGACCGTCGCGGTAATGAGGTTGACGATTAAACGCCATTGGCAAGGCGGCACCGCGGATCGGCCCCTCCCGGTGATCGTCGTCGAGAGTCCACTCAGCGGGCAGATGAGACAACCACCGCTTCATCAGCGAGCGGTAATCAGTGTGACCGAAAGCGGCCGAGGAGTTAAGCATTCCCAGACCAATATTGACCGTCCCGTCTCCTTCGGGAAAAGCCCAGCCATACCCAGGTAAAAGATCCGATTTTTGCGGGGTGCCATCCCATAATTCGAGCCAGCTCTCCAAATTGTCCGATTCAGACAACACAGAACGGTAATACGCGCGTACCGCCACACCCATAGGGCGATCGTCACGCTTGTGTAAGCCCATTGCTAAACCGAGACGGGAAGAGTTGCCATCGGCGGCGACGACAACGGGTGCGGAATACTCGGTGCCCTCAGAGGTTCGGACACCACGAATACGACCATTAGGGGCCAGAATCGGATCGGTGACATTGGCCCCCTCCACGAGGGTGACTCCCTGTGACGCGGCGTGACGGGCCAGCCTCTCGTCGAGAACCGAGCGTCGGCACACCATACCGAAATTGGGGAAATCAGCCAGCTCGGGCCACGGAAGGTTGAATGGGGCGATCCGCCCACCGTGGATTCGCAATCCCTGCGTGTGCTTCCACCCGGCGTCTTCGGACACGTCGATCCCCAACCGAATGAGTTGCTTGACGGCGCGCGGAGTCAAGCCATCACCACAGACCTTGTCGCGGGGAAAGGTCGCCTTCTCGAGCAGTATGACGTGCAGTCCCCGGTGCGCAAGATGCGTAGCAGTCGCTGAACCACCAGGCCCAGCACCGACGACGACGACGTCGGACTCTATCTGACTCGTCACGCGCGGCCCCTCCTTATGAACAATGACATGTGACGCCGGAACCCCGACGGCCTGCAAGGGGGAGTCTAGGGGGTTGCCAACAATAAGCATGCCAGCGCATCAGGTTTACGACGCCAACGGGCGAGCCACCTGGGACCCCATAACGTCCGATGTTTCCGTAATTCACTGACACAATCCGTCGATGACACTATGCAGTGCTACGCTCCCGGCGAAAAACTTAAATGTTTTTCACAATTAATCATACGTACGACATATCAGGAGATCATCATGCTCATTCAGATTGCTGCCAGTATTGCGGCGGCATCAGCCATGACGTTCGGAATACCCGGGACCGTCACCCCCATAAATACCAACCACCTTTCCCCCGAACCACAGGTTTCTGTAACGGACATCTCACAGCACACGGGACCATTTGCTGTAACCACCCCTCTCACCGTCAAGGTCACCCCGAGCGCACCATGCGTCAGCAGCGACGGTCATCAGGAATCCATCGTGGCTCGCATCCTTGACGACCAAGGCCATCAGGTGTGGGCAGGAACCTTCGACGAGTCAACGCTCATCGGCGGCACAGGCCGTGGCACCGCGACCTTCCACGTCGGGTCTGCGGCAGCCACCTTCAACTACCACGGCAGCCAGCGCACTACCTACCGCACCTTGGGCTACTGCGCCTACCCGCACTACGTTGACGGCAACCGGGAGCGCCTCTCCAAGGTCGGCGTCGCACCATTCACGGTAGATCCCGCCAAGAACTGAGTCATCATGGGCAGTGCCGCAGACCACCCTCGTGCGGCAGCTGTCGGCCCCTGCCGCCTCTCACAGCAATGAGACGGCACTGCCCATGTGGACGTCTCTCAGTTATCCTGCCACCGTGATCCTTGACCCAGGTTCAACCCGCTTGCGCGCCCGTACCATCTCGATCCCGGACCCTGGTCCACTCGAAAAGTACATGACGCCAAACGATTCGGTGTGTTTTTTACACCGCAACTACGGCATGGTTGGGCTCGGCGAGATCACGCGATTCGAGACGGATTCCCCGGTAGCCGCCGACGTGTGGTGGGAGGCGCTGTGCGACGATCTTGAACATGAGACCGAGATGCCTGGCGCCGAGGCCACCGGCCCGGTCGCATTCGGATCTTTCACGTTTGATCCAGATAGGTCGTCGTCACGGTCGGTGATGATCCTTCCCCAAACGATCATTGGACGCTGGCCTGGCTATTCGTGGCTCACCCAACTTTCTTGGGACAGCATTACCAACGATGCTCCTCGTCAACAGAGTGCGCCCCGACCGCCGGCATCCGTAACACTGCGCGATGGGGTCGTCACTGAGCGAGGTTGGCGTGAGGTGGCCCGACTCGTCCAAGACATCATGTCGCCGGGCAGCCTTGACCAAATCGTCCTTATGCGTGATTTTGAGGCCAAAGCAGCCTCCCCTATCGACCCCCGCTGGATCGTCGAAACCCTGCGTCATCAATTCCCGAACGCGTACACCTACCTTGTTGAAGGATCTGTCGGCACCACGTCGAAGCTCACCGTCGGAGTGAGCAAGTCGTTAATTACGTCTCGGGTCATGACCCATTCACCCGCTACCGACGTCAACCATCAGACACTGCTATCTGCACTTCAGGGCAGAGGACCACTAGCAGCCCACCATGACGAGATCGTCGAGCAGACCTGCAAGCGTCTTGAGCAGTTCTGTGACACGGTTCACGTTCCCGACTGTCCAGGGTGCGTCTATAGTGACGCCTCAACCTACCTGGTTACCGATGTCACTGGTATTCACTCCCCCGACCAAGGATCGTGTCTGGCTCTTGTGGATGCCCTGTGCCCACCGGCCTTCGTCACCGGGCTGCCGCCGCATCGCGCCACGTCTGTGCTGGCTGAAGTGGAGCACGTCGACCGTGGCCGTGTTTCCGGCCCCACTGGCTGGGTCGATTCCTTGGGCAATGGCCAGTGGGTTACGGACTGTCGTGGCGGCCAAATCGACGCCACCGATCCGTCCCTTGTGCATGTCTTCTCGGGGCATCCCATCGGCCGCGACGACGACGCGGACATGTTGTCGACCGAGGCGGAGCGTCGCATTGATGTGCTACAGGATCTCTTTCCCGTCGACGTCTGTCGAGGCGTCGCATAGCGCGCGGAGTGGGGATGATTCAATCCCCGCTTATGCTCACCTCCGCTTGCGCTCAATCACTTTCTTTTCTACCTTGCCGCCGCGGGCTTCCTGACGAGCTTCAGCGAGTTGACGCTGTGATTCCTCACGCATTTCGGCGAGGTCCTGCTGGTTCATACCCCCCATGCGCAGGAATCCGAACACCACCACGGCGATAAATACCGACACCCAGGGCGACCATCCCAGCACCACCGGAATGGTGATAACAGCGACCATGTCGAACCCGCGGATGAGGTTGAACATCAGCCCTGGGGGCATTGCGCCCGCCTGGGTTGCCACCATCGGTGACGAGTAATCGGCCGGTTTCGCGCTTACCCATCGAATGGCACCGGCAAGGCCACCGGCAGCCGTCACCAAGCCGTACATGATGGCTCGGTCCCATGGCCGTGACGTCGCAGAACCGATGCCGTGAAAGGCTGGGATGACGGCAATTGCCCACACCACTGCAGCCACAGCTGGCACCACTGACGCCGCTGAAATGACTTGGCTCGTCGTAAAGGGCAAGCAGCGCACTAACCCCTTGCTGCGAGTGAGCACTCGCAGGCTGGTAAAGAAGGGCACTAATGCCGCTACGAGGACCAGGGCCGACACCGGGACCGTCAGGGCGCCGAATCCCAAGGCCGAGACGGCGTAAGGCACCACAGCCGTCACGATGAGGGCAAACAGCGGCTTCGGAGACCGCATAACACGCTGTACATCACGCCACACCAGGGCCCTCAAGCCCTCGCCCCGTCCGCGAGTGGGACGGACGTGGCCACGCTCGATGGCCTCGCGTTCCTGAAGGATGTCTCGGATGAGAGCAAAGTCAAGGGCGAAGGCAGCTCCTTGCATACCGGATGCCAGTGAGCCACCGGCCATGAGACGGGCGCGTCGGATCCGATTGAGGCGCAGCCGTGCCAGCAGGACGGTGACGACGAGCAGTATCGCTCCAGCGACAGCTACCGCAGCTGTTAGGTTGGTATCGCTCATCGGTACCGCATACCACCCAGACGCCGTCGAGATGACTCCCAGCAGCACCGCTAAACCAGCCAATCCAGCCAAGGCCTCGACGGCTTTCACTGGCCACGCCCGTTCGGCCCCCTGCTCGGCAGCCGCAAAGGAGACGACCCCGCCAGCGCCCAGGGCAGTCGCTAGGGTCCAGGCGACGACGGCCTTCCCAGCGGCTCCGGTGAGGGCGGCCACCAAAGCTCCTAGAACGGCACCACCGAGCACCGACACAAGCACTGCAGCGCGCAGGCGCTTGGCGAGGAACTTGGCCCGGTCGATGGGGGCATCCATGAGCCAGAATCCTTCGGCTGCCGACGCGAGTACCGGTCCGAAGACTCGGGCAGCGGCTAGGGCGAAGGCCAGCACTCCGCACAATGCTGCCCACGGCAGCAAACCGCGCGCCGTTTGGCATCCCGTCGAGGTGCAGCCTGAGGCCTGCCCCTGGGCCTGCACGATGAGGCTGATAATCATGGCGAGGACGACGACTAACGAGAACACGAGTACGTATGCGTCGCCGATAGCCTGCCGAATGTTGCGAGTGGTACGGCCTTTGCGCCAGTCGCCCATCAGGAGGGAAAGCTGACGCTCGTCAGCCTGACCGCCGAAGAAGTCGTCGGGGCGGTGGGAAATAACGAGCTCAGGGTCGGGGAGGGTCTGACTCTCGGCGATGTGCGGTTCGGGCTGGGATGCCTTGGGGCGGGGCTTGGAATGCTTACTATTGCGCCGACTCATCCGCGCGGGCCTCCCAATTCGACGGTTCGAGCACCAAGGGTTTTGACGAGGGCCGGTTCATGGCTGGCCATCACGATCGCCAGGCCGTGATTCATCTCCTCGCGCAGCCTCTTACCAAGCCAGGCAACACCTTCAACGTCAAGGCGAGCTTCGGGCTCGTCGAGGACAAGAAGCTTGCGGGGGCGAACGAGGGCGGTTGCCAGGCCCAGTCGGCGCCGCTGGCCTGAGGAGAGGGTGCCAGGCAGCTGTCCGGACTGCGGAACAAGCTGAACCTCTTCAAGCACCTCGTCGACGAGAGCGTCGGCGTCAACGAGGCCGTGAGCGCGAGCAAGTAAATCGAGGTGCTCCACTACTGACAGATCAGGGAAAAAGTCGAGGTCGTCAATGACCGTGGCAACGTTGCGACGAAACTCTGGGTTCGTCTCGGACACCTTCTTACCGAGCACCTCGATCGTTCCCGAGCTGGGGCGATCGGCTCCCACCAGCATTCTCAGTACCGTCGACTTACCGGCACCGTTGCGGCCAGTGAGAGCGACGGCTTCCCCTTCGTGAACGGTAAGGGAGAGGTGATCGACGATAGTTCGGTCGCCGTAAGACTTCGAAATGTCCTTGGCGACGAGGACGGTAGAGCGAGATGCCATGCTGGCCATTCTCGCGCACGGGCAAGACCTACCTCAACCACCGCCAACCACAAGTACCCGCTCGAGGGGGTTAAGGGGGAGTCGTCTCCCCCTTACAATAAACACGTGTTGACAACCCGAGCCACCCTGGACAAGCACCACACCGATGTCGCATCAATGTTCGACGCAGTGGCGAAGCGCTATGACCTTATGAACCAGATTATGACGCTGGGGGCGGTTGACACGTGGCGCGATCTCGTCGTTGAAGCAGTGGAACCGGAACCTGGCCAGACCATTCTCGATTTGGCGGCCGGAACTGGCACGTCGTCAGCTACTTTCGCGGCACAGGGGGCGCAGGTTTATCCGACCGATATTTCCACCGGGATGCTGGCGGTAGGCAAACAGCGTCAGCCTCACCTTCATTTCGTGGCCGGGGACGCCACGTGTTTGCCATATGCCGACAATTCTTTTGACGCGGTGACGATCTCGTACGGCCTGCGCAACGTCGAGGATCCTCACCTGGCACTGCGCGAGATGCTGCGCGTCACTAAGCCGGGCGGTCGCGTCGTTATTTGCGAGTTCTCGTACCCGACATGGGCGCCTTTCCGTCATATATACACCAAGTATCTACTGGCTGCGATTCCAGCTATGGCGCGGTTGGCATCGTCGAACCGACAGGCATATGACTACCTGGCTGAGTCGATCCTTGCCTGGCCGGATCAGACCCACTTGGCTGACATGATGGCCGAGGCTGGTTGGCAGGCTGTGGCGTGGCGCAATATTTGTGGCGGGGTGGTTGCTCTCCATCGTGGCTGGAAGGGCAATGCCGACGCTGGTAGCCACCGTCGCAACGATTCCACTGGTATGAAGGAGATGGCCTGAGGTGAGAGGCCCTTCCTCCCCTATTCTCCTTGACGCCTGGGCAGCTCGCAGTTGCCCGGTCAAGACCCAGAATGCCTTCGACCCGCACCTGTCCGAACCTGTCGGTCATCCCCGAGACGACGAGCTCTTTTCGGGCGCGCAGGCTCATGTGACGGCGGTTTGTGACGCCTTTGCGGCTATCCCCAGTGCGGTGGATGTACGTTCCAGGGCTAGTTCGGCTAGTCGTCGAGCCGCGACTCATCGGGCCACAGATGCTGGGGCTCCCGTTATCGTCTGCCCAGAGCTGCCGTCGTCTCCTCACGGACACCGTTCTGGTTCTCCCGATGCTCTCATCCTGGCTGGCACCCGTGCTGATGGAGGCCCGGGGTATTTACCAGTCATTGTGAAGGATTACCTCGTGTTAGAGAGCCACCACACGTTGGCCGAGTTTACGTGGGTTTCTCCGCTCGATGATCCGGATCCTCGTCATGCCACGATGTCGCTCGACCAGACGTTTCGCCCCAGTCGGGAGCGGGCCTTGATCCAGGCTGCCCATCATTGGCGCTTGCTCGACGACCTTGGTCTGGTTGCTACACCAGATCAGTGCCCGAACCATCGTCGTCTCGTCGGGCTCGTCGGTCATGACGAGCTCGGCGTCTTGGATGACGCTCTGGCAGTCTCGTGGCTAGACCTCGACCACAAGTTCATCCGTACGTTCTCGCGGTCGGCTGCTTCGGGATGGCGTCGCCGCAGCGTACTTGACCGCTACGACCACGAGCAGACTTTCCGGGTCTCAGTAGCTGAGCATGCCCTCGCCGGGGGCGAGCCGATGGTCGCTCCGATCGTGGTACCGGAGTGCGAGTCGTGTCAGTGGTGGGCCGTCTGCGAGCCGCGTCTTGACGACGATGACCTGTCTTTGCGCATCTCGAAGGCTCCGCTGGACGTCCGGGAAATCTCAACTCTGCGTCGTCTCGGGGTGGCGACGGTTGACGATCTTGCCGACGCGAACCTCGATGACTTGTTGCCGGTCTACCTACCTGAGGTGCAGCACCGCCCCCGCCCGGAGCAACGGTTGCGAGCTGCAGCTAGGCGGGCTCGGCTCATCCGCGAGGGTGTGTTGTTGGAGCGCAACGACGATGACCCGATTGACGTTCCGGCATCGCGTCTAGAAATTGACTTCGATATCGAGACGTCCCCTGATGGCCGCGTCTATTTGTGGGGGTTTGAAGTGAGCGATCCTGAGCGCCTGCTCGATTCGACGACGGACGCCGATCCATATTACGTATCCTTTAGCGATTTTTCCGACATGGATGACGCAGCCGAGCACCGGCTTGCTTCCCGCGCAATTCAGTGGCTAGACAGCGTCATTGCTGCCCACCCAGAGACGATCGTCGTTCACTATTCTGACTATGAGATCGTCCATCTACGACATTTTGGCCGAGTTTTCGAAGACGATAGTTCAGCCGTTCAACGTCTCCTTGACTCGGGATGTTTTGTTGACCTTTTCACCACGATTAGGGCTCATTTTTTTGGAGTCAACGGAATTGGACTCAAAGTTGTCGCGACTGCGGGGGCGGGATTTTCATGGCGTGACCCAGATCCAGGCGGACTGAACTCGCAGACGTGGTGGAATCTCGCCGTCCACGACCCGGATCCAACAGTTCGGGAGGCATCCAGGACTCGAGTGCTGGAATACAACGAGGATGATGTGCGAGCCACATTGGCGGTGCGCCATTGGCTGCGCGATCAGTACTCCAGCACGTCTGCCGCCTAACAGCGCGTTACTCTCGGTCAGCTCTCGGCGGTTGACGAACCAGGGTCTCACAGCGGTACCCTTTTGTTGACACGTCCCGCACTATCGTATCTGGCCGTCTGGAGTCCCATGCCTTCCTTGACACGAATCCTTCGGTTTACCTCTCAGCTTTGGAAGTTCTACCTCGGGGTCGTCGTCTCTGCCGTTGTTGTTGCCCTCACTCAATTGACGGTGCCTTTTGTCATCGCGCGGGCCACTGACCTAGCTGTCGCGGGAGTGCGCAGCAACGACCACCACATCCGCGACATCATGATGTTGGCGGTCGTCATTCTGGGCCTTGACGTCGTCAACTCCGTACTAACCAACGTCAATGGCTGGCTGGGCGACATCATGAGCGCGAAAATGCGCCAGATTTTGTCGACACGCTACTTCAGTAAGCTTCTAGAGCTGCCACAATCGTGGTTTGACGACGAGCTCACCGGCTCAATTACCTCGAAACTCACTCGCTCAATTACCAATGTCACCGACTTCGCCAAAGCCTTCTCAAATAACTTCTTCACACTGCTATTGACGACGGTGGCAGTACTAGTGATCTCTGCAATCTATTACTGGCCGCTGGCGCTCCTGTTAGCGATTGTCTTTCCGATTTACGTCTGGCTGACAGCGCTGACGTCACGCAATTGGCAGACTCACCAGGACGTCATCAACCACCACATCGACACGGCTGGCGGGCGTTTCCAAGAGGTCGTTTCGCAAATCCGGGTCGTCAAATCGTACGTTACTGAGGCCAGTGAACAACAGCAGTTCAACGACCACTACGACGCCACCGTCACTGCGACCCGCCAACAGTCAAATCACTGGCACGTCATGGACACCGCGCGTCGAGTCGTCCTCAACGTCATTTTCTTTGGAATCTACGCCATCATTTTCGTGCGTACTGCGAAGGGGTACTTCAGCGTCGGGGACATGATCCTCCTCATCCAGCTCATGACGATGGCCCGCCAGCCGGTGCAAATGATGAGTTACATCATTGACGTCGCCCAGCGCGCGGTTGCCGGGTCGAAGGACTACTTCTCGGTGATGGAAACCCGTCCAATCCACGTACCCGAGACCGCCACGACGACTATCCGCGAGCCAGAGCCGGGGGTCCCCATGATCTCCTTCGACAACACTGTCTTTAGCTACGACGGCGTCAATCGGGTGATCGACCAGGTATGTTTCGACGTCAACCCTGGTGAAAAAGTTGCTCTCGTGGGCGAATCTGGCGGTGGAAAGTCCACCCTCGTGAACCTGCTGCTGGGCCTGTACCCGGTCACCGAAGGCAAAATCATGGTGGCCGGCAACGACATCGCCCAGGTTGCCCCCGACGCCCTGCGACGCCGTATCGGCGTGGTCTTTCAAGACCCAGCCCTCTTCTCCGGATCAATCCGGGAGAACATCGCCTACGGCACTGAGGCCACCGACGAGCAAATCCGCGACGCAGCCCACCGCGCCTACGCTGACCGCTTCATTCAGCGATTCTCCCAGCAGTACGACACCCTCGTCGGGGAGCGCGGTATCAAGCTCTCCGGTGGCCAGAAGCAGCGCATCTCGATTGCCAGGGCCCTGCTCAAGGACGCCCCGATCCTCGTTCTCGACGAGGCCACCTCAGCCCTGGACACCAAGTCCGAGCGGTGGGTGCAGGCCGGTCTGGAATCCCTCATGGCCGACCGCACCAGCCTCATCATCGCCCACCGCCTCTCGACGATCTCCAGCGTCGACCGGATCGTCACCCTGGACGCCGGTCGCGTCGACGAGATCGGCGCCCCGGCCGAGCTGGCCGCCTCCGGAGGTATCTACGCCGAGTTGTTGGCCCTGCAGGCATCCAGCTCGAAGGCCGACCGCAAGAGGCTGGAGCGATTCGGCATCAAACTGTAATGAGGACCGCGCCGACGATGGCACCGACGCAGCCGCGTCACGAACGGCGAATCGTCCCGACGCGTTTTGGGCCGGGCCGCAGCGGTGTCACGGGGTCGTGGATCAGGTAGCTCTCATGTCGAAGTGGTAACGGCGATGGATGGCGGCCCCCAGCAAGGATCCACCGAACATCCCGGCGGCCAACGCACCGAAGACCCACCACGCGGCCCCAAGCAGGTCCAGGGCTCCCGACAGGATCCTGCCCGTGAGCCACACCGCGACAACCGAGGAGATCACCCCGCACGTCAGAGCGGCCAGCATTGTGGTGGCCACCTCCACAAGGATGACCTGGTCCACCCAACGCCTGCCCAACCCGATGCGTTTGAGGCTGGTCACCAGATCACTGTTGGCGGCCCTCTCCTCCTTCGCCAACAGACCAGCCATGATGGCCGACAACACGATGAAGGTGACGGTTGCGACAATGGTGATCGTTGGCAGCGGGACATCACCGAGGATTCGGGGGGCCATGACATAAAATTCCCCCAACCCGTGCGCCTGCGCCCACTCGTTGGTCAGTCGGTCCTGATCGGGGGTCAGCCCTGTGAACAGAATCGCCGATCCAGCGCTTCGTGGTATTCCTGCTTTCGGACGCACGGAGATGCGCTTGACCCAGCTCAGATCATCCGTCAGCCCGACGGTGTGTGCCGGGTCGGCCCTGGAGGGATCATTGGTCAAGTACCCGCCTGATACAAGGACGTCACGTTGGGCGTCGTCAAGCTTTGTGACGACCGCAACATCGTCAACCTTGGAGAAATACCACCATGATCCGCTGATGTTGGCGTCATCGACCTGGTGGACGGTGATGTTTTTGGCGCCTTCCAGGGCATCGGAAAACTGCTTGACCTGAGCCGACTCCAGGGCGGGCACACCCTCCATCGAGACATGGAGCAAGGCCATCCCCGGGGGCATACCGGTGCTCGTCTGCGCGTTGGCCTGGGAGAACAACGCTGAAACGATGAGAAGCCCGGTAGCGGTTGCGGTGACCAGACCCGCCGCCACACCTGCGAAGACGCAATGCCACCCGCCCCGGCTGGAAAGAGCTCGATGAGCAGCAAGAGCCCGGCCTACGGGGCGATGTGTCCGGACCAGACGAGAGAGCACGAAGGGTGCCCCCAAACCACCGGCCACTGCACACATCCCAGCGACCACAGCGACCGCGGTGAAGGTTGCGTCAGCCCCCAGGAGACCCCACAGGCACACTGCGCAGCCCAGTACCAGAGCCGCCCACCCCAGCCGACGAGCCGTGTTCATGTTGATCCCTCGCCGCTTCACGGTCTTACGACGGGAGGGAACCATGTTCACCATGGCCGCAGGAAGTACCCCGATGACCAATGCCATCACCAACGGGACCGTGGGGAATCGCCAAGGCCCCAACGGAGCAGAAGCCCTGGGGGCCATGTACCACCGCGCCGCAGCGACCACCGCCTGGCCCAGGGCCACAGACATCAGCGAGACGGTTTCTGCAACGAGGAGGGCCACCGTCTTACTCATGGCCGATACCGATCGACGGCGTACCCCGATAGCCAGAAGGGGGGATGCGATGCGTCTGAGTAGGGCCGTCAGTGCCGCGCCGGACACGACTGCCCCCAGCAGGCCAAACACCAGCCATGCCAGGTTCTGATCCACGAATGCCTTCGGCGTCAGCCCGTGAGCTTCGCTGGCAGAACGGGTCTGTGTGGTATCGCAGTCACCTGCAAGCTTCAGGGTCTCGGCGAGGAGACTGCATACGTCACCGGGCTCCTGGGAGATGAACCCAATTTGCCCATTGCCCCTGATACCGGCACGTCCAGCGTCATCGCGGGAAATCCGCCATGACTGCCATGTGCCTGGAGCCGCAAGAACCAAGGTCGCAGCCCGATCGTAGACGGCTTCGACATGGCCGGTGACCGTGAGGTGGAGATCACCTGCCTTGGCAGACAACCGCGATCCATCATCAGCGCCAAGAGTACTGGTGGCCAGAACCTCCCCGGCCTTCGCCGGCCAGCGACCCGAGGTCAGCCGATAGCGACCTTGCGTGGCCGAACCGGCCATGGGCATCTCTTGGTAGGCGACGTCATCGTACTGTACAAGGTTGATATTGCTGTAGAGCTGGGGAAAGGGCGCCGATGCCTGCAACGTGTTATTACGAGGTATCGGTACGGGGGTACCTGGAGGCACGTCTTCCTGCAGCGAGAAGAGACCGCTGGTGGAGCCGTAGCTCGCGATGTTCTTCTGTTCATCGGACAGTTGCCGAGCATTGGTGATGCCGCTGGAGACAGTCAGAGCTACAACGACCAGAGCCAGCGGAATGACGCGAAGCCACGTCCGCCAGTTCGACACGACGAGCCGGGTGACGTGGACGACCCACATCTCATACCTCCTCGAGAACCCCGTCCTCCATGTCGAGAACCCGGTCGACATAGTCGCAGGCTCGCGGATCATGGGAGGACAGCAGGACTGCACGATCAGCACCGTCGGTGACGATGTGACGCAAGACCTTGAAGATCATGTCAGTATTGGCCCGGTCGAGCTGGCCAGTCGGTTCATCGGCGAGCACGATTCGATGACCGCCAGCAATCGCACGGGCGATCCCCACCCGCTGAGCCTGACCCCCAGACATCTCAGCAGGACGTCGATCTGCCAATTCAGCGACCCCCACCTCTTTGAGAGCATCCATGGCAATGGCCGCAGAATTTTTAATTTCACGCGCCCGCAGGACAAGCTCAATATTCTCACGGGACGTAAAATCGGGGACGAGCCCATGATGCTGAAAAACCATCCCCATTTCATGAAGACGAATGGCGTCCCGTCGTGATTCTGAGATTTTCGTGATGTCCACTCCGTTGATGCACACCGCCCCGCGCAATGGAGACAGGAGCCCAGAGAGCACATTGAGCAGGGTTGTCTTTCCGGAACCACTCACTCCGCGAACGAGTATCAGCTCACCGGTGTGCAGCACAAGATCAACACCTTTGAGTACCTCGTCACCCTTAACATAGGAAACATGGACATCACTGGCCTTGAGGGGGTGAGCCATCCCCTCAAGGCCTTGTCGTTGCGATGTCAGCACCGATGACCCAATCCATAGGATGAGGCTTCATCATGATCTTTCCACCAGAACGACGAATCATTCGTCCACGGCTTATAATCCCAGCAATGCCCCTTCTGGTTTACATCATACCAAAATGCGGCACCATAAGGAGTCTGATTTTTTACAGAACTGAGAGAATCATTCTGATTTTTGTTAAAGTTATAGTAACCTACCTTAGTCTGTTTCGCAATGAGACCATGGAAATTCGAGTCGGCATACATTTCCAACGCAGCCTTCGACGGCGCCGGCGCTGCCGCCAAAACAGTGGCACCCATACACGCCGCCACGACCCCCCCCAACTATTTTCCTATTAACGGACATGGCTAAAACCTCTATTCTTGATCGCCCGCTGCTCTGCGGCGCGTGATACTTAGGTTAACCCACCCTAAGACGGCCTGTCAAGAGTGGGTCACAACAGCTTATCCAGCGTCGCCCCCGCCAGAAATCCCACGGCGCACAATAACTCGGCCAACCCGGTATTACGCAGTACAGGGACAAGGGACATCCCGGTAACTCGATCAATCATGGCCCGCACAGTTGGTGCCAGAAATATGACCGCCCCCAGCCCCAAAAGAAACCACCACGTCTGCATCCCTGCGGCGAGGATGACACCGACGCAGGCCAGAAACACCAGCACCAGGTACAGCACCCTCGTCGCTTGGGCTCCCAGCCGAGTCTCCAGAGTGCGCTTGCCACTGATGCGGTCCCCGTCGATGTCACGCAGATTGTTGGCCACCAGCACCGCGCACGCCAGGAACCCGATGAGGCTAGCTGTCACCCACCCGGCAGCACCGACGTGATCGGTCTGGACGTACACCGTGCCACCGACGGCCACCAGCCCGAAGAAGACGAAGACGAAAACCTCCCCCAGCCCGGCATATCCGTAAGGATGAGGTCCCCCGGTGTAGAACCAGGCCGCGAGGATGCAGGCCAGCCCGACGATGATGAACCACCAGTGTCCGGTGATGATGGTGATGACGAGACCGGCCACCGCCGAGACACCGAAACACCCAAAGGCCGCCGCCTTGACGCGGGAGGGCTCAGCCACCCCGGACCCAACTAACCGCAGTGGACCAACTCGATCCTCACCGTCCGAGCCGCGAATCCCGTCAGAATAGTCATTGGCGAAATTCACCCCAATAACGAGCCCCAAAGCCACCACTAGGCACAGTACGGCTAGCCCCCAGCGTGCACCACCGTCAGAGATAGCGATCGCGGTACCTGCCAACACCGGCGAAATCGCAGTAGGAAGGGTGCGAGGACGAGCCCCTTCGAGCCATTCGGCTGCTGTGGCCATGGACAACTCCCTGAATCAGTGATAGAGACGCGACGTGTGTGCGTCAGATGAACGCCAGACCGAAGATCTTTTCGGAACACACACCACTGGCGACCATATCGCCGCTGCACATCCAACCCCACATCTGCACAAGCCACGAAAACGATAGATAATCATAAATACCCTTTACGCCCGCCCGAGTTTTGCCAGGAGATCTCACCGTGAGAACCATGTTCGCCAGCCTGACCGTTCCGAACTATCGGATCTACTTCTCAGGCACCCTGATGGCGAATATGGGTCAGTGGATGGCCCGCACCGCCCAGTCATGGCTCGTGCTCATCATCCTCACTCACGGCAATGCCGCGATGCTCGGCTGGGTGATGGCTGTCAACTTCGCACCGATCCTCCTCGTCACGCCGTGGGCTGGTGCTCTGGCCGACCGAATCTCCAAGCGTCGCATCATGGTGACGGCGCAGATCGTCATGGCTATTGATGCAGCGATTCTTTCCACCCTGGTTCTCACCGGGACGGTGCAACTGTGGATGGTTTTCGTCATCTCGGCCATGGATGGCGTCGCCGGCGCCTTCTACAGCCCGGCCACCCAGGCCTTCGTTTCTGAGCTGGTACCGCTGAAGAACCTTCCCAACGCAGTGAGCCTCAACTCGGCATCCTTTAATGGTGCCCGGTTGCTGGGCCCAGGCCTCGGCGGCTTGCTCATTGCAGCAGTCGGCGTCGGCTGGGTCATGGCTATTAACGTCTTCTGCTTTATTGGATTCATCTCCACCCTGCTGCTCATCAAGGCCGACCGCCTTTACACGTCCCCGCCAGCACGCGAGAAAGCCCGAGTTCGCGACGGCATTCGCTACGTCAAGCGGCGTCCGGATCTTGTCATTTTGCTGACAATCGGATTCATGATGGGCACTTTCGGATTCAACTTCAACATTTCCGACGCCGTCATGGCAACCCAGGCTTTCGGAAAAGGATCCGGAGAATACGGCCTCCTCGGTTCTCTCATGGGCATCGGGTCGATGGCTGCCGCGCTGGGAGCAGCTCGACGCAAACCGCGGCTGCGCTGGGTTGAACTCGCCTTGCTGGTCTACAGCATCAGCATGGGCCTGTCGGCACTCGCACCTAACTACGGCACCTTCGCTATCCTCAAGATCTTCGTCGGGTGGGGAGCCATTTCAACCCTCATCACAGCAAACGCCATGGTGCAGACCTCGGTCACACCGCAGATGCGTGGCCGGGTGATGAGCCTGTGGGCCACTCTGGTCATGGGCGGCACCCCGTTTGTCTCCCCGATCGTCGGGTGGATAGGCAACGCTATCGGTCCCCGCGCTACGGTCGCCTGGGGGGCCATCAGCCTGGGCATTACCTTCGTGGTTATTACCGCCGTTATTATGCACAACGACCGCATTCGGATCGTGTTCGATCCGTCCAAGCGGGCACCATGGTTGAGGCAGGTACGTGGCAAGGTGACTATCGACTACGTCCAACAAACGAAGTGAATGAGGCAGTTGTGCACTAGCGGACGAATACCGTGCCCCATTTGGTCGGCCCCCTCTGGACAATTGGGGTCAAGATGGTTCACTAGTGGCATGAAGAAACTCATCAACGCTGTTGAGGATGTCGTCGTTGATTCTCTGCGCGGTGTTGCAGCCGCTCACCCTGACTCCCTGAAAGTCGATCTTGACCATCGCATCGTGCTGCGCGCCAGCGGACCGGTGGACGGAAAGGTTGGATTAGTCTCTGGTGGCGGTTCGGGCCACGAGCCGCTGCACTCGGGCTACGTCGGACGCGGCATGCTCGACGCCGCCTGCTGCGGTGAGGTCTTCACCTCTCCCGTCCCCGACCAGATCACCGAGGCAACCAAGGCCGTCGACGGTGGCGCCGGTGTTCTCCACATCGTCAAGAATTACACCGGCGATGTCATGAACTTTGACATGGCTGCCGAAATGGCCTCAATGGAGGCAGGCACCCGCGTCGAGTCCGTCGTTATCGCTGACGATGTTGCCGTCCAAGACTCTCTGTACACCGCCGGGCGTCGCGGAGTCGGTTTGACGGTGCTTGCCGAGAAAATCCTTGGTGCAGCAGCCGAGGAAAAGCGCGATCTCGACGCCCTGCTCGCCCTCGCACAGCGCATCAATGAAGGCGGTCGTTCCTTTGGCGTGGCACTGACGTCCTGCACCGTCCCAGCTGCGGGAAAGCCCACTTTCGACCTCAGTGACAACGAGATGGAATTGGGCGTCGGCATCCATGGCGAGCCCGGTCGCGAAACCACCACATTGGGCACCGCCGCCGACGTCGCCTCCCAGATCGTTGAGCCTATTCTGGCTGACCGTGATTTCACTGCAAGCCCAGTTATCGCCATGCTTAACGGCATGGGCGGTACGCCTCTCATCGAGCAGTACCTGGTATGGGGAGAAATCGCCAAGATTCTGGCAGGCAAGGGCGTCACGGTTGCCCGCACCTTGGTCGGCAATCACATTACGAGTTTGGAGATGGCAGGATGTTCATTGACCTTGCTCTCCGCTGACGACGATCTCCTCACGTTGTGGGATGCCCCGGTGGAGACTCCTGGACTTCGATGGGGATGCTGATGTCTAACATTTCTGCCGCGAGTGTTTCCGAGTGGCTCAAGGACTACTCGGCGGCCATTTCGGAACACGCGAATGAACTCACTGACTTGGATCGACAGATCGGCGATGCTGACCACGGCTCAAATATGGCTCGCGGGATGACCGCAGTCGCCGCTCTTGACCCCGCGTCTTTCACCTCTGCCGCTGAGCTGCTTAAAAAGGCGGGGATGACGCTCGTCAGCACCGTCGGTGGTGCATCGGGCCCTCTTTATGGCACCTTCTTTTTGCGGCTATCGACGGTTATCAAGACCGACGGCGAGCCCACTGCTCAATTGCTCGCTGATGCCCTCGACGCTGGCTTGGCTGGCATCGTGGCCCGTGGCAAGGCTGAGGTCGGTGACAAGACTCTAGTTGACGCCCTGTCCCCCGCCGTTGACGCTGCGAAGAAGGTTGCAGCTAATGGTGGTTCTGCCGCCGAGGCCCTGACGAAGGCCGCCGAAGCCGCTAACAAAGGCCGCGATGCGACTATCGACATGGTGGCCCGTCGGGGCCGGGCGTCGTACCTTGGAGAGCGAAGCAAAGGACACCAGGACCCAGGAGCCACCTCGATGGCCCTACTTGTGGTGTCGGTCGCACACTCCCTGTCAGGAGCTAGTCATGAGTGACCAAGGGGTAGGAATCGTCATCGTCTCCCACAGCCGACCGCTGGGTCGGGCTGCAGCCGACCTCGCATCACAGATGCTGCCTGGTCCGGACACTCCACCCATCGAGGTTGCCGCCGGCCTTGACGACACCACATTGGGTACCGACGCCACTGCGGTGAGCGCGGCGATCGAAAAAGTGAGCGCCTGTGACGGAATCCTCGTCCTCGTCGATCTCGGATCAGCCATCCTGTCGGCAGAAATGGCGCTGGACTTCCTTGATGCCGATATCGCTAGCAAGGTGAAGATCTCCACTGCTCCGCTGGTGGAGGGAGCTGTCGTAGCCGCTGTCATGGCATCCACGGGAGCGGAGTTAGAGGTCGTCGCTGCTGAAGCAGAGAAAGCTCTGGATCCAAAAATCACCCAGCTCTCCAACGACTGAACCTCGTAAACGCGCTATGGTGCCTGGCCCATCCAGACACCATGGCGCGAGTTGAGTCCGCGACGCCGTCACAGCTGCCAGTTGACCAGGTCGTCTTCACCCAGCTCACCGTCAGGCCAGACAGCCCGAACAACGCCAGCTGCTGCCAGCGCCTTGCGGCAGCCAGCACACGGCTTATCGGTGACATATGCGGTAGAACCAGCAGTATCTCGGGTGGCAAAGAGCAAGGCGTTCACCTCGGCATGAATGGCTATGCAAAATCCAGGGGACCCCGGCACGTCGTAATCAGAGAATGCTGGCACCTCGCCATAGCCTAACCGCCCACGGGGGCACGCTCCCTCAAGGCAGTCCGGGCGGCCGGGCGCAGCACCGTTGTACCCGGTAGCGATGATGCGGTGTTCGTGGACGAGCAACGCCCCCACCCGACGACGTGTGCATTTGGCTCGCGCCGAGACGGCCTCAGCTATGCCTAGGAAGTATTCGTCCCAATCGGGCACAGTGACAACGGTGCCCTTCACCTCGGCCATCTCGGACTCCTTTCGTTCGTCTTCACGCCTGCCAGACGCCGTAATGGCTGAATCACTATGTCCGACCTTAACCCGGCTCAGACGTCCAAATCCTCATACGACCGCGGGTCCTCGATGGGTTCCAGATGGCCACTCACCCTCATTTCAGGCCATTCCTTCAAAATCTCATCAATGAGGTCTTCCATGGCGTCGTGGCCTTCCTTGACCGTCCAGGAGCCCGGAACGAGCATATGGAACTCCAGAAACCGTCGGTACCCAGCCTCTCGGGTGCGCACCGCGTGGAATGTGATGTGGTCGTTGGAGTGGGCATCGAGGAAATCCCGAATAGCCGCATTGTCTTCCTTGGGTAACGAGACGTCAAGCAAAGCAGTACCCGATTGTCCGACGAGTTTCGCCCCGGTGACGAGGATATTGACCCCGACCGCGAAGGCGACGATCGGATCGAGGCGCTGCCACCCGCTCAGCCAGACCAATCCGACTCCTACTAGGACGCCGACGGAGGTCCACACGTCGGTGAGGAGGTGTTTGCCGTCGGCAATAAGGGTCATTGATCGACGCCGACGACCATTCCGGAGCAACACCCACGCAACCGACCCGTTGACAACCGAGGCCAGCACCGAGACGAGGAGGCCGACGCCGACGTCCTCAATGGGTTGTGGGTAGAGGAATCGCTGAACCGCAGTGTAAATGATGACTGCAGCCGCGATGAAGATCATCATGCCCTCGGCTCCAGCTGAAAAATACTCAGCCTTGGAATGACCAAAATGATGATTTTTGTCTGGCGGACGGATCGACACTTTGAGGGCGATCAGGGCGATGACGGCTGCGACCAGGTTGACGAGGGATTCAGCGGCATCCGACAGCAATCCGACCGATCCGGTAATACGCCAGGCGAGAGTCTTGAGCACGATCGTTGCGGTAGCCGCTGCGATCGACAGCCATGCAAACCGACTGAGGTCTTCTGGCGGCTGGTGCCGCGAGGGAGCCGCGGGAATGTCTGGAATCGTCGTCACTCAAAGCATTGTCCCAGGCAGGCCTGTGCTCCCCAAACGGGAGAGTCCAGCTCTGCCGGGTCGACGAGCTCGTCGAAGTCACGTCGGGGTGTCGCGAAAGTGAAACGTGCCGGGTGAATGATGGGTATGTAAGCAAGTAGACGACTATAGGAGGTTTTCATGCCCATTAAGCCACACAAGCTCGGGATTATCGGGGTCGGTCGGGTCGGTGACGCCGTGCTCACCGACGCCATGATGAGCGGTCTTTTCGGTGAGATTTGCGTCATTGACGTCAACGAGAAGATGGCTGCTGGACAAGCCCTCGACCAGCATCACGCCACCGCACTACCTAACGTCGCCAATGTCGCCGTATATGCCGGCGACTACGACGACCTGTCTGACGCCGACGTCATCATTATGACTGCCGGGCCATCTATCAACGCGTCCAACGGCCCAGCCACCAGTGCGGCGCGGCGTGAGCTAGCTGCCACCAACGGCAAGATCATCCGCTCCACCATGGCGCAGATCACCAGCCACAACCACGAGGCAGCCATCATCATCTGCTCTAACCCCCTCGACGCCTTGGTTCACATCGCCAGCACCGAGTTCGACCACCCACAAGGCCTGATACTCGGTACTGGAACGATCCTCGATTCAGCCAGAATGTGCCGAGTTATTGCTGACCATCTCGGTGTTGACCCCGACTATGTACGTGGCTACATGATTGGTGAGCACGGCCCGTCTGGATTCCCAATGTTTTCGGGAGTCAATGTTGGCGGTGTCGGTTTCGACGGCTTAGCTGAGCTCTTCGACGCCGATCCGATGGACCGCGATGAGCTGACCAGGCGCATCAACGATGCTGGCACTGCCGTATTCAATCTGAAGGGCTGGACGAGCGCTGGCATCGGCCAATCAGCGATCACTATTGCGCGTTCTATCCTCCTGAATGAACATGCCGTGTACCCGGTTTGTACAACATTGCACGGCCAGTACGGTCACCACGGTGACGTGTCCTTAGGCGTGCCGTGCGTGATCGGCGCGAAGGGCGTCGAACGCATCCTCGAGGTGCCACTGGACGCCTGGGAACAAAAGCACCTGGCCGCCACCATCGCAGCCATTCAGGAGACCGTCGAGGCGGCATCCTGAGCATTCGCGGGACCCGTAGGATCGAGTTATGGAACTTCCCTCATGGCTCGGCATCCCTACCCTCGCATTTGGATTAGGGAGCCGAGCCCCCAGGCAAGGTCTCGTCCTAGCCGGGGGTGGGTCGAGGGCCTCCTTCCAGATGGGGGCGCTTCGACACCTTTATGACGTCGTCGGAATTGCACCCACGTCGATGGTGGCCACGTCAGCAGGATCAATTGTGGCCTGCGTACTGTCCCAATGGACTGATCCAGCCAAACAATCGGCTGCACTGCGTCAGCTAGAGACCATGTGGCTCGACATGACTGACAAGTCCGACATGTTCACCCCGCGGGCATGGTTTTCACGGTTGCTTGACAAAGGCCCAGAATGGATGGCGTTGCTTAACCGGGAAGCCGCGAAAGCCAAGAGCCAGCGCCCCTGGATGAGCTTGCCATTCCATCGCGGCCCCAACCAAACGAAGATTCCGGATCCCGCAGAACCCGTTGCTGGCCGAGACGACGACCGTCTAGCTGGTCAGGCGTGGACCCTAGAAATCGCTACTCGTGACGACCCCATTGCCACTGATTCCTGGACGCCCGGCGTTGTGCTGCAGCTACTGTCAGCCCTATCCCGATTGAGCCTCGACGGTGGCGATATTTCGACGATCGTGCGGGGAGCCGAGACCTCGGCGTCGACGTATCGCGCGGGACCTATTTTGGCAAAACTGCTCGATCGCGACTTCTTCAAATCCGAGATGCTGGCAACCTCAGGAATGTCGGTACGCATTGCCACGGTCGCCTTGGAATCCGGAGAGTTGCGATACATGACGGAGGCAGGCGTGCTCGTCGACCGGGACAACAACCCGATCGGCTCCTCAACCTTCGATGTCTCTCGCGGGGTGCTCGCCTCGTGTTCCATCCCCGGTGTGTTCCGCCCCGTTGACCTCGACGGCGAGCATTACGTCGACGGTGGCCTGCGGGAAAATGTGCCCGCTGAAATGGCCATCGGGCACCTTGGCGTCACAAACCCGTACGTCGTCACGTGTTCGCCACAAGGAGCCGCACGAGAGTCTGATTTCGGCTCTCGCAACATGCTCGACCTAGTGATGAGGTCGGTGTCGATTCTGACCGACGAGACCGAACGTGACGAGGTGGCCTACGCTCTCAACGCAGGTGCCATCGTCATCGGGCCTGAAATCTCTGTACACGACTCCATGACGGTCGATCCTGGCCTACTGCGCATCAACCGCGATTACGGCTGGATGTGTTCGGCAGAGAAGCACGTCACGTCAAGCCTCGACGACCACGAGCTCGTCAAGGATGCGGTACGTACTCGGGTGCGCGGCTGGGAACTCGAACAGGCGTGGCTGAAAGAGAAAGCCTCTCGCGACGAGATGGACGAGATGCAGCACGTCAAGGATCATCTGCGCGACGTCGCAGCTCGGCTGCCGCGGGATCTAGCTCCTGACGGAGTCGAGACATGGGGACGGGTCCTGGAAAGGCACGGCCATCCGCAGGCACCCGAAGATGTCGTCATCCCCTGGCAAATCTGATAGCCATCAAGCCATGGTGGCCGTCCCCACGACGGCGAGTCGTCTCGTAGCTGCCTCAGATGAGCTCGTTAAGATCGGCCACCGAATCAAGGATGATGTTGGGACGGTACGGGTACTGTTCGACGTCCTCGCGCTTGGTAATGCCCGACAGCACCAGAACGGTCAGCAATCCGGCTTCCATCCCAGCAACCATGTCGGTATCCATTCGATCACCGATCATGGCGGTGGTCTCGGAATGGGCTTCGATGCGGTTCAACGCCGAGCGGAACATCATCGGATTCGGTTTTCCGACGATGTACGGCTTGTGTTTCGAAGCAGCCTCGATCATCGCGGCGACGGCACCCGTAGCAGGCAGCGGCCCCTCCTTGCTGGGGCCAGTCGCGTCGGGATTGGTGCAGATAAACCTAGCGCCGTCGACGATGAATCGGACGGCTCGGGTAATGGCCTCGAAGGAGTAGGTACGAGTCTCTCCAAGGACGACGTAGTCGGGGTTAGTGTCAGTGAGGATAAACCCAGCCTCATGTAAAGCCGTCGTCAAGCCAGCTTCACCGATCACGTATAGGCGCGCGCCAGGCTGCTGGTCGGCCAGAAAATGCGCGGTAGCTAGAGCAGAGGTCCAGATGTTGTCCTCGGGCACCGTCAGGCCCGAAGCCTGCATCCGGGCAGCTAAGTCACGCGGGGTAAAGATTGAGTTGTTGGTCAGCACCAGGAAGCGCTTCGAGGTGTCAACCCAACGATTAATGAGATCGCTGGCGCCAGGCACCTCATGGTTCTCGTGGACGAGCACACCGTCCATGTCGGTCAGCCAGCACTCGATGTCTGCGGGATCTCTCATGGCACTAAGCCTATCGAGAGGCGAGCATCTACAAGAACGATGCGCACTAAACGGAACCCCTGTGCACCTGAATGCCACGTGCGCGGCACAATGTCGATGCTGTGGCGTCTATTCCATATGGCAGCCCACTATGTCCATGACGGACGGGGCCTGACAGAAAGTGCCCCCACTGGGACTCGAACCCAGGACCCGCGGATTAAAAGTCCGCTGCTCTAACCAGCTGAGCTACGGGGGCCCCCCTAGTGTAGCGAGGGTTGCGGCTGCGCGCGAAGCGGCCCGAAAATCGGGCGATTCTGACCTCGGACGACGACACCTGCGAGCGGTGGCTGAACGGCGAAGCGATACCTACTCATAAGCGTCAACCCGTACTTTAGAGTTGCCATGAAAATTTTAGACTCGCCGTCGTCACGACCCCTATCGCGAGAATCATCGCTGCCGAAATCAGTATTTCCCCTAGTCAGTGCCGATTAGAGGACGCCGAACACCGTTCATAAGTCCCCAAATAACATCTTTGAGATTCTCAGCCATTGCTCGGCGTGTCGTCTTGCAAGCGACGAAAAAACTGTGCCGAGCAGGTGGACGAAACCGGTTTTGACAACTTGAATTGCCCATATCACGCGAGGCGTTCCTGGTTGGGTCGGTGGACGGATCCGGGGAAGAGCCAGGAGCACCTCATACCGAGGCGGGTCCACACGCCGGAAGGAGTCAGTCCCATGGGTGTAGTGCGCCCGCTCCGCGCCGGGGTCGCAACCCTGGCCACCGCTGGTCTCGCAATCGGCGGCAGTCAGTTTTTCGCCCCTCAGGCTCACGCCTCAAACACTGCAGTCAAGGCCCGGGTGTCGGCACGCACCGCCGTTAACATTAGGTCCCAGGCAGGCACGCACGGGAAAATCTTGGGGGTACTCCAGAGGGACCAGCAGCTCAATCAGACTGGCGTACCTGTCGGTGGTTGGGTTCCGGTCTCCTACCGTGGCCACACCGCCTACATCGACCACCACTACCTGTCGTCAGTCGCCTGGCGCCCAGCTTCGTCCAGCCCTTCTGCGTCCAGTTCTCCCGTCGGCTTTGCTCAGGCAACGACGTACGTCAATGTTCGAGCAGGACACTCTATGCAAGCCGCCAAGGTGGGAATGCTCTCTCCCGGCGAAAAGGTCGGCCTAACTGGCCGTTCCTCGCAGGGATTTACTGAGGTCGTGTACAACGGAGTTCACCGTTGGGTCGGTTCCCGTTACCTCAGCACTGCCGCCGCCAAACCGGCACCGGCACCCAAGCCCACGCCTAAGCCCGCGGCGACGAAGACCGTCTACACCACAGCCAACCTCAACCTACGCACCGCCGCCGCCATGAGCGCCTCCGTCTACACCTCAGTCAGCCGCGGCACCGCGCTGACAACCACCGGACGCACCACCTCCGGATGGACCCAAATCAGCTACCACGGACGCACCCTCTGGGCCTCCAGCCAATACCTAAACACCACCACACCAGCGCCCGCACCCGCACCGGCGCCCAAACCCACGCCCAAGCCCGCCGTGGCCCCTAGCGACGCTCGAGCCGCCATTGTCAGCTATGCAATGGCCCAAGTCGGTAAGGCCTACACCTGGGGAGGCGAAGGCCCGAACAGCTTCGACTGCTCTGGCCTAGTACTCAAGGCCTACCAACAGGCAGGGATTAACCTCCCCCACTACTCGGGCTCTCAGATCGAGCGCGGCCATCGCATTTCCCTTGACGACATTCAGCCTGGGGACCTTTTTGCCAAGCCAGGTGGCGGTCACATCGCTATCTACGTTGGCGACGGGAAAATCGTGGAAGCAGCAAATCCGAGCGCTGGGGTGCGACTCACCGCTATCCGCTCCTCGATGTACCCACTTCGCATTGATTCGACCATACTGAACTGAACCGACAGCCCCCAGACGTCTGCCATACTGCACCAGCGGTATGCGCTCATTCTGGGGGCTGTCAGCGTCACCCACTGGCACCACGATTTCTCGCCAGCGATACGACCTGGATATGATGGTCCAGCTACGTGGCTACCACCCATGAGTGGCAGCCACCGAGTCCCGGTCGTCCAGAGGCCTAGGACACCGCCCTTTCAAGGCGGCAACGCGGGTTCGAATCCCGTCCGGGATACCAGCCTGCATCGAATGCAGGATCCTCGGTTATATCTGAGCCGGTCAGATCTGCTGCGGCTCGGTCACGATGCCCCTTTGAGCACTACCCCCTTTATGCCGACCCAGCACACTCTCGCACAGCGGCACAGCCACAACCCCATGTGAGTGTTCGCTTATAGTGAACTCACTATAGCCACAAGATGGCTCCACCAGGTCACATAAAACCCCTAGCCATAGCCACTTTGACTCCATCACCGGATCTCGATTTCCCTTCAGGGCCAGATCCTTGCTATATTTTTCGAGCTGCCTGAGGCAGTGGTCAAGCTCGAAAGAGCAAAGGCCCCGTAGCGCAGTTGGTTAGCGCGCCGCCCTGTCACGGCGGAGGTCGTGGGTTCAAGTCCCATCGGGGTCGCTGAAGCGGTGATGGACTCATCACCGCTTTCGTGTTCATCAGACCTTTGCGTGGACACGATGGCCGGGTAGCTCAGTTGGTAGTAGCGTTCGCCTGAAAAGTGAAAGGTCACCGGTTCGACCCCGGTCCCGGCCACCTTGCGGAACAGTCCCGCCATCTCAGCGCAATAAAAACATTCCGCCTATCTCACGTCGTTAATTCCCGAGATCTGATCATGGCGCAGCTAAGGCGCCAACAACCATGACGAAATTGTTGTGGGTGGGCATGACTAAGGAGCGCCGACAACCACGCCGACGCCCCTTGTACCAACGAGGCCCTAATCCTTACTTGACCGAACCACTCATAAGACCAGAAACAAAGTACTTGCCCAAGGCTATGTACACCACAAGAGTCGGCAAACAGGCAATGAGTACGCCAGCCATAATCTGCGGATAATTGGGGTTTTGGCCAGAAGCCAGGGCGTTGAGGCCAAAGGTGACAGGCCCGTTGTTCTGGTTAGTGAGGAACAACGCAAAAAGGAAGTCATTCCAGGCACTCGTAAACTGCCAGATGAGGGTCACAACGAAGCCGGGTACCGATACTGGCAAAACGATCTTGGCGTACGTCGATATCGTGGCGGCACCGTCGACTCTGGCGGCCTCGATGATCTCCGAGGGCACCGCGGTGGCGTAATAGTTGCGGAAGATCAAGGTGCAAATCGGGATGCCATAGACAACGTGGCACAGCACCAGGGTCGGAATCCCAGCAAACCACGGTGCTCCTTGCTGAATGTCCAGCATCATGCCCGACAGCGGAATCATGATGGCCTGATAGGGAATAAACATCCCAAATAGGAACAACACAAAGATGACGTGAGACCCAGGAAACTTCCACTTCGCAAAAACGTAGCCGTTGAGAGATCCCAGAATCGCCGAGACAACGGCAGCCAGCACAGCCATCACGAGAGAACGCCCGAGAGCCGGCGCCAGGGCTTCCCAGGCGGCCTGCCAGCCTCCAACTGACCACACACTCGGGAGCTTCCACGCCGTCGCCTGGTCATAGCCTGACGGCGTCTTAAAGCTCGTCACGAGCAAGGCATAAGCAGGGGTCAATACCAGCACGGCAAAGACCACCAGCAGGACATAGCGCACAGCGCTCATCGTCTTTTGGGCCGGAGTGCGACGTCGACGGCGTTTGGGGGTGCTTGTCAGAGTCTCAACGGGAAGCGCTGCGCTCGTCATGAGCGTCCTCCCTTCTCAGTGCGATTGGTGTACACGAGGTACGGGATGACGACAACAGCCACAATGACGAGCAGGATCGTCGCGTTGACGGCTGCCGACGTCGGGTTATTGAGCTGGAACATTTGAGTCCACATCAGTGTCGCGGGAACTTCAGCGGTGTAGGAGCTCTGCCCAGCAATCGCGTAGATGAGGTCGAACATCTTCATTGACATATGTCCAACAATGATGAGAGCGCTCAGAGCAATTGGTGACAGCTGCGGGAAGAGCACGTTCCAATAGAGCTTAAACTCCGACGCACCATCAACCCGAGCTGCCTCCCGCTGGTCCTCAGAGATACCGCGGAACCCGGCTAGGAAAAGAGCCATGATGTAGCCCGACAACTGCCAAATAGCAGGGATAGCCATCGCCGCCATATTAAATTTCCCTGACGAATACCACGATGACTGCAAGCCTGGCATCCCGAGATGGACGAAAAGCTGGTTAAGTCCAGTGGCCTGGCCATCTTTAGCGGGGGACAGTAGCCAGCGCCAGATGACGCCAGCTGCCACGAAAGATACTGCCATCGGGAATAGGAACACCGACCGGAAGAATCCCTCTCCGGTGACACCCTTTTCTAACAGGAGCGCCCATAGTAGGCCAAAAATCATGGTTCCTGCCACGAACACCACCGTCAGCACAAGCAGGTTCCACATAGCGTGCTGATACCGGTCATCGGCTAATAACTGCGAGTAGTTAGCCCAGCCGCCGGGAGCCTTAATGCGTCCCGATTTGGTCTTAACTCGCGCCAACGATGCGAATACTGTCTTGCCAATAAAACCGTAGACAAAAATACCGACAAGGATAATCGACGGCAGGACGAGGAGAAAGCTCGGAACCCAGCGTCTCACTCTTTTCATGATGTAATCTCCCGATTCTGGGGTGACGGGCACGACATAGTG
The DNA here is from genome assembly GCF_009696315.1 of Cutibacterium porci. Lineage (GTDB taxonomy): Bacteria > Actinomycetota > Actinomycetes > Propionibacteriales > Propionibacteriaceae > Cutibacterium > Cutibacterium porci. The sequence goes on from NZ_VUMG01000003.1 coordinate 327,158, forward strand.
CCCTGTAACACACGTGGCGCCCTCGGGTGCACCCACGCGACGACGGCGTCAAGGTCTATGCCTTCCGGCATGAGACTCGTCTCGCGAATCTCATGCCGGGGGCACGTAGCTCACTTGCCGTACTTGTCGTGTGCACCCGCCAGTGAGGAGGCCAGGTTGTCGGTGTTCTTGTCTTGGTAGAACTTGCTCATCGCAGTGTTAATTTCGGAGCTCCAGGCCAACGACACAGCTGCGCCGTGAGCAATCGACGAGACAATCGGCACCTCTTTGAAGTCCTTCATGGCGTCCTGCTGGTAGATGCTGAAGCCGTCGGGCTTGACGTCAGTGCGAGCCGGGATAGACCCCTTAATCTTGTTAAAGGTCGACTGTGCGTCCGCCGAACCAACAAAGCGCAACCAGTCCTTGGTGGCCTCTGGGTTCTTGGTACCGGTAGGCAGGGTGAAAGAGTCGGCCAAGAAGTCGTAGACGATCTCCTTGCCAGGCACCGGGAAGGCAGTGTAATCGGTGTTGTATTTCTTACCCTTCATATCGAACTCAGCAACCGCCCAGTCCCCCATGACGTTATAGGCAGCCTTGCCGGATGCAACCATGTCGGTAGCAGCTGGCCAGTCGTCACCGTCGGAGGCGGTATTGGTGAAAGTGAGGACCTTCTTGTAATCCTCGATAGCCGCCTTCACCTCAGGACTGTCCCATGCGCCGTCAGGGGTGAAGAGCTTGTTGTAGCCATCAGCCCCCAGATCGGCAGCCAGAATCGATTCGAACAGCTCAGTTTGAGTCCAAGTGCCGCCGATCGACAACGGGGTCGCGACGCCGGAGGCCTTCACCTTCTCCATGTCGGCGATCCAGCCTTTGACGTCTGTCGGGGTCTTAGTGACGCCAGCCTTCTTGAGCAGCGCGGAATTGGCCCACACCACGTTGGCGCGGTGGATGTCAACTGGCACCGAGTAGATGTGGCCATCGACGGTCAGGCGATCAGTCAGCGTCTTCGGGAAGACCGACTCGCCGCCGAGTTCCTTGATGATCCCGTCGACCGGATCAATCTGCTCATTGTCGATGTAGTCGGTCAGCTCAGCTCCAGCGTGGCCCTGGAAGGACCCCGGCGGGTTGCCGTTTTTCAGATCGGAAGCCAACTTGGCTTTGGCGTTCGACCCCGATCCGCCAGCAACGGCGAGATTCTTGAACGTGTCGTTCGGGTACTTTTCAGCAAACGACTTCTCGAGAGCTTGCAACCCTTTTGCCTCGGAGCCGTCTGCCCACCACGTGAACACGCCGACCTCTCCGCCGGCACCACCAGCCTTGGGGGTCGACGAGGACGTCGTCGACTCGTTGCTGCCACCCTCGTCAGTCGATGTGGACGTGCAGCCAGCCAAGACAAGCATCGATGCCGTCGCGAGAGCTGCGATTTTCTTCGCGTACATTCCAAACCTCCGTGTGGTTCGGTCAGACCGCCATCCCTCGGCGCCCATGCCGTGTCGATCTGTACCTGCTGGACGACGGTGCCCAGTACTGGAAGTGTGTCACAAAAATGTTAACGACGTCCAAAAACGCATCGGATGTGAGCTATTACGCCAGATAGCCACCAACCCAGCGCTCCATTTCCGCGAAAACACTGGCCCGCACCGGCGGAGCGGAAAGCACCAAGTCGTGGAGTCCACCCTGGACACGGACCAGAGTGAGATGACGGCCAAGGTTGACAGATGCGCGAGCCAGCCGATCAACATCGAGGACGGTGTCAGCGGTTTTCATCGGCGGCTTCCACGTCGCTGAAAGGTCACTGCGAGCGGAAATAAGCACTAATAGCGGGACATCAATATGAAGCCCCTGAGCCACCTTCTGATGACCATCAAGGATGGCCGCCAACCAGCCGGCTCGAGTGAGGAAAGGAGCCCATGGCGGGTCCTTGACCTGCGGAACGTCCCACTCGCCACCAAACTCCCGGCGAATTGAGTGACCGAAATTATCCCGAGACGGAATAGGAAGGACGGTCGTAGGCTCAGCGACACGAACTGACCGAGCTAACGGTCCTGCCAGAGCCCGGGTCAAGAACGACCCTTGAAGGTCAATCCACGGGGAGTTGAGAATAACCCCGTCAACCCGCCCCGGATGGCGACTCACCCACAAGGGGACAATGAGCCCCCCTGTGGAGTGGCCCATCACCGTCACCGAGTCGTGATCGGCACGCAGCAGTGACACCGCAGCGCCGATTTCCTCGTCGTATTCGGCGAGGTCACGAACCCAGCCGGCCATCTGACCAGGAACGAGATTTCGCCCATACCGGCGCAGATCGAGTCCAAGGAAGTCGTATCCCCAGCTCTCCACTGCCTCGGCTAGGTGGGCTTGGTAGAAGCAGTCCGACCAGCCGTGGACGTAGAGCATGGCGCGACCATGACGTGGCTCACGACGGCGGACCACACTCGCGGTCAGAAGCCCGTCAGGATCCCCAACAGTCTTGGCTGCATGTGGGAGCCCAATGCGAGCATATTCAAACCCGTCGAGCAGGGGGTCGTTCAGCCACCTCATGGCCGCATGACCGACTCAGTCGTCCTCGCCGTAGTGGGCGTACTTCTCAGCCAGATCTGCGTACTCGTCTGACAGGCCGTCCTCGTCATGAGGATCCTCCTGCTGACGGTTCTCGCCTCTCAGCTCTCGCTCCAGTGACTCGAGATCCATGTTCACCGAGCGATACTTCAAATCGCGGGCAACCTTGGTCTGTTTCGCCTTTGCACGGCCGCGCCCCATATGGGTCGACCCCCTCGCTTCATCAATAGCGGCATTGCCGCCCAAAATCATCAACTGTCGTGGAGCACAGGCTACCCGAGCGATGACCTACGTACCAAAGTGAGCCACCGCAAGTTGTGTTTTTGGAGGAATTTTTCAGCGACGAGGATGACTCGAAACCAGCACAGCCCCCGGCTCATCTGCCCCGTCACGATGGGAAACATGACCGCACGGCCACGCGGAAAGGCCACGTTCCGCAAGCAGATCAACGGCCGCGGAGATGTTCGCGTCAGGCATGACGACGACCATCCCAACCCCCATATTGAGGGTCGCCTCAATATCAGGTTGTGAGACACTTCCCACCTGCTGAACGAGGTCGAAGATCGCAGCGGGAGTCCAGGTGGACCGGTCGACGGTGGCAACGAGGTCGTCAGGTATGACACGAGCTAGGTTGTTAGCTAGCCCGCCTCCTGTGACGTGGCTCATGGCGTGCACCTCGACCTGACGGATGAGAGCCAGCACATCAGCCGCATACACTGTCGTAGGCTCCAGCAGCTCCTCGCCAAGGGTGCGACCCAACTCGTCGACATGACGGTCCAAAGACCAACCAGCGTCGGACAGCAGCACCTTGCGAACCAAGGAGTAACCATTGGAATGCAGGCCCGACGACGCCACAGCTAGCAGGGCGTCACCGTCACGTACTCGCTGCGGGCCAAGGATCTCGTCGCGCTCGACGGCACCCGTTGTAGCCCCTGCGACGTCATACTCCTCGTCGGCCAACAGACCCGGGTGCTCAGCTGTTTCTCCACCCAACAGGGAACAGCCAGCCTTGGTACAGGCTTCAGCAATACCCTTGACAACATTGGCGATCCGGTCAGGGTCGACATGACCGCACGCGATGTAGTCGGTAACGAACCACGGCTCGGCACCCACCACGACGAGGTCGTCGACGAGCATACCGACGAGGTCGAACCCGATGGTGTCGTGGACGCCCATAGCCTGAGCAATAGCCACCTTGGTGCCAACCCCATCAGTTGAGGTAGCCAGCACCGGATAACGGTATGTGTGTAACGCTGAGGCGTCGAAAAAGCCAGCGAAACCGCCCAGGCCACCAAGGACCTCAGGGCGACGGGTGGCCGCCACATGAGCCTTCATGAGGTCGACGGCACGTTCACCAGCCTCAATGTCGACTCCGGCACGGGCGTAGGCGGACTCGTTGCTCACTGCTGCTCCTGGTGTGGGTTGGTGTGGGTAGCGTCAGCCAGCACGGCTCGCGCCGATGCGGGCACTTGTACGGGATAGACGCCGTCAAAGCAGGCCCGACAAAGGTTGTCGGCGCCGACGTGGGTGGCACGGACGAGGCCATCAAGGCTGACATAGCCAAGCGAGTCAGCTCCGATAGACCGGCAGATGTCCTCGACGTCAAGGCCTGGGGCGATGAGCTGGGCGCGGGTGGCAAAGTCGATGCCGTAGAAGCAAGGCCACTGCACTGGCGGAGACGAGATACGCACGTGTACCTCGGCTGCGCCAGCCTCACGCAGCATTCGGACGAGCTGACGCTGGGTATTGCCACGCACGATGGAATCGTCGACGACGACGATGCGGCGGCCCTCAATGACGTCACGCAACGGGTTGAGCTTGAGCCGAATACCCAGATTGCGCAAAGTCTGAGACGGCTGAATGAAAGTCCGGCCTACGTAGGAATTTTTGACCAGACCCATGCCATAGGGGATGCCGGACTCGTCGGCATAGCCAATAGCCGCTGGGGTGCCAGATTCCGGCACTGGAATGACGAGATCGGCGTCGGCAGGGTGTTCTTGAGCGAGGATCTTTCCAATCTTGACGCGGACGTTGTGGATGCGTCGTCCAGCGATAACGGTGTCTGGCCGCGCCAAGTACACATATTCAAAGATGCACCCTTTGGGGTGGGCGTCAGCGAATCGGCTAGTGCGTAACCCAGCAGCATCAATGGCGATCATTTCGCCTGGCTCGATCTCACGGACGAAGGTGCCTCCCACGATGTCGATGGCCGCAGTTTCAGAGGCAACCACCCAGCCGCTAGACAGACGCCCAAGCACCAGTGGCCGGATGCCTTGCGGGTCACGCGCGGCGCACAGGGTGTGATCGTCCATAAAGACGAGGCTGAAGGCACCTTGGAGGTGCGGCAAGACCTGGGTAGCTACCTCCTCAAGAGTGCCCTCGTAGGTGGTCATAAGGGCGGTTATCAGCGACGTGTCGTTGCTGGAATCCATCCGATCCTTATGCGGAACCTTGGTGTCGGGGGCACGCTCAGCGACGAGAGCTTCGAGGGCGTCAGTGTTGGTGAGGTTGCCGTTATGAGCCAAGGCCAGCCCACCACCCCCCCGACGCGAACGGAATGTTGGCTGGGCGTTATCCCAGATACTCGCACCAGTCGTCGAATATCGGGTATGCCCAACCGCCATATGCCCCTGAAGTGAGTTCAAGGTGGCCTCATCAAAGACCTGAGACACCAACCCCATGTCCTTGAAGACCATCATTCGGCGACCGTCTGACACCGCCATGCCAGCTGACTCCTGGCCACGGTGTTGCAGGGCATACATGCCGAAATAGGTGAGTTTAGAGACCTCCTCACCGGGAGCATAGATCCCAATAACGCCACAAGCGTCTTGGGGTCCGTGGTCCTGAGGGTTGAGATCTGCGGTAAGCCTTCCGTCTGCGCGCAGCACATGAACACGCTACCGCAGATCGGGCACATCGAGGGACGGGGCTCACAGAATGTGCGGGTCACCGAGCCTCGTCCTAGGCCGTACAGGTGCGTCAACCCATCGTCAGTCCCTCGTCGAAGCCACCCTGCGGGCCACCGGAAGGGCCAACAGGGTCGCCGCCACGCCAACTCCCACCGTCACCCCATAGGCCGGCGTCGGCCCGCCCCAGTCGGCAAGACGCCCGGCGAGAGTCGTCCCGAAGGCGTATCCCAAACTGTTCGTAGCGGCCAGCAACGTCATAACCGTTCCGATCCGCCCAGGAGACGCCGACCGCTCCGCCACGCTGAACAAGGTGATCATGTACGGTGCCGCTGCCATGCCGAGGATGATGAGGACCGGCGCGAGCGGTCCAAGGCGGTCAACAAGCAGCAACGGTACGGCGAAGACGGCTAATCCGGCGGCGAAGAGGCGCCACCGCGTCGCCAACCCAAGATGATGAGCCAGCCTTGGCAGCGCCAGTCCGGCAGCAGCGCTGCCCACCGACAGCAGGGCGTGGAAGAGGCCCGCAAGACCCGGACGCCCCGCCTGTGTGGCAAGACTGGTCGTACCGGTCTGCACCGATCCGAAGACCATGCCCATAAAAACCATGCCAACGCTGGTGGCCACAACACCAGCAGTGAACAGCGGGCCGGGAATGTTGCGACCCTGCCGCGATCGTGTGGTAGTACCCTCTTGCCGACGGCCCGGCACCAGCCGTGACGTTGGGTCTACGGCAAACCAGCTCCCCAAGACCAGCAACATGGCGCCAGCCACGATAAGCCCCGGAATGGGGCCGGCAAGCACCGCGAGAACTCCCACTGCAGCCGGGCCGAGAGCAAAAGAGGCTTCATCTACAGCGCCCTCCCAGGCAAAAGAGGTCTCGAGGATCCCTGCCTCTATCGCGGGATTCTCCGCACCGATAGCGCGCCAGCGCACCCTGGCCATCGTGCCAATCTGCGGCAAGAAAAACCCCGCTAAACCACCAATCGCAGCCACCACCGGCCATGAAGCGCCCGCCAACGCGGCCAACCCTTCCGCGATAAGGACGGCCCCTCCGATGAGGGACTGAACAAGCAGCACCGTGCGCTGACCGTAGCGGTCGGTCAGAGCGCCAAAAAACGGGGAACCGGCAGCGATCGCCAACGCAACCATGCCGGCAGCTAGCCCGCCGGGGCCCAATCGTCCCGATACCTGCGGGCTTGACACCAAAAGCAGGGTGCCCAATTGACTCATGGCGAGAGGCAAACGGGCCAGAGCAGCGACGGTGACGAACGTTCTGCCAGGCAGCGAAAACAGGGTTCGATAGCTCACGGAACCAGAGGGCATGGGGCAGACCTCTCAAAGACGGGGACAACGCTGCGTCCGCGCCTGCCCACCCTTCTGGCGCGAATCCCGATGATCGTCACGCATATGGGGAAGCTCCCCCGCTGGACGTCCCAGGCCCTGCCGGTCGGCTTAGCCAACGGCAGGGCCATTCTACCCGGGAACGCCGTGGGAATGATCGTTACTCACTCGGCGAGACTGGCGAGCATGAGGGCCTCAGTGAGGATCGCCCGACGGAAATCTCCAAGATGCAAGGACTCGTCGATACCGTGCATACGCGAATCCGGGTCAGTAACGGCAGTCACTAAGACCGTCGCCTGTGGGAACGCATTCTGCAAGTCGGTCACTAGTGGGATAGCGCCACCAGTACCCATCTCGACAGGCTCCTGGCCCCAGGCCAGTGCGAACGCCTGCTTGGCAACCTCTGCCTTGTCACCGGTGAGAGGAACCACGCCCGGTTGACCCAACTGGCCACGAGTCACCGTGATATGAGCGCCAAACTCGACGTGAGACTCCAGGTGCTTGACGAGGGCGTCGAGGGCCTCACCAGCGTCTTGCCCCGGAGCAACTCGCAGGCTGATTTTGGCCCGCGCGCTCGCGGGAAGAACGTTGATGGCGTCCTTGACCGGGGTCGCGTCAATAGCGATAACAGTCACGGACGGCTTAGTCCACATCTTTTCGACTGCACGGCCTTGCCCAACCCACTGGACACCGTCTAGGACGCCGGTCTCCTCACGCAAACGATCCTCCGGGTAATCCAGTTCGGGGCCTGCGAACCCTTGCAACCCGTCAACGGCGACCTCTCCAGTCTCGTCGTGCAAGGTTGCGATGAGGCGGCATAGGGTAGTCAAGGCGTCAGGAACGATGCCACCGAATTGGCCAGAATGCAGGGCATGGTCGAGCGTGGAGACCTCGACGACGCAGTCGACAACACCGCGCAAGGTGGTCGTCACAGAAGGGACGCCCTGCTCCCAGTTGACCGAGTCGGCGACGACGATGACGTCAGCAGCCAGCGCGTCCTTGTGGTTGGCAATAATGGCCTCCATAGACGATGACCCGATCTCTTCCTCACCTTCGACAAAGAGGGTGACGCCTACCGGGGGTTTGCCGTCCAAGGCACGTATGGCGGCTAGATGGGCGGCGACGCCACCTTTGTCGTCGGCGGTGCCACGGCCGTAGAGCCGCTCCCCCTTCATCGTGGCGGCGAAGGGATCAGTGTGCCAGTCATCGAGGTTTCCGGTGGGCTGAACGTCACCGTGGGAGTACAGCAGGACAGTGGGTTGGCCCTCAGGCGCCGGCCAGTGAGCAATGACGGCGGGCAGGCCGTCGTTCTCAGTCACGACAGTGACGTCGGAGGCGCCAGCATCTTTGGCCGCAGCCGCAATAAACTCGGCTCCGGACTTCACGTCGTCGGGCCGCTGGGAGCTGACCGACCTGATTGCCACATGGCGGGTCAGCTGCTCGACGGCATCGTCGAAGCCAGCATCAACCTTGGCAGACAGATCTTTGAGAATATGCGAAGGATCCATGGTCAAAGTGTAGGAGCGCGAGCCCTCGTTTGCCGACACCAAAGATCCTTCACGACGCCACGAAAAGCCGTACGGAAATCCCAGGGGGAGAAAACCCACGTGATCCTGCTCATTGACAATCACGATTCGTTCACATTCAACCTCGCACACCTGCTCGCCGAGGTTGGCGGCGTCGCGCCAGTGGTGGTCCAGCCCGAGGACGTCGAGCGGGAGGGAATCTTCCACCGGTTGATCGACGGCGAATTCGATCATGTGGTCATCGGGCCAGGCCCCGGCTCCCCTCTCAACGACGAGGATTTCGCCATTGCGGGCCAGATCATCGACGCCTCTGCTGAGCTCCCACTGCTTGGGGTATGTCTGGGTCATCAAGGCCTTGGGGTGCGTCACGGTGCCCAATTGCAGGCTATTGTGCCCCATCACGGCATCGTGAGCCAGATCCATCACTGTGGACACGGCATCTTCACCGGATTGCCACAAGACTTCCAGGCCACTCGTTACCACTCGCTGTGCCTGACAGCATTAGGCAACCAACTCATCGAACAGGCCCGCGCCGAGGACGGGGCCGTCATGGCAATCAAGGTTGCCGACCGACCGCACTGGGGTGTGCAGTTTCACCCAGAATCGATCATGACGCAGGTCGGGCACCAGTTAGTGAGGAACTTCCTGGCCATCGGCGGCCAGCCGCGCGTGCATAAAAAACACGAACCGAGCATCATCGAGTCACAAAAGTGTCCCCGGACTACGCCACGGTGGAAAATTCACCACCGAGTGGTAGACATCAACCTCGACGAAGAAGCCACTTTTAGCCGCCTCGCGGGCGACGGTGACGGCTTCTGGTTGGACTCGGCTGCCACGCGTCGTGACACGGGCCGCTGGAGTGTCATGGGCACGACGTCGGGGACAGCGTCCGAGCTTGTGAGTTACGACGTCACCACACATACGTTGACAGTCAACGGACGCTCGCAGTCTGGTGATGTGCTGAATTTCTTGGAACGCCGTCTTGCAGATGGACTATCACGCACGGACCCGGAACTGGCCGACGTGCCGTTCACGGGTGGCTACGTCGGCTTCCTCGGCTATGAATGCAAAGCGCTGACCTTGGGCCCTAATACCCACGACAGTGAACTTCCCGACGCTATGTGGCTGCGTCCAGCGAGCTGGATCGTGTACGACCACGACCAGCAGCGCGCCTATCTCATGGCCTTGGTGGACCGCGACACACCCAACCGCAACGCTGATTTGCTAGACACGCTCAAGGCTGCGTTGGTGGCACGGCGAGAATGCGACGAAGGGCCGGTACCACCAGCCGTCACACCCGTGGAAGGGTCGTGGCGGCTCAGCACAACGGCATACCAGAACCGAATCCTCGCAATTCAGCGGGCGCTGGCGCTCGGCGACTCGTACGAGGGCTGTCTCACCGACACGTGGACCGCACAATGCGAGGTAGACGGCTGGCAGCTGTACCGCGCACTACGGCGTCGAAACCCAGCACCCTACGGGGCATATCTGCGGTTCAGGAGCTCGAATGTGGAGGTGTGTTCGTCGTCACCCGAACGCTTCTTGACGGTTCGCGATGGCGTGGCCGAGTCGAAGCCGATCAAGGGAACGATGGCTCGCTGTGACGATCCGGTAGCAGACGCCCAACGCGTCGTCGATCTACGTACCGATGCGAAAAACCGTGCCGAAAACCTCATGATCGTCGATCTGGTACGCAATGACCTATCACGGGTGTGCGAACCAGGCACGGTGGACGTGCCAGCTCTCATGGCCATCGAATCGTATGCGACGGTGCACCAAATGGTGACCACGGTACGTGGACGGCTGCGCGAGAACGTCGGATTGGTCGACGTGTTGCGTGCGACGTTTCCTGGCGGATCGATGACCGGGGCACCTAAAGAACGATCCGTGGAAATCCTGGACGATGTGGAGGCCGGTGCTAGGGGTATTTACTCGGGGATACTGGGGTATCTCGGATTCGATCGCACCGCCGATCTCAGTATCGTGATCCGGACCCTCGTCGTGGCCGGGTCGCAGGTATCAGTCGGTTCCGGCGGCGCAATTGTCGCCGCATCTGCGCCCGATGAGGAATGGTGTGAGAAGAACCTCAAAGCGGCAGCACCGCTAGCTGCGCTCGCACAAGCCGTTCAGGGCCGCCTGACGACAACCGATTAACACACGTTCGCCCAGACGGCAGACGCTCCCCTTACTCCCCCATCACCGCCGGAATCGGCTTGCGCCAGGTTCGCTCGATCTCCTCAAGAGGAAGACTAAATAAACCGTTGACTTCAAATTCGCCGTGATCGATAACTTCACCAATACGCTCACATGGCACGCCGTGTTTCTGGCACAGCTCCTTGAATTCGCGGTATCCATTACCGCACAGTGAGACGACCGCCCGTGCCGGAGTCTCAGAGAACAACGTCACCGAAGGCTCACCGTCAGGCAGGCTCACTGATACGCCAAGCCCCCCCTGCAAACAGCTCTCCACAAGAGCCTGGGCCAAACCACCGTCAGACAGATCGTGCGCACTCGACAACAAACCACGCTTCGACGCTTCAACCATGACCGCAGCCAACGCCTTCTCGGCGTTCAAGTCGGGCATCGGAGGCATACCCCCGAGGTGGCCCGCGTGGATGACGTCCTCGTAAACCGACCCGCCGAACTCGCGCTTTGTCGTTCCCAGCAGCACAACGGCGTCACCGTCATGAGCAAACGCCGACGGAATGCGACGGTGCACATCGTCAATCACACCGAGCACACCAACCAACGGCGTAGGACGGATCGACTCATCCCCGGTGCGGTTGTGCAGGGAGACGTTACCCCCCGTCACAGGCACCCCGAGCTCACGGCACCCATCAACCAGGCCAAGGACGGTCTCGTCAAATTGCCACATGACGTCGGGATCGTACGGGGAGCCATAATTCAGGCAGTCGGTGACGGCCACCGGAGTGGCGCCCGAAACCGCCACATTCCGGTAAGCCTCACAGAGGGCCAGTTGGGCACCCAGGTACGGGTTGAGGGTGGTCTGCCGGCCATTAGCGTCCAACGACAGCGCAATACCGAGGTTGTCGTCGATGCGGATCATGCCGGCATCGTTGGGCTGGGCGAGCACGGTATTGCCGCGCACGAACCGATCGTACTGATCAGTGATCCACGAACGGTCACAGAGCTGGGCTGAACCGACCAGGGCCAGTAGCGCCCCAGCAAGGCCCTCACCGGAGTTGTCGCGTGGCAACGCATTAGCGTCGTTCTGGTTGAGCTCGTCAATCCACCACGGGCGTGCAGCTGGCATGTCGAGGACCGGCCCGTCATGGGCAACCGTCCGCGGATCGACGTCGACGATCCGCTCGCCATGCCAATCGATGTGAAGGCGACCGGTATCAGTGACCTCACCGATGACAGTGGCAGCAACACCCCAATGGGCGCAGATTTCCATGAACTGATCGAGCTGATCGGGCCGTACTACCGCTGCCATCCGCTCCTGAGACTCGCTCATCAGGATTTCCTCAGGGGCGAGGTTCGGGTCGCGCAGCGGGACGCGATCGAGCTCGACGTGCATGCCACCGTCACCGGCACTGGCCAGCTCCGAGGTAGCGCACGAAATACCGGCAGCTCCGAAATCCTGCAGCGCTTCAACTACCCCAGCGTTAAAAAGATCAAGGGTGCACTCGATGAGGAGCTTCTCCATGAACGGGTCGCCCACCTGGACGCTGGGTCGCTTTGACTCGCCTCCCGCAGCGAAGGACTCCGACGCCAGAATCGACGCACCGCCAATACCGTCACCACCCGTAGCCGCCCCAAAAAGAACGACGAGATTGCCTACACCCGAAGCTTTGGCGAACTGCAGGTCTTCGTGGCGCAGCACACCCACGCACAGGGCGTTGACGAGCGGATTGCCGTAATAGGTGGGGTCGAAGAGGGTTTGGCCGCCGATCGTCGGCAAGCCGAGGCAGTTGCCATAGTCGGCGATTCCAGAAACAACGCCGGGCAGAACACGTGCGGTATCCGGCGCGTCTAACGGGCCAAAGGCAAGGGCATTCATGACGCCGACCGGGCGAGCCCCCATCGCCATGATGTCGCGGACGATGCCGCCGACCCCAGTAGCGGCACCCTGGTGAGGCTCAACATAGGAGGGGTGGTTGTGGGACTCCGCTTTAAAGGTGACGGCTAGCCCGTTGCCGATATCGACGACACCGGCGTTATCTCCGATGCCTGCAAGCAGCGGCCCAAGCGGCGTCCGCTGAGGAAGATCACCGAATCGGCGCAGGTACTTCTTCGAAGACTTATACGAGCAATGCTCCGACCACATCACCGAGTACATGGCGAGCTCACCGCCGGTCGGGCGGCGTCCCAGGATCTCCCGGATGCGCTGGTATTCGTCGGCGGACAGCCCCAACTCAGCCCAAGGCTGCTCGACGTCGGGGGTGCTGACGGCGTTCTCCACTGTGTCTGCCACAGGACAAATCTAGCCGTTGAGCGTCATCATTGCCGCCTCGACCACAGATGAGACCTTCCTCAGGGGAAAACCGCAGCAAAAGAACGTCTTACCATGAGCCACGTGAGTACCACCCCATCGACCCCTCATCGTCGCGTCGCCATGACATGGGTGGTGTGGGTAACAGCCGTGATCGCATACGGGTTTGCGGTCATGCAGCGGACCTCACTAGGGGTCATGGGGTTGACGGCGGCCGAGCATTTCAACGCCCCTGCCTCCGTCGTCGCTACTTTTATGGTGCTGCAACTAGCGGTCTACGCTGTGCTCCAGATTCCGGCTGGTATCACCGTCGACCGATTAGGGTCGAGGATCGTCATTACCGCCGGATCAATCGTTATGACTATCGGACAGGTCGTCATGGCGCTAGCCGGGAGCGTCAGCGGTGCAGTACTAGCTCGCGTCCTCGTCGGATGCGGTGACGCCTTCATTTTCGGCGCTGCTGTGCGACTAGTGCCAGCCTGGTTCCCCGCTAAACAGATCCCCCTGCTAACCCAACTCACCGGTTTGCTCGGCCAGTTCGGACAGGTCGTCTCAGCGGTGGGACTTGTGGCCATGGTCAACGACGCCGGATGGCGTTACACCTACCTCCTGGCAGCGAGTGGTGCTGCACTAGCGGCTGTGTTGGCTGTTCTTTTCATCCGTGACAGCCCACCGGGAGTGAAGCCGGAACGTACCGACACCAGCGTCACACAACTCCCCCACCAGGTCGCCGAAGTCGTCAAGCATCCCTCGACGCGGCTCGCCTTTTGGGCTCATATGTCGTCAAATTTCGCCGGTATCGTGTTCTCGCTGATGTGGGGTATGCCCTATCTCACGCACGCTGAGGGACGCTCAACAGCCACCGCTTCGACCCTCATGACGGTCTACGTCATCGCCAACGCCATTGCCGGACCGACAGCGGGCATCCTCACCAGTCGACACCCCATCCGGCGTGGCACTCTCATCGAAGGAATGATTGCCGCCTCCGCGTTGGCGTGGTTGGTCGTTCTGGTGTGGCCGGGCCCAGCTCCGCTGTGGATGCTTTTCCTTCTTACCATCTGCCTGGGCATCTCTCTACCGGGCGGCAACGTCGGTTTCGACGTAGCCCGCACCTTCCAGCCCGGCAACCGGCTGGCCACCGCCACGGGTGTAGCAATTACCGGCGGATTCATTTTCGGCCTGGTGGAAATCGAGATCATCGGCGTACTACTCGACGTCCTGTGCCCCGGCGGGCGTTACACCCTCAGCGGATTCCGCTGGGCGATGTCAACCCAGCTCATCATTTTCGCCATCGGATTGATTGGGTTAGAAACCAACCAGCGACGGCTCTACCGAATCATGGCGGACAACGGGGTGACGATACCTACCTGGCACGAGGCCTTGGCAAGACAATGGCGGGTTGTCGCACAGCGTCGCCGCTAAACAACCCGCCTGAGCCTTCTCAGCAATTAAAGTCACGGGCAACCTCGGCACGAGACGCCGCGTCCCGACGCTCCTTGAGCATCCGGATCAAACCACCCGACGCCAATTGATGACTCGCCAACCAGCGGTCGGCAGACTCCGCGACGTCACCATCAGGGAACAACCCGACGACCAAACGTTGAGCCATTTCGATCGGGAACTCTTGCCAGATCTGTTCGAGGTCATCGAAGTAGGAGTCGTTGAGACGAGCAAACGTGTGGGCACCCAGCGGGGTACGCAGACCGTCAATAAGAGCCAAGCAATGCTCATTGGACAGCTCCCCCGGGGTACGCAGGCGGCGATAGGCTTCCTGCTTGGCAGCATCGTCGGGACGGGCAGTAAGGGCAGCCATGTGGTGAGCGACACCGGTCTTAGTGTGGTCGCGCTCTAGCTCAGCATCGAGGTCTTCAATGCTGGCGTGGCCCACAGCAGCCAGTGCCATCCACGATTGCCACCTCATCTCCGGGTCAACCACCAGGCCGGCAACATCACCGTCACGCAGGGCACAAACCCTCTGCACCGACTCAGGATCGGCAGCCGCCAAGGCCAGGGCGTGACCCGCCCAGATGCGCTGCAGGTCACTGCCGGGCTCAGACTCGTCAAGCCCCTGCCACGCCCGCGCCGCCTCAGCGCGGCGTGCTGCGTCGCGGGCAGAGTCAGGCAAGTATGTCTCGACGGCCATTCGAAGCTGCTGCAACACGGTGGCTAGGATCGCCGGTTCGGTCTCCTTGGGGCCGTGCAAGGCGACGGCGTCGGCATATTCTTGCACCCTGAGTTTGGCGTCGCGCACGGCGTTCCATAGCATCGACCACACCAGCGCGCGGGGTAACGGATCGGCCAAACCCGATAGATGGGCGAGGGCAGTCTTCGTACCCGCAGCGCCGAGTCGCACTTTGGCGTAGGTGAGGTCGTCGTCGTTGATGAGCACGAGGTCGGGAGCTGGCTTACCGGCAGCTTGAGGAACCGGAGTGCGCGGGGAAGAAATGGTCAGATCAATAAGGTCGGTACGCACCAGATCCTCACCACGCAAAGAGTACAAACCGACGCGCAGGGTGTGGGGCCGATTGACGTCGTGGCCGGTACGAACGTCGACCGAATCGCGCACCACGGCCAGCTCGGACACAACGCCGTCACGGATCGTCAGCTCCGGCAAGAGGACGTCGGGGCCAGCGGTCTTGAGCCATGCGTTAACCCAAGCTTTCAAATCGCGTCCACAAGCCTTCTCAAGGTGCCGGATGAGGTCGTCGAGGGTTGCTGACGAGAACGCTAATTCGCGGAAGTACTGACGGGCTGCACCAAAGAACTGCTCAACGCCAACATGGGACACCAACTGCTTGAGCACAGAGGCCCCCTTGGCATAGGTGATGCCGTCAAAGTTCTGACGAGCAGCCTCCAAATCGACGATGTCAGCAACGATCGGATGGGTCGTCGACTGCTGATCAGCAGTGTAGGCCCAAGCTTTGCGTCCGACAGCGAAGTTCGTCCAAGCCTCGCGGTATTCAGTGCCGGCAACTGAGGCGTGAGCGCCCATGTATTCGGCAAAAGACTCCTTTAACCACAGATCGTCCCACCACTTGGGGGTGACGAGGTCGCCAAACCACATGTGGGCCATTTCGTGGAGGATGGTGTTGGTGCGGCCTGCGAGCTCAGACCGAGTAGCAGGTCCGCGGTGGATGTAATTTTCGGTGAAGGTCACCAAGCCCGGATTCTCCATCGCACCAAGGTTGTATTCCGGTACGAAGATCTGGTCGTACTTACCCCACGGGTAGGGGTAATCAAAGGCGCGGTGGTAGAACGTCAACCCCTGCTTGGTGATCTTGAAGATCTCCTCGTGGTCGACGTACTCAGCCAGCGAGGCACGGGCCAAGATGCCCAACGGAATGGATTCACAACCATCATGTGAGTGCCACTCGTCTTCGAAACGGACATAGGGACCAGCAGCGATGGCGGTGAGGTAGGTTGACATCCTCGGAGTGAGGGCGAAGTCGTGCAGCAGACCGCCGTCGACCTGGCGAAGGTCCTCGTGAACCTGATTGGAGGCAACCCGCCATTCATTCGGGGCGACGACGTCGAAGTCGACATGGGCCTTGAGATCGGGCTGCTCAAACACTGCGTACATCCGGCGCGAGTCGGCAGCCTCAAAGTGGGTGTAGAGGTACACCTTGTCATCAGCCGGATCGACGAAACGGTGCAAACCCTGCCCGGTGTGTTGGTACGGCAGCTTGGCTGTGACGATGACGAGGTTCTTACGGTGGGTATGGAGTCCGTGAAGTTGGATACGCGATCCGTCGTACTCCGGTTCGACCTCCTCGTCATTGACGATGACCGACTCAATCTCGCCGTCGAGCAAGTCCAGGAAGGTGTCGGGCTCTTTGGTCGAGAACCGCACCCTGGTGCTGGAGGTAAAGTGGGTGGCCCCATCAACGTCAGCACCGCGCACGTCGATGCGGACGTGGTACCTCTCGACCGTGATGATCTCGGAACGGTGACGGGCTTCCTCGCGGGTCAAATTCATCGAACTCACGCCACCAGACTAGGGCAGCGCCGCGAGTCGTGAGCATCCAGAGGCAGTAATTCGTCTGGGTAGAGCCGCCCTTCGCCGTTCAGTGTGGACTCATGGGTGGGGGCCTCTTGTGATGAAAAGCCTCCACCACTGTTAGCCGGGTACGTCGTCGACTGGGCACGAGCGTGCCGGACGCCTACACCCTCCTACACTCGGCAGATCGAAACCACCAGCCAGTTCGATAAAGAATTCAAAAAGCTCAGCCTCTAGGCCCAGGCCGCTCCCCGATCACCAACAGACAGGACAAATGCACATACAGCCCTACAGCTGAGTGTGGGTGTAGTTCTTGCTACGAGGGTTGGACGAGGCACTACCGGGCTGGATGCCTGGTGGTGCCTCGTCCTGTGTTAACCCGACGTAGTTGTACCCACCTTCGCGGTAGGGGATCTTCATCTTGGAAAGGGAACCATTCAGTACGAACCAGTATTATTGGGTCACAGTTCCGCCCCAACACAGATCGGCCAGATCAACTGTAACCTCCTTCCTCATTGTTAGGACGTAGCATTGAGCACGCGAAAATCTGGCATGTTTATTGCTATAGCTGTCATCACCCTTGAACTGATTGGCGGCATGCAAAGCTATCTGAGCCAGTTAATTCTGCCCATCCTGGCGAAGGATTTGAACAGCCAAAACCTCTATGGCGTGATTCTCGGAATTTCGTCCATTGCGACTATGGCCGGGTTGCCAATAGGTGCGGCTGCGATCACCCGGGTGCAGCTGTCCAAGCTTTTGGTTAGCGCCACTCTAGTACTGGTCTTCGGGGCGCTGATGAGTGCCCTTGCGCCGAACATTTTCATTTTCATGATCGGGTCAGCCTTACGGGGCGTAGCTGGCTCTATTCTCGCGATGACGTCAGTCGGCGCAGTAGCACTCGGGCTATCGGGGCGGGCACGACAGCTTACACTGGCGTTCGCTTCAGCCAGCTGGGTTATCGCCTCTATAGTTGGCCCAGCCTATGCTGCGTGGGTCACACATCTATTGTCGTGGCGGTGGGCTATGCTGCTCTACTTACCCTTGCTTTTGGTCGCCAGATTCGCCATTACTTTTAGCCTGAAGTCCGAGGACAACACGAAGGACACTCCGATCTCTTATGAGGCCCTTGCTCTCATCATCTTCGGCGTAACCGCCACCATATTTCCCCTAAGGGGAATAGCTAAGGTTGTTTTACTCCTCGTTGGCATTGCATTTTTGGGACGAGTTGCTATTTTGCTGATGCCTACACACACCTTCTCCCAGAGAACGCCTCGAAGGGCCGCTTTGGCTGGCATGTTTTTCTTAACTGGCAGCTACTTCTCCGCCAATGAACTCGTCAGCCTGACGGCACATGACATTTACCACGCCGATGCCGAGTCGCTTGGCTATATCCTTACCGGAGGTGGCCTCGCATGGGCTTTGCTCGGGGTCTTTTGCGGAATGAGGCCCACAAAAAGCCTGGCTACTTACCGAACGAGATCCACCATTGGCTTGGCCTTGTTAATCGCCTCTACTCTTGCGATTAGCCTTCTTACCTTGAACGAATGGCGCCTCTCCTACCCAACGTTATATTTTGTAGCGTTATGGACGGTTACCGGAATAGGCATGGGGCTAACCTACCTTGACACGCTTAATATCTTCTTTGAAGACCCAGATATTCCCGACGGAATCACCATTGAAGAAATGGCAAGCTCGTCAGTCATTGTTGAATCGCTGTCTTCAACAATGTTCGTCCCACTGACCTCGTCAATTGTCGCAATGGCATTCACCAACAAACAGCTCACCTCGAGCATTCCTTACGGAGCATCTTGGTTGATCGTTCTGGGCTTAGCCGCCGCAGCCCTATATTATCTCAGACGCGTACAACCTGCGAACCTCGAATAAAGAAATTCATGCCTCGATTTCCCATTAATACTGTGCGTGATTCGGTCATTTTGGATCATCGCAATCTCGGGTGCAATTGGGGTCTGAATCCGCCCTCTTCGGGTAGAGAGCGGGCGATGGCAGCCAGACCCCTGGGGACTGAGCCGATCGGGGTGTCTCGTGTTCACTGTTGGCGGGGCGAGCTGGCGGCCAAAAGCGGCATCACGGCAACTCAGCCAGCGATTCCTTTAGGCAGTCAACCTACTGGAGCGTCACCCCATGGGCCACGTCGCACACCGGACACGCGACCGAGGAAGCCCATTTTCCCACACGAGCACGATTGTCCGGATTCCTCGATCCGAGGGCGTACACATAGTCCGCGTCAATGGCTATTACATAGCCAACACACCAACGTGGCCATCAGCAAAAACCCGATATTTATACCAGCGCGTATTGGCGTCAATGCGCGCTAGGCGAAAAGAGACTCTCCGAGCCAAGCACCGTGACAAGATGACATCACTGGCGATGCGATAGAGCATCGACTACCAATCGGGTATACACGAAAGGGTGAACCATTGTTAAAGTTCACAGTCGATGTTCTTGTCATCGGATGGGGCAAAGCCGGTAAGACGATCGCCGGACGCCTCGCCGGGGAGGGCCGCAATGTCGCCCTCGTCGAAAGGTCACCACAGATGTATGGCGGCACCTGCATCAACATCGCCTGCGTACCCACCAAAGACCTCATCGACTCAGCATCCAAGCGCGACGGCCGCGACCCCGTCCCCTACTTCAGCTCAGCCGTCGCCGACCGCGACACCCTCATTGCCAAACTGAACCATGCCAACCACGCCATGCTGGAAGGCAAGGCGCTCCTTTTTGACGGGGTGGCCAGCTTCACCGGGCCTCACACTGTGACCGTCTCTGGTGGCGACGACGAGATCGCCGTGCACGCCGAGACGATCATCATCAATACCGGAGCTCACCCAGCAACCCTCTCGATTCCCGGTGCCGATGGCCCCCGAGTTTATGACTCCACCACGATCCAGCACATCAATCCCTTGCCGTCACGACTGGTTATCGTGGGTGGCGGTTTCATTGGGCTGGAGTTCGCTCAGATGTTCGCCCGATTCGGCTCCCAGGTGACCCTGCTCGAGGCCGGCGAAACCTTCGCCCCCGCCCTTGACGCCGACATCGCCGAGCGTGTGCGCAACATGCTTGAGGGTGAAGGGGTCACCGTCGTCACGGGTGCGCGCGCCACCTCGTTTCACGACACCGGCAACCAGGTTGACGTCGTCACTAGTGAGCGGACTTTCACCGCCGATGCCGTGTTGGTGGCAGCGGGCCGACTCCCCGCCACTGAGGACCTCCACCTTGAAATTGCCGGGGTGGCCACCGATGAGCGAGACTACATCACCGTCGACGATCAGCTGCGCACCAATGTTGATGGGGTGTACGCAGTCGGCGACGTCAACGGTGGACCGCAGTTCACCTACGTCTCCCTCGACGACAACCGGGTGCTGTGGGACACCCTTCACGACGGGCCGCGTCGTCGCAACGATCGGGTGGCCGTCCCGACGACGACCTTCCTCGACCCGCCACTGTCGCAGGTGGGCATGACGATGCGCCAAGCCCGGCAGTCCGGGCTCAATGTCCTCGTGGCTACCAAGGACGTCGCCTCGATCGCCGCCATGCCGCGACCCAAGATCGTCGGACAAACCGAGGGCCTCATCCGAGTTCTCGCCAATGCCGACGACCACACCATCCTGGGGGCAACCCTGTGGTGCATAGATTCGCAGGAGCTCGTCAACCTCGTCTCACTGGCCATGCGGTTAGGAGCGCGCTATGAGACGTTGCGTGACGGAATCTGGACTCACCCGTCGTCCACCGAAGCTTTCAATGAGGTGCTTGGGACGCTCACGCCTCTTGCGTGAAAAATGGTTGACGTCCAGTTTGACTACCTGGTCAAACCGGACGTCAATCGGTTTTAGGATGCCTGAGGTGCCGAGACGACCTCAGGTTTGAGGTTTCCAGTCTCGACCTTGACGACGTGACCGGCCCTGTCAACTGTCACCTTGGCACTCATGGCTGCGGCCACATTGATGCGCTGCCATCCGCCTGAGGATGAGTCAAGGGCGTACCCGGCATCAATCTCGGTGGCGGCGCCAGCACCTGCCGACGCTGGGCATCGGAAAGGGTCGGGAAGGCAGTGTCCAATAGGTTCTCGGCACCAGCCGGGACGACCGGATCGGTCGTGACGGGAGCCGGGCCACCATAAGCGGAAGCCTTGCTGAAACCGTAGGTCATGCGGGCGCGATAGGCCTTGAGAGCCGAGGCGCGATCGACCACCGGCATCGTGGACACCGAGTCGGTGAAGGTGTTGTAGTAGCCATTCTTGTCGTTAGCACCCACATTTCCGATGCACGCCTGCACAGTGTCACCATGACCGTCGGCCTCACAACGGCGAGTGAGATATGCCGTCAACTCGGTGCGGGCAGCCTTGAGGGAGGCAGCGTACAACTTATCCGTGGCCAACGCGGCGGACACGTTGCTGTGGCCCTCGATGCGCCCACCCATAATGTCCATCGGGTAGTGCACGCCGAGCACGGCGCGATTATTACCGGCCTCGGATGCGCGAGTAAGGATCTCGGGACCAAGTTCAGGCAAGATCTCAGCCATCGCCAGGCCGTAAGCATAGGCGGCGGTGGTGTGGCCCGAAGGGAAAGCCTGGCTGACGGTCAGGTTGGTGCCAGAGGAGCCGTCCATCAGGTCGTAGCCGGCAGTAAGGAGGGCCCGTCCACCCCTCTTGTGATTCACGTCGATCCGGCTTGGCACCCGCGCAATGGCAAGGCTCTTCTTAAGACCACGCAAATTGTTCGGATTCCCGGAATCGGCGAAACTGCGGTCAGCAAGATAGGGACGCGGGTAGTTGAAGTACTTCTTGGCAGCCCCGGTGCACTTCGTCGTCACTTCCTGAGCGCCGGTCGCCCAAATAAACCGGGCAACTCGGGTAAGTCTGCAGTCGTGGAGATTCACCGGAGTGCACTGCGCGAGTCCTTCAGCTAGGTATTTACCGAGCACCGGGCCTAGGGCATCGTTATCTTCTTGCAACGGGTCCGTGAACATCGTGGCATCGCGCAGAGCACGCCACTGCTGGGATCTGCCCTGCCGGTCAGCGGCTTGGCCCACCTCGTCAACTCCGGCCTTGTTGATCTGCTCAACGCCCTCGTCGTTGCGAGCCAAGATCTTCGAGCCTTGAGGGGTCACGTCACCGCGAAAAGCAGTGTCGAAGTTCTGCTTGTCGAACGGTTTAGAAGTCCAGTAGCGGTTGTACTCACTCAAGAGAGCAACGTGCGGATCTGCGAGCTCATCGGGTTGGGCCGCCTGGGCGGAACTGGCTCCCACACTACTGACGAACGCCGTCACGCAGGCAAGGCCCAGGACAGAGGTACGAAGAATTTTCACCAGTTGACTCCTAGCGTGGTAATGGGCTGCTCAGACGTAACCACAGAACTGTCACGAGTTGACGGTATGGGAACGAAGTGACGGGCAGCGGTCCAGAAGGTGACGAGTTACCCACACGTCATAGGTGTGCTGTCCGATAGTTTCCGCGAGGGCATTCACGCGGCAGGTTCAGGGCTGACGGCCCCGCGGAGTCACGGTCTCGGGCGTGGCCCCGGCACCTCGTGGTGGTGCTGTGAGTGGTGTGGCGTTTGTGACCCTGGTGGGCAGTAGTGTGTTCGCTGTCGGCTCACTGGGGTGGGTTGATGCCTAGGTGATGTGGGGAAGCCGGTGTGAATCCGGCGCTGTCGCGCAACCGTGACCATGTGTGGGAGTCGGGGTACCAGATCACGTGGGAGTGGTATGAGGTTCCGTCGCGGGTTACGGAGTCAACACCGACGCTAAAACGCTAGTGCTGTCTGGGAATCCCTTCGGAAAAGATGCTTCCGGGGAGGAGCGATATGGCAGTTATGATGACGTGCAAGCGAGTGTTGGGGTCGCTGGTGGCGGCTGCGGTGGTGACCGCCACGGTGACGGTCGCGGCGCAGGCGGCTGGCCCGAAGCCTGCTTCTGATTATGCCGGCCAGGCTAGTAAAGCGGTCGACTATGTGAACGCGCACCGGGCAGAAGTGGCCACCGGTGGCTTAGGCCCGCAGTTGGATGGGGTATTAGCGTTAGTGGCTTCGGGTAGGAAAGACAACGCCACAATGACCACGCTTGGCACACTCAAAGCCAACATTAAGACGCAGGGGCCAGCCTATTGCACCCCTCACACTGTGGGCGGGTGTGCGAAAGTGACGATCACTTTGCTGGCGGCTGGCGAGTCACCCACCTATGGCGGGGTTGATTACGCCGCACCAGTGACGTCGTTATCGGCTGCCGCTGTGCACGAGCATCCCTATAATCTTGCCCTTGACATGATCGCGTTGGAGCGGCTGGGCAAGCCGATCCCGAACGCCTTGTTCACGGCAGTGACAACATCAGACTGGGAGGATCCTGACACTGCTGGCCTCATGTTGGTGGCTTTATCGCATGTAGTAGCCACTACAGCCCAGCAGAAAACCATCACTACGGTGGTTACCAAGTTGCAGGGCTTCCTCGATACGGCTAGGCGGGGGCAAGGCTGGAGTGATTGGCCCCATGATCAGGCTAATGTTTCTACCACGTCGCTCGTGGCTGCCGGGTTGCATCGCCTCGGTGACCCATCTCATCTCAAACAGGCTACGCTGGCCCAAAACTGGCTGGCCAGCCTCCAGCGCAGTGACGGTGCGTTCCCGTGGTGGGACCCGACCTGGGCCACGCTCAAAGTTATCCCCGTATTACGAGGTGTGCAGTCGTTGGACACTATTGGGGCTCATCGAGCCCGGACAGTACCTGTTGAGGGGTGGGTGCCGCCTCGCCGGTTGGTGAAGATGACTGTGCTGGGAGACTCCTACTCGGCAGGCAATGGAACGCTAAGGGATTACGAATATCCAACTGACCATTCGTATCGCAGTCCTAAGAATTATGGTTCGGTGCTTACGCGTCGGTTGAATCGGGAGTTTGGGGTCGATACCACGTTTCAGACTGATGTGCGGGCCTGGAGTGGCGCCCAAATCACGACCGGGGACCACAGTATTGTTAGTCAGGCCGACGGAATGGATCCCCACACACATGTGGTCCTCATGACCGCCGGAGGCAACGACCTAGACTTCATCGGCGTCGTCGAAAAGTGTTTTCTTGTCAAGATATGGGCTATGGCTAGTTGCGGTGACGCCGTTGATGCGTCACCGCAAGAAGATTGATGCCACGATGACGAAGACGACGACGTTGTTGTCGCATATTCAGCAGCGGCTGACCGATCCGGCTCACACACGGGTCATCCTGATCGGGTACCCCTACCTCATCCAGGCAGACCGCGACGTGTTCCGAGATCTGCCGTCTACTCGGGTGCGGGCCGCCGAGGACGAGTTCCGCACCAAACAAGCCGCCACCATCAAGGCCTGGAACACATCCCATGCCCTCAAAGTGACCTACACCCCCACCACCGCTCTCTTCACGAATCATGAACCTGAAACACCGATGTGGGTATCAACAAGTCCAGGCCATCAACAGAATATGTATAGATGGATAAACGGCGTTGTCGAGACCGCTGGGCATCGAAACGAAGACGGATTAACTCAACCATATCCGAGTCAAGATATGAGCAATTTTTATCATCCGAATGTGATTGGTCATGAACAGATTGCTGAGCTGGTTCATGATGCGCTCCTGTCGAGAACGGTCAGGAGTGCGAGCTTGTCTGAGAGTGTTGCGCAGGTGGCCTCGGTGCCGGGGGTACGGATGCGTGCCGCTGTGATGGGTCAAAGCCAGGTACGCCGGGGTAACCCGTTGAGCCTAGATGCGTCCTCGTCGTATACGGCCTTCGGCCATATCCGGCGCTGGCAATGGGACTTAAACGGTGACGGACACTACGAAATCGATAGCGCTACACCTGAGATCACCCGCACCCTCACCCGCATCGGAACATACCAGGCACACCTGCGCATCACCGACACCACCGGCACCAGTGACACCCTCACCTTCCCAATCCAGGTCACCCGAGACGGCGACGGCGTACCCGATACACAAGACAACTGCCCCACCATAGCCAACCAAGACCAAACCGACACCGACCACGACGGCATCGGAGACGCCTGCGACCCCCACACCACCAGGACACCCCGATGACCACCCACAAAAACACGATTGAGGAGCAATACCACCACGCACCCCTCAACGGCCTGACCACCGGTGCGATCGTTGGAGCCGCCTGGGCTACGGTATTCTTAATACTATACGTCAATTCATGGAAGGTGATAGACGTCAAGGAATACCCGTCTATCCTTCTCATGTCGCTCATCTTTCCCCTAGTAGGGTGGCTCACGGGCTTATGGGAAAAAAGTACTTGTCCATACAAGACTCCGGTAAAGCAGGCACGCAGAATTGGGACCATTGGAGCCGTCATGGCCACCATCACCGGGCTCATCATGACAACCGTTTGTTACACTGTCCTTGACAAACCTGAAGACCGTGGCATACCCAGAATTGCCGCCTTTAGCGCGAAGACTTTCATCGTCTATTTTGCCCCGCTTATAGTTTTTCCTATTGCAGGGTATGCCCTTGGTCTTTTCAGAGGCGCTTTAACATCCGAGGATCGTTTTATCATCGCCAAGATGAGCCTCGCGTCAATCACGACTTTGCTTGCCTGCGTGATCGCATGGCTTTGTTTCTCGGGATTTCTAGGCATGGCATTTTTCTTCACGTTTTGATGGACGTAAGTTATGTAGGCACAGTTCTTAGCAGCGGCGGTATTCTTGGGGAATTTCCCCAACCGCGGGAGGCTACGGTATCCCTATGTTAACACATGGCACCAACTTCACAGCTAGCACACAACGACATCCCTCCACCATGAGATGGAAACAATGAGCATTCGCACTAATACAGACGACGAGCAATACCGCCCCACACACCCCTCAACGGCCTGACCATCGGCACCATCGTTGGAGCTGTCTGGGCGCTCGTATTCTTGCTCTGGGGTGCACGGGGAAACTTTTTCATGTCCGTCTATTTCATGTCGGTTGTTTTCCCTGTGGTCGGATGGCTTACTGGGCTGTGGGGGAGAACGGTTGGCGCTTGCGAGAATCCTGCAATGAAGAAACGCAAAATCAGGATTATAGGTGCCGTGATGGCAACTCTTACTGGGTTAATCGTGGCGATTCACGAGCATTTTATTGCATGGCGTAATTATATACCCAGAGATGCAATTTTTAGCGGCAAAGCTGTTATCGTATACCTTGCCCCCCTGATTGTTTTCCCTATTGTCGGGTGGTCGCTCGGCACAGCCATGGCTAATATCCTGCACAATAACGGGACTGCCATCATTCGGATGAGTTGCGTAACAGTCGCTGCTGTGTTTGTAGCGGTGATCGCTTGGTTCTATATTACAGCAAGTCTTAGCTTGATTTTTTTCTTTCGTTTTTGATGTGTCGGAATCTTCATCTTGGGGGCGTGAAATTAGGTTGTGATTATGCCTGTCGATGTTAGCAATAGCGTGGTTGATGGCTGGAACGGCTGCCTCACGATGGCCAACCCGGATCAAACCGACACCGACCACGACGGCATCGGAGACGCCTGCGACCTCCACGCCACCACCGAAAAGGAGCCACGATGACCACCCATGAGAACACGAAGGGGCAGTACCGGCGCGCACCCGTTAATGGCCTCATCATAGGCACCATCATCGGGGTAGCCTGGGTATTTGTGCTATTGATTCCTGGTTTATTCACGAATGACCCTTCGAGGCGAGCGAGGATGGATCTTGTCGCATTAGTGTTGCCTATTCTTGGCTTGATTACCGGGGCATGGGAACGGTCCTTTACCTCCCGTAGATATTCAGCACAAATAGAACATAGAATTAAGGTAATCTGTGCCGCAATGATGACTGCAATCGGAATTATAATGGCAGTCACTTTTTATACGCTAGTTGCAAGTCAACATACCCTCCATGCGCCAGCTCGTGCCGCATATAGCACTAAGGCGTTTATCCTGTACCTGCTTCCATTAATGATGTTTCCTTGTGCCGGGTGGGCGCTCGGGGGTGTGCGAGCAAATAATATCCATGATGCTCGATGGATCATTTCTAAGATGAGTATCATGGCGGGTGTAATGCTGTTCCTGTCTGTGGCTTTCTGGTTTACCACGAGTTTACTTATAGAAGTATTATTTTTTTTTCGAATTTTGAGCGTGTTCCTAATAACGCACCCCCTGCAACAACCCACACCGACCACGACGAAATAGGGGACGCCTATGGTCTTCTATACCGCTACTCAAGAGGCAGCAATGACCACCCACAAAAACACGGTTGAAGAGCAATACCGCCACGCACCCCTCAACGGCCTGACCACCGGTGCGATCGTTGGAGCCGCCTGGGCTACGGTATTTTTAATACTATACGTCAGCGATAGATCCCAAGGAATATCCGTCTATCATTCTCATGTCGCTCATCTTTCCCTTAGTAGGGTGGCTCACGAGTTTATGGGAAAGAAGAGTGTACGCATGTGATGACCCAAAGAAACGCAGACGCAGAGCTAAGATCATTGGCGCTGTCATGGCCACCTTCGCCGGTGTATTCATGTTTTTCTCTCGAGCCCTTTAGATATGGTTTACACTTTGAGTGGCAAGGAGATGACGGCTCACATGGTCCTTCTCATAGTGTTTCCTCTTGCTGGCCTGATTCTTAGCATCATCGGAATTAAACTCAAGAACAGCAGTGCTCCATTTATTCCCAGCATGAGCATTGTTACAGTAACTGTAATATTTATGGCTGCGGTGCTTTGGTTCTACTTATACATACTTTTGTCGGTGTTTTTCTTTGAATTTGATGGATATAGTTATGCTGGCACGTATCCTTACCAGCGGCAGTGATCTTGGGAGCTATCCCAGTCGCGGTGGCTACAATGTTCCTAATTACCGCCGGGCGCCAACTTCACAGCTATCACAGAACCAGAACCCACTGTTCGATCGGCCCTCGTGATCGGCCCGGATGCCCTGGTGGGCGCGCCACCCCCTCCCGCCATACCCTTAGCTACATGAGCAATGCCGTGTGCAGTGATTCCTCCCCCATCCTCGCCGTCGACGCCGGGCAGTCCAGTACTCGAGTGCGATGCGAGCCAGGGCCATGGGGCGCAGGCTGGATCGTCACCTCGTCAGGGGTGCGCACGGCACTCCCACTAGCCCAGCAGTTTGCGACCGTCATGCGCGACGTCGCGACGGCTCACCCAGAAATCACCCGGTCCGACTGCACAGTAGCTATCGGATCATCGGGGGCACGCGACGACGAGGACCCCATTGCCGTCCTGCACGCTCTCAAACCCTTCGGCGTCAGTCGAGTACTACTCGCCCACGACTCCGTCACCTCTTACCTCGGTGCCCTCGGTAACCAACTGGGCGTCGTCACGGCGTCGGGAACCGGTGTCATCACTCTGGCTGTGGGTCGCCACAGCGTGGCCCGAGTCGACGGCTGGGGATACGTCATTGGTGATGCCGGATCGGCCTTCTGGCTAGGCCGTCATGGCCTGGACGCTGTGATGCGCGCCCATGATGGCCGCGGCGAGCCGACAGTCCTCAGCGAGACCATCGGCAGCGACTTCGACGACATCGAGGCCGCCTACCTGGACCTCCACGCCGACCCGCTTATGGTGTCGCGGATCGCCGCGTATTCAGCGAAAGTTACTGCTGCAGCCGAAGAAGGCGACCACGTCTCCCATGACATCTGTGTACGCGCAGCCCATGAGTTAGCCCACTCCACCGTCACTGGCCTACGCCAGACCGAGCTCACCGACGCCGACAGCCCCGCCGTCGGCCTGCTAGGCGGAGTTATGAAGTCTCAGCTCATCCACGCCGCGATTACCAGGGAAATCTCTGCGGCGATGCCGGGAGCGCGAATCGTCGAGCCTCTCGGCGAGGGACTCGACGGCGCCGCTGCCCTACCGACCGTCGGTGCCGATTCTCCGCTTAGCCAGCGTATCCACGTCGCCCAGTAACTGCTGGCCCACCTGGGACGCTGCCTACCTCACACAGCTGCCTACCTCACACAGCGGGGTTACAACTGAGCGGACAAAAACGTCAGCAACGAGCGGAAGAAACCCAAACCGTCAGTTCCGGCGCCGGTGAGATCCTCGACAGAATGCTCGGGGTGCGGCATCAGCCCGACAACATTGCCTGCCTCGTTGGTAATGCCCGCGATGTCATGAACCGATCCATTCGGATTGGCGGTGTAGCGGAAGACGACCTGGTTATTAGCCTCCAGCCCAGCTAAGGTCACAGCATCGGCGACGTAGTTACCCTCACCGTGCTTAGCAGCAATATGGATGCGCTGGCTAGGGCGAAAATCGCACGTCCACACCGTGTCGACGCTAGCAACCTGTAGTTGCTGCACTGAGCAGTGGAAGCGTCTCTTTTCGTTGCGCATCAGCGTGCCGGGCAGCAGATGCGACTCACACAGCACCTGAAATCCGTTACAGATTCCAAGCACTGGTAAACCTGCGTCAGCAGCTCCGCGAATGGACGACATCACCGGCGACGCAGCAGCAAGGGCGCCCGCCCGCAGATAATCACCGTAAGAAAATCCGCCCGGAAGGATGACGGCGTCAACCCCGGCCAGGTCGGTCGATGCGTACCACAGCGCCACGGGCTCAGCCCCGGCCAAGCGAACGGCCCGGGCCGCGTCCTGATCGTCGAGAGTGCCAGGGAACGTAACGACTCCAATGCGCGCCATCGTCAGTCCTCCACGTGCACATCGAACGACTCAATGACGGTGTTAGCTAGCAGCTCGGAGGCCACCTGGCTAATCTCGTCGAGGCGATTCTCCAAACCCTCACCAGTGATCTCGAAACGCTTGCCCTGACGCACCGTCAAGCCGTCATGACCGAGCCGAGCAAGCACCGATGTGATGGTCTTGCCCTGGGGATCCAGGATCTCAGGCTTTGGCATGACCTCCACCACTACACGTGACATAGCCCCAATCCTATCGGCACTATGGGAGTCTGGCTCGTCAGGGACATCGGGGGCTGCCGGTGCATCCTCCTCGACGAAACCCTCGCCACCGGTCAAACGCGCCCAGGCCTCCTCGTACCGACGGCTGGTAGCCGTGACGACGTCGTCCGGAAGGGCGGGTGGTTCTTGGTCACTGGCGCGGTCCCAGCCAGACTCGTTGGCGAGCCAGTCGCGCACATATTGCTTATCGAATGAATCTGCGCCCTGGCCGGGCCGCCACGTCTCAGCGTCCCAGAACCGCGAAGAGTCCGGGGTCAACACTTCGTCAGCTAGCACGATGGTGCCGTCGGCTCGACGCCCGAATTCAAACTTGGTATCGGCAAGGATAATGCCCCGCTCTCGTGCGATCTCTTCTGCCCGTTGGTAAATACGCAGCGACAAATCATGCAACTGGGCAGCAACCTCGGGGCCGACGAGCTTGACCAGATGGAGGTAGTCGATGTTCTCGTCATGTTCTCCCTGCGGGGCCTTGGCTGCGGGAGTGAAAATAGGCTCCTCGAGGCGAGAGCCATCTTGCAGCCCGTCAGGAAGTTGGATTCCACACACGCAGTGGCTGCGCTGGTACTCAGCCCATCCTGAACCAGTGAGGTAGCCTCGCA
Source organism: Cutibacterium porci (assembly GCF_009696315.1). Lineage (GTDB taxonomy): Bacteria > Actinomycetota > Actinomycetes > Propionibacteriales > Propionibacteriaceae > Cutibacterium > Cutibacterium porci. The sequence continues at coordinate 357,460 of NZ_VUMG01000003.1, forward strand.
CGACGCATTCGACCGGGAACATGTCGAGTTCCTCAACGACCATGGCTCGCCCGGTGACCTCAGCGGGGACATCCAAGCTCACGAGATGGTTGTCGACGATGTCTGCCAAGTGGTCGAACCACCACAACGACATATTCGTCAGGATGGCTCCCTTCCCGGGAACATCGGGGGTAAGGACGTGGTCGTAGGCGCTAATGCGGTCAGTGGCAACCATAAGAAGGCGGCCCGGCTGATCGGGAAGGCGGTAGAGCCGACGGACCTTGCCCTCAGCCAGCAACGGAAGATCGAGGTGCGGAGTGACCATGGGGGCATCATGCCACGGTTGCGGGCCCTGGTGACACCGGGAGGCTCGATTCGCGTTTTATATAGTCATTGGCTATTGACACTGGATGCGTGATAGCTTCGACCTATCACGCCGTCGATTAGAGAGGTCTCACATGAGTCTCATCAACACCAAGATCCTTCCGTTCAAGTCCAACGCCTTCCGCAACGGAGACTTCATTGAGGTCTCCGATTCCGACATCAGCGGCAAGTGGGCCGTGTTCTTCTTCTACCCCGGCGATTTCACCTTCGTCTGCCCGACCGAGCTGGGCGACCTCGCCGACCATTACGAGGAGCTACAGGCCATGGGCGTTGAGGTGTTCTCGGTGTCCACCGACTCACACTTCGTACACAAGGCCTGGCACAGTGACTCCGACACCGTCGGCAAAGTCACTTACACAATGATCGGCGACCCGAACCTTCAGCTGACGCGCAACTTCGACGTCGAGCGTGAGGGAGCAGGACAGGCCGACCGCGCCACCTTCCTCGTCGACCCCGACGGCGTCATCCAGTTCTACGAGCTGACCGCTGAAGGCATCGGACGCAATGCCACTGAGCTGGTCCGCAAGGTCAAGGCCGCCCAGTACGTCTACACCCATCCGGGCGAGGTCTGCCCCGCCAAGTGGGAAGAAGGCGCAGAGACCCTCGCCCCGTCAATCGACCTCGTTGGCAAGATCTGAGTTCCGACCCGAGCATCTGCCGCAGGGGCAACCCGTCCCTGCTGCGGATCCCCGGACCGATACGCCCGTTCCCCGTCCCCGCCCCTCCAGGAGAACCATGCTTGATAACGCCCTGACCACCCAACTCAAGACCTACCTCGAAATGGTGCGCGAGCCGATTGTCCTCGTGCCTTCCCCCTACCAAGGTGACGACGCCACCAAGTCGTCGAAGTCAGCCCAGATGGACGAACTGCTCTCCGAAATCGCCGCCCTGTCTGACAAGGTGAGCATCGGTGACCCCGTTGACAACGAACGCACCCCGTCCTTCGCCATCACCCGTCCTGGAACCCCCATCGACATCCGCTTCGCCGGCCTACCGATGGGCCACGAGTTCACCTCTCTGGTACTCGCTCTGCTCCAGGTCGGGGGCCACCCCGTCAAGGAGGAACAATCCCTCATTGACGCCGTGCGCGCGGTCAAGGGTGAATATCACTTCGTCACCTACATGTCGCTGACCTGCCAAAACTGCCCGACCGTGGTGCAAGCCCTCAACACGATGGCTGTCTTGAACCCCAACATTCACCACACCGCCGTCGAGGGTGGCACCTACACCGATGAGGTGGAATCCAAGGGAATCGCATCAGTACCAGCCATCTACCTTGACGGCGAGGACTGGGGCTCCGGGCGCATGGATATGGCCGAGATCCTTGAGCGTCTCGACGCCGACGCCGCCCAAGGAGCCAAAGAAGACCTCTCGCAGCGCGACCCCTACGACGTGCTCGTTGTGGGAGCCGGTCCTGCCGGTGCAGCCGCCGCAATATACGCGGCTCGTAAGGGCATCCGCACCGCCATGGTTGGGTCCCGAATCGGCGGTCAAGTGCTCGACACCGACGCCATCGACAACCTTGTCTCTGTGCCACACACCACCGGGCCGCGTCTAGCCGACGCCCTCCGTAGCCACGTCAGCGACTACACCATTGACGTCATTGAGCGTCAGACCGCCAGTGCTCTTCAAACCACCGACGACATGACTACCGTGCATCTGACCGACGGCGACCTACGGGCACGCTCAGTCATCCTGGCCACTGGTGCACGTTGGCGCAACCTCGGCGTGCCCGGCGAAGAGGAATACCGCACCAAAGGCGTGACCTACTGCCCGCACTGTGACGGCCCGCTATTCAGGGGCAAAAAGGTCGCCGTCGTCGGGGGAGGAAACTCTGGTATTGAGGCAGCTATCGACCTTGCCGGCGTCGTCAACCATGTCACTGTGGTTGAGTTCCTCGACGTGCTCAAGGCCGACGACGTCTTGCTGCGCACCCTGAACTCGCTGCCGAACGTTGACGTCATCACCTCGGCCCGCACCACCCAGATTCTTGGCGACGGATCCAAGGTGACCGGGCTGGAATACGAAGACCGCACCAACGGTGAGGTGAAGAGCATCGACCTAGCGGGCGTCTTCATCCAGATTGGTCTGCTGCCCAATACCGAGTGGCTCGACGGTGCCCTGGAGCGCAACAAGCGGGGAGAAATCGTCATCGACGAGCGCGGTGCCACCTCGATGCCAGGAGTCTTTGCCGCCGGGGACTGCACCACTCAGCCATACAAACAGATCATTATCTCGATGGGGGCCGGCGCTACTGCCGCCCTGGGGGCATTCGACCACCTCATCCGTCAAAATCCGACACAGGACTGAGGACGTGTGAATCTCCGCGACCTCAGGTATTTCGTCGCTCTGGCCGAAGAACACCATTTCGGCCGGGCGGCGGCGTCATGCGGTGTCAGCCAGCCCACCCTCTCGACCCAAATCCACCGGCTTGAAGACGAGCTCGGCGTGACGCTGGCGGTGCGAGTGGGCAGACGCATTGACCTCACCCCGGTGGGTGAACGCATTGCCCAAGCTGCACGCGACATCATGGTGCTCGCCGACGACATCCGGACGATGGCACGCGAAGAGTCTGACCGGATGACCCTCCAGCTGAGGGTCGGGGTATTTCCTACCTTAGGGCCGTTTGTGTTGCCTCGGGTGATCGCCCAATTTGACCAGCACGAACGCGACGTCAATATCCACATCGTCGAGGAGCGCACGGCCCAATTGCTGGATGCGATCCACGATGGGCAGTTAGACGTTGCCGTGGTGGCAGCCCCGGTCACCGACGACTCTTTGGTAACTATTCCGGTCTTTCGGGAGGAGTTTTTACTCGCGACGGCGGCTGACGACGAGTTAGCCCGAGTGGACGGCCCCATCGATCCGCACGACGTCCCCACGGAAGGGCTCATCCTCATGTCAGAGGGGCACTGCCTGAGGGATCAGGTGCTAGACGTGTGCAGCCGCCCACTGTCTGGAGACACCCTGACAGCTGGCTCCCTCGACACGCTTCGCGAACTGGTGTCGGTGGGTGCCGGTCGAACTCTCATGCCGCGCAGTGCGATCACGGCACCACTCCATGCGGACCCGCGCCTCGCGGTGCGCGAATTCACCCATCCCAGGCCTCACCGCGACATCGTCGCGTGTGGCAGAGCTGCGACAATGAGCCGCCCGGCAGTGCAATCCCTCGTCACCATCCTGCGACAACTACCCACCGACGTCGTCGAGCCGCTCGGTGTTGCCGGGGCTTCGTTGTGCTCCCACGGAATGTGAGAGCCCTAGCGCAGACGCGCGGAGAAGATTGGGCAGCAACATTGGGGCCACCCCATCGAGCTGACCCCAGTGATAAATCAACCGATCACAACACCAGGCCAGGCAAGTAATTGGCAGCCTCTGGGTATTCCCGAACGATGTCCTCTACCTTGGCGCACAGCGCTTCAACCTGATCTTGAGCGCCACCGGTAAGATCCAGCGGCGACGAGACTAAACCGCGTAGCTGTTCTTTGGTGAGCGGAATCCGCGGATCTGCAGCCAGACGGGCGAAGAGGTCGTTGTCGGTGCGACCTGTCTCACGCATGTCGAGCGCGACAGCTACCGCGTGTTCCTTAATAGCCTCGTGGGCGTCTTCCCGACCGACTCCAGCACGCACGCATGCCATGAGGACCTTGGTAGTCGTCAAGAAGGGCAAGTAACGCTCAAGCTCAGCCTCGATGACAGCGGGAAAGGCCCCGAAATCGCCGAGGATCGTCAGGAAAGTCTCGAAGGCTCCATCAATGGCGTAGAAGGAATCCGGCAGCGCCACACGACGCACGACCGAGCACGAGACGTCTCCCTCATTCCACTGCACACCCGCCAATCCGGTAGCCATCGTCAAGTAGCCACGCAGCACGACGAGGAAACCGTTAACTCGCTCGCAAGAACGAGCATTCATCTTATGCGGCATCGCCGAGGAACCCACCTGGCCAGGCCTGAAGCCCTCGGTGACGAGCTCATTACCGGCCATAAGGCGAATCGACGTCGCTAGGTTAGACGGACCCGACAGCACCTGCACTAGTGTCGAAATCACCTCAAAGTCCAACGACCTTGGGTAGATTTGACCGGTCGAGGTAAGCACCTGGTTGAACCCTAGATGATCGGCAACGCGATGCTCGAGATCGTCGAGTTTGGCATCATCGCCGCCGAGGAGGTCGAGCATATCCTGGGCGGTTCCCATCGGGCCTTTAATTCCGCGGGCGGGGTAACGCTCAATAAGCTCGTTGAGATGATCCCACGCCACTAGCATCTCGTCGATAGCGGTGGCGAAACGCTTACCCAAGGTCGTCACCTGGGCTGCGACATTGTGGGAGCGTCCAGCAATAGCTTGGTCAGAGTACTGAGCGGCCAATCGCGACAGCTGATTGAGCGTGGCAACCATCTTGTCGCGTACCAATCGCAGCGACTCAAGCACCTGCATCTGTTCAATGTTCTCGGTGAGGTCGCGACTCGTCATGCCTTTATGGATGTGCTCGTGGCCGGCTAGAGCGTTGAACTCCTCGATCCGGGCCTTGACGTCATGACGGGTAACGGCCTCACGCTCTGCGATCGAGTCGGGGTTGACGTCGTCGAGGACCGCCTGATAATCAGCCAGCACTTCTTCGGGATCGTCGCCACCGAAGCTGACGCCGAGATCGGCCTGAGCTTCCATGACGGCTAACCACAGCCTGCGCTCGGCACGGATTTTGTTTTCTGGTGTCCAGATGGATCGCATCGCCGCGGAGGCATAACGGGTGGCAAGGATATTGGGTACGCTCATGAAAACTCCCCATCGGTCACGTGGGCGGAACTAGTGGACTGCGGCGCGAGTTCGTCAGCAGCCTCAAGCTCGGCTGCGTGACGGGCAATGTCGGTGCGATAGAACCCGCCACTGACCTCCAACTCGTCAACCCTGTTGTAGGCGTCAGTGCGGGCTCCGGCCAAGGTTTCGCCATGGCCAAGCACAACAAGGACCCGTCCACCGCTGGTGACGAGACCGTCGCCTTCGATACGGGTGCCGGCGTGTAGAACGTCCTCGTCATCGACTGGAGCGACGACCCGACGCCCTTTCACCGGAGACGCGGGATACCCCTCACTAGCCATGACGACGCCGACAGCTGCACCGCGACGGAAACGTAGCCCATCAATGCCAGACAGATCTCCGCGAGCTGCAGCGGCCATGATGCGAGCCATGGGAGACTCCACCATACTCAGCAGAGGCTCGGTCTCGGGATCACCGAAGCGCACGTTGAACTCGACGACCTTAGGGCCTGTAGAGGTGAGCGCCAAACCCACGTAAAGCAAGCCGATAAACGGGGTACCGCGATCCGCCATGGCCTGTAGCGTCGGTGAGATGACAGTGGCCGCCACTGTCTCGACGAGATCGTCTGGGGCCCACGGCAGCGGGGTGTAAGCACCCATGCCGCCAGTATTCGGGCCGACTCCCCCATCCCCGACGCGTTTGAAATCCTGGGCCGGTTGCATCGGAAGAGCACGGCTGCCATCACACATGGCAAACAGGCTGACCTCGGGGCCGTCGAGGTATTCCTCAATGACCACTCGGTGACCAGCGTCGAGACAATGCCTGGCATGGGCGAGGGCGGCGGCATGATCCTTGGTGACGACGACCCCCTTGCCTCCAGCCAGACCATCGTCCTTGACCACATAAGGTGCCCCGAACTGGTCGAGGGCAGACACGACAGAGTCGACATCATCGCACGACCGCGACGCCGCCGTCGGCACGCCAGCCGCAGCCATCACCTCCTTAGCGAAGGCCTTCGACCCCTCCAATTGCGCGGCCTCGGCACTCGGGCCGAAGCAGTCGATTCCGGCGTCACGCAGAGCGTCGGCCACCCCGGCAACCAGGGGAGCTTCCGGCCCGACGACGACGAGGTCAACCTTCAACTCACGCGCAAGGGACACGACGGCGTCACAATCACACGGATCCACGGGGTGATTCGTGGCAAAAGCCGCTGTGCCCGGATTACCGGGAGCGACATGGACGGCAACAACATCTGGGTCACGGTGACAGGCCAAGGCGAGGGCGTGCTCGCGGCCACCAGACCCGAGAACGAGAACAGTCATGCTGGACACGACACCCAGAGTAGAGGGTGACCACGACACGGCGACGCCGTGCACCACCGACGCTCAGGTGCCGCCGCTGCGCGAACGCGACATCCCGCACTGCCACGACTAATGACCAAGGGCTTTGAGCATGTCCGCAAATTCCTGGACGGGGCCGAGTCCATCATCGGCAGCCGACTCGACTCCGGCAGTCGACTCGCGTCCGCCGGAGTCGTCGCTCGCGGTCGCGTCGGGCTCTGCGGCGCCACTCCAACCTGTCAGCATCCGGACAAAGGTGCGGGCCGACCGCTCGATCCTCCGGTCTAAAGCCGACGGATTGCCCCAGTCCTCCGTGGCAGCAAACACCGAGACTGGCGAGACGAGGGCGTGGTGGTAATGCAGTGACGCAACCACGTCGCGGTCCATGACGAGGCTGTGACGGGCCGTCCCTCCCGTGGCTCCGACGAGCACCCGTTTGCCCTCCAATACCCCTTCGTCAAGGACCTCGAAGAGCAGGTGAAACACTGCCGCAGCATGGGCGTTATATACGGGCGCAACGGCTACCACACCATCGGCTTGAGCGATGGAGTCCAGGGCCTGAGTGACACTCGCCGAGCGCACACCAGTGAACTCGGCATTCAGGAGGTCGTGACCCAGATCGCGCACCTCAATGATCTCAATCTCGGCGTCGGGAAGCTCTTGGGTGATCTGGGCGCCGAGACGATCAACCAGCATTCGAGTGGACGAAGGCTGTCCAAGGCCTGCACTGATGGCAATGATCTTCATATCAATTCCTGTCGGACGTTCCTGTGACCTCGTCGCCGGGTGTGAAACGGTATTCGTCGCTGTGCTCACCGCGTGCTGCTAGAAGGGAGCGATGGGTGGGGGCGTCAGGGATGTCAGCTGGACGACCCTCAGCGAATCCCTTGCGCAAATCGGGAAGGATCTCACCCAGCAGGTCCATCTGTTCCATGACCGTCTTCAGCGGCAACCCTGCATGGTCGACAAGGAACAGTTGGCGCTGATAGTGACCAACGTGGTCCTTAAACGACAAAGTCTCTTCAATGACCTGTTGCGGCGAACCGACAGTCAGTGGCGTGGCCGACGTGAACTCCTCCAGACTCGGGCCGTGGCCATAAACCGGAGCATGGTCGAAATAGGGACGGAACTCACGTATCGCATCCTGGGAATTCTTGCGCATAAAGAACTGGCCGCCCAGCCCAACGATGGCGTCCTCGGGGCGACCATGACCGTAGTGGGCATACCGGACGCGGTATCTCTCAATCATCCGTTGGGTGTGGTCCATCGTCCAGAAAATATTGTTATGGAAGAACCCGTCACCGTAATAGGCGGCCTGCTCAGGGATCTCCGGAGAGCGGATCGAACCATGCCATACAAACGGCGGAATATCGTCAAGGGGACGCGGGGTCGACGTGAATGACTGCAGCGGGGTGCGGAACTGTCCATTCCAGTTAACGACGTCATTTCGCCATAACTGATGAAGCAGATCGTAGTTCTCTATCGCTAGCTTGATGCCGTCACGAATGTCACGACCGAACCAGGGATACACCGGACCAGTGTTTCCCCTCCCCAGCATGAGGTCGATCCGGCCTTCGGCAAGGTGCTGGACATAGGCATAGTCCTCAGCGAGCCGCACCGGATCGTTCGTGGTGATGAGCGTGGTCGCCGTCGACAAGATGATCCGCTGGGTCATTGCGGCGAGGTGCGCCATCAGCACTGGCGGGTTAGCCGGAGCCACGAATGGCGGGTTGTGATGCTCCCCGGTGGCGAAGACGTCGAGACCGATCTCCTCGGCTTTGCGAGCCAGAGCGACGGTGTTCTTAATGCGCTCGTGCTCGGTGGGGGTACGACCTGTGGTCGGATCGGTCGTCACGTCCCCGATGCTAAAAATGCCGATCTGAACAGGCACCCGACTGGCGTTGGCGGACGCGGTGTCGGCGTGAGGTTGGGCATCGGTGCTCATACGTGCGCTCCTTAATCATCGACTCTGATAGTTGATGTGACACCTACCCTAACGTGACGCCGATTCCGTCTATTCCCGCCAACCTCAGTCGATGAGGTCGTTAATAACGATCGACTCGTCGCGTCCGGCCCCCACGCCGATCCCGGACACCCGCGTGCCCACCAGCTCCTCTAAACGGCGCACGTAGGCCTGGCAGTTACGCGGCAGATCATCAAAGGAACGGGCAGACGAAATGTCTTCATTCCAGCCATCCATAAACTCATAAACAGGCTTGGCGTGGTGCAAATCAGACTGGGTCACGGGCATGACGTCGGTGCGCTCACCATCAATGTCATAGGCCACACAGACCGGGATCTTCTCCCAGCCCGACAGCACGTCAAGTTTGGTGAGGAAGAGGTCAGTCACTGAATTGATCATGCTCGCCTGCTGCACGATCAACGCGTCGAACCAGCCGCAGCGACGTGGCCGCTTCGTCGTGACGCCGTACTCACCACCCTCGCTGCGCAAGCGCTCACCGTCATCGTCACATAGCTCTGTCGGGAACGGACCCTCGCCGACGCGGGTGGTGTAGGCCTTAGCGATGCCAACAATGCGGTCGATGCGAGTCGGCCCAACGCCTGAACCAGTACACGCCCCCGCAGCAATCGGGTTGGAGGAGGTGACGTACGGATACGTGCCGAAGTCAACGTCGAGATGATGAGCCTGGGCACCCTCAAAAAGCACCACCTTGCCCTCGTCAAGACCCTTGTTGAGAACGCGGGCCACATCCACGACGTAGGGACGGATCCGGTCGGCATGGGCGAGCAAACCGTCAGCAACCTCATCTGGATCAATAGCGCGGCGGTTGTAGATCTTCACCAGCATCTGGTTCTTCTGGTTCAACGAGGCCTCAACCTTCTGGCGCAGAATCGACTCGTCGAAAAGGTCCTGGACGCGGATGCCCATCCGGTTGATCTTGTCAGAGTAGGCCGGCCCGATGCCACGACCCGTCGTGCCGATCCGGCGACTACCAAGGAAACGTTCAGTGACCCTATCGATGGTCTGGTGGTACGGGGTAATGAGGTGAGCATTGGCACTGATAAGCGGATGCGGGATATCAATGCCGCGGCCTCGCAGGGCGTCAATCTCATCGGCGAGCACGTCAAGGTTGACCACGACTCCGTTGCCGAGTACGGCTGTGGAATTCGGGTTGAGAACCCCGGAGGGAAGCAGGTGCATGAAGAACTTCTCGTCACCGACGACGACAGTGTGTCCAGCGTTATTGCCTCCCGAATACCGCACGCAGTAATCGACGCGCTCGGACATTTGATCGGTGGCTTTGCCCTTGCCCTCGTCACCCCACTGGGTACCCATGACGACGATTCCAGGCATGTATTCCTCCATTTCCTCGCACCATTGTGCGGGTTACCTCTGGTTGCGCCGGGTCATGCCACTGCACAACCAGGCACACTCTACGTGTCCCTCACGACACGAAAGATGCCAGCCCGAGCGATCAGTGGTGGCGTTCAGGCTCCGATTGCGCCGCCACCTACTTCACCGTCATCGTCGTCAGGCGGCAGCGCCGACAGCTCCATGAGATTCAGGCTGGCTCCCTCCAGCGGAAGACGAGATGCCAGCGGCCCGAAGTGTGGGTCGCTACGGTGACCGTCGAAATTGATGCGCTTATATCCGATATCGTCGGCCCAGCTGATCACCGACGACATTGCTGAGGCAACGGCCTCGTCCCCAGAAGGGGTGTCAGCCTGCACGGTTTCCGCCACGACCGTCGGGTTTTCGTCGACAAATACGAAAGCCACCGCCGCAGGTTGACCATCGACGAGTGCGACACGGGTAGCTTCGGCGTCGAGGTCTTCCAACTCCTGGCGCAGCGCCTCGTGAGCCGCCTCGCTATCGTCGACCGGCGACCACGATTCATGCATCCACACGTACATCTGCTCCCACAGCGTCTCAAGTACGCCGGGGGCCAGGGCCGCGCCCGAAATGGCACCACCCGGGCCGAGACTGACCTCCGCCAACTCCTCAATCGCTCGGCCAAAATGGCGGCGAGGCAATTCAAAGGGCGGGCAGGATGCGTAAACCTCTCCGCCAAGGGAAAGTATGAAGCTTTCGGCATCAGAGCCAGCGATCGCCTTCGTTGCCAGCGGACGGTGCACTCGCTGCTGGATCTGGCGTACCAGCCGGGTACCAATCTGACGGCCCCGAGAGTCGGGATGAACCTCAACGTCAATGAAACGACGAGTGCGGTGGACGACTGCCAACCACGAAACCGCATATCCGACGATTCGGTTCTCGTGTAGAGCAACCCTGGCGACAACGTCCGGGCGGTCTATGCGATCAATCAAGGAGCCAGGCTCTCCAAACGTGATCACCTTGACGTCTTCTGGCCGCATATCGCGGAAAACAACGTGCTCGCTCATGTCGCCCTCCTGGGTCTGGCCACGCCTGTGGCACCGCTGTGCCTCTATTCTTCCGTCTTTTGCCGTCGCGCGCCGCCTAAGCTGCTTATCTGGTGTCGTCACCATGGCGTCCATGCCATGATTAACGGCATGTCAGATGCGAACGACGCCGTCCACTTAGCCGATAATCTCAATCCGGCGGCTCAGCGGATGTTCGAATGGATTCTCTCCTCAGACCTTGCCCCCGGGGACCCCATTCCGATCGAGCAGGAGCTCGCCTCCCAGTTTAGAATGGCCCGTGGCACTGTCCGTGAGGCAGTGCGCGAATTGCGCGCGCTAGGAATCCTCGAGGTGCGTCGCGGTCTGGGTACATACCTATCGACGGCATCCGCGTCGACGATCAGGCCCAGCCTCGTGTACCGGAGCGTCAAACAGGTCACCTGCGACGAAACCGGCACCAAGGACTTCACTGGGCTGCGGGAAATGGTGGAGGTCCGTGCCCTTATGGAATGCTCGCTTGTCACCGAGGTGACCGGTCACATCGGCGACGACACCGGACGTGCCCTACATGCCCTGGCGGCTCAGATGGACGACCCCGAACGCTCCGCCACCGCAGACCGCCAATTCCACCGCCTGTTATATGCGGATATGGATAACCAGCTTGCCCGAGAACTCATTGACGTTTTTTGGGACTCCTTGAATCTTGCTGGGTTCATGCTTCCACCCGCCAATACGATGGTGGCCACCCGACAGGCACACGACCTCATCGCTGACTGCGTCACCGGCCATGACCCCCAGGCCAGCCGTCAGGCCATGTGGGATCACTTTGCCGCCATCCGGGAAAGGCTGGCAGGGACACCCCATAGCTCGGGTCGCGCGCCTCACACCCACCCGTCAGCCTGACGTTGACGTGCTCGCCTGAGATAGACCTTCCGCCATGTCCACTGCCAGGTGCCTACCGGTCAGGTCTTTGACCACGAGCAAAGGCCCCGCCCTCCCTTACGTATAACAAAGAGAGTGGCGGGGCCTCGGTGTGAGAAGGTGAGCGTCACCTCAAAGCGTCGCAGAACCACCCGGTAATCGAGGTCGGGTGGGTAATCGCGGTCCCCACGACGACGGCGTGGGCACCCAGGTCCATCGCACGACGGGCCTGCTCGGGGGTGTGGATGCGACCCTCAGCAATGACCGGACGGCTGCCATCGAGCTTGTCAACGAGAGTCTCGATGGCCTCATAATCGGGACCGTCAGTCTTCGGACGCTCCCCGGTATAGCCACACAGCGTCGTCCCAATGAGATCGGCTCCCGCTTCAGCAGCGAACAGGCCATCGTCCACCGAGCCGCAATCGGCCATGACAACGACGTCGTACTCCTGTTTGAGGCCCTTGATCGTCTCGGCCAAGGAGAGTCCGTCGGCACGATCCCGCCGAGTGCCGTCGAGGGCGACGACGTCGGCACCAGCAGCTGCCACGCACCGGGCATGGCGCAGCGTTGGGGTGATGTAAATGCCCTCGTCACCCTCCTTCCAGATGCCGATAACGGGGACGTTAACCCGCCCTTTGACAGCGGAAACATCGGAGAGCCCCTGGGCGCGCACCGCCACCGCTCCCCCGGTCACGACAGCACCCGCCATCTGGGCCATCGTCTCGGGGTGACGAAGCGGCTCCCCTGGGTAAGCCTGGCAGGAAACCACAAGCCCTCCCGCCATGGAGGCGATGATCTTGTCGGTGAATCTGCTCATGCTTGAGTCCTCCTCAGCTTGATATCTGTTCGTCACGCGAGCTCGCCGACGCGACGCAGCACCTCTGCCACTCTCTCAACGTTGTCGCCGGCGAGGGTCGGCATCGGCACAGTCATGGTGTTGGTCTCGATGACGCCCAAAAGTTGCAAAGCCGTCTTGAACGCGCCAACACCGGCAGCCGGGCCGACAACACCCTGCGGTGCGAACACGATTTCCATGAGCTCAGCAGCCTTGTCTTGCTCGGTGCGAACTCGTTCCCAATCTCCCTCACGATACGCCTTATACATGGCGACGTAGTTGGTTGCGTCAACATTGGCCAGACCGGGGACGACACCGTCAGCGCCTGACATGAAAGCCCCGTCGACGACGACCTCGTGACCGGTAAACAAAGCCAACGGAGAACCTGCGGCACGATTAGCCAAGGCGAGACGGCGGAACGAAACATCATCTGCTGAGGAATCCTTGCACCCCGCGATGACGCCCTCGCGTCCCAACTTCATCATCAGGTCGACGGAAACCTTGACATGCACACACACCGGAATGTCGTAGACAAACAACGGCAAAGCGGTGGCTTCGTGTAGCGCCCGGAAGTGGTTTTCGATCTCGGTGGGCCCGGTGATCGCATAGAAAGGCGCAGTCGCGACGACAGCGTCGACGCCAATGTCCTCGGCCTGGCGTATATGCCGGATGACGCGCAAGGTCTCGGTGTCGATGACCCCTGCCAACAGCGGAACCCGACCGTCGATAATCCGCTTGGCTTCGGCCAGCACTCGTCCGCGCATCTCGTCGTCAAAGAAAGCAACTTCTGATGTGGATCCGAGGACGAAGAGCCCGTCCACGCCCTGGTCGATGAGCCGGTCAATGAGCTTCTGGTAGGACGGCACGTCGAGGTCACCGTCAGTCGTCAACGGGGTGACGACGGGGGGAATGACGCCGTGGAACTTCATGGTCATGGTGTTGTCCTTCGTAGTGGTTGTGACAAGTGCGTTAATCGACGTCATGCTGAGGTCATAGCGTCACGGATTGAGGTGATCATGGTTAGACGCTGCTCGACAGTGGCGTCAGCGGGAGTCTGGATCTTGATGCCTTGGTAGGCCTGCAAACCTTGAGCCGCGTCCATAAAAGACCTCACGCGATCAGTGGTCAGCAGGCTGGTAGGTTCGTCGTCTCGTAGTGGGAGGTGGGCGTCTCCCCAGGCCGGGCCGTACTGGGTGGCTTGCGGTCCAGCACCCGAAACCATCACTGCTCCGAGCAGGCCAGCACCGGCGAGCCGAGCAGCCTGACGAGCCGGCAAATCTGGATCATGGGATTCCACAACGCTGCGCCCCCAGTTGATCGCTAAATGAACGCCACTGTCAGACGCGGCTGTGATCTCATCGTCCAGGCTGAGGAACTCCTTCTCCCCTGGACCAACTCCGCCAGCCGCGTCACAGTGTTCGATGACGGGAGTGAGTCCGGCACCTGCGAAGAGGCCAGAAAGCTCGGCCAGGGAAGCCTTGAGGGCGGTCGGCTCGGCGTGGTTGCTGGGCGCGGAATGAATCTCGACGAAGCGGACAACGCGGTGCCCGACCATCTCATGCAGGGATTGCACATCGCTGACCAGACCGGTGACCCAGTCCATGGCCCGCTGACGGCCCTCCTCATCAGGGGAGGCGAGCCCGAAGTTAGGGTCATCAGCCAGGCGTCCCATCGTCCCTGGGATAGCGGTCACGACGCACTGGGCGAAGCGATCACGCAACTGGCCCGCCAGCCAGCGCGGATCGGCGTCAAGACCGTCGCGGTAAGGAATCTCGATACCGTCAACCCAGCCAGTCTCGCCGAGCCGCTGGTAGAAATCCTCCCGATCAGCAATGGTCTGCGGCATCGCGGCGTACGCGCCAACAATGGTGGGAACCGTCATGAGATGCTCACTTTCTCTCCTGCGGATGGTGCGACGTCAGTATGAGAACCCTGGGAAATCGCGAGCTCCTCATCACCGTGTTCCATCAAGTCGGAGGGACGCACATAGTCCGGGCGTAGTAATTTCTGCATTCGGTAGGGAAAGTTAATACCGATCAGAATGATGATCACCGCCGTGAAGGCAAACGACAAAGCGAACAGCGTCCATCCCAAACCCCAATTCGAAGGCAACGCACCACCAACTCCAGTTGCAGGATCTCCGGCTAGAGCAATGCCGAGGACCGGAGCAATAGCCCCACCAAGAGCACCAACGTTGTACGAGAAACCAAGACCAGCAGCACGCTTCTCAACTGGGAAGTAATTTGAGATGAATTTCGGAAGCAGGCCTGCGATTCCCTGGCCAAACATTTGCTGGATAAAGATGAAGACGCCAAGTAAAACGATCCACATCACTGAGGAGTGCACCATATCACGATCAACGAGGAACACCGGAAGCACGAGGAATTCTGATATAACGAGAGACACCCAGTACGCCTTACGGGTGCCAAACCTGTCGCCGATAAACCCGGCCATGATGCAACCAGCTGCAGCACCGAACGAAGTTGCGGTCACGAGGTTCGAAGCGGTGTCGCTAGCCAACCCTAAAGTCTGGCGATAGTACGTGGGCAGAAGAGCCTGGAGCGGCCACGAGTATAGAAAAGCGACAAAGACCGTAATCATCACGGCTACACCAGTTGGCCACCGTGGACCCTCAAACTGCACCATGAAACACACCATGACGGCTGCAACAATGATCCATAGTAGGGCGAGGACGAAGTCAGAAACACCGCTCTTGAACAAGTAGATAACGATGAGACACCCGAACGCCGACAGAGCAAGAATGATATTAATGACGCTGCGCATTGCGGTGCGAGCGAAGAGCATCGTGAACATATCTGTCTTCTCGACGACTTCACCAGCAGCAACGCGAGCGTCCTGTTCTTCGCGCATTTTCGCGAAATCGGCCGTCTCGGGCAAGGCACGTCGCAGCCACAGCGCCAGCGCGATCGGGATAATACCTAGAGCGAAGAGAATCCTCCACGTATACGGTTCAGCCGTTGTGCCCCGAGTGACGCGTTCAATGAGAGCGTAAATTTGGGCTGTCATTCCAGCACCGATGGAAAACCCAGAAATAAGGAATCCCGAAGCCTTATTACGCAGTCGGACCGGCCACGACTCGATGACGTAGGTCGCTGACGATCCGTACTCACCGGCCATCCCCATGCCAATGCAGACCCGAGCAACGAAGATAACCCAGAATGATGGAGCAACGGCGCAGACGACCGATCCACCAGCGTAAAGCAAGATCGAAATGACCATTGCCTCTTTGCGACCAGCACGGTCTCCAATTGCCCCCAGAAGCAGGCCACCAAACCACCGTGCGATAAAGGCAGCAGACACCAATGTTGCAGTGGCAGCCGCCCCGACGTGAAAAGTACGCCCGATCTCGGCGAGGACCAAGGTAATCATGACGAAGTCAAATCCGTCTAACAGATACCCAATCCATGCTGCCCAAAATGATTTCCATTGCGTGCTGGTCAGCTCGTCACGCCATGTTCTCTTGCCCACAGTGGCATCGACGCTATTCATACGCCCATCTCCGTTGATTGGTCGGGGATAACCCGTCGCGATACATTGGACCTTGGATGTCCTATGTCAAGGATGAGCCGACGAGATCCTGTTGTCAACTTAATGGCGTCGAAGTGACGGAAAACCGTCACTCCTAATGATCAGACGTCTGCTCGTCCCCAAACCCCTCATCCACCTCAACATCGACAGCGCCATCAGATGGCACCTCGTCGCCACGCAGTGCGTGCCAAGCTTCGTCGCTCAATTCCCGCAAAAGGGTGTCGGCGTCGTCAGACTCATCCCCAAATCCAAGCCGCTCGGCTGCCATAGCCAGCGCATGAAGGCAACGGAATACGCCCTGGTTAGGAAGGTAGCCCCAGTCAACTGGCCCGTCACCGTCCCATCCGGCATCGCGAAGTTGCTCAAACCCAAGGTCGCGACCGGTGCGAGCATAGGCGTATGCGGCGATGTCGGCGGCATCCGTGCCGGTCAGCAATGACCCCTCAGCCAGCAGCGCCCAGCACAGGGTCGACGATGGATGTTCTTTGACGACCGCCATGAACTCGCCACGTCCACGCTTGGCAAGTTTGCGAATGGCCGGGTCGGGCGGCAACCGCACGCCGTGGTCCTGCCCCTCGATCTCTGCGGTCGGATCGGTGTTTTGCTCCTCAGCCATGCGTCCCAGCCTAGGGCGAAACGCTTCACAGCGCTTACTCAGACAGTCAATAAGGCCATATGACATAAACTTGTGACAGCCAAAGAAAGGATGATCACCATGTGCCGACCCGTCAGATGTGACGTTTGTGGCAAGACGACGTGGGCCGGATGCGGCGAACACATCGACCAAGTCAAGGCACAGGTACCGCCTTCTCAGTGGTGCGACGGAACCCACACGCCTGCTGAAAAAGCTACGCATCAGGCAGAGCATTCGCGCTCCTGAAAGGGGCGCTGACCCGCCCATTCGTGGCGCAACCCTGCCCTGACCTAGACTTTGCGGTGGCGTGTTATTGCCCGCCAATCACCCGTGACCCCCGTCGCGGTATCCCATCCTCGATCTATAAACCGGAGTTCTGCATGCCCGTACGCAAGGATCTGCGCAACATTGCCATCGTGGCTCACGTTGACCACGGAAAGACTACCTTGGTTGACGCGATGTTGTGGCAGTCGGGAGCCTTCCGCGAGGGCGCCGAGGTCGAAAAACGCGTCATGGACTCGATGGATCTTGAGCGCGAAAAGGGCATCACGATCCTCGCCAAGAACACCGCCGTCAAGCACGTCATGAGTGATGGCGAGGAAATCACCCTCAACATCATCGACACCCCTGGTCACGCAGACTTCGGCGGCGAGGTCGAACGCGGCTTGGAGATGGTTGACGGCGTCATCCTGCTCGTCGACGCCTCTGAGGGGCCCTTACCGCAGACCCGCTTCGTCCTACGCAAGGCATTAGCAAAGAAGCTGCCACTCATCCTCGTGCTCAACAAGGTTGACCGCTCCGACGCCCGCATTGATGAGGTCGTCGAGGAAACCTACGACCTCTTCATGGACCTTTCCGACGACGACGATGCCTCCCTGCTTGACGTGCCGGTCGTCTATGCCTCAGCTAAAGCTGGCCGGGCCTCCCTTAACAAGCCCGAGGACGGCGGGTTGCCCGATTCCCCCGACCTCCAGCCACTGTTCGATTGCATCCTCGAGAACATTCCGGCCCCCTCCTACGAGGAAGGCGGGGTGCTGCGCGCCCACGTCACCAACCTTGACGCCTCCCCCTACCTAGGCCGACTAGCTCTGTGCCGCATCGTCTCCGGTGAGCTCACCAAGGGTCAGACGGTGGCTTGGTGTAAGCGTGACGGCTCGGTACAAAACGTCAAGCTCTCCGAACTACTCATTACCGAGGCGCTTGAGCGCGTCCCCGCAGAAAAAGCTGGCCCCGGCGATATCGTCGCCATAGCTGGTATCCCCGACATCACCATCGGTGAGACTCTCTCAGATCCCGAGAATCCAGACCCTCTCCCCCTCATCCACGTCGATGAGCCTTCCATGTCAATGACGATCGGCATCAACACATCGCCGCTATCGGGCCGCTCCGGGGACAAGCTCACCGCTCGTCTGCTCAAGGCGCGCCTCGATCAAGAGCTCATCGGAAATGTGTCGATCAAGGTCGCCGACACCAACCGTCCCGACATGTGGGAGGTGCAAGGCCGGGGCGAATTGCAGCTGGCCGTGCTCGTCGAGCAGATGCGTCGTGAGGGATTCGAGCTCACCGTCGGCAAACCACAGGTTGTCACCAAAACCATTGACGGCAAGCTGCACGAGCCTTTCGAACGCGTCACGATTGACGCCCCCGAAGAGTTCATGGGAGCTGTTACGCAGATGATGGGACTGCGCAAGGGCCAGATGATGCATATGGTCAACCATGGCTCCGGCTGGGTGCGCATGGAGTTCGTCGTCCCAGCCCGTGGTCTCATCGGCTTCCGCACCGAGTTTCTCACTCAGACCCGCGGTCAGGGCATCATGAACCAGATTTTCGAAAACTACCAGCCGTGGGTGGGCGAATTGCGCACCCGTCAGACCGGCTCGATGGTCGCCGACCGCCAGGGAGTCGTCACCTCTTATGCCTTGTTTAACCTGCAGGAGCGCGGCACGATGTTTGTCTCGCCCGGCGAGGATACCTACGAAGGCATGGTCGTTGGCGAAAACTCCCGCCCCGACGATATGGACGTCAATCCCACCAAGGAAAAGCATCTTACCAACGTGCGGTCCTCTACCGGTGACGAGTTGGAGCGTCTCATCCCGGCAACCAAGCTGTCGATGGAGCAGCAGCTCGAGTTTTGTCGCGAGGATGAGTGCTTGGAAGTCACTCCGGACGTCGTGCGTATCCGCAAAACCGAACTCAATGCTCACGAGCGGGCGAAGGCCCGCACACGCGCAAAAAATAGCTGACCACGCACAAGGCGCTGCAATTCCCGCTGGCGAGGGGTGCTGCAGCGCCTTTGTCATGTCGAGATACCGTCGCGAGCTCAGGAACAGAGGCTAGATCAACGTTGTCGACGAAAGGGCGTAGCATCATGTCGTCCACGTCCTGAAAGGTATTGATTCATGCACTCCTCCCGCGCTGCCAGCCTGGCAGCCGTACTGGCGATGTCGCTATCTGCCGGGGTCGTCGGCGTTGCGAATGCAGAGCCGACTACCTCGACCGACCCAGCATCGTCAACCACTGCCACTACCAGCGCATCCGCAGCCTCCGACCCCACGGCAGACTCTTCTACGGAGGCTACCCAGGCACCCAAGCCGACTACCCACGCACCTGAGTCGGCTGTTCAGCAAACCGAGTCGGCAGCCATCAGCTCACGGCCAGCACCGAAGGCTTCAACGTCGACGCCGTCGGCCTCCGCTCCGATTAAGGCCACGACGCAATCTGTTAATCCAAGCGCACCACTGTGGATGTACATCGCCACCGATCTGCGCACTGGCGCTGGAACTACTTTCCGATCCATGGGGAAGGTACCGGCTACCGCTCAGGTGAGTCGTCGCGGCCCAAACTACAAGGGTTGGGCTCCGATCCTCTACAAGACCACCAAGGCCTGGGTGCCCGCGAATACCCTCACCACGTCGCGCCCTCATACCCAGTGGGTCTACCTTTCCTCTGACCTACGCACTGGTGCTGGAACGTCTTTCCGGTCCATGGGAAAGACCGCCACCACTCATGCATTGGTACGCCGCGGCCCGAATTACAAGGGCTGGGCACCGGTGCTCTACAAGAACAAGCAAGGCTGGGTCCCCGGAAACACCCTCACCAGCTGGCACCCTCAAACCCAGTGGGTCTACCTTTCCTCTGACCTACGCACCGGCGCTGGAACGTCTTTCCGGTCCATGGGAAAGACCCATGCCACAACAATCCTGGTACGCCGCGGCCCGAACTACAAAGGCTGGGCACCGGTGTACTACCAAAATAAGCAAGCCTGGCTGCCCGGGAACACCCTCACGTCTACTCGTCCCCAAACCTACTGGGTAAAGACAAATCAGACGATACGCACCGGCGCTTCGGCATCGGCGCGATCAATGGGTACCGCACACCAAGGCGATCGTGTCGTGCGCCGCGGCCCGAACTACAAAGGTTGGGCACCAGTCCTATTCAACAATAGGCAGACGTGGATCCCCGCGTCATCATTGTCGTCTAAGCGTGTCGCCGCCCCGCCAACCACGCTGCCGATCTCGAATTCTGGTGTTCGCCTCGATCGCCGCTGCATGACCGGCACCGTTATTTGCGCATCCAAGAATCAGCGCAAGCTCTGGATGGTGCAAAACGGCCGCATTCTCATCACCCTTGATGCCCGATTTGGGCGGCCCAGCATGCCGACCGCCGAGGGCGTCCACTCGGTGTATTGGAAGGACAAGAACCACATCTCGAGCAGCTACGGCTCTCCCATGCCGTACTCGATGTTCTTCTACAAGGGTCAGGCCATCCACTACTCGTCGGACTTCTCCCGCAACGGGTGGAATGGCGCGTCCCACGGTTGCATCAACATTCGCAACATGACTGGTCTGAAGTGGCTGTGGGATCACACCCCAACTGGCCGCAAGATCATCGTGTTTAAGTGACGACGACGTATGGCCCGCATCCTTGGATGCGGGCCATACTCATGCCCACTCCACCGCTGGCGATGGTCCCGCACTCGCCAGCGGCGAAGGCCTAGATACGACGATCTACCTATGACATAGCACCGGCGCCGTACCGAGGTACGGCGCCGGTGTGGTCTTGATCCGAGGATCAGCCCAGGGCCACCAGGCCCTGACCGCCCTGAACGGCGTCACCAACGGCCACCAAGATGCCCTTGACGGTTCCATCCGCCGGAGCATTGATCTCGGTCTCCATCTTCATGGCCTCGAGGGTCAGAAGCACCTGACCGGCCTTAACGGCGTCACCCTCGGCCACGAGGATCTTGGCAACGGTACCGGCCAGCGGCGCGGGAACTTCACCCTCGCCAGCCTTACCAGCGCCACCACCAGATGCCTTCATCGGGCCACCGGAGCCGCCGCCAAAAAGGATCGGCGCCATCGGCGCATTAGGGGTCTTATCAACGTCAACGTCCACGTCGTATGCGACGTCATTGACGGTCACCTTGAGCTTCATGTCAGTTTCTCCAGGTCAACGAATCGAATGGTTCTGCTGAGCCCTGCGCCCCTGACGGACCCAGGTCTCACTCGGGGCGAAACGGACGGCCTGAACCTTTCCGTCGTTGCCCAGGTAAGCCGAAACGGCGGCGCAGATGGCGGCAAGCACGTCCTCAGGAACGTCCTTACTCGTCTTCTTCAGCCGGGAAACTTCAGCCTCTAGCGCCGCGAGTCGCTTGTTCAGCGTCTCGATGACGAGTTCATTATTTTCACTCATCTTGTCCTCCCATCAGCCTTATTCGCTCAGCACGGCATGACGCCGTGCTTCTTGGCCGGACGGGACTGACGCTTCGTGGCGTACGTCTCCAGAGCGGCAGTGATCTTGCGACGGGTGTCGGCGGGATCGATCACGTCATCAACCTGCCCGCGGGCGGCAGCCACGTAGGGCGTGTTGAAGGCGTTGCGGTACTCCTCGATCTTCGCAGCACGGGTGGCTACGGGATCCTCGGATTCCTTGATCTGACGACGGAAGATGACGTTGGCAGCGCCATCTGCACCCATCACCGCAATCTCCGCGCTCGGCCATGCATAGACGGCGTCAGCACCTAGGTCACGGTTACACATGGCCAGGTAGGAGCCGCCGTAGGCCTTACGCAGCACCACAGTGATCTTCGGGACGGTGGCCTCGGAGTAGGCGTACAGCATCTTCGCGCCGTGGCGGATGATGCCGCCGTACTCCTGCTGGACACCGGGCAGGAAGCCGGGAACGTCAACCAGCTGCACCAACGGAATGTTGAACGAGTCACAGAAAGTGATGAACTCGGCAGCCTTGTCGGAGGCGTTGATGTCGAGGCAACCCGACATGACCTTCGGCTGGTTGGCGACGATCCCGACGGTGCGACCATTGACCCGAGCAAAGGCAGTGACGATATTGGTCGCCCAACCAGCCTTGACCTCGAGGTAATCACCCCAGTCGACGATCTTGGCGATGACGTCACGAACGTCATAACCCTTCTTGCCGTCCAACGGAACGATGTCACGCAGCTCGGGCTGCGGTGAAACGTCATTATTGGGGTTGTAGATCTGGGCATCCTCAGTGTTGTTTTGCGGCAGGAAGCTCAGCAGCTTCTGCGCAATGAGCACTGCGGCGTCGTCATCTTCAGCAACGAAGTGGATGTTGCCCGAGGTGGACATGTGGGCATCCGCGCCGCCTAGATCGTCAGCGGTGACCTCCTCACCGGTGACCGACTTAATGACTCCAGGGCCCGTGATGAACATGTGGGCCTTCTTCGTCATGATGATGAAGTCGGTCAGCGCCGGAGAGTAAGAGGCACCACCGGCGCAGGGGCCAGCAATGATGGCGATCTGCGGCACAACGCCTGACAGCTTGACGTTCGCATAGAACATCTTGCCGTACCCGGACAGCGAGTCGATGCCCTCCTGGATTCGGGCGCCGCCCGAGTCGTAGAAGAACAGGAACGGGGTGCCAGTCAGCAGGGCCTGATCCATCGTCTCGACGACCTTGGTTGACTGAGTCTCGCCAGCCGACCCACCCATGACGGTGAAGTCCTGGGACGCGACATGCACCGGACGACCATGAATGGTCGCACGACCGGTGACGACACCGTCGGCGGGAACCTCGGCCTTGTCCATGCCGAACAGAGTGGTGCGATGCTTGCGGAAGGCACCGACCTCGTCAAAGGAGTAGGCGTCAACGAGATTGTCGATGCGCTCACGGGCAGTTTGCTTGCCCTTGGCGCGCTGCTTCTCGAGTCGAGCCTCGCCGCCGCCAAGTTCCACAGTGTGACGCTCGTCAGCAAGCTGCTCGATCCGGCCGGCCATGGTGTCGGCCAGCTTGATTGGTTTCTTTTCAGCCATAGTTGGCGATCATCCTCACGCAGGCTCGACGGTCACCTGATGGCTGTTGCCACCGACCGTCACGTTGTAGTTGACCGGTCCGGCGATGCCAGCAGCGCCGGTGCCTTCCTTTTCGGCCTTCAGCTGTGCTTCGGTCATCGCGACGCTCTTCGGGCCCTGCGAGCGCTCCTTGAAGAACTTAGGAGCAACTCCCGGGAACAGGGCGTTGGTCAGAACATCTTCGTCGGAGCCATCGAAGCCCTCAAGGCTCTTGGCCTGCTCAACCAGCTGATCCCACTCGGGCTCAAGCAAGTCAGCAGGACGGCAATCGATCGGCTCCTTGCCGGTCTGCTTCTTAGCCATCTCGACGATCTCGGGGTTGAGCTCACCAATCGGCTTGCCGTAGTAGCCAAGCATGAGGTCAGCGAACTCGGCAGTGAGGTTCTTGTAGGAACCGTTGCCCATGAGGACGTTGAACACGGCCTGAGTTCCGACAATCTGAGAAGACGGGGTGACCAGCGGCGGGTATCCGGCGTCCTTACGAACGCGCGGCACCTCCTTCATGACCTCATCCATGCGGTCGCCAGCCCCTTGAGCCTCGAGCTGGGACTCCATATTGGAGAGCATTCCGCCCGGGATCTGGGACTGGAAGATGTTGGTGTTCACCAGCGTCTTCGACTCGAACTTCTTGTACTTCGGGCGGACCTTCTTGAAGTGATCGCGGATCTTGAGCAGGCGATCCATGTCAAGCCCGGTGGTGTACTCGGTGCCCTCGAGCATTTCGACCAGCGACTCAGTCGGGTTGTGGCCAGGGCCAAGCGACATCGACGAAATGGCGGTATCGACGACATCGACGCCCGCCTCAATGGCCTTTTGCAGCGTAACCAGGGTGACGCCCGTGGTGGAGTGGCAGTGCAGGTTAATCTGCACATCCGGGTGGTTTTCCTTAATGCCCTTGATGATGTCGAATGCGGGCTGAGGCTTCAGCAGGGCAGCCATGTCCTTGAAGGCGATCGAGTCAGCGCCCATGTCGATGAGGCGATCGGCTTGCTTGACGAAGCTCTCAGGAGTGTGAATCGGGGAGGTGGTGTAGCAAATGGTGCCCTGGGCATGCTTGCCCGTCTTCTTGACGGCGGCCATCGCGTGCTCAAGGTTACGAGGATCGTTGAGGGCGTCGAACACGCGGAACACGTCCATACCGTTCTCAGCCGACTTCTCGACGAACTTGTCGACGACCTCGTCGTTGTAGTGGCGGTAACCCAGGAGGTTCTGGCCGCGCAGCAACATCTGCAGACGCGAGTTCGGCAGCAGCTTACGGAAGGTACGCAGACGCTCCCAGGGGTCTTCGTTGAGGAATCGGATGCAGGAATCGAAGGTAGCTCCACCCCAGCACTCAACGGACCAGAAGCCTGCTGCATCAATGTCAGCACAGGCATCGACCATGTCCTCCATGGCCATGCGGGTGGCAAGCAGGCTCTGATGCGCGTCGCGGAGCACGAGCTCGGTAACGCCAATCTTTCGCGGACTCATGGGTCCATGATTCCACGAGACGAACGCACAGGGGCCACGTGGGTCCGTTTTTCATATCTGAACAATGTTCAACTGAATAATCACCCATCGCGAGAGTTCCAGGTCCTCGCTGCGGTGACATGATGCGACCATGGCTGAGACCTTATGCCCTACCCCGGTAGTTGACCCAAAGACTCTGGCAGAACTGGTCGACGGCCCCGACGCCGACCGCATCATCATCGTCGACGTATCCCCATGTCGGCCCGGAGTGCCTCACATTCCGCACGCCTTACCCTTCGACCTTGATGGCTCGATGAGTGACCAGTCATCGAGCCTTCCGCACACCATGCCGTCACTGCTGCAATTTCAGAACCGATTACGAAAATTGGGAGTAAACAATGACTCCCACGTCATTGTTACCGAAGACGATTTTCTCTTCGCCTCGGCCCGGCCATGGTGGATGATGCACGCCTGTGGTTTTAACAACGCGTCCGTCCTCGAAGGCGGAAACGCCGGCTGGGTCGCCGCCGGCGGACGACTCACGACTGACATCACTCCAGCCCCAGAGCCCGGCACCGTCACCCTCACAGCGCTACCAGGGGCGATCATTGATCGAGATGAGGTACTGCGCATCATCGCCGCTAACGACGACCCAACTACTCCTCGCATCGTCGACGCCCGGTCAGCCGAACGGTTTGCGGGCAAGGTTGCGGAGCCTCGCACTGGACTGCGATCGGGCCACATGCCGACTGCCACAAATCTGCCTTACACCGACATCATTGCTGATGGACGAATTCGCCCAGTTGAGGAACTGCGGCAGTTGATTGACGGAGCCGCCGGAGATCGCCCGATCGTTGCCACCTGTGGCTCGGGCGTGACGGCCTGCATTATTGCTCTGGCGGCCACCTTGGTCGGCCGCGAGGACATCGGCATATACGACGGTTCATGGAGCGAGTGGGCGCGACCTGGTAATACCCCAGTCGTCACCGACGCGTGAGTCACCGCCACGGTTGCTTCGGGCACCACCCTCATCGAGATGACGGCTCACCAGTCAACCGCAATCGCGGAGCGCCACGCACTGACGTTCACCACCCGACGTCTCATCAGGCTGGAAAGTGTGATCGCACACCCCCAAATCCTCATATCAATAACACCACGCAGCACCCGATATGCAGCACACGTTAGTCTTTCCTTGTATACTACTAATACCCATCATGGGATACACTCCGACTCCAGAGGGGAGAATGCAGTGGCCATCCACAGAAGAACCTTCCTCGCCCTCACGGTAGCCACCTCAATAGCTACTGCTCATGCCGCCAACGCTGACGCTAGCCCCATTCCCCCGACACCCACAACATACCATTCTTTGCGCTTCAATAGAAAGTTAATTCAGCTGGGAAAAAGAAGCACCTAGGACGGGCAACATGGACACTTCACTTGGCATGAATTCAGCTACAACTTGGACAGATCAATGAACATGAAATCTGTTTTAACGCATCTTCTATGTGCCATCCTGGCCGCTGCCGCCGGGATTGGAGGCACGCTTCTAGTGCAGCATCATGATGACGAACTTCAGCCAAATGACGTCGCCATAGCGGCCTACTTCGCCGAGGCCATATCAACCCCTGACACCATTGACAACAACCGCATTCAGGGCCTCATCGCACCCAATACCGGCTGGGATGATCATTCCAAGAAAGCCGAGCAGTGGGGCCAAGCCATTTTCAAGGCCTACCACGATGACAAAGCCGGACCAAACGAAGGAATCCTTATTTCCGCGGGGCCTCTTCCAACACGATCAGCGGACATCTATTCACGTTCGACAGCAGAACCAATCATGACCGTCATCATGACCCCTGTTGATGAAAAGTGGCTCGTCGACTGGAACGCAACAGTGCGGGCCAACAGCACTCCACCCCCACCACTGCCATCGCACCGATGAAGAATCCCGGCCAATCCTCACCATAGGACTGGCCGGGATTCTGCACAGGCATACTCAGGCGCTGACCGAGGTGCCCTTCGAGCCAAGCTGCTCGCATGCCTCAACGATACGGGCAGCCATGCCGGCCTCAGCCTTCTTGCCCCATGAACGCGGGTCGTACATCTTCTTGTTGCCGACCTCGCCGTCGATCTTGAGCATGCCGTCATAGTTCTTGAACATGTGCTCGACAACCTGGCGCGAGAACACATACTGGGTATCAGTGTCAATATTCATCTTAATGACGCCATAGGACACTGCATCGGCAATCTCTTGGGCAGTTGAGCCCGACCCACCATGGAAGACCAGATCGAACGGCTTCTCCTTGCCGTACTTTTTGCCGCACTCGTCCTGGATTTCCTTGAGGATTTCCGGACGCAGCTTGACGTAACCCGGCTTATAAGCACCATGGACATTCCCGAAAGTCAGGGCGGTGGTGTAACGCCCCTTTTCACCTAGACCCAGCACTTCAAGGGTACGCATACCGTCGGCAACGGTGGTGTACAACTTCTCGTTGATTTCGCCGGTAACGCCATCTTCCTCACCACCAACAGCACCAACCTCAATCTCGAGGATGAGCTTGGCTTTCGAGGTACGCGTCAACAACTCCTCGGCAATCTGCAGGTTTTCCTCGACCTCAATAGCCGAACCGTCCCACATATGAGAGTTGAATAGCGGATCCTGGCCTTTGTCGACGCGCTCTTGCGAAATAGCAATGAGCGGGTTGACGTACTTATCCAGCTTCTCCTTCTGGCAATGGTCGGTGTGCAAAGCCACATTGATTGGGTACTTCTTAGCAACGACGTGGGCGTATTCCGCGAGGGCAACCGCGCCGGTCACCATGTCCTTCACCGTCTGCCCGGACGCGTACTCAGCGCCACCGGTAGAGATCTGGACGATACCGTCGGAACCCGCCTCAGTGAACCCCTGCAGAGCAGCATTGAGGGTCTGGGAGGAGGTCACATTGATGGCCGGGTACGCGAAGCCCTGTTTCTTCGCGCGGTCAATCATCTCGCCGTAGACCTCGGGTGTTGCGATGGGCATGTTTGGCCTTTCCTCTATGAACTCGCGCTGACAAGAACCATTGTTCCGCAGACACCTCTCGATGTCAGTCTCAGCGCCGAGCACGCTCATAGGTGCTGCGCAGCACACCTCAGTCGGCGATTTCAGAACCGTCCTGTTCCACCCGAATGCGACCGCCCGACGCTGCTGCAATGGCGGAGTCGATATCAGTTTGCCGGCTATCGAGCCACGACAGTGGAACATCCCACTGACGGCCATCCTGGGCATTGACGACCAAGCTGGGGCCAGACCCAATCGACGAGCCCCCCACCTTGACCTCGGATAACGCGTCCCAGTGAACCTCATCCATGGTCGTCGTCGTGGACTGTTTCGACCCCGAACGCAATGCTCGTCTCAGGTACAAACCACTCGAACACACCATGAGCGCTGGGCCTTCCCCAACATCGAGAAGATCCTTTCGGGCAGCGTGCAGCCGTACATTCTGGATGACGAAAAGCACGACGAACAGCACCACCCACGCCCCTAGCATCCACATCACCGTCGACACCTTGAAAGCGTCTGCCGTCAGTGCCCACAGCAGGCCACCAATGATGACGACGATGAGAGTCTGCACCGCCAAGCGAAATCTCGTGGCGTGGTGATGGGCAACCCGAGAGGCGCTAGGCACTGGATTGAAGGCCACGACTAGTTGCGGTGGTTCCTCGCTGGGTTGTGTGCTCATAGCACGAGCCTAGGGGGTCCCGGTTCTTCCCACTCAGGCAGTGGGTGACCTTCGCCACTGTGTCGTCCAGGCGTACATCGCAATCGCGGCAGCTGCGCCGGCATTCATGGAGCGCGTCGACCCGTACTGAGTAATTGCTACCAACTGCTGGCACCCCTCGACGACCTCGTCGGTGAGACCGGGGCCTTCTGACCCGAACACGAGGCAGCAATCTTGCGGCAGCTCAGCTGTCTCAAGTGGCACCGATCCGGGCAAATTATCTACTCCCACGGGTGTGACGCCGTGCTCGTCAAGCCACTGCAGGAAGGTGGGGACGTCAGGGTGGTGGTACACGTGCAGGTAGCGGTCGGTTACCATCGCTCCACGTCTATTCCAGCGACGCCGCCCCAAGATATGAACGGCTGACACGTTAAAGGCATTAGCGGTACGCACCACCGACCCAATGTTGAAGTCGTGTTCCCAATTCTGGATCGCCACATGCAACCGGCACCGCTGCGCGTCAAGGTCGGCGACGATCGCCTCCATCGTCCAGTACCGATACCGATCAATGACATTGCGCCGGTCCCCTGAGGCCAACAGTTCAGGATCGAGTCTCGGATCATCGGGCCACGGTTTGGGCATCGGCCCGACACCTACGACCGTAGTCCCTAAATGGCTGGGAATCTGCAGTGAAGGGGCGTCAGCGAGTTCATCAGGGGACGGATCACACACAGATCAAAGATAGTCTTGGCCCCATGCCGAGTCTCCTCATGACCCTCCCCGCCCTGCTTACCCCCGCCTGGATGGACCCTCAGGCCATCATCCAAGGCGCCGGCGCTGCGGCATTGTGGATCGTCGCGCTCATCGTCTTTGCCGAGTGCGGCCTGGCCGTGTTCTTCATGCCCGGAGACTCTCTGCTATTTGCGCTGGGAATGTTTGCGGCCGTTGGCGTCAACTCAACCGTCCCTTTGATCCATTACGGGTCTACAGCGACGACCCTCATCATCGTCAATCTAGTCCTCATTATCTGCGCTGTGGCGGGAAATATCTGTGGCTACTGGATTGGATATCTGGTTGGTCCGAAGCTTTTCCGGGAGCGGGACGGATTCATGGGTAAGGTGTTCTCCCCCAAACACGTGGACACCACTCACGAATTCTTCCGCAAGCATGGTTCCGTCGCCCTCATCTTGGCCCGTTTCGTACCCATCGTGCGTACCTTCGTCACCATGATCGCTGGAGTTGGGCGGATGACATTCCGGAAGTTCATCACTTACACCGCCATCGGCGGCGTCTTGTGGGTGCTCATCGCTGTCCAGGCCGGCTATTTCCTTGGCCAGGTCCCCGTCGTTCGGAACAACTTCGAGGCAGCTCTGATTCTCATCATCGTCGTGTCGGTGCTTCCGATGGGTGTCGAATGGCTGAAGGCACGACGCAAAGGTCAGGCAAGCCAGCCACAAGCCGCTCGACGGTCTCGCGCCGAGTGAAACCCAAACCGCCTCGAGGAATCAATTCACTGCGGACGGCTTACAGCTTGCCATGGCTGGGCCTGACCCGGCTCCAGCCAGCCCTCCTCTGGTGGGCTGGCGATGACGATGTCGCGTTCAGCAATCGCCTTGATCCACTTGTTAACAGGGGCGCTCCAGACGGTCGTTAATACCGCAGCGACCGCCATAATCCCAACGACACCAAGCCCTCCCATAAGCTCTGAGCCACGAGAAAGCCACCACATCCACCCGAGGGAGAGCACCGTGAACAGATAGCGGTCGATAGCGTGGCCACGACCCATCGTCATCGTCAAGACACAACCCGCCACCGGCATAAGCACATGACCGGCCCAGCTTCCCGAATCCATCCCCAGCGTGAACGAGGTAAGGATAGGCCCAAGTGTCGATTGGCTCTCGCTGCGCCCAGCCGCCCACAATGCGCAGACGACCACGACCCACATCGCCGATAAACCGATGACGATAACCCGTACCGCGACGATAGATTTAGGCATGTCGGGCAGCGGCGGCAGGTGGCGATAGCTAGCTGTGTCCTCAGAAGCCGAATGGGTCATGGTCACATCATGTCACCTGACGACAACCGCGACGACGACAACCGACGATGACGACAGCAGGGGTCTGGCTAGCTCGCAACGTAGATCAACACCGCTCACCAGTTGACGGTCAGGAGAAGAATGTCGCCCCTCCCGGCGGACCCGGCGAGGACTCGGTGTCGTCGTCGCAGAAGGGACGAGCACCTGCTAACAGCTTCGCCAGCGCATCACCAGTAATAAGCCGAAATGGGAAAGCCGCGCCGCTATAGCGTCGCACCAACTCCTCATCGTGGAGTGGCCCGTGAGATGCTGCCAGGATGATATTTCCGTAACGACGGCCCTTGAGAGTCGACGACTCTGCCGCCAAACACACGCTGGAAAAGACCGTTTCAGCAGATCGCACGACTCGTTTAGTCCATGTGAGGGGTGCGGAATCAGCCAGGTTCGCCACCACCAGGCCATCAGAGTGCAGAATACGAGATACATCGGCAAAGAATTCGACAGTGACGAGGTCACCAGGAACCTGAGCACCCTTGAAAGCGTCAAGGATGACGACGTCAGCGAAGTCCTCGCGCATAGCCGCGACCCCTGACCGGCCATCTACCGGGCGCACTTTGATGCCGGAACGCGCCGGTAGCGGAGCCTTGAGGCGGACCTCTGCCGTCAGCTCAGTATCAGGCTCACAGACGATCTGCGGGCTGGTCGGACGGGTAGCCGCAACATATCTGGCTAAGCACATACCAGCCCCGCCTACATGGATGACGCGCATCCTTTCACCCGCTGGACGGTGAACGTCGAGATGGTCGGCAATACGCTTCATGTAGTCGAATTCCAAGCGAGTGGGATCGTCCAGATCGATCCACGATTGATCCGCGCCATCAACGCGCACGATCCATGCCCCGTCGGCGTCGGGGAAAAGCCGATTCATCGAGACCTCAGTTTTCCGGACAGCCAGCCTTTAACCCAGTCCGGATTGTCAGCCATCCATGTCGATATGGCAGTGTCGGTCTGGCCACCGCGCTTAGTGGTATCGACCATAAGATGCTCAAGACTCGATAGGTGGGCGTCGTCGATTGCGAGATTCTGGACGAGCTGGGCAGCTTTAGGATGGTCCTTCTCAAATCCGGGCCGACCAAAGCTGTAAATGAGTTCGGCATTAGAGATAGCATTCTTGGGATCATCAAGATCACGTACCGGGTAGGCATCGTAGGCCCAGTGAGGCCGCCACAGTGTAACCGCGACGTTACTGCCCGCCTTGGTCGATTTTTGAAGTTGGGCAAGCATTGCCGGCGTCGATGAGGTCTTGAGGCTAATATTCGATAACCCGTACATCGGCAGTGTTTGGTTAGCTATAGTTTTCGTCATCTCAGCGCCTGGTTCGATGCTATAAATGACATTTCCATAAGCACTACCAGTTTTCTTTAGATCCGCGATAGAATGCGCTGGCGAATCCTTATTCACAGCAATGGTGAGTTTCGCGTTATCGTACCAACATCCAAGATTCTCCAACTGCGGTCCATATTTGCGAATGTAACCAGCCTGGGTTACTGGAAGCCAAGAATCAGTGATGATGTCGATGTCGCCGTCAGCAGTTGCTTGATACCCAACTCCGGCGTCGAATCCTTTGATAGTGACGGTGTATCCATCTTTTGTAAGAACTTGTTTAATGAGCCCTGCCGTCGCCCACGACTCGTCCCAGCCGTTGAACGCACCGATCGTCAGCGTGGTGTTGGTATCGGGCTTCATCGCCGTGATGTCCTTGGAACGCGCGCCCGGGGCGCAGTGGGTCCATTTCTGGTCAGGCGTAGCTCCAGCATGGGCTACCGGAGTCGACTCAGCCCCCGGCTTCGATGCGTTGGCCGCCTCCTCGCTGCTGTTGTAAGCCCCAGCAGCACCGGAACACCCAGCAATCCCCAGCCCAATCAGGCCTGCCATAAGCACCTTAGCTACCGCACTACGCATCATCCATCTCCCATCCTCCCGCGACACGGGCCCACCGAGCTGCCCCGGAAGGCCCGTCCTGACTGTAGTCCGCACCCCTCGACGCCCGGCCTGGGATGCTTGAGTCATGACCACATTGTGTCCCTGCGGATCAGGACGAAATTATGACCAATGCTGCGGACCGATCCTCGACGACCCTCGTCGCGCCGAGACCGCTGAAGCGCTCATGAGGTCGCGCTACACCGCAAACGCTCTGGGACGGTGGAACCACCTGTGGGCTACGTGGCACCCGAGAACCCGCCCTGATGTCGTTGACGCACAGGGCCTGAAATGGACGAAGCTACAAATCCTATCCACCACACAAGGCCAGCCAGGCGATACCACAGGAGTAGTGGAATATCGCGCCTCATATCAAGTAGGTAAACGCCACGAGGTCCTCCATGAAGTGTCCCGTTTCCAGCGTCGCGCAGGCCGCTGGATGTACGTCGACGGAGATATTGACTAGACGCTCACGTCCCGGGGTTTTTCTCTACCGCTTTTTCATGGGCCACACCTGGACCGAACTAGTCCCCCAACTGTTCGTCCTTTCGCCATCCAGCGTTCATGGATCTGTGGCGTCACCGTCCTGTGGCACCGCTGTGATGGCGATCGAAGGTACAAAGAAACGTCTAGCTACCAGCGTCAAGGAGCCCTACAGTGCCGTCACTCAGTCGTCGCCGCCTCATCTTGGGTGGAGCTTTCATTACCCTGACCGGAGTGGCCGCCGTCAAGGGATGGCCAGCCGGCGCGGCCCCGTACACAACCACCGGCAGCGTCGACGGGCGGCTTGGAGCCCGCGGATGCATCGCTGTGCTGCCCGACACACAGTTCTATTCCCGTTACGGCGTCGCCGGCGCCGACCTATTCGCCAAGCAATACCCCGGCCTACCGAACCCCTACGACTGCCAGACCGCGTGGATCGTTGACAACACTGAGAAGTATCGGATCGCAATGACTCACCACCTTGGTGACGTGGCTGACCAATCTGGCAAGGGTCACGAGGACCAGTACGTCGTCGCCTCCCGCGCTATGAAGATCATGGACGACGCCCGAACGCCGTACTCAATTATTCCCGGCAACCACGACGTCGCTGACGACTTCACCTACTACCGTGCCTGGTTTCCGCCGTCTCGCCAGAAGACGTCACCGAGCTTCCGGGGAATGGGACCCAGCGGATTATCAAACTGGCACCAGTTCGACGTCGCCGGTGTGCCGATGATGGCCGTCAACCTGCCATGGGGGTCCGATTCCGCCGACCTAGACTGGGCCGAAAGCGTGCTGCAGGCCCATCGCACCGTGCCGACAATCATCACGACTCACCAGATCATCGACATCTCTGCCGACGGTACCGCCTTGTCGACCGACTTTGGCCAGCGGATCTGGGACCGTCTCATACGCTCCTACGACCAGGTCTTTCTCACCATCAACGGCCACCACCACGGAGCCACAAACCGGATCCTCACCAATGACGCAGGTCACCCAGTGTTCCAGCAGCTCCTCGACTACCAGATGGCTTACCAGGGTGGCAACGGCCTCATGGCACTCATGGAGTTCGACTTCACCCACAACCAGTTGTCGCAGACAGCCTTCTCTCCGTGGGTACCACTCAAGGGCTCCAAAGCGAACTCCCTGGACCGCGCCTTACTGGAAGGGCCAGGCGACACATGGACGACGACCTTCGACTTCGCGTCCCGATTCGCCAGCTTCGGAGCCGACTTCCACCCCCAAGGCTCAGTGCCCTCAGCCACCACGGCCCTTCGCGAGCACCTACGCAGCAGCTTCACCCCTGTCGCCGCCCTACCACTGATCGAGCCAGCCAACGAGGAGGACTACCCCACGGTGCCAGGGACCGTCGCCCACTGGCGGCCAATGGTCATTGACGGTCGACTCATCGAGAAGGACATCTCCGGCAACCACAACGACATGCACCTCGTCGTGGCCGGACATGCCCCCAACTCTGCGTCCCTGGTCGACAGCCACATGAAATACAGCTCCGGGGGTTACGCAGTGAAACTCACCCCGGCGTCGAAGGGAAATTTCTCGTACTTCGCCACAGCCGCCGATGCCCCCGTCAATAAGGAGCGTCTGGCGCACGGGTATACCTTCGAAACCTTCGTCATGATCGACAAAAAGTACAGCTCAGACAACTATTGGTGCGCCTTTGTATGTCGTGGGGGCAGGCGTGAAGAGCTGCCCAACTTCAACGTGCCTGGGACTGATACCGACGACCGTGACGAGCCACCGATGGCCGGAGCCGTCTCGAGTCTTAAAGAGTTCCAGTGGGCGTTCACCACCATCAGCCCGATTGGGTTCGGTTACTCTAATTGGTCCGGTGATGTCGACCTCGGCAAGTGGTACCACATCGCCATCGTCGACGATCCGACCGAGGGCTCGGTCGTCATGTATGTCAACGGCGTACCGATGCTACGCAATACCTACGGCACACAAGGGTCGGCACACGGCATCAACGGATTCGACGACAAGCCATGGATCATCGGCGGCAGTGTTTACGCGGGCACGATGGACAAGGGATTCCTTGGACTTATCGGGGAGACCCGTCTCATCGACCACCCAACCACCCCGACGCAGTGGCTGACGGCCCGCGCAGTGAAGAGCACACCGGCCCCCTCAACATCGGCGACCTCGATCCCGTCCAAAACAGCCCCGGCGGCAACTGCAACCGCTCCCTCGGATTCCGCGGGCGCAGCCTCGGCCCACCGCGGGCGCACCGTACACCGCCGACATCGACCCACCGCATTGCCGCACACCGGCCGCTGAGCCGGTGCAGCGATGGGTCGAGCCGGGGCGGACTCGCACCTCACAGAATCACCAAGCCGTCACCCACCTCATTGAGATCAAAGGTGACCGTGTCACCCTCCTGCACATGCCCCGACAGCACCTGTCGTGCCAGCTGATCTTCCATCGTCGTCTGCATCAATCGACGCAACGGCCGGGCACCATAAACCGGATCGAAACCGGCCATAGCCAACCAGTCTTTGCCGGCGTCAGTAAGGGCGACGGTCATCCGCCGCTCGGCCAGCCGAGAATTGAGCTTGGCCAGGTTCGTTTCGACGATCCGCCCCAGATCGGCCATCGTCAGCGGGTCAAACATCACCACATCGTCGAGCCGGTTTAAAAACTCGGGGCGGAACGCGTTTCGTACCGCAGCCATGACGGCTTCACGCTTGGCCTGGTCGTCGAGGTTCGCGTCTGAGAGGAACTGGCTACCCAAGTTGCTTGTCAACACCAAGATGGTGTTACGGAAGTCCACCGTCCGTCCTTGTCCGTCGGTCAGGCGGCCGTCGTCAAGGACCTGCAACAAGATATTGAAGACGTCAGAATGAGCCTTTTCCACCTCATCAAGCAGGATGACCGAATATGGGCGGCGTCGCACGGCCTCGGTGAGCTGGCCGCCCTCTTCATACCCGACATAACCCGGAGGGGCGCCAACCAGACGCGAAACGGAGTGCTTTTCCATGTACTCGCTCATGTCGATGCGCACCATGGCGGTCTCGTCGTCAAAGAGGAACTGGGCTAGAGACTTCGCCAGTTCAGTCTTGCCGACGCCGGTGGGGCCGAGGAAGAGGAAGGACCCGGTGGGACGGTTCGGGTCAGAGATACCTGCTCTGGAGCGGCGCACCGCGTCAGAAACTGTCTTGACGGCTTGGTCCTGGCCAATAAGGCGCTCGTGCAGCCGTTCTTCCATGTGCAGCAGCTTCTCCTGCTCGCCCTGCATCATCCGCCCGACGGGGATACCAGTCCACGAAGAGACGACTTCAGCAATATCGGAGGTGCCAACCTCCTCAGAGACCATCCGGGTCCCCTCTTCCTCGGCCTTATTCGCCGCCTCGGCTTCCTTCTCCAAGGCCGGAATCTGGCCGTAGAGAATTTCAGACGCCTTACCGAAATCGCCCTCACGCTGGTATTTCTCAGCCGTAGTCCGCAGCTGGTCGATGCGCGTCTTGAGTTCACCGACCTCGTTCAGGCTGGCCTTCTCGGCCTCCCAGCGAGCCTCCAGACCACGCAAGGTCTCCTCTTTATCAGCCATCTCGGCGCGCAGCCTCTCTAGACGCTGCTTGCTAGCCGGGTCGTCCTCCTTCTCGACGGCGAAGATTTCCATCTTCATGCGGTCGACTTCGCGACGCAGGGTGTCGATCTCCTCTGGGGAGGAGTCGATCTCCATACGCAGCCGAGATGCAGCCTCGTCGATGAGATCAATGGCCTTGTCAGGAAGCTGGCGAGCGGTGATATACCGATGAGATAGGCTGGCGGCCGCAACGAGGGCACCGTCAGTAATACGCACCTTGTGGTGGGCCTCGTAGCGCTCACGCAAACCGCGCAAGATGGCGATGGTATCTTCCACTGACGGCTCGCCGACAAAGACCTGCTGGAAACGACGCTCTAGGGCCGGG
This sequence comes from Cutibacterium porci, assembly GCF_009696315.1. Taxonomy (GTDB): domain Bacteria; phylum Actinomycetota; class Actinomycetes; order Propionibacteriales; family Propionibacteriaceae; genus Cutibacterium; species Cutibacterium porci. Next base: position 394,108 of record NZ_VUMG01000003.1, read on the forward strand.
TCTTTCTCAATGTGTTCGCGGTACTCGTCGAGGGTGGTGGCACCGATCATCCGCAGCTCCCCGCGTGCCAGCATCGGTTTGAGCATATTGCCGGCGTCCATGGCACCCTCACCGCTGGCCCCGGCACCAACGACAGTGTGCAGCTCGTCAATGAAGGTGATGATCTGCCCCTCGGCATCTTTAATCTCGTTCAAGACAGCCTTGAGGCGCTCCTCGAATTCGCCGCGATACTTGGCGCCAGCGACCATCGACGACAGATCCAGGGAAACGACGCGTCGCCCTTTGAGAGAGTCGGGCACATCCCCGGCGACGACGCGCTGGGCCAGTCCTTCCACGACGGCGGTTTTACCGACGCCAGGCTCCCCGATAAGAACCGGATTGTTCTTGGTGCGCCGCGCCAGCACCTGGACGACACGGCGAATCTCTTGGTCGCGTCCAATAACGGGATCGAGCTTGCCGGCACGGGCGCGCTCAGTGAGGTCAACGGAATACTTAGCGAGGGCCGACTCGCCGCCCTCGGACTCCTCAGACGTGACGCGACGGTCTCCGCGCCCCTCGTTAAAGGCTGCCGTCAGGGAATCGGGCTTGAGGCCGAGCCCGGTCAGGCCGTTCTGTACATCAGAAGGGACCGCTGTAAGAGAAATGAGCAGGTGCTCGGTCGCAACGAAGGCGTCCCCCATGGCCTCGGCGCGGTTTTGCGCATCGGCAATGACTCGGGCGAACGCCCCCGACAGCTGTGGCTGAGTGACCGAGGCACCGCTACTTGAGGGCAGGGAACGCATCGCTGCGGTGGCGATGGCGTCAATCCGCTGGGGATCAATCCCCAAACCAGCCACCAGCGGGCTGACAGTGTTGTCCGGAATCGTGAAGAGGGCGTGAAGAAGATGCGAGGGCTCCACGGACGGGTTCCCGTGGGCCAATGCGTGCCGAGTAGCGGCGGTGACCGCGTCACGGCTCATTGTGGTGAGATTGGTGTCCATTACATGCCTCACTGAAGTTGAGTTGCTATGACTCAAGTATGAACCCTAACGGGATACAGTCAAGTGAAGTTGAGTGACTGCGACTCAACTATCCCAGCGAGGCTGTTCCACTCCCACCGCAAAGTCACCGAAGAGTCCAGTCACGTCAACCAAGACGGGCACATGGCTGGACTCCCGGTGACTCACACGTGCGGCTTAACTTGACTCGTGTAGATCCCTTCTAGGGTCGCTCGCAGCTTCGACATCGTCGGTTTGAGCTCTCCACCCTGCTGGATCACCGAGGCGACGGCTTTGGCGATTTCCTGGTCTCCTCCGGGCACAAAGACGCGGGCGTAATCCTGCGGCCGGGTAGCGTCGAGCTGCTTAATGGCTTGGCCAATAAGCGGGTTCTCCTTAAGCAGCTTCGACGTGTCAGAGGTGGTGCACACCGGCATATAGCCAGTTGCAGCGGAAAGATCAATAGTGTTCTCAGCGTTGGTGAGGAAGCCAATGAACTTCGCGGCGGCAAGCTGCTTGTCTTTACTGGAGCGAGAGCAGATCGCTACGCCGGCACCGCCGGTCGGGCAGACCGAATGAGTCGTGACAGGGCCACCGGGCAAAAAGCCCACACCCACCTCGAACTTGTTGCCTACGGCTTTCTGCACTCCGACTAACGATCCTGTGGAGCCGATGGTGGCAGAGCACGCACCGGCTGCCATGTCATCGGTGGACTCGTTAGAGGAGACGCCGGCCCACTTGTCGGTGAGGACAGCGTCACGCACGAAGGTTAGGGCCTGGATGGAGTTGTCAGAATCGCAGGTGATGTCAAACGAATCTTTCTTGGACCATCCACCACCGTAGCCCCACAAAATGTTCTGCAAGGTCCAACCGGCGTAATCGGTCACCGATGGGAACTGATAGGCGTACTGAGCACCCGTCTTGGCGTTTTGGAGCTTGCCAGCCCAGGTCCTCCACTCATCCCACGTTCGGGGAGCACGATCAGGCAGACCAGCAGCCTTGAAATGGCTCTTGTTGTAGTAGAACAACGGCGTTGAGCGTGCGAAAGGTAGAGCGTACAGATGGTCCTTGTACCGGTAGTCGTCAATCAGCCCTTTGCGGTAGGCCGTGACATCAACCTTGGCGGCTTTTAGCACATCGTCGAGAGGGATGATGGCATCTTGCATGTAGTAGCGAAACCACCACACATCTGATCCGATGATGACGTCTGGGGTGTCCTGGCCGGTGAGGGCAGTCTGGAATTTCTGCGCGACCTCCTCATATGAGGAACCAGCCGGCACGATCCTGACGGCGATGCCCTCCTTAGCCTTGAAGTCGGTGCAGATCTTCGATGTGACGTCACCGGATCCGCCAGGGTTATTCGTCCAGAACGTAATCTCGGAAGCCGGTTTGACACCCGAAAAGTCAATCGCGGAAGCGCCCGTACTGCTCCCCTGAGAATTGACAGATGAAGGCCCCGAACAGGCTGCCAGACCAAGGGCCCCGACTCCAAGGGCCGCCATGGTCATCAGCCGACGCCGGCTGATGGGGTTGAGATCAGACACAGTAATGCTCTCCTTGCACGGATCGGTTTGTGTGAATCGGTTAGATCGATCTAGGTGTGACGAGTCGGATGTGATTGAGGGATTACTTGACTGCCCCCTGGGTAAGACCGGCGACGAGATATCGCTGGAGTAAGACAAAAACGACCAAAATCGGCACAATCACGAACACCGCACCTGCCATGAGAACGGGGTAGACACCAGCGTCGGAGTCAACCGCTTGTAGCGCAGTTAACCCCACCGGCAACACCATTCGTGAGGTATCAGAGGTGATAACGAGCGGCCAAATGTAGTTGTTCCACTCATCAACAATCGTCACCAGCGCGACGGTGGCAATCGCCGGAGTAGACATCGGAATCACCATCCGACATAGGCGGGTGAGGTGCCCAGCACCGTCCATCTCGGCTGCCTCCATCACGTCGACGGGCAGCGACAGAAAATGCTGCCTCAATAAAAACGTGCCGAACGCCGTGCCAAGCCCGGGCACGATGATGCCCCAATAGCTGTTGACGCCGCCCAGCTGGGAAATGAGCACGTAATTAGGGACCAACGAGACCTGTGCAGGAACCATAAGGGCCACCAGAACCAGAACGAAGATGATGTTGCGTCCTGGGAAGCGCAGGAAGGCAAACGCATAGGCACTAGTGCAGGCAAGGACTAGTTTCACCGTCGCACCAATGACTGTGACAATGACGGTATTGAGGAATAACCGTGGAAAGTTGATCGCGCGCGACGCCTGACGATAAGCATCAAAAGCCCAATGGTGAGGCCACCAAACGACATCTTGAGCCACAATCTCGGAAGGGGTTTTGAACGATCCCAACACCATCCACAACAGCGGAAGCACCACGATAAGGGTTGCAACAGTCATTGGAAGATATCCGGTAAATACCTTGGCGACGCCACTCTGCGTCCCAACAACAGACTCGTCGACGCGGCGTGGTCGAGTGATCGCCGCGCGACGAACAGCAGCGTTTAGGCTCATGAGTAGTGGACCCGCCTTTCGAGAAAACGCATCTGGATGACGGTCAAGATGAGCAAAATGACGACGAGGATTGTCGACTGGGCAGCCGAATATCCGGCACGGTTGTACGTCCCGAAGGCCTGAATGTACGAGGAATACATCAGAGTTGAGGTGCCCTGCCCCAACGGAGTCATGATCTTGATGATGTCGAAGGCTTGCAGGGACGACAGCATCGTCGTCAAGGTGAGGAAGAAGGTCGTCGGGGACAGCAGCGGCCACACCACCGACGTGAACGTGCGATGACGGGAGGCACCATCGAGGGCGGCCGCTTCAAGCAGGTCACGCGGCACCCCTTGTAATGCTGCCAGGTAGATGACAGCGCAGTAGCCGAGGTTCTTCCAGACGTAGACGATGATGACCATCACAAGGGCCAGCCGCGGGCTGTTAAACCACTGGGGAACTGGCAGCCGTGCATCCCGCAGAATCGCTGACAGCACGCCAGTGACCGGGTCAAAGATGAACGTCCACACCATGCCGATGCCGACACCCGAAAGCACGTACGGGGCGAAGACGATCGCCCGAGCGGCATTGCGTCCCACTAGCTGACGGTTGAGGACGACGGCTAATCCCAGGCCGATGAGCATTGATAGCCCCACAGTGGCGACCGTGAAGATAGCAGTCGTCGTCAGGACCGTCCCTGCGTCTCGGGTGAGAAACTCCTTGTAATTCTGGAGGCCTACCCACGTCGCGTTGGCAGAACCAAGGGTCCAGTCAAGGGCGGAATAGTAGATATTGAGAAAGAATGGCCGGTAGACGAATAGCGCAATAAGAATCGCGTTTGGAGCCACAAAAGCCACGAACAGGAGAGCTTCCCGCCGCGTTCTTGACCGCCGGGTTGAGGGCGGAATGGCAGCTGTGTGGTCTGACGCCCGACGTGTGGCCGAAGCCGTCGCGGTGTACGAAATTGCCGGTACGGCATCGTCAACTCCGATATTCACCCCAGTCCCTCCATGTGGGCAACACGAGGAGGTTAGGAGGGCGACATGACCCCGTTCCGAGTGCGAGATGACGCGAATCGGTCGGCCAGATGAACTCTCATCCGCATGTGTGGGAAAGGCCACCGCGACAGCGATGTGCACCACCCTGGCAAGATATTGCCTATGTCCGATCTGCGAACCGCACCCACACATACGGCCCTCCTCATCGGGCTGATGACATTCGGGCTGTTTTTCGGTGCGGGAAACCTCATCTTCCCCGTCGAGCTCGGGCGTCTCGCTGGCCCCAACGCCACCGTGACTGGCGCAGGATTCCTCGTCACCGCAGTCGGAATCCCCATCGTGGCCATCATCTCCTCTGCGGTGTCGGGATGCTCAAGTGTCCATGACATGACCTCGCGGGTGTCCCCTACATATGCCACGATTTTCACCTGCCTGCTGTATTTGACGATTGGTCCAGCATTCGCCATCCCGAGGACGGCCACCGTCTCTTACGAAGTCGGTGTGGCTCCCGTCCTCCACAGCGACGGCGTGGCACTGCCCATCTTCACCGTCGCGTTCTTCACCCTCGCTCTAGTCGCCGCGCTCAAACCCGGAAAGCTGATGGACTGGGTAGGGCGCTACCTGACGCCACTCTTTCTAGCCCTACTGGCTATCCTCATCGCGGCAACCCTGATCTACCCCATGCCAACCACCGCGCGCCCTCCCGAGCCGCCGTACGATCACCAGGTCTTCATGCGGGGATTTCTGGACGGCTACAACACCATGGACGCGCTAGCATCCCTAGCATTCGCCATCGTCATCGTTGAGGCGATCAATCGACGTGGCTTGACGAGCCGCCACGACGTCACCCGCATGACAATCCGTGCCGGGCTCATCGCCGCCATCCCGCTCACCCTCGTCTATGTGTCCCTGGCTTGGCTTGGTCGCACATCCACCGTCGCTGTTCCGCACGCCGACAATGGCGGTGCCGTTTTAGCCGGGGTCTCACGTCACTATTACGGAGCGGCAGGTCAAGCTCTCATAGCTGCAATTGTGCTGGTCGCCTGTCTCAAGACAGCGATCGGCTTGATCGTGGCGTGTGCCGAGATTTTTCGCCGCATGTTCCCGGCCGGGCCATCGGTTCGACTCTGGGTGGTTATCTTTAGCGTGGGGTCGGCTGTCATCGCCAATGCCGGCCTGACGACGATTATCGCCTGGTCCACCCCGGTCCTCATGTTCCTTTATCCGTTAGCGATCACGACGATTATTTTGGGGTTGCTTGATCCGTGGCTAGGCAGCAGCCGCATTCCCCACCGCGTCATGACTGGATGTGTCGTCTTGGCCGCCCTGCCCGATCTTGCGCGCTCCTTGCCCGTCCAGGGGGCGGCAACCCGCGCCATGACCCGTGCCGCCGACGCGATCCTGCCCTGGGCCTCCGACGGTCTCGGTTGGGCCCTTCCCGCCATTATTGGTCTTGCCGTCGGGTGGGCAGTCAGCCTCGTTTCGGGACGCTCGCGCCGTTGGGGTACCAGCAGCTGAGGAGCTTTAGGCGTGCGAGAGCAGATCTTCGAGCTTGGCCAGGGTGTCGTGCCAGTCGGTGACCGCGACGCACGGAACCCCCATCGCCTTGACGGGGTAATCGTTGCCGTGCTCGTCTAGCCGATCGCCGTAGAACACCACGTCCGCCTTGGAAAGGCCCGTCATTTCAAGCAGCTTGGCGATGCCGAACGATTTGTCACGACCGACTCGGGTGATGTCCACAGAGGTCGATCCCCCGGCACGCACTTCGAGGTCGGGGAGCTTCGCAGCAACCGCTTCACGCAATCTGAGTTTCTTCTCGCCGCTGGGATCCCACGCCCTCTTCGCCTCAACCGGTGCCTGCTGCCCTAGCGCGGAAAAAGTGATCTGCGACTCGCGGTCTTCCAGCACCGGGCCCCAGGTGTGTTCCTCCCACAACCCGAGGGCGCGGGCGCACGTCTCAACGGCATCCGTGGCGCGGGACTTTTCATCGTCAGTCAAGGCCTCGATGTAAATGCGCTGCCACTCACCGTCACCATAGCGGTAGTACTGGGTGCCACAGGCGGGCAGTAGGTGCAGTCGGTCCAGCCGGGAGGCGTTGACGTCGTCGAGAGCTTCGACGACCTGGGTCCGAAATTGCCCGAATTGGCCACCCGAGATGACGCACACGCTCGTATGGTCAAGGAGGCGAGCTACGGTGCGGGCCATCTGCTCGGGAAGGCGAGATTTTGAGGGAGCTAAAGTGTCGTCGAGATCAAACGCGACAAGTTCGGAGATCACGCCTGAACTGTACACGCACGACAGCGGGCCCGTGAGTTTCCTCGCGGGCCCGTTAAGGATCAAGTTGTCCAAGGATCAGGACACCGACGCAGCGTAAATCGAATCGATCGAATTGCGCAGGGTCTGGTCGAACTCCCCCTGAGACTGATCGTGGCTCAACCCTTCAGCGAGAGCACGTGAGAAACTCGCGATGAGCCCCTTATTACGGGCCAGTTTCATGTTGGCCTCGTCGCGGGAGTATCCGCCAGATAGGGCGACCACGCGAAGAACCTTCGGATCCGCGATGAAGTCGGCGTACAGATCGTCGGCGCTTGGGATCGTCAATTTGAGCATGATCTTGGCGTCGATCGGCAGAGAGTCAATATGGTCACGGATAAGGCTGTGCAGCCTCTCCTCGGCCTTTTCTTTATTCGGAGCGTGGATGTCTACCTCGGGCTCAAGGATAGGCACAAGGCCTGCGGCGCGAACCTGCTCACCAAGCTCGAATTGCTGGTCAACAATTTTCTCGATGCCGGCCTTATCGTCATCAAGAATGACGGAGCGCTCCTTGGTGCCAAAGATATGTTTCTCCTCGACGGCACGCGCCAGTAATTCGTCAAGGCCGGGGATCGGTTTCATGAGGCGTACGTGGGAATCCCCATCAGCCAAGCCCTTATCAATCTTGAGGAAGGGAACGATGCCTTTCTTCTCCCACAAATAGTCACCTGTAGGGGTGCCCTCAATTTCGCGATCCATCGTCATCTCGAACAGAATCGCTGCAAGAATGTGGTCGCTGGTAAATGATGGGCTGGTGATAATTCTGGTGCGCATCTCATGGACGAGATCAAACATTGCGGCCTTATCGTCTCCGTAGACCTCAGGTTCGACCCCATACGCTTTGAGGGCTTTCGGCGTCGAACCGCCGGATTGGTCCAGAGCGGCAATGAATCCGGGAGCAGTGCCCATGCGTTCAGTCTGCTGGGCGCGCACGTCAGTAGCTGTCATGACGACATCTCCTTCGACTTCGATGGCATAATCCAACGTACCTGAAAACGTGGGTCATGAAAGGTTTTGCGAGGAATCTCGTACCAACCCCGAACAATCCTCATCTATCCCGACGCATGACAATTCTGGGCCTCGAGTGCCGCTAGATAATGTCATTTAGAGATCGGCCATGACCGTCTCGACGACGAGAACCACGTTGAGAGCCGAGATTGCTGCCACGACGGTCCACGCTACGACAACCATGACGCGCCCATTCACCCACCGGCCCATCAGACGCCGATTGGCAGTAAACCGGGCCAACGGGACCAAAGCGAACGGCAACCCCATACTCAACAACACCTGGCTCCAGAGAAGAGCCTGAGTCGGATTTGCCCCTGATGCCAAAATGATCAACGCAGGCATAATCGTCACGAGTCGCCGGGCCAGCATCGGCACCCTCATGTGGAGAAGTCCGGCCATGATCTCGGCTCCGGCATAGGCACCGACAGAGGTGGAGGCCAAACCCGACGCGAACAGCCCGACCGCGAAAATAAGCCCCACCGCCGGCCCCAGAGAGTCACTCAAAGCGGCATGGGCCTCAGCTATGCCGTCAATACCCTCGGCACCTTGCAGACTTGCCGCAGCCAACAGCAGCATCGCGATATTCACCGATCCAGCCAACACCAGGGAAACCGCAACATCCCATCGCGTTGCCCGCAGCAGCGTGGCGATCCGTCGCGGCCTGCCGTCAGCCCCATGGCGATCGCGCACCAGAGACGAGTGCATGTACACCGCGTGCGGCATGACGGTAGCACCTAACATCGACGTGGCGAGCATGACAGTTTCGGTGCCCTCGAACCGGGGAATTAGGCCTGACGCTACCCCGCTCCACGACAGCGGCGACAAGGCAAGACCGGCGGTAAACCCTATGGTGATGACGACAAGCATCCCAATAATGACGATCTCGAAGGCGCGTTGACCATGACGTGACGGGATTGCCAGAATCGCTAGCGACAACACCCCGGTAATCACTCCGCCGACGAGCAGCGGAAGTCCGAACAGCAGTTGCAGGGCCACGGCCCCACCGATGATCTCTGCCACATCGGTGGCAGCGGCAACGAGCTCAGCCTGAAACCAGTAAGCCAGACGGCCACCACGCCGAGGCAGTGCCTCACCGACAAGTTCCGGTAGGGAATGGCCGGTAACCAGCCCTAGCTTGGCAGACAAAAACTGCACCAGCATCGCCATAATGTTGGCAGCGACGAGCACCCACACCAGCAGATAGCCATAGCCAGCTCCTGCGGCGAGGTTCGCGGCGACGTTCCCCGGGTCGACGTACGCCACAGCAGCAACGAAAGCTGGCCCCATAAGGCGTATCACCCGACTGCTCACAACGCCATCATGTCTCCTTCACACAAAGGCGTCACATCTGTCAGCTGCCCCGAGACTGGGCTGAGCCGTCGAAAAATCCACCGATGGAAGGATGCTCCGCACCACGAGCAGCCGTAGGGTCGGGGAGGTGAGCAGCATCTCAACACCCACCCGACGCACTCCGGGGCGTCTGCGCCGTGGTTATCGGTGGCTGCACACCCGTCCGATGATCCTCGACTCAGTGATGGCCTTTCTTGTGCTCGTCGTCGCGTTCACGTCATCAGATCACGACACCATATTCAGCACCGCTCACCAGGTGCGGATAGCGCTATGGGTGATAGCTGTGTGCGTATCCTGGATATGGGCACGCACCAAACCGGACGTGACCGCAGCAGTACTCGTCGCCTCTCACATTCTGCAACTAGCGGTGTACCCGTCCCCATCACCGCAAAACCTCCTGGTACCTCTCATCCTGTACCAAGTGTCACTGAAAACTGGCCCACCGCGGCGCACATTGTGGCTAGCTATGTGTGTCGTCAGTCCCATTGCTGCCGGGGTTAGTTGGGGATTCTCCCCATCCGCCCAGCTCGCTGACACTAGCTTCCGAGGCCACCTCATCTACTTCTGTGTCATCACCATCGTGTGCATGGCCTGCTGCTTAGCAGCATGGTTTGCTGGTAGCGCCGCACGAGGCAGGCATCAAACCATGGATGCGTTGCGCCAACGCGCCATCGACCTGGAGCGCGAACGCGATCAGAGCATCAGGCTGGCAACCCAAGAGGAACGAGCCAAGATCGCCCGGGATATGCACGACATCGTCGCCCACTCGTTGTCGGTCATTGTGGTGCAGGCCGACGGCGGCTCCTACCTGGCTCACCATGACGAGACCGGAGACGTCGAGACCCGCCTGGCGGCCAGCGGGCAAGCTCTAGACACGATCGCCACGACGGCCCGTCACGCCCTTGATGAGACCCGTCGCCTCGTCGGTGTGCTGCGTGACAACGACTCCGGCCCAGAGCTCGCCCCCACCCGAGGCCTTGATGACATCCCCGGCCTTATCAAGGAGATGACCGGGACGCTAGACACCACCTTGACGATCGAGGGCAGCCCGGACTGCCACGAACCGCTCTCTCAGGGTGCCGAACTTGTCTGCTACCGCGTCGTGCAGGAAGCCCTCACTAATGTTCTGAAGCACGGCGGCCCAGCGGCGACCGCCCAGGTCACCATCAGCCATCACTGCGATGACGTCACTGTGGAGATTGTCGACGACGGGCGCGGTGCTGGCGTCGCCGGCATCGAGCGCGCCGACGGGGCAGGACACGGCTTGGTGGGGATGCGCGAACGGGTGTCCGCCTGGGGTGGCACTCTGGAGGTAGGGAGTCTCCCGGACCACGGGTTCCGTGTCCACGCCGTCATCCCTGTCCATTAATCATCGCTTTGAGCCCCGAAGGACCACGCCATGACCGACCCGATTCGACTCCTTCTGGCCGACGACCAGCAGATGGTGCGCGCCGGGTTCCGCCTTGTCCTCGACGCCCAGCCAGACATGTCCGTCGTCGGGGAAGCCAATGACGGTGCCGAAGCCGTACAGCTCGTCGATCAATTGGCCCCTGACGTCATCCTCATGGACATTCGGATGCCCGTCCTCGACGGTTTGGGCGCCACCGAGAAGATCATGACGAGCCATCCCGAGGCCAAGATCCTTGTCCTGACAACCTTCGACCTTGACGAGTACGTCCATTCTGCGCTGCGAGCCGGCGCGTCGGGGTTCATGCTCAAAGACGCCGGGCCGACCGAACTCCTAGCCGGTATCCGCGCCGTCCACGACGGTGACTCCATCATCGCCCCGTCGGCCACCCGCCGATTGATTGAGAGGTTCATTCCTCGCCAGGGTGCGGGGAGCCCTGCCATGACCGACCCGAAGCTCGTCGAGACCCTCTCGGACCGGGAGCGCGAAGTGCTCACCTACGTTGGAGAAGGGTTGACGAATGCTGAAATAGCCGAACGCCTGTATCTGGCCGAGACGACTATCAAGACCCACGTTGGCCACATCTTGTCGAAGCTTGGTCTGCGCGACCGCGTCTCCATGGTCATCACAGCCTACGACGCCGGTTTAGTGCGTCCAGGCCGGTAAATCCTCGGGGCGATCCGCCCGCGAACCGGCAATATCCTCCTGCAGTAGTAGGGCCGCAACCACTCTCCGGTCCGATGTGTGACGAGGGACAACACTCCTAGTGTCGAGGCCGTTGTAAAACCTCGATTCAGGAGTTCCCATGTCTGCCTCAGCGACGTCTGCCTCAGCGACGGCCGCGGTCACCACGGCGTCCCCCGCGGTACGCACTCTCGATCTCACGAAAACGTACGGGTCTGGAGCGACTCTTGTGAGAGCCCTGCGCTCGGTGACCCTCACCATCCCGGCTGGGCGATTCACCGCGATCATGGGAGCGTCAGGGTCGGGAAAATCAACCCTGTTGCACTGCATTACCGGGCTCGACTCCCCCACCTCAGGCCGAGTATGGATTGGCGACACCGAAATCACCCACCTCGATGACGATGCCCTCACCAAACTGCGTCGTCAACACGTCGGGTTTGTTTTTCAATCCTTCAACCTCATGCCAACCCTCAGCGCCGCCGACAACATCACCCTGCCGCTGCGCCTATCACGCACCAAGGTCGACAATGCGTGGTTCGACCACATCACCGAAATGCTAGGCATCACCGAACGCTTGAGCCACAAGCCGTCGGAACTCTCCGGCGGGCAACAGCAGCGCGTCGCTGTCGCCCGAGCTCTGGTAACTCATCCCGACGTCATCGTCGCTGACGAGCCAACCGGTGCCCTCGACTCCGAGGCGAGTGACGATTTACTCACCTTTTTGCGTCACTGCGTTGATGACCTCGGTCAGACCGTCGTCATGGTCACCCACGATCGTGACGCCGCCGCCAGGGCCGACGACATCGTCACCGTCGCCGACGGCCAGGTCTCGACGACCCGCAGTCAGGAGACCCTGGCATGATTCACGAACACCGTCGTCTCGTACCCACGATGATCGCCATCATTATCGGTGTGGCATTCGCAGCTAGCACGCTAATGTTGATGGACTCGGTGAAAGCATTCACGCTACGCACCCAAGCGGCAGCTGTCGGAGACGCCACCGCCGTGGTGACCTCGAAGAACGCGTCGAAGCCTATTGCGCCAGCAACCGTCAACACCATTGCCACCATATCCGGTATCACCACAGTCGAACAGACCCGCGACGTTTCCCTGCAGCGCACCGACAACGGTCGGGCTAACTATGTCAATGGTCACCTACTTCCGGCCCATCCCCGACTCATTAAGGGTCGCGCGCCCCTCAAACCCAACGAGGTGGCCGTCAACCAAACCACTGCCGATAACAACGCCGGGATCGGAGCGCGAATTACCGTCAATGCCCTGTCTCGCGACAATGCGAAGCCGGTTACCCTCACCGTCGTCGGTGTGCTCAACCCGGACGCCCGCACGACGACGAACCCCACCTCTGCGGAAATCTACCTGCCCGCCACATCGCTGGGGCTCATTAGCGGCCGGCCCGGTGCCGATACTGTGTACGTAAACTCTGACCGTCCCGCTCAGCAGGTCGTGCAGGATGTCTCGAAGGTTGTCGGCACCACGGCAACCGTGCGCACCGCCGACGACGAACGAACCCACCAAGCCGAGCAGGCCTCCCAGGGATTCACAGTCATGACGGCTTTCATGGGCGCCTTCGCCGTGATTGCCCTAGCTGTAGCCGCAATGGTGATCGTCAACACCTTTACGATCCTCGTCGCGCAGCGCACCCGCGCCCTCGCCCTGGCACGATGCATCGGTGCTACCCGAAAGCAAGTGCGACGTTCGGTTCTCGGGGAGGCCCTCGTTGCCGGTCTCATCGGATCGGCCATCGGGACTGCCCTAGGCATCGGCGTCACCCAGCTCATGCTTATGGGTCTCAAGGCTGCCGGATCGCCAATTGACACCTCAATCAGTATTACCGTGAGGTCCTGCATCATTCCGATCCTCGTGGGTGTTGTCGTCACAGCCTTGGCCGCCCTGCGTCCAGCGCTACGAGCGACCAAGGTTGCCCCCGTGGCAGCCCTGCAGCCAGTTATCGAGCCTCCCACCCGCAGGATCGGACGGATCCGCATCGTGCTCGGGGCGCTGCTATTCGGCGTCGGCACTGCCCTCGTCATCATCGCCGCCACCGGCGACATGACAACGAAGAATGCTGTGATGTGCGGCACCGGCGGCGGTTTCATCAGCTTCGCGGGAGTACTCGTCCTCGCTCCTGTCCTCATCGGTAGCCTCAGCCGTGCCATCGGCAGCGCTCGCTTCGGCGGAGTCCCTGGGGAACTAGCCGTCGAAAACATCCAACGCAACCCGCGTGCTACGACGGCATCTGCCCTACTCATTGGGGTCACCCTTATCGCGACTGTGGCCACCGGAGCAGCCACTGGTCGGGCCTCCATCGACACGATGATGAATGGACACTTCCCTGTCGACGCCACCGTTAGTGCCCAAGGTCCACTTGACGCAGCGACGATTCACGACGTCGAAAAGTCTGACGGCGTGTCTCGGGTCGCCACCGTGACGACAATTCCAGGAATCGTTGAGGCCGGCGGCGATGCCACCAAGGTCGATATCCAGAGTGTGTCTGCCACATTTCGCGACGTCGTCCGCGACGACTCAGCTGTGCAGGGACTCGACGATAACCATGCTGTCGGTGCCCTACCGGGGGTCGACGACGGCAGCACAATAACCATCACTGTGGGCAGGAAAAAGACTAACCTGACGCTGGTGCGCCACGGCGAGGATGGACAAGGTCTCATAGTCACCCAGAAGGTCGGTGCCACGCTAGCTCCCCACGCCAAACCCACCCAGGTACAGGTGCGCTACAAAGACGGTACCGACCAATCCACCGTCACCCAGACCCTCTCGCGATCAATATCAACCCATCCGGGAGTAACGGTGGCCTCAACGGCTGACCAGAAGGCCCAGCTGGACAAGGTCATCGGCATCATGCTTGGGATGGTCGTCGGTTTACTCGTGATTTCAGTCATCATCGCGATGGTCGGCGTCGCAAATACCTTGGGCCTATCGGTCGTGGAGCGCACCCGCGAAATTGGGCTATTGCGTGCTCTCGGACTGACCCGCAGACAGGTGCAATCCATGTTTGGCATGGAGGCGCTCATCCTCTCCGGCATCTCAGCGATCGTGGGTATCGCCTTAGGCATTGGCTACGGCATCGCAGGATCCCACGCCCTCTATGGGCCCCTCATGGCCGTTCAGACATCCGTACCGTGGTTGCAGATGCTCATCATCGCTGTTATCGCCATGCTGTCTGGGTGGCTGGCATCTGTGATCCCAGGCCGTCGAGGAGCCACCATAAAACCAGCCGTCGCACTCGCTGAGGAATGAGCTGACACCGTTCGGGACTGACGGCGAGCCCCCGCTACTGCAAGGCCGGGATAACCCGGTCACGCAGCAGCGGGGTCTGGCCGGTGATCGGCTCGCGCTGTGTGGGCGGGAACCACGAGGCGGTTACCGCTGTTTCCGTCAAAGGGATCGGCTCGCGTTGTGTGGGCGGGGAGGCCAGTCTCACATCAGGAGGCGCTCACCCCTCGATCAGCGCCGGTTCCCTGCGACGTTTACCTCTAAACTCACAGGTCGTGACTGAACCCGACCAGCAATTGCATCGCAGTTTGCGCAACCGACACATCCAGCTCATAGCGTTGGGTGGCGCAATCGGGACTGGCCTGTTCTACGGAGCAGCCGACTCTATCGCCGCCGCCGGACCAGCGGTCATCGTCAGCTACCTTGTGGGTGGCATCGTGATTTACCTCATCATGCGAGCCCTCGGTGAGATGAGCGTCCACAATCCGACGTCGGGCGCCTTCAGTGAATACGCACACCGATGGTGGGGAGACCTCCCCGGGTTTATCTCCGGCTGGAATTACTGGTTCAACTACATCTTCGTGTCGATGGCCGAGCTATCGGTGGTCGGAATCTACATCAACTACTGGTTCCCAGCCGTCCCACGATGGGTGTCAGCGGCGGTATTGCTTGTCATCGTCACCACCGTCAACCTTCTGCACGTCCGCGCCTACGGCGAGGTGGAATTCTGGTTCGCTATCGTCAAGGTCATCGCGATCATTGCCATGATCGTTTTGGGCTTGTGGATCATGGTCTTCGGCACCCACTCCACCCCGGCAACCGGCATCGGCAACTTGTGGCGCAACGGCGGGTTCTTGCCTCACGGCCTCACCGGCATGCTCGCTGGGATTATCGTCGTCATGTTCTCGTTTGGTGGCACCGAGCTCATCGGCATCACTGCCGGTGAGGCTGAGGACCCGCAGCACTCCATTCCCAAAGCCATCAACCGGGTGGTTGGACGCATTCTGCTGTTCTACGTCGGTGCTCTCGTCGTCATGGTGGCGATCGTCCCGTGGACAAAGATCGACGGCGAGGCCAGCCCCTTCGTCCAGATTTTCGACCTCGTCGGGATCCCGGGAGCGGCGGCTATCTTGAACCTCGTCGTCCTCACCGCAGCGATCTCGGCGTATAACTCTGGCCTCTACGCCAACGGACGGATGCTTCATGCCTTAGCCCATCAGGGGGACGCCCCGGCCTTCCTCGGGAAAGTCAACAAGGCCGGATCGCCGTGGGCTGGGGTGTTGCTATCGAGCGCCGTGACCGCTATTGCGGTGGTCGTCGTCGGGCTGCTGCCCGAGCAGGCGTTCATGTACATCATGTCGATCGCCATGATCGCCGCCATCATCAACTGGGCGACCATCATCATCACTCAGATGTTCTTCCGCCGCCGACTCGACGCCGACTCCCGAGCCCAGCTGGCATTCACGATGCCAGGCGCCCCAGTAACCAACTGGATCGTGTTGGCCTTCCTGGTGCTCATGGTCGTCGTGATGATGGTCATGCCGCCTTACCGGATCGCCGTAGCTATCGGTCCGATCTGGCTGGCTGTGCTAGCCCTCGGGTGGTGGCTGTCACGGCGTCGGCAACCCTCGAGCCACTAGGGCTCACACCAGTACGATCACCTGCACTAGCAGAATCTTGACGACGGTCCCCAGCGCGAAGAGCGCACCGTAGGCTGACTCGATTCGCTCGTCGTTCACCAGAGAGTTGGCGTAGCTAAGTATGGCTGGCTGGCCAACGAAGCCTGCAAAAGCGCCTGTCGCCCGCTGGGCCGATAGTTTCATGAACCAGGCCGCCGCAATGACGATCACACCACCGAGGACCAGCGTCACTGCCGAGACGCCGATCACCGCTAGTCCCGTCCAGCTCACTGCCTGAGATAGGAATGCCGGCCCAGAAGCCAACCCGACACACGCCAGGAAGATCATAAGACCGAGCTGACGCAAGATCGCGTTCGTCGCATGTGGCAGGTGCCAGCGGATGGGCCCGGTGCGGTGAATCGAGCCCAAGATCATGCCCATGACGAGAGGCCCAGCAGCAGTTCCCAGCTCAAACTGCAAGCCCCCTGGCAGAGCCACCATGAGGGCACCGAGCAGCAGACCGAGTGCGGCACCTAGTCCTAAAGACAAAGCATCTACTTGGGAGACGCGGGCTTCAGAATCACCGAAGAGGTCTGCGGCATCGGATAGCCGGTTAGCGGGCACGACGCACAGCACCCGATCTCCCGGTCTCAAGATGATGTCGTCGCGGGCGAGCATATCTAGGTCCCCGCGACGCACTCGCGTCACCTTGCCGCTGATGCGTCCGCGCACATCAATGCTGCCGAGAGTCCGACCCACCAGAGCGGGGTTGGATATCAGAAAGCGTCGGAAATCAATCTCGTGTCGCTCGCTGGTAAGGGTGCGCTCGGAGACGTGCCCGAGATGCTCGACGGCACGGCTAACGTCGTCAGGGTTTCCGACCACGAGCACCTGGTCGCCAATGTGAAGGTCGTCTTCTGGGGCGGCTAACCGCATCTCACCGTCGCGCAGTAGATATGACATCCGAATGTGGTCGTCGTTAAAGCCAGGAGTTTCCCGGATCGACGTTTCGCGGTCGACGACCGTGGACACCGAGGTCAACCCAGCCTCGGCCATCGACGTGTTGTCCTTGCGGGCCGGCCAGCGTCGTTGAGCGATAAAGGCGACCATGATGAGCCCGACGACGACGCCCACCGGGTAGGACAACGCATACCCCACCAGAGTGTCGCCAGCTCCGTGGGTGGCCGTCGATGCAGCGTCAATCGCCGGCGAGGTGAGGACACCGGCGTACAGACCCGCGACATGGGCCGGGGTTAAGCCGAATAGCCGCCCCAAGCCAAGCCCCGCTGCGGCCATCGCCGCTAACCCGACGACTCCGGCAAGCATGAGACCCCACTGGCGTTTGAGGTCAGACAGGAATGTTGACCCAGCGGCCAATCCGACGGTGTAGCAGAACAGCACGACGCCCAGGCCTTTAATCATCCCGAGATTTTGGCCAAAACGGGGGTCACAGGCCCCGACGACCAGCCCCATGAACAGGGCACCGGCGGCACCGAATCTCAGCGGGCCGAACTTGATTTGGCCTAGCAGAGCGCCTGAGGCCAAGACGATAAGGATCGTCAGTAGTTGATGCGTGGCGAGGAAGTCGGTCAGTACTGTCATGAAGCTCCTGGCATTGTGCCGCCGCTCCCGCCACGACGGCAGGATGCGTCGTCGCAGCAATCCCGGTTAGTCCGGGGCCTTACTGGCAGATTGTAAGCCTGAACTCCGACGCCACGCGACCACTTCGACCTAACGCGAGGGTGCCGCCGACGTGCGGCGGCACCTGCCTGAAACGTCAGGGCTTGACGAGAATGCGAATCGGGTTACCCTTATGCGACTCAAGCTCTTCGATACCGCTCTCGACGTCGCTCAACGGGACCACCTTAGAAATCGACTCGGTGAGGTCGAGACGGTGGTACGACAGCATTTCGGCAAGCATTGCGATGTCTTGAGACTTGTAGCCGAGATGGCCGAGAACCTGCTTGCGATGCAGGTTAAAGTCAAGGAACGGCCCGGCATCAATATCTTGGGCAGACAGCCCGACCGACACTGCCTTGCCATCGACGTCAAGGGAATCGACGCAGGCGCGCAGAGTCGGCTTAATGCCGACGGCGTCGAAGGCGACGTCGATCATGCGGCCATTCGTGATGTCCTCGATCTTCTGCATGAGCTCGGGGTCATCGCTACGCAAGGTGTAATCGGCACCGAGTCGTTTGGCACGCTCAAGGACAGCGTCGTTGAGATCAATAGCGATGACGGGAACGCCACCGGCGAGTTTGGCTAGCTGGACGAGATGCGTTCCGACACCACCGACTCCCCAGACGGCCACCGCGTTACCCATATGGACTTTGCCGGTGCGAACGACGGCGGCATACGGGGTAGATACAGCGTCGGCAAGTAGAGCGGCCTGATCCAACGGCACATTGTCGGGAATCTTCGTCATACCAGACGCCTGAGCAACGTGGTATTCAGCCCATGCACCGTCGTAGGCGAACGCCATTAAGTTGAGATCCAAGCAGTCGGTAAAAGCACCACGACGGCACTTGCGACACTTGAGGCAGGGGCGACCGGCGGATGGGATGACTCGGTCGCCCTCCTTCCACCCGGTGACGCCAGCCCCAAGCTCAACGATGGTTCCAGAAGCTTCGTGTCCCTGGGTCACGACGGGCAGAGAAGCGGGAAACGCACCACTAATGAGGCTCAAGTCAGAGTGGCAGATTCCGCAATACGCGACCTTAATAAGCACCTCGCCGGGTCCCGGATGCGGAATGGGGATGTCCTCAAGGGTGATGGAGCGATCTGCAGCGTGGAACCGTTCAGCAAGCATAGTTTCTGTCATCGTTGATCCCTTGTCAGCGCGCCGACCTCCTTGCCGACGCTACTGTTACTGAGAGTAATACGAATAGTGCAATCCATCACATAAACGTCAGGTGAAAGTTCAACGACGGCGTGATGTTCGGTATGGGCGCAACTCGCTCCTGCGCGCCGTTCCCGCCTACCCCATCGGCCGAGTGACGGCAGTGCCACGACACGGGGCCGCCATGGGAACGCGGGTTTGTCATGAAGCGCACGTGGCACCGATATGCCCTACTCATATGTCCTGCCGATATGCTGGCATTGAGCGCGAAAACGAACCCCGTCGCGTCAGGGCCAGTGGGCCTCACACCGGTCAAGACAGCTGGGCCTCCACGGCCTCAGCCAACACTTTGTGCCCCTCATCGGATGGGTGATCGCCATCGTCTGTGAGCAGTGCGGTGTCATCACGGCGGCCGTCCGCGCCCTTGAATGGGGTACGGACGTCGACGTATACCGCTCCAACATCGTTGGCGATCTTCTTGACGTTAGCGTTGAACGCCTCGGTAACCATGGTGGACACCTTGACGTAGTCAGCCCCCATGTCACGGCCAACCTTGCCGTCAAGCCCGACATTCCAATACCCGGTGACGGCAATGGTTGCTCCCGGCGTGGTCATCCCGGCCTTGATGCGCTCCAGAATCGTGCGCACCCGATCGGTCACATCGTTGACATCGCCAGCTACGCACGACTCCTCTGAATCGGCACACTGACTCACGAGTGCGTCTAAGTCAAAGTCGTTTGCCCCGATCGTCACGATGGCTAGGTCAGACGTCTTTAACAGGGATTGCGCACTCGTGGACTCAAGCTGGGTCAACACATCCGCAGTTTTGTATCCGCTTACCGACTCGTTACGCACTGCAGCCTTCACCCCGGCGTGACGCGCCATATCCGTGCCGACCCTCTCGACGAACGTCGTGCAGTTCGTGCATGGACCACCCTGTGGCACCGAATCACCCAGACCAAGCGTCGTGAGTGTCCCACCATGGCCTGTCACTCGCCCGACCTCCGATACCGCGCGTGTCGTCGTCACCGTCGGGGAATCAGCAGACGATGCCGACGCGTCCGGAGACCATGTCGGCGCGCCCGCAGGCGATGCGGGAGTGCCGGGATCCGCTACGCTCGCGGAGCGGGATGTATGTCGAACCCGAAAAACCGACCCGAAAGCATGGGAATTGGGCCGCAATCCGATCGCGACTCCTGCCACGACCACCACGACGACCACAACACTGAGAATCCTGAGAATTCTCTTCATACATTCATGATGCCTTGTCCGCCCCTCAGCTGTCTGCACCTAGGGTCTAGAATCCCGTTTGCTTTCAGCAAATTCACGGCACGTCTACGCAGTCAAAGATCAGCCGTGGTGGGCAGGTAAGGCCAGTTGGGCGCGGACGACGGTTCGGCCCATATGGACACGGCCAGTCGACTCCGCAGTGAAGATCCTTGGATCCTCGCTGCCCTCATAACGCGCCGCTTGCATCCCCCGCACGGTGTCGCTGAGCTGATCCACCTGCTCCGACAGCTGCTCAATCTGACGCTCCATCTGGAGGATCCGTCGGATCCCGTTGAGGTTAATTCCCTCGTCCTGGGACAGATGCTGGACCATCCGCAACGCAGCGACGTCACGCATCGAGTAACGACGTCCACGACCTCGGGTGCGCTCAGGCACCACAAGTCCCAGCCGGTCATAGGTGCGCAAGGTCTGAGGATGCATCCCGGCAAGCTCCGCAGCCACCGAGATGGCGAAGATCGCAGCGTCCTTGTCAATCACGGCAAGGTCAACGGCGTCAGAGAGATTCCTGTTACGCCGCACCATCTCACTTCACCTCCCATGGTCGCGGAATAGGCTGTCCGATAGCGTCGCGAAGCTTCTCCACTGCCCGACGCGAATTGCTGTCAAGGTTGTCTGGAACAGCGATCTCGACAGTTGCTAACAGGTCGCCCTTACTCCCGTCAGAACGCGGCACACCGCGTCCTCGCACTCGGAAGGTGCGACCGTTCGGCGTGCCAGCCGGAATCCGCAACCGAACCGTCGTCCCAGCCAGAGTCGGCACCTCTACGTCGGCTCCCAACGTGGCCTCTGGGAACGTCACCGGTACGGTGACAGTGAGGTTATGGCCATCGCGGCCAAAGATCTTATGCGGACGCACCGAGACCTTCACGTACAGGTCACCGGCCTTCCCGCCGTTCTCGCCTGGAGACCCCTTGCCTTTGATACGGATGCGCTGGCCATCCTCTACTCCGGCAGGGATGCGGATCTGCATAGATTTAGCGGACTTAGCCCGCCCCGATCCATGACAAACCTGGCAGGGGTCCTCAACGACCATGCCGCGACCGTGGCAATCCGGGCAGGGCTCAGTCATCTCGAACACGCCGCCCGCCGAACTGGCATGCATACCCGATCCCTGGCAGGTCGAGCACACGCGTGGCACGGTGCCAGCTCTAGCTCCAGTCCCCCGACATGCCTGGCAGGGCGCCTGAGAGACCGTATCCATAGTGACGGTGGTGCCTGCCACGGCGTCGTTGAAGGAGATCGTCGTCTCCCCCTCAACGTCGGCACCCCGACGTGGCGATCGGGACGCGGTACGCCGTCCCCCGGTCGCTCCAAAAAGGTTCCCGAACAGGTCACCGAATCCGTCCCCGTTTGAGGCAGTGCGCAAGATGTCCTCGACGTTAACGTTGGCTTGCGCGCCGCCTCGCGGAAACCGGAATCCACCTGCCGATCCGAACAGGCTCCGAGCCTGGTCATACTCCTTGCGCTTCTTGGCATTCGACAGCACGTCGTTGGCCTCTGAGGCTTCTTTGAAGCGAGCCTCAGCCGCCTTGTCACCAGGATGGGAGTCGGGATGGTTGTCCCGGGCAATCTTACGGAACGCCTTCTTAATCTCTTCGGGCTTCGCGTCCTTAGAGACACCGAGGATCTTGTAATAGTCCTTTTCGGCCCAGTCCTTGGTACTCATCTAATTCCTCCCTCCCTGGTCATTGTCGGGTTTTACAGTCGCGGCCACCTCATCTGGCCTCAGCCATTGTCAGTTGTTATTCCTCGTCACCGGATTCATCGTCCGGCTGGCCGGGCTCATTAGTCGCGGTGGCGTTAGGATCGGGATCCGAAACGGCAACGCGAGCCGGTCGCAAGACGCGATCGCCGAGCTTGTAGCCGGGTTGCATCACCTGGCTCACAGAGGTGACGGAGACTCCCTCCATCGGCATCTGCATGAGTGCCTCGTGAAGGTTGGGGTCAAAGGCGTCGCCAACCTCACCAAAGCTGGTCAGCCCGTGATTATCGGCAACTTTCTCCAGCTCGTCGACGACGAGTTTGAATCCGCCTTCCACCTCGCCGTGCTGACGAGCCATGGCAATGGAGTCGAGCACCGGCATGAGGTCAGTAATAACCTTGTCGACGCCAGACTGACGCGACAGCGCACGGTCACGATCGACGCGCCTCTTGTAGTTGACGTATTCGGCCTGTAGCCGCTGCAAGTCTTCGGTGCGTTCGGCTAGCAGAGCTTCCAGCTGGGACTCTCGGGACAGCTCCTCGGGAGCCTGCGAATCAGTAGCCGACTGATCAGCGTCGATGTCGACGTCATCAACGATGTCGGCAAAGCGCTCGTCGACATTGTCGTCGCGGTTCTCGTCGCTGTCGTCGGGATTGACGTTCTTATCAGTCATCTGTGTTCCTCCACGTGAGTGCCGACCGCCGGGCCGTCGTCATGGCGACCCGGCGGTGGGATTGGGGTCAGGCCCGAGCCCCAGTCACTTCTTCTCGTCTTCGTCGTCCACAATCTCCGCATCTACGACGGTGTCATCGCCGGACTCTGACGTGGCCGACTCCCCGCCCTGGTCCTGTGGGTTCTCGGCCTGAGCCTGCTGAGCGGCAGCGTAGATCGCCTGACCCATGGCGGACGCCTTCTGGTTGAGGTCATCCATGGCAGCCTTAACCTCGTCGTCGTTGTCGGTGCCCTTGAGGGTCTCCTTCAACTTGGCGATGGCCTCGGTCACCGGCGCCTTGGTGTCCTCGGGGATCTTGTCGGCGTTCTCGTCGAGCAGCTTCTCAGTGCGGAAGGCCAAGGCGTCGGCCTCGTTACGCATCTCGACAGCTTCGCGACGCTTCTTATCAGCCTCAGCGTTGGCCTCGGCCTCCTTAACCATCCGGTCGATCTCGTCCTTACCCAGGGCGGATCCACCGGTGACAGTCATGGACTGCTCCTTGCCAGTGGCCATGTCCTTAGCGTGGACATGGACAATGCCATTGGCGTCGATGTCGAAGGACACCTCGATCTGGGGGATGCCGCGCGGAGCCGGCATCAGACCGGTCAGCTCAAAGTTGCCGAGCGACTTGTTGTCGCGGACGAACTCGCGCTCGCCCTGGAAGACCTGGATCATCACCGATGGCTGATTATCTTCAGCGGTGGTGAACACCTCTGAACGCTTCGTCGGGATGGTGGTGTTGCGCTCGATGATCTTCGTCATGACACCGCCCTTGGTCTCGATACCAAGGCTCAGCGGGGTGACGTCGAGCAGCAGCACATCCTTGACTTCGCCCTTCAGCACACCAGCCTGCAGGGAAGCACCGAGAGCCACAACCTCGTCGGGGTTAACGCCCTTGTGTGGCTCCTTGCCAGCCAGCTCCTTGACGAGATCGGTGACGGCGGGCATACGAGTCGAGCCACCAACGAGGATGACTTCATCAATCTGTGAAACGTTGAGACCGGCGTCCTTCATGACCGCGTTGAACGGGGTGCGGCAACGCTCGAGGAGGTCAGAGGTCATGCGCTGGAACTCGGCACGAGTCAACTTCTCATCAAGGTGGAGCGGTCCGGCGGCGCCAGCGGTGATGTAGGGCAGGTTGATGTGGGTCTCGGAAGCCTGCGACAGCTCGATCTTGGCACGCTCGGCGGCCTCTTGCAGACGCTGCTTAGCCATCTTGTCGGCGGCGAGGTCGATGCCGTTAGCGTTCTTGAACTGAGTGACGAGCCAGTCGACGATGCGCTGGTCCCAATCGTCACCACCGAGGTGGTTATCGCCATTAGTGGCCTTGACCTCGAAGACACCGTCAGAAATATCGAGCAAAGAAACGTCGAAGGTGCCACCACCAAGGTCAAAGACCAGAACAGTCTGCTCTTTGTCAGCCTTGTCGAGTCCGTAGGCCAGAGCAGCCGCAGTGGGCTCGTTGACGATGCGATCGACAGTCAAGCCGGCAATCTCGCCAGCCTCCTTGGTGGCCTGACGCTGAGCGTCGGAGAAGTAGGCCGGGACGGTGATGACCGCGTTGGTGACCGATTCACCCAGGTAAGCCTCAGCATCCCTCTTGAGCTTTTGCAGAATGAACGCGCTGATCTGCTGGGGCTTGTAGGTCTTGTCGTCGACGCCCATGGTCCACGTCTCGCCCATATGGCGCTTGACGGAACGGACGGTACGGTCAACGTTGGTCACAGCCTGACGCTTGGCAACCTCGCCGACGAGGGTCTCACCGGAGTTAGTGAAAGCGACCACCGACGGGGTAGTACGAGCACCCTCAGCGTTCGGGATGACGGTTGGCTCGCCGCCCTCGAGGACGGCGACGCACGAGTTGGTGGTTCCGAGGTCGATACCGACTGAACGGGCCATTGTTGATTTCCTCCTGATGGACAAACGGTCTGGGGAATGTCCCCTTGAGCGACTTCGACTCAACTCTAGACCCTGAGTCCTCAACACTCAAGTTGACGTTGGCCAATTTTTGCCGAAATTGAGTTAGCTAGACTCAATCAGCGGCCTGCTGGATGTATTCCGAGCCCTGGGTATCACCGCACAACCCCGTCGCGCCATGAAAAATGCCGGACGGTTCACCGTCCGGCACCTTCTGCGCTTCACCTCAATGGAAGTACGGGATGAGCAGGTACAACCCATACAAGACGATGACGCCTGCTACACCAATAGCCGTCCACCCCAGAGCCACGAGCCCGGCGGCACCGTCACTGCCAGCTTCCGTGCGCGCATGCGCGCGATCCAGCATCAACGCCCCGCCTGAAACAATGGAGACGATGAGGACGGTGGCCGCGACGGTGACGATGGATACCAGGCCTAACGAAGTCCAGTCGATATTCATGCTGCAGTCCCTCGAGCAACGGCGGAGCCCTTGCGGACACCCACCTGGGTGGAATCGTTAACGTTTCTGTGGTCAACCTTGTGCTGGTTGGCCTGACGGACGATCAGTGCGGCCATGATAGCTAGCAAGGCGAGATCGACAATGACGCCCCAGATACCGACACCAGCAATGGCTGAGGTGACGGCACCAACCAAAGCGGCAGCCGGCAAGGTGACAAGCCACGCGATGACCATCTTCCCGGCAGTCGACCAGCGAACCTCGGTACGACGACCAATTCCCGAACCCAGGATCGAACCCGAGCAAACGTGAGTAGTAGACAGCGCGAAGCCCAGGTGCGAAGAAGCCAGGATTGCGGCTGTGGAGGCCGTCTCCGCAGCGAAACCTTGCGGAGACTCGATGTCGCACAGCCCCTTACCCATTGTTCGCATGATGCGCCAACCACCCGAATAAGTACCTAGGCCGATGGCGCAACCTGCGGCCAGAATGACCCACCATGCCGGGCCAGTACCCGAAGCCTGATACCCAGCGGAAATGAGGACCAGAGTAATAATGCCCATCGTCTTTTGACCGTCAGAGGTGCCGTGGGCAAGAGCAACCATAGAAGCTGAGACCCGCTGACCGTTGAGGAACATCCGCGAGGAGTGATGAGCCGTGTGGTCGGTAATGCGGTAAGCCAGCCAGGTGGCCACCAACGCTGCAATACCAGCGACGAATGGGGCAACCAAAGCCGGCAGGATGATCTTGCTCATGATCTTGCCGGCATTGATGCCGCTCATACCGGCCTCAACTAACACAGCACCGATAAGACCACCAAACAGAGCGTGGGAAGAGCTGGACGGCAGACCGAATAGCCATGTCGCTAAGTTCCAGATGATGGCACCGATAAGGCCAGCAAAGACCATAGAAGCGGTAACGAGGCGGTCGTTGACGATACCGCCCGAGATTGTCTTGGCGACTTCAGTCGACAAACATGCGCCAATGACGTTAAGCACGGCAGCGATAACGACGGCCACCTTAGGCTTGAGCGCTCCTGTTGCCACCGACGTCGCCATGGCGTTGGCTGAGTCGTGGAAACCATTAGTGAAGTCGAACGCCAACGCCGTCACAACGACGATAACCACGATTAACAGAGTCGAACTCATGCAAGATCCTTCGTGCGGGTCGTAACGCCCCCGGATGGCGAACGGAGATCCACCGCCCCCTCACAGGACGGCCAACCAGAACCCGGGAGCAATTCCGGCCGGCTGACACGTTACGCCCAATGGCCCCCTCTTCGCGCGCCGGGATCAGTCCGAGTGACATCGAAGTAAACAGTTCGCCCGCTTCTCTACCATCTGTCGTAAGGCTCCACAGCGCATGTATGGACTTCACAAGCTATTTGACACCACAGCGTGCGCGTCACCGCCACATTGCTCGCTCTCCCGCTCGCCGAGAGTTCACCGTGACTTCGCATCGACCCTGACCATAGCGCGTATCCCCTCTCTTTATCTTCACAGGAAGCACACAGGTACATCACGAAGCAAAGTGGCCTTTTCGCGTGGAACCCTTAGCTCATGGCAATCCCCCTGCAACCTCCCAGACTGACGCGCGCCGACGGATCCCCTATCCGTGTCCTTGCCGTTGACGATGAGCCGAGCCTTACTGAGCTGCTATCGATGGCCATGCGCTACGAAGGGTGGGACGTCACCACCGCAGACTGCGGCGCGCAGGCAGTTCGCGAGGCAAAAGCCATCCATCCTGACGTCATCGTCCTCGACATGATGCTTCCTGATTTCGACGGGCTCGAGGTCATGAGGAGGATAAGAACCAATCAACCCAATGTCCCGGTGATTTTCCTTACTGCCAAGGACGCGGTGAGTGACCGCATTGCTGGCCTCACCGCTGGCGGCGACGACTACGTCACTAAACCATTCTCCCTCGAAGAAGTCATCGCCCGATTGCGTTCCCTTTTGCGCCGTTCGGGAGCCACCGAGCCCAAGTTCGACTCTCTGCTGATCGTTGGAGACCTCGTCCTCGACGAAGACTCTCACGAGGTGCGCCGCGCTGGTGAGGAAATCCAACTCACAGCCACCGAATTCGAGCTACTGCGTTACCTCATGCGCAATCCCAGGCGCGTGCTATCCAAGGCCCAAATTCTCGACCGAGTGTGGAATTACGATTTCGGGGGCCAGGCTAATGTCGTTGAGCTGTATATCTCCTACTTACGCAAGAAGATTGACAAGGGACGCAAACCGATGATCCACACCATGCGCGGAGCAGGTTACGTCCTGAAACCCACGAGATGAAAATGTCCACGTGATCACTCCGAACTCACCCACAGGTAACCACCCCCTGGAACCGTGCTGCGACGAATCTTCTGAGCTGAGGTCGGCAATCTGGCTCGAGCACCCCTTAGGCCCTCATACTTTGGGACGCCAGCTCGTCATCCGAGTACTCGCGATTATCAGTCTGCTAGCTGTTGCAGTTGGCGGATTGACGATTTGGGGCACTCATCAAATCCTCACCGACGATCTTGACGAACAGGTGACAGCAGCATTTGAGCGTCAGGCCAAGCACCCTTTTGGGCTAATAGGGCCACGTGCCAATGATGTGATTGGCATCCAGGCAGGCACCGTTTTGGTCATCAAGACAGGCGAGGCCTGTTTTCAGTCAACAATCACCGAAGGTGCCGTCATCACCAAGAACTGCAGTACCGAAGCACACATACTTCTCGACGTCCGCTGCGACCAACGCCCCCACAACTTTGATGTCGACGGCGGCGGACAGTACCGGGCCATGGCCTCGACCAGCCATAACGTCACTCATGTCGTCGCGCTACCGCGCACAAGGCTCATCCATGCCATCGAACGATTGTTGATCCTCGAAGCCACCATCACTGCACTGGCCCTAGTCGTCAGTTTTTTCGCCACAAGAGCAGTGGTCACGAAGTCGCTGCGGCCCCTCAATCGACTTGCCTCAACAGCGACGATAGTTTCCCAAATGGACCTTGGCAGTGGCGAGGTCGACCTGCCGATTCGAGTCGATCCACCACTCGCCGACCCTCGCAGCGAAGTCGGCCAAGTCGGGCACGCGCTCAACCACATGCTCAACAACGTTGAGGACGCCCTGACATCACGCCAGGAATCAGAGGTCAAAATACGCCGGTTCATGGCCGACGCATCTCACGAGCTGCGCAACCCGCTGGCATCTATCCGTGGCTACGCCGAGCTGACGAGGCGACGCCGCGACGAGATGTCCCCGGAAGGACAATTCGCGATAGATCGCATTGAAGCCGAAGCAACCCGAATGAGTGCTCTCGTCGAGGATATGTTGCTGCTGACCCGGCTGGGTAACAACCAGAAACTCGAGTTGACACCGGTCGATCTTGTAGAAATCGTCCTCAATGCAGTCTCAGATTCACGAGCTGCCGGTATGGATCACACCTGGACTCTCGATCTTCCCAACGAGGAAATCACGGTGCTGGCGGATCCCGACCGCCTCATGCAAGTCGTCGTCAATGTGCTATCGAATGCCCGCAAGCACACACCAGCGGGGGTCACCGTCCACACCACCGTCTCCACCCAGAAAGGGCAAGCCATCGTCGTCGTCGCCGATAACGGCCCAGGGATCCCCGAATCGGTACGCCCCGTCATCTTCGAACGATTCTCACGGGCAGACACGGCCCGAACCAGCTCGAAAGAAGGCTCAACGGGATTGGGAATGTCCATTGTCGCGGCCGTCATGGCTGCCCATCACGGCACCGCAAGAGTTGACTCATCCATGGCCGGAACAACCGTCACGTTAACCCTGCCGTTGGCACGTTAAGGCCAAGGCATCACCGGTAAGGTGGATGCACTCAATCAGGATTAGGAGTTTGGCATGTCCCGTGCCCCGCTATCTGCCACTGAGCTGGCTGCCATGATCGATCACACCCTGCTGAGGCCCGAGGCGACCCACGACGACGTTGCCACGCTCATTGCCGAAGCTCAACAGTACGGTACGTGGTCGGTGTGTGTGTCGCCAGTGATGCTGCCGTTAGACCTCGACATGGGCAACGTCCACCTGGCGGTCGTGTGCGGGTTCCCGTCAGGACAGCACACCAGCACCGTCAAAGCTACTGAGGCTCGCGAAGCTATCGCCGCTGGGGCTGACGAAGTCGACATGGTGATTAACCTCGGGCTCGTGAAGGAGGGCCGCTGGGGCGACGTCACCGCTGACATCGCTGCCGTCAAGCAGGCTGTTCCCGATCCAAAGATCCTCAAGGTCATCATCGAGTCGGCAGTATTGACCAACGACGAAATCGTACGGGCGTGCAAGGCCGCTGAGGGCGCTGGAGCTGACTTCGTCAAAACCTCGACGGGGTTCCATCCGAAAGGCGGGGCAAGTGTCGAGGCCGTCACCATCATGGCAAACACGGTTGGTGGGCGCTTGGGGATCAAAGCGTCAGGGGGCATCCGCGACTACCAGACGGCATGTGCGATGGTCGATGCTGGGGCGACACGGCTGGGAGTGTCCTCGACCGCCACGATCCTTGCCGGAGCGCCTCAGGCCTGACGTCGGCCTCAGGCCTGCTGTGATTCCGGGTTGACCCGAGCCGCACTAGACGCCTCGCGACGCTTCCAGTTGAGCAGCCACGAGACCTCGTTGCACAACAGTTGGCGTCGCGACGCCGAATAATACGACCGCGACGAATGCCCCAGACCGTCATAGACAACACTGTTGCCCATCACCCAGCACATGGTGTGAAATTCTTCGCCGGTCTCGTGGAACAGCAGCGGCGTCGCAAGTGGGCTGATTTCCAAGTCGCAGTAGCGCTCATCATAGACCATGACCTGCTCGACACCACGCAGAATGGGGTGATCCGCTGCCTCCGGCATAGGTTCAAAAACGGCGTAGGACCTTTCTGGATGTCCGCTCACTCCCAGTACCCATTTACCGCCCAGAATAGACGGCCACAAGTCCCAGTCACAGAAGGTGTTACACGCGGTATGTAGCCCGAGAATCGGCTTACCAGCCTCATGGTGCTCCAAGATCTTGTTGTGAGCACGAGACCATTGTGGAATGTAGTCCCACTCCTCTTCCGGATCACCACCACCGGTATTGACGATGAGCAGATCCGCGTCAGCGAGGTGGTCTAAAGCTTCTGGCTCCGAACGTCTTACTTCCACCTGGTGTCCCCGCTCGGTCAAGATCTGAGAAACAGCCTCGGAGGTCGCGTCGAAATCGTGGATGCCGTCTGCGTAACGCCCAGCTCCCGACAAAACGAGAATGTGTCCCATCGGATGTCCTTCCTGGTCCCCGGTGAACCCTAAGGATCACACTAGGAGACTAACCCCGTAAAGGGCGAACCAGCTGGCATCACAGCTTGTTGGTGAAAGCTCCTCCTGAGACCAGGGCAGAGACGTTTCTAAGTACTCTCGTCCCGAATGCACCATCACCCCTGATAAGCCTCAATGGTGATAACAACACCGTCACCAAGATCAACGGAATCACCAATCGACAGGTCGATAGTCTGTCCGCTCTCCAACCGCAGCGGCTCTTGACCGCCGCGATGAACGACTGTGCCGTTTGTCGAATGCATGTCCGTGACCTCGATACCCCACTGTCCAGGAGCGATCATGACATGAGTACGGCTGATGTCTTGCCCCGGAGATGGCACCCGCATGGTGTCCTCGCCATTCTCGCCTCGCGGAGCGCGCCCAATGAGAACAGGACGCTGAAGGTGCGTCACCTCGCCAGTGCTAGAGACCAGGGTAGCGACGGCGGCATCCGACCGCGTCGACAGCTGGCTGATCGCTGAACCCGACGAGACGCGCCAATCACGGAGGCGGGAATCGGACTGCTCGAATTGGCGGGGCATATCGGGCTGGCCAGCGGCGGTACCAGGCGCGAGGGCTGCAACGACGTCCGCGGATTCCGGCTGCACTCCCACGGGCTCAACACCAGTATGAATATCACCGTCACCGCGCGCTGATTCGTTGCGGGACTCGTCGACGCCGACCTCATCTTGCGCACGAACCGGGGCTATATCATCCCCGGCAGCAGCGGTCTCCACGGATTCCGGTTCGGCAGCACGCGCCGGCACGGGACTGACGGGCTCGTCTGCGCCAACCCCATCACCGCCGTCAGACTCCCAGCCGCCGTCAGTGGTGGGCTCGGTGGACGACTCGGTGACCTCGCCCGGTGCCGGAACCTCCACGAACCCGAGACTGTGGTCCTCATCGTCGGAAATCTCGCCTGATTCGGCCTCCCCGCCAGCCTCAGCGACGTCGTCAGCGTCATGACCCGCCAAAGTCCACGGCTTAGCCGCATCGTCGCTGCCCAGG
This sequence comes from Cutibacterium porci, assembly GCF_009696315.1. Classification (GTDB taxonomy): domain Bacteria; phylum Actinomycetota; class Actinomycetes; order Propionibacteriales; family Propionibacteriaceae; genus Cutibacterium; species Cutibacterium porci. The sequence continues at coordinate 425,447 of NZ_VUMG01000003.1, forward strand.
TGTGGGCGATGGATCTCGTCGGCTTCTGGCACGACGAAAGGCTCAACGTTTCCGGTGGCATCAATGATGAGCTTGCTCGCCTGAGCAACCCCCAGCAACAGCGGCATCGACAACCTCTGCTCGGCCTGCTCCATCTCGACGACGACAGTTGCCGGATTGAGCTTCTTCTCGCTCCAGGTCAGCAAGCCGTCGTCACAGTTGACGACCTCGCCGGTAGATGCATCCTTGACGACGACCTGGCCACGCGCCATGGAGTACATCTGTCCGTCCACCCAGAAGAACAGTCCCAGACTTGGCATCTTTGCTAGTCCGATCGCCGCGAGGGTTTCAACAAGCGACTCGGGATCCTCAGCCTCGGCTACCTGCCGCCAGATAGACGACACCAGTCCGGAGTGGCGTGGCGCGGCCGGTTGCATGACGACGAGGCTACTCGGCCCGGCCAATACCACCCAGGAGCCAGGGGTGTAGGTGGCACGCCAGGCACCGAAAGTCTGGGACATTGATCCTCCAGAAGTCGGGGCACGATTGGGGCCATTATTCCGCGATCATGGGCCCCACGTCGACCGAACCCCCAATCGGACACGAATTAGCGATACGCCATCGACGCAATGCGGCCTCTCCATCGCAGTGAAGAGGCCGCAACGTCGCGTCAGACGCGATCTGACTCAGATCACTTTTCCTGCTGGGAGATCACAGCCTGAGCCGCAGCGAACCGAGCAATCGGTACGCGGAACGGGGAGCAAGACACATAGTCGAGCCCGGTCTTGTTGAAGAAGTGAATCGAGTCCGGATCGCCACCGTGTTCACCACAGACGCCCAGGGACAGCTCTGGGTTAGTCTTGCGGCCCTTCTCAACCGCCCCGGCGACGAGCTGGCCAACGCCTTCCTGGTCGATCGACGCGAACGGATTATTCTTAAGGACCTTGGTGCGCAAGTACTCGGTAAGGAAGCCATTCTCGGCGTCGTCACGGCTGATACCCAGGGTGGTCTGAGTCAGGTCGTTGGTGCCGAAGCTGAAGAAGTCGGCAACCTCGGCGATCTTGTCGGCGATGAGGGCGGCGCGTGGCAACTCAATCATGGTGCCGATCTTGACGTCGACCTTGGTACCGGCAGCCTCGAATTCCTCGTCGATGGCCTGCTGGACGATCCGACGATGAGTCTCCAGCTCGACAGGGGTGAAGACCAGAGGGATCATGATGTGGATCTGAACAGTCTCTCCCTCTTTCTTGAGCACTGACAGGACGGCGCGAATGATCGCGCGAGCCTGCATATCGGGGATCTCCGGGTAGAGCATGCCGAGACGGCAACCGCGAGTACCGAGCATCGGGTTCTGCTCGTGCAGCTTCTTGACCTGGGCTAGCAGACGACGCTCCTTGTCAAGCTCACCGGCGTCAGCACCCTGATCCTCCATCTTCTGGACCTTCAGAGACTGCTCGACGAGGTTCGGCAGGAACTCGTGGAGCGGCGGGTCAAGCAGACGGACCGTAACAGGCAGGCCCTTCATCGCGGTAAAAATGCCCTCAAAGTCATCCTGCTGCATGGGCAGGATCTTGTCGACGGCAGCCTGACGCTCCTCCGGAGTTTCGGCGGTAATCATCTCGTGCATCGCCGGTAGACGATCAGCTCCGAAGAACATGTGCTCGGTGCGGCACAGACCAATGCCCTCGGCACCCAATTCACGAGCCTTGGCAGCGTCGGTAGCGTTGTCAGCATTGGCCTCAACACCCAGACGACGAACCTCGTCAGCCCACGAGAGCACCTCCTGGAAGTCCTCATTGATCTGCGGCGGGATGAGCTTAAGGCCGCTAGCAAAGACCTCGCCGGTGGATCCGTCGAGGGTGATCATGTCCCCCTCGTGAATGACAATGTCGCCGATGGTCAGGGTGGCCGCCTTGGCGTCAATCTTGATGCCGCGGGCACCGGCAACACACGGCTTGCCCATACCACGAGCGACGACGGCGGCGTGAGATGTCATACCACCGTGGGCGGTCAGGACGCCCTGGCTAACGATGACGCCGTGAATGTCGTCAGGAGTGGTCTCGAACCGGATGAGAACGACCTTTTCACCCTTAGCGCCACGCTCGGCGGCGACGTCGGCGTCAAAGACAGCCTCACCGACGGCAGCACCCGGAGAGGCCGGAAGACCTTCAGCGACGGGCTCTTCAGTGTGGTCGGGGTCAATAGCCTCATGCAATAGCTGATCGAGCTGAGCAGGCTCGATCCGCATGAGGGCCTCTTCCTTGGTGATAACACCCTCATCAACGAGATCACGAGCTACTTTGAGGGCCGCAGCCGCAGTACGTTTACCGTTTCGGGTCTGCAACAGGTAGAGCTTGCCGTTTTCGACAGTGAACTCCATGTCCTGCATGTCGCGGTAATGCGACTCCATCTTCTTCATGGTGTTGATGAGGTCGTGGTAGGCCTCTGGCAGCACTTCTTCCATCTCGGCAAGGGAGCGCGGGGTACGAATACCAGCGACGACGTCCTCACCCTGAGCATTGACGAGGAACTCACCGTAGAGCTCCTTGGCTCCGGTGGCGGGGTTACGGGTGAAACAAACGCCAGTCGCGGAGGTGTCACCACGGTTACCAAACACCATCTGCATCACGTTGACGGCGGTGCCCAAGTCATCGGGAATCTTGTTGGCCTTGCGGTAGACGAAGGCACGCGGGTTAAGCCAGGAACGGAAGACGGCGTCGACGGCACGCATCAACTGCTCACGCGGATCGGTCGTCCAGTTGCCGCCAAGCTGCTCGTTCGAGAGCCTCTTGAAGGTATCAACCAGACCCTTGAGGTCGTCGGCACTCAGATCGGTGTCGGACTCGACACCTTTTTGCTCCTTGAGAGCAGTCAGAGCATCCTCATAGACGTGAGCGTCGATCCCTTCGACGACCTCACCGTACATCTGGATGAAACGGCGGTAGCAGTCCCACGCAAACCGCTCATTGTCAGCTTCCTTGGCGATGGCCTCAACAGTGTCATCAGAGATGCCAAGGTTCAAAATGGTGTCCATCATGCCGGGCATCGAGATCACTGCGCCCGACCGCACAGAGACCAACAGCGGTTTTGTGCTGTCGCCGAGGGCGCGTCCGGTGCGCTCTTCGAGTCGCTTAAGGCCCTCCCACACCTGGGACTCCAGACCTTCGGGCCACTCACCCTTCCTCGTCATAGTGTCCACGCAGGCTTCGGTGGTGACGGTAAACCCGTCGGGCACCGGGACGCCGAGACGCTTCATCTCGGCAACTCCTGCGCCTTTGCCGCCGAGCAGCGGCTTCATTTCCGCACTGCCCTCGGACAAGTCGTACACGTAACGGTCAGTCATGACTGATCTCCTTCGATCTGTGTCAGCCTGTTCATCAAATCACGGCGTTCGGACCCGTGCGACTACGCCGCGAGCCCAAGGCCCGGCCCCTAACTGGGTCGGCGTGGCCATTCTTTCACGCTCGCGGCGCATTTTCATGAGGAGAACGGCTAAGAGTGACGAGTAACACTAAACCGTCGTCGCATTGCACCAATCGTTCGCCCTATGGCGACATTTTTGGACACTTGCGGGAATATCGTCGCGTGCCACACCGCTACCGCGGCCTCACCGGATCCAGCTGTCATCACGGGCGCATGCGATATGAACCGGCCGGCCTGCGCAGCCTAGTTCCAGCCGTCTTAGCTCGCTGATCGACCACGTCAATAACCTTCGTCGCCGATTCCTCCAACGCCAAACCGGTCGTATCAATGATGGGGCAGCCCAGCCGGCGCTGAATTTTGCCGACCTCGTCTAGCTCGTCATAAATTGCAGCCAGGTCAGCGTACCCGTCCTCATTACCGAAACCGCCCAGTCCGCGCACACGACGTCCACGAATCTCCAGCAGTCGCTGCGCGTCGATCGTCAAGCCGACGATTCGCCACCGATCCACCGCAGCAAGCTCGGCTGGCGGCGCAATACCGGGAACCAGTGGAACGTTGACCGTCTTGTAGCCCAAATATCCTAGGTAGATCGACAGTGGGGTTTTCCCAGAACGACTCACACCCACCAGGCAAATATCTGCTTCTGTCAAACGATCCGGAATAGCACCATCGTCATTGCGGACTGCGAATTCCATCGCCGAGATCCGGGTGAAATAGTCGGCTTCAACCCCCACTGGGCGACGCGGAACCGCGTCAGCATCTAAGCCCGACGCCTCCTCCATTGCGTCAAGCATCGGGCCCATGAGGTTGACCTCACGAATCCCCATCTCCTCGCAGGCATCAGAGACCATTCGGCGCATATCAGGTAGTACCAAGGTATGCACGACACATACCCATTGCCCTGCCTCGTGAGCCTCAGAAATAGCCTCAAGAGCTGAAACCATATCCGGAACAGTGCCAATCATCGGATGGCGCACGATATGCCAATGGACCCCCTCGAACTGGCTACGGGCAGCCCGAGCCAGACGAACGGCGGTCTCACCCGTCGAATCGGCGATGACGTGAATTTCCAGGGGCGACTCTGCCATGTCGCCATCCTAGAGCTGCCGCTGCGCTAGACACCTTTCCCCACCCTATTCGGGCGTCACCCGCCGCGTTGAGTCACCCGTTGGCGGCAGTGAGAGCATGACGACCACCGCGTCGGGTCACCGCACCGCCGGCTGCTGTAGCCGTGCTATTTCTACCCACACCTGCCCACATGTGCCCTAAAACTGCACTGGGAGCGCCATAACCGACATTTTTCGCACCGACGACGTTGTTGACCACCCAGCATCGTCAACCCCCATCTGCGAGACTGCCGCCATGGACGCTGCCCCCCAGAACGCTGTAGACGAGCTCATCACCGCTGAATCGCCGCACACTGACTCGGTGTGGGTGTTGGGACGTCCGTCCCTGGTGCCAGTGGCTGGGACAAGGTGCAGGGCGTGGGTCGATGATTGCCGTGATCTTGCCGATATTCCTGAAAACATCCGCCTCAACCCCCTGACCGCAAACGAAGCTGCCGGTGGTCCCGTCGTGTGGATGGGACTGCCGACAAGCCTTGACGAGCTGGATGAATTGCTAGGGAACCTGTGGCGCGTCCTCGGACCCGAGACCCACATCGTCGCTGGTGGGCGTATCAAGCACATGACCCGGTCCATGAATGACGTCGCAGGCCGGTGGTTTGACGACGTCCACGCCAGTCTCGGGGTGCGCAAAGCGCGCGTATTACACATCTCGTCACCTCGGGAACGTCCGGCCATTAGCGGGCAATGGCCGCGCACCAGCACTGTCAACGGACTGATAATCCGGGCCCACGGCGGGGTCTTCCATACTGCCGGGCTCGACGCCGGAACGTCTCTGCTGCTCGATCACCTCGACGCCATCGCAGCCGACGTCGGCTCGCAGGCCGTCGATTTAGGCTCCGGGAATGGTGTTATTGCTGCTCATCTAGCGCGACGGCTCCCCCACGCCACGATCCACGCCACCGACGTGTCGTGGCAGGCCGTCGATTCCACTGCCCTCACCGCACAGGCAAACCGGCTCAACGTCGTCACTCATTGGTGTGACGGACTAGCCGACATCCCCGATGAGAGCGTCGACGTCGTCGTCACCAACCCTCCCTTTCACAGAGGCACCGCTCAAGATCACGCACCCACGCTGGCCATGCTGGCCGACACAGCGCGAGTGTTGCGCCCCGCGGGAACACTGTGGTGCGTATATAACAACCACTTACCATGGGCGTCGCACATACAGCGCACTGTGGGGCCAATTAGCCGCGTTGGGCGGAATCGTCGCTATACCGTCGTAAGGGCAGTGCGTCGATGAGCCACAGACACGACGACTGTCACAACTCGCCTTTTACGATTCGCACCGGGCCGAGGACCGGGACTTCCACCGAAACCGGTCAAACACACCTACCGTGGTCTCATGAACTCTCGCGTCATCCTCGTCAGCGACGATCGCTCCAGCCTCCGCGCCCCCGGCAGCCTGCTGTGGCCCGATGCCGCCTGTATGCGCGGCATGCACACTGGTGAATGGGCTGCCCACATTTTCGAATACGCCATGTCTTTTGAGGGCAATATGACGCAGGTGCGTGACATAGCCGCCGCGAACGGGGTCGGCGTGCTGCATCCCCACGGTGCACTGGCCACCGAGCCACCTAGTCTCATCGTCTGTGACGTTGACTCCACCATCACGCGCACTGAGGCCATTGACCTGCTCGCCGAATGTGCCGGGAAGGCCAACGAAGTGCACGAGATCACCGCCCGCGCCATGGCTGGCGAACTGGATTTCACGGAATCGCTGCACGCCCGGGTGAGGTGTCTGGAAGGGCTGCATATCGGGGCGCTAGAGGAGGCGCGCAAGGCCACCATCGTCACACCGGGAGCGGCTGAGCTTGTAGCCGCCGCGCATGAGGTTGGAGCCGCCGTCGGATTGGTGTCTGGCGGGTTCACAGCCTTCGTTAACCCGTTGCTCGACCACATCGGGGCTGATTTCGCGGCCTCCAATGAACTTGAGGTCGTTGACGATCACCTCACCGGGCGAGTAGCGGGTAACGTTATCGACCGGGCCGCGAAGGCAACCTGGCTGCGCCGCTGGGTCTCAGAGCGCGGAACCGATCTTGAGCGAACGATCGCCGTCGGTGACGGCGCTAATGACCTTGACATGTTCGCGATCGCTGGGTTACCAATCGCATTCTGCGCGAAACCGGTAGCCGTCGAGGCTGCACGAAACACCATCAGGTGTGAGCGGATAGACGCAGTCCGCGCCGTATGGACTCACTAACCATGATCATGGACATATGAGCACCGGAATCATTCATACAGCGCGTGATGGCGCTTGGCAGGTGGCAGAACATGGTTGTCAGGTCCTCTCCTGGCAACCTGCAGACACGCCCGTGATCTGGTTCGACCCCGAGCACGCCGATGAATCCGAAGCCGTGATCCGAGGAGGGATCCCGCTGTGTGCCCCGTGGTTTGGTCACGGGCCCAACAATGATCAAGACCCTCAGCATGGCTTGGCCCGCCGGGCCACCTTCGAGGTGACAGTCACGGAGCCGTTCCGCGTCACCGGAGTTGCTGAGACAGCGTCGATCGGGATTCGTCACGACGTCGTCATGACCGACGCAGCCTTAGAGATGACGCTCACCCTCACCAACCATGATCACACACCGCGCACCGTCGAGGGAATGTGGCATAGCTATTTTCGCGTCGCAGACGCTACGCAGGCGCGAGTCAGGGGAATTCAAGGCACCGAGTGGCACAATTTCGCAACCGGTGAGCGGGGATCTTTCGACTGCGACGAACTGGCCATCGCCCCCGACACCGACACCGTCATCCAAGGAGTGGGCACAGCCATAGACCTCGTCGATCCGGTGTGGGACCGCCGAATCCATCTGGAGACCACGCGGTGTCCCAGCGCCGTAGTGTGGAACCCACGCTCCTCGTCGGCACACAGCGATAACCCAACGGCCAGCGCATGGCGCGATTTTGTATGCGTTGAGACCGGGATGTGCAAGGAGAATGCGGTGAGCCTCCTGCCAGGAAGCAGCCTCACGTTGTCCACACAGATCAGCGTCGAGACATTGTGATCATGGTCATGGCCCGGCAACAGTAAGGAAGCGCCCGACGAACGTCGAGTCGTGCACGCACCTTGATGACGAGCAACAGTGCTCTCTTGATCCCAAATAGCAGGGGTGGCCCACCCCGTCTGGCAAGTCGCCATATAAAGTAATGTTACGGTTTCGGACCGCCTTCGACGGGAACGAGACAGTGTTTCTTCGACGGCTCACGGGTAGCGCTGTGTGCCGTCACCGACAACCAGCCGCACGGCGGCAGGAGGACAGATGTCAGAGCGGATTGCCAACGCAGCCCTGCGTCAGAAAGTGATGAGTGCAGACGACGCAGCTGCCCTCATCCATGACGGTGACCAGATCGGATTCGGTGGATTCACTGGGTCGGGCTACCCGAAGGCGCTTCCGGGTGCACTGGCCAAGCGCATCCAGGAATCTCACGACCGTGGAGAGAAGTTCACCGTCAACGTTTTCACTGGAGCCTCGACCGCTCCTGAACTCGACGGCGCCCTTGCCGCCGTTGACGGCATCGGCTGGCGCATGCCGTACCAGTCCGATCCGCAGATGCGAAACAAGATCAACGACGGCACCTCCTTCTACACCGACATTCATCTGTCGGAGTCGGGCATGATGGTGCGTCAGGGATTCTTTGGCAACGTCGACTTCGCGGTCATCGAGGCCACCCGGATCACCGAAGACGGGGACGTCGTCCTCACATCATCGGTTGGCAACAACGCGGTTTACTGCGAGGTCGCTGACAAGATCATCATCGAGGTCAACTCGTGGCAGTCCGAGGACCTCGAAGGAATGCACGACATCTACGGTGGTTTCGCACTGCCCCCGAACCGCGTGCCCATCCCGATCACCCACCCCGGTGACCGGATTGGTGACAAGTTCCTCCACATCCCCCAGAACAAGGTTGTGGCCATCATCGAGACCGATGGCCCTGACCGCAACACCCCGTTCAAGCCGATCGACGACGACTCCCGCAAGATTGCCGGATTCCTACTCGACTTCTACGACAACGAGGTCAAGCAGGGCCGTATACCCAAGAACCTTTTGCCCCTACAGTCGGGTGTCGGCAACATCCCGAATGCCGTTCTTGACGGCCTGCTGCATTCCGATCTGGAGCACCTGACCTCATACACCGAGGTTATTCAGGATGGCATGATCGACCTCATTGACGCCGGCAAGCTCGACGTCGCGTCCGCCACAGCCTTCTCGCTGTCGCCTGATTACGCCCACAAGATGAACGAGAACGCGGCCTTCTACCGCGACCACATCATCTTGCGCCCGCAGGAGATCTCGAACCACCCCGAGGTCATTCGCCGCCTCGGTGTCATCGGTGCCAACGGCATGATCGAGGCCGACATTTATGGCAACGTCAACTCGACCCACGTCATGGGCTCGCGGATGATGAATGGCATCGGCGGATCTGGCGACTTCACCCGCAATGCCTACATCTCGGCCTTCGTGTCCCCGTCGACGGCCAAGGGCGGTGCCATTTCAGCGATCGTCCCGATGGTTTCCCACGTCGACCACACTGAGCACGACGGCATGGTTATCATTACCGAACAGGGCATCGCTGATCTGCGCGGCCTGGCCCCCCGCCAGCGCGCGCCGAAGATCATTGAGAACTGCGCCCACCCGGATTTCCGGCCGATGCTGCTCGACTACTACGAGCGTGCGCTGCGTGATTGCAAGTTCAAGCACACCCCGCATTTGCTGAATGAGGCATATTCGTGGCACACCCGGTTCTTGGAGACCGGCACCATGAAGCTCTCCTGAGCTATCACCATCCTGCATGATCGCTCCAGGGCCGTTTCGGTTCTGGAGCGATCATTATGTGCGGTAACCGCGCGAGGTGACGATTTTCGTCACGCCATGTAGTCACAGCCATGACTGCGCGCCGGTAGGCATGCAAAAAATCCCGCCCCGCCCCGGAGACAGGCACGTCAGTGCTGCCACCGTAGGCGAGTCGGGATTTTTGGTTATCGGAAACTGCGCTCATGCCCCCGAGCGCTTTCGAGGGCACAACCGAGTGCCAGCAGAGTGGCCTCGCCGTACAGCCGACCGCCAAGCATGATGCCGATGGGCAGTTCTACGCCGTCAATAATCGTTGTGTGCAATGGCAGGCTCATTGCTGGGCGCCCGGTAATGTTCCATAGGCTGGTCCACGGTGTGAAACGGCATTGCGCGTCGAAATCAGCCGCCGGATCGTCATCATTCCGCAGCGCTCCTATCGGCAAGGGAGGCTGGGCTAGGGTCGGGCTGACGATGACGTCGAAGCTGTGCCAATGCTGCCCGACTCGGCGGGTCACCATCTGGATACCGGCCAAGGCGTCGGCTAGCTCGACTCCGCTGCGACGTCGGCCCTGGTCGCGCAGCCACCTGGACATGGGTGTGCAGAATTCTTCACGGTCGGGCGGAACCGGAATCGCGGCGGCCCCGACTTCCCACACGCATCGGAAAGATTCCCACTCGGGAGGGCCAAAGGGGGCACTCGTCTGCTCGACGATGTGGCCCATCGACTCCAAGGTGGCTGCCGTCCGGTCGAGCGCCGTCAGGGCATCCGGATGTACCTGGGTATCGGCGATGACCGGATCGCGCAGTATTCCGATGTGTAGCGGTCTCAGGTCACGGTCACAGACCGACAGAAAGGTCCCTGTCGACGACGGGGCGTAGTAAGGGTCGCCCGGCCACGGCCCGGATAGTACGTCGAGGGCAGCTGCGGTGTCGCGCACTGTGCGGGTCAGCACCCCGCTGCTCACCAGCCCCGGGCCGTCAATCCCGTAAGGCCCTGACGAGACCCGGCCCCTACTGGGCTTAAGGCCGACGACCCCGCAGCATGACGCCGGAATGCGTATTGATCCTCCGCCATCGGATCCCTGGGCGATCGGCACTTCCCCGGCCCCGACGGCGGCCGCTGCACCACCGGATGACCCTCCCGCCATCCGGGTGTGGTCCCACGGGGTGACGGTAGCCGCCCGCCCGTCCGGCTCGGTATAGCAGGGGAGCCCGAATTCGGGTGCGGCCGTCGTCCCGATCGGGATAGCACCAGCCGATTTGAGTCGAGCGACGATGCCATCGTCGTAGTCTGCCAGCGTCCCGCCGACGGCCTGACTACCGACGGCACGAGGCGCTCCGCTCAAGGCGTTGAGATCCTTAATCGGGCAAGGAACGCCGAACAAGGGGCCCGGACGGACCTGTCCTACATCGAGCTGATGCTGGAGTTCGCGGGCGGTGTTCCGAGCCCCGGTGTCATCGATCCACGTCCACGCGTGACACTCGTCGGCATGTGCCGCTTCGAGGGCGGTATCAATAACCTCAAGGACCCCGACGTCGCCAGCGGCGATGCGGGTGGAGGTTTCCAGGGCGGTCAGTGGGTCCATAGTCATGGTCCTACCATGCCGACGTTAAGGGTCGGCGGGGTCATCCACCGGAGGGCACGCTGAAGCCCGGACGATCAGGGCCGTAGGGATCTCGACTATTCCGCTGGGATCCGTTCCAAGGGCAAGGCGGGCCGCAGCTTCTCCCACGGCCGCAAAATCAAGCCGCACCGTCGTAAGCGCTGGCCGAGTGGCCACCGAGTGTGGATGATCATCCATGCCGACGACAGAGACGTCCTCGGGAACCCTCAATCCCAGCCTGTCAAGCCCTGTCAAGAGGCCGATCGCCAAGTCGTCGTTTCCACACAAGACTGCCGTCACCCTGTGCGCTCGTACCGCCCGTGCAACGTGCATACCCGTCTCAACTGACCACCCAGTTGCCAACGGTTCGAGCGATGGGAGGCCTCGAGCAGACAGGACTTCGCGCCACCCCGCACATCGCGGATCAGGGTGTCCAGCAGGCGGAACTCCGACATAGGCAATGCGACGGTGACCCAAACCCGCCAAGTATTCTGTGGCTATTACTGCACCTGCATGATCATCGGTCCACGCACGAGACCAGGGTTCGCCCTTTTCGGGTCTTCCCCCGGCAATAGCAACCGGAAGATCGACGGGCAACCCAGGCAGGAGAGCCACGCTGGGGGAATCAAACTCGAGGACGACAACCCCATCGGCTCGAGCGTCTAAGGCGCATCGCACGGTGGAACGGCATTGCATCGGCGACCCAGCCAGCACATGTAAAGAGGTCTCAACGCCGAGGTCCAGGGCCGCGCTTAGCACACCCGAGAGCGTCGCCCAGTAACCGGTGCGGCCGATGTCGGAAACGAGAACGTGCAACCGGGCGACGTCGGGATCAGCACGCCGATACCCCAGCTCGGTGGCCGCAGTGAGAATCTCCTCAGTGGCGCGCGGAAGGGTGCCCTCAGCACCACTTTGACGCGCCAAGGCACGCGACGCCGTTGCTAAGGAGACGCCGGAACGCTCGGCGACGTCAGCTAATCGCGGGGGCCACCAGGGCCGCCTCACCATGGCCGGGTCACGTTCCATGTACTGGACAATACCGGGTTCACACTCCGGCCCTCGGCAGGCGCATCCGCAGGAGACCAGGGCGCGACGGGGACGCATCTGGGGGCTGCTGAGGTGGAACAAGCCGGCGCAGACGGAACGGGAATCGATATTGCCGATCGGTTGGGAAGGGGCGAGGGAACCGCAGCGGTGAGCGTCCAGACCGCTGCCATGGCCGAATCCGAACCTTCGATCACCCTGTTATCAGCTACGACGATCGGCAAGCCTGTGAACTTTGAGTGCAGGGTACGCCCGGCCCCATCTGCAAGCATGTGCCAGCGATTGAGACTACCCCCGGCATCCGACGTCGTCCGACGTCCGGATCCGACGACGACCTCATGTTTACCGTCCTCGGCGTCGACACCGAGGACAGCACCGCCAGGAGTCGAAAGGCTGTAAGTGCAGTCGTCGTGCTGGACAACACGCCAAGTCTGAGGCTTCGTCTGCAAGGTAAGGACGCTGCCGTCAAGTCCCAAGAATCGCCCGTCCAAACTAGCCAGCCGATAGTCGCCAGCCTCTAGTGTCGGGTTCGGGGCGTACCAGGCGCGCACGTAATCAATGTCAAAACTAGCCGGGAGCTGACTGACGACTGGGGCCCCTAAATGCCCTTCGAGACTGAGGACCATGTGCCGCGACATCCGCCACAGAGAAGCGTCACTAGGTTTCGTTTCCCACGCCAGGTGACGGTCAAAATAGAATCGGAGCCGACCGTCGCGACGTTCGACACCGTACGTGTGGTAATCCCGCGAAATGTCGACGTCAACCGGGTAGGCGTGGCCGCCGAAACGCCGGTGCGTGGTTTCCGTGTTATCAGGCCACACATGCGTCGCAATGTTCATCTTCATGTAGTCAAAAGTTTCCTCGACGTCAAGCTCTGGGTTTGGCTCGGCGCCGGTCAGCAAAAGGGGGCCACCGTCAAGGGCAGATGACTGCATCCAGATGGCCGACAGTACCCGGGCGGTCGAGGGCAGCACCTTGGCGCGCACCTCGACATAGGTGCACAAGCCCGGCAAGTCAAAGACTGATTCGACGGCACCAAAAGTGTAGGAATAGTCATCGACCCGCTCGGCACGGGCAGATAAACGGAGCTGCCCGTCAGAGAAGGACACGTTCGCGTCTCGAAAGAGGCCACTTCCCGAGTGTGAGTACCACAGGCCGCGATGCCACTGAACCGAACTGCGGACCGGATCGGAAAACTCGTCTCCAACGCCCAGGAGGGTCCAGTCGCCGAGGTCGATATCGGCTCCGGTGGCGACAGCTCGATCGTGGCCGACAACCACCGGAACAACCGCCGTGAGAATGGCAGCTTCGAGGACTGATCTACGTGTGATCAGTGTCATGTGTGCTCCTATGCAACATCGTCACCCCTTGAGGGATGCCATGCAGCCTACGACAAATGACCCTCGTCTCCACGAGCGCGTGAAAACAGCTTTTTCATGCGCTGTGGACGGCCCCTTCTTTGGATCCTAGGGTGAACCGCATCAAGAACAACGGCCAATGCCGGCCGACCAGGAGCTCACCACTATGCACAACGTCACCCAAGTCATCCAGCCGTACCGGCTCGCGATGGCCCCCGACCAACCGATCGGTTTGGCAGCCGGAGCTCTTGACGGCACGGCAGCGCTTCCCCTCGTCGAATGCCTCACCCTCGAACATGGCCGATGCTTCGTCGACCATCGACTCACCCAGACTGCTGTGGGGGCCGGTCTTCGTCCTGTTCACCGCGAACCGCTCACTTCGCCGTGGCCCGGCACCCGTATCACCCAGCATGATCCAAGATCCGAACTCACCGTCACCGTCGATCTTTGGCACCCCACCTCAGGGACATTGCGCGGGCAAACAACCGTACAGAATGACGGCAAGCTCCCGGTCCACCTCACTGCCGTCTCTGCGATGTGCGCCAGCCTCCTGTCTGGAGCCGAGCTCGATAACCTGGATGTGCTCATCGCACCCAGCGCGTGGATGGCCGAGCAACGGTGGGCCCATCACCACCTGTCCGATCTTCTGGTGGCCGTCGGCACCGAGTTGCATGGAGAATCCCCACGCGACCGCTTCATCCTATCCTCTGAGTCCGGTTGGTCATCGGGACGTTGGGAACCGGTCGGCTTTATTACTGACCCGGCCTCTGAACGCACCGTAGGCTGGCAGATTGAGCACAACGGTGGCTGGACTGTTGAATTAGCCCGGCGCTCTTCGACCCTGGGCCTCTGCCTCTTCGGGCCGACTGACCTTCAGCACCACTGGATGCACCAACTCGACCCAGGCGAGACTTTCACTACCCCCACGGTGACGTTAGCGGTATCTGATAACGGCTGGCAGGGCGCGGCAGCCGAACTAAGCACCTACCGCCGCGTGTTGAGGGGCAGCAGTGGCACAGCAGCTCCGATCGTCTTCAACGACTACATGAATACCCTCATGGCCGATCCAACAGCCGAACGACTCTCGGCGCTCATCCCAGCCGCGGCTCGCACCGGAGCCGAGGTGTACTGTATCGACGCCGGATGGCACTCCGACGACACAGACTGGTGGGACGACGTCGGTTGTTGGGAGCCCTCGCCTCGCCGATTTCCTGGCGGGCTCCGCCGCACCCTTGATCTCATTCTCTCCTACGGCATGACGCCTGGCCTGTGGATTGAACCGCTGGCTGTCGGTCTGCGCAGTCCCCTCGTCAATGATCTACCACCGGAGGCTTTCATGCGCCGTGCAGGAGTTCCGATCGTCGAACAGAATCGGGTGCGTCTGGACATGCGCAATCCGCAAGCTCGCTCTCACCTAGATTCCGTCATCGACAGGATGGTCAGTTACGGCATCGGCTATCTCAAGATTGATGACAATTTCTCTGTCGGTTCTGGCCCCGATGAGGACGCAGATTCTCCTGGTGACGGTTTGCTCGGGCATTGCCGCGCTTGGGCCTCCTGGCTTACCGACCTCTCTCGTCGTCACCCTGGACTCGTCGTCGAGAACTGCGCATCTGGGGGGATGACCACCGACTATGCCCTGTTGGCCCGAGCAGCCATCCAGTCGACATCAGACCTCCAAGATTCGGTGCGTTACCCGCCCATCGCCGCCAATTCACCAATGACGATTTTGCCCGAACAGGCCGCCAACTGGGCTTATCCACAGCCGGACATGGACGACGAGCAAATCGTCTTTACTGTCACTACCTCTTTAGCTGGCACCTTTTACCTGTCCGGTCATGTCGATCGCATGAATGCTCACCAGATGGCTCTCGTGCAGTCTGGCGTGGAGGTAGCTAAGGCCTTACGGTCAGATCTCACCAGCCAGATACCGTGGTGGCCGAACGGCCTTGCCGGCTGGAATGACGAATGGATCGTCACCGGGCGTCGAAAAAAGTCGTCTCGTGACGGGGTGATCATCGTCTGGCATCGTCCTGGCACCGAATCGACAATTCTCGACTTACCTGATCTGGCTGGGACCCACCTCGTGCCTCTTTATCCACCAGCCTCTCTAGTCCCCGACCCAGGAATTCATATTGCTGACTCATCGGGTTCTCCTCGACTTAGTTGCCCGTCTCCCAAACCAACCGGCCGGGTCTTCCGCGTCCGGGACCTTCACGATTGCGTCACCGACGTCGCAGAAATGGAGAAGAAATGAATCGCCCCTTCAAGGCTGTCGCAGTAGGAGCCATCGCGACGCTGTGCCTCACTGCCTGCTCCGATCCAGGCTCAGGCTCACCGCAATCCTCAGGATCAGAGTCATGGCCGTCAGCAACCACCAATCTCCACGATGTGGAGTTGACGATGTGGGCCGCCCAGTCGTCGGCATCGATCCCCAAGCAGGTCGTTGCGGACTTCAGTAAGGCTACCGGAGCCAAAATCAAGATCGTCACTCTCCCCGACCCCTACGAGCAGAGTGTCCAGACCAAAGTCGCCACCGGTGACGTCCCTGACCTGGCCATGTGGCAACCGACGACGTCGATGCTGACCAGCCTGGGGGCCAAAGAGCATCTGCAGGTGCTCGACGACGCCCCGTGGGAGTCGAAAACTGACAAGAACGTCCTGGCTGCCGGTAGCTCATTGAACGGGCACCGCTACGCCGCCTTCGTCTCAGCACCCTCAGTCATGGGCGTCTGGTACAACAAAGAAGTTTTCACCAAGAACGGCGTCCAGGTGCCGAAAAATTTCGACGAGATGCTCACCATCGCCAAGAAACTCAAGGCTGCTGGCCAGACCCCGTTCTACGAGATGGGCGGAGAGTGGTGGGCCAGCCAGTGGGCGGTTCAGGTACAGCTGGCCGACACCGCCAAGGCCGGTCTATGGGACAAAGTCAACAGAAATGAGGATAAGTTCACCGGCACTGAGATCCAAGGTGCTATCAACACCTACGACACCATGATCAAGGACGGCCTGTTCAATTCGGACATAAAGACCGGAACTTTCAACGACCAAGCCAAGGCACTGCTCGACGGGAAAGCAGCGATGGCCATTCAAGTAACGAGCCTATTGGGCAACATGGCCGCCCGAACCGACACTGCCACTCTCGACAAGAAGATCGGGTTCTTCCCCATCTCTAAATCGGGAACTGTGGCAACGTCAATCCCCGACCAGACCAACGCAGTGGTTGCCTTCAAGTCGAACGATGCCAAGAAGGAGACTGCGGCACGTCAGTTCATCACCTACTGGTTGTCCGACGGCTACGCGTCCTTCATCAAGAGACAAAACACCGTTTCCATCATTAACGGTGTTCGAACGCCCGATTCCGTACCCAAAGCCCTCATCGACTCGAACGCTACCCTCAAAGACTCAGTCGGCTCGATGCAGTCTCTTGCCATCGCTAATCCCGACTTGGCAAAAAACCTCGGTGACATGATCGCTGGCACGAAAACCCCGGCACAAGTGGCTTCAGAGACTCAGTCCCAGTTCGCCCAGCTCGCCAAGGCGATCGGCGCGAAGGGATTCTGATCCGTATGCCCTCGATGGAAGCCGCACCGCGACACGGCAATGCAAACCAGTCGCACCCTTGGGGATTCGTCGTACCCGCGCTCGCCGTGCTCGCGGTGTTCTTCCTCACACCAACGATCTACAACTTCATCTACGCTTTCACAGACTGGTCGAGCTTCAAAACGGCCATCAACCCAGTAGGCTGGAGCAATTTCTCCGATCTCATCGCATCAGGGAGCTTACGGAAATCCCTGATCATCACCCTTATTTACGCAGCTGGCGTGGCCGTTTTGCAGAATCTGTTCGGACTGGTGCTGGCCGTGATGTTGGAGCGCGACACCCTCGTCAACAAGATCGTCCGGGTAATTTTCTTTATCCCCGTGATCCTCTCGGCACTAGCGACTGGTTACATTTTTCAAGCGTTGCTGCGCCCCGACGGCGGGCTCAACCAAATGCTCGGAATGCTCATAGGGTCTCCGGTGAAAGTCTCCTGGCTGGGTTCGACGACGTGGACTCTGCTCGTGTGCATCGTCATTCACTCATGGAAGTGGATGGGCATGTCGATGCTCGTGTACCTGGCCGGGCTTAAGACGATCGACGCCCAAGTGCTCGAAGCGGCACGCATCGACGGAGCGTCACGGTGGGCGGCATTCCACCATATCCGCCTACCTCTCGTCGCCCCAGCGGTGACATTCAACGTCGCCACCGCCTTACTGGGGTCGATGAACTCCTTTGACATTGTTCAGGCGACGACAGGCGGAGGCCCCGGCGGCTCCACCGAACTACTCAATCTCTTCATCTTCCGAACTTTCGGCCAGGGCCTCTACGCTCAGGCAACGACAATGAGCCTGGTGCTTTTCGTGGCCGTTGTGATCTTGGCATTCCCCGTGATCGGGATGCTTCGTCGCCGTGAAGGGAAAATGTCATGACCAAACGCATCATTCAACCAATTGGCGCGGCACTGCTAGCTTTGATCGTCGTCGGGATACCACTGTGGACGGTCATCGTCACCGCGGGGAAGTCCCAGGCCGACGCACTCACCCCGGACATGTCATTGCCACACCACTGGCAGTTATTGACCAACATCTCCACTGTCACCGACCAGACAAGGATCGGCTGGGCGTATCTGGGCTCGTTATTCCTGCTAATACCCTCGGTGGTCGTCGTCTTAGTCATCGGATCGATGGCATCGTGGGTGCTGGCTCGGCGCAAAGGCAAGCTCGTCTCCGTCATCTACGCGTTGGGAATTTCGGGCATTATCCTACCTCCAGCAGTCGTCACCTTGGTATTGCTGCTGCGCCAGTTGGGATTGGCTGGCCGCCCCACTGGAATGATCTGTGCCTATGTCGGAATGTATCTGTCGACGGTGATTTTCTTCGTCACAGGATTCGTCCGCACGATACCCGAATCCCTCGAGGAGGCAGCCCGAATCGATGGAGCTGGACCTATGCGCGTATTTGTAAAGGTCATCCTTCCCTTGCTGCGACCAGTGCTGGCAACTGCCACGATTCTCATCAGCCTTTACGTGTGGAACGACGTCTTCTATGCCTTCTTTATCGTAGGCGGTCGAATGGACACCTTGCCGCTGAATTTGTTTACAGTCGCCAGCGCTGGGGTACACCTCAATAACTGGCATCTCATTTTCACCTACGTACTGCTTATGAGCTTGCCGATTGTTGCGCTGTTCATTGTGTTCCAGCGCAGCATTATTTCAGGTATCACTTCGGGTGCGGTCAAGTGACCCCTCTTACCGCCTGCGACCTTTGACCGTCCTTCGCTGATGCTCGACAGAAAGCATCTCACCAAACCCCACGGCATGCCGGCTCCAAGACGATCGCAATGCTCTTCCTCATAGCCGGCGACATCATGCTTAGATACCACTAGTGAAGTACCGGACGAACATGGTGCGCAGAGTTATCATCTCAGCCCAACAGCACTCATCAGCAGAGTTCGCAGTAACACTAGCTAATGACTCTCCGAAGAGATATGACGCGTCAACAAGTCAATCAGCTGGTTCAAGGAAGTGGCTCTCTAAAGCAAGCATGAATAGGTAGCACAGCAAAGTTTCACGGACCTTATCCGAATCACAAACTAAAATCAGACCAACGAAAAACTCGTACTCCAGGGAGTATCCAACAACTGCCAGGCTCCATCCTCAGCTGAATAGACCCGACTAGATCGAGGCGTGATTGCACGCCTCGATCTGATTGGCGAAATCTCCACAGCGCTCACCCTGTAATGCCAGTGAAGTCTGGATCCTGCATGTCCTCGTCAAAGGGAAAGATTGGACGACGCAGATGGTTATAACCCAAACGCATAAGGTCCTGGTCTACGCCGCCAGGGGTGAGCGCCATGATCCAATCAGCGGCCAAGCTATAAAGATCCGGCTCTAGATATCCGATCTTCACCACGACAATGTCAGTCGTCCGAGGGTCCAGTTGTACCCGTTCAAACTGTTCAAGGGTCGTGTACTGATTGCGCCGAGTCGTCACGATAATGCTAAGCCCCCCGACTCCTAGCACTGCCGTACGCAGGCCGCCCGGATCATCAACTAGGCAGCGCACCTGGGCACTTAGGTGGACAGGGCCGGGCATACGAGTATCGACATGTCCACCTAAATCCGCCTCGATGACGCCCCCGACGCCCGCTTCGTCAGCAAGTTTCACGGCCTCTGGGTCATAGATGGAAGCATAGATCGCGGAGAGATCCCCGCCAGTGATCTCGGGATGGGCCAGCAATACAGATAGCGCAATCGTCACGTCATCAGCACCTCCAGCGCCCGGATTGTCTCCCGAGTCAGAGATAATGAACGGTCGCCGCGATGACACCACCGCCTTATCTACCGCTTCTTCAATCCCATCTGTGGGAGCGACGAAGGCAAATTCGTGACGCACCTTCCAGAAGAATTGTGCAATCTCACGCACCCCGTCGCGTACGCTGTTCTCGTCGTCACCGAACCCGACGACGGCTGCCGTGCAGCGGGGCTGATCCGCCCAGGCAAAGCCAATCCACACCCCGACATCGGTAACACCGTCACGAGCCGCCACCTCAGGCACCATGCCGTAGAGTGACGCCGCCGGTTCGAGCCTGGTGGATGTCTTTTCGCCGGGTAACAGAATCGGCACTGTGACCATCGCCTTAATCGGTTTCCCCTTCCCGGAACGTAGTCGCTCGCACAATGTCCGAGCTGCTCTCTCCCGTGACACCCACGCATCCTCGTGCGGTGCCATCCGATAGCAGGTGAGTAGATCGCAGCCCGCGAAGAGCTTTTCAGAGACGTTTCCGTGCAGATCCATCGAGGCGCTCACCATCGGCTCGGGGCCAACCACGTCACGGATGGCGTTAATGAGATCTCCCTCAACGTCGTCGTAGCCTGGCACGCTCATCGCTCCGTGAATGTCGAAGAAGATCCCGTCCAAGTGGCCAGCCTTCGCCAGCCCGTCACAGATTTCAACGCGCCACTTCTCATAGGTCAAACGCTCCACGCGGCCTCCTGGCAGGGCTGAGCAGTGCAGGATCGGCACCCATTCAACGCCACGGTTCCACGGACGTTTTACCGGCACATCCCACTCCTCACCTGCAATGGCCCGGGGCACGTGGTCTATGCCGGGGATCGGGGACTCAGTGATCCACGGGTATCGCTCCAGCAGTGTCTGGCCACGACGCTGCGTGAAGTCAGCGGCCGTGCTCATGTAGGGGGTGAAAGTACTCGATTCGATATGAAGCCCACAAATGGCTATACGTATCATCAGTGATTGCCTTCCTGTGAGATGGGCATATGAGAGTCAAGTATCGACATGCCAATAAGCGGAGCATTAGCTCCGCACGCCGAAGTCTCGATAACGAGATGTTCAGTGCACATGGGCAAGCAGCGCTCGTACAGTTCACTGCGTACGCCTGCGAGCAAAGAACTCATCTGCGACATTGAACCGCCCAACACGATGCGAACTGGGTTGAGGAAGTTGACAAGATTAGAAAGCACCTCACCAAGACGTATTCCGGCGTCACGCACTAAGGAAACCGCCTGGGGATCGCCGCTGTTTTCGGCAGTCACCAACTGCGAAGTTGTGGAAATGGACGAACCCAAGTGGCCTAGCCGCCGCAAGATCGCAGCCCCCGATGCCACCGTCTCCAAACACCCAGAGTTACCACAGGTGCACGGTAGGGGGTTATCGGTTTGCACCCGCAGATGGGTGATGTCGCCGGCAAGACCGCGCGAGCCTCGGTAGGCGACACCACCGCTGACCCAACCAGCACCTATGCCGGTGCCAGCTTTGACGTAGATGCAGGAGTCCAGGTGTCGTCCGCGGCAGTTCCACTCCCCGATTGCCGCGGCGCGAGCGTCATTCTCGATAACTGATGGCACCGCGAGTTCCTGCGCCAGCATGCCGGCAATGTCTTTTCCACTCCATCCAGGCATCCGTGCTGCCCCGACGACGTGACCACTACCGTCGACCGGGCCGGGTACCGCCAGACCGGCTGAAACCAACGCTCCAGGGATTTCGTCACGAAGCCTTCGCCACCCCTTTGCCAAGGCTTTGATCGTCTTCTCCGGACCGATCTCTATGTCTATCTTGATGTCGTCGGTAGCTAGTAGCTCACCCTCACGAGACGCTATCCCCAACCGGGCATGATGCTGGCCAAGTTCTGCAACAAAGGCATTACCAACTGCTGGTGCAACGCGCAACTTAGTGGGACGGCGACCCCCGGTAGAGTCGGCGCACTCAAACTCTTCAACGACTCGCGACTCAAGCAGGTGCCGCACCGCCGCGCTCACCGTGGAACGCGGCATAGAAGTGCTCTCGGCAATCTCGGCACGAGTGAGACCCGGCGTCTTTCGGAGAACCTTAACGACTCGCTGCTCAGGGGCGCTGACCAGCTGATCATGTGCGTGCTCGTTCATACCCGTTGCGCCAAAGTTGGTGAGCTCAATATCTGTCATCAGCTTCCTCAATCTGTCATCACGCCTGCCCGCCGTCCCGGCCCACAGTATGCCCGTTGTTACAACCATGTGTAGCAAAAGTAATAAAAGTTAGACTATTTTCCATCCAAAACACTCAAAGTAGCCAACTTGAGCTAATCTTGCGGTAGTAGAGGCTCGTCCCAACAGGCAACGGAGGCTGAGGGAACTCATGAAGAAACCACGAAAGAAACTGTTAGTGATGACCGCAGCGATGGCAGCAACTCTGTTGGTTGCCTCGTGCTCGTACGGCAATGGCAACCCCGGTCGATCTGAGGCAAGCGGCAGCACACAGGGCGACAACGTATCCTTCGCCACCGCCACGCCTAACTGGATCCTCCCGGTGTCCGCGCCTGGAAAGACACAGGGTGAGAACGCCATGCTCACCCAGCTCGTCTACCCCGCCTTGTTCTCCTACAAACTCGACGCCAAGAACGAGTTCAACATCGATGAACGCCACTCGGTAGCCAAACTTCCCACCGTGTCCGACGACTCACTCACTTACACCATCACCCTCAAGGACCGCACATGGAGCGATGGCGTCGAGCTCACTACGCGTGACATGGAGTTCTGGTGGAACATCGTCACCAATAACACCGACAAATGGGCGTCTTACCGCAAAGGCCAGTTCCCCGACAACGTCAAAGCCTTCAAGATCATTGACGATAAGACCTTCACCATCACCACGACTGAGAAGTACAACCCGGCGTGGTTCATCAACAACCAACTGAACCGACTTGCGCCAATGCCAGCCCACGCCTGGTCTAAGACCAGCGACTCTGACAAGCCCGGCGAAAAGGACCGCACCCCGGCCGGAGCCAAGGCAATCTTCAAATATCTAAGTGCAGCCTCAGAAGACTTACAGAACTACGGCACTAACAAACTCTGGAAGACGACTCTCGGACCCTTCCAGCTCGGAAAGTACACCCCAAACGGTGAGGCCAAGCTCGTCGCCAGTCCTGGCTACGACGGTGAAGACAAGGCGAATATCTCGAGCTTTACCATGCAGCCGTACACCAGCGACGACGCTGAGTTCAACATTCTGCGTTCCGGGAGCATCGACTACGGCTTCATCCCACCCAGCTCGATGAGTCAGCAAAAATACATCGAGAAACAGGGTTACACCGTCAAACCGTGGTATGGCTGGTCGATAACCTACATGCCGCTTAACTTCAACAACCCGAAGTCCGGCCCGATTTTCGCTCAAAAGTATATCCGCCAGGCAATGCAATACCTCATCGATCAGGAGGGAATCTCCAAGGTCATCTGGAACCAGACTGCATCTCCCACCTGCGGTCCGGTACCCCAACAGCCGGGCACCGTCGGAAGCTCCAAAGGCTGCGCATACGACTACAACCCTGCGAAAGCCGAGAAACTCCTCAAAGACCACGGCTGGAATGTCACTAAGGACGGAGTCACTACTTGCCAAAAAGCCGGGGAGGGCGAAGGCGAATGCGGCAAAGGAATCAAGCAGGGCGCCAAGCTCTCTTTCACCGTAATTTCCCAGTCCGGTTTCACTTCGACCACCCACATGTTCGCCGAGCTCAAGTCGAGTTTTTCCAACGTCGGTATCAACCTGGAGATCCGAGAAGTTCCTGACTCAGTGGCTGAGTCGCAAGCCTGCAAACCCAACGACACGAACTGCAAGTGGGACCTGTCATTCTTCGGTTCACAGTCGTCGTGGTACTACCCGGTCTACGCGTCCGGTGAACGGCTCTTCCAAAGCGGTGGCCCGGTAAACCTGGGCAGTTACTCCGACAAGAAGGCTGACGAGCTTATTGATGCGTCCATGCGTTCGAACGATCGAGCAGCTCTCAAAGCGTACAACGACTACTTGGCAGAAGACCTACCTGTGCTATGGATGCCGAACCCGGTCAATCGCGTCTCGGCATGGAAATCCAACATCCAGGGCATCGATCCACAGGACCCCATGCTTTACGTGTACCCGCAGGACTGGACCATCAAATGACTTCACTGGGGTCGGGCCAACTTACTGGTCCCGCCTTATTCCAGCCGGCGTCACCGGAACACCCCGGTGACCCCACCCCAACGCCCCGACCACCCACCTCAGGAGGGAGCAAAGGATGACCCGATACATCGTGCAGCGCGTCTTTCAGGCGCTCGTAGTGCTGCTACTCGTCACGCTTATCACTTTCTCCATCCTTCACGCACTTCCAGGCGGAGCAGCTCGCTCGGCTTTGGGATTGGATGCCACTCAAGCACAGATCGACGCATACAACCACCAGATGGGTTACGACCAACCCCTATGGAAGCAGTATTTCGACTATCTGATCCAGATCTCCCACGGGGAATTCGGACACTCCTATCGGCTCAACATGCCAGTTGCCGATGCGATCGGTCAGCGGCTCCCGAAAACGATTGTCCTCAGTCTTATATCGGCAGCCATCGCCATCATCCTCGCGATCCCTATAGGCGCTATCCAAGCCGTCAAGCGCAACCGCGCAGCTGACTACGCTCTCACCGTCATCGCCATGCTCGCATATTCCACACCACTGTTCTTCCTGGGCCTCGTTCTCATCATTCTCTTTTCACAGGTGTGGCCGATCTTCCCGCCAGAAGCGCCCCAAGGGTTCAGTGTCGGAGAAGTTCTTAGCCAAGGGAAATCGCTCGTGCTCCCCACGACGACACTCGCCATTGTCACGCTGGCCGTATACGCGCGCTACATGCGCTCCTCAATGGTTGACAACCTCGAGGAAAACTACATCCGCACCGCCCGCAGCAAAGGAATTACCGAGAAAAGAGTCGTCATCGTCCATGCCCTGCGCAACTCGCTGTTTCCGATCATCACCCTACTCGGCATGCAGTTGCCTGCCTTGTTTTCCGGTGCACTGGTAGTGGAGTCGCTGTTCAACTACCCCGGCATGGGTCTGTTGTTCTGGCAAGCGGCCCAGTTCCGCGACTACCCCATCCTGCTAGCCGTCACCATCATTATCTCAATGGCCACCGTGCTCGGCGCCCTCATTGCAGACGTTCTCTACGCCGTCGTCGACCCGCGGATTCGCTACGGAGGAGCAGACCGATGAGCACCGAGATCGCTATTCCCGATCCTCAGAACCGAGGTTCTAAACCTGCACATCCCACGCGTTCCAGCATAGGGAGACGGACCAGCAGACGCACCAGTCTCTTCAAACAGGGAGTGGAGGTCTTCTTCGAGAACCGTTTGGCCTTCATAGGATTCGTTACCCTGCTCATCATCGTCGCTCTATGCTTCATCGGGCCATCGATCTGGCGAACCGATCAGGTCCACACCCAGCTGCCCAATGCCTACCTACCCATCTCCGGCACGCACCCTCTCGGTACGGACGCAGTGGGCTACGATCAACTGGGACGGCTCATGCTCGGCGGCCAGACGTCCATCATCGTCGGCCTGGCAGCCGGCATTTTAGCCACCACCATCGGGACGATTTGGGGCGCCACAGCCGGATTCGTCGGAGGATGGGTGGACGCTGCGATGATGCGAATCGTCGACTCACTCATGGCTATCCCGGCCTTGTTTCTCTTCATGCTCATCGCCACGATCGTCACACCGACCGTGCCCTTATTGGTAATCATCATTGGCGCATTCGCTTGGCTCAACCCAGCTCGACTCATCCGCGGTGAGTCGCTGGCTCTGCGAAGCCGAGAGTACATCGTCGCTATGCGTGGCATGGGCGGTCGCTCGCTGCGCGCCGTACGCACTCACATTGTGCGTAATGCCATCGGCACCGTCATCGTCAATGCAACCTTTCAAGTGGCAGACGCCATCCTCTACGTCGCATACCTGTCATTTCTCGGCCTCGGGGTTCCCCCACCAGCAGCCAATTGGGGCGGCATGCTTTCCGACGGGCTCGCCGAGGTCTACTCGGGTCACTGGTGGCTGCTATATCCGCCCGGAGTACTAATCATCATTCTGGTTGTCGCGTTTAATTTCGTCGGTGATGGATTACGGGACGCCTTCGAGGTTCGGCTGAGGAGTAGATGACATGAATGTGTCACAGCCCGAAGACATCTTGCTGCGTTTGCAGGATCTAGAAGTCACTATTGACGTGCGCGGTGGCAGAGTCACTCCGTTGCGGGGCTGTTCCATGGAGGTACGACGCGGTGAGACGATCGGCCTGGTCGGCGAGTCTGGATCCGGCAAGACGATGACCGCGCTATCCATCATGGGCCTACTCCCCCACGGTGGACGGGTTACCGGAGGATCCATCGTTTTCAACGGCAGAGATCTCACTAGCTTGCCGCCTGACGAGACCCGCCGTATTCGTGGCATGGACATCGGGATGATCTTCCAAGACCCACTCACTTCACTCAACCCGACGATGAAAATCGGTAACCAAGTGGGCGAAGCGCTGAGAATCCACAAGGTGACTTCGAAGAAGAAGGCTTGGGAACGCTCTATCGACCTCCTACGCAAGGTGGGAATGCCACGTCCTGAAAAGATCGTCAATGACTATCCACATCAGCTGTCCGGTGGCATGCGTCAGCGAGTTATGATCGCCATGGCACTTGCTTGCTCACCCAGCCTTCTGATCGCGGACGAGCCGACAACAGCCCTGGACGTGACAACCCAGAGGCAGATCCTCGACCTTATTGACGGCCTCAAGAAGGAGTCCAACACCGCCATCATCTTGGTGACACACGATCTGGGAGTGGTCGCGGGACGGGCCGACCGCGTAGCCGTCATGTATGCGGGTCAGATTGTCGAGGTGGCATCGTCCACAGACATTTTCATCAATCCCCAGCACCAGTACACGCGCTCGCTCATTGCCGCACTGCCTGAGCAGGCCACCAATACCCGTGAGGAGCTCTACACCATCCCGGGGATGCCGCCGGATCTGCGCGAAAAAATCGTGGGCTGCGCCTTTGCTAGCCGCTGCCCGCTGGCCACTGAGATCTGCACTCAGTCCAGTCCACGCATAGTCACCTTGAGTAAAGCTGATGGGCCGAATAGCGGCAACGAACCCGCCAACCACTTACACACTTGCTTCCATCCGGCAGGGCCACCGCTGAAGCACCGACACGACCTACGGCCGGAGAGAGCCCTGTCCAGCCACCCCGTTGTGTGCTCAGTGCAAGATCTCCACAAGAGCTACCCCGCCATGAGCAGCGGCGCCATCCGGCGTCAAATCGGGTGGGTACAGGCCGTCAGCGGTGTCAGCTTTGATGTCTATGAGGGTGAGACACTGGGAATCGTCGGTGAATCCGGTTGTGGTAAGTCGACCCTAGGCCGCGTCATCACTGCATTGGAACCGGCGACGTCAGGCTCCGTGTGCATTAATGGCAAGGACATTTCCCAGGCGTCACGCAAGGAACGCACCCTCTTGCACCGCAACGTACAGATGATGTTTCAGGATTCCTACGCCGCTATGGACCCGCGCATGCGAATAGACGAGATCCTCTCCGAGCCTCTGAGCATCCAAAAAATCGGAGACCGGCGCTCGCGTGCCGATGCCGCAGACAATCTCGTAGACAAGATCGGGTTGTCCGACAACGCCTTGTCGAAGTACCCGCACCAGTTCTCCGGCGGTCAATTACAGCGGATCGGCCTAGCACGGTCGCTGATGTTGGAACCCCATCTCATTGTCTGCGATGAGCCAGTCAGTGCCTTGGACGTATCAATCCAGGCCCAAGTACTCAACCTCATGCGCAGGCTGCAGCAGGAGCAGAATCTCACCTACATCTTCATCTCCCACGACTTGTCTGTCGTCAGATACATGTCGGATCGAATTGCCGTGATGTACTTAGGCAAAATCGTGGAAATAGGTGAAGCTAACAAGGTCGTCAACCACCCACGTCATCCATATACTCGGGCACTGATCGAGGCGATCCCCGTTGCCGACCCAGCTCATCGCGTGGAAGAGATCGTCCGTCTGCAGGGTGAGCCAGCCAGTGCCATCGACCCACCTCCCGGATGCCGATTCAAGAATCGATGCCCATTTGCCACCGACAAGTGCGCCGAGGAACCCACTTTAATCGGCGACACACACCAAGTGGCCTGCCACTTTCCGCTCCCACACGACGCCTTGGAAGCATCATGAGCGGCCCCGGCGCCTATCATCGACCGGTCATCGCCATCGACATTGGCGGCACAACGCTGACTATCGCCGAAGTTCGTTCCGACGGAAGCGTACGAGACCCAGTGACAATAGACAGCCCCGCGCGAATCCATGGCGACGAAGTGGTGACCCGAATACGTGAGCTTGTCGAGACCCGCTGGCCTCATCCGTGCCGAATCGGCGTAGGGGCTGCAGGAGTCGTCGACCCTGTCAGTGGCTCCATCGGCAGAGCATCCGACTCTTTCCAGGGGTGGACCGGATACCCACTGCGCGAACGCCTGGAGCAGGCCATAGGGGTAAAGGTCCAAGTAGAAAACGACGTCAACGCCTTTCTCATTGGTGAGCGACGGTTCGGCGCAGCGACCGGGGAGCGAGACTGCCTTGGGGTCATGCTTGGTACCGGTGTCGGCGGAGCCGTCATCCTCGACGGACAGGTGATCCGCGGTCGGCGCGGGGCCGCGGCCGAAATCGGACATATGCCCGTGCTAGGAAACGATCGATGCAGTTGTGGCGTTCCCGGGCACCTCGAGTCGCTCACTGGAGGACGAGCCATAGCCCGACGCTGGGCCGCGGCCACTGGACGGGATCCCAAAACCGTCGATGGCGCCCGCGAGGTTGCCCGCCGGGCGGCGAACGGTGATGCTGCGGCTCCGCGCATATTCGCCGAAGCTGGAAAAGCCCTAGGAATCGCACTTGTCCAAGCCGCAACCCTCTTCGATCTGAGTACGGTTATCGTTGGGGGAGGCGTTTCAAGAGCGTGGCAGTGGCTTTCACCCGGCCTACACGACGTATTGGCGGCCTACCCGTTGATCTCCGGAACTGAATTGCGGGTGCGTCTTGCCTCACTAAGTGAGCGCGCGGTCCTCATGGGCGCAGCAAGTCTTGGAGCCTGCGGCGACCAATGGAAGAAGCCATGCTAAACTTCGACGAACGCACCGGCCCGGATCAGGGAGTGAACGCCCCGCACTGGCCGCAGGCCCACGTGCCTCAATGGTGGAGAGATGCCAAACTCGGATTCTTCATCCACTGGGGCTTGTATTCGATTCCCGCCTGGGCGACCACCGGTCCCGACTCGGTGCCCCTTGAGCAAGAGTACGCCCATCACCGCTACGCCGAGTGGTACGCGAACACGATGCGCATCCCCAATTCCCCCACCCGCTTACACCACGACAAGGTATACGGACTCGGAACGAGCTATGAGGACCTCGCCGACCGGTGGAACCCCGCCCTAGATGCACCTGCCGCGCTGATCCGTCGAATTGCTGACGCCGGAGCAGGGTATGTCATCCCGACGACGAAACACCATGACGGATTCTGTCTGTGGGATACCGACACGACCAACTTCAATGCCGCCAAGCGAGGACCGCACCAAGATCTCATCAAGGCTTTGCATGACGAAGCACGAGCAGCAGGACTTAGATTCGGCATCTACTATTCGGGAGCGCTCGACTGGCATGTTGGAGACTTCGGGGCGATTACCTCCGATACCGAGCTATTCACCTTCCGTCGCAATGACCCTGACTTCGCCAAATACTGCGCGGCTCAGCTTACTGAACTTATCGCACGGTTCCGACCGGACATACTCTGGAATGACATCGAGTGGCCCGATGCGGGCAAAGGGCGCCAGTCCTACGGACTCGCCAGCCTATTCAGCCACTATCTGAAGCAGGTACCTGGTGGGGTCCTCAACGACCGTTGGGGAGTACCCCACCACGGATTCCTTACTCGGGAATATCGTGACGTTGACGCCAAGATTAACGAGCCGTGGGAGTCAACACGCGGACTAGGACGTTCCTTCGGATATAACCAGGAAGAATCAGCAGACGAGAGTCTTAGTGGCACTGAGTTAGTTAGGTATCTCGTGGACGTCGTCGCGAAAAATGGGAATTTGCTCATTAACGTCGGGCCACGCGCCGACGGGTCAATTCCTGACGTTCAGGCCGCCGCAATGGCGGAACTTGGGCAGTGGATGAGGGTCCATGGTGAAGCCATTCGGGGTACCCGGCCTTGGGGAAACGGGATCTACGGTAACCAGCGCATCGTCAAGCGTGGAAAAACTGTCTATGTCCATCTGCTCGACGGGGACGCACTGCACCTTCCTGACGAACTCAGGGGCTTCGACGTCAGCTGGATCGGCAGCCAGAGCAGGCAGACCTCTGTGCCGTGTGAGATCGTTAACCAGCCAGTCAAGGTCGCGAGGCTCACCGAGTGAGGATGGATCCCAATCATGTGGTCAATACTGACCCCGAGGGAACCTCCTAGTGATGAGGGCAATGGAACCGGCAAGTTCGACCCTGGTGAAGCCAAACCTGAAAAGTCACCGAAGCGCAACCCGTTCGTCCGCACGCAGCGGTTCCAGTATTTGAGGGCGTGTCCCCCGGGGCCCAGCCGTTGCAACCTCGTACTCATGCATAAGAATGGGGCGTGACGCGGCAAGCTATCCTGCGAGCCATGCCGACTACTCATATTCACGAGATTGGCCGCTACGTCTAGGCTGGAACAACCCGTAGGAGGATCGTGACCGAGCAGCCCATGCACCCAAAGCCCCGCCATGCAGAGCCAGGGGACGTCTCCCCGAGCGTAGAACCGCATGCAAGCGCTGAGACAATTGCCACTCTTCCTCCACCTGAAGACCCCAAAGAAGTCGCATCGTCGGCACGAGCAGGGCAGACCGCCGCTGGGCTCTATTTCGCTGCAGCAGTGACTGCCACCGCTGCACTCCTAACCGCATGGTGGCAGTCCATCCACATGCAGACTTTTACCCAAGCGACGAACCTCATGACGTGGACCCACCCTCGCCCCGGATCCCTGGCATCAGTGCTCCTGGCTACCGCCATGATGTCCATCGCCGCCGCGATGGTGGCTATGCCTGGAATCCTGGCTGTCAGTACCTGGCTTGGACGCCGGTGGGTACGTTGGGGCGCCATCGGCGGAATCGCGGTCGGCTGCGCAGCTGTCACCCTCAACTGGGTGTCGTGGATCGGGATGCCATTCCTTATAGCCGCCGGCGTCATGGTCTGGTTGCCGTCAGTACGCCGTTGGATGGATTCATTGCACCCGGCTAGCCACAAAACCGAGCATCCGACTGCCGCAGTGAGTTACGGTAGGGTTCCGCAACACTATTGAGCTATCCCGGGTCGCACAGCTCTGGCGTTGTGCGCTAAACTGTCTCAAGTCTTTTGACGTTGCGGGCGTAGCTCAATGGTAGAGCGCCAGCTTCCCAAGCTGGACACGCGGGTTCGATTCCCGTCGCCCGCTCCACTATGACCTCGCATTTGATAAGGCCCGGGTTGCGTTTGGCGAGTATGCCCTTGGGGGTCTAAATTCCGGCGAGCGTTGGCGAGTTCACGTTTACCCTGGTCAGCGCGTTGGCGAGTTGAGCATCAGCTAGTTACGGGCATGAAAATGCCCGCCCTCATATGAGCCGGGCTCGGCTACGCGGAACAGTTCTACAGGTCGATGGTGAGTGCACGTCCGTCGCGGAAGAAGAACTCAATGGCTTCTTCCCTGACGATGGCGTGGTCGATGAGGGCAGTCCACTGGGTTGGCTGGAACGTGCTGACCGGCGCGGCTGAGAGTTGGTCGTATGCGGCAAGCAGCGCGTTGTGTTTGACTTGGCGCTCGTTGATCTGCCCCTCCAGGTTCTTCAATCGGTCGGTGACGTGGTTGTAGTCGGTCTCGATGCGTTTGATCTGCTTGGCGTACTTGTCCTGGTCGGTAGCAACATGCTGGTTGTGTGCCACCATCGCTGTGAACGCGGCCTCTAGTTCAGCCTGCCGCTCGGCCACGTGCTCCCGCTCAGCTTCAAGGCTCGTTTGTGTCAAAAACGGTTGCGAGGTCTTCACGAAGGCCCGGATCCTCGAGGGTAGCTGAGTTGTGACAGCGCGGCCAGGAAGGCGGTCTTGATTTGGTGGTCACGAAGCGTTGGCGTAGGGCAGACGTGGTCGCCTGCGTGTTTGTTGTTGAAGTGCCACGCGGTGTGTTTGTTCGTGGTCGATGACCAGGTTTTCCATCCGTACCAGCCGCCACAGTCGGCGCATTTCAGGCGGGAAGAAAACAGGTGGAGTTTCGAGCCGCTTCCTTCCCCGTGACGGGTGGCTATTTCGTATTGGACTTGATCCCACACGCCAGGGTCGATGATCGGCTCGTGGTTTCCGGTGACGTAGTACTGGGCAACCTCACCATCGTTACGCTTGATGGTCTTGGTCAAGAAATCAGCAGTGTACGTCTTCTGTAAGAGGGCGTCGCCTTTGTATTTCTCGTTAGATAGGACTGCCTGAAGCGCCTCACCCTCGGATGCGCCACCTCCAAGGGGTCTGGTGGCCGGGATGGCTGTGACGGTGGTGCCATCCTTCAGCGTGATGTCGAGCCGATCGGGATACGCGTGGATCACGTCGAGGTGCTCTGCGACGGCATCCTCATCGAAACGCTCGAGGCCGAGGATGTCGGCCATGAGGTTTTCGAGCACGGTTTCGCGTAGATTGTGGCTCCCGCACGGGTTGCCGTGTCCTTTGCAGGCGTTCCAGCAGCGCCAGAATTTGTAGTCAGGCACGGTGGCGCGTGTGCGGGTTTTGCGTTGATAGTTACACCCGCAGGCTGGGCAGGTGATCTTGCCAGTGAAGCACCCGGTGTTTTCGACGGGGTCGCTGCCGGGCCGATTTCTCGACGGCGGGCGATCTCGGCTTGCGCCTGGTCAAACAGCTCAGGGTCGATGATCGCGGGCAGGGCTCCTTCGACCCAGTATTTAGGTAGTTCGCCGGTACTCGTTGCCAATGGCGGATGCGGGGCGCAAACGTCTTTTGCAGCATCTGGCAGCCTTTGTAGCGTTCGTTTTCCAGCATGCGCCGCATCACCGACCCGTAGAATCTGCCTCCGCCACGCGACCGGTGCCCGCATTGAGCCAGGTTGCGGTCTTCTCCGGCGAAATACCGGCTAGGTAGTCGGCGAACAGCAGGCGCACGATCTTGGCTTCGTCGTCGTTAATAACGAAGCCGTTCCCGGCCCAGTCGTAGCCATAGATCCAAAACGAGTTCGTGCCGCCTTGCGTGTAGCGCTTTCGGATCGCCCATTTCACGTTGCGTTGCAGGGGGCGGGATTCTTCTTGGGCAAACGACGCCAGCAGCGTGAGCAACAGTTCACCATCGGCGGTATTGGTGTCAGTGCTTTCTCGTTCGAACCGTACCGCCACACCCAGGGCTTTTAGTTCGCAGATGGTTTCTAGTAAGTCGACGGTGTTTCGGGCAAGCCGCGAGATTGACTTGCACAGCACGCTACCGATCAGGCCTGCGCGTGCTGTGGTTATGAGGTCTTGGAAACCGGGGCGATTGGTCGACGTGCCAGTGATGCCCAGATCGGAGAACACTCCGGCGTATTCCCAACCGGGTGTGGCTTGGATGAGCCGCGAATAATGGGAGACCTGCGCAGCCAAGGATGCCGGTAGGCGTCCCGAATCATCACTGACCCGGGCATAGGCCGCCACCCGCACCACCGTAGGTGGGCCGGTCGCGCAGGGATAACCCGTAGCCCTGGTGGGGCTTTTTGTAATGGGATTTGATTGATTGTCATGGTTCTATACACGCTCTAAAGCGGGTGTATATCCAGTCGCTGTGGCCAAGAACTGGCGCGACTGATACACCGGCGGCGCAGCGAGCATGTGCCGGGTGTAGATCTCGAACGCTGCCTTGGCGGGAAGCAGGTCCGCAGCCACCAGGCAGGTAAGAATGTCGCCGACCTTGATGGCGTGCAGCTCGCTGATGAAACGATCCGGGCTAGCCATCGCGTCACGAACCGCAGGCTGTTGGTGGGCGATTATTTACGGCCCCCACGAGTACCGAAACGAGCAAGCACATAGCAGGCGTGACAGCAATACTTTTGGCTCGTCTTGACTACCGTGAATTCGTCCCCGCAGCCCGCACACATTGTTGTTCGAGAGCCGCCTGCTTTCACGGATTGGCACCAGGCTTCCCAGCGGCATGCGGGGCGCAATACTTCGCCCGAGATGTGCGTCCTTCGAGCGCTTAGCCGCACCAGGCGCACACGGATTCGCTGGCGTCGGGGCTGGCTGTGATGTTGTGTCGTTGGCAATAGGAGCGCACCTGGTCTCGGGTCAGCCCGCAAAACTCGGAGATGGACTTATATCCCCAGCCCGCGTTTCGCAGGTTAGTGATTCGTCGGATTGCCAGTGGAGTCATCTAATAGCACAGTCCCTTCACTCCACTGCCGACGAGCTCCGTTTTGTTTAGCCCCAAGAAATGCGGCGACATGCGCCCACGACGCGGCGACAGATACTCTTGAGGTGTATCCGTGTGCGTTGGCGACAAGGAGGTGGCTCGTGGCGGCACCAAGGACTGTGCAGTTGTTCTTGATGGACGGCTCACCTAACGGGCGAATCAAATGCTCGTTAGATAACTGGGTGGGCAAGGTCTACCTGATCCCCCGCACGGAGATCACACGCTCCAAAGACCGCCCTGAACTGGCGCAGACGGGCATCTACCTGTTGTTCGGCACCGACACCGAAACCGGCGACGCGTTTCTCTACGCCGGGCAGGCCCGCGAACGGAAGAACGGTAACGGCGTGCTGGCCCGGGTAGCTGAACATCTGAGTGAAGAGAAACTGAACTATTTCACCCACGCGATTTTGATCATCGATTCAGATAACTCCTTCGGCCCCACCGAAATCTCCTATCTGGAAAACGCCTTCTACCAGCAAGCACTGGCAGCTGACCGAGTCAAGGCCGTCAACAGCAACGACCCGTCCCCGGGCAACGTAACTGAGGAAAAGAAAGCCGCCCTCGATGAATTCATCTCGACGGCAAAAATCCTCATCGGTTCACTGGGGCACCGGGTTTTCGATGCCGTCGATGACGCAAAATCCGTCACACAGGCTTCGTCCCGTTCAGCTTCACCGGGTGCGGAACCGTTGCTGTTCCTGAACTCGGCTGGCGCAACTGGTAGCGGACGGCAAACCACCGACGGATTCGTCATCCTGAAGGGTGCACAGCTGCGCGCAGACATGACCCACTCAGCACCAGAATCAGCACGCAAGAACCGAGAAAAATTCGCTGACCGCATCAGCGACAGCGGTGAGCTGATCCGCGACACCCTCTTCACCTCACCGTCTGCTGCCTCAGACTTCCTCACCGGTTCATCCACCTCAGGCAAGGTCTTGTGGAAAACCAGTGACGGCATCACACTGCGCGACCTCGAACAAGCAGAACTCAAAGCCACTACCACCAACCTATAAGCGCGAAAATTGGCCCCGACATCGCCTCCTAGGGTGAGCTGCTCCCCGTTTGTTGGACTGAGAAATCAGATATCAGCGGAGTGGTTTTATGAGCATGAATTTCTTGGAGCGAGTCGCAGCATAAAAGCCCGGCTATACTTTACGAATTTTCCGCAGCAAACTTAGGTCACAGCACCAGCAGCCCGTGCTCGTCATTCACCGAAGCCCCCGTATCCGCGCTACCACCTCCGATGGCATGGTCGAGGGCCGACAGGTGATGGCACGCCTGATAGACGCGCTCATCAAGTCCATCCCAGCAGTCTCGGTGAAGATCGCCAAGCTTGGCCGAACTCTAGAGAAGGGGCGGGGCGACATCCTGACATTCGTCAAATCATCACAGCTCCAGCAACGGCCCGACCGAGGTTATCAATGGCCAGCTCGAACACCTGAGCGCCACCACCCTCGGGCTACGCAGCCTCACCAGACCCCTACTCGAGGCCTGCGGATTCAGACGCGGCCTACACGCTGGAGTGTGAAGAGACCCTAGTGTGCACAACACTCTCGATTACAGCGATACCGCAGGTAAATGGCAGCCTGATTCGACGAGCTCAATCGCTGCACAGATCTCGGAACTCTGATCCCCACCTAAACCGTCGGAGTGAGAGGGCAACAAGTAGAACCACCGCGTCTCTTATCCCTCAAAGCTGGCGATACGAAGACCCCTGACGGCCGCAAGAGAAAAGATACCCGCGACGACGAGCAGGGCTAGAACCACCAGGAAGTCCCACAGACGCAGTTCTCCGTTAAAAATCCCACGTACCCACTGCACTTGATAACTCAATGGGTTAATTCTAGCCAGAATGCGCACAAACACGGGGGCTCCATCAAGACGGTAAAACACTGGAGCTGAAAAGCTCAACGGAAGCATCATAATATTGACGATAAAGTCTCTTGTTTGGTAGTTCGACACCAAACCCGTGATCGTGATGCCAATCAAACTCCAAAAAATCGCACAAACAGCACCTGCAAGAACCCCGAGAAAGAGCGGAACCACAGAGAATCCAGAACCAACAATAAGCATGCAAATGACTACAACGCACGCTTGTATGGCAAACACGATTAAGCGCGGAGCCAAAAGACTCGCACCATACGCGGACATAGGAACACCTGCTTGTAGCTTCATCGCAGCAAGGCCCCAGCGCCGCTCGATTACCACCCGGTAGATCATCTGTGACAAGGCAGACAAGGCCTGCATTACGATGATTCCAGGACCCACGAACCGCAAATAGTCCCCGCCTCCGAGGACACCAGACAGTCCCAACCCGAGCAAACAAAAATAAGCAAGCGGTGAGACACACAACGAAAGACAGTGCCGCCAACTATTTAAACCAGCGCTGGAAATTTCAAGTCGAAGCAATGAATTAAACGAAGTACCCCAGTTCAGAGACACCCTCAGGACTCCTCAAAATCGCTTCCCCGCTACCGTACAAGTTAATGTTGAGCAGCCCACTTTACTGCTTGGCGAAGTCCCACCGCCTGACGGGAATATTCTACGACATCCACACCCGATGGCAAGACTCCCAACACTGTCTTGAAGTCGGTACCACGTGGCACATCCAGAATAATGCTGCATCCTTGCACCTCCACAGAGAACCCCTCGACCTTCCCCAAATCATCTGGCGAGACAGCCCGATCCAAGACAACTCGAATAGTCTCTTTGGTAACGAATCGCTCCACAAAATCCGGCTTACTGCCAAAAAATTTGACGACACCATCCGCAAGGAAAATGACATCATCAATAAGATCTTCTACAGCCTCGAATTCATGTGAGGAAATCACAACTGTCGCACCACTCTGCCTGACGTCTCGCACATGATCCGCAAAACGTTCGAGATTCTGTACATCTAATCCCACCGTGGGCTCATCGAGCAAATAGATATCTGGCTGCATGGCGAAAGTCCGCGCGATCATCAATCTCTGCTGCTGCCCTCCTGACAGAACTTCAGGAGTGGCCTTGAGATTGGCATCACCTAAGCCGACCTGGGCTATGGCTTGATCTGTTATAAGATTGGCCCGGTCTCCCTTCAACCCAGCAAGACAGGCGCCAAGCCAGACGTTCATCCAACCACTGACAAACCAGTCAATCACCAACCGCTGCGAACACCATCCAACGCGTGCATCTGCAGTATCAACGCACCCCTGTGAAGGCTCAGACACACCACCAAGCAAATCAATCAGCGTAGACTTTCCTGCCCCATTTTCTCCCAATAAGCCGACAACCCGGCCACTGCAGATTTCGAGATGGGGAATATCTAAAACCAGCTTTTCACCATAACGCTTTTGCAACCGCTCGATGCGGATAGCCGGGATCATAGACAGAAAACCTCTCGCATTTCCAATCCTCCTTCTCGACAAATCCTCCGACACATTCTGTGAATCGCATCGCTCGAAGAGTATTTCGGCTTCCACCAGCCTCCGGTTCCGTCCCGCAAGATACTAGCATGCCAGCGAGGGTGCGTCGCCAGCAAACCGGTCCTGATTAAAGCAAATAAATCCCGCTCTCGAGAAGGACCAGACCAAGCTGGGCTAACATACCCAGGGGTGCCAGGAGGTGTAAAGGCGACGTCAGCACCTGTACGCAAGCTAGCCACTTCTAAATCACAGAAACTTACATCTCTCGTACCCGCGCCTATGAGGATATTACCGCAAGAAATGTCATTTATGACTATTCCTCGATCATGAGAAGGATTCACAAGGTCTCTCAGAATTCTCGTCACTAATCCTTCAATCTCAACAAAGAGAACCTCATAGGGTGGCTCAGAAACCGCCTTGAGGAGACTGCCTGTCTTATACAAGAAGTCCATCACAAGAAAATGAGAGGAATCCACAGTGAACCCATGGGTTACCGTAGGCATCCCCGGTAGGTCACCAAGTAGCCCCAAGAACCGTCTTTGCCGCATCAGTCGCGACACGGCATCAACCCCGTGGGCATCCCGCTCAGCGAAGTCCCTCGCTTCCTTAAGTACGACCCGTCGAGGAAGACATGAACCAGGGACTTCAGAGAAGTCAAGTGCCTCAAAAACGCCGCCCTTAGCTCACATCGAAAGCGCCCGGAGCACCAAGTATCGTCCGGCGAACAGTCGTGTCTGGGCGACCGCTCCCTCGGGCTCACCGCTTCCCCTTCTACCCCAGGGATCCTCAACTCCTTCGGGTAGTGTCCGCCCGGGGGAACGCTCATCCAATTCATTGGAACCAGCGCGGCCCCTGTGAGATCGCCCAAGCAATGACCCGTACCGGAAATACAAGCAATCCGATTCAGGGACGGACGAATCGCTCAGTGGGCGCGGCCCAGATTCCCCTCGGAGCGCCTTCTTCAAGACTTCCACAAGACGCAAGAAGTGATCGCGACTCTGAGGGTAAATAGTTATCACTTTCCTCGCCTGTGTGACACCAAGTAACCCCATGTTTAGGGATGCTAGTGTTTTCATGTCTCGTGCAAATTTGAACGTCACTCCACCGTCAAGTGCTTTTGCCACAAGAAGTAACACATGCCCAGCGCTGTCCAAGCCTGCTGAAACGTGTATTTTGAAACCAAAGCTCGGCAAATCGTCAGTATCACCGATTTGCGTCCAAACCCCAGTATGCGAGAGTGATTGACAGCCCTTCTCTAAGCTAATTACTTCCGCACATGCCTCATCATAATTCATAACTCTGCACTCACACCGTAAGACCACTGCCAAAGACTTCTCTTCCGGCGTTCACGGCAATACAGAGCACACAATGACTGTAAGAAACTACTAGATCACCGAGCCTAGGGACGCCATAATATGAAGCCAGTAGAGCGAATTCCGAGGTCCGGAATCTCTCGCCTTTTGGGCACTTAAATCCACGAATGATCATCCGATAGAGCAAATGCCATGCTCGTGCGCTCATGAACTCGTTTGAATTACATTCGAGCACGAATTCCTCAAATAGCCACCAAAAAGTGCCGTCGACTCGATGCTGGATCTCTACTGCTTCGGATTCCGAAATTTTTATCGAAGAACTCCTGCATAGCTTGCTGCACCGATAAAGCATCGTTGTGCTTGACCAAAGAATGATCAAACGACAGCTCTTCTAAAATATCACCAGGCATAATACACAGCTCAGACAAATAGGTTCGGAGCTCCTTAGTTGGCGGGGTTACCGTGTCTTGTGGACTCCACATCACGCACATATGGCGAGTCTTTCGTTCACTGGGCGACACGATTTTCCCACACATAGAGCGCTTCTTGGGGGAATCGAGTCCCCATTCAGTCGGAGGTACCCGCGAAGATGCGATGCTTTTCCACAGATCCTCGACATTTACAAATGGGGCAACGGCGATAATCCCTTCCAGAGGCGCATCAGCACTAAGCAACGCTAAGTATGCAC
This sequence comes from Cutibacterium porci, assembly GCF_009696315.1. Taxonomy (GTDB): domain Bacteria; phylum Actinomycetota; class Actinomycetes; order Propionibacteriales; family Propionibacteriaceae; genus Cutibacterium; species Cutibacterium porci. The sequence goes on from NZ_VUMG01000003.1 coordinate 464,969, forward strand.
CGTAGCTATGTCTGACCAAGAGAACTGAGGAAAACTCTCGCTCGTGAGACAGGCCAATAAGAGCACGCAACTCGCGAAGGTCCTGAACACCCCACGCGCCGACAATCCGCCTTCTGTGTACGGTCCCCAGACCGTCGGCTCCGCTTGGTCCCGGCATCCACATCGTTGCCGTCGGCTGGCCCAGCCAACTAAATGCAGCTGTGTATCTATCGAGAACAGGTTGGTCCGGACCTCCCGGGAGAAATATGACAAGCATATCACCTCGTCCTATCAAAAGGCCGCGCACCGTCCCGGCTGAGGTATGCCAAAAGGTGTAATCACTACTCGATTCGAGCGTTTCATTCCCGCGTATTTCTGTGTATTGCAAGCGCGGAACGGAGGCAAAGCATGACCACAACCGCAACTGGTTCTGAGCTGACGGAAAATGCAGATAGCCAGACATATAGCCAGTTTCCCCCAAATAGACTGTGCATCTATTTTGAAGTGTGATTTGACCGTTGTTTCCGGCATAGATGGACGTTCGAGAGACTTCAGCTGGAGCCGTTAATCGCCTTAGCAAACGCTGTTCCTGAAAGTCGATAAGCTGCACTTAATTCGGCGCCGCCTGCGCCGCAGCCAACAGGAACCGTTCACCTATCCATGACGACGGGATGGCGGCGACACGCCACAAAATCTCACCCATCTCACTAATAACGACACACTCGTTAGCGAAAGGTGGCGCACTACACCGGATAGACAGAGCAATTAATCTACCAGCCGGGGACGCAATTGCCCGCTCAGGCGGAAAGGGGGAGGTGAGCAGTGTACGGGCCCCAACGGGGCTTCTCGATACCAAGTGGAATCCCGTTTCAGCGCGATGAACAGTCAGAATCCTCTCATCACCCACTACCGCCAAGGGCCTTACCTCTGCGCCCACACGCAATGTGAAGACTTCAGTTCCGGTCCACTCGCACACGCACAGCGACCCATCTCTAGGTGCTATAAATCGGTCCCCAGAAGCATCAACCGCAAGCGGCCCATCAATTTGCATACCCATGTGAATAGCTCATCCGTAAGCATCATTCACGGCGGCACGACCAACAGCAACGCGACAGAGATGCGCTGCCCCGCCGCTCTGACAGAGCAGAGTGGACTCACCTTCCGGATCGAAACTGATGGCACTTAAGATGTTCAAGATCATTTCCAGATTGAGTGCAGGGTGCCTACACCGACGCGGGTATAGGCAGGCACCCCCGTCTAGCCTGGAATATTTACCCTGCGGTAGGGCAAGTCTGGCTGTGCGCGCCCGAGAGGGCTGCGCTGACGCAATTCCCGTCAATACCGAGCTGCGCGAGCGCGTCTAAATCCCTAGCGGCAAAGGCAGCACTCTCCTGGGCTCCCATACCAAAACGTGCAACGGTGCCCTCGGGATCGTTGAAGTAGTCCGAGACAACGTTGAAGTCAGTGAGCATGGCACTAACGAACCGATCCTGATTAATGGATCAACCTCCTCAAATTGGTGACCACCGTTGGTCACGCCAAAGAGTCTTCCTGCGCGGTAACCGCGATGTCAAGGTCCTCGCCAAACTTCAACCAAAAATTATTATACCACACGGAGAGAGGCCAGCCCAACCTGAGACGCCTAGACTCTGCAAGTGAGAGCTTTCCTTACTGACTCAAGGCTGACGCCGCCTAGCCCGACGAACCGCGCGGGGCTCAGCGACAGGGCATCAGACCCGCCGTCCGACACCCATTCAACACTCCCCTGCCAACGTCACCACGCGAGACCATCGCTGTGCCGTCCAATTAATCGAACACTCGCCCGACGTGCGTGCCCATTCCACCGGCCGACGCCGGTCACCAGCGGTCACATCACAGCGCCATCAGGGGACCACGCACGCCCCGATTCCCAAGCTGGACACGCGGGTTCGATTCCCGTCGCCCGCTCCACTATGACCTCGCATTTGATAAGGCCCAGGTTGCGTCTGGCAAATATGCCCTAGGGACCTGGATTCCGCCCAACGTTGGCGTGCTGACGTTTCGCGAAGTCAGACACCTATTCTGCGCGAAAGCCGGCCCACATATGAAGCGGGCCAGGCGACGTGGAACCAGGTCGGCGTCGATTGCGCATCCGTCGCGGAAATAGAACTCGATGCTGCCCACGTCGACAACGGCATGGTTGATCAGGGCCGTCTAGCGGGTTGCCCGGAACGTGCTGACCGGCGCACCTAAGAGTTAGTCGTAGGCGGCAGTCTCCGCCGCGAGGTCCTCGGGCAGAAAAGGTAGAGCTTCGAGCCGCTGCCTACCCCGTGGCCAGTTCGTATTGAACTTGATCCCACACCTCAGGGTCGTTGAAAGGCTCGTAGCAGCCAGTGACGTAGTACTGGGCGACTTTTCGTTGGTGAAGTTTGATGCTCTTGGTCAAGAAATCAACAGTGCACGCTCCTTGCAGCGCAGCATTGCCTGTGTATTTCTCGTTAGACAGGATCGAACGGATCGTAGCGACACGCCATGTGGTTGTCCCGCGCGCCGTCAAATACCCTTCGGCCTCGAAACATCTTTGATTTTTCGGACGGATTTCCCGGCCAGGAACAAGCCATAGATTTCGCGCACTACAGGGGCTCGCTCTTTGCCAATGACAAGGTTGCCGTCCAAGCCTTTCTTGTAACCAAGCGGGGACTTATACGGCACCATGACCCCCCCCACAAGCTAAGAGTTTATGGTGACCCCACGTCACGTTCTCGGAGATGGATCGGGATTCTTCCTGACCAACGAGCTCATGAGTGTGATGAATGGTTGGCCTTTGGAATCCAGCGTCCAAACGTTTTCCATCTCGAAGTACACCTCCACTCCCCGATCTATCGGCAACCGCACGTGGGCAAGCGTGTCAACAGCGTTACGGGCGAACCGGGACACCGATTTAGTGGCGATGAGATCGATCTCGCCTGCCAGCACATCGGTAATCATTTGTGTGAAGCCTTCACGTTATTTCATTAATACTCCGGTGATGCCTTCGCCGGTGTATATACCGACGAGCTGCCAGCCTGCGTGATCGCTGATGTAGCTATGTAGCAGCCGACCTGGGCATGGATCGGCGCTCGTCCAATACTGTGGACACCCCAGCGTATACTGCTACACGTTCGCCGACCTGCAGCAGTTCACCATCAGATGCCCCCACCGTCGAGGAGCCCCGTTTTTGTTTAACCCCAACAAAGCAAGACAGCAATATGCGCCCCTCAGCACGGCGACAGATACTCTTGAGGTGTATTCACGCCCATTTCAACATAACGATAGAGGTGGCTCGTGACGGCACCAAGGACTGTGCAATTATTCTTGATGGACGACTCACCTAACAGGCGAATCAAATGCTCGTTGAATAACTGAGTGGGCAAGGTCTACCTCATCCCCCGCACGGAGATCACCCACTCCAAGGACCGCCCCGAGCCCACACAGACCGGCATCTACCTACTGTTCGGCACCGACACCGAAACCGGCGACGGACTTCTCTACGCCGGGCAAACTCACGAACGAAAGAACGGTAACGAGAAAGACGCTACCCCTAAGCACACGCGCATTGATGATCTGACACGGTCAGATCATCAATGCGTTCCGTGGCATGAAGCAGTCGCTAACTGCTTCCCGCCCTACTTGCTGCCATTCTCCGGGACGTCGCCCTCGATCCTCGTCGCTATAGAGCCAGATCCAGTCGCGGTCACGTCACCAAGCGAGAGCTCCCCGATTGAGCCACCCTCGAGGACTTCGAGCGTCACAAGATCGGCTCCCCCGGTCGTCACTATCCCGCCGACCTTCAGGGAGGTCACCTCACCGCCGGGCTTGATGGAGACCGCCGTGGCCTTGAGCTTCATCTGAACACCCTTGACGAGGCTCATACCCTCGCCGCCCGTCGTGCGCACGTCGCCACGCACCTCGATCGGGCCCGTCGGCTTCGAGACCTGGATGCCAATGGCACCGTCGCCATGGGTGGTGATGGAATCGAAAGTAGCAGACTCGACGGAGCCGTCGTAGACGTTGAATCCGCGAGCGCCCAGGCCCGTCGTCGCGATTGGGGCGTTAATCTCGAGGCGGCCCATCTCGCCAAAGTTGACGAAACCGATGCCGGAAGCACCCGTGGTCGTGACTGGGGCGTGCGCCACCCACTCCGCCGTCTTACCCCACAGGTCGAGCGCCATGTCATTCGCGCCGTGGGTGGTAGTCGCACCAGTGTTTTCAACGCGATCGACGACGGCACCACCGAGGACGAACACGGCTCCGGTGATCTTGTCACCCGTTCCCTGGACAATGCCACCGTCGGTGATAACCGTGTCGGTCTCGAGCAAGTCGGCCCGCAGGGAGCCGCCAGTCAGCTTGCCCTCGCGATCCGTGTAGCCGTCGAGGAATACACCCGAGCCACGGACCGGCGTCAACGGCGTTCCGATGCTGATGCCCTTGAGGGTAGCCGTGAACTCCGTGTCAGCATCCGGCTGCAGATTCCACAACGTAAAGCCGCCTTGGAGCACGTCGACTCCAAAGCCGTGTGGCTGGCGCGAACGTCCGCGCACATCGGCGGCTTTGACGTGCACCTGATCCGCCTCCACGCGAATCATGCGCAGGTTATCGTCAGCCACGAGGTAGACCTGGCCAACGGTCGTCACATTGCGGAGGACGAGAGTTCCAGCGTTGGCAAGACTCGTGTCGTTATAAACGGCAACCTCGTAGTCGACTGTCGTGATTGTGATGTCATTGAGCGTGTTATTCCTCGTCAGTCGAACACCCTTCCCGGTGAACTCAAGCGTTCCGCCCGACAGAGTGGCGCCCTCGGGGAGGGTGATGGATGGCGAACCGGTAATGGTGCCCTCGACGCGGATGTCCATGAAACCATCTGCGATGGCTTTCGCAAGTTCGTCTGCGCTTGACACTGTGATTGCACTCATCATTACTTCCTTGAGCCGAGCTGGATTCCCAATGATATTAAACCGTAGGAGGTCATCCTATTGAGGGGAATGAACATCGCGTTCTATATTCTCAACGCTCCCAGCAAACTCCCGGTTTTACCTCAAGGGAGTCTCATTCCTGCGCTCACGAACATGCTGTGATTCCTCGCCATCCACCCCCGTCTCACCCACTGAAGTAGCGGCCTCTCCCCACAACTTCCGCGGCACACGAGGCTCGATGTGCCGAGCTGACTGCGTCCGTCTTTCATCATCTCCGCCGCGTGGGGCATATGTACCATGACCGACATGCTGACCGTTGATCTCCTCGCCGTGGCCCGGGATGCGGCGGTCGACCGCCTCCCCTCGTTGAACAGTCACCGGAAATGTACCGGCGGGACCTGCATCACTATCGCGCGTGCCGCCATGAAGACTGCCGAACACACCCACGAGGCGGCGACCACGGGACACCTGAGCGTCATCATCCGAACTCTTTAACGCCCTGTCGTCCAAACGCGGGGACGCGATCCCAGTGTTTCTGACAGCAATCCAGACGGGCTCTCGGACGCGCAGGCCGTCACCTAGCGGCTCACCCAATGGCTTCAGCCGTTCAGTCTTCCACGGGAACATACTCGTCGCATAAACGCACACGACAGGGAAGTCAGCATTATGAAAGCGTTCGCAACGAGTAGTAAGCGTCAACTGTCGAGCATGCGGAGGATGCCAACCTGGGCGTCAACAACAAGGAGGGCGGGCAGGTCGTTCACAGGGTCCGTTCTCTCAGGCAGCGTCCCAATTCGAGCATGTCGCTCCCCGCGCGCCACGCAATTTATATCAGGTCCGTGAGAACACGATGCAGCCCACCGACCGTGCCGCGAGCACAGTGAGGCCGCCCCGGCCCGTGACACACGTCCCCACCCAGAACCGCCACGGGCCAACCACGCTTGACACCTCCCCAACTCCTGCCAGCTTCCGCCGTGCGCAAACCTGAGCCAGGTCACTCACTGTGTACCCGTGCCGGTGATACATTCGGGGCAATGCTCGCCGCGCAATGACCTCGCTTTGAGCGGGATCTCCCACGGCCCACCCTGAGCGCCATCAAAAGGAGAGTAACCATGACCAGCCTTCCCATTCGCGACCAGAAGTCGGATTTCCTCCTCACGGGCGAGAACTCTGTACTCGTCCTCATTGACTATCAGCCCACCCAGGTCAACTCCATCAAGTCAATGGACCCAGAGGTCATGGTGCGCAATATTGCCAACGTGGCACGCTTGGGTAAGCTCTTCTCCATTCCGACCGTGCTCACAACGGTCAACGTGGAGACCGGCAAGAACGGGCCCACGATCACCGAAATCACAGACGTTCTCGGCTCCGATGTCGTCCCGATCGACCGCACTTCGATCAACTCGTGGGAGGACAAGGAGCTGAAGGAAGCAGTCGAGGCGACCGGTCGTAAGAAGATCATCATTGGTGGCCTGTGGACGGAAGCGTGCGTGATGCTCCCCACGCTCGATGCTCTCAATGACGGGTACGAGGTGTACCCGGTCGCCGACGCTATCGGCGGCACCTCTAAGGAAGCTCACGACCTTGCCGTGGCGCGCATGCGCGAGGCAGGCGCGCAACCGATCAGCTGGGTTATGCTCGCCTGCGAGCTTCAGCGCGACTGGGCACGCCAGGACACAGCCGGGCAATTTGCCGACATCCTCTTCGGTGAGCACGGTATCAACTCCATCAAGGGCGAGTAAGACTCCTCTCGGCAATAGCTCGTGATGACGCTGACACTAACACGCGGCATTCACGCCGCGCTCACAATCACATCGGGGTCTACAACACTCGTCGTAGACCCCGGTGCGTTTGGCTTTCCCGGGTCTGTTGCGAACGCTGACGCGGTGCTTGTGACGCACGATCACTTTGATCACGTCGACGTCCCGGCCCTTGCAGTCGCTCTGGAGGACAACCCTGGCCTTCACGTCTACACTCCGACCCACCTCAGCCTTGAGGCTAACGTCGATCGGCAGACCCTCGTCAGCGAGGGAGACGAGTTCATGGTTGGCGACGTGAGTGTTAGCGTTATCGGGCGCGAGCAAGCCACGGCCAGCATCGATGACGACGTCATCATCAACGTCGGATACCTCATCGGGGGCCTTGTCCTCCACCCGGGGGATGCCCGACCGGTCATCAAGAACCTCGACACCCTTATCGTTGCTCTAGCAGCCCCATGGCAGAGCACCCCGCAACTCGAGGAGTACCTGCGCGTGGTAACGCCCGCGCGCGTCATCGGGCTCCACGACGGCACGCTCAACGATCTCGGTCGCAATTTTGGCCAGAAGACCCTCGCCCGTATCGCCAGCAGCTACGGAGGTGAGGCTATCAGCCTCAATCCCGGAGAATCGGTGACGCTACCGCACTGACGACCCTGGCTCGGTGATCTGTCCAGGCGGTGGGCAGATCACCGAGTACGTGGCCGGATGCTCAGCGTTTACCCACCATGAGTCCCGCTCCTGACACCTCAAGCGGCTCGATCACCACCGTCTCACGACCGAGGGCGACATCGATGCAGCTACCAAGATCAGAATGCCAGAGCATAGAGATTGAATTAAATGGTTAGCTCCCCCAAAGCAGCTGTGTGGAAACCAGCTAACGAAAGTATCGCAACAAGCAGCGGAATCTTTCAAGGACACTGGCAGCCCCATCGACGTTGAGTATAAGTCTCTTCGCTTGCTCTCCTGCGTTTATGATTTACATCTGAACCCACTCCATCTTGAAATTATTCTTAGTGGAAACAATGCGCCCAGCAAAGTCCTTCTCATGGCTTAATAGTGCAGAAAACCGTGTGCTATTCGTTTCCCCAAGTAGGTCCATTTTCCGTAGAAGAATAGAGCTTAACTATCTTTCTGATTTTCAGAATTTTGTACACTTTCACGGATATCGTTGCGACTATTGCGGAACCGAACGCAACCAAGGTAGCAGTTCTTGCGAGGCAAGAGGAAGCATGCTTTACCCACCACACGGTATTCAGATCAGCTCCGACGGAAATTAAATCTTTTCATTAGTCGCCACGATCTGCACGACTTGTGTGCCATAAACTTGAATATAGGTCTCGATCACTTCATTGGTTGCGTCAATGACTCACAGGTTTTCGATAATTCTTATTGATGACTGAACGGTATGTTGTGACATGATTTCATTAGGTATTTGAGCAATGGTGTCGGTTTGAGCATCAGCTAGGTACGCCAAACCTTCAGAAATAACATGATCCATCCCATGTACGCGCGCTGCATCACACCCGCATACCCACCCTCACCAGGAATGGGCACGGTTTCAACCACATCGGCATATGTAGAGATTGATTTATCCTAGTTATTCAGGTCTTCGCACTTTCTAACAAATCAAGGTTAGTCACCTATTGTGTAGGGACATTATTAAGGTCGCCAGCTATACGCCAGCAAACTTAGTGAAAGGACACAGAGTGGGGTTGAGTATGACTTCATCGAAGCATTCAACTGCGCGAGCCAACTCTCCAGTTCCTTCAACCCCTACCTCTGACTCGGAACCGCATGTACACCTCTTTCCTTATGGCGAGATGACCATCATCATTCGTAGAAACGAAGAGGTTTGGACAGACAGCCCAATAGACCCCGCGACGAATCGACACTCATCAAGCATCTCAGAACCTTCGGTCGCACTCTCCAAGCAAGCCCACCACTAGCGGAGGAGCACGAAACCCGTACTGACAATCGTCGATGTGCTCAACCAACGCGGCATCGAAACGTTGCGCCTGCTCCAGCCGCCTCAACGACCCTAGGCGAAGCCTCCTCATTCTAAACTTGCCCAGGCAACCCGCCTCCTTAACTGGAAATAGCCTACCGCCTCAACCCAGTTCAGCCGGATCATGGGCAGGAGGACCAGGATCCAGCACCAGAGACAACAAAACACCTACTCAGAGTAGGTTAGGCGACAATTTCGCTCCTTAGTCTTTGACTTCACACTAAGCCCCCTGCCTATGGCCTATTGGCGAGGACTATCCCCGAACCCAACCTACGCAGTACTACCCTTTTCCAGACCTGCTCCGGATCATGCAGGGCGCCCGAATAGGCCAGCCACGCTAGGCGTTAGCTCTGATACTGGGCAACCCAGGCCTGAGAGGCAATCTGTACGGCATCCCATGTCGAACCGAACGGAGGGGTGTAGGCAAGGTCAAGGTCACTGATACTGGCGACGTCCATACCGTGGAAGATCGCAGTGGCGTAGATGTCGACGCGCTTAGCAGCCTGAGTGCTGCGGTGCCCGACGAGCTGTGCCCCCAGCAGGCGGCCTGTAACGCGGTCGCCGGTCACGTGGACAGCGATGGGATGGGCCCCTGGGTAGTACGCCTTGTGGTCGTCTGGGAAGGTCGTGGTGCTGGCAGGATCGAAGCCCGCAGCTATCGCCTCGCGGTCGTGCAGCCCGGTGCGAGCCGCTACTAGATCGAAAACCTTGACTACCTGGGTGCCGAGACTACCGGCAAACCGGGCTGTACCGCCTAGCACATTCTCGCCGGCGATCCGCCCTTGTTTGTGAGAGGTGGTGCCCAACGGCAAGTAGGTCGTGCCGAGCAGGCGGTGGTGAGTGGCCACGCAGTCGCCTGCGGCCCACACGTGCGGAACACCGGTAGCCATTGTGTCATCAACTATTACCGCGCCGTGGGGCCCGCTCTGGACGCCCGCTTGCAGAAGCAGACTGGCATCCGGTCGCACACCCACCGCGACTAGGACCAGTTCCACATTCCACGACAGGGGTCCGCCACCGGCGGCTTGACCGGTCACGTGTAGCCCGTCAGAACGCCTCTGGATGCCGGTAACGCTCGTGCCAGTGTGGACGTCAACTCCGTGGTGTTCCAGCTCCTTATGCAGCAAGGAACCGAGCTTTTCATCGACAGTGGGCAGCACTTCAGAGGCCGCTTCGACCTGCGTGACGTCAATGCCGCGAGCGGTCAGCCCCTCAGCCATCTCCAAACCGATATAGCCGGCACCCACAACCATTGCAGTGCGCGGCCGCAGACGCTTCAACGACTCAGAAAGGATGAACATGTCGCCCATCGAGTGCAGCAGGTGGACGCCATCTGCTGCACCGAGGACGTCAAGTCCGGTAATCGGTGGACGCACCGGTTGGGCACCGGTCGCGACCACCAATTCATCGTAACTGATGAGCGACGTACCACCGTCAGGCCTGACAACCTCAAGCTCACGTCCATCGACGTCGATGCGGGTAGCACGGGTGCCGAGCAGCAGCTGCAGGCCGGCATCTTGCAAGTCTGTGCGGGTGCGATGCGCGAGGCGGTGCCATTCGCTAACCTCACCGGAGATGTAGTAAGGGATTCCGCAGACAGAAAAGTTCGGATACGCGTCAGCTACCACCACGGTAACGTGCGTGGACGGGTCGAGTTCGCGGGCGCGAAGCGCCGCAGATATGCCGGCATCACTGCCACCAACGCACACCACGTGCATGGGATACCTTCCAGTTCTCCGATAGGTCAGGCCAGCATGGCGGTGTAGTCGCGCAGCTCAGCCAATCCCTCAGGCCGAAGGGTGAAGTGCGCCCACTTGCCGCGCATCTCCTTGTTCACCAAGCCTGCCTCAACCAACTTCTTCAGATGGTGGGACAGCGTGGGCTGAGTCACCCCGAACACCTCAGGCAGGTGGCAAGCGCACACGCTCGAGCACTGGCTAGCCGCGATGTGGTGCAAAATCCTCAGCCGGACTGGATCAGCGAGAGCTTTGGTGACACGCGCCACGTGTTCCGCCCGTTCCACCGAGATCGTGTCACCGCCCGGCGCGCACTCGTCGGTTGCGCTCGTCGGGATTTCTAGCAATTCGATCATGCAGATACTCTACCCAGTCATATTGACACCCGTCGATATGTATGCCACGCTCATTCATATCGATGGTCATCAATGTGTTTGTGATTGTCACGGCACGCCAGTCCGGAGGTTCCCTTATGCCCGTCATCCGCGTCTTCGAGCCCGCTTTGTGCTGCAACACCGGGGTGTGCGGCCCGAACATCGATCAGGAGCTCGTCGATTTCACAGCCGCCGTGAATGCCCTCAGGGCACAAGGGATCGACGTGCAGCGTGCCAATCTGGCCACCGAGCCGGCACAATTCGCCGAGCACCCCGTGGTAGCTCAATTCCTCCAAACAGCCGGTTCCGAAGGTCTACCTTTGACCCTGGTTGACGACGTCACCGTCCTCACTGGCCGCCACCCCCGCCGCGACGAGCTAGAGCGTTACGCCGGGTTGACGCCCGCCCAGGACTCTCAGTGCTGTAACCCGGCCGCAGGACAGTCCACCTCCGATGCCTGCTGCAACCCACAGCCCATTACCCTCATGACATCTACGAGCTGCTGTAGCTCGAATTCGGCGGCCGAGGCACCATCAGCAGGCTGTTGTGGACAAGCCTCCAGCACCGGCTGCTGCTGAGCCGCCTCGGACCCCCAGGAGATCGTGATGCCACAGTTCCTCGACAACCCTCCCCGGCATTTTTTCTTCACTGGAAAGGGCGGTGTCGGCAAAACCAGCATCGCGTGTGCCTCCGCTGTGCACCTCGCTCGCCAGGGCAAGCGAGTGTTGCTAGTCAGCACCGACCCTGCGAGCAACATTGCGCAGGTCTTCAACACGACCATCGGCAACAAGATGACCGCGATCGAGCAGGTGCCCGGCCTCGATGCGCTGGAGATCGACCCTGACGAGGCCGCAGAGGCCTACCGCAACAAGATTCTTGCGCCCGTCCGCACCATTCTGCCCGCCAAAGAGATCGAAGCTATCACCGAGCAGCTATCGGGCTCCTGCACCACCGAGATCGCCTCATTCAACGAGTTCACCGATCTGCTCGCCAACACCCACGTCACCGCCGGATATGACCACGTCATCTTCGACACCGCCCCCACTGGCCACACCATCCGCCTACTGCAACTGCCCGGAAGCTGGACGAGTTACCTCGACAACGGTAAAGGCGACGCATCGTGCCTGGGACCTATGAGCGGTCTAGAGAAAAATCGCGCCACCTACCGCACCGCCGTCGAGACACTCACCGACCCCAGCAGCACTCGTCTGGTGCTCGTCGCCCGGCCTCAGCACTCCACGCTGCGCGAGGTTGCCCGCACGCTGAACGAACTCGCCGAACTCGACATCCACGCCACGAACCTCGTCGTCAACGGCATACTGCCAGCCGCATCCACAACCGACGAACTCTCATGCGCCATCCACGACCGCGAGCAGGCGACGTTAGCTGCCATGCCGACTGCATTGTCAGCCCTCCCCTGCGACAAGGTGAGTTTGAAAAGCGTCAACATGGTCGGCCTGGATGCCCTCACCACTCTGTTTCACGACGAGGATGCTCCACATACCGAGGCACGAAATACCGAACAACTGACCATGGAGGAGCAGCCCGACCTTGGCACCCTTGTGGACCAGCTCGCCGAAGCTGACCATGGGCTCGTCATGGCGATGGGCAAGGGCGGCGTTGGTAAAACCACCGTCGCAGCGGCCATCGCCATCGCCCTAGTGCAACGTGGCAAGAAGGTACTACTCACCACCACCGACCCCGCCGCACACCTAACGACGACCCTCGGTAACGACGTGGACGGCCTCGACGTGAGCGCCATCGACCCAGATCAAGCCGTCTTGGAATACCGCGATCATGTCATGGCTTCCAAGGGGGCCAAGCTCGACGATGTCGGTCGCGCCGCGCTCGCCGAAGACCTTATGAGCCCCTGCACCGAGGAGATCGCTGTATTCCAGCAGTTCAGCCGTGCAGTGAACAAGGCGCGTAACCAATTCGTCATCATCGACACCGCCCCCACCGGCCACACGCTGCTACTCATGGACGCCACGGGCTCCTACCACCGCGACATCACCCGCCACCTTGACGGCAACCAGCGCGACCACGTCACGACCCCGCTCATGCGGCTCCAAGACCCCGACTACACCAAAATCATCGTGGTCACACTGCCCGAAACCACGCCGGTGACTGAAGCGCAGGCACTGACGACTGATCTCGAGCGTGCCGGTATCCATCCGTGGGCCTGGGTGGTAAACAACTCCCTCGCAGCGGCCCGCCCTACCAGCCCGCTGCTAGCCACCCGAGCCCGCTGTGAAAAGCAGCAGCTCGACGCGGTGGCTGCCATGAGTAGCCGTATGGCCGTCATCCCCACCCAAACCCGCGAACCTGTCGGCCGCCAGCAGCTCATGGCACTCAGCCATGGGCGCGCCGCAGGCCGCTAGCCCCAGACTCAACACCGGCGACAGCACGGCTAAGGATGACGCCGTAACGGCAGGTGCACAACGGCATCAATGACCTGACGATGGGCCTTCAACCCAACCACCCAACGTCGTCAAAAGATGCTCAATGAACCCCTCAGCATCGACGTCGCACAGTAGGTCGACGTTGGGCTCCTTGCCCCAGCGCCCCAGCTCGTCGCCGACCGTCTGCCCACGGGTCAGCGTGCCTGTCAGCTCAACGTCGACGGCCAGTGGTCTCGTCTTGGCAAACTGGCCCGTCACCGCATTGGCGACGACGAGCGGGTCGTGCAGATACGCGCACCATCCCAGACCGTCGGCCTGGTGAAACTCGAAGTAGAACTGCAGGGCGTCAGCAAGCACGGCACCAACCGGGTGATCTTTCAGTTGTGCCACGGCTTGACGATGCTTCTCGTCGAGACGGACGGCTTCGGTAGCCTGCAGCGCACCGAGCACAACCCGCTGGGACGCCTTGCCCCACGCCTCGAACACCTCGTGTGCAGCCTCCGGGTCCACCGCGATGTTCCATTCACTTGTCGGCCCGGTGTTGCCACGATGATTGATCGCCCCGCCCATGACGTGCAGTCTCCGCAACAACCGCGGCAACTCTGGTTCTTCCCGCAGCGCCAGTGCGAGGTTCGTCAACGGCCCGGTGACGATACCCACCAACCTCCCCGGGTACTGGTGCGCGAGATCGACCCACAGTTGTGCCCCGCTACGGGAATCCGGACGCCCGCATTCCTCCAGCACAGCGTGGCCCAACCCGTGCGGCCCGTGGGTCTCTTCGGCGGTCATGAGGGGCTCGACGAGCGGCGCGTCTGCCCCTCGAGCTACCGGAGCATTCATTCCGAGCAACTCGGTCAACCCGAGCGCGTTACGCAACACGTCGTCTTGGCTGACGTTGCCAGCAGTCGTCACCACCCCGACGGTCTTAACGTCATCGCGACAGGCCAGGTAGGCCAGAGCGAAGGCGTCGTCGATGCCGGGATCACAATCCAGCAAGACAGGCAGGGCTGTAGATGATGTCAGGTTGGCCATGACAGCACCTTACGAGACCGGGCCACCCGAAGACGTCAGGTGAGGCACGATGGGGAAGAAGGCGCTTTGAACGATCCAAGGAGTATGTGTGGAAGCATGACTGACACGCAGAAGACCCCATCTCGCGGCGAAAAGGTCCTCGCCGCTGTGGTCGCCTTCACGCTATGGATGGCCTTGGTGTTCGCGATCGTGGCAATCTTCGTCGGCTGGAGGTGGTCGCTGCGGATATACGTCGGAGTACTGCTTATTGGCATCCCCGGAGAGATCATGACGGACCTCGTCAGCCGGAATCAGCTGTGGCCGCACCGCACGCCGCGAATAGGACGTTCTCGCGGCTGGCCTGTGCTGGTATCAGCCCTCATCCTTATCGGCTGGGCATTCATCGTTCTCGCGGCGACTGCTCTCATCCAACCGTGGTACGGCGCTACCGGTGACATGGCATGGGTCATGGTGGTGGGGATCGTGGCGATTTTGGCCAAAGAGATTTTCGACGCCAGGAAGAGATCCTGATCCGTCGCCTGCGGCTACCCTGGAACACAGTCGAGTGAGAGGAGACCCGCGTGGGCATCGGAAGCAACATCGGCAAAGCACTGCTCGCCCAAGCCCCCGACATAGCTCCTGGGGCGGCTGTCTCACTGCTGCGCAGCATTCTCGGATTCGCCATCGACGGCGTCTCGGGTGTGCCGGGAGCGCGCCAGACCGCCGGTAAGACCCTCACAAAGCATGACGGCGATGTCGAGCTGGCAATCAACTCCTTGGTCAATCAGCACATAGCGATGGCCGGGGCTCAGGGATTTGTGTCCAACCTTGGCGGCCTCGTCACCTTGGCTGTGACTATCCCCGCCAACATCTCCGGTGTCGCGATCGTGCAGGCCCGCATGGTGGCGGCCATTGCTCACCTGCGCGGGTACGATCTCGACGACCAGCGGGTCCGCACCGCCATCCTCGCCACTCTCATGGGTCAGCGCGAGGTGGACAGTCTCATCCACGAGAAAAAGCTACCGACGACACCGATGGGTATCGCTACCGCCCCGGTCAGTGACGCCGATCTCGAAAAGGTCGTTGCCCGCAATCTCGTCAATGTCCTCATGGGGCAGGTTGCCGGCAAGAAGTTGCCGGTATTCGTCTCCAAACGCGTTCCTGTCCTGGGCGGCGGAGTCGGTGCCACCACTGATGGGTTCACGACGTGGAGTGTCGCCCGCTACGCGCGCAAACAGTTCCCCACCCGGCGTCCTCGAAGCTAATAGGTCCGCGTCAGAACGTCTGTCGACGACGCCCTCCGGGCCGACGGGTACGACTGCGGCGGACAAGCCCTACCGCCCGAGCCGCCGTCGTTCCAATAAGTAGCCCCAAGGCGATCGCGCCGATGATCCCTGCAGACTCCAACGCCGTCGCACCAGCCACTGGAGTTCCTGCCCCGAGCTGGGTAAGGGAAACCACCCCCAACGAGCCGGGAACCAGCAGCCAGAAGCTGGGCAGAAAGAGCACGAGGCGCGGCAAGCGCGGACGGTATATCTCGATTATTGAAGACCCGAAACTGGCCACGACGGCTCCCAGCAATCCGCCACCCCACGTCGCCCCAGCGATCGTCTGACCAATGATCTGGAAGGCCAAGGTCATGGCCAGCATCAGCGCAACCCAGGGGATGAGCCGCCCCGGTATCGACTCCATCAGGCTCATGCCAGCAGTCAAGAGGAGGACGCCGAGGAAAGGTACCCACAGCCCACGCCAAGGCACGATCTGGTTTCCCAGCTGATCGACGGGGACTTTCATGAGCCACGCGGCGACGAGCACACCCGCCGTGAACATAGCCAATTGCGCAGTACCAAATGCCAGTCGCGACGCACCTGCCATCATCGCTCCGGCAGCTAGTTCCGCGACTCCTGTGACGATGAGGGCACCCGGCAGTAGCACCGCAATGGGCGGCAACAGACTGCGCAGCGGCCCCTCAATGAGCCCAAGTCGGGCCGCCCAGAAGGCACACAATGCGACGGCGAAGGCAGCGACGAACGGGGTGAGGACGGCCAGGGCTTTCCTTTTGCCCGATAACCACATGAATCCGGCTGTGATCTGACCGGCAAGTATCGAAAACAGCACGCTGGGCCACAGCGGCTGCAATACGAGGGCAATACCGGAGGCCACGCACACCATGCCGCCGTGTAGACCGAACCTCGGATAGCGCGGCGGGATAGACCGCAGGCTGCGAAATTGTTCAAGGGCCTCAGCTGGGCCGATGGTGCCGTCAAGAAGCTCCTGACGGATCCGAGCAGTGGTAGCACTCTGATCCAGCCGGATGGTCCCTTCCACCGATTCGAACGTGGCTGGGGTGCCACCTCCCAAACTCACCACCACCCCCGTAGGCCAACCTTGTACTTGAACGTCGGAACATCCGAGATACCGACCGACGCTACGGGTATCAGCTTCCACCTCGTGCACCGGCTGACCACCGGCGATCCCCGCCGCCGCTACATAGGCCAATAGGCGGCGGACACCGTTGTCGTCGAGCTCGTCCACGTCAGATCCCATCGTCGATACCGTGGATCAATAGTCGCGCACCTGTGCGCCTTTAGCACGCCCGCTGACCGAACATCCATCCGTACGCCATCGCAGACAGTTGTGATTGCCGTCGTTAGCGCGCGTATCGGCCGACCGTGGGGTCGCTCGCAACCACCGTCGGGCCTGGCGGCGTCAAGGTGTACGTCAACCACCCGGCGCGCGCTCGCGCAAGGTCGTCAGGGACGCAGGGATTTTCCCCCGGCCAGCCCCCATGCATACCCGATAACCCCTAGCAGGGCACAGGCACCAGCACACACCACGGCCACGGTAGACACTGTCGGTGCACTGCCCTCAACTGCGGCCGTTTTCCCTGGATAGCCTCCTGGCAGGAATCGCAGGAAGGTGTGCGACTGCGCGACGACCACAACGAGGTAGGTTAGAAGACCGCACAGCGGCCCACCCCGCCGCGATACCACTCCGGTAACACATAGTGCGATACCGGTACACAGCACGCACGTAACAGAGAGCCCCATAAATGGCGGCCACGGCAGCTGAAACCGTGTCGGCATCTGCGGTATGAGCACGGAATCACCATCAGGTATGACCTCGACGGGCAATGACCGCAGTACCCATCCCATGAGCAATGGGAGACCAGCCGCGCAGCCGCATATCCACAGCCCTATCGACGCGTACCCCACCGTGAGGGACCGAACCGATGTCCTCTCGACCCAATCCATGGCCGATGCGACACACCACATGATGGTGGCACAACCCACCAGAACGATCAGCTCGGGACCAGTCGCAGGGCGATCCCACAGATCTCCCGGTGCCAGCGACAGACTCGTCTTCCACAGGAAAAAGGCCACGACGAAGGCCGCCACCGGCACGATGACAAGGGCCATGGCGTGGCGCCCCTTCAGGAAAGCCGCGATGCTTCTCATCGGTGGAGATCTCTAGAGGTCAACGAACACGTGCTTACCGCGCGATGATGCGCCGTATACCAATGACGGAATGCGGTTACATCCATGCCGTCAAGGCTATTTCGTTGCGAACTCGTCGGCTCATCGTGCGGGAGTCCAGCCAACCGAAGAATGGTACGTTCCACGGTATCGACAGCCCCGAGAGCCTCCATTTGCTGGGACGTCATATCTCCAGAGGTGGACATAAAGGCACATGCGTCCCGTCCTGAAAATGATTGAGCCAGCCCCTCACCCGTCAGATCCGATAATTGTTGCGCGGAGCGGTATGAAGTCGGTTCTCCGAGATCAATGACGAGTTGTTGGCCGTGTACGTGGTATCCAGCCTCGGCAAGCAGGATATCTCGGGAAGCCATCGCGTGCGGCATGACGGACGCGACGCGCTGAGCCGGTTTCGCGTAGGAGGCAGCGAGACTGCGATGCGCTGGCGTGACGCATACCCGTACGCCCTCGTGCGACGAACACTCAAAAGCTAGTGGCGCATTTCGAAACAACGGTACCGGCATGACGACGCCCACGGCAGCGATGATGAGCGGTGGGGCGATCAAGGCCACACAGGGCATCACTCGACGCCATGTCAACCCACCAGAACGGACTTGTGACCAGCGGGCGGATGCCAGAATGCACGAGATAGTGACGATAAGAAAGAACAGGGCTCGCACCACCACGGCTTCGGGCGTGACAGTGTGGGTGCCACCTGGTTCCGACATTCCGAGCGACCATCCGAGAGCCACCGAGCTATACCCGGTGTTGGCGAGGATATGACCGTTCATGAGGACGGGTAATCCGACCACGACGATGCACACAAGAGGCGCTAACACCCACACGATGGGGTGGCAGACCATTGCAGCAACAAGGTGAGCGACAGCCACTAGAGCCGCGAACGACAGCAGGATGACGATTAAGTCGGAGGCTTCGGCGACGGTCGGAGTCGCATTGAGCCACGCCTTGACGACCAGCGGGGCGGCCACGATGACCGTCCCGGTGAGCAAGGCAACCGTCTGCCTCCAGAACCAGCACCAGTGAATGCCGAGAATGGACCGCGCTGGAGCAACCCCCACAACCATGTCCGAGGGTGCCATACGTTCCGCGAGGCTCGCCCCCATAAGGCCAGCCACAATCGCCCACAGCATACTGGATTCCCGGAGCGTGACGACAACGTCCTGCACCTGCCACACACCCCAGGCCCATCGGCCTCGCAGCGCCACAAGGCTGCACATGGCACCACCGACCGTTACGAGAACCACATACCATGGCGTGAACGGGAATGCCACGCAGCGAAAACCACGCAACGGACGCATATCATGGGGCGACCTGGGCATCACGCCGCCTCCCCGAGAAGGGTGAGGTACCCAGCCTCAGCGTCGTTGGCGTTACGGACTGGATGCCCTCGGCCAACAGATTCCAGTTCGGAGTACGAGCCCTCGAAGACCAGCTTTCCCTCAGACAAGACGACGAGTTGCGACACGAAGCCCTGGAGATCCTCAAGCAGATGAGTCGACACAATGACCGTCCGATCTTCGGCGAGCTCACCGAAGAGGGATCGCACCCCAATCCTTGATGCCGGGTCGAGGCCTACCGTCGGCTCATCAAGCAGTAATACAGCCGGATCGCCGACAATCGCACACGCGATTCCAAGTCGCTGACGCATTCCACCCGACAGGGACTGGACGCGCTCATCGGCGCGGTCGAGAAGCCCAACACGATCGAGGGCCGCACGCGCCCTCGCGCGGCATTCGCTCGGTTCAACGCCTCGCGCCCAGGCCGCGTATTCCACCGCCCGCCGGATACGAAAGCGCGAGGGGAGGGAAAACCTCTGGGGCAGGAATCCGACCAAAGCACGGATGGTGTCGACGTCATCGCTGACATCGACACCATTCACCCGAACGTGGCCGGACTCCGGTTCACGCAGTGTCGCGAGGATACTGAGAAGTGTCGACTTTCCGGCCCCATTCGGGCCGAGCAGCCCCCACAGACCAATACCAAATTCACAAGAAATATCAACCAGACTGTTACGACGACGGTAGCGGTGCGAGAGGTGTTCAATTTCTATCAATTCAGTGTGCCCCGAGTAAAGATGGATTCCGCCATGTCAGCGAATAAGGTCGACGGGTTTCTTGCGAGATTCCGTCTCAGCCAAACCCGTCGACACACGATACCGCATAGCTATGCGGTCATCTGTACAGCATAGCTATGCGGTCATCCGGACACACAAACGGAACACTCCCACTCCTGTCGGATCATCCCGTCCACAAGGTCTACCTCAGTACAGCATTGCCGACGCCGGATCCGACAGGATTTCCGCAACGTCGTGAAGGAAGGTCGAGCCCTCCTCACCGTCAATGAGACGATGATCGAACCCGAGGCTCATCGTCGTCACCCACCTGGGGACAACGCGCTCGTCATCACCGGTCCCAACGACCCATGGCCGTCGAGCGATAGCGCCGAGCACCAGGATCGCCGACTCGGTCCGATTGACGACCGGAGTCCCGGCGTCAAGGCCAAACACCCCGACGTTGGTAATCGAAAACGTGCCGTCGGTGTAGTCAGTCGGTTGCAACCGGTCTTCCTTGGCGATCGCGACAATCCGGGTGATTTCCGTAGCCAGTTCAAGCATCGTCATGTCCTGGGCGTCACGCACCACCGGCACCATGAGCCCGCGCGGGGTCGCCGCAGCGATACCAAGGTTGATCCGGTCACGGAAGACGATCTGGTCGGCAGCGTCATCCCACGCAGCATTGATAACCGGGGTCCTGCCCATCGCCAGACACACCGCCTTGCACCACACCGTCAGCGGGGAGACACGCAGGCCTGTGAAACGGCGGTCGGCGCGCAGCCGGTTGACCAGCTCCATCGTCGGGGTGACGTCGCAGGTGAGGAAGGCCGTCACGAGGGCTTTGGTATCCAGCGAGTCCTTCATAGCCTTCGCTGTAACCTTACGCACCCCACGCACCGGCACCTTGCGGGTGTGACCGTCGGGTTCTGTCGGGGCGCCGCCGAGCAGACGCCGAGACATCACCGACATGTTCGCCAGCTCGGCGTCACCACGAGAAACGCCGGTATCCCGAGCAGCATCATGCCCAGCCTCGGCTGCTGCTTTAACGTCACTCCTGGTCACCGCCCCCTGCGGACCAGTACCGCTAACCTGCGCCAGGTCAATACCGAGGTCGGCGGCCAGTCGTCGAGCAGGCGGCTTGGCAAGGACGTGCGCGGTGCGGTCCATCCGCGGGGGATCCTCGCGAGCACGAGGCTCAGCAGAACGCTCCTGCGGCGCGATCTCGGCGTCAGTGTGTGCATCCCCGGCGTCATAGTGAGGTTCTGGTTCTACCGGATAGCCGCCTTCCTCGGGCGCTCGCTGCGCCGACACCGCAACTGCTCTGCGGCGACGACGTCGACGTCCGGTTTCCTCCGCGACGTGGCCGACGAGGAACTCCGGCTCGTCATCGGAACCGTCGTCAATCATGACCAACGGCTCCCCAACAGCCACCGTCTCACCAGGCTCAGCACACAGTTTCGCCACGGTACCGGCAAACGGGCTAGGCAACTCAACAATCGACTTAGCCGTCTCGACTTCGCACAGCACATCGTTGATCTTCACGGTGTCACCGGGAGACACTTGCCAAGAGACAACTTCTCCTTCCGTGAGTCCTTCACCTGGGTCGGGCATGCGGTAGCTCTTCATATGAATACCTCTCGGGAGGACGGTGGTCAGAAGGCCAGGGAGCGGTCGACGGCGTCGAGGATGCGGTCGACGTCCGGGATGTGCTCCCCTTCAACCTTGGCTGGCGGGTATGGGGTCGACCATCCAGTGACTCGCAGTACTGGGGCCTCCATAACGTAATACAGCTGTTCTCCCAGCCGAGCTGCAATCTCTGCACCAATGCCCTGGGTGCGCGGCGCCTCCTGCACCACAATCGCCCGCGTTGTGCGGCTCACTGACTCGTAGACGACCGTCATGTCGATCGGGGAGAGGCTGCGTAAGTCGATGACCTCAAGCTCTCGCCCCTCCTGAGACGCCTCTTTCGCCGCCTCCAAACAGGTCTCGACCATTGGCCCGTAGCAAATCACAGTGGCGTCCTTGCCTGGGCGCGAGATCCGGGCCTGGTGCAGCCCCAGCTCGGGTGTCTGCGCAATCTCGCCACGGGTGTAGTACCGACGCTTCGGCTCAAAGAAAATCACCGGGTCAGGGCTGTCGATGGACTGACGCACCATCCAGTAGGCGTCGTCAGGGTTGGAGCAGGTGACCACCTTGAGACCAGGCGTATTCGCGTAGAACCCTTCCGGCGACTCGGAGTGGTGTTCTGGCGAGCCGACACCGCCGCCGAAAGGAATACGGATCGTCACCGGCAGGGACCACCGACCGCCGACGCGAGCCCGGTACCGGGCCAACTGCGAAACGATCTGGTCAAAGGCTGGGGCGCTGAAGCCGTCGAACTGAATTTCCACGCACGGTCGGTACCCGCGCATAGCCATACCAATCGCGGTTCCGACGATGCCTGATTCAGCCAGTGGCGAATCAATGACCCGACGGCCACCAAACTGGGCTTTGAGACCATCAGTGATGCGGAAGACACCACCAAGGGTGCCAACATCCTCTCCTATGACGACGACGTGATCGTCGGCAGACAAAGCGTCAGCCAGCCCGGCATTGATGGCTTTGGCAAGGGTGGTCTCCCCCTGCGGACGCGCGCTCACATTCTCGCTCATCACTTATCCTCCTGCCATGAGGCGATGTCCTCAGCCTCAGCCAACACATCAGGAGTCGGCTCGACGTAGACATCTGACATGAGATCGGCCATCACGGGCACCCGAGCCTGGTGGGCGGCAGCGCGAACCTCGGCGCCGAAGGCCTCCTCACGCTCAGCGAGGTCGTCGAGCCATGCTTGGTCGATAACACCGCGATCCTGCAGATAGGTACGCAACCGGATGATGGGGTCACTCTTATCCCACGTCGACTCTTCTTCTGCGGTGCGATAGCGGGTCGGATCATCAGTAGTGGTGTGAGCGCCCATCCGGTACGTCCACGCCTCAACGAACACCGGACCTTGTCCGCTACGGGCATGTTCGAGAGCCGATCGCAGCACGGCTGCCATCGCGATCACGTCATTGCCGTCGACTTGCACAGCGGGGATACCGAAACCGAGACCACGCCGGAAAAGAGACGTCGGCGACTGTACGCTAGTCGGCTCTGAAATCGCCCACTGGTTATTGACGCATACAAAGACCACCGGGGCATTCATTGAAGCCGCGAAGACATACGCCTCGTTCGTGTCTCCCTCGCTCATCGCACCGTCACCGTGAAAATCCAGTACGGCCGCCGGAGTACCTCCAGCCTCGACGTCGCGCTGGACACCCATCGCGTAGCCGACAGCGTGTAGGGTTCCTGACCCGATCATTACAGGGTACGCACTGAAATGAGTAGCGACGGTATCCCAGCCGCAATGAGCGGTGCCATTCCACGCCCCCAGAATGTCGACCACGCTGACGCCCATAGCGTGTGCCAACCCTTGCTCTCGGTAGGTAGGAAACACCTGATCGTCGTCCCCTAGCGCCAGCCACGCACCCGCCTGGGTCGCCTCCTGCCCCAGGAGGGGTGGCCACAAACCCAACTCGCCATGACGCTGCAAAGCAGTGCCTTCCACGTCGAGGCGTCGCGTCATCACCATCATCTCGAGAGCCTTGACGAGGTCGTCGTCGCCCAACCCAGCAGGAAAGTTAGGGTGCGGTGTCAGATGCCCGTGCTCGTCAAGGATCCTCACCATTGCAGGATCTGGACGATTGACGGGGTGTTGGCGCGCCGGAAGGACGAACGGGTCCGCGTCTGCCTCGTCAGCACAAATAATCTCGGTCACATCTTCCTCCTGGTCAAATGCTCCGTCCCTCAATTCTGGACGCCGCCAAGTCCAGTTCCAAACGCAACCTACGGTTCCGTAAGGAGCCACCAAGAACGAGGTTACCGTTCCGTAGGTTATCCACCATTCCTACCCCGAGCTTCGGTTGACGTCAGAACGTGCGTACCCTCAAACCGTGAACAAAACAGTGGCGGTCATCGGTGCCGGGATGACGGGTCTGACAGCCGCGCACCATCTACAAAGCCACGGCTACCGACCTGTCGTCCTCGAATCGGGGCAGGGCGTCGGCGGCCAGGTGAGGTCGCGTCGTCTTGGCTCTAACGTGGTTGAAATGGGAGCCGAGGCCGTACCCCTGCGCGCCCCCGGGGTTGCTGCGCTCGTTGAGGAACTGGGGCTGGCGGATTCCATGCGCCACCCTGCCCCTGGGCGCACGCTGCTATCGAGCCGACGCGGAGTCGTCGAGATGCCAGCCGGGGTGACTCCGGTAGGGCCCACGAAGTTCCTCCCCACTATCACGTCGCGCATCCTCTCCCCCGCCGGTCTGCTACGAGCCGGGCTCGAACCTTTCAATACTCGCCCCCACCCCGACGACGTCAGCGTCGGTCAATTCATTACCGAAAGCTTTGGCGACGAAGTGGGACGCGCCATCGTCGACCCGCTGCTGGGTGGTATCCATGCCGCTGACCTCAACACGTTCTCGCTGGCCGTAGCCGCCCCCGCCCTTGCACAAACCGTCAAGAAGGGCGACTCCATCATCGCCGGGACTCTCAAGCGCAATGCCACCGGATGGTGGTCGCGGATTCGCCATCGTTCACAGCGTTCCAATCTGCATACTCCCGCCATGGCCACATGGAGGCACGGCCTAGTGAGATTGCCGGAGGCGCTGGCCGAAACGCTCACCGTTCACACCAATACCCGTGCCACTGGCATTCGTCAGGTTGGCCACGAGTGGGTCATCGATGTCACTGGCCCACACGGCATCGGATCTGTTGCTGTTGACGAGGTCATCATCGCCACCCCGGCCAAGGTTGCGGCTGCCCTGCTCGCTATCGCGTCCCCGCCGGCGTCTGACCTGCTGCTGCGATGCGAGAGCACCACGGTTGCCACACTGGTGATGCGCACTGACCCTGTTGACCATCCGATCGCCACATCCCAGACCTGGTTTATCGGTTCGGCGTGGTCGCCCCTCGTACGCCAAGTCACCAATCTCTCGACGAAGTGGCACCTTTCTGAACCCACCTTCCGGATCACCATGGGTCGACAGGGTGGAACCCCTATCGACAACGTCTCTGACGACGACCTCGTCACCATGACCGTGGCAGAGCTGAAACGCCTCGGGCTAACTCTTACCCCCCGCGACTACGTCGTTGAGCGTCACCGTGGTGCCATGCCGCAACCGGCTCCCGGTCACCGCGAGCGCATGACCCAGCTCGCCACGATCCTCGACGGCACCGGGCTCCATGTTGGAGGTGCCGGTATCGACGGCGCCGGAGTCGGCACTGCCATCGTTGCTGGCCGCCGTCTTGCACGCCGCATCACCTCGAAGGAGGACAACTCATGACCATCACTACGCGTCCTGACCACCGAACCCAGCCTGGCACTGCGCCTGCACAACAAGGTCTCGGCGGAGGCGGCCATCCAGGAGGTCATCCAGGCCACAGCCCACTCGTCCGCGAGATCAAGCACGACCTTAATGACAAGCCCTTTATGGTCATCTGGGAGGTCACCCGTGCCTGCGCCCTAGTGTGTCAGCATTGTCGCGCGGAAGCCCAGCATCATGCCGCTCCCGGCCAGCTCACCAACGCCCAGGGCCACGACCTCATTGACCAGCTGACTAGCTATGAGAAGCCCTACCCCATGCTCGTCCTCACCGGTGGTGACTGCTTCGAACGTCCGGACCTTGTTGACCTCATCGAGTACGGCGTCAGCAAGGGCTTGCACGTGTCGATCTCGCCGTCGGTAACGCCGCTGTTTACCCGCGATCGCGTGAAGGCTGTGCAGGATGCCGGCGTTTCCGTCATGTCAATGTCCCTCGACGGCGGCTCAGCCGCTACCCACGACGCATTCCGCGGTTTCCCAGGCACTTTTGACCGCACCGTCGAGGCCTGTCACATGCTTCGCGACATGGGGATGAAGTTCCAGCTCAATACGGTCTTCACCGCCAAGAACATCCATGAAGCCCCGCAGATGCTCAAGAACGCCATCGACCTGGGGGCGTTCATGTTCTACACCTTCATGCTGGTACCCACCGGGCGCGGCGCCCAGCTCGATATGCTCTCACCCTTGGAACGCGAGGACGTCCTCTACTGGCTGCACGATAATTCCACCCGCATTGCGATTAAGACCACTGAGGCCCCTCAGTATCGACGCATTGCCTTCCAGCGCGAAGCCGTCCGTCAGGGCACAGAGCGACCGGTTCGCCACGGCGAGCTCTACGAGTGGCTCACCCGCGAGACTAACGAGCTCCTGGGCGAGACCATTGCAGATCCGCGCCCGCCGCGAACCCCGATGGCGATCAATTCCGGGTCCGGGTTCGCGTTTATCGACCACACCGGCGACGTCTACCCCTCAGGGTTCCTGCCTATTCATTGCGGGTCGATCAAGGAGAAACCCTTCCCCGAGATCTACCGAGAATCTCCCGTTTTCCGGAACCTACGAAATCCCAGCGGATTCTCTGGTAAGTGCGGCGCATGTAATTTCAACCATTTCTGCGGTGGGTCCCGTTCTACCGCGTACGCCATGACCGGTGATTACCTCGCCTCCGACCCTTCCTGCGCCTATGTGCCGCCGGGTTATGACGGCGAACTCCCCGACGGGGTCCCCGTCGAGGGGATTCCTCGGGTCTAATGGCGAGCCATCGCAGACGCCGTGATCGTCGCGGCGTCTGCACTATGACAACGTGGGCATCATTACGGCACCTGCATCATTACGGCGTCTGCCGCGTTTTGGAAACGATGTGGCACGGCCTCACGTCCGTCGCCGCGATGCGTCACGCTGATAGCCACGTTCACGTCATGGTGTCCATCGAGTGAATTCTTGATGGCGAAATTCGCCGAACCCATTGCAGGGCCGACCACGCATAAGCGAAGCTGGATGCCTGAGGTATAGGACAAGTCCAGGGAGGACCCATGAATCACCGACGCAGGGCTCACATTGCTGGCGTGTCGGTGCTATGCGTGACCGTCGGCAGCTTTGCTGTCAATCCAGCTATCGCGGCACCGAGCACCAGTGACACCCCGTCCCCGGCGGCCGCGTCGTGCAATGGGGACAAGAACGTCGACATTTTCAACTTCAACGATTTCCACGGTCGCATTGCTACCGGGGCCAACCTTTTCTCCCCGGTCGTCGAGGATCGCAATGCCAATGGAGCCGATAAGGTGTTGTTGTTGAATGCTGGCGACAACGTCGGTGGCTCAACATTCGAGTCTGGGTCTCTCAACGACGAGCCGACGATCGACATGCTCAAGGCTGCGGGAGTCGAGGCCAATACCGTCGGCAATCACGAGTTCGACAAGGGCTGGAAGGATCTAGCCGACCGCGTCGTACCGCACATCGGTACCCCCTACTTAGGTGCCAACGTCTATGAGAAGGGCACGACGACCGTAGCGGCTCCCCTCAAGGCGTCAACGGTCATCGTCAAAGATGGGGTGCGCATTGGTGTCGTCGGTGCCGTCACCCACGACCTCCCCTCCTTAGTTTCCCCCGCCGGCATCTCTAACCTCACCATTGGTGACCCAGTCAAGGCCGTCAACGCCGAAGCCAAGCGCCTCAAGAGTGAAGGCCTGGCTGACATCGTCATTGCCGAATACCATGAGGGTGCCGCCGACGGGTCCGGTGATGCTGCCAGCCAAGGCGGCAACTTCGCGCCGATCTACGCCACCACATCTAGCGACGTCGACCTCGTCTTCAACGGCCACACCCACCAGGTGTACTCGTGGAAGGACAACGCCGGCGCCCCGCTACTACAGGCCGGCTCTTACGGCCAGCATCTGGCCAAAGTGAAGGTGGCGTGGGATTCGCAGCAAAAGAAACTGTGCTCCACTGACGCCTCAATCATCGACCCGGCTAAAACTCCGGCCGACGACCCGACGATCGCCAAAATTTCCTCAATATACGACGACGCCAAGGCCAAGTCGGACAGTGTTGGCGCCACCGTCATTGGCCATGCGAGCGCCCCGATCACCACCCCGTCCAACGAGTCCGACCAAGAGTTCGGTGCTAACGTCCGCGACCGAGAATCGACGATGACCAATATGGTCGCCGACATGTTCAAGGACACCCTAGGCAAGGACGATCCGAACTTCATCGGTCTGCAAAACCCCGGCGGGACCCGCGCCTCTCTGCTCGACACCGACATCACCTACAAGCAGGCAGCCCAGGTGCTCCCCTTCGCGAATACGTTGACCACCACCAAGATCACCGGTGCCCAGTTCAAGAAAGTCCTTGAGCAGCAGTGGCAGCGTGACGAAAACGGCGAGGTCCCGTCGCGTCCGTACCTACAGCTCGGGGTGTCCTCAAACGTCACCTACACCTACGATGAGTCCCGCAAGGAGGGCGACCGCATCACCTCTGTGTGGGTGAACGGCAAGCCGATGGATCCCAACGCCACCTATACCGTTGGCTCCGGTTCCTTCCTGATCGCCGGAGGTGACAACTTCACCGAGCTTGCCAAGGGCTCCAAGCCCGTCGATAGCGGCAAGATCGACCTCTCCGCGTGGGTGGATTGGATCAAGGCCCACAAGACCCTCAAGCCCGACTTCGCCAAACGCGCTGTCTCCTTGACGACCTCGCTGCACGAGGGCATGTCGAAGGACGCCACCTTCACCCTCGGGAAGCCCGCTGCGAAGGCTGTCGCTCCCGACACTGTGGATTTCACGTCCAAGGGTGCGGTAGCCAACACAACCATGAAGGCTCAGATCGTCCAGGGCACCACAACCGTCGACGTCGCCACCGCACCGGTGAAGGATGGCTCGTCGTCGGTTACCGTCACAGTGCCAACCGATAAGGGCCTTGTCAGCGGACCCGCCACTGTGTTGTTCACTTTCCCGGATTCGGGCACCGTAGTGCGCTTCGCCGCCGTGATCTCCGTACCAACTGTTGGGAACTCAACGCCTGGTGGCGTCTCGACCCCCGGCGGCTCTGATGCCACCCGAAGTGGCGTCACCTCTGGTGTCACCGGCCCTGGTGACAGCTCACGCAGCAACAGGCCTGGACTCCCCAGCACCGGCGTGTGACGACTGCTCCCGACGTCAACACAACCCCGGCTAGCAGGCCGGGGTTGTGTCGTGTTTGAATCAGGCCAAGGCTGGGCATCCGCGGGCTCTACGCCAGCTCAGCCGAGCGACTCCAGCCATGCCTGATGTAGCTGGGCGTAGCGTCCGCCCCGAGCCTCCAATTCAGCCGGTGAACCGTCCTCCTGGATCTGCCCGTGCTCAAGCACGAGCACCCGGTCGGCGATCTCGACTGTCGACAACCGGTGCGCGATGATGATGGCGGTGCGGTCAGCCAGAATCGTTCGTAGCGCTCGTTGCACCAACCTCTCCGAGGGAATATCCAATGAGGAGGTTGCCTCGTCAAGGATGAGTACAGCTGGGTCGGCTAGAAAAGCCCGGGCAAAAGCCACCAACTGACGCTGGCCAGCCGATAGTCTCCCACCGCGCTGAGAAACATCGGTGTCGTACCCGTCCGGGAAGGCGCTAATAAACCCGTCGGCGCCCACCGCATGCGCGGCAGCCTCGACGTCCGCGCGGGTGGCGTCGGGACGACCAAACGAAATGTTGTCGGCGATGGTCCCGGCGAAGATGAAGTTTTCCTGAGTCACCATGGTGACCGCTCGCCGCAAGTCCGCGTCGGAAAGGTTACGCAGGTCGTGGCCATCCAGCCGAACTGTCCCGCGCTCCGGGTCGTGGAAACGCGAGATGAGCTTGGCGATCGTCGTCTTGCCCGCACCCGTCGTCCCCACTAAAGCAACCGTCTGGCCTGCGGGGATGTGTAGGTCGAGGTCGGACAGGACTTCACGTTCGGATGTATATCCAAACGCAACATGGTTGAAATCTACCGTGCCGTCAACGGTTCCTAAACCAACCGGCTGTTTCGGTTCAGCGACCGCCGGTTCTTGCTCCAGCACACCCGAAAGCTTCTCCAGCGCAGACGACGCTGACTGGAAAGTGTTGTAGAACTGGCCGATGTCTTTGAGGGGCTCGAAGAACTGACGCAGGTACAGCAGAAAAGCCGTCAGCACGCCGATCGTCGTCCAGCCACGCAGCGCAAAGTAACCACCGATGAGCAACATGAGGCCGACAGTGAGATTTCCAACCAGGGTGATGCCGGGCATGAAGATCGCGAAGAGCCTCATTGACCGCACGTTGATGCCACGGTAGCGGTCGGCTAGCTCAGTGAAGATCTCTTGGTTACGCGGCTCACGACGGTATGCCTGCACTGCCTTAATGCCAGTCATCGTCTCCGCGAACTGCGTAATGACCTGGGCCGACGCGTTGCGCACCTTGCGGAAGGTGCGGCTCGACTCCGACGAGAACCACTTCACCAGCAAGGCGACAAAGAACAGCGACGTCAAGCAGACGAGGCCCAAACGCCAGTCCATCACCAGCAGCATGACGCCGGTCCCGACGAGGGTGAGGACAGCCGACACGAGACCGTCGAACCCTTCTTCCATGAGCTCGGCAATAGCGTCGATGTCGCTTGTCATCCGAGAGACAACTCGCCCCGAGGTGTACGTGTCATGGAAGGTGACGTCGAGGGCTTGGAAGTGACGGAAAACCCGACGACGCAGCTCCAACAGCACATCTTGGCCAATTCGGCCCGACACCCGCAGGAAGTAAATGCGGGTCGCTACCTGAACGGCAAGCACAACGAGCATCGCCACGACGGTAGCGATGAGGTTCCTCGCCGATCCGCCATGCATGAGAGGGGGAATACCCAGGTCGATGCCACGACGAACCAGCCACGGAGATGCCAGCCGGGCGATGTTTTCGACAATGATGGCCGCCAGCAACACCCATACCACAGTCTTGTAAGGCCGAAGCAGGGACCACAGCAGGGCTCGGGAGCGAGCCTTGAGTAACCCAGCGGCTTGAGCCGAGACCTCGTTGGCCTCTTCGTTGGCGACGCCGCGCCAGTCTTGGGCGGTGGATGTATCTGCGACGCGCTTCTGGCTGGCTGTGGCAATCGCGGGAGTCTTGCCGTGCTCTACCTTGTCGTCAGGCACGATCAGCCTCCTCTCCCGAAAAATCCACAACTTCGCCCGACATTCCCTGCTCGGCGTCGTAGTCGGCGCTCAACAGCTCCCGATATTCCGGGACTGTGGCCAACAACTCGCTGTGGGTGCCAACATGGGTAATCGTCCCTTCTTCGAGTAAAGCGACGCGGTCAGCTAGCAAGACGGTGGAGGCTCGGTGGGCGACGACGATTCCCGTCACCTTGACGAGCACCCGCTTCAGCGCCGCTTCGACGAGGGCCTCGGTGTTCATGTCGAGAGCCGAGAGGGTGTCGTCGAGGACGAGAATGCGCGGATTGACGAGGACTGCCCTTGCCAGAGCCAGACGTTGACGCTGACCGCCCGACAAGCTCATCCCCTGTTCACCGATCCGGGTGTCTAGACCCCACGGCAGATCCCACACGAATCCAGCTTGGGCGACCTCGATGGCCTCGGCGATCTCGTCGTCACTGGCCTGTGGGCGACCCAACGTGAGGTTTTCGCGAACACTCATCGAAAACAGCGTGGCGTCCTCAAACGCCGTCGCGACAATGCTGCGCAGGTTTTCTACTTCGAGGTCGCGCACGTCAACCCCGTCGATGCGGATGGCACCCCCGGTGACGTCGGTCAGCCTCGGGACGAGCGCAGTCAGGGTCGTTTTGCCCGAGCCGGTACCGCCGACTAAGGCGATGGTTTCTCCTGGGGCGATGGTGAGGTTGACGTGGCGTAAGACGTCGGAGTCGGAATCGGGGTAGTGGAAGCACACGTCGTCGAAAACGAGTTCACCACGGGCGTCATCAATGTGGCGAGGACCGTCATGGATGGTCTCGGGGGCGTCAAAAATCTCGGTAATACGGTCAGCGGCCGTCATAGCGTCCTGGGTCATTGAGAGCAGAAAACCCAGCGACGAGATCGGCCAGATGAGACTCAGCATCAAGGTGATGAAGGCCACCAGGGTACCCAAGGTGAGGTGGCCGTGAGCCGCCGCGTAGGCACCGATAGCGAGCACGACGATAAGGGTGAGGGTGGGGATGGCCTCAAGGAAGGTCCAGAAGGCTGATACCAATTTCACCCTATCCAGGCTGGTTTGCCACAGCGTGGTCGATTTGTCGTCGAATCCCTGATAAACGTGCTCCGAACGCCCAAAAGCTTTGATGACACGCAGCCCATGCACTGCTTCTTCGACAGCCGAGGCGACGTCACCGGTCTGATCTTGGATGGTGCGCGAGATGGTGACGTAACGGCGTTCGTTCCACAGGCACAGCCACACGATCGGCACCGCAGAAACCAACACCACGATGCCCAGCGGCCAGTACATCCGTAGTAGCAGGATGGTGACGACGATGATTTGGAACGTGTTCATGATGATGAACAGCAGCCCGAATCCCAAGAAACGGCGGACCGTCGAAAGGTCGTTCATAATGCGGCTGAGCAACTGCCCGGACTCCCACTGAGTGTGGAATCCGAGCGGCAGACGCTGCAATTTGGCGTACATATCTAACCGGATACCCGCCTCGACGCCGAGGGTGGCTCGGGCCACCACCCACCGCCGCAAGAACATGAAAACAGCCTCGACGACTCCGACACCGATCGCAGCGCTGCCCAAAAGCCACAAGCCACGGTGGTCGGAGTGAGCAACGGGACCGTCGATGATGCGCCGCGTCAGTAAAGGAACGAGGATTCCAGCGATCGTCGAGAGGAACGCAAAAACCACCATGACGCTGAATCGACCTATATAAGGCCGCATGTATGTGCGAGCACGCCACAGGTTGACCAATCTGTTGGCGTGCTTCGAAGGCGGGGCGAGGGCTGGTTCGCGGATGAGCGCGTCGGCGTAGAGGGTGCGTACCTCGTCGCTGATGCCGACGGAAGGATCCGCTGTGGTGTTATGTGACGCTGTGATGGGCATAAATCTCCCGGTGAGTTGGCTGATGTGCTGGCCATCCCGCGAAAGCGGGGCTGCGATGTTCCTCACTCAGGAATTCATGACGTTGAGAATACTGCAGGTTGAGCCGACAGTCTGAAATTCGAGACCGGGAGCGCAAAAATACTCCAACAGCGAGCGCCCCGCCGCGGTACCCGCCCCCATCGGGCACACTGGACCCGACCGTCCATGGGAAGGAACCCCACCGTGAGCAAAGCAATCATCCCTTCGATCATCTTCGTGTGCTGGGGCAATATCTGCCGTTCACCGATGGCCGAGTACGTCGCCAAAAAGGTTTTCGCCAGCGAGGGGTTGGATGCCCACATCACCAGCGCCGGGGTCAGCGATGAAGAGCACGGCGGCCCCATGGATTCGCGAGCACAGTCGGTCTTAACAGCCCATGGCTACCCCTGCTCAGGTCACAGCGCCCACCAGATTGACGAAGCCGAAATCATGGCGGCTGATCTCGTCATCGCCGCTGAGCCCCGTCACATTCAGATGATGGAGCGGATGGCTCCCGACGCAGATAACCTGCATCTCCTTCGAGACTACGACCCTTCCTGCAACCCCGGAACCTCACTGCCTGATCCGTGGTACGGATCCGCCGACGGTTTTGAGGACACCCTCGACGCTATTGAAGCCGCGATGCCTGGAATCACCGACGCAGTGCGCTCACTATCCCGAACGGATGCTCGCTCATCGGTCCGGTAACCCGAGCCATGAGGGCAGGGCACTATAGGCTGTCCCCATGAGTTTGTTCTTGGTCGGCGGAGGGTGCGACGACTCACTGGTAGAAGTCTACGACGAGTTCGTCTCTCAAGCTCGCCATCACAATGCGAACGCTCCAGTTGCGGTGGTCGTAGCTGGTCCAGCTTCTGAGTCCAGCGACTATGCCGCAGAGCTGACGCGCATCGTCACCTCTCGGTGGGCTGACGCGAACATCCTCACGATTTTCCTCGATGGCCCCGGCACCGCCCCTACCACCGGTGACCCGGCAACGCCGCTGTGGTCTGACAACGAGTCTTTCCGCCTTCCTGACGGCCTCGACACGCTGGCGGGAATCGTCGTCGGCGGCGGTGCCGTTGCCAGCTACATCAACGGTCTCGCTCCGGCAGCCGAACAATTATCCATGTTGGTGCGCGCGGGTGCCCCGTGGCTCGGCTTCTCGGCCGGAGCAATGGCCCCAAGCGTCACGGCCTTGGCGGGCGGCTGGAAGCTACGTGGCCGTCAGGCTGGTCAACATGCCGGGGCGCAAGGACGTGACGATGTCACCTTTATGGAGGGCCTCGGACTCATCAGCCTGACTGTCACTACCCACAACGACACCCTTTCTGGCGACGGTCTGCTCATCTCGGCTATTGAGAATGGGATGGTGCCCGCTGCGGTCGCTGTTGACGAGGCCACGTGCCTACGGGTCGACGCTTCGACCGGCCATACCGACGTCATGGGACAGGGACTGGTTCGGTGGTTCACCCGCGAGGTCAACGGCATCCTGGTCCGCTCCCAGCACACTGTCACCCCAGCATCAGCTCCTCCCCCACCAAGGCTCCGTTTCGAGGGCCTGGCCAAGGTGGCCGCCGCCACCCGTGCCGCTCACGACAAAGAGGAACGTGAAAAGGCTGCCCGGCAACGCGCTGAACAAAGACGCCGCGCCCGGCAGGAAAAACCCGACACCACACGGCCTGCTGTGGCCAACGACGCGGCCCCCGACGACGCCAACCCCGCCTCGCAAACTCCTGACGAGGAGGTCAGGCTATGAGCATGCATATTCTCGTTGTCGATGACGACCGCGCGGTGCGCGAATCTCTCGCCCGATCCCTGCAATACAGTGGCTACGAGGTCGATAGCGCCGCCGACGGCGTCGAGGCTCTTGCCCACTTGTCCGGGAGCCACCCCGACGCGGTCATTATGGACGTCATGATGCCGCGTCTGGACGGCTTGGAGGCCACCCGGATGCTGCGCAGTAATGGCAATGACGTCCCCATTCTCATCCTCACCGCCCGCGACGCTGTCGGCGACCGGGTCGATGGCCTCGACGCTGGTGCCGATGACTATATGGTCAAGCCCTTCGCCCTCGACGAGCTCCTCGCGCGACTACGCGCCCTTACTCGACGTTCCCGCCCCGAGCCGGAGCCCGACGAAGCCCCCGAGCAGTTGTCCTTCGCTGACCTCACCCTTGATCCGGGTTCCCGCGAAGTCACTCGCGGGCATCGTCGCATCAGTTTGACGCGCACTGAATTCGCCCTGCTGACTGTCTTCCTTCAAAACCCGGAGAAGGTGCTGGAGCGGTCCTGGCTGCTCCACGAAGTGTGGGGATTCGACTTTCCGACTACCGCTAACTCTCTTGAGGTGTATATCGGATATTTGCGCCGCAAGACCGAACATAATGGCGAGCCCCGTCTCATCCATACCGTTCGTGGTGTTGGATACGTCCTGCGGGAAGCGAATTCGTGATCCGTCGCTGGTGGCGGAGGCTACTCGATTGGCGTCCGCGCCCTTTACGTATGACCATGGGGCGCCGGGTCAGCCTCCTGGTATCGGCGTCTGTCGTCGTCGCGGTCGCCCTCACGTCCTTGTCAGCCTGGCTTATGACACGCATTTCGCTGTACAGCGAGCTTGACGAGCAGCTCACTCGGATGGCGACCACCATTTCACCTAGTGTCGCTGCCGATCCCCAAAACCTCGGTGGTTTAGAGGCCAGTTCACTGGCAGCCACGAACACCACCCTCATCTTGGTACGCGCTGACGGTCAGGTTACGACCGCCCCTGGTGCTGAGGTCACCGTCACCACAGGCCCTCAAGAACTCGCCGTCGCCCGCACTGGGATCGGGGTTAAGGCGCACACTGTTATCGATTCCCAAGGCGTCCCGGTGCGCATCGTCGCGATCCCCTTCACCTCAGATGGCGTCCATTACGCCCTCGTCACGGGCCAAGACCTCACCGGGACCCGGGCCACCCTAGGGTCGCTGTGGATCGTTCTCGTCGGCACCGGTGTCGTGGGCATCGTGCTCACCGCCATCGCCGGGTACGTGGCAGGAAACTCTGCAACAAGCCCGTTGCGCGATCTCTCGCTGGCTGTTCACAACGTCACGACCACCGAAGACCTGACGCCCATCCGGATCCGCTCCCATGATGAGCTCGGAGACCTTGCCGTCTCGTTCAACAACATGTTGTCGTCGTTGTCGAATTCCCGAGAACGCCAAAAACAGCTCATTGCTGACGCCTCCCACGAATTGCGGACCCCGCTGACCTCGATGCGCACGAACGTCGAGTTACTCATGGCCGATCAACAAAGCCATATGCTTCCAGACGAAGCACGCGGAGAGATCCTTGACGACGTTGCCGCCCAGCTCGGTGAGTTCTCCAGTCTGATTGGTGACCTCGTCCAGCTTTCACGCGAGGACGCCCCTCCCCCGCGTCCGGAGTATTTCGACTTGTCAGATGCGGTATCTAAAGCCGTCGAGCGAGGACGCCGACGCGGCCCGAACCTGAATTTCGATGTTCATGTGGAACCCCACCTTGTCCTTGGTGACGAGGCAACCTTAGAGCGAGCTGTCACCAACCTGCTCGACAATGCGGTGAAGTTCTCCCCCGCTGGAGGCACCGTGACGGTGACGATGGAAGGCGACACTGTTGTCGTCAGCGATGAAGGGCCCGGGATAGCGGAGGCCGATCTGCCTCATATCTTCGACCGGTTCTACCGCTCTGATCGCGCCCGCAACACCCCAGGAACTGGTCTCGGCTTATCAATTGTGGCGCATACCGTCACCAGCCACCAAGGCTGGATCAAGGCGTCGCGCGCTCCCAGCGGCGGTGCCATGTTCACCATGTATTTGCCGCGGGCCGAACCTCCAGGTGAGGAATCCACGGCGTCTTCATGATCGTAGCCATGCGGGTTTTCCACAAGATGCCTGTGGAAAACCCGCGTGGCTGGGGAAAACACATCCATGTCGTTCCCACAGGTGGGGCTATCGCCGGTGGACAAGTAGCCGTCCTTACCATGGAAATATGACCAGCCACGTCGTCAACCAGCCCGGCCCTACCCTCGTCATCCACGGCGGAGCTGGAAATGTCCCATCCCGCACCGGCACGGAAGCCGAGAACTTCCGCCACTCCCTGCGTCAGGCTTTTGCCGCCGGTCAGCGAGCCCTCGACGTTAGTGCTCGCGACGCCGTCATCGCAGCCGTCATGGCCATGGAAGATGACCCACTGTTCAATGCCGGGCGGGGTGGGGCTCTTGCCGAAAACGGAACCGTCGAAGCCGACGCAGCCATCATGACTGGGGATGGGCGTGCCGGGGCGGTGTGCTGTTCGCATCACGCCCGCAACCCGATTCAGCTGGCTCTAAAAGTCCTCACCGATTCGCCTCATGTACTGCTGTGTGACCCCCCAGCGCAGGTGTGTCGGGAGTGGGGTCTTGACGTCGAGCCACCGGAATACTTCGTCACCTCAGCCCGCCGTGCTCAGTTGGAACGGGTGCTAGCTGGACGGCAACGCGCACCACGGCACGGCACCGTCGGGGCTGTCGCCCGAGATCGCCACGGCCATCTGGCGGCAGCCACCTCGACCGGCGGGATCGTCGCTTCATCAGTGGGCCGCATCGGTGATTCCCCAGTCATTGGAGCTGGCACATTCGCCCGCAACGGAGTCGTGGCAGTCTGCTGTACCGGCGACGGTGAGGCATTTTTGCAAGGAGCTGTGGCCCATGAAGTCGACGCACGCATGAGACTGGCAGGGCAACCCGTTGACCATGCCGCCCTGGGTGCGCTCACCGACGAAGTGTCATCGCGCTGTACTGACGACGCCCCGGCAACTGGCGGTCTCATCGCCGTCGATTCTTGCGGACGGCTGGTGGTGTGCCACGTCTCAGCGTCGATGCTGGCTGCGTGGCCAGACCACGGCGACGTGCTTACCTCGGTGTAACGCGATACTCAGCGCACTATCGGAAGATCGGGGCCAAACTCCAATATCTGTTCGACGGCCCACGGACTCAGCAGAGCCGGCATCGACCGGGCCAAGTCGTACATGTCCTGCCAGCCCACCCAGGTAACCTCTTCTACCTCATCAGGGTCTGGGTTGAGTTCGACGAGCTCTTCTGGCAGAGATAGCCGCGCCACAACGACCGGACAAAACTCGTCTTCAACAATGCCTCCGGCGTCGGTGGCCCGATAGGAGAAATCTGGCAGGACGACGCGCATTCGACGCGGATCAAGGTCGAGCCCAAGCTCCTGATGGGTGCGACGCACGGCGGCGTCAATCGTCGTCTCCCCCAAGCGCGGATGTCCGCAACAGGTATTGGTCCACACCCCCGGCCAGGCCACCTTTGTCAGGGCGCGACGGGTCAGAAGCACTCGGCCTCCGACGTCAAGAACATGACACGAGAAGGCGAGGTGCCTCGGGGTGTTCTGGCTGTGGACAGTGGCCCGGGGGGCAGTTCCGATGTGGTTGCCGTTGTCGTCGAGCAGGATGACGAGATCATCGTGGCCGGAACCCGCGCTCGTGTCTTCTGCCTCGCCATGACTCATAATGTCAAGTTACCAATAACCGCAAGTTCAGCGAAGTCAAATGCACTCAGGCTTGCCACCATTGGCTTAACGCCGCCTCACAGGCACCATGAGGAGCATGTGTCATTTCGTCCATCCACCTCTGACGGGAGAGCCATGACGCACACCCTCGACATCATCTTCGCGGTAATTCTCATCTTGCGCGCCCTACACGGATGGAGACGGGGTGCGATTGCCGGGGTCGCCAGCCTGCTCGGTTTAATCGGCGGAGTCTGGGTGGGGCTGTGGACATCGGGAGAAATCGTTCCCCGGGTGGCTCGCGGATCATCGTCGTGGTTTGTGACCGGACTGCTGCGCATTAGTGTCGTCCTCGTCGTCGCCGAGATCATCCATGGTTTGTGTGTTGGATTCGCCGGCCAGATGCGCCAGACCTCCGATGAAGCTGGAATGGGGGTCCTCGATCGGCTTGGCGGCATGGTGTTGTCCGCTGCCGCTACCGCCCTAGTCGTCGCGGTAGGGGCATCAGCCTTGGCCCCTATATTGCCTCCCCGCTGGACCCAAGCTATCGACGAGTCAGCAATCATTGGCACCACCAACCGCGCAATTCCGCCACAGGTCACTCACGGCGCAGCGCGACTTGTCGGACAGGTGGCCGATACCTTTCCGAAGGTCTTTACTGGCACGGACCCCGGTCTACCCAGTGACGTTCCCGACGACTCCGCCACCAGTGGCTCTGGGACCCAGCAGGCTGCCAGATCCATCGTCAAGGTGAGGTCGCTGGCTCGCCAATGTGATCGAGCCTCGGAGGGCACCGGATGGGTGAGTTCCCCACACCGTGTGGTGACAAACGCCCATGTTGTCGCCGGGTCTGACGAAGTGACGGTGCAGGTGGGTGGCGACGGACCCCGCCTGCCCGCGAGGGTCGTCGTCTACGACCCCGATCTCGACCTAGCTGTGCTCGCTGTGCCCACACTCCGAGCCCCCGCCCTGACAATGGCCTCATCGGTACGCACTGGTGAATCGACCGTCATCGCCGGATTTCCCCTCGATGGGCCGTACACCGTTGGAGCTGCGCGAGTGCGTGGGGTGATGACTGCTCGCGGCGAGAACATCTATGGCGACAAAGTCGTCGTTCGCGAGATTCTGTCTTTGCGCGGTACCGTGCAGCCGGGCAACTCTGGCGGCCCGCTGCTGACCACTGACGGAAAAGTGGCAGGCACGATCTTCGCCCGATCCACATCGCAGCTGCAAACCGGGTATGCCCTCACCAATCGAGAAACGCGTCAGCTCATAACATCGGGCAGCTATGATTCCACGGTAGCGTCAACGGGACGGTGCAGTGTCGGCTGAGTTCGAAAAACCTTGGCCACCCAACCAACCAGAATGCCCCGTGACGTCGCGCACGCTTGGCCCACCAACCGCCCCAAATCATAGTTGACAAGGCCTTTTCATTGGTGTGGCAATCCGGTTCGAACCGGCCCTACTTGCAACGTAGGGTGGCATGCCAACCTGTGGGGAACATCATGGCCACCACACGCTCCCGGGACGCGATTAGGATGCCCTGCATGGCTGTTTTCATTGTCGAAACCCATTACGATCCCACCCATTCCGCCGAGCGCATGGCTGCACGCCCTGCCCATCTCGAAAACCTCGACGTCATGCGAGAGCGTGGCCAACTGGTTAACGCCGGCCCGTTAGCCGACGGCAGCGGTGCAGTGCTCATCTACACCGTGCCTGACCGTGACGTCCTCGATCGCTTATTGGAGGCTGATCCCTACCCCAAGACGGCTGTTCGCGTGGCTTCCGTGCGTGAGTGGAAGCCGAATTACCACCACCATGACCACCAGTTCTGAAGCCCGGCTTACCGACTCATAGCCTGACGGTTGCAGGTGAGGGGTTGACCAGCGTGGTGTCATGGAGCCATGACGTCACCTCTGCTTTTCCAACCCCTCACCCTTCGTGGATTGACGGTTCGCAACCGTGCCTGGCTACCGCCGATGTGCCAGTACGCAGTGGATTCTCACGACGGGATTCCCGGCACCTGGCACCTCGTCCATTACGGTTCCTTCGCTGCCAGCGGTTTCGGCCTCATCGTGGCCGAGGCCACGGCGGTGAGCCCAGAAGGTCGCATCAGCCCTTGTGACACCGGATTGTGGAATGACGACCAGGTGGCCGCCTGGCGCACCGTCACGGACGCTGTCCACGAGCTAGGTGGCAAGATCGCTGTCCAGCTAGGCCACGCGGGTCGAAAAGCCTCCACACAGAAATGGTGGCCAGGTTTCCATGGCGAGGTCATTCCTCCCGAGCGGGGCGGTTGGATTCCCGTCGGTCCGACTACTGAACCCGCTGACGGTCAGCAATACGCCGGATTACCCGTCACCGCCCTTGCCGAGGACGGTATCTCCAAGGTTATTGACGATTTTCGGGCTGCGGCGTCGCGAGCCGTGGCCGCAGGATTCGATGCCGTGGAGATCCATAGCGCCCACGGCTACTTACTGCATCAGTTCTACTCGCCGCTATCGAATACCCGTACCGACGACTGGGGAGGCGACTACGATCGACGGGTTCGTTTGCCGCTGGCGGTAGCCGAGGCGGTACGCGGAGCCATCCCTGACGACATGCCTCTACTGGCCCGCCTCTCGGTCACTGACTGGCGCGACGATGGTTGGAGCGTCACAGACTCAATTGAGTTGTCGCGCCGTTTCGCGTCGGTCGGCGTGGACCTGATCGACGCCTCCTCCGGCGGGAATTCGTCAGCCCCCATCCCGGTGGCCCCGGCGTACCAAGCTGACTTAGCAGCTCGCGTGCGCGCCGAAGCTGGCATTCCCACCGCCACTGTCGGGATGATCTGGACCGGGGAGCTAGCCGAGGAACTGCTGACGAAGGGATGTGCCGACGCCATCATGGTTGGTCGGGCGGCCCTGCGTGACACCAACTGGCCGCTACGTGCCGCCCACGAACTCGGCGTGCCTAACGAGGATGCCCCGTGGCACCCGGCGAGGTTCCGTGGTGCCTGGCGGTGACGGTCGGCGTCGCCCACCGCAGCTGAAAAGAGCCCGGGCTGTTGAGCCCGGGCCCAGTTCGCATCGTCAGCCGATGCAGTGCTCCACAAAGGTGACCAATTCCTGCTCAACGAAAGCGCGCGACTCCGGTTCGTTGTGCACTTCGTGACGCATACCCGCAATAATGAGAGAGCGCACATCGTGCAGGCCAGCATGATGCAGGTCGTTGGCGACATGCAACGCGCCCTCACCATAGTGGCTGACCGGGTCCTCCGAACCGGACAAGATGAGCACCGGAAGGTCTTTGTGCAGTGGTGTGATCCACGACGGATCATTGGTGCGCAGATACGACTCAAGAAAGGCCTTAAAGAACCGCAGGGTCATGGGGGCCCCGAAATTATTGAACGGGTCTGTCGCATGGTCCTGGCACACGCCCGGATCGCAGGCAACCCACTCGTTGGCGGCCTGTGGGTTGGGGATGCGCTCGAAGAAGCTGCCGAACAAGCGATTCACGAGGTCGTCGGGAGCGATGGACTGATCTCCGTGTTCTGCAATGGCTTTATTGACAGCAGCCAGCATGTCGGGGTCATCACAGGATGGGATTTGTGCTGCCACACCACACAGCGCGAGTCCGGCGAGTGGATCGGGCCTGGCGCTCGCGACGTCGCGGGCAATAATCGACCCCCACGAGTGTCCGAATACCACGTAGGGCAGGCCGGGGAACCGCTGTGAGACGACCTCGGCAAGCTGAAGCTCGTCGTCGCGCACGACAATGTCACCATTATCGCCAGCGTCCTGCCATACCCCCGATAGGGCCGCAGTGCGCCCGTGGCCGGCATGATCAGTTGCGGCGACGATGAATCCGGCGTCCAAGAACGCATTAATGAGATGAATGTAGCGACGGGAATGCTCACCCAATCCATGGATGAGGTGGACGACCGCGCGCGGCGTCGTTGCCGGGGTATAAATCCACGCCTGGATCTCGTCACGATCGTTTCGCGAGGCAAAAGGAGTTTCGATGAGCGCCATGGCGGCCTCCTAATCATGCACAACATTGTCGGACGGGGAACGCTGACGCGTCATTGTCAGTCGGCCCGTACCTAGTGAGGCTATTCGCTCATACCGCTGATGCCCACCGGTGCGCAAAAGCGTGCACGCCACGTCATAGACAATGGTTATTGGTGCGCGTGGAGCTCCGCCGACGCACCCATACGGCCTTCCTAACCGGCATATGTGCGTGACCTCGGTGCGAGCTTCCATGATCTGGTGACGTCGATATACACTGACGATGCACGTGGTTCCTGACCTCCAGGGGTCAGGCCAAGAGGGAATCCGGTGCGAATCCGGAGCTGCCCCGCAGCGGTATGCGAGAACGACCGCCGTCATGACGCACTGTGCTTCGGCATGGGAAGCGACGGCCAGTAGGTGTCCGACGAGGACGAGCTCGTGAGTCCGAAGACCTGCCAGGTGTGGTCCCGCGACCGCGGGGCCCGGTTCGCGATCTCGCGGGAAGTATCGCAGCGTTCAGTGGGGACTGTTGCCCCTGCCGCATTCCGCCAGGTCGCGTGCCTACGGCATCGCACGGAGGAATTGCAATGAGCGCCGACCCCATCTCTACTATCCGCGTCCGTAAGCGCGACGGTTCCTTGGCTCCCTACGACGGCAACGAAGTCGCCGCCTCCATCATCGACTCAGCCCG
The DNA here is from genome assembly GCF_009696315.1 of Cutibacterium porci. GTDB lineage: Bacteria > Actinomycetota > Actinomycetes > Propionibacteriales > Propionibacteriaceae > Cutibacterium > Cutibacterium porci. Next base: position 507,855 of record NZ_VUMG01000003.1, read on the forward strand.
TGGGCTCGATGACGCCGTCGCTCGGGCAACCCTGCTGCAAGCAGAGGTGGAGATCACTCTTTTCGACGGCATAGCCACCGACGCCCTCGACGAAGCTGTCATTCAGGTAGCTTTGGGTAACGCGAAGGACGATCCGGCGTTTGACACCATTGCCAGCCGGATTGCCGTCAAGAAACTCTACAAAGAGGTCTTCGGCAATACCCATGACGATCTGGGTGACGTCGATCCGGAACGTGTGCGCGACCTGCACCGCAACTATTTCCCGCGCACAATTGACAGGCTGGTCGCCGGTGGTCACCTTGACGAGCGGCTGGGGCGCATGTTCGACCTCGACGCCCTTGCCGCCGCCCTCGACCCCGCCCGCGACGACCTCATCGGGTTCACCGGCGTACGCACCATGGTTAACCGTTATCTCCTGCGCACACCCGATATGCGGGCATTAGAGGTGCCGCAGTATTTCTGGATGCGTGTGGCAATGGGCTTGAGCCTGACCGAGGATGACCCCACGTCGTCGGCGCTAACCCTCTATGACTCTATGAGTAATTTGCGTCACCTGGCGGCGGGATCCACTCTCGTCAATGCGGGCACACCATCGGGACAACTGTCGAACTGCTTTGTCATGCGCACCGAGGACGATATAGAGCACATCGCCCAGACAATCCGGGATGTCATGTGGATCACCAAGGGTACCGGCGGCATCGGCTTGTCGATGTCGGACCTGCGCTGCGAAGGCTCCCCCATCCGCTCGAACAACACCACATCTACCGGGCCGATCCCCTTCATGCACACCATCGACTCCACGTTGCGTGCGGTTTCTCGAGGTGGCAAGAAACTCGGTGCTCTGTGTTTCTACCTGGAAAACTGGCATCTGGATTTCCCGCAATTCCTTGATCTGCGGCAAAACTCTGGTGACCCGTACCGACGCACCCGCACTGCCGACACAGCGGTATGGATCTCCGATGAGTTCATGAAGCGAGTCGCTAAAGACGAAGACTGGTACCTTTTCGATCCTGCCGAAACCCCGGACCTCACCGAGCTCACCGGATCGGACTTCTCCAAGCGTTACGCCCAGTATGTTGAACAAGCAGAGGCGGGCAAGATCAAGCGTTTTCGGCGCACGACTGCCCGGGAACAGTTCCGAGCTATCCTCGTCAGCCTTCAGACGACGTCGCACCCGTGGCTGACGTGGAAAGATAGCGTCAATACCCGGGCGTTAAACACCAACACCGGGACGATCCACTCGTCAAACCTGTGTACCGAAATCTGCTTGCCCCAGGACCGCGACCACACCTCGGTGTGCAACCTCGCATCGGTGAACTTGGCGGCCCACCTCGTCGGCCCGCGCGGCAAGCGCCGTCTGGACTGGGGACAATTGGCGGCTACGACGCGTCTGGCGGTGCGTCACCTCGACAACCTCGTCGACATCACCGCCTCTGGCGTGCCACAAGCTCAACGCTCCAACGATGAGAACCGCGCAATCGGTCTAGGGGTTATGGGCCTAACGGACATGCTGGAGCAGATCCGAGTGCCCTACGACTCCCCAGAAGCTTGCGAGATCGTCGACCGGGTCATTGAGTTCATCAGCTGGCATGCCATCGACACCTCCGCCGACTTAGCCACTGAGCGTGGGGTTTACCCGAAATTTGAAGGGTCGGGGTGGTCACGCGGGATGGTTCCAATAGACACGTTGTCGGCTCTTGAACATGACCGTGGCATCCCCGTTGACGTCGACCGGACGACGCGGATGGACTGGGATGCGCTGCGAGCCAAGGTACTGGCAGGTATGCGCAATGCCACGGTGATGGCTATCGCCCCGACGGCGTCAATCGGGCTCATCGCAGGCACGACTCCCGGCCTCGATCCGCAGTTTTCCCAGATGTTTTCCCGAGCCACCTCAGCCGGGAAATTCCTCGAAGTTAATCGCAATCTCGTCGCCGACCTCAAGGAATTAGGATTGTGGGAATCGGTGCGTGAAGAATTACTGCGCCGCCAGGGTGATCCCAGTGAGATCGAGGGCATTCCGGCATCTTTGCGACGCCTCTACCGCACCTCTTTCACGCTGGACCCAATTGCCTATCTCAACGTAGCTGCCCGGGCGCAAAAATGGGTCGACCAGGCCATTAGCCGCAATATCTATTTGGCCTCAAGGTCGGTCAGCGATATGGAGGATCTATACACCGCGGCGTGGCGAATGGGCGTCAAGACGACGTACTACCTGCATATGCTGCCTCGCCATACTGCTGAGCAGTCGACGGTGGCCGTCAACAAGGCCGCTGGACATCGCAGTGGCCCGCGTCGCGGATTCGCTACCGCAGTGCGCCGGTCGTCACGCACTGCACAGATCCAGAAAGAGGTCACCGAGGAGCTCGATGGTTTTGAGCCAGTCTCCCTCGATCTCATCGACGGCACCGCGTGCCCTGTCGACCCGCAAGAGCGTCAGCAGTGCGAATCCTGTCAGTGACCATCTCTACCGCCCGCTGAAAGAGAGACCACCTATGATTCTTGGCTCTGGAATTCAAGAGGGGTTACTACTCAAGCCCGTCACTTACCCCTGGGCCTATGACCTTTACAACCAGGCTGTGGCGAACACATGGTTCCCTAACGAGATCCAGCTTGATGAGGACCTCGCTGATTTCGCACGGATGACCCCGGACGAGCACCATGCTCTGACTCACCTCATGAGCTACTTCAACCCCAATGAATTGCTTGTCAACAAGGCCCTAGCCTTCGGCGTCTATCCCTACGTCAACGCTGCGGAATGTCATTTATACTTGGCCAAGCAAATGTGGGAGGAAGCAAACCACTGCATGGCTTTCGAGTACGTCCTTGAGACGTTCCCGATTGACCGTGACGAGGCCTACCGATCCCACGTTCACGTCCATTCCATGGCCCGCAAAGAGGCATTCGAAGTCGCGTTTATTAGGCGGATGACCGAGCAAACTCTCGACATCACAACCGTGGCGGGTAAGCAAGATTTCGTGCGCAACCTGGTTGCGTACAACATCATCCTCGAGGGGATTTGGTTCTACTCCGGGTTCATGGTCGCATTGTCGTTCCGTCAGCGGAATCTACTTCGTAACTTTGGTTCCCTCATAGACTGGGTCGTCCGTGACGAATCCTTACATTTGAAATTTGGGATGAATCTCATCTTAACGGTGCTCGAAGAAAACCCCGAGATCGCCACTGACGAGTTCGCAGTAGAAATCCACGACATGATCGTGACAGGGGTCGAGATGGAGGCGCAGTATAATCACGACATGCTTCCTCGGGGCATCCTCGGGATGAACGCTGATTACGTTAATGACTACGTCAAATACCTGGCAGATCGTCGTCTCGAAGAGCTCGGGTTCGAGCCGGAATACCATGCCTCTAACCCCGCTAAGTGGATGGCTACAGCCAATGACACTCTGCAACTTGTGAATTTCTTCGAGGCTACCAATACCTCATATGAGGTCAATGCCCACGCCACCGGTAATCGGTAAAGCACACGATTCGAACGATAGCCGTGGCGTGAAGGAAACGTGCAGGGAGTCGCCACACCATGCACGTTCATGTCGGCCCCAAAAGTACTTTTGGGGCCGACATCGTCCGCTGTTAGAGTCATTGCCGTGGACGAGCTCTTTACCCCTCCCGGAGGCGAGTGGCATCCAGTCTCCAAGAACTATGTGACCATCAAGCGGCTCATGGTCTTGTTGACCTGGGGCGTCCTGACAGTCGTTATCGGCATTGCGCTGGGATTCTTCGTCACGTGGTGGGTAGGCATCCTCGCCGCTATAGTCGGCGTGGCCTTCACTGGATGGAGGTGCTCCCGGATGCCCGCCGTGGTAGCCGCGATGGGGTGGTGCGAGCGTGGGAGCGATCTGTGCATTCGTTCCGGACCGTGGTTCCGTAAGATGGTGATCGTCCCCTACGGTCGCATGCAAGCGGTGGAAGTCAATGCCGGCCCCGTCGACCGGCATTGGGCGGTGGCGTCAGTTCAACTCGTCACTGCTGCCACAGCCACGAGTGCCTCTATTGATGGACTACCGGTCGAAGAAGCCCGCGCACTGCGCGACCGCATTACCGACATGGCTGGGGACAAGGACGCCGCGCTATGACCGAGGACAACGTCAGCGAAGCGCGGGATGCCGAGGAGGTTGTCGATCAGCGGCCCCACTGGGCGACTCCCCTGGTACGGGGTTGGATGATTATTGCCGCCGCGACAGTCGTTGTGTTGCGAGAGATACTCGGGAATACCAGCAACATCCGCTCGATGTCGTTTCGCGATCTTGGGATTGCAGGCGGTATCGTCGTTGTAGTCGCCATTATACAAATCGTCTTTGGAACCTTTGTCTGGATGACTACCAGGTTCCGAATTGACGACAACGAAATCTGCATTGAACACCGGTTCATTACCCACGAGTCTGATCGGTTATCCTTGTCAAAAATCCAGGGTATTGACGTCATCCAACCCTTTGCCGCAAGGATTGTTGGTTTAGCACGTCTAAGTATTGATGTCGGGGCATCTGATTCCAAGAAGCTCGAGTTCCTCAAGCGTCGTGACGCCTACGAACTGCGCGACCTACTCATCTCACGTGCCCACCGCGAGGCAACGGAGCACCTCACAGGAGACGGGATTGGATCCCAGTGGTGGGATCGACGATCCGACGACCAAGAAATCGTAAGCATCACGGCAAGCCGTGCTCTCATAGCAGGATTCTTGTCAATGACTTTTGTCATTCAAGCAGCCCTTTTCATCGCCTCGATTGTTTTAAGCATCGCTGCAGATCAGCCCCTTGGCATAGCCGCCATTCTTGCGGTGCTTGTCAGTATCGTCGGCGTGGTCTGGAAGCAGCTGGACACGGCATGGAAATTCGCTCTCTTGCGCTCACCGGGAACGCTCAAAGCGGTCCATGGTCTCACCAGCCTGACGACGCGCACGGTTCCGGTACGCCGCGTGCAGGCGATTCAGGTATCGCAGCCATTGTTGTGGCGCCCGTTTGGGATGTCCCGCGTCACGATGACGGTGCTCGGTGGAGCCAGCCTGTCCGACGTCGAGCAGTCTGAGGTGCTCTTGCCGATCGGAAACGATGCGCAAGTGCGCACTGCTCTTGACGCACTATGGCCGGGATTTCGACTCGACGCAGTGCCCCTCCATCCGATTCCACGACGAGCGCGGTGGTTTCGGTGGTTTGACCGAAAGATCATTGGTTGGGGATTCAATGAGGAGGTCGTCGTGACGCGCCGGGGTCTGTTCACTCGCAGGCACAGCGTCGTTCCCCATGCTCGCTCACAGTCCGTAGGCCTGTCTCAGGGACCGTTACAGCGCACGCTCGGGTTAGCTGATGTCGACGTACACATTTCACCTGGTCCGGTGAGGGTCAGCTGTCCGCATCTCGACGCGATGGATGCCCGGGCTTTCGCCGTCGCCCAGATGGACCGCACCCGTGCCGCCCGCACCCGGGAACTATCCAATCAACCTCCCCTAGACCAGCCTTCACCCGTTACGCTTGTCGACCATGAGCAAGGTGCTGGGAATTGACGTTGGCGGTTCCGGGATCAAGGGAGCCCCGGTTGACCTCGAAGTCGGTGACTTCGCTGAACCACGGCTCCGCATCCCCACTCCTGAAAAATCGTCCCCCAAGAACGTCGTCACCGTGTTGCGTGAGATCGTCGACAACTTTGCCCCCACCATCGGTGACGGGCCCGTCGGCATCTCCTTTCCTGCTCCGGCGCGCCACGGCGTCATCCCTTTCATCGCGAACCTCGATCAGGGTTGGGCCGGTCTGCACGCTGAGGAATACATCAGTGATGCTCTCGGTCGACCGGTGACCGTCCTCAATGACGCCGACGCCGCGGGTTTAGGCGAGGTCCATTACGGGGCTGCGAGGGGCGTGCCGGGGGTCGTCATTCTTACCACGTTGGGCACCGGCATCGGCTCAGCCGTCATTAACAATGGCATCTTGCTGCCGAACACCGAGCTCGGCCACCTCGAAATTGACGGTCACGATGCCGAAACTCGCGCTGCGTCGTCAGTCAAAGACCGCAAACACATGTCCTATCGGGATTGGGCTACCAAGCGTCTCCAGCGCTACTACGAGGTCGTCGAAATGCTCTTTTCCCCCGACCTCTTTGTCGTTGGTGGGGGCGTCTCTAAAGATCATTCAAAGTTCTTCAAGTACCTCACGCTGGAGACGCCGATCGTCCCAGCGAAGCTGCTCAATCGCGCCGGCATTATCGGTGCAGCCTGGCAGGCCCAGTGGCGTCTAGAACATCCTGACGCCACTGAGGAACAGGTTGTCACGGCTGCCAAGAAGGCAAAGAACGCCGACTGACGGCACATGAGCATCGTGGTGATCGCCTGTCCGAGCCGACGGGCGATCACGACTTTTTGGGGTTCCGCACCGGCTATGAGCTCAAAACCGTGTATCACACGGTTTTCATACCGTGGGACGATGTGCGACGATCCTCTGCAGCGACACAGTGGGCGGGTATTGCCGCACATGAAAGGAACTCATGACCAAGCAAGAGTCCATCTTGACCGTCGTCTCAGTTGTGATCTTTCTCGTTCTCCTCGCCCCGACGCTCAGCTACAAACTCCGAAAGGAGCGGGACCTCCCCACTGGTGAGCCGGCACCGGTGACTCGCGGACGACGATTCATTGCCTTGCTCAGCGATGCTGTTTGGGTGTTTCTGCTTACCTTGGTGGGATTGGGCCTGTTTGCCGTCGCCACACTCATATATGGGTCCCGCGACGTCAGCCAAAAGCCAGCTATCGAGCACGCCATTCACCCCGTAGGCACCGTTCTCCTATTGGGGATTAGCGCTGGCTATGTGGTGGTATCCCTCCTAGGGCGCCATGGCGTCTCCCTCGGAACATGCTCCCGTAAGCTGGCCTGGGTGGACGCCAACGGACGCCCAGCAGGTCGCGGGCACACAGTCATCATCGGTCTCGCGTTCATCGTGGCCACTCTCGGTACCACGGCTGTCGGAGCTTTCGCCTCTATCGGCGGTGCCGTCCTCTTCATTGAGGCAGTCTCGATCCTGGTGACTGAGCGCGGCATCATCGGCAAACTCATGCACCTACACCTCGTCGACGCCCGGACCCTCAGCGCGCATGTTCACTGATTGGCCGCCTAAGGGGGCAGGCAACCGGCACAGTGGCGTCGTCAGCCCTGGCGAGCCTTGAGTCGCGGATTCTTTTTATTGATGACGTAAACGCGCCCCCGCCGACGGACCACCTGGGAACCAGGCTGGTTCTTGAGAGCTCGCAGCGAGTTCCTGACCTTCATAATCTTCCTATCCTTCACGATAGCAGGTTATTGATAATCGTTCTCACTACAGTAGCAGACCCGCCACCCCCTCGTACCGACGCCGGAACGCTCGAAATCTGCCCCCATACAGCGAATGCCGCAGCCCCGAAAGACTGCGGCATTCGCATTGTTACGCAATAATCACATGCGGTCTGGGGCGTCAATACCCAGCAGGTCAAGGCCACGACCAAGCACTCGCCGCGTCGCAGCGCACAAGGCCAGACGCGATCCGCGCACCTCCCCGGTGCTACGCAATACCGGGCACTGCTCATAGAACACCGAATACGCGCCAGCCAACTCGTAGAGATAGGTACATAGCTTGTGTGGGGTCAAATCAGCGGCAACAACCTCTACGACCTCTCCGAACCTCGACAACAACAGGGCAAGCTGTTGCTCAGCGGGCTCATCGAGCACACTAATGCGGCCCCACACCATCGACTCCAGGTCAGCCTCGGGATCGACGTTCGGGTTAGCCTCGGCGGCCGCCTTGCGCAGAATCTGTGAAACGCGGGCGTGCGCGTACTGCAAATACGGGCCGGTATCGCCAGTGGTCTGCACCATCCGCTCCGCGTCAAAGACGTAGTCCTTCTGCAGACCGTTCGATAAATCGGCGTATTTAATGGCGGCTAAAGCGATATTCGGGGCCGCATGTGTCTCAGCCTCGTCGAGCAAGCTAGCCAGCGTAACCGTGCCGCCCTCACGAGTCTTGAAAGGACGACCATCCGAGCCGAGCACCATGCCATAACCGACATGCTCAGCCTCGACGTCGTCAGGTAGGAATCCAGCCATCCTGGCCACCTGGAAGAGCACCTCGAAGTGATGGCTCTGGCGGACATCAGTGACGTAAATAATGCGGTCGGCTTTAAGTTTGCCGACGCGACGACGGATAGCAGCAAGGTCGGTAGCGTCATACCCGAAACCGCCGTCTTTCTTACGCACGATCATTGGGGCATCCTGCCCCTCAACAAAAACGCATAGTGCGCCATTATCTTCGACCGCTAAACCGTCAGCCTGAAGCTCGTCTACCACGCGCGGTAGGTCGTCATTGTAGGTGGATTCACCAGCCAGATCGTCGTCAGTCAACAGCACTGAAAGACGTGCATAATTGGCGTTGAACCCCTCCAGAGAGACGTCGATAAGAGTCCGCCAAATACGTAGGGTTTCCTCATCGCCGCTTTGCAATTTGACGACGCGACGACGCGCACGATCAGCGAACTCAGGGTCGGCGTCAAAAGTTTTCTTAGAATCCTTGTAAAGCTGCTCGACGCCGGGAAGGTCGAATTCGGACAGGTCCATCCGGTTTTCGATGATGTATTCGACGAGCATACCGAACTGAGTACCCCAGTCACCGAGGTGATTTTGCGGGATGACGGTGTGGCCTTGGGCGCTGAGCACTCGGTTGAAGCAGTCGCCGATAATTGTCGAGCGTAGATGGCCGACGTGCATTTGTTTGGCAACATTGGGAGCCGAGTAGTCGATGACGACACGCCGAGGCTCTTCCACTTGGGCGATCCCAATGTTGGGGTCAGTGATGAGATCTGAGGCGACGCGAGCCAACACGTCAGAGCGCAACCGCAGGTTGATAAATCCCGGGCCAGCGATGTCGGGGGTCTCGCACAGGTCTTCGACGTCCAGCTTGGCAACGATGTCGGCGGCGACGTCGCGTGGCGGACGCTTCTCCTCCTTAGCCAGGCGCAAGGCGACATTGGACTGGAAATGCCCGAATTGTGGCTTAGTAGCCGGGCGCAACTGCGGATCAATCCCGGTAACGGACTCAATCCGGGCAGCAAGCTGAGAGGGAAGAGACGACATGACGGCATTATCCCACGAGAGGGCCAGCTCGTCACAGTCGGAGGCGCCACAGGCCCCGTAGTGACGTTTTTGGAACAAACACCTACACCGGGACGTTGACGTTAGCAATACGGATGTTTCGACAGGGAGGATTTATGAGCGTTCCCACCACTACTCTCAACGACGGTGTTGTCATCCCCCAGCTGGGCTTTGGCACCTGGCAGGTTCCCGCCGACGAGGCCGAAAGGGCCGTGAATGCTGCCCTGGAAGCGGGATTCCGTCATATCGACACCGCAGCCATCTACGGTAACGAAGAGGGTGTGGGCCGCGCGCTCGCCGCCTCTGGCCTGGATCGCAAAGACCTTTTCGTCACCACCAAGCTGTGGAATGACGCACACCACGCCGACGATGCTCGCAAGGCTATCGAGACGAGTCTGACCAAGCTGGGCCTCGACCACGTCGACCTTTATCTCATCCATTGGCCAGCCCCGGTGAAGTACGGTGATGCCTATATCGAGGCGTGGAACGCCCTGCAGGAGTTCAAGTCCGAGGGTCTGACGCGCTCCATCGGGGTGTCGAATTTTAAGACCGAGCATCTTGACGCCATCGAAGGGGCAACTCCGAGCGTCGACCAGATCGAGATGCATCCCTCGTTCAACCAGGCGACCTTCCGAGCAGAACTCGCCGAGCGGGGCATTAACCCGGAGGCCTGGAGCCCACTGGGCCAGTCCAAGGACCTCGACAACCCCGTCCTCGCCGATATTGCCAAGGCGACTGGCAAGACGCCCGCTCAGGTCGTCATTCGCTGGCACCTGCAGATCGGTAACATTGTTTTCCCGAAGTCGGTGACCCCCTCGCGCATCGTCGAGAACTTCGACGTCTTTGATTTCGAGCTGTCTGACGAGCAGATCGCCGCTATTGACGGCCTAGATCATGGCAACCGCATCGGCGGGGACCCGGCCACTGCCGACTTCTGATATCGACTGTTTGATCTGGACTTCTCCCCGGAAAACGGACTGAAAAATCAGTTTCCTTTCCGGGGAGTTGTGTTCCGATTATTTTGAGGCGCGCGGTGACCGTCAGGAGCGGGATCGTAGCGTGACTCGTTGGCCAGCCAAGAGCCTTGATGTGCGTTGGCGCATCTTGGTAGCAACATGCTGATGATAGCGACTGAAGGACGAGCGTGAGCGTTCATGATGCCGACCTCCTCTCGTCACCAATTCAGGTTCCGACTATCTCAAGTATTACTGCCGAATTAAGGCTGAATCATGTCGCCAATCAAGACTGGCGATAATCCTACTCTGCATTGTCAAATCTGGCATTTACGCTTTCGCTGTTCCGAAAGTGAGCGGGCGCACCTATTGCGACTCCGCTCCAGCGCGGATTCGCCACGACAAGTCCCCACCACGATGTGCTTCGAAATACGTGTGATATCACTAAATATCACCACTTGCCGAGTCTAGCTTTCGCGGACGATTAATATAGCATTTGGGCCGCAATCTTGCTGAATCAATAAACTAGTCCAGCGCTTGTAACATCTCGCACTCAAAGATCCACTCAAACCGAACAACTTCACTAGGTGGAAAATATCGAACTGCTTAACTACAGATCACCGTAGATCAGAAATTTCCTCCCACCTAACGCCATCCATCGATAATAGCACTAACACACCGTAGGGCCCAAGCGTAAACAATGATTTACCACCGACCCCCCCAGAGGATGACTCGATGCCATAGCGCACGTCCACCTTCTCGCTAGCGCGATTGAAAATGAAGTCCAAGCACGCATCTGAGTCATCACCTGCTACCCATCTAATACGATATGAGGAATTCGAATCCAGCGACGGTAATTTTGGCGTCAGCTGCAATATACGCCAGATTGACTCGGCGTCCAGCTGCATGGCATCCATAGGAATCCATTCCACATCTCGGCCGCCGCGTCGCACAGTCACGCGCAACTCGTCCGACTCCCACGGATCTCCCGCCGTCTGTACGCGCACAGCCGGGCGGCTTGAACCGACCTCGGCAGCGGAACTGAAAATCGTCCGCGCGTGCAGTCCATAGCGCACCAACAAATCTTTCACGATCCCCGCAACCCGCCAAGTAATAAACGCGGCTCCCGGGTCAATTATCAGGTCCAGATCGTAGCAAATTGACCACCTCGTGCCCGTCTCATTAATTGCATCTCGTAATGCGACCAATCTGCGCAGGCCATCGAGGGTCTCCCCATCCTTTCCCCCGGCCGCAAGCGGGGCGGCAGGGCAGTATACCCCTGTGAAGGCTTTCGGCTCCATGCCTTCAGCCAGCAGATCGGTAGTAGTCGGCTGAAGAGTGCTGTCCATGGAATTGGTGGTGCATGCCGTGTAGATCGACAGAGTCGAAGACCCTAGGGCCAGAGAGAGGACGCTATGATGCAACAGCACGTCTGCAGAACGGTAGTGCGATCCATCCCAGACATGCCCCCAGTTCTCTTCGACGCATCCCATATCGAAGTGAGGGCTAGCCATCAGCGTACGCGCGAGTGCCTCGTCCGAAGTGCTAGTTGGCCCAGCCCACGCAGTATAGCCTTTGGCGCCTGCCACCTCAGTTAGCGGCAGAACCCGGGTGACCCACCAGTCGTAGGCGAGATGATTGGCGATGCTTGGATCGGGTAGAGGTAGGTTGATATACCGCTTCACCGGTACGTCAGCAAAGACGTTGCTAAACGTCGACAACACTTGATCAATCCCTGAGACCGGAGAGCGGCGGGGATGGTCCGTGGGTTTGGCCGCATCGCTGAAGACGCCCTCGTTACCGATCTGCACCGCCGCGACGATATCAAGGTTCGGCACGACGAGTCGATCACGAACTATCTCCAGCCAAGTGATCGCCTCCGTAAGAAAGCTGGAGTCGACCGAGGAGAGCGGTGGGTCTTCGCCGAATCCGATCCCAAAGCTAGAGAACCGGTAGTCCTTCTCCGAATCGGAGCAATGAACGATCCGATCGGGAAGCCCGCCGTATCTAACTTCTGCGTGAATGAAGGGCCCCGGCTTGACGACGGCCTTGAGCCCCTGATTTCGGAGCAAGTCGAAGAATTGGTCGAGGTTAGCATTAGAGACGTCCGCCCCAGTGAAGTCAATGTCGCCGCTGGAACGTTCATGGAGGCGCCACGGGATGTAAAAGCTGATCGCTTCGATGCCCTCGCTATGCAGGCGCGCAAGATCAACCACCCAGTCAGTAATTCGTGCTCGATAGTAGGGGTATTCGCCGACAATCGTTATCATGGGACCCCTTAGAGACGGCTTTCTAGGACGACTTTCAACGCATCGTAGGCGTTTTCCTGATTGACGGATAGGAAACCGAAAGCCTGCTTGTATTCACTAAGTCCGAACTTGTGAGTGATAATACGCTCCAGCGGGATACGAATTCCCGTGTCGAACGCGCGCTGGAACATCGGGTAGTTATAGTCGCCGGCACCGATAATCCGATACTCACCGAAGAGGATGTCGATGGGTAGCAATCGCGCCTCAGCTGACGAATTATACCCCATCACCACAGCCGTGCCCTTGGGGGCCAACAGGGACACAGCGGTCTCCAAAAGATTTCCGACCGTGTCAATGACCACGTCTGCTCGCGGTTGTGATTCTGGCGGCCTGTTCGCTTCGAGGATAGAAACAGTCGGCATATCCGGATGATCGAAAACCCCTTGTAGCAGTACGCGTCGGTGGGGGCTCGCCTCAACGAGAGTGACTTGACCTCCAGAAAGCGCTGCGGCGATGCTGGCCAGTGCCCCGACGGGCCCTCCTCCCAAGATGATCACGCGTGAACCGGGTTGGACTCCTGCTGCTGTGACGTTCGACAGGGCGCAACAAAACGGTTCGATGAGCGTTGCACGGTCGGTGCTGATCTCGTCGGGGACGGGTACGACGAATTGCGCTGGAAGAACAATCTGCTCGCAAAACGTGCCGTCCCGATCGATGCCGATTTCGTTGTTAGCCTTGTTTACACAGTGGTTGAATCGACCTTTGCGACACTCGAGGCATTCTCCGCAAAACAGGGTTGGGTTCACAACGACGCGATCTCCGGGCTTAACGTTGGTCACCCAGTCGCCAGTGCCTTCGACGATCCCGACAGCTTCATGTCCCATGATGACACCGGGTCGCGCGTCGAATTTACCGACGAGGACGCTTCGATCGGTTCCACAGATGCCGCTTTGCAGAATGCGAACGATGACATCATCAGGGCGTGTGGCTTCGGGCGCTTGCACAGTGACCAAGTGCAGAGAGCGCGCATCGTCTCCGAGACTCAGGGCTAGCATGAAAAATGTCCTTTCTTACCAACGAATCGCAGCGATCAATTGCTCGTGCAGCTCGCGTGTAGATGTTGCGATGCATGAGCGCTGGTTCTCCGAACTGATATCAGTCAGCGACATATTGTCGAAACTGTCGCCGTACGCGTCGGTAATGATGATGCCTGCCGCCTGAGCGATCGGTACGGCAGCAGCAACATCATAGGGGAACAGATGCAAAATATTGCCCCGCCCAGCGCGCTCGAAGTCAATTCGAGTCTCCGGGTGGTCCCGCAAGATGCGATTTCCGACGTCGACGTACGCATCCAGTTGGCCTGTAATGATTCGGCTGATGGAGTAAGCACAAGAATTGAAGATGAAGACCCCGCCAGTGTTCGAGGACATATCGACGAGGTGGCCGTAGGCGTCGTTCATCAGATGCACTGGGTGACCATTAAACTCAATGGACCAGAACATTCGTTTCAGCTCGGTCACATTGGTCTGTGCCGGCACCGTATAGGGGTAACCGTGGGCTTCGAAGCTATCCCCATGCGCGTACATCCACCGACCGGTGGTCAATTCCATCAACAAGGCATCAGTGATGTCTCGCAACCGAGGGGGGTCGCTAGTCCGGGTGACGGCTAAGGAGATCATGGAGCTCTCTAAGCCGGCGGCGGCACCACGCGTTCCATCGATGGGATCGACGATAAGGAACGCTTCGGGATCGCCGTCACCAACACTACGCAGCGCTCCATCCTCGGTATAGACGGCCAAAGGAGTTCTCGCACGTTCGAGATATCGCCACAGGGCTTGTTCGGCAATAAGGTCGATGTCAAACTGCGCATCGCCACCGGGTGAGTCGTGACCAGATGGTGCCCCGCGCTGAGCGCGGTTGCTGTGAGCTGCTCTACGGATGGCCGTTGCAGCATTAAACAGAAGCCTCTTCATCGTGATTCCCCCCCGGATCAGCTGTTCGAGACGGTCACACATGGTCTCGGCTTCGTCAAGAGTGATGTTCAGCGCCGGTCGGATCTTTAACACATTGCCGCGCCCGTAGCGCGAGGTCCGCATCAGCAATCCGTACTTCCGCGCCATCTTGGCTATATGGTTGGTTGCAGCGACATTCTCAGACCCATCGGCGTCGATGAGCTCGAGACCGATCATCAGCCCAACGCCGCGAACGTCGCCGATGATGGGCACTTGAGCCTGAAGGGCACGCATTCGCTGCATGATGTAGTCACCAACGATGGTCACGTTCTGTAGGAAGGCAGGTTCACGAATGATCTTCAGAGTGGCATTCGCTGCGGCGGCAGCAATGAGGTTCGAACCGTAAGTGAACGAGTGATGGTCGGGCTCCAAGCCGAGGAGGCCATCGTTGGTGATGATCGCTGCGACCTGGGCGCCAGAGCCACCAAGACCCTTAGCGACGGTGATAGCGTCCGGAACCACGCCGAAATGCTCCGAGGCGAACATGCGTCCAGTGCGTCCGATTCCGGTCTGGACCTCGTCGAAGATGAGCTTGATGCCCCTCGCGTCACAAATCTCACGGACCCTCTGAAGGTATCCTTCCGGTGGGACGATGTTTCCGCCGTTGCCGGAAATCGGTTCGATGAGCACGGCCGCGATCTCACCCTGGGAGGCGTATTCGATAAAATCTACAATTCGGTCTGCGCACAACAGCCCACAGGTCTCAGGTTCCTTGCCATAGAAGCACCGGTAGCAGTAGGGGTCTGGAACCTGTATCCCGAACCGCGGCAACGTTGGGAAGGGCGTTTTCCGGAACTGGTTGCCTGAGAGCGCTGTCATGGCCATGGTCTGACCTACATGGGCCCGGAAGAGAGTGATCACCTCGGTGCGACCAGTCACGCGCTGAGCCATCTTGATCGCCCCCTCATTCGCGGAGGATCCGCCGGAGACCTTAGGGTGCACGTGGTCCAGGCCGGCAGGCGCAAGTTCAGCGAGTGTACTGGTCATTTCGTTGATCGGGTGGGTCTGGTAACTCGAGCTGACATGAATCAGCTTGTCGGCCTGCTCCTTGATGGCTTTCACGACCGCCGGGTGGCGGTATCCGAGGCTGAGGTTGAAAGTCCCCGCCGAGCAGTCCATAAATTCGTTACCGTCCTTATCACGGACGTATAGACCTTCTGCATCGACAACCGTGAGATCGGAAACGTTATAGTATAGGTAGTTTGACGTATCCGGCATAAGGTTCACCTGCTTCGTGGTACTACTTTGAATTTAGTCGGAAAAGTTTAATATCGGCTTAAGCGAGAGGCAAGCCAGGAAATTCTCCCCTAAAAAGGAAAGTGCTCATTCCAAACTCAGCGGCAGCGTCGGTATTAGCCGAGCGATCGTCGATAAACATTATGTCTTCAGGCCGAGCCTCCATGGCACGAGTTGCTGCGACGAAACACCCCTGAGAGGGCTTGGCCATGCCGAGGCGAGCGCTGAAAAGCATCCCATTGAAGAGCGAAGCAATCGGAAGATCAGCGATCGCCTCAGCTAAGGGATGCGGAGCGTTCGACAATAGCCACGGGCGGACACCTGACTCGTTGAGCTTGGTCAACCACTCGACAGCGGCTGGGTCAAGGTTGAGCCATCCGTCTACATCGATGCGAACAAAGGCGGCAAGTTCCTCATCACCGAGCTTGTAATCTGCGCCGAGTACCTTCTGCCAGTAGTCGCGAGGCGACTGTCCGCAATCATAAGGCTCTCGGTATTCCCAGTACCGCTGTCGGAAATCCGAGGCAGATATCGCCGCGCGTTGAGCGAGTTCAGTCATCGCCGTATCGGGAAACGGCCTAGAAATCACTTCCGCGTAGTCGATGAGCAGCTTCTTCATGATCATTCTGTCCTTTCCATGTATTCCTGTATATGTCCGGGGTGGTCAATATCGGAAACCTCATCCCGGCGGCGAGATAGTGACGTCACGTTTGGGCGCATCTCGGCCTTTCGGTGCAGGAACGTTCTCTACCGGGTTGAGCGTGCTGGCGAGCACGACGGCTACAAAGCCGATCGGCAACAGGACGGACAGGCCCCACCGCAAGCTTGTGGCTGTAGTGATCACGCCGACTAAGGGGCTGGTGACGAGAAATCCCACGCGCATGATCCAGTTCACGAGAGTGACACCCGAAGCTGAGCTCACGCCGGGAATGTGAGCGGCCGAACCCAAAGCACTGGGGACCAGAGTCGCCGCCCCGTATCCCACTGCAGCCAGTCCAATGATGAGTCGGATAGGTTCCTGCGCCGTCACGATGGCGAGACCACCGAACACGATAAAGACTCCGCCGAAACGAGCGATCCGTATCCTGCCGCACTTCTGGATGAGAAAGTCACCGCTGAAGCGGCCCAGACATTGACTACCGATGATGACGCTGAACGCGACGCCCGCACTCGCTGCCGGAACGTTACCAATCTGCACTGCGGCGATGGCAGACCAGTTGTTCGCCACGTCTTCGATGGTGGTCCCGCAGGTCGCAATAACGGCGAGCGGAAGGGCAGCCCGGAGCACGAACCACCACTGCAACCGGCCCTTCCCGCTGGAAGCGCTAGGTTCGTCATTGCTCTTCGGCATCACGGGAGCGTTACCAACGAGGAGACCACCGATCCCGACGAGGATAATGCAGACGAAGCCGACCACGGCCAGGTAGAGACGCATGTCAGTGCCCGCACTTGCGGCTGCTGTCGAAGCAGCACCGCTGATGACGCCACCCAAGCTCCACAACGCATGCATAGATGAAAGGATCGAGCGGCCCGAGTTGTCTTGGACAGCGACCCCGACGACGTTCTGGGCGACGTCCACAATCGCGTCGAAGAAACCAGCGAAGAATATGCATGCCGCCAAAGCGAACCCACAACCTGACCAGCCAGCCAAAGCAACCGCGGCCGCGAGGACGACAGTGCCTACGACTGCCACAGGTACCGCGTAGAAGCGGGCGATCAATCGCGAGGGCAAGACGGAGGAGACGATAGCTCCGACTGCAAATGAAGCACCAACGAGGCCAAACTCCCAGGCCTTCAGGCCCAGTCGGCCCATAACCAGGGGGTACCAGGGTAGTAAGGCGGCGAAGACCGCGCCATTGCTGATGAAAAAGGCTCCTACGCCAGCAACGCCACGAGGGCCGGTCCTGAATTCGGGTACCACGCGATCAAGATATGTATCAGAATGATCACATGCAACGATCAAAGCGCCATAAAATGATCATTGAGGCGGTGCGCTCTGGACCGCACTCCATCGACGAGCTCGCGAAGCTGACTGGCGCGAGCTCAGTCAGCGTCAGACGAGACCTCGCTGAACTTGCTGATCAGGGTGTCATCCGACGCTTCCGCGGTGGCGCAGCCCCGGTATCTCATCGTGGGGCTGACTATCCCTTCGCCCTGCGCCAAGCCTCAGGCATTGAGTCCAAATCCGCTTTGGCCAAGGCCACGGCCGAGCTCATCGAACCGGGAGAGAGCGTCTTCGTCGACAACGGCACCACTGCACTCGCCGTAGCCGAAGAGCTATCGGGAAAGAACTTGACCGCAATGACAGTCTCCCTCCACTCCGCAGCCGCGCTCGCAAGCAAGCCAGGAAACCAAGTCATTGTCCCTGGTGGACCCATCGACCATGACGACCTGGCCTTCACCAGCGCCGGCGCCACCGAAGCAGTCGCTGCCATGAGATTCGATACCGCTGTCATTGGTACATGTGCCGCAAACCCCGACGCTGGCCTCACCGTCGCCGGATGGGGTGATGCCCAGGTCAAACGTGCTGCCATCGCCTCAGCCCAGCGAGTTTTCCTTGTCGCAACGGCCGACAAGTTCAACCACACGGCGGCGCACCGATTCGCATCCATCGCCGACCTGGATGCAATCATCACGACCTATGGTGCACCGCCAAGTGCCATCGCAGAGGCGCGCATCGCCGGGGTGACCATGATCGAATTGGACCATAGCGGCGGTACCGAGACGCTCGGGTAAAAAACCCGCATCGTCGACACTTCCTTCGAGGTTGATCGCCAACAGCAGGAGGATTCTTCCACCCCTGAATAGCATCGTGGTGATGCATCCCTGACTCATCGTGAGTTGAGGGCTTCGCGGACCCCGTCGTCGGTTTCTCCCAGAGTCGGTTCGCGGCTACTGACGACGTCGGTGATCATCTTTCCGCGCGCCCCGAACTCGCGGGCCCAACCCTTCCACCACACCGTGTCGCGAGGCTGGGTGCGATCAGGGGCCCCGACAGCGTCAAGCCCGGTCATCCGGCACGTCGCGACGGTACGAATCTCGTGGTAGTCCTGTGTCACCATGATGGCCCGGTCGACCCCGAAGATCCGTCGAGCCCGAACACAGGTGTCGTAGGTGTCGAGACCAGCGAAGTCCTCGACGATCCTGGCCGCCGGAACTCCCTTGCTGACGAGGTACGTCTTCATCACCTTGGGCTCGTTGTAATGAGTCTCTCGGTTGTCCCCCGACACCAAGATGACCTTGGCCTTGCCGCTGCGGTAGAGATCGGCAGCAACGTCGAGGCGTCCTCGCAGATAGGCCGACGGGGTACCCGAGGGCAGGACTTGGGCACCGAGGACAATGGCGACATCGCGCGGTTCAGTGTCAGCGACGTCGTGAACCTTGCCGTATGACAGCGCCCCAGCCAGCGCCCAAGGCCCCAACAGTGCAACAAAGGCAGCAATGCATGTCGACACGACCACAGTGCGAATTGGGTGTCGGCGGCACGAACTCACACTCCCACTGTATAACCCGTGTTTTGGCATCCAGCGACTGCAATAGCATGTGGTAGCACAAAGAGGTCACCACGACACCACGCCGCCTATCCAAAACTCTGTCGCTATCCCTACCGCTTATCGCCTTTGCGGAAGTTAACCACTAGGAGACCAATAATGACCACAAGAATAACGACCGCGACGATCAGGATCGAGATAATCCAAGACTCACTCGACATCAATAATACATCCACGCGCTAGACCTTCCCTTCAGTTAGCAACCCAGCAGTAATTTTCATAAACTATGACAACCCAGTTTGCCCTAGTCTGTAAGCTTAGCTGTTGCGTTAAATTCCTTTACAGAGAGATCCAGAAACCTTGATCCAGAATACACACCAGCATAACTAATAATTGCGCCACCAAACCTCACATAAGAAGGTAACCTTTAATCTTTCATACCATTAATTCTTCATTGAATGCTTCCCCATCGAAGGTATGCAAGAGCATACCATCATGGCCGCAGATCGAACGAAACGTTCACGACCTATACGAAAGTACAGCTTTTCTTAGGTAGTGTTTGACGGTATATCCCTGCCGCCAAACACCACCCACAATGATCACCGACGGTGCTCGCGATACCACGTCACTAGCGAGACCGTCGACGAATCCTGAGCCTTCAGGGCGTCATCGTCACCGGACACAGCCGGGGCGATTTGCAGCGCAAGCTTTTTACCTAATTCGACACCCCACTGGTCAAAAGAGTCGATACCCCAGACGGCACCCTGCACAAAAGTGATGTGCTCGTAAAGGGCAATGAGCTCACCAAGCACCTTCGGGGATAGTTCGGAAGCCATGATTGACGTCGTCGGACGGTCTCCGGCAAAAACCCGAGCGGGAACAATGGCCTCGTCAGTGCCCTCGGCGCGCACCTCGTCGGCGGTCTTACCGAAGGCCAGAGCAGCCGTCTGGGCAAAGAAGTTACTCAGAAACAGCTCGTGGACGTCGGTAGCGCCATCCTTGGTCGGATGGGCTGGATTAGCCACCGCGATGAAATCAGCCGGAATGAGGCGGGTGCCCTGGTGAATGAGCTGATAGAAGGCGTGCTGACCGTTAGTGCCCGGCTCGCCCCAGAAAATCTCGCCGGTGTCGGTAGTCACTGCTGAACCATCCCAGCGCACCGACTTGCCATTCGACTCCATAGTCAGCTGCTGCAAATAAGCCGGGAAGCGGTGCAAATACTGTGAATATGGAAGCACCGCATGCGAGTGGGCCTTCCAGAAGTTGACGTACCAGATGTTCAACATGCCCATAAGCAGCGGGACGTTCTGCTCCGGCTCGGTGGTGGCGAAGTGCTCGTCGACGGCGTGAAATCCGGCCAGGAAGTCCTCGAAACCCTTCGGTCCGATCGCGACGGCAAGCGACGTACCGACGGCGGAATCCACCGAGTAGCGGCCACCCACCCAGCTCCAGAACCCAAAAGCATTCACTGGATCGATGCCGAACTCCTCGACCTTGTCCAAGGCCGTTGAGACGGCGACAAAGTGCTTGGCGACGGCGTCACGTCGAGCCTGCTCGGCGTCGGCAATCGCACCGGCAGCGACCAAGCCGTCAAGCAGCCACGCACGCACGCACCGGGCATTGGTCAGAGTCTCCAGAGTGGTGAAGGTCTTAGAGGCAATGATGACCAGGGTCGTCTCGGGGTCAAGATCGGCGGTCTTGACAGCAGCATCGGTCGGGTCAATGTTGGAGATGAAGCGGCACTCCAGGCCATCCTTGACGTAGGGCTTGAGGGCCTCATAGGCCATCACCGGGCCAAGATCGGAGCCGCCAATGCCAACGTTAATGACAGTACGAATCGGCTTGCCGGTGACCCCCTTCCACTCACCCGAACGCACCTTTCCCGCGAAGGCGTAAATCTTGTCGAGCACCTCATGAACATCGGCAACGGCGTCCTGTCCGTCAACATGCAGCTCGTCAGTGCGGGGACGACGCAGCGCGGTATGGAGGACGGCGCGGTCCTCAGTAACGTTGATGTGCTCACCGGCATACATTGCGTCACGACGCTCGGTGACGTGAGTCTGCGCAGCCAGTTCGAGGAGAGCGTCACGAATCTCGTCGGTAAGGAGGTTCTTCGATAAATCGACGTGCAGGTCCGCGACGTCAAGGGTGTAATGCTCAGCGCGGTGCGGGTCAGCGTCAAACAAACGGCGCAGCTTGTACGGCCCGTCAACGAAGTCGGACTTCAGGTCTAAGAGCGTGCCCCATGCGGGGGTGGACGTAGCGTCGATGGGAGTCTGCATAGCCCCAGCCTAGGAGATGGGGTGGCGACGACATCGTCTCACCTCGCTTATCATGTTCGCGATCGACTAAAGGAGGACACGTGGGCGCGAAATATCGTCGAGCTGTTGCCCTAGCGTCGATTCTCGTCGCCCTAGCGCCAACCCCGTTTGCTGTGCCAACACCTTTACTGGCTTCAATAGCTCATGCTGCACCTCCAGGGGCAACACCCCCTGGAAATCTGTCGATGAGTGCATCCCTCGACCAGTCGGGCACACTCGAAGCCAAGGGAACGTTGCGAACCCAAACCGGACAACCGGTTTCACAAGCCCTCATTAACCTTGCGGTAGACGGAAAGCTCTTCACTGCTGGCATGACGCGCGATGACGGATCATGGTCTGCCAGCTTGCGGTTGCCATCGCCTATGCAAAATGGCCCCCATGAGCTGTTGGCTACCTTCGACGGTGCCACCGGCGTCGGAGCGGCCTCAGTAAGCGGCACTTTCTCGATGCCCCCGCAGCCCACACTCCTCACCGCCGCTGCCAAGCCAATGACCGCCGCCCCCGGGGCGTTACTGAACGTCACCGGCAAAGCCGCCCTCTTCGATCACCGTCCCGTCGCCGACAGCCACGTGGCGATAGTGCTCGGCGATGACGGCCAAGCAGCTTTAACAACCCCTACCGACCCGCAGGGAAACTACCAAGCCGTCGTCCCGATACCACTGGATGCCCCTCACGGACCTTTCAATGTAACGGTCAAGCTGGTGGACTCCCGCTATGGAGCCTCACAACAGACCATCACGGTACAGGTAGCATCAGCCAGCCCAAGCCCCACACCGACGCCATCGCTTCGGCCCACCCCCAGCACCCCGACGCCTAGCTCTCCGACGCCGACTACTAGCGAAGATGGTCGGATCCCCATGGCCTCGTCCAGCCCCATCCCGGTAGCGCATCGCAGCGTCCTGGACTCCTTCGGCGGGCGCAAGCCACTCCTAATACTCGCCATCGTCATCGGTGTTCTGCTGCTCGGAGTCCTGCTAGGGTCATTCACCCGTCACCGCGGTGACAAGGGAAGCAGCGAGGGGGACGGCAACTCCCTCTTTGACGACTGGGATGGACCGAGCCAGCGCTAAACGTACCGACCGATGGCTCACCACCTCAGGCGTTAGCGTCTGCAACCACCTGCAAGACGGAACGGCAACGCTCACGCAGCGCCGAGACAATACCGTCTTCGCAAACATCCCCGACGAGGACGTCATCAAGACAGACGGCAAGGGCACCTGCAGCCAGCCAACGTCGCAACGCATAAGACCCGACGCCACCACGCGGTATGAGGGCAGCGTCGGGAGCCATCCGGGTGAGAATGTCACCGTAGCTAGCCGACCCCATGTCAGCAGGGGCAACCTGAACGGCGTCAGCACCACGGCCCCAAGTAGCCCGCACCTCGGTAGGCGTCAAAGCGTCGGGGGCCGCAGGAATGCCGGCCTGGCGCAGCGCGTCGAGGACCTCACCGCTTGCGGCTACCGGGAGCGCGAAGGCGACCTTGTCGTCGACAAGTCGGGGGACGTCGTCGACAGTCATCACCCCGTGGACACCAATGACGGCGCGACGGCGGTAAATCGCGAGGACGGCGCGACGACGCTCAGCATCAGCAACGGGAAGGGTGAAGGCACGCACCTTTTCCTGGATCATCGCCTCAACAGGGGCCATAAGGTCGGCTGCCGGGACGTCGGGGAGCACCGCGATGATCTTCCCCGCCACCACCTCGTCAGGAAAAGCCAGTCGACCGTCAGTACGACCCGAATCATCAACCTGTGCGCTCATGGGTCACATCATGCCCCATGGCGACACCTCCCTGATGTCATCGGGATGCTCGACCGTCCCGTTTTCGTACTTTCACCGGAATACACTGGAATACAACAGACTAGAACTCTGTTGTCATATATGTACGCCGACAGTCGGCGCTTTGCCACCACGAACGAAGGAGATGTCGCATGGCTAACACCGTGAATGTTCCAAATCCCGCCGGACAGACCACCACCAAGCTGGAAAATGCTGAGTCTGGTTTCAAGGCTTCTGAAACCCTTGCCGCGAACCTTCAAAAAGTTCTCGTCGACTTCATCGCCCTAGAATTGGCTGGCAAACATGCCCATTGGAATATCGTCGGCCCCAATTTCCGTGATCTTCACCTCAACCTTGACGAGGTCGTCGGGATTGCCCGTGAGGGAGCTGACGAAGTCGCCGAGCGGATGCGCGCCCTTCATGCCGCACCAGACGGTCGTCCTGCGGTCGTCGCTGCCAACAACACTCTGCCGGAATCCCCGCAGGGTGAGGTCCTAACCCACGACGCCATCAAGGTCATCACCGCGTCAATCGAAGCTGTCACCGGAACAATGCGTGAGGTCCACGATCAGATTGACGAGGAGGATCCCACCTCTGCCGATATTCTGCACGGATTCATTCAGCAGCTTGAACAGCAGGCATGGTTCATCAGCGCTGAAACTCGCACCCCCGCTGCTCGCTGACTCACCGGTTCCGACACAGTCCATCGTTCACGTCGCTGCGGGTCCCAAGGCCGTCTTGGGGCCCGCAGCGCGTATATGTGCCAAGCCGACTACATTGGCCACAGCCCCCTCTAAATCGTCCGACCCCAAGGAGACACCGTGCGACTAGCCGAAGCCCTTGACGACATGGTCGACGGTCATGCTCCCGTCACTACCGACCGTGGGGAACGCCAACCGGGCTGGGACTCCCCTGGGGCGCGTCCCCTCGACGCCGACATGGCCTTGGACCACATCGAACGAGCTGTCGCCGCCGACGGCATCTCAATGTACGAGCACCAAGAAGAGGCAATACTGGAAATACTGTCGGGCAATCACGTTATCGTCACGACTCCGACAGGATCCGGGAAATCTCTCATCGCCGCTGCCGCCCATTTCGCATGCGTAGCAGCCGGTGGGCGCTCCTATTACACCGCCCCCATAAAAGCGCTCGTCAGCGAAAAATTCTTCAGTCTGTGCGACATTTTTGGTGCCGCCAACGTCGGCATGGTCACCGGCGACGCTTCGGTCAACGCCGACGCCCCCATCATCTGCTGCACCGCCGAGATCCTCGCGAACGTCGCTCTACGCGAGGGCCGTCACGCCGACGTCGACCAGATCGTCATGGATGAGTTCCACTTCATCGGCGACCCCGATCGCGGCTGGGCCTGGCAAGTGCCACTGTCCGAGCTTCCGCAGGCCCAACAGATCATTATGAGCGCCACCCTCGGTGACGTCTCCGACCTCTCGGCTGGCCTAACAACTGCCACCGGTCGCCCCACGAGTGTCATCACTGGGGTCGTCCGACCCGTCCCGCTGGAATATTCGTGGTCTATGAAGCCCGACCACGAGGCCATCGAAGAGCTCGTGGCCGATCAGAAAGCTCCGGTTTACATCGTCCACCCTTCCCAGAAACAAGCGTTAGAACGTGCCCAATCCATGACGTCGATGAAATTGGTGAGCACCGAAGAGCGCCACGCCATCGCCGCCGAAATCGCCGATTTTCGCTTCGCGAAAGGGTTTGGGTCGACTGTGCGCAAGTTCATCACAGCCGGAATCGGCGTTCACCATGCCGGAATGCTGCCAAAATACCGCCGTCTTATCGAAACTCTGGCCCAGCAAGGCAAACTCAAGGTTATTTGCGGCACTGACACCCTCGGCGTCGGAATCAATGTGCCAATCCGCACCGTCATGTTCACGTCCCTGACAAAGTTTGACGGTCGACGCACCCGTGTCCTCAAGTCCCGCGAGTTCCACCAGATAGCCGGGCGAGCCGGACGGGCTGGATTCGACACGGTTGGCTACGTCGTCGCGCAAGCGCCTGAACATGTCATCGCCAACCAGAAAGCCCTTGCCAAGGCCGGAGACGACCCGAAGAAGCGTCGCAAGGTGCAGCGTCACAAGCCGCCGGAGGGGTTCGTCAACTACTCCGAAGAAACGTTCACCAAGCTCATTGAATCCGCCCCCGAGACCCTCCATGCTCGCATGAAGATCACTGAGGCGATGCTGCTCAACCTGTTGCAGCGCGACGAGGACACCGCTCGTGCTGTCCAGCATCTCGTCGAGGCTGCCACCCCGATTGTCACTGAACGGCGCCGTCTCTACCGCCGAGCCGTCCAGATTGGACTGTCGCTGCTGCGTTCTGAGGTCGTCCATCGTCTCGATGCGCCCACACCCGGGGGTCGCCGATTTGCCATGAACGAGGCTTTGCAGGATGACTTTGCCCTCAATCAGCCGCTGTCGGCATTTGCCAGCGAAGCAGTCGCTACCCTCGACCCAGAGTCCCCCACGCATGCCCTCGACGTCGTCAGTGTCATCGAAGCCACCCTTGACAACCCCATGACTGTCCTTATCGCCCAACAGCACGCTGCTCGTGGCGAGGCCATCGCGCGGATGAAGGAGGACGGTTACGACTACGAGGACCGCATGGCCGCTGTCGAACAGATCGAGTGGCCCCGCCCCCTCGAAGACACCCTGAATGCACTTTTCGACATCTTCGCCCCGAGCCACCCGTGGATCCCCGCCGACGCCCTGCAACCCAAGTCGATTGTGCGCGATATGTACGAGCGCGCCATGACCTTCGGTGAATTCTGCGCCTACTACAAAGTGCAACGCAGTGAGGGACTCGTGTTGCGCTATCTGACTGACGCCTACCGGGCGTTACGCCAGACGGTGCCCGAATCCGAACGCACCGACGAACTCGGCGACCTCATCGCATGGCTCGGTGACGTCATTCGCTCCACCGACTCTTCCCTCATCGACGAGTGGGAGGAGCTCACCCATCCCGTCGACGCCGAGCCCGAAGAGGTCCGGCCAGTGCGAACATTCACCTCCAACCAGCGGGCATTCACAGTGATGGTGCGCAATGCGATGTTCCGCAAGGTTATCCTGGCTGCCGACGACGATTTCGAAGCCTTAGGATCCCTCGAACCCGATGGGTCGGCTATGACGGCCAACGCATGGGAGGACGCCCTCGGCGACTACTGGGACGAACACGACGAGATCAACGACGGCCCTGATGCCCGTGCCCCCGGTTTGTTCATGATCGAAAACGAATCAGGACGTCGCAATAGTCGGGTGTGGCTCGTTCGTCAGATCATCGACGACCCTGCCGGCAACCATGACTGGTCAATCACCGCGACTGTCGACCTCGACGAATGTGACGAGGCCGACGATCTAGTGTTGCGGACCAGAGTATTCACGCGGCTGGACTGACGCCCCTTGCCAGCTCACCGCGGGCTGCCCGCCCATTCCACCGCCCGGCCAACCCGCAAGGTGGCGGGCACGTCGATCACTCGCTGGTTACTACTGCCCCGCCAGTTCAGGGCGAGGGTGCGTCGAGCGAGCTGAAAAGGGCCGTCCACCACGACGTCGATCTGCCCCAACATGTCGGCTAGGTCACCATTGCGGCGCGCCTGATTCATCAACGCCTCGACGGTGTAGCCGGACCATGCCCACACGTCCCACCCCATCTCGTGAGCGGCGCGGGCCAGCTGTGCGCAGTCACCGGGCTGGCGGCTGGCCTCACCCCCAGACAGGGTCAGCCCACGAGCCAGCACCGCCGACGCCATAGCCTCGATGATCTGGCCGACGCCAACCTCCTGACCGCCGTCAGGGTCCCAGGTGGCCGGATTGTGACAC
Source organism: Cutibacterium porci (assembly GCF_009696315.1). GTDB lineage: Bacteria > Actinomycetota > Actinomycetes > Propionibacteriales > Propionibacteriaceae > Cutibacterium > Cutibacterium porci. Next base: position 534,857 of record NZ_VUMG01000003.1, read on the forward strand.
CCAGGGCACTGCAGCGGGCACCCTTGCGTAAAGACCGTGAATCGGATGCCGGGACCATCAACAATTGACTCCGGCTCAATCCCAGCGATTCTCATCCGTGCTTGACGCGATCTCGCACTTCGGCGCGCTTCGCATCATTGAACCGATCCAAGGTGCCCACCAGATATCCGGTAATACGGCGAATGCGGTCAAAGGGACCGGACGCTTCGGTCCTGCCGCACCGTGGGCACTCGTCGTCAATAATCCCCGTAAACCCACATTGTGGATCCCGGTCGACAGGATGGTTGATGGATCCGTATCCGATGCCGCTGGCGGCCATATGTTGCACGATCGCCACGAAAGCGTCGACATTGCGAGCGGGGTCGCCTGACAGCTCGACGTAGGAGATGTGACCTCCATTCGTCAAGACGTGGTAGGGAGCCTCGATGGCAATTTTGTCTGCCGCGCCGATGTGATACCAGACCGGCACGTGGAAGCTATTCGTGTAGTACTCCCGGTCTGTAACGCCTGGGATTGATCCGTAGCGGCGTCGATCCATCCGGACGAACCTGCCCGATAGCCCCTCGGCTGGGGTAGCCAACGCTGAAAAGTTCAAACCGGTGCGCGCGGCGGCCTCATCCATGCGGTCACGCAAATGCCCAACGATCCGTAAACCGAGCTGTTGGGCATCCCGCGATTCACCGTGGTGGGCACCGATTAACGCTGTCAGCGTCTCAGCTAGTCCGATGAACCCTACCGACAGCGTTCCATGTTTGAGCACCTCGGCGACAGAATCGTCAGCTGACAGCCCCTCGGAGTCAATCCAGACCCCCTGCCCCATGAGAAAGGGGAAATTTCGCACCAGTTTGTGGGACTGGATCTTGAGACGATCGAGCAGTTGGTCGATAACCAGGTCGATCATCCGGTCGAAGGCACCAAAAAAGGCGTCGACGTCGTGGTGGGCCTCGATTGCCAGCCTCGGCAAGTTGATGGAGGTAAATGACAGATTCCCGCGTCCCCAGGTCTGAGCTCGCGCCGGGTCGTGAACGTTCGACATCACTCTGGTGCGGCAGCCCATGTACGCGATCTCGGTCTCGGGGTGGCCGGGCCGGTAGTACTCGGCATTAAACGGGGCGTCCTGAAATGAAAAGTTCGGGAAGAGCCGCTTGGCGCTCACCCGGCATGCGAGCCGAAACAGGTCGTAGTTGGGATCGCCGGGGTCGAGGTTAACCCCTTTCTGGACCCGGAAAATCTGGATGGGAAAAATTGCCGTCTCCCCGCCACCCAGCCCGGCCTCGGTCGCTTCCAAAAGACACCGCACCGCCATGCGTGCCTCCGGGCTGGTGTCAGTGCCGTAGTTAATTGACGAAAATGGTGTCTGCGCTCCGGCCCGCGAATTCATGGTATTGAGATTGGCGATCAGGGCCTCCATTGCCTGATATGTCTGGCGTCGGGTCTCCTCAACAGCCTGACGCCGAATCCGTTCGGCGAGGCGATCGGTGTCGTCGACGAGCTCAGCGAACAGCCGCCGGACCTGCTCTCGTTCGCCAGCTAGGCCACCGTCATCGGGTTCCAACGTCCATGAAGACGCTGCTTCTCGCACCTCATCGGCCTTGTCCTCGTTGCCTCCAAGAGCCTCAAAAATTCTCGTCAAACCAGTCTGAGCAGCACGCCTGAAGGTCTTGGCGACGCCCGGGGCCATGTCTCGATCAAAGTTCGGCACCGCTTGACCGCCGTGCTGATCGTTCTGGTTGGACTGAATCGCGATGCATGCCAGGGCTGCGTACGACCCAATGGATTGCGGAGCGCGCAGTACGCCGTGACCGGTGGAAAAGCCGTGTTCAAAAAGATCGGTGAGGTTGATCTGGCAGCAGGTAGTCGTCAGAGTGAGGAAGTCAAGGTCATGAATGTGAATATCCCCGTCACGGTGCGCTGCGGCGTGGGCGGGATCCAGTACCTCGAGCAGGTTGAATTGCTTTGCCGACTCGGTGCCATATCGCAGCATTGACCCCATGGCGGAGTTGCCGTCAACGTTGGCGTTCTCCCGCTTGGCGTCGGCTTCCTCTGCAGACGCGAAGGTGATCTCGCGCAGGGTACGCATCAAAGCCGATTGCTGGTCGCGGGCGACGGTACGACGCTGCCGGTACAAAATGTAGGCCTTGGCAACGTCATCGTGCCCTTGGTTCATCAACGCCTTCTCGACGAGGTCCTGAATAGCCTCAACGTCGGGGGTTTCGTCGCCAACCTCCCTCAGCCGAGACATCACCTCGAGGGCGACCTCAGATGCCCGCAGCTCAGCGGCGTCATCTCCGCACGCCGCAAATGCTTTACGGACGGCTTCGATGATCCTCGTTGAGTCGAAGCGGATCACCCTGCCGTCACGTTTGCGAATAGACGTCGGTACCCCATGATGGTGGATTGCGCTGTGCTCAATAGCGACTTGGCCGTCGGGCATCGTCGACATGCTCACTCCTCGAAGCAGCGCACGAGTGGAGCAGGGATCGCTCCGGGTCGTCCCGCGCGCCCGTTGTCGTACCGGGCCTACAACCCGGGTACCGGCAGGTATTCGGACTCCAGGGCTTTCCGTCATCGGACGTGTTCCTACCGAGCGACGCTTCCCAGCCGAAGGGCCAGTGCGTGATGTCGCCGTCGTTCCCTGTTACCGCTGCGGGGCAGTTCCGGTCTCACACCGGATTCCCTCTTACGTCCCATCACCGCCACACGACGAGTTGCCCCTACATGTGGTTCTGGCGATAGGAACCAGCACAAGATGAAGTATATACACCGCCAGTGGTCATCCCCACCACACACCCGCCTCCTCCGGTTGGTCATCCTTGTTGTGGAGGCTGGCATGATGGACACACGCTCAGGGAAAGGACACGACCCATGGAGATCACCAGCACATCCATCGCCGACGGTCAGCCAATCAAGCTGGCCTATGCCCACGCCGATGCGGGCGGCGATAACGTCAGCCCCCAGCTCAGCTGGACACCTGGCCCAGCGGGCACGAAGTCGTACGCAATCACCATCTACGACCCTGACGCCCCGACCGGATCAGGCTTCTGGCACTGGATCCTCGCCGATATCCCGGCAGACATCACCTCACTTGATGAAGGAGGCCCGCTACCTGCCGGAGTACGCGAATGGACCAACGACTATCAGGAAGACGGCTATTCCGGAGCTTGCCCCCCGCCTGGGCCCGCCCACCGCTATATTCACACTGTCCATGCCATACCGAGCGAACATCTCGACATCCCCGACGATGCCGCAAACGTCCAGGTGCGCTTCGCTATCCACACCACCGAACTGGATTCCGCATCAATCACCGGAACGTTCCAGCAGTCGTGAGCCATCGACGCGGCTGTCCGCGGCACCTGCTTAACTGACGTTGTGAAGCCTCGGCAGACACCTCCCATCCTCGTCATCCTCGTAGCCTTGGTGACCTGTAGTTTCGTTCCGTTGGGTGTGTTTTCGGCGCCTGCCAACGCCACACCAGCAAGCCCCACCACCAGGGACGCGCGTGAGCCTCCCAACTCGTCGACCGACGCGGGAGTGGGTTGGAGCTCTACCCCGGTATCCTCCGATAGGGCCTCCACCATGGGATGCGCGTCTGTCATGTTCGTAGGCGTGCGAGGTTCAGGAGAGAACCCGCCTTATGGCGACACGATTACGTCAGTCCGTGATGCCCTAGCTCAAAAATGGCGCGGCAAGGGAAGTGTTCGTCAGGTGTACCTGGATTATCCAGCAGCAGACCCCCACACCCTGCAAGAAGCATCCCTGAGTGGCCTACTTTTTGACCCACGCATGCCGCCCACCGAGTACTTCGACTCAGCCGCCCTAGGAGCGAAAAAACTCATAGCCTTGCTCAACGCCGAGAAGGAGCAGTGCCCCGACGAGTGGGTGGTTCTCGCCGGGTTTTCCCAAGGGTCGCAAGCCATCACGCAGGCCCTCGCCCAGACCGATACTCCTCAGCGTTTAGCAGGCGCCATTCTAGCCGGGAACCCTGACCACTACCCCGGTCAGAATGTCCAGGAGGTCAGCGGTGACGCAGATCGGACAGCAATTGGTATGGCCGCCATCCTCTATTACCTGCGCGAGCGTGCGAACACCACCCCTAGCGCCAACCGCGACACCCAGATGCGAGCCATCATCGAAGCGACACTTGGCCTGAGCCAAAACTCCATCAATCAGAGCGCCCTCGATGCCGATATGGCAAGGGCGGGAGCCGCAATTCCCGCAGAGGCATATCCAGAAACATATTCGGTGTGCATGAAAGGCGATCCGGTCTGCGATACCGCACCGGCTCTCACACGCATCCTCACCTTGCAGTCGACATGGCAGGACGAACTCAATCAAGGTCGTCCGATCCACATGAGCTACACCCGCACCGTCATGGAAGAGTCGTTGGACCGCGTCGCTCAGCGAATTAACGCCATCAGCGCCGCCGAGGCGAAGGGGACACCACTGCCTCACGGATCGACGATGACACTGACCACTCGCGACTGGGGACCGCTCCAGATTGGGGTGGCCATTGGCGCCAGTGTGGTTGGAATAGGGGCGGGGTGGCTCTTGGGACGCACCAGCCGACGCCGTCACCGTCGCCGCCATGTGCGCTGAGCGGGTTAGATCTCAAAGAACCACTGCCCGGTGGCCATGACGCCAATAACGTCTGCCAGCAGAACGGCACCAAAAGCAGCCAGCAGAGCTGAAATACCACGGTGAACCGCTACCGCGTGATCTTCTCGAATACCCGTCACGACGCTAGCGACGCGGTCTGGCCCTCCTACGAGATACGCGATCACTAAAACGATGAGCAGGCTGTGGCTACAGGCAACCCAGATGAGCGATTCGACGACGGCCCAGCTGCGATGCGGAAGATGTGCTGCGTGCACAAGCATTGCCCAGAATGCTGGGTCGATGAGAGACGACAGTCCTACCAGGAGTCCGCTAACGGCCAGTGCTCTAGGTGCCGTCGAGCGTGGCGCTGCGGAGGTATCGCCATCGAAGGTCTGCGTCGCAGCCCCCGGGCGCAACCGCCACGCTGCCCAGGCGATAAAAGCTAGGCCAAGGATGGCCACCAGCCACACCCAGACCAGATGGGGGACGTGGAGCTCGCGGATGCCCAACCGGGTAAGCAGCGCCCCCAAGCCAAGCACCCCGGCAATCCCGAAGATAGCGGACGTCCCTACTGACGTGGCGAGGAGAGTGACGACGCCGCGCCGCCTCACCCCGAGTCCAAGTGCTGCCAACAATACAAAGGATCCCAACGGATCAAAGCCGGCGATACCGAGCGCGAAGGCCGCAGCGAGAAAAGACAGCACGAGGAAAGGCTACTCGGTAGTCACACCGCAGATTCGGTACACCGCCGCCCACCGGACGGAGCCAGAGTGACAGAAGTTTGTGCAGGTATCGCCGTCGATTTCACTTCCGTGTGATCTCCGTGCTACCGTCTCCGAGTTGGGTTTGTCAGATGGTCTTACTGTCGGACGATCCTGATGCGCGAGTGGCGGAATGGCAGACGCGCTGGCTTCAGGTGCCAGTGTCCCTTGGGACGTGGAGGTTCAACTCCTCTCTCGCGCACAACGGGCATTTCACGTAAGTGAGTCCGATTGCTTTACGCAACTGCCGGTCGGAGGTCATCTGGCCGGGAGTTTTCGCGTTCTACATGGATTTTCTGTTCACTGAATACACCATTGGCCTGGGGCGCACGCTCACGTGGGGAGGTCGCTGCCGACCAACGGGACCGACCCTTGCGCACGCACATCACGCCAAGTCATCGGCGAGGCGATCTTTGGCGCGGATACCCCGCAACCCCATCAACGGACCAATCAATGCCAGCAGGCCGAGGACTGCCACCCAGCCCAGGATCCAGTCATGTGGGACCGACAAGTGAAGCGAGTGGGACATTCCGTGCGCGAGGACCACGGGGCCTACAGCGACGAGGCTCGCAAGAAGTCCGCAGGTCGCCACCAGTAGCAGGCTCTGGATAATGGGAACTTTACGGCAGAACTGTGATGGCAAGCCGATGGCCAGGAGCTGTCGACTCTGGCCCCGTGCGGTCTCGCCAAAGGAAGAACACACGCTCATAGTGATGATGACTCCGATGACAAGCAGCGCCAAGCACACCGCCCACAAACTGGGGGGGGAGTTCCGGCTTCGGCGGGGCTTTGTAGTACGTCAGAACGCGCGGGTCCAACTTCTGAGTGTGGACGAACTCGATTGCTTTCGCGATCTGGGCCTCGTCAACTCCGACATAGACCCACCGGTCGGGCATGGATGCCGCATGCAGCGCTGTGACAGAACCCTCCAGCAAAACTCCGCCATATATGAAACTCCACGTCGGGGGGACAGCCACGTGCCGAGACGACACGCCAACGCGCCGCCCGTTGTCCAAGGAAAGCTCCACGGTGCCGGGGAATTCGTCAAAGCCCAACATCGCACCGTCCTGCAATGCGGTGCGTTGCCCTTGGTCCAGCGTGACGCCAAGAACACGCTCAGCTTCTGATGGCTGGGCAACTACCATGACTCCCTGTGCCCCCGGAGTTCCCGTGGAGGAAATCTGGCCGTTTAGGATGTGGACCGCCAGCGGCGCAGGAAGCCCCGCACCGGCTTGTATCCGCTGCGGCAGATTTTTTGGCAACGGTTGGCCATTGGGAGACTGAACAACCAACTGTCCAGGGATCGCCATGCTGATCGCGGCGCTGGAACTCAAGTAGGACGCCATGATCACAGTGACACTCGCTGGGATCGCAAGGCACATGCACAGAGCTGATCCCAAGGCCCGGACCCTGCGCCGGTCGGCGCGCACATTGGTCAGCGCCAGCCACCCGGGCAAGGATGGCAGATGTAGCACGGCGATGAGTCCTGTGAGGATGTCGGGCACGACCAGAGCCAGACCCAGGGCACTGAGAACAACGCTTTTGACAGCACCATCGAGCTGACGTGCACCATAGACAGTGATCAAGGCAGTCATTAGCAGCCCCACCGCGCCGATTCGTCGGCTCCAACTCAACAGGGAGGCAAATCGAGCGGATCCCTGCCCCGGACGCCACGATACGTTCTGGAAGATGGCGATACTCAGCAGTGAAAGAACGACGGTGAGCCCCAAGAGTGACAATCCCAGAAGAAGCACCGGGGCTGCGGGGCTGAGTGGCTGAGTCATAAAGTGCGGCAAAACTGCAAGCCGTATCACTTGCCCGGCGAGCCAGCCGATTCCGACGCCAGCTAAGCATGCTCCGAGACAGACAAGTAGAACGACACCGAGAGTGGGGATCGGGGTCACCGACATGGGGATACCCATGCGAAGCATTGCGGCGCGTTCTATCTGGAGGGATCTCGACAGTCGAGTGGTCGTGGTCAGCTGAACGGCACCACACAGGAGAAGACAGGGGATCATGATCAGGTATGAACTATGCGCGAACAGGGACCGCTGGGCGCGGCCCTGCAGGAACGCACGATCCAAAGCTCCCGCGTGCAGGTGATCGACTGGCGTACCAGATGCTTTTGCGATCACAGGAATCATGGCGTCCAGCTCAACCCCGTCCCACAGGTACTGGGTCGTAGAGGTGAGGTCGGGGTACCCGGTTGACGCGGCGGCCGACATCTGCTGCCAAGTCCCAGGTGCGCCCACAACCTCCAGCCCCTTGGTGGCATAGACGTCCCGAAAGGTTCCGACCACGGCGAGACGAGTGGAGTTGCTGAATGCTCTGATGGTGGAGGGATTACCAAGACGCACCAAGAGCGTCTCCGACATCATGACTTCACCGGATCGACTGGGCCACCGTCCCGCCGCAAGCGCGTAGCGGGAGGGCTTGCTCCCCTGCTGCCACTCCATGTATTCGAGACGATCCTGCGGACCGGTGGACAGACCCGTGGAGCGAAAGCCGTCGATCTGGAGATCTGATCCGTATACGCCAACGCGCACATTCTTGGCACCGGCTGCCGCCATCGCCTTCAGGACGGCGCGATCCGGGTAGCGGGTGGCCTGTGGTTGATGGACGACCACGGAGGCGCCACTTGGACCAAGCTCGCGATCCGCCACCTGAGCACCACTGAGCGCGAAAGACGACACAGCGACGTACAACGCCACGAACGCTGCCACCACAGCCAGCAACGGTACGGCCGCGGTGAAGCGGCTGCGGTTGCGACTCCAAATCCTCAACAGTGCGATGTTCAGACTGTGACTCACGTGACGACCTGCCCATCGCGCAGCACTGTCATTGAGTCGCAGAACCGGCTCACGATCGGGTCATGGGTGGCAACCACCACACTCATTTACTGTTCGTGCGCCAGAGCGGTGAAGACCTTGAAAAGCTCCTCCGAGTTGGCTGAGTCCAGCGCCCCGGTTGGTTCGTCGGCCAACAGAACTCGTTGCCCGCCAGCCAACGCACGGGCGACACCCACGCGTTGACGCTGACCCCCCGACACCTCTGACGGCCGACGATCACCCAGTTGATCAATTCCGAGGCGAGCCAAAGCGTCCGCAGCAGCCCTGCGACCTTGGGCACGGCCTTGGCCACGCGCCCACAGTGGTAGGGCCACATTTTCGATGTTTGTCATCTCCGCGATGAGATTGTTGTCTTGGAAAATAACCGACACGTGTTCAAGCCGATGCCGAGCCCGTGCCGCCTCATCAAATTCGGAGACACATGTACCGTTCACCTCAATTTCCCCGGCATCGGGGACATCCAGACCGGCGAGCAGATTGATTAGCGTACTCTTCCCCGACCCGCTCTCCCCCATGAGGGCGTGTAGACCCGACGACGAAAACTCAATATCTACATTTCGAAGCGCTTCAACCCGACCCGCACCAACACCGAAGGATTTGGATACTCCAACCGCAGCGATCATTCTCGTCCCTTCGAAACCTGTTCAGCAGGAACCGTTCGTGGCCCACGACGACAGCTCGTCGTCATCCCAGGTGTTGATGTCATTGTCCGAACGGTGCGCCAGCATGTTGACACACCTTCCACGACCGTTGGCGTCGTGATACCAACGCGCGTTGGTACCCGACTTGTTCTCGTACGACGACATCGCGTCATTGTTTCCGGGACTGATGTTCATGATTCCCAGCCCTGCACGACGGTAACCCATCAACCCGAGGAAGTCGTTGTCACGGTAAAGGCATACCTCCGCAGACGGGCACAGATTACTGCCGGCGTGGGCGCTAGTGGCTAAACCCACCGGAGCTGCAGCGGCCAGCCCCAAAGCTATAATGACGACCTTATGAAGGTTAGTCTTATTAACCTTCATAATTCTCTTCTCCTATGGAATCCCGTTAACAAGAAGAGCCTTCACCATTAGCCAGCATTATATAGAACGCTCTCACCACGAGGAGTGGGAGATCTTGATATACATCCGAAAGTACAACTATATGCGCCCAAAAGTACAAAGCAGAGTAGGATTAGCCACTACTGAGCACGACAAAGTACATCCCGGCATACGGCCAGGACACATTATTTCAGTTTCATGATCTCCTGTCTCTATAGGTTTTCGATAGATGCGGGATATCGGAAGAATCCATCTTTCCGCCATTGCCACTTGGGACGAGCGAGACGAGCAGATAGTTGTCACCCCGGCTATATGATATTGATCTCTATCCGCGAGCGCACATAGATGTTCCTGCAGCGAGGACACGTGGTTAGAGTCACCCGACAAAACCAGACGAACTCGCCCGGTGGCGGCATCACATTCAACCGATGTCGCGAGATCAGATGATCCACCGACATTCTTGAGTGGTTCTTTGCACGCAGCCGACGGCACAGCCACACAGCTTGAGAGAGTTGTGGCTTCCAAGGTCAGAAATCTTCAAAACCGAGTATGCAACCATCGCCGATGCCGATCGGAGCTTCCCAGGATAAAGAAAACAAAGTGCGTCACCAAAATTCCTCCAAAGAATTTACTCGAACGTGAGGCTCCCATCCAGTGGGGTCTTCCCTCGCCTGCGAAGCCATCAGTTGCACCAATACACAAGAAGTAGTGTCCATTCGGACACGATCGGTCAGTACGCGCCCGAGCGACGCCAACGTCCACACCCCGGAAGAGGCGATCATCTGAGACCGCGACGCCACCAGTCAGGCGCTTTAGCCTTGGACCTTCCGACGATTGAAGCTCAGGCGCTAAACGCCGACGTAGACCACCAGGACTCAGAGTCCAAGTCGTGCGAGGTGTTGAGGAGCAGGGTGGCGGTCATCACTCAGGCACCATCCTTCGTACATTGGTCTGCATCGTCGGATCACGATGACGACGCTATCTATCAGCCTTTCATGAGGCGCGACTGTTCGGTGGTCGAGTGTCGTTGCTGCCTGACTGGTGCTGGCTCTGCCATGCACGTATGACGGCCCTCCGCATGTCGTTGAGCGTTGGCGTTGATTCCAACTGCCCACCGGCCACATTCTTCTCCTCATGGACGCAACCGCGAAGGCCACCCGCTGGGCTGTCGCACCGCCCTGGCCAACGATCCCATCGGCTAGGCACACCTTACGGCTCTCGTTTCGGGGTCGGAGACCCTCTTCCCAACGGCCACTTGTCCAGGTATCCACCCATGTCGGTGACCATTCGTTTCTCCTCATCAGACAAAAGTGCAATAACTCCACCGCGAGATGGACCGGCTGAGACGGGACTTCTTACCTTTTTGGTGTCAGCCGGACTCAGCCGGCACACGCACCCCACCAGGTGCTGACGAACATAAGGAGGACACCCCCCATGACCAAGAACCGCCTCGTCGCCGCTGGAGCAGCGGTCGCACTCGCAACTGGCACCGCCCTCATGGCCGCCCCGGCCCACGCTGCGGCACCTGCCCCTATTTCCCCTATACCTGCCCCTATTTCCCCCGCTAAGCCGAACGTAGACAAGTCGAAGCTCCCCATCCAGATCGATTTTGACTGCCTCAAGCGCAATGCTCAAGAGCGTCATCAGATTGAGGCCAAGATCGCGAAGATCCTGCTCAAGGAAGGTGCCGTCAAGGCCAAGACTGTCGCCGTGAAGTCCGCCAAGGACATCGTTGACGCCGTTCTTAAAGACCCGTCCCTGCTAGTCCACCCCAACGCCCTCATCACCAAGATCATCAAGATCATCACCGACAACGTCCGTGAAGCTTTCGGCGACACATCCGCCCTTGGTGATCTCAAGCCGCTTGCACAAGATATCATCAACAACCTTAAAGCCGCCAAGGCCTGCTTCGTTATCAATCGACCGGGCCAGCCCCCGAAGATCCAGCACGTTGGCCACCTCGGTGAGCTCCAGGGTGCCGCTTGGGTTCCCGCAGGTCAGGTTCGCTGAGCATTACGGATAACCATGTGAATCATGTTTTCCGGTATAGACGGGGGTTGCGGAATTTGGCCGCAACCCCCAGTCTCATATCGCGCCCATACCTCATGCACATCTGCGCATGAGGTATTTACCTACTCACGCATGGTCACATCTTCGTGCAGATCACCCACAACGAGAATCAGGGGTCTCTATGTCGGGCACTCTATGGGCGGATTTGCCATCAGGCCTAGCCGCTGCCCTTTTGCCGCCACGGCATACATGACAAATTACTATCATTGCCGCGCCACTTCGATGTGACGATCCGCTCACCATTTTTCGATGAGTTGAACATACGGGGTACGGTCTACCCTATGTTACCAAAGCCTAACCTTCCCTGTAGGGTTGCAGTCGCCACTCTCACAAGCTGTTTAGTACTGGCCGCGTGCTCCTCCCCGGGCGACCAGAAGAGCTTTAAGTCTGAGAAATCCCCCATTGCAGCAAGCCCCAAGGCCGTTTTGCCGAGTATTCCAGCCACTCAGGCCGGCGCAACTGACATCACTTTCAAGGCCACCCCGGAAAAGGTCAGCGCCACCTACCCCCGCTTCACGAAGGCACGGAACCTCAGTATGGCGGTCGAGGTTATCAAGGGCCGTATGCTGCGTGATTCCTGGCAACAGGACGCCTCTGACGTCAACGTCACCTCCCAGATCATCGCCTCCAGCGACGCCGTCTTGGGTGTTCTAGTGACCAACACAACGACCATCAGGGGAAAGAAGCAGACAATCCCGGCGAGCGTCTGGTACTCAGCTGGAGCCAAGCAGTCGTACTCCTCCCCGGCACTCGTCAAGGCTGACCAGTGGGCCGACCTGACAACGGCTCTACAGGACGCTGGCAAGGACCAGTCCCTCGACGGCAGCACGATCGCCGCAGCCGCCAAGGCCAAGTCCGCCCCATACGGCAACGGTCCCGCCCTCGGCTTCGACCACGACGGTGACCTCCTGGCCACCTTCGCTTCGGGCGTCCTCAGCGACAATCCCACCACCCTCGTCGTACCGTCTGGCAAGGCTAGAGGAATGCTCAGCAGCTTCGGCACCCAGGCCCAGAAAGCCTCGACGAATCCCGGCAAGTTCACTGGAACGACGTCGCAACCAGTCGACGAGTCCCTCGAGTCCACCGACATCTCGACTCGCCCCTCGACAGCCGTCGGCCCGGACTGTCGGGTGCTACACTGCGTCGCCGTCACCTACGACGACGGTCCCAGCGCGATGACCCCGGAGCTACTCGACACCATCAAGAAGTTCAAGCTCTCGATCACCTTCTTCCAGATGGGCAACAGCATCAAGGCCTTCCCGGAAACTGCACAGAAGGTGGCCGCCGCTGGCATGGAGATCGGCAACCACACAGTGACCCACCCGAACCTTCCGGTGAAGACCCCGGACCGTATTCGTCGCGAGTTGGAGCACAACTCCCAGCTCATCAAGGGGTTCATGGGGGCCACCCCACTGCTCTTCCGTCCGCCTTACGGCGCGCACAACGACACCGTTGACGAGGTCGCCAAGGACAACGGCATGGCGATCGTGCAGTGGCAGATCGACAGCGAGGACTGGAAGAACCGTAACCCTGGCATGACATACAAGAATGTCATGACGGCTCTGCCCTACACCGCACCCATCATCCTCGAGCACGATATTCAAAAAGCATCAATTGACGCCGCACCGCGGATCTACAGGGATCTGGAGGCCAAGGGCAAGACGATCGTCAGCGTCAGTGAGATCTCCCTCAACACCGGCGGCTACCAGGCTGGCCATGCCTACTGCAACGGCACGGTCAAAGAACAGAGCGGCTACAACTGCAAAGGATGAGAATCCAACCGAGGGGGCGCGCACGGCCGGGGAAGGCCTCGCCCCCGTCGTGGTGGAATTGCTCATCCCGCTTGCCAAGGTCTTCATCGCGGCTGCCTGAATGCAAGCCTTAACGAGCTTTTCCCCTACCGCCCAGCTCGCCTTCCTGACGATGAGACCGGTCGTCGACGTCAAACTCATCGCCATGGAAAGCGGAGCCTTTGGTGCGGGGTGTTGACGCGATTCGTCCCGTTGGCAGCGTGCTGCTGCGTCAGCTCGGCACTCCTTATGGGCGTCCTCGTCTTTCCGTTATCGGTGCACTAATAACCACCGCCGCCATGCATCATTGGCATCATGTGCGCTCGGGCCATTTGTCATCTGAGAATCCGAAGAACTCTCCCAGAATGTCGTTGGCAACCGGCGTTGTGATTCTCCCTGGCTTGAAGAGGGCCTTAATCTATGAATCGTGAGTGCCTCCCCGCGTCGCTCGATTCGAGCCCTGGCCATCGCTTTGGCTGCCCTGCTCCCACTTGCAGCTTGTTCTCACGACAGCGGGGACCCTAACACGTCGCCCTCAGACATTCGTTCGGCCCTAAAATCCACGTCGGTGGCCGCCGCCAACGTCTCGGGGGCGTCGATGACGTCGACGTCGTTCCAGAAGCCGTCAGACATCTCGGTCAAAGTACCGACCATCACCACCGCCCGCAATCTCAGCCAAGCCATCGAGGTCGTCCGGGAACGCACGTTGCGCGGCGCTGCATGGGATTCCGCGACAAAGGTCTCAATGACTGGCCATTTCACCTCCTCAACCACAGACCTGCTTGGGGTCGAGTTGCAGACAGAAGTGACGAAGGGTGAGGGGCCCTCCTTGTCGACGACGACGCTGTGGTACGACGCCACGATGAAGCAGACTCTGTCGGCAAGTGCCCTCATCTCGTGGCCTGGGTGGCCGACGTTCAGCCAACAGGTTGTTAAGGCCGCTACTCGCGATGGCTTCGACGGCAAAAAGGCCGAGGCGGCACTTCAGCAGCCGCAGGCTCCCTATGGCACCGGGCCCGCACTATCGTTTGACTCCAAGGGAGACCTTCTTGTGAGGTTCCCGGCTGGAGCCATTGATAGCGCCCAACGCACCATTCTTATCGACTCTAAAACCGCTTCTCCGCTGCTCAGCGGGCTTGGCCAAAAGGCGCTCGGGGCCTCACTACACCCGACGCCTTTCACCGGTACCCCGTCGGCGAATGAGACATGGTTTACCAAGCTCAAGACGAGCCCGAAGCCATCTGACTCTCCGAACGCCAAACCCCTCCCGGGAGAGCCAGCCACCAAGGCGAGCGGTAACCCGACCCATCCCTCGACGGCTATTGGCGTCGATTGCATCGTGCAACGTTGTGTCGCCCTGACCTATGACGACGGCCCCGCTGATACGACGCCGAAGGTTATTGATGGCTTCATTCACGCGAAAGCGGCTGCAACCTTTTTCCAGCTCGGCACGAACGTCGACAATCACCCAGACACCACCAAGCTGTTGGCCGGTTCTGGCTTTGAGGTTGGCAGCCACTCCGCCACCAACAAGACCCTGACGGGCCTCGGCCCCCAGGGCCGCACAACCGAAATCAACGATGCCGTCAACGCCCTGAGCAAGCTCACCGGACGCCCGACGATGCTCTTCCGTCCGCCATATGGCGCGCACAGCGAGCGGGTCGATGCCGCGATGGCCACACAAAACTTGGCGATGGTCAACTGGGCAGCCGATTCTAATGACTGGCAAAGTCGCGATGCTGGCAAGACCACCAAAGCCGTGACGGAGTACGCCACCACGTACACCCAGCCGATCATCGTGCTGCACGACACCTATCCATCGACCGCTGATGCAACCACCGGAATTATCGAGGCACTCCGCCACAAAGGTATCGTCCTTGTCACAGTCTCCGAACTGACCGTCAATACTGGCGGCATGGACGCCGGCAAGGCTTACTGCCGTGGTACTGCCGTCAATCAGAGTGGCTTCGGCTGCCAGAGCTGATCGCGGCACAGATGACTGTCTGACATCACGCGTGCACGACCCGCGCCTAACGACGCGCCACCTTACGCAGTATGGGCCTCAGTAGGTCGATAACCTCGTCAATGTGCAGCACCGCCGCCATCGCGAGAAATAGCGCAATGAACAGCACCCCGCCGACACAGGTTCCACCGGCGTGCCCAACCCACGTCCCGTGTCCCGCAGCGTCAATTCCGTGGGCGACGACATAGGTCGGAATCGCAGCGACGATCGAAGCCGCAGCGAGTTTCATCCACAGCTGGTTGACCTCAGCCATGCCAATACCACCGAGCTGCCGGGACGCCACCGCGAGCCAGGCCGCCGCCCCAACGAGACTGGCGAGGGTCTGGGCTGCCGCCACAACAAGAAGTGCGTACTGAGGTGGAAAGGCAAACATCGTCACCAAGATGATGAGCTGGGTGCCTGTGCTAGCCGTCTGCATGATGAGGTTGAGCTTGCCATCCTCACGAGCGAAGCAATAACGCTGCTGCAAGGTTGTGATGCCGAAGGGCAACAGACCCACACCCATGATCGCCACAGCTCCTGCCAGGGACCCAACCTGCCCGGGTTCGAGTGAGAACACCGTCTGCACACCTGGGCGCGCTAGCACAACCATTGCCAAAGAACACGGAATGATTGCTAGGGCTGGCATTTCCAACCCCTGCCGCAGTAGCTTCTTCATGGCGGAGTTATTGCCATCAGCATTAGCGCGGCTCATCCGTGGGAAAAGAGCCGTAAGAATCGACGTCGTAATGAAGCTCTGCGGCAACATGAAGATCAGGAATGCGTTGTCATAGGCACTAATTGACGACGAGACCTCCGGATGCACCAGACGCACGTGAGACAGCATCTTCTTCATGATGATGCCGGCGAGCTGAGCAATTACCAATGCGGTAAACGTCCACACGGTGATACGAGCAGCTGCCCCTAACCCATAGCCGCGGATCCCCCAGCGAGGACGCCATCGGAACCCGCCACGATACAGAGGAATAATGAGGAACAAGCCCTGCATAACGATGCCCAAGGTCGTCGTCCCAGCCAATACCCATACCATTTCAGGGGTCCAGGTAGCAGGATCAGGGTGGGCTCCAAACTGCACCAGGAACCACACCAAACCGGCAATCTGAATGATATTTGCCAGCACGGGGCTCCACATGAAGGACGCAAACTGATTTCGAGCGTTGAGAACCTGGCCGAGGATCGCGTAGAGACCGTAGAAGAATATCTGCGGCATACATATAAATCCGAAAAAGACGGTGAGGTGACGAGTCGCCCCGCTCGACGAGAAATAAAGGTCTAAAAGCCATGGAGAGGCCACTGTCGCCACGATGGTGACGATGAGCACAGCCGCGAACGACGCCGTAAGCAATCGATCCACAAATTCTTGGCCACCGTCGGGCTGCTTCATGGCCTTAGTTATTTGCGGAATGAGGATGGCGTTGAGGACCCCCGCACTGAGCAGAATGAACACCACATTCGGCAGAGTGTTAGCGGCTTGGAAAGCGTCAAGGGCTAGTGACGTGCCAGCCGCGATGACGGTAAGCAGGTAGGTACGGACGAACCCCAGAATCCTCGACACCATCGTGCCGGCGGCCATAACGATGCTGGCGCGGCGCAGCGACCCCTCTCCGGTGGCCGCAGAAGCCGCCGAGACCGCTGGCGAAGTGACCTCAATCCTGGGGATGATCCGGGTGCGATCCTCGTCAGAGTCAGGCCTGGTCAGACCCCGGCGAGAAACATTGGCGCCAACAGTGACGGCGTCAATGTCGAGACTGTCGTAGACGTCGATTGGTGGAGCCGCCTCCGGAAGACGAAGGTGGTCGTAAACGTCGTCACCATGGGAATCAGGCATTGTTGCCTCAGCGGCCGGTCCCGGCGTAGACGACGGCTTCGCCCTCAGCGTCGAGCCCGAAGGCGGTATGGGCAACACGAACGGCGTCGTCGACCTGGTCGGCGTCTACAACCACCGAGATACGGATCTCGGACGTCGAGATCATCTGCAAATTGATGCCAGAGTCGGCCAGGGCGCGGAAAAATGTCGACGTAACCCCGGGGTGGGACCTCATCCCGACGCCAACCACCGACACCTTGCCAATTTGGTCGTTGTAGAGGATTTGTTCATAGCCCAACTCGTCTTTGACAGCGGTTAGGGCGCGGACTGCCGTCGGTCCGTCACTCATCGGCAATGTGAAGGAGAGGTCGGTGCGGCCATTCATGACCCGAGATGCGTTCTGGACAATCATGTCGATATTGATGTCAGCCCGAGCGATAATCTCGAAGATCTGAGCGGCGCGCCCCACCGCATCGGGAAGGCCAGCGATGGTGATTTTGGCTTCCGAGCGGTCGTGGGCCACACCCGAGATGATGGCCTCTTCCATGTGTGATCCCTTCGTGATGTCGGCAGGGTCCATGACCCAGGTGCCAGGTTTGTCAGAGAACGAGGAACGCACGTGCACGGGCACGTTCTCGCGGCGAGCGTATTCGACGCAACGCAGATGGAGGATCTTCGCACCGCAGGCGGCCATTTCGAGCATCTCCTCGTAAGAGATCTTCGGGATGCGTCGGGCACCTTTAACGATGCGTGGATCAGCGGTGAAAACACCGTCAACGTCAGAGTAGATCTCGCAATAATCAGCCCCCAAGGAGCTGGCCAGGGCAACTGCGGTGGTGTCAGACGCCCCTCGGCCCAGCGTGGTGACGTCCTTTGTTGTCTGGGAGACCCCTTGGAAACCTGCAACGATGACGAGATCCCCGGCCTCCAGGGATTTTTCGATCCGCCCAGGGGTGATGTCAATAATGCGTGCATTACCGTGGGCTGCAGTGGTGATGACTCCAGCCTGGGAGCCGGTGTACGAGCGTGCCGGGATCCCAATATCTGACAGGGCCATCGCGAGTAGGGCAGCAGACTGCCTCTCACCCGTAGTCAGGAGCATGTCAAGTTCTCGTGGAGCGGGCTGTGGGGAAACCTCTAAAGCGAGGTCCATGAGGTCGTCAGTGGTGTCACCCATTGCTGAGATGACGACGACGATGTCATTGCCGGCCTGTTTCGTCGCGGCGATGCGGCGCGCCACACGCTTAATCGATGCGGCATCAGCCACTGAGGACCCACCAAATTTCTGGACGACTCGCGTCATCAACCCTCCTGCCAGGTTCGGACACCAAAGTCTAACCGGCGTCAGTATGGCCTCTCCGCCATGGCGATGACGGGAGCGCGCAGTGTCTTGCGTGACGCCGTGACGCACATATGGCCATCAGGCGCGATTGCCACGATAGTAGGAACAAGGGGTAAACCCGTGGACGACGTGCCCGCGATCCTGGGGTATGTCTGAACCCTCACGTATTCTGAATGCCATGCGCTCAGACAGGCACGGCAAGCTCTACCCCTTAGCCATGTTCGGAATCGTCAGCATCCTGGCCGGACTGATCATGGCCGGATTCATCGTGCCCGTCGCGGCTCTGGTCGGCGGAACTACCAAGACCATCGCTACCAGCATGGATGATCTGCCTGCCGAGCTCATCAGCACCCCGCAGGCTCAAAAGTCTCACATCCTCATGGCCGATGGCTCAGTACTAGCCACTTTCTATGACGAGAACCGGGAATACGTCCCGTTGTCGAAGATCTCCAAGCAGATGCAAACCGCCCAGGTCGCCATCGAGGACAACCGGTTCTACTCCCATGGCGCAATCGACCTGAAAGGCACCGCACGCGCACTGGTAACGAACGTCAGCGGATCAGCACGGCAGGGCGGTTCCACCCTCACCCAGCAATACGTCAAGCAGATTCGCATCGAGGCTGCGGTAGCTGCGGGCAATGAGGAGGGCGTACAGGCCGCCCAGGAGCCAACGATCACCCGAAAGTTGCAGGAGTTGCGCTATGCGGTGGCGATCGAGAAGAGGCTCTCCAAGCAGCAAGTCCTGGAGCGCTACCTCAACATTGCCTACTTCGGTGACGGCGCATACGGCGTCGAGGCCGCAGCGCGACACTACTTCGGGACGACGGCCGCCAAACTTGACCTTGCCCAGTCAGCGATGCTGGCTGGCATCGTACAAAATCCAGTGGCTTACGACCCGGTGAACCACCCCGAGGCCGCCATGAACCGCCGCAATATCGTGCTAGCGCGTATGGCTCAGCTCAACGTCATTACCACTGACCAGGCACGGAAGGCCGAGGCGGTCGTCTTCGACAAGTCGAAGGTTTTCTATCCGAAGAACGGCTGCATTTCATCGAAGTACCCGTTTATCTGTGATTACGCATATCGCAGCTTGTTGCAGATGCCGAGTCTGGGTAAGAACCCAGAGGAACGAGCGAAATTGGTCAAGCGCGGTGGGTTGACGATCCAGACGAATATCGACCCAAAAACTCAGGACGCCGCCCAGAAGGCTGTCTCCGACGTTGTCGGACCCAGGGACCCTGTTCTTGCTGGAACGGCCATTATTCAGCCGGGGACCGGTCTGATTATGGCGATGGCGCAATCTCGCCCCGTCATGGGGCAAAAGTCCGGGCAGACCTATTACAACTACATGGCACCCAGTTCGATGGGCGGGGCCACCGGTTTCCAGGCCGGATCGACCTTTAAAGCCTTTACCATCGCTGCCGCCCTTGCCAAGGGCATACCCATGAGTAAGCACTACACTGCGTCTTCCCCCATGGACTTCACCGGTGAAAAATTCACCAACTGTACGGGCAGCTTTAAGTCGGGGCCATTCCGAGTGCGCAACTCGACCGGACACTCATGGGACATCGGATTGCGCGAAGCGGCTGCATGGTCTGTCAACACCTACTTTGTCCAGCTAGAGCAGGACGTCGGCATGTGTGACGTCACCAAGATGGCTCAGAATACTGGCGTCAAGCTCTCCAGCGATAAGGATATCGTCAAGAGTTTCCAGAACGTGCCGTCGTTCACTCTCGGTACCGCCTACGTGTCCCCGATGTCTATGGCTTCGGCCTACGCAACCTTTGCTTCACGCGGCATCCAGTGCGACCCGATCATCCTCAAGTCGGTCAAGAATCGCAATGGTTCACCGATCAAGGTTCCGACCGGCAACTGCAAGCGAGTCATGCCTCAGTGGGTTGCTGACGGAGTCAATTCGGTGCTCTCGGGCGTCATGGATGCCACAGGTGCGGCGGCAAGGATTCCGGGTGGTTATCCGCAGGCTGGCAAGACCGGTACCACCGACGCCCATGAGGCTGCTTGGTTCAACGGATACACCCCCCAAGCTGCCGGTGTAGCGATGATCGCTGCGGACAGCGGCAACTCCTACTTCCGTGGCGATAGCTCCCGCTCCATCAAGGGCATTGAGACCACTCCAGGTGTCCGTCTCAACGGTTCTGGTGGCAGTGACGCCGGCAAGATCTACCGCGCAGCAATGGTCGCTGTCCTCCAGGACAAGCCCAGGACAGACTTTGCGTCTCCCACTGACGAGGTGCGCTACGGCAAGCTTATGCCGATTCCAAATACTGACGGAATGACGTATTCCCAGGCCAGGGATGCCCTCCGCAAGGCGGGATTCCGCACTAATGTGTGGCGTGTCTGGGACGACACGGAGCCCGGTACCTACCTTGGCACTGATCCCGAGGGGTCGGCCCGCTCTGGAGTCACCGTGGCCCTCAAGGTATCGAAGGGACCGAAGCCAGAGCCTCAACCGACGTTCGCCCCGCCGCAGCAGAATCAACCAGACAACCCTGGAAATGACCAACCCGGCGGCCAGCAGAATCCACCCAATAATCAACCCCAGCCCGGCAACAACAATGGAAATTCCGGGAATGGCAATGCCCGAGGAAATAACGGCGGAAATAATGGGGGTAACAACGGTGGTGGCCAACAAAACCCACCTGGAGCGACGAAGCCTCGCTGACATGAGAACCACCATGAAACCAGCGCTCGTAGCAGCGGCTAGCGTTATCGGGATCGGCGCATCTGGTCTAGCCTACGGAGCTATCGAGGCGCGTCGGTTCGTCGTCCGTCGCGTCGAGGTGCCCATACTCACTCCCGGGAGTGCACCGCTACGCATACTTCATATGTCTGATGTGCATCTGTTAGTGCGCCAGAACGCTAAGCGGAAGTTCATCCGAGAACTCGCCGCCCTTGAACCTGACCTCGTCATTAATTCCGGCGACAACTTTTGTTCAGCCGAGGCACTCCAGCCACTCCTCGACGACATGTCGGGGCTGTTGACACGGCCTGGGGCCTTTGTGTTTGGGTCCAACGACTACCTGGTACCGAAGTTTAAGAATCCGTTGTCGTACCTTGTGCGGGGACGATCTCATCTGACCGACGAGGCGGTGCCGGAGCTTCCCCACGAGGAGCTTCGCCAGGCTTTCACCACTGCAGGATGGCTCGACCTCAACGACAATTCGGGGACGCTTGAGGTGGCCGGTCATCGATTGGCCTTCCGCGGAACTGACGACGCCCACCACAACCGCGACCACTACGAAAAAGTGGCTGGCCCAGCCGACAGTGATGCCGACCTCAATATCGGCGTCACCCATGCCCCCTATCTCAAGATCCTCGACGCCATGGTGAGCGACGACATGGACATCGTGTTCGCGGGTCATACTCACGGCGGGCAGGTGTGTTTGCCCTTCACAGGGGCGATCATCACCAACTGCGATTTGGACACCGACCGTGTTAAGGGGCTTTCGAAGCACACCTGCGATGGGCGCACCGCATGGTTGCATGTTTCAGCCGGGATAGGGTGCTCCCCCTTTGCTCCGTATCGCACCTTCTGCCGCCCAGAAGCGACCCTGCTTACCCTCATGCCCCGGCCCCGATGAAGGTCGGCTTGGCGGTTTCGGCCAAGCTGGGTTAAAGTATTCGTCGGCCTTCCCCATGGGGAGTATGACCGTGGTCGCGGGGTGTGGCGCAGTTTGGTAGCGCGCTTCGTTCGGGACGAAGAGGTCGCAGGTTCAAATCCTGTCACCCCGACCATCTGATGCGCCAGGTGATGGTTTTCATCGCCACATGTCATGCGCTTTTCCGTCTGTTGCGGTGCGGCACCAGGATCGAGCCTGTGGAAACCGAGTCGCGGAATACGTCGGCCTGGGGGCTTGTTGTATTCACCGAACGCAACAAGAAGGAGGAACCACTATGGCACGCGCTCTCATCGCCGTCACCGACTTTGGAGTTGAGGAGGCCGAGCTCGTCGATCCTCTCAACGCTCTCAAGACAGCCGGCATCGACGTGACCGTCGCTTCCAATAGCGGCGAGTCCATTCAGACCGTCACCGGCGACAAAAACTGGGCATCCACGGTGAGCGCCGATTCCAAGCTCGCCGACGCCAATGCTTCCGATTACGACCTGCTCGTCATTCCCGGCGGCACCGTTAATGCAGATACTTTGCGTATTGACGACGATGCACGCCGCCTCGTCAAGGAGTTCGCAGCCGCTGGCAAGCCGATTGGGGCTATCTGTCACGGCCCCTGGGTGCTCATTGACGCCGGCGTCGCCAAGGGCAAGACGTTGACGTCTTACATCTCCATTCGCCCCGACCTTGAAAATGCTGGAGCGACCTGGGTGGATAAGGAGCTCTTCCGCTGCCCTGGCAACGGCTGGGTACTGCTCACCTCGCGCAACCCCGACGATCTACCCGTCTTCACGAAGGCCCTCGTCGACGAAATTTCCTGATTCACGAGGGCTTAATGGGGCTCACGCCTGCGGGCGTGGGCCCCTTTCGCACACCTCGCGACACGACGACTTGTCCGGCTAGCCGTCCTCAAAGCCTGCAATGACGCGGCGTTCTGCCCCAGATATCTTCACATCGTGAGATTGATGTCCACTTAAGCGGAATGACTTTACACATGTTTCAAATTGGTCACGATATGGTCTCAGCCCTTCGAAACAGCTGACGAATACTGCCCCATGGTGGCATGGTGTCCCGAAACCGTCGGTTCGATGCCGACGTGAGGCAAAAAGGAGACACCATGCGTCGAATGAGGCCACTCATTGCGCTGTCCCTCGCAGGCTTGATGGCATTGTCAGCCTGCGGCGAGGACGTCGCAGCCAAGGACGACACGGCTTCCGGGGCGTCGGCCACTGGCGGTAGCAATAACAGTGCCCCGGCCAAGGACGGTGGATCGATCACCGTTCGCGGCTGCACCCCACAGAACCCGCTTATTCCGTCCAACACCAACGAGACATGCGGCGGAAATATCCTCGACGCCGTCACTGCTCGTCTCATCCACTACAACTCCGACACCGCCAAGCCAGAGCTGGACATCGCCGAGTCCATCGAGACGAAGGACAACCAGACCTTCACCGTCAAGATCAAGCCGGGATACAAGTTCTCCGATGGCAGCGAAGTCACGGCTAAGAACTTCGTCGACGGCTGGAACTGGGCCGCCTACGGCCCCAATGCTCAGCAGTCCGCCTATTTCTTCGAGCCGATCGAGGGTTACGCCGACGAGCAGTGTAGTGACGAAACGTGCAAGACCAAGCCCAAGGCCAACACCATGAGCGGTCTCAAGGTCGTCGACGACCACACCTTCACCATCAAGACCACTGAGAAAGTCTCTAACCTCGAGATGCGTCTGGGCTATACCGCCTTTGCCCCGCTGCCGGACGCCTTCCTCAAGGATCCGACTAACAAGAAGTGGGAAAAGATGCCGATCGGCGCCGGGCCATACAAGGTCACAGACAACACCGCCACAGCGATTACTGTCTCCAAGAACGAGAACTACGCCGGGTCATACAAGGGCCACGTCGACAAGGTCACTTTCAAGATCTACAACGACGCTAGCCCGGCCTACAACGACACCGTCGCCAATAACCTCGACATCAACGACCTCATCCCGACCGATCAGCTCACCAATGATCAGTGGAAGAACGACCTCTCTGGCCGCTGGGGCATCCGTCAGGCGGGTATCAACCAGACGCTGACCTACTCCAGCAAGGACAAGCAGCTTGCCGGTAACAAGGACCTCATTCAGGCCCTCGGCATGGACATCGACCGAGCGACGATTACGAAGCAAATCTTCGCCGGCTCCCGGACCCCTGCTGACGGCTGGGTCTCCCCCGTCGTCGACGGGTACAAGAAGGGCCAGTGCGGCGAGATGTGCACGTACGACAAGGACAAGGCCGTCGAGCTGTACAAGAAGTCGGGCGGCTACAACGGCACCCTGACAATTGCGGTTAACGGTGATGGTGACCACAAGGCATGGTCGCAGGCCATTTGCAACGGCTGGAAGAACGACCTTGGCCTCAAGTGCCAGCTCAAGGTCACTCCGGATTTCAAAACGCTGCGCGACATGGTCAACAAGCGTCAGCTCCAAGGCTTCTTCCGCACCGGATGGCAGATGGACTACCCGTCCATTGAGAACTTCCTGACCCCGCTGTACGCCACCGGCGCCTCGAGCAACGACAACGACTACTCGAATAAAGCTTTTGACGCCAAGCTGAAGGACGCCGCAGCGGCCACCGATGCCGCACAGGCGAACGAGCTGTACCAAGAGGCTGAAAAAATGCTGGCGGACAATCCACCCAACATCCCGCTGTGGACGACGTCGAGCCCCTTCGCGTGGTCAGACAAGGTCGCCAATGTCAAGCTCACTCCATTCGGCACGATTGACCTCCAGTCGGTCAGCGTGAAGTAATTCACCCTGAGAACGCACCCGTCGGTCCACCGAGCCTCGGTGGACCGACGGTGTCGTGAGGAACACCATGTTCAGATACATCGTCAGACGCATCCTTCAGATGATCCCGGTGCTCATCGGGACGACGTTCATCATCTTCTGTTTGGTCTTCGCCCTCCCCGGCGACCCGACGGCTGGACGTTGCGGTGAACGTCCTTGCCCACCGGCCTACGTGGCGGCATTCCGGGCCGAGTACAACCTAGACAAGCCGTTACTCGTCCAGTACGGCCTGTATTTGGAAAAACTGTTGCACGGCAATCTCGGTGTCGACTATTACGGCAACACCGTCGTCTCAGAGCTCGCCGCCCGATACCCAGTGACAATCAAGCTAGCCATCATTGCCCTGCTCGTTGAGATCGTCGTCGGCATCCTCGCCGGTGTGTGGGCCGGCGTACGGCGCGGCAAGTTCATTGACTATTTCGTCCTGGTGTCCTCCCTCATCGTCATCTCAATCCCCATTTTCGTCATCGGCTCGCTGGCGCAGCTCATCTTTGGCTTGCGGCTGGGATGGTTCCCGGTGACAGCCGGTGACGGCTCGTGGGGAACACTCATTCTGCCAGGACTCGTACTGGGAGCGTTGTCAGTGGCCTACGTTGCGCGTCTGACAAGGTCGAACCTGCTAGAGAACCAACGGGCCGACTATGTACGTACGGCCAAGGCTAAGGGCATGTCACCGTCGCGGATCGTCACTGTGCACACCCTGCGCAATTCTCTTATCCCCGTCATCACCTTCATCGGGTATGACTTCGGTGCCCTGATGGGTGGTGCCATCGTCACCGAGCGCATCTTCAATATCAACGGGATCGGCAATTACGTCTACCGGTCGATCAACCAGCGCGACGGCGTCTCGGTAGTCGGGGCGGTGACCTGTCTGGTGTTGGTGTATCTGCTCGCAAACCTCCTCGTCGACCTGCTGTACGGGGTGCTCGACCCGAGGATCAGCCATGACTGAGCCACGTACGAACCTTCTCGGCGCTAGTGGCCCGGAAGCCATCGCCACTCCCGCGCCCGGCGACAACGATGTCCTAGGTAATTCCAAACCGCGCTCAGTCTGGAATGACGCCTGGAACTCCCTCAAACACAATCCGCTGTTCTGGATATCGGTGACGCTTATCGTCATCTTCCTCGTCATGGCCGCCATCCCAGCGGTCTTCACCTCAAAAGATCCCACCGACTGCAACCTGTCCGCAGCCCGACACATACCCTCACCGGTGCATTGGTTTGGTACCGACATCCAGGGGTGTGACGTATATTCCAGGACGGTGTACGGGGCTAGATCGTCGATCCTCGTCGGTGTGCTCGCCACCTTGGGAACAACCATTCTTGGCGCTTTTATTGGTCTCATAGCGGGGTTCCGCGGGGGCTGGCTCGACACTCTATTGAGCCGGACCGGAGACGTTTTCTACGCCATCCCGCTGCTGCTCGGCGGCATCATCATTTTGTACACCTTCCCCAACGAGCCAGGCACCCCCTACCTCGTCATGGTGCTCAAGGTGGTGGGAGCGATCGTCATCCTCGGCTGGCCATCCATCGCACGGCTGATGAGGTCGTCAGTATTGCAGGTGTTACCGCACGACTATGTTCAGGCGGCTCGGGCTCTGGGGGCGTCGTCGTGGCGAATCATCCGCTCGCACATTCTGCCCAATGCCGTGGCCCCGGTCATCGTGGTGGCCACCATCAATCTGGGCGCCTACATTGCCATCGAGGCGACGCTGAGCTACCTAGGCATCGGCTTGCAGGAACCAGCCATCTCGTGGGGCGTGTCAATTTCTGACGCCTCCGGATTGGGATACGTCCGATCAGCGCCATTTATGCTGCTATTTCCGTCACTTTTTCTGTCGCTGGCGGTGCTGGCGTTCATCTTCCTTGGCGAGGCGGCACAAGACGCCTTCGACCCCAAACAGCACTGAGGTTTCGACATGGCACGAAAAACACTTACTAGCGCCCGGCTTCACCTAGAACCGGTTGACGGGCTGCTCCTCAAGGTCGACGACCTGCACGTCGAGTTTCGCACCCGTGACGGGGTGGCCAAGGCCATTAACGGGACGAGTTTCACCTTGTCGGAACGCGAGACCCTTGCCATCCTCGGCGAGTCGGGATCGGGCAAGTCGGTGACCGCGCAGGCAATTATGGGCATCCTCGACTCTCCACCAGCCCAGATCACTGGCGGGCGCATTGAATACTGCGGGGTAGATCTGCTCACGATGCCGGAGAAAAAGCGTCGCCAGATCCGGGGCGAACACATCTCAATGATCTTCCAGGACGCGTTATCGTCGCTTAATCCGGTATTCCCGGTCGGATGGCAGATCGCGGAAATGTTCCGGATTCACCGCGGTATGAACCGCTCCGATGCGATGTCTGAGGCAATTCGCCTCATGGAGAGGGTCCATATCCCGGCTGCCAAGGAGCGCGCTAATAATTACCCTCACCAGTTCTCTGGCGGTATGCGTCAGCGCATCATGATTGCGATGGCGATCGCGCTCAATCCCTGGGTGCTCATCGCCGACGAGCCGACGACTGCCCTCGACGTCACCGTTCAAGCTCAAATCATGACCCTACTCAAGGAGCTCCAGGAAGAGTCCGGCATGGGGCTGATCCTTATTACCCACGACCTTGGGGTGGTGGCCGACGTAGCCGACGACATCGCGGTCATGTACTGTGGCCGGTTCGTCGAGCACGCCGATGTCCACCGCCTCTATGACAACCCCGCCCATCCGTATACCGTGGGCTTGCTGGATTCCATTCCGCGCCTGGACCAAAAAGGCACCGAGCTCTACGCCATCGGCGGACTGCCACCATCCCTAACAAATCTGCCCTCGGGATGCTCCTTCCACCCGCGGTGTCGTTGGGCCACACCGGAGTGCCGCGTCGGCGGTGCCCCCGCATTCATTGAGGTCGAGCCCGGACGCTGGGCCGCCTGCCACCACACCGAGGAGGTCCTCCATCGTGACCGCTAACACCACAGCTGAACCGATCCTGTCGGTGCGCGACCTCACTAAGCATTACCCCCTCAAGTCTGGGCTGGTGCGTCACACCGTCGGCCACGTCAAAGCCGTCGACGGGGTCAGCTTCGACCTCTACCCGGGTGAGACGCTCGGTGTCGTCGGAGAGTCCGGATGCGGTAAGTCCACACTGGGGCGTCTGCTGGTAAACCTCGAGCTGCCGACGTCAGGAAGGATCACCTTTGAGGGACGCGACGTCACCGACCTCAAGGGATCGGCGATGCGCAAACTGCGTCGTGACATCCAGATCGTGTTCCAGGATCCCTACACCTCGTTGGATCCGCGCATGACCGTCGGCGACATCGTCGGTGAGCCGTTCCGGATCCACCCTGACGCCGTACCGCGTGGCAAGCGAACCGAACGGGTCAAGGAACTGCTCGACCTCGTCGGGCTCAACCCAGAACACATCAACCGCTACCCGCACGAGTTCTCCGGTGGTCAGCGTCAGCGCATCGGAATTGCCCGAGGCATTGCCCTGAACCCTAAGGTGCTGGTGTGCGACGAGCCGGTGTCAGCACTGGACGTTTCGGTGCAGGCCCAGGTCGTCAACCTGCTTCAGAAATTGCAGCGGGAGCTAGGGATGGCCTACATCTTCATCGCCCACGACCTGTCGGTAGTGCGCCACATTTCCGATCGGGTAGCCGTGATGTACCTCGGCAGGATCATGGAGATCGGTGACGAAGAGCAGATTTACGAACGCTCCACTCACCCGTATACCCAGGCTTTGCTGTCGGCGGTGCCGGTGCCCGATCCTTCGGCACGGGGAACACGTCACCAAATCCTGCTGCACGGTGATGTGCCCTCCCCGGCAAACCCGCCTTCTGGATGCCGGTTCCACACCAGGTGTTGGCGGGCGCAGCCACTGTGTTCGGACAAGGAAACCACTCTGACGATGCACTCCGACGGGCATAGCGAACATGCCTGCCGGTGTCACTTCGCGGAAGTCTTCGAGAAGGCATCAGACGATATTAGTCCCAGTGACCTCACCGACTGACGGGGGCAGTTCCGTCAGTCGATGAGCGTGATCCGGCCGGTGAGCAGCCGCACACCGTTTAACGGCTGAAGAACATGGCCGTCGCATTCTTAGCAATGTCCAGCATCGCGTCAAAGCTGTCATTGTCAGCGGCGCGCACTTTCCGTTGTGCGCCGCATGTGCGGCATGTGTAATACACCTTGGTGGGTTGACCGAATTCCACTTGGACTGGCTCCAGCGGGCCTCGACACGGATTTGCACGGTCTCCCGGAGAATTGTCGACGTGTAGCGACCACAGACAGTGGGGGCAATGGTCGGTGTATCCGTTACCGCGGACCTGCCATCCGCAGTGATCGCACACAAAATCCTCGTGGCACCGTTGGAATTTCGGTGTCTCCATGCGACAGGAACCCCTTTCCGCACAGCCATTATCTCTGACCGCCACTCATAGTAAAGCCGGGGGCTCAGGTATCGGTATTCGTGCCGGACCTGCCCGATAAGCTGCCCGTGTGCTGACCCTGATTTCCCCCGCAAAATCGCTGGACCTTGAAAGCCCCGCGTCCATACGCGGCACCACTGAACCCCGCTTGCTTGATCAAACCGTCGAGCTGGCCAATATCATGTCTGGCAAGTCGGTTGCACAATTGCGCACCCTCATGAACGTCTCCGAAGAGATCGCTACCCTCAACGTCGAGCGGTATCGCCGCTTCCAACCCGGCACCCCTGACGACGCCCGGCCAGCCGCAGTGACCTTCGACGGAGCCGTCTACCGGGGCATGGATCCGCAATCCTTCTCCACCCGAGACTGGACCGAGGCTCAAAAAACTTTGCGAATTTTGTCCGGCTTGTACGGCGTCTTGCGGCCCCTCGACCGCATCCAGCCCTACCGCTTGGAAATGGGTACGCCCTTGCACACCGACCGTGGCACCACCGTCGCCAGTTGGTGGCAAAACCGTATCATCGACCTTGTCGCAGCCGACCTCGAAGAGTCTCCAGGGCCGAAAGCCATTGTCAATCTTGCCTCGGCGGAATATTTCCAGGCTGTCGAAGGCATCGACGTCAAGGTCATCTCACCGCGATTCGAATCGCGGGATCGTCAAGGCCGCTGGAAGGTTATCTCTTTCACTGCCAAGACGGCTCGGGGCCGGATGGCCGGATGGATGATCCGCAATAGGGTGCGCACCATCAAAGCACTCACCGAGTTTGACGACGGCTGGTCGTATTGCGCGGACGCTTCCTCTGACCAGATCCCCGTCTTCCGCGAGGAGGCCTAGCACCACAAGGCCCCTCCACGGAGCGACGCGCCAAGAAACGCAATGCGCGGCACCCGCCAATGCGGATGCCGCGCCCAGGGACCGGACAATGCCAGGGATCAGTCGGCATGCCGACCGGCGACGGCACACTCCTCGTTGCCGGTCGGGTCCAGGTTCCCTGCCTCATCACCACGTCAATGAATCACCTCCAGCCTGTTGAGCGGCTCTGATACGCCATCACCTACTTCTTGCCGTAGCGCCGGTTGAACTTCTCGACTCGCCCGGCGACGTCAACGATCTTGGACCTGCCGGTGTAAAAGGGATGACTGGCCGAAGAAATATCGACGTCGACGACTGGATAGGTGTTGCCGTCCTCCCACTCGATTTCTGTCGAGCTCGTGACTGTTGACCTCGTCAGAAAGATCATGCCCGCCGAGATATCCCTGAAAACCACCGGATGGTAGTCGGGGTGGATGCCTTGCTTCATTGGTCTCCTTCCGGCGTATGACGAGTTCTCATCTCGCCACTGACAGTATATGATAATGATTCTCATAAGCAACCAATGGCAGGAGATACCCATGTCACGACGCTGTCAGGTCCGCGGCACCAAGCCAGGATTCGGCAACAACGTCTCACACTCCCAACGCCACACCCGGCGCCGCTGGAACCCGAACATCCATAAAAAGCGCTATTGGGTGCCGTCGTTGGGCAGAAAAGTCACCCTGACTCTGACCCCTAAGGCCATAAAAGAGATCGACCGCCGCGGTGTTGACAAAGTCGTCGCCGAAATGCTCACTCGAGGAGAGAAAATCTGATGGCCAAAAAGTCCACACAGCTGCGCCCCATCATCAAGCTGCGATCGACAGCTGGAACCGGCTACACCTACGTCACCCGAAAGAACCGACGCAACACGCCGGACCGTCTCGTCCTCAAGAAGTTCGATCCCATCGTGCGCCGTCACGTCGAATTCAAGGAGACCCGCTAATGGCCAAGAAATCCAAGATTGCTGCCCAGAAAAAACGCGAGAAACTGGTAGCCCAATACGCCGAACGGCGCGCCAAGCTCAAAGCCATCGTGACATCCCCCGACGTCTCATTGGACGAACGCATGGCAGCATCGCGTAAACTGTCTACTCTGCCGCGCGACTCATCCCCCGTGCGGCTGCGTAACCGTGACCAAGTCGACGGACGCCCTCGTGGCTATGTTGGCAAGGCCGGTGTGTCCCGTATCCGTTTCCGTGAGATGGCCCACCGCGGCGAGCTCCCCGGAATCACGAAGTCAAGCTGGTGAGACCATGGCAGTACCGAAGCGAAAGAAGTCCCGTTCGACCACGCGTCATCGGCGGGCCCAGTGGAAGACCACGCCAACACAGTTGGTTGAGATCCGCGTTGAGGGCAAAATCCTGCGGGTCCCGCGACATCTGGTCAAGGCCTACCACTCTGGGCTAATTAACGTCGAAGGCTGACAGACGTCGTCAAGCTCGTTGCGGTGATCCCGTAGGGTTATCGTCATGAGCAAGCCCGAAGTGACCCTGCCCGATTCCGCCCCCGAGGACCTCGTCATCGAGGACATCACCGTCGGTGACGGCCCTGAAGCCACCGCCGGCAACCTCGTCGAGGTGCATTACGTCGGAGTGGCCCTGAGCAATGGCCGTGAATTCGATTCGTCGTGGAATCGCGGTGAGCCGCTAACCTTCCAGCTCGGAGCTGGCCAGGTGATCCCCGGATGGGATGACGGCGTCCAGGGCATGAAGGTCGGCGGGCGACGCAAACTCGTCATCCCCCACCATCTCGCCTACGGTCCGCAAGGAATCCCCGGCGTGATCGCGGGCGGTGAAACGCTAGTTTTCGTCTGCGACCTCGTCAACGTTATCTGACGTGACCCCAGATCAAGCAGTCGAACGCGCCCGGGCCCTAGCGAGGTCCGGGCGTCGCCGTGTGCTCGGCCTGTGCGGTGAACCAGGTGCTGGCAAAACAACCCTGTCCCACCTCATCGATGAGCAGCTGGGCGATAAGTGCGCCGTCGTCCCAATGGATGGTTTCCACCTTGCCCAGGGACAAATCGAACGCCTCGGGCGCGCTGACCGCAAAGGAGCGCCCGATACCTTCGACAGTTGGGGATTTTTGTCACTGGTGCAACGACTGGCAGCCGCCCGGGAGCCGGTCATATACGCCCCGATGTACCAGCACGGGTTCGGTGAGCCCATCGCCGGGGCGATTCCGGTGCCGAAAAATGTGCCTCTCGTCATCGTCGAAGGCAATTATCTGCTCCTCGACGACGAGCCATGGTCCTTGCTGGCACCGCTATTGGCACAGGCTTGGTACGTCAACGTTGCCCCTCAGTTACGGATGAAGCGACTCATCCGCCGCCACATCGACGCTGGAAAATCCCCGGACTATGCCACCACATGGGCTCATGGCCCCGACGAGCGCAATGCCGCACTCATCTGAGCCACGAGGGTGCGCGCCGACGACGTCGTCGTCATGGACTAACGCCCAGCCCGATACCGGCCCGATCACCGCGCGGCGGTTGCGATCATGCCGCGAGCTCTCCAGGCACGGCCCCCATAGCGGTAAATCATGGGTTGGTCTGGGGTTATATCAGCAGGCGAAGCTGACCGACCGCCCATAGTGATACCGTCAGGGGTGTCTCCTTGACGAGGGGACCCACGGCGATCACACCGACGCGATTCGCCCATGGCCATTGTGTGACCTCGCCGGGATCGTCGTGCCACAACGGCGCCACACCGAACGCATCTGGGGGAACTGAACGATGTACGACAACAGCAGCACTACCGCAGCTATGACGATCAAGCTCGACACCGAGTTCCCTCCTGACCCGGTTTTCGAGCCCGGTATCCGACGAGCTCCGTCACGCGGATTCCACCTCACCCCCGATCAGACCAAGATCGCACTGCGTAATGCTCTGCGCTACCTGCCCCCCGAACTCCACGAGAAAGCCGCCCCAGAGTTCCTCGAAGAATTGCGCACCTATGGCCGCATCTACGCCTACCGGTGGCGTCCCGCCGGGCATATTAAGGGACGCCCGATCGACGAGTACGAGGGCCGTTGCACCGAGGGCAAGGCGTTCCAGGTGCAGATCGACAACAACCTCGACTTCGACGTCGCCCTGTACCCCTATGAGCTCGTCACTTATGGCGAAACCGGTAGTGTCTGCCAAAACTGGCTGCAATACCGACTCATCAAGAAGTACCTTTCTCAGCTCACCGAGGACACCACCTTGGTCGTCATGAGCGGTCACCCACTCGGGCTGTTCCCGTCACGCCCGGAATCCCCGCGCGTCATCATCACGAACTCCCTCATGGTTGGCCATTTCGACAACCAGAAAGATTGGGAGATCTGTGAAGAGATGGGGGTCGCTAACTACGGCCAGATGACCGCCGGAGGCTGGATGTACATTGGCCCGCAAGGCATCGTCCACGGCACCTTCAATACCATTCTCAACGCAGGGCGAATCCGGTTGGGCATTCCCGCTGACGGGGACCTCTCCGGGGTGCTTTTCGTCTCATCGGGTCTGGGAGGCATGTCCGGGGCTCAGCCCAAGGCCGCCGAGATCGCTCACGCCGTCGGGATCATTGCCGAGGTCGATATGTCGCGCATCCAGACCCGACTTGACCAAGGCTGGGTGGGCCACGTCTCCGATGACCTCGACGAGGTCTTCACGCTGGCGAAAAAGCACATCGAGGATCGCACCCCGATTTCCATCGCTTACCACGGCAGCATCGTCGATTTGCTGCAGTACGCCGTCGATAACAACATCGACATTCCGTTGCTGTCAGACCAAACCTCCTGCCACGCAGCCTACGACGGCGGCTACTGCCCGCAGGGTCTGACTTTCGAGCAGCGCACTGAGTTGTTGGCCCGCGACCGTAACGAGTATGCCCGCCGCGTCAACGAGACCTTGCGCAAGCATTATGAGCTCATCCGGACCCTCACCGACCGTGGCACCTATTTCTTTGATTACGGCAACGCTTTCATGGCCACCGTTTTTGAATCTGGGGTGACCGAGATCGCCAAGGGCGGAGACGCCCGAAACGGGTTCATTTGGCCGTCCTACGTTGAGGACATCATGGGGCCGGAGCTCTTCGACTACGGCTACGGACCATTCCGTTGGGTGTGCCTATCCGGTAAGCATGACGACCTCATTGCCACCGACCATGCCGCGATGGATTGCATCGACCCGAATCGCCGAGGCCAGGATCGGGACAACTACATCTGGATCCGTGACGCCGAGGCCAACAACCTTGTGGTAGGAACCCAGGCGCGCATCCTCTACCAAGACGCGAAGGGCCGCATGGACATCGCGTTACGCTTCAACGAGATGGTCCGAAACGGTGAGATTGGGCCGGTCATGCTCGGACGCGACCACCACGACGTCTCAGGCACCGATTCCCCGTTCCGCGAGACCGCCAACATCAAAGACGGCTCCAATGTCATGGCCGATATGGCTACCCAGTGCTTCGCCGGCAATGCGGCGCGCGGCATGAGCCTGGTGACCCTGCACAACGGCGGAGGGACGGGCATCGGTAACGCTATCAATGGCGGGTTTGGCCTCGTCCTTGACGGTTCCGAACGGGTCGACGCCGTCATTCGCAGCTCCCTGCTGTGGGATGTCATGTGCGGGGTGGCCCGACGCGGCTGGGCACGCAACGATCACTCCATCGAGACAGCCACCGAGTTCAACCGGGAACACGACGACGCTCAGATTACCCTGCCGTACCTGGTCGATGATGCCCTCATCGACGGATTGGTGAAGTGATGACCTCCTGGACCGCAGCCTCTCTACTGGCTGAGATCGCCGAGATCGGACGCAACGGGGACGGCTCTTACTCACGATTTTGCCTGCGCCCCGAAGAGGTGACGCTGCGGGAATGGTTCGTAGCCAAGGCCACCCAGATAGGGCTGACAATCGTCACAGACATGAACGCCAACATCTGGGCGTGGTGGGGGACGCCCGGCCCAGACGCCGTCCTGACAGGCTCACATCTAGATTCCGTGCCCGGCGGCGGAGCCTACGACGGGCCTCTCGGTGTCGTCTCGTCATTGGTGGCGGTGGCGACAATGCGGGACGCCGGAATCACGCCGTCGAAACCCTTGGCCATCGTCGCAATGGCCGACGAAGAGGGCGCCCGGTTCGGGATGCCTTGTTTGGGGTCGCGATTGGCAGCGGGCAAGCTCAGCAAAGCCGAGGCCCACAAACTCGTCGCTCGCGATGGCCAGTCCTTGCCGGACGCGTGGCGAGCAGCCGGTTTGGACCCCGATCTCATCGGGCCCAATGACGTTCTGCTGACAGCGTCGTGCTTTATTGAGTTGCACGTCGAGCAGGGGCGCGGACTGGCGGACCTGGGGCATCCGGTCGCTATTGCCACGGCGGTGCGGCCACATGGCCGGTGGCGTGCCGAATTCACCGGCCAAGGTAACCACGCCGGGACGACCCTCATCTGTGATCGTCACGATCCCGTCCTCCCGGTGGCGCAGACCGTGCTGGCTGCTCGTGAGGCAGCGGAGCGGGAGGGGTGCGTCACAACGGTCGGCAGGATCAATGTCGAACCGGGCGGCACCAACGTCATTGCCTCAGCCGCGACGATGTGGCTGGACTGCCGAGCCGAGGCGTCACAGACCGTCACCAAGGTCGTCAAAGACATCCAGCAAGCCTCAAAAACCGCCGCTGACAAGCATGGATGCCAAGTGGTCTGGACTCGCGAGTCGTGGACTGATCGCACCTCCTTCGAGTTACGCGCACGGATGCTAAAGATCCTCGGCGAGAACACCCCGCAGCTATCGACCGGGGCCGGACATGACGCCGCAACGCTGGCGACAACGATGCCTACCGGGATGCTCTTTGTGCGCAATCCCACCGGCGCGTCTCACTGTCCTGCGGAATCCGCCAGCGACGCCGACTGCGAAGCCGGGGTCGAGGCGCTACAAACCGTGCTCGAGGAGCTCGTCAAATGAGCGAATGGTTCTTCCCGAAAGCCCTCGTTAGCGGGCAGATTACCGACAATGTGCGCATCGAGACCCACGACGGCGTCGTCACCGCAGTGGCGGTAGGCGCCGAACCTCATCACCACACGTTCAACGGGGTCGGCGTCCCTGGTTTCGCCAATACCCACTCCCACGTTTTTCACCGTGGACTGCGCGGGGCCGGGGCCGGCGAGGATTTTTGGTCCTGGCGCACTGACATGTACCGGCTCGCCACCTGCCTCGACCCGGACTCCTACTACCGGCTGGCGCGA
The DNA here is from genome assembly GCF_009696315.1 of Cutibacterium porci. Lineage (GTDB taxonomy): Bacteria > Actinomycetota > Actinomycetes > Propionibacteriales > Propionibacteriaceae > Cutibacterium > Cutibacterium porci. The sequence goes on from NZ_VUMG01000003.1 coordinate 571,077, forward strand.
GCTGCCTTCGCAGAAATGGTGGCGGCCGGCTACACCAGTGTGGGCGAATTCCACTACGTTCATCACCAGCCTGACGGGACGCCCTACCCCGATCATGCAATGGAATTAGCCCTTGTCAGCGCGGCTATTGAGGCCGGGATTCGTATCACTATCCTCGACACCTGCTACCTTCACGCCGGGCCGGGAGCGCCTCTTGGCGCAGATCAAATACGGTTCGGGGACGGCAGCGTTGAACGGTGGCTGGAGCGTTGGCACGCACTGCGCGATGCCCTGCCGGATTCCCCGTTGGCGACGATGGGCGCGGCCCTCCATTCGGTGAGAGCCGTCAGCCCCGACGAGATGGCCACCGCTGTGACGGGGCTGCCGCCGCGCGTGCCTATCCATATTCACGTCTCCGAGCAGCCCCGTGAAAACGCCGAATGTTTGGCCGCACATGGTCTGACGCCAACCGCAGTGCTCGATCACGCTGGGGTGCTCTCTGACCGCACCACCATCGTCCATGCCACTCACCTGGACGACGCCGACATCGCCATGATTGCGGCTTCGGATACCGTCGTGTCCCTATGCCCAACCACTGAAGCCGATCTCGGTGACGGCATCGCACGAATCAAAGATCTGCACGACGCCGGAGTGCGTATGACAATTGGCACTGACGAAGACGTCGTTACCGACCCGTTTGCTGAGTTACGGATGTTGGAATCCACTGCTCGTTTGGCCACCGGAACGCGAGGTGTCGTCAGCTGTGACGCGCTGTGGACCATCGGCACCCGAAATGGAGTCGAAAGCCTGCGTCCGGCGCCCGAGCCACGTTCGCGCCGAGCTGCCACACCTGGATCCGTCGGGTTGAGCGTCGGGGACCCGGCAGATATTGCCGTCGTCGATCCGTCATCAGTACGGTTGGCTGGGGTAGATCCAATGCGCTGGCCCCTGGTAGCAACGGCCGACGACATCGCGGCCACCATCGTCGCCGGACAGTGGAATCACCATGACGCCGCGACAGCCGAGGACTTGCGCCACGTTCTGAAAGAACTGAGAGGTCGTCACTCGTGAGCACCGTCATCAATAACATTGGTCTGCTCGTTACCAACGATCCATCTGTCGGCACTGGCTCCCTCGGGCAGATCCACAACGCAGCCGTCGTGATCTCGGGGGACCGGATTGTGTGGGTCGGATCATCGGCGGATGCGCCGGCCGCCGATCACCAGTCCGATATGGCCGGGGCCTGCGTCATTCCAGGCTTCGTCGACTCCCACAGCCACCCGATCTTTGCCGGTGACCGCAGCGATGAGTTCGACGCGCGAATGAACGGGCAGAAGTACCAGGCTGGCGGGATATTACGTACTGTTCAGCGCACTCGGGAAGCCTCGATAGGGTTCCTCGACGCCGTCATGACTGGGATCCTTCACGAAATGGCACGCAGCGGGACGACGACTGTGGAGGCCAAAACGGGGTATGGGCTCGACGTCGAGACCGAGGTCAAGCTGGCGCGAGTGGCCAGTTCTCACACCGACGAGGTCACCTTCCTGGGCGCACACGTCGTCGCGCCTGAGTGCCAGCCTGACGAGTACGTCCACCTAGTGTGCGGTGACATGCTGCAAGCTGTGCGCCCATATGTGCGCTGGATCGACGCGTTCTGCGAGACCGGTGCCTTCGATGCCGACCAAACTCTCGAAATCCTGCGTGCTGGCAAGGACGCCGGGTTGGGTCTTCGCCTCCATGCAGCACAGCTTGGCCCCTCGCAGGTCATCCCGCGCGCTTGCGAGTTGGGTCTGGCTGCGGTCGATCACTGCACTTTCTTATCCGATGAAGACATTGACGCTCTCAAAGCCACTGGGACGGTGGCGACCCTGCTTCCAGCCGCCGAGTTCAGCACCAAACAGCCCTACCCCGACGCCCGTCGCCTGCTCGATGCTGGCGTGACGGTGGCGTTGGCTACCGACTGCAATCCGGGTACCGCATTCACCTCGTCAATGCCCTTCTGCCTTGCCATCGCGGTACGCGAGATGGATATGACGCCCGAGCAGGCCCTGTGGTCGGCAACTGCAGGCGGCGCAGCAGCCCTTCGACGCGACGATGTGGGGGTGGTGACGCCAGGAGCCCGAGCTGATCTCGTGAGCTTGGCCGCCCCGTCATGGCTGCACCTGATGTACCGCCCCGGTGTGCCCCTCGTGCATCGGGTGTGGCAAGGAGGCCGGCTCCTTAAGCTGGACCAACCACGATTGAGACTCGACAACTAACGCCCACCCCAGCGTGCTCCGGCAGATTGGAGACGTTGGCGGTTGCATCGAAGCATGACAGACACCATCGCCACGGCGACGTGGCCCCATCCAAGAAAGGACGACCATGAACCCAACCATTGTTGACGTCGGTGCTCCTCTTACCCCCGGCGATATCGTCGCAGTGGCCCGACGAGGAGCCCACGTGACGGTCGGAGACGACGCGATGGAGCGGGTGAAACGAGCCTCGGACCTTGTCGAAAGCCTGGCCGATGATCCCAACCCCCATTACGGCATCTCTACCGGCTTCGGTGCCTTGGCTTCGACCCGGGTGCCCCGTGACCACCGGGTCGCCCTGCAACATTCCCTCATCCGGTCCCATGCCGCTTCCACTGGACCGCGCGTCGAGAATGAGGTCATCCGAGCCATGATGACCCTGCGCCTCAAGACGATGGCATCTGGCCATACCGGAGTGCGTCCGCACGTCGTCACCACTTACGCTAATCTGCTCAACTCCGGACTCGTCCCGGTCGTGGGCGAATATGGGTCTCTTGGCTGTTCCGGCGACCTCGCCCCGCTAGCCCACTGTGCCCTCGTCCTCACCGGCGAGGGGACCGTCCTCACCCCTGACGGCGACGAGGTTGACGCCGCCACCGGTTTGGCCCAGGCCGGGCTGAAGCCTGTCTCGCTGCGCGAGAAGGAAGGACTGGCCCTCATCAACGGCACCGATGGCATGCTTGGCCAGCTCATCATGGCTCTAGCCGACCTCGACGTCCTCGTCCCGGCAGCTGACCTAGCCACCGCTATGACCGTCCAGGCGCTGTGCGGCATCGACCGGGTCTTTGCTCCTGACCTCCAGGCCCTGCGACCTCACCCAGGCCAGAGCACCTCGGCCGCTAACATACTCGGCTTGTTGGAAGGCTCCGACCTCATCCAGGCTGGTCGAGAGGGCGCCGCCAAGCGAGTCCAGGACGCCTACTCCCTACGCTGCGCTCCGCAGGTCCACGGCGCGGTCCGTGACACGATGGCCCATGCCTTACAGGTGGCGAAGGTCGAGTTGGCCTCAGCCGTCGATAATCCGGTGATTACCGACGACATGAGGGTGGAGTCCAACGGCAACTTCCACGGTGCTCCCGTGGCATATGTGCTCGATTTTCTGGCCATCGCGGCAGCCGACCTCGCGTCGATGAGCGAGCGTCGAACCGACCGTATGCTCGACCCGGCCCGTAACCGCGACCTGCACCCCTTCCTGGCTGACGACCCTGGCGTCGACTCGGGGCACATGATCGCCCAATACACCCAAGCCGGCATCGTCTCCGAAATGAAGCGGTTGGCCGTCCCAGCATCGGTGGACTCCATCCCAACCTCAGCCATGCAGGAGGACCACGTCTCGATGGGATGGTCGGCTGCCCGCAAACTGCGCCGCGCCATCGACGGTATGGGGGCAGTCATTGGTATCGAGATCCTGACCGCCGCCAAAGCCATCCAGATGCGCGGTTTGGAGCCGTCGAAGCCGGTGGCCGACGTCATCGCGACGATGCGCAAGACGATTCCTGGCCCCGGACCGGACCGCTTCCTGGCCCCCGAAATTGATGAGGCCCACCGTCTGGTGGCTTCCGGTGAGCTCCTTGAGGTCGCCCGTCAGAGCGTGATGGTGAGTTGATCGCACACCATTCGTATGCATGGCTCCGGTAGCGTGGGATGTGCTCTGCCCATGCAGAGGTGAGCCATTGTTGAGTTGCGTGTCGTCCGCATCTCCCGTGTCCTCCCCGCCGTTGCGGGGGTCGGCGGCGACTTGTGGTTGTCTGGCCATTATTTAATAACTTGTTTAGTTGAGGAACTTTTCTGTGCTATTGTCCCTGCCAACACCAACCGCAAGGAAGCGACAATGCTCAACACCTGGTCCCCACCAGCACAGTCCTGCTGGGGAAAGACAAATGAGTCCGGGGGCTGGCTGCCTGTGGTCCAGCATCTCGAAGATGCTGCCGGAATCATGGCCGAAGTCTGGAGACTCCAGCCACAATCCATCCGATCGCTCCTGGCGGACACTCTTGGCGGGGAGCGGGCTGCCCAGACGTTCGTATGCTTCCTGGCAGGGATCCATGACGTCGGCAAGATCAGCGCCGACTTTGCCTACAAAGCACGTTTCCCGCGACCCGATGGCACGTCGACGAGCTATTTGTGCGATCAGATGGAGCGCCACGGATTCGTCATCACCAAGCCGGAACACCCAATCCCGCATGGCGCAGTCGGGCAGTGCCACACCCAAGCATGGCTACTGAACCGTTACCCGGATGTCCCCAGGGCACGCCGCTGTGCCCGCAACATCGCATCCATCGTTGGTGGCCACCACGGCATGAACCCAACGGACGGCGATGTGAAGGAATACGGGCTGTCCTTGGCGCGCGAGGACCATCTGTGGAAGGCCACCCGTGACGAGGTCCTCAACACCATGGCCGCACACACGGGCGCCGAAGAATACCTACCCAAGTGGATGAGCACGTCGATCCCGATCCAGGTGCAAGTGTTGTCGGAGGCGCTCGTGATCATGGCTGATTGGATCGCCAGTTCGGAGTCCCTCTTCCCCTACGACGTCACCGAACAGACACCTGATCGCGTGCGTCGCGCTGCCACGCGGCTCCATCTTCCTCATCCGTGGCAGCTGCCCCCGGCGTCGAACGACGCGGCAGACATTTTCCGAAGGAGTTTCCCCTCGATCCCCGGCGGCGCGCCCAATGCCATGCAGGCCTCGGCCGTCGAGGCGGCCGAGGCTATGACTGAGCCAGGCCTGCTCGTCATTGAAGCTCCTATGGGGCAGGGCAAGACCGAGGCGGCCCTCATGTGCGCCGAAGTTCTTGCCCGCAAGTTCGGGCTCGGAGGTGTCTTCTTCGGGCTGCCGACAATGGCGACGTCCAACCCCATGTTCGGTCGAGTTCGGGAATGGCTCGACGCCGTGCCCGCCACAGAATCGTCGAGCATCTCCCTGGCCCACTCGAAGGCTGGACTCAACGAGGAATACCAGCAGCTCATGCCGTGGAACGCGCACATGGATGTCTACGACGACAGCGCCGGCACGCAGCGTGAAGCTTCGGCGATCGTCCATGAGTGGTTCTTGGGCCGCAAACGCGCCATCCTCGCAGACCACGTCGTCGGGACCATCGACCAGGCACTTTTCACCGGTCTCAAAGCCAAGCATGTGGTGTTGCGCCACCTCGGTCTGGCGAGCAAGGTCGTTATCATCGACGAGGTCCATGCCGCCGACGTCTACATGCGGGAGTACCTCAAGGTCGTCCTCGAGTGGCTCGGCGCCTACCGCACGCCAGTCATCCTCATGTCCGCGACGCTGCCACCGGCCCAACGTCATGAACTCGCGCTAGCGTACGCTAAAGGACGCCACGGAAGAAACGCGCAGGTGGTCCTCACGACGACCGATGAGTACCCAATCGTGACCACGGTATCCGATGGTGTCGCTCAACAAGGCACTTCGACGTCGGCACCCGGACGACAGATTGTCGTCCGCTCTATGGGCGACTCCCTTGACGAGCTCATCAGCCTCATTGAAGACAAGATGGCCGACGGTGGTTGCATCGGCATCATCCGCGACACCGTCTCTCGAGCCCAGGAGACCTTCGACGCACTCGAGTCCCGGCTAGACTGCGAGGTGGTGCTCGTCCACTCGCGTTTCCTGGCTCCGCAACGCGCACGACGGGAGGCCGACCTCGTACGGCGCCTCGGACGCTCTGGAGGCGACCGTCCGCACAGAATCGTCGTCGTCGGGACGCAGGTGCTCGAGCAATCCCTCGACGTCGACTTCGACCTGCTCGTCAGCGACATCGCGCCGATGGACCTTCTGCTGCAGCGCATCGGCCGCCTTCATCGGCACGACCGACAACGCCCGGTTTCCCTGCGTGAAGCCACTTGTCTCGTCACCGGCATCGACGATTGGCGAGACGACGGTCCGGCGTTCAGCCGAGGCGTCGACTCTGTCTATGGCGAGGACGCACTCCTGCGTACCGCCGCGCTCCTGAACAACCTGCCTGGTGGCACAGCGACGGTGCCCGCAGACATCCCGCGGCTCGTCCGTGAGGCGTATTCAGAACCGTTCACCTGGCCTACGAAATGGGCCGCACGGGGCGACGAGGCCAGCATGAAAGCGCGTTCGGAACACGGGGAAGCGGAGAACAGGGCGAAGACGTTCAGGTTGGCCCACCCGTATGTCGCATCAAGCCTCATGAAGGGACTCACCGACGTCTCGACCCTTGATCCGGAGAACTCGTCGGGCCATGCCAGGGTGCGCGATTCCGAGGACTCGATCGAGGTCATCGTCATCCAAGAGTCTGGCTCCGGTGGTCATCGGCTCCCCTCTGGCATCGGGGAGTTCTCGGGTGCCGAGCTGCCGCTGTTCGGGGCTCCCGAAGGTGCGTTGGCTCGGGCGGTGGCATCGTGCACCGTCTCGTTGCCAAGGTCTGTGTCGAACCCTTGGGACATCGACCAGACAATTGCCGAACTCGAAGCCGCACCAATCGACCTCAGCTCCTGGCAGACCTCGCCGTGGCTTCGGGGCCAGCTCGTCCTCGTGCTGGACGCCGAGGGCAATTCGACACTACTGGGCCGCCCCATCCATTATGATTCTAAGCGCGGGCTCACGGTCGAGCCCCGCCTCGATAAGGGAGATCCGGCATGACGAGTGCTTTCAACCTCATGGACGAGCCGTGGATCCTCGCTCGCGAACCGGACAACCGCGTGGTCGAGGTGTCGATTCGGGATGCCTTCCACCGTGCAACCGAGCTGCGGGCGCTCGCCGGGGAGATCCCGACCCAGGAGGCAGCCATCCTGCGTTTGCTGCTGGCCATCGTGATGCGAGCCACGGCGCGCGAGCGCAGCGACGACGAGAAGGTCGACGACTGGGGCCAGTGGTGGAGCGAGGGTCTTCCCCTCGACGAAATCGACTCCTACCTCGACCAGTGGCACGACCGCTTCGACCTCTTCGACGACCGGGCGCCGTTCATGCAGGTCGCAGATCTTCACACTGCCAAGGGTGGGTTCTCCGGCCTGACGAAGATCATCAGCGAGGTCCCAGCCAACGACAAGTTCTTCACCACCAGGGACGGTGCCGGCATCGCAAGCCTGTCCTTTGCGGAGGCCGCCAGGTGGCTCGTCCACGCCCACGCCTTCGACGTGTCAGGCATCAAATCGGGTGCGGTGGGCGATCCCCGGGTCAAGAGCGGAAAGGGTTTCCCCATCGGCACGGGCGTGAGCGGCCCGATGGGAATCGTCGTCGTCGAAGGCGCGAACCTATCCGAGACGATCCTGCTCAACCTCTTCCTGGAGGACGACCCCGAGGGCGACGTCCCGGTCTGGGAACGTCCTGCGCAGGGTCCCGCGCCGGACGCACAACATCCCGTGCCGACGGGGTGCGCTGATCTCTTCACGTGGCAGAGCCGTCGGGCACGGCTCATCACTGACGGTGAGCGCGTCACCGACGTGCTCCTGTGTAACGGTGACAAGGTCGAGTGGAAGGACCTCCTCCACAAGGACTCCTCGACCGCCTGGCGGTTCAGTGCACCCCAAACGAAGACCGCCGGGCAGGTGGTCTACATGCCACGCAGCCATGACGCAACCAAGGCCATGTGGCGAGGACTCGAGCCGCTACTCGCCCGCGAGCCCTCCCCTGAGGATCATCACAAGCGCAAGCCGGGCGAGCCGGACCGCCAGTGGTTGCGACCCGAGATCTTCGAACAGTTGGCCATGCTCACCGCCGACGGCGTGCTGCCCAGCGCCCATATGGCACGAGTCCGCACGATCGGAATGGAGTACGGCCCCAAGGCGTCGTCGGTCTCAAGCGTGATTGACGACGCCCTCCCGACATCAATGGCCGTCCTCGCCGACGAGCAGCTCGCTCGGCTGGCGGTCGACTGTGCCAGGACGGCGGAGGGGCTCGTCTTCGCCCTGCAGAACCTCGCCACTGACCTGGCCACTGCGACCGGCAGCGAGGCCGAAGGGGTGCGCCCGCACGCCGCCGAGGCCGGCTTCGCATCGCTCGATCCCGACTACCGCGACTGGTTCAGTCACCTGTCCAGCACGACCGACATCGATGGCGCTCGCGTCGCATGGCGCCGCCGAGCCCGCCAGGTCGTACGTGATGTCGGCCGTCAGCTGTGCCGCGACGCCGGCCCGATGGCGTTGACCGGACGCATGATCACGGTGCCGAACACCGAGCGCGAGGACCTCATGGATGTCGCGCGAGCATGGCAGCGTTTCGCGAGCCGACTACGCACATCGGCCCCACTACCGGATGACCCCCAACCCCGATCCGAGACCTCCTCGAAGGAGAAGTGATGCCTGAACCATGGAATGACGTGACCTCGGCGACGGTGTCAGCCATCAGCCGTCTGCAACACGGTTACCTCACGACACCGCGCGACCCATGGGCTGTCCGTACGCTTGCGTCATTGCGACGCGCCGACGAGAGCAGGCCTGGCGCCGACCCGAGCCTGTGGGACGTCACCCTCGGCCGTCTGCCCGACGAGCTCCTGGGCCACGGCACGTCGCCCGCGACAGCGGCGGAGCGGGCCGTCCATGCCGCGGTCGTGCTCTACGCCGTTCACCAGCAGTCCCGAGCGGAACCCATGCACGCGACTGGCGTCGGGCTCGGGCAGGCTGTGCGCATGCTGTCGGTAAAACGTTCCGACGGCACGGAATGGGATCCGGGCACGATCTCGCGCTTCCAACACATGTGCCGGGCCCAACAGTGGGCCATCCGTGTCGACAACTTGCGAGGGCTCGTCACCCTCATGCGCTCCGAAGCGGTTCCCCTCGACTACGGACGCCTGGCAGCCGATCTGTGGCGACTCCAGGTGTCGGCCCCCGATCAGGTCCTCCTGAAGTGGGGACGTCAACTCCACAGAATCCCCCTCACCAAGCAGGCTGCCTCCACCGAGACCGATCAAGGAGAACCCCGATGAGCTCATATTACGTTGACATCCACGTCATTCAGAGCGTCCCGCCGTCGAACGTCAACCGGGACGACACTGGATCACCGAAGTCCGCCCTGTACGGAGGAGTCCGGCGGGCCCGCGTGAGTTCACAGGCGTGGAAGAAGGCGGTGCGAACATCGTTCAAGGATCTCCTTCCTGCCTCCCAGAGCGGTGTGCGTACCCTGCGGGTGGTGGAACTGCTCATGAATCGGCTCACTGCCGACCCGTACGGCCTCAGCGAGGAGGACGCGCGCGACCGGGCCCTCGCCGTCGTCAAGGCCCTCGGACTGAAGGCTGAGAAACCCCGGGCGAAGAGCGACTCGCCCAAGGAACCGATCGAGCGCACCCAGTACTTGGTGTTCTACTCGAACCAGCAGCTGGACCGGCTGGCCGAACTCGCCGCCAGTACTGAAGGAAAGATTTCAGCCCCTGACGCGAAGAAGGCCGCTGATTCTGATCATGGGATCGAGGTGGCCCTGTTCGGCCGCATGGTCGCCGACTCCAAGGACCTCAACGTCGACTCGGCCGTTCAGGTCGCCCACGCTCTGAGTACCCATGCCGTGGAGACTGAGGCCGACTACTTCACCGCCGTCGATGACTACAAGCTCGACGAGGACGACGCGGGCGCTGGCATGATCGGCACCGTCGAGTTCACCTCCGAGACCCTGTACCGGTTCGCCACGGTCGCCGTCTCGACCTTGGAGGGCAACCTCGGTGACGTCGACCTCACTGCCGACGCCGCAGCCGCATTCGTCCGTGGGTTCGTCATGTCGATGCCAACGGGCAAGCAGAACACCTTCGCCAACAACACGATCCCTGACGCCGTGGTCGTCCAGATCCGCAAGGGTCGTTCCGCGAGCTTCGTCGGGGCCTTCGAGGAACCTGTGACGTCCGGCAACGGCGGATTCGTCGCCGAGTCGTGCCGAGCGCTGGCAGCTTACGCGCATGACTGCGAGGAAGCGTTCCTGGGAGCGCCCGAGGCATCCTTCGTCATCCGCGTCGGCTCACGCACCGAGGCCATTGGCGCCATGGGCACCCCCATGCCGATGGACGACCTCGTCTCCTCGGTGCGTGACACGGTCACGTCCCTCCTGCGGGGCGAGTCGTGACCGTCCTCGTCCTCAGGCTCGCCGGGCCGTTGCAGTCGTGGGGCGACTCCAGCCGCTTCACGACTCGCGCGACCCGCCGGGAGCCCACCAAATCCGGGGTCATCGGCCTGCTGGCGGCAGCGCAAGGACGCCGACGCACGGACAGCATCGAGGACCTCCTGTCGCTGCGATTCGGTGTACGCGCCGATCAACCCGGCTCCGTCGTTCGAGACTTCCAGACGGCGATGGACTGGTCGCACCCGAAAAGAGACGGAGGCGTCAACTCGATGCCCCTGTCACACCGCTATTACTTGGCTGACGCCGTCTTCGTGGCAGCGGTCGAAGGGGAACCATCACTGCTGGAGGCGCTGGATGAAGCCATCGCCGATCCGGTGTTTCCGCTCTACCTTGGCCGGAGGTCGTGCCCCACGGAGGGGCAGGTGTCCCTGGGTGTGCGTGACGGCGACCTGCTGACAGCGCTGACCAACGAACCGTGGTGTGCCAAGCCGTGGCAGCAACGCCGGCTGCCGCGATCGGTGCGACTTCAGATCGCTTACGACGCCGAGCCGGGCCAAGTCGGCGACACCGTCCGGGACATTCCACTGAGTTTCAGCCCGGAGCGGCGTGAGTACGGCTGGCGCGACGTCGCGACGACGACGGTTGTCGTCGACAATCCCATCGGCAGTGACGAGCCGGACTGGTTCGCAGGCCTGGAAGGAGCGTGACGTTGTTCCTCACTCAATTCGACGTCAACGTGGCTCGTCGTGACGCCACGCGCCTCTTGGCATCCCCGGAACGACTCCACGCCGCGGTTCTGGCATCGTTTCCGCCCGGCCAATCCGCCACTGGATCCGCACGCACCCTGTGGCGGCTGGACCGTGGCCCGGCGAAACATGACGCGCGCCTCATCATCGTTAGCCCGTTGCAGCCCGACCTCACTGTTCTCAACGAGCAGGCCGGGTGGTCGACGGGGACGCCTGGACGATCGGCTGACTATGACCCGTTCCTACGAGCTCTCCGTTCGGGATCTGCGTGGCGATTCCGATGCACCGTCAACCCGACGACTGCCGTGCGCAAACAGGGATCGTCGCGGGGGCGGCGGGTCGCAGAGGTCACGGCCGACCAGCAACTGCAATGGTTCATCACTCGCTTGGAGCGTCGCGGATTCCGACTCCCCGACGACCCCACGGGAGTTCCGTCCGCGCGGGTGACCCGGCGAGAGGTCCTGAGATTCCGACGTCAGTCCTCCACGGTCACACTTGCTGTAGCGCAGGTGGACGGCATTCTCGAGATCACCGATGTCGACGCCGCTCGATCGGCACTCGTTGGTGGAATCGGGCCAGCTAAAGGGTATGGCTGCGGACTTCTGACGCTGGCTCCGACCGGGAAATGAATCGTGGCCATGCCGATCCCAGGCGCGCGACCCGCCGAGGTGCAGGAGCTGGCACGCGCCCAGGACCGGCTAAGTTTCGTTTACATGGAGCACTGTGTCGTGAACCGCGACTCGAATGCCATCACGGCGGCGAACCAGCAGGGCACAGTGCACATCCCAGCATCGATGATCGGAGCGCTGCTGCTGGGCCCAGGAACGAACGTCACCCACCAAGCAATGATGTTGCTGGCGGAATCCGGATCCACGACATTGTGGGTCGGTGAGCACGGCGTCCGGTACTACGCCCACGGACGTCCCCTCGCCCGAACGACCCGACTGCTGCAACTGCAAGCGGAAGCTGTCACGGACCGAACGAAGCGGCTGGCCGTGGCGCGACGCATGTACGAGATACGCTTCCCCGACGACGTGGCCACTGGGCTGACCCTGCAGGAGCTCCGAGGACACGAGGGCGCGAGAGTCCGGCAGGCATACCGGGACGCGTCAATCAAGTTCGGCGTCGACTGGGACAAGCGCAGCTACAAGGTTGAGGACTTCTCTTCCTCGGATCCTGCGAACCAGGCCCTCACTGCAGCCACGACGTGTCTGTACGGCGTGGTCCACTCCGTCGTCGCGGCGTTGGGGCTGTCTGCGGGTCTCGGCTTCGTACACACGGGCAAGGACCGTTCATTCGTCTACGACGTCGCCGACCTGTACAAGACGTCCCTAGCCGTACCAGTCGCATTCCAGTGCGCAGCGACCAACGATCTCGACGATCTTCCCGGCGCGACGAGACGTGCCATGCGCGACGCTATCCACGAATCAAAATTGCTCAGCAGGTGCGTCGAGGACATCCACACCGTTCTCAACGCTCCCGGAGACCCCGACGACGGATACGGCTGGGACGTGGTCGACCTGTGGGACGACCGCCAAGGTCTCGTCTCCGGCGGTAAGTCTTGGGGGTAGGCATGGTCGTCCTTGTTCTCACCGCATGTCCTGCTGGTCTGCGCGGCCACTTGACGAGGTGGCTCCTCGAGATCAGCCCGGGAGTGTTCGTCGGCCATGTGCCGGCTCGTATTAGAGACGCACTGTGGGACAGGGTAGTCGAGATGTGCCGCGACGGCCGCGCGATCCTCGTGTACACGGTTCGTGGGGAACAGCACTTCGAGTTCCGAGTTCACCGTCATGACTGGGAAGTTGTTGACTTCGACGGCTTGAAGCTCATGCGACGGCCGAACAGCAAAGCTCGATCCTCGACTCTCCGGCCAGGTTGGAGTTCTGCTGCGCGACGCCGTAAAGTACGTAATCGTTGACGCGAGGCCACTCGCATCTCACTAACGCTCCTGCATCAGCCCTAGCCAGTTGGTGTATTCCCCGCTTATGCGGGGGTGAGCCGTCGGCTGGCGCGGTCGGTCAGGCCGAGTTCCAGTATTCCCCGCTTATGCGGGGGTGAGCCGGAGAGACAGTCTCGTCCATCACTGTCAAAGGCGTATTCCCCGCTTATGCGGGGGTGAGCCGCAGCGGTTCTGCAGTGGAGTCGAATGCCCAACGTATTCCCCGCTTATGCGGGGGTGAGCCGGCCGGAGCAGCCGTAGCCACCGTAGGAGCCGCGTATTCCCCGCTTATGCGGGGGTGAGCCGTTCGCCCGCGAGACCGACACCACCCAGCACAAGTATTCCCCGCTTATGCGGGGGTGAGCCGTCGTCAGGCCGTGTCAATCCAGGTTCCCCCTCGTATTCCCCGCTTATGCGGGGGTGAGCCGCCATCCGCGACGCGCAGCGTAGAGGAGTAGCGGTATTCCCCGCTTATGCGGGGGTGAGCCGACCAAAGCCGTCATCCGGGCAGGAGGAGCGAGGTATTCCCCGCTTATGCGGGGGTGAGCCGGACTCCATCTCCGAGGCATCCAACCTCGAACAGTATTCCCCGCTTATGCGGGGGTGAGCCGAGAGACAGTCTCGTCCATCACTGTCAAAGGCAGTATTCCCCGCTTATGCGGGGGTGAGCCGTGTCTGTGCTGGCAGACACCCGGAAGTTCTCCGTATTCCCCGCTTATGCGGGGGTGAGCCGTTCTTCCTGCTGCTGGTTGGAGTAGGTTTCAGGTATTCCCCGCTTATGCGGGGGTGAGCCTATGGTCGACTGCTGTTTCATCCCATTTATCGGGTATTCCCCGCTTATGCGGGGGTGAGCCTATTGTTTTCGACGATGGCGCGATTCGTGGCAGGTATTCCCCGCTTATGCGGGGGTGAGCCTATCCCCAAAAAACAGTCTCCGCGGAACAAAAAGTATTCCCCGCTTATGCGGGGGTGAGCCTCCGTCTCACCCCACAGCAGCGCCACAACTGCAGTATTCCCCGCTTATGCGGGGGTGAGCCTACACGCCGTGAGCCATCGACGCCCCAGCAGTAGTATTCCCCGCTTATGCGGGGGTGAGCCTAAATGTGACAGCTTTCTGCATTTTCACTGGCGGTATTCCCCGCTTATGCGGGGGTGAGCCTATCCCCAAAAAACAGTCTCCGCGGAACAAAAAGTATTCCCCGCTTATGCGGGGGTGAGCCTCCGTCTCACCCCACAGCAGCGCCACAACTGCAGTATTCCCCGCTTATGCGGGGGTGAGCCTACACGCCGTGAGCCATCGACGCCCCAGCAGTAGTATTCCCCGCTTATGCGGGGGTGAGCCTA
>NZ_VUMG01000004.1 GCF_009696315.1 Cutibacterium porci
CAGCCACAACCACACCACCACACAACGCAGCAGCCCAGCCAACACTACCAGATCAAACCAGATCAACACAATCCAGATTCTCACCAGCGGAAACCACCACAATCCCCAGAAACCACAAACAATCCCCGGAAACCACAATCATTCCCAGCCCCCAAAAAGGGAACCCGCAGAAGCTTAAACACTCATCACACAAACGTCAAATCATGCCCCCAGCAATCCCACACAAGGACCACCAGAACCCCCACAAGCGCGAAGCCGAAAAGAAACACTGCCACAAACACACCACCAACGCAAATCCAGCTCCTCGTCAACACCCCGTTAATGTCTCCGGAGACAAAAATCCGGGGGCCACTGGCTCTAGTAGACCCCCGGATAGATGACGTCAGCGACAGTTCATCGCGTGAGCGCACCCACCGTTTTCTTGCCGCGCCGAATCAGGGCAAGACGGCCACAGAGGAAGTCATCGTCAGTCAGGCGCTGATCAGGATCAGTAACCTTGACATTATTGAGATAGGCACCGCCTTCGGTGACGGCACGCCTGCCGGCGGACTTCGTGTCGACCACACCAGCAGCGACCATTGCCTCAACTACCGTCGGGTATTCGCCCCCCTCATGATGGGCAGCGCCGAGCTCGTCAGCCAAAGACAACACCGTCTGCTCGTCAAGATCGCCCAATTCACCGCGTCCGAAGATCGCCTGGGCTGCAGCTTCAGCTGCCTTGCGCTGGTCGACGCCATGTACCAGATCAGTCAGGTCGTCAGCTAGGCAGTGCTGAGCCGCTCTACGCCACGGCTCCTGCTCAGTCTTACGCGCGAGTTCTTCAATTTCTTCTCGCGAGCGAGGGCTGAAAATCTTGAGGTATTCAATGACTTTCGAATCTTCCGCATTGAGGAAGAACTGATGGAAGGCGTAGGCACTCGTCAGCTCAGGGTCTACCCACACTGTCCCAGATTCTGTCTTGCCATACTTAGTGCCGTCAGCCTTGGTGAGCAATGGAGTCACGAGGCCATGGACGACGTCACCAGTAGTCCTGCGGATAAACTCCGCACCAGCGGTGATATTGCCCCACTGATCCTGAGCACCCGTCTGCAATGTACAGCCGTAGCGTTTATGGAGCTCGTAGAAGTCCAGCGACTGCAGTAGGACGTAGCTGAACTCGGTGTAGGAGATGCCGCTTTCCAACCGGCGAGCCACAACATCGCGGGCCAACATTCGGTTGACCGAGAAGTGTTTTCCAACATCGCGCAAGAAATCAAGAGCTGTGTACTCAACGGTCCAATCGTAGTTATTGACGATACGTGCAGCATTCGGGCCGTCAGTGTCGACGTATTTGCTCACCTGTTCCTTGATGGATTCGACCCACTCGGCAACGACCTTCCGATCATTCATCTGACGCTCACCGGTCATTTTGGGATCGCCAATAAGACCGGTAGCCCCACCAACAAGGAGCAACGGCTTATGACCACGCTCCTGCAAGGCACGCACCAGCATGAGTTGAACAAGATGGCCAATATGAAGGCTCTTGGCAGTTGGATCGAAGCCCACATAGAAGGTAACGGGTCCTTGGGCGAAATGGGCCTTCAATGCCTCACGGTCGGTGGAGTCAGCGACGAGGCCCCTCCACTCCAGGTCGTCCAACAGATCCGACACGTCTATTTCCTCTCGCTAACGACCCTGTATAGGCCGACTGGCCGCCAGTTTAGCGATCCGAATGACCAGGTACGTTCAGGCCGACTCTCCATGCAGCTGACGCGAGAGAATTTCAGCCGGCACCCCTGTTGCGGCCATCTGCGAAAAAGCATCTGCCAGCTCTCCCGCGTCTACGCCGGTCGCACACATCAACGCGATGGTGTCGTCTCCAGCGATCGTCCCTAACACGATATCCAGACCGGCTTTATCAATAGCTGCTCCGAAATACTGGGCTGCACCCGGTGGCGTCTTAAGGACGACGAGATATTTGTTGTTGCGTACCCCGGTACACAACTCCTTCGTCATCCTCGCCAGCGTGATCCACGCCGGGGAACCCGTCGTTACATCAGAAGGATGCTCACCTTCTGGAATCGAATAGCAAGGGTTTCCCGCATAGTCGCGTCCACGCACGGCACCAATCTCAACAAGATCACGCGACAAGGTGCCTTGGGAGGCAACGAAGCCCTCGGAGGCAAGGATGTCCCCCAACTCAGCTTGAGAAGAGATTCGCCCTTCCTTGATGAGAGCGCGAATCCGGGCATGACGCGCCGCACGTGAGGCCGGCGCAGAGTGCCCCTCGCCCATAGAACCCCCTCGGTACGCCCCCTTCACCAGGAGCGACTATTAAACATTCCTCGTACCACATAAGTATGCACCACGAGCGGCCGAAACGTCCACTTTCTAGCTCAGAGCAAGGAGGGGAGACCGGCGACAAATATCGTCATAGCGAGGTCAAAGTCGTCATTTTGTCCAGCTGGATCAACCTCGCTCAGTACTCCAAGGTCATGCAGCTGTACCCGAGTCTGCTCCTCCATGGTGTGACCAACCACCAAATGCACCAAGGCCCGACAGACCGAGTCTGCCCGATCACTGCTCAACCCCTGACGGCGCAGAAAGTGACGCAAGTTGACCGTTGGGTCAACCTGACCGAGCCCTACCGATATCGTCGACGCAACGAGTTCAGCACCGTCTCGGTGAGCAAGCAGGGTCGATCGGAAACACCGTGCCCATTCATTCACCCCGTCAGCGAACTGAGCATCCTCACTCGGAACCATCGTCGGACCCGCGTCACCAGCAAGGATTTCGTCACTCACTGCGGCCAAAAGGCTCTGTTTATTGGCAACGTGCCAATAAAGCGCACCAGCCTTGACGCCAAGACGCTCGGCCACACGTCGCATCGACAGGTCACCGAGTCCATAGGCGTCAAGAATCTCTACTCCCGCCCGGACAATGTCCGGTTTCGTCAGGCTCACTGTGACTCCCCTAGCCGAGAACACCATTACCGGGGTGGCCCACGTTGGCGACATGGACTACATTGAACCCCGTTCAATCCTGAACAGTGTTCAGGACGTCTCCAGTCTCGGAAGGACCAGAGCATTGCTGAATCTAGCCGACATGACCGAGCGCGGCCTGAAAGGCGAGTCCATCACCCGTGAAGAGGCCCTCGAAATTCTTCGCAGCAGTGATGACGAACTCATGTCGATCATCGCCGCTGCCGGAAAGGTTCGTCGCCACTTCTTCAATAACCGGGTTCGCCTCAACTACCTTGTCAATCTGAAATCGGGGTTATGTCCCGAGGACTGCTCCTATTGCTCGCAGCGCCTGGGATCGCGCGCCGACATTATGAAATACTCCTGGGCTGACCCGCAGACAGTGCACGACGCCGTCG
The DNA here is from genome assembly GCF_009696315.1 of Cutibacterium porci. Classification (GTDB taxonomy): domain Bacteria; phylum Actinomycetota; class Actinomycetes; order Propionibacteriales; family Propionibacteriaceae; genus Cutibacterium; species Cutibacterium porci. Next base: position 3,359 of record NZ_VUMG01000004.1, read on the forward strand.
AAGCTGGCATTGCCGGTGGCGCACGACGCGTCTGCATGGTGGCATCCGGCCATGGCCCGTCCAAGCGAGACGTCGAGCGCGTCAATGACATGGTGCGTTCCCTCAAATCCGATCACCCTGGCGTCGAGGTGTGCGTCTGTCTGGGATTCGTTGACGATGAAAAGGCAGCCTCCATCAAAGAGGCTGGCGCCGACGCATACAATCACAATGCCAACACCGCCCGCTCCCACTACGGCGATATCTGCACCACCCATTCTTACGAGGACAGGATGAACACCGTCGAGGTCCTCAAGCGCAACGGTCTGTCACCCTGCTCCGGGGTGATTGCCGGAATGGGTGAAACCGACGAAGAATTCGTCGATGTCATCTTCGACCTGCGCAAGCACGGTGTCGACTCCGTGCCGGTGAATTTCTTGCTCCCCTTTGAGGGCACTCCGCTGGCTGGCGGAGCCCAGCACATTACCCCGCAGTGGTGCCTCAAGCGCCTCGCAATGGTGCGCTTCGTTCACCCCGATTCGGAGGTGCGCGCCGCTGCCGGACGTGAACAGCACATCCGCACTATGCAGCCGCTAGCCCTTGAGGTCGTGAACTCGATCTTCCTAGGCGATTACCTGACCAGCGAGGGGGCTGCTGGCGCCGCTGACCTGCAGATGATTGAGGACGGCGGATTCGTTCCCGAGGGGGCAGACGGCCAGCCCATGGTACACACTGACGTCGCCGCAAACCGCGCAGCAGACCTACCAATCAACGCCGTTCCGATCCGTCATCGGGGCATCGGAACCGAGGTCCCGGCGAACGCCTGAACTGTAGTCAAGCCCTGAGCTTCACCCACTAAGCCCTCATCAAGTGCTTTGCCCTCATCAAACACTGTGGGGTCGTCCTGGCGCCGACCCCACAGTGGGCATGTGTCTTGAGCTCACGACCTCAACTGAGCGCCGCAGCATTCTTCAGCTCGTGCCACCGCAGCATCACGGGCCTCAGCAGCCTCGGCATCGGTCAACGTGCGATCGGCTGCCCGAAGTCGCAGGTTGAATGCCAGTGACTTACGCTTGTCGCCCACCTGCTCACCCTCGTAGACGTCGAAAAGCTCAACCGATTCAAGCAACGGCCCGGCTCCCTCAATGAGAGCCTGGCGAACGTCCTCAGCCGCGACAGACTCGTCGACAACCACAGCAACGTCCTCCTTGGCAACAGGGAAGCTCGAGATCGCCGTGACCTCGCCGCCTTGGGGAGCTGCAGCAACCAGGGCATCGAGGTCGAGTTCTACCGCGCAGGTGCGCTGCGGCAAACCAGCCTTTGATACCACCGTGGGATGCAGCTCACCGGCATATCCGATGGTCGTCCCATCTACGATGAGAGCCGCACAACGACCCGGATGCCATGGTGCGTGATGGTCAGCCTTACGCACCAGCGTTACGCCAAGGGCTTCAGCGGCCTTTTCGGCGACCAGCACAGCGTGACGCCAATCAGCTTTCACCGACTGTCCATCCCAGCGATCCGGTAACCACTTGCCACAAATCACAGCAGCAAGCATGCGTGGCTGGGCTGGCAAAGCGGCGTCGATCTCGGCAAGCACATCATCGGAGGGCCGCTTTTCGACGCTCGGCCGTGGCGCCGGGCCCGTAGAAACGGCGCGGAAAACAGCCCCGCTCTCGAACACTGCGAGATCTTCCTGAGATCGCGACATATTCGTCGCCACGGCGTGAAATAGCCCAGGCAACAGGGTCGTGCGCAAGTAGGGATGGGTATCGTCAAGCGGGTTCGCCAGCTTCACAGTCGAGTGACGTACGTCATCAGCGCCGATACCGAGAACATCGAGATCCTTATCAGCCATGAACGGCAAGGTAATGAGCTCGACGAACCCCGCGTCGACGACCGAGCGCAGCACCCGACGCCGACCCTGCTGGGCCTTCGTCAAACCGCGAGCGCCCAGGCTCGGCGCCAAAGCAGGCTCAATACGGTCAAACCCAATTTTGCGACCGATCTCCTCGACGTAGTCGTAGGCATCTACGAGGTCGGGACGCCAGGTCGGGGCGACAAGGGTGAGGGAGTCCCCCAAAGCGGTTACCTTAACGCCTGAACGCGTCAAAATCTCGATGACCTCTTCGGGTGCCACCTTCGTGCCGAGAATCCGGCTAGGTAAGTCGGCGCTCATCGTCTGGTGTGGCATCTCGGGAACCTCGCCAACGACAGTGGGTTCACCCACAGTGGCACCGCCATATTCGACCAGCAATTCCGCTGCTCGGACCGCTGCGCTATGGGCACACACCGGATCGACACCCCGCTCAAACCGACGCGACGCTTCCGAACCGAGCTTGTGTCGCCGGTACGCGCGGGCCACTGTCATCGGATCGAAGTGAGCGCCCTCCAGGATGATTGACGTCGACTCGCCGGTCATCTCAGTGGCTGCACCGCCCATGACGCCGGCCAAACCAATGGCACCAGAGTCGTCGGCAATGACCAGGTCGTCGGGATCGAGAAGGCGATCGGTGTCGTCGAGGGTCACCAGATGCTCACCCTCGTGTGCCTTACGGACGACGATCGTGCCGCTGACCTTATTAGCGTCATACGCATGCAGCGGCTGACCAGACTCCAGCATGACGTAATTGGTGATATCAACAGCGAGGTTGATCGGTCGCATCCCGGCACGAGTAATGCGATCAGACATAAACCTTGGGGTGGGAGCATCAGGGTTCACGTTGCTCACCGGCAGAGCGATGAACTGGCTGCAGGCATCGGATTGGACGTCTACCGCAACAGGACCCTGCGTTGGCCCAATCGGCTCCTCGTCGTAAGGATCACGGAAGTGGACCGACATGGCGTGCGCCACCTCGCGGGCGATGCCTCGCATTGACAGACAGTAGCCAATGTCCGGGGTAACGTCGACGTCCAATACCTCCTCGGGAACCCCGAGGATCGGCAAGGCGTTTTCGCCAGGAATGAGCTGATGGCCCTCCACCGACGGTGGCAAAGTGATGATGCCGGTGTGGTCGAAACCGATACCTAACTCGTCGGAGGCGCATAGCATGCCATCGGACATATGGCCGTACGTTTTGCGGGCGCTGATCGCGAATCCCCCAGGCAGCACAGCGCCTGGCAAGGACACAACCACCCAAGCACCCTCGACGGCGTTGGGGGCACCGCAGATGATGCCGCGGCCCTCAACTCCCTCCTCGGCATTTTTGGGGTGTCCTTCGGCGTTGTAGCGAGGCCCAACGTCGACCCGGCACCAATTGATAATCTTCCCGTTCTTTTGCGGCTCGGGAACCGAAGACAGGATGTGCCCAATAATGATCGGCCCGGTCAGCTCTCCGCCAATGACGTCGACCTTCTCGACGGTGGCTGTGTGGCTAGTCAGCGCCTGGGCAACGTCGTTGGTAGTCGTACCATCCGGCAAATTGACCATGGCACGTAGCCATGACATAGGAACCTTCATCGTGCTCCCCCCTTCAATGAGCGGCTGAATCGGATGTCACCCTCGACGAAATCACGCAGATCGGGCGCATTGTTGCGGAACATCACCGTGCGATCGATACCCATACCAAAGGCGAATCCGGAATACACGTCGGTATCGATGCCGCAGGCGATCAGCACTCGTGGGTTGACAATCCCGCAGCCACCCCATTCAATCCAGCCCTCGGACCGACACGTGCGACACGGTCGGTCTGGGTTACCAACTGAGGCTCCGTGGCATACGAAACACTCCACATCGACCTCAGCGCTGGGCTCGGTGAAGGGGAAATAGTGCGGGCGAAAGCGCGTGCGCACGTCGCCGAACATGGCTTGAGCAAAGGCATCGACGGTTCCTTTGAGGTGGCCCATGGTGATGCCCTTGTCGACGCACAGCCCCTCAACTTGGTGGAACACCGGAAGATGAGTGGCATCGTACTCATCGGCTCGGAACACCTTACCCGGACTGATAACGCGCACCGGAGGCTGCTGCTTAAGCAGGGTGTGGATCTGCACTGGGCTGGTGGCTGTGCGCATGCACTTCCCGTCAGAGACTGGGTCAAGCCACAGCGTGTCTTGCAGAGCTCGAGCAGGGTGATCATCGCCAAGGTTGAGAGCGTCGAAGTTAAACCATTCGGATTCAGCCTCGGGACCCTCAGCTACTTCCCAGCCCATGGCGGTAAACACGTCGCAGACGTCATCAATGAGAGCCGTGATCGGGTGCGGAGCACCTTGCGGAGTCGCGACGACGGGCAAAGTGACGTCAGTGGTTTCGGCTGCGAGACGGGCTTCAAGCTCCGCCTCAGCAAGCTCCTCTTGACGAGCCTTGAGCGCCTGATTGACTCTGCCTCGAGCTTGCCCAATGCGCTTACCAGCATCCTTCCGGGCAGCGGGAGGTAAAGCACCGATCTCGCGGTTAGCCAGAGCCAGCGGCGACCTGTCGCCGGTATGAGCGATACGCACCTGTTTGAGCTCGGCAGTAGTTGAAACCCCGGCAGTAGCCTCCAAGGCCTCGGCCACCCGAGCCTCGACCTGATCGGCGTCCAGGGCACTTACCTGGACCGGGTCATAATTCGTATTGGGGCCACTCATGGGCCTTCCCCCTGATGGGTCTGGAAACACCCGTGTTTCGGGCGCGTGTGTGATTGATGTCGATAAGTCTAGTGGCGTCGACGCCGTATGGACGGTCGCCGCTTAGGCTCGTTGCTCACTCGCCGTGGCGTAGAGCACGACCGCAGCCGCAGTCGAAAGGTTGAGAGACTCGGCGGCCCCCCACATTGGGACTCCCACAACTTGATCGGCGAGAGCGCGATCAGCTTCGGGAAGACCCCATGCTTCGTTACCCATCAACCATGCAATGGGCCGTTTGAGACATCCCGACCGAGCGACGGCGTCAAGGCTATGGCCTCCTCCGTCGGCCGCCAATACCGACATGTGGTGCTGGTGGGCCCAGCTCACCGCGTCAGCCAGTTCCACACCGACGACAACGGGTAGGTGAAAGATTGACCCCACCGATGAGCGAACCGTCTTGGGGTTATGCGGATCGACCGATCCCCGCGTCAAGATGACACAGTCAGCGCCAAAAGCGTCAGCGCAGCGGATGACAGTCCCGGCATTTCCAGGATCGCGCACTTGAGCGCAGATGACAGCGAGACGAACATTCCCCTCGGGCAGTTCACGGCTGGTAATCTGGCGGCACACCGCGAAGATTCCCTGACTAGTAACAGTGTCGGAGAGCGCATTGACATCTTCGTCGGTAAGTACCGCAACTCGGATGCCACGACGTTCAGCTGCCTTAACGTACTCAGCGTCGCGGACTGGGTCCGACGTCGCCAACAGATTGACCTTGCCTGGCCACGCCAACGCCTCTCGAACCGCCTGGGCGCCCTCGACCAAGAACAGCCCAGACTCGTCGCGTCCGCGCCGCGATGAGAGACGACGGGCCGAACGCAACGATCCTTTCGAGATGCGATCCCACCCCGCATGGTCGTCGTTCGGTCCGTCGGCCATGACCACCTCAGGCAGCAGCGTTCTGCGGCTGGTTGGCCTTAGCGACCTCGACGAGGCTGTTAAAAGCGTCAATGTCGGAAACCGCAAGCTCAGCGAGCATCTTGCGGTCGACCTCGACGCCAGCATTCTTTAGACCGTTAATGAAACGGTTGTAGGTCATGCCCTGGGCGCGGGAAGCAGCGTTGATGCGCTGGATCCACAGCGAACGGAAGTCGCCCTTCTTCGCACGACGATCGCGGAATGAGTACGTGGCCGAATGGAGGGTCTGCTCCTTGGCCTTGCGGTACAGGCGCGAGCGCTGTCCGCGGTAACCGGAGGCCTGCTCAAGGACCTCGCGACGCTTCTTCTTGGCATTCACAGAACGCTTCACGCGTGCCATAGTGATTCTCCTTGGATCTGCCGGGTCAGTCCCGGATGTGGGTTCGGGGCGGATGCCGCCCAATGGACCTGGGACGTCGTCAGTCGCGACGTCGGCTCTCGTCAGCGGCCAGGATGACCAGCGAGCAGCTTCTTGACCTTGGCAGCCTCGCCCTTAGCCAGGACGGTCTCACCAGTCAGACGGCGAGTAACGCGCGAGGACTTGTGCTCGTTGAGGTGGCGCTTGCCCGCCTTGCGAGCGGTGATCTTGCCCGACCCGGTCACCTTGAAACGCTTTTTCGTCCCGGAGTGGCTCTTCATCTTGGGCATGGATAGCTCCATTCGTTCATGTATGTCGTCCCGCGAACCGGAGGGAAGGTCCCGGGCTGGCTCACCGATGACAACCGGATCGCCTGGTTCTGAGCATCGCTCAGAGGTCGATGTCAGGATCCATATTGTCGGCCGGACCCTTCTTCTTCTTTTTCTTTGCAGTGCCGGCAGCAGCCCGCTGGGCAGCCTCGTAGGCCTTATCAGCCTCGGCCGCTTCGGCGCGCTCAGCGGCGCGGCGGTCGCGTTCAGCCTTCTGATCTGCCTTGGCCTGGTTCTTCTTGCGAGTCGGGGCCAGAATCATGAGCATGTTTCGACCCTCCTGCTTAGGAGGAGATTCGACGGTCGCGTACTCGGTCAAATCATCAGCGAGACGGCGCAGCAAGTTGACGCCAAGCTCCGGTCGGGACTGCTCGCGACCACGGAACATAATCGTGATCTTGACCTTGTCGCCAGCCTTGAGGAACCGCAGAACATGGCCCTTCTTAGTCTCGTAATCGTGATCGTCAATCTTTGGACGAAGCTTCATCTCCTTGATGATGGAGTTCGCCTGGTTGCGTCGCGATTCCCGAGCCTTCTGGGCCGCCTCGTACTTGAACTTGCCGTAGTCCATGAGCTTGACGACAGGGGGGCGGGCTTGCGGAGCCACCTCGACGAGGTCAAGGTCCTGCTCACGGGCAAGCTGCAAAGCCTGCTCAACCCTGACGATGCCTACCTGCTCGCCATTAGGGCCGACCAGGCGCACCTCGGGAACGCGAATCCGCTCGTTGATGCGGGGTTCAGTACTGATGGGGTCCTCCCGGATGTCTGTTCTGTTAAATATGGCGCATCTGCGCCGCCACGATCCGGATACGAAAAAAGGCCTTCGCGCACGAAGACCTGAAGGATGCATCACACATCCCGACGAACCAATAAAGCCCATCATGACCCGACGAACAAGATCCGCCTAGGTGGGAGGTCAGGCCCCCGCTTGCTTAGCACCAGTTTTGCACTGATCGCTTCGCACATTATACGGCAGCAGATAACGTCACCACAAATCGAGGGCGATGGCCGCGATACGGCGGCAGTTAAGGGACAGGTTAGGAGGAGCCTGCGCTGCGCATCCATCCCCAACCATCATCCAGCTTCACCAAGCGGGCACCTTTCTCGATCGGTGTGAGGACGTCAGCACCAATGACGAAGGGTGCCGGGCCAGCGACGTCAATGAGGAGCGCGTCGGCACCTACCTCAGTGACGGTTGCGGCAAGGTCTGAGAGGGAACCAGGAACTGGACGAGCCCGCGAGTCCCACGCCATAAGCGAATCAATTCCAGTGAATGCCAATAATGCGGTGCTTCCGTGCTCATTGGTGAGCTTGACCGCACCCATATCGCCGTCTTCATCTGCGAGCACCGGCATAAAGAGGCGCGCGCCCGCACACAGGGTAGATACCGCTTCAAGATACGAGGTGCGGTAGGCGTCGTCGGTAAGGCACGCGGCCAGAGCGCCACGCACCTGGGGATCGGCGTCTCCCATGTCACCGCCGGTTGGAGAAAGTGGAGCAGGCACCTGCGCAACACTAGCCGAAACCTATGACTGCAGGATCCACGTGTGCCATGAATATGGAACAGTAGTGATATGAGCGAAACGACCGTCGTTGCCGTCGTCACCATTGTGCTAGTCGTCTTGCCGCTGTTGTGGGCCCTATCGGGATGGTTGTCCCGCCGATCCTCACGCGCCATGCTGCGCGGATTGGGTCTAGCCGTCCTACCTATCGGCCTAGTCCTGACCGGCCTGATGCGCCTTCTCGTCCGGGCGATCCACCTCGTCGTTGACTGGTTCACCGGGACAGCTATGACGAGGACTATCTGGATTGGCGTTATCGTCATAGTCATTGGTCTTGTCACGTGGTTTGTGGCTGGATTTATGACGCCGGTCGATCGTGAGACTGGACGCCAGCGCCGTCAAGACCATGCCACCCGCAAGAAGGCGCGCGACGCCTCGCAAGCTATCCCCGCGTCAACCTCCACGAACGCTCCAGGTCCACATACCACCCGGGATGCCTCTGAAACTACCCCGGCAAGCGCGCCGGTGCGCACATCGAGGCCCGTCCCCGAGAAGCCTTCAGCCCCGGCATCCGACAACGATGAAGACGCCGAACTAGAAGAAATCCTGCGCAAGCGCGGGATTGAGTGATTCCCCGCCCTCTGCCTGGACTGCAGCTACGAGTTGACGTCCGGTCACAGTCGACATGCTGACAGCTCTGTCGACAGGATCGCACGAGCGCCGGCGTCCCATAGTTGGTCCATAAGGCCTTGTACTACGGTGCGCGGCACCATGGCTCGCACCGCATACCAGCCGTCCTTGGACAATGGCGACACAGTGGGAGCCTCGAGTCCTGGTGTTAGAGCGGTGGCGGCTGCGAGTGCTTCAGCGGGAACGTCATAATCGACCATGACGTAGCTGCGAGCGACCTGCACGCCGTCAATGCGTCGCATAAAGTGATCGAACGTTGTACCGCCAGCGAAGCCCCGACGCTCTATCAGCACGGCCTCGGACTCCAAGATGACGTCACCGAAAATCTCAAGGCCGGCCCTGCGCAGAGTTGTCCCAGTTTCGACGACGTCAGCAATGGCGTCAGCAACGCCGAGTCGGATTGACGACTCAACTGCGCCATCCAGGTGGATGAGGTGAGCGTCGATCCCTTGATCTTCCAAGAAAGCGCTCAACAGGCCAGGGTAAGAGGTAGCAATTCGCTTTCCCGCTAGCCCTTTGATGGTGTTTGTCGAGCCTTTAGGAGCGGCGAAACGGAACCGAGAATGACCAAAACCCAGACCCTTGATCTCGATGGCATCGGCCTTGGAATCAAGCAAAAGGTCCCGGCCGGTGATGCCAATGTCGAGAGTCCCCTCCCCCACGTACACCGCAATATCGCGTGGTCTCAGATAAAAGAACTCCACCCCATTAGCCTCGTCAACCAGAGTGAGATCTTTACGGTCTATACGTTGACGGTAGCCAGCCTCAGTAAGTAGGGAGGATGCCGCCTCGGACAGAGCGCCTTTATTCGGCACAGCAATGCGCAGCAGATCGGGCATGAAGTCTCCTCAGAAAATAGCAATGACGATAACTAGTCACGGACGACTGGGAATTCACAAATGCTTGTATACGTCGTCGAGGGTCAGACCCTGCTTAATCATCATGACCTGCAAGTGATACAGCTCCTGGCTGATCTCTTCAGCCAACCGTTCATTGCCCTCGTATTCAGCCGCCATCCACACCTCGGAGGCCTCTTCCACGATTTTCTTGCCGATAGCATGTATGCCACGGTCAAGCTCGTCAACGGTTCCTGAACCTGAGGGACGGGTCTGCGCCTTGGCAGACAGCTCGGCAAAGAGGTCCTCGAATGTCTTGCTCACAGGTGCCAGGCTACCGACTGGCCGAGCACTGCCACTGACGCGCCCACGAAACGAACTCACCCACCTCAGGAGTCATCGGCGGTGGCCTGCGCACGCCACCAGGTCGCGAACCCGTAGATGCAGAACGCCCCATAAAAGACATACAAGAGGGCACTCGGGTAGTACTGGGCGGTAGCTAGCAGCGGGACACCGACAATATCGACTGCAATCCACACGAACCAGAACTCATTCCAGCCGCGCGCCATACCCCAGGTCGCAAGGATCGATCCAGTAAGAATCCACGCATCTGACAATGGCCCCCAGGACCCCAAAGCTTTGAGCGCGAAATAGAAGACAATCAGCATGATGATGGCAGCCGTCAGCCCCGCAATGCGCTCGCGACGAGTGGCCCACCGAGGGTGTACGGCCACTTGGGATGCGCCGTTATTGCGTCGAGTCGCCGCCCAAACTACCCATCCATAAGCGCTTGTCGCAAGGAAAAAGACCTGTCGTCCTGCCTGCCCCCATAAATTGAGATCCTGTGGAGTGTGGAACACACCGCCGAGAAAAACAGTAAAAAGGATGACGTTACCGATGATGCCGACTGGCCAAGCCCATATTCGACGCCGGGCACCGCCCAGGGCAGAGGCAAGCCCAAAGATATTTCCGATAACCTCACGCCACAGGATTGGCTTTCCCAGCCCCACATCAAGCTGAGCGTTGAGTAGGGACGTGAGAATATCGGACACAGCACACACCTTTCCGACCGTCCATAACGGACCGCCATATTCTCGTAGATCGACAAGTCATCACATTGGAGGCCATGGCAAGGCAGGCCGTAACCCACTCGGGCCAGGAAAAGCGCCGAACTCCAACAAATCTTGAGCCCGGTGCCTCATCGCGTCAATCTCGTCATGGGTAATGAGACCCTCGAAATCCGCGTCACCAACGTTAAGGACCTCGTTGAGCATCATTTCCTCAACAGGTTCCAACGGCTGTCCAGCCCATCCCCACAGCACCGTTCGAAGTTTGGGATCTGTGTGAAAGGTCAGACCATTATCAACCGCCCACACCTGAGCGACGCCACCGAGATCAGGATTCGGGCCGACTAACACGTGCCTACCCTTACGGTCAGCGTTATTCGCGACGGCATCGAAGAGAGCCAGGGCACGCAGCGCTGGATGAGGAGAATGAGCGATTCCAATCTCCCGATCATCCTCGTCGACCCCCAGTAAAAAACCGTGCCAATGCGGTGGAAGACGCTCGGTCACATCAGCACGCACCGGAGGGTTCTCAATGTCATCGTCGATCCAGCGCTGCATCGACCCAGACCCCTGTGGTCCATCGCTCACCAAAATCGTCAATGGCACCAGACCGATACCCATCACCCGTGACAACAAACATGCCGCAACATCCCGCTTGGCGCGAGTGCCCGTCGGGAAATCGCGCAGATGACGTTCATGCGCATCCGGCCTGTACACCCACAGCCGAAAGTCGGCATCGCGCACCACCAAGGCCCCACTACCGGAATCAGGCAAAACCTCCTCGACGCGCCATGGAGCTCTCGGCCTGGGAATACATGGCAGATTCCACGGATTTGTTGCGTTCACCACACCAGTGGCCTGCGGTAGCCATTCGAGCGTGGGCACAAGTGGCCCTCGGCCGACAATATCTGCTGAGAACAGTAGGGGCAGTATTGACGCCCTGATGCCACAACAACTCGGCACCTCGCCACAAACTGGCGCGCCTGGGACGTCGTCATGACGACTTCGAGAGAATCTGGAGCCGCTTCCGGCAGGGTCGTCAGCAGCATCGCTGGATCGCTCATCATGAGTTCATCATCACTGACGGCGTACATCTCCATCTCAATGCGCTTGGACTCATCATCAAAGGCCATCGCCATTGTTCCGACAGTGAATTCTTCCTCTATCGGTGCATCCAAAGGGTCGAGATCGTCTGGTTTTTCGACCGACGGTGGGACGAATACGTCCGCGACATGGGCAGCCAAACCGTCGAGGATCCGATCCATTTGGAGAGCAATGTGGCTGATCTGGACCTTTTCACAACGGACCGTCACAAGCTGGGATCCCTCGCGGACTTGCAAATGGAACACACGTGATCCCGGCTGGCCCACGGTTCCGACCACCACACGATCGGGACGTTCGAGTCGAAAAGTTCGACGAGTCATAGTCCCACCCTAGCCACACACGCGAGATCCGCAGACAGACGACTGACAGAAATCTCCGTCCAGGCGCCGTCCGGCGTTTGCCCCCGTCCGCTAAAGGATTCGTCGTGCCTCAAGGCCGGCTTGAGGGTGCTCCGTTAGGGTGATCCAGACGAGGAGGATGCACATGCGCATGAGAACCGTCGGGGCTAGTGGCCTCAAGGTGTCTGCTATTGGGCTGGGATCCCTGACATGGGGCGGGCAGACTGACTCTCGCGAGGCTCGCTCCATGGTTCGGCATTTCGTTGACGCCGGCGGCAATCTCGTCGATACTGCGCCAGCATATGGCGGCGGCTTCGCCGAGCAACTCATCGGAAAGCTCATCCATACCGACATTCGTCGAGACGACCTTGTCATTGCCACGAAGGCGGGATTCGTCGTCGAGGGCAACAAAAGGGTCGTAGACACCTCACGCAGTGCGCTGCTGCGCGACCTGGAGGGATCTTTGCGTCGTCTCCACACCGATCACGTCGACCTCTGGCAGGTTCATGCCTGGGGAGACGCCCCTATTGAGGAAACCTGCGCAGCACTTGACTACGCCGTACAAGCGGGGATGGCCCGCTACGTTGGCGTCTCCAACTTCGTCGGGTGGCAATCTGCCACGGCAGCGACATGGCAGCGGGCAGATGGAGCTCGTATCCCCCTGGTGAGTAATCAGGTGGAGTATTCCTTACTGGCCCGTCGTGCCGAAATCGAGGTCGCTCCTTCAGCTCAGCACCACGGAATGGGGCTATTGGCGTGGTCGGCGCTAGGGCGCGGCGTCTTGGGAGGCCGGTATCGCCACGGCACCCCCAAAGATTCCCGAGGCGGATCTGATCGGCTTTCGTGGTTCGTGGATCCCTATCTGACGCGCAAATCCAGCGCTGTTGTCGAGGCTATTGTGAAGGCGGCTGACGGCCTGGGAGCGACGGTCCCACAAATCGCGTTGGCATGGGTGCGTGATGCTCCTGTCGTGTCCTCGGCCCTTGTCGGACCGAGGACAACCTCACAGCTCGAAGAATTACTCGGGACCGACGATGTTGTTCTTCCCACGGAGATCACGTCGGCCCTCGACGACATTACTGGCGGTCCTAACCTCGCTCGGGACACGGCTTAGGTCAACGAAATCAGCGTTCCTCACGCGGTATCCACGGGGTCGATGCTGGACCCTCGTAAAGCTCACGGGGACGGGAAATCCTCGTCGTCGGGTCCTCAAAGACCTCTTTCCAGTGAGCGATCCAGCCGGCCATCCGCCCAATAGCGAACATAACAGTGAACATGTTGAGCGGGATACCAAGCGCACGCAGAACAATCCCAGAATAGAAATCCACGTTCGGGTACAGCCTGCGCTCAACGAAGTAATCGTCAGAGAGAACGGCCTCCTCCAGCTCCATGGCGATGTCGAGCAATGGATCCGGTTTGTGCATGGTGTCGAGCAGCGGACCGACGACACTACGGAAAATCCTCGCTCGGGGATCCCAATTACGGTACACGCGATGTCCGAAGCCAGAGATCTTCTCACCAGAGTCTTTAGCCTTTGCCAGATACTGGCGTGGAGTGAGGCCAGAGTCGCGAATACGTTGTAGGGCGCGCACGGCGTTCACGTTGGCTCCACCATGGCGGTCTCCCCACAGGGCGCACACCCCGGCGGAACATGACGTGAACAGGTTGGCCCCCGAGGACCCGACCATCCGCACCGTCGAGGTCGAACAGTTCTGGCCATGATCAGCGTGCAGGACGAAGAACAAGTTGAGGGCACGCGCCGCCACTGGGTCCGGCTCATAGTCTCGGTACGGCAAGGAAAACATCATATGCATGAAGTTTTCGACATATTTGAGGTCGTAGCGCGGATAGATTGCTGGTTCCCCAATTGACGCTTTGTACGACGCAGCCGCAATCGTCCGCACCTTAGACATGAGCTTGGCCGCTGCGTCAGTAAATGACTCCTCGTCGGTAATTCGCGGGCGGTCGTAGGTGCTCATCGCGTTAATCATGGAAGACATGATCGCCATCGGATGCCCATTTGGCGGAAAAGCGTTGAAGTGAAGGTTCATCGACCGATGCAAAGCCGAGTACTCGGTCAATCGAGTCCGAAAGTCGTCGCGCTCAGCCTCGGTGGGCAGGTGCCCGAATATCAGCAGCCACGCGGTCTCTACAAAAGAGACGCGCTCGCGTGCCAAGGTTTCGATAGGTAGTCCACGATAGGTGAGGACCCCCTTCTCGCCGTCGATCCACGAGACCGCTGACCGGCATGCGGCTGTATTGGCGAAGGCCGGATCGAAGGTCGTGACCCCGCCCGTGAGCTGGCGGAGGCTGGAAATGTCGATAACTCGGTCGCCGGTGGTTCCCGTGATGACCGGCAGACTGTATTCCTGACCATCCAGGATCAAGGTTGCCATTGCCTTCGGATTCTGAACGCTCATCATCAAGCCTCCTGCAGTATGTGATCGACGATTTTGGTACCGACAACGAGGGATCCGATGGGGACTCGCTCGTCGACTCCGTGAAAAAGACTGATGAAGTCGAAATCGACTGGCAGCCTCAGCGGTGTGCACCCGTAACAGTTGATTCGGCGACCGTTAGGAAGGACAGCGAATCCTTTAGCGTCGGTCCCAGCCGAGTTGAGGTAGGGCAGCACGACGGCCCCCGGATCCTCAGCATCAATGGCTCGTCGAATCGCATCAACGGCTGGGCCTGTGAACGGCGCGGACGCAGCCGGTTTAAAGGAGATCGTCTCGAAGTCTATTTCTGGCCCGGCTAAGGACTTGATCGTCGACATCATGTCCTCCTCGGCTCCGGGAATGAATCGGGCATCGATCTCCGCGCTGGCACGCGTTGGGACAACATTGACTTTGTAGCCGGCCGAGAGGACCGTCGGGGTGACACTGTGCGCACAGCAGGCAGCCACCATTCGTGACAGGGGTCCAATGGGCGACAGGCTGGATTCGAGATTGTCGCGGTCAATTGTCAGGCCCCATATCGACGCTATCTGGTCAAGGAATTCCTCCTGAACCGGGTGATGCAAGTCCGGCCAGTGATGGGCGTCGATGCGGGACAGCGCATCAAGCAGATGGGTGACAGCGTTGTCCGGGTTACGCATGGATCCATGTCCTGCGCTGCCGGTGGCACTCATCCGAAACCACCACAGCCCTTTCTCGGCGGATTGGACGACGTAGACACGTTGTCCGTGCGGCGTCGTCAGAGAAAACCCGCCGACCTCGCTAATAGCCTCGGTGACGCCGTCAAAAGCCTCCGGGTGGTGAGCGCCGAGCCACGTGGAGCCGAGGGTCCCTGAGCCCTCCTCGTCTGCAAACATGATGAAGCGAATAGGCCGAGACGGCGCTTCACCTCGACGATGGCGAGCCCGGATAGCCGACAGGACCATCGCCAGGAACCCCTTCATGTCGATGGCTCCCCTGCCCCACACGCAGTTGTCCTGGACCTCACCGGACAGTGGATGGAGGGTCCAGTCAGCCGCCTCGAATGGGACGGTGTCACTGTGGCCGTGTAGCAACAGGGCAGGACGAGTCATGTCGGTGCCCCCCGGGGCCCATTCAGCGACCAGGGTGGCACGGCCTTCGGATTCATAGATGGTCACGTCGACGCCGATGTCGTCGAGGAGCCTGGTCACATACTGGCACATCTCAAGCTCGCCCCGAGCGCCCTGCGAGCCGAAGTTCTGCGAGTCGATCTGGATCATGCGGGAGCAGATGTCGACGACTTCGGCCTGCGGACAGTCTGGGCCGTCAACCAGGTCGTCGAGGGTCATGCTGAAGAGATCTGACATGTCGCGATTGTGTCACTCGCGCGGGTTTCTGACGTGAGCCGGGGCACTCGATGGACGCTAATTTGCATTGTGAGTCGATAGTCGACTAAAGTCCCATGATCGTCCGGTACCGCGCAGCAGCGTGGCATCGGAGGCACGAGTCCGGGTGGCGGAATTGGTAGACGCGCTAGCTTGAGGTGCTAGTGGCCGATTAAGGCTGTGGAGGTTCAAGTCCTCTCTCGGACACTCTGAGACAAGGTCTCTGGCACGGTATAACTCGTGGCCAGAGACCTTTCGTCATGTCCGGGCAAATTCGCGGATGGGGGCAGTAAGCCGCACGTAACCGCGAACATTCGGTGCAGATTCGTTGCAGGGCCTCAACGAGCCGCACCGGTTCGGAGGCACCGTGACTACACGGTCGGCACGATCCGCCAGGTGCGGTCAGATTCACACATATCCAGCAGCTCTTGTACTGTTCAGTAAATGCTGACCGCTGCGAACTGCCTCGATGCCATGCATCGCATCGGATGGTCCAAATTCGTGGACGTCATGGTCGACGAAAGGCAGCCCTGCGACCAGTGTCAAACCGGGAACTGCTACGGAGGCGCACGCTGATGTGGGCTGTCATCGCCAAGGCGGTTGGCTTATTCGCCGTCACCAACATCGACGACATCATCGTGCTATCGCTGTTCTTTGCTCGCGGTGCGAAGCGCCCCGGGACCACTCGCAACATCACGCTCGGGCAGTACCTTGGCTTCGGTGCCATCCTCGCAACAGCACTCCTCACCGCCTGGGGCGCTGGCGCTCTCTTGCCACAAAGCACCATCCCGTACTTCGGTCTCATCCCGCTCCTTCTAGGCATTAAAGCGGCATGGGAAGCATTCAGCGGTGACGACGACGACCTTGACGCCGGCAAGAAGGTCTCCGTCTTCACCGTTGCCGGCGTCACGTTCGCTAACGGTGGAGACAACATCGGAGTCTATGTACCGGTCTTCCTCACCGTTGAACCGCTGGACATCGCTCTGTTCTGCGCCGTCTTCCTGATTCTTGTAGGTGTGCTGGTGTGGCTTTCTAAGCTCGTCGCCACACGTCCTGGTATCAACGAGTGGCTAGAGCGCTCAGAGCACATCCTCTTCCCACTTGTGCTCATCATCCTTGGCATCGTCATTCTCGTAAAGGGTCATGCCTTCGGTCTGTGAGGTACAGCCGACGCCAGCAAGAGTGGCGATATCGCGCGCAAGACATGCCGCCTCTGCAAAGTGAGCCGGTCGCGGCGATAATTGTGCAATCATGTCGGATTTCTTGTCTTTGCCAGCGTCGCCAGGGAGTTGCCGCTCCTACGTCGGGGTCGTTTGTTTGCGGGGGTTCCTGACTCGGATTTGCGCCAATTCCGGGCATCGATGTACCACGTGGAAGCCCGCATCGTCGATACAGCATTGCACGTCACAGACCGAGCCCTCCAAGCCGGGGACATCAACCTAGCCCGCTGGGCACTCACCCAAGGACTACTCGTATCCCCCGACCACGAAGACCTCATAACCGGATGCCTACGCACCGAATACCAAGCCGGAAACATGGACAAAGTCAACGACCTCATCAACCACCTCTCCGCAACAGCGCGGCGGCTAGGCGTAGACCTCAACGACGACACTACCCGGATCATCGACTCCCTCACCCATATCACCAGGAACGCATCATGACCGCTTTATCCCATGCAAGGAGAATTGTCATGCACCATCGTGGCGCATCCCTAACCGCAACCGTTATCACCCTGGCAGCCCTGACAGGCTGCCAGTCAAGCGGGGCAGCCACAGCCCCCACACCGACACCCCACGCCTCCACTACGATGACGGCGAGTCCTACCCCCACACCAACACCCCCAACAGGTGCGATCAGCGCCACCGACGCCGAAACCGTGTACCGCACCTTGGCCGCCAACGTCTTCGCATTAGAAAAGAACGGTGGCCTGGTTCCTGGGGAACCCGCACCCGCGACACTGTCGAACTACGCCACCGGCCAAGCACTCAAAAACTACATGACCTTTAACCACAAGATCTCAGGCTTGGGCATCAAAGCAACAGCAGGGACCCCAAAGATCACCGCCGTACGCGAAAAAACGGGAGACACGACATATCCCGAAGCCGCTATCGCCCTGGAATCGTGCGAAGACTACACGTCCATCCGCACAATCCAGCGTGACGGCAAGACTGATCACGGCCGACTCATTCACGTTGATAGCTGGTATGCCCGCCACAAGGCAGGCACCATCAAAATGATCGCACAGAACGGAGTGGAGGTTCCCTCATGCGACGTCAAGTAATCACGACCACCGTGCTGGGACTAGCCCTGGCCACCAGTGCACTTCCCGCCCTCGCCAGTGATGGCGGCTGGAACGGCAGTGTGAATACGGATGGTCCTGGCTATGATGTGCGCGCTGACGTGGATTACCACCACACCACCGGTGGCAGCGGTAGTCGGGCCGGAGGCCATCATGGAGGTGGGGGCCATAGTGATGGCGGGGGCGAAGCCATCGACGGGCGTTCCCGCGCCGACGCCGAAGCCGAACTCGCCGAAGCAGACCGAAACCAAGACCTCGTCATAGCGCTACATCAGTAACACCCGTGGGTCTCGGCGTTATGGACTACGGGCGTCGCGGCTGATCGTTTTCTCACACCACGATCCGCCCCATGCACGATTAACCACACCTGCGGATCGACGCTCCCTGACGGACCTCTCGGCTCATATCGTGCGTAACGATCGTCTTCGAAGATGAGGCGGCGAAATCGACGCGAAGGAGCATCTCGATGTCATTTTCACGCAAGCTCAGTGCACTGGCTATTGCCGGCACCATGGCGGTAACCGGTGTAAGTATGGCAACTCCGACCCTCGCCAATGCCGACACCGGTGCCCAGCTAGCCGCAGCGGAACCCGCTATCAACCAGGTTCACAAGGAAACCGGCTACTTCAAGACCACCGACAAGTTAGGA
Organism: Cutibacterium porci; assembly: GCF_009696315.1. GTDB lineage: Bacteria > Actinomycetota > Actinomycetes > Propionibacteriales > Propionibacteriaceae > Cutibacterium > Cutibacterium porci. Next base: position 21,832 of record NZ_VUMG01000004.1, read on the forward strand.
ACCAAGCTGTTCTACCGCAAGGACATCGTCCCCAATGCCAGAGGAGCCGTCGTCCTGGTCCACGGGCTCATGGAAAACTCTTCTAACTACGAATACCTGACCAAGAGCCTTACTGATGCTGGTTACAGCGTGTATCGCTTTGACAATCGCGGTCACGGCCGAAGCGCTGCCCCGTACGTCAACAATTCCATTCCACGTGGCCAGTTCGATGACTGGTGGAACATCGAATCCGATATTCATCAAGTAGTCGGCACCGCTCATCAGGAAAACGCTGGCAAGAAAGTGTTCCTGTTGGGACACTCCATGGGCGGCATCGCCGTCCAGTCTTATGGAATCATGTACCCAGGCACTGTCGACGGCATCGTCTCCTCCGGTGGCGGCACCTTCGCCAACGTCGATGGCCCGGATACCCAGGGACCGACGACGATCACTCCTGACAACCTTAACTTCTTCGCCAAACACGCACTGCCACAGATCAGCCAGATCCTCCCAATGGATCAAATAACAAGCTTCGACGCCCGTCTTGTCAAAATGGCCGTCAAAGATCCAAAATCCATCCGGATGCCATCAGGACCGTTATCGTCCAGGGTCATCCTGGTTGGCCGCCCACCATACGGCCTATGCTCGGATCCCGAAGTCCGCATCGACCACTGGTACCGCGATCCTCTGTACAACCACTATGTCAGGCTGGGCCTGGCTGAACAGATGGTCGTCGGCGAGACCTATAACGTCATGAATGCCCACGATTTCACGGCTCCGACGTTGATTATGCATGGCGAAAATGATGGCCTTGTGCCTAGCTATTTTGACGTCAACTGGTACAACGCCATCACCTCGAAGGACAAGAAGATCATCCAGTGGCATGGCCTCATGCACGAGATTTTCAACGAGCCCACCAAGGACCAGGTCATCAAGACCGCCGTCGACTGGATCAACTCCCACAACAATTGAGGTAGCCTATTCAAAAGTGGCGTTCCGCAGTTGGCCGCGGAACGCTACCCCTGTTCCCTCACCCGTCTGTCTGACGTATTGAGCCCCGACAACTCATCGGACATAAATGGCTGGGAAACCTGGCAGAACCAGTAAAATATGCCCATGCCCCACTCTGATGACCATGGGGACTGACGAAAGGAGCCATTCGTGAGCCTGAGCGACAAGATCAACAACAAGAGTGACGAGGCCGTCGGCACCGCCAAGGAGAAAATCGGTGACCTCACCGATAACAACGACCTCAAGAGCGAGGGCGTTGGCCAGAAGGCCAGCGGCAAAGTAGGTCAGAAGATCGAAGACGTCAAGGACAAGGTGACTGACCTTAAGCACGATGCGCAAGCTGCCATTGACAAGCTGAAGGACTGATGAAAGTCGGGCCGGACACCAAACGTCCGGCCCACTTCATGTTATGACAGCATCGATACAGCGCCGCTTCGCCACCACCATTGGCGAGCTGGAAATAACTGCCACCATCAATGGAGTCAGCCGGCTCGTCTTCGTCACAACAGATCCGTCGCCATCACCTGCCGTGCCGAATGTTCCGCACGGCAACGATGTCGTGTCACGCGCCATTGCACAAATCATCGAGTATGCGGCAGGGTCACGGACCTCATTCGACGTACCGCTGGATCTCTCTGCAGCGACTGATTTTCAGCGCACCGTCCTGGCAGGCTTGCAGACGATTCCGTATGGACAGACTGTCAGCTACCACCACTTGGCACGCCTCATTGGACAGCCGACAGCGTCTCGCGCCGTAGGCCATGCTTGTGCGTCGAACCCACTACCTATCCTCATTCCATGTCACCGGGTGCTACGAAGCGATGGCCAACTCGGGGGATACCTCGGTGGCACCCACCTCAAGCGTTTCCTGCTCGATCTAGAGGCACGCCATACGTCAGGTCCGGTCTCCTCCCAGCGTGACTGACCAGGTGCCGTCGAGACAACACGCCGCCATGCCGAGTTGCTCGAGGACAGTTAAGGCAGCCGAGCACTGCGTGATGGATACGCCGGCAGACGCTGCCAACTCATCTAGGCCATACGACCCGCGAGCAGGAAGAGCCTCGTGAACAGCGAGTTCGGTCGCGTTCAGGACGTCTGTGGGCAGGCTGCGACCGGCTGGCCTTTCTGGTTCTGGGGCAAGTTCCCCAACGATTCCTCGGACGTCATCAGCATCACGCACCAGGATCGCCTCACCATCACGGATCAGCTTGTTAGTTCCCGTCGATCGGCTCGACGTCACCGGTCCGGGGACTGCCATGACAGCGGTTCCTAACGCATTGGCCCACGACGCAGTATTGATCGCTCCTGACCGCCATCCAGCCTCCACGACGACGGTGCCCGTTGAGAGCGCCGCAATAAGCCGGTTTCGAGCCAAGAACCCGGGCCGTGTCGGGTGACGGCCCGGCGGTAACTCTGAAACGAGCAGACCCGTCGCCGCTATTTGTTCCAGCACTGCGACGTTGCCGCGCGGATAAAGGATGTCGAGCCCGCACGCGAGGACACCAACCGTTGTTCCATATGCCGACATCGCCCCGCGGTGAGCTGCCACATCAACACCGTAGGCACCTCCAGAAATAACAGTCTGAGCGCCGGTTCCGTCGGTGTGTCCCTGCACCAAGTGGTAGGCCATCTCTGTAGCGACGTCTTGTCCATAGCTGCTGGCAGACCGGCATCCGACAATAGCCACCGACTGGCGTGAGACGTCAGCAAGGTAAGCAGGCCCGACAACCCATAGCCCCAAGGGCACGCCACCCATGCCAGACTTTTCTACCCTCGCGAGGGTATCGAGGCTCGTCGGCCATTCTTCATCCCCAGGAATGAGAAATCTCATGGCAGCTTGTTCCGAACGCTCCACAAGCCGATCAACATCAAGCCCTCTAGCTCGCGCGTGCCATCTCTCGCCGGAATCAGCAAGAATACGTCGCCACAGGTCTTCAGGAGTCGTCTCACACAGTCGTCGCGCCATAGTGGCACTCCCAGGCTCGACGGCAGCCGTCAGAGCAGCGCGGGCCAGTCGTTCATCAGTCCACGTCATCGCAACCTCCCCCGTCGCATCCCCAAGGCCTCCGCTACACACGCCTTATCCACGTTGTCCTTGCCCTCGAGGTCGGCTACCGTCCATGCGATGCGTAGCACTTTGTCGACGCCCCGAGCGGTGAGACGTCCGGTTCTCAGGGCATCGTCGATCATTCGGGTAGCGTCATTGCCTGGCAGCATTTGCCGTAAAACCTTTCCCGGCACCTCGGCGTTGCATCGCCACGGAGCGTCCTGCCATCGGGCGGCTGCACGCTCTCGAGCACGCGCAACCCGATCATGCACTGCTGCGCTAGATTCCCCGGCTGGCAGCGTCGATTTATCGAGCAGATAAGCGGATGTCAATGGCCGCATCCGCACTGTGACATCGACCCGGTCGAGGATCGGGCCCGAAAGCCGACCTGCATATCGCCGAACCTGTTGTGGAGTACATGTGCACCGTCCTGATGGGTCATCGGCTAGCCCGCACGGGCAGGGATTGAGGGCCATCACTAGTTGGAACCGAGCCGGGAATGTCGTGTGGGCTTGTGAACGCCCGATGACAATCTCCCCAGTCTCCAACGGTCCGCGCAGCGAGTCCAACACCTTTGGCGCGAACTCTGGAGCCTCATCAAGGAACAACACTCCCCGATGAGCCAGCGATATTGCGCCTGGCTGAGCAATGCGTGCTCCCCCACCAACCATGGCAGCCATTGACACCGAGTGATGGGGTTGGGCTAGTGGAGGTCTCGCTATGAGACGCCCGGTCCCCCGTCCAGCTAAGGAATGGAGCGCGGTGACCTCGAGGGCGTCGCGATGATCGAGTCCGGGAAGGATGCTGGGAAGCCGTCGTGCCAACATGGATTTTCCACAACCGGGGGCGCCGCGCAAAAGTATGTGATGGCGACCGGCAGCCGCCACTTCGAGGGCTCGGCGCGCCTCGCCTTGGCCGATAACCTCTGCCAAGTCTCCAACGTCTGAGTCCGCGTCAACCGACTCCACAACGGTATCGGCAGGAAGCGATACCGGACGGCCGTGCAGCACGTCAATGACGTCGCTGAGATGCCCCACTGGCCAAATCGTCAGCCCCTCCACGAGACCAGCCTCACTACGCTGGCTCATCGGAACGATTGCTCGCTCAAATCCGGCCCGACGCGCCGCTAGTAACGCTGGCAGCACACCACGCACGGGACGTACCCGACCATCCAACCCGAGTTCCCCGATCATGACCGTCGACCCCAAAAGAGTCAGTGGAATCTTGTTGTCAGCAGCCAGCGTTGCAGCCGCGATAGCCAGATCGAAATGCGTACCAGCCTTAGGCAAACCAGCTGGCGTGAGATTGATCGTCAACACATTGCTAGGCCACGACAGCCCCGCCGCGCACACAGCCGCCCGGCAGCGATCCCGGGCCTCATGAAGCGCCGCGTCTGGCAGGCCGACGAGCACGGTACGCGGAAGCCCAGACGAGATTGCGGCTTCCACCTCAACCATCGAGCCTTGCATCCCAACCAGTGCCACCGACCATGCACTTGCCCCGGTCACCGGATACCTCGCACATGAGTGACGGCTGGCTCAATTCCTGGATGCACCACGATGCCGATAGCGTCAATCCGGACTGAGTGAACTCCCTCGTCGTGTTCGACGAGCCACGTGAGTGCAAGCTCGTGGAGCTTTCGGACCTTAGCCGTTGTGATGGATTCCAGCGGGTCCCCGAAACCTGTGCCTGACCGCGCCTTGACCTCGATAAAGACGACGGTTTGATCGTCACGCGCGATGAGGTCAATTTCACCCGCATCGCACGCCCAATTGCGCGCAATGATCGTCCAGCCAAGGGATTGCACATACTGTGCAGCAAGATCCTCACCCCACGCACCAAACGCAGGTCTGCCACCACGGCGCCCCCGCAATGCCGCTCCGCGCGGGGTCGTCAGCTCTGCCGCCAATGGTTTTGGTGTCATTGTTCACCACCTCCGACGGAAGTTATCGTCGCGAAGCACGTGAATATTCAGTTATCCACAGATCAATGTTGAGGAACTATGCACACCCCGGAGTTGTCCACAAGGTCCTGATTCGTCAGAAGATGACCTGACGTTACTTAGACGGCACCTCATCGAAATCAGGATGCACAATCTCCTCAATGGACACATCGCGGAATGTGAGGATCTTGGCACTCTTGACGAACCGTGACGGCCGGTACATATCCCACACCCAGGCGTCCGCCATAGACACCTCGTAGTAGACGTCTCCCCCTTCAGTGCGGACCTTGAGATCGACGACGTTGCATAGGTAAAACCGCCGTTCGGTCTCCACAGCATATTTGAAGATCCCGACGACGTCTTTGTATTCGCGGTAGAGCTCAAGCTCCATCCGGTTCTCGTACTGTTCCAGATCCTCGGCACTCATGATGCATGAAGCCTAGCCGCTCGCTGCACATTGGCGTAGCTCATCCGGTGCTGAGGAGACGGGCCTAACTCCTCTAAACGTCGTTGATGCAACGCTGTTGCATACCCCTTGTGAACCGCAAAATCGTAACCGGGGATGTCCTCGTCCATGGCGATCATGATGCGGTCTCTGGCAACTTTGGCCACGATGGAGGCGGCGGCGACACAGGCACACACCGCATCGCCCTTCCACATCCCCAGATCGGGCACCGTCAACCCATCGACCGGAAAACCGTCAGACAACACATATCCCGGCTCAACTGCGAGCCTCGCAACAGCGCGTCTCAAACCGCTAATGTCCGCTTCCTGCATTCCCAGTCGATCGCACTCGTCGGCTTCAACCCGTACCCACGACACTGCGAGAGCCTTAGCCATGATGGCATCGAAGAGGCGCTGCCTCTTGGCCGCAGACAGCGTCTTGGAATCTGCAAGGCCCTCAATCCTGCTCGACCTGCGATCATCAAGGATGACAGCTGCTGCCACCATTGGCCCGGCACACGCGCCCCGGCCAGCCTCGTCGCAGCCGGCTACTGGTCCCAACCCGGCCCTCGTCAGAGCCCGTTCGTGGCCCATTGACCCGGGTCCGACACGTACCATTTCTGGCCGCCTCACTTGGGCGTACAGGTGTCACCGACGCATATGCGTGCCTTGTCTGGAGCTGACGCCGACTTATCCGGGATGCCTTGGAAGGTGTCAGGGGTCCCTAGACTTTGAATGCGATTGAGAGGCAGAACAATGGCCTTTGCCGGCCCGACGACATTATCGAGAGGCACGAATCCAGAGGCACCCGTGTACTCATCAGGGTCAAAGTCTTCAATGTGGTAGCGCGAATCCCCTGACGCGTTGCGATGGTCGCCCAGCACGAACATCCGGTCTCGGGGAACGGTGACTCGGAATTCCATCGCCGAGGGTTCGACCGTCCGGCCATTTTCCGAGTACAGATATGACCGTTCATCGAGGGCCTTACCGTTGACCGTCACCTGCCCTTTGGCGTTGCAGCAGGCAACGGTGTCACCAGGCATGCCAATCACTCTCTTGATGAGGTAATTCGAGCTCGTGTTAGGCAACAACCCGACGAACTCGAGCACCCGACCGGGCACCGAGCGGCGATCCTGAGCAGCGGGAAGCCACTTTTCGGTGTCCTTAAAAACGACGACGTCACCACGGTGGAAGTCCGCAGCCTTCACGGCGAACACTCGGTCGCCTACCTGCAAGGTGTTTTCCATGGACCTCGAGGGGATGACGAACATTTGACCAACGAAGGCCCGCAGCACCGCAGAGATGATGAGAGCACCGACGACGATCACGACAATTTCAATGGCCCCTGACCTCAAGCGATGCCACCCAGACGCTTGTTCTCGGCTCGGCTTCGCACCGTCAGGTTGTTCGCCGTCGCTGTTTGCAGCCCGCTGCGCCTGGTAGTCATCCGCCACGGCAAGACCTCTCCCTCATCCCCTGGGAATTTCCCGTCGGGTGCCATCTTGCAGTGTAACCAACCCGTGAAGCATGACCCATATGGCACGCTCAGTGACGGTCGCTATGAGACGTACACCAGCACACGTATGCAAAAAACGGGGCTTCGCCGTAGCGAAAACCCCGTTCGTGCGACGCGGACGTCAGCGAGCTGCGCCCTTCTCCTTGATCTTGGCAGCCTTGCCGCGCAGGCCACGCAGGTAGTACAGCTTGGCGCGACGGACGGCGCCGCGGCGATCAACCTCGATCTTGTCAATGATCGGTGAATGCAGCGGGAAGGTACGCTCGACACCAGTTCCGAAGCTCAGCTTGCGAACGGTGAAGGACTCCTGGACGCCACCACCGGTACGCGAGATGACGGTGCCAGCAAAAACCTGGACACGGGTGCGGCTACCCTCAACAACCTTGACATGGACTTTCACCGAGTCGCCAGGACGAAACTCGGGAATGTCGTCGCGCATCGAGGCCTTGTCGATCTCTTCGATGATGTTGCTCATGGTGTTTCCTCGCCGGTGCCACAGGTCACCTGGTGTTCGTATTCAGAAGATGCCGTTACCCGAGATGCGGACTGTCCCCCTGTGGCAGGAGCCGGACACGGACAACATCGCGTTATTTTTCCATATCCGCAGCCACGACGCCAAATCCATCCCGGGTCCGATAATGCTGCACAACATGACCGGGCTCCGACACCACATGGTGTCGGAGCCCGAGTGGTCGACCACGTAAGGTCAGAACTCAGTCATCCTTGCCGTCATGCTTGAACAGCGAGGCGATGAGGTCACGGTTGAGCTGGCTGATGGACTCCAGCGGAATGCCCTTCGGGCACACCGAGGCGCACTCACCAATATTGGTGCAGCCGCCGAATCCCTCAGCGTCGTTCTGGGCGACCATGGCCTTGACACGGCGCATCCGCTCTGGCTGGCCCTGCGGAAGCATAGCCAGGTGAGTGATCTTCGCCGAGGTGAACAGCATCGAAGAGCCGTTCGGGCAGGCCGCCACGCAAGCACCACATCCAATGCAGGTCGCAGCATCAAAAGAACGGTCAGAACGCTTCTTGTTGACCTGGACGGCGTGAGCGTCCGGGGCAGCACCGGTGTTCACCGAGACGTAGCCGCCAGCCTGGATGACACGGTCAAGGGCCGAGCGATCCACGATGAGATCACGCAGGATCGGGAACGCCCCTGATTTCCACGGCTCGATCGTGATCGTCGAGCCATCGGCGAACGAGCGCATGTGCAGCTGGCAGGTCGTGGTACGCACCGGCTGGGCGACCCCCATGCCTCCGTGTGGCACGCCGTTGATGACGACACCACATTGCCCACAGATACCCTCGCGGCAGTCTGAGTCGAAAGCGACGGGCTCTTCGCCTTGAGCGGTGAGGTTCTCGTTAAGCATGTCCAGCATTTCAAGGAAGGACATGTCGCCAGAGACACCATCAAGGGTGTACTCGACGAGGCGGCCCTGATCCTTGGAGTTACGCTGGCGCCAGATTCGCAGGTTGATCTTCACTTGTAGCTCCTCTGCTTGACCTGGATGGACTTGTATACCAGCGGCTCTTTGTGCAAAGTCGGCTTGTGGCCTTCGCCGGTCCACTCCCAGGCAGCGACGTACTGGTATTCATCGTCGTGACGCAGCGCCTCTCCCTCGTCGGTCTGAGACTCAGCGCGGAAGTGACCACCGCAGGATTCGCGACGGTGCAGGGCGTCGATGCACATGAGTTCACCGAGCTCCAAGAAGTCAGCGAGACGGCCAGCGCGCTCGAGGGTCTGGTTGAGCTCCTCGTTGACTCCGGTGACCTTCACGTTGGTCCAGAACTCATTGCGCAGGTTGCGGATGAGACCAATGGCCTTGATGAGACCGGCCTCGTTGCGCTCCATGCCGCAGTACTCCCACATGATGTGGCCGAGTTCTTTGTGGATCGAGTCGACGGTGCGGGTTCCGTTAATCGTCAGCAGCTTGTTAATGCGACTCTCGACGGCCTGACGGGCTTCGACGGCAGCCGGGTGCTTCTCGTCCACCTTGCCAAACTTCGGAGAGTCAGCAAGGTAGTCGGTGATGGTGTTGGGCAGCACCCAGTAGCCATCAGCCAGGCCCTGCATCAGCGCCGAAGCACCGAGTCGGTTAGCACCGTGATCAGAGAAGTTGGCCTCGCCACAGACGAACAGGCCCGGGATGGTCGACTGTAGATCGTAGTCGACCCACAAACCACCCATGGTGTAGTGCACCGCAGGATAGATACGCATCGGAACCTCGTAGGGGTTCTCGTCGGTAATCCGCTGATACATGTCGAACAGGTTGCCGTACTTCTTTTCGACAGCGTCTTTACCCATACGCTCGATGGCTTCGGAGAAGTCGAGGTACACGCCACGGGCGCGCATGTGCTCGGTGCCGTCAGAATCGACCTCGCGCACCTTCGGGCCGACGCCGCGACCTTCGTCACAGCGGTACTTGGCCTGACGAGACGCAATGTCGCGTGGGACCAGGTTACCGAATGACGGGTAGATGCGCTCCAGGTAGTAGTCGCGATCTTCTTCGGGGATGTCGCGAGGATCCTTGTCGCAATCTTCCGCGCGCTTCGGCACCCAGATGCGACCGTCGTTACGCAGCGACTCCGACATCAGAGTGAGCTTCGACTGGTTCTCACCATGCACCGGGATGCAGGTTGGGTGAATCTGGGTGTAACACGGGTTGCCGAAGTAGGCACCCTTACGGTGGGCACGCCACGATGCGGTGACGTTGCAGCCCATAGCGTTCGTCGACAGGAAGAAGACGTTGCCGTAACCACCGGTCGCCAGAACGACGGCGTCACCGAACCACTCTTCGATCTTGCCGGTAACCATGTCGCGAGTCACGATGCCGCGAGCACGGCCATCGGCGACGATGAGCTCGACCATTTCGTGACGGGTATGCATGTGCACGGTGCCGGCATGGACCTGACGCTCGAGGGCCTGGTAGGCACCGATGAGCAGCTGCTGGCCGGTTTGGCCGCGGGCGTAGAAGGTGCGTTGCACCTGGACGCCACCGAACGAGCGGTTGTCAAGCAGACCGCCGTACTCACGTGCAAAAGGAACACCCTGGGCTACGCACTGGTCGATGATGTTGGCACTGACCGCAGCCAGACGGTACACGTTCGTCTCGCGAGAGCGGTAGTCGCCTCCCTTGACGGTGTCGTAGAACAGGCGGTAGATCGAGTCACCGTCGTTCTTGTAGTTCTTCGCGGCGTTAATTCCACCCTGTGCAGCAATCGAGTGAGCGCGACGCGGAGAGTCCTGGTAGCAGAAGTTCTCGACGCGGTAACCGGCCTCGCCAAGAGTTGCGGCGGCGGCGCCTCCAGCCAGACCAGTACCGACAATGATGACGGTCATCTTGCGACGGTTAGCCGGATTAACGAGACGAGACGTGAACTGACGATCAGGCCAAATCTTCTCGATCGGAAGGTCGTGGTTGGCCTTCGTGTCGTGGATCTCGTCGCCGGTCGTCCAGTACTGATCGGCGAGAGCGGCATTGTTATTGGATGCAGCAGTTGCAGTCATCAGGAGATCACCCCGAACAGGATCAGGAAGGGAGGAGTCATGAAGCCCACGAGGATCACGATGGCGACGATCCACGAGCACACGCGCAGCACGGCACGAGCGGTACCAGAGACGTTGACACCGAGGGTCGCGAAAGCACTCCAGAAACCGTGGGAAACGTGCATGCACACCGCGATAATGGCGATGAGGTAGATGAGCACGAACCACCAGTGGCTGAAAGCTGTTAGCACCATTCCTGCACGCCCAGCCGCGTCGGTGGGCGGGTTGTTGAGCAGGTCTGGGCTGATGGTGAACTGCAGCAAATGGAGGACGAGGAACAGGAAGATGATCCAGCCGCCCCAATACATCGTGCGAGCAGCATAGGTGTTCTCCGGTGAAAGGTTCTTCTTAACCGAGTAACGGCCAGCACCACCGGTACCAATGTTGCGCTGCTTATTGACGCGGATTGCCGACCAGATGTGCAGCACAATCGCCAGCAGCATGAAGATCCGGAAGATCCACAGGAAAGAGTCACCCGGAAGAATCGGGTTAAGAATCGTGCGGAGGAAGCCGGCGTAACGGTTGAAGTCCTCGTTGCTAGCGAGCAACTTCAAGTTGCCGAACATGTGCATGAGCAGGAAGAGAATCAAGATCAGTCCGGTGACGGCCATGAGGGCCTTCGCCGCGACAGTTGATCGCACCGCTCTCTGATGAGTAGTTAGTGTTGTAGTCGCCACGGAGCAAAGACTAGCTAATTCCCGGCCCTTATGCGCCACTGCCCCCTGTGTTTTCGAAAACTTCCGGCAACCCGCAGTTTACTAGGGCTTTTATTCTTGATTATCGCAACGATAATGGTTCGAATTTGGTTACTCCGCAACGATTCAATGACGTGCACTGACGTCGGAATCCGTCAGATCGGGGCGCCGTTCACGAGTCAGGCGTATTGACTCATCACGACGCCACTTTGCGATTCGACCATGGTGGCCGCTCATGAGGACCTCCGGGACGTCAAGACCACGCCAGGAAACTGGTCGGGTAAATAGCGGGTACTCCAGCAAACCATCTTGACCAGCCGAGAATGACTCCTCTGCCAGGGACTGCGGGTTACCCATGAACCCGGGCACCAGCCGGACCACGGCCTCGGTGATTGCCAGAGCAGCTACCTCTCCGCCATTGAGCACGTAGTCTCCAAGACTCACCTCGTGAACAGTCCACATTGACCGCGCATAGTCGATTACGCGATGGTCGATCCCCTCGTATCGTCCACAGCAGAACACGATCCGTTCGACCGACGAGAGATCGTGGGCAACAGACTGAGTAAAAGGCTCACCTGAGGGAGAAGGGAAAACCACATGAACAGACGGGTCTGGCTCAGTGCCAATAATCTCGTCGAAAGCTTCGCCCCACGGATCCGGTTTCATGACCATGCCAGCGCCACCACCACAAGGGGTGTCATCGACAGTACGGTGGCGATCATGGGTCCAGTCGCGCAGATCGTGGGCGTAGACGTCCACTAACCCGTTAACGGCTGCTTTGCCCAGCAAGGAAATGCCGAGGACATCGAAGTATCCCGGGAAAATCGACAAGTAATCAAGCCTCATCGTCACCTCGCTTCCTCGGCGTTCGGATCGAGCAAGCCAGGAATGCTGCTGACAACGATCTTCCCAGATGCCACATCGACGGTCGGAACGAGCTGGCGAACGAACGGCACCATGTATTCATCCCCGTCCACGTCAATAACGAGCACATCTTGAGCTGGCATGTGAAGGACGTCCTTCACGCCCCCACGGTCGATACCGGATTCGTCGACCACCGTCAGCCCGCGCAACCGGCGATCCCAAAACTCGTCAGGGTCATCGGGGTCATCGTCGGCCTCAACATCGACGACGAGAACAGACCCCCGCAGATCCTCCGCCCCGTTTCGATCGCTGACCTCGTCAAAAGCGACAATAAGGCTGCCTTTGGCCCAGCGGGACCGCACCACCGTCAGCTCGCGTTCCGTCCCCTCCACGCGTACCGTGGCACCTATCCCGAACCTCTCGTCTGGTTCATCAGTGCGTACCTCAACGACGACGTCGCCTCGCAGGCCATGCGCACGACCCACCCGCCCAACAACGACCTCCAGCGTTGCCGACTGTTCCACTGTGACTCCTGAATCTCATGGGAAAAAACACAATAGCGCCAGACGGCGCACGTGGGCCGTGGCCCCGCCGCAACGGGACCACGGCCCACAAGTGTCACAAGACTGGCAAGTCAGTGACGACGACCGCGGTGTTCGGAACGCCGTCCCGAGCCACGACGATCGACATCAACGAAGTCGATCCTGATCTGCTCGCCACCGGCCAAGGCGTTAATGACCGTGCGCAGCGACGAGGCCGTCCGGCCTTGGCGACCGATGACCTTGCCGATGTCGGAAGGATTGACACGCACCTCAAGCATCCGTCCACGTCGCAGTTCCTTCTCCCGGACGCGGACGTCGTCAGGATTGGCGACAATGCCGGAGACGAGGTGCTCCAGGGCGTCCGTAAGCACGATCAGGCCTCAGCCTTCTCGTCGGTGTTCTCCTCGCTCGCCCCATCAGCGGCAGGCTCCTCGGCCTTCTTCGTGATGGCCTCGCGCGGGGCCTCGTCGGCCTCGGCCAGGGCAGCATTAAACAAGTCATCCTTGTTAGGACGCTCGGCCTGCGGGGTCACACCGGAGGGCGAGGTGTCCCCGGTGAACTTCTGCCAATCGCCGGTGCGCTTGAGCAAAGCAACAACAGCTTCAGTCGGCTGGGCTCCAACGCCAAGCCAATACTGCACGCGCTCGGAATCAATCTCGATGACCGACGGATCGGCCTTGGGATGGTACTGACCAATTTCCTCAATGGCACGACCGTCGCGCTTGGTGCGCGAGTCCATGATGACGACACGGTAGTGCGGGGTACGGATCTTGCCGAGACGCTTCAGACGAATTTTGGTAGCCACGTGTGTGGTAACTCCTGTAGTGAGATGCCCGGGACGAGACCCGGGAAGTTGCGGGTGAGCACGGACACGACGTGGGGACATCGCCCCCGATACTCGGGTGGAACTATCCGTCGATATGAGAGGGCATCGAACGGACAGAAGCTCTCGACATTATGCCACAGATAGTCAGATCACGCGAGTGGAGCCGAACTTGACCTGATAACTACACGCCCCCTCAGCACGATGTGCCTGGGAGATTCCAGCACATTCACGTTGATCCGCGGGTCGCTGTCAAGAATGAGGAGGTCTGCGGAGTCACCGAGACCCAACTGCTCGCCACCCAGCCATGCCCGGGCCCGCCAGGATGCTGCCCCCAATGCCATCTCCGCTCCCCCGATGGCCGCCAAGAGCCGAACCTCGGACGCAATAAGGCCGTGCTTGATGGTGCCACCGGCGTCGGTGCCGGCATAAATCGGTACCCCAGCGTCATAGGCCTTGGCAATCGTGTCACGACGGTGAGCATGGAGGTGACGCATATGCGCGGCATACCTCGGAAACTTGCTATCAGCCTGAGCGGCGATGGACGGGAAGGTTTCAATGTTGATGAGGGTCGGGACGAGTCCGACGCCACGCTCGGCCATCGTGGCGATCGTTTCGTCCGTGAGCCCTGTGCCGTGTTCGATACAGTCGATACCGGCCTCGACGAGTTGGGCGGGGGCTTCCTCAGAAAAACAGTGCGCCGTGACGCGAGCACCGAGCTCATGGGCACGATCAATGGCGGCTTTCGCACTATCTATCGGCCACAGCGGGGCAAGATCACCCTCGTCACGATCAATCCAGTCCCCAACAAGTTTCACCCACCCATCGCCAGATCGAGCCTGGCGATCAACCTCGGCTACCAGATCTTCTGGATCTACCTCGACCGCGTAATTTCGGATGTAACGCTTAGGACGGGCGATATGGCGTCCGGCACGAATGACCCGGGGAAGGTCGTCACGATCGTCTATCCAATGGGTATCGCTCGGGGATCCAGCGTCGCGTATCAGTAGGGTGCCGGTCGCCGTCTCAGTGCGGGCTTGTTCCTCAGCGACGTCCTCATCGACGGCACCATGAGCGTCAAGGCCAATGTGGTTGTGCGCGTCAACCAGACCAGGAATAATCCAACACCCGTCAGCGAGCGTCCGAGCCTGGGGAAGTGGTCCTTCCACGAGGACGCCATCATGAACCCACAGTTCCCGTTCTTCCCCGTCGGGCAGTACAACCCCCCGGATGCGTAGGTCCTCGGCAGGAGCGGTGTGGGCCTGTGATGCCAGGTGAGTATGGGTCCACCCATCGTGGGTGTGGGTGTGGAACAGCGGCTGGGTGTCCTCGATCATGGCCCCATCGTGTCACGAGGTCGTGCCAGCCGCCGCGCCAACCCGCGATCGCCCCTGCGCTGATTCAGCGTGGCCCCTTGTTCTTCTGGTTGAGCATCTGCTGCATCGACGGCGGCATTGTGAACTCGCTCATCGCCTTGCGCAGATCCTCCTGACTGGGTTGCTGCTGGTTCTGCAATCCGAACGCCTCACCGCTGTTGTGCTGCTGTTTCTTTGCAGCCTGACGTGCCTGAGCAGCCCGCTTCGCGGGGTTACCAGATCCCTTGCGGTTCTTCTGCTTCTTCTTCGACTGCTTGGAGCCGCGTTTAGCCATCGAACCCATCATTCGGCCAGCACCGGGGCCCATCATCTGTCCCATCTGGCTCATCATCTTCCGAGCATCAACAAATCTATTGACGAGATTGTTGACGTCTCGAACCTCCACGCCTGATCCCCGAGCGATACGGGCGCGACGGGACCCATTGAGGATCGACACATCAGCGCGCTCTGCCGGGGTCATCGCGCAAATAATCGCCTCAATACGGTCGATCTCCCGTTCGTCGATGTTCTCGATTTGGTCTTTCATCTGGCCGACGCCAGGCAGCATTCCCATGATTTTCGACATCGGGCCCATGCGCCGCATTTGACGCATGAGACCGAGGAAGTCGTCGAGCCCAAACTCGCCTTTACCGGCCATGAGTTTGGCTGCAGCAGCCTGAGATTGCTCCTGATCGAAGGCTTTTTCTGCCTGCTCGATGAGGGTAAGCATGTCGCCCATATCGAGGATGCGCGAAGCCATCCGGTCGGGGTGGAAAACGTCGAAGTCCTTGAGGCCCTCACCCGATGAGGCAAACATGATCGGCTTGCCAACCACACGAGCAATGGAGAGGGCTGCACCGCCACGGGCGTCGCCATCAAGTTTGGTGAGGACGACGCCGTCAAATCCGACTCCTTCCTGAAAGGCCACCGCAGTATTGACCGCGTCTTGGCCGATCATGGCGTCAACGACGAAGAGCGTTTCATCTGGGTTGGTTGCAGCCTTGATGTCGGCCGCCTGAGCCATCATGTCGGCGTCAACACCCAGTCGGCCAGCGGTGTCAATAATGACGACATCGTAAAGCTTGCGCTCTGCCTCGGTGAGAGCATCGCGGGCAACCTGGATAGGATCCCCCACGCCGTTGCCAGGCTCAGGGGCAAAGACGTGTACCCCTGCGCGTTCCCCAACCACCTGCAACTGGGTGACGGCATTGGGACGCTGAAGATCACAGGCGGCCAAGAGCGGAGAGTGCCCCTCCTCCTTGAACCACCGAGCTAATTTCCCAGCCAGAGTCGTCTTGCCAGCACCTTGGAGTCCGGCCAGCATGACGACTGTTGGAGGGGTCTTCGCAAATCGAACTGTGCGAGTTTGCCCGCCGAGGATCTCGACGAGTTCCTCGTTCACAATCTTGACGATCTGCTGCGTCGGATTGAGCGCCTTAGAAAGTTCCTCGCCGTGGCAACGCTCCTTGACAGCCGCCACGAATTCCTTGACGACCGACAGGTTGACGTCGGCCTCAAGGAGGGCGATGCGAATCTGGCGAGTCGTGGCATCAATGTCGGCATCGGTGAGACGCCCCTTACCACGCAATCCCTTGAAGGTTGATGCGAGGCGGTCTTGGAGAGTGTCGAACACGGTTGTCCTTCAGCGCGCTAGTTCCTTACCGGGACAGACTACCGTCCCAGCCTCGATGATGACGCTGGGTGGCGATCACAGACCAAACTGGCCAAGCCATTCCAACGACTGCTCGGTGTATGGCATGTACACGCTATTGCGGTGTCCACCACCCGAGATGAGGATAAAAGCGAACTGCTTCATGCCCTTGGCGACATGGTGAAACTGTCCACCGTCCGGGCCAACTTGCCCATTGGCAACCACCGGCTGACGACCAGGACCCCAGCTCTGCAAATCGCTGCTATTAAGCACAGACAGAAAACGCACAGTGCGGTCAACTCTGCGCTCCTGGACCCTCTGCACGACCGAGTTATCAGCCATGACAGACCGAGCCATGCCGGCGATCTGCGGGCTCTCGAACATGGGATGGTAATAGCCCCCCAAGGAGAAGCCGGCATTGAACGTTCTGTGGTATTTGGTCGAAAGATTGGCGGCGCAGTAACCGCCAGTGCTCCACCCCCCGATGAACCGCGACCCGCGCTCGTGGCCAACCCGGTAATGCGATTCGATCTGCGGGATGACGGTCTTCATGATCCACGTCTCATGCTTATAGGGGCCAACGTTGACGCACTCACTATCGATGCCGTCGCGAATCCTGCCGGGTAAGAACACGATGACGAAGGGATTGACTTTCTTGTTCTTAATGAGCGCGGTTGTTGGATCAATGAGGTCAATCGAGGTGTTGTCACGCTCGCCGGTGTCATTGACCCCACCGATGTAGAACAACACCGGGAATCGGGTGCGGTCTTGCGACTTTTCAAAGTACTGGGGTGGAAGCCAGACCGGGACGCGCGCATACTGAGCATCCGCACCTGGCATCGTCATACCAACCATCTGTCCGTTGGGATGGGGGTTGGACTTACTGATCGGAATGTCCTTGACCTTCGTGCGTCGAATTGGCACCAGATCATGCACCGGAGCATCAGGCTCAGCCTCTCCCAGTAGGTCACCCCACGATGTGAAAAATCCATACTCGCGGTTGGCATAGAGAAAAACGCCGGTAAGTAATAACGCCTGCGCAACCACCATCACCACAAGGTATCCAAGCCCACGCAGAATTTTGCGCCACCAACTGCCCGTACCCACAATGGCCCGCCATACGGCGAATACCAATGGCACAGCGAAGGCCGCAATAAGTACTGCCGCACACAGTTTCGGGCTGAGAATACTCACCATCATGGCCCCATCGGTCGGGGCAAACCACGCGAGGTCCGTCACCTAATAATCCTCAGCGCTCAACGGAATCGTCGCCCATGAGACCGGTGACGAAGTCATCGGCATCAAAGGGGGCCAGATCGTCGGCGCCTTCACCCAAACCAATGAGCTTGACAGGCACGCCAAGCTCGCGCTGAACCTGGACGACGATGCCACCCTTCGCAGAACCGTCCAGCTTCGACAACACGATACCGGTGACGTCGACGACCTCTGAGAAGATCCGAGCCTGAGTAAGGCCGTTCTGCCCAGTGGTGGCATCAAGAACTAGCAACACTTCACTGACCGGCGCCAGTTTCTCGATGACACGCTTGACCTTGCCCAGCTCGTCCATCAGGCCAGCCTTGGTATGAAGCCGACCTGCGGTGTCAACGAGTACGACGTCAACACCCTCGTCAATACCCGCCTGAACGGCTTCATAAGCAACCGAGGCAGGATCAGCACCCTCATCCTTGCGGATGGTACGCACACCGACGCGTTCTCCCCACGTCTCTAACTGCTCGCCAGCTGCGGCACGGAAGGTGTCTGCCGCGCCGAGGAGGACCGTCTTTCCCTCGGCGACGAACACGCGCGCCAGCTTGCCGCAGGTCGTCGTCTTACCCGTACCGTTGACTCCCACCATCAGGACGACTGCAGGCTTACCGTCCGTATGCTCAAGGTTGAGCGACCGATCCATATCGGGCCCGACAAGGCTGACGAGCTCGCGGTGGAGGACGTCACGGGCACGAGCCGGGTCAGATACCCCATCTATAGCCAATTCAGAGCGCAACTTCTCAACGAGTTCCGTCGTCGGGCCGACGCCCAAATCGGAGGTGATGAGGGTGGTCTCGAAGTCATCCCAGGTATCATCATCGAGCTTGTCGGCGCTGAGCAGCTCCGCCAAACCACGAGCAAGTGCGTTGTTGCTATTGGCCAGACGACGACGCAGTCTGGCCATCCGAGACTCAGGCGCTTCAGGGGTCTCGACAGACGGTTCGACAACCTGAGGCTCTTGTGGTTCGGGACTTTCAGCAGAAGCTTCGTCACCCTTTACGTCAGAGGCTGTGTCTTCCGTCGCTGCGTGGGCCGGGGGCACCTCCGCCGGCTTAGACCCCTCACGCAACGCTTTACGCCGCGATATTCCAGCGGTGACGGCAGCAACCACCGTCACCAAGACGAGTATGCCGAGGATAATCCAGATCAGGGTTATGGCGTTCACGTCCGCCGATACTAGTCGGTCAATTCACGAGACCACGACGACGAATCACCTCAGTGCCGTCGGATGCCGCTGAGATCTTCACCCACCCGCGTGGCAGTGTGACGCCAAAAGCTGGCATCGGGGTCTTCACCGGGATGGCGTAGACCGAGCATCACCATGGCGCAGACGCCCAGGGCGACCGCAAGAATGAGGATCATCGCGATGATGAAGACGACCATCCGAGAACGACCTTTCCGTCAACGTACTCACGTGCAGAGTATCCGAGATGCTACGTCCGCTAGCGCGACCCGGCGACATCGTCGTCAGGTCTTTCAGGGGCAACCGCAGTGGCAACCATCGGAAGACCACTGGAGCGCTTCACTGCGCGGAATGTCCACAGTTTATTGACGATGAAGTTGATAGGCATCGTCACGATGATGGCGAAGATCTGGGACCAATACTCGCGGGATTGAAGCCCCCTCTCCTCATGGAACCATGGCTCGGGTAGATAAATCGGGGAGGTTGGGTTCGTAAAAAGAATCTTGACAAACATGCCAATAATGGCAGCTACCGACCCCACCGCAAAGAAAGGGAAAAATTCGCGCCACCACCCTCGACGGTGTTCCCGTTTGAATGTCCAGGAACGATTGAGTTGGAAATTCGTGACGTTGGCTACCACGAATCCAACGATCCACACCAAGCTCGTAAAGCGAAAATTCCACCGCGTTCCCGCAAGGTTAAATAGGACGTCCTGAGCGTGTTGCGTACCGCCATTCGCCTTATTCATGATAATAGCGACGGCAACATTAACAAGAGACCCGGTTCCACCGACGACCCCGAACTTGATGAATTCAATCAAGTGACGCTTCTTGAAGCGCCTCTTCGCAGGTGCAGTCGGCTCAGTGATCACTCGCGACATACTAGGCCCCATGCCAACAGATATAAAACTTTCAAGGTATATACGGCGCGCTGGGACGAGCCGTCATCCAACGCGGTATGGCCCCAGTCCGGGAAAGCTAACTATCCCAAGTGCGATACCAGCAGCCACGCGATATCAGCAGCCAGATCAGCCGCATTGACCACGACTCACCGTAGCCGCTGACACCTCGGGCACCGCGTCGAGCTCCGGTTGGTGAACTGCTCGCGCACCATCAGTTCGCCGCACCTCTTACACGGCTTGCCCTCACGCCCGTAAGCGTCAAGGTTTCTGTCAAAATACCCCGACTCCCCGTTGACGTTGACGTACAGGGAGTCAAATGAGGTACCGCCTTGGCAGATGGCCTCAGCCATCACCTGCCTGGCTGTCTGTAACAATTCCACCGCTTCGGACTGGCTCAGCCGAAAACACGGCGTATCGGGATGACGTCGCGCCCGCCACAGAGTCTCATCGGCGTAAATATTGCCAATCCCGGAAACAAGGGTCTGATCGAGCAGGCTCCTCTTGAGGGTGGACCTTCGGCTTCGCAGCCGCTGCGCAACCTCGTCAACGTTAAAACATTCCTCGAACGGATCAGGTGCAATGTGAGCCACGGGGGCAGGAATATCGTCAATGAGTGAGACTAGGGCTAAACCGCCAAAAGTACGCTGGTCAAGAAAGCGCAAGTCTTGACCATTATCGAGAGCTATGACAATACGAGTATGGCGGTGCCGTGGAATATGACGATCAACGATACGAAACTGTCCACTCATGCCAAGATGGGCCACCATTGCGGTGCCGTTATCAAGGACAATCCACAGGTACTTACCCCGTCGATTCACAGCGGTGAACCGACGGCTAGTCAGCGTCATCTCGAACGCTGCCGCATCCTCTAGCCCACCGCTGGGGCGCAATCCACGAGGATCGACGACGTCAACACTTTCCACGAGAGCCGGGATGACGCGACTGTTGAGTCCAGCTCGAATGGTCTCAACTTCGGGGAGCTCAGGCACGTGTGAGAAAGTCTGGCATCAACGCATCAACGGCCCGGCGGGCCGCACCTTGTTCCGCCTCTTTCTTGTTGTGACCGGTATAGGCGGCATGCAACTTGCCATCCACATTCGCTCTGGCACTGTAGCGCCGATTGTGATCTGGGCCAGTTCCGACGATGTCGTACCGAGGAGTGTCGAAGCCATGCTCAGCACAGTACTCCTGCAAGACAGTTTTCCAGTCTGTTCCCGCCCCAGAGCGATCCGCCTCATCAACAAGGGGATCGAAAAGGTGGTGGACCAAACGGAGTGCATCTGGAAGTCCAGCCGATAATTCGACAGCACCCAACAGCGCCTCAGTGGTATCAGCCAGGATCGACGTTTTGTCGTGGCCGCCAGTATGTTCTTCTCCCTTGCCCAACTTGATATGAGGACCAATACCGAGTCGACGGGCAAGTTGTCCTAATGAGACGGTGCTGACAACAGCCGATCTCAATTTGGCTAGCTGGCCTTCAGGCTTATCGGGGAATGCGCGGTACAAATAGTCGGTGACGCCGACCTCAAGAATGGCGTCACCTAAAAACTCCAGCCGCTCGTTTGTGGGAATCCCACCGTTTTCGAAGGCGTATGAGCGGTGCGTCAGCGCAAGATCGAGGAGTTGTGGATCACACTGGATTCCCAGCTCCTCGAGAAGGGCGAGGAAAGCCCAGGTGCCAGCATCTGGGCGATCGGCACTCTGGCCTGTACTTGCGCGCACAGTGCCGATCTCAGACCTCAACGACCTGACGACGGTCGCCACGGGGACCGTACCCACCGCACGACGGGCAGGCGGTGTGGGGCAAATGCTTTTCACCGCACGCCGGGTTGGCGCACGTAACAAGCTTGGTGGCAACCGTCTTCCACTGCGAACGACGGTGCCGGGTGTTGCTGCGGGACATCTTCCGCTTCGGAACGGCCACGATCTTCTCCTTGGTGTGCTTCAGGGGGTCGGCACCCGCGCTCGGCGGCTGCCATGAGGAACGTTCAGGACCGATCCAGATCTTCCCCACCAGCGATACCCCTGAGGGCCGCCCAGCGCGGGTCGATCCTATCCGGATGGTCATGCTCCGGGTCGTCGTTGAGGTTAGCGCCACAGTCAGGGCATAGCCCCGCGCAGTCATCGCGACACAGTGGACTGAACGGAAGGTTCAATACGACTGCGGCACGCACGACGGGATCAAGGTCGATAGTCTCCTCGGCACTGACCCGACTGGCATCCTCATCGGCCTCCTTGTCGGGGTAGAAGTACAGCTCCTGAACGTCAAGGAGAAGGTCTTCCTTGATGGCGTCCAGACAGCGAGAGCACTCCCCCTTCAGGGCGGCCTCGACGGTCCCGGTCACGAGGATCCCCTCTCCAACCGACTCCAGACGGAGATCAAGGTCAAGCGGAGAACCCTCGGGAACGCCGATCATGTCGACACCGAGATCCGCTGGAGCGGGTACCGTCCGTTGAACCCGGATCATCTGACCCACTTGACGACGCAACGAATGGGTCTCGAGAACGAGATCCGCGTGTGCGTCGGAGTGGCGATGGGTGGTGTTCATCGCAAAGATCCCTTCGACCAGTGGAACACGACGAGGTCATGACCGGCTGCCAAGTCTACCTAGAGATCGTCGAGTGACCAAACCAACTGACTCCTTGACTGCCGGCGTTCCTCCGAGCAATACTGTACTAAAGCGTATTAGTTCAGCAGGAGATGGCGCCAATGGTGGCCCGGAACCTGCACGGGACCCACCTAAGGAAGAAGCAAGATCATGGGAAACGTCACCATCGGTCGACGTCAGCTACTTGGCGGCACAGCCGCACTCGCGACAGTGCTCGCTGCGAGCGCATGTGGCATGAGTGGCTCGGACGACAAGCCGTCGGGCCAGGCATCTGTTGACCCATCCGCCAAGCTCGAGGGCACGATCCAGTTCCAAACGTGGTCCCTCAAGAATGAGAAGTTCACACCCTACTTCAAGAAGCTTGTCGCATCATTCGAGAAAGAGCATCCCGGGACCACCATCAAGTGGGTTGACCAGCCAGGCGAAGGCTACGAGGAGAAAGTCCAACAGCAAGCCACCGCCGGACAGCTTCCTGACGTCGTCAACATTCCGCCGAATTTCGCGTGGCAGCTCCGCAAAGCTCACAAGGTTATGGACCTCAAGAAAGCTGACAGCGCTGCCATCGCCACCTACACCAAAGGCGGCATTGACGCCTACACCTTCGACGGTGACGACGGCGTCTACGGCTATCCGTGGTACTTAGGGACTGACCTCAACTGGTGGAATACCGAGGCCTTCGAGAAGTATGGCCTCGATCCCAAGAAGCTGCCGAACACGCTCGATGAGCTCTACGACCAAGCGATCACGATGGCCGAGAAGTCCCATGGAACGATGCCTCTCATTTCCACCGCGCCGGCCCTCGGCGATCTTGCTGCTCAGGGCGTCGAGGTTTATAAAGACGGCAAATTCACTTTCAACACTGACAAAGCCGTCGGGATCATCCAGAAGTACGTCGAGCTTTACGCCAAGAAGGCTATGCCCCCGGAAGTGTTGCAGAACAATTACCTCGGCAACTCGAAACTGTTCATCCAAGGAAAGGTTGCATGGACCACTGGCTCGGCGTCCTTCCCTGTCGACCTTAAGAAAGATGCTCCGAAGCTCCTTCCCCATGTCGCTATGACGAAGCGTATAGGCGTCCCGCCACTATTCGTGCAAGGTATTTGCGTCTCCGCAGAATCGAAGAACCCCAATTTGGCTCTTGCATTTGCCCAATATGTCACCAATAACGCCAACCAGGTCGATTTCGTCAAACTGGCGCAGGGCTTCCTGCCTGGAACCCAAGAAGCCAATGAGAACCCAGCTTCCTTCACCTCCGTCATCTCCGACCCGCAGATGAAGGAAGCCGCAGAGGCCCTTGCCGACGAGATGAAAACGGCCAAGATCGGTGAACCTATGGCCTATACCGACGCTATGAAGACCTATGTTGGCCAACAGATTTCATCGGCAATGCGAGGCGACGTCTCTGCTAAGGACGCACTCGATAAGGCCGTCAAGTACTGCAACGATCACGTTGCTAAGTGATCCACCTGCTGGCTCCGCAGTACTGCGGAGCCAGCAGAACCGTTGTCGACACCGCCTAAGGATTGCGCTCCATGAACTCCCACCGCTGGTACACACCGTGGTTGTTGGTGGCTCCGGCAGTCGTGTGGACCATCGTGTTCGCCCTCTACCCCTTCATCAACACAATCATCCTGTCCTTCACAAACACTCGACCCCTCGTCGGCGGGGAGTTCATCGGTTTCACGAATTACGTCGAACTATGGCACGACGACATGTTCTGGAGTGCCATGGTGACGACATTCATCTACGTCATCATCTGCATCCCACTATTGACTATCCTGCCGTTGCTGCTGGCTTTACTGGTTGAAAAGAAGATTCCAGGTATCTCATTCTTCCGCACGGTGGCATATTTCCCCGTCATCGCATCGGTTGTCGTCGTCGCCCTCATCTGGAGCTGGATGTTTGACTCTCGTGGTCTCATTAATCAATCCTTGCAATGGATGGGCATAACGAGTAGCCCCATTCCCTTTCTCGTCGATCGCTGGAAGTTGCTCGGTTGTGCGATTCTGCTGACAGTCTGGAAAGGCCTCGGCTACTACATGATTGTCTATCTCGCGGCGCTCGGAAATGTTGACCACGACCTACACGAGGCCGCTGCCCTAGACGGTGCGGGCACTTTCCAGCGATTCCGCAATGTCACCATACCCGGCATCCGGCCCGCAATGATCCTCATCATTGCCCTTATCGCGGTATCCGGCATGAGGATCTTTTCCGAATTGTACGTCCTCACCAACGGCACAGGTGGCCCCGGCGGCGAGGATTCCAGCTTGGTTATGGTCATTAAACAGGTTGGAACCGGTTTGTCTGGGCAACTCGGATATGCCTCTGCCCTGTCAGTCGTGTTGTTCTTCCTTACCCTCATTCCATTGACTGTCATTGGTTGGGCTAACAACAAAGATCTCCGATCGGGGCGTCGAACCAAGCGAGGAGGACGTGCCCGCAGGGCCGTCGCTTTCCAGAACGCTACGAAGGAGACGATGGCATGAGTGCTGAGAACGCAACCAGCCCCCACAAGCAGAAGCCATGGCGTAGCCGACGCGCTTTTGACCCAACTCGCCCCACACTCGCCGGACTCATTGGACGTTACCTTCTCTTGGTCGTCGTCGTCATCATTTCAATCGGGCCCTTCCTATGGCAGCTCTCGACCTCTCTTAAAGGGGTCACTGAAAACATCTATTCTTTTCCACCCCACCTCGTTCCCCAGGAATTCAGTATTGACGCATATCGACGTGTTGCCCACGTGGTGCCGATCTTCCGGTACGCCTGGCATTCAGTCATCGTTGCAGCAGTCTGCGTCGTTGGTAACGTTGTGCTGGCTTCCTTGGCTGGCTACGCACTGACCTGCATGAAGTTCCGCGGCAAGAAGGTCGTCATGGGCATCCTATTGTCAGTCCTCCTATTGCCGGGCGAGGTGACGTTAACGAGCCAGTATCTCGTTATTAAAGGAATGGGTCTTGCGAACACGCTCGCAGGCGTAGCCATTCCAGGTGTCGTTGGCGCTATCAATGTCTTGCTCATGGCGACCGCCTGTCGAGCCGTCCCGGCGTCAGTATTGGATGCGGCAACCGTTGATGGCGCGAACACATGGTCGAAGATTCGTCATATTGTGTGGCCCAATATCAAGGGAATGGCATCGGTAGTCGCGGTGTTCTCTTTTATCGGGGCCTGGGACGATTTCCTGTGGCCACTCGTTGTCCTCAACGATCCAGACAAATACACACTGACGGTCGGTATGCAATATCTCAGCTCGACGATGTCTACCGATCCGCGCGAGGTCGCAGCAGGCACAATCATCGCCCTCATCCCTATCATCATCGTCTTCGCGTCCATGCAGAAGGTGTTCTTCCGCGGTGTCGAAGGCGGTGGAGTCAAGGGCTGACGTCAGCTGTTGCCGGTCTCTTACCGCGCCTGGCCAGTAGATCCTCGAACGACGAGCTCGGGTGGTTGCTCAGTGATGTCGTCAACCTCGTCACCGTCGATAATGTCCATCAGCATCGTGACGGCGTCGCGTCCCAGAACTGACGGATCTCGTCGCAAAGCGGTAATTCCCGGCGACATCACCCGGCAGGCCGGGGAATCCTCGAAGGACACCACCGAAACGTCAGTAGGGACGTGTAGGCCATGCTCGGCAACAGCAGCCAAACCGCCAAGCGTCAGTACCTCGTTGTCATAGACAATCGCGGTAGGACGATCCTCGGTCTCTAGCAGCGCACTGGTCTCACGCAACCCGGACTGCTCGGAGTATTCCGTTGCGGCAGCCTCGATGACGACTGCTCCTAGTCTGTCGGCCTGCCGAGCGAATGCCTGTCGCCGAACCATACTGTGCTCGAGAGTGGGGTCACCACCGATATGAGCAATGCGACGATGACCTCGGTCAACCAAGTGAGTCACGATGCTTCCTGCAGCAGCCGCATCATCAATATGGACACCAGGCAGTGGTGTGTCATTCATAGCCCCAACAACCGTGCATGGCATGGTGATCTCGGCCATAAGCGGCCACCGCGGGTCATGATGTGCCGGATCGACGAGGACCACTCCGTCAACTCGACGCTGCGCCCACCATTGACGATGGACCTCGCACTCCTCCTCGCGGGATGCGACCAACTGCAACACCAGAGCAACGCGCGCCGGAGTGAGAACCTCCTCCATACCCGCGATGAGATGAAGGAAGAACCCTTCACCAGCGAAGCTGCGATCATCGCGCGCAATGACGAGCCCCACCGCTCCCGCCCGATTGGCAGATAACGCCCTCGCGGCCACATTGGGACGCCAACCCAAATCCTTGGCAACCGTCTTAATGCGCGCTCTCGTAGCTTCAGAGACGCCCGGCTTGTCGTTGAGAGCAAATGACACTGCCCCCGGTGACACCCCGGCAACCCTGGCAATGTCCTTGATCGTCGTCCTATCCATGAGGCCACGGTCCTTCCCGAAGCATGAATGCTGTATCGGACGGGGCCTAGACGTGCCGTCGCCTGAGGCTCCTCGACCCGCGCGGCATCATTGTAGGGCTATCTGCAGTAATGGGTAAAACGCTTCAGCTAGCGATCACACATGGACCTCGCCGCGATCCTCCTCAACGCGCAAGCACCGAGTCACCGCGGAATTCACCGTTGAAGACCGCTTGACCAGCTGCTAGGCAACGAGGTTGACTAAACCGTATTAGTCACTAGACTTCACTCCGAAGCTATCCGTTGTCAATGCTGCAACCGTCAGGGACTCTCATGCATGATCACGCCCCCATTCTTGATGGCAGGGTGCACCGCCATCTCGCTGAGAAGATTCGCCCCGCCGAAACCACCACGATCTGTCCCCTCAACGTTGAGTGGTCTCCCGTTACCGACAGCGTCAGGGGATCAAACAGTCGGCCTGGCGTCCTCGGTCAGGGTGAACCTATCTCGATTAATGACGGCGTAGCCCTGACCTATGAGCCCTTCCACGTCGGTGACGCGTGGGGGCCACCATGGGGAACGACGTGGTTTCATGTCACCGCGACCGTACCGCCTGAGCATCGAGACGACCACCTTGAGATGATCGTTGATCTCGGTGGGGTGTGGGATTCCCCCGGATTCCAATCCGAGGGAATGGTGGTGCGTCCCGACGGTTCCGTCATCAAGGCCCTCAACCCGCGCAATACCTGGATTCCCGTCGAGACTGACGACGAGGGCCATATCGACATCTACATCGAAGCTGCCTCGAACCCCATCTTGCTAGCCCAACCACCCTTCCAGCCCACCGAAGACGGGGACAAGCTCACCGCCTCCACTGAGGCGTATTACACCCTCAAACAAGCTGACCTCGTCGTCGTCCATGACGAGGTGCGCGAACTCATTGCCGATGTCGTCGCCTTGTCGGGATTGGCAGCCCAGTTACCCGAGGACTCTGAGCGTCGTTGGGAGATCCGTCGCGCTTTGGATCGCGCTATGGACCGTCTCGACCTATCTCATGTAGCCTCCACCGCATCGCAGGCTCGCAGCGGGTTAGCTCCTGCCTTGGCTCGACGCGCACACGAGTCGGCTCAGACGATGACCGCCATCGGCCATGCTCACATCGACTCCGCGTGGCTGTGGCCCCTGCGCGAGACGCGACGCAAGGTTGCCCGAACTATCTCCAACCAGCTCAACCTCATCGACGATGATCCCACCCACATCTTCGCTTTCCCGGCCGCCCAGCATTCGGCGTGGCTCGAAGCCGATCATCCTGACCTCTTCGCGAGATTACAGAAAGCTGTCAAGGAAGGCCGCATCATCCCAGTGGGCGGTATGTGGGTGGAATCTGACGCCAATCTCCCCGGCGGCGAGTCAATGTGTCGTCAGCTGTTGTACGGGCAGCGTTATTTCATGACGAAGTTTGGCCACCATTGCCCCGAAGTGTGGCTACCTGACTCTTTTGGCTATTCTGGCGCACTCCCCCAGTTAGCAAAATTGGCAGGTGCCCGCTGGTTTTTGACCCAAAAGATTTCCTGGAATCAAGTTGATAAATTTCCCCATCATTCGTTCTGGTGGGAAGGAATCGACGGAACCCGCATCTTTACTCATTTCCCGCCCGCAGATACGTACGGTTCCGACTTGTCGGCTCACGACCTTGAGCATGCCCGCGCCAACTTCCAAGACAAGGGTCGCGCTAATTCTTCCTTGGTGCCCTTTGGCTACGGTGATGGCGGTGGCGGTCCCACTCGCGAAATGCTCGCTCAAGCGCGCAGAATTGCTGATCTTGACGGATCCCCAAAGCTTGCTATCGAGCCCCCAGCTACCTTCTTCGCTCGAGCCGAATCCGAGCATGAAGACCCTGGTACGTGGGTCGGAGAGCTCTACCTCGAACTGCACCGCGGCACTTTCACCAGCCAGTATGAGGTCAAAAAGGGAAATCGCCGTAACGAGCACCTGCTTCGGGAGGCCGAGTTGTGGTGCGCCACCGCTGCCGTAC
Organism: Cutibacterium porci; assembly: GCF_009696315.1. GTDB lineage: Bacteria > Actinomycetota > Actinomycetes > Propionibacteriales > Propionibacteriaceae > Cutibacterium > Cutibacterium porci. The sequence goes on from NZ_VUMG01000004.1 coordinate 50,633, forward strand.
GAGGACTCATGGATTATCCCGGTGAGCGCCTCGCGGACATATGGCGGACGATATGCCTGTACCAATTCCACGACATTTTGCCCGGATCAGCCATCGCGTGGGTGTACCGCGAAGTCGTCGCAGATCACCGCTGCATCTCCGACGAACTAACTGAACTCATTCATGATGCCCAGGAGTTACTGGCCGGAAGCGGGGATGAGGAGGTCGTCTTTGACTGCGCTCCAATGACCCGCCCGTGGGCTTCTACAGTCACTATGGGCGCTGGCAAGGCTCCATCTATCTCAGACAAGGTCTATGCCGAAAAAATCGACACCGGGTTCATCGTCGGTAATGGCCTACTACGCATGACTGTCGACGCGCACGGGCTCATCACGCACCTCGTCGATGCCGCTAGTGGTCGCGACGCTATACCGGCGGGTCAGCGTGGCAACCTACTCCAGATGCACCCGGATTTCCCGAATATGTGGGACGCCTGGGACATCGATCCTTTTTACGCCAACACCGTTACCGACCTCGATGACGGCCAGGCCACCATGACGCGCACTGGCGAGTCGGTCACCATCAGCGTGACGAGAGTTTTTGGTCACTCCAGCGCGACCCAATCGTTGACTATTAATCCAGGAGATCCGCGCGTCAAGGTACGCACTCACGTCGACTGGCACGAGCGTGACAGCCTCCTGAAGCTCGCATGGCCGGTCGACGTCCACACAGATCACGCCGACTACGAGATCGAGATGGGTCACATCACGCGTCCCACTCACACCAACACGTCGTGGGATGCTTTCCGCTTTGAGGTCCATGCGCACCGGTGGGTGTACCTGTCCGAGCCCGGTTTTGGCGTTGCTATCGCCAACTCCGGCACGTACGGATGGAATGTGTCGCGTCATCCCAAAGACAACGGCGGTACCTGGTCGGTTGCTCACGCATCTCTCCTCAAGGGGGCACGTTTCCCTGATCCACGCGCTGACGAGGGCGAACACGACTTCTTTCACACGTTGCATGTCGGCGCTGATCTCACCGACGCTATCCGCGACGGATACGCTGCCAATCTGTGCGTGCGGCGTCGTCACGGTTCCCCGGTCGAACCGTTGCTAACCGTCGAGGGAGTTGTCGTCGAGGCCATCAAGCTTGCTGAGGACGGTTCTGGTGATGTCATCGTCCGGCTCTATGAACCCTATGGCCACCATATTCACACCACGATGATCTTGGGATTTGACGCCACGTCTGCTGTCGAGGTCGATCTACTCGAAGACCCTCTCGACGGCAACCCCCGCGCCCAGGTAGCCCCCTCTGCTATCACCAACGGCCTTGCTCATGGCACCATCGGCCTGTCATTACGCCCGTTCCAGGTCGCAACCCTCAGGTTGGGACGTATCCGATGAAGGTTGGCGTCAATTACGCTCCCTCCCAAGGGTGGTTCCATAGCTGGCTTGATCTTGACCTCGATGCAATCCGCCGTGACTTTGAAGTCATTGCCCAGCTTGGCCTCGACCATGTGCGTCTGTTCCCACTGTGGCCGTTGTTGCAACCCAATCGCGGGCTCGTCCGCCCACGAGCTCTCGATGATGTCACCTCGGTTGTACGAGCTGCCGGAGAGTTCGACCTTGATGTCACCGTGGACGCCCTCAACGGGCATCTATCGAGCTACGACTTCTTACCAGCGTGGGTAATCACGTGGCACGAGTCGAATCTCTTTACCGATCCGCTCGTGAAATCTGGACAACGTGACCTTATCGGTCAGCTCGCACAGCGATTACGCGAAGAACCGAATGTCACAGGAATAACCGTTGGAAATGAATTCCCGCAGTACGCTGCGTTGGCACCAGGACATGTACACCCGACGCGCAGCGCATGCACCATCGACGAGGCCCAGACCTGGTTGCAGACGATGCAGGATGCTATGACCGAACAATGGCCTGAAGGGCGGTTCTGGTTCGGGTTCGACGATGACCTATGGTTCGTTGATGATCATCCATTTATCCCACGCCACGCCGTGATCCAGGGGTCTGCTACAACCGTCCACTCCTGGGTGTTTTCCCAAGTAGGACCCCGGTTCGGGAATGGACATTCTGCCCTCACGTGGTTCCCACGCTACTTACTGGAGTTGGCTCGAGCGTGGAGCCCGGACCCGCAGCGTCCACTGTGGCTACAGGAGGTTGGGGCTCCTCGAACCCATGTTTGCGATGCTGAGGCGGCCGAGTTTATGACAACAACCATGGCATCACTAGCTTCGACACCGGGCCTGGAGGCTGTGACCTGGTGGTGCTCTCACGACGTTTCCCGTGACCTGCTCGATTTTCCGGAGCTGGAGTACTCGTTAGGTCTGTTCACGACTGACGGCACACCTAAGCCGGAGGCACATGCCTTGGCGCAGGTGATACCCGACCTGCACGCCGCTCAGCCTCAACACCAATCTGACGAGTTGACATTCAGTGCAAGCTGGGAGACGGGCGAAGGCCGCTCAGTATGCTCCCCGATGGGCGATCTCTTTGCTCAATGGGTCGATCAGGCTGAGCACACCGGAACAGCCCCAAGACTCCAGCGAGTCTGAGATTGATCTTGCGAAAGGGCGTCAAAGCAGAATACGGGTGCAACGATCGACGCAACGGCCTCCTCAACTCCGGAGGAACCTCTCGCGGAGAGCAGCATCAACCATTGCCGGCACAAATTCGGACACATTGCCGCCATTACAGGCAGCAGATCGAATCATGGACGAGCTAATAGTGCCGAATTCGCGGCCGGCAGGCAACAAGATGGTTTCAATGCCACTCATGGCCTTATTGAGGTGGGCCATCTGGAGTTCATAGTCAAAGTCTCCACCAAACCGCAGCCCGCGAATAATGGCATCAGCGCCCATGTCAGTGCAAAAATCGACCAACAGGCCGTCAACGAGAGCCACCTCGACTCCCGGGATATCGGAAACGGCATCCTTGACGAAAGTCACTCGCTCATCCATAGAGAAGATGCCGTTCTTTGCCGAGTTCACGGCGACTCCGACGACAACCTCGTCGACGAGCTCAGCGGCTCGGGTCACGATGTCAACATGGCCGAGTGTGATGGGGTCGAACGATCCTGAGAACACTGCTTTCACTACTACTCCATGGGCTCACGGGTATGTTGGGCGTAATAGACAACCGTCTCACCGTAGCGGGAATTCCACGACTCGTATCCGTCTGGAAAGCGGGGCGCGCGACTACGCCGCGACCTCTCGACCACGAGCAGGCCGTTGTGTGCGAGAGCCCTCTCACTGGCCATCGCGATAAGGCCATCCATGTCGTCGTCGGCAAGGTCATAGGGGGGATCAAACCAAACGATGTCAAATATGTGTTGAGTGGCCGCGAGAAATGACATCACGGTCTGAGATGACACCTGGATTCTTAACCGGGTTGTCCGCGAATTGTCTTTCATGACGTTGCATGCATAGCGGTCGCGATCGACGGCAACGACCGTCCCGGCACCCCGACTGGCAGCCTCTAAGGCTACCGCACCTGATCCAGCAAACAGGTCGCAGAATGCTTGACCGGCCAGGTGGTCCTCAGGGGCTTCATTCGTGGTCCCATTCCATGCCGCCAGGGCGGAAAACACCGCCTCGCGTACCCGGTCGGTCGTCGGACGTGTCAGTCTCCCTGACGGGGTGGCCAGACGCTGTCCACCGGCACGCCCCGCGATAATCCTGCTCACAACACCAGGCTAGCGGTCCTAGCCAATCTTCCTCGCGCTCGTGAGTTTCTGACGAGCGTGGCCGCAGGAAATATGGCCATCTGGCGTCCTTGCATCGGCAACCTCAGCAATTTTGTGCCAGTCGGTTCCCGAAGTGCGCCGCGTTCAGGAAGAATAGGCCCATGATCAATGACGAGAACCCGATCACCGAGGTCCCGGAGGATAGCTGCTGGGGTTACCTGGACACCGCCGAGGTTGGTCGCCTGGCCACCAGTGTTAATGACCAGCCAGAGGTATTCCCCGTCAACTACGTCGTTGACGGACAGAGCATTGTTTTCCGCACTGCAGCCGGTAGCAAGTTAGAGGACATTGTCACGAATAATCGAGTCGCTTTCGAAGCGGATGGCTGGAGCGAGGAAACCGGCTGGTCAGTCGTTCTCCGTGGCAAAGCCGAAGTTATTACCGACGACGCCGAGCTTGCGTTGTGTGCCAAGATGCCGCTACTGCCCTGGGTGCCAACTGTTAAGCGCAACTACGTCCGCGTAACGTGCGAGCAGATCACCGGGCGCACTTTCGCCTTCGGACCCGAACCGAAAAATAACTGACACGAGAGGCCCGGATCGCTGACGCGGTTCGGGCCTTCGCCATATCTGCCGGCCGGTATATGTGCCCAACCAGGCGTCACACGTCAACTCAACCTTGTTCCATGAGGTCGCCTTCAGCGAGCATTTCCGTAGCGGTCACGATGTCAAGGAGCCTCGGATCGTCGGGGGTTTCACTCACCCACCGTTCCGCCAGGTCTTTCGATGCCGTAACAATCTCGGCGTGGTCCAGTACCCTCAACAGCCGCAATGGAGACGAGTACCCGGATTGGGAAGATCCCAGCACGTTGCCTTCGTGACGTTGAGCAAGGTCGAGTTCGGCCAGCTCAAATCCATTGCGGGATGACGCCACGGCGTCCAGGCGCTCGCGTGCCGCCGATCCGGGGGGTGCGGTCGTGACAAGAAGGCAGAGCCCTGGAAGGTTGCCCCGACCAATCCGACCACGCAGCTGGTGCAGCTGAGAGACGCCGAATCGATCAGCGTCCATGATGACCATCATGGTGGCATTGGGGACGTCTACACCGACCTCGATCACTGTTGTAGAGATGAGGACTTGAGACTCACCCCTGATGAACCTGTCCATGACAAGGTCTTTTTCAGACGGATCCAGCCGGGAGTGCAATGCCTCAACCCTCAATCCGGCCAGAGATCCGGTCGCTAGCTGGGGAGCAAGCTCTTCGACGGCAGCTGTGGGAGGGCGGCCTCCTTCGACGTCATCAGCGTCATCGGAACTGATGCGGGGGCACACCACAAACACCTGATGTCCGGCATCACATTCCTCGCGGATTCGCTGCCAAGCCCGGGTGAGCCAGGGCCCATGGACAGGCAGATCGACGACCGTGGTCTGGATGTCCGCGCGCCCGGTCGGTAACTCTCTCAGGCTAGAAACCTCAAGATCACCGAAGACCGTCATCGCAACCGTGCGTGGAATCGGGGTCGCAGTAAGGACGAGCTCGTGAGGACGAGCGCCGTCGCCGGTGGCAAGAACGCTGCGTTGCTCAACGCCGAAGCGGTGCTGCTCATCAACGACGACTAACCCAATGTCGTTGTAGATCACTCTGCCCGACAACAGCGCATGAGTGCCGACGATGATTCCAGCGGCTCCCGAAGCAATATCGGCTAGCGCTGCCCGGGTGCCGGCAGCATTCATCGACCCTGTCAGCAGTGTCACGCCGGTAGAGATCTCTGGGGCGTCCAATCCTCCACCGTTCGCCAATTCGCCCAGCATCGAGGTGATAGTTCGGTAATGCTGCTGGGCAAGGACCTCGGTTGGTGCCAGCAGGACAGCCTGATGCCCGGCGTCGACAACTTGCAACATCGCTCGCAACGCGACGAAAGTTTTCCCAGAACCAACTTCTCCTTGCAGCAGCCGGTGCATGGGACGATCTGACGAAAGGTCAGCGTCGATTGTCTTACTGACCTCTTGCTGGCCAGATGTCGGGATAAAGGGCAAGCGATCCTCAAAGGCGGCCAGCAAGCCGTCCTCGCGACGTGAGCACACCGGGGCGTCATGACGGTCTACGCTGCGGCGCCGCACTGCCATCGTCACCTGGGTAGCAATCGCCTCCTCCCAGACAAGCCGCTCGGCACCGCGACCCGCCTCCTCCACCGAGTGCGGGTGATGGATGGCGTGGTAAGCCTCCCATAAACTCGGTAGATCAGCTTCATGACGTAACCATTCCGGCAGAGTGTCCTCAAGTTCGGGGGTGGAATCGAGCAACATCGACTCGACAGACGCGATTTCCCAGGTACGCAACTTCGATGTCTGGGGGTAAAGACCGAGCAAGCCGTGACGCTGCACTTGGGCAGCCATGACCTTGCCCTCTTCTCGACCCGCGACGACCTTGCCGTTACGGTCGATCATGACGAAATCGGGATGGACGAGCTGTGGGTTTCCGCGAAACTCGCCCACCTTGCCGACAAAGATGCCGTGAGTGTGGGCAGAAAAAATGCGTTGCCAATAGGCCACTACATGAGGCTTGCCAAAAAAAGTCACCGGAAGACGGGCCGTCCCGTCAGAAAGCATGACTTCCAGACGCTGGCGTGGGCGTCTCTCCCGGCCAGTAACAGTCTTATTGGTGTAAACATCGACACCGACGACGTCAGCTACCAAAGCGACTTCCGTGTCAACGACGAGGTGGGACAGATCTGTCGTTTCCGTACCAGTAAGGTAGCGACGCGGAAGGTGGCCTAGGGCCTCACCCACCGTGTCAATATGCAGTACAGAGAAGGCCTTGGCCGTCTTGGCTCCGACAGCCTCTGCTAACGGACGATGAAGCTCCTGCTGAGTGCGGGTATGCCACCGAGTTACTGCATTCACGTCGCCACCGTATCGACCAGTAACGACAAAGAACCCGCCTCTCGGCGGGTTCTCGCGTCGAACGCAGTGCTCAGCGGCTGACTCGACCAGCCTTGAGACACGACGTGCACACATTCATGCGCTTATGCGTGCCGTTCTCGACGACACGGACGCGCTGAATATTCGGGCTCCACCGGCGATTGGTCTTCTTCTTCGACCAGGGGACGTTGTGTCCGAAACCGGGGCGCTTGGCGCAGATGTCACACACAGCAGCCACTGGGAGATCTCCTGTTCAGGGCCGGGCGCAAGACGCACCCGACGCAATCGTTGGGTTCGGGGGTTCCTTCGGGAACTGGACAAGCCTATACGTTCAACCCACCAGAACCCAAATCGTCAGCACACCGACTCGACAGCCCTCAGATCTTGACGACGACAGGCACGATCATAGGTCGACGCTTCAGCGACCGCGCCACCCACCGGCCAATGGTTCGACGGACCACTTGTTGCAATCGGTGGGTGTCGTCCATACCTGATTCCATGGCTTTTTCGAGTTCAGCGACGATTTGATCGGTAATGCCCTCGAAGACCGAGTCGTCTTCTGCGAAACCACGGGCTTGAATCGCCGGGCGAGACACCACAGAAGCCGAGCGGGTATCGACCGCAGTAACAACCGATAAGAATCCCTCCTCACCAAGGATGCGGCGATCAGTGAGGGTATCCTCGGTGAGCTCTCCCACCCCTGATCCGTCAACGAGGATGTAGGAGGCATCGACCTTGCCGACAACTTGCGGCACTCCGTCGACAAGATCGATGACTCCGCCATCTTCGACAAGCACGACATTCTTCTCATCGACACCGGTGGCTTTGGCCAAACTAGCGTTGGCAACGAGGTGACGCACCTCGCCATGAATTGGCATAACAGCACGGGGGCGCACGATGTTGTATACGTACAGCAGCTCTCCAGCTGCAGCGTGACCCGAAACGTGGACCAACGCATTGCCCTTATGCACCACGGTGGCGCCAAGTTTCGTCAACCCGTTGATCACCCGGTAAACGGCATTCTCATTGCCGGGGATGAGAGAGGACGCCAGCAAGACAGTGTCTCCCTCACCGACCTCAATATCCCGGTGCTCCCGGTTAGCGATCCTCGCTAGCGCCGATAACGGCTCCCCCTGAGACCCAGTCGAGATAATGACGACCTCGTTATCCCGATAGTGGTCCAAATCTCGCAACTCGATGACGGTATTGTCCGGAACGTCGAGGTAACCCAGATCCTGGGCAACAGCCATATTGCGAACCATTGAACGGCCTACGTAGCAGACCTTGCGGTTGTGGCGAACCGCCATATTGAGTACTTGCTGGACACGATGCACATGGGAGGCAAAGCAGGCGACAATAAGTTTTTTATTCGCCTTTTCGAACACCCTCTCAATAGCCGGTTCGATCTCCGTCTCAGACTTCACAAACCCCGGCACCTCGGCATTCGTCGAGTCGACCATAAGGAGATCGACCCCTTCCTCACCGAGCCGTGCAAAAGCGCGCAGGTCAGTGATTCGCCCATCTAGCGGCAACTGGTCCATTTTGAAGTCGCCGGTATTGATGAGAGTTCCGGCATCGGTACGCACACACACTGCCAACGCATCAGGAATGGAGTGGTTGACGGCAACAAACTCCAAGTCAAACTGCTCGCCAACCTCGGCGACATCACCTTCGTGAACAACATTGAGCTGGTAACTCTTGATGCGATGCTCGCGCAATTTGGCTTCGACAAGGGCCAGGGTCAGCCTAGATCCGTAAATTGTAATATCGGGGCGACGCTTGAGCAAGTATGGCACCGCGCCAATGTGATCCTCGTGGCCATGAGTAAGCACCAGAGCCCTCACCCTGGACAATTTTTCATCGTCGAGGTAATCCAGGCCAGGCAGCAACAGGTCGACACCGGGATGGTCATCCTCTGGAAAAAGCACCCCGCAGTCAATAAGGAGGATCTCCCCATTGATCTCGTAGCACGACATGTTGCGCCCGACATCCCCCAATCCTCCGAGCGGGATGATGCGCAATACGTCCGGTTGAAGGTCTGGGGGTGTCGTCAGTCCAGTCTTAGCCACGGCGAATAGCCTACCGAGAGCCTGCGACAGATTCGCTCATTCGAGCGGCGTCGTCAAGGGCCCTAGAGACAAATCGTTCAGCTCGCTGTCGCAACTCTTCCCGGGCCTGACGAGAGGGCAGTGCCGGGTCGGGATACATAGGCGAACCCACTCTCGCCTCCAGCTGAGGGCGACGCCATCTCACACCCACCATGCGCCCCGACCGCACCAGAGCGACCGGAACAATGGGAGCTCCTGTACGCACCGCCAAGGCAAAAGCCCCGGGACGAAAGGTGCTAACTGACGTCTCATAATGACTAATGTCACCCTCCGGATAGATGACGACGCAGTCTCCGTCAGCCAGCGCCTCAGCATTGCTCGAGAAAAACCCACGCACATCGCTAGGATCAACCTCAATAGTGCCGAAAGCCCGCAAAATAAGCCCTGCTACCGGAATGTCGAAGTTTGACGGCTGAGAATTGAACCTCAAGCCCACTGGCCAGAACACTCGCACCAAGGCCAAACAATCGAAATCATGGACATGGTTGCTGACGATGATCGTCCCTGGGGCGAGATGGTGACGTCCCCTCCTGCGAAAGGCGAAGGTAAACCCAGTAAGAGCAACCGCCGCCGGGCCAATAATCGCCACGTAAGCGGCACGCCGAATCTTCCTCATCCAACCGGCTCCACAACCGCGGCGTCAAACATCGCAGCCAACATCCGCGCAGAACGATCCAGGGCGTACTCCTGACGACAATGAGCTTGAGCTTTCCCGGCAGCTTCGCGCTCCAGCGGGTGCTCCAACCACCAATCGATTTCAGCAGCCATGGCCTGCGGATCACGTGGCGGACACACACCGTGCTCAGCCACCCGACAAAATTGGCTCGTTGCCGACAGAGGACTATCGACGATGAGGCACGGTAACCCGACGGAGGCTGCTTCCAAAGCTGCTAAAGACTCGATCTCCACGTCGGCGGGATGGACGTAAAGATCAGCTGCTCGCAGTTCAGCGATGAGATCCTCAGACCGGTCATGATAGACAAAAACTGCATGAACACCTGCGCGGTGAGCCCGTCGTTGTAGTGACTCATAGTCTGGTCCACGACCAGCAACCACAAGGCGAATCCGGTCGCGATGACGGGCACGAGCCACCGCGTCAATCAGAACGTCAATGCGCTTCTCAGGAGAGAGCCTGCCCACCGTCATAATCGTCGCCGGACCGTCGCTATCTAGAGTCCAGGTCTGGCGTAGCGGGCCTGGCCGAAACTGTGGTGGCACACCGTTTGAAATAACGTGAAGGTGCTGACGGTAACCGTGAATGCGCAATTGTTGGGCGATGAATTCGCTGGGAGCATGAATGTGGGCCACATCGTGATAAAAAGCTCGCCATAGAATTCGATAGACATCGTCCGATAATCGTCGAGCACGAGCCAAATGCAGGTTGTATGTAATATTCTCAGGTTGAATGTGAAAACCTGCGGTCACTGGTACGCCAGCATGGCCAGCCACGTGCTTTGCGCAGACACCCATCGGTGAAGGCATGATGACATGCACGACATCTGCATGAGCCACCGCTGACCCAATTACCGCCCTTACCGGCTGCGCGAGATCAACATTCTGGACGTCAGCCAGAGAAGAAATAACCGGCACATACAAGTTCGGCACCTCAATCACCGGGATACCGTCAGTATGAGGTTTTGCTGTCCCCACAGCGCTGAGAAGCCGAACCTCGTGCCCCTGGGCACGCAACGCATGAGAAAAACGAAGAGTCGACGTAGTCGTGCCGTTTCCTGGTCGGAGAGTGTCAACTACAAGAAGAATTCTCATGCGGCAGCACCGTTACCTATCGACTCAGACATTGTCTGTATTGACGCCATCCCAGCTTTGGCCCCCGTTTCTGATTCGACAGGCGGTGGGGCCCATCCTTATCGGACGGACCCCACAATATAATGATTTATCAGAAGCGCGGGATATTGCGCATATTTGACGTGGCCATTGACACTGCTTCGCCAGCACCACGGTTAAGCACAATCTTGCTCATAGCGGTGGCGAACCCGATCATCTGCTCACCCTTAATCTCAGGTGGAAGGGACAGGGCGTTGGGGTCGGTGATGACCTCGACCAACGCTGGACCGTCAAAGTCCAGCGCATCGCGAAGAGCACGGTGAATGTTGCGTGGATCATCGACCCGCTCGGCATGGTATCCAATCGCCTTGGCCACACCCGCATAGTTGACGTCGTGAACGTCGGTGCCGAAGTCGGGCAACCCGTTGACGAGCATCTCCAGCTTGACCATGCCGAGGGTGGAGTTATTGAAGACGACCACCTTGATCGGCAGATTAAGCATACGAGCGGTCACCAGTTCGCCGAGGAGCATGGAGAGACCGCCGTCTCCCGAGACCGAAATAACTTGACGTCCTGGGTGTGAGGCCTGCGCGCCAATGGCATGCGGCAAGGCGTTAGCCATCGATCCATGCAGGAAAGATCCGATAAGGCGACGAGTACCGAGGGGATCGATGTAACGAGCTGTCCACACATTGCACATACCGGTATCGGCAGTGAAGATGGCATCGCGATCGGCCACCTCGTTGAGAACGTGAGCGACGTATTCGGGGTGGATCGGCTTCATGTGCTCGACATTGCGGGTGTACGAGCCGACCGGGGCCTTCATAATCTTGGCATGACGCTTGACAGTGGCCTTGAGGAACTTGTCATCGTGCTGCTTTAGCAACGGAGTGACAGCGTTGCAAAGAGCCTTGGCGTCAGCGTGAATCGGGAAGGACACGTCAGTACGACGTCCCAGCTTCTCCGGACGGTTCTCGACCTGGACGGTAAGGGTGTCGGGAAGGAACTGGTTATAGGGGAAATCGGTCCCTAACAGGATAAGGACATCTGCATCATTCATGCCCTCAGCAGCGGCACCATAACCCAGCAAGCCGGTCATACCGACATCGAAGGGATTGTCGTACTGAATAAAGTCCTTGCCTCGCAGGGAATGGCCAATAGGAGCCTTGAGCTTGTCGGCGAGGGCGAGGACCTCATCGTGTGCGCCTTCAACACCGGCGCCGGCGAAAATGGCAACCTTCCTCGCGTCGTTGAGCAACGTGACAAGCTGGCGGACGTCCTCTGGATTCGGCTCAATAGACGGCCGACGGCTCGGAACAAAGACCGGCGAGGGAGCAACAGCCTTTTTATCCGAAATATCACCCGGAAGGGTAATGACAGAGACGGTACTGCCAGAAACAGCATGGCGGATGGCAGAATTGACGACACGTGGCGCCTGTTCCGCTGTAGAAACTAATTCACAGTAGTCGGAACACTCCACGAAGAGACGGTCAGGATGGGTCTCCTGGAAATAGCTCATGCCAATCTGGACGCTAGGAATATGGGATGCGATTGCCAATACCGGCACCTGAGAACGGTAAGCATCGAACAGCCCGTTAATGAGGTGAAGGTTGCCCGGTCCGCACGAACCCGCACATACCGCGAGCTCGCCCGTCAAGGTCGCCTCCGCAGCGGCTGCGAACGCCGCAGCCTCTTCGTGGCGAACATGCACCCAGTCGATGCCGCCCTTGGCGGAGCCCCCAGTTTTACGAACCGCATCAACGATTGGGTTAAGGGAGTCACCGACGATGCCGTAGATCCGTCTCACCCCCGCATCAAGGAGTTGTTGGACGAGCTGTTCGGCAACATTCATGAAAGGGACCTCCGCGGAACTGAAGACATGTGTAGAGCGGCCGACCGGCCGCGCACTAGCATACGACGCTTCATCTTAGGCTCACCTCGCTCTTCGCGCGAAGCAGATCACTGTCCCGTGAGGTCAGACAGCTTTACCTCGGTACCGACCAACGAGAATTCGAGGCCCTGTGGCGTCGCTTTCAGGGAGTCGTACTGCAGATTTCCCAAATCGGGAAGAGTAAATCGTTGGGTGATTCCTTCCAGGATGGGTTTGAGCAACATATCGGGAATAGGAATGCCATCAAGGCTGGCCGACGGATTACTCAGTGTCACCCGCCGCGAGGTGGCCTCCACCCCAGGCACAGCGGTGATGCTGACGTCCACCCGAGCCCCCAATACTGACATCTCCCGCACGATTGTCACCCGACCAGTATCGCCGGTGTCGTCGTTATAGCTGATCTTTCCACCCGCCAACCTCGACAGCTCCGGCCAGTCAATACGGCCAGTGGCCGACATCGTTTCAGCTACTGTCTGAGAACTCTGGCGGGCGTGGCGGATACCACTGGCATGGGCTTTAACGTCGCGAAAAGTCACCGTGGTGTCATCTCGAGCCACCGTCGCCTTCGGGACGGTCACGTCAATCCCCTGCAACTCGTCGGTGACCAACACTGCAAGGAAGGGACGGTTGTGAATCGTCACCCCAACCGTCGAAGCGTCAGCCCCGACGGATGTCGCAATAACGTCCGCTACATTTCTTTCAGCTCTCGCCTGAAATGTCTGATCGACAATAACTGCCACGACCGCAAGCAACGCGATAACAACGAGGGCTATCAGCCACGCGACAACGCCATGGGAGCGGCGGCCCCCCTCGACCGTCACCACGGTGCCAGAACCAGCCCGCGTTCTCGGCGGAAGCACCTGCGTCGGCTCACTTGGTGTCGCTGAGAACGTAGGATGCTCATTCAAGTCCCAGCAGCCCTTCAATACCGATAGTCAGACCTGGACGATCAAGGACTCCGCGAACCCCCGTCAACACACCGGACATGAAGGACACCCGATCCATAGAATCATGACGGATGGTGAGCGTTTCGCCTTCAGACCCGAACAGCACCTCCTGGTGAGCCACGAGACCGCGCAGCCGCACACCATGAACATGAACCCCATCAACGACAGCCCCACGAGCCCCGTCGAGCTGGCTCTTCGTCGCGTCAGGAACCTCCCCCAGTCCCGCTTCTTCGCGTACAGCAGCAATTTTTGTCGCGGTGGCGCGCGCAGTTCCCGACGGCGCATCGACCTTATTGGGATGGTGTAATTCAACGATCTCCACCGACTCGTAGAACCGTGCAGCCTGCTCAGCGAAATGCATCATGAGGACAGCGCCGATAGAAAAATTCGGGGCGACTAGACAGCCTGTACTCCGATGATCGGCGAGCTGGTCGCGCAACGTCTGGTACCGCTGATCGTCAAAACCGGTTGTACCAACAACCGTATTGATGTCATGAGAGATCGCCCATGACAGGTTGTCCATGACCGCATCGGGGGTCGTGAAGTCAACGATGACGTCGGCTTCTAACGCGGCAGAGCGGTCATCTCCACTATCAATAGCCGCGACAAGTTCAGTGTCCTCGGCCTCCTCGACAGCCTGACAGACCGCAGCCCCCATGCGTCCCTTAGCTCCGAACACGGCAACCTTAATCATCTGGACCTTCCTTCCTTTTCCTGGCACCTGCCCCAGACTACCTAGCAGGGCTGACGCTGCTGGGCTAGATTCACTCGGCATACGACGAACGGGCTGCCCCGGCACAATGCCAAGGCAGCCCGTAACAGTCTCCCGGATGACGACTCACTCGTCGGTGTCGTCGTCCTCCTCATCGGAAGCCAGCACCAAAGAAAGCTTGCCGCGATCATCGACCTCAGCGATCTCCACTTGGATCTTCTGACCAACCGACAACACATCCTCAACGGCCTCGACACGCTTACCGTCGTTGAGGTCCCGCATCTTGGAGATATGCAGCAGACCGTCCTTGCCGGGCAGCAAGGAGACGAAAGCACCAAAGCTCGTTGTCTTGACGACCGTGCCGAGGTAACGCTCGCCTACCTCAGGCATCTGAGGGTTAGCAATCGCGTTAATCATCGAACGGGCCGACTCAGCAGAATCACCATTATCGGCACCGATGAAGATAGTGCCGTCGTCTTCAATCGAGATATTGGCACCGGTGTCATCCTGGATCTGGTTAATCATCTTGCCCTTCGGGCCGATGACCTCACCGATCTTGTCCACCGGGATGTGGACGGTAATGATGCGCGGGGCGGTTGGGGCCATCTCGTCGGGAGAGTCAATGGCATCGTTCATGACCTCAAGGATCGCAGTACGGGCCTCTTTAGCCTGCTTGAGAGCACCGGCAAGCACATCAGCAGGAATACCGTCGAGCTTGGTGTCCAACTGCAATGCGGTCACGAACTCACTCGTCCCGGCGACCTTGAAGTCCATGTCGCCAAGAGCATCCTCGGCGCCAAGGATGTCGGTGAGGGCCAAATACTTTGTCGTGCCATCCTCGTCCGTCTCACTCATGAGACCCATCGCGATGCCAGCGACCGGGGCGCGCAGCGGCACACCGGCATTGAATAGCGCCAAGGTAGAGGCGCAGACCGACCCCATAGAGGTCGAACCGTTAGAACCGATGGCCTCAGAGACCTCGCGGATGGCGTAGGGAAACTCCTCACGGCTGGGCAGCACCGGAATGAGGGCCCGCTCAGCAAGGTTGCCGTGGCCTATCTCGCGGCGCTTCGGGGAGCCAACACGGCCAGTCTCGCCGGTGGAGTATGGCGGCATGTTGTAGTTGTGCATGTACCGCCGTGAGGTTTCCGGAGAGAGGGTGTCGAGCTTCTGCTCCATGTCAAGCATGTTAAGGGTCGACACCCCTAGGATCTGGGTCTCGCCGCGCTGGAACAACGCTGAGCCGTGGACCCGCGGGATGATGCCAACCTCAGCCGACAGCGAGCGAATATCGCGAGGCCCACGACCGTCAATTCGCACACCCTCGTCAAGAACGCGCTTGCGAACGATCTTCTTCATAACGGCCTTGAAGGCGCCGGAGATTTCAGCCTCGCGTTCCGGGAAAGCGTCAGCGAGCTCGGTCTTAATACGAGTCTTAAGCTCGGACTCGGCCTCCTGGCGCTCCAGCTTTGCTGCGATCTGTTCGATGCGGGAGAGTTCGTCGGCGGCCTTCTCCTCAACGGCAGCGTAGACGTCATCCTCGTAGTCCTTGAAGACCGGGAAGTCGTACGTCTCCTTGGGAAGCTTGGCAGCCAACGCAACCTGAGCGTCACACAGCACCTTGATGAACGGCTTGGCAGCCTCCAGACCAGTAGCGACGACCTCTTCTGTCGGGGCGGTACGCCCGCCGCGCACCAGGCCCCAGGTGGCGGGGGTCGACTCTGCTTCAACCATCATGATGGCGACGTCACCGTCGGCGAGAACGCGGCCAGCGACGACCATGTCGAACGTCGACTCCTTGCGCTGGTCGACAGAGGGGAAGCACACCCACTGGTCTTCGATGAGAGCCATCCGCACACCACCGATCGGGCCAGAGAACGGCAGACCAGCCAGCTGGGTGGACATCGAGGCCGCATTGATGGCGACGACGTCATAATAGACAGCCGGGTTGAGAGCCATCACAGTGACGACAACCTGAACCTCGTTGCGCAGCCCCTTGACAAAGGAGGGGCGCAGCGGACGGTCAATAAGGCGGCACGCAAGGATGGCACCCTCGGACGGGCGTCCCTCACGACGGAAAAACGAGCCAGGGATACGACCGGCTGCATACATACGCTCCTCGACGTCAACCGTCAACGGGAAGAAGTCAATGGAGTCACGGGGAGTCTTAGCTGCCGTGGTAGCCGACAACAGCATGGTGTCACCGTCAAGGTAGACGGCGGCGGATCCATCCGCCTGCTGGGCCAGCAAGCCCGCTTCGAAGCGGACGACGTGCTTGCCAAATTTGCCGTTGTCGATGATGGCCTCGGTGAATTCGAGTCCGGGTCCCTCCACAGGGATGTCCTTTCGCAGGGCCGACCGCCGCCCGCGAGCGCTCCAGAAGGCACCCCTTAATAAACCACACCGGTCTTCGATCGAAGCCGCCGGGATCGCTCCCGGTGGCCACTACCGAGGACCCATGTGCCATGGGGAGGCAGTCGACAGTTACAGTGATTCTTATTGTGCCTTTGAGTCTACGGCATCAACGACCAATACCACGAATTGCTGGTGACAGATGGAGTCGAGGTTGTGGGTAAAACCCGACCAGCAGGCATAGCAAAACGGAGCGCCCACAAGGACGCCCCGTTGCAGATGGTCTGTGACGCTCAGCGGCGCAGGCCCAAGCGAGCAATCAGCTCACGGTAATGCTCAATATCATTCTTCGCGATGTAGTTGAGCAGACGGCGACGCTGACCAACCATGAGCATCAAGCCACGGCGGGAATGATGATCGCCCTTGTGAGCCTTGAGGTGTTCCGTAAGTTCGGCGATACGCTTCGTAAGGATAGCGACCTGAACGTCCGGGGAACCTGTATCGCCAGGATGGGTCGCGTACTCGTCAATGATCTTCTTCTTCTCGGCAGCATCCATCTCAGTAGATCCCTTTCTGTCCGTTGCGCGGCGTCCCCAACGCTCTGATTGCAGGAGACTCTTCCAAGGCCGCGGCCGATCTGACGGCAACTGGGCAAGGCTATCAGCCCTCCCCTATTCGGCGCGAATTCTTATGCCAGACAAATTCTTATGCCAGACAAGGGTCGATCGACGAAAGTGACGTCCACATCAGGGCAAAACTCGCTTGGCTGCCTCGACATCGTCATTCATCTGAGATATGAGTGGCTCGACCCCGTCAAACTTGATTTGGTCGCGTAGCCGCTCAGCGAAGGCCACCGTGACGTCGGTGCCATACAGCTCCAGGTCGTCTCGACCGATGGCGTAGGTTTCGACACGACGCTCGACCCCGTCGAATGTCGGATTGGTACCAACCGATATTGCCGATGGAAGTCGACGGCCAGCGTCCGGGCCGGTGCTGGGCTCCAGCCACCCGGCGTACACCCCATCAGAAGGGACGGCCCGATCCTGGGGTACAACGAGGTTAGCCGTTGGGAATCCGAGTTCGCGTCCGCGCTGGTCGCCCATCACGACAACCCCAGCAACCTCGAAGGGTCGGCCTAGAAGTTGTGTCGCCTCGGTGACATTGCCTGCGGCTACCACGTCGCGCACCCGAGTCGACGAGACAGTCACCCCCGAAATAGCCACGAGATCCATCGCATGCACCTGAAAGCGACCGCGTCCCATCTCGGCCAGAGTATCCGGGGTGCCCACTGCTTGACGTCCGAAGCGGAAGTTTTGACCCACCAGCACATGCTTGGGCTGCAAAGGCCCTAGCACCCGCTCAACAAACGCCGCAGGAGTCCAACTAGCGACCTCGGTGGTGAAATTGACTACGCGCACTTCGCTGGCACCGGCAGCTTTAAGCAACTCGATCCGCCGCTCCAGCGAACACAGCAAAGCCGGGGCATGGCCGGGAGCCAGGACGGTCAGTGGGTGTGGCCAGAATGTGACAGCAACGACACAGCCGTCTGGATCCACCCTCTTGGCCTCCTGGACAAGAGCCTGGTGGCCTCTATGTACACCATCGAAGTTTCCGATAACGACAGTCAACGATTCCTCGGGAACAGACACGTTGGGCAGTCTATGGTGCGAAGCGCGTTGAACCCGAATTGTCGCACGTACTGCTCACCCAGCATGTAGGCGGGTCGACAACGCGGTACCGAATCCCAGGGTCGTCATCATGGCGTCGCCGGGTCATCAGATCCCCACGCAGAACGGGCTGCCTCTTGCGGACGGCCCGCGACAATGGCTACCTCACTTCTGGCCAAGTTTGCCGGTCGTGAGCTTGTCAACCCAAGCTTCGTTGCGCGCTGTCCACTCCGTAACAGCCTTCTCCTGGTTCTTGCCACCGTACTTATCTGCCGAGAACATGGTGTCTTCAAGATCAGAAAGTGTCTTGTCATCAAAAGCCATATTGCGCATCAACTGAGCAGCCTTCGGAAAGTCCCGCTCAAATCCCGGACGGCCGAAGCTGTAAATCACCTCAGCATTACCCATAGCCTTCTTGGGATCTTTAAGATCCCGGACCGGAAACGCGCCGTACGCCCAGTGCGGACGCCACAATGTCACCGCAATATCACGGTTGGCGTCAGTGGCCTTTTTCAGTTGCGACAACATTGCAGGCGTCGACGATATCTTGAAGTTGAGGTTGCTCAAATCGTATTTCGGTATCGCCGACTGCTGGGTCACCTTAGTTAGGCCAGCACCGGCCTCAATACCATAAAGAGTATTTCCATACTCATCACCCATCGTTTTCAGATCGCCGATAGTTTTCGCTTTAGAGTTCTTACTGACAGCGATGGTGAGCTTCGCATTGTCATACCAACAGCCAAGGTTCTCCATTGTATCCCCATAGCGCTTGACATAGTCAGCGTGGGTAATTGGCAGCCAGGTATCGGTGAGAAGGTCAATATCCCCAGCTACGAGCCCGGCGTAGCCGGGTCCAGCATCGAAGCCTTTGATCGTCACCTTATAGCCGTCACGCTCCAAGACGTTTTTCATGATTCCGGCAGTCGCGAAGGATTCGTCCCAGCCGTTAAAAGCACCGATAGTGAGATCCTTCTTACCATCGGCCTTCATAGAAGTCGTGTCCCTCGACCCCTTACCCGGCGTACAATTAGCCCACTTTGTGTTGACATTGTCAGACCCACTGCTGGAGTTATCGGGCTCCCCATTACCGCTGTTAGTGGCCCCACATCCGGATAGAGCCAGGGCTCCGATCGCTAGGGTGGATGCTGCGGCAATGACTTTGCGTCGAACCATACTTACGTTCATCGGTACGTCCTCATATTTGTGTGCTAGTTACTCAATTAGCCCGCTGGGCCCGCGCGAGCGGAGTGCGATTCGCTAGTCCGCTGGTAATGCGATCCAGATATACCGCTACGACGACCACCGCCAGACCGGCCTCCATGCCTAGGCCGATGTCAACCTGGGATAACGCTGCCACGACGTCACCACCGAGGCCTCCAGCACCGACCATGCCCGAGAGCACAACCATCGACAAGGCCAGCATGATGACTTGGTTGACCCCAGCCATCACCGTCGGCATGGCTAACGGCATCTGGATGCGCCACAAGATATGACGGGGACTAGCACCAAATGCAGCGCCAGCCTCAACAGTCTCGGTATCGACTCCGCGGATGCCCAGTTCAGTGAACCGCACTCCCGGCGGAAGGGCGAAAATGATAGTGGCAATGGCACCGGGAACCTGCCCAATACCGAAGAGCACGATGACCGGGACGAGGTATGCCAGTGAAGGCATCGTCTGCATGAAATCAAGGATCGGTTTGATAATGGCCGAAAATCGCTTCGACTTGGCTGCCCAAATACCCAATGGGATCGCCAGAATCAAAGCCAGAATAACGGCAACCACTACCAGAGCGAGGGTTTGCATGGTGTTGTTCCATTGATCCATTGCCCTCACCAGATAAAAGCCAATGAGCGCAAACACCCCGACCCGCCAGTTGGCGCAGGCCCAACCAATAGCGGCGAAGACCACCATCATGACCAGATACAACGGTTTGGATAACACAAGGCTGAGCCCGTGATACATACCGCCAATCACAACGTTAGTGAACGTAATGAGCCAGTCAAAGGCGTTCTGGAACCAGTCAAAGAAGGTCTCGATCCAGCTACCAAGCGGAATTCGAGGATTGGCAAAATTGAAGCCCATCGTGATCAGGCCTCCTTCTGTGAAGTCGATGTTGGCGCAGCTGTTGTCGTCGTCTGGTCAGCCGGGGGAAGTCCGACAGGATCTCCGTCATCCTTAATGACCGGTAACTTCCCAGTCTCTTCCAGGGAAACAACAGATCCGTCAGGATCTTGAGACCTCGACATGGAGTCAAGCAGAGTGACACGGGAGATGATTCCAAGAAGGTGGAAGCCTTCATCGACGACAGCGAGAGGAACGCGCGCATCCTTTGATGGTGCGAAAAGCTCAGATATCGGAGTGTCACGCTGAACGGTCAAAATGCCGCCGGCTTCCACCGCACCAGCGATACTGCGATCCCCCCGGCGGGCAGCCTCGATGACTTCCTGGTCGCCGAGCATGCCCAATAGGCGCCGATATTCATCGACAACAAAGACTCCAGACCAATCATGCTCATCCATGATCCGACGGACTCGCCGTGGATCTGCCGACCGAGACACAACGGCCTCAGTAGGACGCATGACGGCCGATGCCGTGAGCACTCGGCTGCGGTCAACATCCTGAATGAAGTCCGCGACATAATCGTCAGCCGGCTGTGTAAGAATCTCGTCAGAAGTACCAATCTGGGCGATACGGCCATTGCGCATCACGGCGATGTGGTCACCCAGGTACATGGCCTCATTGAGATCATGGGTAATGAAGATGATTGTCTTATTGAGGGTGCCCTGTAGCTCGAGGAGCTGATCTTGCATTTCGCGACGAATTAATGGGTCAAGCGCTGAAAATGCCTCGTCCATGAGCAGGATGTCTGTTTCGGCTGCGAGTGCACGAGCCAGACCAACTCGCTGTTGCATACCACCAGAAAGCTGATGAGGATACTTGTCTCCCCACCCTTTCAAGCCAACAGTATGCAGCCACTCATTAGCCTTCTCAAGGCGTTCCTTCTGATTGAGCTTGCCCTGCAACTTCAGCCCATATGCAGCATTTTCACGCACGGTCAGGTGAGGAAGGAGCGCGAAGTGTTGGAACACCATCGAGACATGGTCTCGACGCAACTCCCGCAACTGCGCGTCATTCATATCGGAAACGACTTTGCCGGCAACCTCGACGGTACCCTCGGATGGGGACCACAGCCCATTAATCATCCTGATGAGGGTGGATTTTCCAGACCCGGACAGACCCATGACAACGAAGGTCTCTCCTCGAGCGACCTCAAAACTCACGTCGATGACGGCTGCCGTGCCGAGAGAGGCGAGATCTTCTCGAGCCTCCCCTGCTTTGAGTCTTTCGATCACTTGTCGCTCGTGTTTACCGAAAACTTTATACAAATGGGATGCTCGAACTAAATCCACGTCGTGCGGCACCTTTCATATGGACAATTGAGTAAATGACTCGGGCGGCACAAAGACACCACGGCCTCACGTCACAGTGACATCGGACACCGAAACAATGGGCCGACATCAACAAAAGATAACTATTCAATGGTATCACTCTATATTAGCTCTCGCAAATTAAGCTACTTATAATTCTGATATTTTAATGCCCATGAAGCACTAGCATTAATACAAGAAATACATACTTATGAAGGAGCAGTATCGACCGTCGCGGCAGATGCCACCACAGTCGAAAACATGCAGCCTCAGCGCATCATGGCGCGCTCTGCCCCCAGTGCTCCGAGCAGCATCGTCACACCAAAACGCGTATTGCTCGGCTCTGACCGTCTTTGTCGTCATCTGGACGATAAAGCGCCAACAATTCACCAGATTCCGCAATCATTGCAGTCACGTCGGCTGGCACAATGAGATTGAGACGTCGACCCACTCGAATCGCCGCCTCTTGGTCTGCTGTCACGTGAAGAACCGGAAAACTAAGCGCAGCGGCCTCAGCCATCGTCATGGGGACCGGAGGGACAGCTCCATCAGCGAAAACATCTGCACAGGCAGCTGCGAGATCAAAAGGGCCAACGCGAGTACGACGCAGAGCCGTCAGATGGCCTCCAACCCCCAGATCCGCCCCGACATCACGGGCCAGCGCGCGCACGTATGTTCCCGATGAGCACGTGACTTCAACGTCGACGTCAACAACCTGACCCTGACGTCGAACAGCAATAGCCTCGAACCGGGAAACGGTGACAGTGCGCGGCTGCAGGACTACGTCCTCACCAGCACGCACTTTGGCATAGGCCCGCTGGCCATTGACCTTAATAGCGCTAACTGCGGCCGGAACCTGCTGGATCGTCCCAGTCTGACGCGACATTGCAGCGCGAATGGCAGCGTCGTCGATTGCGGAAGCGTCAGTGGTCACTGTGACGTCCCCCTCGACGTCGTCAGTGACAGTACTCACGCCCAACCTCATAGTGGCGGTGTAGTCCTTGTCATGGAGCGCCAGATGGCCCAACAGTCGGGTTGCGCGGTTAATTCCAAGGACGAGCACGCCGCTTGCCATCGGATCGAGAGTTCCGGCGTGGCCAACCTTGCGAGTACCCATGAGGCGTCGCACCCGCCCAACGACCTGGTGGGAGGTCGGTCCAGAAGGTTTATCAACGACGAGGATGCCAGACCGGAATGTATTCATCAGAGCCAGTATTGCGACCCAGGGCGGCCTTAACAAGCTTGACCTACCGCGCGATAACCATATACAGAACCATTTTCGAGGCCTCAACAGCCGTGCCTGCATGCGGGAAGACGCGTTACGAAATACACCATGCAACCATGGATTCCGAATCACGATGTGGGCCTTGGCAGTAATTCTAAGCCGATCCTCGACGATGGCGGGCATAGCAGCAGCGTGCTCCGAAAATTCTTTGCCGACAGTAAAAGGCGAACAGGATAACGCTCGCTTTGGCTCGCATAGCCATCTTGGAAACAGTCGACCTCTCAGAGTGAAGGGTCTTGATGACGGTGTTCTTGATGAACCCGCGGGAGTTCATTTCACGCTCACGCATCGTAACAAGATCCTTTACCTTTATGATCAGCGCCGTCGTCGAACCAGCAAAGCACGAGCAAGCTATCAGCCACAGTGAGGAACGGTGCTCATCCGGTCATCTCACTGACATCGATAATGCATTTCGATTCGACCCACCAGCTTCATATAAGACGCCGATCAGAGAAGGATTACTCCAGCACCAACATCGATATATCTTGCACCACACAATAAACCGGTTGAGCTGGACTAGTCAGTCGCGTTCGGCCATCTGAAGGAGCTCACTAGAACAAGGCAGATGACGGGCTGAATACTCAATAGAAAAACAGTCCGATCCGGGCCTCGTAATACACATAATCTTGGGATTGATAACTATTGATAATCGCAAGCCTTCTACGGTGAGCTGACTTGACCCAGCCAACTCTAGAAAGGTCAAACCCGACGGGCATGCTGTCAAGTCGCGTCAGAAGAGTAAAGGCCAGAAGCAGCCCCGTTGATCGTCCTCTGCCTGACAAGGCCGTGACCGCGTGGGAGCGACTCATCACACCACTGCCTTTCCGAAACTCAGAAAAAAGCCATAGCAATACCGCAAGACCGAGGTGTAGATGCGGTGTTAACTTCGTGCCAATAACGAGGTCACACACAAGGAGGTGATTAGTCATGGACCGAGAAATGTGGATCCTCAGGCAACTGGAGACATCGCTGACAGTCTCCGCCGAAGCGCTGGCGGAACGCCTGCAAGTCAACCCACGCACCGTCACCAACGCCATAAACGCGCTCAACAGGATGCTGGCACCTGCAGCGTCCGCACGCCTTCTCGACGGCCGTTACCGTCTTTACATTCTCGACCCTCACGCATACAGCCAAGCCCGTAGTCGTCTGGTCCGCGCCACAAATTCCTTCAACGACCAACGTCATCGCCGCGCACGGGAGTTCGGAGTCTTGCTATCTGCCAAGCACCCGGTGACCTCAGACGATCTGGCCGACATTGTCTGCACCTCCCGGGCAACTGTCCTGGCCGATGTCACCCAATTGCGTGAGGCCCTGAAACCCCTCGGAGTACGTATTGAGGGGCGTTCCAACTGGGGTTTCAGCCTCGCCGCCGAGGAACTCGACCTGCGTCTCGCCGAGCTAACTCTCTACCCCGCTGAACTCGTCGACGAGTACCCTATCGACGACGATATCGTCGCCATCGTTGCCCGGATCACCGAACAAGCTCACTTGTCCAGGCCATCACGCCATTATGTGCGCCGCTGGCTCACCGTTCTACTCGATCGAACTCTCACCGGCCACCTAATAGACGAAATGCCCGAGGAGTATCAACGTCTTCGTAACACACCCGCTCACCGGATCGCCTCCGAGCTTCTCGCCGAAGCTGAAGTTCTTGTTTCAACCAGCTTCCCAATCGAGGAGGAGCTCTTCCTCGCCATGTCGGTCGCCGGAATGCGCACCCCCGACAGTGCACAGGGTCGTCAACTCTTCCCTGCCGACGAGGAGGCCCCCGGCCTCGTCGACGCCATCTTTGAACGCATCGCCGAGGTCATGCAAATCCATCTCGACGCGGACGAGCTTGCAGACGAGTTCACCCACCATCTCACTTTCATGCTCAACCGGATGCGTTTTCACGTCACAATTGACGAGGAGTCAGTGCGCAACATTCGCTATCAGTACCCAGTAGCCCACCGGATGGCTGAGATCAGCCGCGACGTCATCGAGGAGCGTACCGGCATGCGAATCAGTGACTCCGAGACTGGGCTATTGGCCGGCTACCACCAGGTATTCCTCGACTCCCACCGTGCCTACCCCCATCTCAGGTTGGCAATCGTCACAGCGACCGGGCGGGTCTCAGCTCACCTCATGCGGATTCAGCTTGGCAAAGTGCTCCCCCACGACACCAAATACCTCATGCTAACCAGCGACGAAGCAGACGAATCAACGCTAGCCAAAACAGATCTCGTCGTCGCCACTCCCGATGTCGACATTGCAGCCCTTGCCGTCGGTGACGTTCCAGTCATTCAGCTCAGCCAGGTCTTCGATCCCGCCGAATTTATCAGTCGAATGTCGCGACTAAACCTGCGTGGTCACATCGACCTTCAACTTACCGGAGCCAACTCGTCATTACTCATGTCGATGCTCTCCCCCGATCGTTTCATGGCTTTGCCGACGGGAACCGATTACTGGTCAGCTACCGAGGCCCTCGTGGCCCACTTAGTCAACCAAGGTCTGGCCGACGAATCCTTCTTAGCCACGCTGCGAGCTCGCGAGAACGAAGCAACTATGTTACTAGGTGGCCTCGTCGGATTCCCCCACGCTACGATCCCAGGCGTCGAACGCATCGTGCTGGCAATGGCGACCATTCCGCACCGCCCAGAACAGCCCGGCGCCCGCGTCGTCTTCCTTATGGGTGTTCCCGAAAAAGCCGACTACGACGACACCATTCTCGTCACCGTCTACGACGAGATCATTCGCCTGACCAACGCCCCAGACCTGCTCAACCGGCTAAGCCAGCTCACCAGCTACGAGGATGTCTTCTGGCTCATGGCCTCCCGTCCCTGCGATCCCGCCTGACCCAAAGGAGAGACGATGTTCTGGCCTGTTCTTGCCACCGTCGCAATCATCTATGTGTGCAACGCCACTCTGGCCATACGCCAGATGAGGAATTTCTCCACGACGTACATCTTGCTGCGCAAACACGGGAAAGTCGCCATCGGCAAACAGAAGAACGCACTGAGCCGGGGAGCCATCGTGATGTTCCTACTCGACGATAGCGACCGTGTCGTCGCGGGCCGTCGTATGAATGGCATCACTGTTCTGGCCCGGTTTAGGGACTTCCCGGCTTTTGACGGGTTACCCGTCAAGGAGATTGACCCTGAAGCTGTGCGAACCGATCGAGGGACGCAACGCGCCATCGCCAACGCCCGCGACAACTTCCTGACAGTCCAAGCTGGCGACGTCCCGGTCGAGCCTCCGACACCACTAATGAAAGTCGTCAATCGAGTTGACGCCAAGGTCGGACACAGCCGTAAACGACCCGCAGCTACCACCCAACACATCGTTATCTGCAGGCGGCGACCCACCGCCGCCGACTGAACGACTTCGCCATACACACTTCTTTCCCCGTGCGTCCGCGCCCGGGGCCCGTCCCAAACGCCACCACACACGAAGGAGTTGACCATGCACTACCTGGTTGAGGCTGCCGAATGGTTCGTCGGCCTGTTCCAAGAAGGTGCGAAAACATTCGTGAGCTGGATGGGAAGCATCGTCCCCTTAGTACTCATGCTTCTCATCGCCATGAACTCAATCATTCGCCTCATCGGTGAGGATCGGATCAATAGCCTCGCCCAGAAAGCCGGAAATAATCCCGTCAGCCGTTATCTTCTGCTCCCCTTTATCGGCTCATTCATGTTGTGCAACCCGATGGTGCATTCCCTGGGACGATTCCTTCCGGAGCGCTACAAGCCGAGTTACTTCGCTTCGGCTGCCCAGTTCTGCCACACTAGCAACGGGATCTTCCCGCACATCAATCCCGCCGAACTATTCATCTGGCTTGGTATCGCCCAAGGCATCACGAAGGCTGGACTACCGACCGGGCCGCTGGCAATTCGCTACCTGCTCGTTGGCCTCATCCTAAACTTCGTCGGTGGCTGTGTAACCGACCTGACCACAAGGTACGTGAGCAGGCAGCAGAAGGTCATACTCCCCGACACCATGGACGGGAAGGTCGTCCGCGTCGACACCCTTGCGGAGGCATGAAATGAACGAGTACCACTCCGTCACAGTTTCCCATGGTTCCGGCGGCTACGGCGGCCCCCTCACCATCACCCCGACTGAGGATAAACACAAGCTCGTCTACATCGTTGGCGGAGGCGTCAGGCCCCCGGTCGTCGATCGCATCGCCGAGCTGTCTGGTGCCGAACCGGTCAACGGATTTAACACCTCCGTACCCGATGAGGAGACTATGGCCGTCATCATCGACTGCGGTGGGACCCTAAGGTGCGGCATCTACCCCCGCAAGGGAATCCCGACTATCAACGTCATGCCAACTGGCAAGAGCGGTCCCTTGGCCCAATACATCAACGAGTCGATCTACGTCTCCGCTGTTGATACTGACCAGGTCCGGTTGGCCGAAGAACTTGCATCCTCCGACACTGTCGCCTCGACCGTCGCAACCGCCGCTCCACGGTCGAAGGCTGGAACGGCAGGCACCATTCAGGGAGAATGGAGCACTGACAAGAAGATTTCCGAGGCCGTCGCCGAGAAGAAAAACAAAACTGTTATGGACAAGATCGGTCTGGGCGCCGGCAAAGTCATCTCGGTGTTTTACCAAGCCGCTCGAGACGCAGTTCAGGCCATGCTGACTACCGTCATCCCCTTCATGGGGTTCGTAGCCATGCTTATCGGAATCATCAACGCCTCCGGATTCGGTACCTGGTTCACCAAACTCCTCGTCCCACTAGCCGGCAACGGCATCGGGCTCATTGTCCTCGGTCTCATCTGCTCGCTGCCATTCCTGTCGCCCCTGCTCGGGCCAGGAGCCGTCATCGGTCAGATCATCGGAACCCTCATCGGTGTGGAAATCGGTAAACACAACATCCACCCGAGTCTGGCTCTTCCAGCGCTGTTCGCCATTAATACCCAGAACGCCTGCGACTTCATCCCGGTCGGCCTAGGACTAGCTGAAGCTGCCCCTGAGACGGTTGAGGTTGGCGTCCCCAGCGTCCTGTACTCGCGATTCCTTAACGGTGTCCCGCGAGTCGCCATCGCCTGGCTGTGCAGCATCGGTCTGTACACATCCTGACAACCAAACCTGACCCGGAGACCACCAATGTCTGTCATTTATCGCAACCAGATTTGCGCAGTTGGCTCGCAGGCCGAGTCCTTCCTCGATGAGAAAATGCTTGTCACATTCGGGGGCGCGGCCCCCGATGAGCTCCGCGATTTCTGTTACGCCCTACCCGAAGCAACCTCGAGCGGCCCAATCGGCGTCGGTGACGTCCTCGCTATTGGCAAGCACCGCTTCCCCATAACAGCAATTGGCGCCCTCGCGCAGCGCAACCTCGACTCCTTAGGACATGTCACTCTCGTCTTCGACGGCTCGAACGAGCCCCGGCTCGAGGGGGCCCTCCACGTACGGTGCGACGGCGAACTACCTAGACCACAGCTCGGAAGCATAATCCTCATCGAGTCAGCATGATCGGCACCAAGGTGACAGTAGGCCATCCTGCAGGGATCCATGCCCGGGTGGCTGCACACGCTGTACTACTGGCCTCCGGCCACTCGGCCAGCGTCTTCCTGCGATCCTTGCGCGGGACGGCCAGCCTAGCCCGGCTTGCAGACCTACTCAGACTGGATGTCCGCGAAGGCGACGTCGTCGAGGTCCTTGCCGATGGCCCTGATGAGGTCGAGACGCTGCATGACATCGCGACATTCCTCACGTCCACCACGGACGGTCCTGTACCACATACTGCATCAGACGAGGGGAACGATTGACCATGAGTGACAAGATAATCGCCGCAGCCGTCGCGGATGCCGGGGACACCGACGTCGTCGAAACAGGACGGGGAGTCCTCAACCGTGCCGGAAGCGTCCTTGCCGAGCACATGTGCCGCGCCAGGAACCACAACCTGCCCGCCCTTGTCATCGCCGACGAACGCACCTGGGCAGTGGCAGGCAAAGCTGTCGACGCGGGCCTACACTCGGCCGGAGTAGCGACTTGCGACCCGCTGGTTTTCCCTGCCGAGCCTTGCCTGTACGCCTCCTTGGACAACGCCCACATCATCGTCGACCGACTGCGCGCCCTGGACGCCGAGACTGGTTCAACAATCGTTCCGGTCGCGGTCGGGTCGGGAACCATCAACGACTTGACAAAGTTGGCCGCCAAGGACTTAGGACGGCGTTACGCCGTCGTCGGAACTGCAGCCTCGATGGACGGTTACACGGGAGCCGGGGCACCCATCAGCGACAATGGGGTCAAAGTGACAGTGCATTGCGTAGCACCGCAAGTTGTCATATTCGATTTGGACATCGCTGCTGCCGCACCGCAAACCATGACAGCATCCGGATATGGCGACTTAGCAGCCAAGATTCCCGGTGGTGCAGACTGGATCATCGCTGACGCCGCCGGGGTGGAGCCACTCGACCAGCATGTGTGGACCCTCGTCCAAAGCGGCGTCCGGGACGCCCTATCATGTCCCGACGACCTGCGTCGCGGCGATCCGGAAGCATTCTCCGGGCTCGTGGAAGGTCTCATCCTGTCAGGCCTGGCAATGCAGGTTTATAACGGCACTCGTCCAGCATCCGGGGCCGAACACTACTTCAGCCACATCTGGGAGCTGGCCCACGTAGGCGCCGACCGCAACCCACCACTGTCCCACGGGCACAAGGTCGCCATCGGGACCCTCGCCATGCTCGCCTTCTACGAGAAGTTCCTCGACCGAGACCTCTCCAGGCTCGACATCGACGCGGCAGTCGCAGCATGGCCCGACTGGCGGACGGTGGAGTCCGACATCCGCTCAACCTTTGAGGGTGCGCTGGCCGACCACGCCGTCAAGGAGACAAAGGTCAAATACGTTGACGCCGACGGGCTGCGAGCCCGTCTCAACCGGGTCGTTGACCGATGGCACGAGACCCGAGCAGTCCTTGATAAACAGCTAGTGAGGGCCCGCGTGTTCGCCGACCAGCTCCGTCGGGCCGGGGCCCCGTCCCGTCCCGAGGACATTGGACTGACCGCCGCCGACGTGCGGGCAACCTTCCCCAAGGCTATGTACTACCGCTCCCGCTACACCGTCCTGGACCTGGCACGTGAAGCGGGGTGGTACGAGGAACTCGTCGAGGAGGTGTTCGCCCCGGACGGACTGTGGACCTAATTGCTCCGGCACAACGCTGACCTCGGACTCATGTCCGGGGCCACGCCATGTCGTCAGGAGTTATCACTCCTCCTCGTCGCTATGACGGTAGGGATCAGCCTCACCGGCAGGCATGGCCCCTTCAGAGCGGCGCGCTATCTCGGCATCAGAGGCAGCAGCCCGGGCCAACGCGTCCTCAATGGACTTGGCAGTCTCAGGAGTGGCATCACGCACGAAGGTCAGGGTCGGGGCATAGCGCAGACCGAGCCGCTTGCCGACGGTGGAGCGCAGTAGTCCCTTGGCCGATTTCAACGCAGCTGCGGTCGAGGCAATCTGCTGGTCAGTGCCCATGGCCGTCCAGAACAGAGTGGCTTCACGCGAGTCGCCGGTCAGACGCACGTCGGTAATCGTCACGAACCCTAACCGGGGATCTTTGACGCGGCGCTCGAGGGTTTCGGCAACGACAACCCTGATCTGGTCGGCCAGTTTGGCGACCCGGGGATTGGGTGGCTTCATGATCTCTCCTCGCCATTCGTGTCCTGAACCGGGTCCCTATCTTTCCACACCAGACACACCAACGCACACGACAGCGAGTCTCAACGCGATGGCCCAGGCGTGTGCCATTGCAGCACTACTCCGACGACGACCAATACAGCTGCCATAGCGAGACTCAACACGTCAAAGGGGCTCTGGTTCAGCAGCGCCCACCAGTAGGGAGTCGCCGCGGAATCCTTGGTACCCAGGATCCAGCACGACAGGACGAAGATGGTTCCCGGCAGCCACGCCCAGGCCACCGACAGTACGACGCTGGCGACCATCGCCAGTCCCACCAGCAGGACATGGTTGCGCGCAAACCACAGCACCCACCACTGAGAAATGGGTTGGTCACCGTTGAATAGGACGGCCCATGCCACTGGCCACACCAGAACGATGACGGCCCACACCACCCTCATGGTGCGAATGGGACGGTCGGGGAAGGCCTGCTCCCGTTGTGGGTCCGGGGAGGAGAACAATACGGAGGCGAGGATGCCACTCAGGCTCGAAGGCCCCAGCCCCACATCAACCGACCTGCTGCCGGCAAACGGGACGGTGACGAGGTCGCCGCCAAGGTGATGGGCACAGACCATTCCCACCGTCAGATAGGCCACTACGGCCACCAGACCGCGACTGCGCAGGAACCATCCGAAGCAGGAGAGCCGACCCGTCATGGACAAGCCCTCACTTGTGCCACCATGGATCGCAGCGAGTCCGGGGCGAGGGGTTGACCGTCCATGACCGACACCAGTGCGTCGTCAAGGATTTCGACCGTCCCGTCACACTGTGAGGACGTGGAATCCTCGACTCCCAACAGGTTGTCACCCAGCAGGGGTGCGTTGAGATCCCCGGCCCATTCTCTCGCTGTGGAGGAGGTCGACACGTGCGTTCGCACCGGCAGGTAACCGGCCTTCCCTGGCCCTCCCTCGGGGGCGTAGACAATGCGTCTCTGGACCCCGCTGGCCATCAACAGGTCATCGACGCGGCCCATCGCCGTCGCGTACTCCTCCAGCCGCCAGGACAGGTCACCGGAGACGCATGCCATGGATCCGCGCTTGCCGACCTCACGACACCGCCAATCATCCGTGGATTCCCACACCTCCTCCAACCGAATCGTCGCTGCGGCGTCAACGATGACCACTGCCACCAGAATCGTCGCCGTGAGCCACCGCCACCAAGGCCCACCACCGGGTGTCGTGATCACGGCCACGAGCACCAAGGAGACGACGATGACGGCACAATCGAGTCCAGCCCACAACGCGATGGCGTGCCAGGTGAGATGCGAAGGGGCACCGTCGATGGCCGCAGGACCAGACCATCCGATGAGCAGGTCATAGGCCTCAGGAACGGCCCCCGCCACCAAGTAGACCGCGATGGCAGCGACAGCGGCGAGCAGATAGGAACCAGCCGCCACTCCAAGGACGGCCCCCAGGGCCAGGAATGCCGTGGCGGCCATGGCGGTGAGGACCGAACCCATCACGAGTCGCGGATCAGCGTCACCGGAAGCCACCAATGCGAGGATTGCGGTCGTTACCCCCACAGCCAGGAGCAGAACGGCTCCGACACCCATCAACCAGGTGGTGACGATGGCGGCGGTGGCGCTGCGCGGCCAGGCTCGGGATGTACGCGTGACCCCGGCGCGGCGAAGACGGGCGCCGTACGCCACCCCGACTCCGCAGCACACTGGAGACAGGATGACCGTGTCCACCGAGACACTCCCCGTCGTCAAGGCGAAGGACTTCCACACGCGGGGATACATGTGCATCAGGCCAACACTCGTGGCGACCCACAACACGGCAAGCCCCAGCCCAGACCAGACGGCCTGCCGAAGACAGGCTTTCATCGGTCCCCCTCAAGGAGCTCGGATTCTGCGCGACCTTGCATCAGGTGCAGGTAGCCTTGCTCAGCCACTGACACGTGGTCCTGTGAATCAGATTCTCCTGCTGCAGCCATCAATTCGGGCAGCGTGCCGCTCCAGGTAATGTGTCCCCCATCGACCAGATGCACCTGGTCTGCGGACAAGGCGACGTCATCCATGAGATGGGTGGACAGCACGACGACCCGTGAGGCCGCCTGCTCGACGACGTGGCGGCGAAACGAGATCCGCTCCCCCGGATCCAGGCCCACGGTCGGCTCATCAAGAATGAGCACCTCGGGGTCGTGAACCAGTGCCGCCGCGAGGAAGACCCGACGCTTTTGACCGCCCGACAGAGTACCGATGGGCTGGTGGGCGAATTGACCGACGTTCAGATCGGACATGACGCCTTGGCACCTGTGCCTGACCTGCGTGGACGGTACTCGATACATGCGCGCACAGAAGGCGAGAAAGTCTTCGACCGGCCACGACGGTGACCAGGTGCATTCCTGCGGAACGTACCCGATGTGGGCCCGGTACCCAGAGCCCTCCCATCGTCTCCTCACGGGTTGCCCGTCACGACGTAGCGTCCCGGCCCTCGGTCGTTTGATTCCGGTGAGCACAGCAAGCATCGTCGTCTTGCCCGCACCATTGGGGCCGACAAGGGCACTCACCCCCACCGGAAAGGTGGCCGATACCGGCCCCAGTTGCCAACCCGACCGGTATCGAACGACCACCTCGTCAAGTTCAATCGTGTCAGAACTCACCAATTCAATCCCTCGCTGCACTTATCATGTCGAGCCACTAGGCCGATACAAATCTTAGAAGAACGTTGCCAACCGCCTCTTTGATTACGACCAATTTGATTACGACCAACGCGGATCTTGGCGTCAGCATCCCATCTGTACGCCTTTCCACCAACCAAACGCCCAGTGCTGCCTGATGCCCCGGTTCTTAAGACTTTCGGTATACAGTTTCCACCCGGCGTGGGCTGACAGGTATAATAAAGAACGGAAGCGTCGATCTTGCCGTAACCGCCCCTGTCAGTTTTCTTGTGACCCGCGACAGTGAAAATGTAATTAGCCTGAGGAATGCCAGACACCATCTGATGACATGTAGGCTTTCTTATGTCCTTGGGTTTTTCCTTATGCTTTCGCCGATCCTCCTGTGACAGAAAGACTCCTCCACGATGTCACAGGAGTAGCTCAGATAGTATCAGCAAGTCCCGGCGCAGCAGAACACAAGCCAAAGACAGACTCGGCAAATGCTAGCGTAACTACAATGCCTTCTTATATATTCGTCAGCCATCTTTCCAGTACATCGCGCAACGGGGCAACACCGCCCTATTGCTACCGAATTGTGAATGACAATATCCTTCGGGTCGCAATGGGTCAAATCGGCGGCAAAACACGAACGGGGCGACCACGCTTCCACGTGGACGCCCCGTTCAGGACAGTGACCAAGCTCAGTCGCGAGGCTTCTCCACCATCTCGTAGCACTGGACCTCGTCGCCGACACGGATGTCGGAGTAGTTGGTCAGGGTCAGACCACACTCGTAACCCTCACGCACCTCGGTGACGGCATCCTTCTCGCGCTGCAGCGTGTTGATCTCGGTCTCCTGGATCACCACGCCGTCGCGGACGAGACGGGCCTTGGCATGGCGACGGATGGTGCCGTCGGTAATCATGCAGCCCGCGATCGTTCCAACCTTCGAGGAGCGGAAGATCTGGCGAATCTCTGCGGTGCCCATGGCCTTCTCCTCGTAGATCGGCTTGAGCATGCCTCGCAGCGCGGACTCGATCTCGTCGATGGCGTCGTAGATGACCGAGTAGTAGCGGATATCGACATTCTCCTCGTCGGCCATGCGCTGGGCATGGGCGGTCGGGCGAACGTTGAAGCCCACGATGACGGCGTTGGACGCGGCAGCCAGCGAGACGTTGGTCTCGGTAATGGCACCGACGCCGCGGTCAATAACGCGCAGGTCGACTTCGTCGCCCACGTCGATCTTGGCCAGAGCATCTTCGAGTGCCTCAACCGAACCGGCACCGTCACCCTTAAGGATGAGCAGCAGTTCCTCAGTCTCACCCTTCTCCAACTGCTCAAACAACTGGTCGAGTGTCTTGCGACGCGACGACTTGGCTTGTTGGGCGGCACGCATGCGGGCCTCACGCTTTTCAGCGATCTGGCGAGCCTTGCGATCGTCGTCAACAACCAGGAAGTTGTCGCCAGCGCCGGGTACCGAGGTCAGTCCGAGAACCTGCACTGGGGTAGCCGGAGCAGCCTCATCAACGTTCTCACCCTGATCATTAATCATGGCACGCACGCGTCCATAAGAGGACCCGGCGACAATGGAGTCGCCGATGTGCAGGGTGCCACGTTGGATCAGGGCGGTAGCCACTGGGCCACGCCCCTTGTCGAGGTGAGCCTCAATGGCAACACCTTGAGCCGCCATCTCGGGATTGGCACGAAGATCAAGGGCCGCGTCAGCAGTTAGCACGATCGCTTCGAGAAGATCGTCAAGACCTTCACGAGTGCGAGCAGAGACATTGACGAACATCGTGTCGCCGCCGTACTCCTCCGGCACCAAGCCATACTCGGTGAGCTGCCCACGAACCTTATCCGGGTCAGATTCCGGCTTATCAATCTTGTTGACGGCCACCACGATCGGCACATCAGCGGCTTTCGCGTGGTTCAAGGCCTCAACGGTCTGAGGCATCACGCCGTCATCAGCAGCCACAACCAGCACCGCGATATCGGTGGACTGGGCACCACGGGCACGCATAGCCGTGAACGCCTCATGACCAGGAGTATCGATGAAGGTGATAGCGCGTTCAACGTCATCAACCTCAGTCTGAACCTGGTAGGCACCGATGGCCTGGGTAATGCCACCGGCTTCGCCTTCCACCACGTGAGTATGGCGCAGGGCGTCCAACAACTTCGTCTTGCCATGGTCAACGTGACCCATAACGGTGACAACCGGAGGACGCGCAACGAGGTCAGACTCGTCGCCCTCATCCTCACCGAACTCCAGATCGAACGACTCGAGCAGCTCGCGATCCTCATCCTCTGGGGACACAACCTGAATCTGGTAGTTGAGTTCACCGCCAAGGATTTCTAAGGTGTCGTCCGACACCGACTGGGTCGCCGTGACCATCTCGCCCAAATTGAACAACACCTGCACCAACTGTGCCGGCTCGGCATTAATCTTTTCAGCCAAATCAGTCAACGACGCGCCACGACGCAGTCGAACGGTTTCGCCATTGCCCTTGCGAACGCGCACACCGCCCACCAGCGGCGCCTGCATCTCATCAAACTCTTGCCTGCGCTGCTTACGAGACTTGCGACCTCGACGGCCACCACCACCGCGCCCGAAGGCACCCTGGGTGCCGCGACCGCCGCGTCCGCCACGGCCACCGCCGATGGGACCGCGAGGCCCACCGCCGAAACCGCCTCCGAATCCGCCGCCACCACGGGATCCACCGCGACCACGTCCACCGCCACGTCCACCGCGACCAGTAGTCGCCTGGCCAATCTGTGAGGACTGGTGCTTCGGCATCATGGCCGGGTTCGGGCGCGGCATACCGGACCCACCGCGAGATCCCTGGCTGCCGCCAGGACGCGGCATACGCTCGCCCTGACCAGAACGTGGGGCTCCAGCAGAACGCTGTCCGCCCTCAGAGCGATGACGACCTTGCCCCATTCCCTGACTGGAAGCGAATGGATTGTTCCCCGGACGTGGAGCGCCGGTACGGCGCCCGCCGCCTGGGCGCGGACCGGGACGAGCACCCGACGGCAGCCCACCAGATCCACCCGGTCGCGGACCGGGACGAGCACCCGGCTTCGGAGCCTTTGATGATGCACCTGGCTTCGGCCTGGGAGTCGGCGCATGGGGCTTGGGAGCATTCTGACCCGGCTTAGGAGTCGGCTTGGGCTCCGGCTTCGATGCGGGGGGCTCCTGCTGCGCGGAGCCACTTGAAGACTTCATAAGGCCCGGACGCGGCGTCGCGCTCGTTCGCGCCGCTGAGCTGCGGCCAGGCTTCGGGCCGCCACTGGAACCGGGACGTGGACCAGGCACCGGTTTCGGCGTGGGCCCCGGTTTCGGGCCGGGAGTCGGCTTAGCCGATGTGGTCTCCTTGGAACTCTTTGTAGAAGACGGCTGCGGTTTACGAGCCGCAGGCTTGGCGGGTTTGGCGTCACCAGCCGGTTCAGCGGAACCGATCTGATCACGCAGTCGTCGCACAACTGGTGCCTCAATAGTTGAGGATGCTGAACGGACGAATTCGCCCATATCGTTGAGCTTCCCCAAAAGCTGCTTGCTTGACAGTCCGAGCTCTTTTGCGAGCTCATAGACGCGGACCTTGGCCACTACTCTCCTTCGGGCCCGGCCGCGGTGGACCTGGGCCTAGTTGTTGTGAATCCTCATTGGTGCGAACTCATCGAGTGTTCATGAGCATCTGCCCACTTCCTATTCAGTCTCCTTGGACCGGACAGACCGGCCCGCCAGAGAGACACGATTCGGTGAGGCCGCCGGACCTCCCGGCGGACATGCGGAACTAAGTTTACAGAAAATGACGTTTCGAGCCCAATTCACCGCCCTGGCAACTGCTCTTGGCAATCTGCACCCACCACCGCACGGGCACGGAAAGATCTTGCAAATCCATTGGCTACCGCGCGCTTCCAGCACTCATCGACCCGATGAACATAGGCACCTCTGCCCTGAGCGTGCCCCGTTAAATCCGCCACCACAACTCCATCAATAAGCACATATCGCCTCATATTCGCTGAGTCATCGACGCGTCGGCACCCGACACACGTGCGCTGAGGTCCTGCTGTCATTCCTCCACCCTTAAGTCAGATTGACGCAGCCCGCCCGACGCCTCTACGCAGGTACACGTATGCGCAATAAATCCGTTGCAGGAACGTCGGGTCAACATGGCTATCGCAGGCCCGCTCAGCCTTGATTGTCTGGACGAATATCGATCCGCCATCCCGTGAGGCGAGCAGCTAGCCGAGCATTCTGTCCTTCGCGGCCAATAGCTAGCGACAGTTGGTAATCCGGCACAATCGCCCGAGCCGTCTTCGCCTTCGGATCAATAACCGTCACTGACGACACCTTGGACGGGGACAAAGCTGCGCCTACGAATTGGGCCGGGTCCTCCGCCCAATCAATGATGTCGATTTTCTCCTCGCCCAACTCGTGCATCACAGCACGCACCCGCTGACCCATCGGGCCGATGCAAGCCCCCTTAGCGGACACATCAGGGTTATGGGAAACGACGGCGATCTTCGAGCGATGACCGGCTTCACGAGCTAGGGCCTTAATCTCGACGACCCCCTGCTCGATCTCAGGCACCTCCATTGCAAAAAGCTTGCGCACCAGGTTCGGGTGAGTGCGCGAAACGATGACCTGTGGGCCACGAGCCTCTTTACGAACGGCCACGACATACACGCGCAGACGCCGCCCGTGGGAGTAATTCTCGCCGGGGACCTGCTCAGCCGGCGGCATGATGCCCTCCAACGATCCCAGATCGATGCGCACGGTGCGAGTATCGCGGTACGACTGCTGGACAACACCAGTGATGACGTCACCCTCAACAGCGGCGAAGTGGCCATATTTCTGCTCATCCTCTGCTTCACGCAGCCGCTGAAAGATGACCTGGCGGGCAGTCGATGCGGCGACACGTCCGAAGTCCTCGGGGGTGCCGTCATACCAGCCGATGACCTCGCCTTCCTCATTCTTTTCCGGAAGCATAACCGCGACATTGCCTGTCTTGCGGTCCAGCTGGACCTTGGCCCCTTTAACCGGCGCCTCCGTCTTGTCGTATGCGTTAAGGAGGGCATCCTCAAGAGTCGTCACAAGATAGTCGAGCGGAATGTCCTTGTCCCGCTCGATCATGCGCAACGTTGACAGGTCGATGTCCATCTCAGTTCTCCTCTTTTGACGTCTGCACGTCGCGACGGTTGAGCTCCACCTGAACGACGGCCTTCGCCACGTCCACTAGCTGGACCTCACGGGTGGTGTACACAGGCTTGTGCGGTTTGGAGTTCTCTGCCTCGACTTCAAGGGTCACGGATTCCTCTCCGACCTCAGTAATCCGACCGTCGAAAGTCTCCCCAGATTTCTTCCCTTCGATCGGGTTGAGGGTCAACCGCACCAGGTGCCCGATGTTGCGTCGATAGTGACGCGGCTGAGTCAACGGGGTAGAGACACCGCGCGACGACACCTCAAGGGTGTACGACGACTCCCCCATTGCGCCAGAATCATCGAGACAACGCGAGATCTCGGCAGTGGCCTCAGAGATCTCGTCAAGGCTAGGTCCATGTCCGTCAGGGCCGTCTCCATCAACCGTCACACGCACGAGACGACGGCGCCCCGCAGGCACGACGTCGACACGATCGAGTTCGAGCCCAACTTGGGACACGACCGGTTCCAGCAGGCTCGTCAGCCTCTCTGCATTCATCTGTGTCTCATCCTGTTGTCGTTATAAATTGTTCTCACTGAGTCTAGCCACTCATTCCTGCAACAGTCAGCGGCCTCACTGACGGTCATGGGCATGCGATGGCTCAGTGCCGATAAGCTGAGCCCATGATCGCCCGCAGAACCATTCTTGCCAGCGGAGCCACCTTCGTCGCTATCGGATTGACCGGTTGCACCCATGATTCCCCTGAGAAGAAGTCGCCTGCGAGGACTACACGTCCACCAGCCACAACTCCCACAGCGCAGCGACGCGACGCAGTGTCCACGGAAGCTCTCCTCGCAGACCTCGCCACCAAAGCCTCTCGAGGCGCCACGGGCACTCAACGGACGATGCTCACCAAGGTTGCCGAAGCACACCGATGCCACGTTGAGGTGCTCGGCCAATCCAACCCGTTCTCCGGCTCCACACCGTCGAGTGCGGTATCCGCCACCCCGCGCCGCGCCGAACAGGGGGCACCATTATCCTTACTTCAGCGCCACGAACAAGCCGCAGCTACCAAGTATTTGTCGAGTTGTCAGACAGCCCAGGATTCATCTGAAGCCCTCTTGTGGGCCAGTCTGTCGGTGTTCAGTTCAGCCGTTCATCCCTCTAGTCCAATTCCCCAACTGACTCAAAAAATCGTCCCGGTAGCCGTTGGAAAAGAACCTGTCGCTAATGCTCAGCAGGCATTACTAACCCACCTTAATGCTCTTATCGCGGGCTTGGAATGGGGTATTGCACGCCTTGGAGACGGCGACCCGTTGCGTGCCTGGGGCTCGAATCGACGAGACAAAGTTCTTGTCGAGCGCACAGAAGTGCGTCAAAGCATCCGAAATGCCTCAGCAACTCCAACTCCCGACCTGCCCGGCTACCCCATGTCGCCCGCCCCTGTGAACGCTGCAGCGACCCGGTTATTGTGGTCTGGATTGGAAGCGAACGTCCTGTCAGGATGGGGACGCGTCACCGCTGCTAGCGAGTCAGCCGAACGTCGCCATGGGGTTGCCGCAATGGTGGGCCAAACCCAAGTTTTGGCCCATTTGGGTACTGGCGTGACGGCGTGGCCAGGATGGGTTTAAATCTCTGCGGCTGGGTTTGCTGCGTAAAACTCAGATTCCCCAGATGAGTTGAACGAGCATTCGCACCGCTAAAACACTAGTCACAATGAGGAACATCGTCCGAACAAAGCCGTTACCGTATTTCATAGCCGTCCGTGCGCCAGTCAATCCCCCGACGACATTCGCGATAACTAGCGGCCAAGCGACATGCCACCAGACATGACCATGAATCGCCAGCGTGACAATAGTGACGAGGTTTGTCACCGTATTGCAAATTTTCGCCATTCCGGAAGCTTTTAGGAACGAATACCCGCCAACGACAACGTAGGTAAGTACCCAGAAGGTACCCACCCCTGGGCCGATAGCTCCGTCATAACATCCCAAAAACAGCCCGACGATTGGAACCAGGACGGGATGTTTACCGCCTTCGCCATTGTGTGCTGCCCCTAAGGAAGGCCGTCGCCACGTGTAAATACCGATGACGACCAGCACGACCAGGAGGATAGGCGTGTAGATAGCCCGCGACATGTAGGTGACGATTCGCGCGCCAAGCACGGCACCCAGACCAGCCAGGCCAGCCGCCCACAGAAACATTCGCCAATCAGGGCGCTGACGACGCAGATACCCCACTCCTGCTGTGAGGTTTCCGACGACTTGAGCGGTCTTGTTTGTGCCGACAACGGTTGCCACTGGCGTTTCAGTCGGCAGACCGACCAACAAGGATGGCAACATAACGAGCCCACCGCCGCCCACCACGGCATTGACCCAGCCGGCTACAAACGCTGCAAGGACAAGGCCTGTGAAGACCCAAAACGTCACGTATCGACCTTCCATGTGACATAGTGGGTCCCGCCTCACAAGGAGGCGGGACCCACGGGTGGTCTCGGTTTAACTATAACTCAGGCCCATGGATGTGCCAGCAGCAACTCCGTGTTGTGATCGATCGACGTACCGATCCTACCCGCGTTTGTATGTATGTCATTCGCGCCGAATTCTCGGTACAGGCTGGCCAAACCATCGGGATCGGTGGTGTCGTAATCAGCCTGATAAGGAGCATTGGACTCGATGAGTGTCGTGAAAATGCTCACCGTACCGTCGTGATTATCGGCAAGTTCGATGATGCGGGCCATCTGCGGGAAGTCTACATGGGACGCCGTGTTGATCTCCCACCAGCTACGACGAGCATCGAGCGCATGATGGTGTGCGGTGATGTTATTCGCGTGCACGTGTCCGTTAACCCAGGCGATCACGTTGGGGTAGTGCGATAGCAGGGACACGAGCTCTGGGCCGAGGTGACGAATACCGGTACCGTCACCGGGGAGAATAGGGTTGTTCATTGTCTTTGAGTCGTGATGGCTGAAAAGGATGAACATGGTGTCGCTGGCGTCGTGGCGATGCCGCACTCCCAAATCGTCGTAGTACACACTACTACCGGCGCGCAGCACGGACTTCAACCACTTCCACTGACGGTCGTCGATGGAACCATCGGTGTAGCCGGCCCGGTTGGTGGAGTCCAGGCTGATGCCGGTCACGCCTTCTGCGATCGGGAAGGTGTAATAACCGCGTACCGCGTTGAGGTCATTTTCGCTGAAACCGTGACCATGCGGACCCGCACCATCGACACCCTCACCCAAGTGAGCCTTGATGAACTCGAAAGGAGTGAAGGGCACGCGCCGCTCATCTGCGGTGACCTGACGAGTCAGCGAGACAGCATTGTTGGATAGCGCGACCGGTCCGCCGCCTTGGGCAGCCTGGACGTACGCCTTGGCGTCCCTGTCACTGGCGAAACCGGTGATCTTGCGATCGCTGGTGTACATGGCCTCCAACAGCCCCCAGTCAGAAGGCAGGGTGCCTTGAACCGAATCGTCATGGTTTCCGAACACCGCGTACCAGGGAATCTTCACGCCCGACGAGGTCACCGGAGCCATGACGCGACGGAAGTAGCCGTCGACCTGGGGAAAGCCGGCACGTTTGTACATGTCACTATGGTGCGCTTCAGGATTGTAGAACAACGGATCCCCGAAGGTTTGCACGCTTTCCCAACGATCGCGAGCCCCGGTATTGGGGGTAATCGTGCCGCCCGCCAGCAGCGTGAGATACCAGTCGAGTTCGACGTGCTCGTGATTATCGGTGTTGTCACCAGTACTGACGAGGGCATCGAAGGCTCGGCCAGTGGCCGGACCACCCTGGAGCGAATTGACCCGACGCACCAACGAGGCCGTAGCAAGCGGACCCAACGCCTCCTGTGGACGGAAGGCCGGACCAGCCAGCGGGTGCAGGAACTCGACCCTCATCGGCGACTGCACATCGGTGACGTGCAGGTCAGTCACCTGCACGAATGACGCCACGCCTCGGCGACGGTCGTCACGGCCGCTCTTGCCCTTGGCAAGGTCCTCACGAACAACGAGTGGGTAACCGCGCTGCGCCTTGATCCTGCGATACCCGCTGCCCGGATCCCGCAGACCCACCTGTTCCAGCGTGGTGCCGGCGGTGGAATAGAGACGCTTCGAGGCATGGGCTAATGCCGGGGCAGTTCCTGTCACCGCCGCAGCGGCGACCAGGGTGATACCGCCGAGAAACGTCCGTCGTCTCAGCGCGTTCTTGGTCGTGTCGTCGTCGTTTCTGGTCAACTCGTCTTCGTTCTGTGGCATCCATTCACCTTTCGCAAGGTCGACGGGCCGTTCGGCCTGACGTACGAATACCATTGTCAGACGCCAATTGGGTCACTTCCGCGCCACATTTCGAGAACAGTTTGCGACCATATAGCAACGTGTAGATGTCGGTTGACTAAACGGTCGCAGCGACGTCAACTCTCAGCCGCGGACCTCCTTGAGGACGGCGGTCACAGCCTCGGCAACGCCAACCTGACGGCTGTCACCCGAGGCACGATCGCGAATCTCGACGACGCCGTCTTTAAGGCCCCGACCGACGACCACCGACGTCGGCATGCCGAGAATTTCACTATCAGCAAATTTCACTCCGGGGGATGCTTTGCGGTCATCGAGGAGAACCTCCAACCCGGCCTCGGCGAGCTCGCTGGCAATGCGTGTGGCCTCGTCAAGCACCTCCGTCCCTTTGCCAGTGGCCAGCACCTGGACGTCGAAGGGAGCAACCTCGCGCGGCCAGGCGAGCCCCTTTTCGTCACAAGTGCCCTCGGCGATAGCCGCCACAGCGCGAGACACCCCCAGGCCGTAAGACCCCATCGTCACCGTCACGAGCTTGCCGTTATGATCGAGCACTTTGAGCCCAAGGGCATCAGCATATTTCTTACCGAGCTGGAAGATGTGGCCTATTTCGATGCCGCGGGATAGGTGGAGTTCGCCACTACCGTCCGGCGCTGGATCGCCTTCGCGGATCTCGGCGACGTCAATAACGCCATCGGGAGTGAAGTCACGACCAGCGACAAGGTTAAAGACGTGCCGGTCTTTTTGATCGGCTCCAGTAATCCACGATGTACCAGTCACGACACGGGGGTCCACAAGATAACGCACCTTCGACGCGTTATTTTCTCCGAGAGCTCCCGGGCCGATGTAACCCTTCACCAACTGCGGATTAGCGGCGAAATCTTCTTCGGTGAAGGGTTCAACCACAGCCGGCTCCAGGGCTGCTTCCAGTCGCTTTTCGTCGACCTCGCGATCGCCAGGAAGCCCAATGGCCAGTGGTTCACGGGTGCCGTCGGGATGGGCAACCATGAAGACAACATTTTTCAAGGTATCGGCCCCAGTCCATGGCCGGTCCTCTCGCGGACGCACCTCGTTAGCCATCCGGACGAGTGACTCGATCGTCGGGACATCTGGGGTGTCAACAACCTCAGCGTCTGGCAACCCGTCGATTGGCAGTGGGTCCGGCGCCGCAACCCGGACAGCCTCCACGTTGGCGGCGTACCCGCCAGCGGAT
Organism: Cutibacterium porci; assembly: GCF_009696315.1. GTDB lineage: Bacteria > Actinomycetota > Actinomycetes > Propionibacteriales > Propionibacteriaceae > Cutibacterium > Cutibacterium porci. The sequence goes on from NZ_VUMG01000004.1 coordinate 94,320, forward strand.
CTAACGAAAGTGTCCTCACCATTGGCCGCAACGGCCAGGAATTCTTCGGATCGGGATCCACCCATCGGGCCAGACATCGCTTTGACGATGGCGTAGTCGAATCCGAGCCGGTTGAAGATACGAATATAGGCATCGCGTTGAGCTTGGTAGGCGTCGTCCAGACCGTCCTGATCAACGTCAAAGGAGTACGCATCCATCATGACGAACTCACGGCCACGCAAAATGCCTGCACGCGGGCGAGCCTCGTCACGGTACTTGTTTTGAATCTGGTAGAGGCACAGCGGCAAGTCCTTGTAGGAGGAGTACAAGTCCTTGACCATCAGGGTGAACATCTCTTCATGGGTTGGCCCCAGCAGCATGTCCACACCTTTGCGGTCTTTGAGTCGGAAGAGGTTGTCGCCGTACTCAACCCACCGCCCGGTCTCTTTATAGGGATCGGACGCAAGTAACGCGGGGAAGCTCACCTCCTGAGCTGAGACACCGGCCATCTCTTCGCGACAAATAGCCTCGATCCTGCGCAACACCCGAAGCCCGAGCGGGAGCCACGAATAAACACCGGGAGCGACTCGACGGATGTATCCGGCTCGGATAAGCCAGCGGTGGCTAGGGACTTCGGCATCAGCCGGGTCCTCCCGCAGAGTTCGGACGAACAGCTGTGACATGCGCGTCAACACGACGTGTACCTTCCCGACCGCGCTCAGCCCTCCGCCGCCCTTCGGCGTGACCGGCCACGGTCATGTCGCATCCTAGCGGCAGATGCCATCACAGTGGCATTACCCCCAACTAGAAGTGATAACCATTCTCATTATATAGTCAGCCTGACATCCCAGGAAGACAATGGAGGACACCGTGAAACGGTTAGCATCGCTCCTTGCTGCCCTGCTGACGTTCCTGATGATCAATCCCTCATCGGCGAACGCCGCAGCACCAGGCAATGAGCCCCGGCACGACGGCCATGTCGGCGCCACCGGCACCGAGCCCGGCGGGCCAACAATCCACACACCAAAGGTCAACCATGACCCCACGAACGGCAACGCTATCGGCACCCCCGACTCACCAAATGCTGACACCAGCGTCGTACTCGACCACGGTCACGCCGATGTCTTTCGAGTCGGGTCAGCCCCCAACGGCGGTATCAATCTCACACTGAAAGAAGACGTCACCGGTGACGGGGTGCTCCACAACCCTGACAGTGTTCTGCTCAAAGTTAACGATGCTGCCCTCACCAGCATCCCAGCCGGCCTTCCCGGCGCCCCTCAGGGATACCTTTTGCCTCTGACGCAAAACGAGGATGTGCTATGGCCCGGTTGGGAAACGTTCGACGTGAGGCGCAACGGCTTTGACTCGGTCACAATTTCGGTGAGTAACGTTTCCGGGCCCGGCAAGGTACATCTGTTCTCCCAGGGCTCCTTTGGCGACGTCAAGCCCCTGCTCGACAGCAACGCTACCGAGCTGCCCGGCACTATCACCGTCGCCAAGCCCTCCCATGTGCATGCCAACTGGGTATTCAGCAAGTCGGGCGTTTACACCATGACCGTCCGGGCGCGGGCACAAAAATCTGGCAAGAACTTCCAGACCGAGCCGCATACCTACACCTGGGTGGTCGGTAACTCGACTCCCATACCCGAGCCGTGGGGAAACCCGGCTCCGACGCAAACGCCAGCCCCGAGTGTCACCTCAGCTCCGCCAACCTCCCTCGCGTCTCCGACGGCACGACCTGTGACCCCATCTCAGACATCGAAACCGAGCCCGTCGCCGACCCATGCCCGCACGCAGAACCGGCGTCACCAACCAGACCGCCAACCGGTTGCGAAGCCCCGGACTACCACGACTGCCTGTACCAAGAAGTTGATCCTTGACCACGGTCACTCTGACGTCTTCCGCGTCGGGTCAACGGCCAACCACGGTCTGAACCTCAGCCTCAAGGAGGATGTCACCGGCGAAGGTGTGCTCCATGCCCCCGAAGACGTGCTATTGGCCGTCAAGGATTCTGCTTTGACGACCATCCCGAGGGGATACCCCGGTGCCCCCAAGGGTTATCTACTTCCCATAACGCAGAACCAGAGCCTGCTGTGGCCGGGGTGGGAGACCTTCGACGTCAAACGCAATGGGTTTGGCGAGGTCAAGGTGAGAATCCATGCCGTCAAGGGTCCCGGCAAGGTGCATATGTTCTCGCAGAATTCCTTCGGCGCCATCCAGCCTCTGCTCGACGGTGGTTCGACCACCATGCCGGGGACTATTACGGTCAAGGAGCCATCCCACGTGCATACCAACTGGGTATTCACTCGGCCTGGTCGATACGAGATGACCGTTGACGCCATAGCTGTTCGCCATGGCACGACTGTCAGCACTGGAACCCACACCTACACCTGGCTCGTCGGCGCCAAAGCCATCGCTGCTGCCAGCGCCTGCTCAACCGCCGGCATCCCCGCACACGGCACCGCCCGCACCATGCCTTCTGGTAGCGCCAAACCCCTCGAAACGAGCGCCGACATGGGTGTCACCACGGCGTTTGACGGCCTCGGCGCGGCCACATCGCGCAGTGGCAGTACCGTCTCGGGCGGGCCGACGGGATCAGCTCGCACCATGGGCTCCACTGCCAAGAAGGGCATCTGCCGCCCGGTGAAGGTCAAGAGCAAGGCCACCACGAAGACCATTGCTCAGCCCGCGGGACAGTCGGCATCCGTCGCCACCGAAGGCCACTTCGACTGGGGTGTGCAATTGCAGTCCGGCAAGCTCATCTCCGCCCTCAAGGATGACCGCTCTGCTCCGGCGACATGGGTCGATCCATCGAGCATCGTGATGGCTGTTGGCGACAAAGCTAAAACCACCGCCCCTGCCGGCATGGAGTTCATAGCTCAACGGGGCACCACCGTGTGGCTCATCGGAGCCACCCAGGTCCCCGGCGTGCCGTGGCTTGGCGTCAATACGATGCACGAATCCGTCGTCAACGGCACGACCGGCCCGGTTCACATGCATCTTGACAAGGTCAGCGGTCCCGGCAAGATGGCCGTGTTTATGTCTGGCACCTTCGGTGGCGGCGTAGGCCAGCGAGTTTTCGACAATGTCGGCGGACCCACCAGCTACACCGTCGCCGCCAACACCCATGCCCATCCAAACTGGGTATTCACCGCACCCGGCCACTACGCCGTGACCGTCACACAATCGGCCACAACCAAGGATGGCAAAAAGGTCGGCGCCACTGGCACCCTCCATTTCGGTGTAGGCATCGCTGCCGGGTCAGTTGCAGCTTCTCTAGGCAAGGCTTCGGCCTCGGACGTGGCCGATCAGGATGCTGATCCGGGCTATACCATCGTGGGACGCACTCCCGATGGCAAACCGTGTGATCTCAACAGCCTGCCCCGTTCCGGCGCGTACGGCGAGTCCAAAGACGCAGGCACCGCTTCCCAGACCAGCCAGGGTCTGGCGACGGGGGTCTTCGCGGTCGCCGGCCTAGCCGCCGCTCTCCTCGTGGCAAGGAAACGACGCGGGTGAAGAACCGACTCGTGTGCGTCGTGGCCGCACTATGCCTTCTAGCAGGGTGCGGCCACGCTCCCACCTCGCATGACACGCTGTCGGTGGTCACGACCACGCCGATCCTCGCGGACTTGACGCGCCACGTCGCCGGTGACCGTGCCACCGTCACCTCTCTAGTGCCCTCGGGAGCGGATCCCCATACGTATGAACCATCCTTACGTGATGTTCGGACGGTTGTGTACTCGAAAGTTGCGCTGTCGAACTACCTCATGCTCGAGCCTCATTCGGTCATCAAAACTATTGATGCGTCGCTACCTGCGGGATCCGTCAATGTGTCCCTCGCTGAGGAAGCCCAGAAGTACGGCGCAGAGGTCATCCCTCTGGTTGAAAATGCCAATCTGGACACCGTATGGCTGGGATTGCGCGTCATGGGGAAAGGGACCGCTCAGGGAGCCGACCGCTCATCGTCAGTCCACCTTCAGCTCACGTCAGTTGACGGGCCGGGATACCTCACCGCCTACATCACCGGCACCTTCGGCCGTCCGCACATTTACTATTCGACGGCTGACGGCATCGATGAGCGTGACGATGTCGAGCTTCCTACTGACGCCCACACCCATATGTCGTGGGCATTCAGCGCACCAGGCGTGTATAAGGCAACGTTCACAGCCACCCTATCGACCGCCAGGGGGAACACCTCGATTGGCACCCAAACCCTGACGATCGCCGTCGGGGCGGACCCGCGCACGATTCCCGAGCTCGCTGATCGAACCGTCATCGACAAGGGACACGCAGACGTGGCTGCCGACATCGACGACAACACCATGACCCTACTGTCCGACCCGACGGGTGGAGGCGTACGCACCCAGAAACGCCTGAACCTGGACACGTCAGTCATCTGGGTGCCCCCAAAGGCTCTCACCGAGATTCCGCCGTCACCGACCTTCCGTTTTTTGGGGCGTCCCGGATCGTCAATTCATCAGCTACCCCAAGCGGTTCTCGGCGTCCACGTCCACGGTGAGATAGACCCTCACCTATGGATGAGCATCAAGAACACCAAGGCCTACGTACAGGTCATTCGGGACACACTCATCAAGGCTGATCCGCTAGGAGCTCAGACCTATCGCGAGAACACCAGCACCTACCTCGCCCAACTCGACGAGACGTCGCGCTACGTCGATCGCACGATCGCAACTATCCCTCGCGGACGCCGTCAGCTCATCACAAGCCATGACGCCTACGGCTACCTTGCGCAGGCTCACGGCATACAGATCGCTGGATTCATCTCCTCCAACCCTGGCGTGGAACCGTCCATGGCTCAACGACGCAAGCTCGATCAGACCATTGCCGACCTCAAAGTACCAGCAGTGTTTCTGGAGCCCACCGTGCTGCGCGATTCCTCCGTGCTGGCCGCGATCGCTGCAGAACACAGCGTCAAGGTGTGCCCCATCTATGGCGACACCTTCGATAACCGCGTCACCACCTACATCGACCTCATGAAATTCGACGCCGATTCCTTAGCCGCATGCCTGGGATGAGGCCCACTGCGGAGGCACCATGATTTATCGCCCACTAACAGTTTTGTCTGCTATTTTCCTCACGCTCAGCACTGGTATCGCCATCTCAAGGCCAGCGCAGGCATCCCCCACTCCTCCACCTGATGCTGCTCTCAAGCAGTCGGTGTCGGATAACGAGAAGGTGACGAAGGGGCCAGCCGAGATCAAGCGCGGTCATGTTGACGTCGGCCCCCGCATCGTCGACGGCAGCTTCTTCCTTATGGCTCGTGACGACACCGCGAACCCACCGGTGTGGCGCAGCACTGACGATGCTGTATTGCGTGTCGCGGACGCATCACGTATCGATGTGCCTACCGATGACACCTACTCTTTCCTGACCGAGATGCGCGGGAAAAAGGCCTATGTCATTCCCCAAACCCAAGACCAAAACGTCGTCTGGTTGGGCTGGAATACCCAAGCCCCTGAGGTAGTCAAGCATTTTCCGCGCGGAGCCGATCTCGTCTTCACAAGGCATGACGGCCCAGGACAGGTTCATATGTTCATCGAGAATGGTTTTGACTCCCCAATGCCGCTATACGACTCCACGAAATCTGGCGAGCAGTTGGTCCATATGGAGCCCAATACCCACGTCCATGCCAACTGGGTATTCTCTGATCCGGGAGCGCAGACCATTTCCGTTAATGTTCGCGGTACCGATAACACCGGGACGAAGCATTCTTATTCGACCATGTTGAGGTTCATCGTCGGCGACAAAGGTTCCGCTGACGAGGCTCGCACGATGGGAGCAGCACCGTCAGCCACTCGATCCACCACGACTTCCCGTGCCATGTCCTCGACCGTCGCCACGGCGTCCTCCTTGGCTCCAGCCATCACAACCTCCAATGATTCGAGCGAGGGCGCCCAATGGAAGGTTGGGGGAATCGCCGGGGTCGTCATTATTGGCGCCATCGTCACCGCTGTGGTGGGACATTCCAGGTCGAAGAAAATGCGCGATGACGTGTGGAACGAGAAAGACACCGACACGAGCACAGCCACGAACGATTCCGGAAACGAGCCCAGATGAACGACCTTGGATCCATTAATCTCACCGACGTCGCCGTCAATCTCGGCGGACTCCGCGTACTCTGCGACGTTAACTTGTCGGCCCACGAGGGTGACCTTCTTGCTCTGCTCGGCCCCAATGGTGCTGGCAAGACAACTATGTTGCGCACCATGCTCGGCTTGGTAAAGCCGGTCACGGGCACGGTGGACGTCGCTGGCACATCTCCTAGAAAAGCATGGCGCCATATCGGTTATGTTCCGCAGCGCCATGAATTTGCGTGGGACTTCCCCATCAGCGTCGCCGGTGTCGTCATGACTGGACGAACCCGCCACATCGGGTGGTTGCGTCACCCCGGCAAGGCTGACCACATTGCGGTGCGTGATGCTCTACGAACGGTCGGAATGTCTGAGTTAGCCAACCGTACCGTCGGGGAATTATCGGGAGGTCAACGTCAGCGCGTGCTCATTGCCCGAGCCCTAGCTACGCGTCCGTCGGTGCTGCTTCTGGACGAACCGTTTACAGGGGTCGATATGCCCACCCAGGAGATGCTCACCGAATTGTTGTGTCGGTTGTCCGCTCATGGCACCACGCTTGTCATGACGACCCATGACTTGGGCCAGGCCATGGTCACCGCTGACCGAGTATGCCTGGTTAACCGCACTGTCATCGCAGACTCCACTCCCGAAAAGCTGCGCGATCCGGCGGTGTGGATGAAAGCTTTCGGGGTTTCTGCAAATTCACCGCTGCTCGCCATGGTCGGAGCTGGCGAATCCGTCCACGCTTGAGAAGGAATCATCAATGCTGACCCCATGGGACTTCTTTACTGATCTCACCAATCCCCTGCTGGTCTTCCTGCCGAAGGCTTTACTCGTCGCCGTGGTGTGCTCAATGGTTGCCGGCGTCATTGGATCCCATGTCGTGCTTCGCGGCATGGCGTTCATCGGTGATGCGGTGGCCCACGCTGTCTTTCCCGGCCTGGCGGTGGCTTTCCTTATGCAAGGATCGCTGCTACTGGGAGGTGCCGTGGCAGGTCTCGTCACCGCCGTCCTGGTAGCAATTGTTTCCCAGAACCGACGCCTCAAGGAGGACTCCGTCATCGGCATTCTCTTTGCTGGTGCTTTCGCGCTGGGAATCGTCATCATTTCCAGAGCGCCTGGGTATTCAGGTTCCCTACAGCAATTCCTTTTCGGATCCATTACCGGCATTACCGACGACGACATTGTCGTCGTGTGCGTCGCCGGAGCCCTCGTCCTTGTGCTGGAACAGGCCGTCCACAAAGAGCTCGTCACCGTCGCTCTAGACCGAGAAACTGCGCGGGCCTCCCACCTTCCAGTCTTCGCCCTTGACCTGCTGCTCTCTGTGCTGGTGACGATGACCGTCGTCATCTCGGTACAGGTCATCGGCAACGTCCTTGTGCTAGCCCTGCTGGTGACGCCGGCTGCCACAGCCCGCCTGCTCACCGACCGGTTGGGTCGAATGATGATCCTGGCTCCGGTTATCGGCGGCCTCAGCGCCCTGGTGGGCCTGTACCTGTCGTGGTCGATCGACCTTCCGGCCGGCGGGACGATCGTCCTCGTCGCGACGGCAGTGTTCCTTCTGTGCTGGCTCCTTGCGCCGCGCGGGCTGCTCGGGTGGATGCGTCGCAGCGCCGCATGAGGAGCCTGCACTGCCTCTCCGTCCCACACCACTCACCGGCCTCCGATCAGTGGGCAACACGGAGTTTCCCACGAACCAGAGACAAAGGCCTCCGAAAACACATCAATACAAGCAATTCACGATGTGTAAAAATGACTCGCATCAGACTCGTGTTTCGATACATCGCTGTGTCTCATCGCACCACCAGCGTGAGCATCGCAGGCCACCATCGCCAGAGCAGGCATCGCCACAACGTATCTTCGATCGATCATCGGCAGGAGCGTTCGTGGGCTTATCAACCCACCCCTGACACGACATCCCGGATCCTTCTCGGACCCACAGGCAGATCGCGACCGCTACAGCCCCTGCGCCGACGCGGGATGGCGGACCCCTAGTAGAGCACTGTCGCCATTTCTCCCACCTGGCGGAAACCGACGGTGTCATACATTGCCAGGGCCCGGGTGTTGAAGTCATTGACGTAGAGCGACACCGACTCATAGCGCCGCCGGCATAGGTGTGCCACCGCAGTCATGGCGGCATCCGCCAGGCCCTTGCCCCGCCACGCCGGATCCAGCCAGACCCCCTGAATCTGACAGTACGATCGCCAGCTAACGCCAACGTCTGACTTCCATCGCACCGTTCCGTCGTCATCGACGATGGCAAAACAGTGGCCCTGCTGGAGGAGAGCACGCATGTGTCGCATGTACCCACCGGAGCTTTCGATCGGGCTGACGCCGACCTCCTCGGTGTACATCGCTACCGCAGCCTGGAAATAGGCCTGAAAATGCCCCATCGTCGCAACCGCCACGCGGGGATCCGGACCAACACGGGAGGGTTCCTGCAACTCCAACAGCGGCTGACTGGCACGAACCTCCCGAGGACTCCCCCACGCCCTCGGGTACCGCTGGGATAGGAGGTGATGCAACGCCAAAACTGGTTCCGCTCGTCCCATCATTGATGACGATGTACGCCAAGGACCGATCTTGGAGGCTAAAGCCTCAATTGCTGAGTCATCGGCTGCGACGGGCACGACGTTGGCACCGAGGTGAAGCACCCCCTGCAATTCACGGGACCGAATCACACCGACGACGGGGCATCCAAGCCTGCCACGATTGAGACCATGAGCCTGGATCCTCGACAGCAAGAACATGTTGCCCACTGGGTCCTGCTGGAGGTATTCGGTGACCTGAGCCACGTCAGTGTCGTCAAGGACTCTGACCCTGGTAAACACGTCAGGAAACCGCTACTTCCGGTTCCCCGGTCTCATTGATGCTTTCAGCCATTCGATTCGCTTCGTCGACAAGAGTGGCGACGATTTCGTTTTCCGGGACGGTGCGAACCACTTCGCCGTGCTTGAAGATCTTGCCTTTACCATTGCCGGCAGCCACACCTAGGTCCGCCTCGCGGCCCTCTCCCAGACCGTTGACGACGCATCCCATGACGGCCACGCGCAGCGGGGCGTCAATTCCCTCGAGGGCGTCGGTGACGTCGTTTGCCAACGATAGGACGTCGACCTGGCAACGTCCGCACGACGGGCAGGAAACGATCTCTAGGCCGCGCGGGCGCAGGTTGAGCGACTCCAGGATCTTGATGCCCACCTTGACTTCCTCGACCGGATCAGCCGACAAAGAGACACGGATCGTGTCGCCAATACCCTCGGCCAGGAGGTGCCCGAAGGCCACCGCCGACTTGATGGTGCCTTGGAAGGCCGGGCCAGCCTCCGTAACGCCCAAATGAAGGGGATAATCGCATGCGGCGGCAAGCTGCTCGTATGCACGGATCATGACGACTGGGTCATGGTGTTTCACCGAGATTTTGAAGTCCCGGAATCCGTACTGTTCAAAGAGACTGGCCTCCCACAACGCCGACTCCACCATGGCCTCGGCAGTCGGAGCGCCGTATTTGTCGAGCAGACGCTTATCGAGAGATCCAGCGTTCACACCGATTCGGATGCTCGTGCCATGCTCCGTGGCAGCCTGGCAGATCGATTCAATCTGGTCGTCGAATTTGCGGATATTTCCGGGGTTCACGCGCACCGCACCGCAACCAGCCTCGATCGCCTGGAAAACATATTTTGGCTGGAAGTGAATATCAGCGATCACCGGGATCTGAGACTGCTTAGCGATAATTGGTAGCGCCTCAGCGTCTTTATCGGTTGGGCACGCGACGCGAACGATGTCGCAGCCAGCAGCTGTCAGTGCGGCGATTTGCTGCAAAGTGGCACCGACGTCGTGGGTCTTGGTAGTCGTCATGGACTGCACCGAGATGGGTGCGTCACCACCGACGAGCACATCTCCCACCTTGATCTGGCGCGTCTTTCGACGCGGCGCCAGAGTCGGGACGGGAGGGGTCGGCATGCCCAGGTTCACGGTCATTGACGTGTCACTCCTGAAATCGCGGGTTGTCGTCTCTATTGTGTCACCACCATTGCCGCTGCGGTGACGCTGACAGCGAGCACCCGGAGCACTCGTCAGTTCGGTGACGTCCTGGACAGCAGAACCGATGCTCTTGACATCTTTAGCCCTGTAATGGCACATCGTCAAAGAAGGCCAATTCCAAGTCCACTGCCCTATTCCAGAATCGAGTAAGTTGTTCAATACCTGCCTGGCTCGAAGCGCGTTCGAGTTCATCGACCAAGAACTGCACCCAGGTATGAAACTCGTTGCCACGGTGCAGATCTACCCATCCCAAGAATTTATTGGGAAGATGAGCCCCTGATTCTGGGGCATCCGTGCGGGATCCCCAGTCAAGATAGAGCCCCTCAGCCACGACCAGCAGCGTCAACACCGTGGAGTAGTCGTGGGTACTCGCCGCCTCACGCATCAGGGTCTCAAAGGAACGTGTGGGTGTCGACAGCTGGGGATGGGCACGGTCAGCCGCGCAGACTCCAAGCTCGTCGAAAGTAGCCTCAAACCAGCCCGATTCCTCGCTGCAGACCATGCCCAACTGGCGTCCAAAAATAATTTTTGCGTCCACGGTGTCGGCACACACGAGGGCCTCGCCTAATAATTCGAGAAAGGGAACAAAGAATTGGTTGTCCTGAATGATGTAGTGGGCTAGTTGTGCATCACTGAGTTCGCCAGTGAAGAGATTGTTGACAAACCGATGGTTGATTGCTTTGGCCCAGGTCTGGCATCGTCCAGCCGATAGCGCGGCAACACGTCCGCTGGCAGCCACAGCTATGCCTGCAGTAGCGAGAGGGGATGCGGTGGAATCATTCATATCGTCATCGTTGCACTGGCGAGGTGCATTCGCGTCACTGCAGACACTCCGCTAAGCGATCTCGTGACCACCGAAGCCCGGTGGTCACGATGCTGCGAGATCGCTCGTCAGACCCCGGTATGAGGAAGGCCTGTCGGAATTTCACGGTCATTCTCAGAGGTCGCGGCAACCATACCCGCCGCGCCTGGCTGAGACGCGGGGGCCGACGGAAGGTCAGAGACCGTTGACATCGGCGTGAACGCCGAAACCGACGGACGGACCGAAGCCGTCGGCGTGGAGGCCGGGGCCTGCATTGAGAAGCCGACCAAGGCTGGCGAATGGTCTGACGCGCCAAATCGACTGGTGGTGTAGAAATCGGTCACGTTGTAGTTGCGCCGTGAGTACTGCATAGCCACCGACTCAGCCCCGTTGATATCCCAGATACCGGCGCCAGTAACCAGATCGTAGGCCTTGCCATTAGCGAAGATGTGATCCAAGGAGCCAACACGACCGGAGAACTGGTAGCTTGCAGCGTCTGGATCGTATTCCTCGACGACCTCACTAAATCCAGCGTCTTTTATGGCGCGGATCGGATCCTCCATGGCGTAGGCATTGAAATCACCGAGCATGAAGACTGGGTCGTCAGCAAAGGTCTTATTGACCCAACCTGTTAGTGCCCTGGCCTGGGCGAGGCGGCTCGGGTTCGACTTGCCCTGACCGGTACCGTCATCGTCACCGGAGCCTTTGGACTTAAAGTGGTTGACCACCGCCACAAAGGTGCGCTTCGACCCGGCCGGTTGAACGCGCTGCGCCAACGGTTGACGAGCATTCGAAAAGGCCGGGTCAGCCAAGATCTGCGACGCACCGATCGGGCTTACTTTGCCAACCTTGTAGATGAATGCCGAACGAATAACATCTTCATTCGGAGGCACGACGATCGGGCTAGGAACGTAAGCCCACACAGTGGAACCTGCGGCCTTATTGAGGGCGCCAACGAGATTGGCTAGCGACGCGTCGCGCGGTTGGCCGCGATGCCAGGTGATCTGAGCAGAGTTCTCGACCTCTTCAAGGGAGACAACGTCTGCCCCCAGACCGTTAATTGCCGTCACAATCTTCGCCTGTTGATCAGCGAAAGCCTTCGGGGTATATGCGCCGCGAACCAGACACGAGTTAGCTGAAATAGGCGTGCCTTCACGGTCGACATACGGTTTGCAGTTCGGCTCGTCCTGGCCCAGATCGGTGAAATAGCTCAGCACGTTGAAGCTGCCAAGTTTGACATTGCCACCGACAGCCGGCGGGTTCGCTGGACGGTTATTACCGGCCTTGATCGGAGAAAACTTCGAGTCAGAGCCAACAACGTGTCCAATAGGCTGGAAGTTCCATCCGAACCGCTGGTCCATGATGACCGGCGAGGTGAACTCAACGTGAGTGCCAATGCGCATCGGGGTGTCCTGCGACAAATACGGCAACGGGGACTTCTTGGCGTCGGCATCCGTCATGAAGTTCCAGGAAGCGCCGTCGTCGAGGTTGATGTACTTGGCGATATTGGCAGCCTCTACACTTTCGGCATCCTTACCGGGCAGAGCAACCTCGGTGCCTTGGTACAGCGGCTGGTCGCCGCTAGCTAGACCAATCTGACCATATTGATTAAGTCCATAATTATTGGTGATGGTGTAGCCGCTCGTAGGCCTGACGAGCATGCCCTCATAGGCCTCCCGCTCGGCGTCAGTGGCTGGCAAAGTAGCGAGATTCGTGGGCTTCACGGCCACGCAGCCAGACTTACGATCCACCCTCGTGTTACCACCGATTTCGGTAAGGTCATGGTATTCCGTGACGGTGCCCTTGACGGCTACGCAGTCACCGACTTTGACGTTGGACGCCGCCCAGGGTGAGTAGACAAACACCCCGTCGGACGCGTCGGTGGCCTTCTTCGGAATACCTCCGCTACCAGGAGTCTGAATATAGATGCCGTTATATCCGCCCGTAGCGTACGTAGCGGTAACGACGCCCAGAGTCGAGACAGTTTTGTTAACCATTGGACTAGTCGGTCCAACACCCTGAATCTGGGAGATCGGGATCTGTGCCGGGTTCGCAGGAGAGCTCGGGGTCGGCGTCGCAGTGGCGCTCGGCACCGAACCAGACCCAGAGTTCATCGGGGTGGGATCACCGACAGTGAAATCACTGGAGTTATCGTCAGTATCTGTTCCGTCTCGACGCGAGATTGAGGATGTGCTTGACGGAGCCGGAGCAGCGTGAGTCTCGACGGCTGCCGCCGCGCCATACCCGACGAGATCGAGGGTCGCACCCGAGGCGTTATTCAATCGCACCGAGCCTTGAGTCGCGCTCATAGACGCCGTGCAGAGTGCATCTGGAGTTGGTAAAGATGTGTTACCGCCATTGCCTTTGGCCTCTTGAATAAGGAAATACCCGCCAGCCTTGACACTGCCCTGGAGGGTGCACGTATTCGCAACCTTTCCCTGAGCAGTGAGGTATTCCAATGCCCAACCTTGCACGGAAATATCCGAGGAAGTGGGATTCAATAATTCGACGAAATCGTGGGTCCAGGTGGCGCCGGCGTTACCGCCGCCTCCGTAAACCTCATTAATGACAACATGGTCGGCAGCCGCCGCATCGGCATGCACAGGCTCAACCATGCCAAGGATCATGGCCGTACTACATGACGCAGCAGCCAGGCTCGCCAGAACGCGTCTAGACGTTGTAGTCATAGCAATCCCATCTCGAGGAGCATTCGCGCGTCACCTTGCCACGCTCAACATAGCCATAGGAATGCTTGTCACCGACAATTCACCAACCATTCCTATGCTGTGAGCAATAATTTACAGCTCATTCATCGGTGCCGAGCCAGGATTAGAAGATCTTCACCGGCGATACCACATCTGCGACGACGAGGATGAGCCCCATAACGAGCATGAGTGCTCCGATTATCCACGCTACTGGCAGCATCATCGCAGTGTCTGCTGGGCCAGGATCAGGTTTTCCAGCAAGCTTAAACAGGCCTCGCTTACATGCCTCATAAATAGCTCCGGCGATATGCCCGCCGTCCATAGGTGGCAGCGGGACAACATTGAACCAAAACAAGAAAAGGTTGAGTCCACCTAAGAGGCTTGCTCCGGTAGCGATCTTGTCACCCAAGGTCAGCTGGGTGTTACCAGCAACATCCCCGGCTACACGGGATGCTCCAACGATGCTCATCGGGCTATTAGCGTCGCGGGCCTTGCCAGTCGCCATGTCAGTGGCAACATTCCACGTCAAAACGGGGAGCCTGGCCAACGCGCTCAACGACTGCTTTGACATCGTCCACATCTGAGAGACGGTATCGCCAGGTCCAGAATGAACGACGACCGTCGTCGGGCTGACGCCCAAATAACCTGCCTCGATAGTGCGACCCGGATTATTGAGGTCAGGCACCTCGGTGACAAGGGTGTGGGTCGGGGTAAGAATGACAGAATCACCGTGGCGTTCCACCCCCAGACGCACCTCGCCGTCGCCATTGCCACGGATGAACTCCTGGAGTTGGAGCCAAGAATCCACCGGCTGGCCATTAAACGAGACGATGCGGTCGCCCGCTCGAATGCCAGCCTCGGCAGCCGGTGCTCGAGAACATGGGCCACTAGCTTGTCCGGACTGGACACATGGAGTCACTGCTGCGACCGTAGTCGTCTGGACGGGGCGTCCGTGGATACCGAATACCGCCCAAAACAGCAGAAAAGCCAGCATCAGGTTGGTCAGGATTCCGCCGCTCATGATGATGAGCCGCTGCCACACCGGCTTATCGCTAAACAACCGCCCCTGTTCGGCGGCAGTGATGTCCTCAGCCTCGGCAGCGCGCGCCTCATCGGCAAGTTTAGTCAGCCTAGTGGTGCGACTGTGGTGCACGGTGGCGGGGTACATCCCAATAAGGCGCACGTAACCGCCCAGCGGGATCCACTTGAACCCGTACTCCGTCTCCCCACGCGTCGTCGACCATATTTTCGGGCCGAATCCGGCGAAGAACTCGGTGACTTTAACTCCACAGATCTTCGCCGGGATAAAGTGACCACACTCGTGAAGTAGCACCGACACAATGATGAGGCCGAAGAAAACGATCCCAGCCAGCACCTCGACGACAACTGTCACTGGCGAGTCCTCTGAGCGCACAATTCGGCGGCACGACGACGGCCCCAGGCATCGGCGGCCAATACGGCGTCAAGGGTAAGCGATTCGTTACTGACATGTCGGGCGCCAGGGTCGTCGTTCTTGTCACCGCTAAGGTGCTCGTCGATGACTGCGGCAATGGTGTCAGTGATGTCGAGGAAGCCGATGCGTCCATCACAGAAGGCGTCGACGCACGACTCGTTGGCAGCATTGAACACAGCCGGTGCGGTACCGGCAGCGTGACCGGCGCGTCGAGCCAATTCCACGGCTCCGAAGGTTTCGTTGTCGAGGGGTTCAAAGGTCCATTGGGTGGCAGTCGACCAGTCGCAGCCGACAGCCGCGTCAGGGATGCGATCGGGCCAGGATAGCCCCAGTGCGATCGGCAATTTCATGTCAGGTGGCGATGCTTGCGCAATCGTGGCACCATCCCAGAACTCCACCATTGAGTGGACGATGGATTGGGGATGGACGACGACCGTGATGTCGTCGAGATCAACATCGTATAGCAGGGCCGCCTCCAGCAGCTCCAGCCCCTTATTAACAAGCGTTGATGAGTTAATGGTGATGACTCGGCCCATATTCCAGGTGGGGTGCTTCATAGCATCGGCAGCGCTGACGTCAGCCAAGGAAGCACGGTCGCGACCCCGGAAGGGACCTCCCGACGCCGTCAGTATAAGGCGACGCACCTCGCTTCTCCCACCTCCTCGTAAACACTGGGCGAAGGCCGAATGCTCGGAGTCCACGGCAACGATCTGTCCCGGCGCAGCTGCCTCAGTCACGAGTCTGCCACCAATAACCAATGACTCTTTATTCGCTAACGCCAAGGTGGTTCCTGCGGCCAGGGTGGCGAGAGTTGGGCGTAAACCAGCCGCGCCAGTAATGGCATTGCAGACGACATCGGCGGGCATAGCGGCAAGTTTTGTCGAGGCATCCGGGCCGGTAAGAATCACAGGATTGGGCGCGGCAAGGTCCCGCGATGCAGCCTGCACGGTCAAAGCTCGCTGGAGTTCCTCAGTAGTATCCTCACGAGCGATAGCCACGACAGGGATGGAGAAGTCGAGAACCTGCTGGGCTAACACGCCAACGTCTGAACCACCTGCCGATATGCCAACGACCTCAAACTGGTCACGACGCGACGAAATGACCTCCAAGGTTTGCGTTCCGATCGATCCGGTGGAGCCGAGGATGATGACCTTCTTCACCCTGCCAGTGTGTCACGCCGTTCTCAGAAGGACCGATTTGGCGTCGAATAGGTTCGTCGTGCGACCTCCTCACCGAGTTCGAAAGCCCTAGAGTCGACGGCCCTAGAGTAGGAGCATGACCGACAGCGTTCTCGATCTCACCGCAGACTCCCTCGAGCAAGCACACCCACACCGGCTCATCGTCTGCCAGCATGGTCAGGTTGTCGGGCGGCGTCGTTGGGCTCCTTGGAACGCCACCGTCCCAAGTTTGGTGTATTCCTGCTCCAAGACCTTTACCTCGGCCGCCGTCGGCATTGCGGTGGACCGTGGCGCGTTCGGCTATGACGACACCTTGGCAGAACTTTGGCCTGAGGTATGCACTGATCGCACCGGCCCAATTGCGAAAACCATCACCGTCCGCAACGCCCTGTCCATGGCAAGTGGCCACTCCCCGACCCAACTCACCGAGCCCCCATTAGGGATGATGCGAATACCTGATATGGATACCGCACGCATGTGGCTTGCCACGGAGCCTGTCGGTCGTCCCGGAGTCGACTTTGCGTACAACAATCTGGGCACCTGGATGCTGTCGCGGATTGTCCGCAAGCACACTGGAGTCGACGTCGACACCATCGTCACCCGGGAGGTGCTGGAGCCGCTGGGATGCGGGCCACACAGTTGGTCTCGCGACGCCGATGGCATCCCGTTGGGATATAGCGGCATGTATATCGATGCCGAAGACCTGGCCCGTTTTGGTCAGCTGCTGCTTGACGACGGAATCCATGAGGGCACTCGTTTGCTACCCGGGGAATGGATAACCCAGCACCGAACCTGCCACGTCCACACCGATGGCGCAACCGGGCCGCAGTGGGGGCTGGGCTACGGGTGGCAGACCTGGATGTCGAGCCACGGATACCGTCTCGACGGCGCCTTCGGCCAATTTGTTCTCATCGTGCCAGAGGTCGACGCCGTCATTGTCATGACCAATGACGTTGACGAAGCAGGTGGCGACAAGGAGGCCGTTCTCAAGGCGATCTGGAGCCACCTCTTACCGGCTCTGGCCGCGGAACTGCACCCCGAACCCGAGGAAGTGGTGCACACTGTCCCGACTGCGGCAGGACAGTTCGACCCGACACGCCCGGTGCAGGGCATCGTTGAGAACGGCTCACACATCATCGTCGCACCGCGCAGCGACAAGCAGGGCTGGAACTTGTCATGGTATTGGCCGGCTAGCCCCGATCCTGACGACCCCGCCGCCCATCAGGACCTCACCCTCAACGTCACTATTGGTCACAGCGAGTGGCAGATTTCCCACTGCCCTGTCGGCAACGGCTACCTCGATATCGCAGCCAGTGGGGGATGGCACGACGACACCTTCGTCGCCCGGCTATGCGTCATCTGCACCCCGCACGCTCTCACGCTACGGATGACCCCACACGAGACGACAGTCCAGTGGGACGCCCAGCCGCTCGATCCCCGCGGATTGATGGGGCTCGTTCGCCCGGAGCCGCGACGATGAGCACTACCCACGTTGAAATCGAGACGATCGACCAACTGCACGCAGCCGCTCCCGATCTCACCGGTCAGGTAGTCCAGGGAGTCGACCTCAGCGGATGTCGGGATCTCATTCGTCATTGCGATGTCTCTACAACGATCTTCCTGGGCTGCTCGATCCCTGTTCCACTCGCAACCTGGTTACGAGCCAGGGGTGCCCTTATCTTCCCAGCTATCCCCGGCGTCCCATTTGACCCTTATCATCCAGGTGCTTACACGGCGAAAGAGCTGTACAACAGTATCGGCAAGGGTTACGACGCCACTTTAGACGCTGCCATCGACAGATGGCGTCGTGGCTTGGCTACTCCCCCTGGACTGCGCGACACCCTCGCAACGGCTCTGCATGACGACGCCATGACTGACGCCCTCGACGATCTCTTGGCGAACACCGATCCAACAATGAGGGTGGGAGTCATGGGCGGCCACTCTGTCGCCCGCGGCTCCGAAGATTATCGACTAGCAGCCAATCTCGGTAGCGCCCTGGCTGCTACCGGCTATCTCGTCGTGACCGGGCGCGGTCCGGGAGCGATGGAGGCAACCAACCTGGGTGCCGCTTGTCCACCCGATGCGCTCGACGAGTCCCTTTCCCGGTTGCGCGCGGTCGTCGGGATCGCCGACGTCACGGCGTGGGTGCAGGCCGGCCTCGACGTCATGTCCTCGTGGCCGAACGGCCCGGCTCACCGCACCATCGGCATCCCGACGTGGTTCTACGGTCACGAACCGCCAAATGTTTTTGCCACCAGCATCATCAAGTATTTCTCAAATGCGCTGCGCGAAGACATCCTCCTCAACCGTTGTCAAGGCGGAATCATTTACCTTCCTGGTCAAGCCGGAACCGTCCAAGAACTCTTCCAGGCCCTCACCGGCAATTATTACGCCACGAATGAGGACGAGGTGACCCCGCTCATCATGGTGGGCAAGCACTATTGGAGCCACACCGTACCAGCGTGGCCACTGCTGCACAGCATGTCGCGGGATCGACCTCACCACATCCGCCTCGTCGATACCGTCGAGGAAGCCGTGGCGGCGCTCAGACGACACCCATCGCGATGACCGCGTCAGCCACCTTGGTAAACCCGGCGATGTTAGCGCCCATGACATAATCACCTGGGTGTCCATACGCGTCGGCGGTCTCGATGCAGCGGTCGTGAATGTCGGCCATAATCTGCTGCAATTTCGTCTGCGTCGCGTCGAAGTCCCAAGAATCCCGTGCAGCGTTCTGTTGCATTTCGAGGGCAGACGTTGCCACGCCACCCGCATTGGATGCTTTACCTGGAGCGAAAATTACTCCCGCGTTCTGGAAGGAATGCACCGCCTCAGGCGTACAGGGCATGTTGGCACCTTCCGCCACCGCCACCACGCCATTGCGGATGAGAGCAGCGGCAGCCTCCCCGTTGAGCTCGTTCTGGGTAGCGCACGGCAAAGCAATGTCGACCGGAACATCCCAAATTGATCCATCGGAATGGAAGGTAGCTGAGTCGCGTCTGGCGGCGTACTCGCAGATGCGAGCGCGTTCGACTTCCTTAATCTGTTTTAGCAAGGCGACGTCAATACCTTTATCGTCAATGACGTAGCCGCTGGAATCTGAACATGCGATGACGGTCGCCCCGAGGTCCTGGGCCTTCTCAATCGCGTAAATGGCAACGTTTCCCGACCCGGAGACGGTAACTCGCAGGCCGTCCAAAGACTTACCGCTCGTGGCCAGCATCCGCTGGACGAAGAAAACCGTGCCATACCCGGTGGCTTCAGTACGCACCAACGATCCACCCCACGTAAGACCCTTTCCGGTAAGTACACCGGACTCGTGGCGATTGGTAATGCGCTTGTACTGTCCAAAGAGGAATCCAATCTCGCGCCCGCCGACGCCAATATCACCGGCTGGCACGTCGGTGTGTTCACCAAGGTGACGGTAGAGCTCGGTCATGAAGGATTGGCAGAACCGCATAACCTCACCCTCGGTTGCGTTATGAGGATCGAAATCCGATCCACCCTTCGCGCCACC
This sequence comes from Cutibacterium porci, assembly GCF_009696315.1. Lineage (GTDB taxonomy): Bacteria > Actinomycetota > Actinomycetes > Propionibacteriales > Propionibacteriaceae > Cutibacterium > Cutibacterium porci. Next base: position 114,084 of record NZ_VUMG01000004.1, read on the forward strand.
AATCGGCATACCGGTCAACGCATTCTTGAAAATCTGCTCAAACCCCAGGAACTTAATCGTTCCTAGATACACCGAGGGGTGGAATCGCAAACCACCTTTATATGGGCCCAATACCGACGAGTATTCCACTCGGAAGCCACGGTTGATACGCACCTTGTCTTCGTCATCCACCCATGGCACTCGGAAAATAATTTGACGTTCCGGTTCGCAGATGCGCGACAAGACGGCCGCTTCGACGTACTGCGGGTTCTTCTTGAGTACCGGACCGAGAGATTCAAAAATCTCCCGCACCGCCTGGTGGAACTCGGCCTCCCCCGGGTTGCGACGCAACACGGCCTCATAGGCTTTTTCGAGCTGGCTATCCATATGGTGACCCCCTAAATTATTCGTCTGACTGATTGTGACACTTAAGCCACATCGGGAGTGCCACTGGGGCCGCCGTTAGCCTTTACTGACCGAGCCCCGCAGACCGTCCTACAGCCGCCAACTGACCACAAGCACCGTCGATCTCAGAGCCTCGGGTATCCCGCACTGTCACAGGAATCTTCCAACGCTCTAGCGTTTCAACGAAGGCGTCTTGGTCTTCGGAACGCGAAGCCGTCCAGCGAGAACCGGGCGTCGGGTTGAGAGGAATGAGGTTGACGTGGGCCCATGTCCAATCCCCCCGGCGACGGATCTGACGGGCCAGCACTGCGGCACGGTCGGCCTGATCATTGATGTCCTTCATAAGGGCATACTCAATAGAGACGCGCCGCTTTGTCTTTTCGGCGTAATGCCAGGCGGCGTCAAGCAACTCATCGACTTTCCAGCGCCGGTTAACTGGGATGAGCTCGTCACGAAGCTCGTCGTCAGGAGCATGAAGGGAAATGGCGAGAGTCACCGGAATCCCCTCCTCGGTGAGAGCCTTGATGCGCGGCACCAAGCCAACCGTCGAGACAGTCAGGGCGCGAGCGCTCATCCCGACCCCTGCCGGGCCATCAGCAGTCAAGGTACGGATGGCAGTAAGCACCGAACGGTAATTGGCCATAGGCTCACCCATGCCCATAAAAACAACGTTGTGGACGCGCCCCGACGCTCCAGGAACTTCTCCCGCCGCAATAAGGCGATTAGCCGCCAACACTTGGCTCACAATTTCGGCGGTAGACATATTGCGTTGAATACCACCCTGGCCAGTGGCACAAAATGGGCAGGCCATTCCACAACCAGCCTGCGACGACAAGCACAAAGTAGTGCGAGCGGCGGAATGGCGAGTAGCCGGGTAGTACATGAGCACTGACTCCACTAATGCACCACCATGCAACCGCCAGAGAGTCTTGACCGTCGTGCCGTTATCACACGACTGCCGAGAGACCTCAGTTAACAAAACCGGAAACCAGGCGTCGGCGATGTCCTGCCGGGCGGCTTTGGGTAAGTCAGTCCACTGAGTCGGGTCGACTTCCCACCGCTCAAAGACGTGCGCGGAGATCTGCCGCGCCCGGAAGGCTGGCAGGCCGAGATCTTTAACGGCCTGCTCCCTTTCCTCGACGCTCAAGTCGATCCAGTGACGGGGAGGCTTCGCACGGCTGGGGGTATTGACGACGACTGGCATCTGCCTGCCCGGCTCGGCGAGCGGTGTGGCGGGCAAGACGAGGCCTGACGGGCTGACGGAACTTCCGGTCGATGACTTCACACTCCCATTATTGCCGAATGTCGCCGCCACGAACTGACCACGCGAACCGACCCGCGTAGCGGTTTCGTCGCGACGATCAGTCCTGCAGTATCAGGCCGGATCACCAGGCAGGAGAACGCGGGATCCCTCACCCAAGACGATCCGAGATTCGCCACCGCGGTGAGCGCAAACACGGCGGATACAGCATGGCCCCTGACGTCGGCACGACGGTCACAGCACAACGGACATGACCAGCCACGCAAAAGGTGCCGAGAATAGCACGGAATCGAGCCGATCCATCACCCCACCGTGGCCAGGCAGGAAATTCGACATGTCCTTAATACCGGCGTCGCGCTTAATCATCGACTCGACAAGGTCCCCCGCCGTGCCGGTAAACGCTAAAACAACACCAAGGACAATCCCGGCCCACCATGATGCCGACAGCAATCCCGCCAGACAGGCACATCCTATGAGAGCTGCAGTCACAACCGACCCAGCGAAACCCTCCCAGCTTTTCTTAGGGCTAATCCGCGGGGCCATTTTGTGTTTGCCGAAAAGAACCCCTACGGCGTATCCGCCAGTATCGGATGCGACGACACACAATATCCAGGTGGCAATGCGGCGACTCCCACCATCATCGCCCATCATGAGGGACACAAAACAGCCTAGTAGGGGCAAATATGCGATCGTGAAAAGGCTGGCAGCGACATCCTTGACGAAACCATCCGAACCGCGCGGTAATCGCCACGCTATCGCAGCGACTGTCGTCGCCCCTAGTGACGCCACGAGAAAGGTGTTGGGCAGGATGCGAAGGTTCAGAGTCGAAGCCGCATACGCCCCAATCACCATCACTGCGGTGCCAACGCAAATCGGCACAATAGCGGAGCTCATTCCTAGCCGGCCCATCGCCCGGTGAAGCTCGATCGCCCCGGCTAGGAGGGCCAAGGTCATCAATAACACGAAGCCCCAATGCCACCACCCAACGGTGCCAATAACTGCGCCACAAAGGATGACGCCCGTCGTGATGGCAGCAGGAAGATCACGGCCTGCACGCGGGGTCCGTGCGGCCGTGCTCTTCTTCTGGGACTCATCCACCTCGAATCTGCTCAGATCTCGAGGAGTTCGCTCTCCTTGGCTTTCAGCAGCTCGTCAATCTGCTCAACATACTTGCGAGTGACCTGATCGAGTTCCTTCTCTAGACGAGTCATGTCGTCCTCGGAGATCTCCTTGTCCTTCTCCTGCTTCTTGACGACGTCGTTGCTAGCCCGACGGACGTTCCGTACCGCGATACGCCCCTCCTCAGCCTTCGTCTTAGCCATCTTGATGTACTCTTTGCGGCGCTCCTCGGTCAAGGCCGGGAGGACGCAACGCACAACGTTGCCGTCATTAGACGGGTTAACTCCGAGGTCGGAATCCCGAATGGCTTTCTCGACGTCGTTGACGCAGCTCTTATCAAATGGCGCAATGAGAACGGTACGAGCCTCCGGAACCTGGAAGCTGGCGAGCTGCTGCAACGGGGTTGGGGTGCCGTAGTACTCAACCATGAGCTTGTTAAACATGGCAGGGTTAGCGCGCCCGGTGCGAATAGCTGCAAACTCCTCGCGGGCATGGTCGACCGCTGACCCCATCTTCTTCTCGGCGTCCTTGATGATGTCGCTCACTATGTTGTCCTTCCTGGGTATGTCTCGATGGTTCAGCGATGGACGGTGGTGCCGATATCCTCACCATTGACGACGCGGCCAATATTGCCTGGCACCTCGAGGTTGAAGAAGACCATCGTCAGGTCATTATCCCTGGCCATGGCCACGGCAGTGGCATCGGCGACCTTGAGATCACGCGACAAGAACTCATCGTAGGTCAGTTCATCAAACTTATGGGCATGGGCGTTCGTCTTGGGGTCGCAGTCGTAGACGCCGTCAACACCTTGCTTACCCATGAGGAGTGCCTCAGCGCCAATTTCCAGGGCTCGCTGGGCAGCAACAGTGTCCGTGGAGAAGTACGGCATTCCGGACCCAGCACCGAATATGACGACTCGCCCTTTCTCCATGTGCCGCTCGGCTTTGCGAGGGATATAGGGCTCGGCCACCTGCCCCATCGTGATGGCAGTCTGAACACGAGTATCGACGCCAGCCTTCTCACAGAAATCCTGCAAGGCAAGGCAGTTCATGACAGTGCCGAGCATGCCCATATAGTCGGCGCGATCACGCTGCATGCCGCGCTGCTGGAGTTCGGCCCCTCGAAAGAAGTTCCCTCCGCCGACAACAACGGCCACCTGAACTCCGCTATTGGCTATCTCAGCGATCTCACGGGCCTTGGCGGACACGACATCGGCGTCGACCCCGATTCCTCCCCCTCCGAAAACCTCACCGGACAGCTTGAGAAGGACACGGTTGTAGCGCTCTGGCATCATCTCTCCTGGTCGCCGATCATTGACGCGGGATGCGTCACCCCAGCTTAGCCTGACGACGACTACCATCGCAGTTCGCCATGGCCGTCACTGGCCTTCATCTCAGAAATACACGAGCGGCCCCACCATAGTTGGCGGGGCCGCTCGTGATCACAACGTCGTCATCTCGCGACGAGATCACTCTCCAGCAGAAAAGCGAACGAAACGTTTGATCGTCACACCAGAAGCTTCAAGGGTCTGGGCGACGGTTTTCTTGTCATCGGAAACGGCAGGTTGATCCAGCAGACAATTCTCCTTGAAGAAACCACCCAGACGACCCTCGACGATGCGGTCGATGATCTTCTCAGGCTTGCCCTCCTCGCGGGCGATGTCAGCAGCAACGGTGCGCTCATGCTCAACGATGTCAGCGGGGACCTCGTCACGGGACAGCCAGCGCGGGCTCATAGCCGCGATCTGCAAGCAGACTCCGTGGACAGCCTCAGCGTTGTCACCCTCATACTCGACCATGACGCCGACCTGCGGGGGCAGATCCTGGGACCGACGGTGCAAGTAGACGTGCGCGTGACCGTCAAAGTGAGCGGCGTTGGCGAGCTCAATTTTCTCACCAATCTTGGCAGCGAGGCTACCGAGTTTGTCACTAACGGTCGTGCCGTCAGCCAAGGGGGCGGCGTTAGCAGCCTCTTTGGAGTCAGCCCCAGCCTTCTCGACGGCCTCGGCAATCTCTTGAGCGGCAGCAATGAACTCGTCATTCTTGGCGACGAAGTCGGTCTCGGAGCCGATGTGTACCAGGGAAGATCCAGCGGAAGCAACCAGGCCGTTGCTGGCCTCGCGATCAGATCGCTTAGCAGCCTTAGCAGCGCCGGACACACGCAGGATGTCAACAGCCTTGTCGAAATCGCCATCGGCCTCGGTAAGGGCCTTCTTGGCGTCCATCATGCCGGCGCCGGTGGCGTCGCGCAGCTTCTTGACCTCAGCAGCAGTGATAGCCATAGATATCTCAGTCCTGTCTAGACGTGGGCGAACTTCAGTTGGACTTCTCGGCCTCGGAGGCCTCGTCAGCCTTCTTGGCCTCAGCCTTCGGCTTCTCAGCCTTGGCCTCAATCTTGTCGTCAGCCTTGGCGTCACCGCTCTCAAGGAGCTCGCGCTCCCAATCAGGCATCGGCTCAGCCTCGGCGGTCTGCTCACCGGACTTACCAGCCGAGCGAGCCATAAGCCCTTCGGCGGCGGCGTCAGCGACGATACGGGTTAGCAGAGACACCGAACGAATAGCGTCATCGTTGCCCGGGATAGCGTAGTCGACCTCGTCGGGATCACAGTTAGTGTCAAGGATGGCGACGACCGGAATCTTGAGCTTGCGAGCCTCGTCGATAGCGAGGTGCTCCTTCTTCGTGTCGACGACCCACACAGCCTGTGGAACCTTCGGCATGTCGCGGATACCGCCGAGGTCCTTCTCCAGCTTGTCCTTCTCACGGGAAAGCATGAGCAGCTCTTTCTTCGTGAGACCGGAGCCAGAAACCTTGTCGAAGTCCATAGCCTCGAGCTCCTTGAGCCGGGCAATACGCTTCGAGATGGTCTGGAAATTGGTGAGCATCCCACCAAGCCAACGCTGGTTGACATAAGGCATACCAACACGGGTGGCCTGCTCAACAATGGACTCTTGGGCCTGCTTTTTGGTGCCGACGAAAAGAATCTGGCCGCCCTTGGCGACGGTCTCCTTGACGAAGGTGTACGCCTTGTCGATGTAGGTCAGCGACTGATGCAAGTCGATAATGTAGATACCGTTGCGCTCGGTGAAGATGAAGCGCTTCATCTTCGGGTTCCAGCGACGGGTCTGGTGTCCGAAATGGACGCCGCTCTCGAGGAGCTGGCGAGTGGTGACGACGGCCATGCCGTGTCCTTCCCTCTCTGGGCACATCACACAGATGTGCCAAACGGTTGAGCGGTGACGCGGGATTGCGTCACCTCCTGATGCACCACCGTTCGCCCACCTGCGATAGCAGGACCGTGGACGCCCGGTCATCCATGACGTCGATGCATGCGAAGTCAGTCCGAAAAGACTGCATGGCCAGTTTATGACGTCGACTAAGGATTGGGCTAATTCGCGGCGACGCACTCCGTGAAACCAATGATGCTGGGTGATCGATACCGCCCCCAGCATCACCGCCGCGTTGCGGGCACCAAGCACCCGCCGTCAACAGCCTGTGTTGGGCATCGTGCGAGGGCGCTTCTTCACCGCAGTGTCACGCCACTGCGAACCTGTCGCCGACGGCGAACCCCCCGTAGCTGCTGTGTCGGCAGTCAAGATAGGAGTACGTGACGTCTCAGCAGACGTGCCCGTCGGCGTAGGTACTCCAGACGCAGGAGGGGCGACAACGGACTCCACGATAACCTCTTGACTAGCGGTGTTTCCGTACAAATCAGTTGCCTCGACGACGATCCTCTGTGTCCCAGAAGCGGTTGGACTACCCGATAACGTCCCGCTGAGAGGAGTCAGCCCATCACCAGACATGTCGCTACGCCACATCAGTCCCCTAGGTAGGGAGCCACGAATACGCCACGACAATGGCGCCGCCCCACGTGCCGTGATAGTCACCGGGTCAATGGCGTGCCCTGTAGTGACTCTCTGGGTGGCCTTTCCCCTCACTGTGAACGACGGCTTAGTAGTTGGCAACACCAGATCGTTACCCTTGATAGCGAACTTCTGAACTGTCGTGTTCCCGGCATAGTCGACGACAGTCGTCACGAGAGTTCCGTCGGCTGCAGGAAAACGATGAAAAGCCGTCGGATCGTCGGTGGTAGGACTGGCTCCCCAGCCACCGCGCACTGAACCTCCACGACGAATCTTGCTGATCTGGGACGATTTACCGTCCGCCCCCTGCCACGCCAAATCAAGTTGATACCAGTCGGGTGACGTGAGATTGCGCATATGAAACCCTGAACGGTCTTTTTGAATAACGATATCGTCGAGAGTCACCGGAGCAGCCCATGAATCGTGAGTCCGGCCTCTATACGACAGCCCTTGGCCGTCACCCGACCTGATCGTCAGGTCGTAGGGATACCCCTCGCGCACAGGAACCGGCACCGTAGCTGATCCCTTGGAGCAGGGAACTTGCAGGCTATATGGCTGGTTATCAATATCCCGAGGTGATATATCAACAAGGTTAACGTGAATGCGACATACTCCGGTAAGTCCCTTCGTGTCCCACGACACATTAAGATTGCCCGGATCAGCCGCTTCGGTGAGCAGTTTCGAGGCCGATGCAGATTCAGCCACCTTGACATGACGCGGCTGAGCCGAATAGTCAAAGACGACTCTCGTAGGCTTCGACACTTGGCCATCGTGACCGACAGCACGCACTGCAAAGGTGACCTTTCCGCTAGTGTCAGGGACATTCTTGACGTAGGCCAGATCGGTATATCCCGATGTCAGGTGGACGGTCTTGCCATCGGAACCAGTAGCGTCCACAACATACTCAGACACCTCCCCGAAGGGTTTGATCCGCCATGACACAACGGCCTGCCCGTCGTCATACACCTTGTCTAGTGTGACCTGACTAGGAGCTTCTGGCGCCTTGAGACCGTCACGTACTGACATCGAACCGATGTTCATCTGATAGCGAGATGCGGGGTCAAACTGAAGACCGATGGTGGTGATAGTGCGCCCTGCAAACCGCCTTAAATCAAGGGTGGACGTGTGCCAGCCTCCACGGGTAGCGCTCTGTGGCACTGTGACGGTGACGACCTGTCCGGGGTGATCCGCGAAGACGAGAGCAATCCTCATCGCCCCTCCACTCGTCGAACTTTTGCGGAAGGTAATTGGCATCGTAGTGTCGCCGCGCACCGCGAGGCGAGTTTTGAACAGCCTCAGTGTTGTTTGCCGATTTATGTCACCGTAAACGACGAGGGATGAGCCTCCTCTCCATCCCCCAACTTGTTGGTAGGGGGTCTTCATCGAGATACCGTTGACGCTTTTACGCTGTTCGGTTGGGCCGTAATCGAAATCAACAGATGGCCGGGAACCCTTAGTATCAATCCACCACTGCCAACTCGGCAGGATTGACTGGGCATCCATGTTGGTCCATGAGCGCGGGTTAGAGACCTCGCCATCTTGATACCACTGCATGCCGTGACCGGTATTGAAATCCGTGTGAAATCGTGACCCTGAAATGACCGATCTGGCCGGAGTAAAATCGGCAACTCCAACCCATGAGGAGGAGTCCTTGACACCAACCTCAGGCCGAGAATTCCCTGGGTGTGACCCGGTGTCCTGCGGATTAGACGTAACTCCCGAGAAGTACATCCGCTCACGCTCGGAAACCATCCATTGATAAGGGTCCCGCTGGAATAGAGGAATTGAATTATTGATATTCTTAGGTCTGATGTCATCCGCCAGTCCGCGCTGGTACATATCACTCGGGGTAAAGAGGGCAACCGACGCCTTTGGACTGTGATCCTTGACAGATTTATAGAGGCTTGGGAGCTGAGATGCTGACGGATGTTCCCCATCAAACCGAGCTTGATTAGCTTCAATTCCGAAAAAGAGCGATTTATGCGGATCATATCCACTAGCTTTAGCGGTGGCGACCGACTGATTCTGAGAACCTGGCCATGTATAATTCAGGAAAACTGAGTCCATGATCTTACCATGATCGAGGAGATTCGATTTCTCCACCGAGAAGTTACCCGAAGAGTTCGTGTACCACTGTGTGTATAGACCCTTGGAAGTAAGGTAACTCATGAAAGGTTTGAATCGAGGATCTCGAAGGTTCCCTTCTTCCTCATTAAGAAAGTACCCATCGAAGCCAAAGTAACGCGCCATTTCTACTAATTTCTCTGCAATAATATAACCTTCCGAATTCTTACCTTTATCAAAGGCTTCAGTAAAGGTAAGACCCGGACGGAAAGCCGGGTCGAAATAGATCGTCCCAATGGACTTCACACCGTTACGATGGGCAGCATTAGTGTATGCAGCATTCGGAATATCGACGATTCCAAACTCGAAATTACGGGTGCGCCAATCACTCCTGGCAGGATCATATAATACCTCCGGAGTCCGGGCAGTCGCAGAGCCATGCCAGGGGCTCCAGTAGTCCGTATACTGCCAGAAGTTAAGGACATTGTTAGCGAATCCCTCGTTGGCACGAAAATTCCCGAAAAAGGAGTTGCCATAATCACCCTGCATAAGCATAACCTCAGCCTTTCCGTCAAGGTTACGGCGAATTTGAGTGTCAGGATCATGGGCAATGCGCGGCTGCAGCGGAACCTGAGCTCGCAGGTAGGACGCGTATGGGTCAGTCTGTGGACTCCAGGTGCGGATGTCTTGCAGACGGTGGTCGGCATTTCGGGGCTGGGCAGACGCTAACGCTCGATCCCCCACCGGGGCGATGCTGTCGTCGGCTTGCGCGGTCGACCCGAAGCCAATAATCCCTCCGAATCCAACGATGATGGCCAGCCCAGCAGTGAATAGTCGCTTCATGACGGTCCTTTCAGCGGTGAAAGTAACACTAAACTAAATCGTATTAGTATGCTGCGTCAAGGATCTGCCAAGACCCGAGTAGCATGTCGGCGAACGGACTTCGTCGCCTCATGCAGTGGCGCGGCTAAATCACGTCCGATCCACGTCACGCGAACCAAGCCGTCTGCTTCCTCTACCTACTCGTCCGCTGATCGCCGTCGATCTACTCATGCCTCCGCGTGTCCACCTACCATGACCGCAATCACACGCCACAGTGGGTGTGATGACGAGAGACTCCTCCCCACCGCGACGTGGCAACGCGCGTCTACCCGCGTCACTGATCGTGCCCGTTGAGGACTTCTGCGATCACCTCTCGGCGATCCGGCGCTCACCCAACACGATCCGCGGGTATCGAGCCGATCTCATAGACCTCATGGAGCACGCCCACTCCCACGGCAACGATGCCCTCAGCAAGATCGGTACATCTCAGGTGCGAGGTTGGTTGGCCGACACCCGGCTTGCTGGCGCCTCACCCGCTACCATGCAGCGCCACTGGTCAGCTGCGCGAGTGTTTTTTCGCTGGGCAGCCAATGAGGGGCTCATTCGCTCTGATCCGACAGCGGGCCTGGCTTCGGCAAAAACACCCAAACGCCTGCCCGCGACACTCGGCGTCGATCAGGCTCGTCATATCCTCGATGAGGCGGTCGCCCAGGCTCGCAGCGATGAATCCCCCCAAGGCGCTCGCGACGCCGCCATCCTCGAAGTGCTCTACGGTGGCGGGCTGCGGGTAGGCGAGCTGTGTAGTCTCGACCTGGACGACGTCGACCGGTCTCGTCAAACTGTGACAGTTACGGGAAAGGGAGATAAGCAACGCACCGTACCCTTGGGGGCACCTGCGCTGCGTGCCATCGACATGTGGCTGCCTCGCCGTGAGGAATGGGTGGGACCAGGCTCCGGGCGGGCACTATTTTTGGGAGCGCGGGGCGGTCGAATCGACCAGCGCGTCGTTCGACGCGTCGTCCACGCCCACTTGCGTGCTGAGCCAGACTCCCCTGATCTTGGCCCTCATGGGTTACGCCACGCCATGGCAACTCATCTCTTGGAGGGCGGGGCAGACCTGCGCACCGTCCAGGACATATTAGGCCATGAGTCCTTAGCCACTACGCAGATTTACACCCACGTCTCCACAGAACGGCTGCGTACCGCTTTTCGTCAAGCCCATCCCCGCGCTTGAGCCATCTGAAATGACGTCGGCAATCACGTCGTCAACGGCTGCCGCGAACTCCTTTCCAGCTCCACGCCATGGAGGCATCACAGAGCCTGGTCTCTTCCCGCTGCTTCCCGGCAAGGTTACCGGCCGCATGAGTGGCCTTCGCCCCGACGTTGAGTGTGGCCGATCCTTCAAAGGCAACAGCCTCACCTGACGTTGCAGCAACGTCATGGGATTCTGATACTCATCGCCCTTCTTCAGCCCCCAGTGCAAGCAAATACGGGTGCATGGTGGCCCCATCCCGACAACCCCGATCACCTGACCAGGCACCACTACCTGGCCGACGGCAACGCTGGGCACAACAGGCATATGTGTTGTGCGACGACCGTCGGGAAGCATGACGCTCACCACCCCGGCTCCAGCAACTTGGCCAGCGAACACGACTACTCCAGCCGTCACAGTTGTCACTGGTTCTCCCACGGTTGCCGCGAACTCGATTCCCCTGCTACCAGGCAGCCATCTTTCGACGGGTGGAGCAAACCCCTTAATGACAGGGCCTGGAACCGGCGGGGTTGGACGATTCGTCACACTTCGCGCCGGAGGGGCGGCAACACTACGACTGGGCGCGGGCAAGACGAGCAAGCAGGTTCCCACCACGATAATTAATAGGCTGATGCAGGCAGATCTCCTCATACCTTCAGTTGTCGTCAGAAGTCATGATTTCCGCCAACAAATTCTCTCCCTGTGGATAACACAACTCATGAGGTGTTCTTCCCTGTGGACAACTATCCAACCTTCACCATTCCGCGTTGTGGACCACCGATCCTGGCTAGGCTTCTGGCCATGGCCATCACCCCAGTTCTCGCGTGTCACCGCACCACCGACACCGCAACCGGCGGCATTACAGCGTGGCAACTGACGACAGACCCCGATGGGACTCGTACCGACGTCATAGGCAGTTCCTCCTTGGGTGATGCGTCCTGGGTCACGCCGCTGCATAACGTCGTCGTTGTGCTGTGCGAGCGCGATGGCACCCTGTACGTAGTCCACCCAGCTGGCGGATTCCAGGTCGTCGGAACCGTGCAGCTCAAGGGTGAATGGCCTTGCCACAGCGCCGTCGACCCCACTGGGCATCTCATGGCCGTCGCCGATTACGCCTCAGGCCAAGTGGAATTCGTGGATCTAGCCGACCCCACCCAACCGATAGTCCGAAACATCCTCGACCTTGGCCAGGGCTGCGTATTTCCCGGACCAGTGGCAGACCGCCAAGAAGGCCCCCATGCCCACCAGGTGACGTGGCTGGATCGCGCCCATCTTGCCGTCACAGATCTAGGATCCGACCGCATCTACTTCTTACGCTGGAGCGAAGCCGGCCCCGAGATCATTGGCTCTCTCGAAACTCCTGCAGGGTGTGGCCCACGCCATCTCACCCTCACTGAAGACGGTCACAAGCAGATCTTGACGGTCAGCGGAGAGTTGTCAGGCACTGTGAGTACCTGGTCACGTCCGACTGGCCACGACATGTGGGCTCGCGAGTGGCGTTTCGTTCAGGAGACGGCATCATCGCGCTGGTCACGTACCGACACGCCTCACTCAACTCAAGCACCAAATGCGCCGTCAGCAATCGTCACGACTCCGAGTGGTCGCCATTTCGTCGCCAATAGGTTTGTCGGCAGTATTGGGGTATTAGAAGGACGATTTGGACGCCTCAATCTGGTGGACGAATTCGACACCACCGGAGCGAATCCGCGCGATATCACCGTCACCACTCAAAACGGCACGCGAGTGTGGGTAGCGCTACCCGAGGAAGGCCACATCGCCGTTCATGTACGCGACGAGGACACCGGCGACTGGCAGGTAGAGACAACCATCGATCAGCCCGGCGTCATGCGCGTCATCGTCGGCCCGACAATCGGATGATCCCAACTCGTCGGCCGTGCGTGACACAATCAGCTACAGATAGATTACCGACCCCAGGAGATCAGCCATGCGCAAGCACACCCCCAATGACAACCCCCGCTGGGAGGATCTGTTCACAGGTGGGGCTCTGCGTCGGGTGACTCGTTGGGGCGAACCCATCCTCCACGCCCAGACCCGTCCTGTCACAGATTTTGACGACGACCTGACTATCCTCATCCGTGACATGTTTGCGACGATGGACGCCGCCGATGGTGTCGGCCTAGCCGCCACCCAGGTCGGAGTCGACCTGTCTTTATTTGTCTACGTGTGCCCTGACGCCGACAACGTCGTCCACCACGGCGCCTTCTGCAATCCGGTGGTCACCCTGCCTCAGGGGCGAGACCGTCACTTAGAGGCAGCCGACGAGGGCTGTTTGTCCTGGCCAGGCGGATTCCAGTCCCTAGCTCGCCCGGATCTGGCTACATGTACCGGCCAGGATCCTTGGGGCGAGGACATCACCGTCACCGGGACCGGGTTTTTCGCCCGTTGCTTGCAACACGAGACCGACCACTGCAATGGCGTTGTCTTCGGCGACCGTCTATCTAAGCGCGGCCGTCGCAAGCTCGACGAACAGCACGACGCTGTGGCTCACTTGTACCCCGATGATTGGCCCCTCACTCCGAAAGGCTGATCCGCCTCCCGTAACTCATAGCAGGCGACCGCAGCCGCCGCCGCAACGTTGAGCGAGTCGACGCCGCCGGCCATCGGGATGCGAACTACGACGTCTGCCTGGCTGATCCAGTGGGCCGATAGACCTGTCCCCTCAGTACCCATGAGTAAGGCGACCTTCCGAGGGTTGTGCCTCAGGTCGGCAGCGAACTCGTCGAGGCTGACTGAATCGTCGCTCAATGCCATCGCCGCCACCGTGAAGCCGTAGTCGCGCAGTTCATGAAGGCCCCCTGCCCAATCGTCAAGACGAGCCCAGGGCAGCTGAAAAACGGTCCCCATAGAGGTCTTGATGGCGCGACGATAAAGCGGATCAGCCGCGCGTGGAGCCAACAAGACACCGTCCCATCCGATTCCGGCCGCGCAACGAATGATGGCCCCCACGTTGGTGTGATCGACGATGTCTTCACAGACCACCAGGCGCCGAGCCTCCATGAGATCAGCGGCGCTCCACCGAATCTGGCGGCACATTGAGGCCAACGCACCACGGTGAACATGAAAGCCGGTCACCTGCTCGGCGAGAGCCTCGGAGACGACAAAGACCTCGACGTCAAGGCCGTCAAACAGATCCCGCAAACCGTCGATCCAACGAGGAGCCAAGAGGAAAGAACGGGGCGGGTAGCCCGCCTCGCACGCACGCCGAATAACCTTTGCACCTTCCGCGATGAACAATCCATGCTCAGCCTCCAGAGATTTGCGCAGGTTGACGTCGCGCAGACTCACGTAGTCGGCCAGCCGTGGATCAGCTGGATCGCCGATATCGATGAACGTTGCCACCCTTCCAACCTACCGGTGGCTATCGTGGACAGATGAGCTCAGCCAAGCCACACCGCAAGCTACCTATCGACGGGTTCGTTATCGCCATCGTTGTGACGGCGGTGATCGGATCGGTTCTGCCTGCTAGTGGTCCGGCAATCCCCGTTGTCACGCATGGTGTAACCGTCCTCATCTTCATCCTTTTCTTCCTATACGGCGTCCGGCTGGAGCCTCGTGAAACCCTCGACGGACTCAAGAACTGGAAATTGCAAGGTGCGATTCTGGCATCCACTTTCGTCGTTTTCCCACTCATCGGATTGGCGATGCGCGGCCTCGTTCCGTGGGCAATACCCAGCACTCTGTACGTCGGCATGTTGTGGATTTGTCTGGTGCCATCCACGGTGCAGTCGTCAATTAATTTCACCTCGATCGCCCACGGCAACGTCGCTGGAGCCATCGTCGCAGCTACCACATCAAATCTCTTAGGGACGTTCCTCACGCCGCTCTTGGCCCTCTTCTTGATGTCGACGAGCGGCGGGCTCAAGATTCAACCATCGAGCTTTCTCGACGTCATTATCCAGTTGCTGTTGCCCTTCGTACTCGGCCAGCTGTCACGACGCTGGACGGCCGACTTCGTACACAAGCATCACAAGCAGCTGAAGTACGTCGACCAAGGATCGATCATTCTCGTCGTCTATTCGGCATTCTCAGAAGGTATGCATGAGCATATGTGGTCCCTCGTGTCACCGTCCTCGATGGCCGTCCTGACCCTCATATGCCTGGCACTATTGTTCTTCATGCTATGGCTGACGTGGGCAGGGGCCGGGTGGCTCAGTTTTGGCCGTGACGACCGCATCGCCATCCAGTTTTGCGGCACCAAAAAATCATTGGCAACCGGTCTACCGATGGCGACCGTTCTCTTTGCTGGCCAACCAGTCGGGCTCATCGTGCTACCCCTCATGATTTTCCATCTGGCCCAGCTCATCGCCTGCGGGGTGTTGGCAGGACGCTATGCCCGCCAGTGGGAAGCCATGCCATGACGCCACCATGTCGGCGTTGAGATGATGCTCAACGCCACGAGCCACGATGCAGTCTCGGCAACGCAACCAAGCATCACCTGCTGTGAAAGCACGAAAATCCCGTTCTCACAGATACGATACGCCACAGCCGAGTGGGCAGATCATCTCCCGATAGTCAAGGGCCGAGACCATCACGGTCCCGGCCCCGATTACTTCACTGACCTTGTGAAGGCCACTGCTGTCCAAAGTGCTGACCGGCGATGGGTTGATCAGCCTGACCGTCAGGTGCTGTCAGTTGCCCCTGATCAGCAGCGATCGACTCGGGCTGATCCTCAATCTGGGCACGCGCGGCAGGTTGAGCGCCAGGGACCTCGTCGCGCTCCTTATGGTGCTTGCCGGACAATCCGGGATTCTCCAACTTGGCGGCCTCTTGGATTGCCTGCTGGACGGTCGCCTCAGAGGCCTCTTTCTCCTGCACCTTCTGAGCCTCGATCTCGGCAAAAACATCAACCTTTTCGGGTGCGACAAACTGCGACGGATCAGCTGCCGCAAAACCGCCATTACTCGGCTCAGGCTCGCCCTTACCCGTCAGGGAACCAAGACCTTTCAGAGCATCGTTCAGCTCAGACGGCACCACCCACACCTTGTTAGAGTCGCCACGGGCGAGGGTAGGCAGCATCTGCATGTACTGGTAAGCCAGCAGGCCCTGATCAGGCTGACCAGCATGAATAGCATTGAACACCGTCGTAATGGCCTGAGCCTCGCCCTCTGCACGCAGCATCTGAGCCTGACGATCAGCTTGGGCACGCAGCACCGCGGCCTCACGGTCACCTTGGGCACGCAGAATCGCCGACTCACGATCGCCACCAGCCGACAGAATCTGGGACTGACGCTGACCTTCCGCCAACAAGATCGCGGCCCGCTTGTCGCGCTCTGCCCGTGCCCCCTTTTCCATCGCATCACGAATGGTAGGCGGAGGCTCAATGGCCCGCAGCTCGACGCGATTGACCTTGATACCCCACTTGCCGGTTGCCTCATCGAGGACTGATCGAAGCTTCTGGTTAATCTCCTCACGGCTGGTCAGAGCCGCCTCCATATCCATTCCACCGATGATGTTTCGCAAAGTCGTCATCGTCAGCTGCTCGATGGCAGTCTTGTAGGATTGCGCCTCATAGGCGGCACGTTCCGGATCAACGATCTGAAAGTAAATCACCGAGTCGATGTTGACCATGAGGTTGTCCTCGGTGATAACCCCTTGCGGCGGGAACGGAACAACCTGCTCACGCATGTCGAGGTTATACTGCACCCGATCAATGATCGGAATAAGCAAATGTGGACCAGGGTTGAGACGCCGGTTGAACTTTCCGAGTCGTTCAACGAGACCAATCTTCTGCTGATGAATGATCTTGATGCTCGACGTCAACACGACGACAACCACAGCGATAATCACCAGGCTGACAATTAACTGGGACATGACTACTCCTGCGGTATTCGAGGTGCCGGTCAGGCTCCGGCACGTCCCTATCATCCCAGATCAGGGACACATGTCTATGTCAGGGACCAAGACTTCTAAAAACTGGGTAGACCACGAGGGTTGCACCGTCAACCTCGTAAACCTCTATTTTCTCCCCGGTGGCGATTGTTAATCCTGGTTCCAGCGTGCGCGCCGACCACTCCTCACCGTCGATCTTGACTTGGCCATGACCGTCGGTGATTTCACTGGTGGCAACGCCGTCAGAACCAACGAGCTTGTCAAAGGACGACCGGTATCCCGGAGCATCACGGACCCGGCGCAGCAACGTCGGGCGCAGCACTGCAAGCAATATCGCTGCCACGGCAACAGCGACGAGGACCTGCACCAACCACATACCGGGAACGATCGCCGCTGTAATCGCTCCCGCCCCTGCACCGGCAGCGAGCATAAGCAGGGTGAAATCTCCACTGAGCATCTCCGTGCACGCCATGACGGCTGACACGACGGCCCACAACAACCAGCGATGTTCTTGGAAGGGTTCCATCTTGGTGCTCTCCGTCGTCGGTAAGGTGTCAATGAGCAGCGCGAGCGTTCCAACGCCCGTCAGCGTGGTTAACCGTCAGGGGCATATCGAAGGCACCAGAAAGGACCTCCGACGTCAGCGTCGTCTCCACTGGGCCAGCAGCCACAATGCGACCGCCCTTCATGACAAGGGCATGAGTAACTCCGGCCGGAATCTCCTCGAGGTGGTGGGTGACAAGGACCGAGGCTGGAGCGTCGGGATCGGAAAAAATAGCCGACAGCACCTCGACCAATTGCTCACGGCCAGCTAAGTCGAGACCAGCGGCGGGCTCATCCAGCAGCAACAATTCCGGATCAGTCATGAGAGCGCGGGCAATTTCGACCCGTTTACGTTCCCCTTCGCTCAGGGTTCCCCAGGTGCGATCGACCATCCCGACGAGTCCCATCTGCTCTAATAAGACGCCGGCACGGGCGAGGTCTTGATCGTCGTAAGCCTCACGCCAACGGCCCACGACGGCCCATGCTGCCGACACCACGATATTGCCGATGTGTTCCGATTCCGGAATGCGATGGGCGAGCGCAGAGGAGGCCATTCCGATCCTCGGGCGCAATTCGAACACGTCGACCGCACCGAGGATCTCGTCAAGGATCTCCACTAACCCTACAGTGGGATGAAGCTGGGCCCCCAGGACCTGCAAAAGGGTCGTCTTACCCGCCCCATTAGGCCCAACCAGCACCCAACGCTGACCGTCCACGACGTCGAGATCGACATTGTCGAGGATCCAACGATTCCCGCGACGAACTCCTACGCCTGCCAACTGCGCCACTGCACTCATGGGTAAAAATTTACCGTGTATCAACGACATCTATCAGCGGTCACGCAGAGGACGACTCGGCAACTTAGGGATCACCAACGAGTAGACGTCTAACCTTGGGCAAGTGCTCGAGATTTGCTGCCGTCTCACCTGCCTCCTAAACGACCTGTGTGCCAGTCGCACCACTGCTCCCCATGCCGAGGCGGAGTTACTCACGATGGCAGCGGCTCACCACGTCCGTGACCCCGACGAGGTACTCGGTCTATCTGAGCATGATCCTTTGTCGTCTGTCCCGATCCGGATGGCGCTAGCCCGAATCTCCCACAACCCGCATGAGGCGCCCGTACTGTGGGGCCTATTGCTGCCTGTCCCTGGACACCTTGCCGGTCTGCGCGGTCCAGCCCAGGTTAACCGTGCTGCTCTCGACGCCGGTGCCGTCATCGTCTGTCATCAAGGCTCTGCCGCCATACCTGCCGGCACCGCGTGGATTCCCCATCCAGTGGGATCAGCGATGCAGTGGACCGTCGTTCGTGGAGCTGCCCCGTTACCGCCTCCGACGCCTGCCGACGTTACTCCGCTCCTGAGGTCAGCTATCTCCACAACGGCTGCCCAGCTCGCTGACCCGGGTATGGTCTCCGGGGATCGTCCTGACATCGTGGTGCCGCACCTCACCGGTCACCGTCCAGCCGATCAGCGTCTCCTCGACTCGGCATGGACTGTCATGGTGGCCTGCGATACCGGGCGACAGCCAACCATGATTACCGCTCACGGGGCACAGAAAAGGGAAACGGCGTTACGCACATTGCGCAACGCCGCGTCCCACGCCATTACCGCAGCGACCTCATGGCCGCTTGTCTCATAACCCGGGTGGTCAGGCCCCCGTCGAGCCCATGCCGCCGTCAACGTGGATCATTTCACCGGTGGTGGCAGGGAACCAGTCAGACAAGAGAGCGACGATTCCCTTCGCCGCTGGTGTGGTGTCCTTGGTATCCCAGCCAAGCGGAGCACGCTCGCCCCACAAATCGTTAAAAGCATCAGCACCGGGAATGGCCGTCTTTGCCATAGTGTCCAGCGGTCCAGCAGCCACGAGGTTACAGCGCACGCCCTTGGGCCCCAAGTAGCGAGCCAGATAACGGTTGGCTGATTCTAATCCCGCCTTGGCCACTCCCATCCAGTCGTAGAACGGCCACGAGACAGTCGCGTCAAAGGTCAAACCGACAACCGCAGCACGCTCGGCAAGCAAGCCGTCTAAGGCAGTAATCAACGACACATAGGAGTACGTGGAGGTATGGACAGCGACCGAGACATCGTCCCATTGTGTCTCAAGGAACTTGCCGCCCAAGGCCGTCTTGGGGTTAGCAAACGCGATGGCATGGACGACTCCGTCAAGCTTTTCGACACCGAGGTCGCGCAACTGCTGAGGCAATGCGGCGAGTTGGTCAGCGTCAGTGACATCGAGTTCGAGCACTTCTGGCACAGGATCGAGCTTACGAACAGCTCGACGGGTGACGCCGACTGCGCGCGGCAGGTTCGAAACAATGACGCGGGCGCCCTCATCCTGAGCGATCTGGGCCGTCTTAAAAGCGATTGAGGTATGCATCGTCACACCTGTGACGAGGACTGTACGTCCTTCAAGAAGTCCCACGGTGATGTCCTTCCGGTCGATGTGGGTGGGTGTAAGAGAATGGGTGTAAGAGGGGTCAGTGACCCATTCCGAGTCCGCCGTCGACGGGGATCACAGCCCCAGAGACGTAACCAGCGGAGTCAGAAACGAGGAAGCGGACGGTCGCAACGACGTCGTCGACCGATCCCAACCGCTTGGCAGGAATGCGCTCAAGATAACCCTCGACAACTTTCTGCGGCAATGCGTCGGTCATATCTGTAGATATGAAACCGGGAGCGACAAGGTTGCACGTAATGCCACGGGACCCTAGTTCGCGCGTGATAGAGCGAGCCATGCCAAGCATCCCTGCCTTCGACGCTGCATAGTTGACCTGCCCAGGAGAACCCAGCAGACCGACGACCGACGAGGTTAAGACGATGCGACCAAAACGAGCCCGCGTCATTGCCCTGGCAGCTCGACGAATGACGCGGTAAGCGCCGGTGAGATTCGTGTCGAGGACCTCAGTAAAATCCTCTTCCTTCATACGGGCTAGAAGCCCGTCCCGAGTAATACCAGCATTAGCAACCAGCACCTCGACCGGGCCAAGCTCCTGCTCAACCTGGCAGAACGCGGCATCAACGGAGTCGGCATCGGTGACGTCGCAGGACACCGGCAGCACCCCATCGGGTGCGGTGCCCGAGCGACTCGTTGCAGCCACACGGTATCCATGTGCGTGCAGATCTGCGGCGATCGCGGCACCGATACCGCGCGATCCGCCGGTGACGAGGGCGACGCGCCCTGGGGTGTCTGGACTCATATAATGAACCTATCGCACATCACCACCAGGAATCGGGGAAGGTTAGGCCTCATTGACGCGACGGACCTAGGCTAGTCCGGTGAGCGACGCAGCACGGGTTCGGCAGAGTCGGAGGCATCATGACGCCCGGCATTCGATCACGTCTGCCAAGAGATCAGCAAGCGAAGATTTGGAGATGCGCCAACGGCGCTACCTTTGGTCGATGCTCGTGCGGACGGTGTGCTTCATCGGGCTCGTCATCACCCCAAGCCCGTGGCGGTGGAGTTTTCTAGTGGGTGCCGCCGTCATTCCCGCCATCGCCGTCGTGCTCGGCAATGCCGCCGACCGTCGCACTACTGACACCCTGCCGTCCCGTGATGAGTCCCACAGCGCAATAGGCCCCGCTATGACGATTCATGGTGACGTCGACGAAGACTGATCCCGCACAGGACAACTGCTAGGCCGAGAATGGGGCACCACCGTGAGCCGACCAACTAGGCTCGGCAGGGTGAAGAAGCTGTGGGTGAGATGGGTGACGATGACCCTCCTCGTCATCGTGCTAGGTCTGGTCATGATCCGGCTTGGCCAGTGGCAGCTGCACCGGTTATCAGGTCGTCGCGAAGCCAACGACATCATCCGCACTAACCACGCCAAACCGCCGGTCGAGTGGTCGACTCTCATGGGCGACCGTCACGCGACCGCGACATACCAGTGGCGACCGGTCACCATTACGGGCACGTTTGATACCGCCCACGAACTCCAAGTGCGTTACCGCAGCAATGGCGACGACGACGGGTCGGAAGTCGTCACCCCTATCGTCACGAAGGACGGCCACCACGTCCTCGTTGACCGTGGTTTCCTCAAACGCTCCTCACAGCAGGGCGACATGCAAGCCTTGCCTCCTGCCCCCGCTGGAACCGTGACGGTGACTGGCTTTGTCAGAGGCAACGAGAATGGAAAACCTACCGCTACCGATCCCGTCGCGGGAAAGGTCCGCCTTATTAACTCTGACGCTATTGGTAGGGCACACAAGATTGACTACGCCAGCGGATATATCTCAGCAACGTCGATGACACCAGCGCAACATGGCTTGGTCCCCAAAGACCTTCCGCACCTCGATGATGGCCCCCACCTGTCCTACGCCATCCAATGGTTTTGTTTCACCGCCATCGCGGTCGTTGGGTTATTCGTCCTCATTCGTGGAGATGTTAAAGATCGACGCAAACGCCGAGCCAAGCGCGGTATTGCACAGCAGTCTGCCTCAAATCATGCGGCCAGACCCGACGTGCCATCTGGCGATGGCCCTAAGACACCAGAGGATCATGCATGACATCGGCGCTATCCATGGTGCTGCCGTGGCTCATCTGCCCCACCTGCCAGCGGCGCGACCGCGAAAGCCCTCTCACCCTTGACGGCAGGTCCCTTCAGTGCCCGGAACACCACTGTCTTGACATCGCGAAGCAGGGCTACGTCACCATGACTAGTGCCGCGCCTGGGGCCAACGCTGATACCGCTGAGATGCTCACCGCCCGCCAGAATGTGTTAGACGCCGGGCTATTTTGTGACCTCGACGCCCTCTTAGCTGAGATTTTCACTAACCGTCACCGCATCGTGGAAGTCGGTGCCGGGACAGGTCACCACCTAGCCAAGGTTCTCTACGCTCATCGTGGATCACAGGGTCTGGCATCTGACGTTTCGAAGGCGGCAATCCGGCGAGCAGCACGAGCTCATCCTCGGATGGCCGCCGTGGTTGCCGATACCTGGGCTGGGCTGCCTATCCGCACCAGTTATGTGGATGCAGTGTTGTGTGTCTTTGCACCTCGCAACCGCGACGAATTCGCGCGCATCATAAGACCCGACGGGATCCTTGTCGTCGTCACCCCACTACCTGATCATTTACATCAGCTACGTGAGCGCACCGGAATGATCGGCATTCAGCCCCATAAGCACGATGAGCTTGTCGCTTCATTGACGTCACGGTTCAGTGTTGTCAGCCACGAGGAAGTGCGAGCCACTATTTCTCTCGGTGCAGCGACGGCTTCTGACGCCGTGGCAATGGGACCAAGCGCCCATCACGTCAGCTCGACCCGCGTCGAGGCTATGCCTGTCACATCAGCAGTCGAGGTGACGGTTCTTTCACCCCGCTGAGCAGGTCCTACCTCGGACAACCAGCCCTTAGAATTGAGGGTTATCTGCGCCGTGCTCGGCTTTATCAAGCTGACGGCGTGCTTTACGCACTTTGCGCTCAGCCTTTTCAGCCTTCGCGCGACGTTTGTTGAGCGTCGCCTTGGCTTTCTTGCGACGAGATTTCCCTGCCCCTGTGCGTCTCAGCTTGCGCAATGCCTTCTCCGCCTTGCGTGCCTTACGATCGGCTTTCTCGGCTCGAACAACTGCGGCCTCAACCGCCAATTTCAAGGCATCAACGTCGGAGGGTTCGGGGGATGAGGACGGACCATCACCCTCATCGAGATCAACTGGGTCTTTTTGACGGGCCTCCTGGGATGCAGCAGGCGTCTCAACCATGTCGCGCTCAGCCTTCGTTTCTGGGGACGCCGGGTCAGCACCGCCGCGAGGACGAAACTCGACGCCGACTTCCTGCAGCAGCTTTTGCACCAGGCCGTAAGATCGTCCCGACTCGCGCGCCAGAGACCGGATGGACGCACCATCGTTGTAGCGACTTGCCAATTCCTCGGCCATCGCTCGTCTGGCCTCACCGACCAGTCTGGGCGCGCGCACGACCATCACCCCTCCTCGACGCCGTTCTTCGCGTCCTCATGCTACGGCATGGCGAGGCTCGGTGCGTCGCGTTATCACGCCAAACTAATCAGTTCGGCGTAGTCAGCACTCCACATGTCCTCGGTGCCATCGGGTAGGACGAGCACACGATCGGGGTTCAGAGCGTGTACCGCTCCCTCATCGTGGGTAACGAGGACAATAGCTCCGCCGAAGTTTCCAATCGCGTCGAGGACCTGTGCTCGGCTAGCCGGATCGAGGTTATTCGTTGGCTCGTCAAGGAGCAGAACATTAGCCGAGGAAACGACGAGAGTCGCCAACGCCAGACGGGTTTTTTCGCCACCTGAAAGCACACCGGCAGGTTTATGCACGTCGTCACCGGTAAAAAGGAAAGACCCGAGTATCTTGCGCATCTCGGTCTCGTTAAGGTCAACCGCAGAACTGGCCATATTTTCCAGCACTGTGCGGTCCATGTCGAGCAGATCGTGCTCCTGGGCGAAATATCCAAGCTTGAGGCCATGCCCGGCAATGACCTCTCCGGTGTCGGGGGTTTCCTTGCCTGCCAAAATACGTAGCAGGGTCGTCTTTCCAGCACCGTTAAGTCCCAGGACAACGACCTGGGAGCCACGGTCGATATTGAGGTCAACCCCGGTGAACACTTCCAGTGACCCGTACGTCTTGGTGAGGTTTCGTGCGGTAAGTGGGGTTTTGCCGCACGGGGCCGGATCAGGGAATCGGATGGCGGCTACCTTGTCGACGGCCCTCTCCCCCTCGACTCCTGCAAGAAGTTTCTCGGCACGTCGAGCCATTTGCTGTGCCGCGACGGCCTTGGTCGCCTTCGCATGCAATTTGTCGGCCTGGGCTTGCAGAGCAGCTGCCTTACGCTCAGCGTTAATTCTTTCCTTGTGGCGACGCTTCTCGTCAGCAGCTCGCTGCGTGAGATAAAGCTTCCAACCCATGGAATAGATGTCGAGAGTGGCACGATTAGCGTCAAGGTGAAAAACCTTATTAACGGTGGCCTCGACGAGCTCGGTGTCGTGGGAAATCATGAGGATTCCACCCGAGTAGGACTGTAGGAAGTTGCGTAGCCACACAATGGAGTCTGCATCCAGGTGGTTAGTGGGCTCGTCAAGGAGCAGGGTGTCAGCTCCAGAAAAGAGGATGCGCGCCAGCTCGACGCGACGGCGCTGACCGCCCGAAAGGTTCTTTAAGGGTTGCGAAAGAACGCGATCGTCAAGCCCCAGGTTCGACGCGATGCGGGCTGCCTCGGCAGAGGCGCCATAGCCACCGGCCGCAATGAGGCGGTCCTCAGCCTTCGCGTATTTGTCCATCGCGACAGCGCGGTCTTCCTCAGAACCGTTCGCCATCTGGTCTTCCAATGCGCGCATCCGCTCTAGCATGTGATCTAGGCCGCGCGCTGACAAAACCCGTGCCCTCGCGATCGTCTCCATATCAGGATCGCGAGGATCCTGCGGCAAATAGCCGAGCTCGCCGGTGCGACGCACTGAACCCGCTGCGGGGAGAGCCTCACCAGCCAGAATACGCGTCAGAGTCGTTTTACCGGCACCGTTACGGCCCACCAAACCGATCTTGTCCCCGGTAGCTACCTGAAAACTCACCGGGTTGAGCAGGAGCCGGGCTCCGACTCGCACCTCCACATCCTTGACCTGCAGCACCGGGCCATCTTCCCCCGTTCCGGCCGCCAGGGACAAATAACCACCAGTTTCACGACTCTGAGCGACGCAACATCATCGGGACGTGGTCGATTCCGGCCTCCTCGAAATGCGGGCCGATGACGACAAATCCGAAATCGCGGTACCAGTTCTCTAAATACGACTGGGCGTGCAGAGTAATGTCTCGGCCGTCGGCATGAGCAATCTCAAGGGCGAGGTTCACCATCCGGCGGCCAATGTGTAGACCTCGATAAGCAGTATCGACGGCCACCCGGCCGATGACGATGCTCTCTGCGTTGGAGAGAATGCGGAGAGTGCCGACGCAGCGGCCATCTACTGACGCCCACACCAGAATCGTGGTGGGTTCAAGTTCGCGGCCATCGAGGTCCGGCTCAGTGCACTGCTGCTCCTCATTGAACACGACACTGCGCAACCATAAACACGCGTAGAGCGTGGTCGCGTCCATGTCGATGGTGTGCGCGTAATGAAGGTCAACATCGCCGTGCTGAAGGTCTGCACCACTCGTGTCGCCACCATTTCGCCGCGTCGAAGAAGACATCATGGCCTATATCTTGACAGAATGTCTGACATGAGTACGCCACGGCGAGCAGCACCAGAAGACGACACCGATCTGGCGGATATCACCCGTTCGTGGCGTCGGTACCTTGTCCTTGTCATATGTGGCGTCATCGTCGCAGTCCTCGGGCTAGGCATTTTCGGGTATCTAGCGTGGTGGTCGCTGTGCGATCAAGCTGCCGGAGTCTGCCAGCGTGGTGAACCCGTCATGTACTGGTGTTCGGTGGTCGCCCTGGCCATTCTCGGACTCATCATCGGGGTCTTGGCCCAGATCTGGCTAGAGAAGCGCTGGTGGCACATACTCGCCATCGTCATCCCGGTTGTTTTCATCGCTGCGGGTGTCGTTTTCTGGCTGGCCGTCTAAAAAGAGCCCGGGTGATCTTCCTGACCACCCGGGCTATGCGTCAGTTCAGACGTTAAAACCAATCGCCTGAAGCTGCGCCCGACCATCGTCGGTAATGCGTTCTAGACCCCACGGCGGCAACCATACCCAGTTGATCGTCACGGACTTCACAATCCCTTCCAACACGGTCTGGGTGTCGTATTCCAGTCGATCAGTCAGCGGGCAGGTGGGGCTCGTCAACGTCATATCAATCGTGACATTGCCCTCGTCATCGATATTGACTCCGTAGACGAGACCGAGGTCAACGACGTTAACCATGAGTTCAGGGTCGATGACATCCTTCATCGCCTCGATGACGTCATCGACGGTAGGCATCGCCGTCAGCGTCACCTCTTGGGCGGGAAGTGCGTTCTCCTCGCTCATCGGCTCTCCTCCTTCGTCTCTGTGCTGCCAGTTCCTGCGCCAGAACCAACCTTGGCTGGGGAGCCCTCGGTCGCCTTGAGCAGACTGTCCTCCAAGGCGGACCAGCCGAGCATGGCGCATTTCACCCGGGCCATAAGTTTGGCGACTCCTTCAAAGGCGATGGCGTCCTCGTAGGTGTCCTCGTCGAGTTCAACAGTCCCGCGCGAGCGCATCATCTCTTGGAACCCTCTGTAGAGGTCCTGAGCTTCGTCGATGGTTTTGCCAATGACAAGGTCGGTCATGACTGAGGTCGATGCCTGAGAAATTGAGCAACCGACGGCGTCGTAGGACACGTCTGTGATGACATCTCCATCTAAGTGCACGCGTAGCAGCAACTCGTCTCCACACGACGGGTTGACTTGACTTACCTCGGCGTCATAATCCTCACGCAGCCCGCTGTGATGTTTTTCCCGGTAGTGGTCCAGGATGATTTGCTGGTACATCTCTTCGACGTTCATGACACACCTCCGGCGAAGAAACTTCGAGCGTACTCGACGGATTCGACGAGGCGATCCACCTCGTCAGCCGTGGAGTACAAGTATGACGACGCACGAAGAGAGGATTGTATTCCCAGCCTCTCGTGCAAGGGCCTGGCGCAATGGTGCCCACCTCGCACCGCCACACCGTGGCCATCCATGATGCTCATGGCGTCGTGCGGATGTACCCCCTTGATGGTGAAGGACACCGTTCCAGTACGGGCGGTGGCGTCAATCGGTCCCAGGATCCGCACCCCCTTGACGGTCTGGAGTCCCTCAAGCATCCGAGCAGCCAGGTCATGCTCGTGCTCGGCAATGGCTTCTCTCCCGATGCCGTCTATGTAGTCGGCAGCTACCCCGAGCGCGGCGAGCTGTGCAATTGGCGGGGTGCCGGCCTCGAAACGGTGCGGGGGCTCAGCGTACGTCGAGCCTTCCATGCGCACGACCTCAATCATTTCGCCACCGCCAAGAAATGGCGGCAACTCAGCGAGCAGATCGTAGCGTCCCCACAGGATGCCAATGCCGGTGGGACCACACATCTTGTGACCGGTGAAAGCCACCAAGTCAGCGCCCAAGGTCGTCACGTCGACGGGCATTTGGGGCACGGCCTGGGATGCATCGACGACCATGACGGCACCCACCGAATGGGCCCACGTAGCGATCTTCTCTATGGGGTTAATCGTGCCCAACACGTTGGAGGCTAATGTCAGCGAAACAACCTTGGTGTGCTCGTTAATGAGCCCCTCAGCGTCGGCCTTTTCGAGATCGAGAAAACCGTCTTCAGTGATGTCGAACCATCTCAGAGTGGCACCCGTGTGCTGACAGACGATCTGCCAAGGAACCAGGTTGGAATGGTGCTCCATCACCGAAATGACGACCTCATCTCCTGGCCCGAGACGCTCACCGAGCGTGTGGGCACACAAGTTGAGGGCCTCCGAAGCGTTCGACAGGGCCACGACTTCCTCCGGACGCGCCGCCCCGATAAAACGCGCTATGCGTTCCCGTCCGCCCTCATACGCTTGGGTGGACTCCAACCCAAGCCGGTGCATGGCTCGGGCGACATTGGCGTTGTGACGCGCATAGTGCTCGCTCAAAGCGTCAATGACGACTTGAGGTTTCTGAGAGGTATTAGCCGAGTCGAGGTACGTCAATGGGTATTCCCCCACCCTCGTTGACAAGATGGGGAAATCTTTTCTGATTTTCTCGACGTCGTAATGCATAATCAGGCGTTGACCTTGGACACGTACTTCTCGTAGCCCTCGGCCTCGAGTTCCTCACCCAACTCCGGACCACCCGTTGCGGCAACGCGGCCATCCACATAGACGTGAACCTGAGTGGGCTTCACATAACGCAGGATTCGGGTGTAGTGGGTGATGAGCATCAGACCATGCTCGGGGTCGGTCATGTAGCGGTTGACCGTATTAGCAACGACCTTGAGGGCGTCAATATCCAAACCAGAGTCGGTCTCGTCAAGGATGGCGAACTTCGGGTGCAGCAGCTCCAACTGAGCCATCTCCGAGCGCTTCTTCTCGCCACCGGAGAATCCTTCGTTGACGGACCGCTCAGCAAAGTCGGGATCAAGTTCCTGACGGGTCAAGGCCTCGTTGACCTCCTTAACCCAGGTGCGCAATTTCGGGGCCTGGCCCTCGATAGCAGTGCGGGCGGTGCGCAGAAAGTTAGCGACGGAGACGCCGGGTACCTCAACGGGGTACTGCATCGACAAGAACAGGCCGGCACGAGCACGCTCGTCGACGGTCATCGCCAGGAGATCTTCACCATCGAGAGTGACGGAACCACCTGTGACGGTGTACTTAGGGTGACCGGCCAGGGTGTATGCCAGGGTCGACTTACCCGAACCATTCGGGCCCATGATGGCGTGGACTTCCCCGGAATTGATGGTGAGGTCAACTCCCTTAAGGATCTGTTTGGGACCGGCCTCGGTTTCAACGTCAACGTGGAGGTCATTGATCTGCAGGGTTGCCATAGTGATTCAGGACTCCTTGGTGATGGGGTTAGCAACGTCGACGAGGATGTCGTCGCCGTCAATAGTCACGGGATAGACAGGAAGTGGTTCAGTGGCGGGGAGGCTCCGTGGTTCCCCTGTGCGCAAGTCAAAAAAGGAGCCATGCATATAGCACTCCAGGCCACAATCAACGACATCTCCGTCGACCATCGGCACCTCTGCATGGGTACACGTAGCTCCGACGGCGAATACCTCACCGGCGGTGCGCACCAAGACGATGTCGGTGCCGTCAACCTCGAACTCTTGGGGAGAATCCTCCTCGAGGGCTGACAGAGTAGTAACGACGGACATCAGCCCTCCTCTACAGCAGTCGAGGAGCCGAGGTTCTCGACGAGTTCGGCCTCGATGCGAGCCACAAGCTCTTCCGAAATTTCGGGCACGCCGATCTTGCGGACAATGTCGGTAAAGAAACCGTGGACAACGAGGCGGCGCGCCTCAGCCTCCTCAATACCGCGCGCCTGCAGGTAGAACAGCTGTTCGGCGTCGAAACGTCCGGTGGATGCGGAGTGTCCAGCTCCACGAATATTGCCAGTCTGGATCTCCAGATTTGGTACCGCGTCGGCACGACAGCCCTCGGTGAGGACGAGATTCTTGTTGGACTCGTAGGTGTCGATGTCTTGCGCCACGGGACGAATAAGTACGTCACCGATCCACACAGAATGTGCGTCCTTGCCCTGCAAGCAGCCGCGGAAGTCCACGTGGGATTCGGTACTGGGAGCGTTGTGATCGACGAACAGACGGTGCTCAATGTGCTGGCCGGCATCAGCGAAGTACGCGCCGAGCTGAGTCAGGTTACCACCGGGGCCAGTGTAGGAAGCTGTCTGACTAATGCGTACCGCCTTGCCACCGAAGCTGGCCTGGGCGGTGCGGACGGTGGCGTCGCGACCGATCTCAAAAGAGATCTGAGCACCATGGATAGCAGCGTCATCCCATTCCTGGACGAACAGCACAGTGACCTGCGCACCGTCACCAATACGGAACGTCCAGTTCTCACCCAGGTGAGCCACGCCACGGTGACGCACAATGAGTGTGGATTCAGCGTGGTTGCCAATTTCGACGACGACATTATGGTGACAGGAAACTTCGTCGTTACGGCCTGTGACGGTGACCTCGACTGGAGCCTTGAAGGTAGCTTCGGCTGGTATGACGACGCGGCGATTCACCGCGTGCGGATCTGCCGCGGCCAGGGCCGATAGACGATCCTGCGGGGTTTCTGCCAGTTCTTGTAGCTCGCCTGCTGCAAGGTCGGTGACGGTAACGCCGTCTGCCCCCTTGATGTCAACGTCGATGACGCTGGCCTGCTGGCTCGACTCAGGCGCAACCTCGGACAAAACCGGCTTGAACGTCTTAATTGGGGTGAACCGCCATATCTCTTCGCGCCCAGTGGGCATGGGGTGGTCGGCGATCTCCCACGATGGGGACGGGTGAAGATGGGATTCGACGTCGTTTTCGATGGCGACGTTGTGGCCCTTGTGGGGCGTGGCGACTGGTGCGCTCAACGCGGTGTCTCTCTTTCTCGAAAAAGTAGGGGTCGTGGAGGCTCGGGCCGGATCAGCCGACCGCACCCTCCATCTGCAGTTCGATGAGTCGGTTGAGCTCCAGGGCATATTCCATCGGTAGCTCCTTGGCGATGGGCTCGATGAATCCGCGCACAATCATGGCCATTGCCTCTTCCTCAGTGAGACCACGCTGCATGAGGTAAAACAGCTGATCCTCACTGACTTTCGAGACTGTGGCCTCATGAGCCATTGACACCTCATCAGTACGAATGTCGTTGTAGGGGTAGGTGTCCGACCTTGAGATGTCATCGACAAGGAGGGCGTCACAGCGCACCGCCGACGAGGAGTGATGGGCGTCCTTACCCACGGAAATCAGGCCGCGGTAGGCCGAGCGTCCCCCGCCCTGGGAGATCGACTTGGAGACGATTGTCGATGAGGTATACGGGGCGTTGTGGATCATCTTGGCGCCGGTGTCCTGATGCTGTCCTTCGGCAGCAAAAGCGACTGACAGTGCCTCGCCCTTGGCATGAGCGCCCATGAGGTAGCAGGCTGGGTACTTCATGTTCGACTTGGAGCCGATGTTGCCGTCGATCCACTCCATCGTGCCCCCTTCCTCAACGTAGGCACGCTGAGTGACGAGGTTGTACACGTTGTTCGACCAGTTCTGGATAGTTGTGTATCGGCACCGCGCATTTTTCTTGACGACGATCTCGACGACTGCGGCATGCAAGGAATCCGACTTGTAAATCGGGGCGGTGCAGCCCTCGACATAGTGAACGTATGCGCCTTCATCGACGATAATCAAGGTCCGCTCAAACTGTCCGAGATTCTCGGTATTCATACGGAAGTAAGCCTGCAGCGGAATGGTGCAGTGAACTCCCTTTGGCACATAGATGAAGGAGCCGCCCGACCACACCGCCGAGTTGAGGGCCGAGAACTTGTTGTCACCTAGCGGCACAACACTGGCGAAGTGCTCACGGAAAAGCTCAGGCTCCTCCTTGAGTGCAGTGTCGGTGTCGAGGAAGACGACACCTTGCTTGCCGAGCTCTTCGTTGATCTTGTGATAGACCACCTCAGACTCGTACTGTGCCGCAACTCCGGCGACCAGACGGTCTTTTTCGGCCTCCGGGATGCCCAAACGGTCGTAGGTGTTCTTAATGTCAGATGGCAGGTCCTCCCACGACGCCGCCTGACGCTCTTGGGCACGCACGAAGTATTTGATCTGGTCAAAGTCGATCGTGCTGAGGTCGACGCCCCAGGTTGGCATCGGTTTGCGTTGGAAGAGCCTGAGAGCTTTGAGACGCATATCAAGCATCCATTGCGGCTCGTGCTTCATCGCCGAGATACCGCGCACGACATCCTCGGATAGTCCGCGCTGGGATGCAGCAGCGTAAGCGTCGGAATCATGCCAGCCATATTTGTAACCGCTCAAAGCAGCCAGGTGTTCATCTTGGCTAGCGCCGGCGCCCGGGACGCTCGTAGGGGTGTCAACCTGGGTCATGAATGGTCCTTTCGGATGGATGGACGCTGGGACGGCTCGGAAAGTGCCCGGCGGGTGATTTCGACGTCGACGGGAACATGGGTGGTGCATACCCCATCGCCGTGTGCGATCGTCGCCAACCGCTGGACGTGGGACCCGAGGAGTTCAGAAAACAGCTGAGTCTCAACCTCGCATAGCTGCGGGAAGACCTTAGCCACTTCGGCGACGGGGCAATTGTGTTGGCAAATCTGCTGCCCGGCACCGGCAGGTTGGATAGTGGCGACGTATCCGTCAGCCGACAGGGCCTCAGCGAGCAACTGGGCTGGGACGTCGTCGGGGTGCATCTGACGCAGCGCGCGGTAACGCAACTCGATGTCGTCGACTCGCGCCTTAGCTACTGCGTCAAGGGCGGACGGGCCCGCCGCGTCAGCAAGCTGCCGGAGGGCCGATATCGCAAGATCGTCGTAGGCGGTGTAATAGTCAGCCCGCCCGTGATCGGTCAAGAAAAACACCCGGGACGGGCGACCCCTTCCGCGAGCACCAAAGACTTTCTTTTCACGGGAATCCACCAGGCCCTGACTCACCAGGGTACTGAGATGACGACGTACTGCTGCTGCTGTCAAGCCGAGACGATCAGCTAGTTCACCGGCCGTCGACGGGCCATTGTGCAGGATGGACGACATCACACGATCCCTCGTGGACCTGTCCGTAGCTTCCTGCTTGTGCTCGCCGACGACGTCGAGACCTGTAGCGGCCACCTCGGTGTCGGTCGAATTTTTCACAACACCATTGTTACCTAAACCGACTCCGATGCAAATTAGGTCATCCTATGTCGGTGGCAGCCCACCGATGGGCACCCCGAGCAACACAACGAGGCCGAGACCATGCGTGGCTCGGCCTCACTGATGCAAAGCCGGACCACCTGCACAGCCTCATGCCCTTTGACCGAATCAACATTCGAGGTGGTGAGTTTCTCCGCCCGCGACATGACGCTGGTGTCCTGACATGCGGAGCAGACGAGGTCACCTTGATACGACGAGGTCACCTTGATACTCGGAGAAGGAGAGACCTCGCCCCGAGAGTCGCCACATCCAAACAGGCCGACGAGACTAACCATCAGAACTGGCAGCACAGCAAGTCTTCTCACCACGTCACCGACTTCTTCCACGCGCGAAGGCCACTCAACTGGGTCACGTAATAAGTACACCGATATTGCGTGCCTGCCTTTTTCTCCCATGACCTGTGACGACGCCAGCATAAATCATCTTGCCAGATCCATTGTTGCAATACACTGACCCTCCAGAATCACCACCCCTGAAGCCATTACATCCATGCGTATTGATACGATCTTCATTCTTCGCAAGTTTTGTGACATGACCAGTCCTTACATTATTTCCCATACGTCGCCTGGACCACAAAACAACAGATCTGTGCGGCCGTCCTTCTGGACGCACACAACTGGCGGTCACCTGTCAAGGACCCACAATTCGCCCCTGCACCGCGATGCCGAGACGAGGATGACTATCCGGAATTGTAGACGTCAGCAGAATAAGATTTTTCTGACAGCATCTTCCAATCACCTTAAATAGCTGCGTTTCCTGGATGCGACGTGGTGTATTTGTTACCAACAGCTTCACCCTGCGGCGTATAGTGTGTTCCGCCTGAACAGGCCCCGCAGTGAGCATGACATAGTGGCCGTTGTAACGGGCTCGCGGCCCCAACGAGCACATGAATCCCTTGGCCCTGATATCTGCACCGGAAGTGATTTGAGTCGACTTCAAGTCCAACGACGAAAGCTCCACCTCAACGACATAGATGGGAGGGATGCTTCCGTTGGACCGCCCCAGCCAATCACACACTCGAAGGGCCTTGATGTAAATCCTCAAGCCCGATTAATCACGATAAAACTCGCCCCCACCCCATACGTCGCGATGCCGATCAAAAACGCTCGTCAATTTATCACTGGCATCATTGGCTTGTCTGAAAGGAGAGCCATCAAAAGAATACAGACCGAGGACTCTCACAGATCGCACGGACCGGCTCCCCCTCTTCCGGTGCCGCTTGGGACGCCCCTGCCTGAAATACAACAGCAGAGAATCCCCACAAGACCCAAAGACGACCATGAATTGTTGTTCATAGCCATCACCATTCTCTGAACGAGGTAACAGCACTAGCAGACGTAGGTGTCATCGATGACAAAAGGGCGTCGTTATCCTTTTCCCGAAATTAAATGCCGCAACACCAGAACACCCACTCGGTCAAGCCTGCGACAACACTCACATAAAGTCCCCGCGTGGCAAGAATCCGTACCTCACACATTTTCCCCGAGAAGTGAGTGTCGGCCACGATGGGGTGTGACCGCCAAGGACATGTCAATGGCTGCCCGATGAAGGCCCGTCTGCGACAGGTCCCAGGTCGCGCCAGCGCCACGGTCGCGGTCATCGACCGACGTCACACCAAGGCCTACACGATGCCCGCAAGGTCCTCCAGCAGGTGTGGGCAGTCTCGGGGGGATTGTGTGGCACATATCCGGCCGGCCGCGGTAAGACCGAGAAGATCAGCCAAGTCGCTTGCCGTCGACGGGCCGTTGTGCAGGATGGACGACCTCACGCGATCCCTCGTGTAGCTGTCACCACTGGCCTGCTGGTGTCCGCCGACGACATCGCGATCCGCGACTGTCAGGTGGCTCTCGGTCGTCAGCTCAAGTTCTCTCCGCACTCCACGATCCGATGCCACCACACCTGTCCATCGTCAGTCAGTATGTACACCTTGCCTGGCGCGACGTGGCAGTCCGCTTCAGTGGGAACGGGTGTGTCGCCCAGGATTCCGGACTTGCGGATCTCACGCATATCGGCGTCACTGTAAGGGCCTTGTGGCACGACTTCCTCCGCTTGACCTGACGGTTTTACCCAGCACACCCAGGCCTTGTGTCCCTTGATGTGGGCAAGATTGGATGTGGTCAGTTCTTGAGCGCGGTCAAGCTGATCTCGGTCTCGGCACATAGCCAGTGCCGCTGATGATGTCGTCGCGACGGGTGGTGAGGCCTGGTCGTCGGGCTTCGGGGTCGAGGTGCACGCTGTAACCATCAGTACCATCGCGACGATGGCACCCCACCATGCCGAGCTTCTCCTTACCATCCGACTGAGCTTTTCCACGCGCGAACTCCACTCAATTGCGTGGCGTAGTAGGTGCATCGTTTTGTGTCCCCGGCTTCCACCACGAGTAACCTCTAACCAAGCCGACATAGACCATCTTTCCGGATCCATTGTTATAATACATTGGGCCGCCCGAATCTCCCCCTCTAGTACCATTACAACCATGGGAATTCCATCTACCCTCTTGCTTGGCAAGCTTTATTTGATGACCAGCCGTAACACCATCAAGCTTGCTGCGACCAAAATTGCCTTGCACGATATATCCGCAGATCTGCCCCGTAGTTCTACCCGAGCTGCACAGCTGACGGCCAACAGCGAGACCACCAAAAAAGAGCCCAGCGCCAGGATGGCGTGATGACGAGGAATTCCCTGCGTTATACACGTTTGGCGAGTACGATTTTCCCGCAATCAACTTCCAGTCACCATAGACGTTCGCATTCCCCGGATACGCGGTAGTGTATTCCAACTGGCCTTTTTGTCGGGGTGTAGTGAGTGCCACCAGAGCAATGACCTGCCGTGAGCATCATATACTTATCCCCCTAGACGAGCACGGGGCCAAGTGAACACATCAGCCCTTCTGCCCGAATATCCGCACCAGCAGAAAATGGCGGCGCATCATTTCCACGTGTCGCAGCATTCCTCCCTTCGATGCCGGTACGAATATATACAATAGAAACTTCGACCGGACCATTGACCTTCCGAGCCACGCGAGGAACCGAGGACATGACCCGTACCGAGGCTTGCTTACCCAATCGACTCGACGTCACCCCCGACGACTCAACGACCACTCGACCGTTTTCAGGATCCGAGTTAGCCGACATGACCGGAGATGGATCGCGATCAAGCGCAGCCTGCTCCGCGGCCTCAAATTCAAGGGACGAGAACCGGGATTTATAGACATGAATTCCCACTTTGGGATAATGAGCCGATACATCTCCGATAGCCTTCTTGGACGCATCATCCTGATAGGCGATGTAGACTGCAAGACCACTGTAATCGCGACAGAAATGCACCCCAGCCCAACTGTCACGATGCTCAGAGAAATAGTTCGACAGTTCTTCACTGGCCGCCAATGCATCACGGCCAGGAGAGCCGATGAACTCATAGGATCCCGGTTCAGTCTGGGCGCTTTCGCAGGCAGGCTTCGAATCCTCGGAAGGAGGTTCAGCTGATGCACTCGGCCCTGTCCCCGCTATCGCACCCACAACGAGAGCAGATGCCAGACACACTCCCATAGTTCTTCGCAGTTTCATGATGCTTCTCCCATCAGTCGCTGATATCCAGTCACCGATGACTGGATGATGTCGTGTAGCATCACCGTGGTGGAACATCACACGACGCCGTAGGCCGACGATCTTTACGGCAAGTAAAACATACCTGCAAACGCGACACAAGACCCCCTCCGGTGTCCGCGATGCCGCTGCCCGCAGCGCCCAACCGAGCAACGGAACGCCCAGCCCCATGCAGACCATCGCAAACTTTTGCGTGACATCACCCGAAACGGCAGCGGACGTCAATGAACCACCGCCCAGCCCACACCGCCAAGCGCAAAATGTGGGCAAACTCACACTGTAGACCCTGGACAGCGATGCAAAAACTTGCAAGGATTGCAGCAGCTTGCAAAAGAGTGACACCGACATGTCCTCCTGATGCAGAACCACGTGCTCGACAATGATCGTCGAGCTGCCTTGAAAGGTGTGACCCATGTCCGATATCACCCGTCGCTCGATGCTCCTTGGAAGCCTCGGCGTCGCTGCCGTCGGCGTCCTGTCCGCATGCGGCGGCAATGACTCCCCCTCGTCATCCACGTCGTCAGCATCCGGTGCGGCATCCTCGGCCGCCGGAGCTGCCGGCTCAATCCTGGTGTGGACTGACTCCAACCGTGAACCCGTCCTGCGCAAGGTCGCCGAACAGTTCAAGTCCGACACCGGCGTTACCGTCAAGCTGGCTGTCAAGGACTTCGCCAAGATCCCCGACGATTTCATCACCCAAGTCCCGACTGGTAAGGGTCCTGACGCCGCCATCACTGCCCACGACAACACCGGCCGTATGGTTCAAAATGGCGTCGTCGCCCCGCTAGAACTTGGTGACACCTCTGCCTACCAGGACGTCGCCATCCAGGCCTTTACCGTCAACGGCAGAATCTACGGCGTCCCCTACGCCACCGAGAACATTGCCCTGGTTCGCAACACCAAGTTCGTCAAGGACGCCCCAAAGACCTTCGATGAGATGATCGAGATGGGCAAGAAGTCCGGCGCGAAGTACCCCTTCCTCGTCGGCCTTGACCCCAAGCAGTCCGATCCGTACCACCTGTACCCGTTCCAAGCCTCGTTCGGTGCCCCGGTCTTCGAGCTCAAGGACAACGGCTTCGACGCCAGCAAGGTCACCATGGGCGGCGCTAACGGCGAAAAATTCGCAACCTGGCTGGCTGAGCAGGGCAAGACCAAGAACCTCAACCTCAACATCTCTCAAGACATCTCCAAAGATCTATTCGGCAAGGGACAGGCTGCCTTCATCCTCACCGGACCGTGGAGCCTCGATGGCTTCAAGAAGGCTGGCATCACGTACGAGATCAGCGAGGTTCCCTCCGCCGGTGGCCAGCCTGCCACCCCGTTCGTCGGTGTCCAGGGATTCTGGATGAGCGCCAAGACTAAGAACGCCGTCGCCACCCAGAAATTCCTCGTCGAGTACGTCGGTAACCCGGACGTTCAGGCCGAGCTGTTCAAGGTCGGCAACCGCCCGCCGGCCAACAAGCAGGCCTTCGAGAAGGCCAAGGCAGACAAGGATGTCGCTGCATTCGGGGCCGTCGGCCAGAAGGCCGTCCCGATGCCGAACATCCCCGCCATGGGCTCGGTGTGGGCTGACTGGGGCGTCGCCGAGGCCCAGATCATCAGTGGCAAGGCCTCTGACCCCAAGGCCACCTGGGACAAGGCCGTGACGTCCATCAACGACAAGATCACGAAGGGCTGAGCTCAACCTGGGGGCGCACGAGATCGTGTGCCCCCACCTCCCACAACGCCCATGACGGCGTTATCTCACCTGGCTCGTTGAACCGGAGAACCCCACATCATGTCATCATCGCCAACCATTGATCACGAGGCTCGGGAAAGGCGTATCGCCGCAGCCAGCGGCAAGTACTCCGGGTCGCTGTGGGCCTGGATCATCAAGATCGCACTTCTTGGCGTCCTTGATGCGATCGCCGTCTACGGCGTCATGACCGCCATCGCCCATGGATCCACTGTGATGGCCATCGGTATCGGTGCCGTCGCCGTCATCATTACTGTCATCTATCTGCCGCCCAACCGGATATTGCCGGCCAAATACCTGGCGCCCGGCATCGTCTTCATGCTCATCTTCTCGGTGGGCGTTATGGCCTACACGATCTACGTGGGCTTCACGAATTACGGCGATGGCCACAACGGCAGTCGCGACGACGCCGTCGCAGCCATCCAGCGCAACAATCAGGAACGAGTACCGAACGCCCCGGTGTACGACTCCACCGTTGCCCAGAAGGACGGCAAGCTCGCCCTCATCGTCATTGATCCGCAAACCAAGAAGGTGCAGGCCGGCACCTCCGATGAAGCCTTGGAACCGGTCGAGGGAGCTGAACTCAATTCACTGGGCAAGATCAAGGCCGTTCCCGGCTACCGCATCCTCCCCTTTTCCGAGGTCTCCCAGCGCAGCGATGAGATCTCCACGCTCCAGGTCCCCGTGTCCAAGGATTCGTCGGCAGGCTTCATTCGTACCACCACCGGCTCCCAAGCCTTCGATTTCATCTCGACGATGACCTATGACGAGAAGACCGGAACGATGACCGACAAGAAAGGCACCGTCTACAAGGACAACGGCCGTGGCAATTTCGTCTCAGCGTCCGGAAAGGTATTGGAGCCCGGGTGGAAGGTCACCGTCGGATTCGAGAACTTCAAGAAGGCTCTCACTGATCACGACGTCCGTGGGCCGTTCCTTCGAGTGACGGCGTGGACCTTCGCCTTCGCCGTGCTGTCGGTGCTCACCACCTTCGCCCTCGGGCTAGCCCTGGCCCTGTTGTTCAACGACACGTCCATGAAGGGCCACAAGTTCTATCGCATCCTCATGCTCCTGCCCTATGCCTTCCCAGGGTTCCTGTCAGCCCTGGTGTGGTCGGGCATGTTCAACCAGGAGTTCGGATTCATCAACCAAGTCCTGTTGGGTGGGGCATCCATCCCCTGGCTGACGGATCCCTGGATCGCCAAGGCAGCCGTCCTCATCGTCAACCTGTGGCTGGGCTTCCCTTATATGTTCATCGTCTCGACGGGTGCTCTGCAATCCATTCCTGGCGACATCCTCGAGGCCTCTCGGATTGACGGGGCGAGCACCTGGCGGACGTTCACGAAGATCAAGCTGCCGCTGCTCATGGTGCCGCTGGCGCCGCTGCTCATCAGCTCCTTCGCCTTCAACTTCAACAACTTCGTCCTCATCTACATGCTGACTCTCGGTGGCCCCCGGTTTACCGACACCAGCCTCGACGTCGGTGCCACCGACATCCTCATCTCGATGGTTTACAAAATCGCCTTCTCTGGCGCCGATCGGGATTACGGCCTGGCGAGCGCCTTCTCGGTCATCATCTTCATCATCGTCGGCGTGATCTCCTGGCTCGGATTCCGCCAGACCAAGGCCCTTGAGGAGGTCAACTGATGAGCACCGCAACGGTATCCTCTGCTATCACAGAAGCGAACCGCCGCACCCCGTTTTCCAAGCGGCTCAAGTCGCAGTGGTGGCGTCACGTGCTCGGCATCATCGCTGTCGTCTTCGCGGCCTTCCCGCTGGTCTACGTCCTGTCCGCGTCCCTGTCGCCGGGTGGCACCCTTACCGGATCCAATCAGCTGTTTTCGAAGATCGACTTGTCGAACTACACCAAGCTCATGAGCGATCCGGTGCGCCCATACGGCCAGTGGTACCTCAACACCATCGTCATCGCCGCAATCACCGCACTGTTCACCGTCTTCCTAGGGGCCTTGGCCGCCTACAGCTTCTCCCGGATGCGCTTCAAGGGGCGTCGCGGTGGTCTGTTGGCTCTCATGTTGGTGCAGATGTTCCCCCAACTGCTGACGGTGGTCGCCATCTTCCTGCTTCTCACCTGGCTCGGTGACGTCTACCCAGTGCTGGGCATCGGGTCCCGGTTGGCACTCATCATGGTGTACCTGGGCGGAGCCCTAGGAGCGAACACCTACCTCATGTACGGCTTCTTCAACACCGTGCCGCAGTCCCTCGATGAGGCTGCCAGGGTGGACGGTGC
Source organism: Cutibacterium porci (assembly GCF_009696315.1). Taxonomy (GTDB): domain Bacteria; phylum Actinomycetota; class Actinomycetes; order Propionibacteriales; family Propionibacteriaceae; genus Cutibacterium; species Cutibacterium porci. The sequence goes on from NZ_VUMG01000004.1 coordinate 154,109, forward strand.
CGGCCACGCCCGTATCTTCTTCACCCTCATCCTGCCGCTGGTGGCCCCGATCCTGGCGGTGGTCGGTCTGCTAAGCTTCATCGGCTCCTTCACCGAGTACGTGGTGGCCTCGGTTATCCTCGGCGCCGATCCGCACACGTCGACCCTGGCCATCGGTCTGTACCAGTACGTCTCCACGGAAACCAGCTCCAACTGGGGAGTTTTCGCAGCCGGCGCAGTGCTCGCCGCTCTCCCTCCGATGGTGCTGTTCCTCTGGCTTCAGAAGTACATCGTCTCCGGTCTGACCGGCGGCGCAGTGAAGTGACGTGACACGCTGCCAGGAGAAGAAGAGATGAACGGACCAACCCTTGCCGAGATCGCCGACCAGGCAGGCGTCAGTCAAGCTACCGTCTCCCGAGTTCTCAATGACAAACCGGGGGTCTCAGACTCCACCCGGCAGTGTGTCCTCACGGCCCTTGACGTTCTGGGATACCAGCGCCCCACCCACCTCAAGCCTGTCACGACGGGGCTCGTGGGGCTCATCGTCCCTGAGCTCACCAACCCCGTCTTCGCCAGTCACGCCCAAGACATCGAAACCCTGCTATCCAAGGAAGGCTATGCCACCGCGGTGTGCACCCAGGCTCCCGGCGGTATGCGCGAGGACGACTACATCGAGGTACTGAGGTCGCGTCAGGTGTCGGGGATCATCGTCATCTCCGGATCTCACGCCGACACCACGGCAGACATGTCGACCTACCGGGAGCTGGTCGATATCGGGCTACCCCTGGTGCTCGTCAATGGGTACGCCCCTGGCGTCGCTACCCCGCAGATCAGCGACGACGACGTGTCGGCCATGGATCAGGCAGTCGCCCATCTCGTCGGCCTTGGGCACGAGCGCATCGGCCTCGCGGTGGGTCCGCGTCGATACGTCCCGGTGCAGCGCAAGGAACAGGGCCTGCACGCAGCCATGGATCGTCGTCTCGACGGGCGCGGCAGCGTCACCGTCAGTCATACTGTTTTCTCTGTTGACGGCGGGGCCCGTGCCACCGTTGATCTGCTCAATAATGGGGTCAGCGCCATCATCTGCGGGTCTGATCTCATGGCCCTGGGAGCTATCCGGGCTGTCCGAGCGCAAGGATTGTCAGTTCCCCACGATGTATCAATCATCGGGTGTGACGACTCCGCCCTTATGAGGTATACCGATCCACCGCTAACGAGTCTTCACCAAAACGTTGGGCTTATTTCCGCAATGGCAGTCCAATCTCTGATGGGACTCATTCGAGGAGAAACCGTCGCGCTCGGTGAGCGTCTCGTGAGACCGGAACTGGTCATCCGGGCCACTACGGCTCGAGCGGCGACGGCGAATCTCTAGGCGAGGGGCTGCGTATACCGAGCCGCGCTGTACCTATGAGCGATATCTGCCTTGTCAGGTGATATTCGGCACATCCTGGCACCGAGTGCTGACAACGGAACGACCACGTCATACGGTTAGAGGCAAGGCTTGCACGAAGGCAGGCACACGAGAGGTTCTCAGGGAAGAGACAGCATCGTGAACACGACTGACAAGGGGGTTTCCCCCATGAAACGTCTACTAGGCAGTGTACTGCCCGTACTTCTCACCACGCTCGCTTTGGCTGGATGCGGCTCCGGCGGGGAAGCCAAAGGAGGTGGTGGCGGTGAGGCCAATCTGAAACTGCCCCCTCTCAATGAACACGTTGGAAATGTCTCCGGGACCACCCTCCTGTGGATCGGATTAGTGATCTGCCTATTCGGTCTGGGATTCGGTCTGGTGACGTATTCCAAGCTGCAAAAATTGCCCGTCCACGAAGCAATGCATGAGGTTTCTGAGCTCATTTACGAGACCTGTAAGACCTACCTCAAGCAGCAAGCGAAATTCCTCATGCTCTTGTGGGCGTTCATCGCCGCCGTTATCGTCGTGTATTTCCTATTCCTGGAGCATATGGGTGCCAAGGTGCTCATTATCTTGCTTTTTAGCCTCATCGGCATGGCAGGGTCATTTGGAGTCGCCTGGTACGGCATTCGCGTCAACACTTTCGCGAACTCCCGCACCGCCCACGCCTCACTGCGCGGCTCCCCATGGGAAACCTTCGACATCCCCATGCGTTCTGGCATGAGCATTGGCATGGTCCTCATCAGCGTCGAGCTGACCCTTATGCTTTTCATTATGCTGGTGTTGCCCGGTGATCTCGCTGGCCCGTGTTTCATCGGCTTCGCCATCGGCGAATCCCTCGGAGCGGCCTGCTTGCGTATCGCTGGGGGTATCTTCACCAAGATCGCTGACGTCGGCGCTGACCTCATGAAGATCGCCTTCCACATCAAGGAAGACGACGCCCGTAACCCCGGTGTCATCGCTGACTGCACCGGCGACAATGCTGGCGATTCCGTCGGACCATCTGCTGATGGATTCGAAACCTACGGCGTCACAGGCGTGGCCCTCATTACCTTCGTGTTGGGAGCTGTGCCAGATCAGACGGAACAGGTCCAACTATTGGTGTGGATTTTCGTAGTCCGCGTCGTCATGCTCATTGCGTCATTCGTGTCCTACCTCATCAATAACGCCGTCGCCAAAGCCCGCTACGGCGCAGTGGCGGAGATGGACTTTGAAAAGCCACTGAGTTCACTGGTGTGGATTACCTCGGTGATATCCATTCTGCTGACCGTCCTGACCACCTGGTGGATGCTCAGCTCCATGGGAGATGGAACGATGTGGTGGAAGCTGTCCATCATCATCTCCTGTGGCACCCTAGCTGGCGCTCTCATCCCGGAACTTGTCAAGGCCTTCACGTCAACAAATTCCCGTCACGTTCGTGAGGTTGTGACGAGTGCCCGCGAGGGAGGCGCATCCCTGGACATCCTGTCTGGTCTGGTCGCCGGTAACTTCTCAGGCTTCTGGCTAGGAATCATCATCGTCGCCCTCATGGGCGCGTCCTTCCTCGTATCGGGAACCGGATCAGGCCTGGGCGATATGGGATCGATGAGTGAGGTCAAGTGGGCAGTCTTCGCCTTCGGCCTCGTCGCTTTTGGCTTCCTCGGCATGGGTGCAGTGACGATCGCTGTCGACTCCTATGGTCCGGTGACCGATAACGCTCAGAGCGTCTACGAGTTGTCGACGATCGAGGAGATCCCCAATGTCTCCGACGACATCGAGAAGCACTACGGATTCGCGCCGCGTTGGGACGTCGCCAAGCACATTTTGGAAGCTCAGGATGGCGCTGGCAACACCTTCAAGGCCACTGCCAAGCCCGTCCTCATCGGTACTGCCGTCGTCGGCGCGACAACGATGATCTTCTCGATCATCATGATGCTCACCGAGGGCTTATCGAATGCCGCTGAAGTCAACAAGCTTGGCCTGACCCACGCCCCATTCCTGCTTGGCCTTATCGCCGGTGGTGCCGTCATCTATTGGTTCTCTGGAGCCTCAATGCAGGCCGTCACAACTGGCGCCTACCGCGCTGTTGAGTTCATCAAGAACAATATGCAGCTCGACGAGAACGCCACGAAGGCATCAACCGACGACTCTAAGAAAGTCGTCCAGATCTGTACCGAGTATGCCCAAAAGGGAATGCTCAACATCTTCCTTGGTGTGTTCTTCGCGGCTCTGGGATTTGCCTTCGTCGATCCCTACTTCTTCATTGGGTATCTCATCTCGATCGCCATCTTCGGCCTTTACCAAGCCATCTTCATGGCCAACGCTGGTGGCGCGTGGGACAACGCGAAGAAAATCGTTGAGGTCGACCTCGACGCCAAGGGTACCGAATTGCATGACGCCTCAGTGGTTGGCGATACCGTCGGCGACCCATTCAAGGACACGTCGTCGGTAGCCCTCAATCCTGTCATTAAATTCACGACTCTCTTCGGTCTGCTGGCTGTGGAGTTGGCGGTGTCGATTGGCGCCGGTCTGCTGACCTACATTCTTGCCGCGATGTTCGTCCTCATCGCCTGCTACTTCGTGTATCGCTCGTTCTACGGCATGCGAATCGACTCGACGAAGGGGCCCGACGAGTTCGACACCGTCGCGAAGGAGGCCGGCACCGGATTGTGATGAGCTGAGGAGTTCTACACTGGCCGTCGTGCCGGAAACCCCTTTGACTCTGGACCCTCACGTTCCTCACGAAGCCCTGCTTCTCGAGGACGTGAGGGTCACCTTTGGTCACGTCACCGCCCTCGATGGGCTCAGTCTCACTGCCGCCTCTGGCGCTATCACCGCTGTGCTAGGCCCCAATGGTGCCGGTAAGACGACGATGATGCGCTGCTGCACGTCTCTGGTCTCCCCCGACTCTGGACACATCAGCGTGCTTGGTCAGGCTCCCGGCAGCCCTGAAGCCGTCGCCGCTACCGGTCTTATGCCGCAAAGTGCCGGGGCCTGGAGCGGCATCCGAGCCGGCGAGCTCTTGCATTACATGGCGGGCCTGCACGCCAATCCCATCGACCCAGACCTTCTCATCGACGCGCTTGCAATTACCCCCTTTGCGCGCACCACGTATCGACGCCTCTCCGGCGGCCAGCAACAGGCCGTCAACCTCGCCGCCGCCTTGGTAGGCCGTCCCCGATTGGTCTTCCTCGACGAACCAACCTCGGGGATGGACCCTCACGCGCGCCACCACACCTGGGACATTGTCGAGCACATGCGCCACGACGGAGTCTCTGTCGTCCTCACCACCCATAACATGGACGAGGCTCAACAGTTAGCCGATCATGTCTGGATCGTCGATCGCGGCAGGGTCGCGACCCACGGCACTGTGCCGGAACTGACAGCTGAGTCGAGCCTGGAAGATGTGTTCCTCACCCACACCAGTGACCGCGCAGCAGGGAGGAATTGACATGACGGCACTCGATCTTCGCCCCGCCCCGCAGGCCGCACCGGCTGCTGCACGCGTACTCAACCACGCCGCAACAGAGATACGTCTCGTCATGCGCAACGGGGAGCAACTGCTACTAGCCCTCGTCATTCCCATCGGTATCCTCGTTGCCGGGCGCTTCCTTGGCGACCGGGTCGGACTCACGATGGACGCGTTAGCACCCTCGATCTTGGCACTCGCCATCTGGTCGACGTGCTTCACCTCTCAGGCGATCATGACCGGTTTTGAGCGCCGTTACGGCGTGCTTGAGCGACTATCCGCCACCCCATTGGGCCGGTCGGGTCTGCTGGCTGGCAAAGCGATCACCTACGCCGCTATCAGCCTCGCCCAGGTGATATTGCTTGTCATGGTGGCATTGGCACTGGGCTGGCATCCTCGCGCCTCCCCCCTGGCCTGGCTACCGGCCCTGCTGAGCGTCGCGCTCGCCATGCTGGCGTTCGGACTCGGTGCCCTCGCCATGGCTGGCTCCCTTAAAGCCGAAGTCACGCTCGGATTGGCAAACTTGGTATACATCGTCGGTGTGGTTGTTGGCGCCGTGGTGTGGCCGCTGGCGGATTATCCAAGGGCTATTCGCCCCGTCATCGCCGCCCTACCCACCACCGCTCTTGGAGAATCGCTCCGTGCCTGGGGACTCGGACAGCCGCTGTGGTGGCCGCTACTGAGCCTGGCGATCTGGGCGGTTGCGCTCGGACTGTTGGCACGAAAGGTATTCACGTGGATCTCATGACTGCCCGCGATCGTCGTCTATGGGGCTGGTGCATCGCAGCTCTCGTAGCCAATATGAGCATCATCGTCACCGGCGCGGTAGTGCGTCTGACCGGATCAGGGCTGGGATGCGATACCTGGCCCCACTGCACCGCCGGATCGTTCACGCCACGCGCGGCGACGGGAATCCATTCCTACGTTGAGTTCGGTAACCGACTGCTCACTTTCGTGCTTGTGGCGGTGGCTATCGGAGCTCTCGCCCGCTGTTACCGGGTCAAAGCGAGAGCCCAGATCATGGCGCTGGCCTGGATCAACCTGGTCTCCATTGCCATGCAGGCCGTCATTGGCGGTATCTCGGTGCTCGTAGGCCTCAATCCCTTCATGGTCGCCCTGCACCTGCTGCTATCGGTGGCAATCATCCTTGTCAACGTCAAGATGGTGTGGCTGGCTGGCCCACATTCCAGCGAAGCCGTTGACGGACTCACGATGGGCTTGGTACGAGCGACAGTGGCAATGATGTGCGTCGTCATGTGGCTGGGAACTGTGGTGACGGGGTCGGGACCCAATGCTGGTGACGCCGGGTCGGCGCGTACTGGGTTCGCTATTGAAACCGTCGCCCGGCTGCACGGCATCTCTGTGTGGATCACGGTGGCTCTGACGATCGCGTGCCTCGTCATTGCCACGACCCGTCATCTAGCTATGATGCGCCGCTGGAGTATCTTCGTGCTGGCCGTCGAGATGTACCAGGCCGTCATCGGATATTCACAGTACTTCGCCCACCTCAATCCCTGGCTCGTCATCTGGCATATGGTGGGTGTGTCGTTGGCTGCAGCGTCCGTCGGGGCATTGTGGTGCAGTGTGCGCCCTACTCCGTCCCCCGTTGTGACGCGGCAATCCTGAATTTTCATGACGGTAGAGCACCGCGGGTTGAGGTCATGCCCCAACCCGCCCGATGCGCCAGTCAGCTGCGGTGGACGCGACCACCACTGCGCGGTCGCGTCGGCATCACCGTTGGATCATAATCGAGGTCACCCGCGTCAATGGTGATTCCGGGCTGGCTCAGTGCCGAGACAGTAGCGGCTAATTCTGTGACAGCCACCTTCTCTCCCGGACAGCGGTGGCCGGTAGCGACATCACCACCACCCTGCGGGATGAATGCCTTAATCGTCTCGGTGTCCTCAACTCCCAAGAAACGCTCCGGCTTGAAACGCAGCGGCTCTTCCCACTCGCTGGGATCGGTGTTGGTGCCCATGACGTCAATGATGACACGCTGACCTTTTTGGATCTGGTGCCCATCCCATTCGAAATCGTCGCGGGCGAACGCTGGAAGCATGGGCACGAAGGGGCTTATACGGCGAACCTCCTGAGCGAAAGCAATAGCGTGCTCATTATCGACCAAACTCCCAGAGGACTCTACCTCGGCGGCGATGTCGCGACGGTATTGCGGGTACAACACCAGGTATCGCGCTGCGAAAGCCGCAAACCGGCTCACCGCGATAGCCGGGCGGGTGGAATTCTGCAGCTCGATGCCGGCCAGTTTGGCGTCAAGGAGCTTGCCGTCAATACCACGGAAGCGCGCCCACTCGTACAACGCGGTGCCTTCAGGTGCGCTGATGGCACCGCTGCGCTGTTTTTCGATGAGGCCTGCAGCCCACTTGTCGCAGCGGGCACGATTTACCCAAGCCAGGGTATGCCCAGCAGGCATGTGCCCGAATCCCTCGACGATCTGGCCGAGACGCTCAGCCCAGGGATCAAGGTCGGCATCGTCACCAGGGATCCCGGCCCACTTAAGCACTGCTCGACCGTATGCCACCACGGTGTCGTCGTAGACATTGCCGGTGCGATGGCCCCACGTTTGAACCATCTTGCGCAGCTCGTCCTCGATGATCGGCTTAAAGCGCTCGACCTGAGCGTCGTCGTAAACCACCCTGACGAAGGTGGCCTTGCGTGCTAAATGGACGTCATCATCAGTGCCGTGAATAGCGCCGGCGCCGAAAAGCGGACCGCGCACCGGAAGCGGCATCGCCTGCTCACGTTTTACCCGCTTGGTGTCGTAGAACAAATCGATTCCCTTGCTGCCACGAACCAAAGTGGCAGGCTTACCCATGAAGGTGAAATCGAGGGGGCATCCGTCACTAGCTTTACGTCCCCTTGACGCCCTCAGCCTCTCTTGAAACAAGTAGCCGTCGACCAACAGCTTGGCCGCCTGGTCGACTTTTGTACCCAGGGCCGATCGAATGGTTGACATGGTGGTCATAAATGCTCCTCGGATCGTGACGCCATAGCAGCGCCGCTGATTCCGACGTTACCTGACATCGTGGCACGGCGGCGCCAAACGGTGCCATCAAGTAACAATCACAATGCAATGAGGGGATCAACCGCGATAGCCAAAAAGAGCAACGACAGGTATGTATTTGACCAATGAAATAGACGCATTGGTTTGAGTAGAGCATCACGCAAGCCGGCATAAGCGCGATGCAACAATTGAATTGCCTCGAAGATAAAGATGGCGCCAGAGAATATCGTCACGACACCATAGACCCATCCCATACCGGCCACCGGCCACAACACCAGGGATGTCGCTACCGTGGCACAGGTATAGATGAGGATCTGCACGGCGACTTCGGGGGCTCCCTTCACCACTGGAAGCATGGGTACGCCAGCGGCCTCGTAGTCCTCGCGATACCGAAAGGAAAGCGCCCAGGTATGCGGTGGAGTCCACCAGAACACGATAAGAAAGAGCACCAACGGCTCCCATCCCACCCGTCCGGTGACGGCGGTCCAACCGATAAGCGGCGGGAAACATCCCGCAATGCCACCCCAAATAGTATTTTGCCAGGTACGACGCTTCAGCAGCATCGAGTACACAAAAACGTAAAACAGATTAGCAAACAGCGCTAGGACAGCTGATAACCAGTTTGCACCGAATCCCAAAATGATAGTGGCAATAATCCCCAGCACGATTCCGTAGATCAGGGCACTGCGGCGTGGCACTTGGTGACGAGGAAGGGGACGGCGACGGGTCCGACGCATCTTCTCATCAATATCGACGTCAATGACGCAATTAAATACGTTCGCGCTAGCAGCGGCGAAAAGCCCCCCAACCATCGTCGCAATCGCCAAACCGAGTTTCGGCACACTGTGGGATGCCAGGAACATGACCGGTAGAGTCGTCACCAAAAGCAACTCGATGATCCGCGGCTTCGTCAGGGCAACATAAGCACCGACCACGTCGCGAGTCGACAGTTGACATTCCTCCTGCTCGACCTTGGTCTCGACGGGGTCGGGACGTTGAGAGGCTGGCGCCGTCGCCACGTGCGTCGTCTGATTGCTCACGGTGTCCTTCGAAATCGAGAAAGGTAGTGCGACCACCATAAGGCACGACACATCCACAAAGTGAGGAGTGCCACACATGGCCGTCCTCACGATTTTAGGCTTTCTGACGGCTGATGTCCTCATCACTGGCCATCCAACGAGTGTTCTCGCTGTCAGCCCGTCGCTGAACACGATCGATAGTGGTTCGACGGGCTACCGTTGGGCAGGTGGAATAACGGTTCCGCACGACAAGGAAGGACCGGTGAGGTGGCAGGTCGAGACGCTTCAGGAAACACCACCAGAGTGACTAACAGGCTGCGTGGCGACCGCGTTAACCCGTTACGCGACCCCTCAGATCGCAGATTGCCACGCGTCGCCGGCCCCTGCGTTCTGGTCATGTTTGGAGTCACCGGTGACCTTTCGCGTAAGAAACTCATGCCGGCTGTCTACGATCTGGCGAACCGCGGTCTACTGCCACCAGGCTTTGGTCTAGTGGGTTTTGCTCGTCGAGATTGGGCAGACGAAGATTTCGCCAAGGTCGTTCACGACGCCGTGGCCGAACATGCCCGCACCCCTTTCCGCGAAGAGGTCTGGGAACAACTGCTTGAAGGAATTCGGTTTGTCCGGGGCGAATTTGACGACAACGACGCCTTCGAGAGATTGGCCAACACCATTCGCGAACTTGACGAAGAACGAGGCACGGGTGGCAACCACGCCTTCTACCTGTCAATCCCGCCACGATCATTTGAGGCGGTCGTCAGCCAGCTCAAGCGTCACGGCATGACCGGCCACGACGCCTCCCACTGGAGCAGAGTTGTCATTGAAAAACCCTTCGGACACGATCTGGACAGCGCCCGCGACCTCGACGAAATCATCAGTAGCGCATTTACCCCGGAATCGGTCTTCCGCATTGACCACTATCTGGGTAAGGAGACTGTCCAGAACATCATGGCATTCCGGTTCGCCAATCAAATTTTCGAACCGATTTGGAATAACCACTATGTGTCACACGTCCAGATCACCATGGCCGAAGACATCGGAATTGCTGGTCGTGCGGGTTATTACGACGGTATCGGAGCTGCCCGTGATGTCGTCCAGAACCACTTGTTGCAGCTCATGGCACTGACGGCTATGGAGGAGCCTACGAGTTTTGGTGCCGAGCAGTTGCGTGCAGAGAAAACCAAGGTTTTGGCCGCTATTCAACCCCCCGAGGACATGTCCACGCAGACGTGCCGCGGTCAATATGTGGCTGGCCGTCAGGGTGGCGAAAGGGTGCGCGGCTACCTTGAGGAAGACGGCGTGGATCCTCACTCCCGCACCGAAACTTATGCCGCGGTGCGGCTCACCATCGACAATCGACGCTGGGCTGGAGTGCCGTTCTACTTGCGCACGGCGAAACGGATGCCTCGACGAGTCACCGAGGTCGCCCTGAACCTGCAGCGCGCCCCTCACCTACCTTTCTCAGACACCGCCGCCCTGGGCACCAATGCCCTCGTATTGCGCATCCAGCCTGACGAGGGAGTCACTCTGAGGTTCGGCGCCAAAGTGCCAAGTACCCAAATGGAGCTTCGAGACGTCACGATGGACTTCGCCTATGGATCTTCCTTCACTGAGGCCAGCCCAGAGGCCTACGAGAGGCTCATTCTCGACGTTCTGTTAGGCGATCCGCCGCTATTCCCGCAGCATGAAGAGGTCGAATTGGCCTGGAAGATCCTTGATCCAGTGCTGGACTTCTGGGCTGATTCAGATACTCCCCCGTGCGAATATCCGGCCGGCAGCTGGGGACCACCAGAGGCTGACGAGATGATTGCCCGCGACGGGTTTGTCTGGCGCAGGCCCTGAGGAGGAATCATGATAATCACGCTCAACGACACATCCGCATCGAAGATCGGTGCGGCCATTGTCGAGGCTCGTCGCACCGTCGGCTCCGGGTCTGGGCTGGTCCATACTCTCATTTGTATTTGCGATTCCTCCCACTTCGATGCCGCCTTTGACGCCGCCAGGGATGCCGCCCGGCAGCATCCGTCACGCCTTCTCATGGTGGTGATGACGCGTTCCCGCAAGGACAAGCTCGACGCCGAGGTGCACGCCGGTGAAGGCACCCCTGGGGATGTCATCGTGCTGCGGTTTTCCGGAGCGATGGCGAATCACCCCGCATCGGTCATCCTCCCCTTACTTCTGCCTGACTCCCCCGTCATCGCGTGGTGGCCATATTCCGGGCCTGCCGACCTCGCCACTGATCCCATTGGGGCCCTGGCAGACCGTCGCATCACGGATTCGGCAGCAGACAACGACCCCTGCAAAGCTCTCGTACGCCGGGCGACCCACCTCACCGAGGGCGACTCTGACCTGTGTTGGGCCCGGACGACTGGCTGGAGGGCGCTAGCGGCAGCCGCTTTGGACCAGCACCCAGCAACCGTCAAGTCCGCGAGGGTGGAGTCGGCCGCCAATAATGCACCGGCAATGCTGCTGACGGCGTGGCTGAGATTGTGTCTTCGCGTTCCGGTTGACCGGGTAACAACCGATGCACCCGGAATCTCTGCGATCGTCATGTCAACCCCAGGTGGCGACATCGAGATTCGCCGGCGCAGTGGCAGATATGCCGTCTACCGGATTCCGGGAGAACCAGCGCGCGGAGTGGCCCTGGATCGCCGCAACGTACAGATGCTGATCGGTGAAGAGCTTCGTCGGCTCGACTCTGACAAAATCTTCACCGCTGTCATGGCTGAAATCCATGATGAGGGCATCGCAACGACACGTGATGAGGATCAGTCATGACCAACCGACGTCTCATGCGGTACCAATCCGTCCAGGGTCTGGCCGAAGGGGTCGCTCACCGCTTGGTCCAGATGATCGTCAGAATCCAGGCTGCACAAGAGCGTATTGACCTGTGTCTGACCGGCGGGAGAATCGCCAATATTGTATATGCCGCGATGGGTGACGTTCCTGAATGCAGCAATATTCGTCCTAACCAGCTACATGTTTGGTGGGGTGACGACCGATTCGTCCCCACCGGTCATCCTGACCGCAATTCCCTGCAAGCCTTGCCACTGTTGTCAGCAGCCCTCCGACTGGATCCCTCCACAACCCACGTCATGCCCGCCGCCGACGGCAAGGCCGACCCCGACGAGGCCGCATATTCCTATGCCCAGGAGCTTGGCGACGTCGTCTTCGACATTTGCTTGCTCGGGATGGGGGCCGACGGCCACGTCGCATCACTTTTCCCAGGCCATCCGTCTTTTAACCCAACAACTGCCGCACTGGCCGTTGGAGTTACCGATGCCCCCAAGCCTCCGCCAGATCGCCTTTCAGTGACGATGCCCGTCATCAACCGCTCGAAGCGAGTCTGGTTCCTTGTCAGCGGTTCCGAAAAAGCTGAGGCCGTCCAGAAAGTGTTCGCTGGAGACGAATCCCTGCCAGCGACCTGGGCCAGCGGCACTATCGAAACGAGTTGGATGGTCGACCAGGACGCTTCGATCGGTCTGCCACGGTACAACTGCTCGTTGTGAAACGGCGCGGGCATGGCGGCGCCGAACACTTATGGTTGTCCGCTGTGCGGCACGCGATTTCACAGGCTGGGCAGACGACCAGGCAGCAGTCCACGTCAGCAGATCGCGCATCCGCCACCGACAATGTATATGACGTATCAATTATCGTAACGAGGACTAGCTACTATGGCTGCTATGGACTCTCAACCATCGCCGCGCTCCACGACAGTGCGCGACTGGGTCGGTTTGGCGGCCCGGATCATCCTCGGCGGCACCCTGCTCGTTGCAGGGATCATCAAAGCCACCGACATAGACTCCGCCATTTGGTCGGTACGGACGTATCAGATCATTCCATGGAACCTCGCCCCCATCGTCGGTTGGACGATGCCGATTCTCGAGATCATCGTCGGGCTACTACTCATCTTTGGCATCGCGACGCGATGGTCCGGTCTTCTCGGCACCCTCGCTATGGTCGTCTTTATCGCCGCAATCGCATCAGCGTGGGCACGCCATATCTCGCTGGACTGCGGCTGCTTTGGCGACGGTGGCCCGGTAGATCAGGCGTGGCCAGAGACCGTGCGTAGCTACATTCTCGACATGCTGCGTGATCTTGGTCTTGCCTTATGCGGAATATGGCTTGTGATCCGACCCCGCTCGGCGCTTTCCGTAGACCGCTGGATAGTCAGATAAGGCATAGAGACTCGGTCGGACCACGCGCCCGACCGGCTACCATCATGTGTGACACATCATCTATAACACAAGGAAACATGAACTGATGGCTGACAAAAAAACAACTGCAACCACGTCTAAACGGGCTGCTCTGCGCGCCCAACAAGAGGCTCAGGAATTAGCTAAGAAGCGCCGTCGAATCATCGGCGTCGTCGCAGGCGTCGTTGTCATCGCACTGGTGGTCGTCGCCGTCATCGTCGGGCTAAACCACAAATCCGACGACACACCCACCAGCGGCCAGATCACACCACCGTCAGCCACGAAAGACGGCGTGTACACCATCAATCCCGACAAGGTGAAGGACGGGGCCATCACCGTCACAGTATTCCAAGATTACCAGTGCCCCATATGCAAAGATGCTGAAAATGCGTTGGGTAAACAGCTCAACCAGTTATCAACTGATGGCAAAATCAAGTTGGAGTACCACACACTGACGTTCTTGGATAACAACTTGCGTAATGACGCTTCCACTCGCGCCGCGATGGCCGCTGCTGCCGCCGATTCTGTGGGTAAGCTCGAGGCTTACCACGACGTCATTTACCGCCACCAGCCTCAGAGAGAGGGCGAGGGCTACACCGACGATCAGCTGCGCAAGGACTTCGCTTCCGAAGCTGGAATCACGGGCTCAGACCTGACCAAGTTCCAGCGCATCTACGACAACAAACAGACCGAACAGTTCGTCAAGAACAGCAACGACAAGGGGCTGCAGGAATTGCAGAAATTCGGTAGTGCCGGCACCCCAACCTTTTTGATTAACGGAAAACCGTGGAATAGCTGGAACGCCTTCGTCCAGTCTCCCCCTTCCGCCGACCAACTGCTCCAGGCCATCAAGGCCGTCAACTGACAGCGGGGCGTCGACGACCCATAGCGGCGAGGAGCCCTGGCATACTGCGGCCCCCTCGCCGCTATGATCCCAGACGACTGGCGAACGCCGTTCGTCTGGTGACCTGTCCGAGTCGAACACTAGAGTTTGGAATATGACCTCACAGACCTCTGTCCCCTCATCCGCCACGCCTCCGACGCGCGGTGTCGTACCCGATAAGCCGGCCCTGGAGGGCCTGGAGGAAAAGTGGGGCACAGTGTGGGAGGACGAGCAGCTCTACGCGTTCGACGCCACATCGGTTGATTCGCGCGAGCAGGTGTTTTCTATCGACACCCCGCCGCCCACTGTCTCCGGCCACCTGCACCCTGGACACGTCTTCTCTTACACCCATACCGACACCGTCGCGCGGTATCAGCGGATGCGCGGCAAGAAGGTTTTTTATCCGATGGGCTGGGATGACAACGGCCTACCAACTGAGCGGCGCGTCCAGAATTACTACGGCGTACGCTGTGATCCTTCGTTGCCCTACGATCCCGACTTCACCCCGCCGAGTAAACCCGATCCCAAACGTCAGGTGCCGATTAGCCGCCGCAACTTCGTTGAGCTGTGCGTCGAGCTGACCACCGTCGACGAGAAAGCATTCCAAGACCTATGGCGTTCTGTTGGGCTGTCTGTGGACTGGAACCAGCTCTACACGACGATCTCGCCGGAGTCGCAGCGCATTGCCCAGTTGGCCTTTCTTCGTAACTATGCCCGCGGCGAGGCATACCTGTCTGACGCGCCCACCCTGTGGGACGTCACCTTCTCTACTGCGGTAGCCCAGGCAGAGCTTGAGGCCCGCGACTACCCTGGCGCCTACCACCGCCTCGGTTTCCATCGCCCCGACGGCCAGGACGTCTTCATCGAGACCACCCGCCCGGAGCTGCTGGCCGCCTGCTGTGCCCTCATCGCGCACCCCGACGACGAGCGCTACCAGCACCTGTTCGGCACCACCGTCATCACTCCGCTATACGGCGTCGAGGTGCCAGTGCTAGCTCACCCGGCTGCCGAGATGGACAAGGGCGCTGGTATCGCTATGTGCTGTACTTTCGGCGACCTCACCGACGTCGCATGGTGGCGTGAATTGCAGCTGCCCACCCGGACCATTATCGGTCGCGACGGACGGATCCTCTCTGATACCCCACAGTGGATTGTGGATGCCGGATCCGCCGAAAAATACGAAGAGATCGCAGGTAAGACCACCTTCACCGCCCGCAAACTCGTCGTTGAGGCCCTCATAGCCTCCGGCGAGATGGACGGCGATCCCAAGCCCACCGAGCGCAAGGCTAACTTCTATGAGAAGGGCGATAAGCCGCTAGAGATTATTGGAACGCGGCAGTGGTATATCCGCAATGGTGGTCGTGACGCAGAGTTGCGCAGTGCGCTGCTCAAGCGCGGCCAGGAACTCGAGTGGGTTCCTGAGCATATGCGGCATCGCTACGAAAACTGGGTTGAGGGGCTCAACGGCGACTGGCTCATCAGTCGTCAGCGCTTCTTCGGCGTCCCCTTCCCGGTGTGGTATCCGCTCGACGCCGATGGAGAACCGGACTATGACCACCCGCTGCTACCCGACGAATCCGCTCTCCCGGTGGATCCGGCATCCCAGACGCCTCCTGGATACCAGGAGTCCCAGCGCGGAATCTCCGGCGGATTTATTGGAGACCCTGACGTCATGGACACCTGGGCCACGTCCTCTCTGACTCCCCAGATTGTCACCGGCTGGGAGCGCGACGCGGACTTGTTCGCCAAGACCTTCCCCATGGACTTTGCACCCGAGGCTCACGACATCATCCGTACCTGGGTGTTTTCCCGCGTGGTGCGGGCACATCTGGAAAACGGCGTGCTGCCGTGGAAGCGAGCCGCAATTTCCGGGTTCGTCACCGACCCTGACCGCAAAAAGATGTCAAAGTCGAAGGGCAACACAGTTGTCCCGACCGAAATCATTGATCAGTTCGGTGCCGACGCGGTGCGTTGGCGTGCCGCTATGGCCCGTCCGGGTATGGACTCCCCCTTTGACAAGGCTCAGATGAAGGTTGGCCGCCGCCTGGCTATGAAGATCCTCAACGCTTCGAAGTTCGTGCTTGGCTTTGGTGAAGGCGGTCAGCTCGCTGACATCATTAACCCGGCAGATTTGTCGATGCTCGCTGGGCTGCGTCAACTCATCATTGAGGCAACCAAGGCATTCGATAAGTTCAACTACACCGCTGCTCTGGAGGTCTGTGAGCAGTTCTTTTGGACCTTCTGTGACGATTACCTTGAGCTGGTCAAGGAGCGCGCGTACAACTCCGAGGGGGCTGACGATGCCGGCGCGCTAAGTGCCAGGACGGCATTACGTCTCGCCCTCGACGTCATGCTTCGACTGTTTGCGCCTTTCCTGCCCTTCGTCACCGAGGAGGTGTGGAGTTGGTGGAAGGATGGCTCTGTTCACACGTCGTGCTGGCCGATCGCAGACGAGGTTCCCGCCACCGGCGACGTCGATCTCATGACTGATGTCTCGGCTGCCTTGGTTGAGTTGCGTGGCGTGAAATCGACCCATAAGGTTCCGATGCGCACCCCGATTTTGGTGGCCCACATCAGCGCACCGACACCAGTTATCACGAATCTCAAAGCCGTCGAGTCCGACTTAGCCAAGGTGTCAAAGACTGAACAGTTTGTGTGGTCTGAGGATGGGCAAACCTTGACTCTTGAGGCGACGTTGGGAGAGCCCCCAGCTAAAAAGAAGCGCTAAGGGTTCTCGGGGTCAGCAGTATCAGCCGTGCTCCTACCCGCGAGCACGTCGTTGCTGTCGTCGGCACGCATGAGGGCGGTTTTCACGGCCTCATGCGTGCACACGACCCCGGCTCAGTCCTGCTTCGGCACGAACATCGGCCCCGGCAGCTCCGGCGGTGTGGCTGCCGGCGTGTGGTCGAGTTGACGCAGGCACTCAGCAATCGCAGCATCAAGCTGAACGTCGCGGTCAGACTCCCAATCCTCCGGAGACACGGTCACGACGATGTCAGGATCGACACCGTGATTCTCCACCCCCCAGCCGTAGCTGCCATACCAACCGGCGTAGCGCGGCTGGGTCACTGACGTGCCATCGACAAGGTCAAACCTGCCGTCGATGCCGATGACGCCGCCCCACGACCGTTCACCAATGACCTTGGCGTATCCCATTGCTTGGGTAGCAGCTGCGACGATGTCACCGTCAGAGCCTGCCCACTGGTTGGTGACCATGACGATCGGTCCGCGCACCGCATTCTGCGGATATGTGTCCGCTGTGGCATACCACCGGCTGTAGTCCCATCCGACGACTTTGCGGGCGAGCCTTTCGACGACGAGCTGCGAGGTGTGGCCACCATGGTTAAACCTCACGTCGGCAATGACGCCTTCGTGAGTCGTCGCCTGACCGATTTGACGGTGCAGCTCGGCCCAGCCATCGGAGACCATATCGGGTACGTGTAGGTAACCGAGTCGCCCGCCAGAATGCTCCTCGACGTAGCGGCGACGCGACGCCACCCAGTCGTGATACCGCAGCGGGGCCTCATCAGCCATAGGCACGACAGCTACTCGACGCTCATCGTCGCCTCGACGCACCGTTAGCTCGACGACTCGTCCCGCTGATCCTTCCAAGAGTTCCCCAAGGCTGCCGTCGGCACCAACTCTTCGTCCATCCACTGCGACGATGACATCCCCATGAGTCACTGCAACCCCAGCAGCACGAAGCGGGGACCACGCACGCGGATCCGACGACTCGCCGGGAATGACTCGGACGACCTTGGCCCCGTCAGCTTCGCTGCTGATATCGGCACCTAGCAGGCCTGCGCGCATATCCGCGTCTCCGCTGGCTTCGGGTGCCGACACGTAGGAATGGGAGGTATTGAGCTCGGCAACAGTCTCCCAGAGAATGTCGCGCAGATCGTCAACGGTGTGGCACAGATCGACCAGAGGGCGGTATCGATTGAGGACGCCGTCCCAGTCGACACCATTCATGTCCTCGCGCCAATAGTGACTCGCCATCAAGCGCCCGTTTTCATCGAACATCTGACGCCACTCAGCGCGCGGATTGATCGTGCGGCGCAGTCGCGTCAGATCGACGTGAATGCATGCCGGATCATCGTCATCGACCTTGTGGGATGACGGAATGACGATGACGTCGTCGCGATGCCGCACGACGAGACGCTCACCGTCACCTGAAACGGAGAAGGTGTCAACGCGTTCACACAATTTGTCGAGGTGACGTGCGGACAGGTTGTAGTGCCACAAGACGTCACTGGGCGCGTCACCCGTGACTCCAGCACGGGTAGCACCGAGTTCGCCACCGCGATCGGCCACCTCGATCCACACCACACCATCCTTGACGGCTGCCAGATTCCGGTAGGAGCCCGACGGCACTGGGAATGGCACCATCCGCTCCTCGAACCCGTCGGCAGCAAGCTGGCAGACGACGTCAGAGGTGTCGTCGGCGTTGTCACTTCCGGCCTCTGTGGTGGCCTTAGCCTTAGCGTCTTGCACCTCGCTGACGCGCCATCCCTGGGAGGACGGGCCAAACGGGGATGATTCGGTTGCGCTGAGTGGGACCAGCCATGGACGCTGTGTGTGTCCGAAGGATAAATCAAACGTCTGACCGTCATAGTTTGGGTCAAAGGTGCGTGCTGACAGCATCACCAGATACTTGCCATCGGCGGTAAAGACCGGCGACGAATCGTCGAAGGCACCACGGGTGAGGGCAAATGACTCCCCCATCCCTTGCTCATCCCAGCATCGGATCTGGCCGATCATGGCCTCGCCATGTGCCATCGGCGAACGCCACACCAAGTATCGGGAATCCGGTGACCACGTCAGTCCATTCGCCTCACCTTCGAGAGACTTTCCAACCTCACGAATGGCCCCGTTAGCAATAGTGACGATCAAGATACGACCGTCATGGCTAATGACGGCGACCTTGTTACCGTCGGGAGACGGTGCGCTGTGCAGTACACGACCGATCCGCCCCTGGGCAATACGGCGAACCTCGCCAGTGCCGTCGAGGTGAGCGACCTCAAGGCAATCGTCACCATCGACGTCGCTAGCCCACACACCTTGGCCGGTCTGGCCAAGAACGCGCGGTTCACGAATGCGGACGCCATCGGCTGCCGAGAGGGCTCGCGCTGGGCCGGAGCGATGGGTAAGGAAATATGCGGCTCCTCGCCATTCGAGTAATGACCCGTCGCCGCCGTGATCAGAGATGATTGCTTCCAGACGGTCCGTAGGATCCAGCGGTACCCGCGGCGGGGCTCCGATACCGAGGTCGACGTCGAGACGCTGCGGCTCTGCGTCGAGGCCAGCCATCGTCCACAGCGCACCGTGGGCGTGGTAGACGATCGTTGCACCGTCAGTGCGTGGATCGCGGACATAACCCTCAGCCTCACTGTGACGGGTGTGTTGACGCAGGTCGTGCCCAGCTGAGTCAACAGACCATATCTGCGCCTGAGCCTGTGGGCTATCATCGTCGCTCATATCAGACGTGAACATGAGACGACCGTCAATCCAGCCGACGCTGTAGCGTCCGGCTGACGCGAATCGATCGTCGTTGCCATCACGCAGCAGGCGCACGAAGTGATCTGCCCCAGCTGGTCGCAGCCAAATCTGCGCGGCTGTTCCTCCGCGGTATCTCTTCCACCGCGAGCAGTCGCCAGAATTGGGGGTGACAACAGCGACGGCTCCGTCTGGCGTCACGGCCAAGTCCATCCCCGGCCCATATTCAAGACGCTCGATGTGACCGTCGAGAGACACCGTGTACAACCACGTCAAGCCAATATCGTTGGTTTGGTGTGGGGACGAAAACACCACGTGTTCGTCGTCCTGCCAACCGACGACAGCATTCTTTGCCGCTCCTAACCACGTGAGTCGACGCTGATCCCCGGTAGCCACGTCAATGACACATACTTCCGGTCGCTGACCTCGGTAGGAGGTCCATGCAATCTTGGTGCCATTGGGACTAAAACGAGGATTGCGAACCATGACATGATCGTTGCTGAGACGACTCGCCCGTCCTCCAGTGACGGGAACCAACCACACGTCGTCGTCAGCGGTGAACACCACGAGGTCGCCGTGGACATCGGGGTATCGCAGGTATCCAGTTGCCATGGCTGCCAGGGTACCGTCTGTCAACAAAACGCACAGGAGGAGCGCATGGCAAAGACGCGGAAATCCACCACACCGGGACTCGTCAAAACGGTTATTGAGGCTGGGACGCCACTGGCACGGGATCTATGGGATTCCATTAATGCTGACGGCCGCGCCGAAGCATGGGCGAAATCGGGCTACAGCAAAGCCCGCACATCGGTGACTTCCAAAATAGGTTTGGGGCGAGTCCAGCTCACCGTAGACCGTGTCCTTAAGTACGCTGACAACTCGTCGAATTCAAAGGCTCAACAATGGCGTGATGAAGCCCACGATATTGCCTCGCTCATTCCGCTGGTCAAAGTGCAGCGAAGCAAAGAACGCCGCAAATCTACCGTAATACTGCAGCGGCGGGCTGATTCGCTCCTCGCTGACGTCTTGAACGAGCATTGACCTCAAGCAGAGAGTCGGCCTCTGCCATGAAAGGCCGGCGAGGAGAAGTATTGGCATTTACCTTCCCCGGTGATGGCTTCCTCAGTTACCACGACTCGAGAAACATCGTCGCGGGAGGGGACGTCGAACATGACGTCCATCAGGGTCTCCTCGATGATAGCCCGTAGTCCACGCGCACCGGTCCCCCGCGCAACCGCTTTATCGGCGATCGCGCCCAAGGCTCCGTCGGTAAAGGTCAATTCCACCCCATCGAGTTCGAAAAGTTTCTCGAACTGGCGGGTCAGAGCATTGCGAGGCTCAGTCAGAATGCGAATCAGGGCTTCACGGTCGAGCGGATGCACGGTCGTCACCATCGGTAGGCGTCCAATAAACTCTGGAATAAGCCCAAACTGGTGAAGGTCTTCTGGGCACACCATGCTGAGAGCCTCGGGGCCTTCAACAACGTCGCGTTGTCCAGGATCGTTATTGAATCCCAACGGTCGGGTACCGATCCGCTTGGTGATGATGTCCTCAAGGCCAGCAAAAGCTCCACCCACAATGAACAAGATATTGGTGGTATCGATTTGGATGAAGTCTTGCTGGGGATGTTTACGTCCCCCCTGCGGAGGAACTGACGCTACCGTTCCCTCAAGGATTTTCAGCAAGGCTTGCTGGACACCTTCGCCGGAGACGTCGCGAGTAATTGACGGGTTCTCTGATTTGCGAGCCACTTTGTCAATCTCGTCAATGTAAACAATTCCTCGCTCAGCCCGCTTGACGTCGAAATCAGCCGCTTGTAGCAGTTTCAGTAGAATGTTCTCGACGTCCTCACCGACGTAGCCAGCTTCGGTCAGCGCAGTCGCATCAGCCATTGCGAAGGGGACATTGAGCTGACGAGCCATCGTCTGGGCTAGGTAGGTCTTACCGCAACCGGTCGGCCCAAGCAGCAGGATGTTCGACTTGCCGAGTTCTACCCCGTCATCTTCGGCCCGACGGGCATGCGGCACATTAACCTCAGGCTGAATGCGCTTGTAATGGTTGTACACAGCTACTGAGAGGGTCCGCTTGGCTTCTTCCTGGCCGATAACCCAGGTGTCGAGGAATTCGCACAGCTCGCGCGGTCGGGGAAGGTCCTCAACGCCACCGACCTCGTCGGAGGACGAAAACTCCTCCTCAATGATCTCGTTGCACAGATCGATGCATTCGTCACAGATGTAGACCCCGGGGCCCGCGATGAGCTTCTTGACCTGCTTCTGACTTTTTCCGCAGAAGGAACACTTGAAGAGGTCTCCGCTCTCACCAATTCGCGCCATCCGGCTTCCCTCCTACTCGGCAGGCCTATCTCACTTCGTCTTCTCCGGGACGATCATCCTCCCGAGGTGTGCGCTGTCCACCTTAGCTGTGGACGATATCTATATCGGGTGTCGTCGTCACCCGTGTCGGATGACGACGACTAACCCTGCAGTGGCCCTCGAGGGTCACGATGCGTGATTCTCACAAAGAGGTCAAGATGTCATCAATGAGACCGTACTCCTTCGCCCCCTGGGCAGTGAGGTACTTGTCGCGATCAATATCTTTGGACACCTGTTCGACGCTCTGGCCAGTCGCGGTAGCAAGCATGTTCTCCATGAGCTTGCGGATGCGCTGAATTTCGTCGTCCAGGATCTCAATATCGGTGGCCTGACCGTACGTAGCCTGACCCATCGCTGGCTGATGGATGAGAATCGTCGAGTTTGGCAAGGACAACCGCTGACCCTTCGCGCCAGCAGCCAGCAAGACGGCCGCAGCCGACGCGGCCATACCCAGGCAAATCGTCTGTACGTCGGGACGCACGTAATTCATGGTGTCGTAGATCGCTGTCATGGCGGTGAATGAGCCGCCAGGAGAGTTGATGTACATGCTGATCTGGCGATCGGCATCCATCGACTGCAGGCACAGCAGCTGGGCCATTACAGCGTTGGCGATGTCGTCAGTCACCGGAGTGCCGAGGAAGATGATGCGGTCCTCAAACAACTTCGTGTATGGGTCGACGCGACGCACACCGTAGGAGGTGCGCTCCTCCCACTGCGGGATGTAATAGTCGTTACGCGGACCTGCCGGGGCTAGCCCGCCGGGAGCAGCCTGCTCGGCCTGCTCGGCGTTGAAGGCGGCCAACCGATTCTTATCAAAGGCGTTGAATCCCATGGTCACCTCACTGATTAGGAGCGTCGCCACGAAGCTGCGACGCATTGCTGTAGACATGGTCAATAAGTCCGTAGTCGAGGGCCTCCTGAGCGGTAAACCAATGGTCCCGATCGGAGTCCTCGAGGATCTGCTCAAGGGTGTGGCCAGAGTGATCGGCGTTGAGCTGAGACAGCTCACGCTTGGTGTCCTTGAGCATCTTGGCGTTAATGGCGATCTCAGTAGCAGTACCACCAACACCGCCGAGCGGCTGGTGCATAAGGATCTTGGCGTGCGGCAGGGCGTACCTCTTGCCGGGAGTACCAGCAGTCAGCAAAAACTGGCCCATAGACGCTGCCATGCCCATCGTCACCGTCGCGACATCGTTGGAGATCCACTGCATGGTGTCGTAGATCGCCATTCCCCCGGTGACTGAACCGCCTGGGGAATTAATGTAGAGGTAAATATCGGCCTCGGGATCCTCAGCGTTGAGCAGCAACATCTGGGCGCACAGCGCATTCGCGTTCTCGTCCTTAACCTCTGATCCGAGGAAGACGATCCGGTTGCGCAGTAGCGACTGGTAGACGTTGTCGGTCATCCCGGCACCGCCGGTCTCGGGGCCGGCCATGGCGGGCATGCCCTGGGAAGTGATCGAAGTATTTTGATTCACGAACTCGAATTTACCGTGTGGACACGACAGTTCCAGAGCCTTTCGCGGTCAGCACTGCCGAACACCGTCGTCACGCTACTCGTCAGGGTCATCTTCTAAGCCTTCTGTAGGCCGAGAGGAGATGAGCGCATTGACCCACCGAGCACCCGGGTCGTGGTCGATCAGGGTCGCCTTGATGAGCAGGGAGCACGGCAGAGCAATGAGTGTTCCCAACGCTCCAAATACCCAGCCCCATAAGAGCAAAGATACGAAAGACATCGTCGGAGTCAGCCCGACAGCATCGCCCGCAAATTTCGGCTGAATAATCGACTGGATGACGAAGTTCAGTACCGAATAGGAGACGACGACAGCGACCGCTGCTACCCAACCGTCGTCGAAAAGCGCCAACAAGGCTGGCGGGATAACGCCGACAATGAAACCAATATTGGGGATGTAGTTAGTCAGGAAGCTAAACAGTGCCCACACCCCAGCCAGCGGAACTCCGATGATGAGCAAAGCCGCCCAGTCAAACAGCGCAACGATCAGGCCGAATACTGTCGTCACCAACCAATACTTACGAATTCCGCTAGCAAAGGACTCTAAGGCCACAACGACATCCGGCTTGCGGTTCCCGGCC
Source organism: Cutibacterium porci (assembly GCF_009696315.1). Classification (GTDB taxonomy): domain Bacteria; phylum Actinomycetota; class Actinomycetes; order Propionibacteriales; family Propionibacteriaceae; genus Cutibacterium; species Cutibacterium porci. The sequence goes on from NZ_VUMG01000004.1 coordinate 178,029, forward strand.
ATCCGTAGCCGATCATGCATCTGCGGGGTATCCATGACCATAAAGATCATTCCGGTGAGAATGACGATAATCATCGTCACAATGCTGGTGGTATCGGATGCCACTGACGTCACGACCGACATTACTTGTTGAGGGTCAATCTTCTTGAGCCTATCGGTGATGACGTCCTGGGAATACCCAATCTGGCTAGACCAGTGCAGTAGCTGGGTATAGATCTTTTCCATCTGTGGGATGTAACTCTGCAGCTGGCCAATCATCGCGGCCACCGACCACACCATGCCGGCGACACCAGCAGCCAGCACAATAATGACGGCGGTGCCAGCTGTGGTAGCCGAGATCCACCTCGGGCACTTGTGCTTCACGAGCCAGGTATGAATCGGGTATGCCGTAATAAGGAGGTTTAAACCGAAAAACAATGGCGCGATGACACTCGACAGCTCGTGTAGGAAACTCAGCCCCAACCACGCTGCTGCCACTGTAATGAGGACAACAGTCAGCTTAGGCAAGCCGTGTTTGCTGGTGGCTGTCTCAGCTTTTTCTTGATCGCTCGGCTGGGGTTGAAGCCCGGTTTCAGCCGCCTTTTGCGCGCTTGTTGCGCCATGAATGGGCTGTTCCTCGGCTTGCAATTCACCGCGCTCGACCGCACGGGCTGTTGCGATATCGTCAGCCATCATTTGACGCACATTGCGCAATTGACGAGTGGCGGGGGCAACAGAGATCCGACGTCGAGGTCGTGGGGGGCGCGCGGGGCGTTTAGTCATTGAGCTTCCTCGGGATTGATGTGAAACCGGCGTCGCGCGGAATACCCGCACGACGCCGATCATCAACGGATCATGTCGATCCTACGGGACATCACTCAGCTTTATCGCCTTTGGTGGCCGTCTTCTTGGCAGCGGGCTTCTTAGCGGGGGCCTTCTTAGCTGCCGGTTTGTCGTCAGCCTTTGCCTCGCCAGCCTTCTTCGTGGCTGTCTTCTTGGCGGCGGGCTTCTTAGCAGCAGCCTTCTTCGTGGTCGTCTTCTTGGAGGCTTCGTCCTCGGCCTTGGTCTCCTCGTCGGCCTCGTCCTCAGTCGTGTCGGCGGAGCCCTTACCGGCCTTATCTGAATCCTCAGCCGCAGCGTCCTCAGCGGGCTCGTCGGCGATCGTGCCGTCAGGCTGGATGCGGTCAAGCTCGAGGGTGTTGCCCTTGGAATCAGTGACGGTAGCGGCACCAACCATGGAAGCCAACGCCTTGCCGCGACGGATCTCCTGCATCCAGTCGGGCAGGTGGTTGTGCTGCATCATGTGCTGCGCCTCCTCCTCGGGGGAGGTGCCATTCTGCTGAGCCTTGCGGAACAGCAGCTCGGTCAGCTCGTCTTGCTCAACACCGATCTCGTCGTCATCGGCCATCTTGTCGAGGACGATCTGAGCCTTGAGGGCATCGAGAGAACGCTTCTCGATCTCGGCCCAGAAGTCATCGGCGTTATCCACCTCTTCCTCGGATTCCTCGAGGTACTCCTCAACGGTCATACCCGCTTGGGCCAGCTGCTGATTAACCTGCTGACGGCGAGCCTCAAGTTCAGAGTCGATGAGGCGAGTTGGTAGCTCGATGTCAATCTTGGAAATGACTTCTTCAAGTACCTTGTCTCGGGCATCAGCAGCCTGATCGAGGCGAGCCATGTTCTCCAGAGCGGTGCGCAAGTCGGCACGCATCTCCTCGACGGTGTCGAATTGGCTCACCAGCTGGGCGAAGTCGTCGTCAACGGCCGGAAGCTCCTGCTCGCACACCTTGGTGACGGTGACCTTAATGTCGGCATCCTGGCCACGCAGCGGGCCACCGACGAGCGTGGAGTGGAACTCGGCGGACTCGCCGGCTTTGAGACCGGTAACGGCCTCATCAAGACCTTCAAGCATGCCCTCAGAGCCAACTTTGTAGGTGACACCCGACGCAGTGGCGTCGTCAAGAGCTTCGCCGTCACGGCTTCCAGCAAGGTCAATGGTGACGAGATCGCCCTTAGCAGCAGCGCGCTCGACCTCCGTATTCGTGGCAAAACGCTGACGAAGGGTCTCGACGCGCTCGTTGACGTCTTCGTCGGGCACCTCAACGGCGGGCACCTCAACGGAGATCGCGGAAACGTCAGGCAGGTCAAAGTCGGGGCGGACGTCAACCTCGGCAGTGAACTCGACGACCTCACCGTCCTCCAGCTTGGTCACCTCGATCTCGGGCTGGCCCAGGGGAACGACTGTGTTCTCCTCGATGGCCTTGCCGTAAGCAGCTGGGAGGGCGTCGTTAATAGCCTCCTGAAGGACGACTCCACGGCCAAAACGCTGGTCGATGACCGGAGCGGGCACCTTCCCCTTGCGGAAGCCGGGAACGTTCACCTGATTGGCGATGTCCTTATAGGCCTTGTCAAGGCTGGGCTTCAGTTCATCGAAAGGCATCTCAATCGTGAGCTTCACACGGTTGGTGCTGAGCTTCTCAAGGGTGCTGGGCACGAAGTTTCTCCTGTGGTTCCGATTCTGTCGTCCCCGGTGAGGGGAACACACATTCCACCCGATTCTAGCGATGCAGTAGCCCCCAAGCCAGTGGAAGGTTTCTACCCAGAGACGGCACCCGCTCAGGGGCAAGGTCCACTATCCCGAAAAACTACCTCTAGCAGCGCGTTATGGCCTCGTCGATCTCACCCAAACCCATGCTCACCCAAACCCATGGAGAACACCGGCTGCCGGTCACCGATGATGCGGGTGAGGCCATCGACACGAATCGTGAGCAATAACCGATCCACCTCATACACCGGCCTGTTTCTTCCACTTCCTCATCTTGGTGCGAAACGTCGTAAACGGCGCAACTGTGTTGATATGCACCCATTTCCACACTGGCCACGCTGACGGCGTCGATGATGCCCAAGCCCGCCGCCCTGGCTCAAATAACTCTTCCTCCGTAAGACTATTAACAAGGTGGACGACCTCGCCAAGCATAGTTGTAAACCGATCAATTAATTCTTCAGCTGAGCTCTCCTCCCAGCGCTGATAAAATGCGTCATACAAATCACCCAACTGATTCCATCGAAAACCGGGGGCAGGAGTCACCACCTCAGCGCCAGCGTGTTCCTCACGTTCCCAGCTGAGCAGCAGCCCCATCCAGCCAAGCTGATACGCAATCATTTGACGGGGCGTGCGATCAACACCATCCACCAGCCGATCCCAGCCGCCGACAGGAACATCCGCAAATTCACCTATAAAAAGATCGCCACGCTTGGCAATCTCGGCAGCCAGCTCAGCGCCAGACTCATAGGATCTCACCGTACACACTTCCCCCCGAACGCGAGCCATTCTTAGTGAGCTAATTCTAACGTGAAGTCCTGCGGGTCGGAAAGATTCTTGAAAATGGGACTATAGGACAAAAGGTGTTGCTCTCGTGCGTGGTTTTCGTTGTGTTTGCACCGGATTAGCAGTGTTGACGTTGGTGGGGCCAGGTTTGGGCGGGATGAACACTCCCGAATGTCCGGTATGCGCGGCGGTGATGACCCGGCATGGCAAGACCCGTGGTGGGGCCAAGCGGTGGCGCGGTCGTAGTTGTCACGTCTCCCGGGTTGGTCATGTTAACTCAAGCGCCAAACATCTTGGACTGGCTGTTGGGCGCGGGTCGTCAGGCTGATATGTCTGGAGCTAGTAGGACCTTTCGGCCGCAGCCTTTTTTCTCAAATCTACATGCTCAAATTTCTGCACCCGGATCGAGACCGGTGGCGGAAGCATGTAGCGCACCTCGATGATCTTTTCGCACGATACGCAGACTCGATCAACTTATCCCGAATGCCCACCAACTGGCGCGACGTGTTCGAAGCCTAGCGGCATGCACTCCAGCGCGCTCATTAATCCATCATGTAGAAGCCGCATTCGTAGCCGTCTGCGTCGAGGGCCGATGCGTCACATGCGGGTTTTGGACCTGGATAAGCCTGTCGATGAAGCGTCCTGTCCTGCGCCCATGTATTGGATCAGTCCGCGCCCGACCATCCTGCTACGTGGAGCATGGCTTGGTATTTCTTCACCGAGGACGTTGAGAGCGGATGACGGGAATCGAACCCGCGTAGCCAGTTTGGAAGACTGGGGCTCTACCATTGAGCTACATCCGCGCATCCCCGAAGGGACCTCGACAGCATACATGGAATGACCGTCGGCGTCACATTAGCAGCGAAAGGGTGTACCACCGAGCAGCGCGACGATCTACCACTGCGCAGCGCGACGATGTACCACTGCGCAGCGCGACGATGTACCACTGCGCAGCGCGACGATGTGCCACAACCACCCGTCAGCGTGCGACATATCACCAGGCCACACGATTCCCATGATGTGACCTCACCATGGTGAAGAGACGTGCAATCTGCGAGTCATCGACGTGCCTGTCGGCCTCGTCTGCCTCATGGTGACCGGGGTCACATCACGTCGGCCGAGCACGGATCAACTCGCAACCAATCATTGACCCCCGACAAGCGGTTACCCGCTGTTGATATATCGTACCCATGCGACCGCCGTCATGACGGCGGTCGTCAGCGCAGAAAGTGGCCCGACTCCGCCCGACCGACGGTAGATGTGTTGTCATCAGTGCCGGAACAGGCGGTAGCAACCACAAGGATGGAGTTGACTATGCCAATCACCGTCGCGCCAGGTTCGGTCGTGCTGGTGCGTGACGAAGAGTGGCTCGTCAGCACTGTTGAGCACACCGACGATGGACAACTCCTGACGGTGCAGGGCTTGTCAGACCTCGTCCGTGGCACTACGGCGACGTTTTATGACCAGCTGGACACCATCGTCCCGCTGGACCCGCATGACGCGACCCCGGTAGCCGACGCGTCCCCGCACTATCGGGACGCGCGACTCTGGTTGGAAGCGACGCTTCGCAAGACCCCGATTCCCCTCGGCGAGCCCACCTTGGCCGCCAGCCAGTATGCGTTGGCTAAGCGTCTGCGATACCAATACTCGGCGGTACAGCAGGCCCTCGATCCAAAGAACCTGCAACCACGCATCCTCCTGGCAGACGCGGTAGGCCTGGGCAAGACGATCGAGATTGGGATGATCCTCTCCGAACTCATCCGTCGGGGCCGTGGCGAACGCATCCTCATTGTGTGTCCCCGTCACGTGCTGGAACAGATGCAAAACGAAATGTGGAGTCGCTTCGCAATCCCCTTCGTGCGTCTCGACTCCGTCGGTCTGCAGCGCGTCAAGCAGAAGATACCCGCCAACCGCAACCCGTTTAGCTGGTACAAGCGCGTCATCATCTCGATGGACACCCTCAAGCAGGACCGCTTCGCCCACGACCTCCACCGTCACGAATGGAACGCCGTCGTCATCGACGAGTCCCACAATGTCACCGGTGACACCACCCAGAACAACCGTCTTGCCCGAACCCTGGCACCCAATACTGACGCCCTCATCTTGGCCTCCGCGACCCCACACAACGGCAACCGGAAATCCTTCGCCGAGCTCATTAGGCTGCTGGAGCCCACCGCCGTCAGCCCGCATGGTGACCTCGACAAAGACGACCTCAAGCGTCTCGTGAAGCGACGCCACCGCAACGACCCCGAAGTGTCCAGTGTCGCCGGGGCCGATTGGGCCGAACGTAAACCACCGCAAAACCTTCTGGTCAGCGCCACCGCAGCCGAGGACGCCGTCGCCGACGAATTAGACCGGGTCTGGCTGCATCCCGCCGGTTCGTCCCCCTACAGCGGCGCAGCCTCCGCCCTCTTCCCGTGGACTATCGCTAAGGCCTTTTTGTCCTCCCCAGCTGCGTTGCGTCAGACCATCAGCGAGCGCCGCCGCCGCATCACTGCGCACCCCGTGACGCCGGATCAGCAGCTCGAAATCGAAGCGCTGGATCGATTGAACGACTTAAACGACGCCGCTTTCAATTCATCAGCCAAATACGACGAATTAGTGCGCTACCTACGCAGTATTGGCATAGATCGGCGTCGACCAGAGCGAGCCGTCGTCTTCGCTGAACGAGTCGCCACCCTGCACTGGCTGCGTGATCGTCTCCTCGACGACCTCTCCCTGCCCGCCGACCACGTCGCCGTACTGCACGGTGGTCTCAGCGACACCGAACAACAGCAGATCGTCGAATCTTTCAAGCAGTCAAACTCCCCCATCCGCGTGCTCGTCACCGGCGACGTCGCCAGTGAGGGCGTCAACCTGCACCAGCAATGCCACGAGCTCATCCACTTCGACATCCCCTGGAGTCTCATCCGTATTGAGCAACGCAATGGCCGCATCGACCGATACGGGCAGCGTCACTCCCCACACATCACGACGTTGCTGTTGGAGCCGTCGAGCCCGAGTTTCCGCGGTGATCTTCGGGTGCTGTCGCGTCTACTCAAGCGCGAGCAGGAGGCACACGAGGCACTTGGCGACGCTGCCAGCCTCATGGGCCGCTACAGCGCCAGCGCCGAGGAGGAGGACATCAAACAGGTTCTGGCAGGCCACAGAGATTTCAACGACGTTGTCAAGAGCGTCGATGAGCTATCACCCGAGGATTCCCTAGCCTGCCTCCTGGCCACCCTCAACGCGCCGGTTGACGATGAGCCGCCGTCAGCCGAGTTCACTGAGCCGAGCCCGCTGTACCCCCGGCCCGTCGACTTCCTGCGTGAAGCGTTGGAGGCCTACTACACCACACCGTCAGCAGCCCCGACGGATAGCGGTCGCGGTGGCGGAGTTTCGTGGCGAGATCACGGCGACGGCATCGTCGAGTTCGTCCCGCCTGCGGACCTGCGACAGCGCTTGGAAGTACTACCGCAAAGCTACCTGCGAGACCGCCACGTGCTTGAGCGGTTCTCGCTAGCTACAGACGAGACGGTCGCTCAGGAGCAGCTTGCCCGAGCTCTCACTGACGATTCCGACAGTTCCTGGCCTGAGGCTCACTACCTGAGCCCCCTGCACCCAGTGTTGGACTGGGCCGCTGATCGAGCGCTGTCGAAGCTGTCGCGCAACGCCGTCTATGTGGTGCGTGGCACGGTCGACTTACCTACTGTCTTGGCCGTTGGCACTGTCACGGATCGGCGCGGACTCGTGGTAGCGGCGAGCTGGATGTGCATCAGGTTCCTCAATCCCGAAAAACTAACATCCCCGTACATCACCATGCACACCTCGTCAGCTGATATGCTCGCTGAGGTTGGCATTGGCGCTGATATGTCTAATCCCGGCCCCGTTGCGCGGCCCGATGATCTCAAACCCTTAGTGACACGCGCCATGAACGCAGCGGACGAGGAGCTGACGTCCATGTTCAAGGCTGCCAAAGAGAATACCCAAACCCGGATCGCCGCATGGAACCGTAAGACCGTCGCATGGCAGGAGGACTCGCAGACCCTCATCCCCAACCATGCCCTTCGTGTCCGGCGGACCTCCGTCGAGGAGGAGAAGCAGCTCATCGCCGACATGGAGCCACAGCAGAAGCTGGCGCGACCCTTGCTCGTCGTCGTGCCGCAGACCGTCCCGACCGTTCATGAGGAGCGTGCCCATGCCAAGCAGTGACGCCCTGATCGTCGTCGAAGATTGGATCAGCGAGCACTTCTTTACCACTGACGCGCGCAAAGAATCCTTCCAGAAGCTCGTGCTGGATCGCCGCAAGCAGTGGGACGGCGAGGACATTGCGACGACACGGTCACGGTTCACCGGACAGGCCAGCAAGCTCGCGACGATGCTTGCCGCGCTGTACTCCGACGATCTCGACGAGGCAGCGAAGGCCGAGGCTACTGAGCAGGCCCACGAGGTGTTGCTGCGCGTGCTGGGGTACTTGACCGGTGAGTTCCGCATCCGCCGCGACGGGCCAGTGCGATGGTTCTCGACAGCGGGTGTCGAGCAGTCGGCACTGGCCGTCGTCACAGCCAAGCCGGTAGAGACCCCCGACCAGCTCATGGTCAAGGACGCTCGAACTCTCTGGACACCGTGGCGGCCGTCGGAAGATGCCCCGGATAGCGAGGAGGTGCACTCGGCGAGCCGGCTGGTAAGCACCCTGTTCGCTCCCAAGGAGGGGCCAAGCTTCGCCCTCGTCATGGCCGGCCGCTGGCTCGTGGTTGCCGAAAAGGGGCGGTGGCCCGAGGGGCGGTATCTAGCCGTCGACGTGCAGACCGTCGCGGAGCGGGCTGATCTCAAGAGGGGCGGCGAGGTCGACCGGGCTCTCACCTGCATTGAGGCGAGGTCGCTGGCTCCCGACGCCGACGGCAAGGTGTGGTGGACCGAGGCGCTGGAGGAGTCGATTAAGCACACCGTTGGGGTGAGCCAGGACCTGCGCGAAGGGGTCCGCGAATCCATCGAGATCATCGCCAACGAAGTCGTGGACCGCCGTCGCCAGCAGGGACTCAGCCCGTTGCCCTCAGACCAGGCTCAGCCTTTGGCGATGCAGTCACTACGCTTCCTCTACCGGATCCTCTTCCTACTCTATGCCGAGGCCTCCCCCGAGCTGGGAGTATTACCGGTAGGTGCCCCCGAGTACGACGCTGGGTATTCCCTTGACCGGCTGCGCGAGTTGGTGCAAGTGCCGTTGGTCACCGAGCAATCCATGCGCGGTACACATTTTTATGAAAGTTTGGGGACTCTCTTTCGGCTCGTCGACCAGGGGCATCTGGAGGACGCTCACGACGCTACGAGAGGGCTGTCATTCCACAGTTTGCGTGCTGATCTTTTCAGCTCAAAGGCCACTGCTCTCATCGACGACGTCGGCCTGGGTAATCAGGCCCTTCAGCACGTGCTCCAGCGGCTGCTGCTGACCAAGGAGCAGCATGGCAAAAAGGGCCGGGAGCGCGGTTACATTAGCTATGCCGAGCTGGGCATCAACCAGCTGGGCGCCGTGTACGAAAGCCTCATGAGCTACACCGGGTTCTTCGCCACCGAGGACCTCTACGAAGTCGCCCACGACGGCAACCCGGAGAAAGGCTCGTGGGTGGTGCCACTGGATCGAGCCTCCAGCGTCGCCGACAAGGACTTCGTACTGGTCGAAGACGACCAGGGCCGCCTAGAGCCGCGCATCTACCGGCGGGGACAGTTCGTCTTTCGGTTGTCGGGCCGGCAGCGTCAACAGTCGGCGAGCTACTACACCCCAGAAGTACTGACGAAGTTTACCGTCTCTCAGGCGTTGGAACAGCTCATCGACGACACCACCACCGCCGAGGAGATCCTGGGCTTGAGCGTCTGCGAGCCTGCCCTGGGGTCGGGGGCGTTCGCTATCGAGGCTGTGCGTCAGCTCGCAGCAGAGTACCTGAAGCGCAGGCAGGACGAGCGTGGCTGCACCATCGATCCCGAGGATTACCCCGCTGAGCTACAACGGGTCAAGGCCTACCTGGCGTTACACAACGTCTACGGGGTCGACCTCAATGCGACCGCAGTGGAGTTTGCCGAAATCACCCTGTGGCTCGACACCATGGCCAAAGGTTTGGACGCACCATGGTTCGGATTGCGGCTGCGTCGGGGCAATTCACTCATCGGTGCTCGCCGCGCCGTGTATCGAAAAGATGAGGTGACGTCGAAGGAGTGGCTGCGCACCCCGCCCACCGATGTGCCGCTTGACGATCTCAATCACCGCATCGAGGCCGACGACTATGGCCCCACGAAGGCGGACGGACGCATCCCGCACTGGCTGCTACCGGGGGCCGGGTGGGGCGCGACCGCTGATTCTCGCCAGGCCAAGCAGCTTGTTCCTGACCGCGTTGCCGCCGTCAAGAAGTGGCGCAAGCAGATGCGGACCAAGCCGACGAAAACTCAGCTGGAAACGCTGGTCGACATCGGTCGCCAGGCCGAGGAGTTGTGGGCGATGGCGCTGCGTCGCCTTATGGTGGCCGAGCAGCAGACCCGACGCGAGATCACGGTGTGGGGACGAGAGGCGACGACGACGAAGTCGGCGGTCACTCGAGAGCAGGTCGAGCAGTCTCTTGCCGACTCCAATGGGGCGTATCGTCGGCTGCGGCGAGTCATGGATGCCTGGTGTGCCCTGTGGTTTTGGCCGCTGACGGCCGAACCCGTTGCCCCGCCCAGCTGGGAGGAGTGGATCGACGCCTGCCAGATGATTATTGGCAGCCAAACCCAGATCCGCCTGAAAAGCACCGCGAAGCGTTACGACGACGATGCCCAGCAGCAGTTGGCCCCAGCCGACCAGTGGCAGGCCTTGGCCGAGCAGGAAAGCTGGGTTATCGCTGCCGGCGGCGCCGACTCTGTGGACACTGCGCTGGAACGTCACCCGTGGCTACGGGTGTGCGAGGAGGTTGCCAAGGAGCAGGGCTTCTTCCACTGGCAACTCGACTTTGCACCGGTCTTCGCCCAGGGCGGCTTCGATCTGCAGGTCGGGAATCCGCCGTGGGTGCGACCCATCCTGGACATGGATGCTCTCTTCGCAGAAGGGGACCCATGGTGGCAGTTGGCAGGGAAGGCTTCCGAGGAAGCTCGCGAACAGCGACGCACGGACACTCTCGCCCTGCCCGGTCTCACCGACTCGGTGTGCCGGGGCATCGCTGACGTCTCTGGGACAAGCTCATTCGTCGGGGACGCCACAAACTATCCCCTGCTGCAAGGCTTGCAACCCGACCTCTACCGGTGCTTCATGTGCCAGACATGGGCGCACATGTCTGGACGGGGCACTGTCGGGCTGGTACACCCCGAAACCCATTTCACCGATGAGAAGGCCGGGCATCTGCGCGAGGAGACCTACCCGAGGCTGCGTCGGCACTGGCAGTTCGTCAACGAACTCAAACTCTTCGATGAAGTGCATCATCTGGTCACTTATGGAGTCCACGTTTATGGTTCCCCCGCGCAACCGCACTTCCTTCAGGCAAGCGCCCTCTATCATCCCGACACGGTCGTGGGCTCGCTGCGCCACGACGGGTCAGGTGAGGCACCCGGATTCAAGGTTGATGGGCACTGGGATCAGCGCCCCCACGCCGAGCGCATCGAGGTGGTCACCGACGAGACCCTCGCCACGTGGCGCGACGTCCTTGACCCCGGCCTTGAGGCGCCACGACGGACGCGGATGCTCTACACCGTCAACCGCGACGTAGCGCAGACCCTACGACAATTGTCCGACGCGCCACGCTTTGAGTCCCTCCACCTCCGGTTCTCCCCTGGATGGCACGAAAAGAACGACCGCACCAAGGGGTACTTCGTCCAGCAGTGGGGAGCCCCCGATTCCTGGGATGATGTCATCCTTCAAGGCCCGCACCTTCACGTCGCGACGCCGTTCTTCAAAGCACCGAACCCGACCATGAAACACAATCAGGACTGGTCTGCGGTCGACCTGGAGACCCTTCCTCCCGACGCCATTCCCGTCACCTCGTACAAACCGGCTGGAGACCGGGCCCGTTACGACGCCGACTACACCCACTGGGACGACGACCCGGCCCGCGACCACTACCGTCTGGCATGGCGTGCGATGGCGGCAAATACTGGTGAGCGCACCCTCATCCCAGCCATCATTCCACCTGGCACAGCACACCCTAATGGAGTGTTCTGCGTAGGAGGTGCTGACAATCGGATTCTCACCGCCTGCGCAGGGTTCGCATCAAGTCTTCTCCTTGACTTTTCTGTTCGCGCCGCCCCCAAAAGCGGCATCTACCAAGCTGTGTTCGACCGGCTTCCTGCACCGTGCCAACGCCATCCGCTGCTGCCAAGACTTCTCCTGCGCACCCTTCGTCTCAACTGTCTTACAGACGCCTACGCCGACCTGTGGGCCGAGTGCTTCGACCCAGCCTTCACTTCCGACTCGTGGACCATCGACCGTGCCACGACTGCCTTGGGGAATGTTGGCCCCGAATGGACGCCGGGGACCCCGTTGCGTCGAGCGGTTGATCGGCGTCAGGCCCTCGTCGAGATCGACGCCCTTGTGGCTCTCATGCTCGGGGTCACCGCCGACCAGTTGTGCACCGTGTACCGCACCCAGTTCGCCGTTCTATACGGGTACGACCATGAGCAGTACTTCTACGACGCCCACGGCCGCCTCGTGCCGAACCAGGTGCTCAAGGTGTGGCGGAAAAAGGGTGACGCGATCACCAGCGACGAACGCACCCACACCAACGACGCGGATAACACGTACGTCTACGACCTGCCGTTTCAGACCTACGACCGTGAAGATGACATGCGCGTCGCCTACGCTGAGTTTGAGCATCGCCTGAAGACCCAAGGACCTGAGACATGAGTGAACTCGTCGCCTCAAAGCAGGCGGCCGAACTGCAGACCGCCTTGCTGGATTACCTCACGACCACCTTCGCACTGTCCGATGCCGATGCTCAGCGCGCACTCGATGAGTTCCTGCGCGACCCCGACGACGGCATCTTCAAAGGGCCTTACCTGCGTACCCGGATGCCTTTTGCCCCAGCACCCAAATACTCGGCCGACCAGCTCACCTGGATGCCCGAGGGTTTTGCGCCATACAGCCACCAGGCTAGGGCTTTCGCCCGTCTCAATTCGGCGTTGGGCCGTCCGCGTCCGACTCTCGTCACTACCGGCACCGGCTCGGGCAAGACGGAGGCTTTCCTACTTCCGATCCTTGACCACGTCGTCCGGGCCCGCCACGACGGTGTCGGCGGCACCAAGGCGCTCATCCTTTACCCGATGAACGCGTTGGCCAACGATCAGGCTCAGCGTCTGGCCAACCTCATAGCCACTGACGGGCAGCTCACCGACGTCACCGCCGCGATCTACACCGGTGAGCAGGAGTCATCTCGCACCACCGTCGACGGTCTCATCACCGATCGGGCCGTTATTCGCGACACCGCCCCCGACATTCTGCTCACCAACTACAAGATGCTCGACCAGCTCCTGCTGCGCCACGAGGACCAGCGCATCTGGCAGCAGTCAGCCGAATCGCTGCAATACCTCGTCCTAGACGAATTCCACACCTACGACGGGGCTCAAGGCACCGACGTCGCCATGCTGCTGCGTCGACTCGGCCTGGCCCTCAAGTCGTACTGGCCAGAGCGCGGTAGCCAGGCTGACACCCACACCGCCGAGGAATGGCAGCGTCCACTCGGGCGCATCACCCCGGTTGGCACCTCGGCAACCCTGGGCACAGCCGAGCAAGCGTCCACGACTGTGACAGCAGACGCGTCCTCCCCAGACCTTGAGCGTTCCGGCAACATGGTGTCCTTCGCCACTACGGTCTTCGGTGAACCCTTTGATGCCAGCTGTGTCGTCACCGAGTCCCGCAGAGATGTCGATGACTGGGCCGGTGACGCGCAAGCACGCCTTCAGCACGACGGAGTCGAACCATGCGCCGTCAACGCCCTCATGGTGACCGATGTTCTCGACGCCGTCGCAGGCAAGTCCCCTGACGAGGCGTGCACCATATTGCTGACCAGCCTGTATGAATATGAGGGGGATCCAACCGGTCGCAACCATGCATCGAGCCATGATGACCTCGTCACGCTCGCCAAGGGTCACCCGTTCATCCGGGAATTCCTGAAAGCCACCGCCGATGCGACTCACGTTCGCGATCTCGCCGACCGTCTGCTGCCGGGAGCCTCTCGCCAGGACGACCCCCGCGTCACCTTTCTGCTGGAGCTGATAGGCGCCCTCGGGCACCTGCGTGCGCTGCCTGACCGTGACATGCCAAGCACCGAGACTCACCTGTGGATTCGCGAGCTCAGCCGCATCGACCGGGACGTCTCGACTGCCACCAACTTTCGCTGGAGTGACGACGGCACCCTGGTAGGTCATGTGACCGACGACGGCACCGAGCCGGGAGTCGTCGCCTTGCCAGCGGTGTACTGCCGTCGCTGTGGCCGCAGTGGATGGGGCGTCCAGCTCGCCAGCACCGGCTACAACCTCAGCGCCAATGATGACAGCATCAGACGAATCCACGCGGCACACGAAGGGCGTTTCCGAGCCTTGCTCTCGGCCCCGCGAGAGGGGGCTCGCGCCGTCGACACGGGCGAGGCAGTAGCCTCACTGTGCTGGTTCGACACCGTCAATCGGTGCCTCGATCACCACATTCCCGACGCTGACAGCCCCGAGTACCGCAACGGCGTTCTTCTGCCCGTCCTCACCCAGACCGGCCAGGACGCTGACAAAGACGCCAAGAACGACGTCTGCCCTAGCTGCGGAGCCAAGGACGCCATTCGTTTCCAAGGATCGGCCATCGCAACACTGCTGTCGGTAAACTTATCTACCCTGTTCGGCAGCGACGACCTCGATGAAAAGAAGGCACTCGTCTTCACCGACTCTGTCCAGGATGCCGCCCACCGTGCAGGATTCATCTCGGCACGTTCCCACGCCCTCACCCTGCGCGCGATCCTGCGCAGCTCCATCAGCGACGAGCCCGCCACGATTCCCGAACTCGTCAGCACCGTGCTCAACGACGCTGACGACTCGTTCAAGCGCTACCGGCTGCTGCCCACCGAGCTCGCCGAACAAACGAACTTCAGAGACTTCTGGCGCTCGGGCCGCGACGCGATAGTGCCGAAAGCGACTCTCGCCCGAGTCCGTGATCGTCTCACCTTCGACACGATCCTCGAACTTGGCCTCCAGAGCAGATATGGGCGCACTCTAGAACAGACCGGCTCGATCTGCGTCGAGGTGGAGGCCGGGTCTTTTACTGACATGGCCGGCATAGGTCGGAAAGCCCTGGGACACCATGAGGACAACCTCGTGGGGGCCCTCGCCGGCCTGACCGACTCCACGGTGGTGGCGTGGGTTCGCGGGGTTTTGGAACGCATCCGCACTCAGGGAGGTATTCACCACCCATGGCTGGAGACCTACCTGGAGCACGACGGTGCGCGGTGGTACCTATGGGGAGGACGCCGTAAAAGTGACGGAATGCCCGCCTTCCCGCCGGGCCGTTCTGCCCCTGCTTTTCCGCGAGTCGGCGGCCAGCGCGTCCGCCACGAACAGCTCGACAATGTCACCGACGGCCAGAGTTGGTATGCCCGGTGGACTGGACGAGTGCTGGGAGTTTCCCCTGGTCATGGCGCTCGGTTGGCCAGGTCACTGCTGGAATGCTTGAGGCACGACGGTGTCTTGACGGCGATGACGACGCAGGCCCAGGCGACCGTCTATGGGATTCCCCATGAGAAGATCGTGGTGCGGGCGACCCGCGATGAGGAATTGCTCAACCGCACCATTGTGCTGCGCTGTGATCTGTGCCAGGCCGTGCACGCAGGCAGCCCCGACACCATACGTCAGCTCAGCAATGCTCCATGCCTCAATGGGAATTGCGGCGGGCACCTGACCCCCGCGCCGATGGCACCAGACAACTTTTATCGCGGCTTTTATCGCACCGGTGACCCGCGACGCATCGTCGCCCGCGAGCACACCTCGATGCTTTCAGACCAACAGCGGCTGGAATACGAGAACGGCTTCAAGGCTGGCTCGACGGATCCCTCGGCACCCAACGTCCTCGTCGCCACACCCACCCTTGAGATGGGTATCGACATTGGCGACCTGTCGACGGTGTTCCTGTCATCGTTGCCACGCAACGTAGCCAACTACGTACAGCGAGTTGGTCGAGCTGGCCGCGCGACAGGCAGCGCCCTCGATGTCACCATGGTCAGGGGTCGTGGCGAACACCTGCCCCGGTTGGGCGATCCGACGTCGATGATTAACGGCCAAGTGCGTCCTCCGGCAACCTACCTCAGCGCTGGGGAGATTCTGCGCCGACAGTATGTGGCACATCTTGGTGACGAGTTAGCCCGCGACCCCAACGCCGTGCATCCGCATACCTCGGGTGCTGCCATGAACGGCGACGACGGTGGCTTCCTCGCCACCCTCGTCGACCATGCCGAAGCCCACGCCGACGAGCACGTGGATCGCTTCTTATCGACCTTTGCACACCTGCGCGCCGATTCTATCAAGGACCTTCGCGCCTGGGCTACCCCGGTGGATGGTCCACGCACCAGCGGGCTTGCCAGACAGGTGTTCGCCGCTGCTACCCGGTGGGCGCAAACCTTAGAGGAGCTGGAGCATCGACGCACGACTATTGCAGCAAGTCTGCCCGAGCTGCGCCAGAAGGCGGACATCCCCAACGCCGGAGAAGATGACCGTCGCGCTTGCGCAGACGCCGAGGCGACCATCGCATGGATCCGTAAACTAAAGGGAAAAGAGACCCAGGAATACTGGATCGCTACCTTGGAGGAGTACGGGCTCTTCCCCAACTACACCCTCGTCGACGACTCAGTGGAACTCGACGTGAGCCTGAGTTGGTACGACCCTGACGAGCACCGTTACCAAGACGAGACGGCATCGTTCTCGCGGGGAAGCGCTGCGGCGTTGCGAGATTTCGCCCCCGGAGCGACGTTCTATGCCCTGGGCCACGCCATCACTATTGACGCAATCGACCTCGGACGAGATGGCGAATCCATCCACACCCTGGCAGTGTGCCCTTCGTGCGGATATACCGTCGATCAACGCCTCGAAGGCACTCCGGCGGCGTGTCCGCGATGCCACGATCACGGCATCGCGGACACGGGACAGCACCTGGAGGCCGTGGAGCTGACGCGCACCTCGGCTGCCATCAAGCGAGACGAGTCACGCATCGACGACGCCATCGAGGAGCGTGTCCGAACGAACTTCACCGTCGTACCAGCCGCAGACATTGACCCCTCACGGGTTCACAGTGAATGGTATGTGCAGGACACCGAATTTGGCGCTCGATACCTCGACCGGATGGACCTGCGCTGGATCAACCTCGGCAAGGAGGCGCCCAGTGCCCCACGTCGGCAGGTGGCTGGTTTCGAATGCCATACTCCCCTCTTCCGCGTCTGCGAAGGCTGCGGACACCTCGACCGCACTACCGGAACCAATCACCGCTCCGAGCATCGGCCGTGGTGCCGCTACCGCGACGACCTCGACGAGCATGTACGCACAGTCGCGCTCACCAGGTCCCTGACAACTCAAGCCGTCGTCCTACCGTTGCCAGCCTCGATTGTCACCGGCGACATGTTCGCGTTACCGAGTCTGCGCGCAGCACTCCTACTCGGACTACGCGAGCAATTCGGTGGGACTCCCGACCACCTCGGCATCATGGCGATCAAAGAACCCGTCGACGGCAGAACCCGCGACGCGTTGCTGCTGCACGATCTCGTTCCAGGCGGTACCGGCTATCTCGCTGAATTCACTGATCCCCAGAATGTGTGGGAAGCGCTGCGACGCGCCTTCGAAATCGTGCGCGACTGCCAATGCAAAGATGAGGAGCGCCTCGCGTGCCACCGCTGCCTGCTACCGCTGGCGTCCGCCCGCGACGCCCGATACGTCTCACGCGCCAAAGCCGAAGATTGCCTCAAGGTTCTCATGGGGCTAACTGACGGCGATACGCCTAGTGACCACATGACCTGGGAGATCGTCACCACGCCTGCCACGATCAGCTCTGACGACGAGTCCTATCTGGAGTCACGTTTCCGAGAATCCTTCATGGCTCTTGCACGCAGGCTCAACGCGACGGTATCCCAAAACTATGGGCCCGGCGGCAACGTCATCAACGTACGCATCGGGCAAGTGCTATACACCCTGCAGCCTCAAGTATCCATGCCCGGCTGCAAACCCGATTTCGTCCTGCGCGGCGGTGGCCGTCCAGATCTGGCAATATTCACCGATGGGGCGACCTTCCACGCCACCCCGGCACACAACCGGGTGCGCGACGACGCCGAGAAGCGCGCTGGGCTCCGCAATCTTGGGGTCGAGGTGCTGGCGGTCACGTTAGACGACGTCAATGATTTCGAGGCCAAGCGTGAACCAGCCGCACCCGCATGGTTCAACGCCTCAGCGTCGTCAAAGCTCATTGGCCTGTATGACTACACCTCTGACGCCGTGCGAGCCATCACTGGTGGGCCTTTCGCGCTCTTGGAGTACTGGATGCGGGGAGAGCCGCTGGAGGCTCTCACGCACTTCACCTCAGCCATCCCGATGTTCTTTTCGACGAATAACCCCCCAGATGGCTACGTCGATCCCGCGATACCCATTGCCGCTGTGAAACAGACAGATCTTATCGACAGCCAGCAAGCCGACCCTGGGACTGTACGCACCTGGTGGCGGCAGGACGGCCCCTTGAGTATTCGGACCCGACTACGAACGAGCAGTTTTCCCCCAGATAGCGACATCTGCGTTGTTCTCGACGACGATGCCGTCACTAGCGCCGAGTTCACGCACGCGTGGCATCAATGGCTTGCGTTGAGTAACGCGCTCATGCTGCGCAAGGCACCGAACCAAACAGTCATCTCTGGCTGCGTCGAACCGCCGCAGTCGGCAGAACAAGAGGCGGTTATCGCCGAGCCCGTAATCGACATTGACCAGATCCCCTGGCCCACCGTTATCGACGATCTCGGTCCCTCGCTGGCCACACCCGAGCTTCCCGGGCTGCTGCAGGACCTCGCGGCACAGGGAGTGCCTGAGCCGGTGGCTGGCAAAGAGGTCGGATCCGAGGGCATCATGGTTGACCTAGCATGGCCCGATTCGCATGTAGCAGTGATCTTCGCGCCGGAACCCGACGACGGGGACTTGCTGGCCGAGGACGGATGGACGCTGGTGCGCCCGACAGCACACGACATCACGACGGCGCTGGACAATGTGGCGTCAGGGGAGGCACACCATGGCTGAGTCGACGATCGTCATGTCGAAGCAGGCGAATAAGCTCGACGGATCCCTCAGGGCGAAGGCGTTCACCTTTCTAGCTAAACTCACCGAAAACGACGAGACGCCCGGCCTGCATATCGAGAAGGTGGCAAACTGCCGCGACAGCAGGATAAGGACCGGTCGGGTCGACCAGCAGTACCGCGCTGTGTTGTTCAAGCTCACTGACGGTAGTAGGCGTACCCACTACGTCCTCGAGGGTATCTACAACCACGATGAGGCCTATAACGTGGCCACGCGCGTCGAACTCGCCATCAACCCTCTCAATGGAATCCCTGAAATCAAGCGGTCCGAACCGCCCATCCCCAACCCACACGTCAGCTCCCCTACCCCGCCAACCATTCCCGTCCAGGAGTCGTCTCCCGTCATCACCGCCGATCGGTCAGAAATGCTGTCCCTCGGGCTAGACGCCAACCTCGTCGATACCGCGCTCTCCCTCACCAGCGAGGACGCCATACTCGATATGGCTGCGTCGCTCAGTGGCTGGCAGGGGGCCATGCTCGTCGATCTGGCCTCCGGGATGACGCCACAGCAGGTGCGTGCGGAACTGCTCGGGGCGGAGGAACAGCCCGAAACAGAACAGTCGCCAGCGCTCAACAGGCAACAGGCACCGGCAGGCGACACGGTCGGCATGATGTCGGTACTTGACGAGTCTGACGCCGCGCTGCTCCATAGCCTGCGCAGCCCTGCGGCGGCCATGGAATTCGCCACGATCGAAGGCAAAGACGAGCTGCGACGGGTCATCGAGGACGGAGACTTCGGGGCGTGGCGAGTGTTCTTGCATCCGACACAGCGCCGATTCGTCAATCGCCGGTGGAACGGATCGTTTCGGTTGAGCGGTGGGGCCGGGACCGGCAAGACAGTCGTCATACTTCACCGGGCCGCGTCGCTGGCTCGCGATAACCCGAACGCCCGAATCATCATCACAACGTTCACCAAGAACCTCGCTAATGAGCTGTCCGAAAACTTGGAGTCACTCGATCCGACCCTGCCACGAGCATCCGCGCTGGGAGAGCCAGGCATATACATCAGCGGCATTGACGCCTTGGCTAGCGCCGTCATCCGAAATGCTGGACCTGACGCCGCCGAGGCTGCCAGAGACGTCCTGGGAGACCCCCGCACTGACCTGACCGGGCGCACGCCGACGCGGCTGTGGCAAGACATCCTCGACCAGGCTCAACACGAGGTGCCTGAGCGGCTCGCTCACCACCGACTGCTCGAGACTGAGTACGAACAAATCATCCTGCCGAATCTCATCACAACCCAGGAACAGTACGTGCGAGTACGACGCCCTGGGCGGGGATTCCGGCTCAATCGTCGCGACCGTGATGCGATATGGACGCTTGTGAGTACGTACCGACATGACTGCCGTATCGGTGGCACCATTTCGTTTGCGGAGGCGGCCGCTATTGCCGGGCAGTGCCTCACCCGTCACGGTGGTGTCGCCGATCACGTCCTTGTTGACGAGGGTCAGGACCTCGCCCCGGCCCACTGGAGACTCATCCGATCGCTCGTGCCCGAGGGGCCAAATGACATCTTCATCGCTGAGGACTCTCACCAGCGCATTTACGGGCATCGGTTGGTGCTGTCGCGGTACGGCATCATGACGCGAGGCCGTTCGCGGCGATTGACCCTCAATTACCGCACCACAGCGCAGATACTTCACTGGTCGACCCGGGTACTTGAGGGCGGATCTTACGTCGATCTGGACGGTGCTGACGACGACACGCTGACCGAATATCGGTCGGCTCGACGCGGTCCCGAGGTCTCCACACATGCGTGTGCGACGACTACCGAAGAATTCGACATCCTGGCCAAGACCGTCGGGGAATGGGCGAAGGGCGAACAGCCTGAGACCACCGCCATACTGGTGAGGGACCGGTCACAACGCGATCGAGTCATTGATGCGCTGCATGAACGGGGAGTGCAGACCCGAGCCTTTGATCATGGCCCGATACCGTCCGGGGTGCCGATTGTTATGACGATGCACCGTGCCAAGGGCATGGAGTTCAGCAAGATATTCCTCTTCGGTATTTCCTCGCGGTCTATCCCGATGGGCATCAAGGCATACGATTTTGATGAGGATGAGAAAAAACAAGCTCTGCTGCGGGAGCGGTCGCTGCTCTACGTGGCAGCATCGCGGGCACGCGATGAACTTGTCGTGAGTTGGACCGACGAGCCCAGCCCATTACTGAACGCTTCTGAATCCTCCCAAACGCACTAGCGCGCGAACCCGTCACTCACCGTGGTACGGCGACGATACTGAGACTGCGGTTTCACTGACAGGCCCAATGGCGTGCCCAGATACATTGTCGTCGACCCACTCTGGGGGTAATTCGCTGCCCTTAATGGCCTCAAGTACAAGGTCGACTTTCAGCTGATTACCGGTGATTCTGCCACGGCAAACCAAAGCAATTCCTGCATCCTCGCACGCTTCGACAACCGGAAGAAAATGCTGGCTCATCTGGGTTGAGAGCATACCCACCGTCTCACCACATACCTTGACGCCAACCACCGTTTTCTGAGTTGTTTTAAGTTGCTTGATATACGATCCAAGTTCAGCTACCACTGGCACAGAATGCTGGCCATCGAGGAGGCCCAACAATGTCTCGATGTGGTCTTCTTCACCGGTAACTTGCACCTTACGACCTCGCGGCAGAATTGCTACTCGTCCATGTGGCATTCCGGCAAGGGTGGCTATCTCATCGGGCCGTGGCAGCTTAATACTCGCGCCGGCTCGAAACCCATGCTGACGGTTCATCCAGATCGACGCCGGAACCGACAAGCATCGGTCAGAGGCATGAAGCGCCTCGATCACATTGAGGTACGGTTCCCTCACCTTATCGGGGACCATCCCAACCTGCACATCGTCAATAAAGACGGCAAGTTTATGGTTCGCAGTGAGCCTGATGTGGGCGTCAAGGTCTTCCAGTCGCACCTTCTCACGCTTACCGTCGTGACCACGAGACATGCAGACCCGCATAATTCCAGCTTTAGACTTCTTTACCACGCTGAGCGCGCAGCTACGAGTACATGACCCCCACGGCTGAACTGGTACTTGCGTACGCAGCATCGCCGACGGTAATGCCCGCCGGTGACCTCTCAGTAGCATGGGACGTGGGCTGTCACCTTGCCGAGACAGGGCCGTACGGAGGGCATCATTCGTCGGCACCTCGACGTATGCGTCGAGGGTACTCATGACGCGTCCATGAACATCCATCGACGCCACGCCAAGCGCATCCCATTCTGGAGCTATTTCAGCGGCAGCCCATACAGACAGGTAGCCGATGTGATGACCATTCACGCTGACCTTAAGCGCGTTTTTATCGTTGCTGTTCTGGGGTTCACGCTCGACGCACAGCACCGTTGACCCAATTACAGAATGAGGGACCGCGTAATAGCACATCCCGAAAACATCATAGCGAGTAACGCGATCTCCAACGCTATAATTCACCGAGGGCCCTAAAGAATCCACCCTAACAGCTACTTTAGCGGCGGGCAATACATTCCTATATCCAATGCGATTACCAATAATCGCAAGCCAAAAACCAGCAGCCAACCATATTCCCGTTTTCGGTATGAGAACCATAGCGGCAACAATGAGGGCGCACCACCACGGGTGGGACGCCATGAAGTCCCTCACTGTGTTCGTGCCTTTGATCATGCTTCGACCCATCGATTAGTGGCCTGGCTTACTACGCCTACCCCGTCCTGTTCTCACCTTAACAACTAATCTTGGACGCCATTATCGTCGGCAAACAGGACTATCGCCTCATGCGTCATCGACTCACGACCTCTGTAGCAGTGCCCGGCTGGCCAGTCCCTACTCGTGGAGTACCTCGACCAACGGCATCTATGCGAGCCGCCGCATCATTCAGTACCCGATCCCGCTACACAGTCCGCCCCCTTCGCCCGTGGCCGAGAAGCTAACCTGTCGTTTCCCTGTGCTGCGAGTTGGAACTCAATCACAGGTCAACGTCGAGAACACCGACCCTGCAATTGACACCTTGACCAGAAAGATGAGGATACCGACAATGAGGCGTCACGCAACTAGCTCCTCCGGCCCGCGCTCCTCCCGTACTCCTCCGCCTGGACAGAAGAACACCCTAGTCAGGCGTCACCTATGCCGGTTGGGGTCCTGCAATGATTGGATGAGCCTGACCGCACCCTCCGTCAAGGCAGGACGGCACCAATCCCAGCGACAGCCCAATGTCCTGACAAGATCGCGCTGATGACAATTCAGCGTCGATCTCCTTGTATCCCGCAAGGATCTGTGGGGGAGGTAAGGGTCCTTGAAACTTCGGCGCCCCGATGAGCGTTGACTCGCTGAGGTCGGCATCTGGGCCGTAAACATCTGCCGACTCAGATGATTCCCCACGCTCTTCCACGCCTTCTGAGTAATGCGGTAGGAGTCGACCGTTTGCGGCTCCGGCTGGCGACTGAGAGCTTGCGGATTCGCGAGAGTCACCAGTCGCGCTCCTCGAAGCATCGCTTCTGCGAAGTTCATCGTCACCGTACTCATGGTGCGACTGTATGTCATTGTCATCGTGAATTCCCAGACTCGCTCATACTTTATCCCGTTCACCGATGTCCTACTACACCAAACTGACGGTACAAGATGGTCCAGCGACTCAGCCGAATCTGACCCCCTCATCGTCAACGCCACCCAGTTGGTGATTTTCTATTATCGGACATCTACGACCCGTAAATACCCCAGTACAATTCACGCTAGACGCGCGCGATAAAACCCGTAGTCAAAACTGTACTCAGTCCAGTCACTCAATGACGTTCGATATCGCTTAATGCCGCATAAAGTCGCAATAAAACCACGGTCGCAACCATCGCTCGACTAGCTAACACGCCACCAAAACGGGTCTGACTAGATGGTCGGGGCGACAGGACTCGAACCTGCGGTCTCCTGCTCCCAAAGCAGGCGCGCTAGCCACTACGCTACGCCCCGTTCCGCTACGGTTACCGCAACGAGAACGGCAGTAGCTTAGTGGAACATCGTCTGGTTGGCCAATGAGTCGCTGCGGTGACTAGCGTTTCCGTCACGCCAACGCTGACTGAATCGCATCTGAAATAACTTCGGGACGATCCAGCATCATGAGATGGTGGGAGTTTTCCACCACAACTAGTCTTGCTCCCAGCATCGGGGCCAGGCGTTCATGACGTTTCAGCTCTTGCTCTTGGCCTGAGTACACCGCCGACAGCAACACCGTAGGCACGTCGGGCCAGGCATGGTCAGACCGTACCGCCATGAGGTCCCATGCTTGCTGGTCGTAGCCAATCCATTCGGCTACTGCCATCGCCATCGCGTCGGGACTGCCATAAACGCGATGAAGACGGTGGTTCTGAAACTGATGCCACACCACGGAGCCCGACCTCATCGTCTGCGCCATCACGCCAATGGCAAAGGCGCACCGGCCCACTGGTCCAGCGGCTGAATCCATGATCTTGTAGACCGCATTCGGTAATGCAATGTTGTGCCGACACGGCGGATGTGTGGGCCACTCGACAGAGGGATCAACGAAGACGACTCCAGCAACGGCCTCGGGATGGATCCGGGCGAAGGCCTCGGCATGGAAGGCTGCCATGGAATGGGCGACGAGAATTACCTTCCTCGGTTGCCGAGTATCCCAGTGTCTGTGAATCAGACCGACGAGCTCGGTCAGACTAGCGATTTCTTCATCCAACTGCGGATAGTGCCCTGGCCAGATAGTCCCACCAAGCCCAGGGCGGTCGTAGGAAATGACGTCGAGGTGCTGGAGCCGGTCGACGACAGGTTTCCAGAAGTCGCTCGATGCCGCAGCTCCTGCCATGAGCACAATGACGGGGTCCTCGGCGTTGTAGCGTGGCCCTTCCCCGTCGTCATACACGAGGCGAAAGGGTCGCCCGCCCAGCTCACGCACCGACGTCAGTGCGTCATGAGACGAGTCAAGCACGGTGTGGGGGTCTCCGTCGAAACAATCGTCATCGTCACTCATGACACTCCTCACGTCACGGTTCAGGCTCCGCGCCCTCACGAGGTGCGCGGACGCACCAGCGGGAAGCTAATTGTCTCGCGAATCGACGCATTCGTCAGCATCATAACCAGACGGTCGAGGCCCATGCCCATACCGCCAGAGGGTGGCATCGCGTACTCAAGGGCCTCCAGGAAGTCCTCATCGAGCTCCATCGCCTCCGGGTCACCGCCTGCCGCCAGCAAAGACTGTGCTGTGAACCGTTCTCGCTGGATCACCGGATCAACGAGTTCGGTGTAAGCCGTACCTACCTCGGAACCAAAGATGATGAGATCCCATTTCTCGGCCAACCTGGGATCGTCTCGATGCTGACGGGTCAGCGGGGATACATCAGTCGGGAAGTCGCAGAAAAACGTCGGCTCGACGGTCACATGTTCGCTCAGATGCTCGTGGAGCTCTAGGACGACGTCGCCCCGGCTCCACTTCGGCAAGGTTGCAATCCCAAGCTTGTCGGCGTACTTCACGAGCGTCTCTTTGGGGGTATCGGCAGTGACTTCCTCTCCCAAGCCACGCGAGATCCCCTCATTGACGGTGATGACATGCCATTCGTGAGCGAGGTCAATTTCATGCTCGACACCCTTACGATCGCGCCCCCGCACGACCGTCCCGCCGATGGCGTTGCGAGCAGCAGACAGAATCATCTCCCTGGTGAGGTGACGCATCTGCACATAATCGCCATAAGCCTGGTATGCCTCCAGCATCGTGAACTCCGGATTATGGGTCGCGTCAGCGCCCTCATTGCGGAAGTTCCGACCGATTTCGAACACTCGCCCTGCGCCGCCGACCATAAGCCTCTTGAGGTATAACTCAGGGGCAATGCGCAAATACAGTTCCAAATCGTAAGCATTAATGTGAGTGCGGAACGGACGGGCATTCGCGCCGCCGTGGATCGTCTGCAAGATCGGTGTCTCGACCTCGATGTAGTCGTGACTCAGCAGAGTTTCTCGCACCGCACGAATAGCGTTCGATCGGGCACGCAATTGATCGCGCGCACCGGGATTGACGATGAGGTCGAGATAACGTTGACGGACCTTGGCCTCCGGATCGTTGAACCCCGATCGTCTCGACGGCAGTGGTCGCAGCGACTTCGCTGCCAGGCGCCACGACGTCGTCTCTAAACTCACAGTCCCGTTACGGGACGCCCCCACCGTACCGGTAGCAACCATGTGGTCTCCCAACGAAACCGTGTGGCGGAAATCGCGCAGGTTGTCGACCCCCATAGCGTCACGTTCCATCACGAGCTGGCAGGTACCAGTCCAGTCAACGAGATCAATGAAGATGACACCGCCGTGGTCACGGCAGGCATCCACTCGCCCGGAGACCGTCATTTCTTGGCCCGTTACCTCGACGACAACGTCCCCAGGTCGGTGGTCTGGCTTACAGTCAGGTGGATACGCCTCCACTCCGGATTCAAGCAGGCGCTCGCGAGTGGCCATTCGGGTACGAACTTGTTCGGGAAGACGGCGCCGCGGAAGGACAGGCGTGCGTTCTTCGGCCAAGAATTCGGCAATTTCAGGATGCCCGCTGATCGAATAAATCGGCTGCGGCGGTGGCTCAACCGGGTATAGCCATCGGGGAATATCGAGTTGCCCCTCGGCAATACCCATTGCCAGCCCCACCTGGGCCAGATCGGAGGTGTCGGTGAAGTTGAGGTACCGCGTCTGCCAGCTCGGCTTGTATTTGACGTTGGAACGGTACAACTGCTCAATTTGGAACCACTTCGACGCCACGAGCACCAGCCAGCGATTAAGCCTGCGCACTGGCGAAGCCCCTACTCGAGCACCTTCTTCGATAGCCTCGCGGAACACTGCGAAGTTCATCGACACCCGTCGAATACCAATCTCCGGCCCGGCTGCCATAAGCCCGGCAACCATGAGCTCCGTCACACCGTTGTCTGCTCCTTCGAGGTCTCGCCTCATGACGTCAAGGGATAAACCGTCATTGCCCCACGGAGTGAAGGAAAGAATGCCAGCCGTTTTGCCGGCACGGGGGCCGTCATCGGGATATATCGCCTCTACCATCACGCATCGGCCATCCAGCGGATCCCCCAAGCGGGACAACGCCATCGAGAACCCGCGCTCGTCACCGTTTTGACGCCACTTATCGGTGAGGTCGATGAGGCTGTGCAGCTCTTGCGGATTGATATCTTCATGGCGTCGAACCCGAGTTGTGTACCCCATTGCCCGCAACTTCGTGACGGTGTGACGCACGGGCTTGAGATCGGGATCGTCGAGATTAAATGCCGCTGGGGAAATGATAGCCTCATCGCCGATACGCATGGCTTTGAGACCGGCCTGATTCCACACTGTCGCACCCTCCTCTGAGGTGCCAATAACGGCAGGAACCCAGCCATAGGTATGGGCGACATGAAGGAAAGCGTCAATAGCTCCTGGCCATTGATCAACGGGGCCGATTGGGTCACCCGACGCTAACGCCACTCCGGCCTCAGTGCGATAGCAGACAGCTGCACGGCCATTATGGGAAAAAACAACAGCTTTATCACGACGAAGAGCAAAGTACCCCAGCGAATCTGCCGGATTCTCGTCAAGAAGGTGGCGCAATTTCAACTCGTCAGAAATGCTCATCATGGCGATATTGCGCTGCGAGCGCAGAGTGACAATCAGCGCAGCCACCAACACAACGGCCAGCAGGAATGACACGACATCCTGTACCCAGTGAGGCGACGTCGTCTCCTGAGCCATATCTGCTGTATTACCTTGTAAAATGCGAGTGATGATGTGCACCAGACGGTTTCGCGGTCGCCCAACACCGCCCGTCAAGGACACCAACAGCCACCCAATAAATCCGGTAGCTAGCAGCCCACCAACAAGCACAATGGCCGCCCGGCCAAGATTGGCGCGAACCGTGTGCGCGGAGAAACTGCGACGGTGAGTAAGTAACGCTACCAGGATCCACCCAACAGAAAACACATTGAACAGGTATCCAGCTAGATCAATGTCATTCAGGGTATCCGTCGGGCTGCCCGACATAACTTCAGTGACGACAACGATAAAAAATGCGACTGAGACAAGCCACATCAACCCAAACACAATGAGGCTCACCCACCAGGCAAACCTCTTACGCCGCGATAGCGCATCTGAAAGCACCAGCAAGACCACGACGCCGGCCCAACCGAAACCATCAATAGGGAAAATGAACAGCGAAAACACGTTGTTGGCAATTGCCACCCATGTCGTGCGACTGAAAACCAGGCGCAACACAGTCAGCAGAGCGGCGATATTCATCAAACGCGGAATGACGACAACCGGTGTCGGCCTCGCGCTCGGCGTCACTCGAGACCCGGCGCGTGGCCGGGCAGTCGATGCCGCTTGTGTCTCAGGTACAGGGCGCGATGATGTCACGCCACAACTGTGCCACGTCCCCACGACACAACCAGAGCCTCACCGCCGCAACGACTCAACTTACCTACTGAAAATAGTGTCCACACCACCACAATGGGACATTTTCAGGCTGTGGGCCGATCTGTCACCAGGTGAGCAGTGCCAGATCCTCGTCGTCAAGATGCTCGCTGATGAGCAAGCGACGTACCGTGCGCTGCCGTAATTCCCCTACCCGCATCGGCCCATACGAGCTCGTCAGGTCTTCCGGCCAGACTGTGGTCATCGCATAGGCGAGGGCGGCGCGACGCCGAGGCACCCGACGTCCGTCGGCATAGAGCGGTCCTCCGGGCACTGCGGGCAGAAAGGCTCCCAACTCCCACACCGCCTCGTCGGCATCCCCGTTATCGAAGCGCCCCGTCCATATAGCTCGTTCCGCACGTACCAGGCGATCCTCCTCACCACCACAGCCGACATGTCCCCAGACTGTTTCTGGAACGAACTCAGCTAGCTCGGCCGAGGCTATGCACCGGGACATGAAGGTGCCTGGCTCATGTAGCGGAAGCTCCCACAACCGACGCAGCCCTTCGTCGCGAAGCTCGCAGCTACCCAAACGGTGGCCCAGCCGGAAGGCAGCACAGCACGTCAAAAGCTTGCCGATGTGATCGTCATCTGTTCTAAAAGGCCGTGACAAGATGTTTTCCAGCCCCTCAGCGGCCATCTCAAGGGCCTCGAATGGCGCAACTCTCATGCCAACCGCGTTCATGAGCAGCCAGGTCTGCGAGCCGGAAACCGTGCGGGGATCAAATCCCGAGACGATCTGGTCGACACGGGCGCCGACGGCGGTGGCAAGGTCGGGAGACCACCCAATCATCACCCGTGTCGTACCGCCAGATTCGTAAACGACAAGGTCATGAGCCCCCATCGGCAGCGGACCGATTGTCTCGCTCGTGTGGTCGATCCCGTCAATCAGAATGCCGGCATCAGGGGTGTGACACATCATTTCTTCAGGCGGATCAACGATCGTTTCAGCGGGCAACCACGAGGGAAGGCATCCCAGTGCCTCGACGACAGTGCTTGGTGAACGGCCACGCCACAACGCCATTCGGGTGCTGCCTGGCGATAGTGAGATGTCGGCGCCCCATAGGCTGATCCCCTCGTCAGCGGGCTGACAATCCCCCATGTCCTGATGCCAGACTGTCACATCGCCGCCGACGGTCCTCGTGACGACGACTCCGCTAGCTCCGGCAGCCCAGACGATCGCTGGGACTGGCTGATCGAGGATCCACGTCGGACCGGGAACCGTCACCTCAGCATCGGCACCGGGAGGCATAGTAATCCCGGCGACGAGTTCCGCCGCATCTCCTTGGCGCAACTGGATCGAAAGGACCGCCCCACATGGGTGAGCCCACATCCACGAGGACTCTTGACACGATTCCTGGTTTGACACCAGTGCCCACGGCTGACCGACAGCGACGTGGTTCATCCTGACCTCCAGAAACAACCGTCAGTGGTGGCGACGCTGACATCGCGGGCACCAGAACAGGTGACGCCCTCCCTGTGCGATCATCCGTATCGGCGTGTGACACACCAGACATGGCTGGCCTTCGCGCCGGTAAACGTAGACCTCGCCTCCATGAGGATCTACCCGAGGGGGCCGCCCCATCGCCTCCGGGGTGTGCTCCGGCTGCACGGTATCAATGCGTCCTGCCTCAACCCCGGCGCGCATGAGCATGACCAGATCATTCCACATCGTCAGCCATGTGGAATGAGAAATCTGCTTGCCTGGAGTCGCCGGATCAATACGGTGACGAAATAGCACCTCTGCTCGGTAAATATTGCCAACGCCGGCAGTAATCGTCTGGTCTAACAGCAGATCGCTGATTCGCCGTGACGACCGTCGTATTGTGTCCCACGCAATGGCCGGATCCGCGTCGTCACGGATGGGGTCGGGCCCAATTGTGGCAAGGATTGCCTCCCACTCGTCGTCATTGATGAGCTCACACGTCTGTGGTCCACGCAAGTCAGCCGCAGTTTTGCCATCAGTAATGCGCAACCGCACCTGGCCAACGACAGGCATCGTCGGGGTGACTGTCAACTTACCGATGAGCCCCAAATGAATATGTAACAAATGGTCACGGCGATCATTGTCGAAATTGACGAGAAGATGTTTACCCCATGCTTGTGCCGAGGTAAGTACTGTGCCGTCCAGCATGGCCGCATCTTCAGCGAATCGTCCCTGTGGAGAAGTGACGTCAACCCGTGATCCGGCGAAGGCTGAACCAACGGCGTTAGCGAGACGGTGGATAACGTGGCCCTCAGGCACGATTGTCCTTTCGAATAGTGGGTGACATCACGACCATGCCGAGTATGGGGTCATGACACCGTGAAAGTCGAACAAGCACGGCGAAAGTCGAACAGGCACGGTGGCTTGGGGCAGGATGGGTTTATGAATGCCACTAGCCCCGACAATCAGCACCGAATCCATGACCGTCGGCGTGGTCATGGGCCAATCCTCGATAGCCACCGCGCTGTGAGGGTGCGCGAACTTGCCGAGCATCCTGAACCCTCGGGTGAGTCACGGATGCCCGAGCCGGGCCACGAGTGGCAGGTGGTGCTGGCAGATCTTCGACGTCGAGCTAACGCCAGCCCGCTCAACGATTCTGGGCAGCAGAGCTCACCCCAGTGAGCCCTCGTTCTCCCAGCGAGTGAGCGTGTCAATACGGCGCTGGTGACGATCTTCGTGGGAGAAGTCAGTCGTCAAGAAGGTTTCGACGATCTGCCAGGCTTCCTCGCGGGTCTGCATCCGACCGCCCAGCGAGACGACGTTCGCGTCATTGTGGAGACGCGCGAGCTCAGCGATCTCAACGGTGTATGCCAGCGCAGCTCGGATCCCCTTAACCTTATTCGCGGCGATCTGCTCACCGTTGCCCGAACCACCCAACACGATGCCTAGCGACCCCGGCTCAGCCGCCACTGCCTGGGCGCACGGGATGCAGAAATCAGGGTAGTCATCCTGAGAGTTATAGCTCACAGCGCCATGATCGACGACTTCGTACCCGGACTCCCTCAACTTGTCAACGAGGTACTCCTTAAGCTCAAAGGCAGCATGGTCGGTTCCGATATGAACGCGTGAAGGCTTGAAGGTCATGCCTCCATCATGGCACCTTGGCCCAGCCAGTCACGATGTCAGATAGCCTGAAGGCTATGGCTGAAAGCACCTCATCTGTTCAGGTCCCCGACCCTTACCGTCTGGAGCTGGTCACTAGCGACGGTTCCCGTAGCGAAGCCGTCGATAATGTACTGCAGGCTGTGGCACTGGGGTTTCACTTGGCCCAACCCTCCGACGCTGAGCTCGAGCGCTACGCCGCCTATGTCGCGGGTCAACAGTTGTGGACGATCCGCCAGCCCGACCCAGACCCGGAGTTCCCTGGTCTTCCTGTCGCAACGATGGCGACGTACTCAAGCACCATTAACACCGGTCACGGCCACCTGGAGCCAGCCACATTTATTACCGACGTCACCGTGCGCGCTAGTCACCGCCGTCGCGGCTTACTGCGCACTCTCATGACTAACGCCTTGACTCGCTCCAAGGACGAGGGTCTGGCATTCGCCGCCCTGACTGCTACTGAGGGCAGCATCTATGGACGATTCGGATACGGCATCTCGACGCGTTCACAAAGCGTCGAGATCGTCGCTGATGGCCGATTCAAACTCAACCACACCCCGCAAGGAACCGTGTCGATGGCCGACCCACTCGCTATCGACGACCTTCGCCTCGCCGTGTTTTCCGAGTTTCATCGAGCCCATCGCGGATCCCACAACCGCGAGCCATGGCACGTCGATTTCTCGTCCGGGCGCTGGAACCCCCAGATGGGCGGCCCGAACCGTCGCATCCGTTCCATCGTTCACTACAACGACGATGGCGAACCCGACGGCGTCGTATCTTACGAAATTGACAAGGATTTCGGCTCCCGGATCACCGTCCGCGACATGGTCGCCACCACTGCGGATGCCGAGGTCGCACTGTGGGAGTTCCTGGCCTCGATTGATCTCATCGAGACGATCACGGCACCGAAAGTCGACCCTGCCACCGCACTGCCGTGGGCAGTGGAAGACCCCAGGGTGGTGAAGTTCACCCGCCACACTGATCTGGGCTGGCTGCGCATCCTTGACGTCGATAAGGCGATGGCCGTCCGCGGTTGGGACCACCAAGGCTCGGTCACCTTCCACGTCGTCGACCCGATGGGTTATGCCGAAGGTACCTGGCGAGTTGACGTCGAGGCTCCGGGAGCGCCCGCAGCCGTCACGAAAGTCGACGATTCTACCGATGCCGCCACCCTTGATGTCGCTGCCCTTGGGTCACTGTATTTCGGAATGGGTCGGGGCTTCTCGCTCGCCGCCGCCCACCGCGTTACGGGAACTGACGAGCAGATCGCAGCCGTCGACCGGATGTTCTCCACCGTCGACGTCGCCCATAACATTTCGGAATTCTGAGGTCATCGTGGACCGGGACTACATACCCGGTCCACACCGTCTGCAACGACAGGTGGTTCCTTTACCCGACAGTTGTCACTCCCTGCGGGCCATTGTCAAGCAAATACCGGAATCCGGCCTCATCAAGAATGGGACGGCCCAATTCTCGCGCCTTGGTCTCTTTGGATCCGGCATTTTCCCCCACAATGACGTAGTCAGTCTTCCCGGAGACCGACCCCGCCGCCTTGCCGCCGCGCGAGACGATGGCCTCCTTGGCCTCATCACGACTAAATCCCTCCAAGCTTCCCGTGACGACCACAGTCAATCCGTTAAGGGTCTGCTCGGGGGCCTCGTCATGGTCGTCTGCCATCCGTACTCCGGCTGCAGCCCATCGCCTGACGATGTCTTGGTGCCAGTCCACGTCGAACCATCCCTTGACGGATTGGGCGATAACCTCACCAACTCCGTCGACTCCGGCCAGATCCTCGACAGACGCTTCCCGAATCGCCTCGATGGACCCGAAGTGGGTAGCCAAAGCTCGCGCCGCCGTCGGTCCGACATGACGGATAGACAGGGCAACCAGCACTCGCCACAACGGCTGTGCTTTAGCCTTCTCCAACTCTTCGAACATTTTCTTCGTCGTCGCGGTTGGAACTGACGGCTTCTTCGCTGTCGCTTTCGTAAAGAAATAGGGCTCACGCTGCCAGCGGCCCGATGTGCCGTTACCCTTTTTACGACGCCATACCTTGACTTCGGCGAGGTCGCCGAGTTGCAAGTCAAACAAACCGGCCTCAGAACTCAGCACCGCGGTTTGACGCTCGGGGAGCGCCTCGGCAACATCGTCGTCATCTGGGCGCTGGTTTTCCGGATCAGTCAAGGCGATAGCGGCCTCCCAGCCGAGAGCTTCGATATCGAGGGCGCCACGCGACGCTAGCCCGAAGACCCGTTCCCGCAGCTGAGAGGGACAACCCTTGGCATTGAGGCAGCGAAGATCCTTGTCACCGTCTTTTTCATAGGCCAGTTTTGTCCCACAGCTCGGGCAATGGTCGGGCATAGAAAACTCCCGCTCGGTGCCGTCACGCAGCTCAACCACCGGGCCAAGAATCTCCGGGATGACATCCCCGGCCTTGCGCAGCACCACGGTGTCGCCAATGAGGACACCCTTGCGCTTAACCTCGAAAGCATTATGGAGGGTAGCCATTTCGACGGTAGATCCAGCAACTGTGACTGGCCTCATAACGCCATAAGGGGTGACGCGACCAGTCCTGCCAACATTGACGCGAATATCTACGAGCTCAGTGTTGACTTCTTCCGGCGGATACTTATATGCGATAGCCCATCGAGGGGCTCGCGAGGTAGCGCCAAGCGTGCGCTGCAAAGAAACGTCATCAACCTTGACGACGACGCCGTCAATCTGATGGGATGCGTCATTACGAAACTCGCCCCAGTGGGTCACGAAATCGTGTACCTCATCGGCATTTTCCACGATCTTGAAGTACGGCGAGACCAGCAATCCCCACTGCGCAAGCTTGTCGTAAGCATGACCTTGACTAGGGAAATCGTAACCTTCGACTGCCCCAATACCGTGGACGATCATGGACAAAGGCCGCGACGCCGTCACCTGAGAACTCTTCTGCCGCAGCGAACCGGCAGCCGCGTTGCGCGGATTCGCGAAGGGGTTTTTACCTGCCTCGATAAGGGAAGCGTTGAGGTCGGCAAAATCAGCGATCGGGAAAAATACCTCGCCACGCACTTCGAGCAACCTAGGAATATCGTCACCAGTCAATATGTGAGGTATCGCCGCAATCGTACGCACATTCGCGGTGACGTCCTCGCCGATACGCCCATCACCCCGTGTTGCACCAGATACCAGTTGGCCATCGCGGTAAACAAGATCAACCGCTAGTCCGTCAATTTTGAGTTCACACAGAAAGCTAGGGATCTTTCCGACGGCGGCCACCACCCGGCTCATCCATTCTGACAGCTCGTCGCGGGTAAAGACATTGTCCAGACTCAATAGCCGCTCAAGGTGCTCGACTGGGGCAAAATCGGTGACCCGCTGTGGTGCCCCTACCCGCTGAGTTGGCGAATCTGGAGTGCGCAGCTCGGGATGGTCGTCCTCCACCTTGGTGAGCTCGACCATGAGCTGGTCGTATTCAGCGTCAGATATCGTGGGCGCGTCATTGGCGTAGTAGGCATCCTGGGCATCAAGAATGCGCTGGGCCAACTCGGTCCAGTGATGGCGCGCCTCGGCCCCAGCCTCGCTGGCCTCCAACTCGCGATCTTGGGTGGAATCGTCAACCATGCCCCCATCCTTGCGCAGTTCAGTTGTGCATTCATCCCCGAACTGCCGACTGGTGCATCACATGCCTCATTGAGTGGGACCGAGCGTGAGTGGGGACCGAGCGTGGCTTCCCCCATGGTCACGTGTCAGTCGAAGATCGGGCCGACCGTGCGAGTCCGTTTAAGTTCGAAGAAACCGGGATAGGCCGTCACCTTTTCGAAACCGTCAAAGAGTTCTCCAGCTTCTTCGCCCTGTGGCGCCGGAGAGATCACCGGGCCAAATAAAGCCATCCCGTTGAGATGGATGACCGGGGTGCCGACGTCTTGCCCGACCGGATCCATACCTTCATGGTGGGAGGCACGCATGGCTTCATCGAATTCGTCGGTGGTCGCACGCTCAGCGATCGATCCGTCGTATCCACAGTCAGCCAAAGCAGACGTGACCGTTTCGACCGTGCGCTCTTGTTGACCCAGGTGGTAGCGAGTGCCTAGCGCAGTGTAAAAATCGCGGACAGCCTCTTGACCGTGCACCTGCACCACACCAGTCGCGGCTCTCGCACCAATCCACGCTTTTTCCATCTCAGCACGGTAATCGTCAGGGAGGTCTCGTCCCTCGTTGAGAACGGCAAGGCTCATAACGTGAAAAACGGTATGGACGTCGCGAACCTTCTCTACCTCAAGCATCCAGCGCGACGTCATCCATGCCCACGGGCACACTGGATCAAACCACAAATCAACTGTTGTCGTCATGGCACCAGCCAACAGCATGGGCTTACTCAGGCAAAGACGAATCCTTACATTGTTCGCGCCTGGCGCAGTATAGGGGCCATAGTCCAACAATGGCGAGACAGCCAAAGGTGGGAGCCGATAGGATCATTAAGGAATTGTTGGGTGCATTATGTGTGCTCATAACTAACGCATGTTCCACGGAGGCATGATGAGTTCGGTCAACATCACTCGTGAGGAAGCGCAACAGCGCTCTCAGGTCATCACGGCGCACAGTTCAAAGGTGCTCGTTGATCTTTCTGGCCGTGATCCCAATGGCGACCCGCTCAGTGAGCCGACCGAAACCTTTGTCTCCTCCTCAACAATTCGGTTCACATCGACTGGCGGAGACAGTCATCTCGACCTCATTGCTGATGGCGTCTATGCCGCAGACCTCGACGGCACCCCATTGGATCCAGCGGTATTTTCACAGAATCGTTTCCCATTCACCACTGAGCCGGGAACCCATGAGATCACCGTTACCGCGCTGTGCCGATACTCCCATTCCGGTGAGGGCCTCCATCGTTTTGTCGATCCCGCCGACGGTAAAGTTTATTTGTACACCCAGTTCGAGATTGCTGACGCTCGGCGCATGTACGCCGACTTCGAGCAACCCGACCAAAAGATGACGTTCGAACTACAGGTCATCGCACCTACCGGGTGGACGGTCGTATCCAATTCCGCCACTCCAGAACCAACCGAAGGCCCATGGGAGGGAATGTCGCGGTGGTCTTTCGAGCCCACCCTCCCAATTTCGACCTATCTCACGGCTCTTGTCGCCGGTGAATACCACGTCGATCACGGCACGATCCACACCGACTCTGGAGAAATAGACGCCGACATTCTGTGCCGTCAGTCGATGAAAGAATATCTCGACGCCACCCGCATCCGAACAACGACCCAACGCGGATTCGAGGTCTATGAAAGCGAGTTCGGATACCCCTATCCCTTCGGTAAATACACCCAGTCTTTCGTGCCGGAGTTCAATGCGGGTGCCATGGAAAATGCTGCCTGCGTGACCCATCGCGACGACCTACTCTTCCGCTCCCGCGTCACGTCGGCTGCCTACGAAAACCGCGACAACACCATCCTTCATGAACTTGCTCACATGTGGTTTGGCGATCTCGTCACGATGAAATGGTGGGACGACCTGTGGCTCAACGAATCCTTTGCCGAATGGGCGTCGCACCACTGCCAGGAAAAGATTGTCGAGAAGCACGGCGGCATTGATCCGTGGGTGTCCTTCGCTAATCAACGTAAAACTTGGGGCTATACCCAGGATCAGTTGCCGACCACCCACCCCATCGCAGCCGACATGGTCGACCTTGACACCGTTGAACAAAACTTCGACGGGATCACCTACGCCAAGGGCGCATCGACCCTTAAGCAGCTGGTCGCCTTCGTGGGGGAAGATGAGTTTCTCGCCGGTGTACGGACATATTTCGCTGAAAACGCGTTCTCAAACACCGAGCTGAAGGACCTTCTTCACCAGCTCCAGGTGGCGTCGGGACGCGACCTGTCCTCGTTCACTGAGCAATGGTTGCGCACCCCCGGCGTCAACACCATTCGCCCTGACTACGACGTAGACGACGATGGTAACTTCACCCGCTTCGACATCGTCCAAACGGCCAGTGATGAATACCCAACCTTGCGCACCCACCGTTTGGGAATCGGCATCTACACCTTGACCGACGGCACCTTGGTTCGCACAGAGCGACTCGACGTCGACATTCACCACGAGCGCACCCCGATCGCGGCACTTGTCGGGCATTCCCGCGGCGATCTGGTGCTACTCAACGACGGCGACCTTACGTATGCCAAGGTGCGCCTCGATGATCACTCACTGGCCACCCTCATCGACCACATCGACGCCTTGTCCGATCCACTGGCCCGCGCACTGTGCTGGAGCTCGGCGTGGGACATGTGCCGCGATGCCGAGATGCGCGCCCAAGATTACGTCACCTTGGTTGGCAAGGGTCTGCCGAGCGAATCCGACCTCACCGCCGTGACCGCGCTGATTCGCCAGGCAACCACCGCCGCTACCTCGTACACCAATGTCGACGCCCGCCAGGACGTGCGTGACCGTCTCATCGCAATCCTCGCGACTGGCCTTCGAGACGCCGAGCCCGGCTCGGACCACCAGGTTGCCTACGCCGACGGTTTGACGTTCGCAGCAACCACGGGCGCCGCAGATCTCCTCGAAGGGTGGCTGTCGGGAGAGGAAGTGCCCGAAGGACTCGATATCGACCAGGGTATGAGGTGGCGCATCGTCATCGCGCTTGCCCGCATCGGTCGAATCGGTAAGGACGAGATCGCCGCTGAGGAGCAACGAGATAACACCATCTCCGGCTCCGAGCAGGCTGCCGGGGCCCGCTCCGCATTGCCGACCGCTGAGGCCAAGCAGGCTGCCTGGCAGCGTGCCACCACCGACGATTCTGTGCCGAATGAGACCTATCGTCAGTTGGTCATGCAGTTTGTTCAACCCGATCAAGCCGAGGTTCTTCGCGCATACGTCGACCCATATCTTGATCTGTGTAAAGCCATTGACTGCCACGAGGGCCAGTGGGCGAAGGCCGGTCACGCCCAAGTGCAGAACGCCTTGATGTGGCTGTTCCCGAGTACGGAAGTCATTGACGCCGCCTGGCTCGGCAAGCTAGACGAATGGGTTCTTGAGAACAACCCGGGCAGTACGGTTCGTCGCGTTCTCGCTGAGCGCGCTGATAGCGCCCGCCGTACCCTGCGTTGCCAGGAGGCTAGCCGTAGGTGAACGACAGAAGTGGCCTCGAACCGAATAGGTCGAGGCCACACTATAAGCTCAGGCATCGTCACAGCTCAGACTCTGTGCCCGCAGCTGCTCCAGCCGACTGACAATCAGTCAGAATCATCACTGCCGCGTCCCTTGGCAACATGAATTCCCCACCCAACGAGGAAAAAAAGGATTGCGGTCGCGATCGGCCATACAACACACAGCATGAGCATATGTACAGAGCTGTAGTCAGCTTCGGGCCAGCCAGGTAAAGTTTTCATCGGCACGAGAGCCAGCGCATCGATCATGGCTTCAGCGTAGCGTCTTCACAGGCGTCAGGAACCGAACTTCGTCGTGCTCCATCGAGATCGGGGCCCAGGAAGGACACGCGTATCGCCTCCAGCTCACCGGCATTGCGTCCACGCCGTCTCATGACCTGGCCGGATCCACCCCATCTGGATTACGCGCGAATCACTGGAAAGATGGGGACGAGACATCAAGGAGGAACCACATGAGTGACACTGCGCCACAGACCGCCGAGGTCGGCGTCATCGGAATGGCTGTCATGGGCTCAAACCTAGCCCGCAATATGGCCCACAAGGGCTTCCGTGTCGCCATCTACAACCGCACGTCGTCACGCACTGACGAGGTGATAGCCGAGCACGGCACCGAAGGGGCATTCTTGCCTTTCCATAACGTGACCGACTTCGTAGCCAGCCTCGAGCGCCCGCGCCGCATCGTCATGATGGTCAAGGCCGGTAGCGGCACTGATGCTGTCATCAAAGAGATCATTCCCCTCCTCCAGCCAGGCGACGTCCTCGTCGACGGTGGCAATGCTTATTTTGGCGATACCCGACGCCGGGAAGCCGAAATCCGCCCCACCGGCATCCACTATGTCGGCACCGGCATCTCGGGTGGTGAGGTCGGCGCCCTTGAGGGACCGTCAATCATGCCCGGCGGCTCACAGGAGTCCTACCGCATCATTGGACCGGTTTTGGAAACGATCTCTGCCCACGTCGATGGCGAACCCTGTTGCGCATGGATGGGCACTGACGGCGCCGGACACTTCGTCAAAATGGTCCATAACGGCATCGAGTACGCCGATATGCAGTTCATTGGTGAAGCTCATGGCCTCCTACGCGCCGCCGGTCTGACCAATTCCGAGGCCGCCGATGTCTTCGAGTCATGGAACCATGGCGATCTTGACTCCTATCTGGTAGACATCACGTCCCGGGTGCTGCGCGCGAAGGATCCTCGCGACCCCGCCACCGACCTCCTCGACGTCATCCGCGACGAAGCCGGTATGAAGGGAACGGGCACCTGGACGGTCCAGACTGCTCTTGAGCTTGGGGTGGGCGTTTCCACCATCAGCGAGGCCGTCTTCGCCCGGTCCGTTTCCAGCGCCGCTCAGCTGCGAAGGGTGGGCCAACAGGCACTTGAGGGGCCGCAACGCACCATCGCCGTGACAGACCGGCAGGCCTTCATTGACGACGTCCGCGATGCGCTATGGTCGGCGAAAGTAGTGGCCTATGCACAAGGCCTCGATGAGATTCGCGCCGCAGCCACCGAATACAACTGGGATGTCGATATGGGCCGCATCGCGTCAATCTGGCGCGACGGCTGCATCATTCGCGCGCGTCTCCTCCAGCGCATCAAGAACGAATATGCCGCCGGCGACCTCACAACTCTGCTGGAAGCCCCATCCGTCAAGACCGAACTTGCACGCTGTCAGCAACCCTGGCGGCGAGTGGTTGCCCGCGCTGTCGAAGCTGGCGTTCCGGTGCCGGGATTCTCCTCAGCCCTGGGCTACTACGACCAGGTTCGAGCCCCTCGGCTCAATGCCGCGCTCACCCAGGGCTTGCGTGACCTTTTCGGTGCCCACACGTACCGTCGTATCGACGACGAGGGATCTTGGCATGTCAGGTGGTCCGGCGATGGTCACGAAGTCCGCGTCGACTAGTCAGGCCTGCGCAACGGCACTCGTGAGGCCATGATTTCTTGCCCGTACACCCCATAAGGATCCCTGTGACCAGCTCCCCCACAACCAACGATTGGTGGACGTCCGCCGTCGTCTACCAGGTCTACCCACGCAGCTTCGCCGACTCGAACGCAGACGGAATAGGTGACATTCGCGGCATTATCGACCACCTCGATCACCTCGCTGCTTTAGGCGTCGACGCCCTGTGGATATCACCGTGGTATCCCTCCCCTATGGCCGACGGCGGATATGACGTCAGCGACTATTGCGACATCAACCCGGATTTCGGCACTCTCGCCGACGCTGACGCCCTCGTGTCACAGGCACACGCACTAGGTCTGCGAGTCATCATTGATCTCGTCCCGAACCATTCTTCCCAAGAGCACCCATGGTTCAAAGATGCGTTGGCCGCAGCACCCGGATCCATGGAGCGCGACCGCTACATCTTCCGTGATGGTCAAGGCGACAACGGTGAGTTTCCCCCCAACAATTGGCCATCAGTTTTTGGCGGCAGCGCATGGCAACGGGTCACCGAGCCCAACGGCACCCCCGGACAGTGGTACCTGCACTTTTTCGACGTATCCCAGCCCGACTGGAATTGGGAGAGCCCCGACGTCCTTGAGGAGTTTGATCGGGTGCTGAGATTCTGGTTCGACCGGGGAGTCGACGGTTTCCGTATCGACGTCGCGAACTCAATGGTCAAGGAATCCGGTCTGCCGGACCTCCCCGACGACGCAGCCATCGGCGAGCTCGTCGGAGATAGCCCCATGTGGGATCAGCCCGGCCTTGCGCCTATTCAGCGACGCTGGCGAGCCATTGCCGACGACTATGCCGACACTCCACAGGGCCCCCGCATGTTCGTCGCTGAAGCGTACCTGCCCCATGACCGTCTCGTCCGCTACCTCGAGCCAGACCGGCTGCACACATCCTTTAATTTCGAATTCCTCATCTCGGCGTGGAAGGCTAGCTCGCTTCGCACCACCATCACCGAATCACTCGCAGCTCACGAATCCGTGGGCGCTAGTGCCACATGGGTGCTCGGTAACCACGACAATTTTCGCCCAGTCTCCCGCTACGGCAAGGAGATCTCTGGGCTGGACTTTTCAAACCCGTCAGCTCCGCACGCCCAATTCCACGGCACCCCTACCGACGTGGCTCGTGGACGACTCCGGGCCCGGGCTGCCGTCATGTTGGAGCTGGCCCTGCCCGGCGGCGCCTACATTTACCAAGGCGAGGAACTTGGCCTTCCCGAAGTGGAAGACCTTCCCGACGAGGCCCTCCACGACCCCACCTGGGAGCGCTCTGGGCACACCGACCGTGGTCGGGACGGATGTCGTGTTCCACTGCCGTGGAGCGGTTGCGCCGCACCCTATGGGTGGTCGGCAAACGCCAACACCTGGCTCCCGATGCCGAATAACTGGGCCGAGTGGACCGTCGAATCCGAACAGCAGGATTCAACGTCGTTCCTGGCCCTCTATCGCACCCTGCTGGCCGAGCGCCGCGCCAACCCAGCGCTGGGTGCCGGAACGATGACGTGGAACGAATCCGGCGACGAGGTTCTCGATTTTTCTCGCGAGCCGGGGTTCCGATGCATCGTCAATTTCGGTGGCGAAGATGTGGCCGTGGACGCCACTACAGTTATCGCGTCGTCAGTGACGTTGAGTACCCACGGCACAACGGCATTGGTCGGTCGTGACCAGGCCGTGTGGTTGCGAGCCTAAAGGCTGACGAGGTGGGCCGATAAAGCCTGCCTCGTCTGGTCATCAATCGGTACCGACGTGCCCGTGTCTGGGTCGACACACACCAAGACGGTGGCGGCGTCGAGGGCCGACCCTTGCTGTGTCTCGATTGACCCAGCCAGCGTCATTGACGAGGTCCCCAGTCGAGTCAGGGCAGTATGAACCCGGCACGATCGTTGATCGGGCAATACCTGGCGGCGATACCGGATATCCTGACGCACGACGACCCACAGATGGTCCCCTGCTCGTCTCATCCCTGGCGACCACGCCGTCGTCGCCAGAATCCTCGCCTCCTGTAAATACCCGGCCAGACTCACGTTATTGACATGGCCTTGACGATCGACATCAGACCACCGGATGGGCACCTCGACAATGTCGCCAGTCTCGGACACGTCCACCACCGTGAGGGGCTTCCATTGCTGCGGCTCAACCGTCATCGACTCGAACGCACCACGTTCCCCATCGGTGAGGCGTCGGGGCCGACCAGCGTCGAAATCAAAGGGGCAGATGAGTCCCCGCGCGCGAGCGACCTCGACGTCGTGATGCCAAGCGCGATAGTCGAGGACGGTCCGTGCCGCGCCAAGCTGGGAGCACCCCACGGCCACACGCAAGGGGCTACCGTCAACCACAAAGGAGGCTAAAAACTCCACATCTTGGCTGACGACGACGATCCCGGTGTCAAGCATTTCCTGGGCACCATTGGTGTAAAAGGCTTGATTGCGTGATTCCTGAACAAGCTCACTAATACGAACGTTATTGACGTGTCCCTGGGCATCCATATCCGACCAGCGCAATGGGATATCGACGACGACAGCTCCCGTCATTACTTTACGCTTCCCTTTGCTGCGCCTGGCTGATCATTTTCGTCGGCAAACATTTCGTCAAGGAGATACGCATATGTGTCAGCCACGACCCCACGACGCACCTTGAGGCTGGTCGTCACTGAGTGAGAATCCTCGGTGAGATCATGGTCAAGAATGGCAAATCTCTTCACGGTCTCCCACCGCTCAAGTCGTGAATTAGCGCGATCGACGTACCATTGAATACTGCGACGCACACGTGGGTCTGCCGTAAGCTCAGCGTAACTGGCGTCAGCTCTGCCATGCCTCTTGCCCCACGTCATGAGCGCGTCTTTATCGAGGGTGAGCAGAGCAACAGCGTACTTGTGTCCTTC
Organism: Cutibacterium porci; assembly: GCF_009696315.1. Classification (GTDB taxonomy): domain Bacteria; phylum Actinomycetota; class Actinomycetes; order Propionibacteriales; family Propionibacteriaceae; genus Cutibacterium; species Cutibacterium porci. The sequence goes on from NZ_VUMG01000004.1 coordinate 221,115, forward strand.
ACCGAGGACGACAGCATTGGATAGGTACGGGCAATTGGCCATGAGAGTGGCCTCAACCTTCTGTGGGGCAACATATTTGCCACCTGAAGTTTTGAAAAGATCCCGTTTGCGATCAGTGATGCGCAGATAATTTTCCTCATCGAATTCACCAATGTCACCCGTATGGAACCAACCATCGGTAAATGCGGCTGCGGTCTTTTCGGGCAAATTATGGTAGCCACGAGCAACGATCGGCCCAGAAACTAGGACCTCACCGTCGTCTGCAATCTTTGCCAAGCATCCCGGCGCGACAGGCCCAACCGTTCCCGAGCGGATAGCATTAGGGCCGCTAAAGAAAGAAACCGCTCCGATCTCGGTAGCCCCATATCCCTCGACGATGGGAATACCCGCCGAGAAAAACCACTGCTGCACCTGTTCAGAAAGCTTAGCGCCACCACAAATCATGAACTCGACCCCACCAAGTTTGCGGCGCAAAGTAGAGAAAACCAGGGCATCAGCAATCTTGAGCCTAGCGGCCAACGTGACCGGCAACCGGTCACCGGCGCGGCGGTAGCGCTGAGCATCACGACCGGACGCAAAGGCCCACCGCGACACCTGGCTCATCAGACGTCCTTGCGGGTAGGCCGTCATCACTCCAGCACGGATCTTCTCAAAGATACGGGGAACACCACACATGACACGGGGTTTAACCTCAGCAAGGCTACGAGCTAGCCTCGGGATGCGCGGCTCGATGGCTTGGGTAATGCCAATCTCTAAACAAATCGCAATGAGGCATTTGCCGAAAGCGTGAGACAGTGGCAACCACAGCAAATGGATATCCCCGCCTCGGAGCATATATAGGCCCGTCTTCCAGGCTTGGCCCATATAGGTCCAAGCCTGGTGGGTGAGTTCAACTCCCTTGGGGGTGCCTGTGGTGCCTGAGGTGTAAATGAGAGTACACAGGTCGTCAGGTTGAATGGAGTCGATCATGCGGCGGACAAGATCTGGCTCTGCGGCCAGACGCTGCCGTCCACGAGCAATGACCTCGGCCATGGTGATAAGTCGGTCATCACTGACGCCGGTCTGCTCGGAATCGTCAACAAAGCTAATGATGTGACGTACAACCGCATCAACGTCGGGACGACCCTGAATTTTGGCGACCTGGGCCGTGGAATCGACGAAAAGAATGGATGACTCTGAGTCAACCAGAATAAAACTGGCTTCTTCTGGCCCAGAATTCGGGTAAATCGTCGTGGTAGCCCCGCCTGCGCACGATATCGCCATATCGGCGATGATCCACTCTGTGCGGGTTCCTGACAGTAACGCGACGCGCCCTTCACGGGGAAGACCAAATTCCATGAGGCCGGCGGCAACCTCATGGGCCTGGCGCCGAAACTCGGCAAACGTCATGGGAAGCCAGGTATTGGGCTCATCGTCGGGCCCCGAAGGCGTCAGGAATGCGATGCGGTTGGGATGAGCATCTGCCTGACGATCAAGTAACGCCGCGAAGTTCTTTGCCGAGGCCGCAAGGAGCTTCTTCTGCAGCGCAAGAGACTCCTCGTCATTGATACGGCTCATGAACTCACCCTCTCCTCAGTCAAAAATGACTTCTGCCACGCTATTGCATGTGTCATTGGCTAGTCTCCACAACTCCCGGTGTCAGTGATGGGCGGTTGTCGACAGGAGCAGGTCGCGCCACGGGTACCATGAAGATCATGTCACAGGGCGGCTCTCGAGGCAGCATTCGTGGGAATGCCAATGATGCCGGTAACGATACCGAGTCTCGGGTAGAAAACTCGGCTGCGGAGCCTTGGTTGAGTATCGAGCAACAACGCGTCTGGCGGGAGTGGCTTCTCGCGTCAGCGCACATCACATCGCACCTCGTGGCAGACCTGCGACGTGACGGCCTCGACGTGTGCGAATACGAGATCCTTGTCACCCTCTCGGAGGCTGACGACGCGGTACGGATGTCTGTACTGGCCGCCCAAGTGCGTCAGTCGAAGTCCCGACTCACCCACGCTATTGAGCGACTAGAGGATCGCGGATTCGTCACGAGGGAGCCCGATGGTCGGGATCGTCGCGGGGTGGTAGCTCGGCTGACCCCCGCTGGGATCGACCAGCTGCGTGAGGTCACTCCCCACTATGCCCGTGCAGTTCGCCACATTTTCATCGACCCGGTCGACCCTCAAGACTTCGCAGCCGTGGGACGGGCCATGACAGCGATTCTTTCCGTGCCAGACTGAGGCCATGACGGCCACAACGGACATTCTCCAGGACTTCCGAGCAACGCTAAAAAGGCTCGACGCCTCTGCCATGGAGATCCTCGACGATTCCCGACTGGCGCGCGCCCTTTATTCCTCAGACGCCTCGATCTATCGCGTCGTCCCCACTGCTGTCTGCCATCCCCGCAGCACCGACGAGCTGTCTGCCCTTGTCATAGCCGCACATCAGGTAGGCCTGCCCATCACCACGCGAGGAGCCGGTACGACCTGTGCTGGCAACGCGGTAGGAACCGGACTGATCATCGACACATCCGCCCACCTCAACCACATACTGTCCCTCGATCCTCACACTCGCACCGCCGTCGTCGAGCCCGGCGTCGTCCAAGATTGGTTGCGCCACGCCGGAGCCGACCACCAGTTGCGCTTCGGCCCAGACCCTTCCACATCGACCCGATGCACCATCGGAGGAATGATTGGCAATAACGCGTGCGGACCGCGGGCACTGGGGTATGGCCGCACTGGCGACAATATCGTTGACCTCGACCTGCTGACCGCCGATGGCCATCTGACGACCTTGCGCCGTGGAGATCTCGCCGCGCCTTTCGCCCAGCGCCTGACAGACCTGGCGGACGCGAACCTCGCAACGATTAGGACCGAGTTCGCGACCTTCTCTCGTCAAGTCTCCGGGTACTCCATGGAATGGCTACTGCCAGAACGTGGTCGCAACTTCCCCGCCTTCATCGCCGGCACGGAGGCCACACTGGGTATCGTGACGCGAGCCACCGTGCAGCTAGTTCACGAAGCTCCCGTCAGCGTGACGGTAGCGCTGGGATACCCGTCGATGCCTGAGGCCGCTGACGCCGTTACCGCCCTGCTACCTTTCGCCCCGGTTGCATGTGAAGGTTTTGGCCGCCGAATCGTCGACGTGGTCTCGCGAGCAGGCCGGCCCGTCCCTGATCTTCCCCGTGGCGACGGCTGGATGTTCGTGGAGCTTCGCGGCGAGGAGGACGCCGAGGTCACGTCACGAGCCCAAGCGATGGTTGCCGCCAGTGGCTGCCTAGAGGGGTGGGTTGTCTCCCATCCGGGCCAGGCCGGAGCCCTCTGGAAAATCCGTGCCGACGGTGCCGGCCTGGCTGGGATCAGTCTCGACAAGCCAGCCTGGGCAGGCTGGGAGGACTCGGCTGTACCGGCACGCGATCTCGGCGCCTACCTGCGCGACTTTGAGGCCCTGCTTGACGATCATGGTCTGCATGGCCTGCCATATGGGCATTTCGGGGAAGGATGCCTGCACTGTCGCATCGACTTTCCACTAGATCAGCCTGATGGGCCACAGCGCTACCGCGCCTTCGTGGCTGAGGCCGCTCACCTCGTGGCCCGATATGGCGGATCTGTCTCTGGGGAACACGGTGATGGTCGAGCTCGGTCTGCCTTGCTGGATTCAATGTATTCACCCGACGCTGTCAGACTGTTTTCTCAGGTCAAGGCCATCTTCGACCCAGACAATCTGTTTAACCCAGGAATTCTGGTCGACCCTGCACCGGTGGAGGCCGATATTAGGGCCCATGAGTCCGCGCTGTCCCCCATTACCATTACCCACCCCGAATTCGCCGCCGCCGTCCACCGGTGTACCGGGGTGGGAAAATGCATAGCTCACACCGCTCCTGGCGCAGTGATGTGCCCTTCGTATCAGGCATCTGGCTTGGAGGTCGACTCCACGCGTGGCCGAGCCAGTGTGCTCAAAGAAATGGTCAACGGCACTCTCATTCATGGCTGGGACTCTCCCGAGGTAGAACGGGCGCTCGATCTGTGCATGGCGTGCAAAGGATGCGCCCGAGACTGCCCCACGGGGATCGACATGGCTAGCTATCGCAGCACCGTTCTTGACGAAAAGTACCGACACCGGTTACGTCCCCGCTCTCACCTGACGATGGGTCTGCTTCCTCGCTGGGAGCGCATGCTCAATCGGATTCCGGGGGCGCCGTCCCTGGCCAACGCGGTGCTGTCCGTGCCTGCCTTTGCACGCCTCGCTCGGTGGGTTGCCGGAGTGGACCAGCGTCGTCCCCTCCCCCGCTTCCAGCCTTCGGCCAGATTGGCCAGCTCGCACGCGGCCTCAGCTAGACATATCGCGGCGAATCAGGACATGGCTCCGTCGTCTACCACGAGCACCAACTCGGGCTCCGGGACTCGCCGCAACGGGGACAGAGGCGACGTTGTGATCTGGGTGGATTCTTTCTCCGACATGCTCGAAGGGTCAGATCTTTCGGCGGTCGTCGCCGTGCTTGCCGACGCCGGTTATCGTCCCCGAGTCCTTGCCGACGACGTTTGCTGCGGATTGACGTGGATCACCACCGGACAGCTCGACGGTGCTCGCCGTCGACTTCGCGCTGGACTGGACGTCCTTGCTCCGCTATCCGACGCCCACGTCCCAGTCGTCGGATTGGAACCATCGTGCACTACCGTCTGGCGCGATGACGCCCTACGCCTTCTTCCAGATGACTCACGCGTTCACCGGGTCGCCCGAAACATGCACACCGTCGCAGAAATGCTGGAGGCAGCCAACTGGACCCCACCGTCTCTAACAGGCCACACCATCGTCGCGCAACCTCATTGCCACCACGCGTCGATTCTTGGGTTCGGCCCAGATAAGCGTCTCCTCGAAGCAGCCGGGGCGACTGTCACGGTGGTCAGCGGATGCTGCGGCTATGCCGGAAATTTCGGAGTTGAGAATGGCCACTACGATTTTTCAGTGACCGTTGCCCAGCAGAACCTGCTACCAGCCATCGAGGAAGCTGGCCCACACGCCATCATCCTCGCCGATGGGTTCTCATGCCGACGTCAAACCTCGGATCTGGCCGGACGCCGGGCACTGACCCTCTCGGAACTGTTCGCCTCACATTTGCCCGACAATGTCGCGGGCTCCCCAGTCGACGGCTCGGCAGGTGCGGCGATCACCTCGTAGCGTCAACCACGTCGGCCCCGATCCCAGACCGGGGCCGATTCATGCACGTCACTCAGTCGCGCGTCAAACGGCGATGCTTCGACGCATGTGGCCTCGCGGCGTCGGGGCCAAGGCGCTCGATTTTATTAGCCTCATAGTCAGCGAAGTTACCCTCGAACCAGAACCAGCGCGGCACGCCATCTTCATCCTCGCCTTCCCATGCCAGGATGTGGGTTGCAATGCGGTCTAGGAACCAGCGGTCGTGGGAGACCACCACAGCACAACCAGGGAACTCCAGCAGGGCGTCTTCAAGGCTCGAAAGGGTCTCAACGTCAAGGTCATTCGTCGGCTCGTCGAGGAGCAAAACATTTCCACCCTGCTTGAGGGTAAGAGCGAGGTTCAACCGGTTGCGTTCACCACCGGAGAGCACCCCAGATTTCTTCTGCTGATCTGGGCCTTTGAACCCGAAGCTGGCAACATAGGCCCGCGAAGGTTCTTCAAAGTTCGCGACCTTGATGTAGTCCAGCCCATCGGAGACGACTTCCCAAACGTTCTTTTCCGGATCAATCCCGGTACGGTTCTGGTCGACGTAAGAGAAACTGACGGTCTCACCGACCTTGAGGGAACCCGAATCAGCTTTCTCCAGCCCAACGAGGGTCTTGAACAGGGTTGTCTTGCCGACCCCGTTTGGGCCGATAACACCGACAATGCCGGCTCGTGGCAAGGTAAATGACAGATCCTTGATGAGGACGCGTTCACCGAATCCCTTAGACAAATGGTCAGCCTCCAGCACAACGTTGCCTAGACGCGGCCCCGGCGGGATATTGATTTCAGCGGTGTCGATCTTGCGGCTGCGCTCAGCCTCAGCGGCCAACTCCTCATAGCGGGCCAGGCGGGCCTTGTTCTTAGCTTGACGGGCCTTGGGTGAGGAACGCACCCATTCCAACTCTTTTTCGAGGATCTTGGCGCGCTTGGCGTCCTTCTTGCCCTCGATCTGCAAACGCTTGCGCTTGGTGTCCAGGTACGTCGAGTAGTTACCCTCGTATGGGTGCAGCTGGCCACGATCAACCTCGCAGATCCACTCAGCGACGTGGTCAAGGAAGTAGCGGTCGTGGGTGACGGCCAACACGGCTCCCGGGTAAGACTTAAGGTGACCCTCAAGCCAGTTCACGGACTCGGCATCCAGGTGGTTGGTGGGCTCGTCGAGAAGAAGCAAATCAGGCTGTTCGATCAACAACTTGCACAAGGCAACACGACGACGTTCACCACCTGACAGCACCTCTACAGGAGTGTCGCCGGGAGGGCACTGCAGGGCGTCCATAGCTTGCTCAAGGCGGGTGTCGATGTCCCACGCATTGGCGTTATCCAGTTCCGTCTGCAGCTCACCCATCTCGGCCATCAAGGCATCAAAGTCGGCGTCGGGGTTGGCCATCTCCGCAGAGACTTCCTCAAACCGCGCCAGCTTAGCCTTGACGTCACCAACAGCCTCTTCAACATTCTCCCGAACGGTCTTACCCTCGGTGAGCGGGGGCTCCTGGAGCAAAATTCCGACAGTGGCACCCTTAGCGAGGTTGGCATCACCATTATTCGGCTTATCGAGCCCAGCCATGAGCTTGAGCATCGTGGATTTACCAGCGCCGTTTGGTCCGACAACACCAATCTTGGCGCCCGGAAAAAACGATAGCGTGACATTGTCAAGGATAACTTTGTCACCCACCGCTTTTCGGACGTTGTGCATGGTGTAGATGAACTCGGCCATCGGCACTCCTCCAGGATCTGCAAGAACGGGGCGGTCGGTACTTTACCGACCGCTGCACAGTATGCCAGCCGTCATAACGACTCCCGCCACCAACTCATTCCCTCATCGGCTGTTACCAATCTCAGGAACCAACCAGCTCGACATCGTCGTCAACCACCTCGACGTCCTCATCGACCTCACCAGGAGAATCGTGGCGAGGCATCATCCGGTCATCACCGAGCGGCGCGTCAGCACGTTTCTCAGGCCGACGACACACAGCCGGCAACCGAGAGAGATCCGGTCCAACGTTGTGCGCAACAACAATGAGCTGCTCGTGGGAGCCCTCATCGTCGATCCAGCTGCGGGTGCGGAGCCGCCCGGTCACCATCACCGGGTCCCCTTTGCGCAGGGAAACATGGCAGTTGTCAGCGAGTCGGCCATAGACATGCACTGACATCCACGTCGTCGTCCCATCAACCCACTCTCCCTGCCGCATGACACGCGGGGTATGGGCAACCCGAAACCGGGCCCCGCGCCAGCCCTCTGCGGTCTTCATCTCGACGTCGGTTCCGAGGTTCCCGGTGAATGACACGTTTGCGTCCATCTGTGAGCTCCTTTCACTCACATACGGTTATCGGCACAGTTCCCGGAATCCACCAGGCAATATCGCATCTGTGGATAACCGCGAGGTGACATCGCCGCCTGTGGATAACGGCGCTCAAGACGCCTTCGCTAGAAGTCTCACAACCTCGTCGTGGTGATCGAGCTCGGCATTCACTGGATCGACAACCGACTGCCATGCGACGTCGGCGAGGTTGGCCCGCAATTCAGATCTGGCATAACGAGCGGCAGCTCGGGCACCCACCTGCACACCGACCTGACACAGCATAGAAACCATGATTCCCGCGACGATTCCGCCCGCAACCATAAGAGTCGGTACCGGGAAATGATGCCATCTCACCGGCGGAAGCCGCACCTGCATGTATGCACTCACGGCATCAGCGGCGAGCCATGCCAGCCCAGCGACCACAACGATCACGAGGACCCACTGCACTACTGTCACGAGCTTCCACCAGCCGGTACCGCGGTGTACTCCCAAATCGGTGGAAACCACAGCTCGATCGATGTCGTCGGGAAGGTCCTTGCGGTGAGACAGAGATGCCGCGCGCACTGCGTCAGCCCAGGAACGCGGAAGACCCTCAGCCGCATCCAAGGCCAACGATCGCACTGCTGTATCGACCTTAGCCTCGGCGACACCGACTCGCGCAGTCAGCGCACTACGCTGCACGTCGGTAGGTTCTATGCCGCTTTTCAGCGCCTTCTTCCGCTGAGACGTCACGTCCAAATGTAAGCGGTGTAGCGGGTCGGGACGGAGCCTTGACATCCATGCCGTCACCGGCCAACCGGTAGCTCGATGCCCCCTCCTGCGATAGGCATCCCGAGTCGCTTCAACGACTGGTTCGACACCGCCAGCAAGGCACAGCACCTCAATCAAGTGATCGACGCAATCGTGACTCACGTGACCCGCCACATCTCCCGTTGCCTCGCTCAGGTATTGCAACACATCGTCGAGATCAGCATGCAGCCGGGCGGCTTGGGCTTTCTTAGCACGCACAGTATGGGCTAACACCGCGCGCATATTTTCCACGCCCTCACCAGTCCTCGCTGACATCGCCATGATCTTGGCCTTGTCCAAGCCTTCGGAGTCCAGCAACCGGCGAAGATCACGCAGGCAGCTTTTTCGCTGCTCCTCGTCAAGCCGATCAACCTGGTTGAGAACCACCGTCATAACCTCAGCGTGGCGAGCCAACGGCGCCAAATAACGGGTATGCAAAGCGGCATCAGCATATTTCTGTGGGTCGACTACCCACACGATCATGTCGACCATCTCGACAAGACGATCTACCTCGAGGCGATGCTCTGTACGCACCGAGTCGTGGTCCGGCAGGTCAAGCAGTACCAAGCCATCGAGAGGGTCCTCACTACCCATGTGGTGACGACGAGGAACGTCGAGCCAGTCCAGCAGAGTCTGCGCTGATTGCGTCCCCCACACCGCGGCAGTCGCCTTCGACGTCGTCGGACGCCTCACTCCAGGATCGGCCAATTGCGCACCTGCCAAGGCATTAAAGGTCGACGATTTTCCCGACCCCGTTGCGCCAGCAAGAGCAACGACGGTGTGGTCTCCGCCAATTCGACAACGCTGATCCGCCCGTGTCACAACGGCACGAGCACGAGCCGCAACATCGTCAGGGACGATCCCCTCAGACAGGTTCACCGCCTCAGTGAGCAGGTCGATACGCTGCGAAAGATCGACGCGACGCCGCCTCATCGGTCCTCCTGACGAGGCTCGGGGTCCAATGTGACGGCCGGTTCGACGACCTCAGCATCAAGGACCGGCATGCCCGCTCGCAACTGCCCCATGTCAGCAGCGTGGGACGCCTCGACTTCAGGTTGCCGATGGCGAATCCGGATCGCCGCGTTGTCGCTGGGAGGCTCTGGCTCATCTTGGGCTCGACGAACCTCCGCGATCGACGCGCGAACACGGGCTGGGACATCGGGGTCGACTCCCAAAGCATCGAGAATCGCCTGGTAACGCGCCATCTCGCTGGCGAGCAAACCGTCAACACGCGCGTCAAGCTGGCCTTTCGCAACCTTCGCGAGGCGTCGCACCGCGTCGTCACCAAAGAGAGCCTCCAGGAGACGCTGGGCGACGATCGCTGATCCCCCCGCAATCCCAGCTTCGGCCCCCGACAATCCACCGGTATGAGCGAACACAACAAGCATCAGTGCAACTGAAACACCATTGACCCCAAAAGCCATGAAACGAGCCTTGGAGCGTTTGTTCATGCCTTCCCCGGCGACAAGTTCCATGACGTCGCCCTGCCAATCCCTCACCATCCGAGGGACAGCCTCGTTAAACTCCTGCGACGGTCGGGACACGTCCTCGTCACCTGCCTCCAGGAGACTGCGACCAACCGGATCGGCTCGCCACACAGACTCAATCCGCTCACACCCAGCTTGGACCTCAGCAATGATGAGACTTTCCAGGCCAGATTCCATGGCCACGCTGACCTTCTCAGCTTGTGGTGGCGTCCCCGTGAAAACCTGCACTACCCGATCGCGGAACCAAGAAATCTTGGCCTCCATAGCGCGCATAAACTCGCCAGTTCCGACGAATTCGTGCCACCGAGCAATGACCTCGCCGCGCAAAAGAGTGCCGTCAGCAGACTGGGCCGCAATCGATCGTGACGATTCAGTCATGATCGACTGAGCATCCTGGTATAGCCGTGACATTGCCTCCTTCTGCGCGTCCAAACCGCCAGCGACATACAACGATCGCTCACAGACCGAACCGATCGCCCCGGACAACGTCGACGCAATGACATCGCGTCGCTTCTGCTGGTCTTGAGCCAAGCTCGACAAGAAAAACCTCACAGGGGCAATGGCTTGCACAGGAAGCAAACCCTCAGCATCTGTCCTGGTTTCCGGAATGGCGAACAGTGGAGAATCAGCAAGACCACGCTCCGTCATCAGTCGGCCGAGATCCGCCGGAACCTCTCTCATGGCCTCCGTCGGAACACGATCACACACCACCGCGACCGACGCGTGCCTCTCCTGGGCGTCATTGAGGAAATCCCACGGCACCGCGTCAGCGTAGCGAGCGGCCGAGGTGACAAAAACCCACAGGTCTGCGGCCTGGAGCAACTGAGCCGCCAGATCGCGGTTGCGCGCTACGACAGAATCAATGTCTGGGGCATCAAGGATGGCCAACCCTCGCGGAATCCGCGGCTCTGCAACCAGTTGCAAGCTAGAGGCATCATTGCTGGCTACCCGGGAGCGAACCAGGGTAGGCAACACTCGGTCGCCGTCGAACCACAATGCATCGTCAGGGTGGTGGACGAGAACAGGTGACGTTGTCGTCGGACGGATAACACCTGGTTGTGTCACCACCCGGCCAACCAAGGAATTCACCAGGGTTGACTTGCCCGCGCCGGTCGACCCTCCTACTACTGCCAAAAGAGGCGCATCAATCGTCTCTAGCCGCGGCAAAATATAGTCATTGAGCTGGTGAGCAATGCGCCGCGCCAGCCCAGCCTGGGTCATGGCCTCGGGTAAATCCAGCGGAAATTGCGCCTGACGCAGGTTGTCTCGCAGATCAGTCAATGACAGCAGCATCTGCTCGGTATTCATCGTGATCCTTCCTGGTCACTTGTCAGGCCTGTGGCGGTGCCCACTGCAACTCATGATTGACCGGCCGGTTGCGACGCCTCCTCAGGATGTTAGGCAGTCTCGGCTTTGACAGCTTGGCACCTCGAGCGACCGTGACGGCCATCGGACGCAGCACGTTCATGCGATTAATGAGCTGGATCTGACGCGGGCCAGGGTCATCATCCAGGCCACGGACGACCGCGTCACGCAGGTACGCAAGATCGGTCCCCACGCGCAGGAATTCCAACGTACGCCACCATCGGCGCGGCCCCTGACTGACTGCCACCAACGTCGCCCACTGACGACGCCGCAGAGCCGACAACGTGTCCGCGTCGGAGGCCGGCAGCCATCCAGCCTTGACGTAATCCCCTAGCCGGTGCCGGATCATCTTGCCTTCCCGCACCGTGCGGATAACGATGAAAACCACCACGGAGGCGACGACGCCGAGGGCTACGAACCACAACTTTTTGAGAGCCTGCATCGGCAACACTGAAGAGAACCCGTTGAAAAGCATGTGACCCACGACGGCCATAACGAACCCCGTTGTCGGAGCAAAGATCCTCACAAGCCGACTGCGTGATCTCAGTCCAAGAGCCAGGCCAATACCCGTCATGCTCGTGAACAGCGGATGGCCAAAAGACGTGTAGACCCCCCGCAACAACACGAGCTCCATCAACGCTTGTTTTGGATCCCCAGCTGAAGCCGTCACTCGGGCATAGTTGTCGGCACGGGCGTAGTACATGATGTTCTCGACGAACGCAAAGCCAATTGCCGAAAGACCGGCTGCGCTCACCGTCTGAACTACCGAGGTCATCCGCCGCCCGGTAGCAACGGCCAATGCGAACAGCACGAACGCCTTACAGGATTCTTCGACAAAGGGGGCCGAATACACGGCGGGACCGGCACCCGATGCTGGATCAACCCCGCCGGCCACTGACAACATCCCAGCCATCCACGTGTTCAGATGCATACTGACCCAGGTCGCCACGCATGCTCCCCAACAAAAGCACAGAAACCATACGTGCAGGTGCCGGGTTCTGAACCGATCAACACATATAAAGATCGCTGACCACACGGCAGCCGTCGGCCACGCATAATGCAGGCCCAACTTCAAGGACTGATTGGTGATACCAGGGATGACGCCCTTCTGGCCATTCTGCTCGATCTCAGTATCCGCATGCACAACGACGTAGGTATGAATGAGGCAGGCCGCAGAAATCAGCACCAGTGCGAACAACACCCAGAACCACGGGTTACGCAACAGACGCTGCCACCAGGGACGACGCACAACGGGCGTGGGGGCAACGTACGACATGAGTGAAAGACTACCGGCCGTCCGGGACACTTTTCGATGCGTCGCACCCTCGGACGGTCGAACATGCGAAGAACATATGGCGGCCCGGGTGGGAATCGAACCCACGCGCGACAGATTAGAAGGCTGCTGCTCTATCCGCTGAGCTACCGGGCCATATTCGACATCTTATCCGGGTAAGGCCTTGATGACCCAGTCAGCCCAACAAAGTAGGCACGTGTTCAACGTCTTAACCTTTCTGCGTGACTGATTCGACGCGCACAGATCCTCCCACTCCACCGGTGAAGTGGTCGTCGATCATCGTTTCGGCCTACCTACCGACGCTGATGTCCTCCTTGGGCTACGGAGCTGTGATTCCGCTCATCCCACTCACCGCGGTACACATTGGGGCGTCAGCAGCTCTGGCTGCCGCCATCGCCGCACTCGTCGGTATCGGCCAGATTATCGGCGATGTGCCTGCCGGGTGGCTCGTGACAAGGATCGGTGAGAAGTGGTCCCTCGTGATGGCCATGCTCATCGACGCCGTTGCCCTTGTGTCTATGGGGTTGGTGCACCACCTTGGCCTGCTGGCCGCAGCCGTCCTCGTCAATGGCATGGCTGGTGCCGTGTACGGCATTGCGCGACAGAATTATTTGACGGTGGCGATCCCATACCGATACCGGGCTCGAGCGTTGTCAACCCTCGGTGGGGTGTTCCGAGTGGGGTGGTTCGTCGGCCCAATGGCGGGAGCGTGGATTCTTCGCGCAGCTTCGATGTCGTGGGCATACGGCTTTGCATCCATCGCCAGTATCTTTGCGGCTGCCGTGACCACTGTCATGCCTGACCTTCCCCCAGTCGATACCCCGCAAACTGCCGTCGCGGATGCCCCCACCAAGATCTCGACGTGGACGATCGCTACACAAAACTCCAGAGTTCTATGGACGACGGGACTGGGAGTGACGGCCCTCATGGTCGTCAGATCGGCGCGGCGTTCCCTGCTGCCACTGTGGTGCCACGCCAACGGCTTAACCCCAGCCACCACAGATCTCATCTACGCCTGGTCGATGGCCGCCGATGTCCTTCTCTTTCTGCCTGGCGGAGCCCTGATGGACAAATTCGGACGCTGGTGGGTCGCCGTGCCGTCAATATTCATCCAGGCCGTCGCACTTCTCACATTGCCGCTGGCCCACACAACGGTGACGATCGGCATCGTCGCCCTCATCATCGGCATTGGGAACGGCGCGAGTTCCGGCATCGTCATGACGCTAGGATCCGACGCGTCTCCCGACGTCGGACGCCCTCAGTTCCTAGCAGCGTGGCGACTCCTCTCCGACACGGGCTCAGCGATGGGGCCAATCGTCGTCACCCTCGTCACCCTGGCGTGGCCGCTCTCGGCAGCCAGCATCGTGATGTCGATTATTGGCCTGGTCGGCAGCTACTGGATGGGGCGTTGGGTGCCGCGCGGCACACGGTGACGACCACCATCCTCACCAGTGACCTGTCACAGCCACCAACTAGGCTGTGTTGCTGTGAGAGACATGTTGGTGTGGATCGATTGCGAGATGACCGGGCTCGACTTGGCCCATGACGGGCTCATTGAGGTGGCCGCACTGGTCACCGATGGGCAGCTCAACGTCCAAGGTGAGGGGGTAGACGTCATCATTAAGCCCGAACCACAGTGGCTCGAGCACATGAACGACTTCGTGCGCGATATGCACACCAGGTCCGGCCTCCTTGAAGAATTGGACAACGGACTGACGATGGCACAAGCCCAGGAACAGGTGCTCGACTACATTCGCAGTTATGTCCCGCAGGCTGGCAAAGCACCGTTAGCTGGCAACACCATCGGCACCGACCGCTCTTTCCTAGCCAAGGACATGCCGGAAGTCGAGTCCTACGTGCACTACCGCAATGTCGATGTCTCCTCTATCAAGGAATTGGCACGACGCTGGTATCCGCGCGCTTTCGGGCACTCCCCGGAAAAACAAGGTCACCACCGAGCGTTAACTGACATCGAGGAATCCATCGAGGAGCTCATGTATTGGCGCGAGGCGCTCATGGTTGCTTCCCCCGGCCCAGAGGCCACCCGTTGTGACGAGATCGCAGCCAAATATCAGGGCCTCCTCACCGGGGCTGGCAGGGACTGACGCCGGGGAGCGGGAACGCCGAAGTTGCATTCTCGCTCCAGAACTCGGTACCCTTCACTGGTTGCCTGACACAGGCACGTGGTGGCTATAGCTCAGTCGGTAGAGCACCTGGTTGTGGTCCAGGGGGTCGCGGGTTCAAGTCCCGTTAGCCACCCTGAGTTGAGTGGGAAGACGGTTCTTCGCCCCTCACGGTTTGTCGTCAGCTGCGTAGTGTGTCCAACAGCTCGTCGATTTCTCCAAATCTTTCGACCGTCGGTGAGTCGATGACGTCACCTCGGGTTATCACCTTCTCAACCCCTTCCAGGGCACGCAGGTTATCGAGAGGATTAGCTCCCAACACCAGCAGGTCGGCGGACAGACCCGGTTCAATCGCACCCGTGACAGAGTCCAGGCCAAGCATTCTGGCATTAACCCTCGTCACGGCCTCCAACGCCCTGGCGGTCGACAATCCCGCTCGCGACACCACCAAATCGAGCTCACGCCACATGGCGTAATGCGGCGTGAACGTCATCGACGAATCCATACCCGACCCAAGCACCACGTCGTTCTTGATTGCATCGCGAATACCTTGGGTCATTGAATCTACGACGATCCGAGCATTCTCCCTGACGACCTCGCTGGCCCCGGTGATCTCCGTATCAATTTCGACAAGTGGCACCGCTGCCAACAGCGTCGCGTCAAGTGCTGACCACCCACGCAACGACTTCGGATTGTCGTGGAACAGCTCAACAATCTCGTCTGTCATCGCCGAGCCGTGTTCGATGGTGTCGACGCCGGCTTTGAGCGACCGCAACACTCCCTCGGGACTCTGGGCGTGGGCAGCGACAAGCACCCCTGCCGAGTGAGCCTCATCGCAAATCGCTGTCATTTCCTCAACAGTCATCTGAGGCCGCCCAGCCTCACCCACGACCTTGGCGTCAGTGACACCACCCGTTGCGGCAATTTTGATCGAGGTTGCTCCCAAACGCAGGTTTTGGCGTACCGCCTTGCGCCCCTCCCACGGCGCATCAACGATTCGGGCGAGTCCAAACTCAGACCCATGGCCACCCGTCGTAGCTAACAGCGGCCCCGACGCCGTCATTCTCGGCCCTAGCCATGTCCTCCTTTCGCTGTCTCGCCCCAGCGTGATGGCCTCGTTGTCGTATTCGCCGAGGCAACGCATCGTCGTCACGCCCGAGTTGAGTTCACATTCCACGAATCCACGCGCACGCTCCCGCAACATGGGACGCCCCAACGGTGTCTTCCAGAACGCTACGATGGCACGCGCTGCAGGCGGAATCATGAGCGCCTGAGGCAGTGGCCGACCATCAGCCATGACGTGGGCGTGAGCGTTGATGAGCCCGGGCATGACCCACTTCCCAGCACAGTCGATCTGCCGCTGTACTGATGCCGCTCGATCGACGAGCTCGTGGCTCGGTCCCACGGCCGTGATTGAGCCGTTCTCGCCGACAAGCACCGTATGATCCGTCAGCACAGTACCGCCACGATCACACGTCAGTAGGTTCGCACCGGTGAGGGCAAGTGTCGTAGTCATCGTCATTAACTCCTCGCAAAACGACGCTTTACCCGACATTGTCCAAAACCCTACCGGGAGAGTCCACGATGTGAAATGTGAGATTCTTTACCACTCGCGACCCCTCAGAGGGACACAATGCTCCCCATGACTGTGGAGAATCAGAATTCTGCCGCTGCAGAGCAACGCCTCCGGCGAAGCCTCAGCAATAGGCACATCCAACTCATTGCCATTGGCGGCGCCATCGGTACTGGCTTGTTTATGGGCTCCGGCAAGTCCATCCACACCGCCGGTCCAAGCATCGTGGTGGCCTACTTCGTCATCGGCGCCATGCTCTTCTTCGTCATGCGCGCCATGGGCGAATTGTTACTGCATAACCTGCAATGGAAATCTTTTCAAGACTTTGCCGCTGACCTCCTTGGCCCGTGGGCAGGATTCTTCTTGGGATGGACGTACTGGTTGTGTTGGGTTGTCACAGGCATGGCCGATGTCATCGCCATTACCTCATATTGGAATTTCTGGACCCACGACCACACCTGGGCCTTCATTCTTACCGCGGCGACGCTCGTCGTACTCCTCGCCCTCAACCTCTTGACGGTAAGGCTTTTCGGTGAGCTAGAGTTCTGGTTCGCGCTTATCAAGATCGTCGCTATTCTTATCCTCATTGTGGTAGCGATTGTGCTTGTCATCATGGGATTTACCTCGGCCAATGGCTACAAAGCATCAGTGTCGAATCTGTGGTCCCACGGGGGTTTCGCTCCACGCGGCTGGAACGGATTTTTCGGGGGCTTCCAGATCGCGGTCTTTGCCTATGTCGGTATTGAATTAGTTGGCACCACTTCCGCCGAGACTGCGAATCCTCGAAAGACGATGCCGAAAGCCATCAACGCTGTGCCGGTTCGTGTTCTCGTGTTTTACGTTGCTGCTCTACTCGCCATGATGTGTGTCACCCCATGGAATCTCATCCAGACCGATTCCTCCCCCTTTGTCCAAATGTTCGGACTCATCGGATTCACGGCGGCGGCCGGTGTCATGAACTTTGTCGTCCTTACCTCGGCGGCATCAAGCGCGAACTCAGGCGTCTACTCGACGTCTCGCATGCTCTACGGTCTAGCCCACAAGGGAATGGCGTCCCGAGCTTTCGGAAAACTATCGCGCCACGGCGTTCCCGGCTGGGGTCTGTTTTGCACCGTCATCCTTATCGGATCCGCTCTCATCCTCGCTGCGAAAGATTCGGTCGTAGAGGCATTCACACTCGTCACAACTGTCTCAGCAGTGCTGTTCATCTTCGTATGGAGCATGATTCTCGTCAGCCATATTGTCCACGTACGGCGCAACCCGCAGGCTCACGCTGAGTCGATCTACCCGATGCCAGGAGCTCATGTCATGCCATGGGTCGTGCTTGCTTTCTTCGTCTTTGTCATTGTCCTGCTTACCAAGGCTGACGACACGCTTCAGGCCCTGCTGGCTACTCCAATATGGTTCGTCGTGCTGGGCATTGCCTGGGCGATCGTTCGACGCCGTTCCCATCACGACGACCTCGAAACTGAACTACCGACAGACTGAGCCCTCGCTGCGGCGCAACAGCGTGTGCGATTATCGGGGTGCATCATGTCTGGGCGCCAACGGCGAATCGGCGGCAAAGCGAGTCGGTAGCCGTTATGTTCTCGATGATGTACTCGGGCGAGACTGGCACAGTGTGGCGTGGCCATGATGTCAACGACGGAAGTCCAGACCACCGCCTCGATCAACGCACAGCGGCCAGTCTGGGAATCGAGATTTGCCAAGCTCTTACTGCAATTCACCGCGTCGGTATTCGATCTCGACATCACGCCGGCGAATATCCTCATTGAGGCCCCCGTGAACGTCTGCGGAACGCGGATTACTCATTTCGGGGCCTCCGAAATGGTCGCCTTCACAGGCCGCGCGAAATCACTGGCACCCCTATTATCAAGCTCCCGAAGTCGCAGTCGGTCGGAGGTCAACAGCTGCCAGCGATTTGTACTCATGGGGTGTCACTCGCTACGAGATGCTCGCCAGTCACGTCCCGTTTCAGCCGGATTCAGCCGGAATCCTGCACCGTGATCAGCCGCCACAATTCATTCCCGACGTCGATCCACGCTTGTGGAGATGTGCCTGGAACTGGTGCGGTCTGCGCCAGAAAACCACCGCTTCGCCATTGATGTGATGGACCCGGGAGCCGAGAAGTCACGGCGCTTTTCCTGCAATACTGTCGGTCACAATATCGACTGTTGCAGCAAGGACTTCGAGGTATATCTCGTCATACCCGCATAGACGGCACACAGTCCGGATAGCCGACCCAGCTATGAAATAATTTTGGCCATGAGGCGGCGAACAATCATCGCGACAGGTTTGAGCGCGCCGTTGGCCGGATGTGTTGCACAAGGCGACCAACCCGAGAAGCCACCTTCCACCACGGCCGCTGCGCCACAGGCTCCTTCTGCCATCCCGGCAGCATCCTCACCAACCCCGACGCCGTCACCCGTAAGCCCAACCCCGACTCCATCCGAGGCCTCGACGCCTGCCGTCAATCCGACACCAATCCGTCAGGATCCGCGCGCCGCCAAGATCGTCAAGAAGTTATCCCTTGAGCAACGGGCCGGCCAGTGCATCCTCATTGGTGCGGTGCCGTCAGACTCCCCCGAGTACATCGCTAACCTCATTGACACCCAATGCCTAGCCGGAATCTTCCTGCTGGGTCACTGGACAAGCAGATCCAAGCTTGAGGCCATGCTCAGCACTGTTAACAGTGTCAGTCCTCAGGGCATCAAGCCCATCGTTGCGACTGACCACGAAGGCGGCGAGATCCAAAACATCCGGGTGCCGGGAGTCAATCTCTTGCCGAGCCAGGAATCCCTAGCCAGGATGTCCCCTGCCAAGGTCACGTCAGTGGTGGCGACCGGTGCTCGTCAACTCGCCAAACTCGGCGTCCATATGATCTTCTCCCCTGTAGCAGACGTCATCGACCCTGAGCTCGGGATACGCAATAAGCCAATAGCCAAGCATCATCGTGGCTTCGGAACCGATCCACACATGTGCGGGCAATACTCGGCTGCCGTCATTGCAGGGCACCGGAAAGCCGGCATCATTTCGACTACGAAGCATTTCCCCGGTATCGGGCGAATCGTCGAGGACACTGACTTCAAGTCAGCCGGGATCACCGACAGCAAGACCACACGTCACGACCAGTATCTCGAATCCTTCCGGATGGCCCTCGGCGCTGGATCTGAAGCCGTTATGGTCGCATCTGCGTACTATTCGAGAATTAATCCCGGCACCCCTGGATTATTCTCATCGACAATCATGACAGACATGTTGCGTGGAGATTTCGGTTATCAAGGGCTTATCGTATCTGACGACCTGGGTAGTTCGGTATCAGTATTCTCAGTCGACGGTGGCCACCGGGCAAGCAAATTCGTTTCCGCCGGCGGTGATCTAGCTATCACCGCCGACCCCGGGCTTGCCAGGCCCATGATTCGAGCGTTGATGTCAATTGCGACATCTACCTCGGGAAAGAAACGCCTCACTGACGCTGCTAGCCATGTCATCAACATCAAACTGGCGCATTCACTGACAATGTGAAAGGAGCATGAATCGTGGCTTAGGGCGCTGGGACCCCAGGCAGCTCTCGCAGCCAACCAGGTCATGGCCAATAAACAGCGCGGCCCCGCCATTGTGTAAGACTTGGCTAAGTCGCCCCCATCCGTCTCGGCAGCATGGCAGGTATTGGACCTCTCAACCTAGAGACCACATCCGACCTTGCTAGTACAATCCACGCTATTCCCGTGAGCGATAGTTGCACACGAAGCATTCCCAGGCGGTACAACGGTTTCCTTGGCGGCGTCTGTCACCAAAACCGACAACTACAGACATACCTTTTCGTCCGGGGAAGCAACGCCCCATCCAATAGCGCACGGAATCACGGAGGCACAACTGCGGTCCGGCTATTCCAAACTCACGCTATCCGACGTCACCTGCCAAGCCACGAATATCCTGCACACACTCAAGCCGACCCCTGCGGAAACTTTCCTCGGTGTGTCGCAGGGATGGCCGAGTGGTGATGTTGCGGGTTAGTGACGCGTCTACTGGTGTATGAGTGGCATCAACGATGGTGTGAGGTGTGTCGATCGCGGTGTTGGGGTGGTGGGTTTCGGTAG
>NZ_VUMG01000005.1 GCF_009696315.1 Cutibacterium porci
TCGGAGACACCGTCGAAGCCGACGAACCCCTACTTGAGGTGTCCACCGACAAGGTCGATACCGAAGTCCCCTCCCCCGCCTCCGGCACTCTGCTAGAGATCAAAGTTCCCGAAGACGAGGACGCCGAGGTCGGTGCCGTCCTAGCCATCATCGGCGACCCCTCTGCAGTCGGGTCGGCCCCCGAGCCTGCTAAGCCGTCGGCTGAGCCTGCGGAAAAGGCGGAGCCTGAGCCGGTAAAGAGCGCTGCCGAGGAGGCTCCGGTTCCGGCTGCCCCGAAGCCCGCCGAGGCCCCGAAGCCCGCGGGCACCAACGAAATCGCCCCGCGCGCCACTAACCCGTCCTCCGATGTCTACGTCACCCCGCTGGTGCGGAAATTAGCCCGGGAGAACAACGTCGATCTGTCGACGATCACCGGTACCGGTGTTGGTGGCCGTATTCGTAAACAGGACGTGTTGGCCGCAGCCGGCAAGTCTGAAGAGATTCCCCCCGCTCCACCAGCACCTGCTGCTGTCCCTGCCCCGACGGCTCCGAAGCCGGCCGGGTCGGCCCGTAAGGCCGCTCAGGAGGTTTCCCCCGAGGCTGCTGCCCTGCGCGGCACCACCGAGAAGATGAGCCGTCTACGCAAGGTCATCGCGTCTCGGATGGTCGAGTCCCTGCAGGTCTCGGCTCAGCTGACTGCCACCGTCGAGGTGGACATGACCGCCATCTCCCGCATTCGCAAGGCCGAGAAGGCTGCTTTCAAGGCCCGCGAAGGCGTCGGCCTGTCGTACCTTCCTTTCATCACGAAGGCGGTTGTCGAGGCCCTCAAGCAAAATCCGCGCTTCAACGCGAACATTGATACCGAAGCCGGGACGATCACCTACGGCTCTGCTGAGAACATTGGCATCGCTGTTGACACCCCGCGTGGCCTGTTGGTTCCGGTCATCAAGAACGCCGGTGACCTCAATATCGCTGGGTTGGCCCACCAGATTGGCGATCTCGCAGCTCGTACTCGGGACAATAAGGTCACTCCTGACGAATTGTCCGGCGGCACTTTCACCATCACCAACTACGGCTCGGCTGGTGCCCTCTTCGACACCCCAATCGTCAACCAGCCAGAGGTTGCCATTCTCGGCACCGGAGCCCTCGTGAAGCGCCCGGTCGTCGTCACCAACGAGTTCGGTGAAGACACCATCGCCATCCGCGACATGATGTATCTCTCGCTGTCCTACGACCACCGTCTCATTGACGGGGCCGTGGCGGCTCGCTTCCTATCGGGCATCAAGGCCCGTCTGGAAGAAGGAGATTTCGCTGGGGAGTTCTGACCTTCCCCCGGTAAGCCCAAAGGTTAACTCATAACACGAACGAGGCGGTGTATCTCACCGCCTCGTTCTGTGTGCCCGCTCAACATCCCAGTCTTATTGGTCTCCTCCGACCCTGAGAATGACGGGGTCGCCAGCCTTGAAACGACTAGTAATCAAGGACAGCACGATGAGGACGATTTGCAAACCGACGTCGATGGCGACCATGCCTGGCAACCCTTGAGCCACCCCAGCAAGTTGGGGACCAATCGACGCGCCGATAAAGAGGAAGAAGGTAAATAATGCCGTCCCTACTCCGACGTAGGGCACAGCGAAGGGCATGATCCCCTCGATCAGGGAAGGCCCGATGATTCCGACGGTGAACACAATGACGAACATGAGCACCACCCATGCCACCGAGCTGTCAGTCGCAAGTATCCCCAGGTTGGCCAGGGCCGACACCACTCCACACGCTGTAAGGCGAGTCGTCACCGAAACCCGGTGAATCCAGCTATTTGCTAGCAGCACGAGGATGACAGCTGGCAACCCGATAAGACTGACCCACTGTTTTCCGGCCCCTGACATCGGGGTGTACTGGAGGAAAGTGGTAAGCAAACCGACGAAAGTACTCAGCATCGTCACGGTAGCCAGCAACAGGAGCACGGCCGGGACTTTGCTCAACACAGTCCGGAACGGGACGAGGATATTCGTCTCACCGACCGCCGATCCCCGAACCGGCGGGATGATGAAGTACAGCACAACCCCGAGCGCAAGGAAAAGCACCGCCGAGACAACATAAACACCACGCCACCCGATGAGGAGTTTGACGCTTCCAGCGAATACCGGCCCTAGCGAAGCAGCTGCGAGGAATGAACTGGTCAACAAGGTGATCGTCAGGTTGCGTCGCTCGGGAGCGACGACGACGGGGATGATGGCAAAGGCTGCCGGGCTGAAGCTGGCGGCTACCACTCCCTGCACCACTCGAAAACCGATGAGTGCACCGCCGGTGGGAGCAGCAGCCACCAGCCCGGCAGCGAGGGTTGAGAGCACTGCCGACGTGACGACGACCTTCGTCGGGCCGACTTTGTCAGCCAAGGTGCCCCACGCCAACAGGGCGAGCGCATAAGCAATGCCATACCCCGTCTGAGTCCATAACGCCAGGGACTCTCCGATGTGCATGTCGTGCACGAAGTCGTTGAACATCGGGATTACGCTGTAGAGCTGAGTCAACGTGACAAGCCCCATACAGACAAACACGACCATAATTGGGATATCCCGCTTGCCCTCCATGGGGTGCCGCTGCGTCGACATCGCAGGCTTATCTGCCTCCATATCCACTTCCCTTCAGCTAATCTTCATGCAGGCTACTCTTCGCCCATGCCCTGGGACGACAGGCCGAGAAGGCTCCAAAACACCCCCGACGACCTGAGGACTTTAGCTCCTAAGAGCCATGGCACAAAACAAGACTGCTACCGCGCAGAGCCCTGCGCTGGCGATATGTGGAGCACACTCGATGGGCAGGGCAAAGCTGCAGGAAAACTTCGAAATGCCCCGGTCATGGCGACCACAGCATCCCATCGCGGCAGCGACACTATGATCACAAGATGTGATGCAGCAAGATTCCCCTACGCCTCAGCCCCATACCCCGCAGATGGTTGACGGGGTGATGCCCCGCGGCTGGGTTGACCACCCAGCGGGACTGCAATTCGAGTATGTAGGAATCGCGGATAACCCACCCACCCGCACCGAATACAACGAATGTTGGGACCATCAGCGCGCAGTTCATGCCGAGGTGTCGTCCCACCAACGTCCCAATACCGTCATTTACGTCGAGCATGATCCCGTCTACACAGCCGGACGTCGTACCCGTCAAGAGGCTTATCCTTTTGACGGCACGCCGGTCATCCCAGTGGATCGAGGCGGCGAAATAACGTGGCATGGCCCAGGCCAACTCGTCGGTTACCCAATTGTCTTCTTGCAGCGCGGAATCGGTGTCGTCGACTACGTGCGCCGGGTTGAGGAATCCATCATTCGCTTAGTTGCCGAATACGGGTTACATGCCGGGCGAGTGCCGGGGCGAACCGGCGTCTGGTTTCCTTCTGACGGAATCGGCCCAGAGCGAAAAGTGTGCGCGATAGGCATTCGTGTCTCGCGCCAGACAGCTATGCACGGTTTTGCTCTCAATATCGACCCCGACACTGCTGGTTTCGACAACATCATTCCATGCGGGATTTCTGACGCCGATGTCACGAGCATGGCGCGGGAACTGAGGCGTCTACACGGCCCCGACGCTGAAATTCCCTCAATGCTCGACGTGGCTAGCAACCTCGAACCCATTCTCACTGAGATGATGTCTTTTCAGCCTTATGAGATGAGCCCCGACATCCCGCGTCGCGAACACCCAGCGTTCTTGCATCCTATGTCGTGACCGTGTCCGTACCCTCGGCTACAGTTCCCCCTACCTCGCCCTAAAGGAGATGTCGGTGACGTATCCCAGCCGCGCTCGCACCACTGGCCCACTGCTAGCGGCCACCGGTGTCGTCATGGCCACCGTCGCCGCAATAATTGGACGGCTTCGTCCTCTGGAACCTCGTCTGCTGGGCAGGGAAAACCCCGATGTTCTCACGAGCGTCCTGCACGCTGTAGTCGGAACCCTGTTTTGGACAGCCCTGGTATGGACGTTGGCCGAGCTCATTCGCGCCACGTTATGCTCGCCGCACCGAGAAGTCGTCGATCCCAGCCATACTCGCGGCCGTCGAGCATGGCTTGCGGCACAGATGTGGACCGTGCTGGCTCTCCTGATGGTCCCCCTAGAATCTGCTGATTCTGCCGGCTTGGCCTTCGAGCAGGTCGTTTTCGATATTCCGACTTACATCACGTCGACCCCGTCTGTCGCCGCCTGGTTCGGCGTCGCAATCTTGGGACTAGTGGTCGGCCTGCTCGCACTTGTGACGACCCATCTAGGCGGTCTCGTGATGGCCAGTTTGGTGACGGTCCTCGCAGCATTGCCCGTTCCCATCACGGGGGCGATTTCGGTTGGCCTCAACCACGACTTCGCTACCGACGCTGGGGCATGGGCTACCGTGGGGATGATCATCGCCGCCGCCTGCATCCTCGTCGAGGTCCTTGATGGCCCCCGCCCGGCCATCATCAACCGCCTCATCTGGGTGCAACGCGTCGGTACCGTCATAGCGTTGGCCGGAAGCATCGTCGTGACTTGGCATGGCCAGGCTGGACACCCGTTGGTTTCTGATCGATGGGGCGTGGCCCGCATCATTCTGATCGTCGCTACAACCATATGGGTCATCATCACCTGGCTACCACATACCACGGTGCTGAGCTGGCTTGGAATGACGATGGTCGCCGTCATTGTCACCGTGACCGGAGCCGCACAGCAGCTCGTGCCACCGCGCTACCTCATTGGTCAAACCCCAGCTGTCAATTATCTCGGTTATGAACTACCGCGTCCGCCGACAGCCGCTATCCTGCTGGCCCCTGGCCGGCCCAACATTGGTTTCTGGGCACTGTCGGTCCTCGCAATCGTGGGCTATTGCATCGCCGTGAGCACCGTCAAACGTCGTGGCGAAACCTGGTCTGGGGCTCGTACCGGGTCGTGGATCGGGGCGTGGGTCGTGGTGGTGTATTTAGCCAGCGCTGGACTGTGGGAGTACTCCTCAATGCAGTTCAGCTGGCACATGTTGGTTCATATGACCTTCAACATGCTGGTTCCCGCTCTCCTGGTGCTGGGAGCGCCCGTCACCCTCCTCAAAGCGGTGTTGCGCAGCGCAGACCAGATCAATGACGATCTCAACGGACCTCAGGATTGTCTCGTAGCGGTGCTGGAGTGGCGTCCCACCAAGATCCTGTTTGGCCCTTTCGCTGCTTGGATCGTCTTTATTGCCAGCTTCTACCTCGTCTATTTCACCCCGGTATTCGGCTACCTTATGCGCTACCACTGGGGGCACCAATGGATGCTTCTGCATTTCATGATGGCCGGTTTCATGCTCTTTGAATACGTCATAGGACTAGACGATTTACCAGCGTCGTTACCCCACATTGGGCGACTGGGATTTGTCATTACGGCTATGCCCTTCCACTCGTTCTTCGCCGTCATAACAATGAATGCCCACCAAATCATAGGCAAAGACTTTTATGAGGCGCTGTCGATTCCATGGGTTCCTAATCTTCATGATGACCAGAACCTCGGTGGCCAGATCACCTGGGCCACCGGCGAGATCCCGATGGCGCTAGTCCTCATCGCGCTATGCGTACAGTGGTTCGTCTCGGATCGACGCGACCAACGACGGGTTGACGCCTCAGAAGATGCCAGCCTCGACGAATCATTGGCGGCCTACAATGAGATGCTTGCCCGAATGGCTGGACAGGAGATCACGCAGGACAATCCGGACCATAAATCATGACCTCAACAACCGTAGATCTCCCAGATAAGGAACAATCCGTTCTCCATCCTCCAGTACAATTGCAGATCGGCGGAATGACCTGCGCAGCGTGCGCCACAACAATCGAAAAGCGGCTTTCTCGTATTGAAGGGGTACACGCAAGCGTCAATTTCGTCTCGGAGCGGGCAACAGTGACTGGCATTGACGTTGAGCACGCGATTGCCGCCGTCAACGATGTTGGCTACACCGCAGCTTTGCTTTCTGACGTTGATCTTGCAGCCGAGGCCGAGCGTCGCATCACCATGCTGAGACGGCGCCTCATTGTGGCTGTTCTACTGACCCTGCCCCTCATGGACATTGGCCTAGTCTTAGCTCTAGAGCCACAGTTACGATTCCCCGCATGGGACTGGCTACTCGTCGCCCTCTCCCTACCGGTGGTTTTCTGGTCAGCGTGGCCTTTTCACAAGGCGACGTGGTCAAATCTGCGTCACGGTATGACCTCGATGGACACCTTGGTCTCGCTAGGAGTGTTGTCCTCCTTCGGATGGTCACTGATCGCCATCGTCATTGGCGCTCAGGATCACGAGGGCTACTGGTTAGGCTATGGCATTACTCCGGCGGGGGCTGACACCCTCTACCTTGACGTCGCCGCCGGGGTAACGTGTTTTCTGCTAGCCGGGCGCTACTTTGAGGCCCGCGCCAAAAGGTCAGCGCGATCTGTGCTCATGGCTTTGGGACAACTCGCTGCCAAGAACGCTCGGGTACTGCGCGACGGCGTCGAAACCGTCATTCCTGTTGAGCAGCTGAGCACGAGCGATCTGTTCGTCGCCCGGTCCGGGGAGACCCTGCCCGCCGATGGCGTAGTCGTTGAGGGATCCTCCAGCATTGATGCATCAATGATGACCGGCGAACCGATACCCACCGACGTCACTATCGGGTCGACAATACTCGGCGGAACGATGAATCTCACCGGTCGGATCGTGGTCAGGGCTACCGGAGTTGGTGCCCACAGTCAGCTTGCCCACATGGCGGTGCTGGCCGAAGAAGCCCAAGCGCGCAAAGCGAACGTCCAGCGTCTGGTCGACAAGATCGTCGAGATCTTCGTGCCCGCAGTTCTTGCCATTGTCGTCTTAACCTTCTTCGGCTGGTGGATCACCGGAGTTGGCACCCGGCACGCCCTGTCAGCGGCTCTGTCGGTACTCGTTATCGCTTGTCCGTGTGCGCTTGGTTTAGCAACGCCGACTGCTCTCATGGTCGGGGTCGGGCGCGGTGGTCAATTGGGCATCCTCATTAAAGGGCCCGAAGCTTTGGAAGCGTCCGGTCGCATCGACACCGTGGTCTTCGATAAAACCGGCACTGTGACGAGCGGGGACATGACTCTCGTCACAACTATCCCCGTTGACGGGCACAACGTCGACCGCGCCCTTCGTTACGCGGCTGCCCTTGACCAACACTCCACTCACCCTGTGGCCAAAGCTGTGGTAGCTGCCGCCGAGCAGACCATTCCAGCGTGCCCCAGCCCCCGCACCATCGCTGGGCGAGGTGTCATTGGCGATGTTGAGGGGCACCATGTCATGGTTGGTAACCGCGCTTTTCTCGCTGAGGGAAATATCGAGGTTCCCGATAAGCTGAACCACATAGTCCTTGAGGCAGCCACGGAGGGACGCTCCACCGCCCTCGTAGCGATCGATGGCCAGGTCGCAGCTGCCCTCGTTGTCGCCGACACCGTCAAGCCTGAGGCGCCAGAAGTCATCGCCCAGCTTAAAGCCATGGGGTTACGAACTGTCCTGCTCACTGGTGACTCGAAAGCTGCTGCCGAAGCCGTCGGGACACAGCTTGGCATCGACGAGGTACTAGCCGAGGTGCTTCCCACCGATAAAGCCGACATCGTCGAGGGCCTTCGCGCCAAAGGTCACGTGGTAGCCATGGTCGGTGACGGCATTAACGACGCCGCCGCGCTGGCCAGCTCCGATCTCGGCATGGCGCTCGTTAGCGGTACTGATATCGCAATGCGCAGCGCCGATATTATCTGCGTGCGTCATCATCTTGGTGTCGTTGTTGACGCCATTGGGCTGTCCAGACGCACCCTGAGAACCATCCAAGGCAACCTTGCATGGGCTTTCATATACAACATCGCTGCGATACCGATCGCGGCCGCTGGTCTCCTAAACCCACTGATATCCGGGCTTGCCATGAGCCTTTCAAGCCTCTTTGTCGTCGTCCATTCGCTGAGACTTCGCAACTTCGGTACACGCAGTTAAACTGGCCGACGTGAGTGTCGAAGCAGACGGTAGGAAGCTCCTCCGAGTTGAGGTCAAGAATTCCCAGACGCCCATCGAGGACAAACCCCGCTGGATCAGGACCAGGGCCACTATGGGCCCGGAGTACCGCGACATGCGTCGCCGTATGGTCGATGGAGACCTGCATACCGTGTGTCAAGAGGCTGGTTGCCCCAACATCTTCGAGTGCTGGGAGGACCGGGAGGCCACCTTCCTCATCGGCGGCGACCACTGCACCCGTCGTTGCGACTTTTGCCAGATCGAATCGGCCAAGCCAGAAGGGTACGACACCGACGAACCGCGTCGCGTCGCAGACTCCGTCAAACAGATGGGACTGCGCTATGCCACTGTGACATCGGTGTGCCGCGACGACCTCGACGACGAGGGCGCTTGGCTATGCGCCGAAACGATCCGTCAGATCCACCAGGTGAATCCCGGCGTTGGCGTCGAGATGCTCGCCCAAGATTTTTCCGGCAAACAGGACCTCCTTGACGTCGTCTTCGAGGCGCGCCCGGAGGTCTTCGGTCACAACCTTGAGACCGTCCCCCGCATCTTCAAGCGTATTCGCCCCGGGTTCCGCTACGACCGTTCACTGGCCGTCTTGAGCTCTGCTCACGATGCCGGTCTCATCACCAAGTCAAATCTCATTCTCGGCATGGGCGAGACTCGCGAGGAGATCTCGGAAGCCATGCAGGCTCTGCATGACGCCAACACTGACCTGCTCACTATCACCCAGTACCTGCGCCCAAACGCCTACCTGCACCCCATTGACCGTTGGGTGACCCCACAGGAGTTCGATGAGTTAGCCGGCGAGGCCCGTGACATTGGATTTGTCGGCGTAATGAGCGGACCACTTGTGCGATCCTCCTACCGGGCCGGACGCCTCTATCGGCAGGCCATGGAAGCTCGTGGCGAGCGCCCAGTGACGATCGTGACCGGGTACCGCGACGGTGCGCAACCCGCACCGTTCGCAGCTAAGAAGTGACGTGCAGCTGAGGTAGCGCATCTGGAGTGAAGGGCTGCCCCATCCGCGTGACAGGGCAACCAACTGGCTCTTCACGAAAGTCAGGCAGTGGGCGTTCACTGAGCATTTCCGGTAAATGCGTACGCGGTATTTCAGCTCATACCGACTGTATCGGCTTAGCCAGTTCGTAGCCTCAGCTCGACTAGTCCACCCATGGGTGCGTAAATACCCCGAATATCGACGGGCCCAAGATTTGCTGCGCTAGACCCCGTCAAGTGACCCATAGCTGCGGTACGTTCACATTGTCTCGACCGAGACACTCAGAACTAGTACACCGGAGAACCCCATGAAGAAGACCTGTCTTGTGACTCCTCTCCTCGTCGGTGCGATGCTCATGCCTGCAGCGCTGTCGACCCCCAGTGCGCATGCTGTCGAACCAACGGCGACCGTCTCGACGGCAACCAGCGCTCATGCGCTGTCGGCCAGCGATGCCCGTCATACCTTGCAGCTTCTGGATGCGCGCATTGCGTCCCTCCAGTCAATGCAGAAGGCTTTCCCTGGTTCCGACTACTCCGATCAAATCCGTGACCTCCTCAAAACCGCCTTCGACCTGCGTGGCCTTATCGAGACCATCGCCCATGGCGGCATTCCGTTCTATGACCCGGCAACGATCATGCCGCGGGTCAAGCTCGTTGCCACTACGGTTGACACTATTCACACTGCTACGACCACTCTCCAAAATAAGGTTCGCCCAGCACACGTCGAACTTGGTCTCGAGGTGACTAAAGCCGTTCTGCTCACCATTAACCCGGCATCGACCGCCAAGGAGCTTGACGCTGAGGCCAGTGCTCTCAAGGCACGCCTTGCCAAGGTGTCGCAGTACCCCGACCTCACCCCGAATGATGTCGCCACCATTTATGTGCGTGCCAATTTTGGAAAGACGATTTGGCAGGTGCGTGCCAACCGCGACAAGTACATCCTTGGCCATAAGAGCGCCGCAGTGTACAAGACGCTCAACGGTGCCATCACTAAGGCCGTCGGCGTCAAGCTTGATCCGAAAGCGACCGTCGGAAAGATCCAAGCTGCACGTACTGATCTTCTTGCGGCCTACCAGACGGCGCTCCACGCCCCTGACGTCAAGAAGACTGCCTGAATTTAAATTCATAGTCGGTGCCTTGCCCACCCATGTGTGGGCGAGGCACCGTTTCCGTGTATAGCGAGAGGCCTTAGCCAATGGTGCGCATCACCAGGTGCGCCCTTCCTCAGCGCCTCGCCCAGACGAACTCGAGGTCTGTTGATGCGCTTGTTGTTTGGCAGCTTTGAGGGCCTCATCCTGCCGGTTCTGGAGCTGACGCGCCTTGCTGACATCATCTTGAGACTCATCTGGTCGCGGCGACTGTTGGTTTCGTGATTGTCGTTGTTTCCCTTGCTGGGCTGCCTTCTGAGCTAGACGCTGCGCTGTCTGCCGTTGTTGATCCTCGAGACTGCCCTTCGGCTGACCCCGCCGCTGAGTTTTCGGTTGCCTAGGGATGGTATCGGGGCACTTTTGGTCCTTGAGAATCGTCCTGGCGTCAGTCCACACCCTCGTCGCTGAGACATCATCGCCTTTGCGACGCAATGCATCAGCTCTCGTCTCCATCGCCCACGCCAAGTTGAGCACGATTCGGCATTTCATGGACTCCGGAGCCATCTCTAAAGACTGCCGATAATCACGCTCCGCAGCTGGAAGATCACCCATGTCATGACGGGCCACGCCACGGTCGTACCACGACAACCACGGCTGAACTGGATTAACCACGGTGCCGTTACCAAACTCGTCAACGGCACGAGCCGGCTGCTCGGCAACATAGTCACGCAGCCCCTGACGTTCGGCAACGAGCAACCAACCCACACGAGCACCCAGAATGACCGCCGCTATCGAAACCACCGCTACAACGACGGCCAACACTGATTTTCGGCGGCTATGCCGGTCGCGAGTCACCCGCACACCGTCCATCTCATTTCTCCTTTCGAGCGCGCCACCACGCCCGGCTTGTCACAACCACCTGCGCTACCACGACGACGGCTGCTGCCACGGCCGCCCATGGGTACACCTCACCACGGCGCAACCCCGACTCCTCCTTCTGGACGACACGAGGCGGATCGGGAATCACGAGAGGAGACGCATCACTACGGTCAACGAAAGTAGCCCCGAACTGGCCGGCGATTGTCGTCAGGGATGCCGGTGATGCTTTTGACACCGGTGTCGTGGGGCCTCTTGTCACCTTCGTTGCGTCCACCGGGGATCTCTTCATGACAGAACCCGTCGGCGTGCCATAACCGAGCACCCAGCCTTGGGTGATCACTGCCTTCCATGCCGAAAAAGATCCCACCGGCGTCGTGGCTGTCTGTTCTCCGTCACCCAAGTAGTAAAGATACTTATGAGCTCGTGGATGCCGCTGACCCACATCATGCAGGGTCTGTGCCACCAGCGGCACTGCAACGGAGATGTCCGACCCATTTCCATTGCTATTATCCTGCCAGCCTATAGCCTTGGCCGCACCGATAATGGTGGCGGCGTCGCCAGTCTCGGGAACCTCAACGCGCGCGGCATTGTCAAAGGCAATGAGCGTGAATCGTGCCCCCGTGAGCTTGGTGACGATCTGCTCTATGTCGGCCGAGGCGTCATCAGCGCGAGTCCCGGTGCGGCCATCGAGTGCCCCCATTGATGCAGTGCGGTCGACGACTAACACGACATCGGTGTCCATGGTGGCCCGCTGCGATACCGATGTTGTTCCCCAGGCAGGACGCCAGATCATCATTACCGCAAAAACCACCAACAATACTGGCCTACAAACTGACCATAGCCTTGCTACCCGGCTGGCGTGGCGATCCCCAGCGGCAGAGTCTAGTGAGACATTCACCTATTTTTCCTTCGCAACAGCTCTGCAGCCAATGAGAAAATAATAAAAACGATAATTCCCGGCATCGGACTTTCAGAGAGATTCCGAGACGCTTCGGCAGGCAACGTCGACCTTGCCTGACTTTCCACCTGGCGGCTAATCATCTCGACGTTGGCGGGAGCTCCCCCAGCAATTTTGAGCATCGATCCTCCGGTGGTGCCGGTAGTACTGCTCAGACTGTCGAGGGCGTTTTTGTCGTCGACAGCGGGGGCCACGGCATGGACGGTGATACCGTGACGCCGAGCCGCCCTCGCCGCCTCGTCAAGGGTGTACATCGGGTTACCGGACAGCAAGTTATCGGTTGCCAACACGATGTTGCGGGACCGTTTCTCGTCGAGGCGGTCAAATCGATTCACACACGCCATGAGCCCATCTCCGACGAGCGAGAATCCATTGTGGATGCCATATTCGGTACCTGGGATGGGGGCCTGCCCTAATTGTCCGCGTAAATCTGTCAAGCGAGTTTTCACATAATCAGCATCAGAAGTAAGCGGAAAAACAGTGAGGGCTGAAGAATCGAAGGCCACCAGGCCGATCCGCTCGCCTTGCAATTCATCGACAAGCTCCAGATAAGAGTCAATGACGTCCAGGTCAATACTCGCCATTGATCTGGACGTGTCCAGACACAACACCACATCGCGAGCTCCTTTGGCGTGGTTGGGATCGCCCAGAGACAAAGGCCGCGCGACCGTCCAACTCAGCGCAGCACAGGCCACAAGCCAGCACGCCAGCTCGGCTGCTAGCACGCGGCGGCGACGACGCACGAGTCGTTGCCATCTAGGCAGTGACCGTAGCCGCTCAACGTGGGCAAGTGGAATCCCGATGTGGTCCGGTCGGTATCGTCCCAATGCCCAGCCCACCACGCAGGCAAGCAACGCCACGCACAACACGGACAACCCGGCCCAGGGCCATAACCACGTCACCGGCATCCATTCGAACAGTTCAAGCGCGCTCATAGCCATGTCGCCACCACCTGGCGGGCACGAGCCACGACATCGCGTGGATCTGCAGTCGTGCCGCCACCAAATCGTCCTGCTACGCAATCAGAGACGATATCTGCGATCTCGACAAACCGATCGTCAGTTGTAGCTCGTTCACGCAACCACTCGACACTACGAAAATCAGCATCGTCATCCTCGGCCAAGCCAACGAATCGACGCAACGTCGCGCTCACGTGAGAATAAAGCTCGTCGGAATTGAGACGCCCAGCCTTCCAATCGGCCTCGGCATTGTCTAAACGCCTCGTGGCGATGCGCCGTTGACCTCCCAAAGTGGTGAGCCGACGCCTGTTCAACCAATTTTTGATCCCACCAACGATGATGGCTGCCAAGCCAGCCACACCAATAATGACTAACCCGACTGCGAACGCCCACCACCAGGGAGAATGCAATAGCGGCCCGTAATGAGGACTTGTCTCAACGTGCATTCTGGGCCTGCTTCACCAACGTCAAAAGACGTGCAACGACATCATGTGTCGTCTCGACCTCGGTATGTGCGATACCGAGGTTATGGAGCACCTCGTCGCGTTCCCGGGCACGACGCTCACGTTGTTCGGTCAACTCGTCAGCCAAGGCGGAATCGGCAAGAAAAGCTCGGGGAACCCGACGTCCTCTCCCCAGATCCATCCATACCGCCGAATCTGCCGTCGGATCAGCATCGGGAACCGTCACGGCCATGGTTGGGCGACGCTCGGCCAGCAATCGAAGCGCGCTGGTGGTGTCATCGTCAGGCTCCCAGTCGTCGAGGAGAACGATCGCTTGCCCATCTGAGCGCACACCGCGGATGGCTGATCGACACAATGTCGCCAGATCAGCCGTCGGATTGTCGAGTGAGCATTGCTGATGGGCGTGGACAAGCATTCTTTCGACGGCCACCTCGCGGCTCGACGGTCGCGCAACCATAGGACTGCCATGGCGTGAACTCACCACGCACACTCGGTCCCCTTGCCGAAGTGCAAGCCATGCGAAGAGCCCGGCCACCATGAGAGCGACGTCGGCTTTTGTTTCTGTCACGCTCGCTGCCCCACACAGGTCAGCCCCTGTTGGCACCACGATGACGACGGTTTGATGGCGCTCAGCAACGTACTGCTTGACGAGTATCTCGCCGCTGCGAGCGGTAGCCCGCCAGTCGACGTCAGCCATGTCATCGCCTGGAATATAGGGACGCAAATCGTCAAACTGAAGACTTCGGGCGTGGTAGGGAGAATGGTGGATCCCTTCCATCAGTGCATGCATCTTGCGACGCGACCCCAGCTCGACGGCCGTACGTATTCTCCTCAGGTACGCCATGTCACGGGGCCGGAACGACGTCGAAAAGGGCATCAATGACAGACTCAGGTGACACGTCGAGGGCAGTAGCCTCGAACGTGAGACGAATCCGGTGCCGTAGCACGGGATGCCGCAAACCGATGATGTCGTCGGGAACGACATAGTTTCGGCCAACAATAAGAGCATGGGCAGCGGCGGCCTCGATGAGTCCAATGGAACCGCGAGGACTCGCACCTTGCTCAATATAATCGGCGGTTTTGGCGTCCAGATATGTCGAAGCGTTTCGACTGGCGTCAACAATCTCGACGGCGTAACGCACCAGAGCCGGGTCGACGCGTACCCGCCGTGAGTAATCCTGCAAGGTCCTGAGGTCTTCAGGAGTGCACACCGGAGGATCATTGGGGGCCTCAAAGACGCCACGACGTACCCGCTCGACGATGTCGAACTCCTCGGTGGTCCCCGGATAGGGAACGACCTCTTTTAGCAGGAACCGGTCCATCTGAGCGGCTGGAAGGACATGGGTGCCCTCGTCGTCGATGGGATTCTGGGTTGCCACGACGGTAAACGGATTAGGTAGCCGATAGGACTGACCGCCGATAGTCACCTGGTGTTCCTGCATGGCCTCGAGCATGGCCGACTGCGTTTTCGCACTAGACCGGTTGATCTCGTCGAGCAGAACAAGGTTGGCATGGATCGGCCCTAGCTCAGTGCGGAAAGCCGCCTTTGCGGGATCAAACACTTGGCTACCGACGATGTCGCTGGGGAGAAGATCCGGGGTGCACTGGACGCGGGAAAACCTACCACCGATAGTGAGAGCAAGGGTGTGCGCAGCTAAGGTCTTTGCCAGGCCCGGTGCCGACTCAAGCAAGATGTGCCCCTTAGCCAACACGGCTATCAGCAATGCGCGACGCAGCGATTCCTGCCCGATAACCCGCCTCTGGAAAGACTCCTGAATGCGATCTAGCACCCCGCTTGCCCAGCGCATTTCCTCTGGACCGAGCAGGCGTTCCTTAGCTACGGTTGACACATCAGGTGTTGTGCTTGCCCAGGCTGCGCGCTGTGGTCTGGGATCCATGTCGTCGACGAAGACGGTCATGAGGCTCTCTTTCTGTATGGGAAGGATGATGGGCAGTAGATGGCCACGATGACGGACGACCGTCAATAAGTTGACGGCGACGCAAGGCCGTCGGTGAAATGCGAGAGCGGTTCGTGCGCCGAGGCGACGCGACTACGCTTGATGTGCGCGAAAGGCGCCGATGAGTCACGAATACGGCGACGGATAAGATGACGACCAGTCCGGCCGCTGAAGCCACCAGCCATGGCAATATCCCTGGGGAGGCAGAGTCCGCAGTCTGGGCCTTGGACTGAGTGGGATCAACCAGCTGCCCCACCGGCCGGGGAGGAACCCACGGTTTTCGATACGGCACCGTGGCCGCTGATGTAGCGGGAACGACGTCCCAGTGCGCTAGGGCAGATCCAGACGCCACGTCGATCAGACGAAAGTGATGGACAGTCCTGCTCAATGTAGCTGGGACGACGTACCGCGCCTTGGATATGGAGGTCGGACCGTTGTTGGCACGCGGATAAGAGTGGTAGCCAGCGCTGGGATCAAGAGTGTCGATCCACGTTCCATTCGAGGACTGATACTGCACGCTGTGGTAATGAGGCAGTGAACCCCAGTAGCGCAGTTCGACCGGACGACCTATCGGCTTACGCAGCCCGTAACCATCGCCAAGCAATAGCGGATGTGACGAAGCCATTGACACGAAGGCTCCAAGGTTGACTCCGAGGTTTTCTTGGTCAATGTCATACGGGGCCACAAAGATCCATGGCGACAACGGGATGTCTGCTCGCACTCGATGAAGCTTCACAACTCCGCGCGCCTGACCGGTGTTGTCAGTGCGCAGCGGAATCGATTCAGAATACGCTGACACACCAGCATATCGGCCCTGTGAGTCAAACAGCACTAACCACGCTCGGATATGGACGACGGTTGTGGCCGACCCCCACAGGCGAAACCGCAGCGGGCCACCATCGTTGGGTCTGCCTTCGACGGCGATCCCGCATTGGCCTTGGGCCCCACACAGAGCCTGGGTCTCTGAGACGTCTGGACCAGCCCATGCTGGCACGGGTACGGCCATCACCCACGCCACGATGAGAGTCAATACCCAGCGCCATGTGAATCGTGACCCGATCAACGATCGTCCCCGGCGGACGGGCCGTGGTCATGCCGAACGTATCCCAACCACCATGCCAAGCCGCCGCACACCAGCAGGAGTATCACGAGACCGATAATCCATGGCAGCCGCGACGATGAAGAGATTGGCCCTGCCTGCGCGGCAGCATTGGGCATTCGATCGGATCCCCATGCTGAGCTGGGGGAGGCCGTCGACGACAGGCCAGCACCTGCCGATTGCGAGGCAGCCGGACTCACCGACCGCGACGGAGATGGACTCGACGTCACGCTAGCGGAACCGGACGGCTGAAAAGACGGTAACGCTGTCGCCCTGAACGCCGGCCCGTTTGGCACCGATACTCGGGAATCATGCTGCTGGTCTCGCCCCGAATGAGCACCACTGCGCTTTGCCGCACCAGATCGGGAGTCGACGTGACGACCACGAGGCACCACACCGTTGGATCCCGGCTTGAGGGAACCACCAGGCAACGTCGACGGTGGATGATGACTTGGGCTCGGCTTGCTGGGGCTGGGCTTCGGATGATGACCGCTAGGGCTCTTCCCCGACGATGGATGACCACTGGGGCTCGGCTTCACGTGATCATCATGAGGGGTCGGCGTAGGCTTTGGCCTCACAATCTGGGGTGCCAGCGGTTTCTTCCCCAGGCAAACTTTGTAACCGGCATCAGAGCACGAGGGTGGGGCCGCCGTGATGTACACGAACATGTGGTTAGCCACATCGTTCGTCCATCCCTCAAAGCCGCGGGACCCTAGACCCGTAGCCTTACCCTCATAATCGTCATCAAGGTCAAGCCCATTTTCTGGCAATCGCGGCGGCTTCATACCGCCCTGGCCATCCGGGACCATCTTCAAGGAGAGCCCACCGACGAAAACATCACCCACGCTGGAATTGCGATAAGGAATCCCGAAGATAGTTCCCCTGGAGTACTTCTTGGTCACCTCGATGCCAACCTGCGCGGCGAAGAAATCCTCGTGGAGGACCTTCACGCCTCCTCCCTCCCCGCGCATCTCCTCGAGGCTGGGAAGGCCCAAACGGCACCGAACTACCCATCCCTCGTCGACGCCAGGACCTCCAGCCTGCGTGGCGAAATCTCCACGCTTGTCAGGGTCCAGACGAGAGACGTCCACGATGACGGCGAACCCATCCTCACTCTCTTTACACCACCCGTCATGCCACGGTGGAGTCGCATACGCCCTCATCACGGGGACCATGGGAGCGACAAGGAATACCGCCAGAAAACAGATCACGAGCCGTTGCGTCCGCGCCTTCATAGTGCGGCTCACACCCAACTCGTGGCCACGACCACCAACCATGTAAAAATAGCTCCCTGATATGGCCGCACTGTCACATCAGCTCATGTGCCTCTGCGATACCGCGACAGATACATCCACACGTTTCGACCGCCCGGTAACCCGACTTGTCCTCCGAATTGGGGGATTCACGGTTGCGCGCCAGTGTCGAAATCTCATCGACTTCCCCGGAAGCGATCGCGCTAGTTATTTAGCGTTTGCATACTCTATGCTCATGGAGAAAAACGTGCAACACATCCTCACACCAGGCTGTCTCGCACCAGACTGTCCAGCTGTTTGAAGACCCAATTTCTCAGAGGATCACACACGTCACACGTCACATACCTCCAGGAGGCCTTCCATGCCGTCGGCACACACACAGCGCATTGCCGCCGCAGTAATCTCCCTGACCCTCCTAAGCGCATGCGCCCCCGTTGATCCCGGAGCCGACAGCACCCCTGAAAGCGTGGTAAATACACCACGCTCCGCCGGGTCGCCCTTGACGTCAGATGCGCCACAGACCCCCGACCGCCCCTCGTCGAAGCCTTGTACGGACCCCCGGGCTAAGACGTCAGCAGCGTGGCTCGCAACCCACATCAGCCACCCTGATACGGCTGAAACCGGGTCGATGTCGCCTTCCCCGGTCGACATACTGATGGCGCTCCGTTCTGCCCATGCCCCCAAGGCCCAACTCGACAAAGCACGTTCCGCGACTCTGGCCGCCGCTGCGTCGACCATCAAAGCGTCCGGCGATCCCGGTTATCACGGCGGGTTAGCGGCCAAGAATCTTCTGGCACTCGACGGACTGACCGACGTGCACAACGTCTCTGGAATTGACCTATCGAAGGCCGTCACCTCATCGATACGACCATCGGGAATGGTCCAGGGAAGCCCAGAGGACACCCCCGGTACCTTCCCACAAGCCCTTGCTGTCATGGCCGTGTCCCAGAATGGCTCATTGACGAGCCCCGCAGGACGCAAGAGCTTAACCTTCCTGCTACATCAACAATGCCGACCAGGATGGTTCCACTACCTCAGTAACGACTCGTCCGACTGCGACAAAGACCACGGACAGCCCGATGTCGACTCAACAGCGCTGTCCATCCTGGCTCTCGACGCTGCATCTAACGCTGACCCGTCAGACAGCACGATTCCCGCAGCCCGTGACAGGGCCGTCGCATGGTTGGCTACCCAGCAACTCCCCAACGGCGGGTTTGCTACGTCCGCAGGAGATGAGCCGAACGCAAACACCACCGGGCTAGCCGCAGCTGCGCTGGCTCCCCACCGTCCGTCGGCAACTCACAAAGCGGCAGATTGGGTGGCCCACTCAACACTCACCTCGGGTCCTGATGCCGGTGCTATCCGCTACATGCCCTCACAGGCCGACAAGATGAAGAATGGCCAGCCCATCCCAGACGATCTCCGTGACACAACTGTCCTTTCCACAGCCCAGGCCATCATGGCGTTCGCCCCCACTAATCCTGCTCACTACTCGAATCCTGCCCCTGCCTGCCGCGCTTCCTAGTGACCAGCTGCAACGCCCTGCTGCTCCCGGCCGCCCGCCTATGTCGACCGCCCTATGTCACGATGACGCGAGCCGTATAGCACGGTAGTATTGAGTAGCTGCGAGACCACCTGAACGCCAGGAACCTGGCTTCACACACATTTCATCGACCCGGAGGAGCCGTCCGATATGCCCAAGAGCCAGGCTGCCAAGGAACTCGCCGCGAAGCAGAAGGCCCAGGCTAAAGCCGAGAAAGAACGCCGCAAGCACTCCGACAACCCCAAAGATTGGGGCACTGGAAAGCAACTTGTTGAAACGTTCAAACTGACCCGCCAGGTTGATCCTCACCTTCTCTGGTGGGTTATTGGCGCCTTCGTCGCAGGCATTGCGGTATTCACCATCCTCGGCCTTATCCTCACCAACGTGTGGTGGGCGTGGCTCATCGTTGGTATTTTCGCTGGTGCTGCTGGTGCCATGTGGGTCTTCCAGTGGCGCGCTAAGCGTTCCATGTACGCCCGATTCAAGGGTCAAACCGGGTCAGCCGAGGTCGCACTGTCCCTGCTCGACAAGAAGAAATGGACGTCGACCCCCGCAATCGCTTTTACCCGTCAGCAAGATATCGTTCACCGCGCCGTCGGTCCGGGCGGAATCGTCCTCATCGGTGAGGGCCACGGTAGCGGCCTGCGTAACCTGTTGGCCACCGAGACCAAGCGTCACGAGCAAGTCGCCTACGGTACCCCGGTCACCTCGATCATCATGGGAGACGGCAAGGGGCAGGTGCCGCTGGAAGATCTCGATAAGTACATCAAGAAGCTCCCCAAGGCCCTCAGCACCAGCCAGGTCGACGAGGTTGTCAACCGGCTCAAAGCCCTTGACGCCATGCGACCCAAGGTTCCGCTCCCCAAGGGACCGATACCCAGTTCGATGAAGGGCGCTCGCGCCGCTATGCGAGGACGCTGAGCCTGCGTTGGCCGGCACAAATATCGTCAACGCTGATCGCATCTCGAAGTCCTGGGGTACCCGAATAATCCTCTCAGAGGTGTCTTTGGGGCTGTCTACTGGGGATGTTGTCGGAGTTGTGGGTCGCAATGGAGACGGCAAATCCACCCTCTTAGCCCTTCTTACCGGTTCTGTAGAACCCGACTCCGGAATCGTGACGCGCACCAATGGCATATCCATCGGAGTGCTCACTCAGGCTGA
This sequence comes from Cutibacterium porci, assembly GCF_009696315.1. Classification (GTDB taxonomy): domain Bacteria; phylum Actinomycetota; class Actinomycetes; order Propionibacteriales; family Propionibacteriaceae; genus Cutibacterium; species Cutibacterium porci. The sequence continues at coordinate 20,324 of NZ_VUMG01000005.1, forward strand.
AATTCCCAGCAATCAGACTGTTCGCGACCTCGTCGTCGCAGGCCAGCCCGACCATGTCTGGGCGGCTGACCGCGAGGCCCGCCCCATCGTCGAGGACATGCTTTCCGACATTGACCTTGACCGTCCCATGACGGATCTTTCTGGCGGGGAACGACGTCGGGCTGCACTCGTCTCGATCATGCTCGCAGACCACGACCTGCTCGTCCTTGACGAACCCACCAACCACCTCGACGTCGAGGCTGTGGCATGGTTGGCTGGCCATTTGCGTCACCTGCAGGAGCGGGGCGTGGCGATGCTCGTTGTCTCACATGACCGTTGGTTCCTTGACGAGATTTGCACCGATATCTGGGAGGTTCACGACGCTACCGTCGAGGCTTACCAGGGCGGCTATTCTGCCTATACCTTGGCTCGAGTAGAGCGAGCTCGCATCGCCGCTAATAATGAAGCCAAGCGTCAGAATTTGGCGCGTAAAGAATTAGCGTGGTTGCGTCGGGGAGCGCCTGCTCGAAGTTCAAAGCCGCGTTATCGAGTCGACACCGCAAACGCCCTCATATCGAATGTGCCCGAGCCCCGCGACAAACTCGAGCTGGCGCGATTTTCCGCGACCCGGTTGGGCAAAGATGTGCTGGATCTCGACGATGTCACCGTCACCGTATCCTCCGACGAGCTTGGCGAACGCACCCTGCTTGACAACGTGACATGGTCTATCGGCCCGGGCGATCGAATCGGCCTGGTTGGCGTCAACGGAGCCGGCAAAACGACCCTCCTCAATCTGTTTGACGGCTCCCGCCAACCCGACTCGGGCCGAGTGAAGCAAGGCAAAACCCTGCGACTGGCCCACCTGCGTCAAGACATTGATGATCTCGACGCAACGATGACAGTTCTGGAATCTGTCAACGATGTGAAGGCAAGAACGAAACTCGCCACCGGTCGCGACGCCTCCGCCACCGACCTCTTGGAAGGGTTCGGGTTTACCGGACAGAAACTCGTCACCCGTATCAGTGATCTTTCGGGTGGCGAACGACGCCGCCTTCAGCTGTTGCGCCTCCTTATGGGCGAACCGAATGTGCTCCTCCTCGATGAACCCACCAATGACCTCGACATCGACACCCTGCGCCTACTCGAGGATTACCTCGACTCCTGGCCCGGAACCCTCATCGTCGTCTCCCACGATCGCTGGTTCCTGGAACGGGTCTGCGACGTTGTGTGGGCCCTCATGGGAGATGGCACGGTAGCCCTCCTTCCCGGGGGAATCTCTCAATATCTCGAGCATCGTCGCAACCGGCAGACAGGTCCGTCGAAGTCGAGTCGGGTAGGTAGTACCTCACAGGCCACCGAGCCGAAGACAAGCGCCGCTGAATTGCGTCTCGCTCGTAAGAGCATGGACAGGATCGATCGTCAAATGGGAAAAGTCAGCGACGAGCTAGCCCGCCTGCACGAGGAGATGGCTGCCAAGGCCGACGACTACCAAGCCCTCGTAGGTCTTCAGAAGAAGGCCAACGAACTCGATGAGCGAATGGCTCTCCTTGAGCAGCAGTGGCTTGAAGCCGCCGACATTGTGGAGGATGAGTGACCCGTCGCGACGTTAGCCCGTCCACCTCCCGGAAACGAGATATGTCGTCCCTGTTCTGGCCGGCGCTCGCCGTCATTGTGACGACACTCGGATGGACGTTGGCCATGCCACGCCCAACCGATCTCAAGATCTACCGCGGCTGTGTCCACGCCATGTTGGATGACCCCACGACTCTATACACAGCCACGCCTGTACGTGGCTTGGGCTTCACATATCCCCCGTTCGCCGCCGTTGTGCTCACCCCATTAGCTCTACTGCCCTCCCTCGCTGCGACGATTCTCCACTACTGTGTCAGCGCGATCACCCTCGTCATCACAACTGATCTGATCTGGCGACGCTGCGGGCGCAAACCTCACCCATTCTTGGTGGCTGTCCTCGTCGGCGTGCTCAACCTCAGCGAACCCATCGGGAAAACTCTCGTCTACGGCCAGGTCAACCTCCAGCTCGCATTTCTCATCATTATTGACGTCTTCCTGCTACCCCGAAAGTGGCGTGGGATGGGGGTTGGTGTGGCCACCGGGTTCAAGCTCACCCCTGGCATCTTCGCCCTGTGGTACCTCGTCACGGGTCAGTTCAAAGCAGCCCTTCGAGCAGCCGTGGCTGGTGTAGCGACGATCGCCATCGGGTTTGCAGTCATGCCGACAGCGTCGTGGAAGTACTGGACTGAGTACATGGTAACGCCCAGCCGTTTGGGTGGGCTCATCTGGGCGGGGAACCAGTCACTTTCGGGTATGCTGCTGCGGCTAGGTCACGGTGACCTTACACTTGCGTGGCTCACTTTAGTTGTGCTGTGCTGCATACTCGCTGGGATCGCATCGCGACGCTTGTGGTACCGGGGTGGGGCCGACCAGGTGTGGTCCCTGTTCTGCGCGGGGCTGTGCGGATGCCTAGTAAGCCCGGTGTCGTGGTCGCACCACTGGGTATGGGGGTCGTTTATCATGGTCGCTGGATTAGCCGATCATCGCCGTTGCCAGCACGTGCTGGCCGCCATCTGGGGTTTCGTCACACTGTCATGGATGATCTGGTGGTTCCCAGCCGGTCGTGATCGCGAACTCACCGCAGCATGGTGGCAAAAGATCCTTACTGACGCCTACGAACTCGTTGGCGTCGGATGCCTCATCACTCTCGCGTGGAATTGCCGCATAGCACAGAGCCGCTACCCCGCCCCTGTTGCCGCTCACTCACGCCACCGTGAGCAGCGGCTCCCCAATCTGGGCTGACTCCCCCGCTGGACGGATATGTTCCAGCTTGTCAGCGGGAACATCCAGGATGACGATCGGGCACACCACGCTGCGGCCACCCTGTGTGATCTTGGCAGGGTTCCAGGTGATGAGTGGGTCTCCAACGGCAACCTCGTCACCCTCCACAGCGTGCAGGGTGAATCCCTCACCATCAAGCTGGACGGTGTCAATACCAAGGTGCACTAGTAACCCAAACGTCTCTGTCTGGATAACAAACGCGTGCGGGTGCAGCTTGACGATACGGCCTGCCGCCGGGGCCACCACGGTGACGTCACCATCGCTAGTAGGCATCATGGCGATGCCAGGGCCCACAAGACCCTGCGCGAAGACAGGATCAGGTACCTCAGACAAGGCCATGACGGTGCCATCGAGAGGAGCGGTGATCGACGCCATCAGCGCAGGTCCTCAATGTCTTCGGCAAGAGTGTCAGCTTCAGGGCCGACGACGACCTGAACAGACGTACCCTGCTGAACAACGCCGAAGGCGCCAGCAGCCTTGAGCGCAGGCTCATCGACCAGGTCTGGATCATCCACCTCGACACGTAACCGAGTGATGCACGCCTCGAGGTCGTCAATGTTCTCGTCGCCACCGAGGGCTGCCAGGATTTGTTCTGCCTTGCTCATGATGTCTCCTTGCTCTAGTTCGAGATGAACTCCGCCATGGAGGATCTCAGAACGGGTACTGACCCACTTCTCAAGTGGTCCAGACAACTACTACTGAACTCCATGAAATGTTTACCTGTCAAGATCCGATCAGGACTCGCGCTCGTCTCCCCACAGGTCTTCCAGATCTGAAGCCAGTAGATCGGCGTCCGGGCCGACAATGACCTGAACACTGTGCCCTTGCGTCGTGACGCCATGCGCTCCAGCTCGTCGCAGAGCTTGCTCATCGACATGCTCGCAATGGCGAACCTGGCACCGTAGCCGGGTCACACATGGCTCAATCGACACGACATTGTCGACTCCGCCTAGGGCCGCCAAGATGTCCTCAACACGCTTCATCGTGAACCTCCTCGAGGTGGATACAGGGTTCTGCGCGGACCAGAGATCGGAACCCACAGCTTGTAGCGATCTCCCCGATACCACGTCCTGGAATACGAAACAGCTATGTCATCGGCATAGGTACGACGGTTAATAGCCAATACAGCCGACCCGACGGGGATCTGCAAGTGCTCACATACCAGCGCGTCACCACTGATTGCCTCGATCGCGTCCTCACCCCAGGTAGGCGCCAGCCCAGCTGCCGTCATGGCCTCATAGATACTTGCCGGGACGCCGTCAGCCAGCAGATCTGGCATCACCTGAACGGCTATCCACGTCTTTTCAACCGCCATCGGTACGCCATCAGCTAACCGCACACGGTAGATGTAATGGACTGGCTCCCCCGACGCAATCCCTAACCACACTGCGACATCCGGAGTAGCCGACAACTCCTCGCCGCGCACCACTCGGGTGCCCGGGATCATGCCGCGCTGACGCATCTCCTCGCTAAACGACGAGATTCGTGACTGTACGTCCACTTTGGGAGCCCTGACATAGGTACCGCTGCCCCGGCGACGCTCAAGCATTCCGCTGCTCACCAGTGAATCGACCGCCTGACGAACGGTCATGCGCGAGACACCGAAACGCTCGGCAAGCTCCCGCTCACTAGGCACGACATCTCCGACCGACAAACGGGTGTCGATAAGCTCGACAAGGTAATCCCGCACGGTCACGTACTTCATGGGTGAATTATGCTCCGATCACGGTGTAACTCGGCGCAGACCACGGCGAAAGTCTATGGTGACGTTCACAAACTCTGCACGCTACCTTGACATGATCGCCTCAGTGGTCTGTACTTCGAAAAGTGGTCCATACCACCCATAGGGCCACCTGAGGCTGAAGCCGACGCGGACATCAGCCTTAGACATGAGCACTCACTGCGGAGGAACTCCTATGGCTAAAGACGCTGTTGCCACCAGCACAAAGAAGAAACGGCAGATACCCGGGTTCTCCCAGATGCAGCGCATTGGACGCTCCCTCATGCTCCCGATCGCATCTCTGCCAGTTGCGGCACTCCTGATGCGGTTCGGATCTGCTGACGTCCTCGGAGCCGACGGTCTCGCTAAACACGCATCATGGATACAGCCGGTAGCTGACGTGCTCGCCGGGGCAGGCGGCGCTATCTTCGACAACCTACCGCTCATCTTCGCGCTAGGTGTAGCCGTCGGTTACGCCAAGAAAGCTGACGGCTCAACCGCCCTCGCCGCCCTCATCGGCTATCTCACCCTCACCGGAGCTGGCACTTCTGATAAGACCCAGGGCGGCGTCCTCCACGCCCTGGCTCCGTACTTCTCCAAGGAGACCGGGGTCATCAACTATGGCGTGCTCGGTGGCATCGTCATCGGCCTCATTGCAGCCAAGATGTACGAGAAATATCGCCGTACCAAGCTGCCAACGTATCTAGCGTTCTTTGGTGGTCGTCGTTTCGTACCGATTGTCACCGCCGCTGCGTCCGTCGTCGCAGGCGTCATTATGGCCGTGATCTATCCAGCCTTCGACTGGCTGTTCAATAAGCAGGTCGGCGGTTTCATCATGACTCACGGATCTAACCCAGGAACGGGATTCGTCTTCGGCACCATCAACCGCCTGCTCATCCCCTTTGGTCTACACCACCTGCTGAACTCTTTGCCGTGGTTCCAGTTGGGCAACTGCACCAATGCTGCCGGCGAGACTCTCCATGGAGATATCACCTGTTTCTTCAGCGGCACCGCTGGCAGCAACGCCTGGACTGGTTCCTTCATGACTGGCTTCTTCCCGATCATGATGTTCGCGCTACCTGGTGCAGCGCTGGCTATCTACCACACCGCCAAACCGGAGCGTAAGAAGATCACGGGTGGCGTCATGCTCTCTGTGGGCTTGACGGCCTTCCTCACTGGCATCACCGAACCACTTGAGTACGCGTTCGCCTACGTCGCCTTCCCGCTGTACCTGGTACATGCTCTCCTTACCGGGTCTTCTCTAGCCCTGTGCAACGCCTTGGGCATCAAGGACGGATTCGGATTCTCGGCCGGCCTGACCGACTACATCATCAACTTCGGTCGAGCATCAGAGCTTTCCGGTGGCCCCGGAAAGGTGCTCTTGCTCATCCTCATTGGTCTGATCTACGCCGTCATTTATTACGTCGTCTTCCGTTTCGCCATCACGAAGTGGAACCTGCGCACTCCAGGTCGCGAAGAAGATGGTGACGACACCACCGGCGGTGCCAGTATCTTCGATGAGGCTCAGCTCGCTGCCAGCAAGTCCACGGGTAAGGCAGATGCCCAGAAGGAAGGCCGAGTCTGATCGCGAGTCCTCCGCTGTCATGATGGCGCGCCTGGCTAGCAGCCGGGTGCGCCATCACGGCTCTCGGTAACTGCGCGCCGACTCTACGTCAGACCCGGGCATCAATCGCTGCAAAATCTGGTCGAGGATGACACCAATGATTACCGCACCGATGATCCCCACGGCCGCGGCAAGAATATGATTATTACCTAAAACGCTCGCCGCCCCCGCCCCAATGGCGGTGGCATATCCAGCCCATAATGCTCCAGCCAGGACGTCAACAGGCAGAAAAACCCGATATGAGAAACGAGTGGCCCCTGCCATCGCATTAACGACGACGCGACCTCCAGGAATGTAACGGGCCACCAAGATGCACAGCGGACCTCGAATCTGCAGCTGGCGCCTCGCCCACGCGACAGTCTTTTGTCGCTTCGGACCACCGGTAAAGAGCTTGGTATGACCGAGCCGACGTCCTACCCAATATGCAATGTTGTCCCCACAAATTGCGCCCACAGCCGCAACTGGAATGATAAGCCACCATGGCGGATGACCAATTGCTGCCAAAGCGACAACGAGGGATTCGCTAGGAACCGGCGGGAAAAACCCGTCAACGACACAGAGCCCCCACAATGCTCCGATGACCCACGGCTGGGAGGCATTGGCCGCGATGACGCCATTAATACTCGCCATCCACGCGGTCATATCCATGTGTGCCAGTCTTCCACCCACGCTCAACCAGCCGACTCGTGACCGGCTATCGCCTGCCGGTAGACCGCCTCCAACTGGTTAACGACTGGACCAGCCGCGAACCGGGAGCGAGCTTGCTCAGCGATCTGTTCGTGATCCCATGACGTCGTCAGCACTCTATGTAACCCGTCTGCCAGGGCTTGCACATCCCCGATCGGAACCACCATGCCGTTGGAATCGTTGACGAATTCTTGAGGTCCGCCGCAGGCCGTCGTCAAAACGGGCAAGCCAGCTGCCAAAGCTTCAGCACACGCGACGCCGAAGGTCTCGGCGTGGGATGCCAACGCAAAGGCGTCAGCCGCTGCAAGTTCCTGCGCGATACGTTCCCGAGATTGAGGGCCCAACACCGCGATGCGTGGGTTATCGGCAGCTATTTCCTCCAGCTGACGCTGCTGTGGTCCACCACCGATGATTCGCAGCTGAACCCCGGGCAGGAGCTCGACAGCGTGCGCCAACTCAACCATTCCTTTCCCGGGATTGAGGGTAGCGACGCTGACGACAACCGTCCCCTCATGAGGTCGGTGCGGACAGTCGAACAGTTCGGTGTCGACGATGTTGGGCACGACGGTTGAAGCCACGCCATACTCAGCGAGTCTGTCGCGAAGGTCTTGAGACACGCTAATCACCGCGTCAGCACGCTCGCCCGCAGTCGCGATGTCCTCGGTAAGGCGGCGATCCGGGCAGGCTAGGTGAGAATCGTGCTCAGTCCACACCAATGGTTCTGGAAAAGCTGCCCTGGCACTAGCAGCAGCGAATCTGGCAAAGTGCGCATGGATGACGTCAGGGGTGCCCCATTCACGGGCCACAATGCGGTGCAGACGCCGGGCCGCAAGGGCGTGAACTCGGTGATCAATGCGCGCCGGTGCAGCCCCCACCGGCACGTCCAGCCTGACCATCGCGATACCATCTTGGCGATCATTGGCATGCTCAATTCGGATCCCAAATCTTCGCCAGTGGCGAGCCGAACGGGCATCGAGGGCAGCTAAGACGACGTCATGACCTTGCTGACGCAGCGCCACTGCCTGGTCGTACTCGAAGATGCCCCGCAACGGAGCCTCGGGACTCGGAACCCCCCGAGACAACACCATGATGCGCATATATCTCACTTGCGATTGACGACGACTGTACCGAGCACGAGATCGTCCAGTCCGCGGCGTTCGGCACCAATTACCAGAGCGGGAATGACGAGGCATTTCATGGCAGTCCGGGCGAGTGCCCGCCACCATCCAATCGGGCCGAGATCGTCGAGGCGGACGATTGCGACGCGGGCCACGATTTGGCCGAAGGAACCACCTGCTATGGCAGTGAACAAAACTGACTCGACGAAAAACACGGCCATCGGCATCCATATCGGCCAGCCTCTGCCCCGGATCACCGCCGGGCCGAAAAGAGCGCTGGCCAGCACCATAGCGGCCCCCCAATCGATAACGAGGGCACCGATGCGCTTACCCCAACTGGCCAGCGAACCACGCCCTCCGGAGGGCAGCCCAAGTGAGACACCTGGGGCTGCCTCGGTTCCTGTCACTTGATGAATCCTACCGGCACGACCTGTTACATGCTCGAAACACAACGGTGACGGGTGAGCAACCCGAGGCAACTACCGTGAACACATCACCAGCCATGTTGATGGAGGAAAGATGTTCGAAGGTCCCGACGACCTGCTTGCCTATGTCAAGAAGGAGGGCATTGAGATGATTGATGTCCGCTTCTGTGACCTTATCGGTATCATGCAGCACTTCACCGTCCCAGCCCGAGAGTTCGACAAGGACCAGTATGAAAACGGACTGGCCTTCGACGGATCCTCTATTCGGGGCTTCCAGAAAATCAACGAATCGGATATGGCGCTGCTGCCCGATCCGACAACCGCCTGGGTTGATCCTTTCCGTGAGCGCAAGACCCTCATCGTCAACTTCAATGTCCATGATCCCATCACGAAAGAGGCCTACAGCCGCGATCCTCGCAACATCGCGCGTAAGGCTGAGGCCTACCTCGCATCCACTGGAATCGGAGATACTGCCTTCTTCGCTCCCGAAGCTGAGTTCTACGTCTTCGACGACATCCGCTTCGACACTCGCCAGAACACCTCGTACTACTCCATCGACTCTGAGGCTGGAGCATGGAACACCGGGCGTAACGAAGACGGTGGCAACCGCGGATACAAGGTGAAATACAAGGGTGGGTACTTCCCGGTCGCCCCGACGGACCACTTCGGTGATCTGCGTGACGAAATCGTCACCATTATGGAAAGCCTCGGCATGAAGGTTGAGCGCGCCCACCACGAGGTCGGCACCGCAGGTCAGGCCGAAATCAACTGGCGGTTCGACACCTTGTCCCGCGCAGCCGACGACGTCATGAAGTTCAAGTACATCGTCAAGAATGTCGCCTGGCAGCACGGGAAGACGGCCACCTTCATGCCCAAGCCGATCTTCGGTGACAACGGTTCCGGTATGCACGTCCACTCCTCGCTGTGGAAGAACGGTGAGCCGCTGTTCTTTGACGAGTCCGGGTACGCTCAGCTCTCTGACATGGCCCGCTACTACATCGGCGGCATCCTCAAACACGCGCCGTCATTGTTGGCTTTCACCAACCCCTCCGCTAACTCGTATCACCGTCTCGTGCCGGGCTTCGAGGCCCCCGTCAATCTGGTGTATTCCCAGCGCAACCGCTCCGCCTGTATGCGTATCCCGATCACTGGCCCGAACCCGAAGGCCAAGCGCGTCGAGTTCCGCTGCCCGGATCCGTCTGCCAACCCATACATGGCTTTCGCCGCCCTACTGCTGGCTGGTCTAGACGGTATCCAAAACAAGATCGAACCGCCCGCCCCGGTCGACAAAGATATCTATGAGCTCCCGCCCGAGGAGCACGACGCCATGGACCACGTCCCAGCCAGTCTCGGCGCAGTCCTCGACAGCCTCGAGGCCGATCACGAATACCTGCTTGCTGGCGACGTGTTCACTCCGGACCTCATTGAGACCTGGATCGGCCTCAAGCGCAGCGACCTGGCTGCTCTGCAACAGCGCCCGCACCCCTACGAGTTCGACTTGTACTACGACATCTGAGTAATCCCACAAGGGGCGTTGCTACGCGCCCCTTGTGGCGTATTCACCGAACTACTCGCAGCTCGACGTTAATCCAACCACCTCACGGTAGCCTCCGGTACCGGAAGAGCATCAGAACCGTTCGGGCCCGTCGACGCTTCGTCCGTCAGGGCGTGAGAATCCCCCAAATCAAGGCATCCCGCCAAGATTGCAGTCGCGGCTGCCACCTTGGCTTCGAGTCGCCGTGCCCCGCGGTGTTCACAGTCCCCATTGGTACGCCAGGACAGCTCCCAACTAGTTACCTTCCCAGGAGCCAGGCGCCGAGGCTTCGCCGCAGAGTCGTAGGGTTTCCACACCACCGGCACTCCCTTGCCAGCCTCCGTAGTCTGGTGAAGTTGTGGCATGACAGGAAGCACCATCACTGACGGTCCGCAGTTACGGATCGTCAGCCTCGTTACTCGCGCCCCCGTCGCCGCCATGACGTCGCTAAACCCCATAGCAGCCTTCTCGCCTTGGCGACACGTGAGCGCCGTTTGCCCTCCGCCGACGTTGGTCACTCGTTGCGGCGGGGCGCTGGTTTGTGGTCGCGGGGTATACCTCGGCGTTGACGTCGTCGACGAGGTGGGCACGACGGCCTCCGGCACTGCAGGGATCGCAGGAGAACACCCCACTGTGACCGCCGCAGCTGCTACAGCCACCACAACACGTCTAACGTTCATCATCGAATCACGGCGGGCCGAGTAATAAGCACGACAATCAGCATAGTGTTCTCCTCATGGTGTCGTTGGCCACGACACCGGGTGTGCTCAGGCCCCGCCGTTTCGGACGTTGCCATCTACTGCACAGATCACACCCAGCAGGTTCAATCACCATGCCTCATTGGCGGAATTAGTCCGAAATCGGTCATGATCTGGATTGGTCGTGCACGCTACCGTAAAGCCATGGCAGACCACTCCCCTCAAACTCCACACACTCCACACAGTCGCCTCATCACTGTCGGTCAAGTGCGCACCATCCTGGATCGGTGGTATCCGCCATCACTGGCAGAATCGTGGGACGCCCCAGGTCTGGTGTGCGGTGATCCTGGCGACGCCGTCGAGCGGATCGTTTGTGCTTTAGAGGCTACTGATGCCGTCGTCGATGCTGCCATTGAAGCTGACGCAGATATGCTCGTGGTTCACCATCCATTGTTAATGCGGGGAGCCACATCGGTGGCAGCGGATACCCCCAAGGGACGCATCGTTCACCGCCTTATTCGCCACCGCATCGCCCTCATGAGCGCCCACACCAACGCCGACGCGGCAGTCGGCGGGGTTAATGACGTCCTCGCACGGGTGGTGGGGGTGACCGTCGAGCGTCCCCTAGAACCACGAGTGCAGCCCGTCGATCTATGGGGAGTCCAAGTACCCATCAACTCTGTTGCGACAGTTCGTCATGCCCTCTTCGAGGCTGGAGCGGGCCGATTCGACGGTTACGACCAGTGCAGCTTCGAGACGGTCGGGCGTGGCCAGTTCCGACCCCTGGACAGGTCCCATCCCACCCTTGGTACCACCAACCACGTTGAAACCGTCAAGGAAGTGCGCATCCACGTCGTCGCCCCCACCTCTGCACGGTCCGCAGTGCGCCACGCCCTTGTCCATGCTCACCCTTACGAGGTGCCTGCCTACGACGTGACGACCATCGACTCTGCCTGCCAGCCTGGCCCTGCCACACCGGGGATTGGGCGTGTCGGCCATCTCGAGACGCCAATGACCCTCCGCAGTTTCACCCAGCGTGTCGACGAGCGACTCCCCCGCACAGTGTGGGGCGTGCGAGCCGCAGGCGACCCGGACCAGCTCGTCAGGACAATCGCACTGTGCTCTGGCGCCGGGGACTCCCTGCTCGACGCTGCCGCTGCAAGCGGTGCTGACGTCTATCTCACCAGTGACCTGCGCCACCACCCCGCTGACGAGCATCTTCGCGCCGGTGGCCCCGCCCTCGTCGACACCGCACATTGGGCTTCGGAATCTCCCTGGTGCGCCGACGTTGCGCGTCGCCTCCATGAAGAGCTAGGCCTCCCCTGCCAGAATCTAGGTATTCGAACCGACCCGTGGACCATCGGAGCGGCCATGGCACAATGAAAGAATGTGAAAAACACCGATCAGCCAGACGACCGCGACGACATTCGCCATGACCGCGAATTCGTTATTGACACCGAAGCGGTGATCCGGCTGGGATCAATGCTGTTATCTTCTGGCACCGGCTCCTACCGGGTGAAGCGGGCGATGTCCGACGCTGGACTCGCTCTGGGCATTGATCGAGTTGACGCCACTGTCGGCCTGACCGAAATCACCGCGACAGCCCACCGCGGCGATAACTTCCGCACTGTTGCGCGCGAGGTCTACCGGGTACGCGTCGATTCCTCACGTATCGCCGCCCTTGAGGATCTTGCCCATCACCTGCCTGCTGGCACGACGGGGCGTGAATTGGAATCACGATTGGACTGCATTTCACGTACAGTGCGTCCGCAATGGACGGAATGGCAGACAGTACTCGCCGGTGGCGTTGCCTGCGCCGGATTCGCCATCCTCAACAAGTTTTCTCTCGCTGATGCTCTCGTGGTGCTCGTAGCGGCATCAGCCGGCCAATGTGTGCGCGGCCGCCTCAATCGTCGATGGCTGAATCAATATGGAATTGCGGCTCTAGCATCGGGCGCAGCCTGCCTGGTGTACCTCATGCTGGCAGATGTGCTGACATACACTGGCCTGCATACTATTCACGGCCCTGGCTACGTCGCATCCCTGCTGTTCCTTGTACCAGGGTTCCCCATGATCACGTCAATCCTTGACATGGTTCGTATGGACTTCACGGCCGGTTTAAGTCGGGCAACGTATTGCGTCGGCCTCATCCTTGCTGCCACTCTGTCTGCCTGGGTATTTTCGACAGCTACCGGCCTGCAACCACTCCCTGCTCAAACATTTTTCCCCTATCCGTGGGCGTGGCTCGCCTACGCGGTAGCGACGGCATGTGGCGTCGCCGGATTTGCCATTATCTTCAATTCCTCGCCGCGCACGGTCATCTGGGCTGCAGCTCTGGGAGCTTGTGGGAATCTCTGCCGTCTTGCCTTCGTCACCGTCAACTTGCCGCCCCAATTAGCTGCTGGAGTCGGCGGCCTGATCGTTGGTTTCCTCGCAAGTCCCTTATCGGCTCGAACTAAGCTGCCGCGCATCACATTGACGGTCCCGGCCTGCGTCATCATGGTCCCTGGCGCGTCGATGTATCGCACCGTTTATTGGCTCAATGGTCAAGACATGATGAAAGCACTGACGTTCGGCGTCGATGCCGTCCTCACTGTCATCCTTATCGCGTGCGGGTTGGCGATAGCACGGATGTGTACGGATCCAGCGTGGGCTCGAAACCTACCGGTCCCCAGCCCCCATGCCTTCAAATTCTCCGAGAACGATCACTAATTCCAAAACACCGCGTCAACAACCCGTGATGCGCGTCGACAATGCCGCAAATGGTCCTCAATGAGTTTCTCGGATGCCCCGCGCCCCATTCCCAACGATCTAGCGATAACGTCAAGATCGGTCGAATCTGACGGAATAACGTCACTCGGACGGCCACGCACCACCATGATCGCGTTACGCAATCGACTCGCCGCCAGCCAGGAATTACACAACTCGTCGTGCTGCTCATCGTCAATGTGACCCGCTGCCAAAGCGGCGTCAAGGGCCTTGATCGTCGAAGTCGTGCGTAAAGCTGGTTCATTGCCGGCGTACTGCAATTGCAACATCTGAGCCGTCCACTCGATATCCGATAGCCCTCCCGGTCCCAGCTTGAGATGCCGCCTGCGGTCCACTCCGCGAGGAATCCGCTCCGATTCCATCCTCGCTTTCAGCTTGCGAATTTCAGCCAGTTGCTTTCCCGTCAGGCCGTCCGCCGGGTAGCGCACATGATCGACGCATTCCAACAGCTTTGCTGTCAGCTCCCGGTCACCAGCGCCGTGGCAGGCCCGCAACAAGGCTTGGGACTCCCAGGTACTCGACCACTGCCTGTAGTACTTCCGATAGCTTTCCAGACTCCGCACCATCGGGCCAGATCGTCCCTCCGGACGCAAATCAGCGTCCAACACCACAGCGGGATCGGCACCCGGCTTGCCGAGCAGGTTGCGTAACGTGGTGACGATCTTCAGCGCTTTGTCCCCGGCCCCCGGCGCGTCACCGACGACGAACAAACAATCAGCGTCAGATCCATAGGACAGTTCCTGTCCGCCCCAACGACCCATCGCGACAATTCCGATCGCAGGGGCATCCTCAATTCCCCGTGACACCGCGGTCAACGCCGCATCAATGGTCGCCCCGGTGAGATCAGTCAAAGCCTGGCCAATACTCACAATGTCAGTGACGTTGAGAATATCGGCGACGAGGATCCGAAATAGCTCGCGGCGGCGCACTGCCCGGATTGCTCTGAGGGCCTCTTCGACGTCGTGGTGACGCCGCGACACCGCATTCATTTGTCGTGCGAGATCCTCCCGGCCCAGCGGGGTGAGGTCATCATCGACGAGCACCTGGACGGTCTCCGGAGCGCGAGTCAGAATGTCGACGGCATACCTCGACGTCGACAGCACCACCGCTAGCCGCTGGGCCATCGCCCCCTCGTCGCGAAGAGCCCTGAGGTACCACGGTGAGTCCCCCAACGCTTCAGATACTTGGCGAAACGCGAGTAAGCCATAGTCGGGGCTAGGGCCGTCGGCCAGCCACGCCAGCATGGCCGGCATAAGCGCAGTCTGGATGCGCACCGCCCTGCTGGTGCCGCTCGTGAGGGCCTCAATATGACGTAGGCCGGCGTCTTGGTCATGGAACCCCAGCGCGCTCAGACGCACCTTGGCAGCATCCGCACTCATCCGCAGATCCTGGGTTGGAATGCGCGCGACCGCTTCGACTACCGGCGAATAGAACACCTGTCCGTGAGCACGCAGCACCGCCTTTGACGTCGCCGTCCAGACACCATGGACCTCATCAGCGGTGTGGAGGCCCACCGCGCGGGCTAGACGACGCAAACCGTCCTCGTCGTCTGGCAGCAGATGGGTACGCCGCAGTCGGAACATCTGCACGCGATGCTCCATGACGCGCTCTAACCGATACGCCTCCTCAAGGCGTTCAGCGGCGCCGCGCGAAATGTACCCGCCCGCTGCCAGGGCTCGCAGGGCCGGCAAGGTGGCACGCACTCTCAGCGATTCGTCCTGCCGCCCATGCACCAGCTGTAACAGTTGCGCAGTAAATTCGACGTCTCTCAATCCCCCCGCACCGAGCTTGATTTCACGTCCTTTGTCCTTGGCAGCGATGAGAGAGACGACTCTGGTCCGCATCGCCCGAGTCTGCGCAACGAATCCCTCAGCCTCCCCCACCTGCCACACCATCGGAGAAACCATGTCAACGAATCGTTGACCCAAACCGAGATCGCCGGCCATTGGACGGGCTTTCAGCAGGGCCTGAAACTCCCAGTTCTTCGCCCACTTCTCGTAGTAGGTGCGCATTGAATCCATGGTGCGCACCAACGGTCCGGCATGACCCTCTGGGCGCAAGGCAGCGTCAACCTGCCAGATGGAGCCAGCACCCGAGTGAGCCGAGCACAATCTCGCCACAGACGCTGCCAGTGTCGTCGCAACAGCCACGGCACGGGCGTCTGAGACATCATCACGAGCCGGTTCGGCAACATACATGACGTCGACATCGGAGATGTAGTTGAGCTCCTGAGCCCCGCACTTTCCCATCGCGATAACGGCCAGCCGGGCATCAGCATGATCTGGACAGTCAGCCCGAGCCAAAGCCAGTGCCGCAGCAATAATGGCGTCAGCTAAATCGGCAAGTTCTGCGGCGATATCTTCGATAATCGCCGTCGGATCGTCAGCACCAACATCCCGCGACGCGATCCGCACCAAGTGACGCCGGTTCGCCAACCTCAGCCGATCTGATGCTGGGCCGGTGGGCACCTCGGCGACGATGAACTCTCCTTCTCGGTGGGCGCCAACGACCCCAAGTAAATCGTCACGAATCTCGTCACGCCCGAGACGGACCGGATCACGGGTGACCTCAGCAAGGTCATCAGGGTGAGCAATGAGGTAACGTCCCAATTCGCTGGATGCGCCCACCAGTCGAACCAACCGGCAAGCGGACGCGTCGTCGTCGAGTAATTCACCGACGCGCTGCGGTGAGTTCTGGGCAAGATCGGCCAAGACATCAAGGGCAAGATCAGGATCACAACTCGTCTCGAGGTGATATTCCCAATCCGCTAATCGATCGGGATCTGCACTGAGGACCTCCGCGATTCTGTGATGGTTGGTCACAGCCGCATCCGTGTCCATCACTCCCAGGCGCAGTAGGTCTACTGTGACGCTCGTCTTGCGATCCACCGCGACCACCCCCTCGGTGGCACATTAGTCGACAGGAGCACCGATGTGTCGCTCAGTCGTCACGCCACCGTCAAATGGGTGTACGGTCCGTGCAACTCGGTACTTCTAGTTTTGTTGAGGTGACGATTATGGCAGCACGCGCGCAACGCGGCGTGAGGCGGTTGGCAACCACGTGGATAGCGACCGCCCGGTGTTTGCTGCCCCAACGTGAAACTGGCAGCTTGGGCCCCGGCGAAGCCCGGCTATGGGGGCGGCACCACATCGCCCACCTTATGGTGATCTTCACCGATACCCTGCAAACGGTCACGACACCGACCACCATCAGGCCAATGACCCTGGCCCAGGTGATTGACGAGCGTCGCAAAGCCACCGGTACATTGGCACACATCGGCCACGAGGTCATTGCTGACGACACCGCTACCCGGCTAGTCGGGCAGGCTCGCCGCCTCCTGGACGAAGTCGAGTCAGTATTACTCGCTACCCCTGGGCCGTCAGCAACAGTAGATTCCCTAGTAGGGCCAGTGCGGGTGACCGACCATCTGCGGGCTACCCTGCTCGCCATGGCCGCTATGGGCTTGCACGACGGCATCGATATTCCGTCACCAGCGCTTATTGAGAGCTGCCGCAGCTTGTCAGCTGTTCTCGATCAAACCCACGGCGGTCGCACGATTGAGCTTCGGGTACCGCCTGCGTGTGCAGTTCAGTTGGCTGCGACCGAGTCGGGGCCCAGCCACCATCGAGGCACCCCGCCAAATGTGGCCGAAACCGACCCCGTCACCTTCCTTCAGTTAGCCACCGGCTTTTCACACTGGTCAGAAATGCGGTCGGCAGGACGGGTTCAGGCCTCTGGGTCTCACGTCGACGACGTCGCAAACGTCCTCCCAATAGTCGATATGGCTGACGTTTTTCGCGTCATTCTCGCTGACGACTAATCGGGCGCTGATTCAGATAACACCTCTATTTAAAGGTGCGGTAGGTAACGATCAAGCTCAAACTGGCTGACCTGCCGGTTGTACTCTTCGAATTCCGCCCTCTTATTGCGCAAAAAGTAGTCATACACGTGCTCGCCGAGCGTTTCGGCCACGAGTTCGGACTCCTCCATGCAGCGGATAGCACCACCCAGGCTTTGCGGCAGCCGCTTGATGCCCAGTGCGTGGCGCTCCCGAGCTGACAACTGCCACACGTCGTCGGATGCTTCCTCTGGGAGCGGCAATTCCTTCTCGATGCCATCCAGGCCGGCCGCAAGCATCAAGGAATAGGCCAAATACGGGTTGGCAGCAGAATCAATAGAGCGCAACTCCACCCGGGCCGAGGAAGCTTTATCGGGCTTATACATTGGGATACGGACCAAAGCCGAACGGTTATTGCGACCCCAACAAATATAGTTGGGCGCTTCGCCGCCACCGGAGAGCCGCCGGTAAGAGTTCACCCATTGGTTTGTCACAGCTGTGATCTCCGGGGCATGGTGCAAAAGACCAGCGACGAAATGCTTCGCAACCGGGGACATGCGGGCTTCATCAGCCGCGTCATAGAAGGCGTTGGTGTCTCCCTCAAAAAGGGATACGTGGGAGTGCATACCCGAACCGGCGTGATCGGTGAAGGGCTTAGGCATGAACGTCGCTTTGATGCCTTTCAGGGACGCGATCTCCCGGATGACCACCCGGAACGTCATGATGTTGTCGGCCATCGTCAGCGCATCGGCGTAACGAAGATCAATTTCGTGTTGCCCCGGAGCGGCTTCGTGGTGACTGAACTCCACCGATATGCCCATCTGCTCCAAAACGTTTATCGCGTCGCGCCGAAAATCGGTGCCCGCACCGAGAGTGGTGTGATCGAAGTAACCGCCGTTATCCAGCGCCACCGGAGATTCTCCAGGACGGTGTTCATCGTTGAGCAGATAAAACTCGATCTCGGGGTGAACGTAGAACGTAAAACCCATGTCAGCAGCACGACTCATCGCCCTTTTGAGGACGTGTCGGGGATCTGCTGCCGAAGCGGTTCCGTCAGGATTGGTGATGTCGCAGAACATCCTCGCGGTGCCGGTGCCCGTGCGCCATGGCAGAACCTGGAAGGTAGCCGGATCAGGGTGGGCCACCATGTCTGCCTCGTAGAGGCGGGCATAGCCCTCAATAGCTGAGCCGTCGAAACCTACTCCCTCGGCGAACGCCCCCTCAACCTCAGCTGGGGCAATGGCAACGGATTTCAGAGAGCCCAGCACGTCAGTGAACCACAGCCTCACGAAACGGATATTGCGTTCCTCCATGGAACGCAGGACGAATTCAGTCTGCCTGCTCACCCTTTCAGTGTGCCTGGTAGATGTTTCGAGCGGGTAACAAGGTGGTGCATGGCGTCTGTAGACTGCTGATATGGCTTCGGGTCCTCAGGCGGGGTGGTATCGGGACCCTGACGGCACCCCGGGTCGCTATCGCTGGTTCGACGGCGAGCGGTGGACCGACCGCACGACGGCCTCCCCCGATTCCACCACACAACCAGGCGGAAAAGGCCGCAGCGATCATGGCAACGGCCGCGATTCTCGGTGGCTCTGGGCCATCATCGTCGTCATCCTTGTTGGCGCTGTCATTGTCGCGTTCGCGTTGCGTCGTGGCACATCCCACGATCACAGCGCTGAACCTGATCTCAACTCGTCGTCTCCGAGCGTCTCAGCCTGGAACGAACGATCGAGCTCTCCGTCTGCCAGCTCCTCAGCCGTCACCTGTCCGCAAGGCCATCATCCGGGTAGCCAGGATTCTCGTGATGGTCGTCTGCATGGCGGCGGGGTCTCCGTAGAGTCCATTCCTAACTGGCGTCACGATAATCTCGCCTTGCCATGGGTTATGGGACAGTCAGCACAGATCGACGACGTCTATCCCGGCTGGATGAGCGTGTCGGGAGTTGGCGGGTTACCGGTTGCCGAAGGATTCTCTGATCCTCAAACAGGCGCATCAATGATGATGGATTGTTTCGCCAGCTCCGACTATTACACGGGGTATTCGGGACAAAAGGAAATTCATTCGCAGGCTTTGACGATCGACGGTCATCCGGCGTGGTGGAAGCGCAGTGAGGTCTATGTCTCACTACCCAACCTGCCCCAAGTGCGTGGCGATGTCATTGACGTCGTGGTCGTCAACACCGGCCAAACTGACTTTCTCGGGATGTACTTTAACTCCGCCACGATCGGCGATTCAGCTCGTCAAGCCCTCGTCGACCACGCCCGAGAATCTCTCAAGGTGGACTAAGCGGCGTTCACGCGCAGATCGCTATCCCCACCCGTTGCCTTGGAATCAGCGCGAAGCGCGGTAGTGCCCTAGACGATTCGACGATGCCGCACCCACTGCCACGACGCCTGCACCGCCCCGACGCATACCCGGCATCTATCGACGACACTATCGGAGAACACGAGGCGAGAACGACGTCCCCACGACCTAAACTGGACCGACGTGAGTGCCATCAAGCCATATCCACAGAGTCCTCGTCGTCACGTTCCCGGCAGTATTGCCCGTCCCCCCTATGTCGGGTTAGGCGACGTCCCGGAGGACTACAACGGCTCCCATGTGCAAACGCCCGAAACGATCGCCGCCATGGAAGAAGCCGGTCGGATCGCGTGTGGTGCCATGCACGAGGCTGGAAAAGCTGTGGCACCCGGAGTCACCACCGATGAACTCGACCGCATCGCCCACGAATACATGTGCGATCACGGCGCATACCCATCGACCCTTGATTACCGCAATTACCCCAAATCCTGCTGCACCAGCGTCAACGAAGTCATCTGCCACGGCATTCCTGACTCCCGCCCGCTGGAGGACGGCGACATCGTCAAAATCGATGTCACCGCCTATAAAAACGGCGTGCACGGCGACAATTGCTACACCTTCCCCTGCGGAAACGTCAGTCAGGAGTCTCTAGACCTCATTCAGCACACCGAAGAGTCCATGAATCGGGCCATCAAAGCCGTCAAGCCGGGCCGATCAATCTCCATCATTGGCCGAATCATCGAGAATTACGCCAAGCGC
Source organism: Cutibacterium porci (assembly GCF_009696315.1). Lineage (GTDB taxonomy): Bacteria > Actinomycetota > Actinomycetes > Propionibacteriales > Propionibacteriaceae > Cutibacterium > Cutibacterium porci. The sequence goes on from NZ_VUMG01000005.1 coordinate 40,629, forward strand.
TTCGGCCACGGCGTGGTGCGCGATTACACCGGCCATGGTGTCCACAGCGCCTTTCATTCCGGTCTCATCGTTTTCCATTACGACGAGCCACGCTATGACGTCACCCTTGAGGAGGGCATGACACTAACCATCGAGCCAATGCTCACCCTGGGGGATCAGGCCAACCATCAGTGGGACGACGGCTGGACCGTCCTCACCAACGATGGATCGCGCTGCGCCCAATTCGAACAGACCCTTGTCGTCGAACGGAACGGAGCACGCATTCTCACCACCCTGGACTGACGCTCCTCAACGTCTAACGCTCGCGGCCCGGCGAGCTCGCTGTATCGCCGGGTCAGGGATGGGGACGGCACTGACCAAAGCGCGGGTGTAGTCCTCCCGCGGATGCGAGAGCACCTCGACGGTTGGCCCCTCCTCGACGATCCGGCCCCGGCTGAGCACAACCGTGCGGGCAGCGATCTGCTCAATGACTGCCAAGTCATGGGAAACGAAGAGACAGGCAAACCCCAATTCAGCCTGCAAACTGGTCAACAGTTTAAGTACCTTCGCCTGCACCGACACATCGAGAGCACTCGTGGGCTCATCAGCGACGACCAGCCTGGGCTTTAACGCCAAAGCACGGGCGATCGCGACTCGCTGACGCTGCCCACCGCTCATTTGATGGGGGTACCGGTCTGCCATCGAATGCGGCAGTTCCACCTGGTCGAGAAGTTCGCGCACCCTAGCCCGCCTTCGCGCCGAATCGAATGTGGAATGCAGCATGAGAGGTTCCGCAATCGAGGCACCGACGGTGCGTCTTGGGTTCAGAGCTGACGCTGGATTCTGGTACACCACCCCAGTACTGCGGCGAACCGGAAGCAACGCGCGTCGAGAGGCGCCGGCCACCTCAACCCCAGCTACCCGGACTGACCCGGAGGTCACCGGTACCAGCCCGGTGAGAGTGCCAGCGATGGTGGATTTTCCAGAGCCGGACTCCCCCACCAATCCCAGTACTTCCCCTGGCGCAATAGTCAGGCTCACACCGCGTACCGCGTGCACCGATCGGCGTCGCCGGGCACGGTGGACGACGTCGAGATCTGTGACCTCAACGAGTGGCTGCTCCGGCTTCGTCGGTGAGGAGACGACCCCAATCGGTGCTGGCTCACCGCTCCCAGCCCCACTGGGGTCGGCCTGTGGGCTAAGAGTCCGTCGCAGCGCATCGAGCCGAGGTACGGCGTCGAGAAGCTGGCGGGTATAGGAGTGTTGCGGATCGTTGAAGATCTTATCGACGCTACCGCGCTCAACGATGTGGCCCTTCTGCATGACGGCGACCTCGTCGGCAATGTCGGCCACCACGGCCATGTCATGAGTAATCAGTAGTACCGCCATGCCCTCGTCGGTCAATTGGCGCAATAGGTCGAGAATCCCAGCCTGTACCGTGACGTCGAGGGCTGTGGTGGGTTCATCAGCGATGATTACCTTCGGGTTGCATGCCAAGGCCAGTGCCACGCACGCGCGCTGCAACTGGCCTCCGGACAACTGGTGCGGATAGGAGCCGGCGATCCTTTCAACGTCTGGCAACCCAACGCGGCCTAGCAGCTCATGAACGCGAGCGCGTATCCGAGAGCGTGACCGAGGCTCACGAGAGTGCCTCACAATCACTTCACGGATCTGGGCACCAATCGTCAAGAGCGGATCGAGCGCGCTAGAAGGCTCTTGAAAAATGGTCCCTATTACCCGGCCTCTGACATTGTCGAGCACCGACCTGTCGGCACCTATCAGCTCTACGAATGCCCCGTCGCGATTATCGCCGGGTTCATCACAGCTCAACAGCACCGATCCAGTCACTGTCGCGGCCTGGGGCAGCAAGCCGAGGCTGCCTAAAGCCGTAACAGACTTCCCCGAGCCGGACTCCCCCACCAGCGCCAGTACTCGCCCAGATACGAGGTCGAGATCAATTCCCTCGGATGCTGCCACCGACGATCCGGAAAACCTCACCGTCATCCCTCGCAGGCTCAAAACAGCATCCGAATGCCGAACCTGCTGTGCGGTCGCCGAGGTGGGAGCGCTGCCCTGCTGTGCCTGGCTCATCGTCCCTGAGCCCCCACGACAAGGTAGTTCGGATAAGCAGGGAAGGGATTGACAAAGAAACCGCTCACACCTGATCCATGCAGAAAAGCATTACGCCGATACACCAGCGGTACCACTGGAACATCTTGGGCGATTCTCCGATCAATCTGTGCCCATTTCTCCTTGGCCTCATCCATCGGAAGGGCAGCCACGTCACTGAGCATCTTGTCCACCTCAGCATTGTGGTAACGCCCAAGGTTGAAGCCTCCTGAGCCAATCTCACTAGAGGCAAATAGCGGCTGTAAATTAGCATTAGCCGACGGGTAGTCGGGGTTCCATGACGCAATGGTTAGATCGTAATCGGAACCATCGGATTGAGTGACTTTCTCAACCCACGTCTCATTCTCGACGGGGTTGATTTTAACGGACAGATTAGCCTTTTGCAGCGCCTGGCCGACGGCCTGAGCGAGGGCCATCGTCCCCTCATCGTTGCTTACCAGCAACACGAGTTGACCCACATTCGTCCCATTGAGGAGTTTCTGGGCCTTCTCCGTGGATTCTGGGTACAAGTTGTATTCCTGCCGTCCCGGAATACCTGGTGTGATGTACGTTGTCGCTGGAGCTGCGCCAATCTCGCCTCCCAGAGCCGTTGCGGCAGCCTTGCGATCTACCGCGTATGCGATGGCTTGGCGCACTTTGATGTCCTTGACCCGCTCGACGTTGATTGCCAAATACTGCAACGGACCGGCACTACCGACGGCTAGCCTGGCCTTAGCCTGCGGATTAGACGTCACCTGAGGCAGTCGTGCCGGAGGCGCCATATCCGCCCCAAAGGAGTTGTGATCATCGGCAGAATCATCGATAAGTCGTTGAGCAACCACTGAGCTTTCCTGCCCCAATGAAAATACGATGGTGTCGGGCAGGGCGGTGCGCACGTCGTCAGAGGATGGCGTCCATTTCGGATTGCGCTTGAGAGTTGCAGCAACGCCCTGTTTGTAATCAGCCACTCGATACGGACCAGACGCTACTGGTTTACGAGTATAGGTCGTGGGGTTGTCACCGAGAGGCACCGGGGCAAATGCCGGCATTGAAACAATCCACGGCCAGTCACCAAACGGCGCCTTCAAATGGAAGATAATCGTCTTATCATCAGGCGTCTCAATGGATTTCAAATGCTGGCCCTTATACGGGCCAGTGTATCCGGAGGTACCGTCAAGCAGTGTCTTGTGGTAGCCGAGGCCGCCAGCCAAGGAGGCCGTAAACGTGCGCTCGACACCATGGCGAATTTGCGTAGACGTGATAGGCGACCCGTCCTCAGCCACTAAGCCATCTTTGAGGGTAAAGGTCCACGTTCGGCCACCATTCGAAGCCTTGCCCGTGTCGGTAGCCAAGTCAGGGACGACCTTGGCCTCCTTCCCCTGAACGATCCGCCAACTGGTGAGACGACGATGCACCAGGGCCAACGAGGTGACGGCCATGCCCTGACTGCGGCCAGGATCCCAATTAATGTCAGTGTCCGACGTGAGCACCGTCAGCGTCCCGCCCTTGGTAGGCGTAGCTGAGCTCGTCACAGAACGCTCATTAGCCCCGCAGGCGCTCAGTACCGCGACTGTAGCGCCGACCCCTGCCCCACGCAGGAAGCCGCGTCGGGACAGCGAGGAAATGGAATATATACTGGAACCCATTATTCTCATCCTTTTCGCGAGTTAGTATAATGTGAATTTGTGGTGTTGTTCTGCACAGCGAAGTGCCAACATTCAGACCCGCGGGTCGATTGCTGCCACGACGATATCCGCTAGCAAGTTCATTCCGATAATCGCTAGCGCAGCCACTAATGTGACCCCCATGACAAGCTGAATATCGGTCGCCCCAACTGCATCCATAAGCAATGCGCCAAGACCTTGGATAGAGAAAACTTTTTCAGTAATAACAGCGCCGCCCAATAATCCACCCAGATCGAGGGCGAAATAGGTAAGAACAGGCACAGAGATGCTGCGCAGCACGTGATTCGCAAGGACGCGTCGTTCCGATAGACCCGCAGCTCGAGCAGTACGCACGTAGTCCTCATCAAGCGTTTCAAGCATCTCACTGCGAACCATCCGGGTGTACACCGCCGCTGAGAGAACGGCAAGCACAGTCCAGGGCAGGACGAGATGCCACAACCAGTCAACTGGGCTCACGGAAAACGGCACATATCCGGACACCGGGACAATGTCAGCCTTAAATCCAAGCAACAGAATTCCGAGCAGGCCTACCAGATAGGCCGGTGAGGAAATCCCTAAGACTGTTCCCGTCATAATCGTGCGATCCAAAACACTACCCCGGTGTAGGGCAGAAATGATGCCAGTCCCCACCCCAATAATCATCCACAATACCGCAGCCCCTAAAGCCACAGATATGGTGACTGGAAGCCGGTTTGCGATGAGATCGGTGACTGGCGTCGACAGCCGAAATGAGTACCCCAGGCATGGCGCTGAGCAGTGAATAGCATCAGCCCCAGACCCATATGTAGTTCCGGCAACAATCCCAGAAAGGTAGTTCCAGAATTGCTGATACCACGGCTTATCTAAGCCCATATAGGACCGTGCGAGAGCTAGATTCTCTGGGGTGCACGGCTTACCGCATGCCAACTGAGCTGGATCAGCGGGGAAAACTCGAAGATCGCAAAAGTGATGAAAATGATGACCACGAGCACGGCAAGGGTCTGCACCAGACGAGAGGCAAGGAAACGTACGCGATTCATCGGGCCTCACCCAACCTCGGATCAATAGCGTCACGTAGGCCGTCGCCAAAGAGGTTGAAAGCCAGAGTGACCAGGAAGAGCGCACCACCAGGAAACAGCAAATACCACGGATCCGTATTGACCCACGTCACCGCCGATCCTATAGATCGGCCCCATGACGGAGTTGGTGGTGTGACGCCCACTCCCAGGAAGGACAGCGCGGCTTCCGCGCCAATCTTCCCAGGAATGGAGATAGTGGTGAAAACGATGATTGTGGCCACCAGATTGGGCAGCATTTGTCGCACCAAAATGTGTAGTTGACTCGCCCCCATCGCCTGCGTCGCGCGGATGAACGTGCGCGACCGCAACGACATCGCTTGACTGCGCAGCACTCGTGCCGTAGAGGGCCATCCCAGCAGTCCAATAATCAGGACCATGACTGTCACGCGTGGCGCGGTGGCAGGAATGACCGCCGAGATCGCGATCATGAACACCAGCTGCGGGAATCCCAAGATGACGTCTGTGCCACGAGACGCCAAACCGTCCCACCAACCGCCAAAGTATCCAGCGGTTACCCCGACGATGATGGCGATGATCATCGAAAGGATGGTCGCCCCCATACCGATGAAAAATGACGTTCGAGTTCCTTCGACGACGATGGCGAATAGATCTCGGCCGGTCTGGGGCTCCACCCCAAAGGGATGGGCCATACTGATCCCGCCCATCGGACCGGCTGGCAACCCGCTCGCATCGAGCGCCGACAAATCGTAGCTATATGGGTCGAGACCGAGCATCCGGGTAATGGGCGTGGCCAGGACCGCCACGAGAATTGTCACTACCACAATGACTGCGCCGAACATAGCTGACCCATTGCGCCGCAGACGACCCCATACTCCACTCGGTGCGACCCGACCAATATCGGCAGCCGGCACCCGATTCGAGCTGGCTTCGCCACTGAGGGGAGACGGCGAACTGCCCGACACAACGTCACGGGCAGGTGGGATATCAGTCGCGGCATCCGTTTCGGACATGCTCACGGATACTCCTAGGTGGTTGGGAAGAGACAGGAATAGATAGGCGTGAATGGGAGCTGTGTTTTAGTGACAACAACACATCCGCACGCACATGAGCTCTCTTCTCCAAGATCTAGCACCAACGACTCACCACTGTGAGCCGCCAACGCTGAGAACATACCACTCTGCGAGACGAGGTCTCAAATATTACCTGAGAGGGATGATATAAGTAGTCGCGGCTCACCACGGCGGCGCAACGGGGCCACACCTACCCGTCACGCCATGGCCCACCTATTCCAGTGACCTGTCGATGGCGTAGCCTTTCGAACGGATTTCGCCGGACCAGGGGATGGGCGGCACGATCCTCACCACCCGACGACCTCATCGTGTGGTCTCACTGCATAGTCGCACCACACGATGGCACCGAATGACAACTGGAGGTCATTATGGGCACCGTCCCACCTCGTAAGCACCCAGACATCCCCGAAAGCATGCCTGCCGTCAGCCTGACGAATGAGGAACGAGCCCATCAGCAACGATGGACACCGCTGCGCGTCACGATCTGGATCCTCATTTCCGCAATCGCTGGACTAGGTTGGTGGATGCTCGCCGTGCGCCGCGGCGAAACAGTGAACGGCATCTGGTTCGTTTTCGCGGCGGTCGGTTCGTATTTCATCGGCTACCGGTTCTACGGCAAATACATTCAAGACAAGCTCGTCCATCCCGACGACAACCGGGCTACGCCAGCCGAATATGACTACAACGGTCGGGACTTCGTTCCCACGGATCGTCGCATCCTCTATGGCCACCACTTCGCCGCTATCGCTGGCGCTGGCCCCCTCGTCGGCCCGGTGCTCTCAGCCCAGATGGGCTACCTACCCAGCACGATCTGGATCATTGTCGGCGTCATCTTGGCGGGCGCCGTTCAGGACTACCTCGTCCTGGTCATCTCGATGAGACGCGGTGGGCGTTCCCTCGGCCAGATGGCCAAGGACGAGCTGGGCCGCTTCGGCGGTATCGCAGCGCTCATCGCCACACTGACGATCATGCTCATTATCGTGGCCATCCTGGCGATGGTCGTCGTCAACTCCTTGGCCGCTTCGTCGTGGGGAGTGTGGAGCGTCGGCTTAACCATTCCGATCGCGCTACTGATGGGCTTTTATTTGCGGTACCTGCGTCCCGGTAAGGTCCTTGAAGTCTCCATCATCGGCATTGTCCTGCTCGTGCTGGCCATCGCATCGGGGGCCTGGATCGAGAACACCGCCATTGCTAGTGCCCTTCACCTGAGTAAGCCGTTCCTAGCGTGGGCAATCATCATTTACGGGTTCGTCGCCGCAGTGCTCCCTGTATGGATGCTGCTAGCCCCTCGTGACTACTTGTCCACCTTCATGAAGGTCGGCGTGATCGCCATGTTGGCGATCTCCATCGTCATCGTTCGCCCGGTCATTAGTGTGCCGGCAATGACGGTCTACGCCACGAACGGGGCGGGCCCAGTGTTTTCCGGAAAACTGTTTCCTTTCCTCTTTGTGACGATCGCATGTGGAGCGCTATCGGGATTCCATGCCACGATTTCGTCGGGAACCACTCCGAAGCTCATCGAGAAAGAATCCCAAGCGCGCCTTATCGGCTACGGCGGCATGCTCATGGAGTCATTCGTAGCGATCATGGCTCTCGTGGCCGCGCTGTCGGTGGACCGCGGCATCTACTTTGCTATGAACTCACCGGCCGGAGCTACCGGAAACACCGTGGAATCCGCCGTCGCCTACGTCAACTCGCTGGGACTATCCGGTGTACACACCGACGCCAACTCGCTAACGACGACGGCCAAGCTCGTTGGCGAAACCTCAATCATCAGCCGGACTGGTGGCGCCCCCACCCTGGCTGTTGGCCTTGCGACGATCATGCACAAGATCTTCGGCGGCGAAGCCATGATGAGTTTCTGGTACCACTTCGCAATCATGTTCGAGGCCCTGTTCATCCTTACCTCGGTTGACGCCGGAACCCGTGTCGCGCGGTTTATGCTCTCCGATGCGCTGGGTAACTTCTGGCCACGCCTCAGGGACCACTCATGGAAGGTGGGCTCCTGGCTGACTACCGCAATCATGGTGGCTGGCTGGGGATCAATCCTGCTCATGGGCGTCACCGATCCGTTGGGAGGCATCAACACCCTCTTTCCGCTCTTCGGCATCGCAAATCAGCTACTGGCGGCTGTCGCCTTGTCGATCTGCTTGGTGGTGTTTGCCCGGGCCGGCCATACCTGGCGGCTACTTATTATCTTCGTGCCGATGCTGTTCACTGCTGTCATCACGGTGTACGGGTCTTGGCTGAAGATCTTCTCCCCTGATCCTAAGATCGGTTACTGGGCCAACCACATGGCTTACAAGCGCGCGATCGCTGCGGGCAAGACATCACTGGGACAAGCCAAGAATATCGACGATATGCACACCGTCGTCGGTAATACAGCCGTCCAAGGCACGATGTCGATCATCTTCGTCGTCTGTGCCGTCATCGTCATGGTCGTTGCCTGTATCCGTACCGTCCAGGCACTACGCGGCCGCAACATCATCGACACCGAAGATGCGGCGCAGGCCTCCAAGATCTTTGCGCCTAGCGGCCTCGTTCCGACCAAGGCCGAGAAGGATCTACAGGCGGAGTGGAACGCGTTCTACGAAAAGCACCCCGAGCTTGATCTGGAAAGTGTCCACAAGAGCAAGGAGCACGCATGACCGCCGCTCCCCAGCACCGGCCCACTGACCCGCTGTGGCAGCGGTGGTGGTCATCTCTGAGGTGGTGGGTGCGCGGAGTCACCGGCGCCGACGCCTACGACAACTACCTCGAATGGTGCCGTCGCACTGGTCACGAGCCGATGTCGGAAAAGTCGTTCTGGCGTGACCAATGCGATCGTCAGGACCGCAATCCTCAGGCGCGCTGCTGCTAAGTGGCCATTGCTCACGTGCCCGGAGTCGACCGGTCGGTCGACTCCGGAATCGGCATCTCACCTGCCGTCGATGAGCGCTTCCCCGACGGCAGGTCGAGTCCGGCTCACCTGTGCCTCGTCAATCGGGTTTTCTGGCGTCCCTCAGTACCTTCTCAACGTCCAAGTCGGGGTTATTATCCTGGTTCGCCACGAGATCATGAGCTTCCTCGAGGGTGAGCACGGTGGGCATTGCACCGGGCATCGGTTTCCGGGCGGTTTCCCTCATCACAAGCACAGCGATGAACCCGGCCACCGATGTCCCGATAATCCAATATGCCGGAGCAAGCCGATCGCCTGTGACGGTGACCAAAGCCTCCATAATGAACGGTGCAGTGCCGGAGAACAGCGCAGCTGCGAGGTTATAGGACATTCCCATTCCTCCATAACGAGATGACGTGGGGAATAGAGCTGGCAGCGCGGAGGCAAGGTTCGACACGTACAGGGCGACAGGCACGGCCAACATGAAGAGCCCCACCAGAGTCGACCACAGCTGCCCGTGCATCATGAGCAAAAATGCCGGTATCGACAGGATGATCGCACCCACCGATGCGCTAAATAGCACGGATCGGCGTCCGATCCGATCCGACAATGCCCCGGCCGCTGGTATGCCCAAGCTCATGAGGACAAGGACCGGCAAAGTTAACAGGTTTCCGTGCACGGCGTCGTAGCCAAGTGTCGTCGTCAGATATGTGGGCATGTATGAGGTGACGGCATAGCCGAGAGTGTTCGCGGCCGCGACTAGGACGAAGGCGGTAAGGATTTCACGCCAATAGCTGCGTACCAGGTCTGCGATTCCCTTCGTCGGATTCTGGTTACGGCTAGCGACCCCTACCTGTGCCTGCAGGTAGGCTGGTGAATCCTCGATCTTCAAGCGGAAATAGATAGCAATCAGGCCAAGGGGCAACGCGATAAGGAACGGCACACGCCACACGTATCCTTCCATTGCCGGCCCCGACATAGTGAGCTGCAGCGCCGACACGACAGCCGCGCCAATGGCGAACCCTAAATATGACCCGAGATCAAGTAGCGAAGCATAGAACCCTCGGTGCTTGTCGGGAGCGTACTCGGTGATGAACGTCGTCGCCCCCGCGTACTCGCCGCCAGTCGAGAACCCTTGAACGAGCTTCAAGGTGATGAGCAAAATGGGTGCCCACACCCCGATCGTCGAGTAATCAGGAAGCACACCGATGAGGAAAGTCGCTGCCGACATCACGATGAGGGTAAAAGCAAGCACCCTGTGACGGCCCAAGCGGTCACCCAGCTGCCCCAGGACAATCCCGCCCAGCGGCCGTGCAATGAAGGTCACTGCGAACACGCCCAGTGAGAAAAGGCTCTTGACGGACGGTGCCGCGTCAGGGAGAAAAACGGGGCCGATGATCACGGCCAGGTATCCATAGACACCGACGTCGTACCACTCCATGAGATTGCCAACGATGGTCCCAGCGATGGCTCGGCGCATGGTTGGTCGTTCGACGACGGTGACGTCCTCCACCTGTAGACGACAGTGATGCTCGTCTGGGGTATCGCACTGACGATCTAGCTTCGGGGCCTGGTCTGGAATGCGGTTGGGGGAAGAGGAGTGGAATGGACTCGGTGTCATGGTCTCTCCCGGTTGCGGACTATTCGACGCAGCCGTCCTACGCGGCATCGACATAGGGCGCGCTCATCCGAAGATCAATCGAGTGAGCTGTGCGGCACTTGTCGATGATGCCACTCACAGTGTCACTGACGTGAGGCCTGGGATCAGCGGTGCGAGAACGTCGCCTCATTGTTGGCAAGCCATGCCGCGCCGCATCAACATCACGCTCAGCTGTAAGCCTGTAAGCGTGTTCTCCCCCATCGACGTTTGGCCTTCCTGTGACTACGCCCCGGCGGCCAGCAAACTGCATCCGGCATCCGCGTCGGGATCATTTCGTACCCAATCCCCGGCGACTTCCCAGTGCAGTACCCCAAAGACCCGGCCGACCTTAAGCCCTCGCGTTCGACCAGGAGTATGACGGGACGAGCCATCCTATAAGCCGGGTTCTGTAACCCCAGTGGGGCCGGTGGTCATCCATCTGTGAACACCATTACTGGCGTCCTCCCGCCTTTCGGCTGCGCGGCCTACCCGAACGCTCGAGCGAGCAACCCTCAAACGCGTCCGCGACCTTACGGTCTTCTTGGCCTTGCTCCAAGTGGGGTTTGTCATGCCGTCACCGTCACCGATGACGCGGTGGGCTCTTACCCCGCCGTTTCACCCTTACCGGCCCGAAGCCGGCGGTCTATTCTCTGTGGCACTGTCCCGCGGGTCACCCCGGGTGGGCGTTACCCACCACCTTGCTCTATGGAGCCCGGACTTTCCTCGACAGCTCACTGCTGCCGCGATCACCCGGATGGCTCGTCCGACTACCGAGTCTACGGATATTCCGACATCACCGCCACACGGCGGTCTCAGTTGGACTCACTCGTGCGCACAAGTATGCGATCGCATTCCTCGCATCGCACCACGTCATCGTCGGCGGCTGCCTCATACCTGCGCAGGTCGGCGGCGTTCGCGGCGATACCGCATCCCTCACATACCCCATGGACCAACTTTGCACACCCCATGCCGGTGCGTTCGCGCAGAAGTTCGTACAGCTTCAAGAGGTCAGCGGGAATGCCTCCTGCTTGGGTCTGACGCACCCGTCGCAGTTCACCTAATTCGTCGTCGATGCCCTTGAGACCGGCGTCGCGAGACGCCAATACAGTCCGGATATGGCCATCGAGCTCGATGCGACGTCGATCAGCGTCGGCATGAGCGCGTTCTGCGTCCTCAACAGCCTGCATGGCGTCAAGCTCGGCGTCCTCCAACCGAGAGATGCGCCGTCCAAGGTGCTCAATTTCCTCTGTCAAACCGCGCAACGCTTTGTGATCGGTGATGCTTCCGGCATCCACGGTTTTCTGGTTGCGCTCCATTCGGGCGCGAGCTGGTTTAAGGTCGGCCTCGATGCGTTCCTGTTCCATGGTGGCGTCCGATAGAGCGGTGGACTTGGCTACGACTTCCTCCGCAAGCGTTCGCCGTTGCACTGCAAGGTCTTTGAGTTCGGCCAACTCAGGCAGGGTCTGACGGCGATGCTCAGCTTGGGCGATCAGCCGATCAGTGTGAGCAAGGTCCAGAAGTTTCCACTGATCCTGTGCCGCAGCTTTCACGCTAGCCTCCTGCATTCCGTGGCCCTGTTGACATGTAAGGGTTGACATGTGAGGCTCAGCCTACCTCCAGACGGCATGGCGCTGAGCGTATCTGCAATGACCTGTCCTGGTACCAGTTCAGGCGCCTCATACCTCTCGCGGCAATGATCCGATGCTACCGGCAATTAGCTTTCGGACAATCCTGCCGCAGCTCAATATGGGCATGGACATCAACACCCGTTATTGCACTGCACCTCTAAGAAAGCTGCGAAGTAATGGCACCTTCTTCGCCCAGGCGTTGCGTCCTGCTGCCCCATAAAAGCCCGCTGGGTCCCAAGACGTCCATTCCGCCGAGCCCTACACTGGAGGGGATACTCACCAATCAGCGGAGGTCCGAATATGACCGAGACGAGGTCCACAGAGCTAGACGATCAGCTAAAGCAGGCCGAAGAGCAGAAGGTCCCCAAGCGTCAAACCCCGTTCTCAAAGGCCTTCGTCGAGTTCATCCCTACTGACTGGGCCCCCTATTCTGACGAGCTGCCTGAACCGCTCAGCTCGGTACCTTCGGCTACCGCACACCGCGATGCCTTAGCCGCCCGCTTTCCTCATGATCGCCTGGTCGTTCCCGCTGGCCATCTCATGCGCCGCAATAACGACTGCGACTACCCTTTCCGCCCTAACACTGCCTTCGCCTACTACTCGGGCTTAGGAACCGACCGGGAGCCCAACGCGGTTCTTGTCATTGATACCACCGCGGAAACCCGCGATGTGCTGTACTTCAAGCCGCGTGCACCCCGCACCGACCGCGAGTTCTATGCCGATCCGACCTACGGTGAGATGTGGGTTGGCCAGCGAGAGTCCCTGGAGGAGATGGCGGCCATGACCGGACTCGTCTGCCGCGACATCTCGCAACTCAACGACGCGTTGTCGACTGGAGACACCACAGTGCGCGTCATTCGCGACGCCGACGAGAATGTCACTGCCACCGTCGACTCATTGCGTCAGCGGGGCTCTGAGGACGCCGACGACGAATTCTACGAATACTCCTCGGCTGCCCGCTTCTGTAAGGACGACTGGGAGGTCGAACAGTTGCGGGACGCCTGCCGTAAGTCCAAGGTCGGGTTTGAATCCATGATCGCTGAGATCCCGGAGGCCGTCCGCAAGGGTCGAGGCGAGCGTTGGATGGAAGGTACTTTCGGACGCGTCGCCCGTCATCTGGGCAATGAGGTGGGCTACGGCTCGATCTGCGCGGCCGGCGACCACGCCAATACCCTGCACTGGGTGCGTAACGACGGTGATCTACGGCCCGGCGAACTCATCCTTATCGACGCTGGGATTGAAGTCGACTCCCTTTACACCGCTGATATCACCCGCACCCTACCGATCTCGGGTACCTTCTCCCCCGCCCAGCGTCGCGTCTACCAGGCTGTCCTTGAGGCCCAAGATGCGGCAGCTGCCGTCGCGAAGGTTGGCCACGATCACGCCGAAATTCATCAAGCTGCCATTCGCGTCATCTGCGAGTACTTGCACGAGTGGGGCATCCTTCCGGTCAGCGTCGAGGAGTCGCTGTCAGCCGAGGGCGGCCAACACCGGAGATGGATGGTTCATGGCACATCACACCACCTTGGCTTGGACGTCCACGACTGTAACCAGGCGCGTCGTCAGGATTACTCTGGACCGCTCAAGCAGGGCATGTGCGTCTCGAACGAGCCGGGCATCTACTTCAAGCAGACCGACCTGCTGGTCCCCGAGGAGTTTCGCGGCATCGGCGTGCGCATTGAAGATGACCTATGCATTACTGACGGCGAGCCCGAGTGGCTGTCCAAGGATTGCCCACGTCAGATCGACGACGTCGAGGCATGGATAGCGGATATTTGGGGTCGCACCTCTCGCTGATTTCGTCGATGCGCAGTGCCTTTCAACCCCTGGCACTGCGCATCGTCGCCGTCATGGTCAAGCACAGGATGAGCACAGCAGGGACGGCATGGAGGGTTCCCAGCCCGTGGTTAGATCCATGAGCCGCGATAAGCACCCCTACAACGAGCTCAATGACGATGAGCACAGCGCACAAAATGTCCCAGCCATTGCGACGCCCCCAGCGAGCCGCAAGGAAGACGATTGCGAGCAGCATTCCGATTCCCGTGACAGTCTGCTGAGCAACCCAGCCAGCGAGGGGGCCGTCCCCGGCACCGCGCACAAACATCGCCCAACCCATACACCGGGTCAACGACCCGGGACCAGCCACCTGCACAGCGAAGAAATGGCCTGCGACGAGGAAGACGACAGCGCCAACCCCAAGTTTGGTCCGCCCATTCCACATCCACGGTGCCCCAGGCCTACGCGCAACAAAATAGGCTCGCCACATAGCTCCCATCGAGACAATCGCGGCTAGCAAGTCGAACGAGGCCTCGACCGACGTGATCCCCCACTTGATGGTCATCATGCCGAACACGCCGGACGTCAACGCCCCTAGCAGTGCCACAACCGGGAGCACGACGAGCAGTTTGTCCGCGCGCCGATACGCCACACCGACGATGACGCTGGCGACTGCAAACAACCCCACCGAGGCCGAAATGACGCGGTGAATGAACTCAACCCACGGCTGGGTAGCATCCAGCGGCGTGAGACGACCGAAATAGCACCCGGGCCAGTTCGGGCACGACGCTGAGGCATCGGTGGCACACACTGTCGAGCCCAGCGCCAAGGTGACCGTAATGGCGATGGCGGTAACGGCAAAAAGAATCGCCGCTCCTGCCGGGACGGTATTCCTCGTTGTATCGGTCATGATGTTCCTCGATGATGCTAATCGCCGTTGGCCGGCGCAGGTGGCGAACGGCGTGGACTGTCTGATACTGCCACCACCGCCGAGGACGCCCACGGGCAGGCCCCCCGTTAAAACAGCATCAGCTCTGGAAGGCCTTCGCCCGCATGAACGGCATATTCGATACCATTTCGCGGGCCTGTGCAGCTACCTTGTGCTCAGCAAGCACCTCGTAGTGCGTTGCGACAACTTGCTGCACAGAGTTGAAGTCACGCTCACCACCAGTCATCGAATACGTGATAGCTGCGGTAATCATGCCAATCACCACGCCGACAATGAGTCCCGTCAGCAGCAAGGGGAAGATGGCCTCACCCGTCGTGAAGAACATCATCATCAAACCCACGAGAAGACCCATGCCGATTCCTGACACCGCTCCTTGCCCAAGCACCGACCCCCAGGTACGACGTCCGGTAACACGCTCAATTGTCTTGAGGTCCGTCCCGACGATGCAGAGGTTTTCAACCGGAAACTCCTTATCAGACAGTTGGTCGACCACCTTCTGAGCCGTCTCGTAATCATCGACAACGACAATCGACTGCGGGTACTCCAAATTGAACATAGCGTTCGCCCTGCCTGGGGCTACATTGAGTGTCACTGTTTCCTCCTCTGTGTGGCCGCCAGTCTACGGACAAACACTGACAGCGTGTCGGCGTCTACGCGTACCGTCCGGGTAGATTGTGCGAGGTGAACAGGTCCCAATCGGTATTCATCTCCCGAATTCGCGGTCTCCCCGTCATGGATGCCAGTGGCGACCAGGTGGGCAAGGTGAGGGATGTCGTCATCCAGATGCGTACGCCTGGGCGAGCACCGCTGGTACGCGGACTCGTCGTCGAACTGTTTGCCCGTCGACGAATTTTCGTCCCGATGGTCCGCGTGCACGCCATTGACGCAGTGCAGATCATGATCTCGGGAACCGTCAACACCAGGGTGTTCTCCCGCAGAGTCGCCGAAACCCTCGTTATCGAGGATCTCTTCGATCGCACCTTCAACCGCCATGGCACGCCAGTATGGGTCATGGACGTCTCAATGGCTCCCGTCCGCAGCCACGAGTGGGAAATTAACGAAGTAGCGCTTGCCGAATCGGGACGCAGTCGATTCATCCGCAAAGCTCCCAGTAACCCGATCATCGTCGACTGGCGCGAAGTCCCCTCTCTGGTACTCGCATCCCGCCAGTCCACTGAGAGAACCATTGCCGAAATGCAGGAGATGAAACCGGCGGACATGGCCCGGGAGCTTCACGATATGAACCCGCACCGCCGTGCTGAAGTCGCCATGGCACTTGACGACGACCAGCTCGCGAATGCCATCGAGGAGCTTCCCGAAGACGAGCAGGTCTCCCTCATCACTGTCCTTGATCCCGACCGAGCTGCCGACATCCTCGAAGAGATGGACCCTGACGACGCGGCCGACCTCATTCAAGAACTCCCGGATACCACCGCCCACCAGCTGCTAGCACGCATGGAACCCGATGACGCCGACGACGTTCGCTCCCTCATGGCCTATGACGAGTTCACCGCGGGAGCAATGATGACCCCTGAACCCGTCATCGTGGCCGCAGACGCCACCGTCGCTGACGCCCTGGCCTTAGTACGTAATGAGGACATCACCCCCGCCGAGGCGTCTATGGTCTTCGTGTGCCGTCCTCCCACTGAAACTCCCACCGGCCGTTACCTGGGAGCAGTGCATGTGCAACGGTTGCTGCGCGAACCCCCGTCGACGATGGTCTCGGCGATCATCGACTCTGACCTTGAGCCGATGCGCACCGATGCCCCGGTTGGCGCGGTGAGTCGCTACTTCGCTACCTATAACCTCGTCGTCGTTCCGGTCGTCAACGAGGCAAACCAGCTGGTTGGGGCTGTGGCCGTTGACGATCTTCTCGATCATCTGCTGCCTCCCGATTGGCGCGGCGACCAGATGGATGGCGAACTTGTGGAGGTGAACCATGGCTGAGAACGATCAGCGGTTGCATGACGCCGACCGCCTCGACGTTCCAGGACCGCGTAAGGTCAAACGACCTCGAGTCCAATTGGACTCCGAGAAATTCGGGCAATTCGCCGAATCCACCGCACGGTTTATGGGCACAGCAAAGTTCCTCGTTTATATGACCGTGATCGTCACTACCTGGGTGATATGGAACCTTGTGGCAATATACAAATTGCGCTTCGATCCGTACCCGTTCATCTTGCTCAACCTGTTCTTCTCAACACAGGCTTCTTACTCGGCTCCGCTTATCCTGTTGGCACAGAATCGGCAGGAAGATCGGGATCGCGTTTCCATGGCTGAAGACCGTCGTGTCGCCGCCCAGTCCCGCGCCGATATGGAGTTCCTGGCTCGAGAGGTCGCATCTATCCGGATGCAGATAGGTGAGTTGGCTACCCGCGACTATCTGCGCTCCGAACTACGCGACGAGTTACGTTCCCTCCTGGAGGAGATCGAAGCCTCTCCGGCGTCGTCGACCTCCCATTGACTGACCCGGTTCGCGGTCGGCGAGTTGTCGCATAGGCCCAACGGTGTGTAGACAAGTCAGCATGAGCACCGAGAACCCAGTGGTTGAGGCCATTGCCGACGCGTTGTCGCACGTCAATGACCCCGAAATCAAACGCCCTATTACCGACCTCAACATGGTTGATGAGATCACCGTCGACGAGCAAGGACGCGCTTTCGTTCGCGTCTTGCTGACTGTGGCCGGGTGTCCCCTCAAAACCGAGTTGCGTGAGCAGGTCACCGAGGCTGTGCGCGGCGTCAATGGGGTCACCAGTGTGTCCGTCGAACTCGGAACTATGACCGACGAGCAGCGCGACGCCCTCAAGGTTCAGCTGCGCGGCGGCGTCCCGGAACGCATCATCCCCTTCGCCCAGCCCGGAAACACCACCAAGGTCATTGCGGTCTCCTCGGGTAAAGGCGGTGTCGGCAAATCCTCGGTTACCGTCAATCTGGCCCTGGCCCTAGCTCAGCTTGGCCGCGAGGTTGGTCTACTCGACGCCGATATCTACGGCCATTCGGTGCCTGACATGCTTGGTCTAGGCGATGCGCACCCCACACCTCTCGACGACATGCTGCTTCCAGTACCTGGCCTCGGCATCAAGTCGATCAGCATCGGCATGATGAAACCCAACAAGTCCGACGTCATCGCGTGGCGCGGGCCGATCCTCGATCGCGCGCTCACCCAGTTGCTCGCCGACGTCCACTGGGGCGACCTTGACTACCTCCTCATCGACCTTCCGCCAGGCACCGGCGACATCGCCATGAGCCTAGGCCAAAAACTCCCCAACGCCGAGGTGCTCGTCGTCACAACCCCGCAGCAGGCCGCGTCCGAGGTGGCCGAGCGTGCCGGCACGATGGCAGGGATCATGCAACAGCGAGTCATGGGCGTCGTGGAAAATATGTCGTGGCTAGAAGTGACCGCGCCGAAGTCCCGCGAAACCTTCCGCGTCGACCTGTTCGGCACCGGTGGTGGCCAGAAGGCTGCCGACGCGCTGTCAGAGCGTCTGGGCACCACGGTTCCATTGCTCGGCCAGATCCCCCTCGATGTCGAGCTACGCAGCGGCGGTGACGACGGCGACCCGATTGTCCTGGCCCACCCTGAATCGCCGGCGGCTCAGGCGATTGGCGCACTAGCTAGCACTATCGATTCACGTCCGCGCGGGTTAGCGGGCATGAATCTTGGGGTTCAGCCAGTCAATCACTAGCGCTAGCAGCTGCGAGGGCGATTAGTGACCCTGCGTACCCTACTGTGTAGGCATGCTTATCTCTAAGCGACATCCGCTGTGCTTGAAAACGGCGCTGTGGGCCACCGCCCTTGCAACCATGTTAGGTCTCCATGCCTCGGCACATGCCGCGACCCAAGACAATCGGTCGCATGTGGCGGTCTCCAGCGCCATCACTGATTCCGGCCCTATCGACCAGAAGAAGCGCTGGTACACCGACGGGCAGGGGCGTGTCCTGTTGACCGCCGGGGTTAACCTGGTGTCGAAGAATCCGCCGTACAGTCCTGAAGCTGCCGGATTTGACGAAGCAGATGCGGCATGGCTGCAAAACAATGGCTTCGACTCAGTGCGTTTAGGAATCATCTGGAAGGCGGTCGAGCCATCTCCTGGGGTGTATAACGACAACTACCTAGCCAGTATCACCCGCACCATCAGGCTGCTTCGCTCCCACGGGATCATGACTCTGTTGGACGCCCACCAGGACATGTACAACGAAAAGTTCCAAGGAGAAGGTGCACCAGACTGGGCCGTGCTCGATAAGGGCATGCCGAATCTACTCAAAGTTGGCTTTCCCTCCAACCAATTGTTCAATCTTGGCCTCATCAAGGCGTACGACAGCTTCCTAACCAATGCCACCGGTCCAGGTGGAGTCGGTTTGCAAGACCGCTACGCCTCGATGTGGAAGCATGTCGCCCATACCATCGGCAACGAACCGGGCGTCATGGGATATGACATCATGAATGAGCCATGGCCTGGCCATCACTATCCGATATGCTATCTCGCCTTGGGATGGTGCGGTTCAGCCATGAAGTCTCTTAATGGGATGTATCAAAAGGTTGGATCAGCCATCGTCGCAGCTGATCCGGACGCCATCGTCACATATGAGCCTTATTCCACTTGGAACCAGGGACTAAATTCCCGTCCCCGTCGCCCTTCGGTACCTCGCGCCGCTATGTCTTGGCACGTGTACTGCTCCATGAATGCGCTTTTCGGCACCTACCTTGGCTGCAATCTGCCCGACAATCACACCTTCCGCAACGCCGACAGAGCTGCCATCATCAATGATTCAGCCTCCTTGCTCAGCGAATTCGGAGCCACTAAGGACGTCAAGACTCTGATGGGCGTGACGCTGAAAGCCCGTACGCATCTCGTTGGTTGGCAGTACTGGACGTACAACGGATGTAATGATCCAACGACGCAGAATGTCGCCGATCAGGACCTAGTGTCGGACATTGACCATCCCGGACCCGTCACCGACGGCCAGGTAGATCATAACAAACTTGGCGTGCTTGCAGTCCCCCACCTGCGTGCGACGGCTGGCACTCCTACATCGACCTCGTGGGCGCCCAGCACCAACACTTACCAGGCTTCGTGGTCGTCAGCGCGAGTGGCTGGCGATGGGAACTTCGTCAAGGGTTCCATCTCTGAGATCGCCGTACCTTCCGCTCACTACCCGCACGGATATGAGGTCAAGGCGAACGGGGGCGAAGTGGTCTCCGCCCCAGGTGCTTTGCGCTTGCAAATCCGCTCAACCGGAGAGGGGTCAGTGAGCGTCACCATTACACCAGCCAGTGAGAAGTCCGGCAGCTCTCACGCCTGACCTAATTCTTGGCAAAGCGTGGCGGTGCTCCGGCACCGCCACTCAGGTCGCCTCGGTGTCGAACGGCACGGGCTGGGTGGAGTCGTGGACTGGTTCAGGCACCGTGTCCTCCGACGCCTCTGGCAGCCCCTCAGAGTTGCGAATGTCTGCTAAACCGAGGTCGAGATCAGAACGGACATCAGACAGATCAGCTTTGATCTCGTCGATATCGTCTTGCAGGCTATCGAGGACATACTTGCGCACAAAGTTCTGCGGCTTAAGGTCTTCATATTCCAGATCGGCGAACTGCGGGCCCAGCTCACTGCGGAGCTGATCGCGCGTATTGTTCGCAATGTTCTTGAAATAGTGGTAGAGACGCGCCGCTTTGCGGGCCATCTCCGGTAGCTTGTCTG
This sequence comes from Cutibacterium porci, assembly GCF_009696315.1. Taxonomy (GTDB): domain Bacteria; phylum Actinomycetota; class Actinomycetes; order Propionibacteriales; family Propionibacteriaceae; genus Cutibacterium; species Cutibacterium porci. Next base: position 61,057 of record NZ_VUMG01000005.1, read on the forward strand.
GCCCGAACATGATCACAGCAATGATGATGAGTACCGCGATTTCCGCTGGACCTGCTGTGGACATGGCCTTTACCCTACCCCTGACATTGACCTGCCGACATCACGGCACGATAGTCACGCCTGCGCGATCGGCACAGTCACAACTGTGCACGATCCAGCACATCGAAGAATGCCTGGGCCTGGTCAGGAGTCGGCATCGTCTGGGGGGAACGCACCTTGCCGACGTCAAACCCTTGGTGAGCTAGCCCTGCCTTGACCATGGTGACTCCCTGGGCTGCGAAGACGCCGGTCAGCACCGGCAAAATCTCCCGGTAAATCGACAACGCCTCATCGACTCGGCCGTCAAGGTATGCATCAATGACCTCATGCATTCGTCGACCAGTAAAATGGGTAGACGTCCCGACGAGGCCCACTCCGCCCACGGACAACAGCGCCGGAGTGATGGCATCGTCACCGGAGTAATAGGCCAAGGTGGTGTTAGCCATCACCGTCGCAGACTCGACGACAAGGCCCTTGGCGTCCTTGACGGCCACAATTCGTGGATGATCGGCCAGCTCAATAAGAGTCTTCGTCTCGATTGGAGTACTGGTACGCCCCGGAATGTCGTACAGCATGATCGGCAGGTCAGTGGCGTCTGCAACCGTGGTGAAGTGCTCAATAAGTCCGGCCTGCGAAGGCTTGGAATAGTAGGGGGTAACGACAAGCAGACCGTCAGCGCCAGACTCGGCAGCCTGGTGAGCCAGTTCGACGGTGTGTGCGGTGTCGTTAGTTCCGATACCGGCAACAACCGCAGCATCCGATCCGACGGCTTCGACAACGGCCTTGACGATCTGCGCCTTCTCGGCGTCAGTTGTCGTCGGTGATTCCCCCGTCGTGCCGTTGACAACAATGCCGTCATTGTGTTGTTCCTCAACAAGTTTGCGCGCCAGATCGCCAGTCCGACGCAGGTCCACCGCCCCCTCGGACGTCATCGGAGTCACCATGGCCGTAAGTAGACGGCCAAAAACGGGAGCGGACATGCGAGACCTCCTTGTGTAGCTAACGCCCATGGTAGCCACGAGATGGCCTCAGCGGGATAGGCTGTTGATGTGAGTCCAGCACAGCCCAGACACCAAGTCCCCGACGCCCGGTCGTGGGAGTACGCCGACGGTTTCGTCGCACCGTCCCCGGCCTTACAGGAGGCCCGCGAGGCAGCCCGCGTTGATCAGTGGGAGGTGCTCGGCAACGGCACCACCGCCTTACTGACCTTGTTGGCTCGCGCCATTCAGGCCGGCAGCGTCGTCACCATCGGCACTGACGCCGGAGTCTCGGCGCTAGCTCTGCTAGAAGGCATGACCGATCACGGCGTCCTGACCAGTATCGACCCCGATGCTGAACGTCAAGCTGCGGCGCGTAAAGTCCTGAGCCTGTCCCATATCCGCTCTCATCGAGTACGGCTCATCACTGGCACCCCGTTGGATGTGCTGCCCAAATTGCGAGACGGCGCCTACGACATGGTGCTCATTAATGGCGACAGACTTGAATACGTCGAATACGTCTCCCAGGCCTTGCGCTTACTGCGCGCTGGGGGCATCGTCATCGTCAACGACGCGCTGGCCAATAACCACGTCGCCGATCCGGATAATGAGGACGACGACACCCTCATCATCCGCGAGACCCTCGACTCGGTTTTGGAGACCGAAGAGTTCACCCCGGCGCTCCTTCCCGTAGGTCAAGGTTTGCTGCTGGCTACCAAGAATTGAGCCCGCACGCTTAGGCACCCGGCATAGCGAAGCGGCTCCCGAATACCGGAGGCCGCTTCACGCATTCTGGACGTTACTCGATCAGTAGGGAACGGTAATTCCCTTACCGACCACCGTCACACCACCGGGAGACACAGTGAATCCACGAGCGCGGTCATGGTCATGGTCGACGCCCACTTGGGCGCCGTCAGGAACAATGACATTCTTGTCGAGGATGGCGCGGTGGACCGTCGCGTTAGAGCCAATCGTCACATTATTCATAACAATTGATTCATCAACGCGAGCCCACCTCTCAATGCGGGCACGCGGGCCCAATACCGTCCGGTAAATGTCGGTGCCAGAAATGATGCACCCGGCAGAGACTAGGGTGTCATCGCAGGACCCGCGCATCACAAATTTGGCACCCGGAGCTTGCTCCTGCATTGTCCAGATAGGCCAGTCAGGGTTGTACAGGTTGAACTCCGGCTCGACCGAGACTAGATCCATGTGCGCGTCATGATAGGCGTCAATGGTGCCCACGTCCCGCCAGTAGTCAGCATCCTTTTCAGTGTTGCCGGGAACCTCGTTATCACGGAAGTCATATACCTGCGCATCAGCCGCATTGACGAATCTCGGAATAACGTCGCCACCCATATCGTGCCGCGAATCGGCGCTGTGGGCATCGTCGTGAAGGGCCTGAACCAGGGCCTCGCGGCTAAAAATGTAGTTACCCATCGACGCGAAAGATTCGTCCGGGGCATCCGGAAGACCGGGCGGATCAGCCGGTTTTTCAAGGAACTGGGTTATTTTATGATCCTGGCCAGCATCAATAATCCCGAAGGCAGAGGCGTCCTTTCGTGGCACTCGAATCCCAGCGACGGTACATCCCAACCCGGAATCGATGTGGTATTGAAGCATGGCGTCGACATCCATCCGGTAAATATTGTCGGCACCAAAAACCACGACGTAATCGGGGCTCTGATCGTTAATGAGATTGAGAGACTGATAGATGGCATCCGCGCTTCCCTGATACCACCGCGGCCCCAGACGCTGCTGGGCCGGAACCGGGGTCACATAGGAGCCCAACATGGTCGACATCCGCCACGTGATGGAGATATGACGGTCAAGCGAATGAGACTTGTACTGGGTTAGTACGGCGATCTGGGTGAGGCCCGAGTTCGCCAAGTTGGACAGCACAAAGTCAATAAGCCGATATGTACCGCCAAAGGGAACGGCTGGCTTGGCCCGGTCCATTGTGAGGGGCATGAGGCGTTTGCCTTCGCCCCCGGCGAGGACGATGGATAGAACCTTGGGACGCGTCTTTGCCATGGTCCTCAATCTACCGTCACTCAGCGTCACCGTGGGCAATCGTTACAAGGTCAGCCACACATTGTCGACGAGAGTTTTCGGTCTGTTGGCAGCAACGCAACCCAGCTCCCCCATTGTGGCTGTCTTTGTGGGACGATCAAGCCATGTACGTGTCCGTCCTGACCCGTGAATACCCTCCGACTATCTATGGTGGCGCCGGCGTCCACGTCGCGCAGCTCGTCCCCCAGCTTCGCACTCTCATTGACGTTGATGTGCAGTGCATGGGGGAGCCGCGTGAAGGAGCCACCGCCCACGCCGAGAGCTTCCCCGAAGGCGCGAATGGCGCGCTGCGGGCATTTGGCGCAGACCTGTCCATGGTCAATGCCATCCCAGACGGGGTCGACCTCGTACATTCCCATACCTGGTACGCCAATCTCGCTGGTCTGCTCGCCGGCGTCTTTCACAACGTTCCGCACGTCATTAGCGCTCATTCGTTGGAACCCGACCGTCCGTGGAAGGCTGAGCAACTCGGGGGCGGCTACCGGCTCTCCTCCTGGGCAGAAAAGACCGCCTACGATGCCGCTGACGCCATCATCGCGGTCTCTGACGGTATGCGAACCGACGTCCTGCGTGCCTACCCGGAACTCGATCCTGACAAGGTTCACGTCGTGCGCAATGGGGTCGACACCGACGAATTCCACCCCGTCACCGAAACCGACGTATGCCGTGACATCGGGATGGACCCTGACCGACCCTCAGTGGTCTTCGTCGGGCGCATCACACGCCAAAAGGGATTGATCCACCTGGTACATGCCGCTACAGAGCTTGATCCCGAAACCCAGCTCGTCTTGCTTGCTGGCGCACCTGATACCCCAGAAATTGGCGAACAGTTCAAAGCCGCCTTCGAGGAGGTTCGTTCCAGCCGACAGGCGCCGGTCGTGTGGGTACAGCAGATGCTTCCCCGCCCCTCAGTTCGCCAGGTACTCTCTGCAGCGACGGTCTTCGCCTGTCCATCGGTCTACGAGCCGCTAGGCATCGTCAATCTGGAGGCGATGGCTTGTGCTACGCCGGTGGTGGCATCTCGTGTTGGCGGAATCCCAGAGGTCGTCGTCGACAGGTCGACCGGACATCTCGTCGACGGGGTCCCCACCGACTCATCGACCCCAGCCGAGATCGCAGCCTTCGAAAGCTCTTTCGCTACCGCTATCAACGATCTCACTCGAAACGTGGAACGCGCCAAGGCATTCGGAGCCGCTGGTCGTCAACGTTGCATCGACGAGTTCTCCTGGAGTCGAATCGCCGAGCAGACCGTCGAGGTTTACCGGGCAGCTATCAGACGCCACGGCTGACCTCTCATCTAGCATGATCGTGCCCGGCTCAGCTGAGCCGGGCACGATCATCTGCGTCAGCCGACGACGTCCTTAAGGCACGCGAGTAGTTCTTGGGCTTCGTCTGCGTTGAGTTCAACAACCAGCCGGCCGCCACCTTCGACTGGAACGCGCATGATGATGCCACGACCCTCCTTCGTGACTTCCATGGGACCGTCACCGGTACGGGGCTTCATAGCTGCCATGTCACTCTTCCTCAATCACTGGGCAGTGGTGCAACCCCTATTATTCCGTATCCGGGCGCTTTGCGTCAGTGGTGGACTCATCGACGCTTGTCGAGGCGGGTCGCTGAGCTACCTCCATCTGCGCTGCCAGACGGTCCACAAGCTCGTCGACCTGGCGCATCGAGTAGCCTCTCGCGACCACAGCAAAGCGCGCTCCACGCACATCATCTGCACTCAGATCGCCCTCGGGAAGATCGGGAACAGGACGATCATCGACAACGGCTGGCACTTGTCCGAATTTTCCCGAGGCGGCCAGTACAGCCAGTCCAATGATGACGATGATGCCCCCGCACAGTATCCACACCATCACGACTCTCCTTCGTCACGTGAACCGTCAAGCCAGGACGCCAGTGCCCGAGCACAGTCGTCAAGGCTGGACAATTTGCAGCACTCATCAGCCTTATGGGCGTACATGGCGTCACCGGGGCCAAAGTTAAGGGCCGGGCGGCCCATCTCAAAGAATCGAGCCACATCCGTCCAGCCGTATTTTGGCATCGGCATCGTCGCAACTGAGCGGGCGAAGGATTGAGCCAGCGGCTGATCCAGACCTGGTCGAGCCGGCGAGGACAAGTCCAACACGTCCATCCGCCACCCGGCGAACATGGCGCGCATAAGTTGCTCGGCCTGCTGAGCGGTCTTGTCCGGTGCGAATCGATAGTTGATTTGAACTGTGGCCTCGGGAGGTACCACATTTCCAGCCAGACCCCCCTGCACCATCGTCGCGTTCAGACCCTCCCGATACGTCAACCCGTCAACCTCGACGAGATGATCGCCACTCACCTGCCAATCCGACAAGATGCGCAAAATTGGCAGCAAGTCGTGAATAGCGTTATGCCCAGCCCACGAGCGAGCCGAATGAGCGGCTTGACCCTCAGTTGTCAGGGTGAAACGCATCGTTCCCTGACATCCTCCCTCAATAATGGCGTTCGTGGGCTCCATAAGAATGGCCAGATCGCATTCGAGCAAGCGTGGATCGTGGGATCGCAATCGGAGCAAACCATTGTGCTGCGCAGCAATCTCTTCGGCCTCGTAAAACACCCAGGTGACGTCTCGGCTAGGAGCGGCCAAGGTGGCCGCAAGGTGCAAGCCGACGGCCACTCCTCCCTTCATATCGCAACTTCCTCGACCGACGAGGTAATCGCCGTCACAACGGGTTTCAATGTGGCTGGGAAGGTTATCTGCCACCGGCACGGTATCAAGGTGACCAGCGACAAGGACTCGACTATCCCGATTGAGATGCGTCGCCGCGACGACCGAGTTACCGATTCTCGTGACCGTCAAGTGATCGAATTGACGCAAGGCTGCGTCGATGGCATCAGCGAGTTCCTTCTCATGGAGGCTTTCAGAGCGGATATCTACGATGTCCCGAAACAGAACGTGCAGGTCGCCAGCAAGGTCGAGTTGCATGATCTTCACTGTACTGACTTCGGCTGCGCAAGCGCTCCCCGGAACGTCGTCGTCACCGTACGCTCGGTGACATCTGCGAGGACACTTAAGCGTCAGACCGTATCTCAGTCACCACCGTGAGCCAGTGTGGTCGCTGCGACTGCGCAAGGCGTCTGACCACACAACTAGACTCATGTCCATGACGCAGACGACGACTTTGCAGACTGCCTCGGCTAACCGTCAGGCCTGGGGATGGGGCCTGGCAACTGTCCACGAGGACGGAGACGTGCTGGACACCTGGTATCCCGAGCCTCAGTTGGGTTTCCCCGACGACTCACCTGCCCCTGCTGATCTACAGCGGGTTACTGAAGCCGGCCGTGACGCTATTCGCAATGTCCATACCGAGGTGGTGCGCACGGTCATTGACCTCGACACTGCGCCCACCAGCGTCGCTGACGCGTATCTGCGCTTGCATCTACTGTCATCCCGGTTGGCTGCTCCCCGCACGATCAATCTCGATGGCATCTTCGGTGTGCTGCCAAACAATGCCTGGACAACTATCGGCCCTATCCGCATTGCCGATCTAGAAAAAGCCCGCATGGAAGCTCGCATCGCCCATGCCCCCTTTACCGTCCTTCTCGTCGATAAGTTCCCGCGCATGGTGGATTTTGTCGTCCCCACCGGGGTGCGTATTGGTAACGCCGACCGGGTCCGCCTGGGAGCCCATCTGGCTGAAGGAACCACCGTCATGCACGAGGGGTTCGTGAACTTCAATGCCGGCACGCTGGGCCACTCCATGGTTGAGGGCCGCATCAGTCAAGGTGTCGTCGTCGGGGATGGCACTGATATTGGAGGTGGCGCCTCCATCATGGGGACCCTCTCAGGCGGCGGTAAGGAGCAGGTGACGATTGGTCGCGGCTGCCTACTCGGTGCTGAGGCCGGAATCGGTATTTCCCTGGGCGACAACTGCGTCGTCGAGGCTGGTTTGTATGTCACTGCGGGAACGAAGGTGACGCTTCCTGACGGCACAGTTGTCAAGGCAGCTGAGCTTTCCGGTACTAGCGACATCCTCTACATTCGTGATTCAACGACGGGGATCGTCAAGGCCCTCGGTCGTGGTAACCACACGATCGAACTCAACTCGGATTTGCATCATAACTGACATGACGAAGTCCTCTCCCCGCCGGGCCCAACCCGCCACCACGCGACATCGACGTCGACGTTCCGCCCCTGTACGGTCGATTGCTGCCTTTGTCGTGGTATTGGCGATCCTGGCTGGGTTGGGCTGGGGAGGCTACAAAGTGTGGAAGGCAGTCGACCCGTTCGCCACAACAGAGCCCGAAGGCTGCCGAGTGACAGTCTCAGGCCAGTCCTACGACCTTGACTTAGAACAATCCCAAAACGCTGCCATTATTACCGCTGAGTCAATCCGCCGTGGCCTTCCCGCCCATGCGGCCACCGTCGCGCTGGCGACAGCCATGCAGGAATCGAAGTTGCGCAATATCAACTATGGAGATCGTGACTCCCTCGGGTTGTTTCAGCAGCGACCGTCCCAAGGATGGGGAACTGCCACGCAGATCATGGATCCGTGGTATTCGTCAGGGAAGTTCTACGAAGAACTGGTGAAATTCGGCAATTGGGAAACCATCAGTATCAACGACGCCGCCCAGCAAGTGCAGCGATCAGGCTACCCCGAGGCCTACCGCAAGCATGAATCCCTGGCGAAAGCATGGTCCTCTGCGCTCACTGGCCAGTCCCCCTCAGCGCTGACATGCATCAACAGGTCCACCGAAACGACACGAATCCAAAAACTCACCAGCACAGCACGCAAGGGCCTCGCATCGAAAGTCGCCGTCCAGGCAACTGGATCGACGGTGACATTCACCGCCACTGACCCGACACTCGTGCGAGCAGCCGTGGCGTTGACGATGGCAAGCACGAACCTTGGGCCCATCGACCATGCCACGGTCGCAACGACGAATTGGAAGGCTGATCCTGATCGCTACGCGCCGTGGACAGCAGCCTCTGGCCCCTCAGCGAGTCCGGTCTCCAGCGGGTCGGGCCGGGCCTACGGCACCGTCACCGCTCGCAGCTAGGCGGTGATCAAGCTGTCAGCCGTCGGGCAGCAGCGTTGATTCGCTCGTCAGTGGCCGTCAGCCCAATACGGACATGGTCGGAGCCACCATCGACGTAGAAATCACCGGGGGAACACAGGATGCCCAACGTCGCTAGCCGATCGAGAGTAGCCCGACAATCCTCGCCGTGGGTAGCCCACAGATACAGCGACCCTTCGGAATGGTCGATGCGGAAGCCAGCCTTCTCGAGGGCCGGTTTCAAGACACTGCGACGCAGCCGGTACCGGTTGGCTTGTTCACGCACATGGCAGCGATCTTGCAGTGCCGCCTGCATGGCAGCAATGACTGGGGTTGAGATCATGAGCCCGCAATGCTTGCGCACTGTGAGTAACTCGCTGGTCAGTTCAGGATCTCCAACGACAAAACCGGCACGATAACCGGCCATATTCGACCGTTTGGACATCGACAGACAAGCCAACAAGCCGGTGACGTCACCACCGTTGACCCTCTCGTCAAGAACAGAGACCGACTCGCCTTCCCACACAAACTCGCCATAGCACTCGTCGGAAGCCAGCACAGCTCCCGTGCTGCGCGCCACATCCACCCATGCCTTCATCTCATCTAGGTTGAGGATGCGCCCTGACGGGTTAGCCGGAGAGTTAATCCAGATGAGGTCGGGTGTGACGTCAACCTCGTCGGGCTCATTGACGGCAACGATCTTCGCCCCAGCTAGCTGAGCACCAACCCGGTAGGTCGGGTAGGCACACGCTGGGATGACGACGGTAGAACCTGATCCCACACCAAGTTGACTAGGCAGGGAGGCCACTAGTTCCTTGGTTCCGATGACCGGCAGAACGCTGGTTTCGTCAAGGCTCGCGGGCGCGCCCCAGACACGTTTCATGTGGTCCAGGATTCCGGCCCGTAATGCGGAGGTCCCCCACACTTGTGGGTATCCGTGAGCATCACCGGCTGCCGAAAGCGCATCGGTGACAACACGTGGGGTCGGATCGACCGGCGTACCTACCGACAAGTCAACGATACCGTCGGGATGAGACTCGGCCTTTCCCCTGGCCGCAGCGATGGTGTCCCAAGGGAAAGTAGGCAGGCTGGCAGAGACGCTACGGCGACTCATTCGCCCTGCGGGGGCAAGGCTTGAACAGCCGGATGGTCCTTGTGGGTTGGACCAAGCCGAGCAGCACCGCCCGGAGATCCCAACTCGTTAAAGAACTCGGCGTTGATGTCGAGGAACTTCTCCTGATCGCCAGGCAGGTCGTCCTCGTAGTAAATGGCCTCGACGGGACACACAGGCTCGCACGCTCCGCAATCCACGCATTCTTCGGGGTGAATGTAGAGAGTGCGCTCACCCTCGTAAATGCAGTCGACAGGACACTCCTCGACGCAGGCACGATCCTTGACGTCCACGCAGGGCAGACCAATGACGTAGGTCACGTCTTCTCCTTGTTCCGGCCCTTATACGGGGCCTGATAGACATTCACCGTCATCATAGTGCCGCATCGTGACATCTGCCCTAACACGCACCGACGCCCACAACCGTCGAACGGTCGTGGGCGTCGATTTTGGCTTGAGCAAGCCCTCAGAGAGCAGCTACCAGAGCGTCAACGCTGGCCTTCGCGTCACCGAAGAGCATCCGGGTGTTGTCAGCGAAGAACAGTGGATTCTCTACCCCGGCATATCCGGGCTTCATGGAGCGCTTGAAGACAACTACCTCATTGCCCTCCCACACGTGGAGCACTGGCATACCCGAAATCGGGGTACCGGGATCCATGGCGGCAGGGTTGACGGTGTCGTTAGCACCAATGACCAAGACGACGTCAGCATCAGCAAAATCATCATTGATCTCGTCCATTTCCATGACGATGTCATAGGGGACGTGGGCCTCAGCGAGCAGCACATTCATGTGCCCGGGTAGACGACCGGCCACCGGATGGATGGCGAACTTCACGTCAACACCCTTGTCGCGCAGCTTCTTGGCAAGCTCAGCGACCGGGTATTGGGCCTGGGCCACGGCCATGCCGTATCCGGGAGCAATGATGACCGAGGACGCGTCGGATAGCTGGGCTGCCAACTCATCAGCCTTAATCTCCGTGATTTCACCGGCCGGTCCCTCACCTTCGACTGCCGGAGCGTCACCAAAGCCACCAAGGATGACCGACACGAAGGAGCGGTTCATGGCTTTACACATGATGTAGGACAGGATTGCGCCGGAAAAGCCGACTAAGGCACCGGTGACGATGAGAACTGGAATGTGCAGGCTGAATCCGGAGAAAGCAGCTGTCCAGCCGGAATAGCTGTTCAGCATTGAGATAACAACCGGCATATCCGCGCCACCGATAGCGGCGACGAGGTGGAAGCCGAGGAACAACGAGGCTACGGTCAATATGACAAGCGGTAGCCACGCAATACCACCGGACGCATTGGAGAACCAAATACCACAGATGAGGATGACGACCAGAAGCCCGAGGTTAATCCAGTTGCGCCCCGGTAGAGTCAGCGGCTTCGAGGCAATCTTGCCTGACAGCTTTCCCCACGCCACCAAAGATCCTGTGAACGTCAGCGCACCAATAAAGATGCCAATCCAAATCTCGGAAAGCTGGAAGGTGCTGGCGCCAGTCCCGTCCTCAGCGAAGGCGTTGAATCCGATGAGGACGGCGGCCAAACCGACGAAGGAATGCAGCTGAGCGATGAGCTCAGGCATACCGGTCATCTCGACCTTCAGGGCCTTCCATACACCGAACGCGCCACCAATAAGCATCGGAATGAAGAGCAAAACGATAGATACCGGCGAATATCCAGGCAGCTTAACTAGGGCAACGATCGTCGCGACAATCGCGATGACCATGCCGAGAATGCCGTAGGCATTGCCCTTCTTAGAGGTCTCAAATTTGGACAGACCTGCCAGGGCAAAAATGAACAGTAGACCCGCGACGATGAAGGACGCGTTGACGAAGTTCACCAACGATCCGGCCATCGGAGCAATGAGAAGTGTTGACGTCATGGATCAGGCCTTCCTGAACATCTTGAGCATGCGCTGGGTGACGGTAAAGCCGCCAAAGATGTTGATACTGGCTATGAGCACAGTCAACGCGGCGATAATCCTGATACCCCACGAGTCGCTGCCGAGCTGGGTAATGGCACCGACAATGATGATGCCGCTGATGGCGTTCGTGACACTCATTAGCGGTGTATGCAGTGCGTGGGTGACGTTCCACACAACGTAGTAACCGACGACGACTGCGATGGCGAAAGTGCCGAACAATGCGACAAATTCCATCGGGGAGAAGGTCAGCAGTGCGATAAGCGCGATCGACAGTACTGCGACGATGCCAAAAGTCTGCGGCCACGGACGCGGCGTCTTTTCTGGAATGACCGGAGCACTCGCGGTCTCAGCTTTGGCGACCGGCTTGGGAGCGGCGGCGACCTGTACCGGGGGCGGCGGGAAAGCCACCTGGCCCTCGTGGCACACCGTCATGGTGCGTATAACCTCGTCGTCAAAGTTGAGGACTAGCTCGCCGTTCTTTTCCGGGGTGGCTAGCTTGAGCAAGTTGACGAGGTTAGTGCCGTAGAGCTGGCTAGCTTGGCCGGGTAGACGAGAAGGCAAGTCAGTGTAACCAATGATCGTCACACCGTTATCAGTGACGTAGGACTCACCGGGGTGGGTAAGTTCACAGTTGCCACCGCCGAGAGCAGCAAGGTCCACGATCACGCTGCCGGGTTTCATCGCGGCGACCATCTCAGCGGTGATGAGCTTGGGGGAAGGCTTACCAGGGATGGCAGCGGTGGTGATGATGATGTCGTCTTTACCAGCCTGCTCCATGTACAGCTCGGCAGCGCGGGCGTTGTAGTCGTCGCTCGTTTCCTTGGCGTAGCCGTCAGAGCTGACACCTTGGTCAGAATCTCCGGTTCGCACGTGTAAGAAAGTGGCACCCATCGACTGCACCTGCTCAGCAGTTTCGGGGCGAACGTCGGTGGCATAAACTTCGGCACCCATCGAATTCGCCGCGCCCAGTGCAGCCAGACCAGCCACGCCGGTACCAATGACGAAAACCTTGGCTGGCGGAACTTTGCCTGCCGCAGTGACCTGTCCACCGAAGGTACGCCCATATGCGAAGGCGGCCTCAACGACGGCCCGGTAACCAGAGATATTCGCCATCGAGGACAACGCGTCCATCGACTGCGCGCGCGAAATGCGCGGCACCATGTCCATACTGAGACCGGTGACGCCAGCTGCGGCCAGCTTCTCAGTGAGGGCGAGGTCCTGACGGGGATGCAGGAAGGTGACAAGGACGGATCCCGCGTGCATGGCGGCGATCTGGTCGTCGGTGGGTTCGTTGACGGCCAGCACGAGATCGGCCTGCCACGCCTTCCCCGGTGCAACGATCTTGGCTCCGGCCTTTTCATATGCGTGGTCGGGCAGAGCGGCATGCTCGCCAGCTCCGGACTCGACGACCACGTCGTAGCCGAGTTTTAATAGGGCGGGAACAGTCGTCGGAGTCGCGGCGACCCGGTTCTCACCTGGGAGTGACTCCCGTGGGATTCCGATGATCATGATGGTGACTTTACGGCCAAACGCCCTCACTCACGACATTGGGGTTGCACGTTTCCCCATATTGAGACTCGCCGGAGTGAAAATTGGGTCACTGTTCATCTGGGATTGTCTGTCACATCGCCGCAACGGATCGTGAACGAGGCTCACCGGGACCAGGAGACGGTCTCCCCGGCGGCAAACGCGCACGTGGCTCATCCCACGTGGCCTCTCGGGCCCCTTCTCGTTGACCGCTAGCCGTCAGACTGCAGACCACAACAGCGACTACCAGAGTGTCCCACTAGGCAGATGCCTGACGTCGGCCCCTACGTGACCGCTACTTTACCGTCCATGGACGTCAACATCCGGGACATGGAGGAACGCGATCTTCCCGCCGCAAGCCGCATTTATAACGAACACGCTGTGGCAACGACCTACTCCTACACATCGGTCGACACCACCGTCGAGGACCGGCTGTCATGGTGGCGCGAACAGGTCGCCGATGACAGACCGGTTCTGGTAGCAGAGGTCGACGGAGCCCTGGCGGGGTACGCCAATTACCACCAGTTCCGTACCGGCGGCGGATATGACGTCACTGCAGAGGTGACGATCTGGCTCGATACCCCGGCGCGCGGGCACGGGGTGGGACGCAAGCTCATGACCGAACTCATCCTCCACGCTCGCGCAGATCACCGCCTGCGCAACCTATTATCGGTGATCGATTCGGAGAACGAACGCAGTATCGGGTTCCACTCGGCCATGGGCTTCACTGAGGTCGGACGGCTACCGCACATCGCCTACAAATTCGGGGGCTGGCGCACCGCTGTACTCATGCAGCTAGCTGTGGGCTGACACAGTGCCGTCGATCACGACCCACCAAGAGTCCGAGCTACGCCGGAACGCGGCGCCCGCATGGCTAAGGTTACGCTATGACCGCGTACCATGCTGACGCCAGCGACCTTGAAGACAAGGAAATTCTCACCTGGGAAACCTTCGGTGACGCCACCGATGAATTAGCTCGCCACATCCATGATTCGGGGTTTAATCCCGAGATCCTTATCGCCGTAGCGCGCGGCGGCATGATCCCTGGCGGAGCCCTCACGTACTCCCTCGGGATCAAGCTCACTGACGCCATCAACGTCGAGTTCTACACCGATGTCCAGGAAACCCTTCCTGACCCTGTTTTACTGGCCCCGATGCTCGACACCGAATCCATCAGGAACAAGCGCATCCTGATCGTCGACGACGTCGTCGATTCCGGTCGCACCCTTGCCCTGGTCCTTGATTTGCTGCGCGGTTTTGGCGCCGACGTCCGCTCGGCAGTGCTCTACTCCAAGCCCACGACCATGATCGACCCGGACTTCGTGTGGAAGGCTACCGACAAGTGGATAGTGTTTCCCTGGAGTGCGAAGCCTCCACTCAGTCAACACTGAGCGCGAAGCCTCCACTCAATCAGCACTCACTTCGACAGCACGGATCCGACTGCGACGACAACCTCGTGAAAGGACACTGCTCCCGGATCAGGTGTACCTAGCGATTTCTTCCCCAACGGGCGCGCCCGACCGACCCTGGCCGTCATCTCGGAGGTCGCCTGTGCTGCCACACCGGCGCTATGGCAGGCCGATTCCCACGCCTGCGGCAGCTGGTCTGACGACGACTCGAGGGTCGTCACGAAGGGGTCCATGGCGTCGATCATCGTCTTGTCGCCGACCTTGGCCCCACCCAGCGACGTGACGGCGTCAAGGGCTGCTCGGGTAGCGTGCCGGATGATGTGGTCGTCTGCCGGATCGTCGTCGCCAAGCGCAGCCCCGAAAGCCGTCAGTGCTGCTCCCCACAACGCACCTGAGGTCCCACCGGCATGTTCAGACCATGCCGAACCGGCCGCATTGAGGGTGGTTGCTGCTCCGGCTCCATCCTCTCTCACCCTACGTGCCTCGGCTAGGGCTGCCTGGGAGCCGCGCGTCATGCCAATCCCGTGGTCGCCGTCGCCAGCAACAGAATCGAGGCGACCCAGCTCACTGCTGCACTCCGCCAGTCGCACTGCCACCGCTTCGAGCGCGGTGACAATGGCATCGGCGGTCTCTTGAGAGGCCCGAGACCCCGGATGCACAACCGAGACGTGTTCTGCTGTTTGGGGAAGGGCCGTGGTATCAAGCTCTACCTGGCCGATGACTCCGCGACGGAATGCAGGGGTGTCACATGCGGCCAACCACAGCGGCTCGATGACATCGTCGAGCCAGACGAGGGTCAAGGAGACCCCAGCCATGTCAAGGCTCGTGACGAACTCTCCCACCTGCGGATCGACTATCGTCAGGCCAGCTGCCTCAAGACGACAGCACATGTCATTCCACAATACGAAGAGTTCTTCGTACTTGGTACTGCCCAATCCGTTAACGATCGGCACCACTCGTGTTCCAGCGTTCTCAGGACGATCAGCCAGCAACCCGTCGACAAGCATGGCAGCCACCTCGTCTGCGGTGCCGAGTGCCTCGTCGTGGATGCCCGGCTCACCGTGGATGCCCATGCCCACGCCCATGTGGTGCGGTTTAACCCGGAATAGTGGCTCGTCACCTCCCGGCAAAGTACAACCAGCAAAGGCGACTCCGAAGGAGCGGGTGCGATCGTTGACCCGGTTGAACACCCTAACGACCTCGTCGATATCTCGGCCTTCCTCGCACGCTGCCGCCGTGACCTTGAAAACAGGCAGGTCGCCAGCGATGCCACGGCGTGCCAGGTGATCCTGCGCAGACGCAATATCGTCAGTGACGAGCAGGCAACGCGCATCAATTCCCTCACTGCGGAGTCGCTCTGCCGCCTGTCCGAAATGCAGCACGTCACCGGCATAGTTACCGAAACCAATGAGAACTCCAGCACCTCGATCGGCGGCTTTACACACCGAATAAGCCTGGGAAGCCGAGGGGGAAGAGAAGATATTCCCGCATACCGCACCATCAGCGAAACCTGGACCAACCCACCCGGCGAAGGCTGGGTAGTGGCCCGATCCCCCACCGACGACGAGGGCAACCTTGCGATGAGTACGGGCAGCGCGAACCACTCCTCCGAATACCGGCCTCACATGGCCAGGGAAGGCACTGGCAAAGCCGGCGACCGCCTGAGACGGGAAATCATCAGGATTATCCACAAGTCGTGTCATAGCTAGGTCTCCGATCATCATCGTCGATGGGGGTTTCCTCATATCCGATGATAATTGCAGTCTCCGTGACCTGTCCGGCACCGCGGAAATGCAACACTAGAGCCGTCGAAGGAGATCTCATGACGCACACCATGCCTGCTCTGGTCCTCAATGGCCCTGGGGACGTCCAGCTGGCCGAAAAACCCGTCCCCACCCCCGGCCCGGGTGAGGTCGTGCTGGCCGTCGAAGCGACGACGATTTGTGGCACCGACCTTCGTATCATTTCCGGTGAGAAAACGACCGGAGTGCGGCCAGGCGTCACCCTCGGCCACGAAATCGCGGGCAGGATTGCGTCTCTCGGCGACGGGGTTGAAGGGCTGACCGTGGGGCGGCAGGCGACTGTCTCTATCGTCGTTTCTTGCGGCATCTGTCGGGCATGTCTGGCGGGACAGGAGCACTTGTGCAGCCACTGTGAACTCATCGGATACGGCCTCGACGGTGGGCTGGCACCATGGTTATGTGTACCGGCCCGGGCCGTCTCTCGTGGAAACATCATCCCGGCTACCACTGAGATGCCGGCTACTCGACTAGCCCTGGCAGAACCGCTCTCCTGCGTCCTCAATGGGCACCGCCGTCACGGCGGGGTAAACCCTGGGGAGACCGTCGTCATCATCGGTGGCGGCGCTATAGGTCTGCTCCACACACAGCTCAATGTGGCATGCGGAGCTGGAAAGGTCATCTTGTGCGAGAAGCACGCTGATCGACGCGAACGCGCCGCCGCCATGGGTGCCATTACGACCGGGCCAGATCACCTTTCCGAGGTTGTCGCCGAGCACACCGACGGCTACGGGGCCGATCTCGTCATTGTTGCTATTGGTCGACATGAGTTAGCCGAGGAATCTCTCGATCTTGCCGCCCCCGGAGGGCGAGTGAGTTGGTTCGCCGGTTTCCCCAAAGGGTCAACCGCGACGATCACCCCCAATACGGTGCATTATCAAGAGCTGACCGTCTCTGGAGGGTCGAATGCCCGTCGCGCTGACGTTCACCGAGCAGTCGACATGCTCGGGCGCGCAGATATCGACGAGACCTCTATCGTCACTCATGTTTTCGGCTTGTCCCATTGGAAAGAGGCTGTTGAGGCAGTGCGCGGCCACGCCGGGGTCAAGATCGCTATTGATCCCCGGCGGTAGCTCACACGGAAGCTTCACAGTCTCAGCGACAGGGCCCCGGTATCCGGATTGCCAAATCGGTGTGCTGTCACCGTGACCGACTGCTCCCGCAGGAAGGGCAGAAGTTCGATCTGCGGGGCAGCGGTGACCTCGTTGCACCACAAGGCTAGGTCGGGGTCTCCGTCAGCCTCATCGGCAGCTCGAGCGGGATCGCCGCCGACGAGTCGGACCCGGCCAGCACCCCGGCTGGCGTACCAGTCCTCGTCGCTGGCAGTGGTGACGGCCACCCCGACCGAACGTAACGCGCGGCCTAACCCAGCGTCGATGCCCGGAGCCAAACTCACCGAAACGTCGTTTCCGGCAGCCACAAGGCCAGCGGCAACAACACGAGCGACATCAACCAGCTTGGCGTCGGCGCAACCTCTTATCTGCGTCGACACCGGGCGATACCTCAAAACGTTGCGCTCTCGTTCCAGACCGCCAATGTCAGTTGCGCGTCCAAACCATTCGCCCCACTCGTGGGCATCGCGGGCAACGGCGTCGAGGAGCCACGCGCGTTCGTCGCGAGTCATCAGCCCCTCGACATGCCCAATGAACTGCTCAACCAGAGCACAGGGACGATCGGCCGGGGTCGGAGTCGTCGTCGCAGCTCGTCGCCACGACCCCAGTACCTGTAGATAGTGGTAGCCACCGGCCTTGGCACCTGGGCCGACTGCAGAGCGTTTCCAACCGCCGAAGGGCTGACGACCGACGATAGCTCCCGTAATACCCCGGCTGACGTAGAGGTTTCCAGCCTCGACCCTCTCAGCCCAGAACTCGATCTCGGAGGGGTCCAGAGAGTGCAGACCGGCCGTAAGGCCATAGGCGGTGCCGTTTTGGTATTCGATAGCGGTGGCCAGGTCGGGGGCGTACATAATTCCGGTAATCGGACCGAAATACTCAGTGAGGTGGTACGGGTCACCCGGCTTGATGCCACCCCGCACGCCCGGAGACCAATACCGACCGTCCTCGTCAATACGCACCGGCTGCAATGCCCACACCTGGCCTGGATCGAGCTTGGTCAACCCGTCGAGCAATTTTCCACTGGCAGGCTCGGCAAGCGGACCCATCTGAGAGCGCAGATCGGATGGCGATCCCACCCGAATCGAGGACGCCGCGTCGAGAATTTGGTGGCGCAATCGCTTGGAACGATAAGCCTGCCCCACAAGGATGATGAGAGACGCCGCTGAGCACTTCTGCCCGGCATTGCCAAACGCTGACTTGATGATGTCGGCAGCCGCCAAATCGTAGTCAGCATTCTCGGTAACGATGATGGAGTTCTTGCCGCTAGTCTCCGCCAGCACCGGCAAGTCATGACGCCAGGAGCGGAATAGCTTAGCTGTCTGCCACGCGCCAGTAAGAATGACCCGATCGACCTCCGGGTGACTCACCAAATGTTGACCGACCTCATTTTCCTCAACATCGACAAGCTGCAGGACGTCGCGTGGGATCCCGGCCTGCCACAGACACTCGGCGATGACGGCAGCACAATGGCGGGCTTGTGGGGCGGGCTTGAGAAGTACCGACGATCCAGCGGCCAGGGCTGCCAGGGTGGAACCAGCGGTAATCGAGAGGGCGAAGTTCCATGGCGGTGTAACGACAGTTACTCGCGGCGGCACGAACTGGGCACCATCGACGGCATCGAGCTCCTCAGCTCGGTCGGCATACCAGGCGGCGAAGTCGATCGCTTCGGACACCTCGACGTCACCCTCAGCCACAATCTTGCCAGTTTCAGCGCCAGCCACCGCCAACAAGTCACCGCGTCGGGCGGCAAAAACATGTGTCACCGAGCGCAGTACATCGGCGCGCGCGTGTCCACCACGGTCGGCCCACGCCTGCTGGGCGTCGAGTGCGGTAGCAATGATGGCATCGACCTGACAGGCGCTCTCAATGTGGTTGTCGGCCAGGGTCGACTCTCCCAGCTGACAGTTCTTCATCTTCTCGGCGACCTCATCAGCCCAGCTCCGGATATTCGGCAAGGAGGGGTCGGAATCGGTGGACTGAACAAATCCCTCAGTCAGGTCCGGCACCCGATCGGGTTCTTGCCGACGACGAGGCTGCGGTACGACTCTCGTCACTCCAGCTACAGCGGTGCGGAACCTGGCCTCTTCACGAGCAAAGAGTGTGGAATCGTGACCGAGTTGGAAAACAGCCGACATGAAGTTCTCACTGGCAGCGTTCTCTTCCAGCCGACGCACCAGGTAACTAATCGCCACATCAAAGTGGGCAGGATCGACGACCGGCGTATAGAGCAACAGTCCGCCCACGTCAGCTCCAATGCGCTCAACTTGGTCAGGAGCCATGCCGAGCAGCATCTCGAATTCGACACGATCCCTGACGCCACGACGCTCAGCTAGCAGCTTTGTCAGCGCGATGTCGAACAGATTGTGACCAGCGACTCCGTAGCGCACTGACTGGGTGCGCTCAGGGGTGAGTGCCCAGTCGAGAATCCGTTTGTAATGAGTGTCAGTGGCTAGTTTCGACGGCCACGGCGTCTGCTGCCAGCCGTGAATTTCAGCGTCTACCCTCTCCATCGCAAGATTGGCACCTTTCACCAACCGCACCTTGATGCCCGCTCCACCAGTAGCGGTGCGACGATCAGCCCACTCAACGAGGCCCTGCAGAGCGGCAAGGGAATCGGGAAGGTAGGCCTGCAAGACGATTCCCGCCTCCATGTGGCGCAGCTCCGGGCGATCAAGGAGTTTCTGGAAGACTTCGATCGTCAGATCAAGGTCGTGGTACTCCTCCATATCGAGATTAATAAACTTCGGTGTCGGAGCGTTCGCAGCCAGATGGTACAACGGCAGCAACTGCTCGACGACCTCGTCAACTGTCGCATCATGGGCCCACAGATCAAGCTGATTGACAACGGCGGAAATTTTGATCGACACGTAGTCGACGTCGTCACGAGCCAAGAGAGCCATCGTTCCTTCAAGCCGGGACGCCGCCTCACGATCGCCTAGCACGGCCTCGCCCAAGAGGTTGAGATTAAGCCTGACACCCGTGCGTCGCAGTGCTTTAAGGGTGCGCGTCAGGTGGGCAGGCCGTGCATCGACAACCAGATGGCCCACCAACTGCCGCAATGCATTACGCGCGGCTGGGACGACGACGTCAGGGGCGATGGGAGCCATGCGTCCGCCTGCTCGCACCGCAAGTTGCAACGCACTGGGCAGAAATGAGCAATCTGTCTTGGCTAGCTCGGCAAGATTCGCCGCAGCAGTGCGGGGATCTTCAGGGCGGACAACCCGGTCAATAAAGGCCAGGGTGAAGGGCAAACCAGCCGGGTGAGACAGCACGTCGGACAGTAGGCCTGCAGCGATCTGTGCTCGATTTGTCCGCCGCTTCGATACACCATTGGCGTCTCGTAACCAGGTGTGGACTTGGCTAACTGCCTCGTCAACCAGGTCAGCAGGGCGTGGGGATGGAGAGATCCAAGTATCAGCGTCGATGCTCATGCCACGACTGTAACCCGGACGACCGACAGTGTGACGACGACACGGTGTAAGAATATCGCCGCTAATACTCCCGAGAGGACAGCTCATGACGCAGACCGCTACCGAGCCGAGCACGGAACCACGCGCGGGCATCGAGACGACTGGAATCGAGATCGTCGAAGAATCACAGCGCATCGCCCGGCCCCGTGACCTTTTCCTCCCCTGGTTTGCCTCCAATGTCTCGGTCTTCGGAATGAGTTACGGGGCCTTCATACTGGGATTCGGGGTGTCTTTCTGGCAAGCGATAGCAGCAACCTTAATCGGTGTTATCATCTCTTTCGGCTTCTGCGGAATTATCGCTATCGCTGGCAAGCGCGGCTCCGCACCAACGATGGTGCTGTCTCGGGCCGCTTTCGGTACTCAAGGAAATAAGATCCCCGGGATTATCTCTTGGATGACCTCGATTGGCTGGGAAACATCACTGGCTATTACAGCCGTCTTAGCTACGACAACAATCTTCCACCGCCTAGGTTGGAGCTCCGGTAATTCAGTCAAGGTCTGCGCCACGGTCGTGGTAGCCTTCCTCATTATCGGTGGCGCGGTGGCCGGTTATCACATCATCATGAAATTGCAGGCTTTTTTAACCTGGATTACCGGCATCCTCACTGTGATCTACTTAGCGATGGCGGTCAGCCATATTAACTGGCATGCCGCAACGTCGTTACCTTCGGCGTCCTTCCCAGGTTTCATCGGCGCACTCACCCTCATCATGACCGGCACCGGTCTGGGCTGGACGAATATCGCTGCAGACTGGTCACGGTACCAATCGCGCACATCTCCTGGATTCGCGATCGCCTTTTGGAATGTCTTTGGCGCCTCGTTGCCGCTCATCATTCTCATTACCGGCGGGTTGCTGTTAGCTGCATCGTCAAAGGATCTTTCCGACGCCATTGGGGCCGATCCTATTGGTGCACTGGCGACGATCCTTCCAACTTGGTTTCTCATCCCGTTCCTATTGGCTGCAATCCTCTCGCTATTGGCTGGTGCCATCAACGGCATCTACTCATCTGGACTCACTTTATTGACCCTCGGAATCCGAATCCCACGCCCAGCAGCTTCTCTTATTGACGGGGCAATTCTCACCGCCGGCACGCTGTATGTCGTCTTTGTGGCTCCGAACTTTATTTCTCCTTTCCAGTCTTTTCTGGTGACACTGGGCGTGCCACTTTCAGCATGGACTGGCATCATGATGGCCGATATCACCTTGCGCCGGCGCCCCTATGACGAGGCTGATCTTTTCGACGGTTCTGGACGTTACGGTCGCTTCGACGTCACCTCAATCACGATCTTCATCATCGTTACAGTCATCGGATGGGGGCTAGTCATCAACACCTACGAGGGCGTCAGCTGGAATAATTGGCAGGGATATCTCCTTGGGGTCCTCGGTCTGGGTGGGCGTGAGGGCGATTGGGCCTACGCCAACCTTGGGGTGCTCGGGGCACTGTTCCTCGGCTATATCGCCACCATCATTATCCGGCGCGGCACCGTGCGCCGTCAGGAGTCCCGATGAGTGAACCATGGCTTATTGTCATTGACCCCCAAATGATCTTTGCCTCCCCCACGTCTCCGTGGTGCTGTCCAACTTTTCCCGACATCATCGACCCGATTAATCACATGGCCGCCGCTTTTCGTGGTCGAACTGTCGTGACGCGCTGGATTCCCGCGACGATTCGCCATGGATCGTGGCGCGACTACTTTGACCGCTGGACCTTTGCAGATCGCCCCGCAAGTGACCCGATGTTCAACCTTGCCCACGGCGCTCAAGAATGGGTGGAACGCCCAACTGTCGACGTCACAACCTTTGGCAAGTGGGGATCTCAATTGTCGGCACTCACCGGCGACCATCCACACCTTGTACTCACCGGAGTCTCCACCGACTGCTGCGTCCTCACTACAGCTTTGGCCGCCGCTGATGCTGGCGCTTGGGTGACGGTTGCGTCTGACGCCTGCGCCGGATCTGCACACGATAACCACCGAGCTGCATTAACTGTCATGAATCTGTATGCCCCGCAGATCGACGTCACCACCAGTTCGCGAGTGCTTGAAACCCTGACCTAAGACCGCACGTCCCCAGCTCACGTCATCATCATGACGTCTTTGGCCACCCTAGCTTGCCGATACGCCCCATGAATACGAAAATGGTTATCACTTGCGTACTGGAAAGGGAACACCACATGCATCGTCGTCTTCTGACCCTTGCCGCCATCAGCGCCTGCGCCTTGAGCATGGCCGGTTGCTCCGGCAACTCTGATTCCGGCTCCGCTACCTCGGGCGATTCTTCTGCTGCCGCGTCGGGCACGGTCGATGTCGTCGCATCAACTAACGTCTGGGGGTCGGTCGCCCAGGCGGTCGGTGGGGACAAGGTCAATGTCCATTCCGTCATCAGTAGCCCCGATCAGGACCCGCACGACTATGAGGCAACCGCCAAGGACAAACTCGCCTTCTCGAAAGCCAAGGTCGTCATTGCTAATGGTGGTGGCTACGACGACTGGGCTGCCAACCTCGCCAAGAGCACCGGTTCCCAAGCTGACGTCATTGACGCCGTTGAAACCTCTGGCCTCAAGAAACCCGGCCAACAAGATTTCAACGAGCACGTCTTCTACTCAATCGACAGTGCCCGCAAAGTGGCCAAGGTCGTTGAGTCTGACCTCGTCAAGGCTTCACCAGACAACACGTCCACCTTTGAAAACAACCTCAAGGAGTTCGAGTCCAAGCTCGACGACCTCAAGGCCCGCGCGGGCAAGGTGGGGCAGCAGCACCCCAATAGCACCGCAATTGCTACCGAACCAGTGGTCGGCTATTTGCTCGATGACATGAAGATCAAGAATGTCACCCCCGACGAATTCGTCGAGCAATCTGAAACTGAGGCCGGTCCGTCAACGAAAGTCATCCACGAGACCGCCCAGTTGATCTCCGATAAGAAGGTCTCCATTCTTCTCGTCAACGGTCAAACAAGTGACGACGTCACCAAGGAATTGCAAAAGGCCGCCCAGAGCGCCAAAATCCGGCAGGCTGGGGTCTGGGAAACCTTCCCGACGGGCATCGACAACTACCCAGACTTCATGAGCAACACCATCGACTCCATTGACAAGGGCTTAGCCTGACACTCGTGGCATCACATCGTTTTGACACCGCCGGGGCAACGACGAGGATCGAACCCGCCAGGCTCACTGGCGCCACGGTCGCCTTCGGGGACCGAGTGCTGTGGTCAGGCCTCGACCTTGTTGTCGACCCCGGCGAGTTCATCGCCGTTTTAGGCCCTAACGGGGTTGGCAAGACCACCCTCCTGCGAGTCCTACTGGGGCAAATTGCGCTGACAGCCGGCACCGCTATGGTCGCTGGCCGTCCGGTGCGCCGTGGCTCGACTCACATCGGCTACATCCCGCAGCAGCGTTCCCTCGAGACAACAGCCCCCATCCGTGGCCGTGACCTCGTTGGGATGGGAATTGACGGACACAAGTGGGGATTCGCCCGGTTTAGCCGATCGCGGCGTCGCCGTATTGACGAGGCCATTGCCTCAGTCGGGGCTACTGCCTTCGCTCATGTCCCGCTGACGATGACGTCGGGTGGTGAGCAGCAGCGGCTGCGCATCGCCCAAGCGCTGGTCACCAATCCCCAGTTGCTGCTGTGCGACGAGCCATTGTCAAGCCTCGACTTGCGTCACCAGCAAGACGTCACCCGGCTCATTGATAATGCGTGCCGAACCCGCAATCTCGGGGTGCTCTTCGTTACCCACGAAATCAATCCCGTACTGCCCTACGTCGACCGGGTGGTCTACGTGGCGGGCGGCAAGGTTTGTGTTGGCACTCCCGACGAGGTGTTGCGCTCGGATGTTCTTAGCGAGTTATACGGATCACACGTCGAGGTATTTCATCACGGCGATCGCATCATTGTGCTCGCTGACGAGGAACGCTCCTCCCACCTACACGCCCCAGAAATCTCCGATAAGCCCAAGGAGATAGGCTGACATGGATTTTTCCACGATTATCAATTTCGACAGTTTCAGCCAGTTGGTGCCGCTCGTTCGCGGCTCGATCGTTGCCGGAATCATCCTTGGCGTGCTCGCAGGCCTTATTGGGCCGATGATCCATGCCCGGGACCTGGCATTCGCAGTCCACGGCACGTCGGAGCTTTCCTTCGCAGGCGCTGCGGTAGCCCTGTTCTTTGGGGCGTCAGTGACCAATGGGGCGGTAATCGGGTCTCTCGTGGCTGCCCTCATCTTGGGATTACTAGGCGTCAAGGCAGCCGAGCGCAACGCATCTATCGGCATAATGCTGCCATTCGGCATGGGAATTGGCGTGCTTTTCTTAAGCCTATACAAGGGCCGGTCGTCTAATAAATTCGGACTCCTGACCGGGCAGATCGTTGCGGTCGATACCACGGAATTACGCACCCTAATCACTGTGGCTCTCTTCGTAGCTGTGTGCTTGGGCATCATCTGGAGGCCACTGCTCTTTGCCTCGGTGGATCCAGAAGCTGCCAAGGCACGCGGCGTTCCGATGCGATTCCTGTCGATTGTGTTCATGCTGCTGCTCGGCCTCACCACCGCGATGGCGGTGCAACTCGTCGGCGCTCTGCTGGTCTTAAGCCTCCTCATCACCCCAACAGCCGCTGCCGCGAAAGTCACCGCCCACCCATTAGCGATGTCACTGCTTTCTATTGCATTTGCAACGGTTTCTGCCGTCGGAGGGATCTTGTTGTCCCTGGGGCCAGGATTACCCATTAGCCCCTATGTCACGACGGTGAGCTTCCTCATCTACCTCGTATGTCTAGGCTTGGGAACTCTTCGTCAGCGGCACGGTTGGAGCCGACGAATCATCTGACCGGCGTTGTATACCCAGCTGCGTGATGTTGTCATCTCGGCGTCACCGTCTCGTCATCTCACCACGATGGACTAGGGCGGTACACGTCGAGAGGATGACTCATGCGTCGCTATCTGGCCCTAGGCCTTGCCACTTCCACCTGCGCTGCCGCCCTCGCGAGCCCACTGACGGTTGCCTCGGCCGCACCCATCGACACCGCCATCCAGGTGTACACCGGTGACGCGCCAGTGCTGGCCACACAGCCAGATGGCGTGACAATCACCGATAGTGGATTCGGGTCAGCGTTCGCGCATCGCAATGGCGATCCCGATGACACGTATTACGGCCTGACCGACCGCGGCCCAAATGCAGATTCTGATACTGAAGACGTCAAGATCGAGCCAGTGACCTTCCAGCCTGCGATCGCCAAATTCCGCCTCCAGAATGGCCATATGACATTAGTCAAGCGCATCGGATTGATCGCCAAAGATGGTGTCCCCATGAACGGCGCTGTCAACCCCGAAGCCTCTACCGGCGAAACGATCGTTGACATTAACGGCACAGCAATCGCCCCGTCGCACGCGGGCATTGACTCAGAAGGGCTCGTCGCCGCCCCTGATGGCACCTTCTGGGTCTCCGATGAATATGGCCCCTACGTCGTTCACGTCGACGCTCAAGGCCATGAGATTTCCCGCCTCAAGCCGTTTAACGGCACTCTCCCCCGAGAATTAGCCTTTCGTACCCCCAATCGCGGCATGGAAGGTCTCACCTTGACCCCTGACGGCACGACGCTGGTGGGCGTCATGCAGTCGGCATTGGAAACCCCAGACTTATCAGGC
Source organism: Cutibacterium porci (assembly GCF_009696315.1). Taxonomy (GTDB): domain Bacteria; phylum Actinomycetota; class Actinomycetes; order Propionibacteriales; family Propionibacteriaceae; genus Cutibacterium; species Cutibacterium porci. The sequence goes on from NZ_VUMG01000005.1 coordinate 87,178, forward strand.
AGCTCCAAGAAAGTCCCCTTTGTCCGCATCGTCACTATCGACGTTGCCAGCGGGAAAACCACAGGACAGTATCTGTACCAATTGCACCTTAGCCAGGCCAAAACCTCTGTCTCGGAAATCACGGCGCTGGGAAATCACACCTTGCTCATCGACGAGCGTGACGGCGATTCTGGCCCGGATACGTTCAAGCGCCTGTATCGCATCGACTTATCCAAGGCGACCAATATCAATGATGCATCGTCGATCCCAGCAGCAACATATAGCGCGTCTAGGGGCGGTCTGCTTGTCGACGGAAAATCGCTTGAGGGTCTCATCTCCGCCAATAAATCAGCTAAAAATAACGAGACGACGGCTACCGAAATCCTTAACTCTCACGGCATCAAGCCGGCTGTCGGTGAATTATACCTTGACGTCACCAAGCTGGTATGGACAGCAGATCCGTCCGGCAAGACGTTCCCCCATGACAAAGTCGAGGGAGTCGCCGTGACTCACGGTGGCGCCACAGTCACCGTGTCCAACGACTCGGACTTCGGCATCAACGGCATCGTTCAAGGGTCCAAGAATCCTTTCCAGCTCGTGGAAAAGCATTTCGGCACCGATGAATCCTGCCAAGACATCGGCGAGTCGATGAAAGTGAGCATGGATTCCCTGCCTGAAGGTCTGCGCGGTCCGGGATACCGAAAAGCCGGGTTCTCCGTCACGAATCGCACCGTTACTGCAACCAACCTTGAGCCTGACACCGGTTACGTTGTGACAGTCGATGGGAGCACCCTCGGCACACTCATGGCCGACGCCCACGGATCAGGTGTGCTCAGACTGCCATTTCTGACGCCGGGAAGCCACAAGGTGGTCTTATCCCTGGCTCAGTCCGAGGTGGCCTCCTTGACCGTCAAGTCCGTGTCTACTCCTAGCCCGACGCCGACAAACGGCTCCCCTGCCCCGCACCCGAAGCCATCCAACACTTCTGGCACTGTGAGGCCGTCGCTTCCGTCAGCCAACCAATTGCCTCATACCGGGGTTTGAGCAGTCAGCGGTATCGCGCCTTGCCTACGTGGTATCTCTCACGGTTGACAGTCGAAAGCGAGGCGCAGCAGTCGCGTGGGCGGTGACGATAATGGCGATCACACTGACCGCCCACATCGTGGCAGGTAGCGCTGCAATAGTGGGGTCAAAGGATTGACTCGCGTCGGTCGATCCGATCGCGGCATTAATCGCCCAGCCAGCCAGAACACCGATGACCAGTGACATCGACTGGGCTGGCAGGATCGTGACGATCATCTGCACCACGAAGGATCTTCGCAGCACACGGGCGGGGGTACCCACAGCTTGTTGGACGGCAATGGTACGCCGCATCCCCCACCGCAATTCGACAAACGCGGCAGAACATGCCGTCAGGATCAGCAGAAATCCGGCCGCCATGCCACTGCGCATGATTCCCTGTTGCTGAATAAACACCTGTAAAGTGTCGAGATTCTCAACCCCGGCATAGACCGAATAGGACGGCGCGGCGTCGTGGAGTTGATCCACGAGACGATCGAGGTCGCCCGTTGTGGAGTCTGCCGTGAATTCCAAGATGTCCGGCGGCAGACCTGCCAGTCTCGGATCATTGCGGTCGAGCAGAGCGTCATTACCGTAGGTGACGGGCAGGTAGCTGACGGGCTTGATAATGCGGATCGTGGCGTGCTTGCCGTAGTCAAAGGTCCATGTCGATGGCGCGTCTCGTGTCGTTGCCGGCATCTTTGGACAGGGCTGCGGATCGGGATCGAAGGCGGCTAAATCGGCACAAGAAGCGGCGACGAGGGTACGGCCATCGGTGGTCAGGTACATCATGCGTCGAGGCCGGGTAATACGCCGGAGGGCTTGCTGTTCGCTGGCTGTTCGGTCAGTGAAGGGGACTTGAACGAGGACGCGGTGGGGGTCCCCTGCTGTGCTACGCGTGCCAGAAATGACGAATCCTGATCCAAATCCGGCTAGGCCAACCATGATCGTCAACGCGACCACCATCACAACGGAATCCGGATAGTGGGCGCGGGCCAGGACCAACCCGAGGCGAGTGGGCAGTCTCACCTGCTCGCGACCAGCACACCATACGACGATGACGTGGGCTGACATGACGGCACCAAGCGTTCCAAGGATCGCTCCCCCCATGATGTACCCAACGCCTTGGTCCCCCTGGCCGTTGTGAGCGAGCGCCATCGTCAGGCACATCCAGCCTTCCAGACCGATCGCAGCCACGACGAGGAGCAGACCGACGGCCCCGAGCAGATGACCGCCACGGTGGGCACGGTGGCGCGGGGGGTGGGTTGAAGCCAGCAATCTTCGCAGGATGCGACGGGCCAACTGGCCACTCACGATCACCATGATGACGACGAGCAGCCACGTCAGCCATCTCAGCCGCGCTTGCCAAGGCCACCAGGTTAGCCCGAGCACCCCACTCGATCCGAGGGCGTTGCGAACGGGAAGAGACAGTGCCAACCCGAGCAGAGCACCTAGGCCAGCAGTTCCAGAAACCTCAGCGGCGAAAACGTGCCCGCACCAGTTGGGGTCGCATCCCATGCGCACTAAGGTCTTAAACCTGTCACGGCGCGAGGCAGCCGACAGGCTCAGCGACGTCCACAACAACACGGCTGCCGGCAGCCCCACCAGTCCGGCCACCTCGATCCACACGGTACGCGACGACGCCCCAGAATCGCCGACCCTGGTCAAGCCGAAGCCCTTTAGCTCGCGGCAACCAGCCTGATCGGCAGTGGTCGTAATCGAGAACAGTTCATCGGGTGAGGCCAAGGTGGCCCGATCCATCACCACCGGATCGACCGTACCTAAGCTAGAGATTTTCACGATTCCGGCGTCCATCAACGACTTCAGACGCGGGGACACGATGGTGTGGCCAGGTTGGGGCCAGTGCTTCAGCCCTGGGGGCAACCGGTCATCGGGGTGGCTCACTATGAAACTCGTCCAGGGCGTACCGTCGACCTGTAAGTCCTGCACCTTGAACCCGGTATGTCTGCTAGTCGGCTCGTCGGGAGCAAGAATCGGAGTGCGTGCATCACGCACCTCCTGCTGCTGGGCAGCGACGCGAGGCAGGGCGATACCCACAGCTAACCCGAGCGTAGCCAAAGCCACACCAACAACCATCATCAATGATCGAGCCCAGTCATGACGACCCGCCCCGCGGCCCAATCGCAACGCCAGCCGCATACTTTTCACGACGCGCCCTCGACGATCCGACCATCCGCTAAGCGAACGATCTGAGCATGTCCTGGCAGCGTGTGCTCATCATGGGTAACCATCACCAAGGTAGAGCTTTCGGAGCGAACCAGATTGTCCAGCAGTCCGATTACGGCGTGACGGTTCGCGGTGTCCAAGGCTCCAGTGGGTTCGTCGGCCAGGACGACCTCCGGGCGATGCGCTAGGGCGCGACCCACGGCAGCACGCTGCGCCTGGCCTCCCGACACCTCGCTGGGGCGTCGCCTGCTTGCGTCTTTGAGGTCAAGGATTTCAGCAAGGGAGTCGGCACGCTTCAGCGCGTCCCGGCGTCTAGCGCCAAGGAGCTCAAGAGGCAAGGCAATGTTGTCACGCAGAGTGAGCTCGGGAACCAGCTCAGAGTTCTGAAACACCAAGCCGATCGTTCGCAACCGCCACGCCGCACGCTGTCTGTCATTCAGCCCATATATATCCACAGTGCCATGAACAACCCGGCCTCTGGTCGGCTGCGCCAAACCGGCAAGGCACATCAACAACGTCGATTTGCCCGAGCCAGAAGCACCGACAACCACGGTAACTGACCCCGGCGGCATGGCAAGCGAGACATCGTCCAATGCGAGTCGGCCCGCATGGGGAAACTGCATGGCCACGTCACAACAAGTCAGTGAATATCGATTAACCATAGAATATCCGATCCAGGCAGTCTTTACTCGCGGTATAACCGGTCGACGCAATGGTCACCGTACCAATGCTCGGCGCAGATTTGAACCCGAAGATCTGCCGCACGCAGAGTATCCCCCGGACTCACATCAGAATTGACAGCCACTTTGCCACCAACATTGACGTGACCGATTCTCGTCCACGAGTACCCTTGCTGACGGACATTGACATGACCTGAGTTAGGACCAGTTGATGCCAAGGTTCCGGTAACCCTCACCGCCTTACCAGCCCAGCCCCGATGACTCACCCCATAGGTGTATCGGCCATGAAAACTGACTTTCTGCCCCGTATCGATCCCTATGGGTCCACTAGTAGAAGCATATGCGGCAGCAGTCATTCCGACTGTCAATGCCGCAGCAACTCCAACGACAGCCGAGAATCGTTTCATTACAGCCCATCTCCTTATGATTCCACAGAACCACTTTAATCTCGTAATTAATTACACGGAGTGATAGCACGCACGCAAACCTATTCTTAGATATCGTGTCCCTTCGTCTGCAGTACATTTGCCCATTTGTACAGCTGCCAAGCAAAAGGTTCTGGTGACCCTCCCCACCTACACACGGCCCCCGACCTCCCGCCGCCACACCCACTCAACTTGAAATTATGCCGTCGTATGCATAATTATGTACCTCACGGTGTTACCCGACACCACACCAGTGAAGGAACGTCACATGAAAACCCTGCGCCACGCCGTCGGCGCCTGCATGGCCGTCGCCGCTCTCACCGTGAGCGGATGTACACACGCCTCGGAGGATTCAGCCAGCCCCGACGGTAATTCCAGCAGCACCAGCCCGGCTTCCAACGCCGAGATCATCGGATCAGTTAAGAAGGACCCGACCATCGCCGCCATGGTTCCCGACGACATCAAAAAGTCCGGAACGTTACGCAACGGCGCAGCAGCCAACTACGCGCCCGCCGAATTCATCGATACCGATGGTTCCACTGTTGTCGGCCAAGATGTCGACTACATCACCGCCGTCGGTAAGATCCTGGGGCTCAAAGTAACCACCATCAACGCGGCCTTCCCCAGTCTTATCCCCGCTATCGGGTCAAAGTACGACGTCAGTGTCTCGTCCTTCACAATTACCCCTGAGCGTCAAAAGCAGGTCACCATGACCTCGTACTTCAAAGCTGGGTTCTCGATGGCCGTCCCGAAGGGAAATCCTCAACACATCTCCCCTAACGACTTGTGCGGTCACTCCGTAGCTGTCCAAACTGGCACAGCTCAAGAAACTGCCGCCCAGCAAAAGTCGACGCAGTGCGTCAAGGCTGGCAAGAAACCCATTGATCTGCTGTCGTATGCGTCCCAGTCTGACGCCACCACAAACGTCGCCGGAGGCAAGGCAGACGTCTTGTACGCCGACTCGATCATCACCTCCTACGCCATCAAACAGACGTCCAAGCTTGAAGCTCTTGGCGGCATTACCGATGCCTCCATGTTTGGTGTCGCCACCGCCAAAAATGACGGAGGCTTATCAAAAGCCATCCAGGTCGCGACCCAAAAACTCATTGACGACGGCACCATGAAGAAATTGTTGACCGCGTGGGGTACGGAGGACGGTCTTATTGAGACCTCCGAAGTCAATCCCGAATCGTGATCACATCGAGCTGAAAGGCATTTACGGTGGTCAACCACCACGCCGATATTCCCCATCGCATTCAGGCCCGTGACGTCATACACCCCGGCACCTGGATCGCGGCCGTCATCGTCGCGATCCTTGCGCTGGCCTTTATCGAAGGCCTCGTAACGAACCCTAATTATCAATGGCCTGTTGTGTGGCTATACCTGCGCGACGTCAAAGTCATTACCGGTATCGGTTACACCATCTTGTTGACATTCGCCGCAATGCTCCTTGGAACCGCGGTAGCCCTCCTCATGGCCATTATGAGGCAGTCCCGCAATCCCGTCTTGCGTGGCGTGTCATGGGCATACATTTTTGTATTCCGAGGAGTCCCGGTGTACACACAGTTAGTGTTTTGGGGCCTGTTAGCGGTTCTATACCCCACTCTGTCTATCGGGGTGCCCTTTGGCGGTCCACAATTTGCCAGCGTCGAGACAGAAAAGGTCGTCACGGCGCTAGCCGCTGCCATCATCGGCCTCGGCCTCAATGAGGGCGCCTACCTCGCCGAGATCATCCGGGCCGGTCTTGAGTCTGTTGACGTCGGCCAAACTGAAGCGGCCAAGGCACTTGGCATGAAACCCTCTCTCATCTTGCGACGCGTCATTATTCCTCAAGCCATGCGCGTCATCATCCCACCGCTGGGTAACGAAACCATCGGCATGCTCAAGACGACGTCGCTGGTTCTTGCCGTGCCCTTCACACTCGACCTTCAGTACGCTTCCAGCGCCATCGCAAACCGCATCTACGCTCCAATCCCCCTCCTCATCGTCGCCGCCTTCTGGTATCTCGTCATGACGAGTGTCCTCATGATCGGGCAGCATTTCCTTGAGCAATACTTTGGTCGTGGATTCAACGGAAAATCCTCGTCGAAACGTTTGCGTCGTCAAGCCGCCATTCAGGCAGCCGGGACGACGCATAAAAACATTGCCCTGGAGGTCGAGCAGTGAGTACATCTGTCGAAGCGCCCGTCGATGTCGAACCCATGGTGCATATCTCGCAACTGCACAAAGAGTTCGGCCCGCTGCACATCCTCAAGGGAATAGACCTTGACGTCGCACCGGGGGAGGTCTGCGTCCTACTTGGCCCATCAGGTTCGGGTAAATCCACCTTGTTACGCTGTATCAACCAACTGGAAACCTTCGAAGCGGGGGAAATCTGGGTCGGTGGTGAACGCGTGGGCTACGAACATGATCCGCTCCCCGACGGTCGGCTCAAAAAACTTTCTGACAAGGACATTGCCGCCCAGCGCGCCCGCATAGGAATGGTGTTTCAACGCTTTAACCTCTTTCCTCATATGACCGCCTTGGGCAACGTTATGGAGGCACCCATCAAGGTATCGGGGCTCAGCAAGGAAGAGGCTAAACCGCTGGCTATGTCTCTGTTAGACCGTGTTGGCATGGCTGATCGGGCTGACCACTACCCCGCCGAGTTGTCCGGTGGCCAGCAACAGCGCGTCGCCATTGCGCGCGCTATGGCAATGAAACCCGAACTCATGCTCTTCGACGAGCCCACCTCGGCCCTCGATCCTGAGCTTGTTGGTGACGTGCTGAGTGTCCTCAAGGATCTTGCCCGTGAAGGCATGACGATGATCGTCGTTACTCACGAGATGGGATTTGCCCGGGAAGTCGCCGACCATGTCGTGTTTATGGATGGCGGGGTCGTCGTCGAAGCTGGTTCCCCCCAGCAGGTCATTGACAACCCGAAGTCTGACCGTCTACGCGGTTTCATTGATTCCGTGCTGTGAAGTGTCGCGGTCTCATGACACAGTGACATTGTGCACGACGACCATATGATCAGGCTCGGCCAGTACCTCAAGTTCGCTAACCTCGCCGAGACTGGCGGGCAGGCCCGCGAACTCATTGCATCTGGGATGGTCAGCGTCAATGGTGAGGTAGAGACTCGACGGGGACGTCAGCTTCACCCCGGTGACGAGGTGACGGTCAGAAACGGCGGCCAGACCGTCACCGAGACTGTCGACCTCACCGAACCTGACGTCCCCTGGTAACTCTCTCCGCTATCAGGCTGGTTTAGCCGCCTGAACCGCCTCGCGAGCATCAATAATGCCGGTTCCGCACCTAGACGTGCACATGGCTGGGTTCACAGACCGCTTGAGGATCTCCTCAATCCTCGCGGGAGTCAAGCCCGGGTCGTCAGCAACCATGAGAGCAACAACACCCGAGACATGCGGAGCAGCCTGGGAGGTGCCCTCCATATATCCGTAGGCCGGGGACCCCGGAGTCGTCTTCCCGTCATTGACGGTAGACAGGATCATATCGCCGGTGCGATCATCGCCGCCCGGAGCAGAAACATCAACACCCGAACCATAATTCGAGTAGTACGACTGGGCGCCAGTCTCACCAGTCGCCCCCACGACGACCACATTGCCGCAATTAGCAGGCGTCGACTTACTCGCGTCCCTCGCCTCGTTACCAGCTGCCACCACAATGGTGGATCCGCGAGAAACAGCGCCGTCAATGGCTCGTTGATAGCTGACTGGACAGTAACTAGCCGAGCCGCCGAGACTCAAGTTAATGACTTTGGCGGGATGGGGATTAGTGGGAACACCCGGCACTTTGCCGCCAGATGCCCAGGTAATGCCATCAGCAATGTCGACGTCGGTCCCGCCGCAGTGCCCCAGCGCCCGTACCGGGAGAATTTTCGCGGCGGGAGCCGCACCAGCAACGCCTTCACCATTGTTAGTCGATGCACCAATGATGCCAGCTACGTGAGTCCCATGCCATGATGACGGGACGTCACGCCGAGTACACGTCCCAGCCCTCGTCCAGTCGCCTTCATCAGACGGGTCCGAGTCACGGCCATCACCGTCGCCGGCAGTGCTGCCGTCGGAGATGAAGTCATAGCCGGGCAGAATCTTTCCATCGAGATCCGGGTGCCTGGTAATACCGGAGTCGATGACGGCCACAGTCACTCCAGCTCCGGTGCTCGTCCTCCAGGCACCGGGGGCGTCGATTCCCTTCTCGGAGTTCAGTCCCCACTGATGATTCCAATACTGGTCGTTCGGAGCCGACGATACTGCGGCGGGGCGGACGTCACGGCTCTCATTAATCGTCATATGCAAGACGGGCTCAACGGACTCCACTTCTGGGTTGTGTTCGATCTCGGATGCAAAGGCCTTAGCCGCGGTGGCATCAAGTCCTCGAGACACTCGAACCGACATAGAGTCGTTAGCGTGAGCCACTGACTCGGTGACGTGGGCACCCCGCGCCTTCACAGCACGATCCACCGTCCCTCGCAGGGACGCAGTAGTTACATGTATCGCGGAGGAGGTACGAGCCGCCCGCGACATGCCCCGCACGGATGCCGAATGGTCCTTGAAGTGAATGACGAAACCGCTGGTGGATTGCGCGGAATCAGCGGTGCGCAGCGGCGAGGTCGTGAAGCCGGGAGCAGCGCTGCCAGGGATGGCGGTCACAGCAAGTGATGCGCCGGTGACCGCGCTGAGTAGCAAAGCCAACGTGCGACGTGATGCCATATGCCCATTCCTCTCGGTATACCGATGTTGGAATGAACATACGGCGCGACAAGGTCATGATCACGGCGTCACCCGAATATTTCTCGAATAACGATCGAGAAACATTCCCAGAGTCACGGTCACGCAAGCGTCGATGGCGAGTACGCCCACGCCGAGGGCCACTCACCCCAGGCTTATGACCCGCTCGTCAATTCCCCCTGGGCCCACGGGAGGTGCGGCACAGCGCGAGCGAATGCACGCAAAATCTCCTCGGCCCCTTCCAGAGCGCTGGTGGCTTCAATGCCTAAGCCGGCCTCAATGCGCTGCGCCGTCTGCTGGACGCTGGGGTCAGTGTCCAGCGACTCGATGATCTCGTTGCGCACCATATTCCACAGCCATTCCCGCTGCTGCTCGGTGCGACGAGCCTGAAGAGAACCGTCCTTCTCCAGATAGGCGCGATGCTCGACAACCGCCTGCCAGACCTCGTCAAGGCCCTCCTTAGTGTACGAAGAGCAGGTCAGCACCGGAACTCGACGCTTGTCCGCATCCGAGGACACAAGCCTCATAGCAATCGAGAGGTCTCGGGCGGACACTCGCGCATTACCTGCATTGTCACCGTCAGCTTTGTTGACCGCGACGACGTCGGCAAGCTCAAGGATGCCCTTCTTAATGCCCTGAAGCTGGTCTCCGGTACCGGCAACCGAAAGCATAAGGAAGGTATCAACCATCCCGGCCACAGCAACTTCAGACTGGCCGACGCCAACCGTCTCGACGAGGACGACGTTGTACCCAGCCGCCTCCATGACGATCATGGCCTCACGAGTGGCGCGGGCAACTCCGCCAAGATGGCCGCCCGACGGCGAAGGACGCACGAACGCCTCGTCACGGTTAGCGAGATCGCCCATCCGGGTGCGATCACCAAGAATTGATCCGCCAGTGCGCGTAGAAGAAGGATCGACGGCCAGGACAGCAACTTTGTAACCGTACTCATCAATGAGCTTGCCACCCATGGCGTTAATAAAGGTGGACTTGCCAGCACCGGGAACACCTGAGATGCCAACCCGGATGGCATTGCCGGTGTGCGGAGCTAACTGACGCAGCATCTCGCGCGCCTTCTCACGATGGGCCGGTTTGCTCGACTCCACCAGAGTGAGCGCCTTGGCAATGTGCTGGCGGCTCCCGGCCAGGACTTGCTCAACCAGTTCGGGGACGTCGATCGGCATGGTCACCATTTCCTTCATCGGGTGGGTACTCTTACCGTACCGTTCAACGACGACATGTTCGGCGTCAGCCCCATCCCGCTTGTTCTCAGCAGTATGCCTACAACACGTTGAGGCCTCCGGAGCTTAAGCTCCGGAGGCCTCAACGTTAATCGGACTCAGTCATCGTTGTGGGCAGCGAGCAATTTCTCCATCAACTCGACGGCAGCGTCCGGGATGACGGTGCCAGGCGGGTAGATGGCTGCTGCGCCGTCCTTACGCAGCTCGTCAAAGTCCTGGGTCGGAATGACGCCACCGACAACGATCATGATGTCGGAGCGACCAAGCTTGTCCAGTTCCTTGCGCAGTGCCGGCACCAGGGTGAGGTGTCCGGCGGCCAGCGAGGAGACACCAACGACGTGAACGTCGCCCTCAACAGCCTGTCGAGCCGTCTCCTCCGGGGTCTGGAATAGCGGGCCGACATCGACGTCCATGCCGAGATCGGCATAGGCGGTCGCGACAACTTTCTGGCCACGATCGTGACCATCCTGGCCCATCTTCGCGATCATGATGCGCGGACGACGGCCTTCCTTCTCCTCGAACTGCTTGATGAGCTCTTGGACCTTCTTGGTGGACTCAGAGTTGCCGGCTGCCTTGCTGTACACGCCCTCAATGGTACGGATCTGGGCGGTGTAGCGTCCAAAGACCTTCTCCATGGCGTCAGACATTTCACCGACAGAGGCGTTCGCACGCCCAGCTTCGATGCACAGCTTGAGCAGGTTGCGGTCAGGATCGCTGGGATCCGGGTTGGCGGCAGCCCACGTGAGCTTCTCCAACGCAGCCTGGCAGGCCTCCTCGTCGCGGTTAGCACGCAGCTGCTCAAGCTTGGCCTTCTGCTCCTTGAGCACCTGGGTGTTATCAACCTTGAGGACCTCGAGGGGCTCCTCTTCATCGAGACGGTACTTGTTGACGCCGATGAGGGGCTGACGACCGGAGTCGATACGAGCCTGGGTACGGGCAGCGGCCTCCTCAATGCGCATCTTCGGGATGCCCTTCTCAATGGCCTTGGCCATGCCACCGGCCTTCTCGACCTCCTGGATGTGAGCCCAGGCCTTGCGAGCCAGCTCAAGGGTGAGCTTCTCGACGTAGGCCGAACCGCTCCAGGGATCAATGACGCGGCAGGTGCCCGACTCCTGCTGGATGAACAGCTGAGTGTTTCGAGCGATACGAGCAGAGAAGTCGGTCGGCAAGGCGATGGCCTCGTCAAGGGAGTTGGTGTGCAGGGACTGAGTGTGTCCCTGTGTAGCTCCCATGGCCTCGACACACGTACGAATGACGTTGTTGTAGACGTCCTGGGCGGTCAGCGACCATCCCGAGGTCTGCGAGTGGGTACGCAGGCTCATCGACTTCGGATTCTTTGGCCCGAACTGGTTGACCAACTTGGCCCACAACATACGGGCCGCACGCATCTTGGCAACTTCCATGAAGAAGTTGGTGCCAATAGCCCAGAAGAAGGACAGGCGCGGTGCGAACTGGTCCACCTTCAAGCCCACCGACTCACCGGCGCGAATGTAATCGACGCCGTCGGCCAGCGTGTAGGCCATCTCGATGTCGGCAGTAGCGCCAGCCTCCTGCATGTGGTAGCCGGAGATCGAAATGGAGTTCCACTTCGGCATGTTCGCGCTGGTGTACGCGAAGATGTCGGAGATGATTCGCATCGACGGCAGCGGCGGGTAAATGTACGTGTTACGAACCATGAACTCTTTGAGAATGTCGTTCTGGATCGTTCCGGCGAGCTGCTCAGGCTTAGCGCCCTGCTCTTCGGCGGTGACAACGTACAGGGCGAGAATCGGCAGCACAGCGCCGTTCATCGTCATGGACACCGACATGCGGTCCAGCGGGATACCCGCGAAGAGCTCACGCATGTCCAGGATGGAGTCCACAGCCACACCGGCCATACCGACGTCACCGGGAACACGCGGATTGTCGGAGTCGTAACCACGGTGGGTCGGCAGGTCGAAGGCGACCGACAATCCCTTCTGACCAGCGGCTAGGTTACGGCGGTAGAAGGCGTTGGACTCCTTGGCAGTGGAGAATCCGGCGTACTGACGAATCGTCCACGGACGGAAGGCGTACATGGTGGCGTACGGACCATGTGTGAATGGCGGCAGACCAGCGTAGGTGTCCAGCCAGTCCATGTCGCTGTAGACGTCCTCGGAGTACAGGTGGCCAACCGGAATCTGCTCCGGAGTGGTCCAGGGCTCCTGCTCACCGACGGCCTCGGCCAGCTTGGCGAACTGCTCCTGCGCATCGGCAGGAACCGGAGAATCCCCGAGATTGATGGAATCGAAACGAGGCAGGGTGGTCACTTGGCAACTCCCAACGTGTCCAGAGTGGTGGTCAGGACGTCGACGACGTCCATCCCGAGGTAGATACGCCCGTCGATGACCTTCTCGGCCTCGGCAGCGTCATCACCGAATTCCTTGAAAGCACCCGACAGGTAGACCAGCTTGGCGCCAGCCTCCTTGAGGGCCTTGGCGACCTCGAGGCCCTGAGCCGCGTAAGTCTTAGCGTTCGAGCACAGGTCGGCAATCTCGGCACCAGACTCCTTGAAGGCCTTGACGACCTCCTCCGTGGTGCCTCCCTCGCATTCGGGGGTCTCCATGCCGGCGATATGCCACACCGGAGCGGAGAATCCCTCGCGAGGACCGAAGTCGCGACGAGTACCCAAACAGGCCAGGAAGACCTTCGGGCGCTCGGCGCAGGTGGCAGAGCGGTCGACGAGACCTTCAAAGACTTCCGCATCGCGATGCCACTCCAGGCCCTGACGCTCGGCGACCTCTGGGTAAGGCTTAGTCTCAACAGTCTTCGCATCGAGCAGCGGGAACTCGCTGACAGCCGTAATCGGCTGCTTGCGGGTAGCCAAGCGCTTGGCGCGCTCGTTGTTGAGCTTATCGAGCTCGGCGCGGACGTGGTCGCCAGTGAGGGCAGCAGCCATACCACCAACAGCCTCGACGGCCTGGAACTCAGCCCAACCGGCTTCCTCCAGCCTCGTGGTCAACGCCTCGACGTAGAAGGAGCCACCGGCCGGATCGTTGACGCGGCCAATGTTCGACTCCTCGGCGAGAATGATGCCGGTGTTGCGGGCGATACGGCGGGAGAAATCGCTCTTCGGCAGACCAATTGCGGCATCGAAAGGCAGGGTCGTGACGGCCTCAGCGCCACCAACAGCAGCACCGAACGTCGAGATCGTGCCACGCAAGATATTGACGTAGGGATCATCGCGAGTGAGCTCGCGCCAGCTCGTGACGGCCTCTTGGCGGGCACCACGCTTCGCAGCCGGCACCTCGAATACTTCACCAACGCGATTCCACAATGTCCGCAGAGCACGAAGGCGGGAGATGGTGAGGAACTCGTCGTGGGTGGCCGAGACTCGGAAGTTGATGGAGTCAAAGGCCTGCTCAGCCGTGAGCCCCTGTTCGATGAGTGCCCGGACGTACTCGACACCAGTCGCGATGGCCCACGCAAGTTCGTGCACATCACCAGCACCAGCATTGTGGTAGATCGTGGCATCGACGACGAACGGGCGAGAATTCTTGTATTTGTCAGTCTTCTTGACCCACTCGGCCATCCCAGACAGGTCCGGAGTGCCACCGTTAAGGGCCACAAAACCGATCGGATCCAGGCCGAGGTTAAACGACAGCTTATCGGCGTCGATCTTAGATTCCGCGTAGACGTCGAGGAGTGCTTGAGCAGCAGCTTCTTGATCGTCACGGCTGGAAACCTCAACCTTAGCCAGATCGAGCAACACATCCTTGAGATCACCAGCGATGTCCTCAGGCTTGATGGCGTCGGCTCCGACGCGCAGCCACAGGGACGTCACGCCACGCTCAAGGTCAGCGATGACAGCCTTCTTGGTAAACACGACGTCGGGATCCTCGTGAAGGGCCCGAACGTCCCACGCGTCCATGCTGCCGTCACGGATCGTGGTGCCGCGGGTGAAGGGTGGCACACCGGGAACGCCGAGCTTCTCGGGGGCATCCTGGCGCCGGTACATCGGCTCGATCTGGATGCCGTCGACCGTCGTCGGCTCGAGGCGCTTCATTCCCTGCTCAATGTTGAGTTCCTTGCCTTCGGGGCGCCCCCGGTTCAAGACCTTGAGGACCGCGTCCTCCCACTGCTCGTGGGTGACCTTCGGAAAGTCCCCGGCCAGGCTCAACTCCTCGGGCATCCTGTCCTCGACGGACTTGGATGCGAGGTTGTCAGGATCAGTCATTCGTCAGACTCCTGCTCCGCTGTGGATGGTTGGACGACCTCGGTCGGCCCTCGAGACCTCGGACGCTGTGGCACACGCGGAGTGCACCACACGCTCTGGCAGGTATTCGGACTCATGGGCACCTCGTCTGCCGACGAGTCCTACGTCACCGCTTCCCAGGCCGGAGCCCAGTGCTTGATCGTCGTCTACCTAATCCTCGGATTAGGTAGACGACGATGGTGATGTCGTTCCCACTCACCGCTGCGGGGCAGTTCCGGAGTCACACCGGATTCCCTCTTACCGCCTCAAAATCCCGGATGGGGATTCTTTGGCACCAGCACCTACGATACTAGGCCGCGCACGATCGGCGTCACACATCGGGGGTACATGTGCACGATTGTGCGTTTATGCCGAAAAAGACCCTTCAACGTGCTTTTCGCACCTGCCGGACCTGGGGCCGGTTTGCGACGGTGTTTATCCATTCGCGCAGGTGGGCATGAACGCGCCGGCGATTGACCTCATTGAGAACCTCATGACGCCCACCTGGGTAAAGGATGACGTCCACCTCGCGGGACCCGGAATCACGCAGCTGGCGAGCCACCCGTCGCACTCCTCTACCGGAATCACCCACCGGGTCTTTCGCACCAGACATCAGCAAGACCGGCAGCGTCGGCGGGGTAGCACGGAGCACCTCGGTGGAATTAGCAAGTTCAATAAGGCGCACCAACTCACGGTAAAACGCCGCAGTGCATACGAAGCCGCATAGTGGATCCTTGACGTAATCATCGATGATATGCACGTCACGAGACAACCAGTCGTAGTCGGTACGAGCTGGCTGAAAAGCCCGGTTAAAAGAACCGAATGACAGTGTATCGAGCAGCGGACTGCGGGAATCCTCGCCCATCATCAGTATCTGGGCTTGAGCTAGGCCGGTAGCAATGGTGCTCAACGGGCCGAGGGAAGAGCCAGTGCCGATGGCGACAAGGCCAGTCATCTCACGACCCCGCCTAGCTGCAAGGACGCGAGCTAAGAAAGAGCCCATGGAGTGGCCAACGAGGAACCATGGCTTACCCTCCATCAAGAAGTGGTCAGCAACAGCCGAGAGATCGTCAAGCAACTGGTGATAGCCACGATCTGGGGTAGAACCAAGCTCTCCCATAGCCGCCGCACGTGGGCCGTGGCCACGATGGTCATTGGCAATCACGAGCCAGCCGTCGTCAGCAAGAAGACCGGCTACCTCGTCATATCGAGCGGCGTACTCAGCCATCCCGTGGCACAACTGCACAAGTCCTTTTGTTGGCCGGCCTGAAACCTCCCGAGGACGCCACACGAGGATGTCGACGTCAGCTCCGTCATCAGCAGTAATGGTGATGGTGTCCATGATTCCTCCCCAGGTTGTAGCTCCCAGCATATTGAAGCCCCACCGCCCAATTTCCCTGCGGATACAGGGACACCTTTCCCTGCGGATACAGGGACACCGCCACCAAGCTGCAACAACGCAAGCTCTCCACTCAGATACGTAAGCAACTTTTCTCCATCTCCTCCCTACACTTAGTGGAGACCCCGCTGAGAGGAGACGCTGTGAAAATTACCGTCGCAGGACTGGGCTATGTCGGCATGGCCAATGCAGTGCTGCTCGCCCAGCACAACAGCGTCGTCGCTATCGACATCGACGCCGAACGGGTCGAGATGGTCAACAACAGTCATACGACAATCGTCGATCCTCTGATCACGGAGTATTTGGCCCATCGCGACCTAGATTTACACGCCACCACTGACCCGAAGGAGGCCTACCAGGGAGCGGACTTCGTCGTCATCGCCACGCCCACGAACTATGACCCTGATCAAAACTACTTCGACACCTCAAGCGTCGATGGAGTTCTTGATCTTGTTCAGGACCTCGCACCCCACGCGACAATCGTCATTAAGTCGACAATTCCCGTGGGTTACGTGTCACATGTCCGCAAGGAACGTCCTGGACTCGACGTCATCTTCTCCCCCGAGTTCTTGCGAGAGGGGAAAGCCCTGTTCGACAACCTTCACCCGTCGCGGATCGTCGTCGGGTCGGACTCCCCCAAAGCCCACCTTTTTGCCGATCTCATGGCTACCGGGGCCCTCGACACAGATATCCCGATCCTCTTCGTAGGAGCCACTGAGGCCGAGGCCATCAAGCTCTTCGCCAACACCTATTTGGCAATGCGGGTGTCCTTCTTCAACGAGCTCGACACCTATGCCTCTCAGCGCGGACTATCTACTCGCCAAGTCATCGACGGCGTGTGCCTCGATCCTCGTATCGGCCACCACTACAACAACCCGTCCTTCGGATATGGCGGTTATTGCTTACCCAAGGACACCCGTCAGTTACTGGCCAACTACCAAGATGTGCCGCAGACGCTCATCCAGGCCATCGTCGATTCCAACACCGTGCGCAAGGACTTCATCGCCTCCGACATTCTTGCCAAAGACCCTCAGCGAGTCGGCATCTTCCGTCTCGTAATGAAGGCTGGCTCGGACAACTTCCGGTCCTCCTCGATCCAGGGGGTCATGAAACGCATCAAGGCCAAGGGCGTCGAGGTGGTCGTTTACGAGCCAACCTTCGACGGCGACGAATTCTTCCATTCGACAGTTACCAAAGACCTTGAGTCTTTCAAGGCTGACTGTGACGTCATCATTGCCAACCGAATGTCACCGGATTTGGCCGACGTCGCTGACAAGGTATATACCCGAGATCTCTTTGGCGGGGACTGACTCGGCGCATGCTGGTCAGGTCTGGCTAGACCAGAGGATCTGACCGGCCTCCCGAATGAGGGCGGAGCAGCCGTCGCGCACATCGAGTTCGACGATCAGAGGTTCTACCCCTGGCGCCACGCTTCGGTAAACGTAGCGTTCATTGGTGAGATCTAGAGCCTCGGTGCGGGCATCCACGAGCCACGGGTGACGACGCCGCAGGCCGAGCAAGGCTTGGTGGGCGCGAAACGTATCTTCACCGAGGGCGGACAGGTCCGCAGGACGAGTTGGGAATACCGGGCGAATGTCGTCGTCACCCCCGAATCTTTCCTCTTTAATCCCACGATATGCCAGCTCATCTCCGTAGTAGATGAGTGGGATACCACCAACGGTGGCGAGTATTGCGGTAGCAAGGATGGCGCCATCTTGCCCCACCCGTGAGGCTATTCGGGTGACGTCATGGTTGCCGACGAAAGTCATCGGCGTAAAGGCGTTGCTGAACTCGTTGTGACGGCTCAAAGCGTGGTCAAGCTCAAAGAAGTTACGGGATGCAATGGCGGACCATATCGCCTTCCATAACTCGTACTGGGTCACCGAATCCATACCTGAGGTGTGGACAATATCGGTGTAATCGCCGTGAATAACTTCGCCAAAAATCCACACGTCTGGGTGCGTTTCACGCACCGGGGGAAGCACCGCCGCCCAAAACTCAGGCTTGACGGAATACGCGGCGTCCAACCTCCACCCGTCGACGCCGCGGTCACACCAATAGTTCATCACCCGGGTGACGAGCTGCCGGACTGCGGGGTCGTCATGGTTGAGGGCTACCAGCTCATCGTGGCCCTCGAAAACGGCAAGCTGGCCGTCGCGCCAGCGAACGAAGCGGCCAGCATCGGAAGCCGGACCGGCGCTCTGCGCGTCCTGCACGATGCGGTTTCGAATCGAAACGTGGTTGAAGACCCCGTCGAGAAGTATGGACAAGCCGCGACCGTGGGCGGCCTGGACCAGGTGATCGAAGTCAGCGTCGTCGCCAAGCCGAGGGTCGACGGTGAAGTAATCCAGCGTGTCATAGCCGTGGCTAGCCGACGAGAAGACCGGCCCCAGCGCCAGGCCAGAGCACCCGAGTGACACAACATAGTCCAGCCACGCCTCCACATGAGTGAGACGATGACTCATGTGGTGAGATCCCTCACGTATCGGGGCCCCGACGAATCCCAACGGATAGACATGCCACCCAATGAGGTAATCAACCCATCCAGGCCGATGAGCCATGACGCCTCCCGCCGTTGCAACCGATCAACTACCAACGTCCATCATGTCAGTCGCTATGCAGATTCGCCGTTGAAAGGTCAGCACGAGGCGCTTTGGTGACGATCTTGTGGCCGATCCACAGCACGAGGAACACCGGGATGGTGATGTAAGCGACGACCATGCCAGTGATATCACCGCTAAGAACTGCATCCCGCCCCTGCCCTAAGGTGACGATAACGCACAGCACCCCGGCGACGATCGGCCCAGCGGGGTACCAACGCGCCTGATACGGCAACTCGGATAAGTCGTGCCCCTGAATCAGGAAAGCGCGTCGAAACTGGATATGGCATATCGCAATACCGATCCATGCGATAAACCCGCACAACCCCGAGATATTCACTAGCCAGGTATATGCCTGGCCTGAACCCACTAGGGAGGTCGCAAAGCAGGCAGCCCCGACGAAAGTAGTAACGACGAGAGCCGGAACCGGAACCCCTCGTCGATTCGTGCGACCAAGTATCCGCGGCGCTTTACCCTCACGCGCTAGGGCATAAAGCATCCGGGTGGACGCATAAAGACCTGAGTTACCGGCAGACAGCACCGAGGTGAGGATAACTGCGTTCATCACAGCAGCCGCAGCGGCAACACCAGCCCGCTTTAACACCAAGGTGAACGGGCTGACGGCAATATCGGTGACCTCGCCTGCAAGCAGGTGCGGATCGGTATAAGGCAGCAGCACACCGATAACGGTGATCGCACCAATATAGAAGATCATAATCCGCCAAAAGATCTGACGGCTGGCCCTTGGGACTGTCGCCGCGGGATCTTTCGATTCTCCTGCGGCAATGCCAATGAGCTCGGTGCCTTGAAAAGAAAATCCAGCAATGAGAAAGACGGTCATAATGCCGCCGAACCCATGAACGAAGGGTGCCTCACCACGACGCCAATTAGAAAGGCCAGGAGACGTCCCCATGATCCCAGCAATCATGAGTATGCCAAGCACTAAGAAGACGATCACCGCCGTCACCTTGATGATGGCGAACCAAAACTCACCTTCGCCATACGCGCGGGCAGACAGGACATTCAAAAGGAAGAGTAAGGCCAGAAATCCGACCGACCATATCCACGACGGTACCCCGGGCCACCAGTAAGCCATCACGATTGAAGCGGCAGCTAATTCCGCAGCTACTGTGATAGCCCAGTTAAACCAGTAGTTCCACCCCAACGCGAAGCCGAATGACGGTGAGACGAATCTCGTGGCGTAGGTTTCAAATGCACCTGGCACTGGAAGATAGGAGCTCATCTCACCTAAGGACTGCATCAGCAGAAAGACCATAAGCCCCATAGCAAGGTAGGCAATCAGGGCTCCGCCTGGCCCCGCCTGGGAGATGGTGGCACCAGACGCTACAAATAGCCCGGTACCGATAGCCCCGCCGATCGCGATCATATTCATGTGTCGCGAGGAGAGCCCGCGCTTCAATTCACCGTCCATGGTGGTCCTCAGTTAGGAGAGCCCCGCCCTGCTGAACGAAGCGTCGGCAACTGTACCGCCCGCAAGGACCCTCTCATTCAATACTCTGTATGCTGATACGCCGCACACAAGAAAGGCGCCCCGACATTACGCCGGGACGCCTCTCATGATCTCAGGCCTTGGACGCAGCCTCGAGCGCAGCATCATAATTCGGCTCGGTGGTGATCTCATCAACAAGCTGGGTGTAGGTCACTTTGCCCTCAGCATCGACAACGATGACGGCTCGGGCCAGCAGGTGCTTCATCGGGCCGTCAGCGAGGGTGACTCCGAGATCCTTTCCAAAATGGGAGCGGAATGCCGACGCGACGACCACGTTCTCGATGCCCTCTGCTCCGCAGAAACGATCCTGGGCGAACGGAAGGTCACGAGAAACACACACGACGGTGGTGTCATCGAGTCCGGCGGCCTTCTCGTTGAAGGTACGAACGCTCGTGGCACAGACACCGGTGTCGATACTCGGGAAGATGTTGAGGACGAGCTTCTTGCCCTTAAGCTCGTCACTCGTCAACTCCGATAGATCAGGCTTGACAAGGGTGAACGACGGTAGCGCAGACCCAACCTGAGGAAGATCGGCGACAGTGTTGACGGTCTGTCCTTTAAACGCAGTAGTAGCCATGGTCACACTTTATGCGGATATGGCTGCCGACCACGAGGCTCTCGGGGACCATTCAGTTCCGAGTGAACAGGTCAGATGCTGCGTCGAGGGTACTCACCTCGTCATGGGTCAAGGTGAGATCGGTTGCGGCCAGTAGTGGGCCAAGCTGGTCAACTCTGCGAGCTGACGCGATGGGGGCCGTGACGCCTTTCGCGAGCAACCAGGCCAGCGCAACCGACGTCACCTCAGCACCGTGGTCCCCGGCGATGCGACGCAATTGATCGAGGACAGAAAAAGCCGCAGCCTCGTGCTCGGCATCAGGCAAGTACGCGGTCATCATGGATTCGCGGGCTACACCGTGCAAGTCGTCGCGCGTGGTGTATTTGCCAGTCAGGAACCCCGAGGCTAGCGAAAAATATGGGAAGAGGGCCAGGCTGTACTCCCTGGCTAGTTGCCCGTAACCCTGCGGATCCTCGACGTCTGCGCGATGCAACAGGTTGTACTGCGGCTGCAACGCGATAGGCCTTGCAAGGCCCTCATGCTCGGCCACTTCAAGCCACTTTTGTTCGCGGGCTACCGAGAAATTGGATAAAGCAATCCAACGCACCTTGCCGGCCTTAACGAGCTTATCGAAGGCCACTGCCATGTCCTCGATCTGCTGGGAGTCGTCGTCAAAGTGGGCGTAGTAGAGGTCAATGTAGTCGGTATGGAGCCGCGCCAAGGAGGCGTCAACCGCAGCAGAAATGTTCTCCGGAGCCAAGCCCTTAAACTCCGGGTGAGTTGCGACCTTGGTGGCTAGGACGATGTCGTCGCGCCGACCGCCTTTCTCCAACCACGAACCGATGATTGTTTCGGACTCGCCACCGCTATTGCCGTCAACCCAATGTGAGTAACCATCCGCGGTGTCAACCAGCGATCCCCCAGCAGCGATGAAAGCATCAAGGATGGCATGGGACTCATGCTCATCAGCCGTCCAACCGAAGGTATTAGCCCCCAAAACTATTGGTTTGACGTCCAGATCAGTGCCTGGGATACGAGTCATGAGACCTCCTCTAGATCATGGCCGAGATCACGAACGGTCAACCAGATCAATGTCGACCATAATCTCGGTGGCAATAGCTTCCAATTCCGAGCGTAGTTCGTCGAGGGTCGTCGAGTTCGTAATACGGCACTGCACTTGCGCCTCGAAGAGAATACCGTCCCCCATCGGAGCCTCACGTAAACCGGTAGACAGGTCATCTATGGTGACCCCAAGGCGGGCCATGGTGGACGTCACGTTATGGATAATGCCCTGATGGTCGTGACCGACAAGGTGAACCACCAAAACGGCCTCGCCCTCATCGTGGTGCGGGCTGGTATCAGTGACGGTAACCCGCAGTCCCTTAGCCTCAAGACGATTAAGGTCAGCCTTCAGGGGCTCAACCTTGGAATTGTCGATGTCAACAAGGACGATCCCGGCGAAGGCGCCAGCGAGCCGTGCCATACGGCTATCAAGCCAGTTGCCGTCGTAGCTGGCAACGATTTCAGACAAGTCGGAGACGAGCCCGGCGCGGTCCACGCCGACCGCAGTGAGAAGGAGCTGAGTCATAACTCAATTCTACGCGACGTTGCTCACCATCGGGCCCTGGTGGTCGCAGTGGGGCCATCAAACTCCGTGAACCCGGCGTCGACAACCCTGACGCGCGCAACATCAGCGTCCCAATGTTCGACCGTGGGAGTGACGACGTGAACTCGAAACTCGTCGCGGCGCCACCTGTCCAAGGCGTGACGGTCCTCGTCGTTTCCAGAACTCATGGCCTCGTAGGCGAGCTGGGCAGCATGGCCGCACTGGGCGCAGGCCTTACCGGTAGTCATCTCAATACGGGGGTTGATTTCTATCGTGACAACGCCGTTGGTCGTGGCAGAAACGCCGTCGGCGGGAAGATTAGTGCCAGCCACCTGCAGCTTGTCGATCTGCTTGGGTTGGGGGCGCACTGGAGCCGGTACGAAGGCCCTCACCCTCGCAGGACTAGTCTCGACGGGGCCGTCTGCTGGCGGGTCCTGGCTGACGGTAACTCCTTCGAGGGCCTGGACGTCGTCCCACCTCTTGCCAGAGGCACGGCGAACGATCTTGCGAATGCGCTTATCAGACCACTGTCGCACGGCGTCGTGCCAGGGACCTCCCGGCTGAGTGCGAGGATCATCAAGGAGAAAAACAACCGCCCGCGCTGCCGCCTCGCAGGCATCTACCTGTCGCGCCGGATGACGTTTGTCACGCAGCAGTACCAGTTGCATCGCCCAAGGGTCGGGCTCGTGCTCGGGTGTGATCACTCCTGGCAGGCTACCCGTCGGCCCCGACGAGTGACCAGGGCGGTCGTCGGTAGCGCCGCACATCTGCAAGACTCACAGATGTGCGGAGCATCATCTGGGACATGGGAGGAACGCTGATCGACACGTACCCAGAGGTCGATCAGACCCTTGCGGAAGTCGTCTGGGCCACTCCAGGTAAGGAACAACTGGCCGAGGTGGCACAGCTGAGATCAGCGTCAATCGCCCACGCCATCGACGCGTTGGCTGACCGCTACCAAGTATCATCAAAGCAGCTCAATGATGCGTACTCTGCCCTCAAGAAGAAGTGGATACACGACCCTGCGCCACTCATGGCGGGGGCTGACGAGGCCATGGCAGCGGTACGTCGAGGCGGCGGACTCAATCTCGTCGCAACCCACCGCGACCGCACCAGTGCGGAAAACCTTTTGAAAGCCCTCGGGGTGCAGGTTGACGATCTGGTATGCGCGCCCGACGGTTTTGCTCGTAAACCCGACCCACATATGAACCAGGTGCTCATGGAGCGCCATGGCCTCTCCCCCACCGACGTCATCGCTGTGGGAGACCGACTCATTGACGTTGAGGCGGCACGATCGGCAGGAATCGAGGGGATCTTGGTGGCCCCGAAACCGTACCCGCACGTCACGACGATCACGAGCTTGACGGAATTGCTGGATCGACTGTGAACCAACCTTGCGCTAGGGATCGATCATGCGGAAATCACCTGGCATAGGACGACGTTTCAGGCGTGCTCTGGCCTGGCTCCTCGTCGGAATTCTCGTCGGAGGCGGCACGGTCATTTGGTTGTCTCGCCAGAACGTACCTGCGCTCGGCGGTTTCATCGGCACCTCCGAGAAGACGACCGACCGTCGAGTTGTCAAGTCCATGGAATTCAAGGGAGACGTTTACTCAGTATGAAGATTCCAAGACTGCTGCAAAAAGAGCAGGCTAAAACCATTGGCGGCCACGAGGTTTGGGGCACCAAGAAGACCGAATTCATCCAGTATGGCTATGATGCCCAGCTCGGTATTGACGGTACAGCTGTCATTATCACGCGTAAAGATCCGACTCACATCAAAGTCACTGTGCCTCCGTTCAAATTCACCGGCCACAGTAACGAAGAATTCAAGAAGGCAGCCGAGGACAACGGCGCTATTAGCTTCGTGACCGCTGACATCGACGCCGCCAAGGCGATCACGGAACTCTAAAACCCCGCGACAGAACAGCAACATATCAAGGACAATGACAAGGCTCTCAGAGCCCAGTGCGAAAAGTTCTACCGAGGCATCGCCGAAGGTATTGATCCCAGCATCCAGGTCGAATTCGAATATAAGGATACCAGCTGAGGCAAGGCATAGTTGTGGGCTACTCGCTGAACAATGCGAGTAGCCCACAACTTTGCCAATAGTCCCACGGCCTGAGACTCCCACACGGGGCCAAGGCACGCGCAGATACACACCCTCCTGGTTGGCTATCAGGCCAGTTATATATCACGAGAATCTGGACTGCATAGCGGAACCTAGCCTTCGACGATCAAGCCCTCGGATGGGAAACCCGTCTCAGCCATTTGCCGGAAGGACTTAGCAAGGTCCTCGCCTCCGACGGCGGGTGTACAGATGATGAGGACTGTGTCATCACCCGCAATCGTGCCAATAATGGCGTCAATACCTGACGAATCAATCGCCGAACCCAAATACTGAGCAGCACCGGGCGGAGTTTTGATGACCACCGCACTATCGTTGCTATTTACTTCAGTACACAACGAATGACATATGCGAGCAAGGTGATTACGAGCTGGGAGCCCCGTCGTCACGTCTGAGGGGTGCTCCCCCTCAGGAATGACGTAGCGAAAATTCCCTAAGTGGTCCCTACTACGGATCGCACCCGCATCCTTAAGATCGCGAGAAAGCGTCCCCTGGCTGACGACAATACCCCCGTCAGCCAGTCTCTGCGCCAGCTCAGCTTGCGACGATATTCGTTCAGAACGTATCAATGCGCTGATACGGGATAACCGAGCCGCCCTAGACACAAGAACCGCTTTGTGACCGTCGTTGGTCAACGGAACCTCCTCCTTACGCACATCGCAACCGCGACAGTCACCAGCCTGCTCGATCGGCTTGCTCAATCCGTTGGGAGTCCTAACATCACCGCCGTCAATGTCACTGGCAGTGTGCCATGATCCCAGCGAGGCCAATGATCTCATGTCAGGCCACGATTGTCGTGCCATGGGTGCCGTTGACGAGGCCTTGGATGTCTTCGAGGGACCCGATAACAGCACGATTTCCCGTTGCTAACGCGAAATTACACGCGGCCTGAACCTTCGGTCCCATCGACCCAGCCGCGAACGGCGTATCCAGAGCCTCCCGGGCATGCATCAACTCAATACGCTCCTGATTGGGCTCACCCCAGTGATTAAACACTCCTGCAACATCGGTGGCAATCACTAGCACGTCAGCCCCGACACGAACAGCCAACTCCGCTGAGGCAAGATCTTTATCAATCACAGCCTCAACACCATGAAGGCGACCATCCTCATCAAAAACACACGGGACTCCGCCGCCACCAGCACAGACCACGAGCACACCGGAATCCACTAATTGACGAATCGCCTTCTGCTCAACAATGTTGCGCGGCTGCGGCGAGGGCACCACACGACGGTAGTACTGCCCATCACGAGCAACCGTCCACCCCCGCTGTGCCGCTAACCGCTCAGCGGTCTGCTGATCGTAAACCGGGCCTATCGGCTTGGTCGGGTGCTCAAATGCAGGATCGTCGCCATCAACCACTGTCATCGTGATCATCGAGACAATCTGCTGATCCTTCGGCATGACATTGCCTAGCTCCTGCTCGATCATGTATCCGATCATCGCCTGAGACTCAGCACCTAACACATCCAGCGGATAAATACCCACCTCCTCATATGCCGTCGATTGCAATGCCAACAACCCCACCTGGGGGCCATTACCATGCGCCACGACGACCTCATGATCGACAGCGACTTCCTTAATCCGCTCCGCGGCAATACGCACATTGGCGCGTTGATTCTCGGCCGTCATCGTCTCCCCGCGGCGCAGTAACGCATTGCCGCCGAGCGCAATCAAAATTCTCATCACAACCTCCCCAGCCCATTCATCACGCCAGCGACGACACCAATACAGCCTTAATCGTGTGCATACGATTTTCAGCCTGATCAAAGGCGATACACGCCGACGATTCAAACACCGACTCCGTCACCTCAATGCCGTCCGCGAGCTGCGGATACGTCTGAGCAATCTCCGCGCCAACCGTCGTCTCGCTGTTATGGAACGCGGGCAAACAATGCATCACCTTGACCCGCGAATTCTCAGCCGATGCCACCAGATCATCGTTAATCTGGAACGGCATGAGAGCATCTACTCGCTCGCCCCAGCTCTCCACCGGCTCACCCATAGACACCCATACATCCGTGTGAATGAAATCCACACCACGCACAGCGTCACGGGCAGACGACGTCACCGTCACAGAACCACCCGAAGCCGCAGCCCATCCCTGACACTGCTCCACTAACTCCGGTTCCGGTGCCAAGCCCTCCGGCGCCCCAATCCGAACATCCATACCCAACTTGGCGCCCAGCAATAACAACGAGCGGCCCATATTATTACGGCCATCACCGACATACGCGAAACTGATCTCGTGGAACGGCTTTTGCGCATGCTCGCGCATCGTCAATGCATCAGCCAGCATCTGAGTCGGATGGAACTCATCAGTCAATCCATTAAACACCGGCACCCCGGCATACTCGGCCAACTCCTCCACTGTTGACTGATGGAAGCCACGGTACTCAATACCGTCATACATACGACCCAACACCCGGGCCGTATCCTTCATCGACTCCTTATGGCCAATATGGGATCCGCTCGGCCCCAGATACGTCACATGAGCCCCCTGGTCATGAGCCGCTACTTCAAAGGCACACCGAGTACGCGTCGACGCCTTCTCAAAAATCAACGCAATGTTCTTGCCCGCTAGCATTGGCCGTTCCGTACCAGCGTACTTAGCCTCCTTCAACTGGCCGGCCAAACTAACCAGGAACTCAATCTCCTGAGTGCTATGGTGCGCCAGCGACAACAAATGACGATTCTTCAAATTAAAAGCCATAATCCAATACTCCTTTCAGAAAGTGCCCACCTATAGGACACACGATATATATTCTTACACAGAACCGATCAATAATTGACAGGATCACGAGTAATCGGGCACGTCATGCAATGACCGCCGCCTCGCCCGCGCCCCAGCTCAGCTGCTTGGATCTGGATGACCTCGACACCGGCATCAGCGAGTAAGGCATTCGTCTCCACATTGCGGTCGTAGCCCACGACAACACCTGGTTCAAGAGCTACCACATTATTCCCATCATCCCATTGCTCGCGCTGGGCCTCCCAGCGATCACCACCAGTCTCGACAGTACGCAAACCATCCAGACCCAGCGAACTTGCCACAATATCGGTGAAGTGACCGTCATAGACTCGCACCGAGAATCCCGATTCCTCATTACTCGGCTCCAACACCAAGGACGTGATGGTATCGACCACTGGCTTATAAAGAGTAACCAAATCGACATCACAGAAGCTAAACACCGTGTCGAGGTGCATAGATGACCGATCCGGCGCCATAGCCGCGACGATTATTCTGCGCGCCGCATGATTAACGAATAATGCACGAGCTAGCTGGGTGATCGCCTGCCACGATGACCGCTCACCCATCCCAATCAATACTGTGCCATTGCCGACTGGCATGATGTCACCACCTTCAAGGGTGGACATACCATGATCACCCTCGGCGCGGCCATACCAGACCTTAAAGTCACGCTCGACAAACGCAGGATGGTACGCGTAAATCGCACTCGCCAAAACCGTCTCGTGCTGACGCGCTGGCCACCGCATTGGATTGAGGGTTACGCCTCCGAAGATCCACGCCGTGGTGTCACGAGTGAATTGGGTATTCGGCAATGGCGGAATGAGAAACTGGTTTTCGTCATGAGCTTTGATAAGCGCACCCAGCACATGCTTACGCCTCTCGGCGGGAACCTCTCCATATGCCACTCCACCAATGAGATGCTCAGCCAAGGTATCTGAGGGCATGTCATCGAGCCAGGCACGAACATCCTTGTCAACACCAAGCCCAACCGCGTTGGGGGACAATTTGTGGTCAAGTACCCATGCGCGCCCCTCGGGAATGTCAAGCACCTCAGACAGCAGGGTATGCATTTCGTGAACAACAATTCCACGATCACGCATCTTCGTCACAAAGTTTCGATGATCTTCTTGTGCCTTATCAACCCACAAAACATCGTCAAAAAGCAGCTCTCTGCAGTTACTTGGTGTCAGTCGACGATGTGCCAAGCGCGGCTCGCACACCATCACTTCACGAAGTTTCCCTACCTCTGACCATGCACCAATCTGAGTCATTATTGTTCAACCTTTCATAGTAGAGGATCAGATCCTCTTGGGGCAACGAGAGCAGCGTCGCGACGTTACCCTATGTTCTTTATTTGCAACCTATCGAGATCAATTATTCCCGCACTCACACACCGAGAGATCACATCACTTACCCTAATGTCAATCGCCCTGTGGCTATGAGTATTATCGCAATTACTGAAACCGCAATCAGAAGGGCGAGGATGATAATCTCATAAGGCTTGAATATCCGCTTAGCCTTCTGCTCCTTTTTAGCCCAGATAAACACTGCAACTCCAGGCAGGTAGAGCAGCGCGGCGAACATCAGCGCGTCAATTCCAGCAGCCAGCAACAGCCAGATACCATAGAGCGTTGCGACGCCGGTTACCACCGCGTCACGGACTCGACGTGATGTCGAATCATTGCCGTACGTCTCACCCGTAATGACGAGCTTGAAAGCAAAAGCCGCAGATAGCAGATATGGCACCAGAATGAGGGCGGCTGCAAGAGTGGCCATGACGAGATAGGCACCATCCCATAGGACAGTTAGCAGCAGACAGGCTTGAGAAATAGCATTGGTAATCCACAGGGCAGGAGCTGGAGCCTCGTGCTTGTTCATCCGCCCGAACAACCTCGGCATAGTGCCATCTTCACCTGGCACCTGCATAGTTTCGCCGCACAACAGAATCCACGCGAGCAGGGCGCCAAGAAGCGAGATGATGACACCTACGCTCACAAAGATCGAACCCCAGGGACCCACAACGGCCGATAAAACATCTCCCATGGAGGCATCAGGAAGTCCAGCAAGCTCAGCACGACGCATAATGCCCATGCTCAGCAGGTTGACGCCAATCAAGAGGACAAGCACGGTAAGGAAACCGGCGATCGTCGCTTTGCCGACATCAGAGCGCTTGCGGGCCCGCTTTGAATAGATCGATGCCCCTTCTATCCCAATAAACACCCACACTGTGACGAGCATCATATTCTTGGTCTGAGAAAAGATGCTTCCCAGACCCGCGCTGGATCCCCAGAAGTCCTCGCTAAATACGCCAACATCGAACGCGACAGCACAGATGACAAGGAACGTTACCAGCGGAACAATTTTGGCGATCGTCGTAATAGTGTTAACAAACGCAGCGGTGCGAATACCAGCCAAAACAAAAGCATGAGTTAACCAGAGCAGGACTGACGCTCCAAGCACTGCCCAAATAGTGTTACCCCCAGCAAGCGCTGGCACGAATTTTCCTATTGTAGAAAACAGCAGTACCAGGTAGCCGACGTTTCCAATGAGGGCAGACAACCAATACCCCCACGCCGAGTTAAACCCGGCAAAATCACCAAATCCGGCCTTCGCATAGGCATAAATACCATTGTCCAAGTCTGGACGACGAATAGCCAGTTTCTGATAAACCATGGCAAGGCAGATCATACCGATCCCGGTAATCACCCAACCAATAAGCATAGGCCCCGGACTTGCAGCAGCAGCGATATTCTGCGGAAGGGAGAATATGCCTCCCCCAATCATAGAGCCGACAACAAGTGCCAACATTGCAGGAAATGATAATTTCCCGACTTCACTACCGCCATCTACCGGAGCTACCCCGCTCGCTGCGTCAGCGACTTGCGCAGCCATATCCCCCTCAT
Source organism: Cutibacterium porci (assembly GCF_009696315.1). GTDB lineage: Bacteria > Actinomycetota > Actinomycetes > Propionibacteriales > Propionibacteriaceae > Cutibacterium > Cutibacterium porci. The sequence continues at coordinate 117,143 of NZ_VUMG01000005.1, forward strand.
AATCTTTCGCCACATCACCATTGTTGCGACAGTCAGCGGGCGAATCACCTGACCAAGAGCAAGGCTAAGAAGGGCATACGGCAACGTCAAGCATCAAAAATCCCACCGACTACCGCGGTCTTCAACTGGGATTTTAAAACTATTACTCCACATAAAAATACATGCAGTCGTAACCCGCGAGGCATGAGAGTTACGCTCCAATCCTATGCATGAGGTATGGATATTCTCATCCCATCGTTAATCAATATTCATCACACATGGATCTGAATAGTGTGAGTCATGTCACTGAAAGCCCATTGCGGAAGACAGAGCTACACCCACCAACCCACGTGCAGCTACACACGTCTGGCATTCACCCTGTCAGGCATACGACGCCCAACACGGCTGCTCAAGGATCGCCGGGATCTGCAGGAATTCTCATGCCGCATCGTCATTGACAGCGCCTCACCGCAGATCGTCGACTGATTTTCTGAGGACCCGCCGCAACAGGGCCCGCCGGATGACATACCATCTTGCGGGCCCGAGCAGCTCGTCCGACAAATCAGTGAGGCAACAAGGCGAGCAGACGTTGAGCTGTTGCAGCGGATGAAGCCGGGTTCTGACCAGTGACCAGTGTCTTGTCGACCACGACATAGCACTCACCGTCAGGACCCTTGCTGTACCGCGCTCCGGCGTCCTTGAGGGCGTCCTCGACGAGGAAGGGGACGACGTCGGTCAGGCCAGCAGCCTCCTCTTCGCCGTCAGTAAAGCCGGTGACTGATCGATCAGCGACGAACGGCGTGCCATCGTGCTTCTTGACAGCGTGCAGCACGCCAGGAGCGTGACACACCAGGCCTAGTGGCCGTCCTACTGCATCGCTATCCAGGATGATCTGGTGTGACTTCGGATCATTGGCCAGGTCCCATAGCGGGCCATGGCCCCCTGGGTAGAACACCGCGTCGAATGTGGTGACATCAACGTCTGATAGCGGCGTAGTGGCCGCCAGAACGGCTTTGGCCTGCTCGTCGCCATTGAAACGACGGGTAGCATCAGTCTGCATCTGTGGCAACGAGCTCGTTGGATCGATGGGCGGCTGTCCACCCTTCGGTGAGGCCACAGTGATGTCGTGTCCAGCGTCACGGAACACGTAGTAGGGGGAGGCAAATTCCTCAAGCCAGAATCCCGTCTTGCGGCCAGTATCACCTAGCTGGTCATGGGAGGTGAGGATCATCAATACTCGCGACATAGGTGTTTTTCCTTTCACAGTGTCATAGCGTGATGCCGCTAGCGTGCTCGCTAGCGGCATATCAAGGCACCTCTTACCGGGCGGCCGATACCGGGTTAGACACCCGCAGAAGGCGCTTGTTGACGAACTCGTCGACGCCGTACGTCCCCAGCTCACGACCGAAGCCGGAACGGCCAACGCCCCCAAAGGGTAAGCCAGCAAGGCTTGTACCGTGCTCATTGACGTAGGTCATGCCCACATTGAGACGACGCGCAGTAGCCTCCGCAAGGTCGAGGTCGTCAGACCACACCGATCCACTCAAGCCGAAGGTACTCTCGTTAGCCAGCTCAACAGCTTCATCGACGTCTGCTACGCGATACACGACGGCGACCGGCCCGAATAATTCCTGCGACCAGGCTCGCATCTCGCGAGTCACGCCGGTAAGGATGGTCGCCTCCATGAAGGCGCCGGCTCCTGGGCGCGGGTGACCACCGACGACGACATTCGCGCCGTGGTCTACTGCATCATCGACCAGCCTCATGAGTTCATCACGCGCGTCGATGCTCGACATCGGACCTACGTCAGTAGCTTCGTCACGGGGATCTCCCACAACCGCCGCCGAGAAATCAGCCGCAAGCCTGTTGACGAAGGTGTCGTAGAACTCGTCAACGACGATCATGCGCTTCGGCGAGTTGCACACCTGGCCGGCATTACTCAACCGCGCCCGCGCTGCGGAATCTGCTACCGCGTCAATATCGCCGCCCAGAACGATCAACGGGTCGGAGCCACCGAGCTCCAGCACAGCCTTCTTTAAATGCTTGCCGGCTGCAGCCGCAACCGAAGCACCAGCCGCTTCGCTGCCCGTCAGAGACACACCGCGCACCCGCGGGTCCGCAATGATGCCTTCGATCTGAGAACTATCCGCCAGAATCGTCTGGTAGACATTCCTCGGTAAACCAGCCTCGCCGAGTAGCTCTTCCATTTTGAGGGCGGAGGCAGCGCAGATCGAGGCCGGCTTCAGTAACAACGTGTTGCCAAGAACCAGATTGGGGGCGATGAATCGTGCGAGCTGATAGTAGGGAAAGTTCCACGGCATGACGCCAAGCAGAACACCTAATGGCTCCTTTTCGACGCGCGAGGAATTCGCTCCCTGACTCGGCAAGACGTCATCAGCCATGAGGAGGGCGGCGTGCTCCGCGTAGTAGTCAAAAATCTGGGAGACCAGCTGAATTTCGCGGATGCCTTGACGCACGGGCTTGCCCATCTCCGTGGCCGCAATTTGGGCGAGCTCCTCGGCCCTTTTCTGAAATAGTCCAGCAGTCTTGGCAAGGACGCCAGCGCGCTCCTCAATGCATGTACGCCGCCATGCCGTGAAAGCCTTGTCGGCAGCATCAATCATTGCGCTGATCTCATCACTGCTGATGGACGTCCAGTTGTGAATCAGCTCGCCCGTCGTGGGGTCCTCGGTACGGTACTTAGTCAATGTTGCCTCCGTTGTCGTGGGTTCGACGGTTCAAAGTGGAGCCATGGAAGCGTGACGTTCCACCATGGCGGCGGGTGTCCCAGGGCATAAGCCCCAGGACCACCGCGACGGGGTCAGTCGTCAACAACAGTGACGTCAACGCGAATGTTGCCCCGCGTGGCATTCGAGTAAGGACACACCTGGTGGGCCTTATCAGCGAGTTCCTGAGCCTCGTCGTGCGGCAAATCCGGGACGACGACCTCCAGAGCAACAGCGAGGCCAAAGCCTTCACCAGCCTTACCGATCGAGACCCGCGCACCCACAGAAGAGTCGCCAAGCTTCTTCTTTGCTTCGCGGGCGACCATCTGCAATGCGGAATGGAAACAGGCCGCATAACCGGCAGCAAACAGCTCTTCTGGGTTCGCACCCTTGCCGGTGCCGCCCATCTCGACGGGAATGGCTAAGTCCTCGGACACACGCCCGTCGGCGCTCTGGACGTGACCGTTTCGGCCAGCACCAGTAGCGATCGCCTCGATGGTGTAGAGGGGCTCGATGTCAATCATGGTTTCTCCTTGCTCGCTGAGGGGATATCGGCTGCCGATCCTGTCGGGCAGCCCCACAACGAAACATAGCTCACAATTAAGTTGTACACAATTTTATTGTGCATCCTGTATCCTTCTGACGTGCCACACCAGACGCTCGACCTCGATCATCAGTTCTGCTTTTCCCTCTACCGGGCAAGCAGGGCAGTGACGCGCGCCTACCGCCCGCTGCTAGAGGGAATCGGCCTCACCTATCCCCAATACCTGGTCATGCTGGTGCTCTGGCACGCTGACGACACTGTCGGCGTCAACGACATCGGGACGCGGCTGCACCTCGACAGTGGCACCCTGACGCCCCTGCTGCGCCGTTTGGAGCAGGCTGGTTACATCACCCGGACGTGGAGCAATAACGACGAGAGGCGGCGTGTTATCAGCCTCACCGAGGCGGGCCGCACCCTGCGTCACCAAGCGGCGAGTTTCCCTGAACAGATGCTTGCGTTGTATCCGGCTCCGCCACGGGAACTGGCCCGAGTTAAAGCTTTCCTCGACAACCTGGCGGCCCAGCTCGAATGACGTACCCCGTAGGATTAGATAACTGCCAGATTGAGATTGACGAGCTGTGCTCGAACCCTCGTTGAGAGATGACGAAAGGCCCCTCAATCGTGCATATGCTCCTCCTGGCCATCATCTACCTGGCGTTCATTAGCCTGGGGCTACCCGACTCGCTCGTCGGTGCCGGATGGCCGGCTATGCATGACAGCCTTGACGTCCCGATGTCCTTTGCCGGTTTCATCACCTTTATTATCGCAGCCGGGACCATCATCTCGAGCCTGATGTCCGACCGATTGACTCACCGCTTCGGCCCAGGACGAGTAACGGCGGCAAGTGTGGCAGTGACAGCCGTCGCGCTCTTTGGTTTCTCATTATCGACGCAGTTCTGGATGCTGTGTCTGTGGTCGATTCCCTACGGGCTAGGGGCCGGAACGGTCGACGCTGCACTCAACAACTATGCAGCGCTGCATTACACCGCTCGACACATGAACTGGCTGCACGGTTTTTGGGGTCTCGGAGCGTCAATCAGCCCGTTCATTATGAGCTACGCGCTAGGTGCCGGCCATGGGTGGCCATCGGCCTACCGCACCGTCGGAATTCTACAAGCCGTACTGACGGCCATCCTCACCGCCAGCCTTCCGTTGTGGGGCAAGACGCGCACAACCAGCGACGGCGCCTCGGCAAGATTGCCCCGAACGCCGATACGCACAGCGATAGCTATCCCAGGAGTTCCCGCCATTCTGGGAGCCTTCTTTTCGTACTGCGCCATCGAGAGTACGTCAATGCTGTGGGCAGCGTCGTACCTGGTGTCAGTGCGAGGAATAGACGGTACAACCGCCGCAGCATTCGCATCCCTCTACGTCTTGGGAGTCACCATTGGCCGATTCCTAGCCGGATTCGTAGCAGAACATCTCGGCGACAGGATGCTCGTGCGCGGCGGATTCACCGCAGTAGGTGTCGGCGTCATCCTCGTAGGGCTACCCGGTGTGCCGTCATGGGGTGCTCTGGCAGGTTTGGTAATCGCAGGTGTCGGATCCGCGCCGATATATCCAGCCATTATCCACTCCACCCCAGCCACCTTCGGTGCGCAGAACTCTCAAGCGATTATCGGCATCCAGATGGCTGCGGCGTACGTTGGGACAACGCTTGCTCCCCCGCTATTCGGGACGATCTCGGCCGGATCCGGGCTGTGGGTCCTGCCGCTGTATTTGGCCATACTCGTGATATTCGGCCTCGTCATGTCCGAACAGGTTGCACGACAACGGCGCATCACAGAAAGGTAGGGTACATACCCCTCTACGCGTCGCGGCTGGCCGGGCGACCAGCCAGACAAGTTCAGCGCGGCAATGCGGCAACGATCTCGTCAGTACTGGCGACGTAGCCGATACTAGGGATCGCCTCCTGGAGAGTCGCGCTATGGCGCGCCAGATTGCCATCCAGGGTGGCATCGCTCACGACGATGACGTGGAAACCCTCGTCATAGGCGCTGCGCGCGGTGCTCTCAACGCCAGCACCAGTTGCGATGCCGGTGACGACGACCTGGGTGATGCCACGGTTGCGTAACTGCTCGGCAAGGTCCGTGCGAGCGAACGAACTCATCGTGCGCGGTTTACCCAGGTGAATATCGCTGCCAGCCACCGGCAAGTCATCGTGCAAGACAGTGAAGTCGGCAGGCAGCTCGTCTGGTTCGGGGACGGGACGAGCAACGCGACCAGGGGGCAGGCCGGTGGCATGCACCCATACGACGGGTAACCCGGCGGCGTGGAAAGCATCAGCTAGACGAGTGTTCGCCTGCACCAGATCTGCGACGGCATCGGCCGGAGTCATGGCCAAAATGCCCTTCTGCAGATCAACGACAATGAGGGCGGTACGGGGATCGAGCTGAATAGCCATCGAGGTCTCCTCCTCTGGAACGATGAGAAACATGCCAGGCCGCGCCTGTCATGGTTGGATGAGCGGCACTTAGACCTCGCCGCTAATGCCACCGGCATAGCCCGACTCATCGCCAGCCTCAGAACTCATTCGCGAGCCCAAGCGCTGCAGTCCGCGAGGTGGGTACTGACGGTCAGGTTAGATCAGACACCACCGTCTTATCAATACCGATCAATCCCCTATCCTCCCAACGCAGGAAGGGCGAAATACGGGCTATACCGAAATCGAGCTAAGGCCGATCTTCAGCGAGGCAAAAGCTCACCATAGAGCTGCTCAGCGTTCCGGCGCAACACGTTGTCGATGACCTCGGCACCGACGCTTAAGTCGGCAAGGTCGTTGATGTAGGTTACAGCGCGGGTGTACTTGGCATCCTGGAAATACGGGAAGTCAGAGCCCATCATGACGTGGCCATCGCCGTAGACCTCCAGCGCAAGACGCAGACTGGGAGTGAAAAAGTTGGCGGCGTCAAACCACATCCGCCGCAGGCTCTCACGTGGCGAGCGAGCAAACGAACCCCAGTCGTCATAGTTGTCCTCCAGACGCTGCGCAAGGAACGGCAGGTCGCCGCCCAGATGCGCAATGTGGAAGCGAATGTGCGAGTGCCGGTCGGGCACGTCAGCCTTGAGCAACTGCAATGTGGCGATGGCATCTTCCATCGGTGCGCCATTGACCCAGATCAGACCGTGGTCGGCGATGGATGCCGCTCCGGCTGCGAGGCCAGCCGGGTGCAGGTAGACGATCGCGCGACGACGGTCGAGTTCGGCGAATATTGGCTCTAGTGCGGGATCGGCCAAGGACCCGTCGGCACCGACGAAGGTGTTGAGAGCGACCGACCGGAATCCCAGCTCGTCGAACGCACGGGCGATCTCGTCCAACGATCCGGCGACGTGCGGCAGGGGCAAGGTGGCGTGTGCAATGAAACGGTCAGGATGACGCGCGACGAGTGCAGCGTAGGCATCATTGATGTAACGGGCTGCGGAAGAGGCATCGTCAGCATTGTCAAGGACAGGCACCTGCGGTGTGGCGGACAGCACCTGCACGCGCACGCCGGCAGCATCCATCATGGCCAGGCGCCGGGAAATGTCGGCCTCGTCGTCTCCGGCGTGCAGGCCCCGGGCGATCCGCGTAGTAGCTGGGTCGGTGCCAAGCTCCTCCAGCAGATCGAGCCAGTGGTCGGGATAGACATGGGCATGCGTGTCAATGACAGCGGTCATCGTGGCACTCACTTCTTTCCACCAGACGTCAGACCCGTCCTGAACTCGACCACGTCACCGTCTTGCATGACGTAGTCCTTGCCTTCGAGCCGCAACCTGCCGGCTGCCTGGGCCTCTTTTTCGCCACCAAATTCGACAAGGTCATCAAAGGACACCACCTGGGCTTTAATAAACCCCTTCTGAAAGTCGGTGTGAATGACGCCAGCAGCCTGCGGAGCGGTGTCTCCCTTATGAATCGTCCACGCGCGGGATTCCTTCTCCCCCGCGGTCAAGAAGGTTTGCAAACCGAGAGTGTCAAAGCCGACACGGGCCAGCTTGTCAAGGCCGGGCTCGTCGATTCCGGCGTCAGCCAGGAACTCGGCGGCCTCTTCAGGCTCCATCTCGGCTAATTCTGCTTCAAATTCAGCATCCAAGAAAATCGCCTCGGCGGGGGCGACGAGGTCGGCCATTCGCGTCATGAAATCGCCATCAACCAACTGGTCCTGATCACAGTTGAAGACGTAGATGAAGGGCTTGCTCGTCAGCAGGAATAGGTCGTGCAACGGCTCGGGGTCCAGCCCGGCCGAGAAGATCGTCCTGCCCTCTTCGAGCACTGCTTTAGCCTGCTCCCAGGCCTCAGCCTTGGGACGAGACTCTTTCTTGATCGCGGCTTCCTTTTGCAGCTTAGGGAGCTGCTTCTCCATAGTCTGCAAGTCGGCCAGGACGAGCTCTGTGGTGATGGTCTCAATGTCGTCGGAGGGATCGACGTGACCGTTGACATGGGTCACGTCGTCGTCGGCAAAGCACCTCGTCACCTGGCAGATAGCGTCGGCCTCACGAATGTTAGAGAGGAACTCGTTGCCCATCCCCTCACCCTTGCTGGCGCCCTTGACGATTCCAGCAATGTCGACGAAAGACACTGTCGCAGGAATGGTCTTCGCAGAATGGTACATCTGCGTCAACACCTCAAGGCGCTTGTCCGGCACCCCAACCACGCCAACATTCGGCTCGATGGTCGCGAAGGGGTAGTTCGCCGCCAAGACGTCATTCTTGGTCAGCGCGTTGAACAGAGTCGACTTGCCGGCATTGGGAAGACCGACGATTCCAATCGTAAGTGCCACGGTTGGCCACTCTACCGTTCCGCGCCCAACTCACCCCAACGCTCTATAGGGAAACGGTGGAGGCAGTTCATGCCGACCGATGCGCCTGAGACATGCCTGTGAATCGGCTCAAGCTCCAGCCCAGTAGGCCCCCAACGCCTTGGATAGGTACACAAGGTCAGCCGTACCGGCAAGTTCACGTGTGGAATGCATCGACATCAGCGGCACACCGACGTCAACTGTCAACATGCCGAGCCTCGTCGCCGTCAGCGGGCCGATCGTAGAGCCGCATGGCACTGAATTATTCGATACGAAGTCCTGGGTTGGCACTCCGGCTGCGGCGCACGCGCGCTGCCACAAAGCCCCGCCCACCCCATCAGTGGCATAGCGCTGGTTAGCATTGATCTTGAGCAGCGGCCCCTCGTTGAGCAGCGGGTGATTCGCCGGGTCAAATTTCTCTACGTAATTGGGATGCACGCCATGCCCAGCATCCGACGACACGCATGAGGACCTGGCAATCATTGCTCGGTATGCCGCGCCGGTCATCCCGAGTCCTTCAGCAATGCGCACCAAGATGTCTTCGAGGAACGGCCCACAGGCTCCCGACCTTGTCGCCGAGCCAACCTCCTCATGATCGAAACATGCCATAACCGCCACGTCGTCCGTCGGCTTGACGTCAACAAATGCCGCTACCGAGGAATGAACCGACGAGAGATTGTCCATGCGCTGGCTGGCCAGGAATTCCCCGTAGGGGCCGATGACGGCCGGAGGCTGAGTCAGATAGGCGAAAATGTCGTGGAAAGCCAGGTCCTTACGCTCGATCCCTGCCGCCTCACACAGCAGGTCCTCGACGTCAAGGTTCGGTCTCCCCACTGAGAGAATAGGCATGAGATGACGCTGGCGATCCAGCTTGAGGTCCTCGTTGACGGTGCGATCCAGATGCGGCGCAAGCTGGCTGATGCGCAAAATCGGACCGGTTCGCACCAAGTGAATCTGCCCGTCACGAGTAACTAGTCGCCCAGACAGGCCGAGATCACGATCGAGCCAGGAGTTTAATAGGCCACCGCCGTAGACCTCCATGCCAACCTGCTGCCAGCCCTGATTGGTAACAGTAGCGTTTGGTTTGAGCTTGAAAGACGGAGAGTCGGTATGGGACCCAACGATCCTCACCCCCAGCTGTGAGGTCACCACGTCCGGGGTGATCCAGGCGATGACAGCCCCGTCCCGCACCACGTAGCGGCGTCCCTCAACTGACGGCCACGCGTCAGTTTCCTCGAGACACTGGAACCCGGCCTGCTCCAGGCGCCGCGCCACCTCCGCCGCAGCATGGTACGAAGTGGGAGACGCCTCCACGAAGGAGATGATGTCGCGGACGTGATCCGCCGTCGGAACGCACATGTCAGCCATGCCGACCATTCAACCATCACCGGCTGTTCCAGACGACGGAACACCACTCGTACCCAACATGTCGGCCCTTGCTGGGATTCTCATGGCATGACGAATCTCGTGGTTGGGCTCATTGGGCTCATCATCGGTGTGGCCCTGGGATGGCTTTTCGCGCAGTTACGCGCCTCCCAGCGCGTCACCGAAGCCACCTCTGCGGCACGCATCGCCACTGAACGGCTGGAGGCGGCCGAGAAAATCGCTACCGATCGTGACGCGCTGGCCACTCAATTCAAGGCACTGTCGGCTCAAACCATGGCTGACCAGGACGAGCGCGCTGCCCGGTCGGCCCAGCGGACCATAAGCGACGCCCAGCGATTACTAGCGCCGGTATCTCTCGCGTTAGAGCGATTGGACCGACGTCTAGCCGAAGTCGAACATGAGCGAACCGCTATGACGGCGAGTTTGCGTCAACAGGTCGCCGAGGTAAGCACTGCCGGGGAGAGCCTGCGCAAGGAGACTGCCAGCCTCGTCACCGCCCTGCGCAAGCCTCATGTCCGGGGAGCGTGGGGCGAGATGCAATTGCAACGTACCGCCGAAGTTGCCGGAATGCTTGACCACTGTGATTTCCAAACTCAACAAACCACCACGGCCCAAGGAACCCCACAACGACCAGATATGACGGTGAAACTCTCCGGTGGACGGTGCATTCATGTCGATGCCAAAACCCCGCTGGCCGCATTTCTCGATGCCGCGCAGTGTGACGACGCTGACGAGTACGACGCCCAGATGGCTCGCTTCGCCCGTCATGTTCGCACCCACATCGATCAGCTATCGGCCAAGGGGTACTGGCGCACCGACCTCGATTCCCCCGAATTCGTGGTGTGCTTCCTACCCTCCGATGCTCTACTTCAGGCGGCGCTACAGGAGATGCCCGACCTTCATGAGTACGCCAATCGACGCGGGATCGTGGTAGCTAGCCCGTCAGTCCTTATTCCGATGCTACGCACAGTCGCCCTAGCGTGGCGTCAGGAGGCTGTCGCGAGATCTGCGGCGGACGTCGCGGCGCTCGGACGCGACCTTCACAAGCGCCTTGGAACCCTCGCGAGCAACCTCGACAAGATGGGACGGTCCCTGACCTCAACGGTGCGCGCATACAACTCAGCTATAGGCGGCCTAGAGACGAGAGTCCTCGTTCAAGCCCGACGTTTCGAAGATCTCGAGGTCACCACCGACACCCTCGCGTCCCCAACTCCGGTAGACGATGCGGTGCGCCCCCTCACCTCTCCGGAACTCACTGAGGATGAGCCTTAAGCGAACCCTCAAACATCAACTCGTCGTGGTGCGACGCTTTCGCAGTTGCGGGGGCAGGGCGAAGGACAACGATTCTTCAATGATGGTCTCTTCCTCAGCCTGTGGCCAGCCCTTCGAGGCGAGCAGGTCGAGCACCCCCTGGACGAGGGTCTCTGGCACCGACGCCCCCGAGGTCACACCAATACTCGAGACGCCGTCGAGCCAAGCCTCCTCAATTTCCCGGGCGTTATCGACGCGGTAAGAAGCCTTAGCCCCCGACTCGAGGGCGACCTCCACCAAACGGCCCGTGTTCGATGAGTTCTTCGATCCCACCACGATAACGAGATCACACTTGGGAGCCATCTGCTTGACAGCATGCTGCCTGTTCTGGGTCGCGTAGCAGATGTCGTCAGAAGGTGGGTCAATAAGCTGAGGATACAGTTCGCGAATCCGATCGACGGTTTCTACCGTCTCGTCGACGCTGAGTGTCGTTTGGGACAACCATGCCACGGAACGGTCACGATCCAAGGTAAGTCCATCGACATCCTCAGGAGTCTGCACCAGAGTGATGTTTTCGGGAGCCTCACCAGTCGTCCCTTCTACCTCCTCGTGGCCAGCATGACCGATGAGAAGGATCTGGGTGTCCTGGTTAGCGAACCTTTTGGCTTCATGATGCACCTTCGTCACTAACGGGCAGGTTGCATCAATGGTGCGAAGGCCACGATCTGAGGCTTCTTGTTTCACTTGCGGGGACACGCCATGGGCCGAAAACACGACAAGCGCGTCATCGGGCACTTCGTCGAGTTCGTCGACGAAAATCGCGCCCCGCTCCTCCAAGGTCTCAACGACGTGGCGGTTGTGAACAATCTGCTTGCGCACATATACCGGCGCACCGTATGCCTCTAGCGCCTTCTCGACGGTCACCACCGCGCGATCAACGCCTGCGCAGTATCCACGCGGCGCAGCCAGGTACAGCTTCTTTTCCGTGCTCGCCCCCGAAACAGCCATGTCTTCGAGTCTACGGGTAGGTTGACCTCTGGCGAACCCACGCAGGTTCGCCCGCCGAAGACCCGCACCACGTCCGTTCACCCAAAGTTCCCTGAAGGTGCATCCGTCACGCCACTCAGCTGCCCCGCCCACTTTCTAAGTTCGGGGCTATGAATGCTCCCGCCAACGCACACGTATCTAGACGGTTGCGTCGAGGTCTTGCCTCAGCGTGTGCCGCTGTTACCGCAATATCAACACTGTGCCCAGCTCATGCAGCTCCGCCACCCGAACAGGGCGGACCACTGTCCAGTTCTACCGGCCGCACCACCGTCGGTCAGTTGCTGACGCCGGCCGGTAAGCTCACCACCCTTGGTGACCTTCCGCTCAATGAGGCCCTGTCCCCCGATGGTAAATACCTTGTCGTCAGCAATGATGGCCAAGGAACTCAGTCCCTGCAGGTCATAGAAACCGCCACTAGCAAGGTCGTCCAAACCATCCCTTATACGTCTCCCGAGAGCCTGTACATGGGGTTGGCTTTCAGCCCTGACGGCAAGCACCTATATGCCAGCGCCGCCGGTAACCATAAGATCCGCACGTACCATTTCGACTGCGGCAAGCTCGTGGAAACTACCGCCATTCAGATGCCGGTCGTCAGCCCGAAGCGCAAGAAGGTTAATTTGTACCCGGCTGGGCTCACGGTCACCAAGGACAGCAAGCGGCTCGTCGTGGCAGACCAGCTTGCCGACGCCGTCTCCGTCATTGACCTGGCCACCAATAAAGTTCAGACGACACATATCGGACACCGCCCCGTCTGGGTAACCCTCTCCAAAGACTCCACGAAAGCATTCGTCTCTTCCCAAGGTGGTGCTGACGTCGCCGAGGTCGACATCACTGGCTCCCAGCCAATGGCCACGCACAAGATCACCGTGGGTTTCCACCCCAACAAATCGGTGTTGACTCCCGATGGCAAGACCCTCTACGTCGCCAACGGGGACGCCGACACCATCTCGGTCGTCGATACCGCATCCCATCGCCAAACAGCCACGATCCCGGTCAACCGCGACGGTTCCACATTGGTCGGCGCCAACCCTACTGCTCTCGCCCTTTCTGACGACGGCAAGCGCCTCTACGTCACTAACTCGGGCCACAACGAGGTTGCCGTCATTAACACAGCGACTCGCAAGGTTGCCGGGGACATCCCGACGGGCTGGTACCCAACCCAGGTCCTCAGCCACGATGGCAAGCTGAGTGTCATTTCAGCGAAGGGGCTCGGTGCCGGGCCTAACAACGGGCCTGGTCACCCGAATCCAACTGACCCGCATAGCACTGCCGAGAACCAGTACTCCGGATCCATGATCAAGGGCATACTCTCCACCGTCAACGAGCCCGACCCGGGCACTCTTGCCACGCAGACCGCCACCGTCGTGAGGAATAACACCGCCAACGATCCCGTCCGCAGCAGCGCCGTCCCCAACCGTATCGGCACCAGGTCGAGCAAGATCAAGCACGTCATCTACATCGTGCGCGAAAACCGCACCTTCGATCAGGAGCTGGGCTCCAACGGACGCGGTAACGCTGATCCTTCCCTCAACCTCTTCGGCGACGAATCGGCCCCCAATACCCGTGCGCTAGCCCGCCAATTCACGACCTTCGACAACTTCTATGCCGATGCCGAAGTCTCGGCCAACGGCTGGAACTGGGTCTCGCAAGCCAACTCAAATCCGTGGTCAGAAGAGATGTGGCCGTCAAACTACTCAGGTCGCGGTGCACCATATCCAGCCGAAAATAACGACCCAGAATCCCGCGCGAAAGAACACGACTCATATTTCTGGGAACACTTATCAAAAAACAACATCAGTTTCCGGAATTACGGCTTTTACACTGAACTCGACAAGAATGGCAAAGCCCATGGGGCTGACAAGAAAATCCTTGATCCGAATACCGATCATAACTTCATAGGGTGGACCTTAGACTGCCCGGATTCTGCTCATTCCTTCGCGCCGATGGCCACAAACTGTGGACCGAAGTCCCGTGTCGATGAGTGGAAGTCCGACTTCAGGGAACGGGTCGCGAAGGGAAGCGTACCGACGGTCCAGTTCGTTCGTCTCGGTAACGACCACACCCAGGCCACCAAGGCCGGTGTCCCGACGCCGCAGGCTTACGTTGCAGACAATGATCAGGCCATCGGCCAGCTCGTCGAGACAGTGTCCCATTCTCCCATCTGGAAAGACACTGCGATCTTCATTACTGAAGATGATGCCCAGAATGGCCCCGACCACGTCGACGCCCACCGTACTATCGGGGAGATCATTAGCCCATACACCCGCACTGGCGGCGTCGATTCCACCTTCTATTCAACCGTATCGATGCTGCACACTATGGAGGGCATCCTTGGTATAGGGCCGCTGACTCAGTTTGACGCTTTCTCTACCCCAATGTCTGCGGCGTTCACCGACAAGCCCAACCTGACCCCCTACCAGGCGGCACGCCCGTCCTACGACATGAAGACGCGCAACACTTCTAAGTCCCCAATGGCGAAGGAATCGGGTAAGCAGGACACCACGAAGGAAGATGGCATCGACGAGCAGGTCTTCAACAAGGCCATCTGGAAGGCCGTGAAGGGGGCCCAATCCACAATGCCTGAACCAAAGCACTCGGTGATTCAGTCCGGCCCTGTGCTGGCCTACGACGATGATGACGACGAGGGCGGTGAGCTCAAGCCTGGAGACGCCGACCTGGACGAACTAGGAACCTACTCCAAAGATGCCAAGGGCTTTCCGGTGTGGGCTCCCGACAGGGACGCCAAGCGGTTTGATCCATCACACAGCGTCGACCCCTGCACCCCCACACCGAAGCCAACCACGTCGAAGCCAACCACACCGAAGCCAACCGTCCCAAGCGCCGTCACGACGAGTCGCGGCTCCCAGCAAGGTAAGACCCACCCAGGCCTTCCTCGCACTGGAGCGTAATCGCGAGTCTTGGGCCGCCACTACTCTTGTGGCGGCCCTGTCATGTCGGCACTATCGGCTAGCGTTGCCTCATGGCCGAGCCGAGTACCGCCGACAATCCGCGCTCACTTGCGTGGGTCGTCAATGCTGTCAAAGGGTGGGTGGAACGCTGCGGTGCCGTCTGGGTGCAAGCCCAGGTCATTGAGGTCGCCAGGCGCTCCGGCCCAACACAGTTCCTCACGTTGCGCGACCCCACCGAAGAAATCTCAGCTAGCGGCACATGCCACCGTCGCGTCCTTGACGCCGCTGGACCAATCGAGTCTGGAATGACGGTTACCGCCCTCATCCGACCAACAGTGTGGTCACGCACCGGCAAGCTTTCCTTTGAAATCTCCGAGATCACCCCGACCGGAGAAGGCCAGCTCCTCGCCCAGCTAGAACGACGCAGGCGCCTGCTCGAAGCCGAGGGGCTCTTCGACGTCACCCTCCATAAGCCGATTCCCGTTCTGCCGCGCGGCATCGGACTCATCACAGGGGCTGGCTCCGATGCTGAGCGCGACGTTCAGCGTCATGCCACGTTGCGCTGGCCCGCCGCCCGATTCGTCATCCGTAACACCCTGGTGCAAGGACCGATGGCGGCCCATCAGCTCATCGCCGCCCTTGCCGGCCTTGACGCAGACCCTACGGTTGACGTCATCGTCATCGCCCGGGGAGGTGGGTCGCTAGAGGACCTCCTCCCCTTCAGCGACGAAGCCCTAGTCAGAGCGGTTTACGCCACTCGGACACCCGTCGTATCAGCCATCGGCCATGAACGAGACAATCCGATTCTCGATCTCGTCGCAGACCTGCGCGCATCGACACCCACCGACGCCGGCAAGCTGATCGTCCCGGACGCCGCTGAAGAATCCCAAGCTGTCACGATAGCCAGAACGCGGCTTCGCCAAAGCGTCACACGGTTCATCGACGTCGAGATGACCCACCTTGCTCACATCCGTTCACGCCCGGTCATGGTCAATCCGGCAGCGACCCTCGATATTGCGGTGGAAAAACTCGACTCTACGTTGCAGCGTCTGCGTCTTGCGACGAATCGTGCCCTGGACGCCGAGAGCCGCGATGTCAGCCACATGTTAGAGCGCGTGCGAGCAATGTCGCCCAAGGCCACCTTGGATCGCGGCTACGCCATCCTCGCCGATTCTGACGGCGGCTCCATTACGTCAGTCGATGACACTGATACAGGCGCAAACCTTTCAGTCTACCTATCTGACGGTACTCTCGGCGTCACCGTCAATTCCCTCGATCGTCGTACGCCAAACCAACCCACGCCCCAGGAGGACTCATGAGCGACACCATCCCTGATGCGGTTTCTGAAGAGCCGGACATCCCTTACGAGGCTGCCCGCGACGAGCTCGTCGGAATCGTCACTCGACTCGAATCTGGCGGGATCTCCTTGGCCGAGACTATGACGTTGTGGGAGCGCGGCGAGAAGCTAGCCGATATCTGCCAATCCTGGCTCGCCGGGGCACGAGCCCGCATCGACGCAGCCCGATCCGACGTCGATGCTTCGCAGTCCTGACGTTGAGCGGTCGAAAAATCAGGACGTCGTCAGCATCTGCGCAAAGTCGGTGAGTACCGGATACTCTGCATCTGCGACGATCACCGCCGTTGAGGAGCCAATTGTCGTCGTTAGGGCGCGGGTGCGACCATCCGGACTGACCATCTTCACCCAGGTGTATCGACCGACTGTGACTTTGCCGTCCTCTGTAGCCGATCTCGTCACGGCTGCCACAAACGCCCGACGAGGTTCGTCGGACTGATTCACCGCTAGGTAAACGTTCTGGCTTGTCAAGAATCCCAACTCCCAGCGGTTTCCCGCAGAGATGGTGTTGCCAACCCAACGATCTCCTCTGTTGGCATATCGGGCCTTCGTCGGTCGCCAATCCTCTGGAACCACCGCCGGAGCCAACACCGGGTATCGCGCATGGGACCGTGCCGAAGCCGTCATCGACGTCCAATCGACCTGCTGGATGTTGGGCTCGTCGGGGGTTCTGGTAAAGAACCACACGATGAGCAACACCGGGATGAGAATGACCGCCAAGGACAAAAACATGTCCTTGACACCGGCTCTGGAATTGCGTGGCACCTCTCGATTGTTGCAGATGCAGCCCTCGCCGTCGCCTCAGACGATTTCAGGCAACCATGTCCTCCATCATTGATGTCACCAAAGCCGCGATCGGGGACCGCTCCGAGCGAGTCAAGGTGACATGCCCAAACAGGTCGTGGCCTCGCAGCCTCTCGACGACCGCTGCCACCCCGTCATAACGACCAACGCGTAGGTTGTCACGTTGGGCGACGTCGTGGGTAAGCACCACTCGCGAATTCTGGCCAATTCGAGAAAGCACCGTGAGCAACACGTTGCGTTCCAGAGACTGAGCTTCATCGACGATGACGAAGGCGTCGTGCAGCGACCGACCTCGGATGTGTGTCAGTGGCAAAATCTCAAGCATCCCCCGAGACATCACCTCTTCGATGACGTAGTTATTCGTCACGCTGGTAAGGGTGTCGAGGACCGCTTGCCCCCACGGGGCCATCTTTTCCCCCTCGTCGCCGGGCAAGTAGCCCAAATCTTGGCCACCAACAGCGTAGAGCGGGCGAAAGACCATGACCTTTTTGTGGAGCTGACGCTCCATCACTGCCTCAAGGCCTGCGCATAGGGCGAGGGCCGATTTTCCTGTTCCAGCTCGCCCTCCCATCGAGACGATTCCGACCTGGGGGTCGAGCAACATGTCGAGTGCCACTCGCTGTTCAGCAGAACGGCCACGGATCCCGAACGCTTCCTGATCGTTGGGGATAAGACGGGCAGACGCATCGGGCATCCGCCGAGCCAACGCTGTTCCATTCGGGCCCTCCAATACCAATCCGGCGTGCACCGGGATTTCATCAAAAACCGAGTCGACGACGCTCCCTTCCTCATAAAGAGTCGAGATCATCTCATCGGGCACATCGAGGTTCACCATGCCGGTCCACCCACTACCGGGGACGAGCTCGTGGCGGTATTCCTCGGCTTCCAGGCCAATCGCCGACGCTTTGACGCGCAGCGGCAAGTCCTTCGTCACCAACACGACTGAGTGCCCAGCGAGTCGGTAATTTTGCGCAACGGCCAGGATACGAGTGTCGTTATCCCCCAGCCGAAAACCATCGGGCAGACACGTCGGGTCCGAATGATTGAGCTCGACGAGCAGCACGCCTCCCTCGTCATTGACCGGCACTGGCCCGACGAGGCCGCCATTGTCGAGTCTCAACCGGTCGAGGATGCGCAGCGCCGCACGGGCAAAGTGCCCCAGCTCGGGGTGATGGCGCTTACCCTCCAGCTCGGTAATGACGACGATCGGCACAACCACCTCATGCTCGGCAAAATTGAGCAGAGCGCGGGGGTCAGACAGCAGCACCGAGGTGTCGATGACGTAGGTTCGCCTCCCCTCGGGTGCCTCCGGAATCGGGCTGTGGGCTCGTTCGGAGCCTTCTGGACGGACGGACACGAATACCTCCCGTGACATGAGAGGTCGCATCGAGGAAGGAAACGTCGTCGAGGCGTCGAAAGCGGCCCCTCTGACATCAAATGTAGAGGCCGTGCGGTGGCGTCGAAGCGACCTCTTCTCCCATTCGCCCAGAGTTCACCCGCTGGTCAGATGACGGCAAGTCCGATGGCAACAGCGTGACAGATCGCCGCCACCGCCGTGCAGCTGTGAAAGACCTCGTGGAATCCAAACCAGGTAGGCGATGGGTTTGGCCGCTGGCGGGCGTAGGCGACTGCTCCGACGGTATAGAACACCCCGCCGACGAGTATCAGGATGACGACCGCTGGCCCGCCAGCGCGCCAGAACTGGGGAAGCCACCACAGCGCCGTCCATCCCATGACGATGTAAAGCACTGTCGAGGCCCATCGCGGCACCCCGTTCCACACGAATCGGAACGCCACCCCTAACAGCGCGCAAACCCAAATTATCGACAACAACATCACGCGGGACGCGCCGGTGGTTAGGCCAGCTGCCAGGGGGGTGTACGTGCCGGCAATAAACACTGCAATGTTGGCGTGATCGACGCGCCGCAAGACGTCCTTAACTTTCGCGCGCCACGGCACTCGGTGGTAGATAGCCGAGTTTCCGAACAACTCCAAGCCAGTCAGCATCCAGATCCCGACGGCAAATCGGTTTCCCCACGTCGGCGTGGCAATCATGAGGCCAACCCCAGCTAACAACATCAGCGGGGCCATGACGGTATGCACCCAGCCACGCAGCCGCGGTTTGGGGAGCCGTGAACCACGATCCGTGGCCTTTCTGCTGAACCCGGTCGTCATAGGTCGTCCTCCCCTCGCTACCGCAAAACCTACGGTTCGGTAGGTTTGCGAATCCAGCCTACCGTGCCCTGTATTCACGACGCGATTTCACCTCATAGCGCGGGCTATCGAACGATTCTGTCTAGCACTGACTACTCTGGACCTATGAGCAGCCTGGACCACCGCTTGTCGAAGGTCAGCGAGACCCTCGACCGTATGCATCCGTCCGGCCTGTTGTACACCACCTACGAGGCACGTCTCCTTGACCAACTAGATCGCAGCCGTCTACCTCAACACGTCGCAGTCCTAGCTGACGGTAACCGTCGCTGGGCCCGACTCAATGCTCCAGGAGAGCCCTTGGTGGCCGGTTATGAGGCGGGAGCCGACCGCCTCAGGGAGTTTTGTACCTGGTGCGATGCCGTCGGCATCCCGATCATCACCCTGTGGGTGCTGTCGACCGACAATCTGCAGCGCGCCGAAACTGGCGAGCTCGGACCGCTCCTCAAGGTCATTGAATCCCTCGTCGACTCGTTAGCAACCAATTCACGGTGGCGGGTCCAGGCTGTTGGGGACCTTGACCTTCTTCCTAAGGATATGGCCGAGTCGCTATGCCGGGCCGATCGCACCTCGGCCAGGCACGTCGGCATGCATATCAATGTTGCAGTGGCTTACGGCGGCCGTCATGAGCTGCGTGACGCCGTCCGTTCCCTACTGGCCGAAGAAGCAGAAAAGGGCACCAGCCTGGCCGAATTAGCCCAAACACTAGAAATCGACCAGATCGGGGACCATCTGTATACCCGTGGCCAGCCCGACCCCGACCTCATTATTCGCACCTCAGGAGAGCAGCGCCTATCCGGGTTCCTTATGTGGCAAAGCGCCCACTCAGAATTCTACTTTTGCGAAGCGTTGTGGCCCGATTTTCGTAAGGTCGATTTCCTGCGAGCGCTACGCTCTTTTACCCAGCGGGAGCGGCGCTACGGTCGCTGATCCCGCTGGGGGCACCGTTTTAGACTCGTCGCCAGAGCGGTTCTTTAAGGTCTAAATAGTCACTGACCGGCTCAAAACACACCGTGCCACGGCACACCCAACAGGTCGGTTGGCCATCCCGCGGGGTACGCCCGTAAAACCAGGTGCCAAAATCAGCGCCTCCGTCGACCCGACGCATAATCGCCGACCCCGCCGGAGCCATACGCCACGCAGCCGCGGCCAGGTCACCAGGCTCATCGGTGGTATCCGCTATGACGATTCCAGCCGGCTTGAGACCGCGACGAGCTTCGTCTGCGATGAGGAAGTCTGCCAGGCCCCAACCGGCAAATCGCGGCGTCGCAGCTACCACGGGCAGGAGAGCTGCGGAGGCTCGGTCGGCACGCTCGACGAAGTCGGCACGTTCAGCCATCAGGCCCACTCGGCGCAGGGCCATCACCATGACGGCAGTTGGGCTGGGACAAGCGTCGTCGGTGAGTGTATGGGCGGGCACCGTGAGCAAGGGTGAATCCTCAGCATCGAGAAAACTACCGTCGGCAGCGCTAAAGCGGGTCACGGCCTGGTCAACTATGTCAACGGCGCGCTGCAGCCACACCGACTCTCCCGTCGCACCGGCCAAACCAGCAAAGGACAACCCAATCCAGGCGTAGTCTTCGCACACTGCAGAAGTTCCCGGACGATCATGGAACGATGTGCGCAACAACTCACCGTCATTCCAATGCGCCGTCCACAACGAGTCAGCCACGTCTCTGGCCTGTTGCACCCACGACCACTCGCGCAGGATCATGCCGGCCTCGACGAGACCGTCAACGAGCATGGCATTCCACGCGGTGACCGCTTTCTCATCACGAGCCGGGGCACTGCGACGGCCTCGCGCGTCGAGCAGGATGTCCATGTCTGCGTTTACGCGCTCCCATTCGACGCGCCCCCGCAGCTGAAGAGTGCCCAGACCGTCGTCATCAAGGGGTTCAAGATGCACGAGCGGGCGCAACCATTCGGCTTCGTCAGAGCCTAGGGCGTCAGTAATGACATCCTGATTCCACAGGTAATAAATGCCCTCACGCGTGTGCCCAGCAGCATCATCAGAGTCGGCGTCTAAGCCTGCGGCATACAAGCCGTTTGGCAACCGCATCTCCCGGTTGAGCCATCCGACGGTACGACGAGCAGCGTGGGAGTACAGATCACGGCGATCAGGGTCATGGTCGGCAGTGCGACGCCAACAGCGCGCCATCGTTCCTAGTAACAGAACATTATCGTAAAGCATTTTCTCGAAGTGCGGCACCACCCATTGGGAGTCAGTCGAGTAACGGTGAAACCCGCCACCGACGTGGTCGAAGATGCCGCCTCGGACCAAATGCTCGCAGGTGTTTTGAGCCATGTCGAGGCTGGTTGGGTCGCCCTTAACGAGCAAGGCATCAATCAGCGTCGCATTGGGGAATTTCGTCGGCCCTCCGAATCCGCCGTGAACGATGTCGTAGTCAGTTCCGACGGCGTCGATGAGCTCACCGGCAATCGGCCTGGCGACGTCAGGTGCCTTCCCGACGGGGCGCAGGTGCTCGACAATCGCTTCTGCAGAGGACACCACCTCATCGCGACGCTCTCGCCACGCCCCGCCGAGGGCTTCGACGAGCTCGACAAACCCCGGAAGTCCGCCACGACGCACCGGCGGAAAATAGGTGCCAGCGAAGAATGGCTTGCCCTGAGGAGTCAGGAACACGGTGTTGGGCCAGCCTCCTTGCCCGGTCATTGCCAGGGTTACCTGCATCAACGCCGCGTCAACCTCGGGATGCTCCTCGCGATCGACCTTGACGGAGACAACGTTGGCGTTGATGACCTCGGCCACCTCAGGATCCGAAAAGGACTCTAGGGCCATGACGTGGCACCAGTGGCAGCTCGAGTACCCTACCGAAACCATGACGGGCACATCCCGACGATGTGCCTCGTCAAACGCTTCCTTTCCCCACGGGAACCAATCAACGGGGTTCGCAGCGTGCTGGATGAGATACGGGCTAGTGGACTCGCCAAGGTGGTTGGGCATAGTAGCCAGCCTACGAGGACAACCCCGTCCTCGGCCACCGGCTCAATTCATCGGCTCTTAAGACCGTTATTGGCGTCCTCTCCATGCCCCTCTTTGAGGGCAGGGCCGCAGGGAACCTCATCGAAGTCGATACCGCGAATGTTGCGGCGAATGCTAATCCACGCGACGACGCCAAAGACAGCCAAAACGAGGCAGCACAAGAAGTTGGCGAGGCCGGTACTCACGAGTTGGGCTGCAAGAACTGTCATGCCGTCAGCTTACGCCCTAAGGCAGAATGGGCCACGTGCCAACCCCAAGCCATGATCCCTCCCTCAACGATGCAGCTCGTGAGCGCATCGCGAACCGTTACCCCAAGCCTCGCCGAGCACCGTGGATCATTCTCAACATCGTGCTCGCGGCAATCCTTATCGGGTGGACGGTGTGGGCGGGGCTCTATCACGCCGACCAACCGATCCGTGCCAGCTTGCACGGCTACCAGGCGGTCTCCGATACCCGCGTCGACGTCACCATCAATCTTCACCGCCCCGACCCATCCGTCGCAGGCTCGTGCACCCTGGTTGCCACCGGGGCCGACCATGTCCGCGTCGGAGAGACGACGGTAACCTTCCCGGCAAGCGCCTCAAAGGATGAAACTATCCACACCAGTGTCAAAACGTTTTCCCGCGCTGTCACCGCTGAGCTCCAGAAGTGTGGACCGATGAGGTGACTGTCGCGGTAAGATAATCGAATGCCTGAGTCTGAAGATACTGTGTGGCTGACCCAAGAGGCTTTCGACAAGCTCACCCAGGAGCTGGAGTACCTCAAAGGCGAAGGCCGCACCGTTATAGCCAACAAGATTGCCGACGCCCGTTCGGAGGGCGACCTGTCTGAAAACGGCGGCTATCACGCTGCCCGGGAGGAGCAAGGACAAGCCGAGGCCCGCATCCGTCAACTCGAGCAGATGCTGCGCAACGCTGAAGTGGGTGAGGCTCCGTCCTCCTCCGATGAGGTCGTGCCGGGGTCCAAGGTAACGGTCTGCTACTTCGACGACCCGTCCGATACCGACACTTTCCTGCTCGGATCGCGCCAGGTGATGGGCCTTGACGATTCCGTCGACATCTCCGTGTATTCGCCGCAATCTCCCCTTGGAGGTGCCATTTTGGGCCATTCGAAAGGCGAGTCAACCGAGTACAAGGCCCCCAATGGCAAGACGATTAAGGTGACGATCCTTGACGTCGAGCCATTCGAAGAGTGACGCTCATCGCCGCATCGTTCATCATGGTGAGGGCAGGGTGCTGAACACCCTGCCCTCACAGTGTTCTGCCGAGTATCCTCACATCGCGCGGACAGCAATCCGCCCAACTAAGCAGGAAAGGTCGAGGCGGGCAGACCCGTTGCCCACCACGTACTCGTCAACCTCGCCGCCTTCAGGCCACGAGATCATGCCAGTCTGTGCCTTGCCTCGCACTGACACGTTGGAAGCACCTGCCAGCCTGATGCTGAGATTTCCCGATTCGACGCGGATTTGGGAACGCCCGGTATCGATGCATCCGGTAATGCTGGCATTTCCGGCCTGAAAGAGTCCATCCTCAATCTGATGTACTCCGTCGATCTCGGTAACGCCAGCAGTAACACGCACCCGCCCGAACTTCTCGATCCCGCTGGCGCGCAGCGAGCCACCAGACAGTTCGATATCGACAGGAAGGTCAGGGTGTACCCGGACCGTCACTTCACGGCCAAGGCCCAGATCCTTCACCCCATCCATATCGGTCGGGAGACGGAATCGCTTGAGAACGCCGAAGTCGGGAGCCAGATGCCCGTCAATCCCGACCTCGATGATCCGTCCAATGCGCCGACGAGTGTGCTTGCCCTCGATCTGCACACCCGACAATGATCGGTCCCCAACCAGTCGAATGCGACGACCACTACAGTTAATTCGAATTGCGTCCACATCCGTCGCCGCATCGACGTTTTTCTCCGGATCGTCTCCTCCACTGGCTCGACGCGGCCCCGGCGACATCGTCGAAGCGACCGTTTCCCCCACAGTCTCTGCCATGCCAGACACGACACGCCATGCGGACCGAAGCCCTTCCCTCGCCTCTGGCGGAATCGTAAACCCACCCAGCGGACCGCTCTGAGATTCGGATGTTTCGTCCTCAGTAGCCCGGTGTCGAGGGCCCGGTCCATCATCGGGGCCGCTCGTAGTTCCCTGTGCTTGTCCGGCGGCGGCGATACGGCGGTTCGCCTCGGCAGTGTCAATCCTCCCGGCAGCAAGGTCCTCGAGGATGGCGGTGATGTCAGCGCTCATAGCATCAACTTTACGGGAGGTTCCAACACGTCAATGATCACGTATGCTCAGCAGCCAGGTCATCGTGGTCAGGCGGAAGCTCGCTCGCCGGGGTCTCCGGATTCAAGGCTTTAATGAAAGCCACTCCAAATGCGACGATCGGGATGGCGAATAGAGCACCGACGATACCGGAGATGATGGCGCCGACAGCGATGCCGAGCAGCACGATGAGCGGATGGATGGAAACGGCCTTACCTAGCAGGAAGGGCTGTAGGACGTGTCCTTCGATCTGCATGACGGCGACGAAGACGATAAGCATGATGACGGCCTTGAAGAAGCCAAGGGTCACCAGCACCACACCGACGGCGACGACACCCGCTGTCAACGCACCAACAATGGGGACGAAGGCCAAGATAAAGGTCAGAGCGCCGATCGCTACTGACATTGACGACCCGATAATGGCGGCACCGATCCCAGCGCCCAGACCGTCAACAAATGCGACAATGACCGCAGCGCGCACATAGGCGACCAGCGCAACCCAGCCGCGCTTCGCGGCGTCAAGGATCTTGCCGCGGTGCTCGCGCGGGACGAGGATCGCTGACTTCTCGGCCAATTTGTCGCCTTCGTAAACGAAAAAGAACGTTGCAAATAGCGCCATGACAAGGCCGGCGCCAAACCGCCCAATCTGGGTGCCAGCTGCCGCTGCGGCCGAGGCGATGCGCCCCTGGGACCCTGACATGGCTGCTTCAGCCTTGTGCATGAGGTCATTGAGCTGAGCCTCATTAGTGTGTAGCGGGCTCTGGGACAGCCACCGCAGAGCCTGTTGAAAACTGGCGACGCTTTGGTTGCCCAACTCACGCCACTGCATGGCAATTTGGGCCCCAACAAGGGTAAATATCCCGCCAACGACGATAATAAGGAGCAATAAGCAGATACCCGAAGCGATGCCACGATGGATGTGATGCCGCGACAACCAATTTGCGAGCGGCCACATAGCGGCCGTAAGCATGATCGCCACCGCTACTGGTACAGACACCTCAGAGGCTGCGTGGAGAACTTGGTAGAGGCCATAAACGAAGGCCGCAATGATGAGTATCCGCCAGCACCAGCCGGCAGCGGTGCGCAGGCCACTGGGGACGTCCTCGACGGGAGCCGACATTGGCTGGCGCGTCGTCTGAGCAACCTCGGAATTAGAGGTAGGGGTAACCGTGTCATCGTCAACTCCACTGCGCGAGGACGCCAGCGGCGGTGTGGGGGTCTTCCTACCCGAGTTAAAGAACTTCATGGGTCCCTTCCGGAATAGTGTGACGGAGCTGGGGCTCCAGGTGATCACAGGGTAGCGTCATGCATGTTATCCGTATGTTTTCTCCTGGAGGCCACCGTGGTTGCTCGTCCACTTGCTGAACTCGTCGCACCGGATTGGGCAGAAGCATTAGCAGGTGTAGAACCCCGGATCCACGATATGGGCATGTTTCTGCGAGCAGAAACGGCTGCTGGTCGAGGATTTTTGCCTCATGGTGACCGTATTCTGCGTGCCTTCTCACGCCCGATGGCTGACGTCCGCGTGCTTATCGTCGGTCAGGATCCCTACCCGACCCCCGGGCATCCGGTAGGTCTGAGCTTTTCAGTGGAGCGAGACGTCCGACCGCTACCACGGTCGTTGCAAAACATCTACGCCGAGTTGCAGTCAGACCTCGGTATCGCACCGTGTGAGCACGGTGATCTCACCGACTGGTTTGAGCAAGGAGTGCTGCTGTTGAACCGGTGCCTGACTGTCCAGCCGGGGCGGCCAGCCTCTCACCGAGGCAAGGGATGGGAAGAGGTCACCCAGACGGCAATCGAGGCTCTGGTAGCTCGTGGCGGTCCACTCGTCGCGATCTTGTGGGGACGCGACGCGCAATCCCTCCAGCCCATGCTGGGCGACGTTCCTATTGTGAAATCCTCGCACCCGTCCCCAATGTCAGCCCGATACGGTTTCTTCGGGTCCCGGCCCTTCAGCCGCACGAATGAGTTACTTGTACAGCAAGGGGCCAACCCCATCAACTGGGATTTAACGTCTCAGTGATCCGGGCCCTCGTGTCAAGCTTTCTCGTCAGTCTTGTTCAGGATGATGGAAGAGCGAGATGGCCGACGCGGTGAGTCCACCCCACACCGTCACCATCGCAATGATCATCATGACGATCGCTGATGCGCTCATACCAGTGCTCCTTCCTGGGTGTCGTGGGTGTTTTCGCGAGCTAGCTCCTCTTCTTGGGTGAGCTCATGATGAATCGCCGAGCGATGCGGCCACGGAATGAGTGACAGCACTACCGCCACGACAACGACGAGAACCGACATTCCCCAGCCAAAAATCCCGACGAAGTTTCCCGGCATCCCGCCGTATCCCTTGTTCGCGACAGTGATGATCTCGGTGATCCACAGGCCCAACAGCACCAACGGGGCGACGACGCTGACCAGGGCCATCCACACCTTGTTGACCTTGAACGAGGAGTACTCGTTGAGGTGATCGCGCAACACTGGCAACGCCCGCAACCCCCAGGAAATGACCAAACTCGCAACCAGAGCAACCCCCACGATGCCGATGTTGTTAATGAAGTGGTCGGTGACGTCAAGCAAATTGAGACCCGTCGTCGTCGGGAACAACACGATCGACGCGATGGCCGTCACTCCGCCGATGATCCAGGTGGCCGCCTTACGCGACGTACCTGTCTTCTCTCGGAACGCAGCGATGACAACCTCGAGCAAACTAATCATCGAGGTAATGCCGGCAAAGACCAGGGAAACAAAGAACAGCACCCCCAGGATCGGTCCGACAGCACCGGCTTGGCTGATGATCTGTGGGAAAGCGATAAAGGCCAACCCGATCCCCGAACCAGCGACCTCACTCACCGGCTTACCGGATGCAGTCGCCATGAATCCGAGGGCAGCGAAGACACCGAGACCCGCAAGGATTTCAAAAGATGAGTTCGCGAATCCCACAACCAAGCCAGACCCCGTCAGGTCAGACTTCGGCTTGAGGTAGGACGCGTAGGTCACCATGATCCCGAACCCAACCGATAGCGAGAAAAAGATCTGCCCGTACGCGGCCATCCACACCTGATAGTTGCCTAGAGCAGCCCATGACGGAGTAAACAACGCATTGAGTCCGAGTGAAGCACCGTCGAGCGTGAGGGCGACGATAACCAATGCAATGAACATCACGGCGAGTAGGGGCATGAATACCCACGATGCTCGGGTAATGCCCTTCTCGACGCCGGTCGCCATGATGGCGAGCACAAAAAGCCACAGCAACAACAACGGCCAGAACACGCCAGACACGAAGTGAAACTCGACGTCAACGTTGCTCGCCACATGCAGGAAGCTGCCGGTGAGGAACCCCTCGGGGTCGTTTCCCCACGCTTTCGTCACAGAGAATCCGACGTAACGGATAGCCCACGCAATGATGACCGCGTAGTAGATGACGATTACCCAACAAATGAGGGTCTGCCACCACCCAATAGCCTCCATGCGCTTATTAAGACGGCGTAGCGCCATCGGCGGGGAGCCCCGGAACTTGTGTCCGACAGCGTAGTCGAGGAACAACAACGGAATACCAGCCGTGAGCAGAGCCACCAGATAAGGCACAACGAAAGCTCCGCCACCATTGCTGTAGGCAACATAAGGGAACCTCCAAATGTTGCCCAATCCGACCGCAGAACCGATAGCAGCGATGAGAAAGGCACCTCGCCCGGTGAAACTTTCACGCCGCTGTGGCTTCCCAGTGGTGCGCCCCCCACCTGCAACGGTCGCACCAGACTGCGCGAGGTCAGACATGTTGATCCTTTCCTGCGGTGAACTTCGGTGACACAGTCTCACATAATGAAGAGTTGGGACCAGATCATGGACCACCCCTTGAGATGGACAGGAATGGATCGCAACGGTGGTTCGTTGACGTGACGACACATTTGACCTGACAGGAGAAGGTGCATGAATAAAACGGACATCGTCTCACCGGAAAACGCGCTTCCTGGGGGTCATACCCCTGTACTCGTCATGCCGTTTTTCCACCGAGTGACCGGAGACCGGCTCGATCGCTCCTTTTCAGGCTCAGAGACGATCTATCTGGCCATGGGATGCTTTTGGGGAGCTAAAAAGCTCTTTTGGACCACCGACGGGGTGCTGCAGACCGCCGTCGGGTACATGGGTGGATTCACTCCAAACCCCACCTACCGTGAAGTGTGCACCGGAAGGACTGGTCACGCTGAAACCGTTCGGGTGACTTACGATCCAAGCCAGGTCTCGACCGAGACGATCCTCACTGCCTTCTTTGAAAACCACGACCCCACTCAGGGAATGCGGCAGGGCAATGACGTGGGCACCCAATACCGCTCAGCGATCTGGTGTTCTACCACCGAGCAGTTCATGGCAGCTACCACCCTTAAAGGCACTTTCCAAGCCAACCTACTTAACGCCGGTTATGGGGCTATCACCACCGCAATCTCCCTGGCCAACGGCGTTGAGTTCTACCTCGCGGAAGCTGAGCACCAGCAATACCTCGAAGAAAACCCCTCCGGCTACTGCCCCGTTCATGCCACCGGGGTGTGCCTGGCCAACTCGTGAGGACGGAGCTCTCCTCGGCGCCCCGGATCCACCCGGTCGCGGCACGATTGACCGCCACGATGCAGCTTTCACGCCCTCGGAGCATCATGGATAGCACCACGAAGGGAGATTCATGAAGTACCGCCAGATCGGACCTTTCCGCACGTCAGCAATCGCGTACGGCTCGATGCCGCTATCTATTGAGGGCCGGCCCCACCGTGATGCCGCGATCAAGGTCCTCCACGACGTCCTCGACGCCGGGTGCACTCATATCGACACGGCGTGGGCCTACTACCAGGCGGGAGGCGAAGAACAGTACGGCGAAAAACTCGTCGCCGACGCTTTGGCGTCCTGGGAGGGTGACCGTTCGACGATCTCGGTTGCTACCAAAGTGGGACACTTCCGCTGCTTCAATGACGCCGGGCAGGCCGTCTGGGACGTCGATGGATCGCCCCAGCGGCTGCGTCGTGATGCCCAACTGTCAGCCGAAGCATTGCGCACCGATCAGATCGACCTGCTCTACCTTCACCGTCCCGACCCGAAAGTTGACTACGAGGACATGGTGAAGACCCTGGCCAGCATCCTGGATGACGGTTTGGCGCGTACTGCCGGCATCTCGAACGCGAACCCCGACCAAATTCGGCTAGCCCACGCCATCCTCGGTGATCGTCTCGTAGCAGTACAGAACCAGTTCTCCCCAGGATTCATGTCGTCGCGTCCAGAGATGGAGTTGTGCGGCGAGTTGGGGCTGGCCTTTGTGGCGTGGAGCCCGCTGGGCGGATACCGTCGTCCCCTCGACGAAGACGCATTCGCGGCTTTCCAGCGTATCGCCGATGCGCGCGGCATCAGCCGGGCACAGGTCATCCTCGCGTGGGAACTCAAGCAAGGCCCGCACGTCATCCCGATTCCCGGCTCCCATCGTTCCCAGACGATTCTCGACTCTCTCAACGCCGTCGACCTCACACTGACCGATGAGGAGCTTGCCCGGCTACCGTAATCCTCAGACTTCGACGCGCTCTTTCGCCTCGCGCTTGGTCCACTGGTACAGGGCCGCGATTGCAGCAACGAAAATAATCACGCCGACAATCCCTGCACCGCCGTCCCACGACTCAGGCGCGATCGCGATAGCGTCCTCGGACCCTGCCGCTGCGATCATCGCGGCATAAATGACGCCAAATATCGACTCACCGACGATGAGGCCCGTAGCCAGCAAGATGCCGGTGCGCTTCTTACCTTCGACGTCGCCGCTGGTGTGAGCGGCCCACCTGTCGAATAGCCAACCGAGCGCAGCACCAATCGGGATGGTCAGGGACAACGTCATCGGCAGGTACATGCCCATACCGACGGCGAGCGGCGGAAGGGAGAACTTCTTGGTGGTGTGAGTGAGAATCTCGTCAATGACGATGACGCCAACACCTACCAAGGCACCAATCCCCATAAGTCCCCAGTCAAGGGACCCACCGAAAACACCGGTAGCGAGCGAGGAAATAAGAGTAGCTTGCGGCGCCTGGAGAGCATCTGGGCCAGCACCCGGAGCGCCTTGGAAACCAAAGGCCGTCTGCATGAGCTGCATCACCGGCGGAATGATCGCTGAACCAAAGATGACGCCAATGATGAGCGCAATCTGCTGCTTCCACGGCGTCGAACCGACCAGCTGGCCTGTTTTCAGGTCCTGCAAATTGTCATTCGAGATCGTGGCGATACCAAAGACGATAGATGCGGTGAACAAGGTGTAGGCCACGAGCTTGACTGTCTCATCGCCACCCACGGTGCCATACGTGAGCTTAATGAGCAGCGCAGCTACCAAGACGACAAGAATGCCGACACCAGAGATCGGGCTGTTCGATGCGCCAATAAGGCCAGCCATGTAGCCACACACCGAAGCAACGGCCAAACCGACCAACAAAATGAAGACCAAGCTCACAACAATGACACCGGTCATAGACCGCGAGACGACCATGTCGCGGGCAAACCCCCACAGCAGCAAGCCAATCGGAATCATCGAGATCAGGACGACGGTCAAGACGACAGAAATCGGCAGGTCGCGCTCAGTCAGCGGAACCTCCCCGCCCTCGTGGCGAGTCTTGGAGGACCGCATGGAATCGCTGATGCCCCTCGTAATCGGCCCGATGACTTTAATAAGGGTCCAAATGGCTGCGACACCGATAGCGCCAGCACCGACGAAGCGAACATCGCTGGAGAAAACGTCTTGGATGACGCTGAGGTCACTACCGACCTTGCCCGACACCCGCCACGGCAGAATCGCGCCATACGAAATAATAAGACCGACGAGCATGGCTGCAGCAACGGCGACGCCAACCAAGTGACCGACGCCGATGAGGGCCATCGACATGCTTACACCGACCATCGAGCCGCTGCTATCACCAGCTTTGAAGGGTTTGGTCAGGGCAGACTTCACAAGCTTGAGATCCGACAACAGTGCGTACCCTGCTGAGACGAGCGACCCGACGATGATAACGCGCAGACCCACCTTGTTGGCCTCTGCGGCACCAGCCGAATCGCCGACCTTAAGCACCTCGGCTCCGGCAACGCCCTCAGGGTAGGGAAGGTCTGAGCCAGTGACGAGGGCTCGGCGTAACGGAATCGAGTACATGACGCCAAGGACGCCGCCTACCAGACAGATAGCCAGGGTGGTCCAGTACGGAAATCCCGTCCACCAGCCAACCATAATGAGGCCGGGGAGGACGAAGATGATCGCCGACAAGGTTCCAGCCGCCGAAGCGATGGTCTGGACGATGTTGTTCTCTTCAACCGAGTGTCCCTTAAAGTGCCGCAATACGGCCATTGAGATGACGGCGGCCGGAATAGATGTGGCAAAGGTCAGACCGACCTTGAGCCCGAGATAGACGTTCGCCGCAGTAAAAACCAACGTCATGAGGCCGCCGAGGATTATGCCTCGTAGCGTCAATTCACGTATTGAGGTACCCGGCTGTCGGGCTGACGCTGACGAGCTCGATAGGTCAGACATACTCCCCTTCTTCCATAAGATGGCTCAACCACTATGCCACCATCACACGCAGAAAGTTCAGAAAGAACTGCCTTTTACACCAATTGTCGTCTGCCGGACTTCGGAAACACCCAAATGCTCAACATCACATAGACGTAAAGCCCCTCGATGCACGCCGCAGTCAGCCTGGCAAGCTCAAAATGAACACCAACGTATTCCAGCAAAGATGACAGCCCAAGGGTCAAGCAGACGTAATTAGTCACCATTGTCACGACGTAGCGACCGCTTTGACGACCTAAGCTGCCATGGGACTGAAAGTTCAGCCATCTATTGACAAAGAACGAGTAGATGGCGGATAGCCCATAACCCAGAGACACCGAAACTGGATACGGCAGTCTGACTCCCCGGAAGAACACTGCCAATAGACTCATGTCGATAAGAAAACCCAGTCCATTAATGATGCAGTAGCCAATGAACGTGACGGGTAAGCCCGACAGTGGAAATGGCAGAATGGAGTGGACAGTCAAGCACCCCCGCGCAAAGACGCGAGGAGCCGAGCGCCGAGGGATCCTTCTCACCCTGATACGTTTCGCGCTCGTTGCCATAAAGCCATTCTTGCAGGCCTATCAAGCACCGTCGTCACCGGTCGATACTCTGACGCCATGGCAACGACGAGACGAGCAACGCCAGCAGATCTACCACTCATGATCCATGCCCTCAGGCATGCAGCAGGCGGGGTGAACGGACCACTCGACGTCGAGGAATGCCGGACGAGCCCAGCCATCGCTCATTACATCAACGGGTGGACGCCAGATCAGGTAGGCCTGATCTGTCTGGCCGCTAATACCCCCATCGGTGCCGCGTGGATACGTGATCTTCCCGAAACAGACCCTGGTTACGGATTCGTTGCCCCAGGGATCCCCGAATTGACGATCGCGATCTCTCCTCACCACCGTGGAAAAGGCCACGGCAGCTACCTGCTAGCAAGCCTCCTGGACTCCTGCCGTAGGAGCGGAATCAGGTCGGTCAGCGTCGGCGTTGATGCTGGTAATCCGGCCGCGGAATTGTTTCAGGAGGCGGGTTTTGTTTCGGTGTGTCGCAGGGATGGCCGAGTGGTGATGTTGCGGGTTAGTGACGCGTCTACTGGTGTATGAGTGGCATCAACGATGGTGTGAGGTGTGTCGATCGCGGTGTTGGGGTGGTGGGTTTCGGTAGTGAGGGTCTGGAGTTGGTGAGGGGGTTGCGGGGCACCCCCTGTCCCCTGTGCACGTGTCTTGTGGGTGTGTGCACACGCGCGTGTTGGACCCCACCC
>NZ_VUMG01000006.1 GCF_009696315.1 Cutibacterium porci
TCGCGGTGTTGGGGTGGTGGGTTTCGGTAGTGAGGGTCTGGAGTTGGTGAGGGGGTTGCGGGGCACCCCCTGTCCCCTGTGCACGTGTCTTGTGGGTGTGTGCACACGCGCGTGTTGGACCCCACCCGCGGGTGAAAAGCGTGTCCGCCTTGCACACCCCGGCTGAAAAGGTTACACACCTACCCCCCGCGGGGGTGAAAAGGGTGTGGGCCCCACCCCCTGTCAGGGGTGGGGCCCACATTATTGTATGGATTCCGGCAGCGTCCTACTCTCCCACACGATCCCTCGTGCAGTACCATCGGCGTTGGAAGGCTTAACGACCGGGTTCGGGATGGGACCGGGTGTGACCCTTCCACTATGGCCACCGGAAAATCTTTGGGGCATCCACGCGTGAATGCTTGTGACTCGACACGATCCCTGACGTGGGGATTGGGAGCCGTATAGTGGATGCGATATGCGTGACACACTGCGTGTGTAAGTCCTCGGTCTATTAGTACCAGTCAGCTCCACACCTTACGATGCGTCCACGCCTGGCCTATCAACCCGATCGTCTCTCGGGGACCTTACCGGTATCAACCATGGGAATCCTTATCTTGGAGCATGCTTCCCGCTTAGATGCTTTCAGCGGTTATCACGACCCGACGTAGCCAACCAGCCATGCTCTTGGCAGAACAACTGGCACACCAGAGGTCAGTCCGTCTCGGTCCTCTCGTACTAAAGACAGCCCTCCTCAAGATTCCTCCGCGCGCAGCGGATAGGGACCGAACTGTCTCACGACGTTCTGAACCCAGCTCGCGTGCCGCTTTAATGGGCGAACAGCCCAACCCTTGGGACCGACTCCAGCCCCAGGATGCGACGAGCCGACATCGAGGTGCCAAACCATGCCGTCGCTATGAGCGCTCGGGCAAGATCAGCCTGTTATCCCCGGGGTACCTTTTATCCGTTGAGTGACGGCGCGTCCACAAGCCACCGTCAGATCACTAGTCCCGACTTTCGTCCCTGCTCGACCTGTCAGTCTCACAGTCAAGCCCCCTTGTGCACTTACACTCACCACCTGATTACCAACCAGGATGAGGGAACCTTTGGGCGCCTCCGTTACCTTTTAGGAGGCGACCGCCCCAGTCAAACTACCCATCAGGCACTGTCCTTGAACCGGATCACGGTCCACAGTGAGATAACCAGAACAATCAGAGTGGTATTTCACCAACGACTCCACCACCACTAGCGTGACAGTATCAACGTCTCCCACCTATCCTACACAAATCGTCCCAATCACCAATACCAAACTATAGTAAAGGTCCCGGGGTCTTTCCGTCCTGCTGCGCGTAACGAGCATCTTTACTCGTAATGCAATTTCACCGAGTTCATGGTGGAGACAGTAGGGAAATCGTTACTCCATTCGTGCAGGTCGGAACTTACCCGACAAGGAATTTCGCTACCTTAGGATGGTTATAGTTACCACCGCCGTTTACTGGGGCTTAAGTTCACCGCTTCGCATAACAACTCACAGTTCCCCTTAACCTTCCAGCACCGGGCAGGAGTCAGTCCGTATACATCGTCTTACGACTTCGCACGGACCTGTGTTTTTGGTAAACAGTCGTTTCCCCCTGGTCTCTGCGCCCCTCACCGCAACCACACCGCACAAGCGGGCCACAGCTCAGGTCCCCCTTATCCCAAAGTTACGGGGGCATTTTGCCGAGTTCCTTCACCACGATTCACTCGATCGCCTCGGTATACTCTACCTATCCACCAGTGTCGGTTTAGGGTACGGGCGGACATGCCACCTCGCTCACGAAGCTTTTCTCGACAGTACAGGATCACTCACTCACCCACACACAGCAGGCTCGCCATCATGCCTCAACTACAACGCCCAGCGGATTTACCTACCAGACAGTCCACACATTTAGCCCCGGACAACCATCGCCGGGGATGAGCTACCTCCCTGCGTCCCTCCGCAGCTTGCCTACTACATGATCGGTTCACACACTCACCCAACCACAGAAGCATCAAAGACACCCCCACGGCAGACTCGCATGCTTAGCATCACACACCTCGACACGGACGCTGACACGCCGGTACCAGAATATCAACTGGTTACCCATCGACTACGCCTGTCGGCCTCGCCTTAGGACCCGACTCACCCAGGGCAGACAAACTTGACCCTGGAACCCTTGGATAATCGGCGGACGGGATTCCCACCCGTCACACGCTACTCATGCCTGCATTCTCACTCGCGTCAACTCCACCACACAGTCACCCGGCAGCTTCACCACTGACACGACGCTCCCCTACCCAACCATACGGTTGCCACAGCTTCGGCGGATAACTTAAGCCCCGCTACATTGTCGGCGCGGAATCACTTGACCAGTGAGCTATTACGCACTCTTTCAAGGATGGCTGCTTCCAAGCCAACCTCCTGGTTGTCTACGCAACTCCACATCCTTTTCCACTGAGTCACCACTTAGGGGCCTTAGCTGATGATCTGGGCTGTTTCCCTCTCGACGACGAAGCTTATCCCCCGCCGTCTCACTGCCACGCTCACACTTGCCGGCATTCGGAGTTTGGCTGATTTCGGTAAGCCGATAAGCCCCCTAGACCATCCAGTGCTCTACCTCCGACAAGAACCACGCAACGCTGCACCTAAATGCATTTCGGGGAGAACCAGCTATCACGGTGTTTGATTGGCCTTTCACCCCTATCCACAACTCATCCCCTCCATTTTCAACTGAAGTGGGTTCGGACCTCCACGACGTCTTACCGACGCTTCATCCTGGCCATGGATAGATCACACCGCTTCGGGTCTAGAACACGCGACTCACGCCCTTATCGGACTCGCTTTCGCTACGACTCCCCCACCACGGGTTAACCTCGCCACGCATCACTAACTCGCAGGCTCATTCTTCAAAAGGCACGCCATCACCCCACAAGGCTCTGACGGCTTGCATGCGACCGGTTTCAGGTACTATTTCACTCCCCTCCCGGGGTACTTTTCACCCTTCCCTCACGGTACTCATCCACTATCGGTCACCAAGGAGTATTTAGGCTTGACGGGTGGTCCCGCCAGATTCACGCGAAATTCCACGAGTCCCACGCTACTTGGGGCAACCCCACACCAGTGCCACGCTCACAGTTACGGGACTCTCACCCACTCCGGTACGCCTTCCCAGACGCTTCACCTTCACGCAACATTTCTCACTGGCCAATCCTGCGGCAGCAGAACCACAAGGCCCCCACAACCCCGCACATGCAACACCTGCCGGCTTGAACACACACACGGTTTAGCCTCCTCCGCTTTCGCTCGCCACTACTCACGGAATCACACTTGTTTTCTCTTCCTACGGGTACTAAGATGTTTCACTTCCCCGCGTTACCTCCCACACCCCTATACATTCAGGGCAGGGTCACCGGACACAACTCCGGACATTCCAGGTTTCCCCATTCGGACACCCCCGGATCACAGCTCGTTCACCAACTCCCCAGGGCTTATCGCAGGTCACAACGTCCTTCATCGGCTCTTGGTGCCAAGGCATCCACCGATCGCACTACACAACTTGCACAACACAAGTCACACAAAAAACAAAGATGCTCGCATCCACTATACAGTTCTCAACCACCACACGGACCACCACACCACACACTCACGCACGCACCATGGCACCGCACCAGGCCACCACACATGTGATACCCCAGAACCCCAACAGTATGCCCTCAACCCCACCCACACAGGCAGGACGCCAACACTCCACTCACAAAAAACTCCTTAGAAAGGAGGTGATCCAGCCGCACCTTCCGGTACGGCTACCTTGTTACGACTTAGTCCTAATTACCAGTCCCACCTTCGACGGCTCCCCCAACAGTTAGGCCACCGGCTTCGGGTGTTACCGACTTTCATGACTTGACGGGCGGTGTGTACAAGCCCCGGGAACGTATTCACCGCAGCGTTGCTGATCTGCGATTACTAGCGACTCCGACTTCATGAGGTCGAGTTGCAGACCCCAATCCGAACTGAGACCGGCTTTCCGAGATTCGCTCACTCTCACAAGCTCGCAACTCTTTGTACCGGCCATTGTAGCATGCGTGAAGCCCTGGACATAAGGGGCATGATGACTTGACGTCATCCCCACCTTCCTCCGAGTTGACCCCGGCGGTCTCCACTGAGTCCCCACCATAACGTGCTGGCAACAGTGAACGAGGGTTGCGCTCGTTGCGGGACTTAACCCAACATCTCACGACACGAGCTGACGACAGCCATGCACCACCTGTGAACCAGCCCCAAAAGAGGCGCACCCATCTCTGAGCACTCCCGATCCATGTCAAACCCAGGTAAGGTTCTTCGCGTTGCATCGAATTAATCCGCATGCTCCGCCGCTTGTGCGGGGCCCCGTCAATTCCTTTGAGTTTTAGCCTTGCGGCCGTACTCCCCAGGCGGGGTACTTAAAGCGTTAGCTACGGCACGGAATCCGTGGAATGGACCCCACACCTAGTACCCACCGTTTACAGCGTGGACTACCAGGGTATCTAAGCCTGTTCGCTCCCCACGCTTTCGCTCCTCAGCGTCAGGAAAGGTCCAGAGAACCGCCTTCGCCACTGGTGTTCCTCCTGATATCTGCGCATTCCACCGCTCCACCAGGAATTCCATTCTCCCCTACCTTCCTCAAGTCAACCCGTATCGAAAGCACGCTCAGGGTTAAGCCCCAAGATTTCACTTCCGACGCGATCAACCACCTACGAGCCCTTTACGCCCAATAAATCCGGACAACGCTCGCACCCTACGTATCACCGCGGCTGCTGGCACGTAGTTAGCCGGTGCTTCTTTACCCATTACCGTCACTCACGCTTCGTCACAGGCGAAAGCGGTTTACAACCCGAAGGCCGTCATCCCGCACGCGGCGTTGCTGCATCAGGCTTCCGCCCATTGTGCAATATTCCCCACTGCTGCCTCCCGTAGGAGTCTGGGCCGTATCTCAGTCCCAATGTGGCCGGTCACCCTCTCAGGCCGGCTACCCGTCAAAGCCTTGGTAAGCCACTACCCCACCAACAAGCTGATAAGCCGCGAGTCCATCCCCAACCGCCGAAACTTTCCAACCCCCACCATGCAGCAAGAGTTCCTATCCGGTATTAGCCCCAGTTTCCTGAAGTTATCCCAAAG
>NZ_VUMG01000007.1 GCF_009696315.1 Cutibacterium porci
CCATGATCAAACTCTTCAATTAAAGTTTTGTTGTCACTTTCGAGACGGCTCAATAAATACTGACTTTAAATACCGTAGTAAATTAAAGCTTTTTATCATTCAAAGAATGATAATTAAATAACTGTGCCAAAATAATCGTCTCTATAAATAGATTGGGTCATTTTGTATTGGTCACTCAGTTTATTGATAAATCTTTCGACTTAACTATTCAGTGAGTGCCCACACAGATTGCATGGTCAAATTGTTAAAGAACGTTGACTTTCAATGCCTTAGCGTTAAACGCTTCAGCAAGTCAGGCTGCGTATACTACGCTTTTCTGATATTCAGTCAAGACAAAATT
Organism: Cutibacterium porci; assembly: GCF_009696315.1. GTDB lineage: Bacteria > Actinomycetota > Actinomycetes > Propionibacteriales > Propionibacteriaceae > Cutibacterium > Cutibacterium porci. The sequence goes on from NZ_VUMG01000007.1 coordinate 341, forward strand.
TTCATCTTTTTTATCAATCGATTAAAAAGTAAAAACTTTCTGTTGACGTCGCTCACATTACAATCAGCTTGAGCGAAATAAAAGCCCGTTCATTGAACGGGCTCTCATAATTTGAAGCCTGGCGATGTCCTACTCTCACATGGGGAGACCCCACACTACCATCGGCGCTACGGCGTTTCACTTCTGAGTTCGGCATGGGGTCAGGTGGGACCACCGCGCTAAAGCCGCCAGGCAAATTCTGTTAATCTGTATCAGGCTGAAAATCGTGTCTGTCTCTCTTCGCCAAAACAGCTTCGGCGTTGTAAGGTTAAGCCTCACGGTTCATTAGTATCGGTTAGCTCAACGCATCGCTGCGCTTACACACCCGACCTATCAACGTCGTCGTCTTCAACGTTCCTTCAGGAGACTTAAAGTCTCAGGGAGAACTCATCTCGGGGCAAGTTTCGTGCTTAGATGCTTTCAGCACTTATCTCTTCCGCATTTAGCTACCGGGCAGTGCCATTGGCATGACAACCCGAACACCAGTGATGCGTCCACTCCGGTCCTCTCGTACTAGGAGCAGCCCCCCTCAATTCTCCAGCGCCCACGGCAGATAGGGACCGAACTGTCTCACGACGTTCTAAACCCAGCTCGCGTACCACTTTAAATGGCGAACAGCCATACCCTTGGGACCTACTTCAGCCCCAGGATGTGATGAGCCGACATCGAGGTGCCAAACACCGCCGTCGATATGAACTCTTGGGCGGTATCAGCCTGTTATCCCCGGAGTACCTTTTATCCGTTGAGCGATGGCCCTTCCATTCAGAACCACCGGATCACTATGACCTGCTTTCGCACCTGCTCGCGCCGTCACGCTCGCAGTCAAGCTGGCTTATGCCATTGCACTAACCTCCTGATGTCCGACCAGGATTAGCCAACCTTCGTGCTCCTCCGTTACTCTTTGGGAGGAGACCGCCCCAGTCAAACTACCCACCAGACACTGTCCGCAACCCGGATTACGGGTCTACGTTAGAACACCAGCCATTAAAGGGTGGTATTTCAAGGTTGGCTCCACGCAGACTGGCGTCCACGCTTCAAAGCCTCCCACCTATCCTACACATCAAGGCTCAATGTTCAGTGTCAAGCTATAGTAAAGGTTCACGGGGTCTTTCCGTCTTGCCGCGGGTACACTGCATCTTCACAGCGAGTTCAATTTCACTGAGTCTCGGGTGGAGACAGCCTGGCCATCATTACGCCATTCGTGCAGGTCGGAACTTACCCGACAAGGAATTTCGCTACCTTAGGACCGTTATAGTTACGGCCGCCGTTTACCGGGGCTTCGATCAAGAGCTTCGACCGAAGTCTAACCCCATCAATTAACCTTCCGGCACCGGGCAGGCGTCACACCGTATACGTCCACTTTCGTGTTTGCACAGTGCTGTGTTTTTAATAAACAGTTGCAGCCAGCTGGTATCTTCGACTGATTTCAGCTCCATGAGTAAATCACTTCACCTACATATCAGCGTGCCTTCTCCCGAAGTTACGGCACCATTTTGCCTAGTTCCTTCACCCGAGTTCTCTCAAGCGCCTTGGTATTCTCTACCTGATCACCTGTGTCGGTTTGGGGTACGATTTCTTATAATCTGAAGCTTAGAAGCTTTTCCCGGAAGCATGGCATCAATGACTTCACTACCGTAGTAGCTCGACATCGTATCTCAGCCTTAAGATGGTCCGGATTTGCCTAAACCATCAGCCTACATACTTGGACCTGGACAACCGTCGCCAGGCTCACATAGCCTTCTCCGTCCCCCCTTCGCAGTAACACCAAGTACAGGAATATTAACCTGTTTCCCATCGACTACGCCTTTCGGCCTCGCCTTAGGGGTCGACTCACCCTGCCCCGATTAACGTTGGACAGGAACCCTTGGTCTTCCGGCGAGCGGGCTTTTCACCCGCTTTATCGTTACTTATGTCAGCATTCGCACTTCTGATACCTCCAGCATGCCTCACAGCACACCTTCAACGGCTTACAGAACGCTCCCCTACCCAACAACACATAGTGTCGCTGCCGCAGCTTCGGTGCATGGTTTAGCCCCGTTACATCTTCCGCGCAGGCCGACTCGACCAGTGAGCTATTACGCTTTCTTTAAATGATGGCTGCTTCTAAGCCAACATCCTGGCTGTCTGTGCCTTCCCACATCGTTTCCCACTCAGCTATAACTCTGTGGCCTCAACTGGCGATCCTGGTTGCTACCCTCTTCCCGACGGCCGTGCGCACCCGC
>NZ_VUMG01000008.1 GCF_009696315.1 Cutibacterium porci
AAAAAAAAAACGGCAAACAAGAGAAAAAAGCGTCATCAAAAAAACTCAAATAGCGATATATACAATCACTTTATTACGCCCCTCTCTCTTAGCTTGATAAAGAGCATCGTCAGCATTTTTCAGCAAAAAATCGATCCCACCAAGAGGATCATCTTGTGTTGCCACACCAGCAGATACGGTGACACGCAAGTTATTAGGGAAAACAGTACGTTCAATAACACTCCTAATACGCTCCGCAACACACTCCGCTGTTACCACAGATGTATTCGGCAGAAAAACAACAAACTCTTCTCCACCAAACCGACAAATAATATCTTCACTACGGCAACAAGACTTAATAATCTGAGCCAAAGAAACAAGCACCTCATCTCCGACCCCATGCCCGAAACTATCATTTATTTTTTTAAAAAAATCAACATCAATAGCAATAACTGAAGCTCCTGCCCCATACTTGTTATTCTGTATTTTAGTTGAAAACCCCAATCTATTGTTCACGCCGGTAAGGGGATCTTTAAGCGCCACCTCATTTAAAGAATCAACCCTTTCCATCATTACCTTAACATGCGTAAAAAGTGCCTTTTTAAGTCGATCAGCTTCGGCATACCAAGCATTGATAGCTTTAATATAAACTAACGAAGCCCCTATATCTTTAGCATTGGTAGATATAGCAAGCTTTTCTAAAGGAAGTGAAATACGGGAGGCAATGAAATATGAAAGAAGTGAAAATGCAATAATTATTACAATTAGCAGAACAAGTACACTTTTAGCATAAGTAATAAGAATAGTAGTCGCGCTTTCAGCATGGCTATAAACCAACACATTCCAAGCAGTATTTTTCACATGAGCATAACCCAGAAGATATCTATTCCCCGAAAAAAAAAATTCCCCCTCACCTCTATCAGACTCCGTTAACTTTGATTTCAAATCATCAGACATAACCATGGGCCGACCAACAGCACTGTTATCGTTATTAAAGATCACAGTTCCATCATCACTAACAATGCTAATTTCAGTGTCGCTCTTGAAAAAATGCCTGCTCAAAACATCGCTAAATAAACTATGTTTTTTTAGATATATAGACCCACCGACATGCCCTATGTAATTGCCATTCTTATCATAAATAGGATGTGACAACAAAATAATCAAATTCCCAGTAACTGATTTGAACGGTGAAGATATGAATGGTTTCTTTTCCTCAATCGCCAATTTGTTGGCACTTGAATTCAAGCGGGTACCAACTAAATCAAGAGATTCTGGCGAAGTCGCCAGAACAACAGCATCATTACTAACAACAAAAACTGAATTAAACATACCAGACTGCAATCTTAACCTATCCGCCTCATCTTTAAGTGAGTCAATATCATTAGTTGATTTTATTTTTTTTGCTCCATATGCTAATTCACCTTGAGCCATTTCAATATAACCACTCATTACATCTGACATTTTCATAGCGTACGATGAATTAGCATCAAGCAAATCTTTTTCTATATTTTCGCGCTGAAAAACCATAATAACGGCAATCAGAAAAATAGAAGTTAACAAAATCCCACCAACGGACAAGGTTATGACTATCGGACGAAGGTGAGGCTTTTTAATTCTCATAAAAATACACTCCATATAATAAAAAATGCCGCATTTACCATAACATCCCTTATCAGCACCGCCCCGGACGGGTTCGGAACAAATGCGGCGTCAGCCCGGTAAAACCGGCAGCAAACTCTCCGCTAAACCGCGCATTCTGCGCCAGATAAATTTCACCCGGCTGCATGGCTATGCAGTCGGGTGAATGGCTCCGGCTTTCAGCGCAGATGTCCACCGAAAGCCCCGTTTTATCAGGTTATCACAGTGAAGGGCTGTTATACGTCCGCTGTCGCTGAGATCGCTCCAGCTCCAGCGCTTTCTGATGCTGCACCACGCGCTCCTGCTCCCGGTGCAGCTCGACGGCATTCAGTCGCTCGACAACCGGCGCAGCTGCTCGCTCAAACTCTGCACCTGCCTGCTCAAGCCCGTGACGCGCTCGCTCAGCGCTGCGTTCTCCCGTTGCATAAGACCAGACATCGTCCGCCATTCCGCGAAGGCGCTCTCCCACTCGTCCAGCCTTTTCGAGTAGTCCTGCTGTAGCTGCTCTAATGCGCTCAGCAACTGTTTTTCCAGCTCCGTCATGTGCTATTTCCCCGCCAGTATCATCCAGCTCGAATCCTCTCCGAACCGTCCCGCTTCCGGGTTCACCTTCACGCAGCGGCGTCTCTGCTCGCCGCAGGTCGAGAGCTG
>NZ_VUMG01000009.1 GCF_009696315.1 Cutibacterium porci
TTTTAGACAACCCTGAAAGCTTTTAGCTTTGGTGATGCAATTTGCTGGGATTTTGGCGGAGAACCACAGGTAAAGAAAAAGGCCACATTAGCGGCCTTTTTCGGAGAAGATGCTCAGTGCGGAATTTCGGAGACTTCTTTAACGTCGGTTTTATTGATCTGCTGTTTGACACCATTCGCGTCTGTATAGCCAAGCAGGCCTGAGTCTGATTCTTTAGGTTTGCCGTCGCTGACAATAGTGCGACCGTCATTGGTGTGTATGGCATAGCTTGTGCGCGTGCAGCCGGTGAGGGCTGAAAGCGCAACTGCCGCTGCGAACACTGAAACAAAAATCTTTTTCAAAGCCAGCTCCTTTTATCCATATCAGTTTTGGTCACTAACCATCTAACTATAGGTCATTTTTTATGTGAAAAGAGGCTTGATGGTGGGCTGTATATCGAGTTAGGCGCGAGGTGCTATGGTCAAAGTGTGGTGTCAGGCGGGGAGGAGGCTTATATGAGATGTAATCCGGCCGATACATATACCAAGATGATTTAAGTATTCCTCTTTGTGAGGTTGGATGTCTAATTTATAAAGGATCTTCTTGAGATCCTTTTTTTCCGCGCGTAATCTCTTGCCCTGTAAACGAAAAAACCACCCTGGCAGGTGGTTTTTCGAAGGTTAGGTAATCCTGGCAGATCCCCTAACCGTGGTAACAGTCTTGTGCGAGACATGTCACCAAATTTGTCCTTTCAGTGTAGCCTCACTAAGGCCGCCACTTCAAGAACTCTTGAGACATCTCTCGCACATCCTGTTTGCCAATGGCCGTTGCCAATGGCGATTAGTCGTGTCTTTCCGGGTTGGACTCAAGTTGATAGTTACCGGATAAGGCGCAGCGGTCGGACTGAACGGGGGGTTCGTGCATACAGTCCATCCTGGAGCGAACTGCCTTCCCGGAACTGAGTGTCAGGCGTGGAATGAGAAACCGCGGCCATAACAGCGGAGTGACACCGGTAAACCGAAAGGCAGGAATGCGGGGGAGCACGAGGGAGCCACCAGGGGGAAACGCCTGGTATCTTTAAGCCGCATCGGGTTTCGCCACCACTGATTTGAGCGTCAGATTCTGTGATGCTTGTCAGGGGGGCGGAGCCTATGGAAAAACGGCTTTGGCGCGGCCTTATGCTTTCTTCGTTAAGTATCTTCCTGGCATCCCCCAGGAAATTTCTGATCCATCCGTAAGCCCGTCCCGCTCGCCGCAGCCGAACGACCGAGCGCAGCGAGTCAGTGAGCGAGGAAGCGGAATATATTCTGTATCACATATTCTGCTGACGCTCCGCTGCTGCATTTTTCTCCTGCCACATGAAGCACTTCACTGACACTCGCATCCGTGCCAACATAGTAAGCCAGTATACACTCCGCTAGCGCTCGTGACTGGTTCAGGGCTGCACCCCGAAACCCGCCAACAGCCTGACGCGCCTGCGGCTTGTCCAACCCCGCGCCGACCGGGAAAGGCTTTCCCGCCCGTCCCGGCGTTATCAGGAGGCCGGTTTGTCAGAGAAACGGAGCAAGATGCTCACCATGTGGGTGACGGAGGACGAGCACCGGCGGCTGCTCGAGCGCTGTGACGGCAGGCAGCTGGCGGCGTGGATGCGGCAGATCTGCCTGGACGAAAAGCCGGCACGTTCCGGAAAGCTCCCCTCACTCTCGCCGGCGCTGCTGCGCCAGCTTGCCGGCATGGGCAATAACCTGAACCAGATAGCCCGCCGTGTTAACGCCGGCGGCGGCACCGGCCATGACAGGGTACAGATTGTGGCGGCGCTGATGGCCATCGATGCCGGCCTTGAGCGGCTGCGGCACGCCGTTCTTGAGAAAGGAACGGACGATGATCGTTAAATTTCATCCGCGCGGCCGCGGCGGTGGCGCCGGGCCGGTGGACTATCTGCTGGGTAAAGACCGGCAGCGTGAAGGCGCCACCGTCCTGCAGGGGAAGCCGGAAGAAGTCCGGGAGCTGATTGACGCATCGCCTTACGTTAAGAAATACACCTCCGGGGTACTGTCGTTTGCGGAAGCGGATTTACCT